>NZ_WMEA01000001.1:1270000-4005088 GCF_021735925.1 Loktanella sp. M215
AGAATAAGCTTTGATCCATGGATTTCCGAATGGGGCAACCCACCTGATATTTTGTTGTTACTGTCGCAAGACAGCTAACAGCGGGATAAACCAGGTATTTCTAGACTGAATACATAGGTTTAGAAAAGCAAACCCGGGGAACTGAAACATCTAAGTACCCGGAGGAAAGGAAATCAACAGATACTCCCCTAGTAGCGGCGAGCGAACGGGGACCAGCCGAGCCATGAGAGTGACAAGAATATCCTGGAAAGGATAGCCAGAGTGGGTGACAGCCCCGTATTGGAAGCTCAATTGGACGTATTAAGTAGGGCGGGACACGTGAAATCCTGTCTGAACATCGGAGGACCACCTTCGAAGGCTAAGTACTCCTTACTGACCGATAGCGAACCAGTACCGTGAGGGAAAGGTGAAAAGCACCCCGACGAGGGGAGTGAAACAGTACCTGAAACCGAACGCCTACAAGCAGTTGGAGGGTCCTTGAGGCCTGACAGCGTACCTTTTGTATAATGGGTCATCGACTTGGTCTCACAAGCAAGCTTAAGCCGTTAGGTGTAGGCGCAGCGAAAGCGAGTCTTAATAGGGCGATTGAGTTTGTGGGATCAGACCCGAAACCGAGTGATCTAGGCATGTCCGGGATGAAGGTTAGGTAACACTAACTGGAGGTCCGAACCCACACCTGTTGAAAAAGGTCGGGATGAGGTGTGCCTAGGGGTGAAAGGCCAATCAAACTCGGAGATAGCTGGTTCTCTGCGAAATCTATTTAGGTAGAGCGTCGTCCGAATACCCTCGGGGGTAGAGCACTGGATGGGTAATGGGGCCTTACCGGCTTACTGATCCTAACCAAACTCCGAATACCGAGGAGTACTAGACGGCAGACACACATCGGGTGCTAACGTCCGGTGTGAAGAGGGAAACAACCCTGACCTACGACTAAGGCCCCTAATTCATGGCTAAGTGGGAAAGCAGGTGGGACGGCCAAAACAACCAGGAGGTTGGCTTAGAAGCAGCCATCCTTTAAAGATAGCGTAACAGCTCACTGGTCTAAACAAGCTGTCCTGCGGCGAAGATGTAACGGGGCTCAAGCCATGAGCCGAAGTCTAGGGTGTATAGCAATATACGCGGTAGCAGAGCGTAGTGTGACATAGTTCCATGTCTCTTCAGCAGTTTAGGCTGCTTTGGAGACGCGGAGCTTTCTGTGAAGCCCCCCTGTGAGGGATGGGGTGGAGAGATCACTAGTGAGAATGATGACATGAGTAGCGACAAAGGGAGTGAGAGACTCCCTCGCCGAAAGTCCAAGGGTTCCTGCTTAAAGCTAATCTGAGCAGGGTAAGCCGACCCCTAAGGCGAGGCCGAAAGGCGTAGTCGATGGGAACCAGGTTAATATTCCTGGGCCGTGGAGTGGTGACGGATCTGAAACGTAGTTCATCCTTATCGGATTGAATGGGCTGCCAACAGGTTCCTGGAAATAGCCCTCCTATAAGATCGTACCCTAAACCGACACAGGTGGACTGGTAGAGAATACCAAGGCGCTTGAGAGAACCACATTTAAGGAACTCGGCAAAATACCTCCGTAAGTTCGCGAGAAGGAGGCCCGTTCAGAACGCAAGTTTTGGGCGGGGGCACAAACCAGGGGGGTGGCGCCGGTTTACAAAAAAAACAGGGCTCTGCGAAGTCGCAAGACGACGTATAGGGTCTGACGCCTGCCCGGTGCCTGAAGGTTAAAAGGAGGAGTGCAAGCTCCGAATTGAAGCCCAGGTAAACGGCGGCCGTAACTATAACGGTCCTAAGGTAGCGAAATTCCTTGTCGGGTAAGTTCCGACCTGCACGAATGGCGTAACGACTTCCCCGCTGTCTCAAATGTGGACTCAGCGAAATTGAATTGCCTGTCAAGATGCAGGCTACCCGCGGTTAGACGGAAAGACCCCATGCACCTTTACTATAGCTTCACACTGGCATCAGGTACAGCATGCGCAGGATAGGTGGTAGGCTTTGAAGCCGGGACTCTGGTCCTGGTGGAGCCTCCCTTGAGATACCACCCTTGCTCTGCTTGATGTCTAACCGCGGTCCGTTATCCGGATCCGGGACCCTGTGTGGTGGGTAGTTTGACTGGGGCGGTCGCCTCCCAAATTGTAACGGAGGCGCGCGAAGGTTGGCTCAGAGCGGTCGGAAATCGCTCGTTGAGTGCAATGGCAGAAGCCAGCCTGACTGCAAGACTGACAAGTCGAGCAGAGTCGAAAGACGGCCATAGTGATCCGGTGGTCCCGCGTGGAAGGGCCATCGCTCAACGGATAAAAGGTACGCTGGGGATAACAGGCTGATGGTGCCCAAGAGTCCATATCGACGGCACCGTTTGGCACCTCGATGTCGGCTCATCTCATCCTGGGGCTGGAGCAGGTCCCAAGGGTACGGCTGTTCGCCGTTTAAAGAGGTACGTGAGCTGGGTTTAGAACGTCGTGAGACAGTTCGGTCCCTATCTTCCGTGGGTGTAGGATACTTGAGAGGAGTTGCCCCTAGTACGAGAGGACCGGGGTGAACGATCCACTGGTGGACCTGTTGTCGTGCCAACGGCAGTGCAGGGTAGCTATGATCGGACAGGATAACCGCTGAAGGCATCTAAGCGGGAAGCCCCCCTCAAAACAAGGTATCCCTGAGGACCGAGGTAGACCACCTCGTCGATAGGCCAGAGATGTAAGCGCAGCAATGTGTTCAGTTGACTGGTACTAATGGTCCGATAGGCTTGATTTGATCCAGTAGAAGCGAGACTTCGACTGACCCAAATCATAATACATACACAACATTAGCCGTACTTGGCTTGAACGACGGTCCGCGTGAAAACGCAGGCCGCTGATGACAAACATAGGTAGATGCACCGAAGTGTTCTGCTGAGTGGCTGCACATTTGCTTTGCGAACGTGCTCTGCCACCCGGCGGACGCACACGGGTGCGTCCGCCGGTGTTTCTTTCTTGGTGTGGTGATCATAGCGTGAGCAAAACACCCGATCCCATCCCGAACTCGGCCGTTAAGTGCCACAGCGCTGATGGTACTGCGTCTTAAGACGTGGGAGAGTAAGTCATTGCCACACCTAGTAAGAAACACCCGTGGTTGAACCCAAACGTTCAACCTGTATCTCTCAAACGATTTAAAACACCCTGTCGCGGGATGGAGCAGCCCGGTAGCTCGTCAGGCTCATAACCTGAAGGTCGTAGGTTCAAATCCTACTCCCGCAACCACTATTGTCGAACAAGCCACCTTCGGGTGGCTTTCGTCGTTTCTGGGACCGCCCAATGACAGTAGACCCGCCAGCGCCCCCACCAGTTCAATCGCAAGCACGCCGTCCTGCGGGATGAGCCGGATTTCCGTCAGAAGGCTGCGGATGATTGAGGTCGCTTCTGCCTTGGTTCTGTCGCTGCCCAAGGCCGCCGTCAGGTTGGCCACCTGCTCTTGATACCGGTCGGCCAGTCCGGGGTGTAGCAAGACAGGGGCAGCATCATTGGCATCCCGCAGCTTCGCCGTGAGCGTCGCCTTGGTTGATTCCAACGTCGTCATCTTGTCCTTCATGCTGGGATGAAACATGCCCTCTGCGATGGCATTCACCATCTGATCTATTTGCCGCGTGATCTTAGCCAGTTCGCGGATATCCGCCAGGCGATCCGCGCGGATTGTGCCGCTCAGCTGGTTGAACTCGGACTGATAGGCCCGGACCTATTCCGCAATGAGGTCCGGGTGCAGCAACTGGTCCTTGAGGCCGGACAGGACACGGGCCTCGAAGTCGTTGCGTTTGATGGTCAGGCGGTTCCCGCAGGTGCCCTTGTTCCGCGTCTTGGCGCAGCCTTAGTACTGCTTGCCGACCTGAATGAACCCACCGCCGCAGGTGCCGCACTTCAGCATGCCTGTGAACAGGTGGGTAGCCCGCTTCATGCGCCCCACCGCCCTGATGCTGTTGCGGATGGCCAGACTGCGTGTGGCCTTCTGGCGGGCCTTCACAGCCTCCCAGAGGTCATCGCTGACGATCCGCAGGTCAGGCACCTGTTCGATGATCCAGTCGTCCGGCTTGTTCATCCGGGCCTGACGTTTGCCGGTATCCGGGTCCTTGATGAACCGCTGCCGGTTCCAGACCAGGCGACCCAGATAGAGTTCGTTGTTCAGGATGCCGGTGCCGCGTTTGTCGTTGCCGTAGATGGTCGATGATCCCCAGGTGCCGCGTGGTCCTGCGACGCCGTCCTGGTTCAGGCTGGCGGCGATGGCACGCGGGCTGATGCCGTGGCTGTAGTCCGTGAAGATGCGCCGCACTACGACGCCCTGCGCTGCATTAATGACCCGTTCGCCTGTGGTGATGGAGCCGTCCGCCAGCAGGTCGCGGACGACATCGTAGCCGTAAGTCACGCCCCCCGCCGACTTGCCCTTGCGCACGCGCCCTTCGAGGCCCCGGTGGGTCTTCTGGGCGAGGTCCTTCAGGAACAGGCTGCTCATCGTGCCCTTCAGGCCAATATGCAGTTCGGAAATCTCGCCCTCGGCGACCGTGACGATCGGTATCCCATGAAACCGCATCTGTTTAAAAAACGCAGCGATGTGTTCCTGATCGCGACTGAGACGATCCAGCCCTTCGGCGACGACGACATCCAGTCGGTTGTCGCGGGCATCCTGCAGCAGGCGTTGGTAGGCGGGGCGCAGATGCGATGCCCCGCTGATACCGCGATCCGCATAGGTCTCGGCCTCTGACCACCCGTGACTGGCGATGAGGCGCAGGCACAAGCGGTGCTGGTCATCAATCGAGGCATCGCTTTGCAGGTCGGTCGAATAGCTGGCGTAAATCGCAGCGCGCATGGTGAGGGCCTTTCCTAGTCCGGTTAGCAGCCCGCAATATGCGGTGTCAGCTGAACCTTGGCCCTCCACATCATAGGCACACTTCCACGGTTGTCTTCCACTATCGATTGCAACCCGTTGCAACGCGATCAACGCCACTAGCGGCATTCCGGTTGAAATCATCTTTTAATTCAGCCGCGAGTGAAAGCTACATATGTTGCTACATTGACGGATTTCTGTAGCGGACCGTAAAGATTTCTGATTTTTCTGGCCCTATGTTGAATTGGCTGGAGGTTAAGATGCCAAAAACTGTGTGGGGTCGTTGGACTCTGAATGAAGTAAATGCTTGTTTGGAGATAACTATTTCGGAAAGTACCGGGGCAGTATATCAGATTGCGCTTGAGGAGTTGAATACCGCCGCGGCTACACTGGATTGGATTTATCAGATAAGAGAAAAATCGTGGGCTGAGGTGCTCCCCTTCCCTTGGACAGGATCTGGCGCTTTCTAAGCTCTGATCTGCTCCTGCTGATCGGGTTGCGTTGCTTCGACTTTCAGCGAGTAGACTACGGCCGGTGGTTGGCCGCCAAGGGCTTTGTGCGGGCGGCGGTGATTGTAGAACCCCATCCATGTCCGGACACCCGCGCGGGCCTGAGACCCGGTCTCCCAGACATGCAGATAGACGCACTCGTATTTCAGCGTGCGCCACAGGCGCTCGATGAAGATGTTGTCCAAGTAGCGGCCCTTGCCATCCATCGATATGCGGACGCACGACCGCCGCAGGCGATCTGTCCAGGCAAACGATGTGAACTGCGATCCCTGATCGCTGTTCATGATGTCAGGTGGCCCGAACCGATAGATTGCCTCGTTCAGCGCGTCGACGCAGAAGTCGGCGTCCAGCGTGTTCGAGATCCGCCAGGCCAGAACCATTCGGGTGTGCCAGTCCATGATCGCCACCAGATAAAGAAACCCTCTGCGCATCGGCAGGTAGGTGATGTCCACGCACCAAACCTGATTGGGCCGCTCTACGCGCAGCCCGCGCAAGAGGTAGGGATAGGTCTTGTGCCCATTCGCCGGCTTGCTGGTGTTGGGTTTCTGGTAGATTGGCATCAAACCAATCAGGCGCATAAGCCGACGGATGCGCTTCTCGTTCACCGCGTGTCCCTCGTTGCGCAGGTGCCACGTCATCTGGCGAACGCCGAAGAAGGGCGTCTCCAGGAATTGCACGTCGATCAGCCGCATCAGCGCGAGGTTCTGCTCCGTCTCACCCTGCGGCGTATAGTAAAACGACGACCGAGAAACCTGTAGCAGCGCGCACTGCTGGCCAATCGACAGGTCCGGATGGTCGCGCTCGACCATGCTGCGCCTCACTTCCCGCCCCAAGGTTTGAGCTTTCTTTCCAAAAAAGAGTTGGCCACCGCCAGCTCCCCGATCTTGGCATGCAGATCCCTGACCTGGTCTTCATCGATGACCGGCGTCTTGCGGCCGCCGCGTTCAAAGACACCGGACGCGCCGTCCAGCAGCGCACGTTTCCATTGGTTGATCATCGTCGGATGCACCCCGAACCGGCTCGCCAGTTCCGACACGGTCGCCTCACCTTTCAACGCCTCAAGCGCCACCCTCGCCTTGAACTCAGGGGCGTGCTGCTTTCGTTTCGACATCTTCGATCTCCTTCGTGGTGAAGATCAACAGACAGCAAATCGGAGCTTACGTCAGTGTCCAGTTTTCGGGGGGCACCTCACTGTTCTTTGGCGTCATGCCTTTGGGATTGGTCGAGACGCGCTTTTTGACGTCCAGCATCTCATCGAGATGCTTGGACGGAACGCCAAGATAGTCGCGCGCGACGACGACCAGTGTCGCCGCCATGTTCTGCAAGGTCCCGCACTTTAGCGGTACGCCGGTCCGATCAATGTGGGCCTTGAACGCTTGCTTCATATGCGATGCTGTTACCACAGAGGCGAGGCAGGTAAACTCGCTGGGAAGCATGCCCGCATTGACGAGGGCATCGCAATACTGGGTCAAATTGACCCTCGTGTTGCGCAGCGAAGTCGGGCGAAGGGCGTTGTCGGGACTATCCGGAGCAAACAGGTCAACGTGGGATCGCCGCTTCAGATAGGCTTCGATTTCCACCAACATGCTCGATGGATAGGATGTCAGGGGGCGGCAGCGATACTGCGGGTTTTTTGTCGTCGTCAGGCTCGCCAGCGGCAGGTCATTGCGCGTCACGATGCCGTTCCACGTCTGCGCCATCTCATTGCACAACCGGCCAGGGTCTTTGCCAATGATGCGGGCATCGATGTAAGTTCGAAAGCCGGCCATGACGGCATCAGTCACGTCGTCGGGTTCGATGCCTTTGCTGGAGCAATAGCTGACAAAGCGCGACAGCGCGTTGGCCTGACACACCGCATTGGTGGCTTCCAGAAATCCGACCCAGGCAGTCGAGCGTTCTGCGACAGGCAGATTGCGGGGCATGAACCGGGTAATCCTAAGTGCAGCCGCCAAGTTTGCTTTGACGTTACTGAGGGACTTCGCCTTGATCCCGATCTGGGCCGGATGAATGTTTGCCAGTGCTGCGCGGAGTGCGGGGGCATCGATCGGCAGATCAGCAGGGGTGCGTCCGAGATAGGTGGCAATCCTGATGACAGCAGAAATCAGATCACGCCGTCGGGCGTCGTTCAGATTAGGCAGCGCCTGAAGTTTATCGATGACGTCGGCGAGCGAGTGGTGGGATTGATCGAACGGCATGGGTTCATTCCTTTTGCATGCGGCGGCAGGGGACAGCATGGGACAGCTGGCCCCTTTGCAGCCCAAAGGCTGACATTCGGGACAATGCGGCCGCGAATTTGTATCCAAAATTGGTAGGCCCGTTCTCCCGACATCCGAGAGAAGCAGGCATTTTTAGGACGTTAGAGGACATGGGCCGCAACCTGATTGCCGCGTGCCGCAAGGTATGCCCGGAGGTCCGACCGGGCGATGCGCCAGTCCCGACCGAACTTGGTCGCGGGCAGTTCGCCACTGGCGATCCGACGCAGCACGGTCTTGGCGCAAACGCCCATCAGCTCACAGACTTGAGCGACGCTGAAGTAGGTGGCATTGGCGGGGAAGGGGAGTTTGGTCATCTCACTGCTCCCGCGTCGCAGGCCTGCAACCCGTTGCAAAGTCGGCACGGGCAGCCTCACGCGCCAGAAGACGCACGAGGTCAGTGAGGATGTGGTGCGGGTGGGTGGCCGCATTGGCGGCGGGCGATTTAGCAGAACTTGTCATGGCAGGGCTCCAAGAAATGAAACCGCGTAGACAATGAACTGTAAGGGGGGCTGCTGAGGATGGCACAGTCACAACTCACAGGGCCCCGGAGGGTCCGTTCATTGCTTCCAAGTGCCCTGGCAAGCGCCAGTATTCTCCTAGAAACGCAGTGTAGCCAAGCGGCTACGCTTTGTATCATAGATATGGTTGTTAGTGCTTACAAGCCTCTATGTGGGCAACTAGACTCCACGTGGTAGGTTCGACCACAAGGTGTATTGTTTTCTATTCGAAGAAGTGCGCGCACATTACACGGGCAAGCGTGGTTCGCGATCTTCAAAAAAAACTAATCGTTCGCGACTCCAGAATAATTTGTCATAGGCAGAAGGCAGCGATTGCCCAATCGCCGAGTGTATTTCAACGACAAAGGCATGTTGGTCTTCTGGAAGACCCCCTCCTATCGCAGGGTCGACCTCAATCCTGAAGTCCGTTTGATTAACGAGGGCATGCCGCAGCGGACCGGAGCGATTGTCGTCGACAAATCGATAAGATACTTCTGCTGTAGTTCTATGCCCACCCTTAATAACTTCCCGGACAGACAGTAATGTATGAGTCATAATTACACTCATATCCATAGTTCTGAGCATGTTGAATAGTTGTGGCCAGAAAAGAGTCTGTCTCTCAATTTCTGGAAACTGCAGAAAAACATTGTGAATACCATCAATAACAACAGATGTAAATTTATCACCGGAAAGTTCAGCTGAGCGAATTGCCCAAAAGATTCGGTTGAATAGAACGTCAGGTTTGAGATGCCCAGGATAAAGGTGAATAACACTTATCTCTGGCTCGTAACCTTGAGGCAATTTTTTGTTTTCAAGTTCTGCGAGGCTTGTGAGTCTATCAAGTAGATTTTTATAATACTCTTCAGGATAAAGAAATGATATGATCAGAACATTTTCTGCTGGCATGGATGCTAGATTATTATCGGAAGAAGAAAAGTACGGCGCGATCGCAACTTTAAGAGCTAAAGCTGCTTTGCCGCCGGACCCTTCTCCATTAATAAAGATATTTGAGCTCCGCCATAATTTCACACTACGTTTATCAATTTCAGTGGCACTTAAAGACGTTGGCAGTCGTCCTCGATCGGTATCAGGAAACCTTTTCAAGTCCTCCTGCCGAAATGCGCTTAGAAGTACGCGTTTGTGTCTGGACTTATCGGCTAGATGTGCATTCCATATCGACAGTGTGTCCAGTTGATAGTTCATTTGAGGAGTAAATCTAACTCCCTTTCGACCCGAGATTTGAAATCCATGTGTACCTGGAGAGCAAAGTTGATGTCGAGCCTTGGACAAAGTCACAAGCCGATGAGGTTTCACGCCATTGTCCGAGTGTGTATCGTGACTTAATCGGAGTGAAACATCGACCAAGTAGTCAAGAGATTTGTCTGCTTCCCAATCAACGCCGGTCGTCAGAATAACGAGTGCTTTAAGTTGCCTGCAGGTTTCAAGAAATTGGTTAAATTCTCTACGAGCTTCAGATTTACTGCCGCTATTTGACATAAGTGACTGCGTTGCGATCTCGTGCAGGCCATCAAGAACTACAACTGTTGAACATGGAAGTGGAATTCCATCTTCAGGACCACCACTTTGATTCAATAGTATATCTCTAATTTCGGAGAATGCTGAAGTCATTCGGCTCAAGGGTTTGGCGGATGAGCCTTCTTCTTTATCATTAGTGCCACCTAATGAAATTGGCTGATAAAATAACCAGTCCTCGGATTTTTCAGGGTAAAATGGCAAGCGCCTAATTTCTCCGGGTATCAGACCTGTCGCACGCGCCCTTAGATCACTTTCTGTTTCTTCGGCAGTAAGGTAGAGTGTTTTTATTCCTAGTCCCGCTAGGTAGGCACATAAACCGAGCGAAAGAGACGTTTTTCCAGAGCCTGGGCCTCCATGTATTGCTGTAACCAGGCCTCCTCTAGATGAGAATGTCAATCCGCCACGGAAGAGCGTATCAGCACCTCTGATTGGGAGCGGTAGACCAAAAATATAATTTACAAGCTCACTCAATTCTGGAAGAGATTGAAGTGATTTCGGTCTTGAATATTCGTAAAGCGGAATGTCGTCCCAAAGATTTGATTTCCTTACTGTCGCCAAGATTTTTTGTATTGCGTCAAATTGCGGCTTAGAGTCGTTATCCCGGCCTTTCGGAATTGCAAATCGCATTTCCAGCATGCCAAGCATACCTAAAGTGTCGCGCAATAAACGTGAGATGCGGCTACTTTTTTGGCCACCAGTAGGAACAGGTAACTTGTCTTGCCCTTTGCTGCGATATCGAGCCCTGAATGAGGTATTTATTGACCCGTATGCCTGTTCAAGTTCTGAGATCGAAAACTCTTCGAAATTACTTGCTGGAAGTCCTAATGGTACCAGATTGTGGGCTTCAAACAAAAGAGATCGCAGCACCACGTGCGGATATGCTCGTGATCCTTGAAATTCTGGGATCGTCAAGAAGTCCGAAATAACCTTTAGAGGTGATGGCATTACAATACTGTAGGAGTCTGGAGTATTTTCCGCCCAGACATCAAAAACAGCCTGTTTAACTAGCTGCGAAATCCGCGTCGGGGCGTCGCGGACCACTTCAGGTTGCTCGGTATCCGTTTCTTCTCTACGGTTCATGTATTCAAGTGTGACGCTATCCTTATTCTCGAGATTCGACAGAAGTTCTGGAAATCTTTCTAACTTCTCTCGCTCGCCAATGTACTTCGTTCGTAGTGAATGCAATTTCTCATTTGCTGTTCCCTCCAGTAAATAGCGAAGACCAGGTGCGCCGGAACCATGATGTGCGAGCCATGAGAAATGGCGATTTATAAGCTGGTCGTCAACCGACATAGGGTCAATTGTTCGCAAAGCGGTGGAATCAAAAAATTCTACGTACGACCGCAGTACGCTGTTCACCAATGGAAATGCTATGTCATGAAAAGGTAATTGCCTGTCTCCCATTTTTTACGCTGTCATTCTGTCTGTAAATGGTATCGCGCGTGACGCTTTAGTCGGATTGTTGCTTAATTTCTTGGAGATATCATCTCGAAGAAATCTCGAGTACATTGTAACTTCACTTGATTGCGAATGAGCCATTTCAGTTTTTTGTGGCCGATAGTCGCGTCCGGTCAGATCTTGGTAAAACGAGTAGAGTTCTTCTTTTTCGGCTTCACTTGTAATGTTCTCAGCGTATGATTTGAGTATCATATTTAAACCGGATATCTTATACAGTTGATGAATGTCATCAATATAGTCTATGATATAGATAGATTTCCAATTGACTTCATGATCGTTGAGCAGCGAGCGAAATGTCTTGGCAAGCGCTGATACGTCTCCAACGAATGCATAATTTACTGCAAAATACACCCATTGACGTGTTTCTGAATTTTTTACTTGGCTTAGGTTTATAAGAACCTTTGGTGTTAAGTCTCCGCCGGATGCAACAAATAGATCTAGTAATTGAGCTGCTTCATTTGGCTGCAGGCTGAGTGAACTGGATGTCATTAGTAGCTCTGCCGCTCCAGCGATTCTGGTGTCGTTAAGCTCAAAAGTTTTTACGATTCTCGACAGCGCAATAAATAATTTCTCTAAATGATGACAATCTAAATATTTCTTTGTGAGAAACTCAAGTATTAAATCCGCTGTTGGCTGCATGTCGCGAAGGCCTTCTACCCGTAAGACCGCCAAGACCGTCGACAGCTTTGTGCCCCCAAAACGGTCCTCAACGCCGGCAACATAGTCTTGTACAGCTTCGCGCAACGCAGGTACTATTTTAATATCTGACTTCAAAACCGTAAATCTCCTTTTGTGCTGCCGTGGCGAGTACTTGATCGCACACTAGTTCGCTCAGGCCGCCGAGTACAACGTGATCTTGTGGGCCGTTGGGATGTGGTTCCGTCTTTCCGCCAGGTTTCCATAAGTCGCGAACGCTTCTGTAGCCCGGATGGAAAACAGTAACAGACCGAATATTTCTCATCGCCTTCCCGATCAGGATATATCCTATGTATTCGAGCTTAGTTCCGAAGGGGGGCGCACTTCCCCACATGTCATCCCAAAAGGACGGTAGACCAAGGCGGCATGGGAGTGGCTGTGGGTTGTTGATGAACATGTCTTCAACCGTGACTCCTGAGTCGGGCAAAAATATGAAGCAAACCGTCCCCGTTAAACTGACTGGTTTTGAGGAGTGGCCAGCTCCGAGGAGCTGGCGTTTGGCCCAGTTTTCGGCTAGTGTGACTTGTTGCTTAGTGGCCGCAGGAGCAAGGCCAGATAGGATTCTAAGATTTTTCTTAACAAGATCAATGGGATCTCGTGTGATGATCTGTAACCGGTCACCCCAATCTTCAAATACTTTCACATGGCCGTAGGTGTCGTTTGGCTTGCCTGTTAGAGGCTGTCCCAAATGTAGTTTGGTCCAACTGAACTCATCGAATCTGTTTTCAACCGATTTGTCGTCAAGTCGGCCTAATTCAGCAGTGCATCCGTCGCATGCGGCTATCGCATCACGCTTTGCGGCCATTTCGATGGTAGGGTCAGCTTCGATTTTTGTATAAACGGCCATGTTCATAAAGTTTGGCTTCGGAGGTAAGGACACTAAATGCTCATTTTTGAAATTTTATGAATGTATTCAAACGTGCATCGACATCGGTCCGGAGGTCAAGTTTTTTGGCTGCGCTTCGTACTGTTCGTCTATCATCTGATCACGCTGCGTCACACTGACTCTTAACTTCACGTAACCGCATGTCTGCCGCCGAGTTGTCATTACGTTCTTGATAGGTAGTGCAGTTTTTGGTCTAAACGTGCCACTGGATTGAGGATGCGAAAAGTGCTGAATAGGTTATCTGCCCGATCCAACGCACGGAAGTCGTTAGAACTCTTCGCCGGAGCTGGTGGACTTGGGATCGGGTTGGCGAGTGCAGGTTTCGTGCCTCAGTTAGTTGTAGAGCATGATAAATGGTGTTGCGACACTCTTCGGGACAACCATGGCGCATTATGCGGTGAACAAAAAGGTGATGAACTACCTTGGCGGGTAGTTCAGGATGATGTTCGGCAGGTGAGCTTCGTCCAGTATGAAGGCAAAATAGATCTTGTTAGCGGTGGACCACCCTGTCAGCCGTTTTCTTTGGGCGGGCAGCATCGAGCGTTTGATGACGCGCGAGACATGTTTCCCCAAGCTATTCGTGCAGTGCGAGAAACACGGCCTCGGGCATTCATTTTTGAGAATGTCAAGGGGCTGACGCGATCTGCTTTTCTGCCGTATTTCGAATATGTAAAGCTGCAGTTAGAACACCCAGGAATGACTAGTAAGCCTTCAGAATCGTGGCAGGAGCATCTTCGGCGTCTTGAGCAACATCACACCTCCACACATCGTCCCGATCTTCACTATCAGGTGGTAACGAAACTATTAAACTCTGCAAACTACGGGGTGCCACAGCGGCGTGAACGTGTGATTTTCGTCGGTTTCCGAGATGATGTCGATGCTAGGTGGTCTTTTGCCCAAGGTGACAACACACAAGAAGCACTTGTTTGGGACCAACTTTTTGGAACCTATTGGGATCGTCATAGAGTCGCAAAATCAGCTCGCGTGCTGGAGGGACGCGCTCTTCAACTATCGCGACGGCTCTCAAGGGACGAAAAGCCTAGTAGTTCACCTTGGCGAACAACGCGCGACGCAATCTGCAATTTGTCGGAACCAGCAAAATCTGAGACTTCATCTTCAATTTTGAATCACCGATATCAGCCGAACGCGCGGATTTATCCCGGTCATACGGGTAGCTACATTGATGAGCCGTCTAAGACTCTTAAAGCAGGTGTGCATGGCGTCCCGGGTGGAGAGAACATGCTTCGTCGAGCTGATGGATCAGTTCGGTATTTTACGGTTCGCGAGGCCGCTCGAATTCAGACGTTCCCAGATGCTTACAAATTTCATGGCGCTTGGTCAGAATGCATGAGGCAACTCGGCAATGCCGTTCCGGCCGAACTCGCTAGACTGGTCGGTAAGAGCGTAGCCGCACGGCTAGATGATTCTGAGTTAGCGTGATGGTGCGTCAACCTGAGCTTCGAGCCACGTACGAGATTGCTTCCAGCTTGAGTGAATTTGCAAAAGTAATTCGCAGCGCGGATATGAATGACTATTTAAAGAAAAAAATTCTTGACGCAATTGGAGAAATGAAATTCGGTTTAGAGCAGCTTGAGAGAGATGTTGATGCTATACGTATGCCAAATTCATTTTTTGATCCATCAGAACCAAGGCTAATCGGACATTTCGTGGCTCTGGCCTTGATTTCTCAAGAGAGAGTGCGCTTAAGCGCGATCGAGCCGACTTATGGTTCTGGCGTCTATGCCATTTACTATACAGGCAATGAAGAAATTTACGCCTCGATTTCAGCAACCGAGACGCCTATTTACGTCGGAAAAGCGGATCCTCCAGTTGGCGCTAAATCGATTGTCGAACAGGAGACGAGGCTTTACAGGCGGTTAAATGAACATCGTAAGAGTATTGATAAAGTTTCTGGGATAGATGTGGCAGATTTTGAATGCCGTGCTTTAGCCGTTCAGAGTGGATATCAGACTGCGGCGGAAAGTTATCTGATAGATTTGTTTCGGCCTATATGGAACAACGAAACTCGAATTCTATTCGGTCTCGGCAAGCATGGTGACGCAGCAACGACGAGAGCAAATAATAAATCGCCATGGGATACCATCCACCCCGGTCGAACTTGGGCGATGGGCAATCGCGAAGCAAGGGGAACTGAGGATATTTTGCTTGAAGTCGCGCGGCATTTTAGATTGACTAAAGTGTTCCAATCATCTGAAGACGTGTTTTCTGCCTTTGCCGAAGGAATCCGTATGGCTGACCGGCTTAAATGAAAACTATACCGTCATCGGATCAGACTTCAAATTTTATCTTCAAAGCGCTACCAATTTTAGATTTATATGAATAACCAGATCAGTTCGTAATTGTTTCGTTTGAGCGTTCTTGCATGTCTAGATGAGGCCCAATTTACAATGAATACAAAGCCATGGTTCGATCTATTTTTGAGTAGTGGATTGGGGTTTTTTCTTGGTATGATTGCTTCTTATGTCGTTTGGTGGGTCAATTATCATAAGATTATTCCAGGGAATGTCAGCAGATCGTGTTGGTAAAGCTTCGTTAGGAGGTGATCGGGCCAATGTTGCTTGGCCCCGGACCCGCTGGAGAAGCCGATGCCCGCGACCGATACATCTGCGCGCCTGCTCGACCGTTTGCTAAGATCTATTTCAAATCTGCCTCCTGCGCAAATCGCCAAGGCAGAGGCTGCGCTCGCCACCGCCCGCAGACGCGCCGAGGCCGTGGTCGAGATCGACGCCGTCGGCGAGGAACGGGCTTGCCCGGATTGCGGTGGTAAGCATCGCTCCCGCTGGGGCACGACCCGAACTGGTGCGCAGCGCTGGCGGTGTGGCGATTGCGATCGGACCTGGACCGGCCGGACTGGCACCCCGCTTGCCCGCGTCCACCGCCCCGGCCTGTTCATCGAGGTGGCGCGCAACATGCTCGACCCCGACGATGCGCCGCTCTCGTGCCGAAAGCTCGGCCGCCGTCTGGGCGTCTCCCGGGATACTGTCTGGCGCTGGCGGATGCTGGTTCTGGACCAGCTCAAGACCGTCGCACCCGATGTGCTTTCTGGTATTATCGAGACCGATGATACGGCGCAGCGTGAGAGCCGTAAGGGCTCCCGGGAGTGGGTGCGCCACCAGCGCGATTCCTCGCAGCCCAAGCCACCTCGTCTGCGTTGGTATGAATATCCGAAGCGCAGACCACCGCAGGCCATCGCCAAGGCGTATGAGGAGCCGATACTGGGCGTCGTTGACCGTGCCGGTCGCGCAAGCTTCCAGCACATCGTCAACAAGCGCCAGCCGGCGATCGACGCTGCGCTCGTGCCCCAGGTGGCACCCGACGCGATGGTGCTATTCGACGGCGCGCCGCAATATGAAGCTATCGCGAAAAGCCGCGGGATTTCCTACCACGTTCTCATCGCAGGCAGGCGAGGTCGTCACACGCCGAAGGCTTATCACCTCAACACCGTGAACTCCCTCCACGCCCAATGGGAGGAGTTCATCCCGCTATGGCGTGGTCCGGCGACTAAGTATCTCGATGGCTACGCGCGGTGGCTGGTGGCGCGCAGGTGGGCCGATCCAGTGTCGTTGTTCCGAGCGATCATCACCTGACCAGAGGATCGCCAACACGATCTGCTGACATTCCCTTATTCCAAGTGTAATTTTCTCGGTGGAGATTGCCAGAAGGCAATTGTATGCGGGGGACAGTTTCTATCAAATTGCGTTTAAAAACTCGGGAACGCGAAAAATGGTAGATATAGACATAATGGTTAGGATTGGAATAAAGGGATTTAAGGGCGCAACGGGGTGGGGTTATCACGCTATTAGGACGAACGCCTCCAAAGTTCCTGATTTGAGCTCTGGAGATGAAAGTAGGAGATTGGTTCGAGTTTTTGACACCCGGGATCCAGTTGAATTCATTGATGTGCCTTCGAAGTCAATTAGAGATGCAATCAGCCACTGCAAGTCGCTGTAAGAAATTCTCGACTTGGGGGAGGATTCTACAGTACAGATACATGTATTTGGCTATGATGAGTTTAGTGGAACTCGCCGTCACATCCCTTCAAAAAAGTACCGTAGGCGTGATATACGGAAGGGAAGGTTCAAGGATCTAAGCGTGGTGCAAGACTATAAGGTGGATAAATATATCTCTCCATGAGGCGGCACGTTGGGAAAAACCTAACTTGCCGAAGTGATCTGTATTTGGGCTTGGCAATCAGCTAAGATATCAGTCCGCATGTGCCAATGATAATCAAGAAGTTTCGCATGCAGGACTTAGTAGGGACAGCACACAAAATTTACATTGTCTTCCGATATTCGTCGCGATTTGGATCTTCAATTTGCGAAGCACTTTAGTGTCGTTCGATAGTGCTGGCTGCCCCCTCCCGCAACCAAAAATACACGTGATATCAAAGACATAAAGGCCGAGCGTTTCGCTCGGCTTTTGTCGTTGGCGTCTTGCATCAACGCCACATCAACACCGCAGAAGTAAAACCGCACCAGCAGGCATAAGCTGACAGCGGCAGGCAGCCGCGCTCAAAGAAGCTGTCTCGCCGTCACCCAGAGCCAATCACCGCCTTGTACCGTTGATCGCTTTGCATCTGGCCCCACGAAAAATCCCGTGGCTGAGCTGCTGCCGGTTTTGTGGACACGAAGATAAGATCGTGACCATTGAACTGGAGAGTGGATATGACGAGACGGAAGTTTAGCCGCGAGTTCAAGATCGAGGCGGTAAGGCTGGTGACCGAGCGAGGCGTTGCGGTCGCTCAGGCGTGCCGGGACCTGGATCTTGCGGAGAGCGTGCTGCGTCGCTGGATGCGGGAATTGATGGGAGCGCCTGTTGCGGCGTTTCCCGGCAATGGCTTGCAACGCGCAGAATTGGCCGAGATTGCGACCCTGAAGAAAGAGGTCGCCAAGCTCAAGGCGGAGCGTGACATCCTAAAAAAAGGCGGCAGCTTACTTCGCGCGGGAAGCGACATGACGTTCGCTTACGTGGCAAAGCATCGGCACATTTGGCCGGTCAGCTGGATGTGCGCGGTGCTGGGCGTCTCCCGATCCGGCTTTCATGCCTGGCTCAGAAGGCCGATAAGCGAACGCGCGGCTCAGGATGCAAAGCTCGTCCAGTCGATCGACAAGAGCTTCAAGGCCAGCGATCGCACCTATGGCGCCCGCCGGGTCTGGCGTGACGTTCTGGAAGAAGGTCTCGCATGTGGACTGCACCGGATCGAACGCTTGATGCGGCTAAATGCAATGAGAGCGCGGCCCAAACGCCGCGGGAACCCGAAGGATGACGGCGAGCGGTCGGTCATCGCCGACAACATCCTTGACCGCGACTTCACAGCAGACCGGCCGAACCAGAAGTGGCTTGCCGACTTCACCTACATCTGGACCGCAGAGGGCTGGCTCTACGTGGCGGTCGTGCTGGACCTGTTCTCCAGGGTTCGCCATTGTGCTTGAACCAATGGCGCATCAATGGCTCACCGTCGGCTGGTCCATGAAGGCGGAACGGGATGCTTCACTGGTCATGGATGCGCTGATCCCTCTCATGGTTTGCCAGTCATTCCACCGGAATGACCTGCAAACCACTGCCGGGCAGCGGATGGCCGTCTGGCGGCGCGGAAAGGCTGACGCGCTGCTCCATCACTCAGACCAAGGATCGCAATATACCAGTGAGCAGTTTCAGCGCCTGCTGCTGGACAACGGCATCATTTGCCGGGTGAGCCGTGCGGGCAATGTGTGGGACAACTCAGCAATGGAGAGCTTCTTCTCGTCGCTGAAGATCGAACGGACAGCCCGCAAGGTCTACCGCACCCGTGACGCGGCACGCGCCGACGTGTTCGACTACATCGAGCGCTTTTACAATCCGAGGCGACGGCATTCGAAGCTGGGCTATCTCAGCCCTATGGCGTTCGAGGACCGAGCTATGCAAACCTAACCCGGTGTCCACGAAACCGGCAGCAGCTCAGGCTTCGAACCATCCGTGGAGGTGCTGACTGCTTTCGGTGAGACGCCTACCGCGTCGCGCTTAATTTTGACCGCAGAACAGGTCGTAAACGAGATCAATCACTTGGCGCGACCGGTCGTCGGCGAGGCTGTAATAGATGGCTTTGCCGTCGCGACGCGGCACGACGAATCCTTCAAGGCGCAGACGCGACAGTTGCTGCGAGACGGCGGCTTGACGGGCTGAGAGCAGATTTTCCAACTCTGTCACCGACTTCTCGCCGCTGGCGAGATGGCATAGGATCATCAGCCTCCCTTCGTGGCTGATGGCCTTGAGGAAGTTTGCGGCATCTGTGGCGTTCTTCATCATCTTGTCGAGATCTTCGGCACAGATGCTGTCGTCGATGATTGGAATACCCACGTGTCTGCCCATGATTTCAAGTCCATCTTCCTGTAAACGACCCTTAACGGATCGCAAGCCGGGCGTCATGCGCCTAATTGTCTCCGACGCTTTCAACCTTGGCCAGCATTTCGTCCAGAAGCGGCCAGAAAAAATCCGGCCCGGGATAGCCTTCCATCCTGTCCACCTCGGTCCCCTCTACCACCAGCACGAAGGTCGGGGTAAACACGGCAGGGCGGGCCAGCGTCAGGTCGTCGGGCACCGGCGCGTGCAGGTCGATCCGGCGCAAGGGCGCGCGGGCGGCCTCTGGCGTTTTGGGATAGATCGGCGCGATTTCTGCATTCCAGCGGGCGCACCACTGGCAGCCCGGTTGTTCGATCATCACCAGTTCCATCTGCGGCACGGCGTCCTGTGCCGCAGCCACCTGGCCGCACAGCAGGCCAAGGGCGAACAGGGCAGGGCGCAGGCTGATCATGTGCGGAACCTCAGGGGATGATTGACGCGGCAACTTACACTCATCATAATTTGAATATGTGAATAATTCAAGGAACGGCTGCGTGTTCGACATGACCTATCTGGGCGCGGCCTTTGCGGGGTTGCTGTCGTTCTTCACCCCCTGCATCCTGCCGATGGTGCCGTTTTACCTGTGCTACATGGCCGGGATCTCGATGTCGGAGCTGCGCGGCGACGATGCCATCGCACCGGGGGCGCAGGGGCGGCTGGTGGTGCAGGCCATCTTCTTTGCGCTGGGGGTCACCACGATCTTCATGCTGCTGGGCATGGGGGCGACGGCGGTGGGGCAGGCGTTCGGGCAGTGGAAGCAACCGCTGTCCTATGTGGCCGCCGCCATCCTGTTCGTCTTCGGGCTTCACTTTCTTGGCGTGATCCGCGTGCCGTTTCTGTACCGAGAGGCGAGGGTCGAAAGCACCGTGGCGCCGACAACCGTCGTGGGGGCCTATGTGATGGGCCTTGCCTTCGGTTTCGGCTGGACGCCCTGCGTCGGCCCGGCACTCGCGGCGATTCTGATGATCGCGTCCGGCATGGGTGATATCTGGCGTGGTGCGCTGTTGCTGGCGGTATACGGTCTGGGGATGACCGCACCCTTCGTCGTGGCCGCCCTGTTCGCCAAACCCTTCCTGGGCTGGGTCCAGCGCCACCGCAGCGCCATGGGCTATGTCGAAAAGGCGATGGGCGGTATGCTGATCCTGTTCGCCATCCTGATCGTCACCAATTCCGTCAACGTCATCGCCCAGTGGATGATCGACACCATTCCCGGTGTCGGATCGCTGGGGTAGGGAGGTCCAAAATGCTGATGAAACTCGCCACCGCGCTTGCCTTGATCGCCGCACCCGCCGCCGCCGTCACGCTGGGCGACGACGGGCTGCACAAGGCGCCCTGGCTGCACGACACCTTCAAGGATCTGCGCGAGGATCTGGCTGAGGCCAATGCCGAGGGCAAACGATTCGCCATCATCATCGAACAGCGCGGCTGCATCTACTGCACCAAGATGCACGAAGAGGTCTTTGTCCTGCCCGCGATCGAGGACATTCTGACCGATGATTTCTTCTTTGTGCAGATCAACATGTTCGGCGACGTGGACGTGACGGATTTCGACGGCACCACGCTGCCGGAAAAGGACATGGTCAGCCGCTGGAACCTGCTGTTCACGCCGACCATCATGTATTTCCCCGAAGAGGTGCCCGATGACGCCACTGCGACTCAGGCTGCGGTGGCCACCGTGCCGGGCGCATTCAGCAAATCCACGACGTTCAACATGCTGAACTGGATCAAGGATCACGGCTACGATGGCGACGAGCCGTTTCAGAAATACCACGCGCGCATGATCGCTGCAGGCGGATTCCCAGATTAAATCAAGCGGTTACTCATGCTGCGCCGCAGAAACATTCAATAATCGTAATTTGTATTTGCGTTGTGACGCCACCTCGGTCTACCATTGCACACAAGAGGAAACGAATACGCAGGGGAGGCGTCATGATCCGCACGATAACAGCCATTGCAGGCCTGTGCCTTGCCACGGCGGCTGCCGCGCAAGAGGTTGCCCCGGCCGATGTCAGTTTTGACGACGCGGGCGCCATTGCGGTCTCTCTCTCGGGCCAGCCCGGCGACGGGACCGCAGGGCAAGAGGTGATGACCACCCGCTCCATGGGGAACTGCGTGGCGTGCCATCAGGTGTCGGCGCTGGATGCGGCCTTTCAGGGCAACGTCGGGCCATCGCTGGACGGCGTGGCCGACCGCTGGGACGAAACCCAACTGCGCGGCATCGTGGCGAACGCCAAGATGATGTTCCCCGACACGATGATGCCGGCCTTCTACAAGGTCAGCGGCTACACCCGTCCGGGTGATGCCTTTACGGGCAAGGCCGGCACCGAACCGCTGCCGCCCTTGCTGAGCGCACAACAGATCGAGGACGTCGTCGCCTATCTGACGACGCTCAAGGAATAACGGGACCGAGAGGGAGAGGTCATCCGATGACAATCACACGCAGACAGACATTCATCATGGCGCTGGGGGCTTCGGTCGCCGCAGCGCTGCCGTTCCGCGCGTTCGCGACGGCGACCGAGGATTCCATCGCCGCCTTCACCGGCGGGGCAGAGATGGGCACGGGCGGCCTGACGCTGACGGCACCCGAGATCGCGGAAAACGGGAATACCGTGCCGGTCGAGGTCAACGCACCGGGTGCAGTGTCGATCCTGTTGCTGGCGACGGGCAACCCGACGCCCAATGCCGCGACATTCAACTTCGGCCCGCTGGCCGCGTCGCAGATGGCATCCACGCGGATCCGTCTGGCCAAGACGCAGAACGTCATGGCGATCGCCAAGATGGCGGACGGCAGCTTTGTGCAGGCCGTGCAAGAGGTCAAGGTTACCATCGGCGGCTGCGGCGGCTGATCAGGAGGAGATGAACAATGGAAAACGTTAAACCCAAGGTCCGCGTGCCCAAAACGGCCGCTGCCGGCGACACGATCACGCTCAAGACGCTGATCTCGCACCCGATGGAATCCGGCCAGCGCAAGGATGACGCCGGCAATGTGATCCCGCGCGAGATCATCAACCGCTTCACCTGCGACTTCAACGGCCAGAACGTCATCGACGTGACGATGGAGCCCGCGATTTCCACGAACCCTTACTTCGAGTTCGAGACCAAGGTGCCCGAAGCCGGGACATTCACCTTTACATGGTACGACGACGACGGGTCCGTCTACACGGAAAGCCAGGATATCGCGATCGGGTAAACCGGTGCGGAGGACGACAGGGGAGGGACGATAATGAAGAACACGATACGTCTGACAGCCGCCATCGCGCTGCTGGCGACCGGCGCTGTGGCGCAGGACGACAATCAGCTGGTGATCAACGGCGATGTCGAGATGATCACCGATGCGCCGGCCCCCGATTACGTCGAAGGGTTGAAAACCATCTATTCCGGCTGGCGCTTTCGCGATGCGTCGCTGCAGCAGATGGAGATGGACGACTTCGAGAATCCGGCCGTCATTGCCGTCGACCGCGCGACCGAAATGTGGTCGACCGTCGAAGGCACTGCGGACAAGTCCTGCGCGTCCTGCCACGAGAACCTTGAGGCGGACATGAAGGGCGTGCGTGCCGTCTATCCCAAGTGGAACGAGAAGGCCGGTGAACTGCGCACGCTGGCGTCCCAGATCAACCACTGCCGCACCGACAACATGGGTGCAGAGGCGTGGAAGTATGACGGCGACGACATGACCGGGATGGAGGCGCTGATCTCGATCCAGTCGCGCGGCATGCCGATGAACGTCGCCATCGACGGCCCGGTCCACGACATGTGGAAGCAGGGTGAAGAGATGTACTATACCCGCTACGGCCAATTGGAACTGTCCTGTGCCAATTGCCACGAGCAGAACTATGACAACTACATCCGCGCCGATCACCTGTCGCAGGGCCAGACCAACGGCTTTCCGGCCTTCCGGCTGAAGAACGACGGTCTGGTGCAGGTGCAGAACCGGTTCAAGGGCTGCATCCGCGACACGCGGGCCGAAACCTACAGCGTCGGCAGCCCGGAATTCGACGCCCTCGAACTCTACGTGGCCTCGCGCGGCAATGGCCTGTCTGTCGAAGGACCGTCAGTCCGTCCCTAAGACCAGAACCCGCGCCCGGTCTGACCGCGCGCGGGTTTTGTCTCTCTAAAAACATTCAAACAAACGAATACGTTACCTGCCAAAGGACCGCCCCATGATCTCTCGCCGCGATTTCCTCCAGGCCAGCGTCGCTGCATCGGCCATCGTCGGGGCCTCGGGCTTTGGGCGCTGGGGCAGGCTGGCGGCGCAGCAGGCGCTGACGCAGGACCAGTTGCTGCAGTTCGATACCTTTGGCAACGTGTCGCTGATCCATGTCACCGACATCCACGCGCAGCTGAAACCGATCTACTTTCGCGAGCCTTCGGTGAACCTTGGCGTCGGCCCCAATAAGGGTGAGGTGCCGCACATCACCGGTGCCGACTTCCGCAAGCTTTACGGCATCGACGACGGGTCCGCGTCCCACTACGCCCTGTCGTCCGGCGACTTCGAGGCCCTTGCCAAGGGCTACGGCAAGATGGGCGGCCTTGACCGCGTCGCCACGGTCATCAAGGCGATCCGCGCCGACCGCCCGGATGCGATCCTGCTGGACGGCGGCGATACGTGGCACGGGTCCATGACCTGTTACGAGACGCAGGGGCAGGACATGGTCAACGTCATGAACCTGCTGAAGCCCGACGCGATGACCTTTCACTGGGAATTCACCCTCGGGTCCGACCGGGTGAGGGACATCGTGCAGGGCCTGCCCTTTGCCGCGATGGGGCAGAACATTTTCGACGCTGAATGGGACGAACCCAGCGAGGATTTCAAACCCTACGAGTTCTTCGAACGTGGCGGCGTCAAGGTCGCCGTGATCGGTCAGGCCTTCCCCTACATGCCCATCGCGAACCCCGGCTGGATGTTCCCGGAATACTCCTTCGGTATCCGCGACGAACACATGCAAGAGATGGTAGACGAGGTGCGCGGCATGGGCGCCGAACTGGTCGTCTGCCTGTCGCACAACGGCTTTGACGTGGACAAGAAGATGGCCGCGAACGTGACCGGCCTTGACGTGATCCTGTCGGGCCACACCCACGACGCGCTGCCCGAGCCGGTGCTGGTGGGCGAGACGATCATCGTGGCCTCCGGGTCCAATGGCAAATTCGTCAGCCGCGTCGATCTGGACGTGCGCGACGGCAAGATGATGGGGTTCCGCCACAAGCTGATCCCGATCTTTTCCGACGTGATTGCACCGGATGCAGAGGTCGCAGAGGCCATCGACACTGAGCGCGCGCCGTTCAAGGACCGGCTGGAAGAGGTCATCGGGCGCACCGACGACACCTCGCTGCTGTACCGGCGCGGCAACTTCAACGGTACCTGGGACGACCTGATCTGCAACGCGCTTCTTGACCAGCGGGACGCGCAGATCGCGCTGTCGCCTGGCGTGCGTTGGGGGCCGTCGATCCTGCCGGGGTCCGACATCACCCGAGAGGACATCTGGAACGTCACCTCGATGACCTACGGCAAGGCCTACCGGTCCGAGATGACCGGCGACAATCTGAAGCTGATCATGGAGGATGTGGCCGACAACCTGTTCAACCCCGATCCCTATTACCAGCAGGGCGGCGACATGGTCCGCGTTGGCGGCATCGGCTACCGGATCGACATCACCAAGAACATCGGCGACCGCATCAGCGACCTGACGCTGCTGTCCACCGGCGAGGCGATCGAGGCCGACAAGGCCTATACCGTCGCCGGCTGGGCGTCCGTCAACGAGGCGACCGAAGGTCCGCAGATCTGGGACGTGGTCGAAGCCTACATCAAGCAGCAGGGCACCGTGTCGGTGCCCGACAACACATCCGTCGTCGTCAGTGAATAAGGGGAACACCATGAAGAGCATCGCACTTGCAGGACTGCTGGCCGTCTCGGCCACCTTCGCCGCGGCAGAGGGCGTCAATCACAAGGTCGCCGTTCACGTTGACCAGAACGACCCCGCCGTCATGAACATGGCGCTGAACAACGTCGACAACCTGATCAGCTACTACACGGAACAAGGCGATACCGTCACGGTCGAGGTCGTGACCTACGGCCCCGGCCTGACCATGCTGATCGAAGGCAAAAGCCCCGTTGCCGATCGCATCGCCACCATGACGATGGAACACGAGGGCCTGACCTTTGACGCCTGTGCCAACACGCTGGCGGGCATGGAAAAGAAGGCTGGCCAGAAAATTCCCCTGATGTCAGAGGCGACGGTCGTCCCCTCTGGCGTCGTGCAACTGATCACCCTGCAAGAAGACGGTTACGCCTACGTGCGGCCATAGGCCCCGAGGCCGTGAAGGAGAGAGCAATGGAACATTACAAGGGCATGAAGCCATCCCGCCGCAATTTTCTGACGGGCGCTGCCGCTGTCGGTGGTGCGCTGGCGGGCACGCGGCTGGCCGCACAGACCGCCGACCCGCTGATCGTGAACGCCCAGCCGTGGCGGCAGGACCTTGGAGCGGGCGTCGATGCCATGCCCTACGGCGTGCCGTCCAAGTTCGAGGCTGACGTGATCCGCCGCGACGTGCCGTGGCTGACCGCCGACGCGGTGTCTTCGGTCAACTTCACGCCGTTGCATGCGCTGGACGGGATCATCACGCCGAACGGTGTGTGTTTCGAGCGGCACCACGGCGGCGTCGCCGTGATCGACCCGTCGGAACATCGCCTGATGATCAACGGTCTGGTGGAAAAGGAACTGGTCTTCACGATGGAAGACCTGATGCGTTTCCCCCGTGAGAACCACGTCTATTTCCTGGAATGCGCCGCGAATTCCGGCATGGAATGGGCGGGCGCACAGTTGAACGGCTGCCAGTTCACCCACGGCATGATCCACAACGTGCAATACACCGGCGTGCCGCTGCGGCTGCTGCTGGAAGAGGCCGGTGTGAAAACCGCCGGCACATGGATCATGGTCGAAGGCGCAGACGCCGCCGGCATGAACCGGTCGATCCCGATGGAAAAGGCACTGGACGACTGTCTGATCGCCTTCAAGATGAACGGCGAGGCGCTGCGCCCCGAACAGGGCTATCCGCTGCGGCTGGTCGTGCCGGGCTGGGAAGGCAACATGTGGATCAAGTGGATCCGCCGGATCGAGGTGGGCGACGCCCCCTGGATGGCCCGCGAGGAAACGTCGAAATACACCGACCTTTTGGCCAACGGCGTCGCCCGCCGGTTCACGTGGGAGATGGATGCGAAATCCGTCATCACCAGCCCCAGCCCGCAGGCGCCGATCACCCATGGCAAGGGTCCGCTGGTCATCACCGGCGTCGCGTGGTCCGGTCGCGGCACGATCCCGCAGGTGGACGTGACGACCGACGGCGGCATGAACTGGCATCAGGCCCGGATGTCCGGCCCCAGCTTCGATAAATCGATGCACCGTTTCTACTATGAAATGGACTGGGACGGGTCGCCGCTGCTGCTGCAAAGCCGGGCGCATGACAGCACCGGTTATGTCCAGCCCACCAAGGACGCGCTGCGCAAGATCCGTGGCGAAAACTCGATCTACCACAACAATGGCATCCAGACCTGGGCCATCGACGCTGACGGAAAGGCTGAAAATGTCGAAATCTCTTAATCTCGCAGCCGCTCTCCTGACGCTCGCCACCGCTGCCGCCGCACAGGACGTGGCCCCGTCGAAAGATGGCGGCTACGGCATCGGCCGTGCGGCCCTGCCCGACGAAGTCGCCGCCTGGAACACCGACATCCGCCCCGACGGCACCGGCTTGCCCGTGGGCAGCGGTGACGTGCTGACCGGCGAAGACATCTACGTCAACAACTGCTCTGTCTGCCACGGAGATTTCGGCGAGGCCGTTGGCCGCTGGCCGGTCCTGGCCGGCGGTGACGGCACATTGGAAAACAAGGATCCGGTCAAGACGGTTGGTTCGTACTGGCCCTACCTGTCCACCGTCTATGACTACGTCCACCGCGCCATGCCTTTCGGACACGCGGCGTCGCTGACGGATGACGAGACCTATGCGCTGACGGCCTATATCCTCTACCTCAACGATCTGGTGGACGAGGATTTCACGCTGTCGAACGAGAACTTTACCGAAGTGTCCATGCCCAACGTCGACAACTTCATCGACGATGATCGCGCGACGACGGAACTGCCGCTGTTTTCCGAAGCCGCTTGCATGGAAAACTGCAAGGACAGCGTCGAGATCACGATGCACGCCAGCGTCGTGGACGTGACGCCGGAAGAGACGGCCGCAAAGGCCGATGCCGCAAAGGCGGATCAGGCGGCTGCGGCCCCTGTCGCGACAGCACCGGCGACAGAGGCTGCGCCGGCGGAAACACAGACGGCCGCTGCCGATCAGGCGGCGACACCTGCCGCTGATCCCGCACCCGCAGCGGATACAGCACCTTCTGCCGCGGTCGAAATGGCCGCTGCCGACCCGGCCCTGATCGCCGACGGCGAAAAGGCGTTCCGTCAGTGCAAGTCCTGTCACATGGTGGGGGAGGGCGCCAAGAACCGCGTCGGCCCCGAACTGAACGGTGTCGTCGGCCGGACCATCGGCAGCATCGCGGACTTCAAGTATTCCGGCACCCTGCAGGACGCGATGGCGGCTGGCGAGGTCTGGGACATGGACAAGCTGCACGCCTTTCTGGCGAATCCCAAGGATGCGATGCCCGGTACCAAGATGTCATTCCGCGGCGTCCGCGACCCCGCCGAAATCGACGCCCTGATCGCCTATCTGCAAAGCGCTGACCCGTCCTGAGGAGGCCCGCGCCATCACAAGAAGGACCAACCCCATGCGTAAACTTGCTCTCGCTCTGACTCTGATCGCCAGCCCGGCACTGGCGCAGGACTCCACCGTCTACGACTACGATGGCAGCTTTGATGATGCGACCTTCGGCGTTGAAAGCGCCATCGTCGGGCGTGGGCTGGTCGTCGATTGGGTCAGCCACGTCGGTGAGATGCTGGAACGCACAAAGGCCGATGTCGGCAGCGATGTCACGATCTTCGACAATGCCGACATTTACATGTTCTGTTCCGCCACCCTGTCGCGCAAGGTCATGGAGGCGGATTCGAAAAATATCGCATACTGCCCCTACGGCGTGTTCGTCACGGAAAAGGACGGCGCCGTGCAGGTCGGATACCGCCACCAGCCGGACGGCGCGATGCAGGAGGTCCAGACCCTGCTGGACGACATCGCCCGCGAGGCCGCTGGAAAGTAGGATCCGCCGGCCGTTTAAAATCCGTTTTCGGCACGATGAAAGCGGACGGCCGTTTGCGCGTCATTGCTGTCACCCCCCGCGGGCGGTGAATCACGGCGACGCCGCACCGCACGACGGTCTCGTGTTCGAGTGACGGTATTGGCATGGGGCAGCCCTCTGGCTGCCCCCGATTGCCTTGGTGTGTCGCACTGTCGGATGGCTGAAGCCGCGCCAGCCGTCAGGCCAGCGCCACAAATTCGTAAGTCTCGCCGAGGCGCTTGGCACGCCCGATTCCGGGCGTTGGCAGGTGGAAGCCAGCGAAAACGGTGTCAGCGTCAGCCAGCTGTTCCAGCAGGGCCGTGCGCGTCGCGACCGCTGTGGCGGTGTCCTGATCGGACCCGTTCGGCCAGTCAGGCCGCGCAAAGGCGATGTGATGGTTGGCGATGCAATCGCCCAGCACCACGATCATCTCGTCGCCGGCGGCAACCTCGAACGACATGTGTCCTGGCGTATGCCCGAACGTCGCGCGGGCGGTCACGCCGGGGATGATTTCTGCACCGTCGGCGAACAGGTTGATGGTATCGGCCAAGACCTCCAGCCGCCGGGCGGCCCCGACGGCAAAGATCAACCGCTCTGGCAGAATCGTATCAGGCAGGCCGGGATCGGTCCAGTAGTCGAATTCGATCTGTCCCATGTGGTGCTGGGCGTTCGCGAAAAGCGGTTCGTCGAAATCGTCAAGCACGCCCCACAGATGATCCGGATGGCCGTGGGTAAAGACGATGTCAGTCACATCCTCTGGGGCCAGTCCCAGCGCATCCATCGCCGCCATGACGTGACCCGCCGTCGGCATGAAGTCAGGGCCGGACCCAGCGTCGAACAGCACGACCCGATCGCCATCGCGCCACAGGGTCAGGTTGCAATCCGGCAGCAGCGTATCGGCATCGGCCAGACCGAAATCGGCCAGCACCGCGTCCGCATCCGCCTTTGGAATGTCGGCCAGAACGAAATCACGCGGCAGCACAAGATGACCATCGCTGAGTGTATCCAGCGTCCCGGACCCGACTGTCAGAGTCGCGTTGGCCCAGGCGAGTCGCGGCAGAATCGTCCCACCGGCCAGTGCGATCATCCCCGATATTGCTGTTCTGCGCGTCAACTTCATCGCCACTCTCCCATATTCACGTTTTTGAATGATACAGGCACGCGATGCGTCACGCAAAGAGTATTCAGGCGATGTGGGCAAACCCGGTGATCAATTGGCGCAGGCCGATCCAAGCCCCCGCGAATATACCCGCCATGACCAGCGGGGCTGAATAGGCAAGCACCGAAATCGCGGACAGCCCCTGACCGATGCTGCATCCCATCGCCAGCACGGCCCCTACGCCCATGATTGCGGCACCGGCAATCTGGCGGCGCAATTCGCGTGGATCCTCGCACGCTTCCCAACGAAAGTGGCCTTTGATGAGGGAGCCGATGAACGCCCCAAGCAGAACGCCTGCCACGGACCCGACGCCGAAAGACAGCGACCGTGCGCTGGCCGTCATGGCGTAAAGCATCGTTTCCCCCAAGGGGGCGGCAAAAGTATGTGACTCCACGACTGTCGGCGCAAACCCGTTCAGGGCCACCCACTGCGTTCCGGCCCATCCCGAAACAACCGCCAGACCGACGCAGGTGCCCCACAGGATTGCGCGCCGCTCCGCGCGGAAGGCAGACGCAGACAGCGTGACAGCCAACACGCCCAAGCCGATCGTGATGCCGATGCTGTTGACATTCAGACCGAGCGTCGCCGCGAGACCCTGCGCGATGCCAGGCGTCACGAAGGCCTGGGACTGCGGAAAGAACGCGACCCTCAGATAGGCGAGTGGCCCGGAAATAGTGGCGAAAGCGGCCAGCCCCATCACAAGCACAATGACAAACGACCGCAGATCGCCACCGCCCAGTCTGGCCAGCGCACCGTAGCCACAGTTCCCTGCCAGGGCCATACCATAGCCGAACATCAAGCCGCCGACGGCACTCGCCAGCGGCTGGAACGCGAACGAAAGATAGATCGTCCGTTCCGTTTCAAGCAAGCCTGCAGCGGCCAGTGTGAAACTGCCGCAGATGGCAACACCGATCGCGATGCCCCACATCCGCAGTCGCGTGGCGTCGTGACCATAGACCGCATCTTCGATCGCGCCCAATGTGCAGAACCGGCCCAAGCGTGCAGAGAGGCCGAGCAGTATTCCACCGACAAGTCCGATCAGCGCCAGGGTTGTCGTTTCGCCCAGTGTCTCAATCATGACTTGGTCCTCCGCCAAGTAAGACGATAGAGCAAATCCATCTTTGACGGTAGCCTTCGTCATATGTCCATCGGGCTCTGTCGTCTGATGAGCCCGGCAAATTTCCATTTGCGTAAAAGTGGTTTGAGAACGCAGATGTCGTGGGTGCGGATGCCATGGAAATCATAGTGCGAAATGCGCCGTCAGCGCGTCATCTTTGCGCAACGGCCGACACAGCTTTCTTGTCGTTTCGATGCGATTTCCCTTGGAACATCCAGCTCGATCCGCGCTCAGACCATGACGGCCTGTTCGCTTGCCTGACTAGGTTTTGTCTGACAGGCCCGACCTATCCGATAGCGGCGTATTCAAACGGTAACCCGTTTGCCCCATGATCGCGCGGGCGGCGGTGATCTTTCCGAACGAGGCCGCGATATGACGTTTCGTCGGCGCGATCCTGATGGAGCAGACTGAGGAATGGACAGTCGAGCGGGGCCGCTCGATGACGCTGGAAACGCTCGTACCAGTCTGCAATGATCTGACCGTCAGCTTGCCTGCTGCGCAGTGCGACTGACCAGCTCCGCCCGCCCAGAAGCGCGAGGCTCAACGTGAGCTACGCCACGACACGGGACACCATCCCCGATAACCCGGCGATCCGTCTGGACATGAACACGATTGCCCAGAAGCGGCGCCGGTTTGGTTCTCCCACTGCCCGCCAAGCGATTACAAAGCAATCTGCCGAGAGGGGCGCATTGGCGTTCAACAGCAAGTTTCGGTCTGTGTGCCTGAACGCGCACTGGTTCATGAGCCTTGCGGATGCGCAAGAAAAACTGGAGACGTGGCGTAGGCACTGCAACGAGGACCGACCTGACAGTGCGATCGGATATAACGTCCCGATCGCCCTGCATTATCCCGGCGGCGCAACCAGCCCGTCGCAATGACCGAGCCGGTAAACTCCAGCATCCGGCGGTCCAAGGTTGGGGAGCAGCGCAGGGCCTATACACCGCTTACGGTGATCCAGCGCCATCCGCACCGCGCGGGCGCGGAGCTCTGGTGACCAGCGGTTGGCCATCTTGCTTTTTTCCATGACGCTCATCCTTCTCAGGTTGCAAGTCTCCGGCAGGCCTGGCGCGGCTTACTCCCCTGCGGACAGGACAGTCTTTTCTAAATCCGCACTTCATCGCCTGAGTGAGCGGCGAGTGTGGTCAGAATGGCATCGCAGATATCCTCGAAGGGGGTGCCGGACTTCTGGATGTTCAACCGCGATCTTGATGAAGGCGCGTCAGTCAGATGCGCCGACAGACAGATGACGGGAACGCAGGAGCCTGCCACTGCGTCTTCCTTCAGGATTTCCAGACCGGCGCCATCGGGAAGTTCGAGGTCCAGAACAATGAGGTCAAACTGATATTTCGCCAGCTTGCTTTTGGCATCGCAGACCGAGAGAGCTGTCATGACGGTCGCACGATCCGTCATCGCTAAACTCAGAAGGTGCGAAAAGGCTGGATCGTCCTCCACATGAAGGATGCGCGGCAAACCCGGCGTCTGGGGTTCTGCGTGACTTTCGCCCGTGTCGTGCGCGGATGCCTGAATACCCATTGCCGGAATGGTGAACCAGAAGGTCGCACCGCCTGCGGGATTGTTGAAAAACCCGATCTCGCCGCCCAGGAGCTCCACGAGGCCCTTGGCGATATGCAGGCCGATGCCGGAGCCGCCAAAATTACGAGAGGTTGATCCATCTTGCTGCCTGAATCGCGTATAGACATGTTCGACGAAGTCGATGGGAATACCGGGCCCCTTGTCGGTGACGCTGATACGGATCGTCGGGCCGACAGCTTTGACATTAAGCGCAATGTCCGAGCCTGTCGGTGAAAATTTCGCCGCATTCGAGATTAGATTCGACAACACCTGCACAAAACGGCCCGCGTCGGTGCGAGCATGAAACGCGCGTGACGTGGCCAATGGCAAGACATTCACCTTCAAATTGCTCGTATAGGGTTCCAGCTTGCGGATCGTCTGAGCGCACAGCGCGGCAATATCGTGGCGCTTGATCTCGAGTGTGACGCCGCCCTGCGCGAGGCGGTCCATGTCAAGCAGATCGTTGATGAGTGCGAGCAGACGTTCGCAATTGCTTTGTGCAATCTCGATCAGGCGATATTCCAACGACTCGGGCGCCCAGTTCGCCTTGGCGCGGATCATGCCAACCGCGCCGCGGACAGACGTCAGCGGCGTGCGCAATTCGTGGCTGATCGTGGATACAAAGTTGCTTTTCACGATATCGAGTTTGCGCGCTTCGGTCATATCCATGATCTGCGATATGACACATGCTGGCGTACTGCCCGCACCGGGTAGATATGACCGGCTGATGAGTCCCAGCACGACTTTGCCGTCAGGCCGGTGAAGCGTAACCTCGCCGCTGGACCGCGCGTGCTGTCCGTTGACGAGCAAAGACACGGCGGCCCGTTCTCCGGCTTGATGGGCATCATCCATGTATGCGGTCGGTGGCACTCGCGGATCCACGTCATGATCGATGCCCAGAAGCCGGCTCATCGCTGCATTCTGCCGGTACATGCTTCCATCGACGCTTTCGACGCAAGTGGCGATCGGCGCCGCATCGAGGACATCGTGGAAGCGTCTCGATCCCATCTCGACAATTTGTCCGACGGATCTGGCGAGGACCCCGACAAGGTCGCGCCGGTCACGCCCCCTGACCTCGATCTGGGTGTCACCGTCGCAAACGCGTCTCAGGCTGGTTGCCAGGTCCCTTAACGGTGACACGAAACTGCGTGATTGCCAGATCGCCATGAGAAGCGACAGAAGCAGCGCCGTGCCTGTGATCGCGACCGTCTGCCAGTAGCGGCGGGTGATGTCGGCCCGGGACGCGGCGATCGCTGCCTTTTGAGCAAGACGCAGATCGTTTGAAAAGGTCATCAATCCGTCGATCACTGCGGTCGCCGCCCCAAACCATTCCGGTCCGGTGGCCGCATTGGCATTACCGTTCTGGGCTTGCCTGCGCAGATCGTCGAGCCGCTGACCGTCGTTGCCGGACAGGATTGATTGAAGCTCCTCTGCGTAGATCGGCGATGAAAGGCGTTGGAACCGGCTGAAAAGCGTCGTCTGACTGGCCTGCATTTCGGCCATTTCCAACTGCTTTGCCAAGTCGAAGGCGTCCGAAGCAAAACCGTTTGCCCCCGCTGCACGCTCGCGGCCCAGAAATTCAACGGCTTCCTCGATCAGGTTGATCGTCTGGCCTAGGCGGTCTTTTTCGCTGATGGTGCCCGCAACCGCCGGCAGGTCGGTCACGGCCAGCAATGTGCCGATCTTGTCCGTGTAGAACGTCATCATGTCCGGACGCGCCACATCCAGCGCATCGACCCGTTGGCGCATCGCCGGAATATCTTGCGCGATGACGTCGGCAAGGTTGAGAGACGTCCAGATCTGGTTGGTGAGATCCCCTTTTATGCCGACTGCCCCGCGCACTGAGCGATTCGGAAATGCCTCTTCTCTCAGGTGGCTCAAACTGTCGAAGACGGCGTCATCAGTGGCAGCCCGCTGACCCTTCAATGCCGCGCCAAACTCCTGTCCGGCCGAGCCGATGAAGCCCGATGACATACCCCTTTCACGCTGGAGTTCGGTAATGATCCGGCTGGCCGCGAGCGATGCATCGGCGAGCGTATTCTGGGTCTGCAGCACGGAAAGGCGTTCCGCGTTGTCCCGAATGACGATGGAGGCAAGCAGGATCACGGCACAAATCGGCGCAATCACGATCGCGATCGCATAAAGAAGCGTTCTGCGCTCTGCCATTAAATCACTGGGGAAAGTCTTTTTCATTTGGGTGATTTTTCAGCTCTGCCAGTCTTACGATAATTTCAAAAGTCGGTGACGCGGCACACAGGACAGGGCATGACCTGCCAAATTTCAATTGACGCCTTGCGATACGCGTTCTGGTGCGACTGCAGAATCGGGGTAGTGATGACGACGCGCCAGGATCGACAGGACCGCCTCGATCACAGTCATTTCCGAGTCCACTGACTTTGTCAGGGAACGCTCGACGCGATCCGAACTCTCGGGTGAGATGTCAAAAGCGGAATAGAGGACAATCGAGGTTTCAAGCGGAATATCGTCGATGACATCCAGCCCGCGACCGTCGGGCAATAATTGATCGAGAAGGACAAGGTCGAACCTCTCGACCTCAAGGCGCGCGCGAGCCTCGGCCACGGTGCCGGCACAGGTCGTCACGGCGGTGTCCCCGATGCTTTGGCCGATGATCTCCTGCAGGGACAGATCATCCTCGACATAGAGGACTTTCGACAGTCCCTGGTTGGTCTGTTTCGTCAGTCCGGCGATGGCGGCTCGCAATATTTCCGCATTGAGGCAATCGGCGACCGATGTGGCGGCACCTGCCGCGGCCATCATCATCGATCTGGTCTCGACTGTCGCGTTTTCGTTCAGGATGACCACCGGTATCCTCATGAGGTTTGCCGCTGCTTCCAGATTGCGCAGCGCGGCATGATCCGTGGCTGCGACGGCGTCGACAATGCAGGTCACATAATCGAGTGTCTGCATCAGCAGTCTTGCGGTGTCTGCATCAGGGGCAATGTCAGTACTGACACCAATCTCCTCCAGCGCCAGGCGAGTCGACATGATGATGCTGTCATCGCTGCTACAAATCAGAAGGCGCCTGACGGCGACCTGATGTCGTGGCGGCGGCACTTTGTCGGCCGCGTAGGGTGTCGCCGAGGCAAGCGGCAGATCGATGTGAAAGGTCGCGCCTTCGCCGGGCACCGAGTCAAAGGAAATCTGTCCATCCATGGCCTCGATAATCGCGCGGGTGATATAAAGCCCCAGACCCGTGCCGCCGACATCGCGTGTGACGGTCGCATTGGCCTGCTGAAACTGGCTGAAGATTCGATCGCGGAACTCGTCGGAAATACCGGGACCCTGGTCGCAAACAGATATTCTGACGCCGGTGGTATGCCAATTGCAGCGCATCGTGACCGCGGACCCGGCGGGGGTGAATTTCACGGCATTCGACAGCAGGTTGACAAGCGACTGGTGAAAACGGTCGGCGTCCACCATCACGGCTGCCGACGGCGCATCGTCAATCAGTGTAAAGCGGATGTCTTTGTCCGGCGCGTAATTGCGTCCACTGCTGAAGGCTTGCTCCATCATCGCCCGCAAGGATTCGCGTGTCTTTGAAATCCGCATCTTCCCCGCGGTGAATTTCTGGACCTCCAGCAGGTCGTTGATCAAAACCACCAATCGTTCTGAATTGCGATTGGCGATCGCCAGCATCTGTGTCGCCTTGCCCGGAAGTACGCCGGCCGATCCATTGATGATAAGGCTCAGGGAGCCACGGATCGACGTCAGAGGCGTCCGAAGCTCATGGCTGACGACGGAGATGAATTCATCCTTCGCCTTTTCGGCATTCTTCTGGTTGGCGATGTCAGTGATTGTCCCGTTCCAGATCAGCTTGCCGGGAAATTTCCGGCGGACATCGGCTGCAATGACGATCCATGTCTGTGTGCCGTCGGCGCGCTGATACTGTGCCTCGATCGAAAACGCCTGCGGCGCTGCGTGGGATTTGGCGATCATCTGGCTTAGCTCGTCCCTTGCATTCTGGTCGAGCCTGCCAAGGAAAGGGGTGGCGTCAACCAACATTTCGGGTGCCGTAATGCCGAGGATGCGCCAACTGGCATCTGATATATATGTAAATACAGGTTGTGCGTTGGCCGTGTTTTCGAATTGAAACAATGCGGACGGTGCGTTGTTGGCAATACCGGTGATCCGCGCCTCGGCTTCTGCATAGGCGGCCACGGCCGTTCTGCGTTCATCCTCGCGCAGAAAATAAATACCCATGATCCACACGACGAAAATATTGACCGGCACAAACAAGGCCAGCGAGATGAGCAGGACCGGTAATGGCACGGGTGTGGAAAAAAACAGCACGATCGGAGATACTATGGCAGGTGCCAAGGCCTGAACCCAAAGATATGTCGTGTTCATCCGGCGCCCTTTGCCGCGGGTCCACCACGCGGCAATCGCGATGGCGGTTAAACCCACCGCGACGACAGTCAATGCACCGGGCACCGCACCAACGCCACCGTAAGACAGTCGCAATGCGGCAAGCGCTATTGTCGAGATAATTGCAGCAATCGGGCCGCCGAATGTGCCCGCAAGGGCCACAACGGCCAGCCTGGGGTCGGTCCGCGTGCCGGCAATCAATTCGACCGAGTTGTTCATGACGATCGCGCCAACGACAGTGAACATTGCACCGAGGATTATCCCCTTAATCCAGACGGATGACTGCAGCCGATAGCGGATATCGGAAAGAAACATCGTTGCCAGAAAGATGATCGCAGCACTTTCAAACATGGCGTTCACGTGGGTCATCTTGCTGCGCTCACTACTCTAGGGCGTTCATATGCAATCGGTAAAACCTGATTTCATGAAAAAGACATGAAATTTGGATGATTTCTCAGGTGAGAGACGGTTTAATGAGAGATTTCCTGTCAAGAACAGAGGAAGAATGAGGCCCGGGGTTCGCGCTGCGCCGCAGCCTAACCTTTGCCTGAAACAGGAGAGCCCCTGTTCTTGCCAAGATCAGGCCCCGCCACCGATTTCGGCGGTGCCAAAGGCATTGAATCGGTTCAATGGTGCCGAAGATCCGGATTCCGGCCATCGTGCCGTGTGGCGCGCAGGGTTCGTTTGTGGCAATCGCGCCCGCGAACACCCCAGGCCGGGACGGCCGTCCTGCGGCGCGCGCCAAGCCCCCTTCGTGCAGCTGGATCAGCAAAGACCCGCGCCCGGGTCGCGGGGTCGCTGGACCAGTGCGCCGCGCGAAAACGGGCGGTTGCAGGATTGCCCACCCCGCCCGTCCATCCGCATGAATGCGCCATGTGCATCCTTCGCGAACAGCGTTTTGCAGCAGCGCCCCTGTCAGGCGATGAAGTCCGCCTGGGTATCATAAACCATGACCTTGATCTGATCCAAAGTCAGTGTGGCGTGATCGGTATCTTGCAAGATGACCTGTTCATTTGTGCCAGGGAGAGACAGGCGGGTGTTGTTGCCGTCCTGTACACACAGATCAAGCAGCATCTCGGCCGTCATCGCGATCTGGTCCGGCGTGTAGAAGGAAAACACAAGCGTATCGCCGTCGGCTGCCGAAAAATCTGTCACGATATCGTCGTCAAAATCGCCATCGAATGCGAATATATCCGCGCCCGCTCCTCCGGTCAGCACGTCTGATCCCCAGTTGCCCGACAGGTAGTCAGCGCCAGCCCCACCGAAGATGATATCGTTGCCGCGGGCACCGTAGAGTTCATCATCTCCACATGCGCCAAAGATCAGTTCATCTGCTTGTGTCCCGACAAACAGGATGTTGTCGGCCACACAGGACGGTTGATCGACAGGATCAGACTGCGTATCGCCGTGATCATTGCTGTCTTCGTCTTTTGTGCAACTTTGGTCATTGTGTTCGCTATCGGTCTGCCCGGAATCGTCGTGGCTGCGATGCTTGTCGTCGTTCTGGTCCACCCGATGCTTTTCGTTGCGGGCCTCGTCGTGATTCAATTTGACGCGATCAGCGTTGCCGTGGGCCTTATCAGAACCGTTTCCATGGCCCGTCGTCCAGTCTGACCCACGTTTGGCGAGCAAGCCCGATTCCCTGCCCTTTGTCACACCGACGTCATCGTCGTCACGCCACTCTTGTGATTTTCCCGGTTCAGAATGTGAAAATCGTTTCATGATGCAAAGCTCCTCGCAATCGGCAACACAGAGAAGGCTGCAATAATCAGAAGTCATTTCTGGAACGTTATGGGGCTCCATATAGTTCAAGTTGGTTCATTTTATTTTTGATAAAAATGAAAGATTAAATTGGGAAATATTTTCATAAACCGGTCTGACAGTTCCGCTTTCATCAAGATTTACGCGAGGCGTCCGCGAATGCGACGGGCCTTCCGGCGACGGCGATGAAGATAAGCATGTGCGATTTTTCTGGCGGCGCGCTGACGGTCAGCGATTGGTTTCAGGACGGAGTTGGGATGGCGCGCGACGAGGGCTGTCCGGAATATGACGTGTCGCAGCTGGCGCCGTCCGTCTGCAATTGCACGCTTGCTTCGCAGCAGATCAAGGCGTCGATCAACCGCGCCAGATCGACGAGGCGGTTGTGCCCAGCTCTCGTGTTCGACGTCAGCAGGTTCTGGCCATCCAGCAGAGAAACAAGATCCAGCCAATTACGGCTGACAACTATGCCAATGTTAACTCGCTCATGATACGTTCCTTCTGTCTTGCGGTCCTCAGTGGCCGTACTCAACTGTTCGAGACGATGAAGAAAGACGGTGCCGTCTCGCCAGGAAACGTGGTTACGCCACAAGGCCGAGACGCCATGTACCGCTTTTTCACTTGCCATTGCCACGGTCGGTGACGGGGTCAGAACAGACGATCAGAGATGCAGATGGGTCCGGAGGCGTGATTAAGAGATCATGACCGCCGCGGGAACTATGGCAGAGAGGGAGACCTTTGGACTTTGATCGTAGCGTGTGTCGACGCGCATTTGTGTTTCAAACGCTTGTGAGGTCTGGGCTTGATCTCACCAAAACGGCTAGATGAGAATTCCCCAGTTTGGCGCTGATGCGAATGGCGCCTCTGTTGAGGCTAAGGGAAAGGCGCGCAGGTGGTTGGATTGAGGGAGATCGTAATGATTCTGGGATCGGGGCGGCAGTCTCTGGCTCCGGTAATGTCGCAGACCTGACTGGCGGTCACGACGAATCGGATGGGCGGACCACGCGCATCGGTCACGGCATGCAGCCCGGTGTTCATACCGCGCATTGTGCGATTGATCAGACGGCCACGCCCCCCCTTTTTTGGACGAAGTCTCGGGGCCGTGCGACGTGATTTGACGAAAATGGCATCGATTGAGATCGACTTCTTGGCGGGTGCCTCTGTCGCCAACCTGGTCAGCGCGAACACGCCCGGCTGCCACGGACCACGTTCCAGACAGTCCTTGTCGCCAATCATCATAGCGCTGTCGTGAAGGTCTTTACTGACCGCCTTTTCGACGCCGGAAAACGATATGTCGTCATGGCAATTACGCGAAAGCGCGTCAAAATCGCGAACGCGGTTGGCAAAGCGCGTCTGACTTGGACCCATCAGGGCGCCTAAGAAATACAGTTGCTAGATATTTCTGTCGTAAGGGATTTATAGAAATCGGGTGTAAAGACTCGACTGATGCGGTGTGATTTTTGCGATCAATGACTGCAATTCCGCCTGACCTTTATGCCATTGATCCATTTCAGGCGAAGACAGTTGACGCTTCTCCGAGTCTTTCGCAAGGTGCTCGATGATTTGTGCCTGATCGCTGATCTGCTTGAACCCGATACTGCCACTGCTTCCCTTCAGTTTGTGGGCTGCCGCAATGAGGGCCGTAAGGGCCTGCGGGTCACGAGACGTTTCGACGTGCCTGAAGGCATCGGCCAATGCATCCGCTTCGAACCTCAGCGTTGCACAATGGCGCTCCACCAGCTCAAGAACTTTTTCCCGCATCAATACGACCTCTCACAGGGCATTCGAACGGGACGACATTACGTCCAATATCCTTTCGCAAATACGAACGCGAAGGCGTTCGCGAAATATTTTGGCCGGAAAGAAACAATTAACTCTGAAAGGCTAGACCATCGCTGGAAGGCAGGATGAGTGGGCGATACATGGCGAACACGGTTGCATCGAAAATTGACAGCCGGCGGGTCTTGTTGGTTGAGGACAGTTCGGTCACGAAAGATCTGATCGAGCTTGTTTTGACCCAGGCAGGTCATCATGTCGTCGCAGTCGCGACCGGCGCGTCGGCGCTGACTGCATTGAAGGCTGAGGATTTTGATGTCGTCCTGACGGATTTTCACCTGCCGGATTTCAGCGGGCTGGAGGTGGTGCGCAAATTTCTCGGGGATCAGGGCGAACGGCCACGCCCGGTCTTTGTCGCGATCACCGGTGACACGCGCGGCTTGTTGGCCGACAAGGTAAACTGCGAAATATTTGATCGCGTGGTGCCCAAGCCGCTGGATATCGACGTTGTGTGCGAACTGGTTCTGGAACCGGCGCCGGCGCGACAGATGCCGGCGCCAAACCGGACCGGCACCAATGAGTTCTCCGCCGATCTTGGCCTCGCGGTCCTCAAGTGGCCTGTCAACAATGGCCCTATGCCTGCACCCGGTCTGCTGGGCATCGATGCCATCGTCATACAGGAGTTCGTGAACCTGCAAGAACTCTGGGCGGTCCGCGGTGCCAATCTGTTGCCGGTGCTTGACCAGACCGGGAAGCTGGGGGCTTCCGCCGATATCGACATGGCGCGTGCCAATGTGCACGATGTGACCAGTATCCGATTGCTGGTTGACCAATTTCATAACCGACAGCTTGAACTGCACGGGGATCTGATTTCCAGCAAGGATCCCTCTGACAGATTGTTGGCCCGCATCCACGTGTCCGGTGGCACCCTGGAGCCGCGGCGTGCGCACGACCATGACGGTCTGATCGCGTGGAACACGATCTGCGATCCGTCCGACATGACGCCATTGATCGCCAAGCTGGCAGCGGAAAAACTGATCAGGACGACATTTTTCGAACGTCTCCACCATTGCCCGGCCTGCCAGTCCGCAAAATTGATCGTCAGAGAGGAATGCCCTGCGTGTCAGTCCGCCGACCTGTTTGACCAATCCTATCTGCATCATTTTCGATGTGCGACACAGCGTCCAGAAAGCGATTTTGCGCAAGGCGACGATCTCGTCTGTCCGAAATGTCGACGAAAGTTGCAGCACTTCGGCCGCGACTATGATCGACCCGGTGTCATGACCTGCTGTAACGCGTGCAGTGGCACCACGTCCGAACCGCAGATCGCGTTTGTCTGTGCACGTTGCGACACGCGGACCACGGGCGAAGCTGCGCCCCTCCGCGACGTTCACATGATTCACATCACCGAGAAGGGGCAATCCTATCTGCGCAACGGCTCCAGCATGTACGGCGTCGCCCAGCGTGCCTTGCGTTTCGGCGACTTTCCGATCGAATTGGTCATCGCGCTCAACCTGGCCGCTGCCGATTTCAACCTGTCCCAGAAGCCGTTTACCTTGGGCGCCATCCATTATCAGGGGCTGGACGTCGTGCGGCAGGAATCCGGTGCGCGTCATGCCCGAGATGCACGCCAGCTCTGGCGCGAAACCTTTCGCCAGAACTTGACGCAGGATGTCGTCGTCGCAACCGGCGAGACCTCTGATTTCGTCCTGATGCCCGCCTGTAGGCCTGAAAAGGCGCAACCACAGACAGACGCGGCCCGCGCGATCGCCGACGCGACGGTCCGCGACGATCTGCGCGCCGCGCTGCGCCTTTTCGGTCCGGAAGAGCTTCTTCAGTGACTGGTATTCTTGATTATCTTTTCGCCCAGACGTTCGACAGCCTTCTGTTGATGTTCTGGTTTCTGGTGGTCTTCGAAATCCCAAGGTATTTTCTGCTTTTTGCGCTCACCGTACTGATGCCCCGTTGGCGACCCGACGTCGTGCCTGATGACCTGCCACAGGTCGTCAGCGTGGTGGTGGTCGGTCACAGCGAGTCAGACAAGATCGAGACATGTGTACGCGCTCTGCACGAGCAAAGCCGCGTACCGGACGAAATCATCGTGCTCAGCGATGGGTCGACAGATGACATGGCGCGACGGATTGCCGACCTGCAACGGTCAGGCCTGGTCACCGCCGCCCATGCGACCCAGTTGCGGTCGGGCAAAGCGGCCGGACTGAACCTCGGTACGTCGCTGACCAGCGGCGATATCGTGGTTATCGTTGATTGTGACTGTAGTTTTGACCGGCATGCGATCCGTGACATTCTACATCCATTTGCGGACCCTGCCGTTGGTGCTGTCGCCGGATCCGTTCTGGTGCGCAATGGAGACGCTAGTCTCCTGGCCGCATTTCAGTCAATTGAATACAATGTCACAATTTCCTTGGGAAAACAGGCTGCGGACCGCTTAGGGCTGGTGTCCTGTGTCTCGGGTGCCTTCGGGGCGTTCAGGCAAACAGCGCTTGATTCAGTCGGCGGATTCGACGCGGGAAGCGGTGAGGATCTGGACCTGACACTGAGCCTGAGGACAGCTGGCTGGAGCGTCAGGTTTGCCGAGGATGCCGTTTGTTACACGGACGTTCCGACCACATGGCGGGTGCTGATCAAGCAGAGGTTTCGCTGGGAACGCGATGCGATCCATCTGCGATATCGCAAACATGCATCTTTGATGAATCCAGCATCGCCGCGGTTCAGGTGGGGTGAACTTGCCCATGAACTGGAATTCTTCTTATTTAACGTGGTCGCGGCTGTCGCACTGCCAATTTATTTCGGCTGGCTGTGGTTTGCGTTCGGCGATCTTGCGCCTTTCATTCTCGCTGGCGCACAGATTGGACTGATTGGGCTCGACTCCCTTGTTTTCCTGCTGGCCGCAATGGTGACACCGCACGCGGCGCGCACGCAATGGCCTTTCATATTCGGATTCAGCATATACTACGGCCTTTTCATGCGGGGTCTCAGGCTATGCGCCTATGTCGACGAATGGATTTTCCGAAGTTCATATCGTGACCCGTTCGTGCCGCCAAAGGTCAACAAGGTCAGAGGGTAATCACATGAGAAAGCTCAAAACACGGACTCGCGCAGATACACTCAACGTAGAGCCGCGCTTTCGGCCACGCCGAAACTGGGATCGGCTTATCTACTTGTCAATCCTCGCGGTATTTTTTGCGGGGTTTGGGGATTACGTGGCCGGTGACATCATTTTCCTGCGGGCTGATGGACTCGTCGTGCGTGATCATAGCGAGATTGGAGCCGATTCTCTGGTGAGGGTCACGGAAGTTGCCGTACGCCCGGGCGAGAAAGTCGAGGCAGGGGACATGCTGCTGCGGGCCGAGTCCATCGATATTCTCGGCCGTCTTGCGGAATTGACGATGAGAGAGGCTGAACTCGTTGAGCGCGGTGCGCAGTTGAAATCCGACCTGGCTTTGTCAACTGACCTTTTGCCAAGAGCCCAGGTGCGCCTGCAGGGTGTTACGGCCCGACAGGCTGAAATGGACAGGTTGAAAAAAGGACGTCTGATTTCAGCAGAGAGGGTGGCCGACTTCGAGGCCAACCGGTATGCGGTTGAAGTCGAGGCTGCAACATTGTCGTCCCGGATCAACGGATTAAAAGAGGAAATTGCGGCCCTCGACGTCAGCAGAAATCAGGCGGCAGAGGCTGTCCAGACGTTGAAGACACGCTATAGCGGCGGCGTACATCAAGCGACCATTGCTGGCGTGGTTGGCGACAATGTGCCAGCGCCGGGTGAGGTGCTCAATCCGGGTGAAACAATTTTGACATTATATTGGGGCGACGCTTACGTTCTGGCCTATCTCCCCAAAAGATACATATTCGATATTGCCGTTGGCGATGCTGTAAGCGTCAAGTCCGGACATCAGGTCAGAGCAGGTCACATTTCCGCAATCCTTCCCATGTCGACAGCGATCCCGGATGAGTTCCGAAACGCCTTCAAGCTTAATGAGACTCGCCAATTGGCACGGATAGTGTTACAGGCCGGCCCTGAACTTCCTGCAATGGCTTCAGTTCGGATTACGCGTGAATGGGATTTCTTGAGTTTCAGAGGCGCTAAATTCCCCTGAGTGATAAATATTATGAGATATTTATGTGAGTGAGCCTATTTTGTCTTGAGGTAGGATCAGCTGGCAGCGCTAACACATTTTCCAAATTTATTTAAAGCTCTAAATATCATTAGCTGGTTATTCAGGGTATTTTAGTTTGCTATCCGTATTGAATTATCAAGTTAAAATTGGGGAAACGCATGGGACATGAGCTTACACGTATCGCTTACGTCGAAGATGAACCTGATATTCGTTTCTTGACCGAGATGTCTTTGGAAGCGATCGGCGGTTTTGATGTGGCTTCATATGAAACTGGCCATGAGGCCTTGCAAAAAATAGAGGCCTTTAATCCGGATCTAATCCTTCTCGACGTCATGATGCCAGAAATGTCCGGGCCAGAGATATTGAGGAGACTCCTGAAAGAGCAAGCCTTAAAAAATATACCGGTCGTTTTTATCACCGCTAAGTCCTCGAGGAGCGATATTGAAGAGATGATGGCGGATGGCGCGATCGGAGTTATTTCTAAGCCTTATGACCCCATGACACTGGCCGATGAGGTTCGGTTGCTTTGGAGTAACTCGCCGGCGAAATTAGCTGATTGAGAATTTTTCGCACGAAGTAGGATCGCCTTTTTGAGGCGACTGCATATTTGACAAGCCCTGGGGAATCTTCCCCAAGACTATGCTCTGGACTCATGACCAAAAGATCACGCTCGCGGCGATGGCTGATGGCTGATGGCTGATGAAAAGACCTTTTGGCTTTAATTGTAAGGGTTTTCAGCGGTTGTAGGGGGGCTTGTGGGGCCATACGCAGCCGGTGCATCGCGCCGGCGTAAGTCGTTGCTATTGATTAATATAATGCCGCTAAGGACACGCTGGTCTTCCACATGCGGCACGCCATGGCGCATCGAGAAATCAGGCAGAAGCCGCTCCATCTGAGCCTCGTTCAGCCAATACAGATTGCTCATCAAGCCCTCCATAATTCGAGGAAGGTGAGTCATGCAGACCTCGCAGCCTCAACCCGATTGATGATTCCCAAAACGAGGGTCTGGACTCGTAACCAGAACATGACGAATGCGGCGAGAGCGCGTGCTGACTGGCAAACCTTCGGGCATCTGTCGTAGCGGATTGCGACGCGGCGCCAGTGCTTGAGCCGGGCAAAGCTGTTTTCGATTTTGTGGCCTTTTCGACACCGCACCTCGTCGGGCTGGATCTGGACTTTGCGGCCTCTGCGCGAAGGGAGGCATGGATTGATCACCCTGTTCTCAAGCGTTTCGCGTTACCAATCGGCTTCATAGCCAAGGTCGCCCCGGCGTCGCCGGTGACCGTGACGCAATTGGAAAAAGCTGCAATGGGCAAATGGGCGACCGAGATGCAGGTTGCGTTGCCGCTACGGCGGGTCGGTGTGGGGTTCCTCGTCACCTCGGCCATTGCGGTGTCGGGCTTCGTGGTAATGCTGACGATCATGGGGGTCCTTTTGCTGCCGGTGATGCGGATCGTCACGACTGCGGCGATCCTGGCCGGCTATGCGCTGGGGTCGTACGTGCCGGGGACCGGTGCGCTGGCGGCCCTCATCTGTCCGGCGGGCATTTTGATGCGGGATCAAAGGCCAACGCTAGCCGTGTAAGGCGGCAGCGGATCGCATCGTAATACCGCGGCCCACTGCAAACGTGATCCGCGGTAGTCGGGGCCGGCATGGACATTGCCGATCATCTGACCCAGATTGAGGGCATGATCCGATCTGCAATCTCGTTACTGGTGATCCTGATCATCCTGCCGTGGGGTGCCTTTGCCGCGGCTGGGTCTTTTCCCAGTAACCAATCGCACGTCATCGCGTCGCCGACCGGTGACATCGTGACGCAAGTGGGCCAAGACGGCATCCAGAAGGTCCAGGCCCCTAAACGGTGTCGTACCTCCGGCCTGCCCGGGACGTCCTGTTCACCATACCGGGCGCTGCCCGCCACTGTTGACATGAGCTTCGACCGCGCCGTCCGTGCGATCCGGCCGCGGACGCCAGAGCTATATCTGCACGGACGCGACGACGCGCCGCCGCGCGACCCGCCGCGTCCGGTCTGAACGCCTGCGCTTGATAGCGCTTTGCTTCGTTCAGACTGACAACAGGATTTCACCATGTTCACCAGACGATCCGTCATGGCCCTTGGGGCCATGGCCGGGCTTGCTGCATGTGCCCGGCCCGCAATCGCACCCTTGCCACCAATAGCACCCACACCACCGCCGCCGCCGATGCCGGCATTTTACGGCGCCATCACGACCGAACCTTATTTGATCCCGGCCATTCCGCCGGGCATCCTCGACCCCGCGCTGTGGCGGCAGGAGGTCGCCAATCCCTGGCCGGATCATGCGCGCGGCACGATCGTCGTCGACCCGGATGCGGCGCTGCTGCACTTCGTCATGAACCCTGACCGCGCCATGCGCTATGGCGTCAGCGTGGGGGCCGCCGGCTTTGCCTGGGAGGGGACCGCACGTCTGCAATTCTGCCGCAAGTGGCCGCGCTGGAAGGTGCCTGCAGAGATGGTCGCCCGCAAACCGGAGCTTGTCGCCTTTGCAGCGAACAAAGGCGGCATGGACCCGGGGCCGGGCAATCCGATGGGCGCGCGGGCGCTTTACCTGTTCCAGAACGGCGTCGATACGCTGTACCGAGTGCATGGCGATGCGTCGCCGCGCGAACTGGGCAAGGCTGTGTCCTCGGGCTGTATCCGGATGCTGAATCAGGATGTGATCGACATCCATACCCGCGCCGTGCACGGGGCGGACGTCATCGTGCTGCCCTCGGTCAAGCCCGACGGGCTGGCCGCCGTCTATTGATCCCGCAAACCGCTGGCCGGGCACACCGGCCAGCGGTCACAGCAGCGCGCCAATCTGTTTCGCGATCGGCACCCGGCCCGCCGAGACGACGCCGTCATCGCATCTCTTGTTTTGCCGGGTGGCGCCTATCGTGGTCGGGGCGGCGTTGATTCATAAAAATTCCGGCCCGTGCAATCAATGTACCGGGGTAGACAGCGGCAGGTCGCGGATGTTGCAATCTTGACATGTATCAACGCCGTCGTTGCCTGAGGCGCGCATCATGCGAGAGATGCAAAAAGGAGTGACACCCATGATGACCATCTCGAAACCCGCGCCGGACCGGATCGACGTCGTGCTGTCCGGTCTGCTGGATGCGAAGGCGACGGGCCATGCGCTCGACGATCTGATCGCGCAGTCGGAGGGGCTGACCCACGGCACCATGCTTTACACCGTAAAGGATTTCGACATGCCGACGCTGGGCGCGATCACCGCAGAGATTGCCCGAATGCCAGGCCTGCTGTCGCTGCTGACCCGCTTTGACCGCTGCGCGGTGCTGTCCGACGCCGGCTGGTTGCGTGCCGCCGCCGAATTCGAGGGCGCTGTGATCCCCTTCATCGCCATCAAGGCATTTCCCCTCGATGACCGGGCCGCGGCCGAGGCATGGCTTGCTGAGTCAGACGACGATGACAGTGATGAGATGGCAGAGAACTACCCGGTTTGAATGGCGTGGCGAGGATGCCGGTGGCACTGGCGGTCTGGCGCGCCGGCCCCGTTCGGTGGAGCGTGACCCCATGAAACCGGTGTCCAATGACTGGCGCGCGACGGCGATACTGGTGATCGCAGCGCTTGGCCTAGTGGCCGGCAGCGTTCTGTGGATGCTGGGGCGGCCCGATACGGCGGCGATCGTCTGGGCGACAGGCGTCGGCCCTGTCCTTGCGGCCCTGCTGGTCGAGATCGTGCGCAGCCTGCTGAAGGGCGACGTCGGGCTGGATATCGTGGCGGCCTTGTCGATGTCGGCGGCCCTGCTGGTCGGAGAGATGCTTGCGGCGTCGGTGGTGGCGCTGATGTATGCTAGCGGCACCTTCCTTGAACGCTTTGCCGAAGGCCGCGCCCGCCGCGAGATGAGCGCGCTGCTGACGCGCGTGCCGCGCACCGCGACCCGGCACACGGGCACAGCGCTTGAGGATGTGCCGCTGGACGATATTGCACCCGGCGACCTGCTGTTGATCCGGCAAGGCGATGTCGCCCCCGTCGACGGCACGCTGACCAGCGCCAGTGCGGTGCTGGATCAGTCCGCGCTGACCGGCGAGGCGATGCCGGTGCGCGTGTCCACCGGGCAGGAGGTGATGAGCGGCGTGACGAATGCTGGCGCTGCGTTCGACCTGCGGGCGACGCGCGCCGCCGCCGACAGCACCTTTGCCGGGATCGTGCGGCTGGTCGAAGCCGCGCAGGCGTCGAAGGCGCCGATGGCGCGGATGGCGGACCGCTGGTCGCTGATGTTCCTTGCCGTGACGGTGACCCTGGCCACGGCCGCCTGGTGGTTCACCGGCGACCCGATCCGCGCCGTGGCCGTGCTGGTGATCGCGACGCCTTGCCCGCTGATCCTTGCCGTGCCGGTGGCGCTGGTTGCGGGCCTGTCGCGGGCCGCGCACTTTGGCGTGCTGATCAAGGGGGCCGCACCGCTGGAGGCGCTGGCCCACATCACGACGCTGATCCTTGACAAGACCGGGACACTGACCGACGGGCGGCCACAGATCGTGTCGATCGTCCCGCAGGGCGTGCTGTCGCAGGACGAGGTGCTGTATTTCACCGCGGCCCTCGATCAGGGGTCGCAGCATCCGATTGCGCAGGCCATCGTTGCGGCGGCCAAGGCGCGTGGCGTGACCCTGCCGGTGCCGCAGGCCGTCGTGGAAAGCCCCGGTGAAGGCGTCGCAGGCACGGTCGATGGCCGCAGTGTGGTAGTCGGTGGCGCGGATTTTGTGGCGGCCCAGGTAGGGTCTGCTGGCCCCGATGGCGCCATGGCCAAGGCAGGATCGGTTGTCGTGGCCCTTGGCGTTGATGGAAAACCTGCCGGTCACCTGATAATGGCCGACGCCCTTCGCACTGGCACGGCGGACCTGCTGGCGGGGCTGCGGCGTCTTGGGGTTGCGCGCATCCTGCTGGCCACCGGCGACCGCCGCGCCGTGGCAGAGGCGGTGACGCAGGGGCTGAAGCTTGACGACGTCCACGCCGACCTGACGCCGGATGGAAAGGTCGCGCTGGTTCTGGCAGAGCGCAAGACCGGGCGCGTGATGATGGTGGGCGACGGCGTGAACGACGCCCCGGCGCTGGCCGCTGCCGATATCGGCGTCGCCATGGGGGCGCGCGGTGCCGCTGCATCGGCCGAGGCGGCGGATGTCGTCTTGCTGGTCGATCACCTTGACCGTCTGCTGCCGGGCATCGATGTGGCGCAAAAGGCCAGCGCCATTGCGTTGCAAAGCGTCGCTGTGGGGATCGGGCTGTCCGTTGTCGGTATGGTCGTGGCGGCCTTGGGCTACCTGACGCCGGTGCAGGGGGCGTTTGCCCAAGAGGCGATCGACATTGCCGTCATCCTGAACGCCCTCAGGGCGTTGCGCATAACACCGACGCAGGTGGAGGGGCCTGACGCAGGCAGTCTGCCAGACGTTCGGCCCGTTCAGTCATAGTGCGGGTTTGAACGTGTAATGATCGCTGTCCATGACCTCGGTGCAGGCAGCGGCGAAATCGTCTGCGCATTTACCCTCCAAATCGGGGGTGGCACAGACTTCGGCGCTGACGCGCAGTTCGGAGTTGTATCGTGCACAGCTTGGTCGTCGCGAGGTGAAGTCACATGGAAGCCGTTGATCGCCGCACGGCCGTCAGGCGGCGACGCCGAAGATCATGCCGACCGCGGCGGTCGCGGCCATCGCCAGTGCACCCCAGAACGTGACGCGGCCCGCCCCCTTGACGACACCGGCCCCACCGGCTGATGCACCCAGACCGCCCAGCACGGCGAGGGCCACGAGGGTGGTGAGCGCGACGAAGAGCGTGATCTGCGCGGTCACCAGCACGGCGACCAGCAGCGGGATCACGGCCCCGGTGGCGAAGGTGATCGCAGAGACCACGGCGGCCTGAATCGGATGGGCGGTGACGGTTTCCGAGATCCCCAACTCGTCCCGGGCATGGGTGCCGAGGGCGTCCCTTTCCGTCAGCTGAACGGCCACCTGCGCGGCGAGATCAGGGTCCAGACCGCGGGCGATGTAGATGCCGGTCAGCTCCTGAAGCTCCTCTTGCGGTGTGTCGGCCAGTTCCTTGCGTTCGCGGGCGAGGTCGGCCTGTTCGGCGTCGGTCTGAGAGCTGACGGAGACGTATTCGCCCGCCGCCATCGACATGGCACCCGCGACCAGACCGGCCAGACCCGCGATCAGGATTTCCGTGCGGCCCGACCCGGCGGCAGCCACCCCGACGACAAGGCTGGCGGTGGACACGAGGCCGTCGTTCGCCCCAAGGACGGCGGCGCGCAGCCAGCCGATGCGGTGAACCATATGGGTTTCCGGGTGGGTACGACGGGTCATGGGGTGAGTCCTGTGGGGGCAAGGGCGGGCGTATTGCCGCCGGGATTGGTATGACCGAACAGCGGGCCGATGCCCATGCTGTTGACGGTGCCGTCGTCCGCGCGGGTTAGAAAGAGGGCGTCGAGGCCGTTCTGGCGGGCCATCTCGGCCCCGGTCTTTGCACCTCGCACCATCAATGCGGTCGCCCACGCGTCCGCCTGCGCGCAGGTGCGGGCGATGACCGTGACAGAGGCGGGGGAGGCCAGCAGCGGCGCACCCCGGCCGGGGTCCATGGTGTGCGACAACTGGCGGCCCTGCACCGTGACCCAGTGGCGGTAATCGCCAGAGGTCGCGACGGCGGCGTTCGTGAGGGACAGGATGGACTGGGGCGTGCGGCGGTCGGGGTCGGGTTTTTCGACCGCAATGGTCCAGGGGGTGCCACTGGGCCGCAGGCCAATGGCGCGCATCTCGCCGTCGATGCCGACGAGAGCGGCGGTGATGTCGAAGGTGGCCAGCGTCTCGGCCAGACGGTCGGTACCGTAGCCTTTGGCGATGCCGTTCAGGTCGAGGGCGATGGGCGCGCGTTTGCGGACCAAGCCCGCCGTCGGGTCGATTTCCAGCAGCTCGTGGGCCGGTCGGCGCGGTTGATCCAGCAGGGCGCGGATCGCGGTGGGGTCCGCATCCGAGGGGCCGAAGCCCCAGGCGGTGACGGTGTCGCCCATGGCGATATCAAAAGCGCCGTTTGAGTCCTTGCCGATCTGAAGGCCCAGTTGCAGGACGGTCATCAGGTGGGCGGGGACCGGCCACCAGCGATCGACCGGGGCGGCGTTCAGGCGCATCAGGGCGCTATCGGGGTTCCATGTGGACATCTGGTGGTCGACGTCGTCGACGGCGGCTTGCAGGGCGGTCTGCACCGGGGCGGGATCGACACCGCGCGCGGCAAAGAACAACGCCGACCAGCGGGTGCCCATGGTGGGCCCGTTCAGGGCGTGGCGGGTCAGGTCAGTAGACATCTTCGACATAGCGCCCGTCTGCCTTGAGCGCGGCGGGGGTCAGGCCGGTGGGCATCAGGATCTCGGCCAACGCTTCGGACACGCCGGCGGCCATGTCGCGGCCACCGCAGACCATGATGCGCGCGCCGCTGCGGATCAGGGCGTCAAGCTGCGGGGCCTCGGCGCGGATGGTGTCCTGCACGTAGGTCTTGCGGGCCCCGCGCGAGGTTGCGGTGGCAAGCTCCGCAAGGCGACCGGAGGCCTGCCAGTCGGTCAGGTCGGTGCCATACAGGAAATCGCTGTCCGGGTGGCGCATGCCGAAGAACAGGTGCAGCGGGCGGCGGTTGTCATTGGCCCGGATGAAGCCCGCGAGGGGGCTGATGCCGGTGCCTGCACCGATCAGGATCAGCGGTGTCCGGTCGCGGCCCGCATGAAAGCTGGCGTTCTGGCGGACGAACGCGGGCATGGTATCGCCCGGTTCCAGCGCCATGAGCTGACCGGAGCAGAGGCCGTTTGCGTGCTTGCGGACCACGATCTCGATAAACCCGTCGCGGCGGGCAGAGGCGAGGGAGTAGAAGCGCGGGATGGCGGATCCTGCGGGGAGGATGCCCAGCAGGTCGCCGGCCTGAAAGCGGCCAAGGCTGCGTCCGGTCAGACGCTGCCACAGGGGCACGTGCGGCACGGCGAAGCGCAGGATCGCGGTGGGGGCCTGGACGGCGGTGCCGTAATCGCGGCGCGCGATCAGGGTCAGGGGGTGGGTTTTCGGCAAGGTGGGCTGGTGGTCGAGGGTGAGATCAAGGCCCATGGCCTGACCGAGGTCACGGCCCCAGCGGGCGAAGTCCTGCGGCGACTGGCGGTCGACGGTGGCGGTCGGCGTCAGCGGGTGCCAGCCAAGCGCTTCGGCCCGTGCGGCGACCTTGGCGGCATAAGCGCAGAACGCGGGAAAGCTGCGGTCGCCAAAGCCGAGGACGGTGAGGGTGGCGGTGCCGGTGTTCGGAGCCAGCTGATCGAGAAAACCTTTGGCCGATGTAGGGGCGTCGCCGTCGCCATAGGTCGCAGCCATGACAATGATGTGCTGCGCGCGCGCACAGCGGGCGGCGTCGAAGCTGGACATGGGCGCGGCGTGGACGGTCTGGCCCTTGGTGGTCAGGGCGGCGTGGAGGGTTGCGGCAAAGCTCCACGTGCTGCCGCCTTCGCTGCCGACCAGCAGGATGGTGCGGGCGGTGGCGGCGGGGTGGTTGTGCGCCAGACGCGGGCGGTCGCGGCGGCGGGACCACCACAGGATGACGCCGGTGACGCCCATGATCGGCACGCCCAGTGCCATCAGGCCGAGGACAAGGCCAAGGGCGGCAGCACCTTGTCCGGTGTGCAGCATGTAGACGGTTTCCGACACCTTGGCCCAGCCGGTCAGGTCAGCCCAGCCCAGCAGCGCGCCGGTGCCCTGATCAATGTAGCCGGTGCCGCTGTCGGTGGTCAGGGTCAAGACGTCGGTGGCGTCGCCCGCATAGGGAAAGCTGAGGGCGCGCAGGTCGGCGACGGGCGTATTCTGCAAGGTTTCGACACTGGAAAGCGCCACGCCGGTCTGGCCGCTGACTTGCGCCGGAAAGGCAGGCATGGCGGCGGTGTCAGGGATGAGGCCGAAGGTGGAGGCGGTCATCCACAGGGCGGTCAGGGAGGACAGCGCGAGGCCAACCACGGCGACGCGGGCGATTTCGACGTGGATCCGCCCCGCAAGGGGACCGCGCAGGCGGGTGAACCAGCGGCGCAGACCGCCAACCCGGCGGCGGACCAGAAGCACGCCACTGATCGCCAGCACCATCATCGCGCCCGCTCCGATCGCCGAAACGATGCGGCCGGTATCGTCGAGGAAGAGCGAGCGGTGCAGGGTGGTCAGCCAACGCTCCACCGGGTTCGGGTCGGCGCTGCCTGCGCCCTGTCCCGTGGCCGGGTCGATCACGGCGGACCCGGGGGTGTCGCCGTCGAACCAGAAGGCGGTGACCTTGCCCGAAGGCGAGCGCTTGATCTGCTCGACCCCCGGATAGGCGGTCACGATCCGCGTCGCGAGGGCGGCGACGGTCAGGTCTGCTGCGGCCTGCGGCGCACTCAGACGCTCTGCCGCCGGAAAGACGGACAGCACCGCGCCGCTGATCGTCAGCACGAGGAGGAGCGCGAGGGCAAGAAGCCCCGGCCAGCGGTGGGTGACGCGGATCATGGGACGTGCCCTTTACATGTCGTAGGTGAAATCGGCGATATAGCGGCGGCCCTTGACCGGGGTGCCGGCGCCTGTTTTGGTCAGCGGGATCGCGATCTCGTTCGGGCTTTCGCGCATGTTTTCGACGGCGGCGTCGATGTGCAGGACGTAACCCGCATCGAACAGCGCGTCAGACAGGTCGAGCGAGATGTCCAGCGTCCGGCCTGCGCCGACGCTGGCGCCCGTGATGCCGTTGATCTGCGCCGTATCGCCGCCCGTGGCACGCTGCCAGTCGATCAGGTGCTGGTAATACCGCGATTTTCCGCCCGCCATCCAGAGGCTGCCGGCATAGGCGCCGCTGGCGTCGGTGACGTAGAACGCCAGATAGGCGCCGTCACCGCCGTAGTTGGTCAATTGGGTGGACAGCGTGACCGGGCGGGCCATGGCCATCGCGGGCATGACAAGCGCCGTGGTCAGCGAGAGGGCGGTCAGCAGGGCTTTCATCGTATCTTTCTCCTGAAAAGGGGCCGTGGGGCGGTGCGGCCTGTCGGTTTTACGGGCGGCGGCGCGGGGTCCGCCGCCGTGGGTTCATTTCAGCTGGACCTGCGGGGGCGGCCCGTCGCCGAACAATCCGTTCTGCGGCGGGGCGGTGGTGCCGGCAGGGGCCGGGTTGGCGAGGCCGGAGCAGGGGGCGTTGCCGTCGTCATCCTCGCAGTCATCGTCGTCTTCGCGGTCGCGAGACCGCTCGGCATAATCGTCGTCGTCATCGTCGTCGCCGCTGACAAGGATCAGCTGCGCGTCGCTGGTCCGCGCGGCGAACGGGGCCGAGACGCTGTTCGCCGGCGTGTCGGCGCGCATCGCGCTCCACGCGGGAAGGCCGATGCCGGCGGTGATGGCCGTGGTGGCGGCCAGGAACGTGAGGGTCTTTCGCATCGTGGAAACTCCGTGTTGGGTGGTGCATTCGATCTGGGGGCGGGACCTGAAGGGGGCCTGACGGCGGGTAGATTTTTGCGTCAGCCTGCCGTCAGGGTGAGGGGGTCAGTCATTGTCTGCGTCATCGTGATCCTCGTATTCGATGCGGGTCACCTGCAGGGTGGCCGGGTGCAGCGTCACTTCGATCCGGCGGCCCTGAGCGTCGGTGCCGTCGATTTGGTAGCAGCCGTCGTCGATCTTGATCCGGCGCAGGGTCCAGTGGTTCTGGGCCGCCAGCGCGATCACCGCCGCGCGGGGTTGCCACAGGGACATGGGGACAAAGCAGTCGTCCCCAGCCAGGGCCGCCCCGGCGGGCAGCAGGATCAGGACGGCCAGCATTGTGAGTGTCTTCGTCATGCGCCAAACTCCGTGATGCGGCCCGTTGCATGTTCTATGCCGGGTGAAGCTGACGGGACGCTGAAGGTCGCGCGATGACGCCGTCAGCAAGACGTCAGGATGAACCGGCAGATCGGGGTCAACGGGATCGGGGACAGCATGCGTATACTCATTGTCGAGGACGACCAGGTGCTGGGCGCCGCCGTGCGCGACCAGATCGCCGCCGACGGGCAGTCGGTGGACTGGGTCAAGCGGCTGGACGCGGCGGGGGGATGCGATGCGGGGTGCTGCCTATGATCTGGTGCTGCTGGACCTGATGCTGCCCGACGGGCAGGGCATCGGGTTTCTGAAGGCGCTGCGGGCGCGGGGCGATGTGACGCCCGTCATCATCCTGACCGCGCTGGACCAGATCTCGGACCGGATCGCCGGGCTGAACGCCGGGGCCGATGATTATCTGGTGAAGCCGTTCGATCTGTCGGAACTGTCGGCGCGGATCGGGTCCGTGGCGCGGCGCTATACCGGCAACCCGAACCCGATCATCGTGCATGGGCCGCTGCAGATCGACACGGCGGCCCGCAGCATCCTGCTGGACGGCAAGCCGGTGCAGCTGACCGCGCGGGAATGGGCGCTGTTCGACGCCTTTCTGTCGCGGCCCGGTCAGTTGCTGTCCAAGGCGCAGCTGGAGGAGAAGCTTTATGCCTTCGGGTCAGAGATCGAGAGCAATACCATCGAGGTCCACGTCAGCCGGCTGCGCAAGAAGCTGGGCGCCGGCGTGATCGCGACGGAGCGCGGCATGGGATACCGGCTGGGCGCACCATGACGTTGCCGCGCAGTTTGCAGGCGCGTCTGGGGCTGGCCATCGGTGCGCTGATTACAGTGCTGTGGGTCGCGGCCGCGATGGTGACGGCGGTGACCGTGCGACACGAGATGGACGAGGTCTTTGATTCCGCCTTGCAGGAAGTGGCACAGCGGCTGTTGCCGCTGGCGGTCATGGATATCGTGGAGCGCGAGGAGGAAGGCATCACTCAGCGGCTGGGTGCGGTGGCGGCGCATGACGAGTTCTTTACCTTCGTGGTACGCGATGCGCAGGGGCGGGTCTTGCTGCAGTCGCATACCGCCGATCCCGCTGACTTTCCGGAGTATGACGGTGCTGGATTCCGGCAGACTCCGCTCTACCGACTGTATAACGAGGATGCCTTGCAAGGCTCTGTGCGGATCACCGTGGCAGAGCCGTTGGCGCACCGGCGACAGGTGTCGCAGGACACGCAGCTGGCGCTGGGATTGCCTTTGCTGATCGTGCTGCCGGTGACGTTGCTGGCAATCGTGCTGGCGGTGCGGGCGGGGCTGGCGCCGCTGCGGCGGTTCCGCGAACGGCTGGCCGCGCGGCATGCCCGCGATCTGTCACAGGTTCCGGCCGACGATCTGCCGCTTGAAATCGCGCCGGTGGCCGCGACGCTGAACACGCTGCTGGGAAGCCTCGACGCGGCCTTTACCGCAGAGCGCAGCTTTGCTGCCAATGCGGCGCACGAGCTGCGCACGCCACTCGCCGGGGCCATAGCACAGGCTCAGCGGTTGCAGTCCGAGACGGCGGACCCGGCCGCCCGCGCGCGGGCTGGCGAGATCGAGGCGACGCTGAAGCGGTTGACCCGGCTGTCGGAGAGGTTGATGCAACTGGCCCGTGCCGAAGGCGGGCGGCTGACGGTAGACCGGGCGCAGGATCTGAGGCCGGTCGTGCGGATCGTGGTCGATGATCTGACGCGCAGTCTGGCGCTGGGCCGGGTGACGGTGTCGCTGGCCGACGCGCCGGTAATGTCGCACCTCGACCCGGATATCTTTGGCATTCTGTGCCGCAATCTGGTGGAAAACGCGCTGCGACATGGATCGGATGGTACTGTCACGGTGAGCCTTGCGGCAGATGGACAGCTGGTGGTGACGAATGCGGGGCCGGTCGTGCCGCCGGATGTGCTGGCGGGTCTGACCGACCGCTTTGCCCGTGGCAGCACTGCGGCGGCGGGCAGCGGTCTGGGGCTGGCGATTGTTGCCTCGGTCATGAACCGGATCGGGTCGGCGCTGACACTGACCTCGCCGCCTGTGGGACAGGACGCGGGGTTCGCGGCCAGCGTGGTGATCCCGGTCGCGGTCGGAGGGCTGGCGGACGCCGCGTCTTTTCAAAGCCGTGATGACTGACAGCGCGGCTGCGGGCCTGCGTCAGATGGAACACAGGCATTGCGGGACCTTGCGACCCGGATGGACCCAAGACCGTTGGCCGTTTGCGGGACGACAATGCCTTGTCGGCGACGGGATCGTCCGCTTTGTTACGCGGTGTGGAGGGCCACGAGGCCTTAGGCCTGTGCTGCGGCCCAGTCGGCCATGGCGGGGGCGAGCACGTCGACGATCCTTTGAAAGCCCGCGACGATGGTTGCGGGCATCGTGTCACTGACGCCTGTGGACTGCGCAAAGCTGCGCGAGGCCTTGACCGTCTGGCTGCGGTCGTCGATCGCGGTCAGCGTGATGTCGATCCGTGCGATGTAGGTCTCGGGGCCTGCCACCTCGACCTCGAACGCGTCGATCCGCACCAGCAGGACGGTGTCCGGCACCGGCCCGCCATCCGTCTTGCCGACATAGCCGACGCGCCCGGTGGCCGCGATGCTGCGGATCAGCAGGGACTGGACGACGACGGGCAGATCGTCGCTCCACCGGGCGTCGGGCAGATAGGTGACGGCGGCGGGCGTGGGCCGGATCATCAGGCGGTCGGTTGCGATGGGGGCTGCGGCCTCTGGCCTTGCTACCAGAAGGGTGGCTGCGGTGCGGGGGCCGGTTCGTGTGCCGGACGCGGGGCCCAGATCATAGGTGTCCAGTGGCGTGGCCGCCGCATCGAGGGCTGAAATCGCGCTGCAGCCGCCCAGCAGCGAAGCGCCGCCAAAAAAGAGCGCCCTGCGGGTCAGGGTGCTGCGGGATGGGAAAAGGTGGGTCATTGTCATCTCCTGTATTCGGGGACGCGGTCGTCGAGGATGAAGCGGGCCGGGTCCTGTGCGATCCGGCGCACGAGGGTGTCGAGTGACGTCACAAGCCCGCGCGCGTCAGAGGCGAGGCGCGACAGTTCCGGCAGGCCGGTCGTGGCAAAGGTGCCGATGCCGGGGGCACTGGACGCGACGGCGCCCTGCACCTGTGCCACGACGGCGTCGGCGCGGGCGATCAGGGCGCGCAGGTCTGCGGTGATCGCGGGGGCGTCGCCGGCGACCTGATCGGCGGCGGTGCTGATCCGGTCTGCGGCATTGCGGATGTCCGTGATGACGGGTGCGAGGTCGGTCTGCATCAGACCCGTCGCGCTGTCGAAAGCCACCTGCGCCGACGCGAGCGCGCCGTTTGCCCCGGTCAGCGTAGCGTTAAGGCCGTCGAGGCTCCCTTGCGCCCGGACGACAAGATCGCGGGCGGCGGTCAGTGTCGTCTCTGCCGTGGTGGCCAGCGGATCGAGGCGTGAGGTCGCGCCCGTGATGTCCGTCGCCACGCGGTCCACCGCAGCGGTGGCTGTGGCGACGGCGGTGCGGATGTCGGCGACGATGGCGGGCACGTCGTCCTGCGTGATCGCCGCGATGGTCGTGATCGTGCGCTGGGCCGTGGCCAGCACGTCACGCGCCTCGGCCACCATCAGGGTGCCGTCACCGTAGACCAGCGTGTTGAAGCTGTCGGAGGCTTCGGTCACGGCGGCAAAGGCGGTGCTGGCATCCACCAGCGATTGCTGCAGTTCGGTCAGGCGCGCGTTCAGCAAATCGGGGGTTGCGGCCAGCCCGTCCAGCGCCTGTCCCGACCGGTCATGCAGGTCGGTGATCGCGGCGCGCGCCTGTGCCGCCGTTGCGGCCATATCGGCGAGGATCGCGGGCACTTCGTCGCGCAGCATCGTGCGGACGCTGGTGATCGCTTCTGTCGTGGCTGCCACGGCCGGGGCCGCATCGGTCAGTACGGTGTCGGCGCTGTCGAAGGTGCGCGTGACGGCGGCGAGGGTGGTGTCGGCGTTCGTCAGGGTCTGTGTCAGGGCGGCAGACAGCCCATCCAGCCGGTTGGTAAAGCGCGAGATCTGGTCTGTCGCGGCACTGACCGTCCCGGTGATGTCCGAAAAGTCGGTCAGCGCCTGATCCAGTCGCGCCGAGGCGGTGTCGAGGTTGCCGAGGATGCCGGTGACATGGGCCTGATTTTCCGGCCCGGTGATCGCGCGGAACTGTTCCAGCAGGCGCGTCGCCTCGGTCACAAGGTCTGGCGCATCCTCGACCAGCGCCTGCAACGTCGACCGGCGCGACGTGATGATCCGCAGACCGCCATCGACCCCGATCAGCGGGCCGGCATCAACCGTGCCGCCGGACAGCGAGATGTAGCTGACCCCCGTCACGCCCTGCGATTGCAGTTGGGCCACTGTATTGGCGCGGACCGGCGTCGCGGCGTCGATCTCGACCGTGGTCAGGACGCGGGACGGATCGGCGGGGTCGATGGCCAGACCGATGACGCGGCCCACGGGCAGCCCGTTGAACCGCACGTCGCCAGAAGCGTCGAGGCCCGAGACGTCGTCGAAATAGATGCCGTAGGTGGCGTATTGGCGGTCCAGTTGCAGGCCCGCCAGCCAGACCAGAAAGCCCAGCGATCCCACGATAGCCAGCAGGGTGAAGGCGCCGATCAGGATGTAATTCGCCTTGGTTTCCATCAGGATCGCCCCGCTGACGCGGTGGCTGCGCGGGCGCGGGGTCCGTGGAAATAGGCGCGGACCCAAGGGTGATCGATGTCCATCATCTGCGCCATGGTGCCGACCGCGATCACCTTGTGGTCGGCCAGCACGGCGATGCGGTCGCAGATTGCGTTCAGGCTGTCGAGGTCGTGCGTCACCAGAAAGACCGTCAGCCCCAGCGCCGCCTGCAACTGCTTGATCAGCGTGTCGAATGCGGCGGCCCCCACGGGGTCGAGGCCGGCGGTGGGTTCGTCCAGAAACACGATCTCTGGGTCGAGGGCGATCGCGCGGGCAAAGCCCGCCCGCTTGCGCATGCCGCCCGAAAGCTCTGACGGGAATTGCATCATCGCCGCGTCCTCCAGCCCGACCATGCGGACCTTGAGGGCGGCCAGTGTTTCGCGCAGGTCATCGGAAAGGTCGAGTTGTTCGCGCATCGGCGCCTCGACGTTCTGGCGCACGGTCAGGGACGAAAACAGCGCGCCGTCCTGAAACATCACACCCCAGCGACGGCGCAGATGGCGATAGGCGTCATCGTCGGTGTTGCGCACGCTTTGGCCGAAGACCTCGATCGTGCCTGCGGCGGGGGAAAGCAGGCCGACGATGGCGTGCAGCAGCACCGACTTGCCGGTGCCCGATCCGCCGACGATGCCGATGATCTCTCCACGTCTGACATCGAGGCTCAGCCCGTCGTGGACCGTATGGGTGCCGAACCGGGTGACAAGGTCACGCACGCGGATGATGGGGTCGGCGACACGGTCCGGCATCAGATCCCCACCGTCGCGAAGAAGATGGAAAACAGCGCGTCCAACACGATCACCATGAAGATCGACAGCACGACAGAGGTCGATGTCCGCCGCCCCAGCGATTCCGCATCGCCGCCGACACGCATGCCTTCGTAACAGCCGATGATGCCGATGATCAGGGCAAAGAACGGCGCCTTGATCATGCCGACGCCGAAGTGCCAGACGTCGGTATCCGACAGCAGCCGCGACCGGAACACGGCGGGTGACACGCCAAGGTCGATCCACGCCATGGCCGCACCGCCGACCAATCCCGACAGGTCCGCGATGAACCCCAGCGCCGGCAGCATCAGCATCAGTGCCAGCACGCGCGGCACGACAAGCACCGCGACCGGATCAAGGCCAAGGGTGCGCAGGGCGTCGATTTCCTCGCGCATCTTCATGGCACCGATGGCGGCGGTAAAGGCAGACCCCGACCGGCCCGCCACGATGATCGCCGTCAGCAGGATGCCCAATTCGCGCAGCACCGAGATCGAGATCAGGTCGACGACGAAAACCTCTGCCCCGAACTGGCGCAGCTGCGCCGATCCCTGAAAGGCGAGGACGACACCGATCAGGAAGGCCATCAGGGCGACGATGGGGACGGCATTCAGGCCGACCTGCTCACACTGATGCACCAGCGACGTCAGCCGCAGACGACCGGGCCGCAGGACGAGCCCGCCAAGGGTGGCCACGACCTGACCCAGAAACGACAACAGCTCCTTGGCCGTCTGCGCTGCCCCCGCGACACGCTGTCCGAAGGCTCCGACACTTGCGGCAATGCCATGCGGTATCGGCGGAATGATGGCCGTCGGAGTCATGTTGCGCCGCACCGTTTCGATCAACTGGGTCTGCGCCGGTGTCGCATTCAGGATGCCGGCCTGCGCGCCTGCCGACAGCCGGGTGATGATCCACCACGCGCCAGCGGTATCCATGCGGGTCAGGCCGGCGATGTCAATCGCGCTGGCAGACCCTGTTTGCACGGGGGATGCGGCCTGCACCAGCCTTGCCACAGCTTCGATCGTCAGTGCGCCCGCGAGCGCCAGGCTGTCGCCAGTCGTGGTCAGCGTGACAGGCGCGGTGCGGTCGTCAGGTCCGAGGTCCGGAATCACGCAGGCACACGCGTCGCGTCGTGTCCATTCAAGGTCACGCGGCACCTGCCGTTGATGTCCGCAGCGCGTATGCCAAGGTCACTGCACCGTCAGAACCGGGCACGCCGCATGCGACGTCAGCTTTTGCGACACGCTGCCGACGAGCAGGCCGCGCAGTGTGCCCATCCCGCGGCGTCCGGAGACGATGAGATCGATGCCGTCATCCTTGGCGTAGGCAAGGATGGCCTCTGCCGCGCTGCCGCGCAGCACTTTTGTGGATGCTGCAGCGTGGCCTGCCTCTGTCGCGATGGCTGCGCCCTGTTCCAGAACTTCAGCGGCCCGCGCCCGGACTTCGGCCTCGTCGGTGGGGACGAAGATCACTTCGGATCCAACGGCGATGGCATCGTTGCGGATCTCGGGGACATGCACGATCACCATGGTGGCGCGATACCTGTTGGCAAGGTCAGCGGCGATCCGCAGCGCCGCGGCGGCATGGTCTGATCCGTCAAAGCAGACGAGTATCCTGTTGAACATCATGACCCTCATTTGTGAATGCTTGGATGAATACACCGAGTCGCGGTCGTGGGACTTGATATGAATCAATAGCAGAAAAGAATCGCGATGGCCCGGATTTGCTGATCCGATCCGGTGCATTGCGCGCGCCCGATACATTCCGTCAAACGTCAGCGCCGTGAGCAGGAGGTTTCCATGGCTGGCAAGCGATAAGACGGGCGGACGATCCGTAATGCCGGATGAGAGGACAACCCGGCGACGGGGCGCTTATTTTCTTCGCCAAGACCGACGTGTGCGACGACATCGAGCGCCGCGCTCTGCAGACGTTACCAGCTGTCCTCGACACCGGCAGCAGCCCATCTGCCGGTTTCCGGGCTTATGCTGCCTGCGATTGACCATTGGCGATTTGCAAAGGGAGCGAGACCGTAAACTTTGCGCCATGGCCCAGCCTGCTGTCGACGGTTATCAATCCGTTCAGGTGTTCGACGGTCCGCTTCACGATGGTCATGCCGAGTCCGGTCCCCCCATAGGTTCGGGAAATATTCGCGTCCGCCTGCTCGAACTCTTCGAAGATTCGCGCGTGATCGGCCGACGCGATCCCGATCCCCGTGTCGCAGACTTCAATCACGATCTGGCCGTAGGAGTCTTCCTTGAGGTGGACCCGGACATATCCGGAATCGGTGAACTTGACCGCATTGCCGACCAGATTTTGCACAATGGTCGTCAACGCCTTTCGGTCGACAAAATAGGTGTTTTTGCCAAGCTGGTTGTCGATCTCGAGTGCCACTGATTTCGACTCTGCGAGAGGTGAAAACTCGGCCAGAATGTCGCTCATGAGATCGACAAGAGGGGTTTCCTCCAGAACGGATTCGATCTGCCCCGCGTCAATCTTGGCGAGATCCAGAACATCGCTTACAAAGGTCATCAGCTTGTCTGCTGATCGGGTCAGGATGTCATTCAGACGCGCCGACTGCCGATCAGACTTGGCGTGGCTCAACATCTTGATCGAAGCGATGATGCCGGTCAGCGGCGTCCTGATTTCATGACTGATATGCGCGATGTAACTGCTGCGGCTTGCGAGGAGGTCCTGAAGCCGCTCTCGCGCTCTGCGTTCTTCCAGCGCCAGCGTCCGTGCTTTGATGATGTCATCGACGCAGCATGCAAGCTTTTCAAGCATCTCGATATCGCGCGCTGACCAGTCTCTGATCGTATGCGTCATACAACACAGGGAACCGATCACCCTGCCGGTCGTCGTATGGATCGGACTTCCGATATACGACCGCAAATTCTGCGCTTGCAGAAGGGAATTGGTCTGCGTGCGAATGTCTTTTTGCAGGTCAGGGATCGCGACGGTCCGGCGTGTCGCGACGACATGCTTGCAAATCGAGTCTTCAAGACATGTTTCGCAATGATCCATCGGATCGAAAAGTGGACCAACGGACGCGGCGATGAGTTGCCGTCCTTCTACTGTTTCGACCACGGAGACATGAGATACCGGCGCTTCCAGCAAGCAGCCTGCAAGTTTGACGATGTTGAGAATGCTCTCGTCAATGCCTTGATGCAGGAGGCCAAGCGCTTCAAACGTGTAAGCCTTAGCCAAGATTTATCCCTCATTTTTTGCAGTTTAGCTTTGATAGAGATCGGCGATCTTAAGGTGTTAAATCAGGCAAATGTGTGACTGAACCAAGCGTCACGGCGGGAATCTTATCAAGAGAATAAAATTGTATCAGCCAAGTCTCGCCTCATCTTGATGATGACGGCTAGCGCAGATCCTGACCGAGACCCGCGCGGTCTGGCCAAAGTCATGCCATCCGGCCCCGGCAGCGCCTGATCCTTGGTCGTCGTGTCGGCGGCACTGAACCGCGCATGAACGCGGCGTTTGGCGTTTGCGGGCTGCGCCACTGCAGCGGTGCCTGCCTTCCAAGATTGCAGAATTGCAATGATCGCGAAAACGACGCTGCACACAGGCGGACCAGAAACACGGTTGCAGGCGCCGTGACGCAATCGCGGTGACCTGCATCTGATTGTCCGGCTGCTGGCCGGATCCACCGAGGATTTTTGCCATGAAGAACTTCTTGCTCAGCACTGTGCTGATCATCGTTCCGGTCGCCGTCTTTGCGGTCGGTTACACAGCACTGTCACCGGCCCCGACCGCGGCGTCACAGGCCACGGCGGCCCGTCTGGGTGACATGACGCCCTTCCAGACGATCACGACCGACGTGCAATCCATTGTGGCGACCGGCGATCTGGCCGCGGCGCAGACGCGGATCACCGACCTTGAAACCGCATGGGATGACGCGCAGTCCACGCTGCGGCCCAACAATACCAGCGCCTGGGGCCATGTCGATGGCGCCATCGACGATGCGCTGTCTGCCCTGCGGGCCAAGGCGCCCGATGCCGGGCAGGTGGATGTGACGCTGGTCCGCCTGCAGACGGCCCTTGCCGACCCGACTGCAGGCGGTGACGCAGCGGGCGTCGCCCGGACGGTGTCGGGCGTGGCCACCACCGACGCCAACGGGCGCGCGCTGCCCTGCGAGGTGATGCTGGAACAGTTCCGCAGCACGCTTGCCGTCGCCACAGTGGCAGAGGCGGACCGCGCGACCATCGATACGCTTCAGTCCAAGGGGACGGAGCGGTGCAACGCCGACGATGATACGCGCGCCGATGATTTCTTTGCGCAGGGCATTGCCCTGATGACCAACTGATCCCGCCTGAAGGAGGCTCGACATGACGACGCTCACTTATGGGACCGCTGCCGATACCGGCACGGCCCACACGCATGACACCCCGAACCGTGTCCCGGCGGTGACGGTCAGTTTCTGGCTGATCAAGCTGATGGCCGTGACCATGGGCGAGACGGCTGCCGACTTTCTGGCGGTCAATCTCGGCCTGGGGCTGACGGCCACGTCGCTGCTGATGGCGGCTGTGCTGGTCGTGGCGCTGGTGCTGCAGTTCCGTCAGAAGCGCTATGTGCCGTGGTCCTACTGGCTGGCGGTCGTGCTGATCTCGATCGTGGGGACGCTGGTGACGGACAATCTGGTCGACAACTTTGGTGTGTCGCTGGTCACGACGACGGTGCTGTTCACCGTCCTGCTGGGGCTGACCTTCGCAGCCTGGTATGGATCAGAGCGTACGCTGTCGATCCACGAGGTCAAGACGACGCGGCGCGAGGCGTTCTACTGGCTTGCGATCCTGTTCACCTTCGCGCTTGGCACGGCGGCGGGCGATCTGGTGGCAGAGCATTTCGGGCTGGGCTACCTTGCCACGGGGATCCTGTTCGGGATGATCATCGCGTCGATCACGGCAGGATACTTTGCGCTGACGCTGAACGGGATCTGGGCCTTCTGGATCGCCTATATCTTTACCCGGCCTCTGGGTGCTTCCTTTGGCGATCTGCTGTCGCAGCCTGCGGATTACGGCGGCCTTGGCCTTGGCACGATCGTCACGAGCGCGCTGTTTCTGGCTGCCATCATCGGGATCGTCATCTACATGTCGTTGACCCGCGTGGGACAGGAGGCGCCATCGCACGCCTGACGGAATCGCCGTCCGAACGCGCGAACGTGATTGCGGGCGCCCTCCGGCGCCCGTTCATCCTGTGCCGCGGTCGCGGAAAACTGCGCGGAACCGAAACCATGGCAATCCCTTCACATTGATATGCGGCCCGATCATTTTAGCTGACAGTGTCAGCGATCCGGATCTGCAGGTCCATCCGAGGTCGAACGCGCATCGCGCGCGTGAGCCGGGGCCTGGGATGAAAGATCAATGTCACCAGCAGACTCTGACGCCCACAAGGGCCGACGGCACCTTTTCAGGTGGATCGTGCCCTGCCTCTTCGGGGCGGGCGGCGTATTGGCGGCGTGGTTCCTGTGGCACATCGATTGGCCGCACACGATCGCGGCGTGGCACCGTCTGGACACTGGCACCATCGCACTGGCGCTGGCGCTGACGGGGGTGAGCTATTGCGGGCTGGCTGCCTATGACGTGATCGCGGTCAGCACGTTGAGGCCGCTGCAAATCGCGCGCGCTGCGGCGGCCGTCACCGGGGCCACGGCCTTTGGCATCTCCAATTTTCTGGGCTTTCCGCTGGTGACCGGCACGGCGGTGCGCGTCAGGATGTACGGCGTCGCGCGGAACGACCTTGGCCCGCTGCTCAGCGTCGTGGGCTCTGGCTGGGTGGCGTTCTGGCTGGTCAGCATCGCGCTGTGCGGCGCGATCCTGGCGGTCCGGCCCGACGCGCTCCTGTGGGCTGACGCCGCGACCGCCGTGCGTCTGGGCGGTATCATACTGGTGTTGGCGGTTGCAGCGTTTCTGGCGTGGCTGGGTGACGGGCGGTCGGCGACGGTCTGGCAGACGCGGCTGGACTTCATCAGCCGACGCCTGACGGCGTTGCAGATGCTGGCGGCGGTGGTCGATATCGTGGCCTCTGGCTTGGTCCTGTATCTGTTTCTGCCGCCGGATCTGGCGGGCGATCTGGCGGGGTTCATGGCGATCTATGTGCTGGCCGTGGGGCTGGGCGTCCTCAGCCACAGTCCCGGTGGGTTGGGATCCTTCGAGGCGACGATCATGGTCGGGCTGGGCGGGCTGGGGCGCGCCGATCTGGCGACGGGGCTGCTGCTGTACCGATTGTTCCGGACAGTGCTGCCCTTTGGGCTGGCGGTCGTGGTGCTGGCGGTGGCGGGACGATCCGGCGGGCGTCTGTCGGCGGTGCAACCATGAAGATCACGACCTTTTCCGAACTGACGATCGACGGCAAGCTGACCCTGACCCGCGGCGGGTCGAGCAAGGCATTGTTCCGGTTTTACGGGGCCGAGATGGGGCAGTGGTTCCATGCCCAGCGGGCTGCCCACGATGCGATCATGGTCGGTGCCGGGACCGTGCGGGCCGACGATCCGGAACTGACCGTGCGCCATGTGACGGGCCGCAGCCCGCTGCGGGTGATCCCGACCAATGACGGCAACATTCCCGCGCACAGCCATATCCTGACCGACGGTCAGCCGACCCTGTTCGCGGTGCCGCAGGCCCTGCCGGACGCGGCCCGCGCGCGGCTGCGGCACCATGACGGCATTTCATTTATCGACTGCGGGGCGGACAGGGTCGATCTGCGCCTGCTGGCCCACGGCCTTGCGGAGCGCGGGATCGCGTCCCTGATGGTCGAAGGCGGCAGCCAAATCCTGCACGGGCTGTTCGCGCAGCATCTGGTCGACCGCATTGTCATCAAACACATCCCGGTCATTGCCGGGGCTACGGATGCGCCGACGTACCTTGAGGGCCGCCCCATGGACCTTTCCCGCTGGAGGATCGTTGAGTGCTGCGTGATCGGCGGGGTCGCGGTGACAATCTACGACAGGCAGGAGGACGAAGCATGATCGCTCAGGACATGATTGCCGCCGGTGCGGCCCTGCAGGACCGCACCCCGGATGGCGCGCCGCAGGTGTTCGACCTGCGGATCGATCATGCGGCCTTGTCGGACCATCCGTCGCGGCAGATCGTGCGCCATGTGCAGCAGGAACTGCTGATGCGGACCTATCAGAACCGGTTTGTCCTGTTGCCGCAGGTCGATGCACCCGGCTCCGTCGTGCAGATGTTGCACGACCGGTATGACCCCAAGGCCACCCATGCCCTGGACGGGTATCGGGCGGCCCTTGAAGAGGCGCTGATCGAACCCGTCGTGAACGATCTGCGGCCGGGGATCGCGGGGCAGGGGGTGGAGGATTATATCGCCGGCATGCTGGACGGCATCCGCAAGTGCCCGCCGTCCGCCTTTCTGACGTGGCTGGAGGGGGTGCCGCAGGGCGAGCCCTACTATCGCAACTTCCTGATCCAGTCCTCTGCCGATCTGCTGGCAGAGGCCTCTGCCTCTGCCATGGGTGTGATCGGAGAGTTCGGCGCGCCGCAGTCGGCACTGTTCCGCATCCTGATCGACGAGTTCGGCTATGGCACCCACGACAAGAAGCACAGCGTGCTGTTCCGCGACACCCTGCGCGGGTTCGGGCTGAACACCGAATACAACGGCTATTGGCCGATCTTCGATACCGAGGCGCTGCACCTGCACAACGTCATCCATTATCTGTTCCAGAGCCCGCGCAACCTGTTCCGGCAGATCGGGTTCCTGCTTTATGCCGAGACCAGCTATCAGGTGTCGACCGGGCAGCATTACCGCTACCTCAAGCGGCATCACCCGCAGGTCGATGGCACCTATTTCGGCGAACACGCGCATATCGACATCCACCATTCCGACATGGTCATCAACGAGGTCGTCAAACCGCTGGTTGCGCGGTTCGGGGCAGAGGTCGGGACGGAAGTCATCCTTGGCGCCGAACTGACACGTCTTGCCTTTGCGGCAGCGGACCGGCACGCGCTGGCCGTCTGTCAGGCGTTCGAGGCGGCGCGGCTGGACGGGGCCGCCACCTTTGCCGCGCCTCTGCACGATGCCTCCGGTCAGGCGCTGGTGACGCCTGACACGGCCGAACGGCACGACGGCAAGGTGCAGGTCGGTGGCATGGGGCTGCTGCACAAGGCCGCCGATTTCGCGGCCTTCCCAGCCGGGTCCACGGGGCGTCTTCATGTCGACGTCTGACGGCAGCACGTGGATCGGGCGCGACCTGCCGCCCATCGTCCGCGATGGACGCGACTATTTCCTGCTGTCCCACAAGGGCGAGATGTTTCTGATCGAGAACCTGTGCCCACACCGGGGCGGGCCGTTGAAGTTCGGTTATGTCGATGAGGCGTGCCGCATCGTCTGCCCGATGCACCACAATGCCTATGCCGCCGACCGCCTGATCGCACAGCCGACGACCTTGCGCCTGACGGCCGAGGCTGTCGCGTGACGTCGTTGCACTACCTTTGGCGCGAGGGTGGCCCGGTCAAGGCCGCGAACCTTTTGACGCTGAGCCGCGGGGTTCTGATCCTGCCGATTGCGGGGATTTTGCTGAGCGGGAGGGTTCTGTTGCCGCTGGCGCTGTACGGTGTTGCCGTGCTGACCGACGGGGTGGACGGCTGGCTGGCGCGCCGGTCCGGGCGGATGTCGGACTTTGGCGCGACATTGGACGCGGTGGTCGACAACCTGCTGTCGGTGGCCATTGTGCTGTTCATGTGGCTGTCGGTGCCAGAGGTCTTTGCCGCTTGGCCCGTGTCGCTGGCGCTGCTGTTCATCGTGCCGCTGCTCTATCTGCCGCTGTCGTGGCTGATGACGGGCAAAGTGTTGATGTTCCACTTCACCTCGGCCCGCATCGGGGCGTTCCTGCTGTTCGCCCTTTGGCCCCTCGTGGTGCTGACCGGGATCACGGCGCTGGTGCCGCTGACCGCCGCCGTCGTCGTGGCCAGCCGGATCGAGCAGATCGTCTTCATCCTGCGCGGTGGCCGCGATCAGGATGCGCGGCACGGGGCGGCGGCCATTCCGGATTTTCACGTTGACGACAGGATGACCCCATGACGACGCCCTATCCCCTGAACTGGGGTGCCGCGCGTGCCCGCGCCCGCGGCCCTGTCGTGACCTCGCCCGCGCCGGACCGGAACGCCATCGGCGTGCACGCCGGCGGCTATGCCGTCTATGGCGGGCTGTCCGTCGCCACCGGCGCGCTGGCGGCAGAGCATCATGCGGATTACACCGACACGCAGCCGATGGTGCAGATCGGGCCGTTTCCCCAGTGGTCCGACCCCGGACGTATCGTCACCTTCGATCCCTTCGGTCACCGAGTCGTCCAGGACTTCGGGGCCGAGATTGCGGCCGGGCTGAACCTGCGTCCGACCATCGCCGTGACCACGGGGCAGTTGGCGATTCCGGAAATCGCCACGGCCCTGTTTCGGCGGGATCTGCAGGCGGACGGCCGTATCCTGTCGCGGCAGGGCGACATCAGCGTGACCAAGATTTCGATCGACCCGGTCTGGCATCTGCCGGGGATCGCGCGGCGGCTGGGGCTGGACGAAGGCGTGATGCGGCAGGCCCTCGTCGACCAGTCGGGGGGGATGTATCCCGATCTTGTCGCACGCCCCGACCTGCCGCTGTTCCTGCCGCCCATCGGTGGCACCAGCGTTTATCTATTCGGCGATCCCGCGCGTCTGGGGCAGGCGCGCACGCAGGTCACCTGCCGGATGCACGACGAATGCAACGGGTCGGATGTCTTTGGGTCCGACCTGTGCACCTGCCGTCCCTATCTGATCCACGGGATCGAGGAGTGTATCCGGGGCGCGCAGCAGGGCGGTGTCGGCATCATCGTCTATAACCGCAAGGAAGGCCGCGCGCTGGGCGAGGTGGTGAAATACCTTGTCTACAACGCGCGCAAGCGGGCCAGCGGTGGCGACTTGCCGGGCGAATATTTCACGCATACCCATCAGGTCGCCGGTGTCGACGACATGCGCCTGCAGGAACTCTCGACCGACGTGCTGCATTGGCTGGGCGTGACCCGCGTGGCGCACTGGGTGTCGATGAGCAACCTCAAGCGCGATGCGGTACTGCAATCGGGCATTGCCATCGACCGTCAGGTCGAGATTCCCCACGACCGCATCGCGCCCAACGCGCGGGTCGAAATCTCGGCCAAGATCGGAGCCGGCTATGAAGGCACGTTCGGCCGGACGGGATGATCGCCCGCGGTGCGTCAGGCCGGTTCGGCAGAGGGCTGATTGACGCGGATATCGGTGTGCCACCGCGTGCAGAGGTCCTGTAGGCCCTGCGACACGGTGGCGTCCGTAAAGAAGACGTCGATATCCGACAGCGATCCGATCCGGGCCGGGGCCTTGCGCTTGAATTTGGTCGAGTCGGCGATCAGCATCTTGCGGCGTGACTGGTTCAGGATCGTCTGGCTGACGCCGACCTCGCGCAGGTCGAAGTCGAGGATGTCGCCGTCGGGGTCGATGGCCGAACAGCCGATCACGCCGATGTCGAACTTGAATTGCCGGATCGTGGCGGTGGTGATGTCGCCGGTCAGGCCGCCATCGGACTGCCGCAGGGCACCGCCGGTCACGATCACCTCGCAGTCGGGATTGCGCGTCAGGATGTTGGCCACGTTCATGTTGTTGGTGACGACCAGCAGGTTGCGATGGTGCAGCAGTTCGGTCGCCACGGCCTCTGTGCTGGTGCCGATGTTCAGAAAGATGGCGCAATCTTCTGGGATTATTGCCGCGCAGGCCTTGGCCATGGCGGTCTTGCCTTCGGCATTCAGACGGCGGCGTTCCTCGTAGGCGATGTTCACGGTGCCGGACGGCAGCACCGCCCCGCCATGGACACGTTCCAGCTTGCCCGCGTCGGCCAGCTCGCTCAGGTCGCGGCGGATGGTCTGCAGGGTGACGCCCAGATGCTCTGCCAGATGTTCGACGGTCACCTTGCCGTCGCGCCGTGCGATGTCGAGGATCTCTGGGTGCCTGATGGTTTGCGACATGGGCGTCTTCCGATGGTGACGGCCTGACTATGGCAGGGTTTGCGAAAAAAGGAACATGGCTTTTGGTCTCTGATGTTCGTTTTGGCGCGCCATCAAGCCAGATTTGCCGATTGTCCTGACGATTACCGCACTGAACCTCCTGATATCCGCCGATTTTGCCAAAAACGAAGAAAACCGAAAATGGGGGTTTTCTTTTGGGTGCGTCAACGCAATAGTGTTCGTAAGGATTTGGGAGGATCCAGTGTGAGTGACGACACGGATATCCGTGACCTGCTGGTCATTGGCGGCGGCATAAACGGTTGCGGCATTGCGCGCGATGCGGCAGGCCGTGGGCTGTCGGTAACGCTGGCCGAAATGTCCGACCTCGCCTCTGCCACGTCCTCTGCGTCGACCAAGCTGTTTCACGGCGGCCTGCGCTATCTGGAGTATTTCGAGTTTCGACTGGTCCGAGAGGCCTTGATTGAGCGCGAGACGCTGCTGCGCGCGATGCCGCACATCAGCTGGCCTATGCGCTTCGTGCTGCCCTATTCCCCCGACATGCGGTTCGAAAACGACACGCCGACATCCAAGCTGATGTCGACCGTCATGCCGTGGATGAAGGGGCGCCGCCCGGCCTGGCTGATCCGCCTGGGCCTGCTGATGTATGACACGCTGGGCGGTCGCAAGATCCTGCCGGGCACGAAGACGCTGGATCTGACCAACACGCCCGAAGGGGCGCCGTTGATCGACAGCTTTACAAAAGCCTATGAATACAGCGATTGCTGGGTCGAGGATTCCCGCCTTGTGGCCCTGAATGCCCGCGATGCGGTGGCGCGGGGCGCGAGCGTGCTGACCCGGACCAAGGTTGTGTCCGCGCAGACCGAGGGCGGTCATTGGGTCGTTACGTTGAAGGATACGGAGACCGGTGCGCAGCGGGTTGTCCGCGCGCGCATGGTGGTGAATGCAGGCGGGCCGTGGGTGGGGCAGATTTTGCGCCAGCAGATCGGGTCCAACAGTCAGGACGACGTGCGCCTCGTGCGCGGCAGCCATATCGTCGTCAAGCGGCTGTTCGATCACGACAAATGCTATTTCTTTCAGGGCACCGACGGACGCATCATGTTCGCGATCCCCTACGAGACGGATTTCACGCTAATCGGCACGACCGATCAGGAACACCACGACGTGGGCGAAAAGCCGGTCTGTACGCCGGAAGAGCAGCGCTACATGGTCGATTTCGTCAACGCCTACCTCAAGCAGCCGATCAGCACCGATGACATCGTCTGGACCTATTCCGGCGTGCGGCCGCTTTACGATGACGGGGCCAGTTCCGCGACGGCGGCCACCCGCGATTATACGTTGAAGCTGGACGACAGTGCCGGCGCGCCCGCGCTGAACATCTTTGGCGGCAAGATCACGACCTATCGCCGTCTGGCCGAAAGCGCGCTGGAGAAGATCGGCAAGCGGCTGGATGTGGCCCAAGGGCCGTGGACCGCCGGTGTGGCGATGCCCGGTGGCGATTTTCCGGTGGGCGACGTGGACCGGTTGATCGCCGATCTGACGCGTGATTATCCATTCCTGACAGAGCGCTGGGCGCGCCGCCTGATCCGCGCGTATGGCACCGATGCGGCGCTGATCCTGGGCGAGGCCAAGGCTGCCGCCGATCTGGGGCAGGATTTCGGCGCCACGCTGACGGCGGCAGAGGTCGACTGGCTGATGACCCATGAATTCGCCCGCACCGCCGAGGATGTCCTGTGGCGGCGCAGCAAGCTGGGCCTGCACGGTGCCGATGGTGCCGCACTTGATACCTACATGACCGCCCGCCGCCCGCAGTTGAAGGACATCGCATGACACTGGAACTTGACGGCGTCAGCTATGTGGTCGGCGCGCAGACCTTCATCCATCCGACGACTTTGACCCTGGAGAAGGGCACGATGAATGTCCTGCTGGGGCCGACGTCTTCGGGCAAGACGACGCTGATGCGGTTGATGGCGGGCCTTGATGTGCCGACCAAGGGCCGCATCCGCTGGAACGGTGACGACGTGACCGGCCAGCGTGTGCAGGACCGCAAGATCGCGATGGTCTACCAGCAGTTCATCAACTACCCGGCGATGAGCGTCTACGACAACATTGCCTCGCCCATGAAGCTGATGGGTCTGGATAAGAAAGAGATCGACCGCCGCGTGCGCGAGACGGCCGAGCTGATGCAGCTGACGCCGATGCTGCAGCGCAAGCCGCTGGAATTGTCGGGCGGGCAGCAGCAGCGTTGCGCGCTGGCCCGCGCGCTGGTCAAGAACGCGGGTCTTGTGCTGCTGGACGAGCCGCTGGCGAACCTTGACTACAAGCTGCGCGAGGAATTGCGTGCCGAAATCCCGCGCATCTTTGCAGAGTCTGGCTCCATCTTCGTCTATGCGACGACAGAGCCGGAGGAGGCGCTGCTGCTGGGCGGCAATTGCGCGACCCTGTGGGAAGGGCGCGTGACGCAGTTCGGCACCACCTCGCTGGTCTATCGCAATCCCACCGACGCCACGACCGCGCGCGTCTTTTCCGACCCGCCGATGAATTTCCTGAGCGTGGAAAAGCGCGGCGACCGTATGCATTTCGGCAAGGACAAATCCATCCCCGCCGTCGAGCGCGACGTGGATGACGGACGCTACATGCTCGGCTTCCGGCCCAACCACCTGACGCTGGACGGTGGCGACGACCGCATCCGGTTCGACACGACCCTGTCCGTGATGGAGATCACCGGGTCGGAGACTTTCGTCCACCTGGCGCATGGCGACGCCCGCTGGGTCGGCCTGATCCACGGTATCCGCGACCTGAAGCCGGGGCAGGCGCTGCCGGTCTACCTTGACCCGTCGCGTGTCTATCTTTTCGCGGACAATGGCGACCTCGTCGCGACCGCCCCCTATGCAGAGGCCGCCTGACCCATGGCCAAGATCACCCTCGACAACCTCGCGCATTCCTACCTGCCAAACCCGCAGACAGAGGACGATTTTGCGCTGAAGGAACTGAACCACGACTGGGTGGATGGCGAGGCCTACGCGCTTCTCGGCGCCTCTGGCTGCGGCAAGTCCACGTTGCTGAACATCATCTCTGGCCTGCTGATCCCGTCACAAGGCCGCGTGCTGTTCGACGGCCACGACGTGACGACAGCACCGACCGCCGACCGCAACATCGCGCAGGTGTTCCAGTTTCCCGTCGTTTACGACACCATGTCTGTGCGCGAAAACCTAGCCTTTCCGTTGAAGAACCGGGGCATGGACGCGGCCGAGATCAAGCGCCGGGTGCAGAAGGTCGCCGCCATGATCGACATGGAGGCGCAGCTGGATCACAAGGCGCGCGGCCTGACGGCAGATGCCAAGCAGAAGATCTCGCTGGGGCGCGGCATGGTCCGCGAGGATGTGAACGCCTTGCTGTTCGACGAACCCCTGACCGTGATCGACCCGCACATGAAATGGGAATTGCGCACGCAGCTGAAGAAGCTGCATCAGGATTTCGGGCACACGATGATCTACGTGACCCACGACCAGACCGAGGCGCTGACCTTTGCCGACAAGGTTGTCGTGATGTATGACGGTCGCGTCGTCCAGATCGGCACTCCGCAGGAACTGTTCGAGCGCCCCGCGCATACTTTCGTCGGCTACTTCATCGGCTCGCCCGGAATGAACCTGTTCGACGCCGAGATCGACGGCACCAGCGCCCGCGTCGGCGACGTCACCGTGCCATTGGACGGCCACTACATCACGGCGGGCAAGACCCAGCTGGGCGTTCGGCCCGAGTTCATCCGCTTGTCGTCGGGCGACGACGGCATCCCCGCCACCGTGAAACGGGTCGAGGATGTGGGTCGCCACAAGATCGTCCGCCTTGATGTCGCGGGCCGGGAAATCAACGCCGTCGCCGCCGAAGGCGAGGCGATTGCGGCGGATACCAACCGCATCACCTTTGCGCCGCAGGGCATCAACGTCTACGCCGACGACTGGCGCATCGCACCCCGGGGGACGTCCGCATGAACAAGACCGTCAATCAGAAGGCGTGGTTCCTTGTTCTGCCGGTCCTGCTGCTGGTCGCCTTCTCTGCCGTGATCCCGCTGATGACCGTGGTGAACTATTCGGTGCAGGACACCTTTGGGAACAACCAGTTCTTCTGGGCGGGGCTGTCGTGGTTCGACGACATGCTGCATTCGGACCGGATGTGGAACGCGCTGGGCCGGCAGATGATGTTCTCGGCCATCATTCTGGCGATCGAGGTGCCGCTGGGCATCTTTGTCGCCCTCAACATGCCGAAAAAGGGATTCTGGTCGTCCTTCTGCCTTGTCGTGATGTCGCTGCCGCTGCTGATCCCGTGGAACGTGGTCGGCACGATCTGGCAGATCTTCGGCCGGGTCGATATCGGCCTGCTGGGCTATACGCTGGCGGCGTTCGGCATCGATTACAACTACACACAGAACATTTTTGATGCCTGGATGACGGTCATTGTCATGGATGTGTGGCACTGGACCTCGCTGGTGGCGCTGCTGGCCTACGCCGGGCTGAGGTCGATCCCCGATGCCTATTATCAGGCCGCCAAGATTGATCAGGCCAGCCGCTGGGCCGTGTTCCGGTATATCGAGCTGCCGAAGATGGCCGGTGTGCTGATGATCGCGATCCTGCTGCGGTTCATGGACAGCTTCATGATCTACACCGAACCTTTCGTGCTGACGGGCGGCGGGCCGGGGAACGCCACGACCTTCCTGTCCATCGACCTTGTGAAGATGGCGTTGGGACAGTTCGACCTCGGCCCCGCAGCCGCATTCAGTCTGATGTATTTCCTCGTCATCATGGCGATCAGCTGGGTGTTCTATACCGTGATGACGACCCTCGACAAAAGGGATGGCAAATGACCGATACCGCGATCCCCGAAGTCGTCGTCGACACGCGTGCGATGACCATCGAAAAGCCGCGCACCGCGACCCGTCGGTTCCGCCCGTCGGGCAGTGCCGTCGTCATGGGGCTGTACCTGCTGTTCCTGATGCTGCCGATCTACTGGCTGATCAACATGAGCCTGAAGACGAACTCCGAAATCTTGGGCGCCTTCAGCCTGTGGCCGCGCAACCTGACGTTTGCCAACTACCACACGATCCTGACGGACCCGAGCTGGTACATGGGCTACGTCAACTCTCTGATCTATGTCGTGATGAACACGGCGATCAGCCTGACTGTGGCGCTGCCCGCCGCCTATGCGTTTTCGCGCTACAGCTTCATGGGCGACAAGCACCTGTTCTTCTGGCTGCTGACGAACCGCATGGCGCCGCCCGCCGTCTTCGCGCTGCCGTTTTTTCAGCTGTACTCAAGCATCGGCCTGTTCGACACGCATATCGCCGTGGCGCTGGCGCATTGCCTGTTCAACGTGCCGCTGGCGGTCTGGATTCTTGAGGGGTTCATGCGCGGCGTGCCCAAGGAAATCGACGAGACGGCGTATATCGACGGCTATTCCTTCCCGGCGTTCTTCATCAAGATCTTCACCCCCCTGATTGCCAGCGGCATCGGCGTTGCTGCGTTCTTCTGCTTCATGTTCTCGTGGGTCGAACTGCTGCTGTCGCGCACGCTGACCTCCGTCAACGCCAAGCCCATCGCCGCCACCATGACCCGTACCGTGGGCGCCGCCGGCGTCGACTGGGGCGTGCTGGCCGCCGCCGGTGTCCTGACGATCGTGCCGGGGGCCTTGGTCATCTATTTCGTGCGCAACTACATCGCCAAGGGCTTTGCCCTGGGACGGGTGTGATGCGCGCCCTGAAAGGAGCCTGCAATGCTTGACTGGATGGCATGGACCTGGCCCACGGCCGCGTTCTTCATCGTGATCGCCGTGCTGCTGACCACATTCACGGTGCTGGCGATCCGGTTTCCCGAAGTGCCCCGCAAGGGCGTCCTGCGGATCGAGACCACGCGCGGTGATCGGCTGTTCATCACGCTGCTCGGCTCCGCTTTCATCAATCTCGCGTGGCTGGGGCTAGCGCTTGGCCCGCAGCCCTACGCGCTGATCGTCTGTCTGGTCTATGCCTTTGCGGTGTTCCGCTGGGTCTAGATCATGTCACATCCCGGTCCAGACCATCGGACCGGCCACCATCGTTCACCAAAAAGGGAGGAAACCTATAATGAACGTTCTTTACAGATCCACCACGGCGCTGGGACTGGCACTCGCCCTGACCCAGCCCGCGTGGGCTGACATGGCCGCGGCCACCGCGTTCCTTGATGCGGAAATCGGCGACGTCTCGACCCTGTCCCGCGCGGATCAGGAAGCCGAGATGCAGTGGTTCGTCGACGCCGCCCAGCCTTTCGTCGGCATGGACATCAACGTCGTGTCGGAAACCATCACGACGCATGAATACGAATCCCAGGTGCTGGCCCCGGCGTTCACCGCGATCACCGGTATCAACATCACCCACGATCTGATCGGTGAAGGCGACGTCGTCGAAAAGCTGCAGACGCAGATGCAGTCGGGCGAGAACATCTATGACGCCTACGTCAACGACTCTGACCTGATCGGCACGCACTGGCGCTATCAGCAGGTCCGCAACCTGACCGACTGGATGGCCGGCGAAGGTGCTGACGTCACCTCGCCCACGCTGAACCTGGACGATTTCATCGGCCTGCAGTTCACGACCGCGCCCGATGGCAAGCTGTACCAGCTGCCGACCCAGCAGTTCGCGAACCTTTACTGGTTCCGGTACGATTGGTTCAACGACGAGCAGAACAAGGCCGACTTCAAGGAAAAGTATGGCTACGATCTGGGCGTTCCGGTGAACTGGTCCGCCTACGAGGATATCGCCGAATTCTTTACCAACCGCGACCTGTCGCGCATGGGGGTCGAGGATACGGTCTATGGCAACATGGACTACGGCAAGAAGGACCCCAGCCTTGGCTGGCGCTATACCGACGCATGGATGTCCATGGCCGGGATGGGCGACAAAGGTGAACCCAACGGCCTGCCGGTCGACGAATGGGGCATCCGCGTGAACGAAAACTCGCAGCCCGTCGGTGCCTGCGTGACCCGTGGCGGTGCCACGAATTCGCCCGCGTCGGTCTATGCGGTCGACAAAGCGATCAAGTGGCTCAAGGACTACTCGCCGCCTTCTGCTGCCGGCATGACCTTCTCGGAGGCCGGTCCGGTCCCCGCCCAAGGCAACATCGCGCAGCAGATGTTCATGTACACGACATTCGTGGCCCCGCTGGTCGCCTCGGACGCGGTGATGAACGAAGATGGCACGCCGAAATGGCGCCTCGCCCCCAGCCCGCATGGTGCGTATTGGGAAGAGGGCATGAAGGTCGGCTATCAGGACGTGGGCAGCTGGACGTTGATGGAATCGACTCCGGTGGACCGCGCCAAGGCCGCATGGCTTTATGCGCAGTTCGTGACCTCGATGACGGTCGACGTGAAGAAGTCCGACGTGGGCCTGACCTTCATCCGCGAGTCGACGATCAACTCCGACCACTTCACCGAACGGGCTGACAAACTGGGCGGTCTGGTGGAATTCTACCGCTCGCCCGACCGCGTGCGCTGGTCGCCCACCGGTACCAACGTGCCTGACTATCCGAAGCTGGCGCAGCTGTGGTGGCAGAACATCGGCGACGCAATGTCCGGTGCGAAGACATCGCAAGATGCGCTGGATCAGCTGTGTGCCGACATGGAAAACGTGATGGAGCGCATCGAGCGGTCCGGCATCCAGGGTGAACTTGGCCCGGTTTTGGGCGAAGAAATGGACGCGCAATACTGGCTGGACCAGCCGGGTGCGCCCAAGCCCAAGCTGGAAAACGAAGACGAAGAGCCGAAGACCATCGGCTACGACGAACTCGTCGCGTCCTGGAACCAGTAAATCTTGATCCTGACCGGGGCGCAGCATCTGCGCCCCGGTTTTTTTTACCCGCGCGCGATAATCCACAGACCCCCGGCTGGTGGCGTTGCGTGACAGGGGGCGACCAGAACGCGCCGCCTTGAAAACAGCACCCTTGATTTTCCCGGCGTTCGTCTTGAGACTTGGTACGACGATGACGATGGCCGCTTTCGGCAATGTGACGGGACCCATCAGTGGGGAGGCTGATGTGTCGCATAATCCTTACATGACGCCGCTAGACCGCACCCGAGTCGACAGCCTTGTCGCAAGGCATCTTATGGAGGAAAATCATGAATAAATTGAACACGCTGGCCGCGTCGCTGGCAGCCCTGACTCTGTCGGGCATGGCCGCACAGGCACAGACCGACATCAGCTGGTGGCACGCGATGACCGGGGCGAATTCGGAAGTCGTGGAGAAGATCGCCTCCGACTTCAACGCCAGCCAGTCCGATTACAAGATCATGCCCGTCTTCAAGGGCACCTATCCCGAGACGCTGAACGCCGGGATCGCCGCGTTCCGCGCGGGGCAGGCCCCCGACATCATTCAGGTCTTCGACGTGGGGACCGGTGTGATGATGGGTGCCGAAGGCGCTGTGATGCCCGTGGCCGACGTGCTGACCAATGCCGGCATGACCTTTGACAAGTCCGCCTATTTGCCGGGAATCGTGGCCTATTATTCCAAGCCGGACGGCACGATGCTGTCGTTCCCCTACAACTCGTCCTCGCCGATCACCTATTACAACAAGGACATCTTTGAAAAAGCGGGCCTTGACCCGAACACGCCGCCCGCGACCTGGGACGATGTCTGGTCCATGGCCAAGACGATCAAGGAAACGGGTGCCGCCCCCTGCGGCTATACCTCGACCTGGCTGACGTGGATCCATCTGGAAAACTTCGCCGCCTGGAACAACGTGCCCTATGCCACCCAAGGCAACGGGCTGGAGCCGGGGGCCACGCCGGAACTGCTGATCAACGCGCCGATCTTCGTGAACCATTTCCAGCAGATCGCCGATCTGGCGAAGGACGGGACGTTCAAGTACGGCGGCCGCACGTCAGAGGCCAAGCAGATCTTCCTTGCGGGGGAATGCGGGATCTTCACCGAAAGCTCTGGCGGTCTGGGCGATATCGTCAAGTCCGGCATGAACTATGGCATCGGGCAACTGCCCTATGACACCGCAGGCAATGGCCCGCAGAACACCATTCCGGGCGGTGCGTCGCTGTGGGTGATGGGCGGCAAGTCGGACGAGACCTACGCCGGTGTCGCCGCCTTCTTCGATTACCTGTCGCAGGCCGACGTGCAAGAATACCTGCACCAGACCTCCGGCTATCTGCCGGTGACGATGGAGGCTTACGAGGCCACCAAGGCCAGCGGGTTCTATGACGAAAATCCGGGCCGCGAGACGCCGATCACGCAGATGATGGGCAAGGCGCCTACCGAGAACTCCAAGGGTGTGCGTCTGCCGAACCTGCCGCAGATCCGCGACATCGAGAACGAGGAGTTCGAAAAGATGCTGGCCGGCGACCAGACCGCCCAGCAGGCGCTGGACAATGCCGTCGAGCGTGGCAACGCCGCCATCAAGGAGGCCATGGGTCAGTGACCTGTGACCGGCCGCCCCGCCTGCGGGGCGGCCGGATTCCCCTATGAACCGCGCAACATTCCCCCACCGCTTTTTGCCGTGGCTGCTGGTCCTGCCGCAGCTGCTGATCTCGCTCGTGTTCTTCTACTGGCCGGCGTTTCAGGCCATGTGGCAGTCGACGTTGAAAGAGGATCCCTTCGGGCTGAGCTCGAAATTCGTGGGCCTCGACAACTTTCGCAAGGTGCTGAGCGATCCGGCCTACCTCAATTCCATTCAGGTGACGGCGTTCTTTTCCGTCGTGACGGCCTTTCTGTCGATGTCCATCGCCCTGCTGCTGGCGGTGCAGGCGGAAAAAGTGCTGACCGGCAAGGCGTTCTATCGCACGCTGATGATCTGGCCCTATGCGGTCGCCCCCGCCATTGCCGGCATGCTGTGGCTGTTCATGTTCAACCCGTCGTTCGGCACGCTGGCCTGGCCGCTGCGCCAGATGGGGATCGACTGGGACCCGTTGCTGAACTCGAGTCAGGCGATGGGGCTTGTGATCGCGGCGGCCAGTTGGAAGCAGATCAGCTATAACTTCCTGTTCTTCGTGGCAGGGCTTCAGGCGATCCCGAAGTCCTTGATCGAGGCTGCTGCCATCGACGGTGCAGGCTCTGCCCGCCGGTTCTGGACTATTGTGTTCCCGCTGCTGGCACCCACGACATTCTTCCTGCTGGTCGTGAATTCCGTCTACGCCTTGTTCGACACGTTCGGGATCATCCACGCCGTCACCGGCGGTGGCCCCGGCAAGGCGACCGAGACGCTGGTCTACAAGGTGTACAACGACGGCTACAACAACTTCCTGCTGGGGTCGTCGGCCGCGCAGTCGGTGATCCTGATGGCCATCGTCATCACGCTGACCGCCTTCCAGTTCAAGTATGTCGAACGGAGGGTGCATTATGGCTGACCACGGCATGGTGGGATCGTCCCAGCGCAGTCGCGTGGTGGCTCACATCTTTCTGATCCTCGGCGTGCTGATCGTGGCCTTCCCGATCTATTACGTCGTCATCGCCTCGACCCATACGCTGCAGACCATCCTGCGCCCGCCGTTGCCGCTGTTGCCGGGGGCCGAAGGCCCTGCGAACTACGGCGAGGCCATTTCGGGCGGCATCGGGCGGATTGGCGGGGTCAGCGTTGGGCGGCTGCTGGCGAATACGGCCATCGTCGCGGTCGGGATCGCGGTGGGCAAGATCATCATCTCGATGGCGTCGGCCTATGCGATGGTCTTCTTTCGGTTTCCGTTCCGCATGGCCTGCTTCTGGCTGATCTTCATCACGCTGATGCTGCCGGTCGAGGTGCGGATCATGCCGACCTACAAGGTCATGGTGCAGCTGCACCTGATCGACACCTACGCGGGCCTGATCCTGCCGCTGATCGCCTCGGCCACGGCGACCCTGCTGTTCCGCCAGTTCTTCATGACGATCCCGAACGAGCTGCTGGAGGCGGCCCGCGTCGATGGGGCAGGGCCGTGGCGGTTCTTCAAGGATATTCTGTTGCCGCTGTCGACGACAAACATCGCGGCGCTGTTCGTGATCCTGTTCATCTACGGATGGACGCAATACCTGTGGCCGCTGCTGGTCACCAATTCCAATTCGATGAACACCATCGTCATCGCCCTGCGCAAGATGATCTCTTTCGCAGATGCGGATACGCCGTGGAACCTTGTCATGGTGACGGCGGTGCTGGCGATCCTGCCGCCCGTGCTGGTCGTGGTGCTGATGCAGCGTTGGTTCGTCAAAGGCCTTGTGGAGACTGAAAAGTAATGGCGACGATTTCCCTGCGCGACGTGCGCAAGACCTATGCCAAGCAAGAGGTCATCCACGGCGTGTCCATCGACGTGCCCGACGGCGAATTCGTCGTGATCGTCGGCCCCTCCGGCTGCGGCAAGTCCACCCTGCTGCGCATGGTCGCGGGGCTTGAGGCAATCACCAGCGGCGAGATCGACATTGGCGGCCGCGTCGTCAACGATCTGGAACCCCGCGCGCGGGATATCGCGATGGTGTTCCAGAACTACGCGCTTTACCCGCACATGACGGTTTTTGACAACATGGCCTACGGGCTGAAGATCGCGAACATGCCTAAGGCCGAGATCAAGGCGCGGGTGGATAAGGCGGCTGCCATGCTGAACCTGTCGGACTTCCTTGACCGCAAGCCGCGCGCCCTGTCCGGCGGTCAGCGCCAGCGGGTCGCCATGGGCCGCGCACTGGTGCGCGACCCGGCGGCGTTCCTTTTCGACGAGCCGCTGTCGAACCTCGACGCCAAGCTGCGGGTCCAGATGCGTCTGCAGATCAAGGAAATGCAGCGCACGGTCGGCACCACCTCGCTTTACGTCACCCATGACCAGACCGAGGCGATGACGCTGGCCGACCGGCTGATCGTGATGAATGCGGGTGTGGCCGAACAGATCGACACACCGATGGCGATCTATGACCGGCCCGCCAATGTTTTTGTGGCCGGTTTCATCGGGTCGCCTGCGATGAACTTCGTCAACGGAACGCTTGGGACTGAAGGCCTGCTTGTGGCCAGTGGCCAGACGATCGCGCTGCCCGTAGCAGCGGGTCATCAGGGCAGACGGGTCACGGTCGGTTTACGGCCCGAACACCTGACGACGGTCGAGGCGAGCCATGCCGGTGCACTGCCGCTGCGGGTACGCGCGGTCGAAACGCTGGGGGCCGACGCCTATGCCCATACGGTCCTGCAGGATGACCCTGCGGTGGAACTCGTCGTCCGCGTGCCGGGCGCACGGCGGCTGACCGAGGGCGAGACGCTGCATGTCGTGCCAGAACCGGACAGTGTCCATCTGTTCGACGCAACCTCTGGCGCGCGGATCTGAAGCTGAGCAACGCCGTCAGGACGCCTTGCGCGTCTTGGCGGCGCGGGGCGTCATGCCGATGTGATGTTTCAGGATGTGACGATAGAGGCCGATCCCAAGGCGCGACATCTGACCCGACTGCTCTGTCCCGTCCAGCGTGCCAAAGCCGCGGATATCGCGGTCCTTGCGGGCGATGCGGAAACCGGCGCCGATCTCTGACATCTCGCAAAAGGCCGTCAAGCGGTCGGCGGCTTCGCCGGGTGTGTCGAGGTCGATGCCGGTCATCAGCAGCATGTGGGCGGGCAGTTGGCTGCGTCCGATCCGGCCACGCAACTGGTGCAGTTGCGACAGGCCGAACCGGTCGGCGTTCCAGACAGCCATCGTGTTAGCGCGGCCATTGTCCAGACCGCTTTCGATGATCGAAGTCGACAGTAGCACGTCGACATCGCCGTCCATGAAGGACAGCATCGCGGCGGCCATCTCCTCGTCGGGCATCTGGGCGTGGGCGATGGTATAGGTAAAGCCGACCTTGCGCGTTTTCAGGATCGCATCCAGTTCGGTGACACCGGCGACGCGGGGGCAGACGATGTAGGATTGGCCGTCGCGTGCGGTCTCAGTCTCGACCGCCTGCAGCACGGCGTCGACATCGCGGGCGCACAGCCGTGTTTCGACGGGCCTGCGGTTCTTGGGGGCAGTCGCCACGACGGACACATCGACAAGTCCAACCTCTGCCGCCGCCAGCGACCGCGGGATCGGCGTGGCGGTCATGCTGAGGACATGCACGCCGGGCGCGAGATGGCGGAGCTGGGTCTTCTGTTCTTCGCCGAACTTCTGTTCCTCGTCGATGATGACAAGCGCAAGTGCGGCAAAGGTGATGGCATCGTCCAGCAGCGCCTGCGTGCCGATGACGACAGCGATGGCGCCACTGTTCAGGCCGTCGAGGGTGGCCGCGCGATCCTCGGCCGTGGTCAGGCGGGAAAGTTCGGCCACCTTGATACCGTGGTCTTCAAGCCTGGTGCGGAAGGTGTTGAAGTGCTGGCGCGCGAGCACTGTGGTCGGGGCTGCGACGATAACCTGATGGCCGCTCAGCGCCGCTGCGGCGGCGGCTCGCACCGCAACCTCGGTCTTGCCAAAGCCCACATCGCCCACCAGCAGACGGTCCATCGGCGTCGTCTGTCCCATATCCTGCAACACCGCCCGGATGGCGCGGTCCTGATCCTTGGTGGGTTTGTGGGCAAAGTCGGCCTCGACGGCGCCGTAAGCCTTGGCCTTCGGTTTCAGGGGCACGGCGTCCGTTGACCGCCGTGCTTCGTCGATCTCGATCATGCGGTCGGCGCTTTCGCGCAGTTCCATGATCATCTCGTCGCGCCGCTTCAGCCAGTCGCCGGCCTTTAGCCGATCGAGGGTCAGGCTGTCGGCCGGCGCGCCGAAACGCCAGAAATCCTCGCCCTCGCGCGCGGGCAGCATCAGCTTGCCGCCATCGCGGTACATGAAGGTGGTCAGGGTCTGGTCGACGTCGCCAATGTCGCAGTCCATGCGACCGTCATAGCGCGCCAGCCCGTGTTCGAAATGCACGACGGCATCTCCGGGTTCCAGCGCGTCCTCGCCGAACAGCAGGTCGTGGTCCCTGTAATTGAGGTGTGAAAGCGCCATGTGGTCCATCCCGTTTGCAGCTGTGCGGTTGAACGCCGGGCGGATTATTTTGATCCCTGTCATGCCACCGCATCGGCGGCTGACTGCGGGTCAGTCAAACGGCTTGTAGATTATGCGCAGTTTCGGCGGCCCTGCGGTGGCGCGACGGCCCCCGTCTCGCGTCCCGCGCCAGCATGGATGGGATCAGCCTTCGTCCAGAACACGCTCTGTCGGGTTGCAGACCTGCATGGAGATGTCGAGGTAGGCGTTCAGAACGCCTCGAACGTCGTGAAAGTCGATGATCTGCTCTGCCATGCGGGTGCGGATGTGGTTTTCGACAAGCTGTGCCGCGTGGACCAGATCATCCAGTCCGATCGCGGTGGCGGACCCGATGACCCGGCGCAGAATCGCTGCGGCATCGCGCATCGCGTCAATGGCTTCGCCGGGATAGCTTGACCGGTCCAGCAGCACCTCGAGTTCGTCATGCCGCGTCCAGTAGATTTGCAGGAACCGCTGTCGGACGTCGCCGGTCGCGGGGGGACCTGCGCGGTGCGCCGTCGGTCGCGGCGCCGGTGTGGTGGCTTGCAGTGCTGCTGTCGTCATCGTGCTGACCCTCGATCTTGGTCCTGCGCCGGATCGTGTCGTCCGGTGTTCCTGCCACGAGAGATGTAAGGTTAATATGGCAGGACTTTGGCGCAGGCGGACGCGGGCAAGGCATCTTACCGACGCTGCTGCAGGGTCAGTAAAGGCCCTGAATTTCCAGCGGCAGCTGACGGACTTCCTGTTCACGCAGGATCGTGCGCGGGACGCCCGTCGCGTCGGCCTGACGCAGCCGGTTCATCCGGTTGGTGGCGGCGGCCTGAATGTCGGCGCGGTCGCGCAGGATTGTCGGGCGCAGGAAGACAAAGAGCGTGCGGCGGCTTTCGCTGGCGTTGCGGGACTTGAAGAGGTTTCCGAGAACGGGGATGTCGCCCAGACCCGGCACCTTCTGTTCGCTGTTCAGGCGGTCGTCGGTAATCAGGCCGCCCAGCACGACGGTTCCGCCGTTGTCGGCCATGACGGTCGTGTTGATGACGCGCCGGTTGGTGACCAGATCGGCGGCCCCTTCGACATTGCCGTTGACCAGAGAGCTGATCTCCTGCTCGATCACCAGCTGCACGACACCGCCCGCGGTGATCCGCGGCACCACGTTCATCGTGATGCCGACATCCTGCCGTTCGATGGTGGTGAAGGGCGTCAGCGTGTTGCCATCGGTGGCAAAGCTGCCGGTGCGGAACGGCACGTTCTGGCCCACGACGATGGTGGCGGGTTCGTTATCCAGCGTGGTCACCGACGGCGTGGACAGCAGCCGCGCGCGGCTGGAATTCGACAGCGCCTGCACCAGCAGGCCAAAGTCGTTGTTGCTGGCGGCCAAGGTGGCACCGGTGGACAGCGCGACAGAGGCTGGCGCACCGACGGCGGCCAGCACGCCCTGCAACGACACGCCGCCATTGCTGAACGACGACGCACCCAGTGCGCCCTGCGCCTGTGTGGTGCCAAAGCCCAGCTGCGCACCCAGTCGTTCGGCCACGTCGCCGGACACCTCGACGATGGCGGCTTCGATCATCACCTGCGGGCGGCGCTTGTCGAGCGTGTGGATCAACTGCCCGATCTCGGCCACCTGAGCGGATGTGCCGCGCACGATGATGGCGTTCGTCTCGATCGACGGCGTGATCGTGACGGCGGGGACGGCGGTCGGCTGGCGGCTGACGGGGGTAAAGACGCCGGCGACCGGGTCGCCGTTTTCGTCCACCGCGGTCGTGTCTGCGGCGGCGCCCACGTCGGCGGCAATCGGGTTCGTGATGCTTGTGGCGTCGCCCACGGTGCCGCGGATGATGTCCGCGATGATCGCCGCGTCGCCGTATTGCAGGGCAAAGACGCTGGTCGAAACCTGTGCGCCCGGCGCCTCTGGCGGGCGCACGTCCATGGCCTGTGCCAGTTGGCGAATTTCCTCGATGTCCGCTGGCGAGCCGCGCACCAGCAGCAGGTTCGCCCCCGCATCGACGCTGAGCCGTGCGCCGGTCCCGGCGGGGCCAAGCACGTCGAGGATCGCCTGCCCGACGGAAGAGGCGTCGGCGGCACGGAAGCGGATCACCTCTGCCCGGACCTGCGCGTCGCCGTCGAAGGCATTGGCGATCTGCATGATGCGGTCGACGTTGGCGCGGGTGTCGGTGATGATGATCGCGTTGGGATCCTCCACCGCTTCAAGATAGCCGCTTTCGGCCACGAGGGGCCGCAAGACGCGCACCGCCTCGGCCGAGGGCAGGCGGTCGAGGCGCAGCATCTCGGTCACGACGTCCTGCGCGCCGACGGGCGTGTTGTCGCCGGGGCCGCTAACGGTGCGCTGCTCCGCTTCCGGCACGACCTGCCAGACGGTGCCGGACTGCACGGCGACAAAGCCGCGCGCGCGCAGGATCGACTGGAACAGGGACCAGACGCCGACGGCGTCCAGCGCCTCGGCGGACACAACGGTCACATTGCCTGTCAGGGCGGGGTCGAGGATCAGCGTACGCTTGGTGATGTCGGAAATCTGTTCCGCCAGCACCGAGATATCGGCGTCGCGCAGGTTGATCGTATAGGTATCCGTCTGCGCCCGCAGTGACGTGACCGTCAGCGACACGATGAGTGCGCAGGATGCAAGAAGGCGCATCATTGCAGCGGAAACGACAGGGTCATGGTGCGGCCATCGCGTTCGACCTCAATCCGGGCCATGCCCGAATTGGCGACCTCGTCATAGAGGGCGCGGTCGCTGTCGACATTGCCGACGGGCTGGCCGTTTACCGTTTTCACCAGATCTCCTGCCTGTAGTCCTGCGCGGGTAACTCCGCTGTCGTGATTTTCAGCAATGGTATAGCCATTATCGCCAGCCACCAAACCAATTTCGTCCAAGACCTGTTTGGGATTTGCCGTGATACGCGCGCGCCACAGGTCGATGTAGTCCTGCGTCGTGACAGGCGGCGGCAGTGCGGCGTCGGGTTCGGTGTAGTCCTCGGTCGCGGGCGCGGCCGAGATTGCGGCCAGCAGGTCCGCCGGGCTGGGGGTCGTCGCGGGTGCGATGACCCCTTCATCCAGGGTCACCGGATCAGCGTTCGGAAAGCCGAGGATCACGCGCTCTGCTCCGACCAGCAGGACGACGTGGTCGGCGTTGACCCGGTCGAGGATGGCAGTGTCGCCAATCTTGTTGCCGGTCCGAAAGTTTGCGGGCGTGCCGTCCGCGGCGATCAGGGCCATCGATTCGGCCGGATCGTCGCGCAGGACGATGCCCAGCAACGTCAAGTCCGAAGGTGCTGCCGCCGCCGTCTGCGGCGCCGCGACAGCGCTGCTGCCAAAGGGCGCAAGGGTCAGGATCGGGCCAATGTCGGGGGGCGCTGGCGGTGTGACGGCGGCGACAGCAACAGGCGCGGCCGCGGGCAGGGCCGTCGTCTGGCCGCGCAGATGCCATGTCAACGGCGCTGCGGCTACCGCAAGCGACCCCAGAACCAGAACGGCCACGCCGCCCTGAAGGATCTTGCCCAGCGAAACACGCATCATTCCGGACCTGCCAATCGGTAACCGGTTGCAAGATACAGGACAGCGTCGACGCTGTCACCCGGGACAGAGACCGAGACGGTGAGCGACTGCAAATCCGCGCCGTCCACGTCCGCCACATCCAGTCCGACGGAAAAGCGGCGTCCCAGCATCGTGATCTCTGCCTCTGGCGTATCGCCCAATCCGGCCAGAGCCAAAGCGTAATCCGCGGTCCAGCGGGCAGCGGTCCGGTCGGTCAGGGCGCTGATCCGCGCGGAATGGCCCTCGGTCGCGGTCAGCAGCGAGACGGCGCCGAGCGCCAGCACGGCCATCGCCACTAGCGCCTCGATCAGGGTGAAGCCTGCCTGCGGTGCGCGTTGCGTCATGACGCGGGTGCCAGTCGCTGGGCGTTGACGCCGTCGAACTGGACGCGGACGTCCGAGATTTGGCCGCCGCGCAGGGTCACGACCAGCGGCTGGCCGGTTTCTGGCAGCAGATCGGCGGTGACGACGAAGCGGCCGTCCGATTCGCCCTGCGACAGATCCACGCCGCCGGCCATGGGATGCGGGTCGCCCAATAGGCTGACCGGGTGCGGCACCCATCCGTCCGGGCCCGGCACTTCGAACCGGTATCCCTGCGGGTCCCAGACGAACGCCACCGGCGCGCCGGTCAGCAAGGCCTCGTCGGCGGCGCGGTTCAGGCGCGCGGTCAGCAGATCGGTCTCTCGGCCCACGGCGTCGCCACGGTCCGCAGGACCCAGCGACAGGCCGACGGCCCCGGCCATGACGCCGATCAGGACCAGCACGACAAGCACCTCGACCAAGGTGACGCCAGCCTTGCCCCTGCGTGGCGCGCGCGCGGCCCTCAATTGCCGGCGGTCGCCTGGCCGTGGGCGATATCCGCCGCAGGCCCGTCGCCCCCCGGCGCGCCATCCGCCCCCAGCGTCACGAGGTCGAAGCCGCCGGTGTCACCCGGCGAGCGATAGAGATAGCCATTGCCCCAAGGATCGACCGGCAGTTGCGCCAGATAGCCGCCGGCGACCCAGTTGCGCGGTTCCGGCGGGCTGGTTGGACGGGTGACCAGCGCCTCCAGCCCCTGCGAGGTCGTGGGATAGGTCTGGTTGTCCAGACGGTAGAGTTCCAGCGCCGATCCGATGGCACGGATGTCGGTCTGGGCGACGGCGACGCGGGCCTCGTCCGGGCGACCGATGACGTTCGGCACGATGATCGCGGCCACCAGCGCGATGATGACGAGCACGACCATCATCTCGATCAAGGTGACGCCGGCATCGGGCGCGCGACGTTTGGCCGGGCGGGGACGCAGCGGACGCAGCAGGGGCATGAAACTGTTTTCCTTTCGCCAGCGTGGCTCGTATGATCATAGCAAGTCTACAGGGTGGGTGAAAAGGAAATAATTCGTGATACCACAAGGGGTTAGCGTCGATCAGGCGGGCTTTGCGGCCCCTGAAGGCGTGTCTGATCCCCAGTTGAATCTCACGACGACGCCAGAGGTTGCCCGCCCCGGCGGCGAGGCCTTGCAAAGGCGTCTGACCGAGGTGTTGCGCGACGGTGTACCGCGCCCGTTTCTGCTGGCCGCAGAGCAGGTGGGCAGTACCCTGATCGTCCTGCCCCGCAGCAGTGCCCGTCAACGCGCGGCGATGCTGACCTTTGCCGCAGAAGACCGGATTGCCGCCTCTGTCGACCGGACCCGCGTGGCGCCGGGACCGGTCGTGGCCAGTGCCGGTGCGCCGCAGCTGGCCTTTATCGTCGACCGTGGCGTGCTGGATGCCTGTCCGGTGGCAGCCGACCGCATCCTGCCGGAATACCTTCTGATCCCCCGCCCGGCAGAGGGGTGGGCGGTGTGGCGCGACGCGGACCGCTGTGTCGTGCGCGCCGCCGACGGGACGGGTTTTGCGGCCTCTGCCGCCATGTTGCCTTTGCTGTGGACGCGCGCGGGGCAGCCTGCTGTGGCGTCTTTGGGTGATCCCCTGCCCACGAGTGTGGCATCGGTGCCCGCGATCCCCGCGCCGCCCGATCTGGTTGAACTGGCTTACGGGCTGCCGCGGGTGCGCCCGGGCGATGCGGCGCGGACGTGGCGGCCTGTCATGGTCGTGGCAGGCGTGCTGGCGCTGGGGCTGATGGCGCATCTGGCCGTGCTTGCCGCCGATGTCGCAGCCCTGTCGCGGATCGCGGACCGTGCGAAGGTGACGGCGCAGGCGGCCATGGCCGGCCCCTTGCCGGGGATTGCGGTGACGTCTGACGTGGGGCCGATCCTGGCGCGCCTCGCCCCGACCGTGGCGGCCCCGCAGGGGAGCGCGCTGCTGCCCTTGTTGTCCGACGTGTCCCTGGCGCTGAGCGATGCCGGGGCTGCCGCCAGCTTTCGCCGGCTGGCGTGGGGTGCGGCAGGGAATGAACTGGTCGTGCTGGTGCAGGCCGCCGATCTGGATGGCCTTCAGGCGGTCGAACGGGGCTTGAGCGAACGCGGCTTTGCCGTCCGGCCGGGTGCGGCCAGCGCGGGCGATGGCGGGGCAGAGGCGGAAATGCGGATCAGCAGGGCGTCGTCATGATGGGCTGGTTCACGAACCTGTCGCTGCGAGAGCGGGTGCTGATTGCCGGGGCCGCGCCGCTGGTCGTGCTGCTGATCGCATGGCAATTCGTCTGGCAGCCGTTGCAGACCCACCGTGCCGCATTGGCGGAGGAGATTGCGGCCTACCGCCTGATCACGCAGGCGGCCTTGGCCCGCGCCGCCGATCCGGCGCCTGCGCTAGCGCCGCCGCCCGTCGTGCCGATTGCGACCCGTGTGACGCAAAGCGCCGACAGCGCGGGGCTGCAACTGCGCCGCCTTGCACCGGAATCGGACGGGTTGCGGGTCACTCTGGAAGATGCCGGTTTTGCCGCGATGGTCCTGTGGATCGCCGATCTGGAGGTCGCGCAGCGCGTGCGTGTCGCGGCGATCGAGGTGGACCGCCGGCCCGCGCCCGGCGTCGTTTCGGCCCGGATCCTGCTGGAGGATGCCCGATGAGCGAGACCCTGCTGCGCGCGCCGCGCCTGACCTACGGCTTTGCCCAGACCCACGGCGTCGTTCTGGCGCCGGACGACGGTGCGGTCTGCCTGTGCCGGGCCGACGCCCCCGTCAGCGCGCTGATGGAGGCGCAGCGCATCGCAGGTGTGCCGCTGACCTTTACCGAGATCACGCCGGCCGCCTTCGAGGCCGCCCTCGGCGTGGCCTACCGCGATTCGGCGTCAGAGGCCGCACAGGTGGCCGCGGATGCGGATGACAGCCTCGCCTCGCTGGCGGATTCCGCCTCTGTCGACGACCTGCTGGCGCAGAACGACGACGCGCCGGTGGTCCGCCTGATCAACGCGCTGCTGCTGGAGGCGGTGAAGGAAGGTGCCTCGGACGTGCATATCGAGACGGAAGAGCGTCGCCTGCTGGTCCGCTTCCGCATTGATGGGGTCCTGCGCGAGGTGATCAGCCCGAAGCGCGCGCTGGCGCCGCTGCTGGTCAGCCGGATCAAGGTGATGGGCAAGCTCGATATCGCCGAAAAGCGTCTGCCGCAGGATGGTCGCGTGTCCTTGCGCGTCGGCGGCTACGATCTGGACGTGCGGATTTCGACGATCCCCAGTCAGTTCGGCGAACGCGTCGTGCTGCGCCTTCTGGACCGGGGCCAGACCCTGCGCGGGATCGACCATCTGGGCCTGTCGGAGGCCGACAACGCGCGGCTGAAACGCATCCTCGCGCGGCCCGACGGCATGGTGCTGGTGACGGGGCCGACGGGGTCGGGCAAGACGACGACGCTGTATGCGGGTCTCGACATGCTGAACGACCGGCAGCGCAACATCATGACGGTCGAGGACCCGATCGAATACACGATGGACGGCGTGGGGCAGATGCAGGTGAACGCCAAGACCGACCTGACCTTTGCCCGCGGGTTGCGCGCGATCCTGCGGCAGGACCCTGACGTCATCATGGTGGGCGAAATCCGCGACCGCGAGACGGCGCAGATCGCGGTGGAAAGTGCGATGACCGGGCACCTCGTGATCTCGACCCTGCATACGAACACCGCCATTGGTGCTGTGTCGCGGCTGGTGGAGATGGGGGTCGAGCGGTTCCTGCTGGCGCCGATGCTGCGCGGCCTGATCGCGCAGCGGCTGGTCCGTCAGACCTGCCCGGAGTGCACGGCGGATCACGCTCTGACCGAGGCGGAAAGCGCGCTGCTGTCGGGGCTGGTCCCGGCCGGAGAGGTCGTGCAGATCGGGCAGGGCTGCGACACCTGCCACGGATCGGGCTATCGCGGGCGGCTGCCGCTGTACGAGGTGATCGAGGTCGATACGGCGCTGGAACGGATGCTGCATGACGGGGGGGCCGAGGCTGACCTGATCGCCGCCGCCCGGACGCGCGGCACCGGTATCCTGCAGGACGGTATTGCCAAGATGCGGGCAGGGCTGACCGGCCCGCAGGAAATCGCCCGCGCCGTGCACGAGGACGCGCGGCCGGAGGTCGAGGGCTAGATGGCCGCCTTCGCCTATTCCGCCGTCGATCCGGCGGGCAAGACGACCAAGGGGATCGTCGAGGCCGGCAACGCCGCTGCCGCCCGCGCGGCCCTGCGCGCGCGCCAGTTGATGCCCGTCTCGGTCGAGCCGACGACGGCACGGCGCGGTGCGCCAGCGGTCCGCCGCAAGGCCGTGCCGATCCGCGCGCTGACGCTGGTGACCCGGCAGTTGGCGACGCTGATCGGGTCCGGCATCTCGGTCGAGCAATCCTTAAAGACTGTGGCTGATCAGTCCGACAAGCCCGCCGTATCGACCCTGCTCCTGAACTTGCGGTCGTCCGTACTGGACGGCCGCAGCTTCGCGCAGGCGTTGGGCGATTATCCGCAGACCTTCGGCGACTACTACCGCGCCTCTGTCGCGGCGGGCGAGAGTTCGGGGCAGCTGGGTCGCGTCATGGACCTGCTGTCGGGTTTCGTCGAAACGCGGGCCAAGAACCGGCAGACGGTGCAACTGGCACTGCTTTACCCTGCCATCCTCGCGGTCGTGTCGCTGGCGGTGATCGTGTCACTGCTGACTTTCGTGGTGCCTGACATCGTGCGGGTCTTCACCTCGCGCGGGGCGGAATTGCCGTTTCTGACGCGCGCCCTGATCGCGGTGTCGGATTTTATCAACCAGTGGGGGCTGGTGACCTTGGCCGGGGTCGTGGCGGCTGTCTTTGCCACGGGGGCTGTCCTGCGCCGCCCGGCGGTCAGGATGCGCTGGCACCGGTTCCTGGCCCGCGCACCGGTCAGCCGCAGCTTTGTCCTCAAATCCAACGCGGCGCAGTTCGCGGGCACGCTGTCGACCCTGACCGTCAGCCAGGTCCCTTTGACCGACGCGCTGGAGGCGGCGGCCCAGACGGTGCCGAACCTGTACATCCGGCAAAGCGTGCAGGCCGCCAGCGCCCGCGTCCGTGAAGGCACCGCCTTGTCGCGCGCGCTGGCCGATGCCAATGTCTTTCCCCCGATGCTGATCGCAATGGTGGCGAGCGGCGAGGCGGGTGGCGTGCTGGGTGCCACGCTTACCCGCGCGGCGGACGATCAGGCGCGCGATCTCAATGCGCTGGTGGCTGCACTGGTGGCGCTGGTGGAACCGGCCGTGCTGCTGCTGATGGGGGGCATCGTGATGCTGCTGGTCCTGTCGATCCTGCTGCCGATCGTGAATCTGAACAACCTCGTCAACTGACCCGTCAGAACGGATAGTCGAGCGTGATCGGCGCACCGGTCGGCAGGCCGGGGATCAGCGCTGATCCTGCCGGGTGCAGGGTCAGGGTCAGGCGATGGTCGCCTTTTACCGATGCCTCTGCCAGCAGGGTATCGCCGGTGGTCAGCCGCCCGGTCGCGTCGTTGGACCGGGTGCCAAGCGTCAGCGTCATCGCCGGCACCGGGTCGATGCGGCCGTTGTTTTGGGTGCAATCGCCCGCCTCGACGTCGATGCGACCCTCGGCAGCGGCCCAGCTACGGGCGAGGGCGATGTAGGGCACATCGACGATGGCGCGGGTGTTGCATCCGGCGATCGCCAGACCGTCGGCCAGTGCCAGCAGGCCCGGCCCGGCCCGCCCGGTCACGTCGCGGGCCGAGATCGTCCAGGGTGTGACCCGCACGGTTCCCCGCAGCAGCGTGTCCGGCCCCTGCAGCGTCGCATCCGCCGCCAGCCGCAGGCCCAGCAGAGCGCCGGGGCGGTGATCCCAGTCGATCCGGTATCCGTCGATCAGATCGGCGCGACCCTGCCAGATCGTGCCATAAAGGGCTGTGACTTGGCGCGGCATCGTGGCAAGATCGGACAGGGCGCTGGCGGGCATCGTGGCCACCAGTGCCGCCAGATAGATCAGGGCGGTCAGACATGCCAATGCCAGCAGGGCCATCGCCCGCTTTACCCTTCGCAGGCGTGGCCCGTCGGCGGTTTCTGATGGGGCTGTGCGGAACATCTGCATTGGGCCTTCTTGGAGGGTGCGGCGCGATAGGCGGCGAACCGGCGTTGCCACCGGCGGGCACAATCGGCAAGGCGGCCTTTCTGGCGCCGCTGTCGGGACCGCAATCCTCAGTAGGTCAGATGATGCGCGCCGCTGCAAGCCTTGGTGGTAACGACATCGGTCCGGGCGCCGAAGTCGCCGTCTACGACTCTGGCGGGTCCGAAGAGCAGGCCGTTGCCGCAGCGCAAGCCGCCGTCGCGGGTGGGGCGCAGATGCTGCTGGGGCCGTTACTTTCGGGGCAAAGCCGGGCCGTTGCCGCGGCCGTCGGGCGAGTGCCTGTCGTGGCGCTGACGAATGACAGCACCGTGGCTGGCGGCAACCTGTTTGTCTTTGGCATCACACCGCTGCAGTCGGCCCGCGCCGTGATCGGCTTTGCCGCGACGCGCGGCAAGCGACGGGTTGGTGTCGTCGTGCCCTCGACCGCGTTCGGGCAGTTGCATGCGGCGGCGGCTGCCGCCGTCGGTGCGGGGGTCGGGGCGAGCGTGCTGGCGCCGGTCGTGACGGATACGGCGGCGGGTCTGGTCGACCGGTTGCGCAGCGATGGCACCCTGCCCGATGCCGTCTATCTGCCGGTGGTCGGCGGTGCCTTCACTGAACAGGCGGCGGTGCTGAAAGCGGCGGGCATACAGATTTTAGGGTCCGATCAGTGGTCGGCCATCATCCCCTACCGGACCCCGGCGTTGCTGGATGCCTGGTTCGCCGCACCCGATCCGATCCGCTACGAAGCCTTCGCGCTGGCCTTCGAGGAACAATCCGGCGGAGAGGCGGGCGTTCTGGCCGGCCTCGCCTTCGATGCTGTCGAGATGGCGCGCCTGCTGGGGCGTCTGGGGCAGCAAAACCGCGCGGGCCTGCTGCGCGACGGCGGCTTCGACGGCGTTCTGGGGCCATACCGTTTCACCGAAGGCGGCCAGTGCGACCGGGCGCTGGCGGTGCTGGGCGTGCAGCAGGGGGCGACCGTCCTGATCGGCGCCACTGGCGCATGACATCGCCCCGCCGGGCTTGCGTTGTTGCGCCCCGAAGGGCTTGCAATGTTGCGCCCCGAAGGGGCGACGCCGGACTGACACTGGTGGAAATGCTGGTGGCGCTGGTGCTGTTCGCGCTGGTAGGGCTTGCCTCCTTCACGACCTTGGACGCGATCATCCGGGTCCGTGACCGCACCGATGGACGGTTAGAGCAGATTGCCCGGATCGACCGCGCGCTGCAGCTGTTCAGCCGGGATCTGATCCAGTCCGCCGCAGGCGAAGTGTCACTGTCGGATGGCGTGTTGCGCGTTGGACGCCGCACGGGATCGCCGTTGTCGTGGCAGATGACCGACGGCGCGCTGGTGCGCAGTGTCGATGCGGTCGGCAGCGCAGGCGGAATGGATCAGACCCTGCTGCCCGATATCGCGACCGTGACGTTTCGCGTCCGCGACCTTGCGGGTGGCTGGTCGGATGTCTGGCCGGTGGCCGAGGATGGCCTGAATCCGGCCGGGGTCGAGATGGCAGTCGACCTTGGCCCGGATCAAGGTACGCTGTTGCGACTTGCGCCGGTGCCGCGAAAGGTGCCTGAAGACCGCCCCAGCGACGTGTTGTTCGGCGATGCGGCGACAGGCGATGCGGTGCCGGCAACGCAGCCATGAAGCGCGACAGCGGCATCATCCTCGTCAATGTGCTGGTGGCGCTGGCCCTTGGGGCGGCCTTGGTCGTGCTGATGTTCACGTCTCAGGATAACCTGATCGACCGCACACGGCGGGCTGCCGCCGCCAGTCAGGCCGAGGCGCTGGCGCTGGGTGGCGAAGCTTCGGTGGTGGACGCGCTTTACCGCGACATGATCGCGGCGCCCGAGACCGACAATTTCACCGAAAGCTGGGCCGCGATCCAGCAGGCGCCGGTGCAACTGGAAAGCGGCACATTCTCTGTGACGATCAGCGACGCGCAGGCGCTGTTCGACGTCAATCAACTGGCGGGGCAGATGGGCGGGTTGGCGCAGGTGCAGACGCTGGACCTGCTGTTGGCACAAGCCGGTCTGCCGCCACAGGTCGCGCAGAGCATCGTCCGGCAGTTGCAGGCGGACGGTCCGGTCCGCGATATCGCTGACCTGCGCGACCTTGACCCAACGGCGCGGGCAACGCTGGCCGGTCTGATCACGGCGCTGCCCTTGCCGGGGGCGGTCAACCTGAACACGGCGCCGGCCCCGGTTCTGGCTGCGGTGCTGGGCAACGCTGCGGCCGCGTCGCGGCTGGCGACGCTGCGCGACCGTCAGGGCTTTGTGACAGAGGCGGATCTGGCGGCGCTGGGCGGACTGGGGGTCAACGGGGCCGGTCTGACGTCCGACGTCTATGACGTGACCATCACGGCAGAGGTCGACGGAACCCCCGTGACCCTGACCAGTCGGGTGGTCCGCCTGCACGCCACGCCAGCACAGCGCGAAGTGATGGTGGTCGCACGGCGGTTTGGTCCCGTTCCACGGTAACGTTCGATCTTGCAATGCAGAAAGGCCGCCCCTGATGGGGCGGCCTTCGTTGTCGTGTCGGGGCGGTCCCACCTTCAGGGGTTGAACGGCTCGATCGTCGGGGTCTGCGTCAGGGTCACCGTATCCAGCGCCACCGGCGTCGCATTCGGATCGCGGTTGAACGCGTTGACGAAATCGCTGCCCAGGCTGGCAATCCCCTGGCTGACGACATTGCCGTTGGCATTGTCACAGGCGACCAGAAAGCCGGCGGCCAGAAGACCGAAAGCTGCGTTGCGCGTCATGTTCTGCGTGCGTGTCATATCCACTGATCCTTAGCTGCGGCTGCCGGGAAGCGGCGTGTTCAGGTAGGGGAACGCTGCAGGCAGTTCGCTGGGCTTGATCGGTGCAGCATCGGTGAACGGCAGGTTGCCGACAGGGGCGGTGGAGCTTGCACAGTACCCGAGGTTGATCAGGTCACTGCCGGTATCTTCGACAGCACCAGGCGCGCCCAGTTCAGCACCCAGCGGAACGGGCCAGCAGAGTGCGCCCATCACCACGCGCAGGGCGATGTCGACGGTGTCGTCAGCAGGACGACGGCCGTTCGGAAAGCCTGCAAGGTCTTCGGCCACGACACCGAACACGTTCTGGTTGGCCAGCGGCGTCGCCGGCACCGCGGTGTTCAGGCGCAACATTTCAGAAGGCACCACGTTGGCAGGTTGGTTGAAGCCTTTGAAGCCGGTCAGGAATGCGGCCACCAGATCGTTGCGCGGGAATTTCGACGGCGCGATGTTGCCTTTGGCGCCCAAGGCTTTGCGGAAGAGCGAGTCAAGCAATGCGGGCAGGGTCGGGTTGGTGACATAGGTTGCAAGAGCGCTGTCCTGTGTCGGCTCTGCCGCGTTGAACAGGTTCTTGTCACGCAGGCCGATGACCAGTTCGTTCACCAACGGTGCGGAGAGCCGGGACTGCTGGACCCAGGCACCGCCGAACTTTGCGTCCTGCTCGTAGGTGGGCGAGGGGTCTTCCAGCGAGCCCTGCGGCAGGCTGGCCGTCGTCCACGCACCGATGACGGGCTCCGAGCCTGCCGTGACGCAGCTGATCGGCACTTCCAGTGCGATCGAGGTCACGTTTGCCTTGCCGATCAGGTCGTCGTTGGCGCGCTGCTGCTGCATGCCGACGCCCTTGTAGGGATAGTTGCCGACGTTGTACTGCGGAAAGTTGTTGTTGTCCGCGCCCTGCAGCGGCACCAGATTGACGAGGTCAAAGACCTGGCCAAGGTTCACGGCGAAGGCTTCGGCGCGCTGGCCGACGAACACGCGGGCCTTGCCGTCGCAGCCGGGGATCGTGACGTTGTCATAGGCGAACTTGTTGGCGTAGGCCGCGTAGTTCGGCAGCGATTTCTGACCGATATTGTCGACCGGCTTGACGAAATTGCCGTTGCCGTTGCCGATCACCAACTGGGCCGACGTGCCGCTGCGACGGTCGCCGCGGATCACGTTGACGGTATAGCTTTCGGTTTCGTTCAGATTGGTTTTCGAGTCGTTTGCCGTGATCGGGCCGAAGTTGCGCAGCGGAATGGCAACCTTCTTGTCACCGATCATGAGTTCCTTGCCGAAACCCTTGTTGCTCAAGTCGTTGTTGAAGCTGAATTGGAAGGTCATGTCCTCGACAGCGTCGCCGTTGTTGTCGATGGAGATTTCATAGATCGCATTGGGATCCATGGTGAAATAATTCGGACCGCCGTAAGGCGCCTGAAGCGGCTGGTAATTGGCGATGAATGTCACGTAATTGCCGCGCGTCGGCTCGTAGCTGCGGAACATGTAGAAGTCCGTGCCATCAATCTTGGGTGTCTCGGTGATCGCGGGCGCCTCGCGGTGCGAGGATGCACCGGCCAGTGTTGCCGTCAGGCAGACGGCGGCGGCCGTCGTCCCCGTCAGCAGGTGTCTCATCGAAAATGTCATGACGTCATCCCTTCCCAGTTAAAACTTTTACTCTTGAACAGTGCAGATGACCGCGTGCTTCCCTCGGAACATCGGGCTACGCTTGGCAAACGGTAACTACTCTAACTGGGTAGACACGCTGCTTTGCGTTTCAGAGTTTCAAAAGATTTCAAATTAATGATCAGTTTGGGATTTATTGTTCTGTTCACATCCGTGGGGGGTGCAACGTTTCGCTGTCACCTGCCTTGCGAGGGTGTGGCCGCGGTGTCGATACGGACTGTCACCGACAGACCGGGGGCTAGATATTCCTGCTGGGTCTGACCGGGATCAAGCTCGATACGGACCGGCAGGCGCTGTGCGATCTTGGTGAAGTTGCCGGTCGCGTTGCTGCCCGACAGCAGGCTGAACTCTGACGCCGTGGCGGGAGAAAATTCTGCAATGTGACCAGTGAAGGCGCGGTCGCGCAGGGCGTCGACAGTGACCGTCGCGGTCTGACCCAATTGCATGCCGTAAAGCTCTGTTTCCTTGAAGTTCGCGATGACCCAGATATCCTGACCGACCAATGCCATCAGGGCGCTGCCGGCGCTGACGAACTGCCCCGCATGCACGCTGATCTGGCCCAGACGGCCGTCGACGGGGGCGCGGATCACGGTATTGTCCAGATCGATCTGCGCCAGTTCCACGGCGGCTTCGGCGCTGGTAATCCCGGCCTCCAGCGACTGGCGGTTGATGCGGGCGGCGGCGACGTCCTCGCGGCTGACCTCAATCTGGCTTTGCGCGGCTTCGACCGCGGAGGCCGCCTGCTGCCGGGTCAGATCCGCCGCGTCGGCGGTGCTGGCCGAGACCACGCCGCGGTCCTTGAGGGAGGCAACGCGGGTCCAGTTGGTATCCGCCGTCTCGACCGCGGCCTGCGCTGAATCGCGTACGGCTTCGCGTGCGTGCAGCGTCGCCTCGGCCGACCGGATCGACTGGTCGCCCGTGTCGAGCGTCGCCTTGGCTGTATTCAGGGCCGCCTGTGCCTGCGCCAGACGTTCCTGCGCCTGCCGGTCGTCGAGGCGGACCAGAACGTCGCCTTTTTGGACGGTCTGGAAATCCTGCGCCGCGACGGTGACGACGTGACCCGAGATCTGCGGCGCGATCGTCGTGACGGTGCCGCGCACGTTGGCGTTTTCGGTCGTGGCGACCGTGTTGGCGAAAGGCGGCAACTGCCACGCAAAGAGGACGACAAGGACGCCGATGCCGCCGATCAAGACGGCAAGCAGCGTTGGAAACAGGCGTTTGAGATGTAGCATTTTCGTGACTTTCAGACAGGTTGCGCGGCGGGGCAGGACCGTTTGGTCAGCCAGCTGGCAACGCAGAGGTGCGTAAGAAGAAGCGCCAACGCCACCGCTGCGATCAGCGACAGCAGCAGGAAGGCGTCGTTGTAGGCCATGACCGTCGCCTGCGTGGCCGCATCGGTGGCGATGCCCGACACGGCCTGTGCCGTGCGCTGGGCGGGATCGCTGAGTGTGGGGGCCAGCCCCTGCGCCGCGGCGCCGATGCGCTGGGCGACGATGGGATCGGTCCGCGTGAGCTGGTCACCAAGGTCATGCATATGCAGGGCCTGACGCTGGGTGATGAAGCTGTTGAACAGCCCCGAGCCCATGACGCCACCGATGCTTTGCGTCGACAGAAAGACGATGATGAAGCTCAGGATATAGGTCGGCCCCTTGGCCAGCGCCCGCATCATCCCCGACAACATGGCAGGCGGCAGAAACAGGGCGCTGGCGAAGGCGATCATCGCTTGGCTGACATACATCTGCGCGGGGCGCGTCAGCAGCGTGGCGTGGCCGTCCATGAAGCCGCCCAAGGCGATCAGGATCAGGGCCGCGATGTGGAATGCGGGCTCTTTCCCCGGTTTCAGCAGCAGGGCGACGACCAGTCCGCCGACCAGACTGGCGGCGACGATGATCCAGAACAGGGGGGCGATCTGTGCAGACCCCAACCCCAGCGCCCGGAACAGGCCCGGCGCGCCAGAGGTCTGCTCCGACAGGATGATCCGGAACAACAGGAGCGCGCCGGTCAGGTGCAGGATGGCGGGGCTGGCGAGCCAGCGGATGTCCAGCAGCGGGGCCTTGCGGTTCAACTCGATCGCGACGGCCATGGCGCCTGCGGCGAGGGCTGTGGCCATCAGCTCTCCCAGCCACGGCGCTTGGGTCCAGTGCAGCGTGGCCCCCATCAGGAAAGCGATCGTCAAGCCGCCGAAGGCAATGGCAATCAGCGCGTAGCTGACGATATCAAGCACCGCGATCACGCGGGCACGGGGTTGCGGTGACAGGGGCATCAGGAACACGAGGCACAGGCTGATCAGCGCCATGCCCAGTCCCAGCGTATGGACCGGCGCCCAGCCCGCGTCGCCCAGCAAAGTGGGAGACAGCGCGCGCGCCAATGGCGATCCCAGCGTGATGAAGGTCAGCGCACCGGCCAGCCCGACGTTCAGCTTCTTCTCGGGGGGCAGCGGTTCCAGCATGTAAAGGAACGCCAGCGTCGACAGCGGGGCCGACACGCAGCCCGACACGAACTGGACCACGACGGCGGACTGCAGGTCGTCGATCAGGAAACTGGCGGCGGCGACGATGACGTAAAGGACAATGCCAACCTCGGCAAAGGCGCGCAGGCCGTATTGCGTGCGGATCTTGATGAGCAGCAGCGGCAGGGACGCGCGGGGCGCCATGTAGGCGGCCATCAGCCACAGGGACTGGTTCGTGGTGGCGCCCAGCTCTCCGCCGATCTGGGGCAGGTTGGCCGAGATGAAGCCCTGCGCCAGTCCTTGCGTCAGCGCCAGCATGGCCGAGGCCGCGAAATAGCCTGCCGCCCGGTGCCGCGCCATCGGGACGAAGGGCGGCCGGGTCGGGGCCTGCGGTTCCGGGTCCGGTTGGTTGACCGGGGTGGCGGTCTCCTCGCTCAGGGTGGGGTCGATCCGGCTCATGACTGGGGACCGTCCAGATTTGCGATCAATTGTTCGATCAGACGCGTCGCGGCGCGGATATCGTCGGGGTCGACGCCGTCAAACGCCTGACGGCGGATGCCGGCGCTGAAGGTCGCGATCCGGTCGGCCTTGGGGCGGGCGGGTTCGGTCAGGTAGATGCAGCGCACACGCTTGTCGCCGTCCATCTGGCGCCGTTCGATGAAGTCCGACTGTTCCAGCTTGTCCAGCAGGCGATTCAGGGTCGGCGTCTCGATCTCCAGTTCCTCGGCCAGTTCGGTCTGGGTCAGGCCTTCCTTCTCTTGAATCCTCTGGAGGGCGCGGGCGCGCGACAGGGTCATGTCCAGCGATTTCGCCTCGGCGTCGTAGCGCTTGCGCATGTCGCGCAAGAGCTTGAAGGCGAGGTCGAGGAAGTGGCGGCGCTCGTCTGACATCGGAATACCATTAGGTTAGCAACGATTAGTTAGCTAACTTTATGGTTGGCGCATTTCAAGGGTGCCCTTGCAGGATTTGTGCAAGGTCAGCTGAGGGCCGCCCGGACCTAGTCGGCCAGAACGACCATACCGCTGTGGGGCAGGCTGATCGTGACATCCGATCCGACGGCGGGCGGCGGGGTTTCGGACCGGTTGAAGGTATCGAGCGTCAGGCTTTGTTTGCCCAGATCGGCGGTGATCCGGATGATCGCGCCCAGAAACTGCACCTCTGTGATGCGGCCGGTCAAGGTGACGTCACCCGGTTGACCGGCGCCCAGCGTCGCGGATTCGGGGCGCATGGCCAAGGCCACCGGTGCACCCGCTGCAGCCTTGACCGGCCGGTTCAGCACGACCTGCGTGTCGCCCAGACTGACGGTGCCGGTGGCGGGATCGGTCAGGGTGGCGTCAAAGGTGTTCAGCGTGCCGACGAAGCCAGCGACAAAGCGCGTGGCGGGGTTGTTGTAGATCTCGAACGGGGTGCCGATCTGGTCGGCGCGGCCTTGGGTCATAACGACGACGCGGTCGGACATCGACAGCGCCTCTTCCTGATCGTGGGTGACGAAGATCGTGGTGATGCCAAGGCGTTGCTGGATCCCGCGAATCTCGCGCCGCAGGCTGGCGCGGATCTTGGCGTCGAGCGCGGACAGGGGTTCGTCCAGCAGCAGCACCTTGGGCCGCACCGCCAGCGCGCGGGCGAGGGCCACGCGCTGCTGCTGACCGCCCGAAAGCTGGAAAGGGTAGCGCGCGCCAAGGTCGGCGAGGCCGATCAGGGTCAGCATTTCCGTAACCCGGTCGGCGGTTTCTTTCCTGTCGATGCCTGCGACTTTCAGGCCGAAGGCCACGTTCTGCGCGACCGTCAGGTTTGGAAAGAGTGCATAGGCCTGAAACACCATGCCAATGTTGCGCTGGTTGGATTTCAGCCGCGTGACGTCCTGCCCGTCGATGCTGATGCTGCCTGCCGTCGGATCCTCGAACCCGCCGACCATGCGCAGCACCGTCGTCTTGCCGCAGCCCGACGGGCCGAGAAGAGAGACGAATTCGCCCTTCTCGATGCTCAGGTTGAAGTCCTTGACGACGTGGTTCGCGCCGAAGGATTTATCGAGGTGGGCCAGTTCCAGAAACGCCATGCATCAAGCTCTTTTATGTTTGGACAGGCGGCTGACCATCTGGATCAGGCCCATGCAGGCCCAGGTGATCGCGAATGCGATCACGGCGAGCGCTGCGGGTTCATAGGCGCGGTTGGCGCCGAGGATCTGCATATAGGGGCCAAAGGCAGGCCGGTTCAGCAGTGCGGCCATGGTGAATTCGCCGATCACGATGGCAAGCGTCAGAAAGGCGCCCGACAGCACCGCGCCCAGCACGTTGGGCAGGATCAGGGTCGACATGATGCGGAACCAGCCGGCGCCAAGGGACTGCGCGGCCTCGGTCAGGGTGGCGACGTCGATGCTGCGGAGGCCCGTATCGACGGCGCGGTACATGTAGGGCAGGGCGAGTGTCGCGTAGCCGAACATCAGCAGGATGTTCGTGCCGGTGACAGAGCCCGTCAGCGGCAGGAAACTGGAGGTGTTGTAGAGCCTGATGTAGCCGAAGACGACGACGATGGCGGGAATGACGAGGGGCAGCAGTGTCACGAATTCCACCACCGGGCGCAGGGCGGGCATTTTCAACTGCACCCAGTAGGCGGTGGGTACCACCAGCAGCACGCCAAAGATGATCGTGACCAGCGCCATCACCAGCGAATAGACAAAGGTCGCCTGAAACTGCGGGTCCGCCAGCACGACGCGGTAGGCGTCGAGGGAATAGACTCCGCGCCGCATCGACAGCGAGAATTCGGCCATGCCGATCATCGGCATCAGGAAATAAAGGCACCCGAAGATGATGGCGGCATAGGCGGCGACGCGGTTCATTTCAGCCACCTCTCGGCCCGCAGGCGCAGCACGATATAAAGCGTGTTGGCGGCCCCGGTGATCAGGATCATCCCGAAGGCCAGCGCATAGCCAAGGTTCGGATTGCCCAGCACGTCGCCCCGGATCTGCGCATAAAGCAGGATTGGCGCGATGTTCAAAGACGGGCCGGTGAGGGCGATGGCGGTGGCGACGGCGCCGAAGGCGTTCGCGAACAGCAGCGCCATGGTGCCAAGGATCGAGGGGAACAGGATCGGCAGGGCGACCATGCGCCAGTATTGCGCGCGTGTTGCGCCGAGGATGTCAGCGGCTTCGCGCCATTCACGCTTCAGCCCTTCCAGCGCGGGTGTGATGATGAGGATCATCAGCGGGATCTGGAAGAAGAGGTAGGTGATGATCAGGCCCCATGTGCTCAGCAGGTTCCAGCCATACATGCGCAGGTTGATGCCCCATTCGGTGCGCAGATACATGGTGATCAGGCCCGCCGGGCCGATGGTCGCGATGAAGGCAAAGGCCAGCGGCACGCCGGCAAAGTTCGAGGCCACGCCGGAGAAGGTCATCAACGGGCTTTTGACGCGTTTGCTGACGCCCCCCAGCGTCATCGCGGCAGCCATGGCGAAGCCGATCAGGCACCCCAGCAGGGCGGACAAGAAGCTGACCTTGATCGACACCCAGTAGGCGGACAGGATCGTCGGCGTGTTCAGGTCAAGGATGTTCTGTAATGTAAAGCCACCGGCGGGTGTGCGGAATGCGCCGATCACGATGAACAGCGTCGGTGCGATCAGGAACAGACCGGTGAACAGCATGAAGGGCACGAGGCCCACCCATCTTTGCGCCGTATCAACGAGTGTCGCGTGTCGCGCCATCAGGCCCCGCCTTTGAAATACCTCTCCCGGACAAGTCCGGGAGAGGCGTTGTCATGTCAACCGCTTACTGGACGTTTGCACCGACTGTGCTGTCCCAGCCCGCCACGACGGCGGCGTTGTTCGCGTTCACCTGATCAAGGGTCGGGAACACGGCAGCCTCGTAGCTGGCGGCGGGCGGCAGCGCGTCCATCAGGTCCTGCGGGATCGAACCCGCCTTGGCGAGGTCATTGAACCGGATCGGGTGGCAGTAGCCGGCCAGCCAGCCCAGCTGGCCTTCGTCGGAATAAAGGTATTCCATCCAGAGCTTGGCCGCGTTGGGCTGCGGCGCATGGGCGCTGATCGCCTGCACGTAGACACCGGCGAGGACGGCGTCGGAGGGGACCACGATCTCGACCGGGGGGTTGCCGTTCAGAGTCTCGCGCGCGGACAGGCCGTTGTAGTCCCACTGGATCACGATGGGCGTCGTGCCCTGCGCCAGCGTGCCGGCCTTGCCGATCACGGGGACGAAATTGCCCATCTTGTTCATCTCGGCAAAGTATTCCAGACCGGCCTTGGCGGCGGCCTCGCCCGGCTCTGCACCGGTGGACATGCCGGCGGCCATCACGGCAAGGATCGCCTGGTTGGACGCGCGGGGGTCACCGGCCAGTGCCACGGCACCGGCATATTCCGGCTTCAGCAGGTCCGCAAAGGAGGTCGGCACGTTGTCCACCAGATCGGTGTTCACGAGGAACGACATCACACCGTAGTAGTCGCCGTACCAGTTGCCATCCGCATCCTTGGCGCCTTCGGGAATGCTGTCCCAGGTGGCGACCTTGTAGGGCTGCACAAGGCCCTCTTCCATCGCGGCGGGGCCAAAGGACAGGCCGACGTCGATCACGTCAGGCGCCTGCGGGCCGGTGTTGCCGACGTTGGCGCGGATTGCCTCCAGCTCGTCCGCCGATCCTGCATCGGGGTTCAGTTCGTTGACCTCGATGTCGGGATACTTCGCCTTGAACCCGTCGATGACGGCGCCATAGCCGCACCAGCTGTGGGGCAGGGCGATGGTGGTCAGGCGGCCTTCGGCATTGGCGGCGGCGACCAGCTCGTCCATCGACTGGGCCTGCGCCAGCGGGGCGAACAGCACGGAAACGGCGCTGACGGTTGTCAGCAATGTGGTTTTCGAGATCATGGGAAACTCCGATCATGATTGCAGCGGAACGTGTCGGCAGCCGTTAACCGGGCCGGATGACAGTGGTGTGACTACGTTAGCCGGGTCAGTGCTTAACGCAAGCGGAAGTCTGAACAGCATTGCCCAAAGGTTCAGCAATCCGAGACCCAGGCCGCGGGGGCCGCGACCTTGGTCTTTCCGTCCGGCGCGCGACCTGTAGGATGGATGCGAACAAAGGGTTATCCTCATGTCTTATCGCGCGACCGTCGGCGGCCACGTCTTTAAATTCGCCACTCTGGCCGAGGTGATGGCGAAGGCGACCCCGGACCGGGCGGGCGACCGGCTGGCCGGGGTGGCCGCGCAGACGGCGCGTGAACGGGCGGCGGCGCAGGTCGTGCTGGCGGATCTGCCGCTTGCCACCTTCCTGACCGAGGCGCTGATCCCCTACGAGGACGACGCGGTTACGCGTCTGATCGTCGATACGCACGATGCTGCGGCGTTCGCGCCCATCTCCCACCTGACGGTCGGCGATTTCCGCGACTGGCTGCTGTCGGACTTGGCCACGACGCCCGTTCTGGCCGCGCTGCGCCGCGGCATCACGCCGGAAATGGCAGCGGCGGTCGCCAAGATCATGCGCAATCAGGATTTGATTCTTGTCGCCAAGAAATGCCACGTGACGACCGCCTTTCGCGACACCATCGGTCTGCCGGGCCGGCTGTCGACGCGCATCCAGCCGAACCACCCGACCGACGATGTGAATGGCATTGCTGCGTCCATCCTTGACGGGTTGATGTATGCGGGGGGCGACGCGGTGATCGGCATCAACCCGGCGACGGATAACGTCGCACAAGCCAGCCGGCTGTCGCATCTGATGGCCGATATCATCGACCAATATGCGATCCCGACCCAGTCCTGCGTCCTGACCCATGTGACCAACACGCTGGAATGCATCGAAGCCGGCGCCCCCGTCGATCTGGTGTTCCAAAGCGTTGGCGGCACCGAGGCCACGAACACCTCTTTCGGCTTCAACCTGTCCGATCTGGCCGAGGCGCGGGATGCCGCCCTGTCGCTGAACCGTGGAACAGTGGGGCAGAACGTCATGTATTTCGAAACGGGGCAGGGGTCTTCGCTGTCGGCGGGCGCACACCACGGCCTTGACCAGCAGACCTGCGAGGCGCGGGCCTATGCCGTCGCGCGCCATTTCGATCCGCTGCTGGTCAATACGGTCGTGGGCTTCATCGGGCCGGAGTATCTGTTCGACGGCCGAGAGATTGCCCGCGCGGGGCTGGAGGATCATTTCTGCGGCAAGCTGCTGGGCCTGCCGATGGGCTGCGACGTCTGCTATACCAATCACGCCGACGCGGACCAGAACGACATGGATACGCTGATGACCCTGCTGGGCGTCGCCGGTGTCACCTTCATCATGGGAATCCCGGGGGCGGACGACATCATGCTGAACTATCAGACGACCTCGTTCCACGACGCGTTGTATCTGCGCCGGGTATTGGGGCTGAAGCCCGCGCCGGAGTTCGATGCCTGGCTGGGCCGCATGGGCATCATGGACAGCGCCGACGGCTTTCGCCTGCAGGGCGGCATTCCCGACGGCTTTGCCCGCAGTCTTGCGCGGTTGCAGCCATGACCGCACCGGGCCCACTGACCGAAGATCCGTGGCGCATCCTGCGTCAATTTACCGATGCGCGGATCGGCTTGGGGCGGGTGGGGACCAGCCTGCCGACGCGGGAATTGCTGGCCTTTCAGCAGGCCCATGCGCAGGCCCGTGACGCTGTCCATCTGCCGCTGGACGTGGACGCGCTGACGGCCGGTCTGGCCGGGATCGCGGGACTGGCCCCGGCCATCGCGCTGCGCAGTCAGGCGGTGGACCGGAACGATTACCTGCGCCACCCGCCCAAGGGCGGCAAGCTGTTGGCTGTCGATGCGGACCGGCTGACGCCCGATCGACCGGACCTTGCGTTGGTTATCGCCGACGGTCTGTCGTCCCTTGCCGTCCAGCGCAACACGGTGCCGTTTCTACAGGCGTTCCTGCCGCTGCGACCGGACCTGCGGATTGCCGCACCGGTCATCGTGACCCAGGGCCGTGTCGCCATCGGTGATCACGTCGGCGCCCTGCTGCAGGCGCGGGCCGTGCTCGTCCTGATCGGAGAGCGGCCGGGGCTGTCCTCGCCCGATTCGCTCGGCCTCTATTTCACATGGGCGCCCGCGCTGGGGCTGAACGATGCCCGTCGGAACTGCATCTCGAATGTGCGGCCTGCGGGTCTGGAGCCGAAGCGTGCCGCGGTACGGGCGGCCTACGTGCTGGGGCAGGCTGAGGCGTTGAATCTGTCCGGCGTTGCGCTGAAGGACCGCTCTGCTGATCCAAGTGGCATCGCAGGTGAAAGCACGCGGACATTCCTGTCGCCGCCTGCGTCCTGAGGCACGTCTTACGCTAACGAAAAACAACCGATGGGCGATTTCCGCCTGTCGTGGTAAATCCCGTTGCGCTGAATTTTAATTCCGTATAGTGGAACTGTATTCGTATAAGTGGAAGTTCTGGGAGGAGCGACGATGAGAACGACTTTGACTGCCGCAACGGTGGCCTTTGGCATGGCGGCAACGTCGCTGGCCGCGCAAACCACACTGATTCTGGGCGAGGCGGGTCCGAACCGCGGTGCCCGCGCCGAGGCGACGCAGGCCTTTGCCGACGACGTGGCGGCCCGCACCAATGGCGATGTCACCATCGACATCCAGTGGGGCGGCGCGCTGTTCAAGGCCGACGCGGCTTTGCAGGGTGTCAGCGATGGCGTGGCCGACCTTGGCACGATCATCGGCGTCTACTTTCCGCAGGAAATGGTCGCCTACGACATCGCCGACCTGCCGCTGCTGAACAGCGACGCCTGGGTCGGCATGCGCGCCACGGACGAGCTGATGCGCACCGATCCCGCGATCACCGAAAATCTCGCGGTGCAGGATCTGGTCTATCTGGGCACGTTCACGACCTCTGCCGTGAACATCGGCTGCAAGGGTGCGGCGATCCGCACGGTCGACGATGTCTCTGGTCTGAAGGTGCGCGGTGTGGGTGCCTACGGTGATGTCTTCCGCGACCTCGGGGCCAACATGGTCGCCATGCCGATCTATGACGCCTATCAGGGTCTCGATACCGGTTTGCTGGATTGCTCGCAGGGCTATTCCTATGCCGTGGCCGCGCTGAAGCAGCAGGAAGTCATGAGCAGCTACACGATCCTGAACTGGGGTCAGGTCGGCGCGCTGGGCATCTTCATGAACAAATTTGCCTATGATGCGCTGACACCCGAACAGCAGACCGCGCTGAACGAAGCCGGTGTTGGCATGGCCGATACGCTGGGCGAGCTGATCAACGCCGACAACGACGCGGCCGTGCAGACGATGAAAGACGCGGGCGTCGAGGTGATCGAACTGGATGCGGCCGAGCGTGACAAGCTGGTCGAGCGCGGCGCACCCTACATCGACGCTTGGGTCGAGCAGGCGACGGCCGCCGGTCTGGACGGTGCGGGCATGCTCGCGACCTACCGCGAGCTGCTGGACAAATACACCGCAGAGCGCGACGCGCAGGGCTATCCCTGGACACGTTGACCTGACCACGGGCTGCGCCGTCATGACGGCGCAGCCCGGCTTTTACGCATGAATTCTAGGGGAGGGGCCGATGCTGTATCGCATCGAACGGCTGTTGCTTGATCTGGCGTGCTGTGCCGTGGTCGCACTTGGGCTATTGATCACCGTCAGTGTCCTGCTGCGCATCACCGTCAATTCCGGCGTGCCGGACACGATCGTCATGGTCCGCGAACTGATGGTCGTCGCCATCGTCCTGCCGCTGGCCGCCGCAACCACCGCCCGCGCGCACATCGTGGTAGAGTTCCTGTCGAACCGCCTGCCGATGCGCGCGCAGGGCTGGCTGGTCGTCTTCGGTGGCCTCGTCGGTCTGTTTGCCCTGTCCCCACTGCTGTACGCCGGGTGGAGCGAGGTGACCCACACCATCGGCAGCGGCAGCTATTATTTCGGCCAGTTGAACCTGCCGAAGTGGCCGGGCCGCGTGCTGTTCCTGATCGGCATGTCGTTCTGCTGGCTGCGGCTGTTGCTGCTGGTCATTGCCGACATCCGCACCCTGCGGGCCGGTGGCATCCCGGCGCTGTCGGAAACCACCTCCTCCACCTTCGCCGAAGAGGATCATTCCTGATGGACGGCACATTGATCGGCCTGATCGCCTTTGCCGCCGTGATCGGCCTGCTGGCGCTGCGCGTGCCCATCGCCTTTGCGCTGGCGGGCATCGGCACTATCGGCACTTTTGTCATTTTCGCCACCCGCACCGGGGCGTTTACGCCGGACAGGGCGATGCGGCCCACGACCTCTCTGGTGTTTTCCAACTCCTTCGACCTGATCCATTCCTACGACCTGTCGATGATCCCGCTGTTCATCGCCCTTGGACACATCGCTTACCGTGCCGACATCACGACACGCATCTATGACGCCGCGCGCGTCTGGCTGGCCAAGGTGCCGGGCGGGGTCGCCATGGCGTCCGTCGTCGGCTGCGGCGGGTTTTCGGCTATCACGGGATCGTCCATTGCCTGTGCCTCTACCATGGGTCGCATCTGCTCGCCCGAGATGCTGCGCATGGGTTATGACAAGGGTCTTGCCACCGCATCCGTCGCGGCGGGCGGCACGCTGGGGTCGCTGATCCCGCCGTCGGTGCTGTTCATCATCTACGGGATCTTTACGGAAACCTCGATTTCCTCCCTGTTTCTGGCGGGGATCCTGCCGGGGATCCTGTCGCTGGCAGGCTTTCTGCTGGCGATCTATGTCTGGGTGAAGTCCAAGCCAGAGGCCGCCCCCGCCTACGAGGGCGAGATTTCCCTGCAGGACAAACTGGCCGCCGCCGTGGGCGCTTGGCCTGCCATCGCGCTCTTTGGCTTGATCGTCGGCGGCATCTACGGCGGTTTCTTCACCGCGACCGAGGCTGCGGCCATCTGCGTCGCCGCCGCCTGCCTGATCGGCTTCGCGCAGCACAAGCTGTCCTTGCACGACCTGTGGGACTCCTTGCGCGAGACCTGCATCCAGACGTCGAGCATCTTTCTGATCGCCGCCGCCGCCAAGATCTTTGTCGCCTTCATCGCGCTGACGGGTGTTGCACCTGCCATCGTGACGGCTGTCGGTGATGCGCAACTTTCGCCCGCTTTCCTGCTGGCCGCCATCGCGGTGATCTACCTGATCCTCGGCATGTTCCTCGACCCCATCGGAATCATGGTGCTGACCCTGCCGCTGATGGTGCCGCTGGTCGAAAGCTACGGTTTCAACCTGATCTGGTTCGGCGTCGTGGTGGTCAAACTGCTGGAGATCGGGTTGATCACGCCGCCCGTCGGCCTGAACGTCTTTGTCATCAGCAACGTCGTGGGCAAGGCCGTGCCGATCGACAAGATTTTCGCCGGCATCTGGCGGTTCCTTGCGATCGACGTGGTCGTTCTGATCCTGCTGATGAGCTTTCCGATCATCTCGCTTCTGATTCCGAACTCGCTATAGATGACGCGGGGTCAGACAGGATGAACACGATGGACAGCGAAATCGAGAAGGACCGGCGCTTTGCCACGACGCTGGCGCGGGGGCTGAGCGTCTTGCGGGCCTTCCGCCCCTCTGACGACGGCTTAGGCAATGCCGAGATTTCGGACCGCACAGGCCTGCCGAAATCCACCGTCTCGCGGCTGACCTTCACGCTGCAGGCGCTGGGCTATCTGACACACGCCCGCCGCCACGACCGGTACCGCCCCGGTCCCGCGCTGCTGGCGCTGGGCAATATGGCGAGTGCATCGCTGTCCTTTGTCGACCTGTCCGGGCCGTTGATGCAACGTCTGGCGGACGAGACGGGGACACTGTCGCTGATGCTGGTCCGCGATCTGGGGCGGATGCTCATCGTCAAGACATGGCGTCCGCGCAATGTCGCGTCCCTGTGGCTGGAAGTCGGGCACAGGCTGCCGCTGCATGGGTCGTCCTCGGGCCATTGCATGCTGGCTGCCTTGTCCGAGGACGGCTTTGCGGCTGCCGTCAGAGATGCGGACGGCGACCGTGGACTGACCCCGGCGCAGGCCGTCGCGGACCGCAGCGCCGCACACAACCAGATCGTGACGCAGGGTTTCGTCATCACCGACCCCGACAGCTATTTCGCGGCCAACATCCATGCCGTCGCCGTGCCGTTTCTGGCGCGAGAGTTGGGAGAGCCCGTGATCTTTACCTGCGGCGCGATGCCCGAGGCGCTGCCCGTCGCCCGCATGCAGGACGAGGTGGGACCAAAGCTGCTGGGCACCGTGCGCGATCTTGAACGGATGATGGGGCAGGGCGGAAGCGCTGGCATGCGGAATCTATAATTCCGCATAGTAGAATATAGTTTTGCATGTTGAAATGATGGCGCAATGCGTTATGTCATAGCCCAACACGGCGGAGGAGACGGTCATGGCGAAGGTAGACTATACAATCGAAGGCGATATCGCCGTCATCACGGTCGATAATCCGCCGGTGAACGCTTTGGGGCAGGTCGTGCGGCAAGGGCTGTGGGACGCCATCACCCGTTTTGACGACGACGCTGCGGCGCAGGCTGCCGTCATCATCGGCGCGGGCCGTCTTTTCATCGGTGGCGCCGACATCACCGAATTCGGCAAGCCGCCCGTTGCGCCTTTTCTGCCGGACGTCATCAACCGGATCGCCGCGGCGATAAAGCCGGTCGTCGCAGCCATCCACGGCACCGCCCTTGGTGGCGGGCTGGAGGTGGCGTTGGGCGCGCATTACCGGATCGCCACCGCCACGGCCAAACTGGGTCTGCCGGAGGTGACACTCGGCGTGATCCCCGGTGCCGGCGGTACCCAGCGGATGCCGCGCCTTGTCGGGCTGGAGGCCGCCTTGGGCCTGATGACGGGTGGCAAGCCGGTCAGCGGAGCGCAGGCGCTGGACATGGGATTTGTCGATACGCTGTCCGATGGCGACTTGCGCGCCGACGCGCTGGCCTACGCGGCACACCTTGTGGCCGACGGGGCCGGGCCGCGCGCTGTGACCGACCTGCCGTTCCCCGGCGCCGACCCTGACCTGATCGCCACATGGCGCCAGCGTCTGACCAAGACCGCCAAGGGGCAGGTCGCCCCGCTGGCCGTGCTGGATGCCGTCATCGCGGGGACGACGCTGCCTTTTAACGAGGCCTTGGCCGAGGAGCGTCGCCTGTTCCTGTCAATGCTCGACACGCCGCAGCGGTCCGGCCTGATGCACGCCTTCTTTGCCGAACGCGCCGTGGCCAAGGTGCCAGAGATCGACGGCGTCTCGCCGCGCGACATCAGCCGCACCGGCGTGATCGGCGGCGGCACCATGGGGGCCGGCATCGCGACTGCGATGGTGCTGGCCGGTCTGCACGTGACGCTGGTCGAACGCGACGACGCCGCGGCCGACAAGGCCCGCGACACCATTGCCCGCAACCTGGCCAGCGCCGTCAAGCGCGGCAAGCTGACCGAGGCAGGGCGCGACGCGATCCTGTCGGATATGCTGGCGACGGTGGTGGGCTATGACGTCCTGTCCGACGCCGATCTGGTGGTCGAGGCCGTGTTCGAAAACATGGACGTCAAGACAGAGGTCTTCGCGGAACTCGACCGGGTCTGCAAGCCCGGTGCGGTGCTGGCGACGAACACGTCATACCTCGACGTAGACCGGATTGCGCAGGCGACCAAGCGGCCCGCAGACGTGATCGGACTGCACTTCTTCTCCCCGGCGCATGTGATGAAGCTACTGGAAATCGTGGTGGCCGACGCGACGGCGACCGACGTGACGGCAACGGCCTTCGCACTGGCCAAGCGTCTGGGCAAGATCGGCGTGCGCGCCGGTGTCTGCGACGGCTTCATCGGCAACCGCATCCTGTCGCATTACCGCACGGCGGTGGACCACATGGTGCTGGATGGGGCGAGCCCCTATGCCGTGGACGCCGCACTGGTCGATTTCGGCTTTGCCATGGGGCCGTATCAGGTCAGCGACCTCGCCGGCCTCGACATCGGATACATGACCCGTCAGCGCAAGGCGGCGGATGCGCATCCGCGCGACCGCTCACCGGTGTTCGCTGACGCGCTTTATCACGAAGGCTGGCTGGGTCAGAAGACCAAGCATGGCTATTACATCTACGACGCGGACAGCCCGAAGGGCCGCCCGGACGACGCCGTGACCGCGATCATCGACAAATCCCGCGCAGATCTGGGCCTGACGCCGCGCGCCTTTACCGCGGATGAAATCGTGCGTCGCACCATGGCCGCGATGGTGAACGAGGCCGCCTGGGTGGTGGACGAGGGTATCGCGCAGCGCCCCTCGGACGTCGATGTCGTGTTCCTGTCGGGCTACGGCTTTCCGCGCCATCGCGGCGGGCCGCTGCAGTATGCCGATACGGTCGGACTGGAGAGCATCCTGTCTGACATCCGTGCCTTCGCCACGACCGACGATCATTTCTGGACCCCCGCACCGCTGCTGGAGCGGCTGGTGGCGGACGGTCAAACCTTTGCCAGCCTGAACCGCTGATCCCGACCCGTTGAAAGGACATCCCATGTCATATCCCGTCATCGTCTCTGTCGCCCGCACCGCCATCGGCAAGGCCGGGCGCGGCGCGTTCAACATGACCCACGGCGCCACGATGGGCGGCCATGTCGCACAGGCTGCAGTGGACCGCGCGGGCATCGACCCCGCGTTGATCGAAGACAGCATCTGGGGCACCGGCTATCCGGAATATGTCACGGGCGGCAACATCGCGCGGCAGATCGTAAGCCGTGCAGGCCTGCCCGTATCCATCGCCGGCACGACAGTGAACCGCTTCTGCGCCAGCGGATTGCAGGCCATCGCCATGGGCGGACACATGATTGTGCAGGAGGGGGCGAAAGCCATCCTCGTCGGCGGGGTCGAGAGTATCTCCATGGTGCAACCGCCCGTCCGCAACTCGCGCGAGGCCTGGATCCTGGAGAACAAGCCCGACCTTTACATGCCGATGGTGGAAACCGCCGACATCGTCGCCGCCCGCTATGGCGTGAGTCGCGCGGCGCAGGACGAGCTGGGCCTGCAAAGCCAGCAACGCACCGCAGCAGCGCAGAAGGCCGGCAAGTTCGACGATGAAATCGTGCCGATGACCGTGACCATGCAGGTGATGGACAAGGCGACGAAGGAAACCTCGGAGCAAGAGATCACCATCGCGCAGGATGAATGCAATCGCCCCTCGACCACGCTGGAGGGGTTGCAAAAGCTGTCGCCCGTGCGCGGCGAGGATCAGTTCATCACGGCGGGCAACGCCTCGCAATTGTCCGACGGTGCCGCTGCACTTGTGATGATGGACGCGAAAGAGGCGACGCGCGCGGGCCTGACACCGCTGGGCGCCTTCCGCGGCTTCGCCGTAGCGGGCTGCGAGCCGAACGAGATGGGCATCGGTCCGATCTACGCCGTGCCGCGCCTGCTGGAACGCGCTGGGCTGACGGTCGATGACATCGACCTGTGGGAGCTGAACGAGGCGTTTGCCAGCCAGCTGATCTATTGCCGCGACCATCTGCACATCGACAACGACAAGTTGAACGTGAACGGTGGGTCCATCGCCGTCGGTCATCCGTTTGGCATGACGGGTGCCCGCATGACCGGCCATCTGCTGATCGAAGGCAAGCGGCGCGGCGCCAAGCTGGGCGTCGTCACCATGTGCGTCGGTGGCGGCCAGGGGGCTGCCGGCCTGTTCGAGATTTATTGAAGGGGAAGTGACATGAACCTGAATTACACTGACGACCAGATCGCGTTCCGCGACGAAGTCCGCGCCTTTCTGGCCGACAACCTGCCTGCGCGCCTGTCCGACAAGGTCAAGTCGGGCGAAGAGCTGACCAAGCAGGACCACGAGGAATGGCACGCCATCCTGAACGCCCGTGGTTGGCTGGCGGGCAACTGGCCTGTCGCATACGGCGGCACCGGTTGGGACGCCGTGCAGCGCCACATCTTCGAGGACGAGATGACCAAGGCCGCAGCACCGCGCATCGTCCCCTTCGGCATCGCGATGCTGGGGCCGGTCCTGATGAAGTTCGGGTCGGACGCGCAGAAGGCGCATTACCTGCCGCGCATTCTGAACGGCGACGACTGGTGGTGTCAGGGGTATTCGGAACCGGGTGCCGGCTCCGACCTCGCGTCCCTGCGGACGATGGCCGTGCGCGACGGTGACGATTACATCGTCAATGGGCAAAAGACCTGGACCACGCTGGCGCAGCACGCCGACTGGATCTTCTGCCTCGTGCGGACCCAGAAAGAGGGCAAGCCGCAGGAAGGGATCTCTTTCCTGCTGATCGACATGAAAAGCCCCGGCATCACCGTGCGCCCGATCAAGCTGATCGACGGCAGCGTCGAGGTGAACGAGGTCTGGTTCGAGGATGTCCGCGTGCCCGCCACCAATCTGGTGGGCGAGGAAAACAAGGGCTGGACCTACGCCAAGTACCTGCTGACGCATGAGCGCACGAACATCGCCGGTGTGGGCTTTGCCAGCGCAGGGCTGGAGCAGCTGAAGCGGATCGCGCGGCTGGAATTGTCAGCTGGCAAACCGCTGATCGAAAACCCGCTGTTCGCCGCCCGCATCGCACAGGTCCAGATCGACCTGATGGCGATGGCCACGACGAACCTGCGGGTCATCAGCGCCGCAGCGGCGGGGCAGGCGCCCGGCGCCGAAAGCTCCATGCTCAAGGTCAAGGGCACGCAGGTCCGTCAGGAAATCAACGCCCTGACTATGCAGGCCGTCGGCCCCTATGCGATGCCGTTCCCGTCAGAGGCGGTGGACGGCGACAACGCCCCCATCGGCCCGGACTACGCCCGCGCGCGGACGGGGCAATATCTGAACAACCGCAAGCTCTCGATTTACGGGGGGTCGAACGAGGTGCAGCGGGCGATCATCTCCAAAGCCATTCTGGAACTGTGAGGACGCCATGAACTTTGATCTGACAGACGAACGCCAGATGTTGCAGGACGGCCTGCGGCGGTTCCTGCGCGACAAGTATACCCCCGACCTGCTGAAGCAGATCGCGGACAGCGAGATAGGCACGTCCCAGGACGTGTGGAACGGTCTGGCTGAAATGGGCGTGATCGGCGCGCTGTTCACCGAGGAACAGGGCGGCTTTGGCGGCGCGGGCTTCGATCTGGCGCTGGTCGCCGAAGAGATGGGCCGTGTGGGTGCGACCGATCCCCTGATCGACACCGGCATCCTGGGCGGCGGTCTGATTGCGGCATTGGGCAATGACGACCAGCAAGCGATGCTGGAGGAGATCATTGCAGGCACACGCCAACTGGCGCTGGCCCATGCCGAACCCGGCAGCCGCTATGACCTGTCGCGGGTCAGCACGACGGCTCTGGGTGGCAAGCTTTCGGGCCGCAAGGCCGTCGTCATCAACGGCGGTGCTGCGGACACGCTGATCGTCAGCGCCCGCACGGCGGGCGGCGTGGCGGATCAGGACGGCATCAGCCTTTATCTTGTCGCCGCCGACGCGCCCGGTCTGACGCGCCGCAGCTACCCGCTGACCGGTGGCGGTCACGCCGCAGAGGTCACGCTGGACGACACACCCGGCACGCTGCTGGGGGACGAAGGACAGTCCTACGCCGCCCTCGCCACCGCATACGCCCGCGCCACCTGTGCGATCAGCGCAGAGGCGGTCGGTCTGATGGAAGCGATCCGCATCCTGACGGTCGATTACCTGAAGACGCGCAAGCAGTTCGGTCAGCCGATCGGCAAGTTTCAGGCGCTGCAGCACCGCATGGCCGACGTGCTGATCGAGATCGAGCAGGCCCGGTCCGCCGTCATCAACCTTGCCGGTCATCTGGAGGCAGAGTCTGCCGTGCGCGACGTTCATGTCGCGGCGACCAAGACCCTGATCGGGCAGGTCGCGCGTCTGGTGGCCGAGGAATCGATCCAGATGCACGGCGGGATCGGCATGACCGAGGAATATGGTCTGGCGCACCTCGCGAAACGTCTGGTCATGGTCGATCACCGTTTTGGCGACACGCTGTATCACATGGACCGCTTCATCGCCCTCGCCGTCGCCTGAGCCGACCACCGCGGGGAGGCGGTGTTGCCATGTCAGAATCGGACCACATCGACGCCCTGATCGCGCGCCAGGCGACAGTGCGCCCTGACGCCGCCGCGGTCATCGACGCAGGGCTGACCACCAGCTTTGCGGCCCTCGACGCCCACGTCACCGCCGCCGCAGATATGCTGGCGGCGGCTGGCACAGGCCCGGGTGACCGCGTGCTGATCGTCGCCGAGAATTGTCTGGCGACCGCCGTCTTCATCCACGCCGCCGTGCGGGCCGGGGCCATCGCCGTGCCGGTCAATGCCCGCATGACGGCACCCGAACTGGCGAAGGTGATCGACCATGCCCTGCCGCGGGTCGTGATCTATACCAGCGGCTGTTCGGCCGAGGCGGCGGCCCATGCCGGGGACGCCGCGCCGCAGGATGCTGGTTTCGGCGCATTCCACATGGCCCGGCTGGACCCGCAGGCTCCGGATGCCGACACGGACGACGTGGCCGTCATCCTTTATACCACCGGCACCACGGGCGCGCCGAAGGGCGTTATGCTGACGCACGCCAACCTGATCTTTGCGGGCAGCCTGTCGGCCCGGATCCGGGCAATGACCGAGGGCGACCGGATCTATGGCGTGCTGCCGCTGACCCATGTGTTCGGCCTCGCCTCCGTCCTCGTCGCGACCGCGATCAGTGGGGCGACCCTGCAACTGGAAACCCGGTTCAGCCCCGCAAAGCTGTACGCCGCCCTGACCGGTGGGGCCACGATCTTTCCGGGTGTCCCGCAGATGCACGCCCTGTTGATGCAATACGCCGCCGATCAGGGCATGATGCGGCTGACGGGCAGCGCGCTGCGCTACGTCTCGTCTGGGGCCGCCCCGCTTGATCCCGCATGGAAGGCCAAGGCCGAGGCGTTCTATGACCTGCCTTTGCAGAACGGCTACGGCATGACCGAAAGCACCGCCGGCGTCAGCGGCACACGGAATGTGATCGGTGATCCCGATACCAGTGCCGGACTGCCCTTTGACGGCGTGTCGGTCCGCATCGACGCGCCCGCCGGTGCGGATGCGGGCGAGGTGCTGACCAAGGGGCCGCACGTGATGAAGGGCTATTTCCGCGCCGCCGACCTGACGGCGCAGACCGTGAAGGACGGCTGGCTGCGGACCGGCGATCTGGGACGGATCGATGCGGCAGGGCGGCTGCACATCGTGGGTCGCGCCAAGGAACTGATCATCCGGGGCGGCTTCAACGTCTACCCGCCAGAGGTCGAGGCGGCCCTGAACGACCATGCGGACGTGATCCAGTGCGCCGTGATCGGCGCCCGGAATGCGCAGGGCGACGAGGATATCCTGGCCTTCGTCCAGTGCCGCGATCCCGCTGCTTTCAATACCCGCGCGCTTGCATCCTTTGCCGCCGCGCGTCTGAGCGGCTATAAGCGGCCCACACGCATTTTTCCGGTGGACGCACTGCCCGCCGCACCGACTGGCAAGATCCTGAAACACAAACTGCTGGACACCTTCGCGGACCGGCTGACAGCAAAGGACTGACACAATGGCAAAAGATATGATCGGCATGGGCCCGGACCTTGGCCCCTTCGACTGGGCCGACGCCCTGCTGCTGGAAACCCAACTGACCGAAGACGAGCGCATGCTGCGCGACGCGGCGCGGGATTTCGCGCAGAACGTGCTGCAGCCGCGCGTCATTCAGGCTTACCGCGACGAGGCTGCCGCCCCGGACCTGTTTCCCCTGATGGGCGAAGCGGGCCTGCTGGGCTGCACCATCCCAGAGGAATACGGTGGCCTTGGCGCGTCCTACGTCACCTACGGTCTGATCGCGCGAGAGGTGGAGCGGGTCGATTCGGGATATCGGTCCATGATGTCCGTGCAATCGTCGCTGGTGATGTACCCGATCCACGCCTACGGGTCCGAGGAGCAGCGTCGGAAGTTCCTGCCCAAGCTGGTCAGCGGCGAATACATCGGCTGCTTTGGCCTGACCGAGCCTGACGCCGGGTCCGACCCTGCGGGCATGAAGACCACCGCCAAGAAGACCGCCGACGGTTATGTGCTGAACGGCGCCAAGATGTGGATTTCCAACGCGCCTTTCGCCGATGTCTTTGTCGTCTGGGCAAAGTCCGAGGAGCATGGCGGCAAGATCCGTGGCTTCATCCTTGAAAAGGGAATGGAGGGGCTGTCTGCCCCCGCAATCAAGGGCAAGCTGAGCCTGCGTGCGTCCACCACCGGCGAGATCGTGATGAAGGACGTGGCCGTGGGCGAGGATGCCCTGCTGCCGGGTGTGCAGGGTCTGAAGGGGCCGTTCGGGTGCCTGAATCGCGCGCGCTACGGCATTGCATGGGGTGTGATGGGATCGGCAGAGTTCTGTTTCCACGCCGCGCGGCAGTACGGCCTTGACCGCAAGCAGTTCAACAAGCCGCTGGCGCAGACCCAGCTGTTCCAGAAAAAGCTGGCCGACATGCAGACCGAGATCACGCTGGGGACGCAGGCCGCCCTGCAGGTCGGTCGCCTGATGGACAGCGGTCAGGCCGCGCCCGAGATGATCAGCCTGATCAAGCGCAACAACTGCGGCAAGGCGCTGACCATCGCGCGCGACAGCCGCGACATGCACGGCGGCAACGGGATTTCCGACGAATTCCAGATCATGCGCCACATGATCAACCTTGAAACCGTGAACACCTACGAAGGGACGCACGACGTGCATGCCCTGATCCTGGGGCGCGCGATCACCGGTCTGCAGGCGTTCTTTTAAGACCCTTGGTGCGGCTTGACGCTGTCAGGCCGCACCGCTATACGCCGCCAGTCCGCACCTTTCCGGGTTCGGACATGTATGAAATGCCGTGTGCCCCATTTCCGTCGCTGGACGGGGTCCTCCGGCCAAAGGAGAAGCGACAATGTTTAAGCTGAATGAACTGTCCGACAACGAAGGCGCAACCCACCGCCGCAAGCGCGTCGGCCGTGGCCCGGGTTCGGGCAAGGGCAAGACCGGTGGCCGTGGTATCAAGGGTCAGAAGTCCCGCTCGGGCGTCGCGATCAAGGGCTACGAGGGCGGCCAGATGCCGCTGTACCAGCGTCTGCCCAAGCGCGGTTTCAACAACATCAACGCCAAGACCTACTCGGTCGTGAACGTCGGCCTGATCCAGAAGTTCATCGATGCGGGCAAGATCGACGCATCGGCTGACCTGACCGAAGACGCGCTGATCGCCTCCGGTCTGATCCGTCGTCTGAAGGACGGCATCCGTGTGCTGGCGAAGGGCGAGATCACATCCAAGATAAACTTGCACGTCCACGGCGCATCCAAGGGCGCGATCGAGGCCATCGAGAAGGCCGGCGGCACCGTGACCGTGACCGCAAAGCCCAAGGCGGACGCTGCGGCGGCCTGATCGCTTGCGGGCGGCGCGCGTGTCGCCTAGATAGGGTCTGAGTTTTCCCAAACGCCGCCATCGGGACACCCGCTTGGCGGCGTTTTTCATATAAAAGAGACTTGCATGGCATCCGCTGCAGAACAAATGGCCGCCAACATGAGCTGGGGCGCCTTCGGCAAGGCGACAGAGCTGCGCAGCCGCATCCTTTTCACCATCGGCATGCTGATGGTGTATCGCCTTGGCACCTATATTCCCGTTCCGGGCATCGACGGCGTGCAGTTGCGCGAATTCATGACCGGTGCGGCGGCAGGCATCGGGGGCATCCTGTCGATGTTCACCGGTGGCGCGCTGTCCCGTATGGGGATATTCGCGCTGGGCATCATGCCCTATATCTCCGCCTCGATCATCGTGCAGTTGCTGGGGTCCATGTGGGAGCCGCTGAAGAACCTCAAGAAAGAGGGTGAGCAGGGGCGTCGCAAGATGAACCAGTACACCCGCTACGGCACGGTTCTGCTGGCGACGGCACAGGCCTACGGTCTGGCCAAGTCGCTGGAGGCCGGTGGCCTTGCATCCAATCCGGGCCTGTTCTTTGTGGCGGCCTGCGTGATCACGATCGTCGGCGGCACCATGTTCCTGATGTGGGTCGGCGAGCAGATCACCAGCCGCGGCATCGGCAACGGCATTTCCCTGATCATCTTCGTCGGCATCATCGCGGAAGTGCCCGCCGCACTGGCCCGCTTCCTGAGCCAGGGACGGTCGGGTGCCATCAGCCCCTTCGTGATCGTCGGCGTGATATTGATGGTGATCGCGATCCTGGCTTTCGTGGTGTTCATGGAACGGTCACTGCGCAAGATCCACATCCAGTATCCCCGCCAGCAACGCGGGATGAAGGTCTATGATGCGTCGTCGTCGCACCTGCCGATCAAGGTGAACCCGGCCGGCGTGATTCCTGCGATCTTTGCCAGCGCCCTGCTGCTGTTGCCGACCACGATCAGCACCTTCTCTGGCGGGTCGTCGAACGCCTTCATGTCGACGCTGTTGGCCTACTTCGGCCCCGGCCAGCCGCTTTATCTGCTGTTCTTCACGATCATGATCGTGTTCTTCACCTACTTCTACACCCGTGAAGTCGCCTTCAAGACCGACGAGGTCGCCGACAACCTGAAGAACCAGAATGGCTTTGTCCCCGGCATCCGTCCGGGCAAGAAGACGGCGGAATACCTCGACTACGTCGTGAACCGCATTCTGGTCCTCGGCTCTGGCTACCTCGCGCTGGTGGCACTGCTGCCCGAGATCATCCGCAGCCAGTTTGCGGTGCCATTCTACTTTGGTGGCACATCGGTCCTGATCATCGTCTCGGTCGGGATGGACACCATTCAACAAATTCAATCCCACCTGCTGGCGCACCAGTACGAGGGGCTGATCGAAAAATCGCAACTGCGCGGCAAGCGCAGTACGACCAAGCGGAGGGGACCGGCGCGTCGATGAATATTATCCTACTGGGACCGCCGGGGGCGGGCAAAGGCACACAGGCACGCCGTCTGGTCGATGAACGTGGCATGGTGCAACTGTCCACCGGCGACATGCTGCGCGCAGCCCGCACATCGGGCACCGAAATGGGAAAGCGTGTGGCTGACGTGATGGATCGTGGAGAACTGGTGACGGACGAGATCGTCATCGGCCTGATCCGCGAGCATCTGACCAATGATGCCCCCGCGAACGGCTATATCTTCGACGGTTTCCCGCGCACGCTGGCGCAGGCGGATGCCTTGGGCAATCTGCTGGCCGAACTGGGCGAAAATCTGGACCGCGTGATCGAGATGAAGGTCGATGATGAAGCGCTTGTCGCGCGCATCACGGCCCGGTCGACCTGCAAGAACTGCGGCGAAGTGTATAACGACGATACCAAGCCGATCCCTGCCGATCACGTCTGCACCAACTGCGGTGAAAAGACGGAATTCGTGCGCCGCGCGGACGACAACGCCGACAGCCTGAAGACGCGCCTGCTGGCCTATTACAAGCAGACCAGCCCGCTGGTCGGCTATTACTATGCGCGTGGCGACCTGACATCCGTGGACGGGTTGGCAAGCATGGACGAGGTTGCGGCGCAGATCAAGAAAGCGCTGACCTGATCCTGCGGGCAAGGGGGGTTGACCCCCACCCGTCACGCCTCTAGATACCCCCATCCCGCAAGGGAATCACCTGCCGTGACCGGGTCGCACCCAAAGGTTACGGAATACCTCATATGACATGGGCCCGCCGCGCGTCGGACGGGCCTGCGTTGTGAAAAAAGGGTCTGGTATCACGGACCCGCAACGAAAAGGAAGCTACCTTGGCACGTATTGCCGGCGTCAATATCCCCTCTGCAAAGCGGGTTCCCATCGCCCTGACCTACATTGCCGGTATCGGCAACACCACCGCCGCACAGATCTGCGAAGCGACCGGCATCGATGCCGCGCGCCGCGTGAACGATCTGTCCGACGCCGAAGTGTTGAAGATCCGCGAATACATTGACGAACATGTCACCGTCGAAGGCGACCTGCGTCGTGAAACCCAGATGAACATCAAGCGTCTGATGGACCTTGGCTGCTACCGCGGCCTGCGTCACCGTCGTGGCCTTCCCGTTCGCGGTCAGCGCACGCACACAAACGCACGCACACGCAAGGGCCCCGCTAAGGCCATTGCTGGCAAGAAGAAATAAGGAGATCCGATCATGGCACGAGATACCCGCCGGACCGGCAAGAAAAAGGTCTCCAAGAACATCGCAGCTGGCGTTGCGCATGTGAACTCTTCTTTCAACAACACCAAGATCCTGATCTCGGACGTGCAGGGCAACGCGATTGCCTGGTCGTCCGCAGGCACCATGGGCTTCAAGGGATCGCGTAAGTCGACCCCCTACGCTGCCCAGATGGCCGCCGAGGATGTTGGCAAGAAAGCCCAGGAACACGGCGTGAAAACGCTGGAAGTCGAAGTGCAGGGCCCCGGTTCGGGCCGAGAGTCCGCGCTGCGTGCGCTGGCTGCCGCCGGTTTCAACATCACCTCGATCCGTGATGTGACCCCGATGGCCCACAACGGCTGCCGCCCGCCGAAGCGTCGCCGGGTCTGATCCGTACCATTTAAAGGTGGGGGCCGTGCAATTCTGCACGGCCCCGATCTGCCGTTTTGAAACCTCGAGCGCCCGACTTTTTGGACATGAAGTCGAGCAAGGATGGAGGGACTATGATCCACAAAAATTGGGCTGAGCTGATCAAGCCGACACAGCTGGACGTGAAGGTCGGCAACGACCCCCAGCGTCAGGCCACCCTGATCGCAGAACCGCTGGAGCGTGGCTTTGGCCTGACGCTTGGCAACGCGCTGCGCCGCATCCTGATGTCGTCGCTGCAGGGTGCCGCCATCACCGCCGTGCAGATCGACAACGTGCTGCACGAATTCTCCTCCGTCTCTGGCGTCCGTGAAGATGTCACCGACATCGTCCTGAACCTCAAGGGCGTCGCGATCCGCATGGATGTCGAAGGCCCCAAGCGTCTGAGCGTTCAGGCCAAGGGTCCGGGCATCGTCACCGCCGGCGACATCTCGGAGACGGCAGGCATCGAGGTCCTGAACAAGGATCACGTGATCTGCCACCTTGACGATGGTGCCGACCTTTACATGGAACTGACGGTCAACACCGGCAAGGGCTATGTCGCTGCCGACAAGAACAAGCCCGAGGATGCGCCGATCGGCATGATCGCGATCGACGCGATCTATTCCCCGGTCAAGAAGGTCAGCTATGACGTGCAGCCGACCCGCGAAGGTCAGGTGCTGGACTATGACAAGCTGACCATGAAGATCGAAACCGACGGGTCCCTGACGCCGGATGACGCCGTGGCCTATGCCGCGCGCATCCTGCAGGACCAGTTGCAGATCTTCGTCAACTTCGACGAGCCGGAATCGGCCAATGCCGGTGGCGACGACGACGGGCTGGAGTTCAACCCGCTGCTGCTGAAGAAGGTGGACGAGCTGGAATTGTCCGTCCGTTCGGCAAACTGCCTGAAGAACGACAATATCGTCTATATCGGCGATCTGATCCAGAAGACCGAAGCCGAGATGCTGCGCACCCCGAACTTTGGCCGTAAGTCCTTGAACGAGATCAAGGAAGTGCTGTCGGGCATGGGTCTGCACCTTGGCATGGACGTCGAGGACTGGCCGCCAGACAACATCGAAGACCTGGCCAAGAAGTTCGAAGACCAGTTCTGAAGAACAGGGGGCGGACAACGATCCGCCCCTTTCGACAATGCCCGCAGTGGCGGGGAACACCTGGACAATCCTGTCCCAATAATGCGGCTGACACGCATCAGACCGCTGCACAAAGTATAATTAGGAGATGACCAAATGCGTCACGCAAGCGGCTACCGCAAACTGAACCGGACCCACGAACACCGCAAGGCGATGTTCGCCAACATGGCCGGATCATTGATCGAGCACGAGCAGATCAAGACGACCCTGCCGAAGGCCAAGGAACTGAAGCGGATCATCGACAAGCTGATCACGCTGGGCAAGCGCGGCGATCTGCACGCCCGCCGTCAGGCCGACAGCCAGCTGAAGCAGGACATCCACACTGCGAAACTGTTCGAAATCCTCGGCCCGCGCTACGCCGAGCGTCAGGGCGGTTATTGCCGCGTGATGAAGGCCGGTTTCCGTTATGGCGACATGGCGCCGATGGCGATCATCGAACTGGTCGACCGCGACCGCGATGCCAAGGGTGCCGCCGACAAGGCCCGCCTGATCGAGATCGACGAAGAGGCGTAAGCCTTTCGCACGGCAGAATACGAAAGGGCTCGATCTTCGGATCGGGCCCTTTTCGTTTGGCATTTGTGTCAACGGGTTGATCCATAACCCGGCGTTAGCCGCGGTGCCGCAGGACTGGCCGATCCTCGCACGGATCGAAGGCAGACCGACCATGACACCCCGGACCGACATTGACGACCTGATCAGCCAGATGCGGGGCATCGCACCCGACGGGCTGTTGCTGGGATTGCACTACCGCGCGGCGGTGCCGCTTTTGACGGTGCAGACCTTTCCGGACCCATGGCTGGCCTACTACCGCGCGCAATCCTTCGGGCTGCGCGACCCGCTTCTGGCCTGGGGCTTCATGACGATGACGCCGACCCGGTGGAGCGATCCTGCATTTCTGGATCCCTATGGCATTCTGGCACAGGGGCGCAGGTTTGGCGTCATCCACGGCGTGACGCTGGGGTGCGGGCAGGTGCCGTCGCGGTCGGTCGCATCGGTCACCCACCCCGGCCGCGAGTTTAATGACGACGAGATGGATGACCTGCAGTCGCTTCTGGCCGAGTTGCATATGCTGACACAGCGGTCGGGTCTTCTGACGGCTGCGCAGGCGGATGCGCTGCGCCTGATCGCCGATGGTGACCGGCAAGAGGCGGCCGCGACCCATCTGGGCATCACGCGCAGCGCGCTCAAGGCGCGGCTGGCGGGCGCGCGGGTGGCCTTGCAGGCGCGCACGACGGCAGAGGCGATCCAACGCGCGCGCCATGCCGGGGTGCTGTGACCGGGCGGGCTTTCCAAGGGCCTCTGTCGCGCCTAGATACGCTGCATGGCCGATCTTTTTGACACCTCGACACCCTCTGCCGCCAGTTCCGGCCCCCGCCCGCTGGCGGACCGTCTGCGTCCGCAGGCGCTGGAAGAAGTGATCGGGCAGGAACAGGTGCTGGGGCCTGATGCGCCGCTGGGGGCTATGCTGGCTTCCGGCTCTTTGTCATCGCTGGTGCTGTGGGGGCCGCCAGGTGTTGGCAAGACGACCATCGCGCGGCTTCTGGCGGACGAGACTGATCTGCATTTCGTGCAGATCAGCGCGATCTTCACCGGCGTGCCGGAATTGCGCAAGGTTTTCGAGGCTGCGAAAATCAGGCGCCAGAACGGCAAGGGCACGCTGCTGTTCGTCGACGAGATCCACCGTTTCAACAAGGCGCAACAGGACGGCTTTCTGCCTCATATGGAGGACGGGACGATCCTGCTGGTCGGTGCCACGACCGAGAACCCGAGCTTCGAGCTGAATGCCGCTTTGCTGAGCCGCGCGCAGGTCCTGATTCTGACGCGTCTGACCGAAGCGGACCTTGAACGGTTGGCGCAACGGGCCGAGCAGGAGTTGGGGCGCGCCCTGCCGCTGGATGCGCAGGCGCGGGGGCAGCTGATCAACATGGCCGATGGTGACGGCCGCAGTCTGCTCAATCTGATCGAACAGGTCGCGGCGTGGAAATCCGACAAACCGCTTGGCACCGATGCGCTGACCTCTCGTCTGATGAAGCGGGCGACGAAATACGACAAGTCCGGCGACGAGCATTACAACCTGATTTCTGCGCTGCACAAATCCGTGCGCGGGTCGGACCCGGATGCGGCCCTTTACTGGCTGGCGCGGATGCTGACGGGGGGTGAAGACCCCCGCTACCTCGCGCGGCGCATCGTGCGGATGGCGGTTGAGGACATCGGCTTGGCCGACCCGCAGGCGCAGCACATCTGTTTGCAGGCGTGGGAGACCTACGAGCGGCTGGGAAGTCCCGAGGGCGAGTTGGCGCTGGGGCAGGCGGTGACCTATCTGGCACTCGCGCCCAAATCGAACGCAGGCTACGTCGCCTTCAAGGCGGCGATGGCGGCAGCCAAGCAGACCGGGTCGGAACCGCCCCCGCGCCATATCCTGAACGCGCCGACCAAGCTGATGAAGGAACAGGGCTTCGGGTCGGGCTATGCCTACGACCACGACGCCGAGGACGGCTTTTCGGGGCAGAACTACTTTCCCGAGACGATGAAGCGCGGCATCTACTATTTGCCCGTGGATCGCGGGTTCGAGCGGGATCTGAAGAAGCGCCTCGATTTCTTTGCCAATCTGCGGGACAAGCGCAAAGGCAGCACGAATTGACAAGCTGACCCGTTCGGGCGACAGGAGGGGCATGATCTTGACCGGACTTTCCGTGGCTCTTGGTGGGGCGATTGGCGCGACGTTGCGCTGGCTGACAGGCCAGCTGACCCTGCGTGTGATCGGACCGGGATTCCCCTGGGGCACGGTGACGGTCAATATCTTCGGCTCGTTCCTGATGGGGGTCATCGTTGTCGTCCTGGCGGAACGTGGCGGCACCCGGATGGCGCCGTTTCTGATGACGGGCCTGCTGGGTGGGTTCACGACATTTTCGGCCTTTTCCCTCGACGCGGTGGCGCTGATGGAACGGGGACAATTCGCGCTGATGGCGGCCTATGTCGGCGGCAGCGTGATCATCGGACTGGCGGCGCTAGTCCTTGGCATGAACGTGACACGGATGGTGCTGGCATGAGCGGTGGTGTGCAGACGCGGGTGATCGGCCCGGACGACGGCGACCAGCGGCTTGACCGCTATCTGCGGCGGCTATTTCCGCACCTGACGCAGGGCCGCATCGAAAAGATGTGCCGCAAGGGCGACATCCGTGTCGAAGGCGGACGGGTGAAGTCGAACACCCGGCTGGAAGTGGGCCAAAGCATCCGCATCCCGCCCCTGCCGACCGAGGCGCAGGTCGATGCAGAGCGCAGCATGCTCAAGCAAGGGGTCACCAAGGCCGATGCCGCGCTGATCATGTCCTGCGTGATCTACCGCGACGACCACATGATCGTGCTCAACAAGCCTGCCGGTCTTGCGACGCAAGGCGGCACCAACACCACACGCCACGTCGATGCGATGTCAGAGGCCTTGATGTTCGGCTATGACGAAAAGCCGCGGCTGGTGCACCGGCTGGACAAGGATACATCCGGCGTTCTGATTTTGGCGCGCACGCGGATGGCGGCCAAGCAGTTGACCGAGAACATGAAACACCACGCTACCCGCAAGATCTACTGGGCCGCCGTTGCAGGCGTGCCGCATCCGCGTGCGGCGACGATCAAATACGGTCTGATCAAGGCGCCCGGCCACGGCAAGGGCGGCGAGAACGAGAAGATGCGTTGCGTGCATCCGAAAGAAGTGGACAGCACCGAAGGTGCAAAGCGCGCGACGACCGATTACGCCGTGCTGGATACGCTCGCCAAGCGGGCGGCCTGGGTTGCCCTTGTCCCGATCACGGGCCGGACGCACCAGCTGCGCGCGCACATGGCTGAAATCGGGCATCCGATCATCGGTGATGGCAAGTATGGCGGGACCGAGCAGGAAAACCTTGGCGATGGCTGGGGTGCTGGCATGGGTGGCGACATCAGCCGCAAGATGCACCTGCACGCCCGCAGCATGACGATCGAACACCCCGAGACAGGCGCGATCCTGCATCTGACTGCACCCCTGCCGGACCACATGCAGCGGACGTGGGATTTCGTCGGATGGCACGTCAGCCACGCGCCGGTCGATCCCTTCAACATGCCTGACTGATGCCTGACTTGCGGCTTGTGATCTTCGACGTCGACGGCACCCTTGTCGATAGTCAGGCGGAAATCATCGGCGCGATGGCAGAGGCCTTTGCCGCCGAAGGTCTGCCCGCGCCCGACCGCGCCGCCGTGCTGTCCATCGTCGGACTGTCTCTGCCGGAAACCTTTCGCGCTTTGTGCCCCGGCTATGATGTCGCCACGCAAGAGCGGCTGACGGCCCACTATCGCGCGGCCTTTCGCGATCACGCGACGGCGGATCTGCAACGCAAGAGCCCCCTGTTTCCCGGTGCCAAGGAGGCGATTCTGCGGCTGCACGCGCAGGATCACACCCTGCTGGCCGTGGCGACGGGCAAGTCAAAGCGCGGCGTGGACCGTCTGATTGACCAGCACGATCTGCACGGCCTGTTCGTCAGTCGCCAAACCTCGGACTTTCACCCGTCCAAACCGCATCCGGCGATGGTGATGACGGCCTTGGCCGAGGCCGGTGTGACAGCCGCCCGCGCCGTCATGGTGGGCGATACGACATATGACATGGACATGGCGCGTGCGGCGGGTGTGGCGACGATCGGCGTCGGCTGGGGCTATCACGCCCCCGACAGCCTGCGGGCCGACCGATTGATCCACAGCTTCGCCGTACTGGACGCCGCCATCGACGATCTGATCGGAGAACCCGCATGAACGACTGGGCCCCCAAACGATTCTGGACACAGGCCGATGTCGTGGAACGGGACGGCGGATTTTCCGTCGATCTGGACGGGCGGGCGGTCAAGACGCCCTACAAGCAGGCCTTGATCCTGCCGACCCGCGCCATGGCACAGGCTGCCGCTGCCGAATGGCAGGCGCAGACGGACAAGATCGATCCCACGACCATGCCCGTGACCCGCGCCGCGAATTCTGCCATCGACAAGGTCGCCCCGCAACATGCAGAGGTCGCGGCGATGCTGGCGGCTTACGGTGAAAACGATCTGATGTGCTATCGCGCGGCGGCGCCTGATACATTGATCGCCTTGCAGGACGCGGCGTGGAATCCATGGCTCGCCTGGGCCGCGCAGGCGCTGGATGCACCGCTGCATGTGACGACCGGTATCATGCCTGTGGACCAGCCGCCCACGTCCATTGCCCGGCTGCACGAACGCGTCTTGCGGTTCGACAATTTCGCGCTGACGGGGTTTCACGACCTGGTGCAACTGTCCGGTTCACTGGTGCTGGCTTTTGCCGTGACCTTGGGCAAGCTGACCCCGCAGCAGGCCTGGCCGCTGAGCCGGATCGACGAAGATTTCCAGATCAGCCAATGGGGCGACGACGAGGAAGCGGCCGAAGTTGCGGCCCTTAAGCGGCAGGCGTTCATCGATGGTGCCGCCTTCGTCGAGATGAGCCGGCGCGTCTGAACCGATCACAATTGAGGCGCCGCCGGTCAAACTGCCGTTCCAGCAGGCAGATACAGGCGTTTGACCCGGCGGCGGCACTTGACCTCTGGGCAGGAATTCGCCCACTCTATGATCATTGAAGGGGAGACCCGTCAAAACTCAACCGCCCCGTGCCGGGTGGAAAAATTGGCTGCCCGAGATGGGCGGATACTCAGGAAGAGGTAAACATGAACAAGACCGTACTATTTGGAACGCTGACCATCGCCGGTTTGACGGCGGCTGCGGCGTCCGCGGCAACGCTGGACGACGTAAAGGCGCGTGGCCATCTGAACTGCGGCGTCACGACCGGTTTGACCGGCTTTGCGGCACCCGACGCGAACGGCGTCTGGGAAGGCTTCGACGTCGACGTCTGCCGTGCGGTTGCCGCCGCCATTTTCGGTGACAAGAACGCTGTCGAATTCGTCCCCACCACAGGCGAGACCCGCTTTACCGCGCTGTCGTCCGGCGAGATCGACCTGCTGGCCCGTAACACGACCTGGACGCTGTCGCGCGACACCGACCTGAAGTTCGACTTCATCGGCGTCAACTACTACGACGGTCAGGGCTTCATGGTGCCGAAGGCACTGGGCGTGACGTCCGCCAAGGATCTGGACGGTGCGACCGTCTGCATCCAGACCGGCACCACGACAGAGCTGAACCTGGCCGATTTCTTCCGCTCCAACAACATCAGCTACGAGCCCGTGCCGATCCAGACCAACGCAGAAGCGCAGCAGCAGTACCTTGCCGGTGCCTGCGACGTCTACACGACGGACGCTTCCGGTCTGGCCGCAACCCGCGCGACCTTCGAGACACCCGAAGATCACGTCCTGCTGCCCGAAATCATCTCGAAAGAGCCGCTCGGTCCGCTGGTCCGTCACGGTGACAACGAGTGGGGCGATATCGCCATGTGGACGCTGAACGCGCTGATCGCTGCCGAAGAGCTTGGCATCACCTCGGCCAACATCGGCGAGATGTCCGCTGCACCGACCAACAACCCTGAAGTGAACCGTATCCTCGGCACCGAAGGCGACCTTGGCGCGATGATGAAGCTGGACAAGAACTGGGCCGTGAACGCGATCACTGCCGGTGGCAACTACGGCGAGATCTTCGAGCGCAACATCGGTGAGAACACCCCGATCGGTCTGGCGCGTGGTCTGAACGCCCAGTGGACCGATGGCGGCCTGCTGTACTCCCCGCCGTTCCGCTAAAAAAACAGGCGAAAGGCCCGGCATGTGCCGGGCCTTTCGTCATTCTGCCTGAAAAATCGTCAGAACGCTCGCCAGCGCGTGGTGCATCCGGGCCAACCGGAGCACTTTAAGAAGACTGGTACCGCCCGGGGAGAATTTAATATGTCATCGATGACGGATCATCCGCCACGCGAAAGCTTTCGTATCAGTCAGCTGATTTATGACACCCGCTATCGCTCGCTGACCATTCAGGTCGTGACGCTGATTCTGGTGTGTCTGGGAATCTACTGGTTGATCGACAACCTGCTGGCGAACCTGACGCAGCTTGGCCTGAAGCCGAATTTTGGATTTCTGGAGGCGCGGTCCGGCTACGATATCGGAACGGCCCTTATTCCATACACCAGCGCCAGCACTCACTTGCAGGCCGCTTACGTCGGCATCCTGAATACGCTGCTGGTCGCCGCACTCGGTGTCATTCTGGCCACGATCATCGGGGTTCTGGCCGGCGTCGCCCGCCTGTCAAAGAACTGGATCGTCAGCCGGTTGATGGCAGTCTACGTGGAAGGGTTCCGCAACGTGCCCCTGCTGCTGTGGATCCTGCTGATCTATGCCGTTTTCACCGAAGGCACGCCGCAGCCCAGTGCGTTCCGCCCGGTCGAAGGCGGCACGCCAGCCGCCTCGATGATCTGGAACAGCTTCGCCATCACCAACCGTGGTTTCTACATGCCCGGGCCGGTCTGGGGACCGGGGTCTATGGTGCTGGTTGCGATCTTCATCGCATCCATCGTCGGGGCCTTCGTGTATCGCAGCTACGCCAAGAAGGTGCTGTTCGACACGGGCCGTCTGTTGCCGATGGTCTGGCCGATGTTCGTCATCGCGCTGGTTCCCGTCGTCATTACCTACTTCGTGATGGGGCGTCCCGTTTCGCTGGATTACCCGGCGCTGGCCGGTTTCAACTTTCGCGGCGGCATCCAGATCAGCAACCCGCTGATGGCCCTGTGGCTGGCGCTGTCGCTTTATACCGGCGCCTTCATCACTGAAATCGTCCGCGCCGGCATCCTGTCGGTATCCAAAGGACAGTCAGAGGCCGCAGCGGCCCTTGGCGTGCGTCCCAATCGCGCGATGAGCCTCGTTATTCTGCCGCAGGCGATGCGGGTCATCATCCCGCCGCTGACCTCGCAGTATCTGAACCTGACCAAGAACTCGTCCCTCGCCATCGCCGTAGGTTATCCGGACGTGCGCGCCACGCTGGGTGGCATCACGCTGAACCAGACAGGCCGGGCGCTGGAATGCATGCTGCTGCTGGGGCTGTTCTACCTCGCGCTGTCGCTGATCATCTCTTTCGTGATGAACATCATCAACAATTCCATGAAACTGCAGGAGCGTTGAGATGAGCGATACACACGCACAGACCGTCGCCTTCGTCCGCGAGGGCATGATCGCCCAGCAGGAACCACCGGTAAAGGATTCGGGGCCCATCAAGTGGGTCAGGGAGAACCTGTTCCCCACGTGGCTGAACGCCATCATGACGGTCATCGCCCTTTACGTCATCTGGTATGTCCTGTCGGGCATCCTGCCCTGGGCTGTTGCGCCGACCTGGCATGCCACGTCGCTGTCCCAATGCCGCGAGATCCTAGATGGTCTGGGGCAGTCGACCGATCAGGCCTGTTGGGGCGTGATCCGGGACCGCTGGAACCAGTTGCTGTTCGGCTTCTATCCACAGGAGTATTACTGGCGGCCCGTCGTGGCGCTGGTCGTGTTGCTGGCTGGCCTTGCCCCGGTGCTATTCGGGACTTTCCCGCGCTGGTTCCTGGGCTTTTCGCTCGCCTCGCCCTTTCTGATCTTCATGCTGCTGTGGGGGGGGCCGATCTGGCTGCCGCTGATGGTCGCCCTTGGTTTCGTGCTGGGCGTCGTGGCGTTCCGCGCCGCCGACAAGGTCAACCCGATTGCCGGCGTGGTTGCGGCCATTCTGGTCCCGGTGCTGTTCTGGCTGTTCCTTGCCGGTCCCATCGCGGCGGCGCTGTCGGACGTTCTCCCCATCGGGCTGAACTCCGTCACGTCCAAGCAGTTCGGCGGTTTCCTTCTGTCCATCGTCATCGGCGTGTCGGCCATCGTGTTGTCGCTGCCGCTGGGGATCATGTTGGCCTTGGGACGCGCGTCCGACCTGTTCATCGTGACCAAGCTAAGCGTCGGGTTCATCGAGATCATCCGTGGCGTGCCGCTGATTGTCTGGCTGTTCACAGCGTCGCTGCTGCTGAACTACTTCCTGCCGCCGGGCACGAACTTTGACCTGACGCTGCGGGTCATCATCATGGTGACGCTCTTTTCGTCCGCCTATATCGCAGAGGTCGTGCGCGGGGGCCTCGCCGCCGTCCCCAAGGGACAGTATGAGGGTGCGGATTCGATGGGCCTGTCCTATTGGCAGTCGATGCAGCTGATCGTGTTGCCGCAGGCGCTGAAAATCTCGATCCCCGGTATCGTGAACACCTTCATCGGCCTGTTCAAGGACACGACGCTGGTGGTCTTCATCGGTCTGCTTGACCCGCTGGGCCTGACCAATTCGATCCGCGCCAGCACCGACTGGAACGGCATCTACTGGGAACTTTACGTCTTCATCGGCCTGATGTTCTTCATCGCCTGCTTCAGCATGGGCCGCTACTCACTGCATCTGGAGAAGAAACTCCAGCGCGAAAACCGTTAAGGGAGGCATGACAATGTCAGAGGCCGTCACAGACCGCACCGTCAATCGCAGCGCCATGCAGGTGAGCGACGAGGTCGCGATCGAAATCAACAACATGAATAAATGGTACGGCACGTTCCACGTGCTGCGTGACATCAACCTGACCGTCAACCGGGGCGAGCGGATCGTCATCTGCGGGCCGTCGGGGTCGGGCAAATCGACGCTGATCCGCTGCATCAACCGGTTAGAGGAACATCAGTCCGGCCAGATCATCGTGGACGGGACAGAGCTGTCGTCGGACCTCAAGAATATCGACAAGATCCGTTCAGAGGTCGGCATGTGCTTTCAGCACTTCAACCTCTTCCCGCATCTGACGATCCTGGAAAATTGCACGCTGGCCCCGATCTGGGTCCGCAAGACACCCAAGAAGGAAGCCGAAGCGACGGCGATGCACTTCCTTGAAAAGGTGAAGATCCCCGATCAGGCGTTGAAATATCCCGGCCAGTTGTCCGGTGGCCAACAACAGCGTGTCGCCATCGCGCGATCCCTGTGCATGAAGCCCCGCATCATGCTGTTCGACGAGCCGACGTCGGCCCTCGATCCGGAGATGATCAAGGAAGTGCTCGATACCATGATCGAGTTGGCGGAAGAGGGCATGACCATGCTTTGCGTCACGCACGAGATGGGCTTTGCCCAAGCCGTGGCAAACCGCGTGATCTTCATGGACCAGGGCCAGATCGTAGAGCAGAACGAGCCGAAGGAATTCTTCAATAACCCGCAGTCCGAGCGGACAAAGCTGTTCCTGAGCCAGATCCTCGGTCACTAGTGCCCGGTCACGGCAGGCCGCGGCTCCTTTGAGATACCTGAAACGAGAAGAAAGGGACCGCGCGCCGTAAGGTGCGCGGTCCTTACGGTTTGAGGTCGGCGGGGATGATGAACGAGAGGCAGTTGCCTGTCTCGGCTTCTGCCCAGGATGCGACGTCGAAGGAGATGACGGCTGTTGCGGCGGTCGGATAATCGTCGAAGCCGGAATGGCTTGGCCGATTGCTGACCAATTCGGAGGCCAGATGACCGATGCCGGGGTTATGGGCGCAGACCAGCAGCGTGTTTGCCGTTTGTTTGCGGATGACTCGCCGGATCGTGTCGGCGGATGCATTATAGAGCATCGGCAGCAATTGCGTCTGCACGTCCTGCCCCAAGTCGCCAATGACGTCTGCAATGGTCTGAACTGTCCGTGCGGCGTCAGAGCTGAGGATCAGGTCCGGGATGTGGCCGTGCGCGGCAAGCCACGCGCCTATGGCCGCTGCGTCACGGTGGCCGCGTTCGGTCAGGGTGCGGTGGTGGTCCGGCAGGGAGGGATCGCCCCAGCCGGACTTGGCGTGTCGCAGCACGATCAGGGTCAGGGTCATCTCCTAGTCCTGACGCGACTTGACCCGCGACTCCGTGGACCTGATGATCGATCCTGCGCCGTGTTCGGTGAACAATTCCAGCAGCGACGCATTGGGCAGCCTGCCGTCGAGGATCACGACGGCGCGCACACCTTCTTCGATCGCCTTCAGTGCCGTTTCGACCTTGGGGATCATGCCACCGGCGATGGTGCCGTCAGCGATCATGGCACGGATCTGCTCGGGGTTCAGCTGGGTCAGGACCTCGCCATTCGCGTCCTTGACGCCGGCAACGTCGGTCAGCAGCAGCAGGCGGTCCGCTTTCAACGCACCGGCGATGGCACCGGCAGCGGTGTCGCCGTTCACGTTGAAGGTTTCCAGCATGTCCATACCGGTCGCCACCGGGGCTACAACGGGAATGATACCGGCGCCGTAAAGGTCGCGCAGCACCTGCACGTTCATCTCGACCGGGCGACCGACGAAGCCGAGCTCCGGATCATCCGCCTCTGCCACCATCAGGTCGTCGTCCTTGCCGGACAGACCGACCGCGCGACCGCCCTCGTCCATGATGGCCTGCACAATGCGTTTGTTCACAAGGCCGGTCAGCACCATTTCCACGACTTCGACGGTCGCCTGATCGGTGACGCGTTTGCCGCGGATGAATTTCGATTCGATCCCGAGTTTCGTCAGCATCTCGTTGATCATGGGACCGCCGCCGTGGACCACGACGGGGTTCATGCCAACCTGTTTCATCAGGACGATGTCGCGGGCAAATTCGGCCATGGCATCGGCGTCGCCCATGGCGTTGCCGCCGAATTTCACCACCACAACGGCGCCGGAATAGCGTTGCAGATACGGCAGTGCCTCTGACAACGTGCGCGCCGTGGCGATCCAGTCTCGGTTCATGTTCTGCGTCCTCATGGCTATCCCCCGGGGCCTTGTCGCCCCAAGGGATAGCGGAGGTCCGTCAGGCGCTCAAGCGGCGATCACTTGGGCAGCGGCGCCTGCGCTGCGAACCACGCCGCCACGTCGTGGCGTTCGTCGACGGTCATGTCGCGTGCGATCGCGTGCATCGGGCTGATGGTGTCGAGGTCGGCGCTCTTTTCGCTGCCCAAGGTCTGCAGGCGATCCTGGATATAGCGCGGGGCCTGCCCCTGCAGCCGCGCGATGATCGGCAAAGCGGCGGTCGGTTCGGCACCGTGGCAGGTCAGGCAGGCGGGAATGTTCTTCTCTGGGATACCGGCAGAGGCGATCTGGCCCCCCGTGGCGATCTCTTCCGCCGTGGCAAAGACGTCCTGCGGTGCGGGAGAGGGCAGGGCGGCCGGTGTGCCGAAATACTGCGCGAGGTCAGACATGTCCTTGTCCGACAGCTTCTCGGCCACTTGCCGCATCCGCTCTGCCACGCGATTACCGCCCTTGAAGGCATGCAATTGCTGGTCGAGATAGGTCGCCGTCTGCACCGTCAGGTTGGGATATTCGCCGGACGGGCCGCCGATGCCAGACACGGTGTGACATTCCTTGCAGACACCTTCGACCAGTTGCTGTGCGTTGGCCTGATCCATTGGCTGCAAGGTAGAGACGGGTGCCGCACTGCCGGGCGTCTGTTGCGCGAAATAGGCAGCCAGATCGGCCCGCTGTTGGGGGGCGAGGGATTTTGCGATCCAGTGCATCGGCTGCCACGCGCTGGCACCCGATCCGGTCCAGTTTGGCCCGGCGAAGGCGTCCAGACGATGCCGCAGGTAGGAGGATGACTGACCCGCGATGGGCGGAATCGTCATGCCAGCAGCAGCTTGCACGTTCTGGTGGCAGGTATAGCAGGCTGGCAGCGCCTGGTCCGGCAGACCGGCGGTGGCGATGATCTGACCTGCTGCCGGATCGCCGACTGCGGCCTCTTCCCGCGGAGAGGCGACATCGGGCAGGCTGGCATAATACGCGGACAGTCCCGTGATCTGTTCATCGGTCAGGCTTGCCGCCACGGTCGTCATGATGCCCGAAGGCCGCGTCCCGTTGGCGTATTCGTGCAGCGCCTTGCTGATGTAGGCGGCTGAGGGGACGGTCAAATTCGGGGCCTGGCCCAGCGTGGCGTCGCCGCTGCCGTTTTCGCCGTGGCATGCGGCACAGGTGGCGATGACGTCACCGTTGGCTGCGTATTCGTGCCAGCCGGTGCCGGGGCTTGCGTAAAGGTATTCCTCCATCGGCGGGGCCTTGATGCCGACGTTCAGGTCGCCCAGCTGATCGGGCGCGTTGAAGGCCAGTTCCGCTGCGCCATCGGGCAGAGCGCGGCGGGTGGCGTCCATGTATTCGGTATTGGTCATGGTCGGCAGCGCGCGCAGGAAGGCGACGACGGACCAGATTTCATCGAAGTTCTGGCTGGCGGGCCACGCCGGCATGGCCGAAAAACGCACCCCATCGCGCAGGATGACGTAAAGCTGTTCGTCGCTGAACTGTTCGACGACGGCCGCCAGATGCTGCGGACGGGGGCGCATCGACAGGGCGATCGGGCTTTGCCCAAGATCCGGGCCGCCGTGGCAGCTGGAGCAGACGTTAGCGTAATGCTGGATGCCAAGCGCGACACGGGCCGGGCTGTCCAGATCGGCGGGGACTGTGACATCGCTGCCGGCGTTGGCGGTCGAGCGCTTGAAGGTATAATGCAGCATGGCGGTCGTGATTGCCATGTGCGGCGGCCTTGCCGAAATCGTCACGAGCCCGAGGCTGACGACTGCGGCGCCGATGACGCCACCGATCACCGCCAGTCCGGCAAAGACCCCGGCGATCCATTTGATGACGTGCCAGCTTGGTGCCTTAATCTGCATACCGTAACCCTCATTCAGCGACGTGTGATATGATGAGTCTGACGGTAGTGTAGCGTCGCTCCCTGAAAAGGGGGGTGCGACGTTTATGCTTCGATTGTCGCAATGACGGCGCGCAGCGTCTCGATCCCTTCGCCCTTTTCAGAGCTGGTCAGGATCAGTTCCGGATAGGCTGCGGGGTGCTTGGCAAGTGCCGTCCGCGTGGCGTCGAGTGCTGCGTCGAGCGCTGCGCCCTTGACCTTGTCGGTCTTGGTCATGACGACCTGAAAGGTCACGGCAGAGCGGTCAAGCAGGGTCATGATTTCTTCATCGACCGCCTTGGCGCCGTGGCGCGCGTCGATCAGCACGAAGACCCGGCGCAGGGTCGGGCGGCCTTGCAGATAATTTTTCAAAAGTGCCTGCCACTTGGACACCACTGCCACCGGCGCATTGGCAAAGCCGTAGCCGGGCAGGTCGACGACATAAAGATCGCCCGCGGTGAAGAAGTTGATTTCCTGCGTGCGGCCCGGGGTGTTGGACGCCCGCGCCAACCCCTTGCGTCCGGTCAGTGCGTTGATCAGGGACGACTTGCCGACATTGGACCGGCCGGCAAAGCAGACCTCCAGCCGGTCAGCCGGGGGCAGGCCGTCCATCGCGACGACGCCTTTGACGAATTCCGTCTGGCCCGCAAACAGCAGCCGCCCCTTTTCGAGGGCGTCGTCGTCGGGAGTTTCAACCGGGGGAAAGCGCAGTTCCATGACGGACCCTTTCAATGCGAAGGGGGCGGTCAGCCCGCCCCCGTACGTGTCAGTTATGCCAGCGGCCTACTTGCCCTTTGGCTTCTTGCCGCTGTTGGCAGCGACAGGTTCGCCCTTCTTGCGGCTGAAGGTGCCCTTGATGTTACCGAACACGTCCGGCTTGGCACCATGGCTGCGCATGATCAGATACTGCTGGGTAAAGGTGATCGTGTTGTTCGTGATCCAGTACAGCACCAGACCCGACGCGAACCGCCCCAGCATGAACATGAAGACCCAAGGCATCCAGGCAAAGATCATCTTTTGCGTGGCATCGGCAGGGGCCGGGTTGAGGCGCTGCTGCAGCCACATGGAAATGCCCAGCAGGATCGGCAGCACGCCAAGGCTGATGATGTGGAAGGGCGATGTGATGCCCGGCGTGGCATATGGCAGCAGGCCGAACAGGTTCAGGATCGACGACGGATCGGGCGCCGAAAGGTCCTGGATCCAGCCGATCCACGGTGCGTGGCGCAGTTCAAGCGTGACGAAGATCACCTTGTAAAGCGAGAAGAAGATTGGGATCTGGATCAGGATCGGCAGACAGCCCGCCGCCGGGTTCACCTTGTTTTCCTTGTAAAGCTTCATCATGCCGGTCTGCAGCGCGGCCTTGTCGTCGCCGCTGCGTTCCTTCAGCTTCTCCATCTCGGGCTGAAGCTCCTTCATCCGGGCCATGCTGACGTAGGACTTATAGGCCAGCGGCAGCACGAGCAGCTTGAGGAAGAACGTCAGGCCGATGATGGCAAACCCCATGTTGCCGATCAGCAGGTTCAGGTGGTGCAGCACCCAGAAGATCGGCTTGGTCAGGAAGAAGAACCAGCCCCAGTCGATGCTGTCGATGAAGCCTGTGACGCCGGCCTTTTCATAGTCGCCGATCGTCTCCCACTCCTTGGCACCGGCGAAAAGCTGCGTCGTCACCGACGCGGTGGCACCGGGGGCGACGGACTGCGGTTCCTGCACGGCTTCGGCCTGAAAGATGTCGCGGCTGGGGAAATACTTGGCGGTGGACCGGAAGGGGACGGACTGGTCGGGGATCAGCGTCGTCATCCAGTAGTGGTCGGTATACCCGATCCAGCCGGCGCTCGTGACGTCCTGACGCTCGGCGTTGGTGCCTTCGTTCGGATCGACGGCGAAGTCGACCATGTTCTTGTACTTGACCTCTTCCAGCGTGCCGTCGGTCATGCGGACAAGACCTTCGTGCAGGATGAAGAAGTTCTGCAGGTCGGAGGGCATGCCTTCCTGACGCAGCAGGCCGTAGGGGCGCAGGCTGACGGCGGCGGCGCCGGTGTTCTCGACGCTTTGGTCGACGCTGAACATGTATTTGTCATCGACCGAGATCGTCGTGCGGAAGATCTGGCCCGCGCCGTTGTCGTAGGCCAGCGTGACCGGGGTCTCTGGGGTCAGCGTCTCGCCGTCTTCCACCGTCCACAGGGTATCGGGACCGGGCACCGCATCGGCAGCAACGCCATCCACGGCGGCCCAGCCGAAGGACGCGAAATAGGCGTCCGGCGTGCCGGAAGGGGAGAGCAGCGTCACGGTCGGCGAGCTGTCGTCGATCGTCTCGTGATACTGGGTCAGCTTCAGGTCGTCGATGCGACCGCCAAGCAGCGAGATCGTGCCGCTCAGTTCCGGGGTCTGGATCGTGACACGGGGCGCTTCGGTAGCGGGTTCGTTGGCGACCGCATCGGCAGGTGCTGCGATGCCGCCTGTCGTGGTGTCTGTCACGGGCGCCGTGGCGTCCTGCTGTTCCTGCACCGCGTCCAGCGTCGCGGGGGCCTGCGCCTCTGGCGGGAACAGGAAGGTCCAGACGATGATGACCAGCGTGCTGAGCACGAGGGCCAGGATCAGGTTCTTGTTTTGATCTTCCATACGTCGGGACCGTCCGTCTGTGAAAACTGGTGGGGTTGCTTCAAACCGCGCAGGCCCCAAAGGTCAAGGGGATTCCGGGTCATTGTGATCCAGTGTCAAGCCCGCAAAATCGAACAATGCCGGGTCCAGCAGGTGGCTGGGGCGTGCGTTCATCAGTGCGCTGAAGATTTTCTGCCGCCGACCGGGGCTGTTGGCCTCCCAGCCGTCAAGCAGGCGCTTGATCTGCTGGCGCTGCAACCCGTCCTGGCTGCCGCACAGGTCGCAGGGAATGATGGGATAGTTCATGTCGCGGGCAAACTTCTCGCAATCCGCCTCTGCCACATGGGCCAAGGGGCGATAGAGGAACAGGTCGCCTTCGTCGTTCTTGAGCTTCGGCGGCATGGTGGCCAGCTTGCCGCCGTGGAAAAGGTTAAGAAAGAAGGTCTCGAGGATGTCGTCGCGGTGATGGCCCAGCACGACGGCGGTGCAGCCTTCCTCGCGTGCGATCCGGTAGAGGTTCGCGCGGCGCAGGCGCGAACACATCGTGCAAAGCGTGCGGCCCTGCGGCGTCTTGTCCATCACGACGGAATAGGTATCGCGATATTCGATGCGATGCGGGACACCCATCTGCGTCAGAAAGGCAGGCAGGACGGTCGCCGGAAAGTTCGGCTGACCTTGGTCGAGGTTGCAGGCCAGCAGTTCCACCGGCAGCAAGCCACGCCATTGCAACTCGTAAAGGATTGCCAGCAGAGTGTAGCTGTCCTTGCCACCCGACAGGCAAACCAGCCATTTTCCGCCCGGTGCGATCATGCCATAGCGGTCGATGGCCTCGCGTGTGTCGCGTACCAGTCGCTTGCGCAATTTCTTGAAGGCGACCGTATCGGGCGCACCGTGAAAAAGCGGATGGATGTCGGAGTCATCAAGCATGGCGCATCACCTACTGCCACATGGGTCGAAACCCAAGTGAAATTGCACTGGTCGCGGCTGCGCGCAAGCCTAAGTGATCGTCGAAAGAGGTACCACACATGCGCTATGCCCTGTTGATCGCATTTTCCTTGCTGGCCGCCTGCACCGGCAAGCCATCGTTTCAGGATGCCAGCCTCAGTGACGCCAAACTGAACCTCGAAGACTTTTTCGATGGCGATCTGGTAGCCTACGGCCAGTTCCAGGATATCCTCGGCACCGTGCGCCGCAGCTTTGTCGTGAATATCCACGGGGACTGGGACGGTCGCATCCTGACCCTGACCGAGGATTTCGTTTACGAGGACGGTAGCACCGAACAACGCGTCTGGTCGCTGACCAAGACCGGCGACGATACGTGGACGGGCACCGCGCCCGGTGTCATCGGCACGGCGCAGGGGCGTGAACAGGACAACCGGTTCAACTGGACCTACGAGATTGACTTGCCTGTACCGTCCGCAGACGGCACGTCCAAGACGATGCGCGTCACGTTCGATGACTGGATGTGGCTGCAGACCGATACCCGCCTGTTCAACCGGGCCTATATCAAGCGGTACGGGATCGACATCGGCGACGTCAGCATCTCGTTCGAAAAGCAGCGCTAGCGGATTTTTCGACGAAAAATCGCCCGAGGCCTAGTCCGGAACGTTATCGATTCCCGATCCACCCCAGGGATGGCATCGACCGATCCGCCGCAGTGTCAGCCAGGTGCCGCGGATCGCGCCGTGCCGCTGCAACGCCTCCAGCGCGTAGGCGGAACAGGTTGGATGAAACCGGCAACCATGACCAACCCACGGCGATAGCAGCAGGCGGTAGGCGCGCACCGGCAGGGCCACAACGTGAGCGAGCGGCGTCACTGGTGGACGCGGTCCAGCGCGCGGATCAGATCGGACTGGAGTTGGGGAAAGGACAGGGTGGCCGTCGTTTGCGGACGACCGACAAGGACATAATCCCATCCGGCCCGGCCATGCACAGGCAGGATAAGGCGCGCGATCTCGCGCAGACGACGCTTCGCCCTGTTCCGGGCAACGGCATTGCCAACCTTCTTGGAGCAGGTATAGCCCACACGCATCATGTCACTGCCATCGTCGCGCGGGCGACCCTGCAGATGGATGCCGGGTGTGCCTTGCCTGCGGCCGTGACTTGCGGCAATGAAGTCACGCCGCTGCGTCAGGACCTGCGGACACGACAAAACCGCCGGTTCACCCTGATCGGGTCCATCCGGCGGTGTCATGTCGGTCATCGTCAAGTCGGCGCTTACGCGCTCAGCTTGGCCCGGCCCTTGGCGCGGCGGGCGTTGATGATCTTGCGGCCAGACGGCGTCGCCATACGGGCACGGAAACCGTGACGGTTCTTGCGGACGCGGTTGCTGGGTTGGAACGTGCGCTTCATCGCGTGTCCTCCGGTTCGGGGGCCAAACCCGGGTTTGGATTCGAGGCCCATCATTCATTCAGACCTGCCCTTTAAGTGGGGCACCGGTCTGTGTCAACGCCGACCTGCGCGAAGATGTGCGGCGAGACCCACTTTCCACTCGCCTGAATTGTTACAGTTTACGCCCCAGGGGCGATTTGAAACGCCGATCCGTTCAATGCCCCGTGAGACGGCTACCCACGTGCGCCGCGCTGCGCCATGTAAGACGCCTGACACAGGCCCGCACGGCAGAAAGAGTAACGATGTCCGACGAGAGTTCCCCGAACCCCTTCCTGCGCCGCCTGCCCCTGATCGGGATCGTCGTCGTGGCGGCGCTCGGGGCCTATTTTCTGCGTGATTACCTCAGCTTCGATGCGTTGCGCCAGAACCGCGAGGCGCTGCTGGCGTTCCGCGATGCGAACTATCTGCTGTGCGTGCTGGGCTTCATCGGGGCCTATGCGGCCATTGTCGCCTTCAGCCTGCCGGGGGCCACGATCGCCACGCTGACGGGCGGTTTCCTGTTCGGCAGTTTCCCCGCCGGGTTCCCGGTGCTGCCCGGTGCGATCTATAACGTCGCGGGTGCGACCATCGGCGCGATTCTACTGTTTCTGGCCGCGCGCTGGGGCCTTGGCCAGACGCTGGCCAAGCGGATGGATGCCAGCGATGGCGTGGTCAAGCGGATCAAGGACGGAATCGACGACGAGGGGAATCAGTGGTCGATGCTCTTCCTGATCCGGCTCGTGCCCGCCGTGCCGTTCTTTGTCGCCAACCTCGTACCGGCGCTGGTCGGCGTGCCGCTCTACCGCTTTGCGGTGACGACATTCCTTGGCATCATGCCGGGGGCGGTGGTCTATACATCGGTGGGGGCAGGGCTTGGCGAGGTCTTTGCCAAGGGCGAGACGCCGAACCTCGGCATCATCTTCCAGCCCGCGATCCTGCTGCCGATCCTCGGGCTGTGCCTGCTGGCGGCACTGCCGCTGCTTCTCAAGGCCGTCCGCGGCAAGAAAGGTCTGTGAACATGAACCGCATCAAAGCTGACGTCTGCATCATCGGGGCCGGGTCCGCGGGCCTGTCCGTCGCCGCCGGGGCCGCGCAGATGGGGGCCTCGGTCGTCCTGATCGAAGGGCACAAGATGGGCGGCGACTGCCTGAATTACGGCTGCATCCCATCGAAGGCACTGATTGCCTCGGCCAAGCATGCCCACGCGGGGATCGAAAACGCGCCCTTCGGCGTCGCAGAGGTCTGGCCCGACGTCGACTATGCGGCCGCCAAGGATCACGTCCGCCGCGTGATCGACACCATCGCCCCCGTTGACAGTCAGGACCGTTTCGAAGGGCTGGGCTGCACGGTGATCCGCGAGAATGCCCGCTTCATCTCGCAAACCGAGGTGCAGGCGGGCGACACTGTCATCACTGCCCGGCGATTCGTGGTGGCCACGGGCTCCGGCCCTTTCGTGCCGCCGATCGACGGGCTGGACATGGTGACCGTCCATACGAACGAGACGATCTTCGATCTGCGAGAGCGGCCGGACCATCTGCTGATCATCGGAGGCGGCCCGATCGGGATGGAAATGGCGCAGGCGCACCTGCGCCTTGGCTGCAAGGTCACAGTCATCGAGGGTGCCAAGGCGATGGGCAAGGACGACCCCGAACTGGCCGCCATCGTTCTGGACCGCCTGCGCGCCGAGGGCGTCGAGATTGTCGAGGATGCCCAGGCCAGCCGGGTCAGTGAAGGCGACGGCACGATCACCGTCCACACGCCAAAAGGTGACTTTACCGGCTCTCACTTGCTGATGGCGGTCGGTCGCGCGGTGAATGTCGAAGGGCTGGACCTGGAAAAGGCCAAAGTCGCCTACGACCGCAAGGGATTGAAGGTGGATGCGAACCTGCGCTCCGTCTCCAACAAGAAGGTCTACGCTGCAGGCGACGTAGCTGGCGGCCTGCAATTCACCCACGTCGCAGGCTACCACGGCGGCCAGCTTGTCCGCGCCCTGATGTTCGGCCTGCCGGCCAAGGCGCGCACCGACCATATCCCTTGGGCCACCTATACCGACCCCGAACTGGCGCAGGTCGGCCTGACCGAAGCGCAGGCGCGCAAGAAGCACGGGGCGAAGCTGACGGTCGTACGGTCCGACTACGCCGACAATGACCGCGCAAATACCGAAGGCCGCACCACCGGCCTGATCAAGGTCATGGTCGTTGGCGGCAAACCTGTCGGCGCCTCCATCGTCGGCCATCTGGCGGGCGAATTGATCGGCCTGTGGGCCGTGGCGATTGCGAACAACCTCAAGATGACGGCGATCAGCAATACCGTTCTGCCGTATCCGACCTATATGGAATTGAACAAGCGGGCGGCTGGGGCGTATTTCAGTCCCAAGCTGTTCGACAGCGCCATGGTGAAAAAGGTCGTGGGTCTGGTGCAACGCTGGATCCCGTAAGACGGAGACGCAATGCTGAATACCCTCTCGGGTCGGTTCCTGATCCTGACAGTCATCTTCGTGATGCTGGCAGAGGTGTTCATTTTTGTCCCCTCCGTCGCCCGGTTCCGCGAGGATTATCTGCTGGCCGCACTGGAACGCGCGCAGATCGCGTCCCTCGCGGTCGAGGCGACGGACATGATCGCCCCTGATCTGGAACGCGAATTATTAAAGAGTGCTGGCGTGTTCAACGTCGTGCTGCGGCGCGACGACATGCGGCAACTGGCGCTGTCGTCGACCATCCCGGCGCCGATCTCTGCAACCTACGACATGCGCGCGCCTTCGCGTTTGACGCTGATCGGCGATGCGCTGGCGACTCTGTGGGACAGCGAGCCGCGGATCATCCGCGTGCTTGGCAATCCCGTGCAGGGTGCCGGCGTGCTGATCGAAATCACGATGAAGCAAATGCCGCTGCGCGCGGCGATGCTGGAATATGGCCTGAACGTCCTGTTTCTGTCGGCCATCATCTCGGCCATCACGGCGATGCTGCTGTTCATCGCAGTGCAGGCTTTCCTCGTGCGGCCCATCAAGGGTGTCATCGGCCACATGCAGAACTATGCGGCGGCGCCAGAAGATGCCCGCCGCATCATCGCCCCCAGTGCCGGTGTGCGCGAGCTGCGCGACGCCGAGGATGCGCTGCAGATGATGCAGACGCAGCTGACGTCCTCGCTGAAGCAGAAGGACCGTCTGGCGCAACTGGGTGGCGCGGTCGCCAAGGTCAGCCATGATCTGCGCAACATCCTGACCTCTGCGCAACTGTTCACGGACCGGATCGAGGGGTCGGATGACCCGCTGGTCAAGCGCATGGCGCCCAAGCTCGTCGGCTCCATAACCCGCGCCGTGCACCTGTGCGAAAGCACGCTGGCCTTCGGTCGCGCCGACGAGCCTGCGCCGCGCCTCACGCGGGTCAACCTGTCGCGAATCGTCGAGGAAGTCGTTGAAAGCGAGCGGCTGGCTGCAGGGGAGTATCCCCTCTCCTTCGCCGAGGACATTCCCGCCACGATGGTGCTGCGCGCCGATGACGAGCAGATCTTCCGGGTGCTGTCCAACCTTGTGCGCAATGCCCGCCAGGCCATCATGGCGACGGGCGATCCGGGCGAGATCTGTCTGCGCGGCGAGGAGGACGACACGGCGTGGCGGATCACGATATCCGACACCGGGCCGGGGCTGCCTCCAAAGGCGCGCGACCATTTATTCCAGCCGTTTCAGGGCGGCGTCCGCAAGGGCGGTGCCGGTCTGGGGCTGGTCATCTCTGGCGATCTGGTGCGCGGGCATGGCGGTCGCCTGACACTTCAGGACACGGGGGCTGCGGGTACGGTGTTCCAGATTGCGCTGCCGAAAGCAGACTTCGCACTCGCACCTGCGGCGGCGTGAAACTTTCTGCGTTTTCGGCCTTGCATCACCCCACACCGCCCGCTAAATCCCCCCTACGCGGATTGGTAGCTCAGTTGGATAGAGTACTTGACTACGAATCAAGGGGTCGGGGGTTCGAATCCTCCCCAGTCCGCCATTTACCTCCCTTAAGGCATTGTATTTTTTGAAAATCTTGCTTAATTGTCTAAGGCAGATCAGGTCTTGGACAATTGTTTGCTTGCCGCGGTGTGTTGTTTTAATCGCTCGCCACCGCATTTCTGGCGAAAATTCTGGGCGGCGTTGCGGAATTGCGACGCGAAAAATGCAAAAGGGCCGCACCGTGTGCGACCCTTGATGAAAATCTCGAAGGCTCATTTGACCAAAAATTTACCCGTCTCCAATACGGACGGTTTCGGGCTGAGGAGTCGGCACTTTTCGGCTCGCTTCGTGTATCGCGCGATTACCTTGAGGGTCTCATGACCGTGCGCGCGGGTATTTATTTGATCGCAGGAACTTCGACCTTCGTATCGAGATCCTGTCGGGGCAGGGCGACAAGGACGGCATTGCGGCCGACGGTTGGCCAACTGGATCGAGGACTTCAGTGAAGCAATGGTGGACCGGCGTGCCGAGCTGCACTTGCAGATCCTCAAATGACACGGCGCGATGCTCACTGACATAGCTATTCAGGCTTCGAAGACCTTGAGCCCAAAGATGAATTCCGGGCGCATCCGCCATAGCAATTAGCCAGATTCACCGTCACCGTAATCTGCTTTGAACGATCTGATCATGAAATATGGGCGATGAGAGGCGTTGACTGACGGATGCCGGAAAATCCCAACATTTGCGGGGCCTCAATCAACGCGATCCCCGGCGCACCTGCAATCAGAGCGGCGAGCCCCTCTTCTAATTCGATCCGGGCCAGCATTTCACCAAGGCATCGGTGTGCGCCACCACCGAACACCAGATGCGGGCGCACATGATCCTTGCGATACAAATCAAACGCCAACGGATGTCGGATGCGAGTCTCGTCGCGCATGGCGGAAAGACTGGACAGGCCCAGCACCTGGCCGGGCGCGACAGTCATATTGCCAAAGGTGACGGGCGCGGCCGTATAGCGAGGCAGCGATCCGACCGGCGGTTCGATCCGCAACGCCTCGTCGATGGCCGGCGGGATAAGATCGGAATCGGCACATACCGCTTCCCAGAGTGCACGATCATGCAACAGACGCCCAACGGTCAGGTTGAATCCCGAACGGGTGGTATCGCTTCCGGCAAGGATCACCGTCATGACCTGATAGATCAATTCTTCTGACGCCAGCGCACGGGCGCTTTCGTCATTGACGAGCATCGACAGAAAGTCTTCGCGCGGGACCTTACGGCGCGCGTCCAGCGCTTCCGAAACGAAACCGTAGAGCGCTTCGGCAGCGGCTTCGATCTCAGCATGATGTGCGACATCATACGGAACCATCAGGCTGCGGCTGAGCGAATAGACTTGTGTCGCGAACCATGTGCTTTGTTCGACCGGTAGGCCCAGAACCTGTGCAATCACTTCGGCCGGCAGACGCGAAGCGCAGAGGGCGAGGAAATCGAAATCGGTGCCGCGCGGCAGATCGGCGACGATCCGGTCCGCCACCACGCGGACCTGGCCGCGTTTGCTGCGCAGGACCGGGTGTGCGAAGGTTTTGGCAAATGCACCACGGCGCCGCTTGTGATCGGGCCCGTTACTCAACAACATCGAACCTTCGAGAAAGCTGCGGCATCGCCCCTGTGGTATGCCACAGGCGTCAGCATAGGGTGCACCTGGAAGCTGTAGCAGGCGGGGATCAGATGACAGCTTTTCCACGTCGTCACAGCGCAACGCGGTGACGCGCATGTCATGGGTGCGCACCAAGGGTGTGTTACGACGCAGATCATCGATTTCCGATAGTGACATTTGAACCAGCTGTTCTGGCGGCATGGATGGAATGCCGTCTTTTCCAAGAGTGTGTCCCATTGGGGTTTGTCTCCATTTCGATTCGAATATCTAATTTCAAGGCACGAACCGCTTAAAGGCTGATCGACTACCGAATTTTGGATATTTTCCTGATACAGATTGTAATAAACGTTAGCCGGTTAGTCGTGTAATTTAAAAAACGGGGCAGAGTTCATGGCAATGCGCCGCCTCACTGACCGAAGATCTTAAGCGATGGGATTGAGTTTACCAAAAGTCATCCAACAGGTCTCGTAAAATTTTTACCCCCAAATTCTATCAAGTTTTTGAAACGTGATGACCGGCAGTCTGATGACTTATACATCCTTATGCTAACGCTCATCGTTCGTATTCGTTAGTAGAGGCTTCGTTTGTCCCTCGAGAAAAAATAGAGATGACATGACGATAACTAAAAATATGGAAATTATGATTTAGCCTTTCATTTTTTAATGAATTATCGCAGCAGCATGGTCGTTCGTGACCTTCAATTCAAACAAGAAATATTATGATGTGCGGCAGCGCTCACTCCAAATGATTGGGGTAAAATTCATTGATAAAATATGGTGCCACAAAAAATGTGTTGAAGAATTCGTGAGCGCTGCCGGTGGTTGCCGCGGCAATCCTCCCGAAACTGCCGCAGAACGTTCGATGGTAGCGACATGCAACGACCGTCACATCGATTCAGATCAATATTGAGACGGCAGGCAGATGGTATAGTCCGTGCCCGGTCGGGTAGGCGCGTCGGGGCGCATGGCCATGCTATGCTCATTCGCATCCTCCGTCTTACTGTGTTGGCACGACTCGCTGTGCCGGCCGCGCAGCGACGGGCACCATGAGGTGAGCGTAAGGTGTGCCTGACCACATGACATAGGGGCCGTCGGTCTGAATGGTGGTCGGAAGCCCTGCGAACGCCGCCGGGTCGGGCGCGATGACCATCATGTGGGGGCCCTCGACGACCCACTCGTTGTCGGCCGTTGGTTGGGACGCGGCGGGATCGCTGTTGCTGGCACCGCCCTCTGCCGCGTCACCGGCGAGCATGTAGGCAACGGCCACACGTTCTGCGGTGAACGGGGTGCCGCCCATCCAGGCCGCCATCCACCGCCGCCATTCGGCGTCCATGCACATTGGCCCGGCAACGCCGTCAGGGGCCGGAAAGCAGGTGTAGTCGCTTGTGCCGTCGCGCAGGATGTTGCCCGACAGATCCGAGATGGTTGCAGTGTCCCGGATATTTGCGGGGGCTGCGGTCAGCGCCTCAGCGATCATTTCGTCAGTCGTGGCGGTGGACTGGGCCATGGCGGGGGTGACCGACACGAAACAAGACAGGGCAAGTGCCGGTATGCCAGAAATGGCGCTGCGGCCGCAGCCGGTGTGACGGGACGGCTGGCCGTGAGGGTGTGATGTCATGCAGGAACGCATATCGATGCTCCTTCCAGAGATGCTCACCTGTCCGATGTGGTATGGCGAGTTGATCCAAGCATGCAGGGGCTGGCGTTAACCCGCATAGTCAGATTTCTGGACCGCCCCTCCGGCCAGATGCTTAGGTTCAATGAACCCGTTTCGGTTGGCGCGAAAAGGGACTGAGGCCCAGCCAGGTTTGCATCGTCCTCGCAATTCCCGGATCACCGTCGAGTTGGATCTTGTCGCGCACATCACCGACCTTCGCCAAACCCATCCAGATCGCGGTCATGGTGCGCAGATCGGTCGTGACCCACAAGTCCACTTCATACCCCGGATCGGAGGAGCACAGATCGACCTCTGCCGTGGGGGTCACCACCAGCCACCAATGGCGCCGCGCCGCCGCAAGCTCGGGGTAGGTGAAGCGCACGACGGTTCGATGTGCGGGCAAGGGCTGCGGGTCAAGGTTGCGCCGCATATCCCACATCAGCAAAGACGGATCGAGGTTCCGGAGCGTCGCCTGCGTTTCAATCCACTTCTGCCCCCACATCCCGAATGCCTCGACCACGGCCTGCAAATCCTGACCGGCCTCGGTCAGGCGATATTCCTGAACGGCAGGATCTTCAGGTGCGGGTGCCCGGACGACGATGCCGGCGCTCTCCAGTTCCTTTAGGCGTTGCGACAGCAGGCTGGGCGACATGCGCGGCACACCGCGCCGCAGGTCGTTGAACCGGGTGGAGCCTGCCACCATCTCTCGCACTACGACCATCGTCCAGCGTGTGCAAAGTGTTTCGGCCGCCATCGCGACCGGGCAGAACTGTCCGTAACTTCCGAGGGTCATGGCGCGCATCCTTTATAGGAAAGGCGTTTTTGCCTGGCGCAATGCTAACACAAAATGGCCCATCCCGCGAGAAGACACTGATTCAGTTTCAGGACTGGCCCCATCCATCGCGCGAGCGCAGGCTGAAGGCCCGACATCCCTCAAGCAGGAGCGCACGCCATGACCCGGACCATGAAGACACTGAACGGCGGGACGACCGCCGTCCCAGAGGCAGCACTGACCGACCTTAAATCCTCGTTGCGCGGCAAGTTGATCGGTACACGTGACACCGGTTACGACGCGTCGCGCGCCTTGTGGAACGGCATGGTGGATCGCCGCCCCGCCGTGATCATTCAGGCGCGCGACATCCATGACATTCAGCTGGCCGTGAACTTTGCGCGGGACAATGACCTGTTGCTGGCGGTCAAGAGTGGTGGTCACCAGATCGCCGGCCACGCCGTCGCAGACGATGCCCTGCTGCTCGACCTGTCGCAGATGCGCAATATTGACGTTGATACGGACAAGGCAACCGCCCGCGTCGAGGCGGGGTGCCTGTTGTCCGATGTCGATCAGGAAACCCAGCTTTACGGTCTTGCCGTGCCGTTGGGCATCAACTCGACCACCGGGGTGGCCGGTCTGACGCTTGGTGGCGGCTTTGGCTGGCTCACTGGCAAGCACGGCCTGACCATCGACAACCTGCTTTCTGCCGAAGTCGTCTGCGCCGATGGCGTCGTGCGCATTGCCAGCAGGACGCAGAACGCGGACCTGTTTTGGGCCATTCGCGGCGGCGGGGGGAATTTCGGCGTCGTGGCGTCTTTCGCGTTCACGCTGCACCCGGTCGGGCCAGAGGTTCTCTCGGGCCTGATCGTTCACCCGATCGCGGATGCACGGCACCTGCTGCAAACGTATCGCAGCCTGTGCATGATCGCGCCGAATGAGTTGACCGTCTGGGCGGTCATGCGGCAGGCTCCACCACTCCCCTTCATCCCAGAGGCGTGGCACGGCACGGAAGTCCTGATCTTTGCGGCGTGCTATGCTGGCGACATGCGGGAGGGTCAGGAGGCGCTGCGTCAGCTGCGTGAGCTCGGCAACCCAATTGCCGATGTCATAGGTCCGCACAGTTACACGGACTGGCAACAGGCCTTCGATCCGCTGCTGACGCCCGGCGCGCGCAATTACTGGAAGAGCAATGACTTCCTTCAGCTGACGGACGAGGTCATCGACAGCATCCTGGCGGCGGTCGGAACGCTGCCCGATCCGCAGTCAGAGGTCTTCATCGCCCATCTTGGCGGGGCCATGACCCGTGTTGATCCAGCCTCGACACCGTTTCCCCAACGCAACCGGCACTTCGTCATGAACGTCCACACGCGCTGGACTGACACGTCGCGCGATGAATCGTGCATTGCCTGGGCGCGCAAGCTCTATGATCAGACGGCAACTCACGGGGCTGGCAGCGTCTACGTGAATTTCATGCCCTCCGACGACGACGGTCGCATACCCGAAGCCTATGGCTCCAACATCGACCGGCTGCGGCAGATCAAGGCGAAATACGATCCGAAGAATCTCTTCCGCCTGAACCATAATATCATGGTGGAAAATATGGTGGACACGTTGAACTGATCTTCGCGGACTCGATGTCGATCACAATTGCAATCAATTGGTTTTGCAACCGCAGGTGGCGCCGGCGAATTATATCGCCGATAGCTGCTCTACAAGAAATCGATATGACCTGTGACTAAATTAGCCTATGGGAAATAGTCTTTTATTAAAAATCGCAAATCACACTCTTCAACTCATGGAGTCGAGAGCCAACTCAGAAGCAATTATCGTTGAACGGTCAAAACGGGACATGTCGCGTGGGAAATCAGTTTCTGCGCGACACGTCCGAGCAGTGAGCAATGCAACGTTCCCAGCCCATGGCGTCCTGCAATAATCAGATCCACGGCTTCGTTTCGGGCATAAGCGAGGATCGCTTCAGCAGGCATACCGCTGAGCAGCCGTGTCGAGACGCAGCGCAACCTGCGGCTTCAACGATACCGGTTGCACGGGCAAATCGTCATCGGCTCGGTGTCAAACAGTCGCTTCATCTACAGAGAGAAATGAGTGAAATCGGACATGCCAGAAGTCGCACAACTCTGGAGTTCAAGGATGTGGAGAACCTGAAGATCAGACGAAAAATTCGTCGCCAGAGTGGCGGCAGCGCGAAGAGTTGTTTCAGCGTCTTCAGAACCATCGAAACATCCCAAAATACTAGGGAACACTGATTTGCTATCTCCCGAGGGTTCCCGCTTTCTACTCAAACGCTCTGACGTAATCACTAACATGTATCAGAATCCTTCGTGACAGGTTGGATTTTTTGCACATGCTCAATGCTGCGGAATGGCATTCAGTAAGAAGGGCTCGAACCGGACCTTCGCCGCTCACGGAGTTAATTTCCATTGAGCGGACAAAGCTGCTTTCCGACCTCATTGGTCGAGTGTCCGCTTTAAATCTCAGACACAGTAAAAACTCTCAAGTCAACGTCTAGGATAAATGATCGCTTGGTTCGCTGTGAGTGCGTGATCCACCTGTCGTCAATCTGGGCTGCCATAGGGGAAGAGCTTGGTAAGGGCCGCACATAAAACACCAACGCCCATCAGGGCAGCAGCCGTCATAAACCGACCGTAATTCTGTTCTGAATAATGCAAATACCACTGTAGAGTGCGCTTACCTTCGCTCGAAATGACAGGGTCTGGGGCTCCAAAAATGAGGATGTATAGCCCTGACGTTATGCCTACGGCCAAGGGCACGACCACCCAGAAATTGACTTCGGAAGGCGTCAGTCTTTGAAAACCAAACATAAATTCCGTTCCTTCATTTGCGATAGAAAATCTCTGGGACCACCAAACCCTACTGGATGCCGCTAAGTTTTCCCAGTCCAACTTTAATTAAGCGCACGCCCAATCCCAAATTCATATCGTGATCACCGATCCAAAAGAGTTCTGTGCCATGCTGGGCCCATCCACAGATGACATACATAGGTCTTGCGGCATCATGCAGTTTGGGCTTTCTACCAGCGTTCGCTGCAAGCGGTTCGAACGGCAAAGGTCTGTTTTATAGATAAGAGCTTGTGTATCTAGTCGAAAATACTGTCGAGATTTCCGATAATACTGATGAGCAAGGCCACGCCGCAAATCAGGATCGCCAACCAGAACATATATTGCATCATAAATGATGAAACGCCGAAAATAACAGCCATATATGAAAGCAGGTGTGGTTCGTTTCGATAAATTCCAATGGCGCCAAGCACGACCGCGACAGCCGCCACACACAGCGCAGCAATTGTGATGAACTGACTATAATTTTGGGGCAGCGGAGTGGGCTCTGGGGCTGGTTCCCCCGCCAATACACGTGCGGCTGATTGCTTTATATCTGCAGCAATCTCGCCTATGATCGAACTGGAACTCTTCTCTTGCGGCTCAAAAAACACAGAAATTTGGATCAGAATAACGACGAGACTTGCAATACCCAGCATGAACCCAGCAATCCAAATTTCGCTGGTCGGACTTCAATACTCTGTTCCATCGCACTTCGCCTCAGACGTCTCTGTGAATTATGATAAATGACGGAAACGGCAAAATTGTGACATCTGCACCGCAGACTATAACTCCGCCAGATTCCAGAGCTTCTTCTTCATCAAACGGAAAAGCCGCCATTGGTAATGAACGCAGCATTTTGCACATTGGGCTCGAACCTGCCGTTTGCCGCCGCCAGCGGCAAGGTCCGGTGACCGGAATTTGCAGACATATGGTCGATCCGAGAGTTTTGACTGCCTTAAAACGGATCGACGATCCCATCCGCTTCCAAGCCCTGGCTGTTTTCGGTGACGGTCCCATCCTTGTTAAGGAAGTAGCTCACGGCAGCGGACTCTTTCGGGCCGGGCATGACCAGCATCAATCCTTTGGCGGTGCGCAGGACTTCGCCTCGGTCAGAGCAGCTGCCGAACTGCGGCGCTGCGCGCAGTCCGCTGTCGTCGAGCGTGCCCCAGATATAGTATCCAGCGCAGGCGTGTTCGCCTGTTGCCAGAAAGATCAGGAAGGAATTACCCGACAGCGCTTCGACCTCTGGAAAATAGGCGCTTTGGAATGTCAGCGTGTCCACATCGGTGGCGAGTGTCAGATCATCGTTCGCAAACGTCCGCGTCATGAGCACAGAGCCAAGCGGCAGTCGTATTTCGGTGGAATCGTCGGCAAAGGCCGGACCACCAACCAGAGATCCCGTCAGCGCAAGACAGGACATGGCAATGCAGATACAGGTTTTTCGCATCGGGTTCATCTTCTCATGATGTTCCGCTGTCAGATAGGGCGGCACGCAATGACGTGCACCGATGAGTAACACCTTTTTTTCGGGAATTGGCAGCCCGGCGGATCGGGGGCGTGCATTACTGTCGCGGCAAGAAATCTTTCGCAAATGCTCTTGGGTCACGCGAGTGTCACGCCTATTTCGGCGAGGGGCGGACGAACTGCCTGCGAGGGTTGTTTCGTTGGATTACATCTATGTTTTGGCTGGCCTGATCGGCCTGTTTTTCGGTGGCGAGGCGCTGGTGCGCGGCAGCGTCGGGATTGCCCGGCGCATGGCAATCCCGCCACTGCTGATCGGCCTGACGGTCGTAGGTTTCGGGACCTCGACGCCAGAGCTTCTGGTCTCGGTTCAGGCGGCATTGCGCGGTGTGCCAGACATCGCGGTGGGCAACATCGTCGGATCGAATATCGCCAACATCCTGCTGATCGTCGGCCTGACCAGTCTGGTCTGGCCGATCCGAGTCTCTGGCGCGACGCTCCGGCGCGATACGGCCGTCATGGTCGCGGCGGCGATCGTCTTGGTCCCGATCTTTGCAACCGGCGAAATCGGGCGGCTGGCGGGTGGGTTGCTGGTGCTTGCCTTGGCGGGCTACCTGACTTGGGCTTACCTGCAACCCGGCGATGCCGCTGATGACGACGCTGACACGTCTGTGCCGTCCTCCGTGCTTGTCTCTGCGCTCTGGGTCCTTGGTGGTCTGGTCGTCTTGATGTTTGGCGCACGTTTTCTGGTCGATGGATCGGTGTCCATCGCCCGCGGCTTTGGCGTGTCCGAAGCGTTCATCGGCCTGACGATCGTCGCGGTGGGCACATCACTGCCCGAACTGGCCACATCCATCATTGCGGCTTTCAGGCGCCAGTCGGAAATCGCAATCGGCAACATCGTCGGGTCCAACATCTTCAACGTGCTGGGCATTCTGGGCGTCACGGCCTTGATCAAGCCTGTGCCCGTTGCCGGCAGGTTCATGACCTTCGACCTGCCGATCATGATTGCAGCATCATTGGCACTGACGGCATTGCTTTTGACGCGTCCGGTCATCGGCAGGGTCATCGGCGTCGTCGTCCTGGTCGCTTACGTGGCCTACGTATGGCTCGCTCAGTAACAAAGGGCTCCTTCCTGCCGTTCGCTGCAGTCGGCACCTAGGTCCGGCTCGCGGACATAACGACAAAATTGATGTTGTTTTCCAAATTTCGCTATGCCCAACCTTGCTCATCCGCCAAGGCCTCTTGCATTTGGCCTGACCTTACTCATGAGGGCGATTTTTCCGCACATCGCAGCCATAAACAACTTGCCTCGCCAGAGGTTGCATGCGGTTGACGTGACCCTTTCGGTTGGGTCTGTCTGATCTTATGTGACGATCCAGATATCTCATGGCCACAAACAGCGGCGTTCGTGATCCGTGAGCCCGTCGTCATTTTCGGAGTGCCGCGATCCCATGCACGCCGTGGCACGCGGCACTTGCCACGGTCATGACACCGCCTTTCTTGTTCTGCGGAAGTGGCCTGCATTCACACCCGGCGGATCAACGTTCAAATCGTCGGCCACGCCAGCGGAGCAAGTGCACTACGATTCTCCAAGCATCATCGCGGGCACGAGACCTCAAATTCCGGCCATGCGCGTCCTGTCACCAAAGAATTTGTCGAAACACGACCGTTCCGCACTGCGCGGATTATCGGTTCAAGAATTGCAAGCCGGCCCCGATACCTGCAAGAATCCAGATGGCAACGATGACGACCGCGGCGAGGATGCTTCGCGGCCGTTCAGACATAATGTCGGCGCGTTCCCGAAACTCGATCATCAACGCATCTGGGATAAGTCGCACGGCGAGCATAAGACCAAGTGGCACGATCAGCAGGTCATCCAGATATCCAAGGACGGGAATGAAATCCGGTATCAAGTCGATCGGGCTAATGGCATAAGCCGTAATGATCCCACCCACCACCTTGGCAGCGACCGGGGTTCTGGGGTCACGCGCAGTGATCCAGACCGCGAAGATTTCGCGTTTCAGCTATCGCGCCCATCGTTTGATGCCATCAATCCAACCCACCACATTCACCTGTCACTGAAATCTTCGATCAAAAAGCTCTGGCGGCTCCCGGTCTCACGGTTCTCACGGGCACGATAGCCATTTCAGCCTCTCGCAGAGTGAAAGTTGAGCCAAGACGCCTTTCCGACAAGTTCAGCGAGATGATCGGCGCGGTCGGGAGGATGGCTGGCTTCATTGACTTGTTACAGCCGCAACATTAACACGCAACGATGGAACACATAACCTGGATTTTGATGACCTATAAGGTCCCGTCCGAACCCGCCGCGAAGCGCGTAGCATTCTGGCGGCGACTTAAGGCGATGGGGGCGGTCTATCTGCAAAATGGCGTCTGTTTGCTGCCCCGGACCGATGAACACATGCGCCAGCTGAAGATGCTTGAAAACGATGCCACCGAGATGGGGGGCGAGGCTTTTCTTTTGGTCACGACCTCGCTCGACAAGACCCAAGAAGACAAGGTCACTGCGCGGTTCAAGGCAGACCGGGATTCGCATTATCAAGAGTTTCTGGGCAAATGCGATGCCTTTACGGCCGAGATTGCGCGCGAGATTGCCAAAGAAAAGTTCACCTTCGCAGAACTTGAAGAAGAGGACAGCGAGCTAAAGAAATTGCAGGCTTGGCTGGGGCGTATCTCGGTTCTCGACTTCTACCATGCGCCGCTTGCCGGCACGGCGCGTGAGGCATTGACGCAATGTGAAGCGGCGCTGGCGGATTATGCGCAGCGTGTGTTTGATGCCAATGGAGGCCAATAAATGACGGCGTTGTATGATCTTGACGTGGCAGTCACGCAGACGATCAACGCCCTTTCCGGACAGGGCGTAGTGGATGCCTTTATGATCGGCATTTCCCAGTGGGGCGTGCCCTTGCTTGTGCTTGCCGTCGCAGGTCAGTGGTGGTCCGGTGCCGACCGCCGGGCCAAGCGGCATGTGCTGGTCGCGGCGGGGCTCGCCTTTATCCTCGCCTTGGGGTTCAATCAGCTGGTGTTGCTGGGCGTGGATCGGATGCGGCCCTATGTGGCAGGCGTCACGACGTTGCTGGTGCCCCCCAGCGCTGACCCGTCGTTCCCATCGGATCATGCCACCGCCGCCTTTGCGATTGCCGCAACATTCGCGTTCAGCGTGATCCGACGTCAGGCGGTCTGGTTTACGCTGGCCGCTGTGGTCGTGGCTTTTTCACGGGTCTACATTGGTATTCACTATGTCGGGGACGTGCTTGGCGGTGCTGTGACCGGCCTGCTGGCCGCCGCCGCCGTCACTGCGCTGTATCGGCCGGGCAGCCGAATTGACCGCTTTTTAACCGGTATCCTTTAGCTGATGGGCACCCGGACAGACCAATCCCGACTGTCGCGGATGGTGTCGCGATGACCCGCATTTTGCCGACCATCGTCGCGATGGGCGTCTGAGGCTATTGGGTCATTGGGCTGATGGCCTTCTTCGCGGCAGTGTTTCTGACTTCTGTCTTTACGCCCGGAACCGTCGCGGTCGTGCTGGGCGGCGCGTTGGCGGCACAAGGGCTTTATCACATCGGCGACATGATCTGGTTCGTGGCCATCGGAACGATACTGGGGGCCGAGGCAAGCTATCGCATCGGTCGGCATGCCGACATAGCAGGCGTCCAGCCCGTCGGCGTTGTCCTATGCAGGCAGGCGCACCATCCTGGCGGGGTCGCCAAGGCGGGGCATCGTGTTGCCGCCAAGCGACGAGTCGAAGTCGGTCACATTGCGGTTCTGGTCTATTGAGGAAGGTCAGGCGCCCTTGTCGCGCAGCCAGTCGGTGATCAGCTGGCGATGGCGGTCGCCGCCGTAGGACGGAAAGTGCCCGCCGTGAACGGTCTGCACAGGCAGGTCCAGCAGACGTTTCATGCTGGCGACGTAATTCGCTTGGTCCTGCGGGTCGCCGCTTTCGATCAAGGGGCCGTCATAGACGATGTCGCCCGAGATCAGCAGCCCCGTCGCCTGTTCCCACAGGGCGATGCCGCCCGGGCTGTGGCCGGGCGTATGGATCACCTCGAAACTGCGGTCGCCTAGATCGATAATGTCGTGGTCCTGCAGGATCCGCGTCGCGGGGGCCGATTTTACGGTGTAGGTCGCCGATTGATAGGGTGCCGGCGGCAGCGTTGTGAATATCTCGTCCGTGACGTAGGCGTCGGCGTAGGTGTTGGCGCGGGTGGGGTTGGCCAGAATGTTGGCCTCTGCGGCGTGGCACAGGCGGCAGGGAAATTCGTGGTGCGTGCCGACGTGGTCGAAATGCGTGTGACTCGCGACGGCATCAAGGGGCCGTTCGGTCACAAGCGGCACCCATTCGCGCAAGCTCAGCACGCCCATGCCGCTGTCGACCAGCATGTCCCGGTCGCGGCCGCGGACATGCCAGACGTTGCAGCGAAAGAACTCCTTGATGTGCGGCTCGTCGATCCATGTGACCCCGTCCGAAAGTGTGCGGACGCGGTACCAGTCGCTTGGCTGGGCATGGATCATGCGGATTCCTTCAGGGTGACGACGCGGGACGCGAACAGGGGTACCGTGTCATCCACGGCGGGCAGGTCCCCCGGCGGCAGATGGGCGATGTAGGGCGTATGGGCGTTGTCGTCGCTGCGAAAGTGGCAGCGGTGATAGGTGCCGAAGAACGCGGTGCTCTCAAGCTGCGCGTGGCCAAGTGCGACCTCCCCGGAAAGGCCGACGTTTTCCGGACGCACACCATGGATCGCGCCAGCGTCGGTGGCGACCAGACCGGCGGGGATGCGGTTCATGTCGCCCATGAAGTTCGCAGTGAACAGCGTCTTGGGGTGCAGATAAATCTCCTCCGGCGTGCCGAAATCCTCCACCCGGCCATGGTTCATCACGACGATGCGGTCTGCGATGGCCATCGCTTCCTCCTGATCGTGAGTGACATGAACGAAGGTCGTGCCGACCTTGCGCTGGATCGCCTTCAGCTCGTCCTGCATCTGGCGCCGCAGCTTGAGGTCGAGCGCGCCGAGCGGTTCGTCCAACAGCAGCACATCGGGATCGACAGCCAGCGCACGGGCGAGGGCGACGCGTTGTCGCTGCCCGCCGGAGAGTTCGTGGGGCTTGGCACCTGCCTTGTCGCGCAGACCGACGAGGTCGAGCATATCGTCCGCCTTGGCATTGCGGGCGCCGCGCCCCATCCCCTTCATCCGCAGGCCGAAGCCCACGTTGTCGCGCAGGGTCATGTGGGGGAAGAGGGCGTAGTCCTGAAACATCGTTGTGGTCGGGCGGTTTTTGGGTGCAACGCCGTCCATGTCGCGGCCGCCGATCATGACCGTGCCCTCGGTGGGCGTCAGGAAGCCGCCAAGGATGAACAGCAGCGTGGACTTGCCACAGCCCGACGGGCCGAGCAACACAACGAATTCGCCGGCACCAAAGGACAGGTCGATCCGGTTCAGCGCCCGGAAGGTGCCGAAGGTCTGGCTAATGGCGGACAGGGCGACGTCGGCGGTCATGATTTCGACTTTCGGAAAATGGTCAGTTCAAGGACGATCAGGATCGCGATGGACACGAGGAAGACCAGCGACCCGATGGCATTGGTTGCGGGCGACAGACCGGAGCGGAGCATCGACCAGATCTCGACTGGCAAGGTCACGTCGAAGCGGGTCAGCAGGAAGGCGATGATGAACTCGTCCCAGCTGAACGTGACGGACAAGAAGAATGCGGCCAGCAGGGCGGGCTTCAGCATGGGCGCGGTGATCAGCGTGACGACCTTCAACTCAGACGCGCCCAGATCGCGGGCGGCGCGTTCGGCGTTCTTCTGATGATCGCCCATGGCCGCAAAAAGGATGGCAAAGCACAGGGGCAGGTTGATAACGACGTGACCGATCCCCGTGGCCCAGAGTGACGGGCGCACACCCAAATGGTTGAACAGGCTAAGCAACCCCAGCGCGATGATCAGATAGCTGACGGTCATCGGCGCGATCAGCAGGCCACGCATGACGACCGATCCTGGAAGGCGGACACGGGCAAGGCCCTGAGCCGCCAGAAACCCCAGGGTCAGCGCGATCGTGGACGACACCAGTGCCACGAAGAACGAGTTGCGCAGCGCCGCCATCAGGTCGCCGTCGCCCAGCACCTCTGCATACCACTTCAGCGAGGGGCCGTCGAAGGGCGGCACGGGCAGGCGGCCTGCCTGAAAGGAAAACAGCACCAGCACGACGACGGGCAGAAAGATGAAGGCGAAGATCGCCACAAGGTAGGCCCATGAGAGGATGCGCATCAGACCCTGTCCATCTTGAGCCAACGGGCGGTGGCGGCGTAGGCCAGCGTCACCAGCGCCATCAGCACAACCGACAGGGCAGAGGCCATCGGAAAATCGCCCCGCCGCCCCAGTTGCAGCATGATCAGCTGCGGCATCGACAACTCGTTGTTGCCGCCCAGAATTTGCGGCGTGATATAGTCGCCGATGCACAGCACGAAGGTCAGGAAGGCCCCGGTCATGATGCCGGGCAGGGTCAGCGGCAGGATGACCAACCGCAGGGTTTGCCAGCCGCTAGCGCCCAGATCGGCGGCGGCGCGGGCATAATTCGGGGACAACTGGATCAGGTTGGCATAGATCGTCAGGGTCAGCAGCATGACGAAGAAATGCACGAAGCCGATCACCGTAGCGGTCCGCGTCGCCATGATCTGAATGGGCGCATCCAGCAGGCCAAGGCCGATCAGGCCTTGCATCAGCACGCCGTTCTGCCCAAGCACCAGCGCCCAAGCGTAGGACCGCACGACGTAGGACGTCCAGAAAGGCAGAACCGCTAACATGATGGCGAGACGTTGCCAGCGCGGCGGCACCTGCGTCGCGATGATCCATGCCAGCGGCCATGCCAGCATGACGGAAATCACCGTCACGGTCGCCGTGATCTCGAGCGAGACGAAGACGCCCTTGAGCAGAGAGGCGTCGGTGAAGATCTTGACGTAGTTGCCCAGATCATAGGCCTGCACGATCTCGCGCCCCTCCAGATGTGCAAGGCTCAGCAAGACCATCGCGGCAAATGGCACGATAAAAAAGGCCAGCGTCCACAGCAGGGCAGGGGCGACGAAGATAAAGGCCGTGCGCCGTTCTGCGCTTGCGATGCTGGTCATGCGGAGGGTCCGGTCCGGGGGCAGGTCGCCTTGGCGGTCAGCCGCCAAGGCCCGTTAAACAGGGGTTACTGCTGCAGCATGTCAGTCCACAGATCCTGCATTGCAAGATCAAGGTCGGCGTCAGGGACCGGATACAGCTGGGATTTGGCAAGATAATCGTCCTGATTGTCCCAGCGCAGCGCGGTCTTCTGGTCGTCGGTCAGTTCGTCGCCCGCGGCCCGGTTCGCTGGCATGCCCCAATAGCAGGATGATGTCGCTAGACGCGCCTGTCCTTCGGGGCTGACGATATATTTGACGAACTCCGTCGCCATGTCCTTGTTCTGAGAATCCTCCAGCACCGCGATCGATTGGGACCAGCGCAATGCCCCTTGCGACGGAACCGTCCAGTCCAGCGCGGGGTTCTCGGCGGCCAGCGCTGCCGTCACCCACTCGCCGCCGCCGACCAGGATATCGACCTCTCCTGTCGCAAGCGCGGTCTGGCTCGCCACGACATCGCCGACAAGTTTGGCGTTCGCCTTGAGCGCGTAGGCACGGTCACGCAGGCTTTCGACGCTGTCGGCGGTCAGGTCCGCGGTTGCGATGCCTTGTTCGAGGCCAATCAGGCCCAACACGGGCAGGTAATAATCATAGACTGCGATGCGGCCGGCGTATTTGTCGGACCACAGTGTGCCCATGTCGGCCATGTCGGCCGGATCGACCTTGGTCTTGTCGTAGGCGATGGTGTTGTAGCCGAACTTTTCGGTCACCGCATAGATCGTGCCGTCGCGGCCGTTGCTGTCGGCCATCACCAGATCAGGAAAGAAGCTTTCGGTCGCCATGTCATCGGGGAGGGCGGCCAGCAGACCTTGATCCACGGCGCGGCCGACGTCGACCGTGTCGATAACCATCACATCCCAATCGCCAGGGCGCGACTGGTCGAGGATCGCCAGACCGGCAGCGGTGCCTTCGTATTCCTTGACATTGACCTTCACGTCATGCGCCTGCTCGAACGGTTCCAGCAGCGCGGGGTCGGTGTGATCGCACCAGACCAGCGCGTTGATCTCGCCCTCGGCATGCGCAGCCCCGGCCAGAAGCAGCATCACACCAGAAGCGGCCATTGCGTGTGTGTCGGTCTCTCTCATCTTCACTCTCCCATGGGTGTCGCTTGTTGTTGCAATCATCGTTGTGTTGGACCTAAATTGAAGTCAATCAATAATTGTAGTCACTATAGAAAATCAGAGCGGCACATCATGGTCGGACTTCGGGCGCGTAAAAAAGAAGCAACCAGCCGCAGGATCATCGCAGAGGCCTGCCGGATGTTTCAAGAGACAGGATATGAAGAGACGCGGATCGAGGATGTCGCTGCAGCGGCAGAGTTGTCGGTCGCGACATTCTACAACTACTTTGGATCCAAGGCCGATATTTTGCTCAGCAGCGTCACCGAGGAAACCGAAAAGGTGCTCGCGCAGGCGGAACGGTGCATTGCCCAGTCCTATCCGGATGCGGCGACAGGGTTCGATGCGCTTAGCCGCGTCTATTGGACCTATTCTTTTACCAGCACCTCGCGTCAAATGTGGCGCGTGGCCGTGTCGCAGACGATGCTGAACCCGCAGTCCGAATTCTGCCGCAGGTATGTGGCCTTGGACGAACGCCTGTCGGATCAGGTCTGCGATTTCATACGCCGGATGCAGGCAGACGGGCACATTCGGCAAGACGTCGAATCAGACCCAATCGGGGCGCTTCTTTTCAATAATATCAACATGAACTTCTTATCCTTTATCAGGAGCGACAGCCTGACTGCTTCGGAAATGCGTGCCGCCGTTAAAGTTCAGAGTGCGCCGCTGTTAGATCTGATAGCGTGTTGAAACCGGAATGGAGTCATTGGTGAATCTTGATCCTTAATTATTGAGGTTCAAGACTCATATCCAAAAGATGACGGTTGCGGCGAGAGCTATCGCTGAGAGGAAGACCGGGGGACTTTTGTCATAGCGTGTGGCAACGCGCCGCCAGTCTTTTAGGCGGTCGACCATGATCTCGATCCCCTTGCGCTTTCGATGGCGGCGCTTGTCGTATTTGACGGGTCTCTCTCGTGACTTTCGACCCGGAATGCAGGGCGTTATCGTCTTGTCGATAAGGGCCTCGCGGCACCAGTCCGCATCGTATCCTCGATTGCCTAGAAGCCAGTCAGCGGTCGGAAGGCTGCTCAGTAACGCCCTGGCTCCATCATAGTCGCTGACCTGTCCGGCCGTCACGAACAACTGGATGGGCTGCCAGAACCGGCAGCGGGACTGATCGAGGCGCGCGGTATCCGTCATTTTGAAAGCAGCCTGATCACAAATCCACCCATCCATGGTCGCGATGGCGCGCGCGGCACTAAGCGGACATTTGCAGCACTTCGTTCCGAGGTCAGGGGGGAGTGGCGAACGACGACCCTGCCTTGGGTGTCCAGAGGGGCGGAGCGCTCTTTGGTCCGGCGGAGGGACCCTGGCGGGTTCGGGAGGGCGGAGCGCCACCTGTGCGGCGCTGCAGCGCCGCCGGGGTCCGGGGGCGGAGATCGCGAAGCCGAATGCAAAGGTGCGGACGGCAACCGCAGCGCGTCGGATGCTTCAGTGCACCCAGCATTTGCTCCAGCAACGCCAAGCAGAGCTGGGCTGCCCGGACCCGTCTGCATACTGGAGCGGCCTTTCACGGCATCTTTCAGGCGGGCTATACCTCTGCCTTGGCTCCGATGTGCATTGGGTCCCATTACGCCGTTAGGAGGAATGCGCTGAGGGCGGTCGGAGGGTTGGCCTGCGCTCGAGGCGCGGGGTCTGCGGCTGAGCAGCCCGGTGACAACCCAGGACGGGACGCTCGGCGCTAATTCCTGGCAAAGGCAGTTCATGAATCAGGTGCAGGCCCGTGGCCTTCGCGTCGATTTCATAGCCGTTCATTATTATTCCACCAATGGGAATGTGAGCGAGTTCCGAAATTGGCTCATTTCGGACTATAACGAATATCGCCGCCCGATTTGGGTCACCGAATTTGCAAACGTCGATTGGCGCAGCCCCCAGCGCGTGACCTTCAAAGAAAATGCGGCCGTCGCGCGCGAGGCGATTGCCATGATTAACGATCTTCAGTTTGTCGAACGACAAGCGTGGTTCGCTGCGAATCCGTATCCATGGGGTGGCAGTCACCTAAGATAAACCTCGTCGATGACAAATTGTGCCTAACGCCAGTTGGCATCGCCTTCGACCAGACGTTGCGTGTCATCGGACCTCAACAGGTGGCGAGCCTCCCGTAAGTGTAACTTTGGCTATCGTCACATGCGGACGAAGTTCGCAGCGAGCCTTGGGACGCTAGCGCATCGCGGCACTTTTTCATCGACAACACTGGCATCAAGGTCGAAAGGGAAGGCGCGCAAGCATGGCGGCCCCAAACGACGTGTCTGGCGCAAGATCCGCATCGATATTGATGAGTAAGAAATGAAAATCAGAGCCGTCGAGATCATGGGGACCAACACTGGAGGTGCACCGATGTTACCTCACCACCAGCGTTACCTCGACGAAATTGTCTGGCAATGCAACCATCGGGAGACCGTCCGGGCAGTCCTCAAGCAGCGGACCACCAGAACCGGCGTCGAGCGGGAGAAATCGATCATGATTTGGAGGCCGGTCTCGGCGGTCGATCAGATGCGAATCCTGCTTCTTTGGGTGGCCGGCAAACACCTGCGCCGATCAAGGGAATATGGCCTGAGTTGGCCATGACATGAAACACGGCACGGTTGTAGCGCGCGATGTAGGCGTTCTGTGAGGCTGGCCGAAACACCGCATTTCACCAACAGTCGGTTTGCGGAAAATCTGAAATTTCCCTTCGGATGCACCAAGGCTGATTTCCGCAGCCTTGGCCAGGCAATTAGTATCATGCGGCTAAAAATGTCTAGTCTGCGGTTCTAGTCCAAGGTTGATAATATTTTGAACAAAACTGATTGCATCGATGATGATAATTTATCTATCTACGAAAATGATAAAGCTGAGGGGTCTCGATTTATTGAATTAGCGATTTCAGGCTCCATCAGGAGGGTCGAGCTGCTGCAACTATTATCCGGACGCGTAATCTTCCGCATCTCTTCCTGCGGCATAGGTCTGCCAAAATGGTAGCCTTGAGCGGTCGTGCAGCCGACGTCCTGCAGAAAACTAAGTTCATCCAAGGTTTCTACACCCTCCGCTAGGATGGGGATGTCAAACGCTCCTCCGAGTAGTAATGTAGCCCTTACAATTGCGGCACGTTTTTTGTTTTGGTGGACATCTTGCACGAAGCTACGATCAATTTTTATTTTATCGAACGGAAACGTCTGCAACATGGAAAGTGAAGAATACCCTGTACCAAAATCATCCATCGCAATGTGCACACCGAGCGATTTCAACTTCGTCATCACATCCAAAGTCAGATCAGCATCCTCGACGATGCCTTCCTCCGTCATTTCCAACTCAAGTCGCTCAGGCGACAAACCACTTTGTTTCAGTGCAGCTACCACATGCCCCACGAAGTCGGGTTCGACGAGCTGCTGCGGTGCGACATTCACGGCAATCGTGAGGGGCAAATCCCAGCTCGCGGCTTCGTGACACGCCGTGACCAGCACCCAACGCCCGATCTCGCGTATCAAGCCTGATTTTTCTGCAGCGGGAATGAAGCTGTTAGGCATTACCAAGCCGCGGATCGGATGGTTCCACCGCAGCAACGCTTCAAAGCCCACTGGGGCGAGTGACACCACGTCATTCTGCAACTGATAGACCAATTCAAACTCGCCATTGCTGCAGGCCTGCCTCAGATCGCTCATCAACTGCAGTTCTTCGCGGTTTTCCACGTCCATATCGGGGTTGAATATGCAGACGGGAAGGCCTGAGTTTTTCGCGCGGTACATCGCCAGGTCGGCCATATTTAACAGGCTATCGAATTGGCGACTATCGTTTAAACTCGTCGAAATACCGATCGCAGCACCCACCCCAACATTCAAATCTCCTATCTGTATTGGCGGAATGATCTGAGCATGAAGGCGGCGCGCAAATTTATCTATATTTTCGATGCTTGCTATCGGCGATAATAGAATGACAAACTCATCACCACCGGTGCGCGCGATGATTTCCGTCTCTCGCGCCGCTTTCTTCAGGCGCTGTGCGACTGCGCAGATGACAGCATCACCGACGTGGTGACCATGCAGGTCGTTGATGGTTTTGAAGCCATTCAGGTCGATAAAAACGACTGCGAGGCTGGCCCCAGGATCCCGTTCCAGCTTTCGCGAAAGGACCCGCGCATCCTCGACCATTTTTCGACGGTTCGGCAACCCGGTCAAACCATCGTGATTTGCGGCGTAGATCGCGTTATTCTTCGCATCCATTGTCAGCTTGGCTTCAATTCCGAATGACGCAAAGCCAAGCAGCAAGAGGATCGTAACAACCGCAATGACGCCACCCGCAAGAACCATATCCGAGAGTTGCGCGGTGGGCGCAGCGACGGTTGGGTTCAATATGATGGTAATTGCACTCATGCCGACGAAGTGAAGGCTGCAGATCGCCAGGACGAGGAAAATCATTCCTCCTATCCAGCAATAACGTGTTAGGGGATAAGCCACACGATGATACGTTGCGATACCAAACAGCATGCTCATGCCGATCGATATGACGACGGCGGTCATGTCAAATGTCAAAATACCCGGCACGCGATAGGCTGATATTCCGACATAATGCATGACCGATATCGAGAGGCCGAGCAGCGTCCCAGCCGCAATGAACGGCTGTTTGACCGGGAGGTATTTAAACGTAGCTGTTGCGACAGCAATGCCGAAGATAGCGATAAGCAAAGATAGCACTGTTGCAATAGGCTCGAAGCCATGTGGATAACCTGGATCATAGGCAAGCATTGCTACAAAATGCGTTGACCATACGGTCGCCCCTGTAATCAAGCTGATCAACACCAGAAACACGCGATCCAATGTTCCGGATACACCTTTGTATCGATTGGTCAGGCGCACAGACAGAACGGAGCCAACAACACAGATCGCTGCGGCCACCCCGACAAGCCAGAGCTGATGCTCTTGCGTTAAACATGAGATTATTCGGTTCACATCATACCTTCAAACACGCGTTAACAAGATGAAGCGCGGATAAGATGAAAATTTCGTTGAGGTGTCCCAAAGTGCGCGGGGCTCAATTGATGAATTTGACGTTATTATACTGATCCGGTTCAGACAGCGGACGAATCTGGCACGGAAATATTTACATCTTACGCGGCCTCAAGAATCATGTTGCAGCCACCGACGTCGGGGTATCCTTTTATGCAATTCAGGTTTCAACAGATATGGACGCATAGTCACTGCAAGAATTGCTGTCCCGCAAGGCCGGAGAGCTTCAATTTGCGATCTGCCGTGCGCCTTTTCGTAGCGCATCAAGCAGTTCGGGGGTCGGAGGAACTGTGAAAGCGATCCCTACTTTGTCCCCTCGGGTCCAGCGGACAAAACCTGTCAAACTTATGTCGAGAACCTGAAGCGTCAGTTTGTCACCATGCAAGACACCAGTCACGTTCTTGAGCTGTGCGCCGCCTGCACTGATGTCAACGACTGTTGCGCTACAACTCCCTGAAGGTGTTTTGACGACAAGATGAAACGCAGACGGATGGCGAAAGCGCCGGAAATGTTTGATCATTAGCCGAATCCACTGAAAGAAACCTTTGTCGCGATCGGTTCTAAGGAGACAAGATGAATAATCAGTTCAGAATCTATCCCAAAACATTACCGAACGCCTCATCTGCCTTGATCTCATAATCCTGAACGCATTTGGCTGACTGCCGCTCAGCGCATCAGAGGTCGCATTGTTCTTCCATCTGCTCAGCAAACTCTACGAGCGCACCAGCGTCATCATCACCTCAAACCTGAGCTTCAGCAAATGGACCGCCCGGGACGACGATCGCGCTCATCGATCTCCTGACCCATCGCTGTCTTATTCTGGAGACCGGCAAGAACAGCTTCGGCTTCGAAGCCAGTGCCGCCGTCTCGGCGTAAAAAAGAGGGAAGGCAATGGATGTCTTGAGGCAAGCCTGACCCCCGAAACATTCCCTCAAGCTGGGTCTGCTACGCACAAATAGTTTCCGGGTCTGGAAACCCTGGCGCGGGCCTGTTGCTGGGGTGATTTGGGTTCAACAAAACGCATGGTCGGACGGGACGCCGCCTCTGCGACTGCGTCCGCGTCGTCATTCGTCTGTCGCTTCACGAATTGTTATACATAAGGTGAAGGCGCCGGCCTGACGGTATGATCAGTCCCGTCGTTCTTCCGCGTCCAGTAATGCGCCGGCGCGCAGGCCTCCATGGCAACGAGACAGGGCGGCAGTCCAGCGATGGTCACTACTTCCGCGGATGGCCCCATCCTTGATGTGACCTCGAATTATGTCACTTTGGCATAACGCGATGCCGTCGGGAGGGGTATCCACCCCATCACTTCCGGGTGGAAATCAACGGGCCTGCTTGTTAGCGCATAAGGGCAACGCTGCCACGCGGGATCAACACGGTATCCCATCAACAGAGCCCCTCGGCGCGGCTGGTGTTATTGATCTGAACCCAGAGATGCATCAAGGTATCGGAAACGAGGCTTCACGTGGGGCATGTGGATTTAATCACAAATTAAAGTACCGCAGATATTGTTCGGACGAGGACTCTGTCAAATTGTGAACCTCACAACAGCCTTAGAAGGTCGCCAATGATCAAGATCAAGACATGGTGGGGTGTTTGGGCTTCTACTTTACTACTCTCAAGTCTGATTGTTGGCATCGTTGCCCTGCAAACAGGGTTAGAGAACACACCGGATATTGCTGCTATCGTTCAGCCGAAAGCAATCATCGGTGCCATGTTGACCTCCATCCCGATAAACTTCTTTTTATTCTACCAAATCAGAAAGAGCACAATTCTCGCAGAAAAATTGAAATTTTTGGTTGAACGTGACCGTCTGACAGATGTTGCGACACGTGATTACTTTTACATGGCGATGGATACATACCCCGAAGCATACGGTGTGTCACTCATGGTAGATATTGATCATTTTAAAACGATCAATGACCGGCATGGCCATTTAGTAGGTGATTATGTCATTCGAGAAGTTGCAAATACCTTGCGTCAGATCATACGGGAAGATGATATCGTTTGCCGATTTGGTGGCGAGGAGTTTGTGATCTTTTTGAAAGCGAGCGATGCGGATGAAGGGTACACCACCGCCGAGAGGATGCGTCGCGGTATTGAGAATACGCCATTGGAAGCTTTTTCAGGAGAGAAAGTGCATGTCACTGTATCGATTGGCTGCTCTATGAAGGACAGGCTGCAGGATATCAATGATTCAATTCGAGCAGCGGATGCTGCACTTTACCAAGCGAAATCAGGTGGTCGAAATAGAACGATATTTTCAGCTGCAATAGGAAGATCTGTGGTGCTCCCAGATTTTCAGGATGCACCGGGAACGCTTGCGATCTCTGCCGTGGCTTCTGGGCGCTAAGCTCATCAATGGGCTTGAAGCTACCAGACCTGCAAGATTTATGCTCTTCGATTCGACCTGTCTCACTTTAGTGACGTCGCAGGTGCTCGTTTGGGCCACATTCTAATTAAAAGAGACGGGACTTTTCCAGCCCAGTGCTGCGTGTCGACGGGGCGGATGGTGGAACCCGTTGATGTATTCATAGATCGTCATCTCAGCTTGCCGCCGTGTCTTCCATGGCCTTGATGGTTCTAAGAACGTCTCGACGGCTGCATTTTCATATCAATTGCCCTCGCCGCTCATCGAGACCTGAAAGCCGTGTCGACGCAGGATCTTCTGACAGTCGTGATAGCAGTATTGGGCAGAGTTAATCGGTCGTCGCACGACCTTGGACACTACCCCGTTTGCGCAGCTGGTCGAGTAGTTTTGCCGGTGTTCGCCAACCCGAAGGACGACGGCGAGCGTTCGGTAATCGCCCGCAACATCCTTGACCGCGACGTCGCGGCGGACCGACCGAACCAGACGTGACTGGCAGACCTCACCTCCATCCGGACTGCGGACGGCTGGCTCTATGTATCGGTCGTGCCGTACCTCTTCTCCCGACGTGTTGTCGGCTGGTCCATGAAAGCCGACAGGGAGGGGAGCATTGCTTCCAGCTCTTGCCAGATCCAGACAAATCAAACGAGCCCACCTAATCTGACAAGGCGGCTGTCAGCTGCTTGGAAAGGCCCAGCGAGTGACAATCCGGGATTGTTGTCACTAAAGAAGATATGTATCTTGATATATAAGATATGATGACGTGGAAGCTTTAAATGGCAGTGCCATGAAAATCGCGGTGCTTGGCGCGGGCGCCATGGGGTCGGTCTACGGCGCGCGTTTGGCGCGTGCTGGCGCGGACGTGACGCTGCTTGATGTGAATGCGGACCATGTGGCGGCGGTGTCGCGCGATGGTCTACGCGTCGCGTTCGATGAGGGTGAGGATGTTGTGCAGATCCGCGCAATGTCACCGGATGAATTTGTGGGTCCGGCCGATTTGATCCTGCTGTTCACCAAGGTATTTCATACGGATGCCGCCCTCGCTGCCATTGCGGACCGCATCGGAAATGCTTGGGTGCTTAGCCTGCAGAACGGGGTTGGTAACGCGGAACGGATCGCGGCTTACGTGTCCCCTGATCGGATCCTCGTCGGCATGACGATGACCCCGGCAGAATTTATCGGGCCGGGCCATGTCGCGTCTCACGGTGCGGCGACCACCGATTTCTATACCGCCAGCGGGCACGTTGATCCGATTCTGGATCGTCTTGCAAACCTGCTGCAGGCTGGTCGCGTGACGGCGCGCATTAACCCGGATATCCACGCCGCGATCTGGGAAAAGGCGGCGTTCAATTGCGCATTGAACCCGATTTGTGCGCTGACGAACGGCACCCCCGGCAGTGTCGGTGCGTCTAAGGATGGCCGCGCTCTGGCGGATGCCGTCGTGGCAGAGGCAATTGCCGTGGCAAAGTCGTGCGGTGTCACGGCATCGCGGGCACATGTCGATGACCTGCTGGCTCATGCCTATGCGTATCATCTGATGCACGAACCCTCTATGTTGCAAGACATCAAAGCCCAAAGACGCACAGAAATTGACGCCTTGAACGGTGCGGTCGTCGCACTTGGGGCGCAGAACGGCATCCCTGTGCCTACCAATCGGATGATTGCGCAGTTCATCAGGCTGGCCGAATCGAACGCGTGTTTTCGCGCGACCCATGCGACATAACTTTGAAAGATATCTGTCATGACCGATCAGCCCAAGACGATGACGGCCGGCGCGGCCCTACTGTCACGTATGGCGACCCTGGGGGTGGACTATATCTTTGCCAATTCAGGCACCGATTTCCCTCCTGTCATCGAAGGACTGTCCGAGGCCGAGGCCGGTGGCATCCCGCTGCCAAAGACTGTCACGGTCCCGTATGAAAGCGCGGCCGTCGCGATGGCGCATGGCTATACGCTGGCAACGGGACGGCCGCAGGCGGTGATGGTGCATACCAATGTGGGCCTCGCCAATGCAGCGATGGGCGCGATCAACGCGGCCTGCGACAACATCCCGATGATGATGATGTCAGGCCGGACGCCGACACTGGAACATGGGCGGCTGGGCGCGCGGACGGTGCCGATCGGGTGGGGGCAGGAAATGCTGGATCAGGCGGGCCTGATCCGCGAGGCCTGCAAATGGGATTACGAATTGCGCTTCCCGGAACAGATTTTTGACGTGATGGACCGCGCCCACGGCATCGCCACCTCGACACCCAAAGGACCGGTCTACGTCAGCCTGCCGCGCGAGGTGCTCAGTGAGACGATCCCGGCAAAGGGGGCCGCTCGCCGTCCACAAATGACGGGCGCTTCGATTGCCGCGGATGCATCCCAGATGGAACAGGTCGCTGCATTGCTGGCCAATGCGGTTCATCCGGTTATCTTTGCCCAGCACGGGGCAGGAAGCCAGGACGCCTTCGACGCGCTGTCGCGTCTGACACAGCAGTGGGGCATCCCGGTGTGCCAGTATTGGGCCGTGCAGCTGTCGCTGCCGACCACACATCCGATGGCGGCCGGATCGGACACCCGCGCGTTGCTGGACCGCGCCGATGTGATCTTGTGCCTTGATGCCTTGGCGCCGTGGGCACCGGCGCAGATCGAACCGAAAGAGGATGCGGTGGTCATCCAGATCGGCCCGCGGCCCTTGGCCGAACGCTCCGGCGTGCGCAATTTCCGCTGCGATCTGGGGATCACGACGGAACTCGCTCCGGCCATTCTGGCGCTGGAACAGGCCCTCGAGACGTTGTGGCCTGACCGCGCGGAAAGCGCCAAGGCCCGCAGCACGACCTTGACCAAGCATCATGCGGCAGCGCAAGCCAAGCGGTTTGACGCCGCCACGGCGACGCGCGATGCGGCGGCGCTGACCAAATCCTGGATCAGTCATGCGTTGTCCGAATCCTTGGCGGACCGGAACGCGGTGGTTTTTTCCGAACTGGGCTGCCAACTGCCGTCCATGCGTCTGACCCGCCACCAAAGCTGGTTCGACGGGCCACACTCCGGCGGACTTGGCTGGGGCTTTCCGGCGGCGATGGGCTTTGCGCTCGCGCAGCCCGAAAAAACCGTGGTCGCCACGATGGGCGACGGGTCCTACATGTTCGCCAACCCCGTCGCCTGCCATCAAATCGCCGAAGCCCTGGGGCTGTCTCTGGTCATTCTGGTGATGAACAACTCCGAATGGGGGGCCGTGCGCCAGTCGGTGGTGGATATCTATCCCGATGGTCATGCCGCACGCGCAAACGTGGTGCCGCTGACCGACCTGTCCCCCAGTCCCGACTTCGTCAAAGTGGCCGAGGCCAGCCGCGCCTGGGCGCGCCACGTCACGGATGCGGACGGGTTCGAGGCGGCGCTGCGCGACGCATTGGCGCATGTCGAAGCCAAGCGTGGGTTGGCGTTGATCGAGGTTGCTATCGGAAAAGGGTAGAAGCCGCCGCTTGTCAGCGCCGCGGCGCAAATGTCACCACTCCGCGATGACGCGGCAGACCTGCTGAACGGCTGGCCAAGACGGTGGAACGCGCCCTGCGGTGGTGAAAGGCGCGCCCGGCTGGGCGCGCCTTTGCAGTGACATCAGAACGGATAGTGCTGGTTCGGATCCTCGATCGTGATCCAGCGCAGATCGGTGAACTCAGCAATCGCTGCCTTACCGCCGAACCGGCCATAGCCTGAATCACCGATACCGCCGAAGGGCATCTGCGGTTCATCCGCGACAGTGGGGCCGTTGATGTGGCAGATGCCGCTTTCGATGCGGTTCGCCGCTGACAGGGCCCGCTTGATGTCCTGACTAAACACCGCCGCCGACAGGCCGTATTCGGTGTCGTTGGCGACGCGGACTGCCTCGTCGTCACCGTTCACGCGGATGATCGACTTGACGGGGCCAAAGCTTTCCTCGCCATAGATGCGCATGTCGGAGGTCACGCCGTCCAGCAGGGTCGCGGAATGCATCGCACCGTCGCGCTGTCCGCCGGCGACAACCTTGGCGCCCTTGGACGTGGCATCGGCGATCAGCGCCTCCATCTTTTCTCCGGCTTCCTTGCTGACCAGCGCACCCAGCACGACCTTGTCGCGGGGGTTGCCGTAGGGCAGGGCGGAGGCGCGGGCCGCCATCTTTTCGACGAAGGCGTCGGCGATGGCCTCGTCCACGATGATGCGTTCCGTCGACATGCAGATCTGGCCCTGGTTCATGAAGGCGCCAAAGATCGCGGCGTTCACGGCCCCGTCGATGTCGGCATCCGACAGCACGACCAGCGGGGCCTTGCCACCCAGTTCCAGCAGCGACGGCTTCAGGTTTTCACCGGCCAGACGCCCGATGATCCGGCCCACGGCGGACGACCCGGTAAAGTTCACATGACGAACCTGCGGCGCCTCGATCAGCGCCTTCACCACGGCGGGCGCATCCTTGGGCGCGTTGGACACGTAGTTGACGACGCCTTCGGGCAACCCGGCCTCGACGAAGCAGTCGACGATCATGCGGTGGGTCTTGGGGCAGGCTTCGGACCCTTTCAGAATCACGGTGTTGCCGCAGGCCAGCGGCATGGCGATGGCGCGGGTGCCAAGGATCACCGGCGCGTTCCAGGGCGCGATGCCAAGGCAGACGCCTTTGGGCCGGGGCACGCCCATGGCGAGCGTGCCGGGCTTGTTGGCGGGAATGACTTCGCCGCCGATCTGAGTGGTCATGGCGGCAGCCTCGCGGATGACACCGGCGGCCAGCATCACATTGAAGCCGGCCCAGGGTCCGGTTGATCCGGTTTCAGCGATCATCGTGGCGATGAAGGCGTCAGACTTGCTGTCCATGATGTCGGCGGCGGCGTTCAGCAGCTTGCGCCGCTGGCTTGGTCCCATCGCGGCCCATGCGGGGAATGCGGCGTGGGCGGCTTCGGCCACGGTCTGCACGTCGGCCACGCTGGCGGCGGCGGCCGTCGATGCGACATCGCCTGTCACCGGGTCGATGCGGTCAAAGGTCGCCCCGTCGGCGGCATCCGCGTCCTGGTTGTTGATCAGGAATTGTACGGTCATCATTGTCTCCTTCAGAATGAATGTGCATCGGCGGTGATGGCGGCTTCTAGCCCGCCATCGGTTGCCAGATTGGTGCCGTTGATCCAGCGCGCCGCATCGGAACACAGGAACAGGATCGCGGGTGCGATATCGGCGGCAGTGCCAGCGCGCCCCACGCGGTCCACGTCGGAATTCACGCGCGCATCGCCCAGAACCTCGCGGAACTGGGTCAGGATCGGGGTATCGACGGGGCCGGGAGATACGGCATTGACCCGGATGCCCCGCGATTTGAACAGGTCCTGATGGGCGGCGAGCATGGTCCAGACCAGCAGGATTTCCTTGGACACCGGATAGCCGGCCTCGTTCGGGATGGCGTGATCCTTCACGATCTGCGCGGCGTCGGGGAAACCGTCCGTGCGGGCGATGGCGGCGGCGCGGGCCGCATTGTCGCGCCAGCCGTAGCCTGCAATGGACGCCACATTCACGACGGACCCACCGTCGCGCAGTTTCGGGGCCAGCCTGGTCGCCAGGCTGCGCAGGCCGAAGAAGTTGATCGCCAACGTGTTCGCGGCCCCCGTGTTGCCGGACACGCCCGCCACGTTGCACAAGCCGTCCAGCCGGTCGGGCAGGGCGTCCACGATGGCCGCGACGCCGTCGGCGGTCCCGATGTCGCCTTCCAGAAACTGGCCAAAGGTCTGATCCGGCCGGGTGCGATCAATGCCGATCACCTCGGCCCCCAACTGGCCTGCCAGTTCCGCCGTGCGGCGGCCGATGCCGCTGGCCACGCCTGTGACCACGATGGTCTTTCCGAATAACATCATCTGTTTCTCCTTATCGTGATTTATCTGTCTGCACGCGGTAGCCCAGCGGCATCAGGCTGACGCCCGTGCGATCCGCGATCCAGCCCCACAGGCCCTTGGGCAGGAACAGCGAAAACAGCAGGGCCGCCGCACCAAGGCCGATCAGATACCAGACGCCGGTACCGGCGAACCAGGTTTCGACCGTAAAGAAGATCAGCGCGCCCAGAATCGCCCCTTCGAACCGGCCGAGGCCGCCGACCAGCACCATGAAGATCATGTAGGCGGTCCACTGCACACTGAAATAGGTTTTCGGCTGGAATGCAGACACCTGCGCCAGCCACAGCGCACCCGCGACCGCGGTGCCGAATCCCGCGAGGACAAAGAACAGCCGCTTGGTCCGCATCGGGTTGACGCCGATGGAATCCGCCGCCTCCTCGTCGTCGCGGATCGCCTGCATTGCAAGGCCGGTGGGTGTGCGCAGCACCGCGAACAGCAGCACCAGCAGGCCGGTCATGCCCAGCAAGGCGGCCCAGAAGATCAGCATTCGCCGGTCCCCGATGTCGTAGGCATTCAGAGAGATCAGCGAGGTTCCGGTTTCCCCCTGGATCAGCGGATCGAGGTTCACGCACAGATGCGCGATCGACGCCAGCACCCACATCCCGATCGCAAATTCGCCCGCCCGCAGGTGCAGCATGAACAGCGACAGCACCCACGATATGCCCGCCACGATGACCGCCCCCAGCGCCATCGCGGCAAAGGGGTTCAGCCCCGCATCCGCCAGCCGGATCGTCATGTAGGCGCCAAGGCCAAAGAACAGCTGCTGCCCGATGGACACCAGCCCGCCATACCCCGCCAGCGCGTTCCACATCGCGGCCAGGATGACGTAGATGAACAGGACCGTCAGACGCTCGATCACGCCGGGGGGTGCGATGGCGGGGACCAGCGCCAGCGCGACCAGGATCACGGCGGCCAGGGCAAACGACAGGCGCGATGCGCGTGTCCAGCGATGGATCGTCATTGCGCACGCCCTTTCTGGATCAGTCGCGAGATGCCAGACAGGCGCAGCGGCAGCTTGCCTTGCCGGGCCAGCCGGATGAACAGCACGATCAGGAACGCGACATGCCCGCCCAGCAGAAACCCCTGCGGATGGATCTGCGCGCCCAGCGATTGCGCGATGGCCAGCACGATGGCCCCGCCCAATACGCCCCACAGCGACCGCGCGCCGCCAATGATCGTCGCCTCGAACGCGAACAGCAGTTGCGGGGCACCGGCATAGGCATCGAAGGTGCCGCGCAGGCCCAAGGCCACGCCGGATACGGCGACGGTCATGGTGGCTAGGGCTGCCGCGATCCCGGCAGCGCGGCGCGCATCGACGCCGACCAGACCGGCGGTGTCGGGGTCTGCGGCGGTGGCGCGGATCTGGCGACCCAGCGCCGTCCGCTTCAGCAGCAGATCCAGCCCACCGATGATGACCACGGCGGCAATCAGGATATAGACCGGCAGCTTGCCGACATAGATGTTGCCGGGCAACGCAAAGGCCTCCCAGCTCAGATCACCGATGAAGGGGGCAAGGGATTTGGTGTCGGCGCCGAAGTGCTGGAACAGCAGGTTGTCCAGCACGATGGCCAGGCCAAAGGTGGACAGGACGGGCAGTAACTCTCCTCCGCGGACGGCGCGTTCCAGCACGAGGCGCTGCAACAGCCAGCCCGCAAGACCCATGATCGCGACGACCGGGATCAGGGCGACGAAGGGCGACAGGCCGAAGGCATCGGACAGCGTCCAGACAAGATAGGCGCTGACGACCGCCAGCGACCCATGCGCCAGATTGATGACGCGCATGACCTGGAACATGAACGCCAGCCCGCAGGCGATCAGCGCGTAATAGCCGCCCAGCAGGACGGCCTGGATCAGGATGTTGATCATGCGGGTTCCCCCTGCGGCATGATGCCGAAATAGGCCTGCGTGATGGCTGTGCGGCTGGTGGCGGCCATGGCACTGTCCAGTTGCACGCGGCCTTCCAGCATGCAGATCACGCGGTCGGCCACGGCCATGGCACGCGACAGGTCCTGTTCGACAAGGATGATCGTCGTGCCGGTTTTCAACAGGCTGTCAAGCGAGGCATAGACCTGATCGACGACCAGCGGCGACAGGCCCAGACTGACCTCGTCCAGGATGAGCACGTCGGGGTTGGACAACAGCGCGCGCCCGATGGCGGTGGCCTGCTGTTCGCCCCCTGACATCGTGCCGGTGGCCGCGTGGCGGCGTTTCACAAGGTTCGGGAACGTGTCGAACACCCGGTCCACTGTCCAGTCGCCGGGGCGACCGGCGGTGCGGCCCAGCATCAGGTTTTCCGTGACGGTCATGTCCAGAAACAGCTTGCGCCCTTCGGGCACGAGCGCGAGGCCCGCAACGACGCGGGCGTGGCTGGGGCTGCGGGTGATGTCGGTGCCATTCAGATGCACGGAACCTGCGTGAATGCGGTTGGCCCCGGCCAGTGCGCGCAGCAGGGTCGTCTTACCGGCACCATTGGCGCCGATCAGGGCCACGACTTCGCCCTTTGCCACATCAAGGCTGACACCGCGCACGGCGCGGAACTGGCCGTACCGCACGTCAAGGTCGGTGACGGACAGGATGGTCATGCGGGCACCCCGCCCAGATAGGCGCTGACGACGTCCGGGTCGGCCATGACGACATTGGGCGTGCCCTGTGCGATGATCTTGCCGGCATCCATGCAGACCAGCCGTTCGGCCACCTGCACCAGAATGCGCACGATATGTTCGATCCAGACAATGCCGATCCGCCGCGCGCGCAGGCTACGGATCGTGTCCACCAGCTCTGACGCCTCGGCGTCGGTCAGGCCGCCGCCGATTTCGTCCAGCAGCAGCAGGCGCGGCCGGGTTGCCAGCGCGCGGGCCAGTTCCAGCCGCTTGCGATCCAGCAGGCCCACGCTTTCCGCCGGGCGGTTGGCGACATCCATCATGCCGCAGACCTGCAAGGCATCCAGCGCCAGATCATAGGCGTCCGTGTGCCGCGCGGCGCCCGCATGGGTCGCCGCGACAAGCACGTTTTCAAAGACCGTAATGCCGGAAAACGGCTTGGGGATCTGGTGCGTGCGCACCAAACCCCGTGCCGCGCGATCGCGGGCAGGCAAGGCGCTGACGTCCGTGCCGTTCAGCATCACCCGGCCTTGCGTCGGTGGTGTGGCGCCCGACAGCACCGCCAGCAGCGTGGACTTGCCAGCGCCATTGGGACCGATGATGCCCACCGCCTCGTCCGAATGCAGGGCAAAGTCGATGCCGTTCAGCACCGCCAGCGCCCCAAAGGACTTGTGGATGCCGCTGGCGGTCAGGTCTGTCCGGTCTGCCACGCGATCCGTCATCCGTTGTAGGGCAGCAGCTTGGCCGCGACCGGCACGTTCGGATCGGGCGCATTGTCGACCAGCACGTAATCCAGCGCAAACGGACCCTCTGCCGCCTTAACCCATTGCGCACCCAGGATCGGGCCGTAGGCCACGTTCGGCACGGGGCCGGCGGTGAAATCGACCTGACCACCGATGGTCTCCACGTTCAGCACCGCCAGCGCGTCGCGCACGGCCTCCTTGGATTTCGGATCGCTGGCGGCCTTCAGCGCCGCGATACCGGCGTCGATCAGCGACAGGCTTGCGCCCAGCTGCTGGGTCCATTGCTCGCCGGTCTCGGCCTCCCATCCGTCCGCAAGCGCGCGGCTGGATTGGCCCGTCACGGAAGAGCTGTAGGGGAAATCGCGGTGCCAATAGGCAGCAGAGGCGATCTTTTCACCCAGCGACCCCAGCGCCTCGATCTCGGCGGGGAACAGGCCGGTCTTGGCGGTTTGCACGATCTTGATCTGCCGCGACAGACCCTGCTGGGCCGCCTGACGCCAGAAGGCGGCAAAGTCGGGCGGGATCGGGAAGGTGTTGATGATTTCCACACCTTCGGACTTGAACAAGGCGATCTGGCTGGAAAAATCGGTCGTTCCGGTCTCGTAGGCACCCGGATCGACGATTGTGTAGCCGCCGTCCTCCAGTTGCGGGGCCAAGGCCGCGCGCACGGCGTTGCCGTCGGCGTCGTTGGGATACATCACGCCGATCTTCTTGTTGGTTTCGATCTGCGGCCACATCGACAGATAGGTCTGCGCGAATTCACCGACGCCGAACCCGAAATGATAGGTCCATTTGAACGGGCTGGGTTCGCCCGGCTTGGCCCCGCGTCCGAAATACCACGCCTCCCACGGCATGACGGTGGACAGGCACGGCACGCCTGCCGCCTCGCAGGCGTCCGATACGGGGTTGATGACCTCTGGCGTGGACACGGCCAGCATCAGGTCGATGCCGTCGTTGATCAGGTCCTTGGCCAGCTGTGCTGCGCGCGCGGGATCGGACTGGGTGTCGCGGTCCAGGATTTCAACGGCATAGGTCTTGCCTGCAACCTCGATCCCGCCGGTCAGTGCGGCGCGTGCCTGTTCAAGGACATAGCCGTCGGTCTTGCCAAAGCCTGCCAACGGGCCGGTCCGGGGGCTGCAGAACCCGATGCGGATGGTGTCAGTGTCCTGCGCCAACGCGGCGCGCGCGGACAGCAGCAGGCCCGTGGTGGCCAGCAGGCCGGTGAACTGGCGACGATTAAGACGTGTCATCGTTCTTCTCCCTTGGTGAAACGCCCTTGTACCGGGCCTTGGTTCTTAGTCCTGCGTCGTGATCCAGCGCAGTTCGGTAAATTCGTCCAGACAGGCAGTACCGCCGAACCGGCCATAGCCGCTGTCCTTGATCCCGCCGAAGGGCATGGTCGGATCGTCGGCCACGGTGGCCCCGTTGATGTGGCAGATGCCGCTGTCCAGCCGGTCGGCCACCGCGCGCGCGGCCGCCTTGTCGCGGCCCCAGACGGCGGACGACAGGCCATAGGCGCTGTCGTTGGCAATGGTGATCGCCTCGTCCACGGACCCGGTGCGGTAGATGCCGACGATCGGACCGAAGCATTCCTCGTGATAGATCCGCATCATGGGCGAGACGTTGTCGACAACCGTTGCGTCCATAAACTGACCCCGCGCGGGGCCACCGGCGCGCAAAGTGGCCCCCTTGGCGGTCGCGTCGTCGATCAGGGCCGACAGACGCGCGGCAATCGCCGGGGTGGCCAGCGGGCCTACGCGGGTGACGGGCAGGCGGGGATCGCCTGCTGTCAGCAGGGTCGCGCGGTCCACAAGCGCCGCGACAAATGCGTCGGCAATGCGATGATCGACGATGATCCGGTCCGTGGCCATGCAGATCTGCCCGGCATTGAGGTAGGCGCCATGCGTCGCCGCATCGACCGCGCGCGGGATGTCGGCGTCCGCGAGCACGATGAAGGGCGACTTGCCCCCCAGTTCCAGCAGGCAGCGTTTCAGGTGCCGCGCGCCAATTCCCGCCACGATGCGACCGACGCGGGTGGACCCGGTGAAATTCACGCGCCGCACGGCGGGGTTGGCGATCAGCGCCTCGACCACTTCCTCGGCGTGTTCAGGCGCGTTGGTGATGATGTTCAGCACACCGGGCGGCAGCCCCGCATCATGCAGCAGATGGCCCAGCAAGACGTGCGTGACGGGGCACAGTTCCGACGCCTTGAAGACAACGCTGTTGCCGAAGGCCAGCGGAAAGGCGATCGCCCGCATCCCCAGCGCCACCGGCGCGTTCCAAGGGGCGATGGCGACGCAGACTCCGGCGGGCACGCGCACCACATTTGCGGGCGTTTCGGGTGTGGCCTCGGCCATGCTCGCCGTCACGCGCAGCATGTCGGCGGCGATGGTCAGGTTGAAGGCGACCCAGTCTGCCGTGGCACCCGTCTCGGCGGTCATGCTGGCGGCGAACCGGTCGGCATACTGCGGGATCAGCGCGGCGGCCCGGCGCAGCACGGCGGCGCGGTCCGCCCCGGGGCAGGCGGCCCATTCGGCAAAGCGACTGGCGGCGATCAGGGTCAGATCGTCGGCATCACCGGCGCGTCCGGCCGCGGCGACCGATGCTGTCATGTCGGTGGTCGGGTTAAGACGGGTGAACGTTCCTCCTGCGGCGGCGCAACGTGGTGCGCCGTCGGCGAACAATCCGGCCGTCGCGGGATGCAATTGATATGGCCGCGTCGGTTGCCCTACGCGCTCTGCGTCGTCCATCCGGTCCTCCCCTGCCTGACGGCAGCCCAACGCGATGGTGTCGCCTATCGCCAGATAAAATAATGTCGTATAATGGGTATTAATTGTCTTTTTATGGGAAACGCCGTGCGCCGTGACACGACTCTGACCGATCTGGGTGCGCTGCTGCGCTTCGAGGCGATAGCCCCCAGCTTTCGCCAGCGCACCTATGCGGCGGGGCAGACCGCGTTTGCCGACTTCAACCTGATCGCCATCGTGGCGCAGGGGCGTGCGCGGCTAATGCGGGCGGAAACCGCGCGTGAGGTTGCGTCGGATTGCATCCTTGTCCTGCCGCATGGTGCCCAGGGGCAGATCGTGGTCGATGCCGGCGCACGGGTCTGGATCATTGGCTTTGCACGATCAATGCAGGTGCTGATCACAGGCACTGGGACCGATGGCGTGGCGCTTGACCGTATCCTTTCGGATCTGACCCTGACGCCGGTCGATCCGGGCGGCATGCGGTCAGCCGTCCTGCCGCTGCTGCCGATGCTGGACGCGGAAATCGCAGACCCGGCCAGACGGTCACACGCCGCCGTTGCCGCGATCCTGCGCTTGCTGTTGATCGCAACCCTGCGCATGCTTCGCCCAGAGGATGCAGCCGACCTGCCGCCCGACACGACCGTCCTGCACCGTTTCCGCCAATTGGTGGAGCTGGGTTACAGGGACCGGCGCGCGCTGGTGGACTACTGCCGCGACCTGAACCTGACCTACGATCGGTTGCACGACATCTGCCAGCGGCGGCTGGGGCGGGCACCGCTGGCGCTGGTGCATCAAAGGATGCTGCTGGATGCGACGACGCGGCTGGCGCAGACCGATGACACCATCAGCCGGATCGCCGAACATCTGGGATTCGTGGAGCCGACGCAGTTTTCGCATTTCTTCAAGCGCGCGACAGGTGTGTCGCCACGGCAGTTCCGCCAGCAGGCCCGCCACAGCGATGACCGTCGCACCGGTGCCGGCGGCCTGACGTTTTCCGACTGGCCCTAAGCGCGCATGTCGGCGTCGGCAACGGATAGGACTGCACCCCGGTATGGCACCCCTGCGCGGGCTTGCTGCGCGGCAGGCTAAACGTCCGGCAAGGCCGTAGCGACTTCGCTTGCCGCCTCCGTCAGTCCCGCAACCATGACCTCGATCCGATTATCCGAAAAGCGGCTGATCATCCCGAAAACCGAGAGGGTCAGGGCGACCTCGCCCGATCCATTGATCACCGGAACCGCGACGGCACCGATATCGGGCTCTGCTTCTCCGCAGTTGCGGGCAAAACCCTGAACCCGGATGCGCTGCAAGTCCTGCCGCAGGGCGTCAGTCATATCGTCCAACGTGGCGAGGGTCGATGCGGGTTGATGCGCAAGCCAGACCTTTCCTTGCGCCGATGAGGTCAGCCCGAGTTGTCGCCCGACCTGAATATGCACCGAAATCGGGCGCGGCGCGCTCGCCGTCGCCATACATACGATACCGACCGGCGCCGGTCGGCCCGCCATGACGGATTCGCCCAGTGACAGGCTAAGGCGCTCGATGATGGGCAGGACCAGCTTTTTCAACGGATTCGTGCGTTCCGCGATTTGCCCCAGATGGATGATCCGATGACCCAACCCATAGACGCCCCGGTGTTGAGCGGACAGGATACCCAGCGCGTCAAGCGTCGCTAGATAGCGGTGCGCAGTCGCGGGACTCATGTCCAGATCGCGGGCAACAATCGCGGCGGTAATCTCTGGCTGCTGATCCGAGATCAGGTCAAGCAAGGCAAACGCCTTGATCAGCGATCCGTTCTGAAGCGTACTCATCTCTGCCGTAGCGTCTGGGGCGCGGGTCTATCCATCGCACCGTGATACCCGGTTGCCGTTTCCCGCGCCAGAGCAGGCATCAGGCGCACAGGTCCGGATCCTGGAACAGATCCAGGATCACGCTGCGGAGCCAGACGCACGCCGGATCGGTCATGGTGTTGGGGTGCCAGAGCATCAAGACCTTCTGGCGACCGCGTGGCAGCGCGATATCCAGCATCCGCGCCTGTCCTGCCGCAGCAAGCCGACGCGCGAACTGACCCGGTACGATGGCAAGCGCGTCGATGGTCCCCAGCAAATCGGGCAGCGCTCCGAAGTGACGCAATCTCAGGCACACATTGTCTGTCAGGCCATGGTCGGCCACGACCTGTTCGATATCGTCTGCAAAGGTGGCGCTGGGGACTGCCAGAATCAGCCGCGACCGGTTCAGTTCCACGGCCGCTGCAGCATCGGCGCTCAGCGATGGTGGCCCGATGACACGGTAATGCTCATCGAACAGATGGGCCTGAAGCAGGTTCAGTCCAGGCGGTGGCAGCAATCCCAGCGCCACATCCGCCTGCCGATGGGTCAGTGTTCTGTTCAAATCGTCGAACGGTGACGACACATTGCTTAGCCGTACGCCGGGTGCCAATTTGAAAATACGTTCCGCCAAAGGCGGCAGGAAGATCTGTTCGCCCAGTCCGGACAACGCGGTGCGGAATGTCCGCTGGCTTGTTTCTGGGGTGAATACCGGGGCAAGGGTCAGCGTGTTGTTGATACCGTCCAGGTGCATCCGAATTTCAGGCACGATCCGCGCGGTCAGCGCAGTCGGTTCCATTCCCTTCGGTCCCCGCACGAAAAGCTTGTCCTGCATCGATTCCCGCAGGCGCTTCAGGGCATTGGATGTGGCGGGTTGGCTTAACCCTAACGACCGCCCTGCGATGGATACGGACCCCGTATCGTGCACCGCAATCAACAACGACAGCAGGTTCAGATCCATCAAGCGTAGATTTATCATATTTATGAATACTCCTTATCAAATATATCATTTTGACTTTAATCAGGGCTTGGTCGATCCTGCACCAAATCTTTTCAGGAGGAGAAGGTGCTGCGACATCCGTCGGGCACGTCTGAAAAGCACGAGAGGGAGAGATCAATGAATAGACGTGAAATGATCGGGACGATGGCGGTTGCCGCCTCCACGTTGGCGATGCCTCGCCTCGCCCGCGCACAGACGCCTGAATTCACGTTCCGGCTGCACCATTTCCTGAGCCAGCAGGCGCCGGCCCAGACCAAGATGCTGGAGCCTTGGGCCGCGGCGGTTGCCGAAAATTCCGGCGGCCGTGTCAAGATCGAGATATTTCCTGCCATGACACTTGGTGGTCGTCCGCCGGAACTGGTTCAGCAGGCCCGCGACGGGATCGTCGATCTGGTCTGGACCGCGAACGGCTACACGGCCGGCCTGTTCCCTCGGACAGAGGTGATGGAACTGCCGACCGTTTACAAGAACGACCCGGCTGCCGCGAACCTCGCCTTGTTCGACATGTTCGAGGACGATCTGAAGCCGGAATACGCCGGTCTGGAAGTGATGTTCCTGCATGTTCACGCCGGTCAGGCCCTGCAGATGCGCGACTCAGACGTGCATTCGCCCGCTGATCTGGTGGGGAAGAAACTTCGGATTCCGACGCGTACCGGCGCCTGGGTGATCGAAGCACTGGGTGCGTCCCCCATTGCGATGCCGGTCCCGGAACTGCCGCCCGCGTTGCAAAAGGGTGTCGTAGACGGTGCGCTGATTCCGTGGGAGATCATTCCGCCGCTCAAGATGCAGGAACAGACCAAATTCCAGATCGAAGGATTCGAGATGGAACGGTTCGGCAATACGACGTTTCAGGTCTCGATGAACGCTGGGCGCTGGGCCGGTCTGCCCGAAGATATCCAGAAGGCCTTCCGCGATGCGTCTGGTCGCGATTGGTTAAGCGAGGTCGGTGCAATCTGGCGGGCTTCTGATGATTTTGGCATCAAAGTCGCGACCGATGCGGGCAATACGCATACCGTCCTGACCGAGGCAGAGACGACCGTGTTCCGTGACGCCATGTCGCCGGTCGTCGGAAAGTGGGTTGAGGAAGTCAGCGGGCAGGGCATCGACGGCGCCCGTCTGGTGGACCGCGCCCGCAGCCTTGTGGCCTCCAACGCGACCCCAAAGTAATGGCGGCCGAGGCGCTCCCGTCTTCGTCGCCGCAGACCGGCCTGATGCCCACCCTGATCACAGGGTGGGCACTGCTGGGCGGCGCATTGTTGCTGGCGGTTGTCGCTGTCAACGTGGTCTCTGTTCTGGGTGCGATTTTCGACGCACCTTTTCCCGGCGATTTCGAGTTGACAGAGATGGGAGTCGCAAATGCTGCCTTTGCCTTCTTGCCGTATTGCCAGCTGACGCGGTCGAATGTGACAGCTGATATATTCACGCAAAATGCGGGCCCGCGGATGGTGGCTTTCCTGCGGCTGCTGTCGTCCATCGTGGCGTTGTTGTTCGGTCTGCTGCTGCTTTGGCGGATGTATGCGGGGATGCTGGATCAGAAGCAGTACAATTACGAAACCTCGATCCTGCAAGTGCCGATCTGGATGGCCTTCGTGCCTGTCCTGATCTCACTCGCCCTGCTGGCCGTCGCCGCGGCGATCACTCTTGCGCAGGACCTGCGCGACCTGTCCCGAAAGGGCTGACATGACCGACCCCATTACCCTTGGCATCATCGCACTCATCGCGCTGGTGGGCCTTATCGCGATCAGGATGCCGATCGCCTATGCCATGATCCTTGTCGGCGGAATCGGGGTTTCGCTGGTGAATGGCGTGGCCCCCGTGTTCAACCAGCTCAAGACGCTCGCTTACGGCCAGTTCTCTGTCTACGATCTGTCAGTCGTGCCAATGTTTATCCTCATGGGTGCATTGGCGGCAAAGGCTGGACTCAGTCAGGCCTTGTTTCGCGGGGCCAACGCATGGCTGGGCGGGATGCGCGGCGGCACGGCAATGGCGGCCATCGCGGGCTGTGCCGGATTTGGGGCGGTCTGCGGGTCTTCCTTGGCCACGGCCTCCACGATGGGCCGCGTCGCCTTGCCAGAGCTTGCGCGCTACAACTATTCGGGCGCCCTGGCGACTGGAACGCTGGCAGCGGGCGGGGTGCTGGGGATTTTGATCCCGCCCTCTGTCGTACTGATCATCTATGCGATCATCGTCGAAGCCAACATCGTGACCATGTTTGCCGCCGCATTGCTGCCGGGTCTGCTGGCGGTCCTTCTGTTTATCCTGACCATCGCGATTTACGTCCGCGTTAGCCCGAAAAGCGGTCCCGCCCACGGCGGCGTCGGCCGCGCAGAATTTCGTGAGGCCACCATCGGTTTGATCCCTGTTCTGGGCATTTTCGGCATTGTGCTGGGCGGTATCTACGGTGGCTTCTATAATCCGACCCCCGCCGCCGCGATTGGCGTCGCGCTGGTCTGGATTTACGGTGCCGCGACGCGGGACATCAAATTTCCCGACATCGTGGACGCTCTGAAGGAAACCGCTTCAAGCACTGGCATGATCTACCTGATCCTGCTGGGTGCGGAGTTGATGAAAATCTTCATGTCGCGCATCGGCCTGCCGCAGGCCACGGCGGAGTGGATCCTTGCCTCTGGTATGGCACCGATGCTGGTCATGGTCGTCCTGCTGGTCGCTCTGATCCTGCTTGGGTGCTTGATGGACAGCCTGTCCATGATCCTGCTGGTCATCCCCTTTTTCTGGCCCGTTCTGGTCGATCTGAACGGCGGGCTTTACATGGGTGCAGACGGTTCCGGCTTTGGCATGAGCACCGAGGACCTCAAGATCTGGTTCGGTATTCTTGCGCTGATTGTGGTAGAGCTTGGGCTGATTACGCCGCCCGTGGGCATGAACGTCTTCGTCATCTCGTCGATGGCGAAGGATGTGCAAATGTCCGAAACCTTCAAGGGCGTGATGCCGTTCTTCGGCGCTGAAATCGTGCGCGTCGTGCTGATCCTTCTGTTTCCGGCGATGGTCCTGTGGTTGCCGCAAGCGATGAATGGTTGGTAAACGCAGCCGGCGGTTCGAGGATCGAATGGATTATTATTGGCGAGATTCCTGCATGGATCGGCACGCACTTCAGGCCATTGGCCTCACCACCTGAATAATCCGTGACAAGGCTTCAATGCCCGCGCGTGTCAGACATACGCATCTGGATCGATTGTCCGTCATCTGAGCCTTTCGAACCCACCCCGGTCCCGGCTTGCCACCGACACCCTTCACACAGCCAAAGAAGGACTTGGGGCGCCAACGCCGTTGCGGGTCGCAAAAGGCTTCGCGTGCAACGACACCAATCGGGGCGAGGTCGACCGTCCTGCATTGGACATAAGCCTGTTGCCCAATGATCGCAGCCGTTACCTGATGCCGTCCCGCTACTGCCAGTCGGACGCATAGCAGACCAACGTCGCGGCGGAGTTTGCGGGCACCAGCGGCCGGGCACGCATTGCGCAGATACGCCGCAGGGTTTCCACCCGGTGGCCGCGGTCTATCTGGATGGCACATGGCACCTCGTCGATGCGACGGGCATGGCAGCTGCAAACCAGACCGCGCGTATCGGTGTCGGTCTGGACGCGGCAGAGGTGTCGTTCTGTTTCCGCTTCGGTCAGGTCACGCCGCAGCGCCAATCAGTGCAGGTGACCGTCGACGAATAAGCGGCGGCGGGCACCCATCTTGTTTCGTTGCTGCGTGTCGCAGCGTTTGATGCCCGCGACCCCGCTGACGGCGCGGTCAACGCAAAGGCGGCCGAGGCCGAGGATCAGGACGGCACAGCCGGGGCCATCGGTGAAAACGACGACGGCGAAAACGACGGTAACTGACGCCGGTTCCCTATGTTAGACATGACCGGCAGGCCCTTCTTGGGCTGCCGGTCGCTTGCGGTTCAGGAGGATGCCAATGAAGATACTTGTCATCGAAGACGATGCAGCCACCGGGGCCTATATCGCCGACGGCCTGCGCGAAGAAGGGCACAGCGTCGACCTGATCCCGTCCGGTGCAGACGGCCTCGTGCAGGCGACGATCGGCAGTTACGACGTCATGGTTGTGGACCGCATGTTGCCGGGCCTTGACGGCATGGCGCTGGTCAAGACGCTGCGGGCCACGCGGAATGTAACTCCGGTGCTGTTCCTGACCGCGATGGGCGGTGTGGATGACCGGATCGAAGGGCTGCACGCCGGGGCAGACGATTATCTGACCAAGCCCTTTTCATTTGGCGAGCTGTCGGCCCGGATTGCCGCGATCGGACGGCGACCCAGACTGCAGGACGAGCCCGTCAGCCTGACCGTCGCGGATCTGGAGATGAACCTTCTGACCCGCAAGGTGACGCGGGCCGGCCAGACCATCGACCTGCTGCCGCGCGAATTCGCCCTGCTGGAATGCCTGATGCGGCGCAAGGGCCGTGTGCAGACCCGCACCATGCTGATGGAGACGGTCTGGGACATTCACTATGATCCCCTCACGAATGTCGTCGACACCCACATCAGCCGGTTGCGCGCCAAGGTCGACAAGCCCTTCGGGACAGAGCTGATCGAAACCGTTCGCGGTGCCGGGTACCGGATCAACGCCGCATGACACCGCGCGACCGGATATCGCGGATCCGGTCGACGCCCCTGCGCCTGACCGTTATCCTGTTGCTGATCTTCACTGTTGCCTCGCTGGGCTGCTTTGCGACAGCCTACGGCGTCGTCCGGGCCAACCTGAGCGCCGCGATCCTTTCAGATCTGCAGCAGACGATCGACACCTTCCGGCAGGAATCCGACCCGGCGGAATTGCGCGAACGGCTGACCGAGGCCGTCAGCGTGACGGATCCTGCATTCCGCATCCTGCACTACCTGCCCGACCGCGGGCCGGTCATCTCCAGCACCGGAGATATCGCACCGGTCAGCGGCGTCGTGACGCTGTCCGGCCGCAGCATCGGTCAGGGCGATGTGCCCGTGGCCGAAAGCTATCTTGCCCGCAGCGTCCGCGTTGGCGACGGTCAGCTGATCGTGGGACAATCCCGCGCGCCGATCATCGAGATGGGCGAGATCTTTACGGCGGTCTTTCTGATGGGCCTGCTGCCGGCGCTGATGATCGCCGGCGGTGCGGGATTCTGGATCGCCCGTCGGGCGCAGCACCGGATCGCGACGATCCAGATCGCACTGAGCGCTATGACAGGGGGACAGACCTCGGCGCGGGTGACGGACGTGGCCGGGCGGCAGGATGACCTGTCGGGGATCGGACAGGCGGTCAATGACATGGCGACCGCGCAAGAGGCCCTGATTGTGGCGATGCGGCAGGTGTCCACGGATATCGCGCATGACCTGAAGACGCCGATCCAGCGCGTCTCTGTGCTGTTGGACCAGATGGAGCGCGGGCCGATACTGTCACCAGAGCAGGACGCTCTGCTACAGCGTGCCAAGGACGAAACCGTGCGGATCGTGCGCACGTTTCAGGCACTGCTGCAGCTGGCCCAGATCGAAGGCGGCGCCGTGCGCGACCGCCTGATCCCCGTCGATCTGGCGGATGTCGCGCGCGACGTGACCGACTTTATGGAGGCCGACGCCGAGGCACAGGGGGTGACCCTGACAGCTGATCTGGCACCGGTGGCCATCGTGACCGGTGACCGGCAGTTGCTCTCCCAACTCTTGGTGAACCTGATCCAGAACGCGATGCTGCACGGGGCTGTGGGTGGCGTGGTGCACGTCAACCTGTCGGACGCGGCGGCCGGTGTCGCACTGGTTGTCACGGACCGGGGCCCGGGCATTCCCGTGCCAGAGCGTGAGAAGGTGCTGCAGCGCCTTTACCGGCTGGAACGCAGCCGCACGACGGATGGTAACGGGCTGGGTCTGGCGATGGTGGCGGCGCTTTGCGACCTGCACCGCGCGCGGCTGACGCTGGATGACAATGCGCCCGGCCTGGCCGTGCGCATTACTTTTCCGCCGGTGTCAGTGAAGCTCGGGACGGCGGCGCAGTGACCACATTTGCCACAGGGAAAGCGTGCCGCCATAATGGGCGATCAGCGCCATCAGCGCATGGCCGATCAGGTAGGCCCAGACCAGATTGGCCAGCGTCGTGTGAACGGTCATCGCGACCTTGACCAGACCGCCAGCATCTGGATCACCGGTGTTGACGAAATAGTACAGCGTCCCGGACGCAGCCATCGCGGTGACAAGCAGCAGGCCAAGCCCGTGGATCGCGGCGGCAAAGGGCGAATGCGTATCGTGGGTCGGCAGGCGAAGGTGCGTCAGCGCCGACAGATGTGCCTTGAAATCGGTCCAGACCGCAGCGAGGCGCGCACCGCTGAACCACGGGATCAGCATGCCAAGCGGCGTGCCGCGCTGGCGCATCAGGCTCTGCACCCAGAACCCAAGGACCAGCGCGAAGGCGGCCAGCCCGACATAGGCATGAACGCCGAAGATATTGTCGCCGCCGTCGTCCGGATTCATGAACTGGCTGCTGGCAAGCTGCACGATGATCGCCGTGGCCAGTAACGCATGCAGAATGCGGGTCGCGATCGCATGGCGCGGTGCGTCCGCGACCTGATTGGCTTGATGATAGGTGGTTGAATCTGACATGAACGGTCCTCAAGCGGCGTAGATCCGACCCCGTGTCCGATCTCTTTAACCCGATAGAGCACTGCGAGAATGCGTGGTTCTTTCAGCAACATGTCAAAATTGTAATGTCCGGCATAAACGCATCATGCAAAGGCTTCATGGGCACACAGCCGACCTCTATCCGCGATTGACGCATCCCCCCGCTGCACGGATCGGTTCAACTGGCGGAGGCGCGACGCGGCCATATGACGTTCAGGACTTGTTTACCGATTCGCGCCATGAAATTGTGCAGGCTCAGGCACAAGACAAACGGGTGAACGATGCAGGCCGACACGCTGCTGCGCGATGTTTTCGGATTCGACGGCTTCAGGCCCGGTCAGGAAGAGATCGTGGATGCGGTCGTGGCGGGGCAGAATACGCTGGCGATCATGCCGACGGGCGGTGGCAAGTCATTGTGCTTTCAACTGCCTGCTCTGGTGCGGCCCGGCGTGACGGTCGTGATTTCCCCGTTGATTGCCCTGATGCGCGACCAGGTGCGCGGCCTGAAAGAGGCCGGGGTTGCGGCGGGGGCGCTGACATCCGGCAATACCGAGGAAGAGACGGAGGCGGTCTGGGCACAGCTGGCCGCCGGGACGCTGAAGCTGCTCTATATGGCGCCCGAGCGACTGGCGTCTTTCGGCACGCAGCGGATGCTGCGCGAGGCGAATGTCACGATGATCGCCGTGGACGAGGCCCATTGCGTCAGCCAGTGGGGGCATGATTTCCGCCCGGACTATCTGCGGATCGGCGAGTTGCGAGAGATGCTGGATGTCCCGCTGGCGGCCTTTACCGCCACCGCGGACGCAGAGACGCAGGTCGAGATCATTCAGAAACTGTTCGCGGGCCAGCAACCCGCGACATTCCTGCGGGGCTTCGACCGGCCCAACATCCACCTTGCCTTTGCGGTGAAGGACAATCCGCGGACGCAAGTTCTGGCGTTCGCCGCGGCCCGCAAGGGACAGTCGGGGATCGTCTATTGCGGGACGCGCGCCAAGACCGAGACGTTGAGCCAGGCGCTGGGGCAGGCGGGGCATTCGGCCTGTCACTACCACGGTGGCATGGACGCCGAGTCGCGGCGCGATGTGGAACGGCGGTTCCAGCAGGAGGACGGTCTGATCGTCACCGCAACGGTCGCCTTTGGCATGGGCATCGACAAGCCGGACATCCGCTGGGTCGCCCACGCGGACCTGCCCAAGTCGATCGAGGGTTATTATCAGGAAATCGGCCGCGCGGGCCGCGACGGCGAACCGGCCGAGACGCTGACGCTTTATGGTCCCGAGGACATCCGGTACCGGCGTCAGCAGATCGACGAGGGGCTGGCCCCGCCCGAGCGCCGTGCCGCCGATCATGGCCGTCTGAATGCCCTGCTGGGTCTGGCAGAGGCGCTGGAGTGCCGCCGCCTGAACCTGCTGCGCTATTTCGGCGAGGACCCGACGCCCTGTGGCAATTGTGACCTTTGCGACAAGCCCGCCGAGACCTTCGACGCCACGACGCCCGTTCGCATGGCCCTGTCTGCCGCGCTGCGGACGGAAGAATGGTTCGGTGCGGGCCACCTGATCGACATCGTGATGGGCGCCGATACCGCCAAGATCCGAGAGCGGGGCCACAGCAGCTTGCCGACCTATGGTGTGGGCAAGGAATGGGACAAGCGCCAATGGCAGGCCATCTTTCGCCAGATGATGGGCCGCGACCTGTTCCGGCCCGATCCCGAACGCCACGGCGCGCTGCGTATGACGGACGCGGCGCGCCCCATCCTGCGGGGCGAGGAATCGATCACCCTGCGCAAGGACACGATCACCAACGCGAAATTCAGCCCCGCGGTGCGCCAGATGGTCAGCGAGGAGGACGCACCGTTGCTGTCTGCACTCAAAGCCAAGCGTCGCGCTCTGGCGGAGCAGGCGGGCGGTCCGGCCTATATCATCTTCAACGACAAGACCTTGATCGAGATGGCAGAACGCAAGCCCGCCACGCTGGACCAGATGGCGCGGATCGGCGGCGTGGGGGCCAAGAAGCTGGACAGCTACGGCCGCGCTTTCCTCGAAGTCATCGCGGGCGCGGTAGAGGAGGTCCACCCCGCCCGCATGAAGTTGGCGGGACGGACCGAAGGTGCCGTCTATGACCGGCTGCTGGCCGCACAGGCCGATCTGGCGCGCGGGCCCGACGGGTTGGACAAGCCGATGTCATGCTCGGCGTCGCAATTGGCCAAGGTCGCGCAATTGCGTCAGCCGGATGTGGGGGCGGTGGCCCGCGTGATCGGTGACCGGCACGCCGAACGCTTCGGTCACGCCTTTCTGGCGGTGCTGTCGGACCCGTAGGCATCGGCGGACAGCAGGGCGGTGTCATGGTCCGCGACGGCCCTTGCCGATGGACGTGCCTCGCAGCATGCTCCCCAGTCGCGGACATCGTCGGAGTCGGGGTGAAAGCGGGAGGTCAGCCCAAGGCCGACACCATCGGCAGATCGGCGGCGGTGACGGTGTCGCTCGGCAGAGAGGGCGTGTCGTTCAGCCCTTCGACCAGCTTGTCCTCCACCTCGTTCCGCCCGCGGAAGGTGTTGTGGACGGCGGGTTGCGTCGCCGCGGCGACCTTGGCGAGTCTGACCGATTCCAGAGCGTTGCCATGCCGGGCATGCATGCTGCGCGCCGACATCGCCGGTCAGCAGTTTAGGGCCTGACCTGCGACATGCAGGCGGGTGGCATCCGGGGGCGGGCCTGCTACAACGCCTGCAACGTTGTCCGGAGGTTCCATGCTCGTCACGATATCGCCCGCCAAATCGCTGAATCTGTCGCCGGTCGACGTGACGCCCACAGAGCCGCAATTCGCCGCTGATGCCGTGCGACTGGCCAAGACGATGCGCGGCCAGACACTGGCGCAGTTGCGCGACCTGATGGGGATTTCGGACGATCTGGCGCGCCTGAACCGGGACCGGTTCAAGGCGTTCAGCGCAGACCCGGCCACGGAGGCGGTCAAGCCCGCCGCATGGATGTTCGACGGCGATACCTATCAGGGGCTCGAGGCCGCGACGCTGGAGCCGGAGGACATCGCCTTTGCGCAGGATCGTCTGTGCATCCTGTCGGGCCTCTATGGCCTCTTGCGCCCTTGCGATGCAATCCAGCCTTATCGGCTGGAAATGGGGTCGCGGCTGAAGACCCGGCGGGGCAGCAGCCTCTACGACTACTGGGGCGACACCATCGCCAGGGCATTGATTGCGCGGGCGGCAGAGGTGGGGACAGACACGCTGATCAACTGCGCCAGCCAGGAATATTTCGGGGCCGCAGACCGCAAGGCATTATCGTTGCGGGTCGTCACGCCGCAGTTTCTGGAGGTGAAGGACGGGCGTCCCCGCGTTGTGTCGTTCTTTGCCAAGCGGGCGCGCGGGGCAATGGCGCGGTTTGTGGTGACGGAACGGCTGACCGACCCTGCGGCGATCAAGGACTTCCGCACCGGGGGATACCAGTTCGACGCCGATCTGTCGCAGGGCGATACATGGGCTTTCGTGCGCGACTATCCGGCATGAATGGCCCGGCTGCGCCAGACCAGCCTCCGGCGGGCGTTTTTCTGGCCAAGGTGAACGCGGAACGGGGGGCGGCCGGGGGGACGACCGCGCCCTTCATTGGTATGAGTTGTTCCCGCTGGCGCAAAATGTGAACGTATAGTCGCACTTGTGGGGTGACGACGCCCGCGTCGCACCCTAGATCAGGGGGGCGAGGGAGAGCTACACCATGACCGAGACCATCACCTTTACGCTGGACGGCGAAACCGTGACTGCGGCTGCCGGCCAGACGATCTGGGAAGTGGCCCATGGCCGCGGTCTGGTCATTCCGCATCTGTGTTTCAAGGACGCGGCGTCCTATCGCCCCGACGGCAACTGCCGTGCCTGCATGGTCAGCATCGCGGGCGAGCGTGTGCTGGCGGCGTCCTGTCTGCGCACGCCCACCGATGGCATGGTTGTCACGACCGACCAGCCGCGCGAGGTGAAGGCGCGGGCCATGGTGATGGAACTGCTGGTCGCCGACCAGCCTGCCCATGACGTGTCGCACGACAAGTCCAGTCACATGTGGGACATGGCCAAGGTCGAGGGCGTCAGCAGCAGCCGCTTTCCGGCGAAGCGGCCTGATCATGTGCCGCTTTTGGACGACAGCCACGTCGCGATGCGCGTGAACCTCGACGCCTGCATTCAGTGCAACCTTTGCGTCCGTGCGTGCCGCGAGGTGCAGGTGAACGACGTGATCGGCATGGCGTACCGGGGACATGACGCCTATCCGGTCTTCGACATGGACGATCCCATGGGCGGCAGCACTTGCGTCGCCTGCGGCGAATGCGTTCAGGCCTGTCCGACCGGCGCGCTGATGGAGGCCTCTGTGCTGGACACCGCACAGGTCGGCGACAGTGCTGATTTCGACGAAGAGGTCGCCTCGGTCTGTCCGTTCTGCGGGGTGGGCTGCCAGATCAGCCTGAAGGTGAAGGACGGCCGGGTGAAATACGTCGACGGGCTGAACGGCCCGGCGAACGAGGGCCGGCTCTGCGTCAAGGGGCGGTTCGGCTTCGACTATATCCATCACCCGCACCGCCTGACCAAACCGCTGATCCGCCGCGATGATGCGCCCGCCAAGGGTCTGAACGTCGATCCCGGGAACTGGGGCGATGTGTTCCGCGAGGCGACCTGGGAGGAGGCGATGAGCCGTGCCGCTGGCGGCCTTGGCGGCTTGCGCGACATCGGTGGCGGGGCGACGGTCGCAGGCTTTGGAAGTGCCAAGTGCACGAACGAGGAAGCCTACCTGTTCCAGAAGCTGATCCGTCAGGGCTTTGGTCACAACAACGTCGACCATTGCACCCGGCTTTGCCACGCCTCGTCCGTCTCTGCGCTGATGGAGAACGTGGGGTCGGGCGCCGTCACCGCCACCTTCAACGAGATCGAGAACGCGGATGTCGCCATCGTCATCGGCGCCAACCCGATCGAGAACCATCCCGTCGCCGCCACCTATTTCAAGCAGTTCACCAAGCGCGGCGGCAAGCTCATTGTCATGGACCCGCGCGGTCAGGCGCTGAAGCGTTTTGCCTCGCATATGCTTCAGTTCAAGCCGGGCACGGACGTCGCCATGCTGAACGCGATCTGCAGCGTGATCGTCGAAGAGGGGCTGTTCGACCGGCAATACATCGACGGCTATACCGAAGGCTGGGAGGCGGAGCAGTTGCATCTGAAAGGCTTCGATCCCGACCGGATGAGCGCGGTCTGCGGCATTGACGCCGATGTGCTGCGCGATGTCGCGCGCACATTCGCCGGGGCGAAGTCGGCGATGATCTTCTGGGGCATGGGTGTCAGCCAGCACACCTACGGCACTGATAATGCGCGTTGCCTGATATCTCTGGCACTGATGACGGGCCAGATCGGGCGTCCGGGTACGGGCCTGCATCCGCTGCGCGGGCAGAACAACGTGCAGGGCGCGTCGGACGCTGGCATGATCCCGATGTTCCTGCCGGACTACCAGTCCGTCACCAGCGCCGAGATCCGGGCAAATTTCGAGGAGGTCTGGGGTGGTGTGCCGATCGACCCGAACAAGGGTCTGACGGTGACCGAGATCCTTGACGCCGTGCATGCGGGCAAGATCAAGGGCATGTATATTCTGGGCGAGAACCCCGCGATGTCGGACCCCGACCTTGACCATGCCCGTGCGGCTTTGGCCAAGCTGGAATGTCTTGTCGTGCAAGATATCTTTCTGACGGAAACGGCAAACTATGCGGATGTGATCCTGCCCGCGAGCGCCTTTGCGGAAAAGACCGGTACCGTGACCAATACCAACCGTCAGGTGCAGATGGGCCGCCCTGCCGTACCGCCACCGGGCGAGGCGCGCGAGGACTGGGCCATCATTAATGATCTGGCGCAGCGGTTGGGCCTTGCGTGGACATACACCCATCCGCGCGAGGTTTACACAGAGATGGCGCGGACGATGTCGTCGCTGGACAACATCACCTGGGACCGACTGGAACGCGAGTCGGTAACCTATCCGTCGCTGTCGCCCACCGATCCCGGCCAGCCCATCATGTTCGCCGACGGTTTCCCGCGCGAGACGGGCCGCGCCAAGTTCACCCCCGCCAACGTCATCGCGCCCGACGAGGTGCCGGATGCGGAATATCCGATGATCCTGACGACAGGCCGACAACTGGAACATTGGCATACCGGGTCGATGACGCGCCGCGCCACTGTTCTGGACGCGGTCGAGCCGGAGGCGAACTGTTCGCTGCATCCATCGACCTTGCGGCGGATGGGGCTGGAGGCGGGCGATAGGGTATCGCTGACCACCCGGCGCGGTACGGTGGAGCTGATGGCGCGCGCCGATCGCGCGGTATCGCCGGACATGGTCTTTCTGCCCTTTGCTTATGTCGAAGCGGCGGCAAACCTGCTGACCAACCCGGCCATCGACCCATATGGCAAGATACCGGAGTTCAAGTTCGCCGCCGTTCGCGTCGCACCCGCAGAGCGCGTCGAGCCCTGAGACAACTGCCGCAAGGCTTTTTCACGGGCGTGATCCGATCCTGCCGCTCTGGCGTCCTGGCATCCGATGGGGCGCGCAGCTTTTTTGCGCGCGGACTGTTGCCTTGACCATACGCGTTGCACAGAACATCGCGCATTGGCCGAGTGGACGAACGCGGAATTGTCCATGTCGACGCAAATCTGCTGTCAATGGCCGAGAAATGTTCCATCACGTTCAAGGGTGATTGGTCAGTATTTGAAACACAGCCCCGTGATAATTATAAATTTGTTTATAATCATAAGTTTAGCATAAGCCGAATTTTGCGCATGTCGCAAAAAGAAGACACCTCATGCTGCGAACGCCCTAAATCAGGTCAATACCTCGAACTTTCCATGTTGCAGATGCATTTACCTGCCAGACCCCGCGCTGCTGCGGGCGCACTGAAAAGGATTTTTGCCATGACCAAGACCGTCAACATCTTTGTGGCTGCCGTTGCCGCCGCTACGCTTGCTGGTGCAGCCTCTGCACAGACCAGCACTTTCAATGGATCCAACGGCGCCAACGATCAGTTCGACGACCTGCAGACGCAGATTGCGAACGATGCGTCGCGCGATGTTGGCCGTTTCGGGAACGAAGGCCGCGTCGTCGGTTCCTACGGCTCGATCGCGCTGCGCGCGACGGCCCAGAACGACAACAATGGCCGTGACCTGGTGGACAACACCGGTGCAGTGATCGGCACGCAGAAGGACGACAACTACGAAGTCGGCCTTGGCCTGCGCTACGGCACGTTCGATGGCGTGAACGGCATCGACGTCACCGCGACCTACAACTACAGCGAAACCAACGGCGTCGTCGACACCAAGGAACTGCTGATGGGTGCGGACTACCGTCGCGACTTCGGCCCGCGTTTCTTCGGCTATGGCCAGCTGAACGCGTCTTTTGACGATGCAGCGCCGAACACTGAAAACTACACCGACGTCTTCGTGGGTGCCGGTATCGGTTACCGCATCCTGAACGATGCCACCAGCCAGTGGTCGATCCAGGCAGGCCCCGGCTACCGCTACACCGAGTCCGTCAACAACGGCGACAACTCCGAAGCGGCTGCCTCGATCTCGTCGAACTACTACCGTTCGCTGAGCGAGACGTCCTACGTCACCAACGACACCGACGTGATCTACTCGGACAGCTCCACCCTGGTCACCAACGAACTGGCGCTGAACGTGTCGCTGACGAACGCGCTGTCGCTGCGCACGTCGCTGACGACGGCTTACGATGACTCGTCTGACAAAGACTTCGGCGATGCACAGAACTCGCTGGGCGTCTCGGTCGTCTACAACTTCAACTGATCCACACGGATCAGCTTATGACCTGCGGGCGGTGGCATCAGCCACCGCCCGTTTTCGTGTGCGGATCTGAAATTAAATGAACGAGCGTTCATAAAATATTTGACGCAAGTGGATCGACCTCGCAGTATGGTCTTCGAATGGTGCGGCGCGAGGAGGCGGCGCACCGGCGATCCGGGTCAACCCGGACGAGGGAGGAGACTGCATGCCGCCAGCCGCGCCGGACGCCGGAGCTGTGACGATTCCGCATCTGCTGGCCCGTAACGTGGCGCAGCGCGGCAGCAAACCTGCCTATCGCGAAAAGGAATTCGGGATCTGGCAAAGCTGGACCTGGGCGCAGGCGTCGGATGAGATCGACGCGCTGGCGCTGGGCATGCTGGAGATGGGCGCCGCCATTGGCGATCATATCGCCATTTCCGGCCGCAATCGTCCCGTGCTGTATTGGGCGATGGTCGCCGCGCAGAAGCTTGGCTGCATTCCGGTGCCGCTCTATCAGGAAGCCGCCGCCGAAGAGATTGCCTATGCGCTGGAACATTCAGGCGCGCGCTTCGCCATCGCCGGCGATCAGGAACAGGTCGACAAGCTGGAAGAGGCGCGTGCCGGGTTAAGCACGCTGGAACAGGTGATCTACCTCGACGGGCGGGGCCTGCGGCGATACGACCACGCGGCGATGACGTCCTATGCCGAGGTGCAGGAGCGGGGGCGCGCCTCGACCCGGCGGGCCGAGATGCAGGCGCGGACCGACGCCCGCACCTATGACGACACCTGCGTCATGCTTTATACGTCCGGCACGACGGGGCGGCCGAAGGGCGTCGTGCTGTCGAACCGCAACGTGATCGAGACGTCAAAGAACTCTGCCACATTCGACGGATTGCGCGCGGGCGACGAAGTGCTGGCCTATCTGCCAATGGCCTGGGTCGGGGATTTCATCTTTTCCGTTGGGCAGGCGATGTGGACCGGCTTTTGCGTGAACTGCCCCGAAAGCGCCGACACCATGTTGACCGACCTGAGGGAGATCGGTCCGACCTATTTCTTTGCTCCGCCCCGCGTGTTCGAGACGCAGCTGACCACCGTGATGATCCGGATGGAGGATGCGGGCCGGTTCAAGAAATGGCTCTTTGATCATTACATGGCCATCGCCCGCCGGGTCGGCCCCGCCTTGCTGGACGGCAAGCCTGTGGGTGCGCTGGACCGGCTGCGCTATGGTCTTGGCAATCTGCTGGTGTACGGGCCGCTGAAAAATACGCTGGGTCTGTCCCGCGTGCGCGTGGGCTATACGGCCGGAGAGGCGATCGGGCCTGAGATCTTCGATTTCTACCGCAGCCTCGGCATCAATCTGAAACAGCTTTACGGTCAGACCGAGGCTACGGTCTTTATCACCCAGCAGCCTGACGGAGAGGTCCGGTCGGACACCGTCGGTGTGCCGTCCCCCGGTGTGGAATTGCGGATCGCCGGGGACGGAGAGGTCTTCTATCGCTCGCCGGGCACCTTCGTCGAGTATTACAAGAACCCTGAAAGCACGGCGTCCACGAAGGACGCAGAGGGCTGGGTTGCCACAGGCGACGCGGGATTCATCGAAGAGGGCAGCGGGCATCTGCGGATCATCGACCGCGCCAAGGACGTGGGCAAAATGGCGTCTGGTGCGATGTTCGCGCCAAAATATGTCGAGAACAAACTGAAGTTTTACCCCAACATCCTTGAGGCCGTCGTGTTCGGCGCCGGACGCGAAAGCTGCGTCGCCTTCATCAATATCGACCTGAATGCGGTGGGGAACTGGGCAGAGCGCAACAATATCGCCTATTCGTCATATCAGGAGTTGTCGCAGCACCCGCGCGTTCTGGATCTGGTCGAAGGGCATGTGAACGCGGTCAACGAAAGCATTGCACAGGACCCCATGCTGGCTGCCTGTCAGATCCACCGCTTTCTGATCCTGCACAAGGAACTGGATGCCGACGACGGAGAGATGACCCGGTCCCGCAAGGTGCGCCGCGCGGTCGTGGGTGACAAGTTCGCCGATTTGATTGCGGCGCTCTACGGTGGGGCGGCGGAGGTCTATACCGAAACGGAAGTGACTTACGAGGACGGCCGCAAGGGCGCGATCAAGGCGACGCTGGCGATCCGCGACGCGAAGGTTGTCGAGACGGCGCGGATGGCGGCCGAATGATGGTTTTTCGCGGAAAACCATGCCTCTCAGGTGGATTTGGCTACGCCAAATCACAGGGGGAGACGCTTGTTTTGCCAGATGAAGGGGATCAGCGCGCATGAAGGATACTGGTGTGCCCTATGTCACCGCCGATGGCCGTCAGATTGGCGAGGTGTTGATGGACATGCGCGGGATCACCCTGCGGTTCGGCGGTGTCGAGGCGATCAAGAACATCAGTTTTGATATCCGCGAGGGCGAGATCCGGGCGATTATCGGGCCGAACGGGGCGGGCAAGTCGTCGATGCTGAACGTGATTTCGGGCTTCTACAACCCGCAGGAGGGCGAGGTCTGGTTCCGGGGCGAGAAGCGGCCTGCGATGAAGCCCTATGAGGTCGCGCGGCTGGGGATTGCACGGACGTTCCAGAACATCGCTTTGTTCGACGGGATGTCGGTGTTGGACAATATCATGACGGGCCGCCTGACCCACATGAAGACCGGCCTCCTGTCGCAGATGATCTGGAAGGGGCGGGCCGAGCGCGAAGAAGTCGAGAACCGCGCCGTGGTCGAACGGATCATCGACTTTCTGGAAATTCAGGCGATCCGCAAGACTCCGGTCGGGCGATTACCCTACGGGTTGAAGAAGCGGGTCGAACTGGCGCGGGCACTGGCGGCGGAGCCGAAGCTGCTGCTGCTGGACGAGCCGATGGCGGGCATGAACGTCGAGGAGAAGGAGGACATGAGCCGCTTCATCCTTGATGTGAACGACGAATTCGGGACGACGATCGCGCTGATCGAGCATGATATGGGTGTGGTGATGGACCTGTCTGACCGGGTCGTGGTGATGGATTACGGCCGCAAGATCGGTGACGGCACGCCCCACGACGTCCGCAATAATCAGGAGGTGATCGATGCCTATCTGGGAGTTGCCCATGACTGAGGAGCGCATCCATGTCCGCTGATTTTCTCTATCTGGTCGAAGTGATGATCAACGGGCTGATGTCCGGGGTGCTTTACGCGCTTGTGGCACTTGGTTTCGTGCTGATTTTCAAGGCTTCAGGTATCTTCAACTATGCGCAGGGTGTCATGGCGCTGTTCGCGGCGCTGACTCTGGTCGGGATCATGGAAGGGCAGGTGCCCTTTGCGCATATCATCAACGCGACCTTCGGAACGGATATTCACACCTTTGGCTGGACGGTGCCTGCGCTGTTGGGGATTGTGCTGACGCTTGTGGTGATGATCGTCTTTGCCTGGATGGTGCATACCTTCGTGTTCCGCCACCTGGTGGGGCAGGAGCCGATCATCCTGTTCATGGCGACCATCGGCCTTGCCTATTTCCTCGAAGGTGTTGGCGACCTGATGTGGGGGTCGGACATCAAGACGCTGGACGTTGGCATCCCGCAGGGCGGATCGCAGTGGGTCGAGACCGTATCGGCCCATCTGGGCGGCGAGGATTTCTACGGGTTCTTCATCGACAAGCTGGATATCACGGCCAGCATCGTGGCCGCCATTCTGGTCGCCGGGCTGATCGTGTTCGCGCAATATACCAAGCAGGGTCGCGCGATGCGGGCTGTGGCCGACGATCATCAGGCGGCGCTGTCGGTTGGCATTTCGCTGAACTTCATCTGGGTCCTGGTCTGGTCGCTGGCGGGGATGGTGGCCTTGGTTGCAGGGGTTATGTGGGGCGCGAAATCCGGGGTGCAGTTTTCCCTGAGCCTGATCGCATTGAAGGCGCTGCCGGTGCTGATGCTGGGCGGCTTCACGTCGATCCCCGGCGCAATCGTCGGGGGCTTGATCATCGGTGTGGGCGAGAAGTTATTCGAATACATGATCGGGCCGATGGTGGGGGGGGCGACCGAGAACTGGTTCGCCTATGTGCTGGCGCTGATCTTTCTGGTGTTCCGCCCGCAGGGCCTGTTCGGGGAGCGGATCATTGAACGTGTGTGACCGCTTGTGCGCCCGCGTGAGGCTGCGCCTCACGACGCCCGCCCACCCGGCCACGCAGGGCCTTTGCACGATTTTGGGAGGATGCGATGCTCTATCGTGAGGCCGGCGATTTCAAGACGAGCTATGCGGCGGACAGTCAGACCTTCCCGATCAAGTTCGACCGCTGGCGGTACTGGGTGGTTCTGGCGGTGGCCTGGCTGGTCATCCCTTTCGTCATCAACGACTACTGGGCGAACGCGATCCTGGTCCCGTTCCTGATCTACAGCATCGCGGCGATCGGTCTGAACATTCTGACAGGGTATTGCGGGCAGGTCAGTTTGGGGACGGGCGGGTTCATGGCCGTTGGGGCCTACAGCGTCTACAAGCTGATGACTGCGTTTCCGGATGTCAGCATCCTGATCCACGTCGTGCTGGCCGGGTTCATCACGGCAGCGGTCGGGGCGGCCTTCGGTCTGCCCAGCCTGCGGATCAAGGGGTTCTATCTGGCTGTGGCGACGCTGGCCGCGCAGTTCTTTCTGGTCTGGCTCTTTAACAAGGTGCCGTGGTTCTACAACTATTCCGCCTCTGGCCAGATTTCCGCGCCGGAACGGTTTGTGGGCGGCTTTGCCGTGACCGGAGCCGGGACGGCCCCCGCGGCGCAATACCTGATCTGCCTGTTCTTTGTCACGCTCTGCGCGCTGCTGGCGCGGAACCTGACGCGGGGCAGTGTGGGGCGCCGCTGGATGGCGATCCGCGACATGGATATCGCAGCCGAGATCATCGGGGTGAACCCGCTGACCGCCAAGTTGTCTGCCTTTGCCGTGTCGTCGTTCTTTATCGGAATCGCGGGCGCGCTGTTCTTTGCCGTCTATCTGGGTGCGGTCGAGGTGGGCGAGGCCTTTGGCATCCAGAAATCGTTCCTCGTGCTCTTCATGTGCATCATCGGGGGGCTTGGCAGCATCTTCGGCAGTTTTGCCGGCGCAGCCTTTCTTGTGCTGCTTCCCGTGGCCCTCAAGGTGCTGGGTGTCGATATTCTGGGCTGGCCGAGTTCGACGGTCGCGCACCTGCAGCTGGTGACCGTGGGCGGTCTGATCATGTTCTTCCTGATCAAGGAGCCGCACGGGCTGGCGCAACTGTGGCGCGTCGCAAAGGAGAAGCTGCGTCTGTGGCCATTTCCATACTGATACCGCGCGGCGACGGTGCCGCCGGGGCCGACCGGGGTCCACCCCGGCTTTCACGATCAATCTTTGGGAGGAGACTTGAGATGAAGATGAAGACCTTTGCCACGGCGGCCCTGGCCGGCTTTGTGGCCAGCGGGCCGGCGTTTGCCGAACTGGTTGTGCCTGATCTGAGCTATCGGACCGGGCCCTATGCCGCCAACGGAACACCGTTTTCCGACGGCTATCAGGATTATCTGACCCTGCTGAACGCCCGCGACGGCGGGATCGGCGGCGAGATGATCCGCATCAACGAATGCGAGACGGCCTATAACACCGAAAAGGGTGTGGAGTGCTACGAGGCGACCAAGGGCGACAGCCCGCTGGTCTATGAGCCGCTGTCGACAGGCATTACCTATCAGTTGATCCCGAAGGTCAGCGCCGATGGCATCCCGATGCATACGCTTGGCTATGGCCGGACGTCCGCCGCGGCCGGCGAGACCTTTCCCTGGGTCTTCAACTATCCGGCGACCTACTGGGACGCCGCCAGCGTCGCGATCAACTACCTGCTGAGCGAGAATGGCGACGATCTGTCCGGCAAGAAGATCGCGCTGATCTACCACAACTCTGCCTACGGCAAGGAACCGATCCGCACGCTGGAAGCCTTGGCGTCCAAGCACGGCTTTACCCTGACGCAGCTGCCCGTCGACCCGCCGGGCCAGGAGCAGAAGTCGCAGTGGTTGCAGATCCGCCGCGAGCGTCCCGATTATGTCATCATGTGGGGCTGGGGCGTCCAGAATCAGGTCGCCATCCAGGAGGCCGCGAACGTGGGCTATCCGATGGACCAGTTCATCGGCAACTGGTGGGCCGGGGCTGAACCCGACGTGCTGCCCGCTGGCATGGCCGCGGACGGGTACAAGGCGCTGAACATGAACCGGGTGCAGGATTATCCGGTGCTGCAGGAAATCAAGACGCAGGTGATCGACGCGGGTAACGGGGCCGGCGACGGGTCCAATATCGGTCAGGTGCTGTATATCCGCGGCATGTACAACGCGATGCTGACCGCAGAGGCGATCGCCAAGGCACAGGAACTGGCGGGCACGTCCCAGATCACCGCCGCCCAGATGCGCGCCGGCATGGAGGCGCTGGAGATCACCAATGCCCGCATGACGGAACTGGGCATGGAAGGCATCGGGCCGGAGTTTTCGGTCAATTGCCAGAACCATTCCGGGTCCGGCGAAGGTCTGGTTCAGCAGTGGAACGCGGCCGACAAGGTCTGGGTGCCGCTGACGGATTTCATCACGCCGGACAAGAGCGTGATCGACCCGCTGATCGCCGAGGATGCGGCAGCTTACGCATCCGAGAACAACATCACGCCGGGCTGTCTCTGAACCATCGCGGGTGGCCCCACGGGGCCACCCGAATTTTCGAGTATTTCTGAAAAAGCGAGGACAGGGCCGCGCCATGGGAGAGACTGCCGAGACCGAGACCTTGCTGGAGGTCAGCAATATCGAAGTGATCTACAACCACGTGATCCTTGTCTTGAAGGGCGTCAGCCTGAAGGTGCCCAAGGGCGGCATCACGGCGCTGCTGGGGGGCAATGGGGCTGGCAAGACGACGACATTGAAGGCCATTTCCAACCTTCTGCATTCCGAACGCGGTGAGGTGACCAAAGGCACGATCGCCTATCGTGGCGAGCGGGTGCAGGACTTGTCACCCGAGGCACTGGTCAAGCGCGGTGTCATCCAAGTCATGGAGGGGCGCCATTGCTTCGAGCATCTGACGATCGAGGAAAACCTGATGACCGGGGCCTATACGCGCACTGCGGGCAAGGCTGCGGTCAGTGCCGACCTTGAGATGGTCTATAACTACTTTCCGCGGCTGCGCGAGCGGCGCAAATCCCAGGCCGGATACACCTCTGGCGGTGAACAGCAGATGTGCGCGATTGGCCGTGCATTGATGAGCAAGCCCGAAACGATCCTTCTGGACGAGCCTAGCATGGGGCTGGCGCCGCAGTTGGTGGAAGAGATCTTTGGCATCGTGAAGGATCTGAACGAGCGCGAAGGCGTGAGTTTTTTGCTGGCCGAGCAGAACACGAATGTCGCCCTGCGGTTTGCGCATCATGGCTATATCCTCGAAAGCGGGCGGGTCGTGATGGAGGGGCCTGCGGCGGACCTGCGCGAGAATCCCGATGTGAAGGAATTCTATTTGGGAGTGTCCGAGGAGGGCCGTAAATCGTTTCGCGATGTGCGCAGCTATCGCCGGCGCAAGCGCTGGTTGGCTTGAAGGTGCCGGCTGATTATTGCCTTCTTGATCTGATTTAAGAAACTAAGTTGCGTGTTTGGCATTGGATATGCACATGGCAGCCGTTGCTGCGTGCAATCTGGTGAGGAGCACCCTGAAATGAAAATGACCCTTTTACGCGGCATCAGCGCTGTCGCGATGTCTGTCGCGGCTGTGCCGGCCTTTGCTGCGGCCCATTCCGACGGCGCGATGATGGCCTGTGAACAGTTCATGGCGCTGGCGCCTGCGGACCAAGAGATGAGTGCGCAGACGCTCGCCTCTGCCGGGCGCGACAATGCGATGGGCAGCAGCGATGTGACGGCCTCCAGCCCTGCGCCTGCTTCGACGGACAGCAGCACATCCGCAGCCGCTGCAGACACCAGCGCGCCGACCGGGACGCTGGCCACGGACAGCGCTGCGGCGCCGACGGAATCCGACGCAACTGTGAACGCGGACGGCAGCGCCACGATGGATGGGACCATGCCAGCTGACGGCACGGCCGGTGCGACGGCTACCGCAGACGGTAGCATGGCGACCGGTGGCGCCGCCGCGACGGACACTGGCACCGTCACGGCCGATGCGACTACGCCTGCCGACGGCAGCACCGTGACCGACAGCAGCGCAACCATGTCGGCTGACAGCAGCTCTGGCACGGCGACGGGCAGCAGCATGGACAATGCATCCTCCGACATCGTGCTGGCGCTTGTCACGATCTGCGGGAACTCCGGCAATGCGGCGAACTGATCTTTGACTGTACTGATGCCAAATGGCGCGCGCCCCCAGGGGCGCGCGCCTTTTTCGTTTTGGACCCGCGCCACCATTGCGGCAGGGTGTCGCGGACCCGTGACCCCGGGCCTGTGCGCGCGTTGGTGACCGATGCGACCGCACTCCGCGGTCCCGCTTTGGGAGACAACCAATGAAGACGACCTATCTGTTCGGCCTGTTCACCGTGCTGGCCACACCGCTGCTGGCGCAGGCGCAACCCGTGACCGGGGCCGGCAATCCGATGCTGTCCTGCACGCAGTTTCTGGATCTGGACGAGGCCGCGCAAGCGGATGCCATCGCCACGCTGATGACAGTCGGATCAAGCGAAATGCCGCCCGCGGATGCCGGCATGGACAGTGGCGCGGTCGGCAGCATGACCTCGTCCGATGCGGCCGCGGCCCCCGTGGATACCGCGACGGCGACGGAAAATGCTGACACGGGTGCAGACAACATGGGTGTTGCTGCAGAAGTCTCTCCTGACATGGTGCGGGCGATGGTCAACATCTGCCGCAACTCTGCTGAACCGTCCTGATCCTATCGGCTGACCGCCCGGCGTTATTGCATAACGAAGGGTGCAATCCCTAGCTTTCACCTGTCCGGGGCGGCACACTGCCGCGACACCCGGACAGGAGGAAGACCACGATGACTGCCCCTTACGACGATCTGGAAACCCGCGACGCCAAGACCCGTGCGACAGCACAGCTTGCGGGCCTTCAAGAGCAGATTGCGCGGGTGGAGGATTCGCCGGGGTCTTGTCTGGCAGGTGGACAGGTGGTCCAGATCGGTGACCTGATCCGCCTGCCGGTTCTTCGCAAATCGCAACTGGTGGAGTGGCAGCGGGCGGATCCGCCGTTCGGCGGCATTCCGGTGCAGAACATCACACATATTTTCCAATCGCCCGGCCCGATTTATGAACCCGGCGGCAGCGGTCGTGACTGGTGGCGCTTTGGCCGGTTCCTCGCAGCCTGCGGGATCGGGGCGGGCGATGTCGTGCAGAACTGCTTTGGCTATCATCTGACGCCCGCCGGTACGATGTTCGAGAATGGCGCGCGTGCCGTGGGGGCTGTCGTGGTCCCCGCCGGCACTGGCCAGACAGAGTTGCAGGTGCAGGCCGCCGCCGCTGCCGGCGTCACGGCCTATGCGGGCACACCGGATTACCTGAAGGTCATTCTGGAAAAGGCCGACGAGATGGGCGTGACGTTGCAGATCAGCAAGGCCGCCGTGTCCGGCGGCGCGCTGTTCCCGCAGCTGCGCCAATACTACGCGGACCGCGGCATCGCCTGCCTGCAATGCTATGCCACTGCGGATCTGGGTCTGATCGCCTACGAATCCGCTGCCGACAGCGGCATGATCGTGGACGAAGGTGTCATCCTCGAAATCTGCACTCCCGGCACCGGCGATCCCGTCCCGGACGGCGAGGTGGGCGAGGTCATCGTTACGACATTGAACCCGGACTATCCGCTGATCCGCTTCGCAACCGGCGATCTGAGTGCCGTGATGGACGGTCAGTCCCCCTGCGGACGCACCAACATGCGCATCAAGGGCTGGATGGGCCGCGCCGACCAGACGACCAAGATCAAGGGCATGTTCGTGCGCCCCGAACAGGTCGCCGCACTGGTTGCCAAGACCGGGGCGGACCGTGCACGGGTCATTGCCGACCGTGACGGCGATGCGGATCGGATGATCGTGCAGATCGAGGGGACCGATCTGGACGCGGATGCGTTGTCAACGGCGGTCAAGGATATCCTGAAGTTGCGCGGCGACGTCACCCTTCATGCCCCTGGCACATTACCCCGCGACGGCCTCGTGATCGAGGATCGCCGTACGTACGACACCTGATCCAACAAGGAACAACACATCATGCGTCACCTCTTGCTGTCCACTGTCCTGATCTGTGCCACATCGCTGGCGCAGGCAGAGGATGCGGCCCTGATCGTCGGCATTTCCGACTATGACACGCTGCGCGACGTGCGGGGGGCCGGGCAGGTGACCGATGCCGTGCCGAGTCTGCAGCGGCTGGGGTTCTCGGTCTATGGCACAGGCGGATCTGGCGATGTGCAGTCGCAGGCCAATGCCTTTGCCAATGCGGCCCCCAACGCGGATCGTCTGGTCGTCGTGCTGACGGGCCAGTTCGTGACGGACGGTCAGCGCACATGGCTGCTGCCCGCGAACGCCGCCACGCCCGCACCTTTCACGCTGGCGAACGGTGCGATTTCTGTCGAGACTGTCCTGACCACGATGGAACAGACGCCGGGTGCGGCGGTGCTTGTCATGGGCCGCGACACGCGATCCGACGGCGACATGGGAAACGGTCTGCGCAACGGGATCGGGGATCTGGATATTCCCAGCGGCGTGACCGTCGTTCAAGGCAGCGTCGCCGCTGCAAACGACCTGTTATCCCGGGTCATCGCGACACCGGGCGGCGACGTGATCGCCGGCGTGCGGGGCAGCCGCGATCTGACCGGATCGGGCTTCATGCCATCCGGTCTTGTGCTGATCGAGGCTAATGCCCGACCGGGATTGTCGCGTCCGATCCCGTCCGCGCCTCCCGTCTCCACTGTGCCAAGCAGTGTGACAGAGGCGACGGTCTGGGACCAGACCCGCGCCGTGGACGATCAGGCGGCCTATACGCGCTACCTTGATCGGTATCCCGACGGGCCCCACGCCGCCGCTGCGGTCCAGCGGCTGACCGAACTGCGGGATCCGAACCTCGCCTACCGTCAGGTCGAGGATGCGCTGAACCTGCCGCTGGAGGCGCGTCGCGCAATCCAGCGCGATCTTCAGGTGCTGGGCTATGACACGCGGGGCATCGACGGTATTTTCGGTCCCGGCACGCGTGCGGCCGTAAAGTCCTGGGCAAGGCAAGAATGGCGTAGACCAGTCCGGCTATCTTGCCGCGGGACAGATATCGCTGATCGATCAGCAGGCTGCCAATCGGTCGGCTCAACTGGAAGCAGAAGCGCAGACGCGGCGCGCGGCTGAACAACGCGCTGACCGGGCCTATTGGGGCCAGACCGGTAGTACCGGCACGGAGGCGGGATTGCGTTCATACTTGGATCGCTATCCCGATGGCGCATTCGCCGCGGAGGCGCGGCAGAGCCTCGATACGATCCAGAAACGTAATCGCACCGCTGCAGCGAAGTCGGACCGGGAAACCTGGGATCGCGCCGTGCGCACCGACAACGCCGGTGCCTACAGGGCCTATCTGTCGGAACAGCCGCGCGGGGCATTCAGGGCCGAAGCCACGGCGCGGATCAACCAGTTGGAACAGGCCGATGCCAACCAGGCAGGCAAAGCCGCGGCCCAAGCAGGTGAGCGCGCGCTTGCACTCGATCCGATCAGCCTGCGGCTGGTCGAGGCGCGTCTGTCGCAGCTTGGCCTTGATCCCGGCACGGTCGACGGCAACATCGACCGCGATACCCGTGGGGCGATCCGGCGGTATCAGCGGGACCGCCAGATCAATGCCACCGGCTATCTGGATCAGGCCACCGTGTCGCAGATGCTGACTGACGCGTTCCGGTAAGCAAGAGGACCGGACGGGCCTGCCGCATTGCGCCGCATGGCCCGTCCACAAGTCACGGCGATCAGGGGGCTTTCACATACCGTTCCGTCAGCAGCCGGACAAAGCCCGTCCGCTCGCCGACCTGCCTGAGGCCAATCAGATAAGTACCGGCCTGCGTCCGCGCGGTCACGCGGGCATCGGTCCCATGCCCGGCATCGTCGTTCTGTGCGATCTGCCGGCCCAGACTGTCGAACAGGGCCAGCCAGGGGTCGCCGTCGGCCCCGGCGGCGATGGCCTCGACCAAAAGCAGGCCCGGCGTGTCAAGTGTCAGGCTGAACCATTGCGTATCAGAGCCGACGCGCAGATCCTTGACCATCTGCGGTGGCAAGTTTCCCAGATCGGTGACCGGCACGGACCCGTCGAGGGGTGGGGCAGCTTCGCCTCTCGCATAGAGGGCGGCAAGTGCTGCGACGGGGTCGAAGGCACTGACGGCGACGTCGATCGGCAGGCTGGGATCGCTGACGGCATCAAGGCCGATGCAGTAGGTCCCCGCGGACAGGTCCGTGCTGACGTCGACCCGCGCGTTCAACCCGTCGAAGTCGTCGTTTTCGCCGACCACGCTGCCGTCGGGGCCGGTGACGACCAGCTTTGGATCGGCCTCGGCGTTGTCGGCTGTAACCGTGATCTGCCTTGGGGCGTCGAGCGTGAAACGCGCAAAGGGCGCATCCTGCGCGCTGGCGGTGAATTGCAGCGGCGCATCACCCAGCGTGCCCAGATCGCGACCCTCGGCACAGGATTGCGCCACATCTGCCGTGTCGGGTGTCGGGGGCGCAGCGTCCATGCCGGGGGTCAACGGCTCCATCTCTTGCCGTCCGACCCGCACGAAGGCGGTCATCGGCGTGTCGTCAAAACTTTTGACGACGGCGCAATATAGACCCGGTTGCAGCGTCGTTTCGATCCGGGCGGAACTGTTGCCGCCCGAATCGTCGTCCGTCGCAACCTCTGTTCCGTCTGCAGCCAGCAAGGTCAGCGTCGGGTCGCCGTTGCCGCGACCGGCAGCCTCGACCCGGATATCCTGCGGCGTCGATACGCTGAACTGACCGACGAAGGTGTTCGCGTTCAGGACCAGTGCCATCTGTTCGGCGGGAGTGTCGCGTGTCGCGATGTCGGATGCGTCTTCTGACCCGCCAAGCCAGGCGGCATCGGCACAGGGCCGGTCCTGCGCGGACAGGGCGGTCGCGCCGAACAGGATGGAAAGAAGGACGGTAGGAGGCAGTACGCGATTAGACATGGGACCAGATCTTCCGCTTGGTTTCAGCGCAATCTAGTCAGATCCTCCCGGTGTCGCCATGAAAAAGGCCACGTCCCTTTTGCAAGGTCGCGGCCCGTTTCGATTGGTCTGTCGACACGGTATCAGCCCTGACGGGCCTTGAACCGGGGTTGCGTCTTGTTGATCACATAGACACGGCCCTTGCGGCGCACGACGCGGCAATCGCGGTGGCGCTGCTTGAGCGAACGGAGGGAGTTGCGAACTTTCATATTGAAAGGCTCCTCTTGTCGCGGCGCGGCGGTTGCGCCTTGGGTTAAAATAAGGGGACCGTTGCCGGCCCCCCGCGAATTCTGGTGGACGATACTGGGATCGAACCAGTGACCCCTTCGATGTCAACGAAGTGCTCTACCGCTGAGCTAATCATCCATTCCGTTTGCGACCTGCCTGCGCCCTTTAACGAACAAGGACACGGGCGAACCGCGTCGGGTAGGCGGTCTATAAAAGGATCATCCGGGGGGATCAAGGGCTTTTGCTGTTTTCTGTAAACGCGCTATCTATGGTCCCAGACAGGAGCATCCATGACCCACGCCGCCTACGATCTTTTGCTGCCTGCGGTCCGGTCGACCTGCGTGGTTTTCGCGTCACCGCACAGCGGGTCAGAGTATTCTGCGGCGTTTCTGGCTCAGTCCCGGCTGGATGCCCAGACCATCCGATCGTCGGAAGATGCTCATGTGGGCGCGCTATTCGATGCAGCACCCCGCCATGGCGCACCGCTTTTGCTGGCGCGTGTGCCGCGCGCGTTTGTCGATTTCAACCGCGCGGCAGAGGATCTGGATCCCGCCGTCATCGATGGCGTGCGGCGCCTGTCGCAGAATCCCCGCGTGGCCAGTGGGCTGGGTGTGATTCCCCGCGTCGTGGCCGGGGGGCGGGCGATCTACGATGGCAAGATTTCCCTCGCGCAGGCGCACGGACGCATCACGACGTTCTGGCGGCCTTGGCATGATCGGCTGCAGGCGCTTCTGGACGAATCGGGGCAGATGTTCGGGCGGGGGATTTTGATCGACTGTCATTCGATGCCGCACGAAGCGCTGGACACGATCGGCAGCGCCCGGCCCGACGTGGTGATCGGTGATCGTTTCGGCGCATCCGCCAGTGCCGACATCGTGGCAGAGGTCGAAGCCGCGCTGACCGACGCGGGTTTGCGGGTGGTGCGCAACATGCCCTTTGCCGGGGCCTACGTCACGCAGACCTATGGCAAGCCCGCACGCCGGCGCCACGCGATCCAGATCGAGGTGGACCGCGCCCTCTACATGAACGAAGTCACGCTCGAGAGGCGTGCCGATTTCGAAGACCTTCGCGCGCTGCTGGGTGACGTCGTCGCCCGCGTCGCCGCTTACGGCGCGTCCGACGACCGGGCGATGGCGGCCGAATAACCCTTCTTCCGATGGACATGATGACCGATCTGATTCCTGCCGACTGGGCGCCCTTTGTGGCGCTGGGCCTTCTTCTGGTGCTGCTGGCTGCCTTCATCTGGGAAAAATACCCGCCAGAGGTGACGGCCGCCGGGGCTGCCGCCCTGTTCATCATCCTGGGCCTCGTGCCCGTGGACCAGGTGATGACGGTCTTCTCGAACTCCGCCCCGATCACCATCGGCGCGATGTTCGTGCTGTCCGGCGCGCTGGTCCGCACCGGCCTGCTGGAGGCGCTGTCCAATCGCATCGTCCGTGTGGCAGAGACCCGGCCGCTGGTGGCGGGTATCGCCTTTGTGGTGGCGGCGATGGTGGCCTCGGCCTTCGTCAACAACACGCCGGTCGTGCTGGTGCTGATTCCCGTCGTGATCCGGCTGGCGCGGTCGCTGGATATTGCCGAAACGCGGCTTTTGATCCCGCTGTCCTATGTCGCGATTCTGGGCGGCACACTGACGCTGATCGGCACCTCGACCAACATCCTGATTTCCGGTGTCGCGACAGAGCAGGGGCTGGAGCCCTTCGGCATCTTCGAAATCTTTCCCGTCGGCCTGATCGCGATTGCCGCGGGTGTCGGTGCGCTTGCCGTGCTCGGGCCGCTGCTGCTGCCGGCCCGCCGCGGTGGCATGGATAACGCGGCCAAGCGTGATGCGATCTATCTGACCGAGGTGCGCGTGACCGAGGATTTCGCCAACCTCGACAAGCCGGTCAGCGAGATTGCCGATTTCGCCCATGCAGGTGTGCAGGTCACAGGTATCCGGCAGGGCGGTGTGCTGCGCCGGACGGATCTGTCGGACCATGTCGTGACGGCGGGGGACGAAATTGTGTTGCGCGCGACCACGTCGGAACTGCTGACCCTGCATACGATGCCCGGCCTGATCACCGGTTACCGGCGCGGTGCGGCGCCGATGAACGTGGCCGACGGCGATCTGGTGATTGCAGAAGCGATGGTCACTGCGGGCCGCCGCGGCGGCAGCCAGACCCTCGATCAGATGTCGATCGGCTATCGCCACGGCATGCGCGTGCTGGGCGCCTACCGCCACGGCCATCAGGTCGGCCCGGATCTGCGCAGCGCCCGGCTGCGCCCGGCCGATTCGCTGCTGCTGGAAGGGACACAGGGCGCCTTTGACCAGCTGTCATCTGCGGGCGACATGATGACGGTGACGCTGTCATCGGGGCGGGCCTATCGTCGGGCGCGAGCCCCCATCGCGCTGCTGGCGCTGCTGGCGGTCGTGGGCCTCGCGGCCTTTAACGTAGCCCCTATCGCGGTGCTGGCGCTGGTTGCAGTCGCCGTGATCCTGATCTTGCGCTGCATCGACAGCGACGAGGCCTGGGGGGCCATCGACGCGCAGATCCTCGTGCTGATCTTTGCCATGTTGATCGTGGGCATCGGCCTGCAGGAGACAGGTGCGGTGCAGTTGATCGTCGATACGCTGGCGCCGGTGCTGGACGGATTGCCACCGATCCTGCTGCTGGCGGCGCTTTATACCGTGACATCGATCCTGACCGAGATGGTGACGAATTCCGCCGTCGCGGTGATCCTGACGCCGATCGCGGTCGGACTGGCCGCGCAGGCGGGGATCGACCCGCGACCGCTGGTGGTCGGTGTGATGTTCGGCGCCTCGGCCAGTTTCGCCACCCCCATCGGCTATCAGACAAACACGCTGGTCTATGGTGCGGGCGATTACAGGTTTGCGGATTTCCTCAAGATCGGGGTGCCGATGAACGTGATCGTCGGTGCGGCCTCGGTCCTTGCGATCCCGCTGTTCTTTCCGTTCTGAGGCTTAGCGCAGGGCGCGCCCCTTGATGATGGCGGCCTCACCGAAGCGCTGCCGGATCGCATCGGCGGCACGCTCTGCCCGGACCCGGCGGTCGGCGTCGGGATCGAGCAGATCGCCGGACAGGTCGGCATCCGCCCCCGCGGTCAGTTCCGACAGGCCCACACCCAACAAGCGATAGGTCGGGTGTGGTCCTGCCGCGTCGAACAGTGCGCGGGCCGTGCGATAGATCGTGTCGGCGATTTGGGTTGGGTGTCGCAAGGATTGCCGGCGCGAGATCAGCGCGTGATCGCTGCGCTTGAGTTTCAGCAGGACCACGCGTCCCGCGATATCCTTCGCCTTGGCCCGCGCGCTGACCTTTTCGGCCATGCGCCAGATGTGCCCGTCGAGGATGTCGGGATCGCTGGTGTCCTCGTGGAACGTCGTCTCGTTCGACAGGCCGCGGACGGGGGTATGCGCACTGATCCGGCGGCCGTCCTGACCCCGGGCAAGTTGCCACAGCCGGTCGCCCATGCCGCCGAAACGGTCGGCCAGATCGCGCCGGTCCCAGCGCAGCAGGTCGTCGAAGGTGCGGATGCCGGCGGATGCCAGACTTTCCTGTCCGACGGCACCGATGCCCCAGATCAGGCGGACGGACCTGGGGCGCAGGAATTCCGTCGTCTCGGCCTGACCGATCAGGGAAAAGCCGCGCGGCTTGTCGAGGTCCGAGGCGACCTTGGCCAGGAACTTGTTGTGCGACAGCCCGATGGAGCCCGACAGCCCGAGTTCGTCCTTCATGCGCTTGACGAGGCGCGCGAGCATGACGGCAGGCGGTGCACCGTGCAGACGGGCGGTGCCGGTCATGTCCATGAAGGCCTCGTCCAGCGATAGGGGTTCGACGACGGGGGTGAGGTCGTCCATCATCGCGCGGATCGCGCGAGAGGCTTCAACGTAGGCGTCAAATCGCGGTCTGACGATCACCGCGTCGGGACAGAGCTTCAGCGCCTGAAACATCGGCATTGCAGATTTCACGCCGCGGATGCGGGCGACGTAGCAGGCGGTGGAGACGACGCCCCGCCGGCCGCCGCCGATGATGACCGGCTTGTCGGCAAGGGCCGGGTTGTCACGTTTTTCCACGCTGGCATAGAATGCGTCGCAGTCCATGTGGGCAATGGTCAGATCGAAGAGTTCGGGGTGTGATGTCACGCGCGGGCTGCGGCAGGCCGGGCACCGCCGTGCGGTGTCGAATGTGGTCAGGCAATCGCGGCACAGGCTGGGCATGGGTCATAGATAAGGGGTGCGCGGCATGGCGACAACGCAGGAGTTCGACGGGGCCAAGGTGGCGCTGTTCCTCGGGCACCGGTTGCTGATCATCCGGCGCGACGACAGGCCCGACATTGTCGATGCGGGACTGTGGGATTTTCCCGGCGGCGGGCGGGAGGGGGAGGAGACGCCCTTTCAGACCGTCGCGCGCGAAACCCGCGAGGAAGTGGGTCTGGTGCTGACACCTGCTTGCGTGCTGTGGCAGCGCCGGTTCGCAGCACCCCAAGGGTCGGACCGCTGGTTCTTTGTCGCGCGACTGCTGGCGCGGATGCAGGCAGACGTGGTGTTCGGCGACGAGGGGCAGGGCTGGCGGATGGCGGATGTGCCGGAGGTTCTGGCGCTGCCGGATGTCGCAGGCGCCTTGCAGCAGCGTCTGGCGCTGTGGCTGGCGGGCGAGGCCGCGTGCGACGCCGTGCCTGCGGGTCTGTCGGTCTGACGCGGCCGGGCAGCGCCGCACGTGTTGCACCCGGCGCGCTTGGCGACTGGTCACGCGGTACGGCGGCCGATTGGGGGTGGCGGCGTCCGGGGTGCTGTGGCTAAACCCGGCAAGGGAAAGGGGGCGTGGTCATGGGTTATCTTCTGGGAGTCGATACCGGCGGCACCTACACCGACGCGGTCGTGCTGGATGGCGACGCGACTCGCGTGCTGGCGCGGGCCAAGGCGCTGACCAGTCGCCCTGATCTTGCCATCGGCGTGGCCGGGGCGATCGATGCGGCGATTGCCGATGCCGGGATTGCTGCGGCCGAGATCGAGATCGTTGCGCTCTCCACCACGCTGGCCACAAATGCCTTGGTGGAGGGGCAGGGCGGACGCGTCGCCCTTGTGGCGATCGGGTTCGACCCCGCATCCCTCGTCCGTGCGGGGCTGGAGGACGCGATGCGGGGCGATCCTGTCTTTGCCATCGCAGGGGGCCATACGCACGCGGGCACTGAGGCGGCAGACCTTGACCTTGCGGCGCTGAACCGTGCGCTGGACGACGCAAGCGGGATCACCGGTTTTGCGGTTGCGGCACATTTCGCCACGCGCAATCCGGCCCATGAACTCACCGCAGCCGCTGCGATCCGGGCGCGGACCGGCCTGCCCGTCACCTGCTCTCACGAGCTTTCGGCGGCGCTGGGCGGGCCGAAACGGGCCCTGACGGCCGTGCTGAATGCGCGACTGATCGGCATGATTGCCGGACTGATCACTGCGGTCGAGGGGCATCTGGCCCAGTCCGGTATCGCGGCCCGGTTGATGGTCGTGCGGGGCGATGGCGCGCTTATTCCCGCGGACATGGCGCGGGTGCGCCCGATCGAGACGATCCTGAGCGGACCTGCCGCCTCGGTCGCCGGGGCGGCCTGGCTGACGGATGTGCAGGATGCCATGATTTCGGATATCGGCGGCACCACGACCGACATCTGCCAGTTGCAGGGCGGGCGTCCGCGGATCGATCCGCAGGGGGCAATGGTCGGCGGATTCCGCACCATGGTCGAGGCCGTGGCGATGCGGACCTTCGGCCTGGGCGGCGACAGTGCGGTGACAGTGACCGGAGGCCTGACGGGAGGCCTGCAGTTGGGGCCCCGGCGCGTGATGCCGATCGCACTTTTGGCGCAGACCCATCCGGCGCTGGTGCATCCGGCACTGGATGCGGCGCTGGCGCTGGACGGCCCACCTTTGGACGGGGCTGCCTTTATCGTGCCGCTGTGGGATGTTCCCCCGGTCGGGCGTGACGCGCGAGAGGCGGCCATTGTCGCAGGTCTGATCCATGGTCCTGTCCGGATGGGTGACGTCGTGACGACCCGGTTGGAACAGCCGGCCCTGATGCGCCTGGTGGCGCAGGGTCACGCGCTGATCGCCGATGTCACGCCCTCCGATGCGGCCCATGTGCTGGGGCTGGCGGATGTCTGGGATGCGGAGGCGGCCGTGAAAGCGATGACACTGCTGGCCCGCCGACGGCGCGGCGACGGTCAGCGGATCGCACCGGATGCCGACACGCTGGCACGCGCGATCGTGGATCAGGTCACGGCGCAGACGGTCGACTGCCTGCTGCAGGCGGCCTTTGCCGACGACGGTCGTGATTGGGGCACAGCTACGCCCGAACATCTGGCGCGGCATCCGTTGACCGTGGCCGGTCTGGACGGGCACGCGGGACTGATCACGACGCGGCTTGGCCTTGGTGTGCCTGTGGTCGGCCTTGGCGCGCCTGCGGCCACCTATTACGGCGCAGTGGGGCAGCGTCTGGCGACCCGCATGATCGTGCCGGAACATGCGGACGTGGCCAATGCCATCGGCGCGGTCGTGGGACAGGTTGTCATGCAGGCCAGAGGCAGCGTGACGGCGCCGGCGCCCGGGCGATGCGTGGCCCATCTGGCCGACGGTCCGCAGACATTTGCAACGCCAGAGGACGCCATTTCGGCACTGGAAGCGGCCCTGATCGCCAGTGCCACCGCGCAGGCCCATGCTGCGGGCGTGACCGATCCGCAGGTTGCCGTGACGCGGGACGTGAACAGCGCCCGCATCGAAGGGCAAGAGACGTTTTTCGGGGCCGATCTGCGCGCGACGGCGCGCGGGCGTCCGCGGATCGCCCATGGCTGATCTGCTGATACACAGACCGGTCGCCCGCGACGGCTGCACAACGCGGTCTGTGCGCAAGATGGACGACGCAGCCCCGCCGCGCGGATGTCTTAAGACAGTGCCTCACGTTTGCGTCAGGCGGATTGCGCAGGCCAGTGCGCCGGGCCAGAACGTGACAACACGCAGGATTATGCCACGATGCTCGACCGCCTCGCCCGCCGTCTGATCGACCCGCCCCTGAACCGGCTGGGCCGTGGCTTGGCCGCCCGTGGGTGGAGCGCCAACGGCGTCACGCTGCTGGGCCTCGGGCTCGGGGCGCTTGCGGCGGTCACCATCGCACTTGGAGCGCCGCTGCTGGCGTTGATCCCGCTTCTGGCCAGTCGGCTGGCCGACGGGCTGGATGGTGCTGTCGCACGGGCAACGCAGAAGACCGATTTTGGCGGATATCTTGATATCGCGTGTGATTTTGCTTTCTACGGGGCAATACCATTGGCTTTTGTGTTCTATGATGCTGCTAACGGTTTACCTGCGGCCTTTGTACTGGCGTCGTTCTATTTCAACGGCACCAGTTTTCTTGGCTACGCCATCGTCGCGGAAAAGCGCGGACTGTCGACGCAGGCCCAGGGCGTGAAGTCCCTGTATTACTCCAATGGCCTGCTGGAAGGGACCGAGACCATCGTCTATTTCGTCCTGCTGTGCCTGTTCCCCGCAGCCTTTGCCCCCCTGTCTTGGGTCTTCGGCGGGCTATGTTACCTTACTGCGACCCTGCGCCTGTATGGCGCATCCAAGTTGTTCACGTGAAAGGACTCCGATGAAATCCCTCGCCCTTCTGGCCGCACTGGCCCTGCCTCTGTCCGCCCACGCACAGACTGACCCTGCCGACTGGGATGCGGTGATCGCCGCCGCCAAAGGGCAGACCGTGTACTGGAACGCCTGGGGCGGGTCCACGACGACCAACGATTTCATTGCCTGGATCGGCGACAAGGTGAAAACCGAATACGGCGTCACGCTGGAGCACGTCAAACTGACCGACACCGCCGATGCGGTAACCCGCGTGCTGGCGGAAAAGCAGGCCGGGACGGACACGGGCGGCGCCATCGACATGATCTGGATCAACGGCGCGAACTTCGCCGCGATGAAGGATGCGGGGCTGCTTTATGGTCCCTTCGCCGAGCAATTGCCGAACTGGCAGTATGTCGACACCGCAGGCAAGACCGTGCAGACCGACTTTACGGTCCCCGTCGAAGGCTACGAATCCCCTTGGGCAATGGCGCAGGTCGTTTTCGTCTACGACAGCGAGACGATGGAGCCTTTGGGGTCCATGCAGGCGATCCTCGACTGGGCGACGGCGCACCCGGGCCGCTTTACCTATCCGCAGCCGCCGGATTTCCTTGGGACGACATTCCTCAAGCAGGTGTTGGTGGATACATTGGATGATCCAAGTGTCCTGCAACAGCCCGCGACGGATGAAAACTACGCCGAGGTGACGGCACCTCTCTGGGATTACCTCGACAAGTTGACGCCGACGCTGTGGCGCGAGGGCCGTGCCTATCCCGCGACCGGCACCGCCATGTTCCCGCTGATCGCTGATGGAGAGATCGATCTGTCGACCTCCTTCAGCCCCGGTGCCGCGACTGCGGCGATTGCCAACAACGAGCTGCCGGATACCGTCCGGACCTTCGTGCTGGACAAGGGCACCATCGGTAACGCGAGCTTCGTGGCGATCCCCTACAATTCCTCCCACACCGAAGGTGCGATGGTTGTAGCCAACGCCCTGCTGTCGCCAGAGGCGCAGGCCCGCGCGCAGGACCCCGGCATCCTTGGCTACGGCACCGTGCTGGCGATCGACAAGCTGGATACGGACCAGAAGGCCCTGTTCGATGCCCTCGACCTTGGCATTGCCACGCTGTCGCCAGAGCAGCTTGGCACCGTGCAGGCCGAACCGCACCCCAGCTGGATGACCCGGATCGCCGACGACTGGACCAGCCGTTACGGCGTGGCGCAGTAGGTTTGCCGTTGCCGGTGCATGCGGATCAGGGCAGCCGCCGTTCGCGGGGCCGAACGGCGGCTGCAAGATATGATCGCGTGCAACCGTGCATCCGCATTCTGGCATGAGGAACCGCCTTTTGCCCGTCGTGCCGGCGCTGACGCTGCTTGCGATGCTTGGCCCTGTCCTGGCGGGACTTTACGGCACGGTCCTGCCGGCCTTTGGCCATCTGCCTGCCGCCGGGCTGACGGGGCCGAACCTCGATGCCTTTCGGGCTCTGCTGGCCTGGCCCGGCCTGTCGCGCAGCGTGATGCTGTCGCTGACGACCGGTCTTGGCACGACCGTCATCGCGCTGACGCTGGTGATGCTGCTGGTCGCGGGCTGGTCCGGGACGCGGGCGTTTCGCGTTCTCGAACGCCTGCTCTCGCCGCTCCTCAGCGTGCCGCATGCCGCCGCCGCCTTCGGCCTTGCCTTTCTGATCGCGCCATCGGGCTGGATTGCCCGCCTGTTGTCGCCGGGCGTGACCGGATGGACGAACCCGCCCGACTGGCTGATCGTGCAGGATCCCTGGGGTCTGACGATGATCGGCGGCATGGTCGTGAAGGAGATGCCGTTTCTGCTGCTGATGACCCTTGCAGCCCTTGGCCAGACTGACGCGGCCCGCGCCCGCCAGATCGCTGCGGCGCTTGGGTATGGTCGCACCACCGGCTGGTTGAAGGCCGTCTTTCCAAGGGTCTACGCCCAGATCCGCCTGCCGGTCTACGTCGTCCTCGCCTACGGGATGAGCGTCGTGGACGTGGCCCTGATCCTTGGACCCAACACGCCGCCGCCGCTGTCCGTTCAGATCGTGAAATGGATGGGGCAGCCGGATTTCACCGCGCGCCTGCTCGCGTCGTCTGCCGCGCTGCTGCAACTGGCTCTTGTCATGGGTGCCTTGCTGGCCTGGCGGGTGGGGGAAATGCTGGTGGCCCGGCTGGGCCTTGCATGGATAAACGGCGGTCACAGAGGCGCACAGGATGCGCCGGTCCGCGCCATGGCGCTGACCGGTGGGGCCGTGGCCGCGCTGTCGGTCCTGCTGGGCCTTGGCGTGCTGGGTGTCTGGTCCTTTGCCGGCTACTGGGGCTTTCCCGACGCGCTGCCCGACGCCTTTACGCTCAAGACCTGGATGCGGCAGGGCGACGGCGTGCTGGCGGCTTTGAGAGAGACCGCTCTGATCGCGGGTGTCGTGACCTTTGCAGCACTGATCCTGACGGTAGGATGCCTTGAGGCAGAGTATCGCCACCGCCGCACCCTGACGCAACGCGGCCTCTGGCTGCTGTATTTGCCGCTGCTGATCCCGCAGACGGCGTTTTTGCCGGGCTTGCAGGGGCTGCTGCTGACCCTTGGCGCCGATGTCGGACGGGCGCCGGTGATGCTGGCGCATCTGGTCTTTGTCCTGCCTTATGTCTTTCTGTCGCTGGCCGATCCGTTCCGGGCGTGGGACATGCGCAACGGCACGGTCGCAGCGGCCTTGGGCGCCTCGCCTGACGGCATCCTGTGGCGGGTGCGTCTGCCGATGCTGCTGCGGCCCGTGCTGACGGCGGTGGCGGTGGGCCTGTCGGTCAGCGTCGGGCAATACCTGCCGACCCTGCTGATCGGCGGCGGGCGGGTCGCGACACTGACGACCGAGGCGGTGGCGCTGTCGTCCGGCGGCGATCGCCGGGCCATCGCCGTGTTCGGCCTGATGCAGACGGGGGCGGCGCTGGTCCCCTTTGCGCTGGCACTGCTGGTCCCCGCCCTCGTCTGGCGCAATCGGAAAGGATTACAGCATGGATAAGGGCCTGACGCTGGACCGCGTGGCGATCTTCAAGGATGGCACACCGCTCGTCGCCCTCGACCGGCATATCGCACCGGGAGAGGTCGTGTCCGTCATGGGCCCCTCCGGCATCGGCAAGTCGACGTTGCTGTCGGTCGTGACGGGCACCTTGCCGCCTGCGTTCACCTTCACCGGGCGGGTTTTGCTGGACGGGCGCGACATCACCCGTGCAGCCCCGCACCGGCGCATGGTGGGCATCCTCTTTCAGGATGATTTGCTGTTCCCCCACCTGTCCGTCGGCGCGAACCTCGCCTTCGGCCTGCGGCCGGGCGGCAACAGCGCCGACCGCCGCAAACGCATCGCGCAGGCGCTGGAGGAGGTCGATCTGGCGGGGTTCGCCGACCGCGATCCCGCCACCCTGTCGGGCGGGCAGAAGGCGCGTGTCGCGCTGATGCGGATGCTGCTGGCAGAGCCGTGCGCGCTGCTGCTGGACGAGGCGTTCAGCCGTCTTGATACGGCGCTGCGCGCGCAGATCCGCGACCTTGTCTTTGCCCGCGCCCGCGACCGTGCCCTGCCGGTCCTGATGGTCACCCACGATGCCGAGGATGCTGCCGCTGCCAAGGGTGCCATCGTCAATCTGGGCGACTGACGCGCGCCGAGGCACACGCGAAATTGCACACGGTCCACGAAATTCATGCCATGATCGCCGCATCCGGCGGTGATCCCGGCGGGGTCTGGGGGAAGGAACCGACCGATCGAACATGCCAGCTTTTACGCCGCCCTGCCGCTGATCGACGATTTCGAGAGGCTTAGCGACACGGCCAATTTCACGGCCCTGCCCGAGGATTGGCTGATCGGGGTGTCCGATATCGAAGGATCGACTGCCGAAATCGCCAAAGGTCGCTACAAGGCCGTGAACATGGTCGGCGCCGCCGTCATCTCGGCGCAGATGAATGCGATGGACGGGCAGCCGTTTCCCTTTGTCTTTGGTGGCGACGGGGCAACCTTTGCGATCTGGCCGGAACAGGCGCGCGCGGCCGCGGACGCCATGCGCGCGGTGCAGCGCTGGGCGCTGGACGAATACGGCATCACGCTACGCGCCGCGCTGGTGCCGGTGCGCGACATTCGGGCCGCGGGGCTGCGGATCGCGGTCGCGCGCTACCGCGTCTCTGACGGCGTCGACTACGCCATGTTCCACGGCGGCGGTGCATCCTGGGCCGAGCAGGCGCTCAAGGACGGTATCTACGGATTTGACCCCGCGCCCTCGGGGGTCAGGCCCGATCTGACGGGTCTGTCGTGCCGCTGGGCGCCGCAATCCGCCCGCAACGACATGATCCTGTCGCTGGTCGTGGTGCCTGTGCCCGGTGCCTCTGCAAGGCTGTATGCACAGGTCGCGGCGGAAATCGTGACGCTGGCGCAGACCTTGGACCGGGGCGGTCACCCCGTCCCCCGTGACGGCCCCGCGATGCAGTGGCCTCCGGAAGGTGTCGCTTTGGAAGCGCGGGCACAGCGCAGGTCAGGCACCCTTCTGCGGCAGCGGGCGGGAATCCTGTTTCAGACGTTTATGGCCTGGTTGCTGACCCGCACAGGCTGGACGGTGGGTGGCTTCGATGCGCGGCGTTACAATCGCGCGGTGGCCGGGAATTCGGACTTCCGGAAATGGGACGACGGTCTGAAGATGACGCTCGATTGCGACAACGAGACGTCGAAACGGATCGAGGCGTTGCTGGCGCATTACCACGACCGGGGCATCCTGCGCTATGGCCTGCACCGCCAGGACAGCGCCATCATGACCTGCATCGTGCCCTCGATCATGCGCAACGATCACATCCACTTTGTCGACGGTGCCGCGGGGGGTTATACTGCCGCCGCCACGGCCATGAAGGTGCAGGGCTGACCGGCCTCGTGTGGCGAAGCTGCTTTACGAGTCCGCCCGTATCACGCAATGTGCCGCCAACGCCCGCACCAACGGTGCGGTGCATGACTTACAGGAGATACGACATGAAAAGCGTCCTCGATCAACTGCGCGAGATGACCACCGTCGTGGCCGACACCGGCGATATTGCGGCGGTCAAGCGCTACGCCCCCGTCGACTGCACGACGAACCCGTCTCTCGTGCTGGCTGCCCTGACCGATCCGGCATCCGAAGACATGATCGCCCAAGAGATGGAGGCCGGACGCAAGGCCGGCCTGACCGCGGGTGAACAGGCCGACAAGCTGACCGTCGCACTGGGGGCTGAACTGACCAAGGTCGTGCCGGGCCGCGTCTCGACCGAGGCCGACGCCCGCCTGTCCTTCGACACCGACGCCTCGATTGCGCGGGGGCGCGCGATCATCGCCGATTATGCCGAGCGCGGCATCGGTAAGGACCGTGTCCTGATCAAGCTCGCCTCGACCTGGGAGGGCATCCGCGCGGCGGAGGTGCTGCAGGACGAGGGCATCGACTGCAACCTCACGCTGCTTTTCGCGATGGCGCAGGCGGTGGCCTGTGCGGATGCGGGTGCTTTCCTGATCTCGCCCTTCGTGGGGCGGATCACGGACTGGTACAAGAAGGCACAGGGCGTCGATGGCTTTGCGCCGGATCAGGATCCGGGGGTGCAGTCGGTGCGGCAGATCTATGACTACTACAAGTCGAACGGCATCGACACGGTCGTCATGGGCGCGTCGTTCCGCAATACCGACCAGATCAAGGCGCTGGCCGGTTGCGACAACCTGACGATCTCTCCCAAGTTGCTGGACGCGCTGGGGCAGGAAAACGCCGATCTGCCCCGCGCGCTGAGCCCGGACAAGGCAAGCGGCATGGCAAAGGTCACGATGGACGAGGCGACCTTCCGCTGGGAAATGAACGCAGACGCCATGGCGACAGAGAAACTGGCCGAAGGCATCCGCAACTTTGACGCGGATCACCAGAAGCTGCTGAAAGTGATCGGCGACCGTATGTAATCCGGACAGGGGCCGGTCGTCTGCGACCGGTCCCATCCCGCGCTTTCCCGCTTGTCGCGAATACGCTAACCTTGCGCCATGAGAGCAGAGCAACGCGACGCGACCCGCGATCAGATCGTACAGGCGGCGCTGACGTCGATCTCGGAATCGGGATACGACGGTGTCAGCACCCGGACCATTGCCGCACGCGCAGGCGTGACCCAAGGCCTGCTGACCTATCATTTCAAATCCAAGGACGCCCTGTGGCGCGCCGCTGCGGATCACCTGTTCACACGGCTGAATGCGGCCATGGATGCGGGCATCGCGGGGCTGCCTGATCCGTCGCCAGCGGCGGTGCGCCGCGAAACGATCCTGCAGATGGTCGTCTTTGCGTCGCAGCATCCCGAGATGCTGCGGTTCATCATGGACGCGGGCGTGTCCGACAGCAGTTGCGACTGGCTGGTCGAGGCGCACCTGCGCCGCGTTTATCAGCGGTTCTGCGAGTCTCACGCGGAAACGGACCGCGCTGACCTTCCTCACCTGTTTTATATCCTGACAGGCGCCAGTGTTCTGATATTCTCGAATGCGAGTAAATGCGTGCAACTGTCCGGCATGGACCCCCTGACGCCAGAGGCCGTGCGACGGCACGCCGACCTCGTGGCCGATCTGATGGAAGACCGGGCTTTGCTGGGGACCTGATACCGGATTTTAACGGATCGTTTGACAAGTTCCATCTGGTGATCTAGTAAAAATCACTTGTCATATGACAAGCGTAAATTCATCACCGCCCGGCTGGAGTCGACCTGATGCGCGTGAGCCTTTCCTGCCGTGACCGCCTGTGGCGTGCCTGTGCGCTGGTCTTCGCGATATATCTGACGGCGCAGGCCGCCGCTGCGGATCCGCTGCGCGTCGCAACAGTGACCGCAGCCTTGGAATCGAATGCCCGCACCCTGTCGATGACCGGCGCTTTGGTGGCCCGCGACACGGTCACCGCCGCCTTCCCGACCGGTGGGCGCGTGGCCGAAGTGCTGGTCGAGATCGGTGACAGTGTGGCAGCGGACACCGTGCTGGCCCGGGTGGATCAGGTGCAGCAACAACAGGCGCTCCGTGCCGCGCAGGCGGGTCTGGTGTCTGCGCAGGCCAGTCAACGCAAGGCACGCGACGACAGCGAACGGCTGGATGTGCTGCTGGATCGTGGTGCTGCCACACGCAGCGCGCGCGATGCCGCCGCCGACGGGTTGCGCGCCGCCGATGCACAGGTGGCGCAGGCCCAGGCCGAGCTGGATCGCGCGACAAAAGCGCTGTCCGACACCGAGTTGCGCGCGCCCGCCGCCGCCACGGTCACCGATCGTCTGATCGAGCCGGGGCAGGTCATCGGCGCGGGACAGCCGGTGCTGGAGATGGCGATCGGGACGCGCTTTGACGCGATTTTCGACGTGCCGGAATCGCTCATGACACGGCCGCCCGTCGACCCCAAGGTCACGCTGTCGCCGCTGGCACGCCCCACCCAGACCGTCACCGGCGGCGTCAGAGAGATTTCGCCACTCGTTGACCCCCGGACCGGCACAGTGCGTGTCAGCGTCGCGGTCGATGCGCCGCCACCGGGGCTCAGCTATGGCGACCCCGTGCGTGGGGCCATCACCCAGCCCGTTGCGCAGCTGATCGTGTTGCCTTGGACGGCGATGGGGGTTGCGGATGGCGCGCCTGCGGTCTGGGTGGTCGATCCGGCGGACAACAGCGTGACATTGCAGCCTGTGACAGTGCTGCGCTACGAATCAGAACGCATCATTCTGTCGGGTGGCATCGCGCCCGGCACGACCGTCGTCACGGCGGGCACCCAGTTCCTGTATCCGGGGCGCATCGTGGAGCCTCTCCAGAATCCGAAGGACGCCGAATGATCCGCATGTCGCTGTCCTTGATGCTGTCGCTGATAATGGCCCACACCGCTATTGCGCAAGAGGTGGACCAGACCGCCCCCCGCCCCGTCGTGACCGAGGTGATCATGCCGCAGGCGGGAATCCGGCAAAGTTGGGTCGGCTCTGTTGCTGCAAGAGAGGAGACGGACCTTGGTTTCCTGCAACTCGGCACGCTCGCGTCGCGGGCGGTGGATACCGGCGCTATCGTGACAAAAGGGCAGGTGCTTGCGATGCAGGACCCCCGTGATCTGGACGCGGATCTGCGGGCCGCACAGGCCGGTGTGACCGTGGCCGAGGCGCAGGCGCAATCGGCGCGCGATGCCGCGGACCGGGCATCTGAACTGGTGGCGCGTGGCGTAGCCTCTGCCACGACGGCGCAGGGCCAGACCGCGCAGCTGGCCGCCGCAGAGGCACAGCTGGAACAGGCCCGCGCGGCCTTGGCGCGGGCGCAGGATGCCCGCGACAACGCGGTCCTGATCGCACCGCAGGACGGTGTGATCACGCAAGTGTTTGCCGAACCGGGGGCCACCCTGACCGCCGGTGCGCCGGTGCTGCGGCTGGCGGGGACCACGGACCGTGAAGTCGTGATCGACATGACCGACGACGATTTGATCGGTTACGACACCGGCGCCGTCTTCGACGTTACGCTGGAGGCGGACCGCTCGCAGACTGTCGCCGTCACGCTGACCTCCATCGACCCGGTCGCCAGTCAGGCGACCCGCACGCGACGCCTGCGTCTGGCATTGCCAGCTGCGGCGCCTGTCGGTTTCCGCCTTGGCGCGCTGGTGTCCGCCACGCCGCAGACCCAGGCCGCGTCGCGCACCAGCCTGCCGGCTGTCGCCCTGATTGGCGACAGCGCACCGCCGCAGGTCTGGCGCGTAAGCCCCGGCGACCGCAGCGTGCGCCGGGTTCCGGTCGAGGTCGGGCCGCGGATGGGCGACCGGGTGCCGGTGACGGGCGGCCTGTCCGAAGGCGACGAGATCGTCGTGCGCGGTGTCAATTCCCTTGAAGACGGCCAGATCGTCGGCCCGCGGGTGCAGCAATGAAGTCCTTCAACCTGTCCGACTGGGCACTGGGGCACCGGTCCTTCATCTGGTATCTGATGATTGTCAGCCTGATCGCCGGGACGATGTCCTACCTTGCCATCGGGCGAGAGGAAGATCCCAGTTTCGCGATCAAGACCATGGTGATTTCCGCCGCCATGCCCGGCGCCTCGATCGAGGATATGCGCGAACAGGTCACCGACCGGATCGAAAAGAAGCTCGAAGAGCTGGATACACTGGATTACACCCGCTCGATCACGCGGCCCGGCGTGTCCATCGTCTATGTGAACCTCAAGAATTCGGTGAAGGGCAAAGCCGTCGGGGCGACATGGCCGCTGGTGCGGAACATGATGGGCGACATCCGGTCCGAGATGCCGCAGGAATTCGCGGGGTTCCAGTTCAACGACAATTTCGGCGACGTCTTCGGCAACATGTATGCCTTCACTTCTGATGGGTTCAGCCCCCGCGAATTGCGCGACGCGGTCGAAACGGTCAAGCGCGCGGTCCAGACCCTGCCGGATGCGGGCAAGGTCGAGATTTTCGGCACCCAGGACGAGGTCGTGTTCCTCGAATTCTCGACCGCGCGGCTGGCGGCGCTGGGGGTCAATCAGCAGGCGGTCCAGGCAACCTTGCAGGCGCAGAACGCGATCCTGCCGTCAGGCGTGATCGACGCCGGGCCGGAACGCATGCTGGTGCGGGTTGGCGGACAGTTTCAGGGCACGCAAAGCCTTGAAGATGTGAACCTGCATATCGGTGACCGGTTCTTTCGTCTGACCGACGTGGCGGACATCCGGCGCGGCTATCAGGACCCGCCCACAGAGCTTTTTCAGCACAACGGTCAGCCCGCCATCGGTCTGTCCGTCGGCATGCGCGAGGGGGCGAACATCGTGACCTTCGGCGCAGCACTCGAACAGGTGATGGACCGTGTGCAGGGCGATCTGCCCATCGGCATTCAGGTGCATCAGGTGTCGAACCAGCCAGAGGTCGTACAGGAAAGCGTCAGCCACTTCATCCGCGCACTGGTCGAGGCGGTGGTGATCGTGCTGGCCGTCAGCTTCATCAGCCTCGGCCTGCGGGCCGGTCTGGTGGTGACGCTGACGATTCCCCTGGTGCTGGCGATCACCTTCGTCATCATGCATTATGCCGGGTTTACCTTGCAGCGGATTTCGCTGGGGGCGCTGATCATCGCGCTGGGCTTGCTGGTCGACGACGCGATGATCGCGATCGAGACGATGATCACCCGGCTGGAAATCGGCGAGAACCTGACGAAATCCGCCTCCTACGCCTGGACCTCGATCGCGTTTCCGATGCTGTCGGGGACGCTGGTGACCGTGGCGGGGTTCATCCCTATTGGCCTCAATTCGTCGTCGGCGGGGGAGTATACCTTTTCGCTGTTCGTGGTGATCGCCGTATCCTTGCTGATCAGCTGGATCGTCGCGGTGCTGTTTGCCCCACTGATCGGCGTGACGCTGCTGCCCAAGACCCTGCCGCACCACAGCACCGAACCCGGCCGGATGCGGCGCGGGTTCCGGGCCCTGCTGCGCGGTGCCATGCGGTTCAGGTGGCTGACGATCGGTATCACGCTGGGCCTTTTCGGTCTGTCGCTTTACGCGATGCGGTTCGTGGAACAGCAATTCTTTCCCGAAACCGACCGGCACGAGATCCTCGTCGATTTCAGTCTGCCGCAGAACGCCTCCATCGCCGCGACACAGGCCGAGATGACGCGGTTCGAAACCTATCTGAAGGACGACGAGGATGTCCTGTTCTGGTCGTCCTACATCGGCAGCGGCGCGCCACGCTTCGTGCTGACCTACGAGGAGATCGACGCCGCCCCGAACAATGGCCAGATCGTGATCCAGACACCCGACGTTGCGGCGCGCAACCGGCTGCGGGCGCATCTGAACGCGGTGGCCGAGGCGGATTTTCCGGGCACCGATGTCTATGTCAAACTGCTGGACATCGGCCCGCCGGTCGGGCGGCCGCTGCAATACCGCATTTCCGGCCCGGACGTGAACACCGTGCGCGATTACGGCCGGACGCTTGCGGGAATCGTCGATTCCGACCCGCGCACGACGCATGTCGTCATGGACTGGAACGAACCGGCGCGGGTGGTGCGGGTGGATATCGTGCAGGACAAGGCGCGCCAGATGGGCCTGACCGCGTCCGATATCGCCTCTGGTCTGAACACCGTCTTTGCCGGCTCGACGGTCACGCAACTGCGCGACGACACCTATCTGATCGACATCATCGCCCGCGGCAGCGACGCTGACCGCAGCTCTCCCGAGGCGCTGGAGGGGCTGCAACTGAACACCGCCAGCGGCACGACGATCCCGCTCTCCTCTGTCGCGGTGTTCCGGTATGACACGGAACAGCCGCAGATCATCCAGCGCGACCGGGTCCCGACCCTGACCGTCAAGGCCGCGATTGCGAATGACGATCAGCCGGCGACCGTGGTCGCCTCGCTGGCGGGCGGCATTGAAGCGCTGAACGACAGCTTGCCTGCGGGCTATCGCGTGGTGGTCGGCGGAACCGTCGAGACGAGTGCCGAAAGCCAGGGGCCGATCGCCGATGTGGTGCCTTTGATGCTGCTGATCATGGTCACGCTCGTGATGATTCAGATGCAAAGCTTCCGGCTGTCCTTCATCGTGCTTTGCGCGGCGCCTTTCGGCCTGATCGGGGTCGTGGCAGCGCTGTTGCTGTCAGGTGCGCCGCTGGGGTTTGTGGCGATTCTGGGTGTGCTGGCACTGGTCGGCATCCTGACCCGGAACTCCATCATCCTCGTGCATGAAATCGAGGTCGTGCGGGCCGCCGGGCGCCACGCCTGGGACGCCGTGTTCGAGGCGTCGGACAGCCGGGCGCGGCCGATCCTGTTGACGGCGGCGGCGGCGAGCCTCGCGCTGATCCCGATCTCGCGACAGCTGTTCTGGGGGCCGATGGCCTATGCGATGATGGGCGGGATCATCGTAGGGACGCTGGTGACGCTGGTCTTCATCCCGGCGCTTTATGTCGCGGTGTTCCGTTTGTCACCGCCGGGCAAGACCGACGGGCCGGACAAGGCCGCTGATTGAGGCAAAAATGAAAAGCCGTCGCGGGTCACGCGACGGCTTTTTCGTTGATCGGAACGCGTGATCACTCGCCCAGCTTGGCGTGGACCTCTGCCAGATCGATTTCACCGATCGGCATCTTGTTGTCGGGATTGTCGAAATCGTAGCGGAACAGCTGGAAATCCTTTTTGTAGATTTCATAGATCAGATGCATCGACAGGTCGTCGAAGTAGTCTGACACCTTGTGCAGACGCTTCGGTCCGTGCCCTTCGCTTTCATTGAAACGCGGGATCGTTTCCAGATCGATCTTGTGCGGCGTCTCGACCGCCGACAGGACGTCCTGCATCCCGTCGTTGAAATCCTCGGTCCAGAAGATCTTGTCGTAGCGCCCGCCGTTCACGATGAAGGTCGAGATGTGACCCGACATGGCAGACCAGTGGATGTCCGGCTCCATCGGACGGCGCCAGCGGATGGTGTCGCGGGCGAACAGCAGGAAGCGGCGGAAGGACTTGATCTGGTCGAATTCGAATCCGGTCTCGGGGTCGCCCACCTCGATCCCGTATTTCTGGATCAGCAGCGGCACGAGGTTGCCCCGGTAGCGGCGACCGTTGCGCTGGATGCCGCAGATCTTGTCGAAGAACGACGACAGGATACGGGTGTAGGGATTGCGGACACAGGTGAAGGCATAGCTTTTGTGGGCGGTCACATTGGCGGTAATCAGCGGTTGGCTGTCGTCCATCGCCCATTTGTGCATGCCGGCGTCGGCGTCGTGGATATCGCCGTCGAAGAATGTGCCGTGGTCGGAATAGAACATGATCTGACCGATGGTCGAGCAGGCGCATTTGGGGACCACGCGGTACACCATGCTTTCGCTCTCCGTCATCCAGGTGCCTGGAAAACCCATCCTCGTGTCCCCTTTTCAAACGGACGGTCACCGCCGTCCGCTGCGTGACGTCATAGTTGACCGATAAATGCAAAGAAACCCTGTAAGTTCAGGTGTCCTTCACGCTATGACGTCATTACCAATGGGTAAAAGGGATCACCGCGGCCTTTTCATGGCAAAAATCGCTTTTATTCTTCTGTGTCACAAGGACCCCGAGGCCATCATCCAGCAGGCGCGGCAACTGACCGCCGTGGGCGATTGCATCGCGATCCACTTCGACGCGCGTGCCCCGCAAGAGGCGTTCAATCTGATCCGCTCGTCACTGGCCGACAACCCGAACGTGACCTTTGCGACCCGCCGCATCAAGTGCGGCTGGGGCGAATGGAGCCTCGTGCAGGCGACGCTTTACGCGGTCGAGGCCGCGGTCGCAGCCTTTCCGCGGGCCACCCATTTTTACATGGTGTCCGGCGATTGTCTGGCGATCAAGTCCGCCAGCTATGCCCATGATTTTCTGGACCGCAACGACCGCGATTACATCGAAAGCTTCGATTACTACGACAGCGACTGGATCAAGACCGGGTTCAAGGAAGAGCGGCTGATCTATCGCCACTGGTTCAATGAACGCACCCAGAAGCGGCGGTTCTACTGGAGCTTTTGGGCGCAGCGCCGGTTCGGGCTCACGCGCGAGGTGCCCGCAGATCTGCAGGTGATGATCGGCAGCCAGTGGTGGTGCCTGCGGCGGCGCACCATCGAGGCCATTCTGGATTTCACCCGCGCGCGGCGCGACGTCATGCGGTTCTTTCGCACGACCTGGATCCCGGACGAGACGTTCTTTCAGACCCTCGTGCGGCATCTGATCCCCGGACGCGAGATCGAGACACGGACGCTGACCTTTCTGATGTTCACCGACTACGGCATGCCGGTGACCTTCTACAACGACCACTACGATCTGCTGCTGAGCCAGGACGCGCTTTTTGCGCGCAAGATCAGCGCCGAGGCGAAGGACCTGAAGGAGCGTCTGGGCCGGCTTTACGCCTCTGACCGGCGCGATTTCAAGATTTCGAACGAAGGGCGCAACCTGTTCACCTTCCTGACCGGGCGCGGGCGGGTCGGGCGCCGGTTCGCCACCCGGTTCTGGGAGGCAGAGAGCACCCTTGGCCGTGAACGCGAACTGTTGATCGTGGCCTGCAAGAAGTGGCACGTCGCCAAGCGTCTGCTGGGGTCGATCAAGCATCACACGAACATCCCTGCCATCGACTACCTGTTCAACGAGGAAGGCACCGAGATGCCGGATCTGGGCGGCATCCAGGCCAGTCTGGGCAAGCGGACGCGGCATCGGCGCGCCCTGATGCGGATGCTCTTCGACTATTACGGCAGCGACCGGCTGATCATCTGCCTCGACACGGCCAGCATCGACCTGCTGCAGGATTTCTTCTCCGACCGCTCGACGACGCGCCTGCTGGAAATCGAGTGCAACATGACCGATGACTATCTGACCGGCCATGCGCGCCGGGTGGGGCTTGCGGGTGACGAGACGCCGCCAGAGGGGTTGGCGCAGCTTCTGCCCGCCCTGCGTGCCGATATCCTGTTTGAATCGGACCGGATCAGGGACGCGGAGTTTCCCCATCACCAGCGCCTGCGCGAAACTGCGACGCCGGCTGAAAATGCGCCGGCACTTGCCGCGTTTCTGCAGGTGCCGGACGAAACGGCCCGTGCGCTGGCCGAAACGCCCTATCTTTTCGTTGACTGAGGATTGCCCAGATGACTGCCATGACCTTTGCCTATGACGACCAGAACATCTTTGCCAAGATTTTGCGCGGCGAGATTCCGAACCAGACGGTTTTTGAAAATGAGCACGCGCTGGCCTTTGCGGATATCGCGCCGCAGGCGCCGGTGCATGTGCTGGTGATCCCGAAGGGGCCTTACGTCAGCCTGGATCACTTTGCCGCCAAGGCGAGTGCTGCGGAGCAGGTCGGGTTCTTTCAGGCCGTGGCCGAGGTCTGCCGCCTGTCCGGAGTCGAAGACGGATTTCGGGCCATTGCCAACGCCCGCGCCCATGGTGTGCAGGATGTGCCGCATTTCCATCTGCATATCCTTGGCGGCAAGCGGCTGGGCCGGATGCTGCCTGCGTGACGGTGAGCGGCGCTGTTTGCGGCCAAGGCCGCAAAGGCGCCCCGCCCACCGTCCCCTACCGACCCGAGGTCAGCGACAGGAAGACATCCTCCAGGTCCGGCTGTTCGCTGGTGACATCCCGGATCGTTATGCCCGCGTCGCGAACCGCCTGAATGATCTCTCCCGCAGGGGTCTTGCTGGACTGGTAGGTGAAGGCGAAGGTGCCATTGTCGCGGCGCTGTCCGGTGATTCCGCCCGGCAGGGGCGGCAGGTCGGTGTGGTGCGCGTCTGGCGTGATGACGAGCGTCTTCTGATCCAGTGTGCCCAGCAGGTTGGCGGTGGTGTCGCGGACGATCATCTCGCCGTGGTTGATGATGGCGATCTCGTCGCACATCTGTTCGGCTTCTTCCAGGTAGTGCGTGGTCAGGATGATCGTCATGCCATCGTCGTTCAGCTTGCGCACGTTCTGCCACAGCAGGTTGCGCAACTCGATGTCGACACCGGCGGTCGGTTCGTCGAGGACGAGGATCTGCGGTGAGTGGACCAGCGCCTTGCCCAGCAGCAGGCGCCGGCGCATGCCGCCGGAGAGGGAGCGCGCGTAGGCCTCTGCCTTGTCGGCGAGACCGATGAGGTCGAGGATCTCGTCGGTCCGGCGCTGGGCTTTCGGGACGCCGTAAAGGCCCGCCTGCACATCGAGCGACCCACGCGGGGTAAAGAAGGGATCGAGGTTGGGCTCTTGCGGCATGATGCCGATGGCGGCGCGGCTTTGGCGGGGGTTCACGTCCTGATCGAAGCCCCAGATCTTGACCTTGCCCGCCGATTTCACGACCAGCCCGGCCAGCACGTTGATCAGCGTCGACTTGCCCGCGCCATTTGGCCCCAGCAGCCCGAAGATCGATCCGCGCGGGATGTTCAGGTCGATGCCCTTCAGCGCCTCTTTCGCCGGAGAGCGCCCGGTGGCGGCGTAGGTCTTCTTGAGGCCGGTGATTTCGATGGCATTGTCGGTCATTGGTGTCTTTCCCCTAAGAGGTCTGGCCCCCCTGACAGGGCTGGGCTAGTGTCGGCGTCGATCTAAGGCGGGCGAGACCCGCGACAACAGACAGGCCAGCGCATGACACGTCCCGCACCGGAAACCAAGATCGTCGATACCTGGAAGGTCGCCTGCGACGGCAGCGGTCCGGGTCTGGGCCATCCCCGCGTCTGGCTGGCGATCCCCCACGATCTGGGCTGGGTCGAATGCGGTTATTGCGATGCCAAATACATCCACCGCGATTTCGAAGGCAAGCTCGACTGATCCGCCGCCTGCTTTGGCTGCCGCTGCTAGCCGTGCTCCTGTTTCTTGGGGTCGGCACCCTGGGTGGCGTGATCCGGACCGGTGATACGGCGGCCCTGGCTGATGCCGTCGTTTTGTTGCTGCCCAGCCCCATTCATACGGACATCGTCCTTCCGGCCACGCCAGAGGTGCGGCGGGCCTTCGCGTTTCTGGCGGATGCGGGCCAGCCGATTGGCGATCCCGCGACGGCATGGATCGTCGTCGGCTGGGGCGCACATGATTTCTACATGCAGACTCAGACGGCCAGCGATCTGCGCCTGCGGCCTGCTCTTAAGGCAATCATGGGCGACACCGCGGTGATGCGGATCGAAACGGGCGGGTCCGGATGGGATACCTCTGCCTTGTCCCGGGTGACGCTGAATGCTTCCCAGTTCTCGCGGCTGGTGGCGGGGATCAGGGGCAGCATTGCCGATACGATTCCGCTGCCGGGGCCGGGGTTCAATCCCTGGGATGCCTTCTACCCAGCCAAGGGGCGCTTTACGCTTTGGCGGACCTGCAATGTCTGGGTCGGTGACATGCTGCGACAGGCGGGCGCGCGGGTCGGGATCTGGACGCCATTCACATGGACGCTTCCCTGACTTCATGGCAGAACGGCGTGACGCCGCACCGGGAGACGACGACATGACGACGCAATTCGGCAAGGGCTGCCACCTGCACCTGATCGACGGATCGGCCTTCATCTTTCGCGCCTACCACGCGCTGCCGCCGCTGACGCGGGCCTCTGACGGGTTGCCCGTGGGCGCGGTATCCGGCTTCGTCAACATGCTGCAGCGCTATGTCGAAACCAACAGCGGTCCCGATGCGGCAACCCATGTGGCGGTGATCTTCGACAAGGGGTCGCACACGTTCCGCAACGAGATGTACGATCAGTACAAGGCCAACCGCGAGGCGATGCCCGAGGATCTGCGCCCGCAGATCCCGCTGACCCGCGATGCCACCCGTGCCTTCAACATCGCCTGCGAGGAGTTGGAGGGGTTCGAGGCCGACGACATCATCGCGACCCTGTCCCACATGGCCCGCGACGCCGGCGGGCGCGTCACGATCCTGAGTTCCGACAAGGACATGATGCAGCTGGTCGGTGACGGTGTCGAAATGCTCGACCCGATGAAGAACAAGCGCATTGACCGCGAGGCTGTGATCGAGAAGTTCGGCGTCGGGCCGGAACGGGTGGTGGACGTGCAGGCGCTGGCCGGCGATTCCGTCGATAACGTGCCCGGCGCGCCCGGCATCGGGATCAAGACCGCCGCGCTTCTGATCAATGAATTCGGTGATCTCGAAAGCCTGCTGGACCGCGCCGAGGAGATCAAGCAGCCCAAGCGTCGCCAGACCCTGATCGACCACCGCGCACAGATCGAACTGTCAAAGCGGCTGGTCCAGCTGGATTGCGACATGACGCTGCCGTTCGGCCTTGATGATCTGGAAATCCGCGATCCGGACCCGGACACACTGCTGGGCTTTCTGGCCGAGATGGAATTCCGAACCGTCACCAAGCGCATCGCGGACAGGCTGGGCACCGCGGCGCCGGTGATCGAGGTTGCCGCCGTGGCTGATGTTGCGACCCCGGAGGACAAGCCGTTCGATGCCGACGCCTACGAATGCGTCCGCACGATGGAGGCACTGCAGGTCTGGATCGACCGCATCATGGAACGCGGTCACGTGGCAGTCGATACCGAGACGACGTCCCTGGACGAGATGCGCGCCGATCTTGTCGGCATATCGCTCTGCGTTGATGCGGGCACGGCGTGCTATATTCCGCTGGGGCACAAGGCGGCGGCGCAGGACGATCTGTTTGGCAGTGATGCACGCGCCGAGGGGCAGATGGACATGGCCGCCTGTCTGGCGGCGCTGAAGCCGGTGCTGGAGGATGCAAGCATCCTCAAGATCGGTCAGAACATGAAGTATGACGCCAAGATCTTTGCGCTGCTGGGCATCCATGTCGCCCCGATCGACGACACGATGCTGTTGTCCTACGCAATGCACGCAGGCCTGCACAATCACGGCATGGACACCCTGTCGGAACGGTATCTGGGCCACACGCCGATCCCGATCAAGCCGCTGCTGGGGTCCGGCAAGTCGGCCGTCACTTTTGACCGGGTGCCGATCGACGATGCGGTCCGCTATGCGGCAGAGGATGCGGATATCACCCTGCGCCTGTGGGAAACTTTGAAGCCGCAGTTGCACGTCAAACAGGTCACGACGGTCTATGAGACGCTGGAACGCCCCCTCGTGCCCGTGCTGGCGCAGATGGAGATGACGGGCATCAAGGTTGATCGCGATACGCTGTCGCGCATGTCCAACGCCTTTGCGCAAAAGATGGCCGGGCTGGAGGACGAGATTCAGAGCGTCGCGGGGCGGAAATTCAACGTGGGATCGCCCAAGCAGTTGGGCGAGATCCTTTTTGACGAACTGAACCTGACGATGCCCGACGGCAAGAAGCCGGCAACCGGCAAGACCGGCGCCTATTCCACCGGTGCAGATGTGCTGGAGGATCTGGCGACGATCCACGACCTGCCACGGCTGATTCTGGACTGGCGGCAGTTGGCGAAGCTGAAATCGACCTACACGGATGCCCTGCAGGAACACATTCACCCGGACACCGGGCGTGTTCATACCTCCTATTCCATCGCGGGCGCGAACACCGGGCGGCTGGCCTCGACCGATCCGAACCTGCAGAACATTCCAGTCCGCAGCGAGGAAGGCCGCCGCATCCGCGAAGCCTTCATCGCGGAGGATGGCAAGGTTCTGGTGTCGCTTGACTATTCCCAGATCGAACTGCGCATCCTTGCCCATGTCGCGGGGATCGAGGAATTGAAGCAGGCTTTCCGCGACGGTGTCGACATCCACGCGCTGACCGCGTCAGAGATGTTCAACGTGCCGCTGGAGGAGATGACGCCGGATATCCGCCGTCAGGCCAAGGCGATCAACTTCGGCGTCATCTACGGCATTTCGGGTTTTGGCCTTGCCCGCAACCTGCGTATTCCGCGCGATCAGGCGCAGGGCTTCATCGACCGCTACTTCGAACGCTTCCCGGGCATCCGGGCCTACATGGACGACACGATCCGCTTTGCGAAGGATCACGGCTATGTCCAGACCCTGTTCGGGCGCAAGATCAACACGCCAGAGATCAACGCCAAGGGTCCGCAGGCGGGCTTTGCCAAGCGCGCCGCGATCAACGCGCCGATTCAGGGCACCGCCGCCGATGTTATCCGTCGTGCGATGATCCGGATGCCGGATGCCATCGCGGGGCAATCCGCAAAGATGCTGTTGCAGGTTCACGACGAACTTCTGTTCGAAGTTGAGGATGGCGCGCAGGACAAGCTGATCGAAACCGCGCGCAATATCATGGAAAACGCCTCTGACCCGGCCGTCAAACTGGACGTGCGGCTGGCGGTCGAGGCGGGGCAGGGACCGAACTGGGCGGCGGCGCATTAAGGCAGTGCCTGACCTTGCGGACGTCGCCTGCCGCTCTCTTATTTCGTCGTTGCGTGCGGCGGCGAAAATTGCATGGATTGCAAGGCTTTCGACTTGCCCAGCAGACCAATCTTGCAGCACATCAGGCATCATTTCCGCTTAAAATCGGAACTTTTCCGCCGAACACCCCGTTAGCCCATCAATAAAATGGAACAAAACGAGGGAAACGCATGTCAGAGAAGAACCTGCCATCACTTGGACTGGCGCTGCTGCCGGTCGTACTCACGCTGGGTCTGTTGGCCCTGCAGCTGTTTTATTACGGCGACTTCACCCCCCATATTCCGCTGGCCATCGGTCTGGCGATCACGTCTCTGCTAGGCGTCCTGCGTGGCCAGACGTGGGAGGATATCCGCGAAGGCATCTTTCACGTCATCCACGTCTCGATGCCATCGGTCGCCGTGTTGATCGTTGTGGGCATGATCATCGGCACATGGATCGCGTCCGGCACGGTTCCGACGTTGATCTATTATGGCCTGAATATCCTGAACCCGTCGATTTTCCTCGCTGCCGCAATGATCCTGTGTTCGGTCGTCTCAATCTCGCTGGGCACCAGCTGGGGCACCGTCGGCACCGTGGGTCTTGCGTTGATGGGTATCGGCGCGGGTTTCGGCGTGCCGGTCTACTGGACGGCGGGTGCTGTCGTGTCCGGCTCGTTCTTCGGTGACAAGATCTCGCCGTTGTCGGACACCACGAACCTTGCCCCGGCGGTGACCGGGACGAACGTCTTTGATCACATCCAGAACATGCTGCCGACGACGATCCCCGCCATGCTGATCGCCTTGGTCATCTATCTTGTGGCCGGTTACGCGCTGATCGACACAGGCGGTTCGTCCTTTGACGCCATCACTGCGATCACGACAGAGCTCGAATCGCGGTTCAACCTTGGCCTCGTGCCCTTGCTGCCTGCCCTTGTTGTCGTGGCGCTTGCGCTGACCAAGAATCCGCCGCTGCCGTCGCTGTTCGCCGGTGTGCTGGCGGGTGGCCTCGTGGCCGTGTTCTGGCAGGGGGTCGGCCTGCACGACGTCTTTACCTACGCCCAGTCGGGTTACAGCATCGATACGGGTATTGGCGACATCGACAGTCTGCTGAATTCCGGTGGCATCCAGTCGATGATGTGGACGATCTCGTTGATCCTGATCGCACTGGGGTTCGGTGGTGCACTGGAACGCACGGGCTGCCTCGAATCGATCATTCAGTCGATCATCTCGAAGGTCAGCAGCTTTGGCGCCGTCCAGACCTCTGCCATTGCGACGTCCTTTGCGACCAACATGGTGGCGGGCGACCCGTACATCAGCATCGCGCTGCCGGGCCGGATGTATTCGCCCCTTTACCGTGGCATGGGCTATTCCACACTGAACCTGTCCCGCGCGGTCGAGGAGGGTGGCACCCTGATGTCGCCGCTGATTCCGTGGAACGCCGGTGGCGCCTTTGTCATCAGCGCGCTGGGGCTTGGTATCATGGACGGCAATCTGCAGAACCTGCTGTATATCCCGCTGGCCTTTGCCTGCTGGACGGCCCCCCTGATCGGCATCTTCTACGCGCTGACCGGCCTTTTCTCGCCCAAGGCGACGGACGAGGAACGCCGCAAGTGGGACAAGGACAATGAGGACATCATGGACATGTCCGACCACGATCTGGGGCAGGCGCAGCCCGCCTGATCCCACCCGACACAGGACAGGGCAGGGGCCGCGATCGCAGGATCGCGGCCCCTGTCCGTTTGCGCGGATGGGAACAAAGCCTGCGATCGGCGGGTTTGATATCCAACGGATCATCAAAGGAAAACGATCATGACCAAGGACGCCAAAGCAGATTTCTGGGATCGCGTCGACGACGTGCAGGCCGGCATGCTGGGACTGACCGATAACGGCAAGCTGGTGCCGATGTCACCGACCCTGCGCAAGGACCGCGACGGCAAGATCTGGTTCATCGCCGCCAAAGGCGAGGAGATCGTCAACAACACCGCCACCGCACCGAAAGAATCGCGTTTCGTCATCGCGGATGCCAAGTCCGGCCTTTACGCCAACGTCGAAGGCCAGTTGGCGCAGGTGAACGACAAGGCGATTCTGGACGAGCTCTGGAACGTCGTTGCGGCTGCCTGGTTCGATCAGGGCAAGGAAGATCCCGACGTGCAACTGCTGTGCCTGACGCCCCGGATTGCCGGTTGCTGGTTCAGCACGACCAGCGGCGTGAAATTCATCTATGAAATCGCCAAGGCCAATATCACAGGTAGCGAGCCGGATCAGGGCTATCAGGCCGACCTGACGTTCTGATCCCTAGCGGGTTGCACAAAAAAAGGCGGGCCAATCGGCCCGCCTTTCCTTTATCCGATGTCCGAACTTTCCTAGTTCACAGCCTTTGCATCGACCACGTCTGCTTGGCTTGCAGCGGCCTTTTCGATCGCGATGCGGCGGGGCTTCAGCGCCTCGGGGACTTCACGGGTCAGGTCGATATGCAGCATACCGTCGACGTGGCTTGCACCGGTTACGCGGACGTGGTCGGCCAGATGAAAGCGACGCTCGAACGCGCGGGTGGCGATGCCACGGTGCAGATACTTGCGATCGGCTGTATCGTCGGCCTTGCGTCCGGTCACCAGCAGGGCGCGGTCATTCACCTCGATCGACAGGTCGGTGTCGGAAAATCCGGCCACGGCCAGAGATATGCGCCAGGCGTCATCCTCGGTCTTTTCGATATTGTAGGGGGGATACGTCGATTGGCCGACATCGGCGGCCAGGGCACGGTCCATCAGGTCGGCGATCTGGTCGAAACCGACGGTGGCACGGTACAGGGGTGTCAGGTCAAAGCTACGCATTGGGTCATCCTTTTCAAAGCGATAACATGTGTCAGGCCCTCCCCGCAGGGACAGGCCGGTTGTGCGCGACGGCCCGCAGTGGCACCGTCACCATCATCATGTGGGAAAGCATTTCGCCCGGTTCAAGAGGGCGAAAAGTTCAGGGTCTGACGAATTTCGCCCCGGTGTCATTCCGCGCGCCGCTGCTGGTAAAGCGCGGGCCGGGGGATACCAGCGGGGCCTGACCGTCGCGGTGGGCTGTCAGCACGGTGTCCAATGTCCCGGCTACGGTGGCGGCCAGCGACACCGCTGCGCCATCCGCTTCGCCCTTGGCCGACAAGACCGCCACGATGTGCGCGATCCCGTCGGCCGTGGCAAAGACCGGTGCACCGCTGGCCCCGAAGTCCGCGGCGCAGGTCATCATCACGACATGGCTGATCGCATCCAGCACATGGCAGGTCTTTTGCAAGCTCGCGACGTTGGCCCGGTCGCGGGCGTAGGACACGACGGTCAGCGGCACGTCCCGTGTCGGAGCGCCCCCGACGGTATAGGGCGCGAGGCTGGGCAGTCTGATCGGGCGGTCCAGTTCCAGAACCGCAAGATCGACCGATACCGCATCGTTGCGCGCGCGAGTCCCGTGATGAACATAATCGGGATGCGGCGTGGCGCGGATGACGGCCCGGATCGCGGCCGCCCGCCCGTCGCGCAGACCGGCCAGAAAGGTGAACCTGTCCGGCGGTATCCGCGCGCCTTGATCGTCGAACAGGCAATGCGCCGCCGTCAGGATCGTCGTTTCCGATATCAGGGCCGCCGTGCAGAACCCGCTGCGGTCAATATCCAGGCGGCCCACCGCCTCCCAGCCGCGACTGGTCTCCTTGGTTTCCATCGGGCGCAGGTCCGTATCCTGCGCCAGCGCGGGTTGCGCCAGAATGGCCAGACATAATGCCAGAAGAAGATGTCGCATGCGTCGCGTCCCGTCGGTACACCGGTCTTGTGACGATCAGTTGCGGCGTCATTATGGCGGCGTCACCGCAGGATGGGAACCGGTGTTGCGTCAAGGTCATGGTCAAAGGCGGCCGGACGTGGCCCGCCGGTCGCCCAGTCCAGCAGTTCGACGGTATGGACGATTGGCACACCGGCGTCGGTTCCGATCTGCATCATGCAGCCGATGTTGCCAGCGGCAATCACCTGCGGCCGCAGGGCCGCCAGCGTGGCAACCTTGCGCGCCTTCAACTGTCCCGAAATCTCGGGCTGCATCAGGTTGTAGGTGCCGGCCGACCCACAGCACAGATGGCTGTCCGCTGGTTCCAGCACGGTAAAGCCCGCGCGTTTCAAAAGGTCCTTCGGCGCGGATTTCACCTTCTGCCCGTGCTGCAGGGAACAGGCGGCGTGATAGGCGACACGCATGCCAGCCCCTTCGGACTGACGCGACTCGGACGGCAGGCGTGCCGCATCCGTCCCCGCGATCCCGCCCTTCGCCACGTTCAGATCGATATGGGCGCATCCGTCCGGCATCAGGTCCAGCAGGACCTCGCTGACATCCCGCGCGATGGCCGAAACGCGGGCCGCGTCCGCCGCCAGATCGGTGTTGCGGAACATGTGGCCGTAGTCCTTGACCGTCGTCCCGCAGCCAGAGGTGTTGATGACGATGGCATCCAGACCGCCCGCGTCGATCTGCGACACCCAGGCGCGGATGTTGCGGGCGGCACTCGCATGGGCCTCGTCCTCTTTCCCCATGTGGTGGGTCAGGGCACCACAGCAGCCCTGACCATCGGGGATCACGACCTCTGCCCCAAGTCGCGTCAGCAGGCGGATCGTCGCATCGTTGATGTCCGTGTTCAGCGCGCGCTGGGCACAGCCGGTCATCAGTGCGACCCGCATCTTCGGTTCCGCGACCGCAAAGGTCTGCGGATCATCATTGCGGCTGACCGGCGGGATCACCTTCGGCGCCATGCGGATCATCGCCCGCAGACGGGAATCGGGGATCAGCCCGGCAAAGGGCTTCGCGATCTTCGCCCCCAGCAAGGCCAGACGAAACCTTTTCGGATAGGGCAGGACCCGCGCCAGCACCCAGCGCAGCGCGCGGTCGCCCATGGGGCGTTGGTAGTGTTCATTGATATAGGCCCGGGCGTGATCGACCAGGTGCATGTAATGCACGCCCGACGGGCAGGTCGTCATGCAGGCCAGACACGACAGGCAGCGGTCGATGTGCAGAACCGTCTTCGCATCCGGCACACGCTCGTTTTCCAGCATATCCTTGATCAGATAGATCCGCCCGCGCGGACTGTCGAGCTCGTCGCCCAGCACCTGATAGGTGGGGCAGGTCGCCGTGCAGAACCCGCAATGCACGCAGGCCCGCAGAATCTGGTTGGCCCGCGCCGTGCCGGGATCGCGTAGTTGCTGTTCGGTGAATGTCGTCTGCATCAGCCCATCACTCCGGGGTTCAGAATACCACGCGGATCGAAGCGGGCACGCAGTGCCACGCTCAATGCCGCCACTGCCGCCGGTTCAGGATGAAAGTGCGGAATGACCGAATCGGCCGCGCCGCGCACCCGCGTCGCATGGCCCGAACTGACGTCCGTGCGCAGGTTGCGCCCCGCCGCGCACAGCACCCACAACAGCCCGCCGCCCCAGTCGGCCAAGACCTCTACCGGACCGCCCGCGCGCAGTGCCGCGACAGTCGCCGGCATGGCAGAGGGGCGGATCGAGATACGCCAGACATCGCCGGCCTTGTCCGCAAAGGTCCGTGCATCCCGCAGCGCCTGCCAGTCGACCTCACCCGCGCTGACCGTGCCATGCTGCCCAAGGGCTGCGCCCAGCTTCTTGGCGCGGTAAGCGACCGAGTCCGCAAACCCCTCCAGCCGAACCAAGACATCGCCATCGGCCCATGCCGCGGCGGTGACATCATAGGGCGATCCCAGCGCCGCCGACATGGCGGCCACGGCCTGATCGACCTCCAGATCAGAGACGGTTAGCGTCGTCGTGGCCTGTGGCAGAGGCAGCACTTTCAGCGAGACTTCCGTCAGCACACCAAGCGTGCCGTGCGATCCCGCCAGCAGCTTGACCAGATCGTAGCCGGTGACGTTCTTCATGACCCGGCCACCGTTCTTGACGATTGTCCCGGCCCCGTCCACGAAGCGCACGCCCAGCAGGTGATCGCGGCAGGCGCCGACCTGAATCCGACGCGGTCCGCTGGCATTCGTCGCCACGACCCCGCCGATGGTCGGTGTGCCGTCCGTCCCCAACAGGCTGCGCAGATCCGACGGCTCAAAGGCCAGTCGCTGCCCTTCAGTGGCCAGCGCCGCTTCGACCTCTGCCAAAGGCGTGCCCGCCCTGACGACCAGCGTCAGCGCGCCAGGTTCATACAGCGTAATGCCGGTCAGACCCGCCGTCGAAACCTCTTCGCCCGCGACGGACACGCCCCGCGTACCACCGCCCCGCACCGCAAGCGGCCCCGTCGCATCACGGATAACACCCGCAAGTTCGTCTTCGCTCGTCGGCACCATGCGCGGGTCCACCCTTCTTCTGGTCTTAAATATCTCGGGGGCGCCGGTTGGTGCGCCACTGGTTCGAAAACCAGCCGGCGGCGGGCTGGCCCCTACGATTACGCCGCCCGGTGCGATGCACTTGCATCCAGTGGGAACACTTTCGCCGGATTCAGCAGCCAACCGGGATCGAACACGTCCTTCACCGCCATCTGCGCATCCAGATCGGCCGCATTGAACTGCACATGCATCAGATCGCGCTTCTCGATCCCCACGCCGTGTTCGCCGGTCAGGCAACCGCCGACCTCCACACACAGCTTCAGGATCGCAGCCCCGAAAGCCTCGCAGCGTTCCAGATCGCCGGGGGTGTTGGCGTTATAAAGGATCAGCGGGTGCATGTTCCCGTCCCCCGCGTGAAAGACGTTCGCCACGTCCAGCCCGTATTCCGCCGACATCTGGCGGATCCGGTCCAACACGTTGGGCAATTCCGTGACCGGGATTGTCCCGTCCAGACACATGTAATCGTTGATCTGCCCCATCGCGCCGAACGCCGACTTGCGGCCCAGCCAGATGCGGGCGGCCTGATCGGCGTCACGGGCCTGCCGCACCTCTACCGGGTTGTGACGTGCCGCGATCTCCTCGATCAGCGCAAGCTGATGGTCGATTTCGGCATCGGACCCTTCGACCTCGATGATCAGCAAGGCCTCGCAATCGGGGTAACCCGCGTGGGCGAAGGCCTCGCAGGCCTCGATGCAGGGGCGGTCCATGAATTCGATGGCGACGGGCAGCACACCTGCCTTGATGATGTCGCTGACACAGGCCCCGGCGACGGCATTACCGTTGAAACCGATCAGCACGGGCCGTGCCCCTTCCGGCTTGGGCAGGATGCGCAGCGTGGCCTCCGTGACGACGCCCAGTTGACCCTCTGACCCGCAGATCACACCCAGCAGATCAAGCCCCGGCGCATCCAGATGCCCGCCGCCGATCTCGACCACAGTGCCGTCCATCATCACGATCGTGACGCCCAGCAGGTTGTTCGTCGTGACCCCGTATTTCAGGCAATGTGCGCCGCCCGAATTCATCGCGATGTTACCTGCGATCGCGCAGGCCAGCTGCGACGACGGGTCGGGTGCATAAAAGAAACCCTCCGCCTCGACGGCGCCCGTCACGCTCAGGTTCGTGCGCCCGGTCTGCACCCGGATGATCCGGTCGGCATAGTCGGTTTCCAGCACCGCATTCAGTCGCGCCACACCCAGAATGACGCAATCCGCCGTCGGCATCGCTCCCCCCGCCAGCGACGTGCCGGACCCGCGCGGCACGACGGGCACGCCCATTTCGTGACAGATGCGCAGCACGTCCGCGACCTCTTGCGTCGAGGCAGGCAGCACGGCCAGCAGGGGCGGGCAGCGATAGGCCGACAACCCGTCGCATTCATAGGCGCGCGTTTCGGCCAGATCCGACATCACCGCGTCCGCAGGCAAAACCTCTCGCAATCGCGCGGCCAGACGGTCCTTCAAAGCGATGACGCGGGCACTGGGGTCTGGCATCTGCATGGGAAATCCTCCGGATTGGTAAGTAATTATAACCAATTCGGACGGATGGCAAGGCGCAGTGGGCGTGGTAGGTCAAAGGTATGACCGCCATGACCCATCTCTCAGCCCTCGGCGCCCTCGACATCATTGCACTGACGCTGATCATCGGCGCATGGCTGATTCTGGGCTGGCTGATCGAACATCCCCGCCCGCATCGCCCCTCGGTCACTGTTCTGGTGGCCCAGCGTCGCCGCGACTGGATGAAGGTCTTCGTCACCCGCGATCCGCGAATCTTCGACAGCCAGATCCTGTCCAGCCTGCGGCAGGGGACGTCCTTTTTCGCCTCGACCAGTATCTTTGCCATCGGCGGCGTGCTGGCGCTGATCGGCAACACCGACCCGCTGCGCGGCGTCGCGGCAGAGGTCATGGTCGTCGAAACCCCCGCCCTGATCTGGCAGATCAAGCTGGGCCTCGTGACCCTGTTCCTCGTCACGGCCTTTCTGAAATTCGTCTGGTCCAACCGCGTGTTCGGCTATTGCTCGGTCGTCATGGCCGCCGTCCCGCAGGACCCGGACCACCCCGACGCCTATCCCCTTGCCGCACAGGCCGGAGAGTTGAACGTCCGTGCTGCCATGAATTTCAACCGCGGCCTGCGCGCGATGTATTTCGCGCTGGGCGCATTGGCGTGGCTCATCGGCGCTTGGGCCATGATCCTCGCAACCCTGATCGTCGGCTGGACGATCTGGAGCCGCGAGTTCGCCTCCCTCCCCCGCCGCATCCTGCTGGGAGAGGTCGTCTAGCGCCGCGACCCGCGCCCTTCGCGCAGCCAGGCGCCGACGGTCAGCAGCGCTGCAATTAGCAGGAATGCCCATGCAGGCAGCACCGGTCTGACACTGATCGCCGCCGTCCGGTACGCCCCGCGTGGGGTGATCCCGAGCCAGCCGCGTCCGGCAGCGGGCCGCCCTTCGCGCACGCTGCGCAGGTCGATGTTGCCGTCAGAGACGCTGGCGATGCCGCCCCGCGTCCCGTCGATGGCCGGTTGCAGCAGGTCACCCGTCGCGATGGTCTGCTCGAATTCCTTCGGCGCGGCTGGTCCCAGTGCGATGACGCTGTCCAGCGTGCCGTCACTCAGCCGGTAAAGGCCCACATCGGGCGCATCCCACAGCGTCTCGAACCGCCCGGGACTAACCTCGTCCAGCGTCAGCACGGTTTCAGTCCCGTCGGGTCCCCTCACTGTCACATCCGGCGTCGTTTCCTCCAGCGTGCGGCGGATGATGCGCATGGTCTGCCCGGTGGGTTCGACCCACAGCGCCTCTTCCTCCAGCTCCGGCTCCTTCATCATCCAATGCGCCAGCCGGCGCAGCAGCTCTGCCTGCGGCCCGCCGCCCTCGTATCCGCGATCCCACAGCCAGCTTTGGTCGGATGCGATCAGCGCCACCCGACCTTCGCCAACGCGGTTCAGTGTCAGCAGGGGGCGGCCGTCAAGGCCGGTCATCACCACCTCTGCCCCGTCCGGCACGATGGTGTCGACCAGTCGGAACCAGCGGCCCCAGCCGGGGCCTTCGCCTTCTGCAGGGGCAGGCGACATCGCCTCAAGGCCTTCAGTGACCGGATGGCGCTCACCCAGGTCGCTGACCTGCGGCACGTAGCCTTCCTCGAACACCCGCGCCGTGGGTGCGCCGGGGAGGATCGACTCCAGAGGCGAGCGATAGATGCTTTCGGCCCCGCCGTATTCCGGCCCCGACGACACCAGCACCGCGCCACCGTTGCGGACATAATTGGCTATGTTTTCCAGATAAAGCGACGGCAGGATGCCGCGTCTGCGGTAGCGATCAAAGATGATCAGGTCGAAATCCTCGATCTTCTCCATGAACAATTCGCGCGTCGGAAAGGCGATCAGCGACAACTCGTCGACCGGCACACCATCCTGCTTTTCCGGCGGCCGCAGGATGGTGAAATGCACCAGATCGACCGAGGCATCGGCCTTGAGCAGGTTGCGCCACGTCCGCTCGCCCGCATGCGGCTCGCCACTGACCAACAACACGCGCAAGCGGTCGCGCACGCCGTTGATCTGGACCACGGCAGCGTTGTTGCGGGCAGTCAATTCGCCGCTCACGGCGGGTGTCTGAAATTGCAGCACATTCATGCCGCCGTGGGGCAGATCGACGGGCAATTCGATGTCCTGCCCAACCGGCACGTCGAAGGGCAGCGGCGCGGCCCCGTCGATGCTGATCGTCAGCGGGACAAAGGCATCGCCCGCAGGTGCGGCGCCCTGATCTTCGATCCGCAGCGTCAGGGTCACCGGCTCGCCCAGAATGGCAAAGGCCGGGGCGTTGGACACGACCAGCCGCCGGTCCCAATCCTCTGGCTGGCCGGTCAGCAGCGCATGCAGCGGCGCGGGCAGCGCAGGGGTGCGTTCCAGATCGTGCAGGCGCCCGTCGGTCAGCAGGATGACACCCGCAATCCGGCCCTGCGGTTCCTCGGCCAGTGCGTCCGACAGGCCCGTCATCAGCTGGGTGCCGCTGTCACCTTCACCGTCGCCCACGGTCACGACCCGCAATTCGGTGTTGTCCAGACGCGCAACTTCCGACCGTACATTGGCAAGCGCGGCCTCGGTCTGTGCGGACCTGTCGCTCAGACGCTGGCTCGCGGACTGGTCGACGACCAGCACGACGATGTCCGACAGCGCCTCGCGCTCCTCGGACTGGACTGCGGGGTTCAGCAATGCGGCCAGCAGGGCCAGCCCCGCCAGCCCGCGCAGCCACCACCCCGGCAACCGCCGCCAGATCGCCAGCGCGATCCCCACCGCGACCAAACCTGACACGACGTAAATTGCGACCAGCGGCAGCAGCGGATCAAGAACGACGGTTCCGGTCATAGCGCAGGTCCCCTGCTTCTTCTGGTCTCAAATACTTTCGCCGAAGGCAGACCGACGCCACAGCACGCGCACCAGCAGATCATTGCCCCAACCTTTCCAGCAGGTTCGGCACATGCACCTGATCGGATTTATAGTTGCCGGTCAGCACGTGCATGATCAGGTTCACGCCAAAGCGATAGGCGTATTCGCGCTGCACTTCGCCCGCCTGACCGCGCCCCACCGGAAACATCGGATTGCCGCGCGTGTCGATGGCCCAGGCCCGCGCCCAGTCGTTGCCGCCGATGACCACCGGCGTCACCCCGTCGTTGAGGTTGCGAAACGGCATCCCGTCGGCCAGTTCGGCGTCGGGCGGCGACGCCTCGACCCAGACGTCGCGGCTGTCGGTGCGCCCCGGAAAGTCCTGCAACAGATAGAAGGTGCGCGTCAGGACATGATCTTCGGGAATCGGCTCCAGCGGCGGAATGTCCAGCGTGCGGGCGATGGCCTGCAACTGTCGCCCCTCCGGACTGGCAGAGCCGAAGCGCGCCGTATCCGCGTCGCGGGTGTCGAACAGGATCATGCCGCCGGTCCGCAGGTAGCGGTTCAGTTTTGCATAAGCCTCGCGGCTGGGCAGCGGCGCATTCGGCACCACGGGCCAGTAGAGGAACGGGAAAAACGCAAGCTCATCGGTTTCCAGATCGACGGCCATCGGGGCGGCCGGTTCGATCGACGTGCGGCGGGTCAGCGTATCCGACAGACCGCGCAGCCCGGCTTCCGAGATTTCGTCCGTCTGCGGATCGCCGGTCACGATATAGCCCAGCACCACATTGCTGGTCGCGGCGATGGCAAATTCATCCGCCGCCTGGTCAGCGGGCGGCGTTTGCGCCGATGCGGGATGCGGCGTCAGCCCCACTAGCAGACCCAGCAGCAGGGCCGCCGCCACATCGGCGCGCGGTCCGCGCAAGCGGCCACCAACGGCGAGCGAGGCGATCACGTCGATCATCAGCAAGGCCAGTGCCGCGGCCAGCAACCCGCCTTTCAAAGGAGTCTCGCGTGCGACGGCGAGCCCTTCGACCGGAATGCGGGGGGGCCACTGGGCCGTCGCCAGCACCGTGTCCGGGCCCGCCACGTTCACCGCGATGCGGGCGTCGTCGCTGGCATAAAGCCCCGGCGGCAGATCGGGCCCAGCAAGGCCCTGCGCCAGCACTTCACCGGCGATCCCGGCCTCTGACGTGGCATCGTCCAGCCGTCCGAAGGCATCGAGGCGCGCCTGCGGCAGCCAGACCGTGCCCTCCAGCGCCTCGGCATCGGGCGCGGTGGGCCGGGTCGAGATCGCGAGCCGTTCGAGCATCTGCACGAACAGACCCGACAGGGGCAGTGTCGACCATTCGGCGTTGGCGGTGACGTGGACCAGCACGACCTGACCTTCGCCCATGGTCTTGCGCGTCACCAGCGGCGTGCCGTCGGCCAGCTGCGCGATGGACCGGTCGGCCAGCGTCGGGTCGGGCTGCGCCACGACCTGCGACGCCACGGTGACATCCGACGGGATCGCAAGGCCGTAGAAGGGCGAGCCTTCCGGGAAGGCCGCTAGCAACTTTGGCTCGCCCCAGCTCATCGCGCCGCCGACGCTGCGGCCGCCAGCGCGCAGGCGGACGGGCAGAAGCGGGTCCTCGGTCGTGCGGCCCACGTCAGAGGCGGCAAGGCGCGGCCCGGCAAAACGCAGCAGCAGGCCGCCTGCCTCGACCCATTGCACCAGCCCCTCTTCCTCTGTCGGTGACAGGTTGGCGACATCGGCCAGCACGATCACGTCGGGGTTCGCCAGCAGCACGTCGTCCAGTGTGCCGTCGATCAGGTCTGCGGTCGGGCTCAGCGCCTCGCGCAGGTAGTAAAGCGGCGATAGCAGGTCCAGCCCTTCCGCATCGCCGCCACCGGCGATCAGCGCGACCTCGCGCCGGCGCAAGGCATCGTCGGTCAGCGTGACAGCCCCGGCAGATCGCGTGGCGGCTACGGCGAAACGGCTAACGCGGTTGCGCAGTTCCGGCGGCAGGGACAGCGTTACCTCTCCGACGTTTTCGCCTGCGGCAAAGGTCATGTCGACGGCGGCCAGCACCCTCTCTGCCCCTGCAGGATCAAGGCCGATGGCCTGCACCGGCACGGTCAGCGCAGGGCCGGTCGGCGTGCGGGCGGCGGACAGCAGGATATTGCCATCCTCGAACCGTGCGGGACGCAGGGCAACGGTGCTGCGCGGCGTCTGAAAGACCGTGACGCTGCCGTGCGATTCCAGCGCGTCCAGCAAAGGCGCACGACCGTCGCGGGCCAGACCGTCCGACAGCCAGAACGTATCGAAATCGCCGGTCAGTGTCCCGGCGAAGGCCGCGAGGGCATCAGCGTTCGGGGTCCAGGCGGCGGGCGTCAGGTTGGGCAGGCGCTGGGCCGCGACCTCTGCCGACTGAAAGTCGGGGCCATCGACCGGCAGGTCCGTCAACGTCACGACGGCTGCGGTGTGTCCGGTGCGGGCCGCATCGTTCAGCAGCGCGTCGATCCGGTCCATGCGGACCTCCCAGTCGCGGGCGTCGGCCCAGGTGCCGTCGGCCACGATCAGCAGTGGGCCGCTGCCGGTGCGGGCGGCCTGCGGGTTCAGGATCGGTCCGGCAAAACCGACGATGACGGCGGCGACGGCAGCCAGCCGCAACAACAGTAGCCACCATGGCGTGCGGTCGGACTGACTCTCGGCGTCGGTCAGGCCCAGCAGCAAGGCGACGCCGGGAAAGCGGCGGCGGATCGGCGCGGGCGGGACGGCGCGCAGCAGGATCCACAGGACCGGCAAGGCGATCAGGCCCAGCAGCAGCCAGGGAGCGGTGAACGCGAGGGGGCCGAGGGTAAACATCAGGCGGGCCTTGTGTTGAGTGCAAGGTCTTGGGGCGCTGCCCCAAACCCCGAAGTATTTTCGACCAGAAGAAGGGGGGAACCGATATCGGACGTCATGCGGGCTGGGCGAGGGCGTGGTAGAGCCAGAGCAGGGCCTGCGTGGCGGGGGCGTCGGTGTGGTGCGTGCTGAACTGCCAGCCGGTGGTGCGGGCGAGTTGCGTCAGGCGGTCCTTGCGCTGGGCAAGGCGGTCGAGGTAGCGCGTGCGCAGGTCGCCCGCCTTCAGCGTCTCGTGGCGCAGCGCACCGGTCATCGATTCAAAGATCGTGCGGCCGTCAAAAGGGAACGCCTCCTCCTGCGGGTCGAGGATCTGGACCAATGCGCCGCGCACGCCCCGGTCGGCGGCGCGGGTCAGGGCGTCCTCGACCGGCGCGATGTCACCGAGGAAGTCGGAGACGAAGACCGCGCGGGAGTGGGGTTGCAGGTTGCGCGCCTCTGGCAGGGCGTAGTCGGCGGAATCGTCCTGCGACAGCAGATTGGCCATCTGGCCGATCTGGGCTGTGCCCCGGCGCGGGGCCAGGTCGCTGCCGGTCATGCCGACGCGTTCACCGCCGCGGATCAGCAGGATCGCGCAGGCCAGTGCCAGCGTGCGGGCGACGGTCGCCTTTTCCGGCAGCTTGTCGGTCGAGGCAAAGCGCATCGAGGCGCCCCGGTCGCACCACATCACGACGGACTGCGCGATCTGCCATTCCTTGTCCTGCACGAAGCTGGCGTCGGACCGGGCGGAGCGGCGCCAGTCGATACTGCGCGCGTGATCGGTGCTTTGCGCCGGGCGGTATTGCCAGAACGTGTCGCCGGTGCCCGCGCGCCTGCGCCCGTGATCGCCGAGGATCACCGTGCTGGCCAGATGCGTCGCCGCCGCCAGAAGCGGGGGCAGGGCACTGGCCTGCGCCTCGGCGCGCGCGCGCAGGGTCAGCGGATCGGTCATGCGGCGCGGGCGGTCCGGGTCACGTCGGCGGCGATGCTGTCGATGATCGCGTCGATGTTTTCACCCCGCGCGCGCGCGGCAAACGACAGCGCCATGCGATGTTTCAGGACCGGACCCGCCATCGTGCGCACGTCGTCGGGCGTGGGGGCAAGGCGGCCTTCCAGCAGGGCCTGCGCACGGACGCAGAGCATCAGAGCCTGTGCGGCGCGGGGGCCGGGCCCCCAGCTGACAGCGTTGCGGATGGCCGCGGGGGCGTCGGCGTCGGGGCGGCAGGCGCGGACGAGGTCGAGGATCATCTCGACAATGGTATCCCCCACGGGCATGCGCCGCAGCAACATTTGCGCGTCCAGCAGTTCGTCTGCGGTAAAGACGGCGGTGGATTGCGCGTCGGTGGCACCTGTCGTGGCGATCAGGATGTCACGCTCTGTCGCGCGGTCGGGGTAGGGGACGTCGATCTGCACGAGGAACCGGTCAAGCTGCGCCTCTGGCAGGGGATAGGTGCCTTCCTGCTCGATCGGGTTCTGGGTGGCGAGGACGTGGAACGGCTTGCCCAGCGGCCGGTGCTGGCCCGCGATGGTGACTTCTTTTTCCTGCATGGCCTGCAGCAGGGCCGATTGCGTGCGGGGGGACGCGCGGTTGATCTCGTCCGCCATCAAAAGCTGGCAGAAGATCGGGCCTTCGACAAAGCGGAACTGGCGCGTGCCATCGGGCATGCTGTCCAGCACTTCGGAGCCCAGGATATCGGCGGGCATCAGGTCGGGCGTGAACTGGATGCGGTTGCCGTTCAGGCCCATGACGGTGGACAGGGTGTCCACCAGCCGCGTCTTGCCCAGACCCGGCAGGCCGATCAGCACGGCGTGGCCGCCGCAGACCAGGGCGGTCAGCGTCAGGTCCACGACGCGGTCCTGACCGAGGAAGCGGCTGGCGATAGAGGTGCGGGCCTGACCCAGTTTTACCCCAAGCGTTTCGATCTTCGCGATCAGATCGTCGGTGTCGGACATGACAATGCTCCCTGCAACTCTATGTCTGGCATAGCAGCATTTATTCCGGTTGGCCCCAATGGCAAAAGCAACAGACGCACAAAAGAACGTGACCCCCGATGCGGAGGGCCTCGCCGCCGCCGCCCAACAGGCGCAGACCGGCAAGGGTCTGCCGCCGGTGCACCTGTGGAATCCGCCCCATTGCGGCGATATCGACATGCGGATCGCGCGCGACGGGACGTGGTTCTATCAGGGCACGCCCATCGGGCGGCCTGCGCTGGTCAAGCTGTTCTCGACCATCCTGCGGCACGATGACGACGGCTATGTTCTTGTCACGCCGGTCGAAAAGGTCGGCATCACCGTCGATGACGCGCCCTTCGTCGCCGTTGATTTCCAGCGCAAGGGCGACGATCTGGTGTTCGAGACGAACGTGGGTGACCGCGTCACCGCGGATGCCGCGCATCCGATCCGCGTCACCCGCGACGCCCAGACCGGCGAGCCGTCACCTTACATCCTGATCCGCGACCGGCTGGAGGCGCTGATCGACCGCAAGAGCTTTTACCGTCTGGTGGAGCTTGGCGAGGTCGCGGCGGTCGATGGCACCGACTGGTTCGGCCTGCGGTCGGCGGGCGCATTTTTTGCCATCATCCCCGCCGCCGACCTGCCCGATCAGGACTGAACGGGCCGAAAGGTCATGTCCACGACATAGCCGTCAGAGGTGCTGTGCCGGTCCATCCGGGCTGCGATTTGCTGCGCCGAGGCGTCCATGATCCGCAGGCCAAGCGACGTCATCGGGTCGTGCCTTGCCACATCCTCGACGGCACCCACACCGTTGTCGCGGCAGGTCATGCGGACCTCGCCCTCTGGCGTATAGGCCAGCGTCACGGTGATTTCGCCGGTCTGGTCGGCGGGAAACGCATGTTTGATGGCATTCGCCACACATTCGGACGCCACCACGGCCAGCGCCGTCGCCTCGGTCGAGGCGAGTTCGAAATCAGCGATGTCGGTCTTGATCGAGACGTGATCCGGGCAGGTGGCGGCCAGATGACCCAGAACGCCACTCAGGAACGGCTTCATCTTGACCTGCGCAATGCTGCTGGACTGGTGCAGTTCGCGGTGCAGGGCCACGATGGCCGCGACGCGCCGCTCGATCGCGGCGAACGCCGTCAGGGCATCGGGGTCCTTGATCTTGCTACCGTAGAGGCGGATCAGCGACTGCACGGTCTGCAGCGAGTTCTTGACGCGGTGATCCATCTCGCCGCGCAGGATTTCCTGATTGCGCAGCGTGCGGCGCAGTTCCAGTTGGGTCATCACCTGATTGGCCAGCGTCCGCAGGGTCTGGCGCTGCAGATCGGTCAGCTTGCGCGGCACCGTGTCCAGCACGCAAAGGGTTCCGATCGGCATCCCGTTGGGCGCGCGCAACTGCACGCCCGCATAAAACCGCATCCCCTGCTTGGTCACGACAAGGTCGTTGTCGGCAGTGCGGGGATCCAGCATCGTATCGGGAATTTCGAGGATATCGTCCTGCAGCAGCGCATGGCCACAGATCGCGGTGTCGCGCGGTGTGTCGACCGCATTGAATCCTTCCGACGCCTTGAACCATTGGCGCGATTCATCGACCAGCGAGACGAGCGAAACCTTCGTGTCGCAGATACGCGAGGCCAGCGCCACGATCTCGTCGAAATCAGCCTCTGCAGGGGTGTCGATGATGTTGTAATCCGCGAGGGTGCGCAGACGTTCGGGTTCGGACGGGTGAAGAGGCGCGCGCATGAAGCCTTAATCCAGACGAAAGAGCAAAGTGACCAGAGTATGTCGCCTGACATACGGCGCACCGCTGCTGCGAACAAGGCGGCATCTGGGTCAGCATGAAAACAGGCCGGACACCGCGCGGGTGGCCGGCCTGTTGTCGTTTTGCAACCGCGTCAGACGCTGGTGCAGATGTACTTCATTTCCAGGTAATCATCGGTGCCGTGATGGCTGCCTTCGCGGCCCAGACCGGACTGCTTGACGCCGCCGAAGGGGGCAACTTCAGTGCTGATGATGCCGGTGTTCACGCCGACGATGCCATATTCCAGCGCTTCCTGCACCTTGTACACGCGGCTCAGGTCCTTGGCATAGAAATAGGACGCCAGACCGAAGATCGTGTCGTTGGCCATGGCGATGACTTCATCCTCGTCCTCGAACATGAAGAGCGGTGCGAAGGGGCCGAAGGTTTCCTCGGTCGCGACCTTCATGTCCTGCGTCGCACCGGTGACGATGGTCGGCTGGAAGAACTGGCCGCCAAGGGCATGCTCCTCGCCGCCCGTCAGCAGCTTGCCGCCCTTGGACAGGGCGTCGGCCAGATGCTCTTTTACCTTTTCCTTGGCAGAAGGCTCGATCAGCGGGCCAAGGTCGGTGCCCTTGGTCAGGCCGTCGCCGACGGTCAGCTTCTCGACCGCGACCTTCAGCTTCTGCGAAAATTCCTCATAGACGCCCTTCTGAACGTAGATCCGGTTCGCGCAAACGCAGGTCTGGCCGTTGTTGCGGAACTTGCAGGCGATGGCACCTTCGACGGCGGCGTCGATATCGGCGTCATCGAACACGATGAAGGGTGCGTTGCCGCCCAGTTCCATGCTGCATTTCATCACCTGATCGGCAGCCTGCTTCAGCAGGATGCGACCGACCTCGGTGCTGCCGGTGAAGGTCAGCTTGCGCACGATCGGGTTCTCGCAGAATTCCTTGCCGACTTCCGACGACGACGACGAGGTCACGACCGAAAACACGCCCTTCGGCACACCTGCCTCTTCGGCCAGCTTGCCCATGGCGAGGGCCGACAGCGGCGTCAGCGATGCGGGGCGCACGACGAAGCCACAGCCGACGGCCAGCGCAGGCGCGACCTTGCGCGCGATCATGGCATTGGGAAAGTTCCAAGGCGTGATCGCGGCGGCAACGCCGATGGGCTGCTTGATGACGGTGATGCGCTTGTCCGGGCCATGGCCGGGGATCGTCTCGCCGTAGATGCGCTTGGCCTCTTCGCCGAACCACTCGATGAACCCGGCACCATAGGCGATCTCGCCACGGGACTCAGTGAGGGGCTTGCCCTGTTCGGCGGTCATGATGATGGCCAGGTCTTCCTGGTTTTCCATCATCAGGTCATACCACTTGCGCATCACGGCGGCGCGGACCTTGCCGGTCTGTGCGGCCCAGGCCTTGCGGGTCTTGTCGGCAATCGCGATGGCCTCGCGGATCTCTTCGCGGCTCAGGTCCGGGACGGTGGCGATCACGTCGCCGCGGGCGGGGTTCACGACGTCGATGGTCTTGCCGGATTTCGCGTCGACCCATTCACCGGCCAGAAAGGCCTGTTGGCAAAGAAGATCGGGACGCTTCAGCTGGCTGGCGAGGTCTGTGGTCTGGTCAAGCATGGTGCTCTCCGTTTTTCCGGGTAGTGTTGCCGCAGGCATATAGGGTTGCGGTGCAAAAGGGAAATGACGATGGATCTGGACGACGCCTACGCGAACGGACCGCACATTCCGGATGGCGACAGTTTCGCGCCGATGTGGCGCGAGAAGGCGGCAGCCTTTCGCGCCGCCACGCCGGGGGTGCTGAACCAGTCCTACGGGGATCGCCCGCGCGAGGTCTACGACCTTTTCGTGCCAGGGGGCGCGGCGCTGAGCACCGTCGTCTTTGTCCACGGCGGCTATTGGCGCAGCACGGACAAGGACCTGTGGACGCATCTGGCGGCGGGACCGCTGGCGCGCGGCTGGCGGGTTGCGATGGTCGACTACGACCTGTGCCCCGATGTGACCATCCCGCAGATCACCCGCCAGGTGGCGCAGGCTGTCGGCGCGATCGCTGCGCGTTGTCCCGGCCCGCTGCGGTTGGCCGGACATTCGGCGGGCGGGCATCTGGTGGCGCGGATGCTTGATCCCGCAGTCGCAGGCGACTGGCTGTCCCGGGTGGAAGGTGTCGTGCCGATCTCTCCGCTGTCGGACCTGGCGCCGTTCCTGAAGACCAGCATGAACGCGGACTTCGCGCTGGATGCGGTGACGGCCCGCGCCGAAAGCCCGGTGCATCAGCCAGTGCCGGACAGACCGGTCACCGTCTGGGTCGGCGGTGCAGAGCGGCCGGCGTTCCTCGATCAGGCGGCATGGCTGGGTAAGGCCTGGGGCTGCGAGGTGGTCGTGCGTCCGGGGCGGCACCATTTCGACATCATCGCAGGATTGGAAGAGGCGGGGTCGGACCTGACGGCAGCCGTGGTCGGTCAGCGGGACCGCTGACTGAGGGGCGCTGCCCCTCAGGCTCCCCGAAGTATTTGCGACCAGAAGAAGGGAACGGGCGGCGCGCTAGCCGAAGGTGCGGCGATAGCAGGGCAGCGGGTCCGTTGGATCGGACTGTGCGGCAAAGATGCCCCGCGCAATGGCCCGCGCCATGCAGGTGGCCGCGGCATGGCCCAGCCAGGCGAGGTCGTCGCAAGGCGCATCGCCGTGGCTGAGCGCGAAAATCAGGTCGCCGTCGAAGGGTGTGTGGCTTGGCACCAGCGCGCGGGCAAAGCCATCGTGGGCGGCGGTGGCAAGGCGGGTGCAGTGTGCCTGCGTCAGCCGCGCGTTCGTGGCCACGATCCCGATCGTGGTATTGCGCGCGTCGCCCTTCATCGCGGGGCGCCCCATGGGATAGGTCGGCGCCGGGCCAAGGCCGCCGTACTCGCCGTCCTGTTCCCACGGGGCGGCCCAGAAATGGGCGCCGTCGCCCACGGTGGCGGATCCCAAGGCGTTCACGGCGACCATTGCGGCCACGATCACGCCGCCGGGCAGCAGGGCAGAGGCCTGACCCAGCCCGCCCTTCAGCGTCGCCGTCGTGGCACCAAAGCCTGCACCGACGGTGCCCGACGCGGGGGTGTCGGTCGCCGCATCCAGCGCCTGCGCACCGAGTGCGGCATAGGGATTGGTGTGCCACGCCTTGTTGCCGCCGTTCAGCAGGTCGAACAGGATCGCGGCGGGCACGATGGGGACCCTCTGGTCGCCCACGGCGAAACCGCGCCCGCGGGCGCGCAACGCATTCGCCACGCCAGAGGCCGCGTCGAGGCCCAGCGCCGATCCGCCCGACAGCACGAGTGCATCGACCTGTTCCACCAGCTTGTCCGGGGCCAGCAGGTCGGTTTCCCGCGTGCCGGGGGCGCCGCCCATGACATGAACGCCGCAAGTGAAGGGTCGGTCGGCCGTGAGGACAGTCACACCGGATTTGATGTCCGCGTCATGGGCATGCCCGACCCGGAGGCCCGGCACATCGGTGATCAGATTGCGCATCGTCACACCCGGACGATGATGTGGCCCAGATAGGTCAGATGCCTGGTATCATCGAGGGTGTAGGGAAAGCCGCCGAAAGCGTTTTCCGTGATCACGATCAACGTGTCGTCGCCCGCCAGCCGCAGCATGACGTCGTCCGCCTCCTCAGTGCTCAGGAATTCCAGCAGGCGGGTCTGGATGTCGCCGTGGATCACTTCGACTTCGGCCTCGTCGATGAAGGCACCGCTCAACTCCTGTGTCAGGGGGCTGGGCAGGTCGGTGCCGGGCGGGCCAGAGCAGAAGGTATCGGCGGCTGCCTGACTGTCGAAATTCGCGCCGAACAGGTGAAGCTGCAGATGCTCCTCGTCCAGTTGCACCGGGCGATGGGGCTCCTCCAGCCGGGTGCTTTCCGACGGGATCAGCTTGATCGCATCCCGCAGGCCGCGCCGCGCGATGTAGCGCAGAAGCTGGTTCATCAATGCGTTGACGTTCATCGCTCAAAGCTCTCCTCTGGTGTCCGTCAGACACCGGACGTGCGGCAGCAAAAGGGTCGTGCCATGGCAGGATATGGCCTTCTCCGCCGCGGGGCCAGACTGGCGCGCAGGGGCTTGCCTTGCAAGGGCTTTGGCGTAAGCTGCGATCAGCGTGTGGCGATGGCGTCGCCACGCAATCCACGCTGCCGTCCTGAACGCCGGGACCTTTCGGGGTCTGTTGCGACCCCGTGAACAAGGGGTCTGCCATGCACCGTCCGGAATTTTATCGTTTTCACCAAGGGGACCGCGTGTTGCCCTTTGCCGCCGCCGAATACGACACACGGCTGGCGGGCCTGCGCCGCATCATGGCGGACACGGGCGTCACGGCCTGTGTGCTGACCTCGATGCACAACATCGCTTATTACAGCGGCTTTCTGTATTGCAGCTTCGGGCGCCCTTACGGGCTGGTCGTCACCGCGACCGACAGTGTCACGATCAGTGCGGGCATCGACGCGGGCCAGCCGTGGCGGCGCTGTCACGGCGACAACATCACCTACACTGACTGGCAGCGTGACAATTACTGGCGCGCGATCCTGTCGGTGACAGGCCCGGGCGCCCATCTGGGGGTCGAGGGGGATCACCTGACCCTGTCCCAGCGCGACAAGCTGCAGGCGTTCCTCGCGCCCGCCGCCGTGACCGATATCGCCATCCACTCGATGCAGCAGAGGATGCACAAATCATCCGCCGAGCGTGACCTGATCCGGCAGGGCGCTGCCGTCGCCGATATCGGTGGCTATGCGATGCGCGATGCGATCCGCAGCGGCACACGCGAAATCGATGTCGCCATGGCCGGTCGCGACGCGATGGAACACGAGATCGCGCGGCGCTTTCCCGATGCCGAATACCGCGATACCTGGGTCTGGTTCCAGTCCGGCATCAACACCGACGGCGCCCATAATCCGGTCACCGCACGGGTGCTGAAACCGGGCGACATCCTGTCCCTTAACGCCTTTCCGATGATCAGTGGCTATTACACCGCGCTGGAACGCACGCTTTTCGTGGACACGGTCGACGACGCCTCTCGCAGCGTCTGGGAGGCGAACGTTGCCGCCCATCGCTATGGCATGAGCTTGCTGAAACCCGGCGTCACCTGCGCCGAGGTGACACACCAGATCAACACCTTTCTGGCGGACCGCGATCTGCTGCAATACCGCACCTTTGGCTACGGCCATTCCTTCGGCATCCTGTCGCATCATTACGGCCGCGAGGCCGGTCTGGAGTTGCGCGAAGATATCGACACGGTGCTGGAACCCGGCATGGTCGTCAGCATGGAACCGATGCTGACGATTCCCGAGGGCCAGCCGGGTGCCGGCGGCTACCGCGAGCATGACATCCTCTTTATTGACGAAAATGGTGCCGAAGACGTCACTAAATACCCATTTGGTGTCGAATTTAACATCATTTCCCAGTGAAGCAGCGCCTGAATGCGCCTCTGCATTGCCATTCCGAAACAGGCTGCTAGGTAACGGAAAACGTTATTGATGGTGCTGCCCCATGTCATTGAACTTTCAGATGTCCCGTCGGTCCTTCGGGGCCATGATGCTTGCGTCTTCCGCTGCCGCCTGTGCGCCCCGCGTGCCGGATTCGGCACCGGCCGACATGGCACCGAACTACTTGCCCGAATACGCGCCCCTGCGGGACGCAGGTTACGATCTGCCCGCGATCCCGCTGGAGTACACCGCCGGCATCAACCGCCGGATGGAGGGTCTTTACACCGGTGAGGCGCCTGCCGGGTCGATCGATGTCGATCCCTATGCGAAATTCCTGTATCATGTGCACTATGACGGCACCGCGACGCGCTATCCCGTCGGCGTCGGGCGTCAGGGGCGGACCCTGTCTGGTCTTGCCACAATCCAGGACAAGAAGGCCTGGCCCGGCTGGACGCCCACCGCCAACATGTTGCGGACAGAGCCGGACGTCTACGGTGAATTCCGCAACGGCATACCGGGCGGCCTGCGCAGCCCCTTGGGCGCGCGCGCGCTTTACATCTATCGCAACGGCAAGGACACCTATTACCGGGTCCATGGCACCAACGATCTGGAAAGCATCGGCAATTCCGGCTCTGCCGGCTGCATCCGCATGTTCAATCAGGACATCATCCACCTGTACAACAACGTGACCTTGCCGATGACGATCAACATCCGCTCGGAATCGGAATCGCAGCGGGTCGATCCGGAATACTTCAACCGCGGTCGCGAACTGCCGGCAAAGCGCGTCAGCGCCGACGAACTGCTGGGCGAAGAGGCCGTGTCGAACGATCGCGCGCCGGATCTGTCGCAGCTGGCGGGGAACTGACCGACCGCCTTTGGCGGCAGCGTCACATCACGACCGATTTGCCGATTATTCAGATGAACTGTCTGCAGCCGCCGATTGCGGTTGCAGACAATCATCTTGGGATGGCCGATATGGATGTTTGGCTGACACATTGCTTCAGACAATGCGCTGCCACCGCTTAGGCCGACCTTGGTCCTGACCTGAAGGACAATGAGCACGCGGTCTGTACCATGACCCACGCGGTCAGGGTGCCGACACTGTTTTTGGACGTGTCCACCGACGGCATGGATAGCACTGCCTTCCTTCTGCGCCGCGCCGAAAACACCAAACTTGCCGTGATCCGTGACTTGCGTCAGCCGATCACGAGCGACATGCTGCTGCAGAAGATCAATCGTGATGCCGCCCGCAAGCGCCACGCCACGGGGGAGGGTATATGACCACGGGACTGCTGCTGCCCGCCCTAGCGCTCGGTCTGCTGGGCTGGCTTGTGCCAAAGCTCTGGTCGATGCTGCTGCCGGACGGATTCGGGGCGCTTGCCCTGAATGCGGTGCTTTCGGCGCTGACGGTGACGGCATTGACCGCGCTTTATTTCATGGTGGCCTACTGGCAGGCCGGTATGACCCTTGATCGGTTGCTGGAAGAGGGCGCAGCGGGGCTGATGGTCTATTTCGGCAGACTGGGGGTGAGTGCCGCGATCATCTGGGCGCCGATGATGGGCCTGTCGCTGGTCGGCCTGTGGCGCAGCTGGGTGCGCTCGCCATGGGAGGGCGGACGGTGATCGCCACGGATAAGAGCGACAGGACCGGCGCTGCCGCCGCGCGTCTGTGCGGCATGACCAACATGTCGAGCACCCACCCCGACGTAGCGCGCAGGCCCGTCCGGCGTGGAACAGGGGGGTAGGGGCATGGCATTCCTGAAACTGATCGTCTTCGGCGGCATTGGCCTCACAATCATTTACCTGTCGCTCTCTGTCTATTCGGCGTCCCTGCGGCGCGAGCGGCTTGAAAAGGACTATGACGCGGACCCCGTGCCGGGGCAGACTCGCGACGCCTTCGTCGCCACCGGCATGGCGGCCTACCGCGCCAGCCTGCGGCCCCGACTGCTGCTGCTGGTCTACGTCGTGCCGGTGGCGGTGGGCGCGGTCATCGTCTATGTCATCAATACGAACTGAACGGAGCGGGGGACGCCATGCGCACGTTGGGAATTCTGTTTCGGGCCCTGCCGATCCTGCTGCTGGGTCTGCTGCTGCACTACGTCCTGCCACAACATGACATCGTCCGCGTCACCTCGACCGAGGTGATCCGTGCGGATTTCAGTCGCTACAACCGGTTGTTTTACGCCCAGCCCGATGCAGGCTCTGCCGTGCAGGGGAACAGGGATCTGCGGTTGATCAGCACGCAGAAAAAGAAGACCTTCCTGCTGGGGTTCATCAAACGCGACGCGACCGAGGTGATGGTCTACCGCAACGAGGATACCGGCTGGATCTGGCCGCCCTATTTCAAGTTCGACAGCTCTGACCTGCAGGCCGAGGCAGCGGCGGATGCCCGCACCGACGGCTGGTACAGCCTGACGCATTACGGCTGGCGCAACCGCTGGGCGTCGATCTATCCCAATGCCGTGGCGCTGCGGCCTGTCTCCGGCCCGGATGCCACGATCATCCCGTGGTTCAATATCGGGTTCTTCATCTTCCTGATCATTGCCATCGGCACGATCCGCGCGATGTGGTTCCAGTTCCGCGAACGGATCGTCGACCCGGCGATGGACGCCGCAGGCGACCGCATGGATGTGGTCGAGGCCCGGATGGACGCGCGCCGGTCCCGGATGAAACGCTGGTTCGACAGCTGGAAACCGAAGGACCGGCGTTGACGGCGCGGCCAGGGGCCATTTGATGAAACCCTTTCCGCCTGACGTCGACGACCCGCTGCGCTTTTCGGTCAACGAACGCGACGTCGACCTGCTGTTGTTCGAACAGCGTCACGTCTCGCACGTGTTTCGGACGCAGTTCCCCGACCTTCTGGGGCTGCCCGGCGCGCAGATTGACGCTGTGGCCCATATCGCCCAGACCGGGCGGCCTGCAAGGAGTGCCCGCGGGGGGGATCCGGTTCAAGCACGCCGTCTTTGCGGGTGAAGTCACCTTGATCTGCGAACGCCGCTGGGCCGCGTTGGCGTGGGTCAGTCCAGCCGGGCCGTTGCCGCAGGACGCCTGGCGCGTCGATCACGGCGGCGCATGGCACATCCGGATCGCGACCGGGGCGCTGGACCCCGATCTGCCCCTGTCCGATCCGCTTGATCTGTTCGCCGCCGCAGGTGAACGGATCGCACAGTCGGGCGCGCTTGGCCTGCGTAGGGCTGCCGCCGGTCAACCGGACTGACCACGCCACGCGTCACGCGCCGTAGGGGATCCAGATATTCTTGACCTCGGTCGCCTGCGCCAGAATAGCCTTGGTGTTGTCCCGGCTCCAGTCCAGCGCGCCGCACCACGTCCGTTTCAGGTTCCCGGCAGAGGCCGCCTCGATTCCCTGCACCAGACCAAGATCCGACATGGCCCAGACCGCATCGATATCCATGTGACGCGCCATCGGGTCCGCCAGGTCGGCATGATCGCCGGTCAGGATGTTGACGACCCCCCCCGGCACGTCAGAGGTATCGAGAATCTGGTAAAAGTCCGTCGCCACCAACGGGAAAGGCTGCGACGCCGCCAGCACCACGCGATTGCCCATCGCGATCGCCGGCGCCATAAGGCTGACAAGGCCCAGCAGCGGCGCGTCATCCGGGCACAGGATGCCAATGGTGCCGACCGGTTCCTTCATCGCCAGCGCCACGCCGCGGATCGGCACGTCGTGCACCTGCCCGTCGTATTTATCCGCCCAGGCGGCGGCGCTGAACAGGCGGCTGATGCTGGCGGCAACCTCCTGCGCGCCATCCTGACCCGTCAGGGCCTGCAGCCGGCGGGCAAACTCATCGGCGCGGGCCGACAGGTTTTCCGCCATGTAATACAGGATCTGCGCACGCAGATGGCCGGTGGACGCACCCCAGCCTTTCGCCGCGTTGCTGGCCTCGACCGCGTTGCGCAAGTCCTTGCGGCTGGCAAGGCTGGTGTGGCCCAGCAGCTTGCCCTTGGGTCCATAGACCGCGCGCGAATAGCCGCCATCGGGCCGGGCCTGCTTGCCACCGATATAAAGCTTTGCCGTCCGGTCCAGCCCATCGGCGGCGCCGTCACCCGTGAAGGCGGCGATATGCACGGGCTTGGGTGCGGCCGCACGGGGCCTGGTATAGCCCGCCAGCCCCTCCCAGCCGCCCTCGCGCCCGAAACCGCTTTCGCGCACGCCGCCAAAGCCGGCGCTTGCGTCCATCATGTTGGTGCCATTGACCCAGACGATCCCGGCGACAAGCTTTGGCGCCACGTCCAGCGCCAGATTGATGTTCTCCGACCAGACAGAGGCGGCGAGGCCGTAGCGGGTGGAATTTGCGATCTCGACGGCCTCGGCGGGCGTCCGAAACGTCGTGGCGACCAGCACGGGGCCAAAGATTTCCTGGCTCATCAGCGGTGACGCCGGGGCGAGGCCGGTGATCAGCGTGGGTGGATAAAAGCAGCCCTCGGGCGCATTGGTCTGATAAGTCTCGCCCTCGGGGTGGGCCGCCAGCATATCCGCGATCCGCGCGCGCTGGCGGGGATGGACGATGGCCCCGATGTCGATGCATTTGTCCAGCGGATCGCCGATCCGCAGCCCGTCCATGCGGGACTTCAGCTTGGCATAAAAGGTGTCGGCGATGCCTTCCTGCACCAGCAGGCGCGAGCCGGCACAGCAGACCTGCCCTTGGTTGAACCAGATCGCATCGACCACGCCTTCGACGGCGGAATCGATGTCCGCATCCTCGAACACGATATACGGCCCCTTGCCGCCGAGTTCGAGCGACAGCGCCTTGCCGGTCCCGGCGGTCAGTTCGCGGATGCGGCGCCCGACGGCGGTGGACCCGGTGAAGGCGACCTTGTCCACGTCCGACGTCACGATCATCTCGCCAACCGCACCGTCGCCGGTGACGATGTTCACGACACCCGGCGGCACGCCCGCCTGACCGCAGATGTCTGCGAACAGCAGGGCGGTCAGCGGGGTCCATTCGGCGGGCTTCAGCACGACGGTATTGCCCATCGCCAAGGCGGGCGCGATCTTCCACGCCAGCATCAGCAAGGGGAAGTTCCACGGGATCACCTGACCGCAAACGCCCAGCGCCTGCCGGTCGGGCAGCTCAGTCTCCATGATCTGTGCCATGCCCGCGTGGTAATAAAAGTGGCGGATCGCCTGCGGCACGTCGATGTCGCGGGATTCCCGGATCGGTTTGCCGTTGTCGAGGGTTTCCAGCACCGCAAACAGCCGTGACTGCTTTTGCAGGATACGGGCGATCGCATAAAGAACCTTTGCCCGCGCATGACCGTCCTTCGCCCAGGCGGGTTGTGCTGCGCGGGCTGCTTTCACGGCGGCGTCGACGTCGGTTTGCGTGCCTTGGGTGACCTGCGCCAGCAGCGTGTCCGTCGCCGGGTTCATCACGGCAAACAGGGTACCGGGTGCGGTCCATGCACCGTCGATGAAATGGCCGAAGTCACCCTTGGACGCCAGCCACGCCAGCGCCTCCTTGCTGCTTTCGGGGGCAGGGCCATATTCCATGGTCTCGAAGATCTCCTTGACGGTCATGCGGCAGTCCTCGCTTTTTTCCAAATACTCAAAGACCAGCCTCAGCCGATCGCGTGACGCCAGCCGGCGGAGTAGCTGCCGGTGACATGATGTTCCAGCTGCCGTTCGATGTCGCCCAGCAGCGACGACGCACCAAAGCGGAACAGGTCTGGCTGCAACCAGCGGTCACCCAGCTCGTCCTTGATCATCGACAGATAGACCAGCGCGTCCTTGGCCTTGGAAATCCCGCCGGCGGGTTTGTAGCCGATGCGGATGCCGGTGCGGTCATGATAGTCGCGGATCGCGCGGATCATGGTCAGGGTCACGGGCAGGGTGGCGTTGACCGATTCCTTGCCGGTGGATGTCTTGATGAAATCCGCCCCCGCCATCATGCAGACAAGGCTCGCCTTAGCTACGTTGCGCAGGGTGCCAAGCTCGCCGGTGGCGAGGATCGCCTTGACATGGGCATCCCCGCAGGCGGCGCGCATCTCTGCCATCTCGTCATAAAGCGCCTGCCAGTTGCCGGTCAGCACGTGGCGGCGGCTGATGACGATGTCGATTTCAGCCGCACCTGCCGCGACGCTTTCGCCGATTTCGGCGATGCGCAGATGGAACGGCGACAGGCCTGCGGGAAAGCCGGTGGAAACGGCGGCGACGGGGATGCCGGAGCCTTGCAAGGCGTCGACGGCGGTGGCGACCATGTCGTGATAGACGCAGACGGCGCCGGTGGTCAGGCCGTTCATGCCCAGCGCCTCCAGCAGATCGGGGGCGACCGGCTGGCGCGCCTTGGCGCAAAGCCTGCGGACGCGGCCCGCGCTGTCGTCACCGGACAGGGTCGTGAGGTCGATCAGGCTGATCGCCTTGCACAGCCATGCGGCCTGATAATCCTTCTTGACGCTGCGCCGGCCCGGCAGGGTCGCAGCGCGGCGTTCGATGGCGGATGTGTTGGCCTGCGCGCGCAGGACCCAGTCCATGTCCAGCGGCATCCCCGGATTGCGCGGTGCATGCAGTTGCGGCAGGTGCCGGGCGTCGGTCCCGGTCTGGGTCTCTGTCAGGGTCACGGGATGGCACTCCTTGGCGCGGGCCGGTGGCGCGGTTGTCGCATGGATTTGACCGGTTGGTCAATTATGTGCTGGGCTGGACGACGTCACGTTGGAACTGCTGTCGGTATTGCAAAGGTGTCATGCCGTGATGCGCCCGGAACAGCTTGTGAAAGTGCGACAGGTTGGCGATGCCCACCGCCTCTGCCACCATGGGCAGGGGATCGCTGTCGCTGGTCAGGGCATGGGCGGCCTGGGTCATGCGGATGGTGTTGATGTAATCCGTCGGTGTCTGCCCCAGCCAGCGCCGCAGGCTGCGCGAGACATGGGGATGGCTTTGCCCGGTCTGCGCGACCAGCCCCGCGGCCCCCGCGCGATAGACCGCAGGATCCTGCGCTGCGGCACAGGCCGCGACAAGCCAGTCCGGCGCCTGCGGTGCGAGGTCGGTGCGGTGCCGGCTGAGGTCGGCCAGAAGCGGCAGCAGGAACGCCTCTGCCCCGAGGGCATCGCGGGGTCCGTGTTCCAGCAGGCGCGCCGCGTGGTTGAGGTCCGCGAGCTGGCGGCTGTCGCGGTGCGCCTGCATCGGGCCGGTGTGGGCCTGCCAGAACGGCAGCGCTGGCAGTCGTGCGTCCAGCGTCGCCGTCAGCTGCGGATGCAGGGCGACCGAAACGACGAGCGTGTCCTCTCCACGGCCCTGCAGCGCATGGGGCTGGCCCGGGCGCAGCAGGACGAGGGCGCCTTCGGTCAATGTGACTTTGCGGTCGGGCAGATGATGGCGCAGGCTGCCGTTCTGCACCCAGAACAGCTCGATGAAATCGTGGGTATGCAACGCGCGCGGCCGCGCCGATGTCACGCTGGCCCGGATCAGATGGATCGCGGCGCCGGGCGGCAGGATATCGGCATGATGCAGGGTGCGGGGCGTCATTGCATCAATCTAGCACAGCTTTTTGAGGTGTGTGAGCGTAATCTGCCGAGTACGGCGGGACGACGCTGTTCGCGGGCGAGGCCCGCGAAGGCGCCCCGCCCGCCGTCCCGTGATCGCGCGGTGCGTCAGGGCGTCAGCGTGATGGCCGCAGCATGGTCGATGAAGACAAAGCCGTTGCCCGGCAGATCGAGAACGCCACCCCCCAGTGACCCGTGGTGCGGGCCGGTCAGGCTGGCGTGGCCCTTGATGCGCAAGGTCTTCGCGGTCTTCGACAGGTTGAACACGCAGGTCAGGTGCTGGTCGTTGGTGCTGCGCGTGAAGGCGAGGATCGGGTCAGCCGCGTCGATCCAGGCGGTCTTGCCGCGCGTCATGCAGGGGTGGGTTTTGCGGAAGGCGATGATCTCGCGGTAGAAGTGCAGGATGCTGTCGTTCGCGGCCTCCTGCAGATCGACGGCATGGGCCGCCTGCGGCGCCTTGACCGGCAGCCAGGGTGTGCCGGTGGTGAAGCCCGCGTTGGGGGCGTCATGGGTCCAGACCATCGGCGTACGGCAGCCGTCGCGCCCCTTGATGCCGGGCCAGTAGCGGATCGCCTGCAGGTCGGTCAGTTCCTCGAACTGCATCACGGTTTCCGTCTGGCCCAGCTCCTCGCCCTGATAGATGCCGATCGTGCCCTCGAAGCTCATCAGCATCGCGGCGGACAGGCGCGCCATGGCCTCCTCTGACACTGCGTGATCCGCCCAGCGGCTGACGTGGCGGATCACGTCGTGGTTGGAAAAGGACCACTCCGGCTGGCCGTCGGGGGCACCCTTCTGAAAGCCTTCGATGCAGCCGCGAAAATGCTTCGGGCTGAAATCCGGTCCCAGCATGGCAAAGCTGTAGGCCATGTGCAGGCGTTTGCTGCCCTTGGTATAGGCCGCCATCAGGTCGATGGACCGCTGGCCCATGTCGCCGACCTCGCCCACCATCATGATGCCGTCGTAGCGGTCGCACAAGGCGCGCAGCTGTTCCAGAAAGCCCAGGTTCTCTTTCTGGTTCTTGTTGTGGATGTTGTCCTGCATCCCGTAGAGGTCCGTCGCCATGACCTGATGCGTCGCCTTGGCCGCCGGGTTCGACCGCAGTTTCTTGTCATGAAAGTAGTAATTCACCGTGTCGAGCCGGAAGCCGTCAAGGCCCCGGTCCAGCCAGAATTTCGCCGTGTCGAGGATCGCCTCGACCACGTCGGGGTTGTGGAAATTCAGGTCGGGCTGCTGGGACAGGAAGTTGTGCATGTAATACTGCCCGCGCGTGGCGTCGAATTCCCACGCCGGGCCGCCGAAGTGGCTGTGCCAGTTCGTCGGCGGACTGCCGTCGGGCTTGGGGTCGGCCCAGACGTACCAGTCGGCCTTCGGATTGGTGCGATCCTTGCGGCTCTCGACGAACCAGGGGTGCTTTTCCGAGGTGTGGGACAGGACCTGATCGGTGATGACACGCAATCCCAGATCGTGGGCCGTGGCCAGCATCGCGTCGAAATCCGCCAGCGTGCCGAAGATCGGGTCGATGTCGGTATAGTCCGACACGTCATAGCCCATGTCCGCCTGCGGGCTGGTGAAGATGGGCGAGAGCCAGATGCAGTCGACGCCCAGGCTGGCGACATGCGGCAACCGCCGCGTGATGCCGTTGAGGTCGCCGATCCCGTCGCCGGTCGTATCCTGATATGACCGCGGATAGATCTGATAGACCACCGCGTCCCGCCACCACTCGCGCATCATGTTGCTCCATGTCATGTGAGCGCTACCGTAGCAGCCGCGGTGGCAAGTGAAAGCCGCAGTGCAGCACAAATGAGGAGCGACAGGATGAAAAGACCGACATGGGTCGGCATTGCCGGAATAACGGGCCTCATGTGGAACGCGCTCGTGCTGTTCCAGTTCATCGGATCCGTGGGCCGGACCGAAGCCGACTTCGTCAGTCAGGGCAGCACGGCAGCGCAGGCTGCAGCGCTGGTCAGTGTGCCGGTCTGGGCAGAGGCGGGCTTTGCGCTGGGCGCACTGGCGGGCATCGCGGGCTGCATTCTGATTGCGCGGCGCAGCCGGGCGGCGGTGCCGGTGCTGGTCCTGTCGCTGGCAGGTTATGCGCTGCTTTGCCTCGGAAACCTTGTGCAGGGCGTCTATGCCTTGACGGGTGCGGGTCATATAACAGTCAGTGTCGTGCTGCTGGCGATTGCCGCGGGGCTGGTGGCGGCCGCGATCCATGGCACCCGGCGCCACATTCTGACGTAAGGAAATCCTGATGCCGATCACACCCGTAGCCGACCTTGTCGCCGCCGCCCGTGCGCGGATCGCGGAAATCGATACACCCACGCTGATGGCGATGGCCGACGACCCGGACGTCGTGATCGTCGATATCCGCGACGTGCGTGAACGGGCCAACGGGCATATCCCCGGCAGCATCCACGCGCCGCGCGGCATGCTGGAATTCTGGGTCGACCCGGCCAGCCCGTATCACAAACCGGTTTTTGCGCAGGACAAGCGATACGTCCTGCATTGCGCCAGCGGCTGGCGGTCTGCGCTCAGCGTTGCGGCCCTGCAGGACATGGGGTTCACCGCGTCCCACCTGCGCGACGGGTTCACCGACTGGGTGGCACAGGGCGGTGCCGTTGTCGTGCCGCCGCCGCGCGATTGATCTTGCCCACGTCGCGGTCTAGATGCGGATCGCAAGCGAAGGAGACACGTCATGCGGGTTCTTGTGACGGGCGGGGCCGGCTATATCGGCAGCCACACGCTGGTGGAATTGCTGGGGCAGGCGCATGAGGTCTGCGTTCTGGACAACTACGACAACTCCAGCCCCCGCGTGCTGGACCGTGTCCGCAAGCTGACCAACGGCACCGTCTCGGCGGTCGAGGGTGACGTGCGCGACGATGCCACGCTGGGCCGAGTCATGGCGGAATTCCGGCCCGACGCGGTGATCCATTTCGCGGGCCTCAAGGCCGTCGGCGACAGCATGACCAATCCGCTGGGCTATTACGACGTCAACGTGAACGGCACCCTGCGCCTGCTGCGCGCGATGGATGCGGCAGGCTGCACGCGGATCATCTTCTCGTCCTCCGCCACGGTTTACGGCGAGCCGGTCTATCTGCCCTATGACGAGGCGCACCCCCTCAACCCCACGTCAGTCTATGGCCGCACTAAGCTGGTCGCGGAACAGATCCTGACCGACTGGGCGCAGGCGGGTGGCGGCAGCGCCGTGATCCTGCGCTATTTCAACCCGGTGGGGGCCCACGCGTCGGCCATCATGGGCGAGGATCCGTCGGACGTGCCCAACAATCTGATGCCCTATATCGCGCAGGTCGCGATCGGAAAGCGGGCGCATCTGAACGTCTTCGGCGATGACTACGATACGCCCGACGGCACCGGGCAGCGCGACTACATCCATGTGGTCGACCTCGCACGGGCGCATGTCGCGGCGCTCGATTACGCGGCGGTCAATACCGGCGCGCGCCACTTCAACATCGGCACCGGTCAGGCCTATAGCGTCAAGCGCATGGTCGCGGCGTTCGAGGCGGCAACGGGCCAGCCGATCCCTGTCGTCATCGCACCGCGCCGCGCCGGTGACATCGCGGCGATGCAGGCCGACGCCAGCCGGGCGCTGCAGGAACTCGGGTGGCAGGCCACCCATACGCTCGACGATATGGCCGCCAGCACCTGGGCCTGGCAATCGGCGAACCCTGACGGATACGGCACCGGCGGCGATTGACCGACGGGGCGTCCGCCGCCGCACCACTGGAACTAAATGACCGGCTGCGCTGTTTTGTCACCAATGACATCTGCGCGCCCGGTCCGGATCATCTGTCCGCACCTGGCCGCCCAGCCGAAGGACATGACCATGACCAATACCAATGATACCCTCCACGATGCAAAGCATGAAGCACAGGACGTCGCCCACGATGCCAAGGACCGCGCAAAGTCAGTCGTCGACGATGTGACGGCGCAAGCCCGCTCGGTCGCGCATGATGCGTCCGAAACCCTGAAATCCGAAGTGACGTCGCGTGCCGACGCCGCCAAGGGTGCCGCAGCGCAAGAGGTCAACAACGTCGCCAGCGCCCTGCGCAAGGCCGCCCAGGAAAGCCGCAGCGGCAGCGCGCAGGAACGCACCTTCGGCCAGATCGCCGATTCGCTGGCCGACGCCTCTGACGCGATCGCCAACAAGGATCTGGGGACCGCGATCAGCGATGTGGGTGAATTCGCCCGCCGCAACCCGCTGACCTTCCTCGCCGGTGCGGCATTTGCTGGCTTCGCCATCAGCCGTTTCGTCAAGGCATCGGACCGTCACACCATCGCGACCAACGAAGAGTTCATGCCGCCGCGCCACGGCAATGCAGACTTCGACGGACGGGCCTGAACATGGATCGCCAAGACCCCCGCAGCACCGGTTCGTTGCTGACCGACGTCTTGGGCAGCATCGGCAACCTCCTGCGCCAGGAGGTTGACCTGGCCCGCGCCGAGGTTGACGAAAACCTCAAGCGGGCCGGCGCAGCACTGGGCCTTCTGGTCGCGGCCGTCATTCTGGCCTTCATCGGGCTGTCGGTCCTGTCGACCGCCGCGATCTCGGCGCTCGTGCTGGCTGGCATCAGCCAGCTTTGGGCGACACTGCTGGTAGGCCTCGTCGTGCTGTTGATCGCCGTGATCATGGTGATCATCGGCCTCAAGCGGCTGAAGCTGTCCAGCATCGCACCCAGCCGTGCGGCGCGCAGCCTGAAAGCCGACGCGCACATGATGAAGGAAGCCTACAATGACCGATGACCGTCGCACACCGTCAGAGATCGAGGCCGAGATCGCCGCAGAGCGCGCAAAGCTCAGCACCGATCTGGAAACGCTGCAGGATCGCCTGACCGTGGATGGCCTGATGGACGAAGTCCGTCTTCAGGTCCGCGGCCAGATCGACGCGGTGACGGCGCAGTTGCGCGGCCAGATCGGGACCGTCTCGAACGAGGTCGCCGTCTCTTTGCGCGACCAGATTGCCACGACCAGCCGCACGGTCAGTCGTGCAGCGTCGCAGAATCCCTGGCCCTTTGCCGTGATCGGTGCGGGTCTGGCGTGGCTGGCGATCAGTTCCGCCTTGCCCGACCGTGGCGCGCGCAAGCGGCCCCGTATCGGCATGGCCCCGATCAAGCGGACTGTGCCGGTCAAGCCTGCCGCATATGACAACAGCCCTGCCGACATGGCTGCCGCCCGCCTGGAAGACGAAGCGGACGATTGGGCCGCGTCGGTCCTCGACAGCGGGTCCAATCCGATCCCGCCCTATGATCCCGAACCCACATGGGCCCGCGATGACACGAATTTGACGACGTCACGCCGCTGACCCTCATCTGCCGGGGACCAGACCGGTCCGCCCGGCACCCGAACAACGAAGGAAACCGCCATGAATACCTCTGCCAATGACATGATGAACGACGCCAAGGACAACGCCCGCGAAATGGCGCATGACACCAATCAGACCGCCCACGGCCTTGCCCACCGCGCCAACGAAAAGATGCACCAGCTTAGCCATGACGTCAGCGCCGAGGCCCGCCGCCTGCGCGACCGTCTGGCCGAAGGCACTGACGATCTGTCCGAAGCGGCCCGCGAGCGTGTCATCGCCGCCCGCCACCGCGCCCTTGACGCGCGCCGTCAGGCCAGCCGCGCCATCGCCGATGGCCGCGATGCGGCAACCGATCTTTATGACCGTCAGCCGCTGGTCGTGGGTGCCTTGGCCTTTGCCGTCGGCGCCGCCGTGGCCGCCCTGCTGCCCAAGACGCGGACCGAGGATTCCTATCTGGGCGCCCGGCGCGATGCGCTGATGGACGAAGCCGACCGGATCTTCCACGAGGAAAAATCCCGCGCCACCCGCGCTTTCGAAGCGGCCCGGTCAGAATTCGAAACCGCAGCCCACGACGCGACCGAAGCCGCAGGTGCTGCCTTGAAAGACGTCGCAGCGACAGCCGAACACAAGGCGCGCGAGGCTGCCGACACGGCCGCCGATAAGGCCAAAAAGGCCGCGAACAAGTAACGCATAAGCCAGTCGCGAACAAAAAAAGGGGGGGCCGCAGGATTTGCGGCCCCCCTTTTGCATGTCAGATGCGACAGTCCGCGTCAGCAGGCCCAGTTCACATCCAGACAGGCATAGCGATCCTTGAAGTTCAGCCGCGTTTCCCAGGCCGCGCGATCCGTGATGCGGATATACGGGCGGCTCAGCACAAGCTGCCCCGCCTTCTGCAAGCCGCGCAGCAAACGGTTGACGTAGATATCCGTCAGGCCCAGCGCATCGCCGATCTCCTTTTGCGAAAACGGCAGCGGGAACCGGTCGGACGTCTGCTCTGTCGTCTGTTCGGTCTTGGCCTTCATCGCCAGCAGGAAATGCATCAGGCGGTCTTCGGCGCTGAACCGGGTGATCGCGTGCAACCGGTCGTTCATCGCCGTGGCGTCAAGGCTGCCTTGGGACAGCAGCATCGCAAACAGGCGGGGGTGGGATTGTCCCAGTTCGCACAGATCGGCACGGCTTAGCAGGTTGACGGTGCCGTCGGTCTGCATCGTCGTTTCGTGCTGCGGCAGGCGAAAGCCCAGATCCGACAAGCCCATCAAATCACCGGCCATGTAGATCTGCGTGATCGTCGTCTGATTGCCCGCGCTGCGCACCCGCGACGCGGCCCATCCCGACCGCAGGATCGCGATTCGGTCGCAAGGCCGGTCGGCCGCGAACACCGGGTCGCGCTTTGCGCGCGGCTCTGCCTGCCCTTCCAGCCTTTGCATCGCGTCACGCTCTGATGCGTCCAGCGTCACGTGGCGATTCAGGCGGGTCAGAAAGGCGCTGTTCGAGTGTTTCATCCATCCATTCCTTGTTCAAAATGGCATCGGGGACGGCACTTTTTGCAAAGGGCACGTGCCGTCATCCATCAATATGGATCAACTTTTAAAAGGAGCGGAGCGATCGCTCTATAAACTGGATTAATCGAAAGCCCTTCTTTCGCGGGTGACGTTACGGCATGCGCCATGCCTTTTCATTTTCATGGCGCCGGGCGATAACCCTTCCCAGACCCAGCCGGAGAGTTCCATGACCACCCCCTGCATCATCTGCGTCGCCATCACCGGGTCCGTCCCGAAAAAGGCAGACAACCCCGCCGTGCCGATCAGCATTGCCGAACAGGTCGAAAGCACCCATGCGGCGTTCGAGGCGGGGGCCACGATCTGCCACGCTCACGTGCGCAACGCCGACGAGACGACGACCAGCGACCCCGACAAGTTTGCGGCCCTGCAGGAGGGGCTGCAAAAGCATTGCCCCGGCATGATCATCCAGTTTTCCACCGGTGGCCGGTCCGGTGCCGGTCAGGCGCGCGGCGCGATGCTGTCCCTGCGGCCCGACATGGCGTCGCTGTCCGTCGGATCGAACAACTTCCCCAGCCGCGTTTACGAAAACCCGCCCGATCTGGTGGACTGGCTGGCGGACGAAATGGTGAAATACGACGTGAAGCCAGAGGTCGAGGCCTTTGACCTTAGCCATATCCTCGGCGCCGCGCGTCTGCATAAGGCCGGCAAGATCAAGGACACTCCCTACGTCCAGTTCGTCATGGGCGTGAAGAACGCGATGCCGGCCGACCGCGATGTGTTCGATTTCTATATCAAGACCGTTAACCGCCTGTTCCCCGGCGCGCCCTGGTGCGCCGCCGGCATCGGCAGCAATCAGGCGGTGTTGAACGACTGGGCGATCTCCAGCGGCGGCCATGCCCGGACGGGGCTGGAGGACAACATCCGTCTGGACCGCGACACGCTCGCCCCCTCGAACGCAGCGCTCGTGCAGCGGACCGTCGCGGTCTGCGAAAAGTACGAACGCCCCGTGGCCACGTGGCAGCAGGCGCGCCAGATCCTCGGTCTGCGCCCTAACTGAGCTCTAAAGCGGCCCCTGACCCATCGCGTCCTCGACGCAGGACGTGAACCGGTCGAGGGCCGCCGGCAGCCGCCGGTAGGGCGGAAAATAGGCGGTCAGCCAGATATCGGGCGTCCGCCACGCGGGCAACAGCCGCACCAGCCGCCCGTCTGACAATCCATCGCGCAGCAGGAAATCCGGCAGCAGCGCGATGCCTTGCCCGGCGATCGCCAGTTGCGCCAGCAGATCACCGTTGTCGCAGGTGAACGTCGCAGGCACGCGCACCGGCTCTGTCAACCCGCTGATCGGGTCGGTCAACTGCCACTGATCGCCGTCGGCCAAATGGGCATAGGCAAGAGCACTGTGGCTGCGCAGATCGCCGGGCGCCAAGGGTGTGCCGCGCCGCGCCAGATATTCGGGGGCGGCCACGATCGACCGTGGCACCGGCGCGATCTTGCGCCAGATCGTCGATAGGTCCGTCGGTGTGCCCGATATCCGCAGCGCCATATCCAGATCGTCCGTCAGGATATCCACGAACCGGTCGGTCAGGCTGATCTGCAGGTCGATATCCGGCGTCTCTTGCCGGAACCGCACCAGCGGGGCCGCCAGCGCATGCAACCCGAACGACAGCGGGGCCGACACGCGCAGCGTGCCCTTCAGGCTCGTCTGGAACGCGCGCACATCGTCTTGCGCCCGCGCCAGCCCGCCGACCAGCGGTAGCACCTGATCGCGGAACGCCGTGCCCGCCTGCGTCAGCGATACCCGCCGCGTCGTGCGGACCAGCAGTTGCACGCCCAGCCGCGCCTCCAGCTCTCCGACCGTGCGCGTGACCGACGACGGCGCCACGCCCAGTTGCGCCGCCGCCTGCACGAAACTATGCGCCTCTGCCACCGCCAGAAACGCCGCAATCTGTTCCAACTGTCCCGCCATTATTGCGATTCCTGCAATGTATTACGCCGAAGTGTTGCGGTTATCGCAATCTCTGTCCAGCGCTACATTGCGTCCAACAGTAAAGGAGAACATCATGCTGAACCAGATCAAGGGCCTGCACCACGTCACCTCCATCGCGTCCGATGCAGCCGAGAACAATGCCTTCTTTACCAAGGCGCTGGGCCTGCGCCGGGTCAAGAAGACCGTGAATTTCGACGCCCCCGACGTCTATCACCTTTATTACGGCGACGAGGTCGGCAGCCCCGGCAGCGTCATGACCTACTTCCCCTTCCACGACGCCGCCCGCGGCCGTCACGGGACGGGAGAGGTCGGAGAGACCGTGTTTTCGGTGCCCAAGGGTAGCCTCGGTTACTGGGGCGACCGTCTGGGCGCGGCTGCGGCCGACGTGGAAAAGGTCAGCCACTTCGGTGAGGACCGCGTGAAATTCCGCACCTTCGACGGCGAATCATTTGCCGTGGCCGAGGTCGCCGACGACACCCGCGCGGCCTGGACCGGCAACGGCATCGACGCCGACCACGCGATCCGGGGCTTCCAAGGGGCCACGATGCGCCTGCAGGACACCGGCGCCATGGCGGAACTGCTGCAATTCATGGGCTATCAGAAGGCCGAAACGAAGGACAACGTGACCCGCTTCGTGATCGAAGGCGGCACCGGCGCCGACACCATCGACCTCGAGGCGCTGAAATCCACGCCGCACGCCGCGCAGGGGGCAGGGTCTGTCCATCACATCGCCTTTGCCGTCGAAGACCGCGCGGCGCAGCTGGAGGTGCGCAAGGCCCTGCTCGACACCGGCTATCAAGTGACGCCAGTCATCGACCGCGACTACTTCTGGGCGATCTACTTCCGCACGCCGGGCGGTGTGCTGTTCGAGGTCGCGACGAACGAGCCGGGTTTCGACCGGGACGAGGACCGCGCCCATCTGGGCGAGGCGCTGAAACTGCCGACCCAGCACGAACGCCTGCGTCCGTTTCTGGAACAGAACCTGCAACCGCTGGGGGACTGACCCATGTACCACTTTGCGGAAACAAAAGCAGAGACCGGCGCCCCGCTGGTCTTTACCTTCCACGGGACCGGCGGCAGCGCCGCGCAGTTCCACGGCTTTGCCAGCGAGCTGATCCCCGGCGCGCATGTGATCTCGCCGCAGGGCGACGTCAGCGAAGGCGGTGCGGCGCGGTTCTTTCGCCGGACTGGCGAGGGCGTCTACGATATGGACGACCTTGCGGTGCGGACCGCGGCGATGCGGGACTTCGTCAGTGCGGCGATCGCCAGGGTCAAACCGTCCCGCGTGATTGCGCTGGGATATTCCAACGGTGCGAACATCCTCGCCGCTGTCATGCTCGACGGCCCGCGCCTGTTCGACCGGGCCGTGCTGCTGCACCCGCTGATCCCTTGGGCACCGGATGCCAACCCGGCGCTGGACGGTGTTCAGGTGTTGATCACCGCAGGCCGCCGCGACACGATCTGCCCTGCGCCGCAGACGCAAGCGCTGGCCGATGCGCTGACAGGCATGGGGGCGGCCGTCGATCTGCACTGGCACCCCGGCGGTCACGAGATCGACCGTAGCGAGATTGCGGCGATCCAAAGCGCCCTGTCCGCATAAGAAAAGGCCGCCCGGCAGCGGGCGGCCTTGCAGGCTACATCAGAAGTCCGCGTTCACGCCCGGCAGGTTCAGCGCCTTGATCAGGTCGCGCAATTCCTGCCGTGCTGCGATGTTCGAGATGTTCAGGTTCTTCACCCCGATATCGCGCAGGTCCAGCAGGGTCAGGCCCCGGGGGAACAACTCGCGAAAGATCACCCGCTCGTTGAAGCCCGGCGCGTTACGGAATCCGATCCGCTTCGCCAGCTTCTCGATCACGCGTTCCATCTTGTCCTTGTTGACCATCTGCTGCGCACCGACCCGGTTGCGCACGACGACCCAGTCGATGGGCGACAGCCCGGCCTGCGCGCGCAACTGGCGCGCGTTCCAGACCATTTCGGAATAGACGCTCGGCCCGGTGATGTTCTCGCCTGCCGTATCCACATGGGCCAGCAGATCGAAGTCGACAAAGCTGTCGTTCAGCGGCGTCACCAGCGTATCGGCCAACGAATGTGCCACCTGTGACAGCCGCGTATGACTGCCGGGGCAGTCGATCAGGATGAAATCGCTGCTGGGTTCCAGCTCTGCCACGGCCATCGACAGGCGGTGGTCATAGATGTTCTCGTTCGGCCCGATCTGGGATTGTTCGATATCCGGCAGATCCGCATAGGCGGGCGAGGGCAGATCAAGACCCTCTGCCTTCATGAACTGCTGGCGATTGTTCATGTAGCGGCCCAGCGATTTTTGCCGCAGGTCCAGATCCAGCGTACCGACCCGGTGGCCCATGCGGGACAGGGCAGTGGCCACGTGCATCGCGACAGTCGATTTGCCGGCGCCGCCCTTTTCGTTACCCACCACGATGATATGCGCCACAAGCAGTCCCCACGCCTTTTGTCGTTGCGGACACTTTATCTTGTGTGTCCGCCCGATGAAAGCGCAAGCGCGCCTTGGCCTGCCTTTTCATGCCCTCTTGACAGATGCGTCACAACCGTCCATCTGCCCCTCAGACGATTGATCCTGCCGCGTGAGCAGGGCCGGGCAATACTGCTCCGCAAATCACCGTCGCCACACTTCGGTTCCCATGATCACGCAGGGGGTCCAGCGCCAGATCGGCGTCAGGGCAATGCGGCTTTGACTGTCAGGATTTCGGCGCAACCTTTTGTCGCCCGCGCACACCCCCGTGCGCCCGAACCGCTTGGGCCGTAGCTGCCCGGAAAGAATACTGATGGATTTTGACATGCTGGGCCTCGCGCCCCGCCTTGTGGCAAAGCTTGCCGAGCAAGGCATCACCGACCCGACCCCGATCCAGACGCAGGCCATCCCGCACGCCATGAATGGCCGTGACGTGATGGGTCTGGCGCAGACCGGCACGGGCAAGACCGCCGCGTTCGGCCTGCCGATGATCGACGCGCTGATGAAGGCGGGCGTGAAGCCCAATGCCAAGACCGCGCGCGGTCTGGTGCTGGCCCCCACACGCGAGTTGGCGAAACAGATCGCCGACAACCTGACCGATTACACCAAGGGCTCGCACCTGAAAGTCGCCCTCGTCGTCGGCGGTGCCGGCATCGTGGCGCAGACCAAGCGTCTGGCCGGTGGCGTCGACCTGCTGGTCGCGACCCCCGGTCGCCTGATCGACCTGCTGGACCGCCGCGCGATCCGCCTGGACGAGACGGTCTATCTGGTCCTCGACGAGGCTGACCAGATGCTCGACATGGGCTTCATCCACGCCCTGCGCCGGATTGCACCGCTGCTGGCCACCCCGCGCCAGACGATGATGTTCTCGGCCACCATGCCGAAGCTGATGGCGGAACTCGCCGACGCCTTCCTGCACGATCCGGTCCGCGTTCAGGTCAACCCCCCGGGGCAGGCCGTCGCCAAGATCGAACAGTCGGTGCACTTCGTCGCACAGGCCGCCAAGACCGACCTGCTGGTCGATCTGCTGGACAAGCACCGGGACGAGCTGGCGCTGGTCTTTGGCCGCACCAAGCATGGCTGCGAGAAGCTCTACAAGCAGCTGGAAGCCAAGGGTTTCGCCGCAGCGTCGATCCACGGCAATAAATCCCAAGGCCAGCGCGAACGCGCGATCGAGGCGTTCAAGTCCGGCAAGATCCGCGTGCTGGTCGCCACCGACGTTGCCGCCCGCGGCATCGACATTCCGGGCGTGCGTCACGTCTATAACTATGACCTGCCGAACGTGGCCGAAAACTACGTCCACCGGATCGGCCGCACGGCCCGCGCCGGTGCCGACGGTGCCGCGATCGCCCTCGTCGCCCCCGACGAGATGATCGAGCTGAAGGACATCGAGAAGGCCATGAAGGCCGAGATCCCGATTGCATCGGGCCGTCCGTGGGAGATCATGCCGGGCCAGAAAAAGCGCCCCAACGGTGGTGGCGGCGGCGGTGGCCGTGGTCGCGGTGCCCCCGGTGGTGGTGGTGGTGCCGGTCGCGGCAAGCCCGCACATGCGGCAGCCAAGCCTGCCGGTGGCAAGCCGCAAGGCCAGCGTCGCCGGTCAGGTGGTGGCGGTGGTGGTGCCGGTGGCCGGGGTCGCTCTGCCGCTTGATCGCTGACGTCTGAACAACAAAAAGGCGCGCAGTTGTCCTGCGCGCCTTTTTTCGTGTGTCGTCATAGTGTCGCTTAGTGCGGCAACCACGCCATGATCTGCGCCGTCTGCATGGCCCCCGATTGCCGTTTCACTTCCTTGCCGGATTTGAACGCAACCAGCGTCGGAATCCCCCGGATGCCATAGGCCTGTCCCGCGGCGGGGTCGTTTTCCGTATTCAGCTTGACCAGACGGGCCTTGCCCTTGGCCTGACCTGCGGCCTGTGCAAACTGTGGCGCCATCATCTTGCACGGTCCGCACCACGGCGCCCAGAAATCCGCGACCAGCGGCAGGTCGTCGTTCCGCGCCGCCTTTTGCAAGGTCGCAAGATCGACCTCTGTCACCTTGTCGCTGACCAGCTTCGCGCCGCAGGTCGCGCATTTCGCGGCCTCCAGTCGGTCAGCGGGGGCGCGGTTCACCTGACCGCAGTGCAGGCACGTCAGCTTGAGTGCAGACATCATCGTCCTCCTACATATTCTGAATTGTATATATGTATGGTCCGGCAGGTTCCAAGGGCGACCATCGGGTGATGCGACACTGGCCGATGTCAGCCGTCCAAAGCCTCTTTCGTGGTGACGACCTTGGCGTAACTCATCGCCAGAGGGGCCAGGAACGCCGCCTGCATGACCTCTGCCGGGACGTCGATGCCGTCGAATGACCCGGCCTTTGCCCCGCAGGCATCGGCCACGACGGTCGCCTTGAACCCAAAATCCACCGCCGCCCGGGTCGTGGCATCGACGCACATCTGGGTCATCGCACCACAGATCGTGACGTTGACGACGCCCGCATCGCGCAGCATGTCCAGCAGGTCGGTCTCATGAAAACTGTTGGGCCGGTGTTTCAGCACGACGGCCTCTGTGTCGCGCGGCTTGACCGTGGCGTTGATCTGCGCGCCGGGCGTGCCGGGGCGAAAGAAGGGGGCGCTATCCGATCCAGCCTCATGCCGGACGTGGATGACAAGTGTCCCTGCGGTGCGGGCGTGGTCCAGCAGCCGCGCCGCATTGGCCGCAACGGTCTCCATCTTGTCCACCTCCCACGCGCCGCCGGGGAAATAGTCGTTCTGGATATCGATCAGGATCAGGGCAGTCTCGGGCATCGTGTCCTCCTTGGGGTCAGACCCGACAGGTAGCGCATCCGGCACGTTCCACAAACGCAAAACGCCGCCCCGGAAGGAGCGGCGTTTCGTGTCGCGCTGCGGTTTGGATCAGAAACCCAGACCGGCGTACTTGTTCTTGAACTTCGACACGCGGCCGCCGGAGTCCATCAGGCGGGACGAACCGCCGGTCCATGCAGGGTGCACAGAGGGGTCGATGTCCAGCGACATCTGGTCGCCTTCCTTGCCCCAGGTGGAGCGCATCTTGACCACGGTGCCATCGGTCATCTTGACGTCGATGTCGTGGTAGTCGGGGTGAATACCTTTTTTCATCGGTTCCGTCCTTATGTCTTGGGCTTGTAGTTGGTGACTTCGACGATACGCGCCGACTTGCCGCGACGGGCGCGCAAGTAATACAGCTTTGCGCGACGCACTTTACCACGACGGACCACTTCGATGGTGTCGATGTTGGTGGAATGCAGCGGGAACACGCGCTCCACGCCCTCGCCGAAGGAGATCTTGCGCACGGTGAACGATCCGGCAATGCCCGATCCGTTCTTGCGGGCGATGCAGACGCCTTCGTAATTCTGAACCCGGGTCCGGGTGCCTTCGGTCACTTTGTAACCGACGCGGATGGTGTCACCCGCCTTGAAATCGGGGATGGTCTTCCCCAGCGCAGCAACCTGCTCCGCTTCGATCTGTGCGATGATGTTCATATCATGCGCTCCTATGATAGCACGGGTTTTCCCGCGACGTTTATGCCAACCCTAGAGCTCTGTGTCTTCATCCGGGTCCCTACCGTGCGTCGCACAATAAGCCCGCCAGAGGTCAGGTCTGCGTTCCTTTGTCAGCCTTTCGGCCTGTGCCCGTCGCCAGTCGGTGATCCGTCCATGGTGGCCCGACAGAAGAACGTCAGGTATGGTGCGGCCGTGCCAGTCGGCGGGTTTCGTGTAGTGGGGGTGTTCCAGCAACCCGTCAGAGAACGACTCTTCGACCGTGGACAGCTGATTCCCAAGCACGCGGGGTATAAGACGGACCGTCGCGTCAATCAAGGCCATTGCCGCGATCTCTCCACCAGTCATCACGAAGTCGCCCAAGGACACCTCGATCATATCAAAATGGTCGATCACACGCTCGTCGATGCCCTCGAACCGGCCGCAGAGCAGGGTGACGCCGTCGGCTTGCGACAGCTTTTGCATCAGCGCCTGCGTCATGGGGCGGCCCCGGGGCGAGAGGTAGATCAGCGGCATGTTGCCCCGCGCACCGCGGCGCACGTCGTGCAGCGCCTTTTCCAGCACGTCGGCGCGCAGGACCATGCCCGCACCGCCACCTGCGGGGGTGTCGTCGACGTTGCGATGCTTGCCCTCGCCATACCGGCGCAGATCCGTGACCTGCAATTGCCACAGGTCGTCCTTCAGGGCGCGGCCCAGCAGGCTGTCGCCCAGAATGCCGGGAAAGGCATCGGGCAGCAGCGTCAGGATCTGTGCTGTCCAGACGCCGGCAAGGTCCGGCGCGTCGGTCATCAGCTCCTGCGGGCGCAGGGTCGGGCGGATCGTCTTGCGGCCAAGGGCGCGGGGGGGCGGTGTATCGGTCATGCCAGCGTCTTAGGACATCACGGCGCGGGCGCAAATGGCTTTTGTCAGACCAGTGCGATCAGGCCGAACAGGAACAGAAGGAAGACGATCAGCACGACGAAGATCAGGATCTTGGCGCCGGTCAGCGCGGCCCCCGAAATCCGGCCGAACCCGAGGAGTGCCGCGATCGCGGCGATCACGAGGAGGGTAACGATCCAGCCCAGCATGGTGATGTCCTTTCAAGGATGTATGCACCCCAACCGGCGGTCGGGCCCAGATGTTCCCTAATCGTCGCTGTCCGCATCCCGCGCGTTCCGCAACATGCCGTCCTTTGCCGCCTTCAGCGCAGCCTTGTCACTGCTGGCGCGGTTCATGATCAGGAACTGATCCTCCATCGCGCGGGCCTGACCGGCGTTGGCACGGCGGGCGGGCGGCAGGCGGTCGCGCAGGGGCTGCGGCACGTTCAGCAGATCAAGCACGGCACTCGCCGGCCCCTCGCGCCGGTGGCCTGTATCCTCCAGCGTCACGATATGCGCGCTGACACCCAATGCCTGTGCGATCGCCTCGGCCTCGGCCCGCGGGTCGATCAGGTCGGGGAACCGGGCGCGGAAGCGGTCGTAATCGTCGCGCAGGTGGATCGACCGCAGCAGATGACCATAGACGCTGCGGATCCAGCCTTCGCGCTCGCGCAGGGTGTAAAGGAACGTGATCTGCACATCCGCGCCGAATCGTGCCTGCAGGGCTGCTATGATCTGCCGACCCAGCGGCACGGCCACATCGCGATAATTGCGGATCAGCCGCCCCGGAAAGCGGCGGTGCCCCGGCATCGACCCGCTGAAGGTTTCCCGCGACAACACGATCACGGGTGCGTCGGGTATCTTGGCCAGAAACCGGTCAAAGCTGCGCCGGAACGCCCGCAACCGCCATGGATAAGGCTTTTGCCCATAGATGCGGGCGGCGCTGCCGGCGGAGAGGAAGTCCGCCTTGCCGTAAAAGGAAAGGTAGGGCTTCAGCGCGCGGCGGTTCTGACCCAGCCAGCTTTGCAAGGAAGAGGTGCCGGTCTTGTGAAACCCGGCGTGGACGATCACATGCACCATGCGCTCAGGCCCTGCGCCAGCCGCCCAGATCGACGGCCTGCGCCAGACGGGCCTTTTCGTCGCGGACGGCGGCGTCGCCCAGCGGACCACGGTTCAGGGCCAGAAACTGTTCCCACAGGGTCTGATCCGGTCCGGTATTGCCCTGACCCACGGCGACCAAATCGCTGCGCACATCGGCAGGGACCTGCATCAGGTCGCAGAATGCGCCGCCCGGACCCAGCGGATAGCTTTGCAGGTCCGACAGGGGCAGGGTAAAGACCGGCACGTCGCCCACGGCCTCGGCCATCACGGCTGCCATACCTGTCAGGTCGGCAGCCTTGGCGTAAGTGCTCGCAAAGGCCGCGGCTGACTGGGTCAGACGATGGCCGCGCAGGTGATGGCGGTAGGCGCTGAACAGCCAGCTTTCGGCGTCGCGGGTTGTCAGGATGACGCGCAGATGGGCGCCGGGGTAACGGTCCTGAAAATAGCCGGTCAGATAGGCGATCAACGTCGGTGCCGCTGCATAGGTGTCCACATCCGGCCAGCCGGGCAGGTGGCCCAGCAGTCCCTCGCAGGATATCAGCAGGTTCTGGCCGGGGTGCACGGCGGCCTCTGCCAGCGCCGCGTCAAGGGCAGGGACCATGTCCAGCAGGTCGGCGGGGTTCTGGCTGCGGGAAAAGCGGCAGGCCATCTGCACGACGGGCTTCAGGTGCCGCAGCATGACAGAGGTGAAATATGCATCCAGCGTCGCGCGGTTCAGCCACAGGAAATGCTGGATCGAGCTTGTGCCCGTCTTGTGGAACCCCGGATGCAGCAGGATCTCGGTCATGGCGCGGGAAAGAGGCCTTCGGGCGGGTCCGCGATGATCCGGCGCGTGGTCAGATCGACCGTGGGCACCAGTGCCTGCGTAAAGGGCAGCAGCACTGTTTCCGACTGTCCCGGCACGGCGATGTCCAGCAGATCGCCCGCGCCGTGATCCACGACCCGCACCACCCGGCCCAGCGTCGCGCCGCCGGTGTCCAGCACGGTCAGACCTTCCAGATCGGCGTAGTAGTATTCGTCGTCCGCGGGCGCTGGCAGGGCACTGCGCAGGGCGTAAAGGTCGACATTGGTCAGCGCGTCGGCGTCTTCCTTGGTCACCACGCCGTCAAGGCGCGCGGTAAAGCCGCCCTTGATCTGCCCGGTCAGCACGACCTGCGCAAAGGTCAGGCCGGTGTCGGTGGTCAGCGGCGTATAATCCGCGATGGCCTCGGGGTCGGCGCAGAAGGATTTCAGCCGCACCTCGCCGCGCACGCCGAAGGACCCCGACAGGCGGCCCACGATGACTTTCGGATCGGTTGTGGTGGTCATGGCAAACCCTCTGCTTGGCGGGGCGCTGGTATGCAGCACCCGGCAAAGAAGCGGTGGGCCGGATCGACGTGGCGATCCGGCCCGGCGCAGACAGGATTACTCTTGTGCTGCGGCCTCTTCGGTGGTCTCTTCGGAAGGCGCCTCTTTCGGCGCGTTAGCGGCGTCGTCGATGGCCTTCTGCTTGGCGGCCTTTTCCTCGGCGCGCTTCACGGCCTGCTTGCCCGGCTCACCCTTTTTCAGGTTGGCGCGGTCCTTCTTGGGCAGGGTGCCGGCAGCTTCCAGCATGCGGGCGACGCGGTCGGTCGGGGTCGCACCCTGATCCAGCCAGTACTGCACGCGCTCCATGTCCATCTTGACGCGGTTCTCGTCGTCTTTTGCCAGCATCGGTGCGTAGGTGCCCAGCTTCTCCTTGAAGCGGCCGTCGCGCGGCATGCGGCTGTCGGCGGCGACGATGGAATAATAGGGGCGCTTCTTGGAGCCGCCGCGGGCGAGACGAATTTTCATGGCCATTGGTGTAAGTCCTTCTTTGGATTGGATGACAGCGGGTGCCGTCAGGATTTGTGTTGTTCGTGGTGGTGGATGACTTCCTGAATGATGAAATTCAGGAATTTCTTGGCGAATTCAGGGTCCAGATCGGCCTGATCCGCAAGATGGGTGAGGCGGGCGATCTGCGTCGCCTCGCGCGTGGGGTCCGAGGGCGGCAGGGCGTGTTCCGCCTTCAGCCGGCCCACGGCCTGTGTGTGCTTGAACCGCTCGCCCAGCGTATAGACAAGGATCGCATCCAGCCGGTCGATGCTGGCGCGGTGATCCTTCAGGATCTCGGCGGCGCGGGTCGTGTCGTCGGTCACAGGTCATACTCCGGCCGGGCATAGCGCCAGACTTCGCAGCCGTCGTGAATTGCGCCGGGCCCCTTTTCGGCACCCAGACGCTTTGCCAGCGCAATCGCGCGGTCATTGTCCGGGTCGATATAGCTGACCAGCGTCTCGAAGCTCAGCGCGTTCCAGGCATTGTTGCGCGCCTTCTCGGAGGCTTCAAAGGCATAGCCTTCGCCCTCGGCCTCTTCGGTGAACAGGAACCCCAGTTCGGGTTCTGGATCGCCGGTCTCGTGGCCCAGCAACACGAAGCCCAGCACGCGCTTGTCGTCCTGATGCTCGACCGTCCACAGCCCGCAGCCGCGCAGGATCCAGCTGGCGGTCAGCTGGATGAAATCGTCCCAGGCGCCTTCGCGGGTCAGCGGGCCGGACACGTAGCGGCCACGGTCGGAGGTCACCAGATCGGCGAAGACGTCGAAGTCTTCCATGTGGGGCCCGCGCAGGAAGGTGCGGTCGGATGCGATGCGCGGCAGCGCCTGCACGATGCGGTCGGCGGCAATGGCGGCCTGTCCGGCGGGGGGCTGTTCCCAGGGGTGGATGGTCATGGAGAGTCTCCGGATGATGCGGGTGTCAGTGGTCGGTGTTGGGCGCGTGGTGCCGCCAGACGGCACTGTCGTCGTAGTTGGCGGGGCGCGGGGCCTTGGGATCGCGGACGGCGCCCAATTTCTCGGCCAGGGCCACGGACCGGGTATTGTCCGGGTGGATGTAGCTGACCGCGGTGGTCCAGCCCAGCACGTTGAAGGCATGGGTCAAGCTCGCGCGGGCAGCCTCGGACGCGATGCCGGTGCCTTCGGTGGCGGCATCGAAGATCATCCAGCCGATTTCGGTTTCCGGCCAGTCGGGCGGCGTCCAGGGGCCGATCAGGCCCAGCGCGGTATCGTCGCCGCGCAGGGTCACGGCCCACATGCCGCAACCGAAGATGTCCCAATGGCCCAGTTCGGCGGCAAAGCTGCGCCAGATGCTGCCGAGGTTGCCCTGCTGGTGAAAGAATGTGGCACGGTCCGACATCATGAAGTCGCGGAACGCCGGCCAGTCGCCCGGGGCAGGGCGACGCAGGATCAGGCGGCCGGTCTGAAGGGTGGGAGCGGCGGGCGTCTTCATGCGGAGACCTCGGTGGTGGGGGCTTGGGCGAGGGAGAGCGTGCGGATGCGGCACAAGGCCTGACCGCGCGGCTGCGTCAGGCGGCACCGCGCTGCCCGGCGGTGAGGGCGGGATGCCTCCGGCGGGAGTATTGGGGAAAAAGCGAGGATGAAGACGGGCATCGCTTATTTCTTCTTGCCGAAGCCGGAGAGGCCGGCGGGCAATTTCATGCCGCCGCCGCCGAGGCCGGGGAGGCCGCCCATGCCCCCGGCGGGCATCTTGCCTTGCAGGGCTTTTGCGGCCTCTTGCATGGCGGCGGGGTCGTTCATGTCGGGCATGCCGCCACCCTTGCCCATCATCTGCTTCATCGCGTTCTTGAGCATCCCGCCCTTGCCCATCTTCTTCATCATGTCGGCCATCTGGCGGTGCTGCTTGACCAGCTTGTTCAACTCGCTGACCTCAAGGCCTGCGCCCTTGGCGATCCGCTTCTTGCGGCTGGCGGCCATCAGGTCGGGGTTGGCGCGTTCCTTCTTGGTCATCGAGTTGATGAGGGCGATCTGGCGGCGCAGGATCGAATCGTCGATGCCGGCGGCGTCCATCTGCTTGGACATCTTGCCCATGCCGGGCAGCATGCCCATCATGCCTTCCATCCCGCCCATCTTGAGCATCTGTTCCAGCTGCATCTTGAGGTCGTTCATGTTGAACCGGCCCTGCTGGAACCGCTTCATCATCTTTTCGGCCTGCTGCGCCTCGATCGTGGCCTGCGCCTTTTCGACGAGGGCGACGATGTCGCCCATGCCAAGGATGCGGCCGGCGATGCGCGACGGCTCGAAGGTCTCGATCGCGTCCATCTTTTCGCCAAGGCCGACGAAGCGGATCGGCTTGCCGGTGATGGCGCGCATGGACAGGGCGGCACCGCCGCGACCGTCGCCGTCCATCCGGGTCAGCACGACGCCGGTGACGCCGATCTTGTCGTCGAATTCCTGCGCGACGTTGACCGCGTCCTGACCGGTCAGGCCGTCCACCACCAGCAGCGTCTCGCGCGGGTTGGCGATGTCGCGGACGGCGGCGGCCTGCGCGATCAGTTCGGCGTCGATGTGCAGACGGCCCGCAGTGTCGAGCATGTAGACGTCGTAGCCGCCCAAGCTGGCCGCGATCTTGGCGCGTTTGGCGATCTGGACGGGGGTTTCGCCCTTGACGATGGGCAGGGTGTCGACGCCGATCTGCACGCCGAGGATCGCCAATTGTTCCATCGCGGCGGGGCGGTTGGTGTCGAGGGAGGCCATCAGCACGCGCTTGCCCTCACGCTCTTTCAGGCGCTTTGCCAGCTTGGCGGTGGTCGTGGTCTTGCCGGAGCCTTGCAGCCCGACCATCAGGATCGGCGCAGGCGGGTTGTCGATCTTCAGCGCGCCGGGATCGGTGTCGCCGGTCAGCACGCGCTCCAGCTCGTCATGGACGATCTTGACGACCTGCTGGCCGGGGGTGATCGACTTGGTGACGGCCTGACCGGTCGCCTTGGCCTGCACGGCGGCGACGAAGTCGCGCGCGACGGGCAGCGAGACGTCAGCCTCCAGCAGGGCGGTGCGCACCTCGCGCAGGGCGGTTTTCACGTCGTCGTCGGACAGCGCACCCTGCTTGGTCAGCTTGTCGAAGACGCCTGACAGGCGGTCTGATAGGTTCTCGAACATCGGCGCGTGCCCCGTATCTCGTTACATCCGGGGCATCTTATAGCACCAGACGATCAATGCAGTAACGCCCCCGTGGGCGCAACGCGCTGACGAGGGGCGATCCCCCGACCAGCGAGGGACCGGAAGGCTGTGCTTCCGGGTGTTGGGTGGCGTTTAGAAGGTGCGGGGGCCCGAGTCAAGCGCGGGGCAGGCGGGCGCCGATCTGGGCGGCGTAGGCATAGGCGACGGCGGCACAGGCGACGGTCAGCAGGATCAGGTGCCAGAATGGCAGCGTCGTGAAGAGCAGCAGCGCGAGCGTCCCCGTCATGACCGTGGCCATCAACAGCAGGGCGGCGAACCCTTGCACGCCGGGCACCCACAGGCCGATGGCGCCCAGCACCTCGACCGTGCCCGTCACATAGCGCGGCCATTGGCCGAAACCGATGGCATCGTAGATCGCGACGTCAGCGGCGCCGGAGGTCAGCTTGCGCAGACCGAAATAGAGGAAGGCCACGGTAAGGGCGGCGCGGAGGAGCGTGATGATGATTTTCATGAAGCGGAGGTAGCGCGCGCCGCGTGCTTTGCCAGAAACGCACCGACGGCGGCGACGCTGGCGTCCGCCTCTGGCGTGCGGCCGACGTTCATGTGCCAGACGTGGGGCAGGCCGGTGCTTTCGGTCAGGGTCACATCGACGTCCTGCGCGCGCAGATGGCGGGCCATCAGGCGGGCGTCGTCATAAAGCACCTCTGTCGTGTCCGTATGGATCAGCACGGGCGGTGCACCATGGAAATCGCCCAGGATCGGCGAGGCGTCCGGTTGCGCGGGATCCGCGCCGTTCAGATAGGCGGCGACGCCGCGGGCACCCCAGCGGGTCGACACCAGCGGGTCGTGACGCCGGTTCGTGGTCAGCGACGGGTTCTGCAACCGCAGGTCCGTCACCGGGCACAGCGCCGCGACGGCGGCGGGCATCGGCAATCCCTTGGCGAGGATCCGCCCCAGCAGGGCCAGTGCGATATTGCCGCCCGCGCTGTCGCCCGCCAGTGCCAGCGGTCCCGACGCGGGATCGGCCGCAAGGGCGCGCCACGCGGCCTCTGCATCGTCGAGGCCCGCGGGGAAGGGGTGTTCCGGCGCGAGGCGGTAGTTGAGAAATACCGCGCGCATGCCCGCCGCCTGCCCCAGGCGGGCCACCAGATGGCGATAGCCGCGCAGGTTGCCCAGCATGAAGGCGCCGCCGTGGATGTAAAGCAGCGTGCCGTGGTTGTGGGGCTGGCCCATGTCGCACAGGGTACAGGTCCGCCGCCCCAGTTGCACAGGTTCCAGCGTCAGTCCCTTGGGCGTGCGGACGCCGATGACCGCGTTGAGCGTGAACAGGCGACGCAGGATGTAGGGGCTGCCGACCAGCGCCAGAAGCGGCTTTTGCACCAGGCGGGCGTTCAGCGTGGCAAGGCGTTGGGGCAATGACGGCATGTCACCTATGTCGGTCCGTGTGTCACGCCGGTCAAGCGTGTTGCGGTGTCGCGCCGATTCGACATTGCAAATCCGAACCGAATTGTCGAAATCTGTGTGGAAATGTTCCCGAACGCACAGGACGCCGAGATGGACAGCTGGGACGAAATCCGTACGGCCTTTCAGGTGGCGCGCGCCGGCACGGTCAGTGGGGCGGCAGAGACCTTGGGCGTTCACCACGCCACGGTGATCCGCCATATCGACGCGCTTGAAGGGCGGTTGGGCGTGAAGCTGTTCCAGCGTCATGCGCGCGGCTACACCGCGACCGAGGCTGGCACCGACCTGCTGCGCGTCGCACAGGCCACGGACGAGCAGTTCACGCAATTGGCAGGCCGGATCAAGGGCTTGGGCGAGGGCGTGCGCGGCAGTCTGGTCGTGACCTCCCTGGCGTCTTTGGGGCCGATCCTGATGCCCGTGCTGGTCGGGTTCCAGCGGGAGTATCCCGAAATCCGCCTGCAGTTCCTGACCGGCGACCGGGTCCTGCGGCTGGAATACGGCGAGGCGCATGTGGCGATCCGGGCGGGCAAGCAACCGTCGGAGCCTGACAATGTCGTGCAGTCGCTAGTTACCCAGCGCATGGCACTGGTCGCGTCCGACGACTACATCGCGCATTACGGCATGCCCGCGGATGAGGATGACCTGAAGAACCACGTCTTCGTCAGCCATGTCGAAGAACCGCACCGCGCGCCCTTCTTCCGCTGGCTGCACGAAAAGGTCGGGCCAGAGCGGATGGTGCTGCGCGCGACCGACATGCGGGTGATGACCGATGCCATTCTGAAAGGCGCCGGCATCGGCTTCATGTCGGAACTGGAGCTGCCGCTGCACCCGGAGGTGAAGCGCGTGATGCCATCGCGCGACGAATGGGCGGCGCAGCTGTGGCTGGTGACGCACGTCGATCTGCACCGCAGCGTGAAGGTCCAGACCTTCCTCAGCTATCTCAAGGCGCATACGACCGACTGGTCCGACTGAACGCGCCACGGGGCGGGGTCTTGCTGAAACTGGCGCAGTCTTTTGCCGATGTGCCGGACGGGCGTGCAACCGCAAGGGCGTTCTGCGGGTTCGGTCTGCACAGTATCACGAAAGGATACGACATGCAGAGCGAACACAATCTGATCGATTCCAGCCGTGTGAACGGCACCGAAGTCTATGGCGCGGACCGCCAGCAGATCGGTCATATCGACCATCTGATGATCGACAAGCAGTCCGGCAACGTCGCCTATGCGGTGATGAACTTTGGCGGGTTTCTGGGCATGGGCGAAGAGCATCAGCCGCTGCCGTGGAAATCCCTGCGCTATGATACCGGGCTGGGTGGATACGTCACCGACCTGACCAAGGACCAGCTGACCGGCGCGCCGGAACGGTCCGACACCTGGGACCGCGACCGCGACTACGAGGCACGGCTGCACGACTATTACGGTCTGGCGCCCTACTGGATCTGACGGTCGACCTTATCCGCGGGGAAGGCGAACGGTCACCTTATCAAAGGGTTAATGACGTGGCCGGATCAGCCGATCCGGCCACGCACCCCGCCGGTCTGGCCGCGGTCGAGCAGGATGTGATCGAGGATCACGCAGGCCATCATCGCCTCGCCCACGGGCACGGCGCGGATGCCGACGCAAGGGTCGTGGCGGCCCTTGGTAACCACTTCCGTCGGTTTGCCGTCCATCGTGATCGACTTGCGCGGTGACAGGATCGACGATGTCGGCTTGACCGCGAACCTCACGACCACGTCCTGCCCGGTGCTGATCCCGCCCAGGATACCGCCCGCGTGGTTGGACGAATACATCGGCAGCCCGTCGTTCCCCAAGAAGATCTCGTCCGCGTTCTCGCGCCCGGTCAGGGCCGCGACGGCCATGCCGTCTCCGACCTCGACGCCCTTGACGGCATTGATGCTCATCATCGCGGCGGCAAGGTCCGTGTCGAGCTTGGCATAGACCGGCGCGCCGATGCCCGCAGGCACGCGCCGCGCCACGACCTCGATCACCGCGCCGACGCTGTTGTGATCATCCTTGCGCAACCAGTCGAGGTAGGCCTCGAATTCCTTGGCCGCGACAGGATCGGGGCACCAGAAGTCGTTTTGTCCGATCTGGTCCCAGTCGAACCGGCTGCGGTCGATCGTCTTTTCGCCCATCTGCACCATGTAGCCCGTGATCTGCAGGTCGGGCACGAGGCTGGCAATGACCTCGCGCGCCACGCCACCCGCCGCGACCCGCGCCGCCGTTTCGCGGGCCGACGACCGGCCGCCGCCGCGTGGATCGCGCAGCCCGTATTTCTGGTGATAGGTGATGTCGGCGTGACCGGGGCGGAAGGTGTTCAGGATATCGCCGTAATCCTTGGACCGCTGATCGGTGTTGCGGATCATCAGCTGGATCGGCGTGCCGGTCGTGCGGCCTTCGTAGACGCCGGACAGGATTTCCACCGCATCGGGTTCGTTGCGCTGGGTCATGTTCCGGTTCTGGCCGGGGCGGCGCTTGTCCAGCCACTGCTGGATCATCGCAGGCTCCAACGGCACGCCCGGCGGGCAGCCGTCGATGGTGGCACCCAAGGCCGGGCCGTGGCTTTCGCCCCATGTGGTGAAGCGGAACAAGTGACCGAAGGAATTGACCGACATGGGGGGCGCCTCGCTGTTGTTGCAGCGGGCTTAAACCATAGCCGCGCCGGGTTCAATTCGGGCGATTCGCCCTTAAATTGCGCGGGCAAGCCTTTGAAACAAGGCACATTACAATTTTGTAACATGTTTTCGTCGCCAAACGCGGCGTTCTGTGCCAGCCTGAAAGGAGTGAACAAAGTTCAAAACATGGGGAGACGTCCAATGGCGGACGCAACAACCACACCTTCGGGCGGCGACGGAAAGATGTCGCTGACCATGAAGATCATGCTGGCGATGGGCCTCGGAATCCTTGTCGGCGTCGTCTTCAACACGGTCAACATGCCTTTCATCAACGACTACGTCGTTGCCGGATTCTTTGGCATGATCGGCAAGATGTTCGTCAACGCGCTCAAGATGCTGGTCGTGCCGCTGGTGTTCTTCTCTTTGATCGGCGGTGTCGCCGGGATCGGCGATGTCCGCGTGCTGGGCCGGGTGGGGACGAAGTCCTTCGGCCTTTACATCTTTACCACCGCGCTCGCGATCACCGTGGCACTGGTGCTAGCCACGCTGATCGGACCCGGCAAGGGGTTCGACATGACCGGCATCGACGCCAGCGGGATTTCGGCCGCAGAGGCGCCGAGCGTCTGGAACGTCTTCGCCGCGATCGTCCCCACGAACCCGATTGCAGCCTTCGCGAGTGGCGAAATGCTGCAGGTCATTTTCTATACGGTGATCCTTGGCATAGCGGTCCTGATGCTGGGCGACCGGTCCAAGCCGTTCGTCGAGGCCTGCGATTACATGAACGAAGTCATGATGAAGATCGTCGATCTGGTCATGCGGGCGGCCCCCTACGGCGTCTTCGCCCTGATCGCCAAGACGTTTGCCGAACAGGGTCTGGGCCTGTTCTTGCCCGTGATTGCCTATGTGCTGACGCTGGTGGGTGCCTTGTTCATTCACCTGTTCCTGACGCTGCCCGGCATGCTGAAGCTGCTGACGGGCCTTAGCCCGATCACCTTCATGAAGAAGATGCGCCCGGCGCAGATCTTTGCTTTCTCGACGGCGTCGTCGAACGCCACGATCCCCGTCACGTATCAGTGCACGACGGAACGTGTGGGGGTGGATGAAAGCGTTGCGTCCTTCTGTATCCCCTTCGGTGCGACGATCAACATGGACGGCACCGCGATCATGCAGGGCGTGGCGACGGTGTTCCTCGCCAATGTCTATGGCATCGACCTTGGCCTGATGGGCTACCTCACGGTCATCGGCATGGCGGTCCTCGCCTCCATCGGCACCGCCGGTGTGCCGGGGGTGGGCCTTGTCATGCTGACGATGGTGCTGACGCAGGTCGGCCTGCCGATCGAGGGGATCGCGATCATCCTGGGCGTCGACCGCCTGATGGACATGATCCGCACGGCGGTGAACATCACCGGCGACGCGATCGTGACGACCATCGTCGCCAAGGGCGAAGGCAAGATCGACCTTGCGATCTTCGACAACCCCGATGCCGGCACCACCGGCGAGGGCGAGGCGCATCTGCCGGACCACGCCATCGCCTGAACGGGCCGACATTTAGGAACGGGGGCCGCAGGAGACTGCGGCCCTTTTCATTTGTAAATGGCATCGTTAACGTCGCCGCACCTCGGGGGGCCAATCTGGCTGAGATGCGCAAGCGGACCCGTTGAACCTGAACCGGTTAGGACCGGCGGAGGGAAGGTCCGGCAATCACGCTGTCCCCCATTCCGCCCGTCGTTTTGGAGGATGACATGAAGACCCAAACCTTGAGTCTCGGCCTTGCAAGCGTCGGTGCGATCCTGTGTGCCAGCACAGCGCTCGCCCAGACGCCCGTGCTGAACGTGCTGACCTACGACAGCTTTACCAGCGAATGGGGCCCGGGCCCCGCAATCGAGAAGGCCTTCGAGGCGGAATGCGCCTGCGATCTGGTGTTCACAAGTGCCGGCGACGGTGCCGCCCTGCTGGCGCGGCTGCAACTGGAAGGGCCGCGCACGGACGCTGACGTGGTGCTGGGTCTGGATACGAACCTGACCGCCGCCGCCCGCGACACGGGGCTTTTCGCGCCGCATGGTGTCACCGCCGATCTGACCATGCCGGTGACGTGGGACGACGACACCTTCCTGCCGTTCGACTGGGGCTACCTCGCCTTTGTCGCGAACAAGGACACAGCACCCGTCACGTCGTTCCGCGCGCTGGCCGACAGCGACCTGAAGATCGTGATCGAGGATCCCCGGTCGTCCACCCCCGGTCTGGGGCTGCTGATGTGGGTGCATGCGGTCTATGGCGACGAGGCGCCGCAAATCTGGGCCGACCTTGCGGACAACATCGTCACCGTGACGCCCGGCTGGACCGAAGCTTACAACCTCTTTCTGGCCGGAGAGGCGGACGCGGTGCTGTCCTACACCACCTCGCCCGCCTATCACCTGATCGCAGAGGACGACGACACCAAGACGTCGTGGGCGTTTGACGAGGGCAACTATTTGCAGGTCGAGGTCGCGGCCAAGGTGGCGAATACCGACCAGCCGGCGCTGGCGGATCAGTTCATGGCCTTCATCGCGCAGCCCGGTTTTCAAGACGTGATTCCGGAAACGAACTGGATGTATCCCGCAACCAAGGTCAGCTTGCCCACCGGTTTCGACACGTTGACGGTCCCGTCAAAGGGCCTGCTGCTGTCGTCGCAGGACGCGGCAAACGTGCGCGACGCACTGGTCGAGACGTGGCGCACAGCCCTGTCGCAGTGATGCGCAGCCTGCCGGCGTGGCTGTCTGCAGCACTTGTGCTGGCGCTGACGCTGGGCACGCTTCTGGCCGTCGCCCTGCGGGCCGAGGTGGGCCGCGGGCTGTCGTCCGGCGACTGGGCCGCGATCCGGTTTACCGTCGGACAGGCCATCGTGTCGGCCTTGGTCAGCGTGGCACTGGCGGTGCCGGTGGCGCGCGCGCTGGCGCGGCGGCGGTTCCGCTGGCGCGGCGCGCTGGTCATGCTGCTGGGCGCACCTTTCATCCTGCCGGTGATCGTGGCTGTGCTGGGCCTGCTGGCCGTCTTCGGGCGTGGCGGGCTGTTAAACGCCGGTCTGGCGGGCCTTGGCGTCGCACCCGTGTCGATCTACGGCGCGGGCGGCGTGGTGCTGGCGCATGTCTTCTTCAATCTGCCACTCGCCGTGCGCCTGATCCTGCAAGGCTGGCTGTCGATCCCGGCAGAGCGGTTCCAGCTGGCCGCCCAGTTGAACGCCCCGATCTGGCGACTGCTGGAACGGCCCATGCTGGCCCGCGTCGTGCCGGGGGCGGTGCTGGTGATCTTCCTGATCTGCCTGACCAGCTTTGCCGTGGCCCTGACGCTGGGCGGCGGGCCAAAGGCCACGACTGTCGAGCTTGCGATCTGGCAGGCGGTGCGCTTTGATTTCGACCTTGGCCGTGCGGCCTTGCTGTCCTGCATCCAGTTCGGATTGTGCGCCGTAGCGGCGGTGATCGCGTGGCGCGTGACGCCGGTGGACGGCTTCGGCAGCGGTCTGGACCGCGTCGTCGCCCGCTGGGACCAGAGCGCTTGGGACTGGGCCTGGTTACTCGCAGTGACGCTGTTTCTGGCGACACCGCTGGCGATGGTTGTCTGGCGCGGCGTGCCGGGGCTGGCTGATCTGGGACCGGGCGTCTGGGCAGCAGCGGGCCGGTCCGTTGCCGTGGCGGCGGGATCGACGGTGCTCTGCCTGCTGCTGGGCCTGTCGCTTGCGCTGCGCGGGGGGATCGTGATGTCGATCGTGGGTGTGCTGCCGCTGGCGGCCAGCGCGCTGGTCATGGGGACGGGGCTGTTCCTGATGCTTTTCCCGCTTGCGAACCCCGCGACCTTGGCCCTGCCGGTGACACTCTGCGTCAACGCGGTCATGGCGCTGCCCTTCGTGCTGCGCGTGCTGGGGCCTGCCGTGACGGACATCCGCGCAAGCTACGGGCGCTTGGCTGAAACACTGGGCCTGCGCGGCCTGTCCCTGCTGCGGATCGTAATCCTGCCGCGCCTGCGCCGCCCGCTGGGGTTCGCGGCGGGTTTGACGGCGGCCCTGTCGCTCGGGGACCTTGGCGTCATCGCGCTTTTTGCCACCGACGCGCAAGAGACGCTGCCGCTAGCGATGTATCGCTTGATGGGCGCCTACCGCATGGATGCGGCGGCGGGGGCGGCCTTGCTGCTGTTGGCATTGGCGCTGGGCGTCTTCTGGATCTGCGATCGTGGAGGGCGCATGGATGTTGACGCTTGACGGCGTGACGCTTGCGCAAGGGGACTTTCGCCTGACCGCCGATCTGCAGATTGCGCCGGGCCTGACTGCCGTGATCGGCCCGTCCGGCGGTGGCAAGTCGACGCTGCTGGCCGCGGTTGCAGGATTCCTTGCACCGCGCGCCGGGCGCATCCTGTGGGATGGCACGGACATCACCGCACGCATCCCGGGCGACCGGCCCGTCACGATGCTGTTTCAGGACAACAACCTGTTCCCCCACCTGACCATTGCGCAGAACGTCGGCCTGGCGCTGGCCCCGCGCCTGCGGCTGATCGCGCCGCAACAGGGACAGGTCAATGCTGCATTGGCGTCCGTGGGTCTGGCGGGGATGGGTGACCGCAAACCGCGCGCCCTGTCTGGCGGACAGCAGGGCCGGGCGGCGCTGGCGCGCGCCCTGCTGGCGGACCGGCCCGTCGTGTTGCTGGACGAGGCCTTTGCCGCCCTCGGCCCGTCGTTGCGGCACGAGATGCTGACGCTGGTGCGCGACAGGCTGGTGGGGCGGGGGCGGACGGTCATTGTCGTGACCCATGATCCGCAGGACGCGCGTGACTTTGCAAATCAGGTCGTGCTGGTGGCTGACGGGATGGCGAACCCCGCGCGGGACACCGCCGCCCTGTTTGCCGACCCGCCCGCCGCCTTGCGCGCTTATCTTGGCACCTGAAACGCGAAAGGCCCGCCAGTGATGGCGGGCCTTCCTTGCGCTGTCAGCAGCTTAGTGCTTCAGCTTGTTCTTGTGTGGTGCCCAGATGCGCTTGTTCGTCAGGTACAGCAACACGGACAGCACGCTAAGGAAGATCACGCCAGTCAGGCCAGCCTGCTTGCGCGCGACCAGCTTCGGCTCTGCTGTCCACATCAGGAAGGCGGCGACGTCCTGCACTTCGTCTTCGAGGCTGTTGGCGCTCTCGTCGTCGAAGGTCACATCCTCGCCATACAGAGGCTGCGGCATCGCGATCCAGCTGCCGGGCACGGTGTGGTGGCCATGCTCGTCCTTGCAGGCATCAGGGAAACCGCCGTTGGCGAAGGCCACGTTGTAGTAACCCTCCATCGGGGTTTCCATCGTGGCGGCACATTCCGGCTCGTCCCGGTAGCCTTCCAGCAGCGAGGCGATATATTCCGGGCCGCCCATGCCGTTCACGAACTGGCTGATGCCGGTGCCGTAGGGGCCGTGGAAACCCGCGCGCGCCTTGGCCATCAGCGACAGGTCGGGCGCGTTGGCCAACGACGATGCCGGGTAGTAGTCCGCCGGTGTGGCGGCGCGGTAGTCGCCCGCGCCGTCGGCCAGCGTCTTGTCGAAGACTTCGAAGTTTGCCGCGTAGGCGCGCATCTGGTCTTCGGGGATCGCGGGGCCGGTTTCGTCCGACAGGGTGCGGAACGACACGCGGGTCATGCCGTGGCATGAGGAGCAGACCTCGGTATAGATCTTCAGTCCGCGCTGCAGCTGCATGGTGTCGTAGCTGCCGAAAGGACCCTCGAACGGGAAGTCGAAATCGTGGATCTCGACTTCCGTCTCGGCGGTGGCGGCCCCGGCGCTGAGCGCCAATACCGTCAGGGCCGTCATGGTGAGTGTGCGAAACATGGTCACGTGGTCCTTTCTCACTCTGCCGGGGTCACGATGGTCGTGGTGCCACCGGTCGGAGCGTAGTGCGATTTGAAGTCGTCTTCGATGGTGGCAGGCTGCGCCAGCGGCTTTTCCATGACACCCAGCAGCGGCAGGATGATCAGGAAGTAAGCGAACCAGTAGGTGGCGGCGATCAGCGAAATCCAGTCGTAGGGGAATTCCGCAGGCTGCGCGCCGGCCCACATCAGCACGACGAAGTCGACGGCCAGCAGCGCGAACCACCACTTGAACGTCGGGCGGAAGCGGCCCGAACGGACAGACGAGGTGTCGAGCCAGGGCGCCAGCGCCATGACCGCGATCGCACCGAACATCGCCAGCACGCCAAAGAACTTGGCGTCGATGATGCCGAAGCTGACCCAGTTCACCAGCTGCACCACCCAGACGTCACCGGTAAAGGCGCGCAGGATCGCGTAGAACGGCAGGAAGTACCATTCCGGCACGATGTGCGACGGTGTTGCCAGCGGGTTCGCGGGGACATAGTTGTCCGGGTGTCCCAGATAGTTCGGCATGAAACCGACGACCGCCATGAACACGGCCAGGATCACCGCGAGGGCGAACAGGTCCTTGATCACGAAGTAGGGCCAGAAGGGCAGGGTGTCCTTCTCGGCGTCTTCCTTGGACGTGCGGCGCACTTCGACACCGGTGGGGTTGTTGTTGCCGGTCGTGTGGAATGCCCAGATGTGCACCATCGTCAGGCCCAGCAGGATGAAGGGCATCAGGTAGTGCAGCGAGAAGAAGCGGTTCAGTGCGGGCTGGCCGACGGCGCCGGCGCCCAGCAGCCAAGTCTGGATCGAGGTCCCGATGAAGGGGATCGCGCCGAACAGGCCGGTGATGACGGCCGTGCCGTGGAACGACATCTGGCCCCAGGGCAGCACGTAGCCCATGAAGGCGGTGCCCATCATCAGCAGATACATCAGCATGCCGATGATCCACGTCACCTCGCGGGGGGCCTTGTACGATCCGTAATACAGGCTGCGGAAGATGTGCAGATAAACGGCGACAAAGAACAGCGACGCGCCGTTGGAATGGAAGTAGCGGATCATGTGGCCGCCGTTCACGTCGCGCATGATGTGCTCGACGCTCGCAAAGGCCATGTCGACGTGGGGGGTGTAGTGCATCACCAGCACGATGCCGGTGGCGATCTGCAGGACCAGCGTGAAGGTCAGGACAATGCCCCAGATCCACATCCAGTTCAGGTTCTTCGGTGTCGGGATGAACAGCGCGTCATGCAGCAGGCCGACGATCGGCAGCCGCTTGTAAAGCCACTTTTCACCGCCGGACTTCGGTTCATAGTGGTCGTGGGGAATACCAGCCATGGGTGTCTTTCCTCTTAACCGAGTTGAATGGTGGTGGCGTCGACGAAGGACGCGACCGGCACGGGCAGGTTGCGCGGTGCAGGCCCTTTGCGGATGCGGCCGGCGGTGTCGTAATGCGATCCGTGGCACGGGCAGAACCAGCCGCCGAAATCGCCCTGCTCGCCCAGCGGCACGCAGCCAAGGTGCGTGCAGACGCCCATCATGACCAGCCAGGCTTCGCCGCCTTCCTCGTCCGACCCGGTCGAGGTGGCCAGCGCGCGGTTCGCGTCGGTGGCCTCTGACCCGTCGGGCAGGTTGGCGTTTTCGGCATTGGTGTCGACCAGATCGGTCAGGGCCACGGCCTGCGCGGCCGCGACTTCGTCAGCGGTACGGTAACGGATGAACACCGGCTTGCCCTGCCACAGCACGGTCAGCTGGGTGCCTTCGGCGACACCGCTGATGTCGACGCGGATCGACGCCAGCGCCTGCACGTCGGCGGAAGGGTTCATCTGGTTGACCAGCGGCCAGACAGCGGCACCGCCCACGACGACGGCGGCACCGGCGGTCGCATAATATAGGAAATCGCGGCGTGTGCCCTGATGTTCGTCTGCATGTGACAAAAGGATGTCTCCCGGTTGAGGGGGGCCGCCTGTGCGGTGGCCCTGCGAATAGAAAGAGGGATGGCACGCGATGCCGTCCGATCCGGCGTTGTGTAGCCCGCACGTCCCGGTCAGTCCAGCGGACATTCCGGCGCAGGGGGGGGATATGAGGCCCGAATGACGCAGTTTTCGAACGTCCGGGGGGTCATTCCAGCGCGCCGCGATCACGCGAATCTGTTGGATCGGCGGGAACCGGCCCTTGAGACCCCGTGTCACGCGGTCTAAATGCACGTGATGATCACACCCTGAAAGGACATGCCGTGTTGCGTGCCTCACTCGTTGCCTTGTCCCTCGCGTCCGTCGTGCCTGCCGCCGCCAGCGCCGAGGTCGAACTGAGCTTTTACGGCGGCGCCCAAAGCGCGCCGCATTCCGACCTTTTCATCAGCGGCGACCCGGCCTATCCGGCCAAGACCCGTGTGCAATGGGAAGGCCGGTCCTTCAGCCCGCCGCCGTACTACGGTCTGCGGGCGACCTACTGGGCGTCCGACAGCTTTGGCTACGGCCTCGATTTCACGCATACCAAGGTCTATTCCACCGCCGATTCGCGCGGCACGGATTTCACCACGCTGGAATTCACCGACGGTCTGAACACGCTGACGGCAAACGCCTACCGCCGGTTCCAGCCGATGTATGGTATCCGGCCCTACGTCGGTGCCGGTATCGGTCTGGCGATTCCGCATGTCGAGGTGTCGAACGGCAGCACAAGCACTCTGGGGTATCAGGTGACCGGTCCCGCAGCGACGCTGCTGGCCGGTGCCAGCTATCCGATCAGCGAGCGGTTCTCGCTCTTCGGTGAATACAAGTTCACCTATTCCCAGAACACCGCCGACCTTGACGGTGGCGGCACGCTGGAAACGAACATCATCACCAATGCTTTGAACGTGGGCGTCAGCTTCAGCTTCTGACGCCCCCGCGGGGCTGCGATCAGGCCGGGACGACGGTGGCCTGCATCGCGTCCCGCGCCATGAACGTCTTGTGCCACGCGGCCAGATCCGCATGGCCGTCGCGCCAGCCGCGCGCGTCGTGGCGCAGGTCGATATAGGCCAGCGCGCAGGCCACGCCGATCTGCCCCATGTCCAGCGGCCCCGTCAGATGCGACATCCAGCGCGAGTCGATGGCGGCAATGGCCCGGTGGGCCTTGGCCCATTGCGCCTCTACCCATTCGGGCGACTGCTGTGCCTCGGGCCGCATCCGCGCCTCGTAGGTCATGGAGAGGGCTGCTTCCATGATGCCGTCGGCGGTGGCCTCCAGCGTCAGAACCTCCCACAGGCGGGCCTGCGGATAGAACGCCGTGCCGGCATGGTCGTTCAGGAATCGCGTGATGACCCGGCTGTCATAGATCGCGGGACCGTGGTCGCGCAGCAGGGCGGGGATCTTGCCCAGCGGATTGGCAGCGGCCACGGCCGTGTCGGTCGCCGTCGGCGAGGTCGAGACGTTGACCTCCTCCACGGTGTCCATCAGGTCCGCCTCGCGCAGCAGGACGCGGCATTTGCGGGCAAAGGGTGAGGCGGGCGACATCAGCAGTTTCATCGGGATCCGGTCCTTGTGAAGATTGCCGAAAGCCAATCACACCGCCCACCGTCTGGCAAGCTGCTGTGGCGGGCCGCAACGATGACCGGAGGCCTAGTCCAGCGTATCCAGCGGCTGAAACACCATGCCGTCCGGAGTGACCTGCACCAGTGCCGCGACGCCGAAAACGTCGCGCACAACGGATGGCGTCAGCACCGCCTGCGGTGGACCGTCGGCCACCATCCCGCCTGTGTCGAGCACGATCAGGCGGGTGCAATGCCGCGCGGCGAGGCCCAGATCGTGCAGGGACACGATCACCGACCGCCCCTCTGCCGCGAGGGCTGTGAAGCGCTTCATCGTGCCGATCTGATGCGCGAGGTCGAGGCCCGCAATCGGCTCGTCCGCCATCAGCAAGGGCGCCTCTTGCGCCAGGGCGCGCGCGATCAGGACGCGCGCCTGTTCGCCGCCCGACAGCCGGGTGGCCACGCGGTGGCGAAAGGCGGTCAGGTCCATGCGGTCGATCGCGCTGTCGACGGCGGCGCGGTCCGCGGCAGTCGGGGTCTGGCCCGCTGCCAGATGCGGCGTGCGTCCCAGCAGGACCAGCGTCGCCACATCGACCGGCCATGCAATCTCCCGCGCCTGCGGCAACCACGCCACGGCACGGCCCCGCGCGCGGGGCGACAGCGCGGCCAGCGAACTGTGGCCCGTGGCGGGGATCAGCCCGAGCGCCGCGCGCATCAGCGTGGTCTTGCCGGCGCCATTGGGGCCGATCAGGCCGACGACCTCTCCTGCACCCACGCTCAGGTCGATGTCGCGCAGAACGGTCCGGCTGCGGCGCGTCACGCCAAGGCTGCGCAGGGTCAGCAGGGTCATGGCACGTCCCGCCGTGTGCGATAGATCAGGTGCAGGAACAGCGGCGCGCCGATTAGGGCGGTTACGACCCCCAGCTTCAGGTCGCGGTCCGGCAGGATCGCCCGCACCGCGATATCGGCCGCCAGCACCATGGCGGACCCTCCCAGCGCCGAGGCGAACAGCAACCGCCCGGGCCGCGCGCCGACAAACGGGCGCAGCAGATGCGGCACGACCAGCCCGACGAAGCCGATGGCGCCAGCGACAGCCGTCGAGGCACCGACGACCGCTGCCGTGCCGAAGATCAGCGTCAGGCGCATCCTGCGCAGTCCGATGCCCATCGCCTCTGCCGCGTCCTCGCCCAGCGTCAGGGCGTCCAAGCCGCGCGACAGGGTCGCCAGTGCGATGGCGCCCACCACGATCAGCGGCAGGGCGACCCAGACATGGGTCATTGACCGGTCGGCCAGCGACCCCATCATCCAGAACACGATCTCGTTCGCGGCAAAGGGATTGGGCGACAGGTTGAGCACCAGTGCCGTCAGGGCACCCGCCAATGCCGAAATGGCGATCCCGGCAAGGATCAGGCTCAGCGACGATCCCCGCGGCCCCGCCAGCAGCAGCACCGCACAGACCCCCACCACCGCGCCCGCCAGCGCCGCCAGCGGCAACCCCAGCGCCCATGTCGCGGCAAACCCCGTCTGGATCGCCAGCACGGCCCCCAAGGCCGCCGACCCCGACACGCCGATCAGGCCGGGGTCCGCCAGCGGATTGCGTAGATAGCCTTGCATCGCCGCCCCCGCCAGGCCCAGCGCGCCGCCGATCATCAGGCCCAGCAGGGCGCGTGGCAGGCGGATTTCGCGCATCACGAGGGTCATCGGGCCGTCGCCGCCAAGGATCAGCGCCCGCAGGCTGGGGACAGGTCCGATGTGGGCGGGACCGATCAGCAGGGCCGCGACGAAAAGCACGGCGACCAGCGTGGACAGGATCAGCGTCAGCCGCGTCATCGCCCGGTGTCCTGCAGGTCACGCCGCAGACCCGCCATCGTGTCGATGGCCCGCAGCACGAAGGGCGTGCCGCAGACCCAGTCGCGGTCCATCATCAGCGCACCGGGCTGCCCGGCCCGCAGGGCGGCGATCACCGGGTGATCCATGATCTCCTCTGACCGCGAAAAGCCCGCGTAGGGGACGCTGGTGATGACCGTGTCGGGGGCGGACATCGCCAGCACCTCCAGCGGCAGAAAGCCACCGTCGGCAAAGGCCGCCTCTGCCGCGACATTGTCCAGACCCGCGGTCGAGAGGATCTGCCCGGCAAGCGTCTGATCGCCCGAGGTGTAGCCATTGGCGGAGTAGAGCGCGGCTCGCGGGTTTGCGGTGGTGTCGGTCACGTAAGCCGCAAGCCGCGCCCGGTAATCCGCGACCAGCGTTGCCGCCTTGCCCTGCTGACCCAAAGCATCGCCCATCTGCGTCAGAAGCACGGCAATATCGTCCAGCGTATAGGCCGGTTCGAACATGACGACCGGAATGCCAAGACGGTCCAGCATCTGCACCGTGGCGCGCCGGGTAAAGGTCCCTGCGATCACGAGGTCGGGCTGCATCAGGTAGATTTCCTCTGCCAGACCGTAGTTCAGGGTGTAGCCCGCCGCGACCTCGGCCATGGCGGACCCGCGCGGATCGGCAGAGAGGGTCGAGACCGACAGAAGCTGACCCTCGCCCGCCACAAGCATCGCAAGCTGATCCGTGCACAGGTTCATCGACACGACACGCCGGGGCGCGTCGGCGTGGGCCGGGGCGGCGGCCAGCGCCGCCAGCCACAGGACAAGGGCCCTAGAACCGCGCATTGACGCCGACATAACCCGCGCGGCCGCGCGTCGCGTAACCCCAGACATCGACGGCCGGATCGTCGAACAGGTTGGTGACCCGCCCTGTCAGCGTGACACGCGCGGTCAGGTCATACTGCGCGGCCACGTCGACGGTGGTATAGGCCGGCAGCTTTGCCGTCTCATAGGCGCCAAAGAACTGCGCGTCATAGTTGCCAGAGACGTGCCTGACATCCGCCGACACCAGCCCGCGCCCGCCGAAGGTGTCCAGCGTCCCGCCCACCGTCAGCGTGTTGCGGGGGCGGCGCTGTTCCACGCTGCCGTCCGGGTTCGTGGCATCAAGGTAGGTATAGGCCATCCGCAGCGCGAGTGTATCCGTCGCCTGCAGGGTCCCCGTCAACTCGATCCCCTGCCGGTTGCTGTCGCCGGACTGGTTGACGAAGCTGAAGGTGCCCGCACCGGTGGCGACATCGGTGATCTCGTCGGTCAGCACTTCGTTGAAATAGGTCACGTCAAGCGTGCCGCGCCCGTCCAGCACCGGCAGCGTCACACCCACGTCGAAACTGGTGTTCCGCTCGGGCGTCAGGGCGGGGTTGCCGACATAGCCGAAGTCGGTGGCGTAAAGTTCGAAATAGGACGGGTTCACGATACCGACCCCGGCAGAGGCATGCAGCCGCGCGCCGCTTTGCCCGACGGGATAGGACAGGCCGACGTTCCAGGTCGCCGCATCCTCGAAGGTATCGTTGGCGTCAAAGCGTGCACCGGCCTGCACATCCAGCCCATTGTCGAAACTGCCACGGTATTCCAACGCCAGGGATGTCGCGGCGCGCGCATACAAAGGGTTCGACCGGCTGCTGTCGTTCTTGTGCTCTACCAGCACGTTCAGCAGGTGCCGCGTCTCGGCCACCGCAAGCCCGTCGAGGCCATAGCTCAGGCGGTATTTCAGCGCATCACGCTCTGTCCGGATCGGCGTGCCGCTTTCGTAAGCGGCCGTGTTGTCCGTGCGTTCATAGGACAGCCGGTGCGTCAGCCGCCGACCGAGGGTGTCGAGTTCCGCAAAGATCCCGCCGGTGGTTTCATCGCGGGTACTGAACAGCGTGGGATCGTCGACGATGGACCCGGCGGCGTCCAGGGCCGTGTAGTCCGCCGCATCGGTGTCATAATCCTGCTCTGACCGGCGCAGGGTGAACCCCAGCTTCAGCGCGTCCGTGGCCAGATAGTCGCCGGATAGAATGGCGGTGGTGCGGTCCATGCCGTCACGCTCTCCGCCGTCGCCGGACTGGTCGAAACCGTCGTCCTGCACGTGAGACAGCGCCAGCGACAGACCGCCGCGGTCCGTCCGGTGTGACAGAAAGGCGGTCGCTGTGTTGGCCGCACCCACCTCCAGCGATCCGCTGAGCGTGGTGCCGACCTGCCCCTTACGGGTGATGATGTTGATCACCCCGGCCGAGGCATCGGACCCGTAATAGACCGACTGCGGGCCGCGCAGCACCTCGATCTTCTCGATGTTCGCGGTCTCCAGCCCGCTGAGGATGTATTCCCCGTCGCCGCCCGCCGCGGCGATCCCGTCGATCAGGATCAGGGTATGGCTCGCCTCGCCACCACGGATGCGGACCTGCGTGTAGGTCGGGCCGGACCCGGTGACCGAAACGCCGGGCAAGGCGCGCAGCGCGTCCTGCACCGTGGCGATGCCCCGCGCCGCGATGTCGTCGGCCGTCACGACGCTGGCGGCACGCCCCAGCGCGCCCGCCGCGATGGGGGACAGACCGCCGGTGACGATGATCTCGTCAAGTGCAAAGGCATCCTGTGCCGTCGCGGATGTAAAAGGTGTCAGGGCCACGGAAGCCAGAAGTACGGAACGGAGCATGGGCATATCCCTCGGGTCGTCCCCGGTGGGGACGCATTTTCGATATGTCAGAGAGGGGGTATCCCCCGCAGACGGTGAAGACACCACAAGCGGACGCTCCGCAGCCCTGACGCCCCACGCGCCCGGACAGGGTGAACACCTCGGCAGGTCTCCTGACTCGCGGGTCAATGCTGGGCCGGTCCTTCCCATCACGCGGCGCGTGACAGTGGCATTGTCCGGCTTCGCTCTCCGCCTACAGTTGCGGGGGCAGTCGTGGATTAGGCCAATGGGCCGCACCACGTTCCCTTTTCACCGGACGGCAGACCGCCCGGACCGAAGTAGCCATGGTCTAACGCGTGGCATTGTTTTTGGAAAGGGGCGGCCTGCCCGCCTTCGCATCCGGCATCGCAGGCGACCATGGTCCGTCGGTTGGGGCAAGACTGCCCGGTCCGGGATCTGGCCCGCACCGCGTGCGTGGCTGAAGCCACGAAACGCGGTCACACGCTGGTACGGGACGGGCCATGAATGACACCGGTGCCCCACCGATCGCGCGGCATGACAACGACAGCAGGGATGCGGCGCGGCCGGACGTCCCCTTGATGATCACTCATCAGGCTCACCCTGATCTCTTCTACTTTCGTCGTCTCTGATACTCATATCTATTGCCTGGATATCCTCCGCCCTCGCGAGATGAACGTCCCACGAGAGGGGTCGGGTAACAGGGGTGGTCTGAAAAGCCCTCAGCCCAGGCCGAGCCACGTCCTGTCGCTTCTGAAGACGCGAGCCTGACGGTGCACGGTGGGGCACCCCCGCACGGGTGCACTTCCCGGGGCATTCATGGCCCTAGGGAGGCCCTGAGATCCAATCGACTAAGGATCTGAGGTCGCTGGCCGGGAAGGTGGAATTTCATGCTAGGTGACTGATTATTTAGATATTTATCAAGCAGAAGTAGATGGCGCCAAGCGTGCGGAGAGGGAAAGTCCCATGTGTCTTGGTCTGCAAATCAACCGAACTGGACGCCAGAAAGTCGTCTCCTCGGCTGGACACGAGAATGTCGAAATCAAGAGATTGGGTTGTTTGACAGGGGGCTCGACTGCTGCGTGATGATTGATATTTTCGGTCGAGGCTGCCAAGGTTGCACAGAGCGCTGATACATCAGAAAGGGCTGCGTATGGATTGGAACGCGATGGCGGCACCATGGTTGCGCGTTGAGGCCGAGACCGATGCCGCTCATGCCCCGGTTCGCAAAGCCCTCATGGCGAAGGCCGCGTTGCGCGTGGGTCAATCGGTTCTCGATATCGGACCCGGAGCCGGGGTCTCGCTTCTTGATGCCGCCGATGCAGTGGGCCCGACAGGTCATGTCACCGGTATTGAAATTGCGCCGCCGTTTGCAGCGCGCGCCAAGTCGCGCGTTCCGGCCAATGTTGAAGTTTGCATTGGCAATGCCGCGGATTACCCTTTCGATTCAAGCGGTTTCGATGCCGCAATATCGCTTTTTGGCGTGATGTTCTTTGCCGATCCAGTTGCGGCCTTCGAGCATATCCGCAGCGTATGCAAACCCGGAGCGGCGCTCACCTTTGCCTGCTGGGGGCCACCGGAGGACAATCCATGGTTTGGCATGCCAAGTCGCGTTGCCGCTGAGGTCTTCGGCCCTGGCCCGGCCTTTGATCCTGATGCGCCCGGACCGATGGCCTTGGGCAACAAAGATAAGATCAACCGCATTCTTTCTGCCGCAGGCTGGGTTGTGGACATCGACACCAAGGCGCTGCACCTTACCCCAAATGGCAGTCCGGACGACGTGGGTGCTCTGCAAATGACGATTGGCGCTGCTGCGATGCGCATGCGGATCGCCAAAGAGGCAGGAACTCTGGATGAAAGCCATCGTGACGCGGTGCGCACCGGACTGATCGCAGGATTTTCCGAAATGGTTGAGGGGGGTGATGTCCGGGTGCCTGCAGTGGTTCATGTCGTCCGGGCCGTGGCCTGAAATCATCGGGCTTGGCAAAGCGGGCGCATGAGTTTTGCCGTGTGGACCTGCCGCCAAACTGCGAATTGATCCCGCGCGCCCCAGTGCGATGTCATGACCTGCGCCGCGCCAGTTCGAGCCTTGGCCGTTCAAGTGCAAGGCGACTGGTGGCCTTGAAAAAACAGCTCCACGACCTCGGCTGCATCGCAAACCGGGGCTTTGACCTGTGCGCCGCTTCTGCCCCACAGCCCGGACATCATCACAGGTGCGATCAGGGAGAGCAGCTTTTGTAGCGGCCCCCCGGACCGATGGCGCTTCAGTTCTGGTGTACGGACATGATGCGGGCCGCGCTTTGCAGGGGCGGCAAGAGCGCCGATGTCGCGTCGCGCCGTTCTGCAAACATCCCCATGTGACCAATATCCTGCCGTGCAGCGAATCGCAGCTTTCGATAAAGCCGCCTGCGACGTATGTCTGGCGGGCCATTCTCACCGTCGAGGCAGACGTCATGCTTTCCGTCCTTGCAGACCGCACCTATCGACATCTGTTCGTGGCACAAATCGTGGCCCTGCTGGGCACAGGCATGGCAACCGTCGCGCTGGGGCTGCTGGCCTATGATCTGGCAGGTGACCGCGCGGCGCTCGTTCTGGGCACGGTGTTCACGATCAAGATGATCGCCTACGTCGGTATTGCGCCCATTGCGGGGGCCTTCGCAAACCGCTGGCCCAGACGCGCCATGCTGGTCAGCCTTGATCTGGTCCGCGCGGTGGTGGCGCTGTGCCTGCCGTTCGTGACCGAGATCTGGCAGGTCTATATCCTGATCTTCCTGCTGCAATCCGCCTCGGCCGCATTCACGCCGACGTTTCAGGCCACGATCCCCGACATCTTGCCGGAAGAGGACCGCTACACCCGGGCCTTGTCCCTGTCGCGGCTGGCCTATGATCTGGAGAACCTGATCAGCCCGACGCTGGCCGCGATCCTGCTGGCCTTCGTCAGCTATCAGGTGCTGTTCTATGGCACCGTCATCGGGTTCATCGGATCGGCACTGTTGGTCGCCTCGGTGCTGTTGCCAAGTCCGCAACCTACCGCGCCCCGCGGTATTTACGACCGGACCACGCGCGGGCTGCGCATCTATCTCGCGACGCCACGGCTGCGGGGGCTTTTGTCACTGAACCTCGCGGCCGCTGCGGCCGGGGCGATGGTTCTGGTGAATACCGTCATCCTGGTCAAATCCGATCTGGGGCTCGGCGACCGGCAGGTTGCCATGGCGCTGGGGGCCTTCGGTGGCGGCTCCATGCTGGCGGCACTGGCCCTGCCGCGACTTCTCGACACCCGGCCGGATCGCCCGGTGATGATTGCTGGCGCGTCAAGTCTGGTCGTCGTCCTGCTGGCCTTGGGCCTTTGGGTCGCCGTCGCTGGCCCTGTATGGAGCGTCCTGCTCTTGGGGTGGCTCGCCATCGGTGTCGGCTATTCGGTCGTGCTGACGCCATCGGGTCGCCTTCTGAAACGATCCGCCCACCCGGAGGATCGGCCAGCGGTTTATGCGGCACAGTTCGCATTGTCGCATGCCTGTTGGCTGCTGACTTACCCTCTGTCCGGCTGGCTGATCACCGCCTTCGGTCCCGTCGTCGCGTTCGTGGGTCTGGCACTGGTGGCCGCGGCCGGGCTTATGGCGGGCATGGTGTTCTGGCCGCAGCAACTGGACGAGGCGCAGCCTCACAGTCACGATGACCTGCCACAGGATCATCCGCATCTTGCCGGGGGGCGGACCCACAGCCATCCCGTTGTGATCGACGATTATCATCCCCACTGGCCGCGGGCAGAGAGCGCGCCCAATTGACTTGAGGCCACATCGTGGACCTTTCTGACCCCGTTCACGGTCTGCGCGGGGTCGTGAAATCCGGGATGATGATAAGGTGTCACGTCGCGTCGCAAGCACGATCTGCATCGGACCTGTTCTTGCGGGTCCATTTCCTTGGAGAGAGGAGTCGAGGCCCAGTGCACCGGGCCCCGACCGGTCGGTCACATCTCCGGCACGAGTGCTGCGACGTCATACATGCCGTCTTCGCCCTTGATCAACATCATCGTCACGGCCTGGCCATCGGCGATCTCGTCCATGCCCGCGGCGTTTTCGATCAGGGTCATGTCCATCGTCATCGCGGGCCAGCCGATTTCGGGGATCGGCTCGTGGCTGACGTTGACGGTGCCGTCGCCGAATGAATTGACGACGGCCTTCACGTGAACGGCGCCGTCCAGCATCGCCTGATCCATCGGCATGTCGCCGTGGTCCATCGTGCCGTGGTCCATCGACATCGTGCCGTGGTCCATGCCGCTCATGTCGGTGGTCTGGGCAAAGGCCGTGCCGGCGCTCAGCATCAGGCCTGTCAGCAGTGTCAGTGTCTTTTGCATTGTCGTCTCCTTCTTGGGGTTTGGGTTATGGATGCGGGCGGTCATTCGCCCGGCACCGCATGGGGTGGGACGGTGGACGCGTCATGCGTCCCTGTCCGGCGTTCGGCGTTGACCCGGTTCAGCGCAAAGCGTTTCCAGATCACGAAGATTGCGGGAATGACCAGCAGGGTCAGCAGGGTGGCGGTCGCCATGCCGCCGACCATCGGCGCGGCAATACGCTGCATGATTTCCGACCCGGTGCCGTGGCCATACATGATCGGGATCAGCCCGGCGAAGATCGTGGCGACGGTCATGACCTTGGGCCGGACCCGCAGCAGCGCGCCTTCGAACACGACCTGTTCGACGTCCAGCGGCGTCAGGTCGCGCTGTTCGGCCACGGCGACAGATTTGCGCTTTTCCCACGCGAGGTTGAGGTAAAGCAGCATGACGATGGCCGTTTCCACAGCGACCCCGGCCAAGGCAATAAATCCGACCAGAACAGCGACCGAGATATCGAAGCTGAGATACCAGATCAGCCAGACGCCTCCCGCCAGTGCGACGGGCAAGGCGGCGAGGATGATCGCCACCTCTGTGACACGGCTGAAGGCCATGAACAGCATCAGCGTGATGATCAGCAGGGTCGCGGGGGCCACCAGCGTCAGCCGGTCCTGCATCCGTTCGATATATTCGTATTGCCCGGACCAGGCGATGGAATATCCCGTCGGCAGATCGACGGTGCGGGCGACAAGGTCGCGCGCCTCGTTCACATAGCCGCCCAGATCGCGCCCCGCGATGTCGATGAAGACAAAGCCGGTGCGCCGCGCGTTCTCGGACCGGATCATGCCGGGGCCGTCAACGATGGCGACCTCTGCAATCGCGCCCAGCGGGATATGTGCGCCCGACGGGGTGACGACCGGCAGATCGCGCAGGCGTTCGGGGCTGTTGCGCCATTCCTGCGGATACCGCAGGTTGATCGGAAAGCGCTCCAACCCTTCGACGCTCTCGGAGACCTGCATCCCGCCGATGGCGGTCTGCACGACATCCTGCACATCTCGCACGCTCATCATGTAGCGGGCGGCGGCGTCACGATCGACGTTGATCTCGATGAAGCGTCCACCCACGGGGCGCTCGGCATAGGCCGAGGCTGTGCCGTCGATCCCGGCGACGGCCTGTTCGACCGCGATGCCGATGGTTTCGATCACCTTCAGATCAGCGCCAGAGATCTTGACGCCAACGGGTGTCTTGATGCCGGTGGCCAGCATGTCGATGCGGTTCTTGATCGGCTGAATCCAGACGTTGGTGACGCCGGGGATCTGCACGGCGCGGTCCAGTTCTGCGCGGATGGCGTCCATGGTCATGCCCTCGCGCCAATCGGCCTCTGGCCGCAGCTGCACGGTGGTTTCGATCATGGTCAGGGGCGCTGGATCGGTGGCGCTGTCGGCGCGGCCCAGCTTGCCGTGGACGGTCAGCACCTCTGGCACGGTGGCGATCAGGCGGTCTGTCTGTTGCAGGACTTCGCGCGCCTTGCCGATGGACACGCCGGGGTAGAGGGACGGCATGTAAAGGAAATCGCCCTCGTTCAGTTCGGGCATGAATTCGGTGCCGATGCGTTGCAGGGGCCACGCCATCGACCCCACCAGCGCCACGGCCAGCAGCGTCGTGGCATAGGGCCAGGCGACGGCGGCATCCAGGAACGGGCGGTAAATCCAGATGACAAGGCGGTTCAGCGGGTTCTTGTGTTCGGGCAGGATACGGCCGCGGACAAAGTAGCCCATCAGCACCGGCACCAGCGTGATCGACAGGATGGACGCGGCGGCCATGGCGTAGGTCTTGGTGAAGGCCAGCGGCTTGAACAGGCGGCCTTCCTGACTTTCCAGGACGAACACCGGCAGGAAACTGACCGCGATGATGGCGAGCGAGAAGAAAAGCGCAGGGCCCACTTCCTCGCAACACTCGGTCACGATCCGCCAGCGGTTCTGCGGCGTCAAAGGTTCCTTTTCGATCCGCCTGTGCATCGCCTCGATCATGACAATCGCGGCGTCCACCATCGCGCCGATGGCGATGGCGATGCCGCCAAGGGACATGATGTTGGCGTTCACGCCTTGCAGCTTCATCACGATAACTGCGACGAAAATACCCAAAGGCAGCGACAGCACGATGACCAGCGACGACCGGATATGCAAAAGGAAGGCCGCACAGACCAGCACGACAACGATGAACTCCTCGGTCAGTTTGTCTGACAGGTTTTCGATCGCGCGTTCGATCACGCCCGCACGGTTGTAGGTCGTGACAATCTCGACGCCTTCGGGCAGGTTCGGGCGCAAGTCCGCGATCCGCGCCTCGACCGCCTTGATCGTGGACAGGGCGTTGCCGCCCCAGCGCAGGATCACGACACCGCCGACGGCGTCGCCCTGACCGTCGAATTCACCCACGCCGCGCCGCAGTTCCGGCCCCAGCCGGATGTCGGCCACGTCGCCCAGCGACACGGCAGCCCCGCGCGCGTTGACGATCAGCGGGGCGCTGGCCAGATCGGACAGTTCGTCCACATAGCCGGTGGACCGGACCATGTATTCCGCCTCGCCCATCTCGATCACGCTGCCGCCGGTTTCGCGGTTCGCGCCCTGAATGGCACCCCGCACTTGGGCCAGTGTCAGGTCATAGGCGCGCAGTTTGTTGGGGTCGATGACGACCTGATACTGCTTGACCATGCCGCCGATGGTGGCGACTTCCGACACGCCATCGACGGTCTGAAGTTCGTATTTCAGGAACCAGTCCTGAAGGGTGCGCAGTTCGGCAAGGTCATGGTTTCCCGTGCGATCGATCAGCGCGTATTGATAGATCCAGCCGACGCCCGTCGCGTCAGGCCCCAGTTCGGGCGACACGCCTTCGGGCAGGTTCGATGTGATCTGGCCAAGGTATTCCAGCACGCGGGTCCGCGCCCAATACAGGTCCGTGCCGTCCTCGAACACGACATAGACGTAGCTGTCGCCAAAGAACGAAAAGCCGCGCACGTCCGTCGCCCCCGGCACCGCCAGCATCGCGGTGGTTATCGGATAGGTGACCTGATCCTCGACCACCTGCGGGGCCTGACCGGCATAAGGAGTCTTGATGATGACCTGCACGTCGGACAGGTCGGGGATCGCGTCGACGGGCGTTGCGCGCACGGCCCAGACGCCTGCGATGGCGATCATGACCGAGATCGCGATGACCAGAAACCGGTTGGCAATGGACGCGCGAATGACGGCGGGGATCATTGGCGGACCTGCGGGTCATTGGCCACACCGACAAGGGTCAGGCTGAAATCCGCGTTGCGCGTCATCAGCAGCGTCATGTCCTGCCCTGTCGGCAGATCGCCTGCGGCCAGCGTCGGGGCCACGGCAAAGTCCATCGTCATGCCGGGCATCCCGATGTCGACCATCGGGCCGTGGGTGATGTTGGCCATGCCGGTTGCAGGGTCGACGGCGTTGATCGTGCCTGACACCTCCATCGGGGGTTCCGGTGCTGCGACCTGCGCCAGCACCATCGTCATGCCGTCGGGGCGGTCAAACGTCAGCGTGGTTTCCACGCCGACGGGCAAGGTCGCGGGATCGACGGCGCTGGTCAGATCGAAATCCATCGTCATGCCGGGCATGCCGGTTTCCGCGATATTGCCATGGGTAATCGTGGCGCGGCGGGACGCGATATCGACGGCGTCGATGGTGCCCGCGACGGTGATCGGTGCGGCGGTGGGGTCCGGAGTGGCTGCCGTGGTTTCCGGCATCTCCATCTGCATGGCGTCATCCACCGGACGCACGCCGACGATCACATAGGTATCACCGTCTTTCACCAGATCGAAATTCACCGGCGTGCCGACCGTGACGGCGGCGGTATCCACGCCCATCACGGGCATGTCCATCACCATCGCGGGCCAGCCCAGATCGGGGATCGGGTCGTGGTTCATCGTCAATTTGCCGTCGGCGGTGACGGCTTCAACCACGCCGGTGCCTGTCGCGGCGATGCCGTCATCGCGGCCCAGATCGGACAGATAGAGCAAACCGCCAGCGCCCCGCGCGATCTGGAACGCCACGTCCTGCCCGGTCGTGGCGTCATCCACCGCAACATCGGCGCGGACAGGGAAATCCGTCGTCATCGCTGGCCAGCCGATCCCGTCAAGCGCCCCGTGCCTGATCGTTGCCGTCCGCGTGTCAGTATCAAACGCCACCAGCGTGCCGACGCCCTTGGCGGGTGCCGCGTCCGTCGGGGCCATGCGCATCAGACCGGCGCTCAGCGCGCTTTCGCTGTCGATCAGGAACTGGGCAGAGGCCACGACCTCGTCCCCCGCCGCCAACCCCTGCACAACCTCGGTGCGGCCGCCTTCGTCGAAGTCGTCGCGCAGGCCGGTGGTGATCAGGCGCGGGGCAAAGGTGCCTTCGCCGGTTTTCAGGATCACACGCTCGGCGCTGCCGGTGCGGATGATCGCCTCTGTGGGCACGGTCAGGGCAAGGCGCGACGCGCCGGGCGACAACGCGACCGAGGCGAACATGTTGGGCTTCAACAGGCCTTCGGCGTTGTCCACGACCAGCCGCACGGGCAGCGTGCGCGTCTTGGCGTCGAGTTCGGGATAGATGTAATCGACCCGTCCTTCGAAGACGCGACCGTTCATGTGGTCGAACCGGATCGCGGCGGTCATGTCGTCGGTCAGGCGGTCGATGTCACGCTCGAACACGTCGACGACCAGCCAGACGGTCGCAAGGTCGGTCAGCGACACGGCGCGGGTATTGGGTTGCAGATACATGCCGTCCGCTGCCTCGATCCCGATGACGACGCCGTCCTGCGGGGCATAGACCGACAGGTTGCGGGCGATCTCGCGGGTGGCCTCGACCTCTTCGATCTGGCGGTCTGACATGCCGACGCTGCGCAAGCGATTGCGCGAAATCTCGATGATGCGGCGGTTGCCGTCCTCAAGGGCACGGATGTGGTCCGCGCTGGCCGATCCGATTTCCGGCGAGAACATCGAGAACAGCAGCTCGTCCTTTGCAACGCGGTCACCGATGGCGCGGACCTTCAGATCCTCGATCCAGCCTTCGACGCGGGTGTGAACATGGCTGGTCAGGTGTTCGTCGTAACCGACGTAGCCGACAGTCTGGATCGTCTGGGAGATATCCTGTGCGGTGGCGACAGCGGTGCGCACGCCGATGGCGTTGATCTCGGCCGGGGACAAGGTGACGGTGGACGGGTCCGCGGCGGGCGCGTCGCCGGCGTAGACCGGGATCAGGTCCATGCCCATGGGGGATTTGCCGGGACCGTCCTTGCGGAAGTTCGCATCCATCGGTGCAACCCAATACAGGATGTCCGGCCCTGTGTCGGCCATGGCGTCATCGCGGTTGAAGTAGAACCGTTCCGCCGAAATACCCCCCGCCAGACCAACCCCAAGTGCCAGAATCGAAAGTGCTGCGTAGCGTCCGCTCATCGTTGTGCCCCCACGCGGCCCGTCAGTGTGGGCCGGGAATAAAGATCAATCGCAAGGGTTGCGCTGCCGCAGTGGACAGCCCGACCCCGAGGTTCTGATCAGGCGTATTTTGGGGGTTTGCGCAGCATCGCGGGGCTGATGCTGCCGGGGGCGACGTCAGGGGGCAGGACATTGCCGACACGGATCACGATGGATCGCATTGCGCCTTGGGGCAGCGCAAAGGGCAGGGCGTAGAAACAGATCATGCCGGCGCAGGCGTCGCCGGTGCCGTGGTCCATCTGTGTCGTCTCTGTTCCGTTTTCGTGGTGCGCGTGGGCATCCATCGTCATGTCAGCAACGCTTACATCACGATCCATGCTCATCGCGGCATGCGCCGTTTGCGGCGCAAGCAGGCTCACGACAGCGCAAAGCACCAAAAGGTGCCGCAGGACCGCGAACAGGCGTGATGGCGATGGGAACGACATGACATCGGGATACTGGCGCGGCGTAAAACTGCAAGTCACAAAACCAACAGGTCATGTGTCAAATGCGGTCATGATGCCGCACCACGATCCAGCGCCGACTGCAAAAAGCAGCGGTGCGACGCCACGTCCAGTGACGATCTCTTGCTTTTGCGATCATAGCCGCCTTAGGTATCGCCCATGTCGATGATCCGCGCCCTGATGGTCCTTGTGGTCCTGTGCACCACCTTTGCCGCCAGCGTGTCCGCTGGCGCGCATACGCACGACGCGGGTGCCGTCAGCCATGGGGTGACGGATGCCGTTTCGACAATCGCCACGTCCGATTGCTGCGATCACAGCACCGAGCGCGCGCCGGTCTGCCATGTCTGGGTCGCTCTTTTGCCGCACACCGACGCGGCACCCTGCGCGGCCATCTTACGGCGTGCCGGCACCATCGGGCCGCCCGTCAGGCTGTCCGGTCTGGCGCCGCCATTCCCCCTCGATCCTCCGCGAGCAGGCTGAGTCATTAGCCCTTCTATACCGACGCATCCGGTGAGAGTTCATCGGATTGCGCAATATGCTCACGTTTTCGAGGATCAAGATCATGAAAGCCATCAAACACACCCTGTCCGCCATCGCGATCGGCCTGTCTGCATGGGCGTTGCCCGCCACAGCGCAATCGGCGGCCCCGATGTCAGACCACGCCATGCACGTCGCCAAAAGCCCGACCTGCGGCTGCTGCGAGGCTTGGGTTGATCTGGCCCGGATCGAAGGGTTCGACGTCACCGCGACCGACATGGACGATGTGACCCCCGCCAAGACGCAGGCCGGCGTCCCGCAAAACCTGTGGTCCTGCCATACCGCTGTCGTCGACGGCTACGTCATCGAAGGTCACGTGCCGTTCGACGCCATCGCCAAGCTGCTGCGCGACCGCCCCGCGATCACCGGCATCTCGGCGCCCGGCATGCCGATGGGCTCGCCCGGCATGGGCGACGACCCGACCGCGCGTTTCGATGTGATCGCCTTCGGCGGTGAAGCGATCCCCGGCGAAATCTATTTTCAGGCAGGCGAATGAAGCGCAGCCTGATCGCGGGCATCGGTGTGGCGGCGGCGGGGGCGATCTGGTTCGTCACCGCCGATCGCACGGCGCAGGCCGAGACCATCACCTTGCGGCCCGATGACGCCGGGATCGTGGCGACGGGTGCCGAGATCTATGCCACCACCTGCGCCAGCTGCCACGGTGCGGCGCTGGAGGGGCAGCCGAATTGGAAATCCCGCAACGCAGACGGCCGGCTGCCGGCGCCGCCGCACGACGCCAGCGGGCACACATGGCATCACGACAGCGCCACCCTGTTCACCCTGACCAAGCTGGGGGTGGCCGAAATGATCGGCGACCCGGCTTACCAGTCCGACATGCCCGCCTACGCAGGCACCTTGACCGACGATCAGATCATCGCCGTGCTCAGCTACATCAAATCCACATGGCCGCAGACCATCCGCGACAGCCATGACATGAGGGACCAACCATCGTGAAAACAGCCATTCTGACCATAGCCTTCGCGCTGACCGCAAGCTTTGCATTCGCCCATGCCAAACCGGCGACGATGACGCCGGCGGACGGATCGACCGGGACCGCACCGGCCATCATCGAAATTCACTTTGACGACCCCATGCGTGTCACGGCCTTTACCCTGACCGGGCCGGATGGCGACATTGCCGTCACCCGCGCCGTGGGCATGGAGCCTGTCACCGATTTCAGCGTCACCCCCGATGATGCCTTGTCATCCGCCGCTTACACCGTGGACTGGCGTGGCATGTCGACGGATGGGCATCCGATGCAGGGCAGCTTCGGCTTCACGGTCGCGGACTGATCTGGGGTGGAGGGGGCTGCCGACATCGACGGTCTGGCCATTGCGGCCATTCTGGCAAAGGCCGCGGGCTATGCCGCGGCCTTGCTGGCCATGGGCGGTCCGTTGTTCGTAACCGGCTTTCGGCAACCACCCAAGGACGTGTCGCGGCTTGCGCGCCAGATTGCCGTGGCTGCGGCCCTCGTCGGTCTTGCGGTGCTGGCGCTGCGCTTTGGTATCCGGGCGGCGCGGATTTCAGGCATGGGGCTTTCGGGCGCCGTCGATCCCCTGATGCTGGGGTTCGTCTGGGACTCGCCGCTGGGCACGGCGGCCATCTGGCGTGGGGCGGGTTATGCCTGCATCCTTGCCCTGCTTCTGCGGCATCCGGCGGGCAAAGGTCTGTCACTGATCGGCACCCTGCTGATCGCCGTGTCCTATACCCGCGTCGGACATGCATTAAGCGATCCGCAGGTCGTGCTGTCGGCCTGTCTGGTGGCGCATCTTCTGGCGCTGGCGCTGTGGATTGCCGCACTGATCCCGTTGCGCCGTTCAGCTGGCCTGCCCGGGGCGGCGGCTTTGCTGCATGACTTTGGCCGCGTGGCCAGCGTGACCGTGCCGCTTTTGATCGTTGTCGGTCTTGTGTTTGCGTGGGTCATGGTCGGGTCGGTCTCGGCCTTGGTCGGGACCGCATACGGGCTCACGCTGCTGATCAAGGTCGCGCTTGTCTCCGTCCTGCTGTCGCTGGCGGCGCTGAACAAATGGCGTCTGGTGCCTGCCTTGGCACAAGACTTGCCCCATGCTATCGCCGCGCTGCGGCGCGCAATCACGCTGGAAATGGCGGTTGTCGGCCTGATCCTGCTGGCGACGGCGACACTCACGTCCGTCACGACGCCACCCCTCCATTTGTAGACATCATAATGGGGAAAAGCGGCAGCTCGGCGGCTAAGGCCAAGCTGACCTCAATCGGCGTCTTTTCCAGCCGGCCGATGAGTTCCTGAAATTTCGCGTGCTGATCGGCCGGATCACCGCTGTCGATAGCGGCTTGCACGCAATGATGTATGTGGTCCTCCAGGAACAGACGCGCGACGCCCTCCAGTGCGCACCTGACGCCGGCGGTTTTACCGTCGGTCGGTCAACTGCGTAGAACTTGTTGTCCCGGTTGATGAACCATGAACTTGCAAGGGTGTGGCCCCTGAAGAAGCGAGGCTCACGGTGCACAAAAGGCCAACCTACATGCAGGGGAACTATCCGGGGCATTTCTGGCCCTAGTTAGGCCGTCCGGCCCAATCGACTAAGTGTCTGAGATCGCTGGCTGGGGTGGTAGGAACCCCTGCCTTTCGATCACCTTCATCGCCTTACTCTACCAAGGCCCAGAAGTGGGGCATTTACGGGGGCCTTTTCGTATCCTGGGCTCAGGTCACCCATGACCAAGCTGCCACCTTTCGGGGGGCTTCTGGTGCTCTCTGCGGGATACTCAGGTGAGGACTAGTCTGATGCCGGAAGAAGTAGTGGAGCTAGGCCCCCGCCCGAACACCCCTGAGGCCCTGATGGTGGGGAGTGTGGGTGGGTGGTCAGCTGATGAGTGCTGTGTGGGTGGGGATAGAGGGGGGAGGTAATAGGTATAAGTAATGGATGAGAAGGAAGAAGAAGGAAGAGGAGGACTGAGGGAGAGGGAGATTAGGGTGGGGGGGGGTGTGTGATTAGGTGAAGGGGGTGGTGATGGGATCCGGGGGGATGACCAAGAATGATCACAAGGTTAGCGAGAACCTATTGACTGAGTCTTCAGTGCTGTGTCGGAGCGCGATGGCTTAAAGAGACCTGAAGCCGAGCATTAATTGACCCTTCATTTGCCAGCATCATCAATGTGCGACAAACTTAAGCATTTCATGTCGCAGAGCTGCGCATTCAACATCTTCATCCTTAGTCAAAATGTGTTATCTTGATAGCGAGTAATTAGATAGAGCAGGTCGAACGTTGGCAGTACTGTGCGATAAGAAATTTCGACGAACGTCAGTTATTGCTATTGAAGCGAGTTGTGTGAATGAGTGCTAATCAGCCCCGTACCATTCTAACAATTCGTGAAAGCTCAATACTTTCCGGCTGTTTTTGGCCAGCCGCATGAAACAAAACACTATCGCGAGACGAAATGGGAATCGATTCGTACGGCTCTGATAAGGAAATTAAGGGTGATGAGCCAAGCAAGGCAGCAAAGAACAGGAATAGCTTATTTCGCTTGCACTTTACGGCGATGGTTCTGCCACTCGCCAATTCTTTGAGCGAAAATGACTGCCCGTTTGCACGAAGGTATCTCAGGTCGCCTGAAAGAACGCGGCCACCGTAGAGCTCCAGCTTGTCGAAGGTCTCAAGGTGCGAAACGGCATGGGTTGCTGCATCAAAATCATGAGTAGGAATAGCACTGAAGAAGCCATCTGCGGCGATCTGGCCGGCTTCCCGTTCGAGGCATAGCTCCAGTACAGACATCATGAAACGCTCACCGAACCCCGACGCCTTCTGATGGCTTAAGAACTTTTCCAGCTCGTGATGCATAATTATTTCATCGCGGTTTGCTATCTCAAGTGGTATTCTGACATTTCTATTCCATAGTATCACTCGGCTTATTCGAGCTTTTGGAACACGAATACCCTTCGATTCCAAGAATGCACAAAGACTGTCAAGCTTCTTCTGATTTTTTTGCAGCGGATCTTCGTGAGAGATCTGTTGACCATTGCGCCGCTCTTGAACCCAAGAAGATCCGGACAGACGCACTGAGCCAGACCAAGCTTTGATTTCGATTGCACTAATCTGTTTGTGAGAGACAACTATCAGGTCAATTTCGTAGCGGTCTCGCCATGGCGAAGAAACATTGGACGGGACACGCTTCGAATGGAAGATACTCGCCGATTTCCAACTTAGGTGGTTCGAGACCATCGACCGGAGCGCGATTTCCGCGTCTCTGCCTGCGATGACATCACCTAGTTCGGGTTCTGCCTTAATCGAGACAATGTCACGCCAAACCTCTAATCTCGAAATATCCTTAACCCTTTGCGCCATTTGTAACTCTTTGCTTTATCTCAGATTATTTAGCAGCAGAGTATCTATAGTTCAAGCTTCTTGGAGGTGATCGAGCCAATTCGCCACAATCTACGCGGTAACTTAAGTGCGACCGACTGCAGAGCGCATTGCATTTTCACGGCCGCTGGGACTGAGCATAATCTTAAAAACCTTAGCCTAACGGCTTTAACTGACAACAGGTCTCAGTTTTTCGAAAGTGCGGATGATCGAACGAACACAGCTCAACAGCTACGATAAAACTTAAATACCAAGTATGTAAGCTGACACCCAAAGCTGTGTGCCGGCAAAAAAAAAATAAATGAGCGAGCCCCCCGCCCGAACACCCCGAAGGATGCCCGGACGGGGATGAGTTCGTGGTTAAGCCGCTAACCCTGACAGTGATGGTTCGGTCCCGAGAATGACACGAGGCTGCGGCAGCTTGACCACATTAGACTTCGGTCGTTCGCAGTAGCCCTGTTTTGCATAGAGGACGACTTCCTTCCGGGCGCGTGTGATTGCCGTGTACAGCATTCTTTTATGCTGCACTGGCGACAGCCATTCCGGTCGTTTGGCGACAGTGTCGGTGTCAATGTAAATTGTGTCCACGGATCGCCCTTGGGACCTGTGGACTGTCGCCAGCGCAGAGAGTTCGAATTCCTGCGGCAACTCGAGCCAGTCAAGAATGCGAAGGCATTGATTTCGGTTAAGCTTTCTATCGCGGAGACAGGACCGAACTTTCCTTGCCAACCGTTTGCTTTCCTTAGGATCTTCTAGGATGAAGGCAACTTCTCCCCTCTCGACGAAGGCCAACGAGAACCCGGTCAATTCGAGCGTCCCGCACTTACTTAGGCACGCCGGAACGTCATTTAGGGTGTGCGTACACTCGGCGATATGCTGGATCGTAAGCTCGTCGCCGTTCCGGAATAGGTCGTCGGTTTTCTTGCTCATCACGATATCCCCCGCGCGCAGGCGATCATCGTCAGTCTGTCGCACCTTCCCCCGGAGATGGAGGAGCGTGGCATTGTCGGACGCCACGGCTAGCAAACTGTCGCCGTTTTTGTAGGCAGCAGTGAGGTCATCCATCCACTGCGTAACTTTGACGACCGACACATCCGCCAACCCGTACAGGCAGGGAAGCTCATCGTTCGGTCGCGTGTCGATTGTCTGACGCAGGCGCTCACCAAGCTTGAATATTTCGCTGTTACGGGAGAACCGAAGGCTTTCTTGCAGCGTGATGGTCTTAAAGCCTTGATCCATGATGACTTCTTTATCGCCGATGGGTGGAAGCTGGTATGGATCACCGCTGTACACGACTGGCAAGTCGAACACCGTGGCATAGTCCTCGACCGCGTGGAATAAGAACGAGCCGACCATGGAGAACTCATCCACGACAATGATGTCGATGTCGGGAAACCATGCACGAGTTGCCCCTTCCGCATCCGCGAATTGCCGGCTGGCTTCCTTCGCAGGTTTGTAGGTGTCGACATCGTTAGCGTCTTCGTCCCTGAACTGCCGCCATCCGATAGCGCGGTGGATTGTGGCGACGTGGTGACGCTTAGCCGTCAGCTCCTGCTGCAGCACGGCGCAGGCTTGGTGTGTCGGGGCCAAGAATAGCGCCTTGCGCTCGGCGACCGAGTTCGCGATCGCAAAGGTCTTACCCGACCCGGCTCGGCCAGAAACGACCAGCCGGTCGCCTCCTCGCATCGCCTGGATTTCGCGCTTAACGTTCTGCTGTTCTTCGTTGAGTGTGTGCATGTCTAATACCTTTCGCCAGCGCTGACGGCCACGGTGGGCGGTCACGCTGAACCATAAATTGGGGGTGAGATTGGGTGGGGTCGGACCCCGGTGTGGGGTCAGGATCACGACAGCGAATTTCGCGTTGTGATAGCTTTAACGCGCCCTATCTCTAACCCACTGTTATAATAAGATAACAATCTGGGCGTGTGTGGGGCATTTAGACGTGACTCTGGGATCCCGCCCGGCCCTCCGAAAGGAGCTCCGGACAGGACAGTGTTATGGTTTTTCCGAGCTCGGTGGGCCCATGGTGACGAGATAGTCGGCCAGCCACTTCCAGTAGTAGGCAGCGCTGATGAAGCCTTGATCCTGAGCGGCAAGATCTTCTGCTTCAGCCCGAGAAAGGCCGCCATCGTATTGGGCGATTGCGGCTCTCTCTTCGAACTCCTCGATGTTGGGCGGCACCATCATGCCGGAAGCCGGATCTGGTCTACGATGCCCCGCTTCTGCTCATCACTGATGCCAGCAGAGTAGATGCTGTACGTGATGCCATTCTCGGAGCGGGCTGACTTGTGGCCCACGATGCTGGCCGTGAAGTGCTCAGGAACACCGGTTCGCTCGCATTGAGTGATGAACCACTTGCGTGTCGAGTGGAAAACCAGCCCCGGCCTCTCCATGCCGGACGCGACCCTGATCTTGGCAAAGCGCTTGGTGATGTCGTTCACCGTGAGATCAGGGAATAGCGGTCCTGACGGGGGCAGATGCGAGAGAACCCCTTCAAGCCCCGCGTGGACCGGAACCATTCGTTCTGCTGCATCTGTCTTCAGCATCCGCAGTCGGTTCGGACGGACATGGAAGAATTGACCGAGGTTGCCCTTGGCCACGAGGTCCTCCCTGAGCAAGCCAGCGGCTTCGCCAGCTCTCATGCCCGACAGCAGGCACACCAGAATCACCTTGCCGATTTCCGGATCGTTCAGGCAAACCAGTTGCGATGCTTCCTTGTCGGACGGCACAGCGTAGGGCTGGTATCGCACCTTTGCGTCGAAGCGGACTGAGGTAAAAGGATTTGCCTCCAGTTCCCCCTCGTAGACGCACCAGTGAAGCCAGTGGTTCACTTGTGACCAGATGCGCCGCTGAGTACGCCCCGTGATCCGGGCAGCCCCCATTTTAGACCAGTCCACCGCCTCGGCCAGCGACATGCCCCTCGTCCGCTCCGACTTGCCGATATTGGGGCTCAGTTGGGCAATCAGGGACAAGAAACCCCGCCCTTCGTCACGACCTAACTCTACGAGCTTCTTCCCCCCATAGATCGACTGGAAGAGTTCCACGGAGTAACGAACGCTCTTGAACCCACCGGGTCGTAGTTCGTTCTGTCGGAGCATCAGATACTGACGGCTCGCCTGTTCCACCGTCAGCGATGACTGCCGCTTCACCTGATACCGGACCGGCTCTGAGTGCTGCAGGGTGGTGCGAAGCCGGGCAAGAGCCACCTCGGACCGGGTTGACCAATCAGCGCCATCACCGCTGGCCGTCTGCGGAAGGACTGCGGCACCCTCCAGGACCTGTCTGAGGGTTTCCTCGTAGCGCGTATTTACCTCCGCAGCCCTCTGATGGGCAACTTTGGCGTCACTGGTCTTCAGGGATTGCTTGAGGGCCTGCTGACCGAGAAGGACGGCAACGTCTTTGGGGTAGTTACGCCGATAAAGCCAAGTCTGACCTTTCAGGTAGGCATAGCGAATTGTAGCAGAAGACATGGGTCCTCTCCTTTCATTTGTTTTTGAGATTTTGGGGTTTGGTTGTTGGTCAGCCTTAAGAACGGCTGTGGACGCGCAGGATCAGCTCGAAGGGAGGTTCGCCATAAGCGCCTTCCAGTGGCCCGGAGATTGAATACCCCGTGGCGCAGTCGTCGTAGACTTCGGAAATACGGAACAAGTGTTCAGGCCAGTCTTCACCAGCCCGAATGACAACAACGTCGTCTTCTTTGAGGTCGAACATATCCATCCTCAGCCCCTCCTGAAAATGAGATCAGTCAGGACCGCTCCGAGGACGAAGCTCAGGGGCACAGGGAAGGCTACCGCCAGAACGAAGTCAGGCATGAGGGCCAAGACGATCAGGACGATCGCCAGTGTCCGAGGCAGGACGAGGTTGAGGTTGAACCTCTTTCTAAGCGTGTGGGAAAGGGCCAGCCGGGAGCTGACCCCAGCTGCGGCAAGCAGCGTGAAGGTGGTAAGCATCTATAAGTCTCCATGAAGGTTTCTTATATAGATGCTTGTATTTCTTCAGTTTTTTTCGTTAGATGCGGCAATGTAAAATCAGTGATATTTTAATGGAGTTTTAGGTGGCTCAATTTACGCAGGCCGAACTTGAGTTGATATTAGGGATCGCCAAGGCCAAGGGCAGAGATGGAAATCCCTTTAGCTTTAAGGGATTGTCAGAGAAGCTTGAGAGTAACGGGCGAACAAAAACAGAAATGCAGGTTTACGCTCGAGAACTTGGAGGCAGAATTAAAGCGTCAGTGGAAGATCACTCTGATCTTCAATTGAATTTCAGGATTACTCATTACTACCCTGATGGCAAGGCTATGGAGACTAGTAGCGGCAGCATTTCCTATACTCTGACCTGACAAAGACAATTATGATCTTATGGATCTAGCGATACCAAATATATGCATTTCTTTTTATGATCCTGAAGCGGCGCATGAGCCAACCCATTCAGCAAGCTTAGCCCCCCATTGCTGTCCTGTTGCCTTAACATCAACCGTGTAACCAGTTGCATTTTCGTTATAATATGCGATTGCGTACGTTATTCGATGGTCCCCCTGAGCATAAAGCTGCATTTCCATTCCTGTAGGGGTTGGGAGTGTATCAAAATTCATTACAGAATTGACAATCGTTCCGGCTGCTTCCTTTTCTTTTCGCACACAGTAGGTCGCCAATGGAATTTTTCCTGATGACGAAAATGAGGCTATAGTTTGGCTATTCGCAACATCACTGGGCGTGGAGCAGCCAGTAACAGCGAAGGTTAGCAATGCCATGCCGCTAAGATATAGTTTTCTTGACAAGATCAAATCCCTTAATGTCTATTGTGGAAAAGTGTAGGTTACCTATCTGCTGAAAGTAAGCCTTATTTGGCACCTTGACTCTAAAAAATATGGAGCTATTGCGTATTTTTTTTTTTTGGCTCAGTATGTCAATTAAGATCACCCCCCCTAGTTCCCCCCCCATCTCCCTCTCCCTCTCCCTCAGTCCTCCTCTTCCTTCTTCTTCCTTCTCATCCATTACTTATACCTATTACCTCCCCCCTCTATCCCCACCCACACAGCACTCATCAGCTGACCACCCACCCACACTCCCCACCATCAGGGCCTCAGGGGTGTTCGGGCGGGGGCCTAGCTCCACTACTTCTTCCGGCATCAGACTAGTCCTCACCTGAGTATCCCGCAGAGAGCACCAGAAGCCCCCCGAAAGGTGGCAGCTTGGTCATGGGTGACCTGAGCCCAGGATACGAAAAGGCCCCCGTAAATGCCCCACTTCTGGGCCTTGGTAGAGTAAGGCGATGAAGGTGATCGAAAGGCAGGGGTTCCTACCACCCCAGCCAGCGATCTCAGACACTTAGTCCCTTGGGTCGGACGGCCTCACTAGGGCCAGAAATGCCCCGGATAGTGCCCCCGTGTGGGCTTACCCACCGTCTTCCTATAAGCTCGCTTGTTCAGGGGCTACAGGACGTGGCCAGGCCTACCCTGAGGGCTTCTCCTACCATCCCTGTTACTACGCCCTCATAGGGAGGTCATCTCTCTAGGGAGGGGAGATCTAGGTAATAGGTATAAGTAATGGATAAGGAGAAAGAAGAAGAGAGAACAGGGTAAGCCTAGAGAGGGTCTCCTAGGGGGAAGCCCTTACAAGGTCCCTTATCCTAGGTTGCCTTCCGTGGCCTTCTGCCGTCTCCTGCTGGTCTATGATGCTGTCTCCTACCGCTCACTGCGAAAGCCTACGATGACCCACCCGATCGACAACCCGAGGCACTCAAGGCCCATAGATGTGCACAGGTGGTCTGATCACCCTGAGGTTAAGGCCTTGGTGGCGGAGCTCTGGGAGGGCTACCTGCCGTGGCAGATCACAGGGAAGAAGGAGGGGAAGGCTAAGACGGGGCCTAAGCCTAAGGCTGATCCCAAAGATTCCACCCTATGAGAGCCAGTACACCAAAACTCGAAGGTAAATGAACGAAACCTTCAACTTCTACAAGTCAAAACATTAACCCAAAACTCGCCTTGAGTGCATCGAAGGTGCACGTATCGGATACTAGACTTCAAATCGATTTTTTTCTTTCATTACAATGCATGAAGGATAAGGGTGGACTTGCTCATGATGTTTTCAACGTTGCGGCGAGCTATGGTGGTAATTTGAACGATAACAATACTGAAAAAAGCTCTGATGCTGGCGGTGTTTCTGCAAGACAGGGCTTTAAGTTCCAGGATCATGTTGCTGCTGGATTTGCACTGCAAATGATACGCGATGCTGAACTCCTGAGAGTCGAGTGCGAAACAGCAGACGATATCTGTTTGATCTGGCTATTAGATGGATCAGAGGTTTATGAGTACATCCAAGTGAAAACTACTGAAAGTAGTTCAAAATACTCCAAGACTGAACTACTCAAAAGAGTGCCCTCGGGTAAAAACCCAACCTCTCTCGCGGAAAAATCCCTAATTTGTGATAAACATTGCGATGCGCCACTCTTTCGATTTGTTTCGAAGAGAGATGTAAATGATTATCTCAAACCGTTAAAGCTAGCCCGAACTCTATCAGCAAGGAGCGCTGTAGACTTGATTGCTGCTGACTTGGCTAAAAAATACAACACTAAGTCCAAGAAATCAAAGGGTCTCGACTACTGGGCGAAAAAACTTCTGTGGGAGGTTCTCGATGGAATTCCTGTAGTGAGAGATCGAAATCTTCAGGTTCTAGCAAATCTTGCAGACCAAGGCGGAGCAAATCCGACTCACCCTCACTGCTTGTCGATCTATGACGATCTTCTAAAAAAGGTGGTTGAGGCAGCTGAGGCATCAAGCATTACTCATGCTGAAAAGAAAGTCATCAGCCGTGATCAAATTCTGGACTGGTGGAGTGGACACTTAAAACAAACTTCAGCAGCGGCATTAAAAACTTCAAAACCATATAGGATATCGACAGATGCATTTTTCGTTGAACTCGAAATTGATTCGGGAAAAGAGCTAAATCCAACACTTGTAGGATATGATGTTCGGTTTGAGAGAAAAGTGTGGCGTGCTACGCAACTGGCATCCTATCTGGCGACATGGCTACCTGAGATAGCGCTCAAACCTAGTGAATTAGTTGGCATCGGTCATCTTCAGTTGAAGCAAAAGCTAACTGACGCGGTGAAAAGAATCGAAAACCATGCTCATATAGATTTGGAGACATTGTTGGCAGAGTCTCTTCTTCATTCCCTGCTTCGACATTATCACAACAGCGAACCAATCGCCTGTAAGATATTCTATAAATCATCGTCAGGCGTAAAATCTTTCGCTAACTCACATATCATCCATGGAAAGACAGATGAGCTATGGCTTGGCCGATCTGAGCTAGCAAGGGCCGCGAATTTCGATGATGTAGTGGATGCTACCATGGAAGGATTGTCTGCGGCGCTAGATACGGACTTTCTGAAGGCCGAAAGAGAAGCGGTGCTGACATTAAGAGAGCCACAACATCTTTTACCAACCTCACTAGAGTCAGCTCTGCAGAAAAATGCACCCATAGACGACCTTCTTGCCGTCCTGTGCGTTCCAATACTCATCGCCTATGAGAGCACAGTTATTGGGTGCGGATTTTCAGAAGACTACCAGTCCAAGCTATCACAAGAAGTGATGACGCGATATGGTGCATTAACATCAAGAATTCCAACTAATACAACAGAAATAAGAATAAGCGTATTCTTTTTACCTATTGAGAATGTTGACAATTTAATCACGCTGTTTGCTGGTGAAATAAGGGGCACTTAGTTGGATTACTGTGAAATAAGATACGAACTTACCCTCAATGCCAGCGAGTTTTCGAACTTTAGAATATTGACTGAAATCGCCAACTTAGTCAATCATAATGAAACCCACTCGCAAGGGCGAGATCTTGTCATTCGAGCGCTTGCGCAGTTGGATAGATTTGACGGCGGCGAGCGAGAGATACTTACAATTCTAACTCGCAACGTTGGCCTCTTCCCTTATATGACAGAATCGTTGATCGAAAGTAATTTCGAAGAGAAGCTTGCATACGAGCTTCACCGTTCTGAAAGCCTTGGAGAAGATATAATATTCCACAGTCTACAGGCAAAGATATTTAATCTCCTAATTCTTAATCATAACGTAGTCCTCAGCGCATCCACTAGCGTTGGAAAAAGTTTGATTATTGACGCTCTTATCGCGACCAAGAAGTATAGAAATATTGTGCTAATTGTTCCGACTATTGCGCTCATCGACGAGACTCGCAGAAGGCTGTTAAAGAGATTTGGATCCATCTGTCGGGTCATTACTCACCCAAGCCAAATGCCTCAAGCACATCAGATAAATGTATACGTTCTCACACAAGAAAGAGTTCTGCAGAGGAAAGACCTTCAGAATGTCGATATATGTATCGTAGATGAATTCTACAAGGTGAACTTGAATTCTGAAAAAGATCCCTCTCGTTCGGTAGATTTAAATTTAGCCTTCCATAAACTAGCTAGGTTAAAAGTTCAGTTCTATTTACTCGGGCCAAATGTTAGCTCAATTTCTGGGTTGCAGGACTATGAATTTATGTTCGTTCCATCTGACTTCTCGACGGTTGCCGTCGATATTGTGAACTTTGCCCTTCCATACCGAGGCGAGGAAAGAAAAGAAAAGCTTCTTGAAATCCTTCAGAAACAATTTGAACCGACGATTGTGTACTGCCAGTCTCCTAGAAGTGCAAGTAACGTAGCTGAATACGTCGCCGCCAATACTTCCTTTGAAGTTTCAGCGGACTTGGATGACGCTTTAGAATGGATGTCAGATAATTATGATTCTGATTGGTCAGTAACAAAAGCGCTAAGAAGCGGTATCGGGGTTCATCATGCAGGGGTTCCTCGTGCTCTCCAGCAGTATTTCGTGAGACTGTTTAATCAAAAAAAGTTGAGAGTATTGATTTGCACATCAACTATAATAGAAGGGGTAAACACTGTTGCGAAGAACGTCGTCATTTTTGATCGGCGCAAAGGCAGTAATCTTTTGGAGAATTTTACATATAGAAATATAGTTGGGCGCGCTGGAAGGATGCGGGAACATTTTGTTGGTCAAGTCTTCGTTCTCGAGAAGCCTATCGAAGAGACCGCTTATCAGGTGGAATTCCCGATTGGGCTTCAGGATGAAGACTCACCAGATAGTTTGCTACTGGATTTGGAAGATTCGGTGCTATCTCCAGTTTCCAAGAGGAAGCTGGAAGCAATTTTTGATAAAAGCCGTATTTCCCCTGAAACACTTCGTATAAACCGTCATATTCCGGTCTATCTACAGGAAGCAATTTATGACGAGATACTTAAAGATCTACTGCAACTTGAAGATGCGTTGGTCTGGGTCGGAATACCTGACGGGCCTCAGCTGCAGGCGGTTTGTCGGTTAATTTATGACCATTTAGAAGGAGATGCTTTGAGGGAATACGGTGTATTTTCTGGAAGCTCACTCGCATGGCATATAAATGCAATCAGGACATCTAACGACATTTCGAAGTATATTCGTGAGTGCGTCGAAACACGTTTCGATGGGCAATCACCGAGTGATTCTGTAGAAAACTGCCTTCGGTTTATTCGAAATATTGTGTGCTTTCGGTTCCCTAGAGATCTCATGGCCATTGATGCGCTTCAGCGTGATGTATTTACAAAGCTAGATACTAGGAGCGGGGACTATTCACTTTTTGCCGAGAGGGTAGAGAATATGTTTCTTCCAGCGTCAGTTTTCGCATTAGATGAGTATGGAATACCGATCCAAACAGCGCAGAAAATCCAGCCCTACTTGAAGTCAATTGACGGTCTTGATGAGGTGTTGGAATCTTTAGCTGGGCTTGATCTGGAAAAACTGAATCTCTCTCGATTTGAGATTTCATTAATATATGATGTAATCAGTCTCGTTAGGAGTGACTGAGTTCTTTGTCAGTGCCTTTCCAGAAAGCCGTGAATATTTTCCGCATCACCCCTGACAACAGGTGAGATACTCCGCCCAGTTCGCTCCTGATAATCAAATACCCGATCCATGTACCCCACACACCTGATTCCCTTCCGGTTCTCAATGTGCTCCTGAAGCTGCTCATCCGTCACATCGGCATATTCTTCCATGTCAGGCAGCTTGATGGCTGTCGGTAACGCTCTCCCCACGACAGCCTCAGAGGCTTCCGCCATAACGTCCCTCAGCTCTGCTACCTTCATGTGATCGATGATGTAGCTGTCGTGTACGGATAGAACGGGTATTTTCTTCTCCGTAAAATGCCGATGCACGTGTGCAGTAACTTGGCTGTCTAAGTACATGAGCCGGATGCCCTGATCGGAGAATAGATAATTTTCGAGCACGGGATTGCGCTCCAAAAAAGCCGCTAGGATGCGATCTAAAAGATCATTTTTAAGCTTTTTGGCCATGTGACCCGCCGGAAAACCCTCACGAAAAGCTTTGTAGGCTGACGATTTTTCCTTTGCGTTGATCGCAGTAAGGACCAGTTGCTTGACGAGTTTCCGTAATAATTCAGATGGGAATGATTGAAATTTTATATTGGATAAAGCGTAAGGGTCATGGTGCATTTCCTCCCCGGCACGAGCGTAGAGCATGGCAACGTGGAGACCCTTGAAGTCGACCTCGATCGTAGGCTGGTCGTCTATAAAGATTTTGGATCGCCAGTCACCATTCACGCGCTGCCACCAGCCTCCGTAGAACCTTCCATTCATGTTCCAGTCACTCCGACTGAAGACCCTTCGAAGTCGTGCGTTATCGGAATGTATCTGCACCCGTGACGCCTTCGTTTCGGGATCGGTCTGGATGACTGGGTCCTGCAGCGTGGCAATGTCGATGAAGGAGGAGGCAAGCAGATTGTTGTAGGCCTCTAGATCCTCACGCATGGCTACCGTGTCGGGGGTATCAACATACTCTATCTCTTTGCCCGCCTTGTCGGTTTCCTTGGCATCCCTGAGGATAATGATCTCTTCGCCCTCGAAGCGGGTGACATCATCACGCGTGAACTTGGCTTCCCGAAACATGCCCTGCAGTTCAGCGGAAGCCCGGATACGTGTGGTCCTGTTGGATTTAGCTTTCGGCCCTGCGTAACTCCCCTTGGCCACATCGAGCATGCCAGCGATTTCCAGCGCCCTGATTATGGTTATCAAGCTCTTTGATAGGTGCAGCGCATTGTACCGTGAGTTCGTCTTCCACGTGTTCGGCGACATCGACACGCCGATACTGAGTTCGGGATCATCGAGCCAAGCAACATACAGGTCCAGGATCAACACCCTCAGCTGCTTCTTCGGATCAGCCTTAGGCTTAGGCCCCGTCTTAGCCTTCCCCTCCTTCTTCCCTGTGATCTGCCACGGCAGGTAGCCCTCCCAGAGCTCCGCCACCAAGGCCTTAACCTCAGGGTGATCAGACCACCTGTGCACATCTATGGGCCTTGAGTGCCTCGGGTTGTCGATCGGGTGGGTCATCGTAGGCTTTCGCAGTGAGCGGTAGGAGACAGCATCATAGACCAGCAGGAGACGGCAGAAGGCCACGGAAGGCAACCTAGGATAAGGGACCTTGTAAGGGCTTCCCCCTAGGAGACCCTCTCTAGGCTTACCCTGTTCTCTCTTCTTCTTTCTCCTTATCCATTACTTATACCTATTACCTAGATCTCCCCTCCCTAGAGAGATGACCTCCCTATGAGGGCGTAGTAACAGGGATGGTAGGAGAAGCCCTCAGGGTAGGCCTGGCCACGTCCTGTAGCCCCTGAACAAGCGAGCTTATAGGAAGACGGTGGGTAAGCCCACACGGGGGCACTATCCGGGGCATTTCTGGCCCTAGTGAGGCCGTCCGACCCAAGGGACTAAGTGTCTGAGATCGCTGGCTGGGGTGGTAGGATTCGAACCTACGGTACACGGTACCAAAAACCGATGCCTTACCGCTTGGCTACACCCCATCAGCGAGGCGGTGGATACGACAAAGGGTCGGGGCCTTCAAGCCCCCGCAGGCGCTTTTTTCAGCTATTCGGGAACGCCGCCGCCGGATAACAGATCCGGTGCGTCATCCTTGCGGCGTTCGGTCTCGATCATCGACTCTAGGGCGTCCTCGTGGCTGGCTGACACCGTTGTTGCCCGGTCCGTTTCGGCGGCGGGGACTGGTTCGGTCGCGTCTTTGCGGATCAGCTGGACCGCCTGCATGTTGTCGGGAATCGCAAACCCCGCAGCTTCCAATGCACGTTTGACCAGCCGGATCGCCTCGCTTTGCGCCAGCGCCGGAGAGGTCGTGCGCTGGTCGATCCAGCCGGTGACCTGCATGACGATGCCGCCCGCCTCCAGCCGGTCGATCCAGACCTGTGCTGCGGGAACTGTCAGCACAAAGGGCAGGGACTGTACGGTGGCCTCGATCAGGCGGCGGGCCGCGTCGAGGTCGCAGTCGCGGGTGACGCTGATCGGAAAGACGAAGCGCCGTTCGGCGTTGCGGGTGTAATTGATCAGCCGGTTGGAAAAGACCGTCGCGTTCGGAATGTGGATGTGGTTGCCGTCGTTGGACAGCAGGATCGTGGCGCGGCTGGTCAGGCGGATGACCTTGCCCTGGTCGCCGTTGATCTCGATCATGTCGTTGGGCTGGAACGGCTGGCGGATCGACAGCATGATCGACGCGATGAAATTCTCGACCGTATCCTTGACCGCAAAACCAAGGGCGAGGCCGACGATGCCGGCGGCGCCAAGGATCGTGCCCAGCAGCGCCGTGGCGTTCAGGATGTCGAGCGCGACGACCAGCGCCAGCACGACGAAGGCCAGCCGCAGGATCTGGCGATAGATCTCGGCGATGAAGGGGTTGGGGGCGAGCCGGTTCCACGGCTGCGGCCGGCGCGCGATCCACAGGCCAACCCAGACGATGATCGCGAAGATGACAAAGGCCACGGCCAGCAGCGGCAGGTACGCCAGAACTTGCGCGCCCCGTGCCTCAAAGCGCGCGATGGCGGGGTTGAGCCGGGCGCCCACATCCGCCGTTTCCGTGACGCGATTGCGGGTGGCCACGACTCCGGTCACGCGGTTTGCAAGATCGTCGAGGCGTGCGGTGTCGGCGGGATCGGCGACGGTCCCGTCAAAGGTCACGACGCCGTCCGTGACGGTAAGCGTCACCGCATCATAGCCGCCCAGCACAGTCAGGATGTCGCGCAGCCGGGCGCCGATGGCGCTGTCCTGCGCGGTGGTGGCCGTCGTGTCGATGGCGGTTGTGGGGTCCTGCGCCCGCGCGGCCTGACCCAGACAAAGGAGCAGGGCGATCAAGGATAACACGCGCATGGCAGACCTCTCGCTACGGGGTCCCATTCTATCTAGGGCCGCGCGGCCACCTTGCCAGCCGGCGGGCGGTGCAGGGCGCAACGCCCCGCACCGCCCGCCGCGGTCAGTTCGTGACCTGCTCTCGCAACACGGATGCGGTGATCGAAAGCATCAGGTAGATCCCCGAAAAGATTAGAAACGCGAGGATCGTGTTCTGGAATGCCTTCGGGTAGGTCGCCTCGTCCGGGGCGACGGGTTCGACACCCATCGACAGATAGCGGACCTGGCGGTTCGCCTCGATCCGGGCGGTTTCCATCTGGGTCAGCGCCTGCTGCGCCAGCATGGTCTTGAAGGTATAGTTCTCTTCGGCCAGCCGCAGTTCCGTGTTGCGGGACGCCTGCGACGACCCGCCGTCCGTCGCAACCGTCATCTTGTCCCGCAGGTCCGCAATCAGATTTTCGATATTGTCGATCTGGGCCTGCAACGCATTGACCTGCGCCTCGTTCGGGCGGCGCACGTTCATCCGTTCCTGCAGTGACAGTGTCAGGCGCTGGCGTTCGGTTTCAAGCGCGGCGATCTGCTGCGTCTTGGCGGCCGTCTCGCCCACCGGGTCGATCTGCTGCACATCCTCCTGCAGTTGCAGCCAACTGGCGAGCGCTTCGCTGCGCTTGGCTTCGGCGGATTCGTAGCTGGCGCGGGCGCCGGCCATCTGGTCTTCGCGCAGGCGCTGCGTCAACTGGTCGACCTGTTCCTCGGCGTAGCCGATCAGGGCCTCGGAAAACTGCTGGCTGGAGGCAGGCGTCGGCGCAACGACGTTCATCTTCAGGATGCCTTCGGTCGGGTCATAGCTGATCCTCACGCGGTCCTGATAGATCCCGAAGGCGGCCTCGTTGCTGGCCCCTTCCGGCAGACGCTGGATCGGGTCGATCGACGGATCGCTGAACGTCGCCTTGAAACCGTGGTCCTGATCCAGACGCACCATCGCGGCGCGCGACGACAGATAGGATTGCACCGTGATGCTGTCCTGCTGCGTCGCCATGGATGTCCCCTGGAACATGCCGCCAAGGCCGCCCGCGACACTGGTCGCCTCGGCCTTCTGGATGACGAATTCGGAACTGGTGGCGAACATCGGCGTCGCGATGTTGTAGAAATAGTATCCGACGACAAGCGTCGGCAGCAGCACGAAAACCGCCAGCCGGGACATCATCATGACCGTCCGCCGGCGGCGGCGGCGGACCAGATCGCGCTGGATCTTGCCGATTTCCGACAGGTGCCGGTCGGCCGGGCTGGCGAATTCCGTGGACGGCAAATTTTGGTTCGGGTCGGCGACGGTCTGCGGCAGCTGCACACGGGCGGCCGGCATGTCCGGCATGCCCTGGATCGCGCCAAGGGACGCGCCCGGCGCGGTCGTGCCGCCAGCGGACTTGCCGTCAGGTGTCACAAGTTCCAGCACGGTCGAGCGCTGGAAGGGGTCGATCCCCGCGCGCCGCAATTGCCGGACGGCATCGAAATCGGACGTAGGCGCCATGCCGTGCTTTTGCGCGACGCGACGGGCCATGCGCAACTGGCGGCCGGTCAGCCCCTCGCGCCGGATGGCGTCGATATCGGCGTTGCCGGTCGATGGCGTGTCGGTCGCAGGCGTCTGCGGGTCCGGGGTGGTATCCGGTCCGGCCGCGTCGCGTGGCGTTTCTGCGTCCTTGGGGGATTCGGCCAGCGATTCCGGCCTGCGGATGCGGAATTTCTTAGCTGTGGGCTTCGTAGTCATAAAGCTGCTTGGCCTCTTCCAGAGTGTCGAACATATGTAACTTCCCGTGCCGCAACACGGCGGCAGAGCGGGCGAACCGCTCCAGCGTTGCGGCCTGGTGGGACACGATGATTACGGTCGTCTTTTCAAGTCGTTCCCGCAGGATTTCACCGGCCTTGCGGTTGAACTCGGCATCGGTCGTGGCAGGCATGCCTTCGTCGATCAGATACATGTCAAAGTCCAGCGCAAGCATCAGCGAAAACGTCAGCCGCGAGCGCATGCCGGAACTGTAGGTCCCCACGGGCATGTCGAAGTATTCCTTGATCCCGCACAGCCAGCGGCAGAACGCCTCGATGTAATCGGGGTCGAGGCTGTAGAGGCGGGCGATGTAGCGCACGTTTTCGCGGGCGGTGTGACGGTTGGTGACGCCGCCCATGAACCCCAGCGGGAACGAGATGCGGCAGCCGCGGGTGATCGTGCCTTCGTCGGGTTTTTCCAGACCCGCCATCATGTTGATCAAGGTCGTCTTGCCGGTGCCGTTGGGCGCAAGGATGCCCAGCGAGTTGCCCAGTTCCACGCGGAACGACACGCGGTCAAGGATCACCTTGCGCGTCTTGCCCGTCCAGAAGGACTTGCTGACCTGATTGAATTCCAACATCGCGGTGTGCCTGATCCGGTCGCCTCATTGCCGGGCCTTGGTGACAAGAATGGGTTAACCATTCGTCACGTCGGCCCTTGTTTTTACCGGTATGCCGCAGAATTATGTCCAAAGACAGGCGTAAGTGCAGTATTGCCGCAGCTTACACCGTGCCGTGATGGGCGTGTGGCGCTTGAACGCGCGGACTGCGGGCTAGGTCCCGGGGCATGGGATTACGGGACGACATTGCTGCCTGCCGCATCTGCGCGGACCGGTTCGCCGCGACGGCGACCCGGCACGATCCGCGTCCGGTGGTCTGGTTCACCGGCCCGCCGCGCATCCTGATCGCCAGTCAGGCCCCCGGTGCGCGGGTCCACGCGGCGCAGACACCCTTCTGGGACCGGTCCGGCGACCGCTTGCGGGACTGGCTGGGCATCGACAAGCCGGCGTTCTACGACCGCGACCGGGTGGCCATCGTGCCAATGGCCTTCTGCTTTCCGGGCTACAATGCCGCCGGGTCCGACCTGCCGCCGCCGCGCGTCTGCGCCGCGACATGGCGACAGCCGGTGATGGACCGTCTGGGCGACGTGCCCCTGACCCTGCTGATCGGCGGCTACGCGCAGGCGTGGCATCTGGGCGGGCGCATGGGCGTGACCGAACGCGTCGCGGGCTGGCGCGACCTTGCACCGCGCGTCTTCTGCTTGCCTCATCCGTCGTGGCGCAATACCGCATGGCTGAACCGCAACCCGTGGTTCGAGACTGATCTGCTGCCCGTCCTGCGGGCCCGCGTGCAAGAGGTTCTGACATGACGACGCCCGAGATGACCACCGATCTGGACCGCGCCCATGCCGCGATGGAGACCTCGGACGACCTGCGTCTGCGGTTCTACGAAACGCTGGCGGACAGCGACCTCTTCGTCCTGCTCGACAGCGAGCCCGAAGGCGACAGCGTGCGCCCGTCGCTGTTTACGGTCGAGGGCGGGCAATACGCACTGGTCTTCGACGCAGAGGAACGTCTGTCCGCCTTCGTCGGTCGCGCCGCCCCCTACGCCGGTCTGCCGGGCCGGGCGCTGGTGCAGATGATGGCGGGGCAGGGGATCGGCATCGCCCTGAACCCGCAGGTCGCCCCCAGCGAGATGCTGATCCCCGCGGATGCCGTCGACTGGCTGGCCACGACCCTCGACCACACGCCCCAGCAGGCCGAGGCGCGGCTGACCGGCGTCTCGCGCCCCACCGGCTTGCCTGAATCGGTGCTGGAGGCGCTGGACCGCAAGCTGACCCGCGCCGCCGGGCTGGCCGATCACGCGCTGCTGGTGGCGGCGGAATACGAGGACGGCGGTCGCGGCCACGTGCTGGCCTTCGTCGATGCGCCCGACACGGCCCACGCGGCGCTGGCCCATGCGGCGGGCGAGGCGCTGACCTTTTCCGGCATCGACGCGGGCACGATGGACGTGATGTTCGTCGCGAGCTCCGATGCGGTGGCGCAGCGGCTGGCGCGCGTCGGGCTGCGGTTCGACCTGCCGGTGCTGTCGCGGCCCACGCCTGCCGTGCCGATGGCACCGGGGTCCGACCCCAGCGCCCCGCCCAAGCTGCGCTAGGCCTCAGTACCCCGCGCTGCGGTCCACAAGGTGCAGGAACGGCTCTCCGCGCTCGCCCCGCGCGATATTCGCGGCGATCACCTGTGCCGCCGTGTCGGGCCGCGTGGTCGATGCGATATGCGGCGTGACCGTGACGCGGGGATGCGCCCAGAAGGGATGCGCCTGTGGCAGCGGTTCCGTGCGGAACACATCAAGCGTCGCGGCCGCGACAGCACCGCTGTCCAGCGCTGCCAAGAGCGCATCGTCGTCGATCAGCGGACCACGCCCGGGATTCACGATGAACGCGCCAGGGGCCAGCAGCGCCAGCCTGTCGGCGTTCAGGATGTTTTCCGTGGCGGGTGTCTGCGGTAACAGCAGCACGACGATCTGTGCGCCAGCCAGCGCATCTTGCAGCCCGGCATCGCCTGACAGGCAGGTCAACCCGTCGATCTGCTTGGGGCTGCGCGACCAGCCGGTGACGGGAAAGCCAAGACCCGCCAGCGCCTGACCGCAGGCCGATCCCAGCGCGCCAAGGCCCAGCACCGTCACCGGGCGATCCTGCGCCAAAGGCGGGTAAACGTCGTTCCGCCAGACGCCGTCCTGCCCGTGGATATGGGCATCCAGCCCCAGATGGTGGCGCATCACATGCCCCACGACCCATTCGACCATGCCGCGTGTCAGCCCGTCATCGACCATCCGCGCCAGCGGCTGCGTCAGGGTTGCGTTGCCGACCACCGTCTCGACCCCGGCCCACAGGCCCATGACCAGCCGCGTGTTCACGTATGGCGTGAAATCCTTCACCGGCCCGTTGGGGGCAAAGACGATGTAATCCACGACCTCGGGCGCATGATCGCGGGACAGGTCATAGGTCAGGCCTGCGGCGTCCAGCGCGCGGCGCAGCGGCGACTCGTACTCGTCCCAGACATCGGGCTTGGCGGAAAACAGGATATTCATCGCGGTTTATGCACATGCGCGGATTGCACCAGCCCGAAGGCCACCAGAAGCACCAGCATCGCCGATCCGCCGTAGCTGACCAGCGGCAACGGTACGCCGACGACGGGGGCCAGCCCCATGACCATCGCCATATTCACGGCAAAGAACAGAAAGAACGTCATCGCGATCCCCATGGTCAGCAGCGACGAAAACCGGTCCTTGTTGTTGATCGCCGAGGCGACGCAGAACACGATGATCAACACGTAAAGCACCAGCAAGGAAAAGGCGCCGACAAAGCCGAACTCCTCTGCCAGCGTGGTGAAGATAAAGTCGGTATGCTTTTCCGGCAGGAAATTCAGACGGCTTTGCGTGCCCTGCATGAATCCGCGCCCGGTCCAGCCGCCCGACCCCAGCGCGATCTTGGCCTGCGTGATGTGATAGCCAGCACCCAGCGGATCGTTGCCCGGATCAAGGAAGGTGTCGATCCGGCGGAACTGGTAGTCCTTCAGCAGTTGCCACGGCGTGCCGCGGCTGACGAAGACCGCATAGACGGTGCCGACGCCCGCGCCGATCACGGTCGCGAAATAGGCCCAGTGGACGCCAGCCAGAAACATCACCGCCCCACCGCCGAACAGCAGCAGCAGTGCTGTCCCAAGGTCAGGCTGTTTCAGCACCAGCGCCGTCGGCACGAGGATGAAGATCACCGGCAGCGCGACCCACAGGGGATGGGACGTCTTGTGCGTCGGCAGCCAGTCGTAATAGGCGGCCAGAAACATCACGAGGGTGATCTTCGTCAGCTCTGACGGTTGCAGCCGCATGAAGCCCAGGTCGATCCAGCGCTGCGCCCCCATGCCGATGGCGCCGAACAGCTCCACCGCGATCAGCAGCATGACCGACACGCCAAAGGCCACCCCCGCCATGTTGCGCCAGAACCAGATCGGCACCATGCCGACCCCGATCATCAGCACGACGCCAAGGATGAAACGCTTGACCTGCGGTTCCATCCACGGCTCTGGCGACCCGCCGGCCACGGAATACAGCATGATGAACCCCGCGCAGGCGACCGCCGTCAACAGGATGATCACCGGCCAGTTCAGATAAAGTATCTTGCGAAGCCCGGTGGGGACGAACTTGGTGTTATGCGCGAGGTAACTCATGTCACACCCGGTCCTGTGCGGGCTTGATCTGCATGATGCGCTGGGCGATCCGGGCCTGCTGTTCCTCGATCCGGGCGCGGTCGGCGGACGGATAGGCCTCCAGCGGGGGCGGGCCGTCGTAAAGGGCCTGCAACATGATGTCGCGCGCGATGGGCGAGGCTGCGGTCGATCCGCCGCCGCCGTGTTCCACCACGACGGCCACGGCGAATTTCGGATTGTCGACCGGCGCAAAACAGACGAAGAGCGCGTGGTCGCGGCGCTCCCAAGGCAGGTCTTCGTTGCTGATGACACCGCGGGCCCGTTCTTCGGCCGTGATGCGGCGCACCTGGCTCGTGCCGGTCTTGCCCGCCATCTCAAAGCCTGCGGTGATGATCTTGGCCCGCGCGCCCGTGCCGCGCTTTTCATTGATGACGGCATTCATCGACGCGCGGCAGCGGCGCAGCATGTTTTCGTTGATGCCAAGGGCCTCGCCGATGCCGCTGGGTTCCTCGACCCCGTCGACGGATTTCACCAGCCGCGGCGTCACCATCTTGCCGGTCGCGATCCGCGCCGTCATGATCGCCAGCTGCAGCGGCGAGGCCAGCACATAGCCTTGCCCGATGGACGCGTTGACCGTGTCACCGATGCGCCAGTCCTCGCCGCGCACCTCGGACTTCCACTGCTTGTCCGGCGCCAACCCGGTCGAGATCGCGGAGAGCGGCAGATCGTGCTTGACCCCGATGCCCAGCAGACGGGCCATTTCGGCGATCTTGTCGATGCCGACCCGCTGCGCGACCTCGTAATAGTAGCAGTCGCAGGAATGCTTCAGGCTGTCGTGAAAGTTGATGTTGCCGTGGCCCGCACGCTTCCAGCAGTGGAACCGGGTGCCCGCGACGACCGTATACCCTTTGCAATAGACCGTTTCCTCGGGGCTGATCGCACCCGCCTCGAGTGCGGCTAGACCCGTCACCATCTTGAAGGTGGACCCCGGCGGATAGGCGCCCTGCACGGCCTTGGCGGCCAGCGGGCGGTACTTGTTTTCGTTCAGGTCGGTCCAGTCCTTGACCGAAATGCCGCGCACGAAGAGGTTCGGATCGAATGAGGGCGCGGACGCGATGGCGCGCAGATCGCCGGTCTCCAGGTCGATCACGACGGCGCCGCTGCTCTCGCCGTCCATGCGGGCCTGCGCGTAGGATTGCAGACGCTCGTCCAGACCCAGCTGGATGTCCTTGCCGGCGACGCCTTCCTGACGGTCCAGTTCGCGCATCACGCGGCCCAGGGCGTTCACCTCGATCCGCTTGGTGCCGGCGGACCCGCGCAGGGTGTGTTCCAGCTTGTTTTCCACGCCGGTCTTGCCGATCTGGAACTTGGGGATCTGCAGCAGCGGGTCCTGATCGTCGATGCGGCTCAGATCATAGTCGCTGACCGGGCCGACATAGCCCACGACATGCCCCACGTCGGCGCCATAGGGATAGCGGCGGGACAGACCGACCTCGGCGCTGACGCCGGGCAGGGCGGGGGCGTTGATGTTGATCTTGGCCACATCCTCCCACAGCAGGCGGTCGGCGATGATGACGGGAACGAAGGACGACAGCTTGCGCATGTCCTCGCGGGCGCGCTCGATGTTCTCGGGGTCGAGGCTGACGATATCCTGCAGGCGAGCCAGCACCTCGTCCACGTCGCCGGCATCCTCGCGGACCATGACGACGCGGTAGTTCTGTTCGTTTTCTGCCAGCGGGATGCCGTTGCGGTCAAAGACAAGGCCGCGCGCGGGGGGCAGCAGGCGGATGTTGATCCGGTTTTCCTCGGCCAGCAGACGGAACTGGTCGGCCTGTTCGACCTGCATCGACCGCATCCGCAGCCCCAGCGCACCGGCGACACCCAGTTGTGCCGATCCCAGCAACAGCGCCCGCCGCCCGATCCCGCGCGACGATTGTTCCAGATCCCTGACCGGTCGCTTCATAACCTGTGTCCCCGACTGTCCACCTGACCGGGCGCAGGCCGGGTCAGACCAAAAAAGAAGTGCCCCACACCCACCACCACCGGATAGATCGCGATGGTCATCACCATCTGGATCAGCGTCAGCGTCAGCGGGGCCTGCGGCGTCATCACCACGATCAGCACCAGCCGGTTCGCCAATGTGATCGCAACGATCCCCACCGTGACCGTACCCCATTCCAGCGCCAAAGGCACGTTCCGCAGACCACGAGAGCGTGATCGCACCGCCTCGGTCAGGATGACGACCAATGCGGCCCACAGGCCCGGCGGGCGCTGGAACAAAAGGTCGGTCAAAAGAAAGACCGCAACCACCACGCCGAACGGCACATAGGCAGGCCGCCGCGCGACCCAGGCCAGCGTCAGCGCCAGCAGCACGTCCGGTCCGGCAAAGCCCGGCGGCGACGTGTCCAGCGGCAGCAACTGGATGAAGACCACGATCGTCGCCAGCGCCAGATAGACGACCCGCCCGGTCCACAGGGTGGAGGCGGGACTGTCAACCATCGTTGCCGGCTTCTGCCGTGCGGGGCAGGACCGGACCGATCAGACCGCCCTCGGGCGTCAGAAGGCCGCCGGGGTCGGTGATGTCCTCGTGCGGTTGCGCGCGCAGGATCCGCAGGAATTCCAGCCGCCCGTAATCCGCCGCCAGCCGCACCCGCAGCCGTCGGTCGCTGCCAAGCGCCACTTGACCCACCAGCAGATCGGCGGGAAAGACTCCGCCGTCGCCCGAGGAAACGACACGGTCGCCGGGGCGCACGGTGTCAGGATTTTCCAGAAACTCGATCGGCGGGTTCAGCGTATTGTCGCCCGCCAGAATGGCCTTCTGCCCCGACGGCTGGATCGTCACCGGGATCCGGCTGGAGGTGTCGGTCAGCAGGATCACGCGGGCCGTGCCGCGCCCGACGCCACTGATCCGCCCGACAAGGCCCAGCCCGTCCATCGCGGGCCAGCCATCCACGATCCCGTCACGCCGACCGACATTCAGCAGCACCGACTGCCGGAAGGGCGAGCCCGAATCCGTCATCACCACCCCGGTCACGTAGGTCAGCTGCGGGTCCAGACGCACATTGTTCAGTTCCAGCAGGCGGGCGTTTTCCTGCTCCAGCTGCAAGGCCGCCTCTTTCCACGCCTTCATCTGCTGCAACTCGCGGCGCAGGTTGCCGTTCTGCTCGCTCAGCGCGGAATAGCTGCGGAAATCCGCGACCAGTTCGACGATGCCCGTAACCGGCGCCATGGCCCAGTCGAAGGACGGCACGACCCGGTCGATGACGGCGGCGCGAAACCGTTCGACGCGCGGGCTGTCGATGCGCCAGACCAGAAAGATGCCCAGCAGCACGACGACACCGATCGCGACCAGCAGACGCCGGATCGGGCCGATGTATTCGTCGTGAGTGTTACGGTCGCGCGCCAAGGGTGTCAGGCCCCTTCAGAATAAGGCTCAGCTGTCGTAGTCGATGACGTGCCGCAGCTGCTTTTCATATTCCAGCGCCTTGCCGGTGCCAAGCGCCACGCAATTCAGCGACTCGTCGGCCACTGAAATCGCAAGGCCCGTCTGTTCGCGCAGCGCCAGATCAAGCTGCCCCAGCAGCGCACCGCCCCCCGTCAGCATCACGCCACGGTCGACGATATCGGCCGCAAGGTCCGGCGGCGTCGCTTCAAGCGCCGTCATCACCGCTTCGCAGATCTGCTGGACGGGTTCGGCCAGCGCCTCGGCCACCTGGGCCTGCGAAATCTCGGTTTCCTTCGGCACGCCGTTCAGCAGGTCGCGGCCACGGATATGCATGGACGCACCGCGCCCGTCGTCGGGCATCCGGGCGGTCCCGATGCTGGTCTTGATACGCTCGGCGGTGGATTCACCGATCAGCAGGTTATGCTGACGCCGCAGGTAGTTGATGATCGCCTCGTCCATGCGGTCGCCGCCGACGCGGACGGACCGGGCGTAGACGATATCGCCAAGGCTCAGGACGGCCACTTCCGTCGTGCCACCACCGATGTCCACGACCATGTTGCCGGTCGGATCGGTGATCGGCATGCCGGCCCCGATGGCGGCGGCAATGGGTTCGGCAATCAGCCCCGCGCGGCGCGCACCGGCGGACAGCACCGACTGGCGGATCGCGCGCTTTTCGACGGGAGTCGCACCATGCGGCACGCAGACGATGATCTTGGGCTTGGAAAAGGTGGACCGCTTGGCGACCTTGCGGATGAAATACTTGATCATCTCTTCGGCCACGTCGAAGTCGGCGATCACACCGTCGCGCATCGGGCGGATCGCCTCGATGCTCCCCGGCGTGCGGCCCAGCATGAGCTTGGCATCCTCGCCCACGGCCAGCACTTTCTTCACGCCGTCCTTGACATGATAGGCCACGACCGAGGGTTCGGACAACACGATGCCACGCCCCTTGATATAGATCAGCGTGTTCGCTGTCCCAAGGTCGATGGCCATGTCCGATGAAAACAAGCTGTGCCAGATCGCCATATGATGGCCTTCCCCAAGTCGTAGAATGCAAAAACCGAGGCGATTCCCCGCCGCCTGGGCTGGTGCCTTATACGGACAAGCCCCTGCGGAATGAAAGCCCCGTCTGCAACGCAGGATGGCGCATTTCTGCCACTTGCACGTTTTCAATATTCAAGAGGCGGATGTCGCTGACAGCCGCCCCCGACGTGAACTTTTCCAATATTTGCGCGCTTCAGGCGCTGGCGTCCTTGTAGTGGACGCCCTTGGTGTCATGGTCCGGCGCCGTCTTTTCACGCCGCACGATCAGGCGGTTCAGGGCATTGATATAGGCCTTGGTGGACGCCACGACCGTATCCGTGTCCGCGGATTGCCCCGTCGCGATCCGGCCGTCTTCTTCCAGCCGGACGCTGACGGTGGCCTGTGCGTCGGTGCCTTCCGTGACCGCATGGACCTGATACAGTTGCAACCGGGCCTTGTGATCGAACAGGGCCTTCACGGCATTGAAGGCGCTGTCGACGGGGCCGTCGCCCGTGGTGCTGGCGGATTGTTCCTTGCCGTCGATCTCCAGCACGATGTCGGCGGTCTGGGGGCCATCGGTGCCGCAGACCACCCGCAGGGATTTCAGACGGATCCGGTCCTCGACCGCGTCGTTCTGGCGCATCAGCGCGACAAGGTCTTCCTCGAAGACCTCTTTCTTGCGGTCCGCCAGTTCCTTGAACCGCACGAAGACGTCGGACAGCTGGTTGTCGGCCAATTCATACCCGAGGTCCGAGAGTTTCGACCGCAAGGCCGCACGCCCCGAATGCTTGCCCATGACAAGGCTGGTTTCCGTCAGGCCCACGTCGGTCGGGCGCATGATCTCGAACGTCTCGGCGTTTTTCAGCATGCCGTCCTGATGGATGCCGGATTCGTGGGCAAAGGCGTTCTTGCCGACGATGGCCTTGTTGAACTGCACCGGAAAGCCCGACACCGTCGCGACCCGTCGCGAGATCGCCATGATCTTCTTGGTATCGACATTCGAATGGTAGGGCATGATGTCGGCGCGCACCTTCAGCGCCATCACGACCTCTTCCAGCGCCGTATTTCCGGCGCGTTCGCCCAAGCCGTTGATCGTGCATTCGATCTGCCGCGCGCCGCCTTCGACGGCCGCCAGGCTGTTCGCCGTCGCCATGCCAAGGTCGTTGTGGCAATGCGTGGCAAAGATCACCTCCGACGCCCCCTCGCATTCCGCGATCAGGCGGCGGATCAGGTCGGCGGATTCGACGGGTGCGGTATAGCCCACGGTGTCTGGGATGTTGATCGTCGTGGCCCCGGCACGGATCGCGATTTCAACCGTGCGCTTGAGGAAATCCCACTCGGTCCGCGTCGCATCCATGGACGACCACTGCACGTCCTCGCACAGGTTGCGGGCGTGGGTGACGCAATCGTGGATGCGTTCGGCCATCTGGTCCATGGTCAGGTTCGGGATCGCCCGGTGCAGCGGCGATGTGCCGATGAAGGTGTGGATGCGGGGGCGTTTCGCGTGCTTCACGGCCTCCCAGCAGCGGTCGATGTCCTTGAAGTTCGCACGGCTCAGCCCGCAGATCACGCTGTTGCGCGACGCCTTGGCGATGCCCGCCACGGCGGCAAAGTCACCTTCGGAGGCGATCGGAAACCCGGCCTCGATGATATCGACGCCCATGTCGTCCAGCATGGCGGCGATTTCCAGCTTTTCCGCGTGGGTCATCGTGGCGCCGGGGGATTGTTCGCCATCGCGAAGGGTGGTGTCGAAAATGAGAACGCGGTCGGTCATGGTCTTTGGTCCTGAACTTGGTCTGTGTGGGGGGTGTTCGGCGCTGTCACCTGTCGAGCGGTCGCGCCGAAGGGCACGCTCAGGCGTGGTGCAGGCGTAGGTTGCGCAGGCCCAGGGCCGATATGATGCCGATCTGCGTCATGGGGGCGACTATAGCGAAGGAATCGCGAAGGGAAAGAGCGTTGTTGAGGGCGCTGCCCGCGGACGCGCAGGGCGGCCTCACCCGGCATTTATTTTGCCAGATGAAGGATGGACCGGGGGGCGTCGGGGTCTAGGTTGGCGGTCATGGAACAGAAAACGATTGTTGTGACCGGGGCCGCCTCGGGGATCGGGCGGGCGATTGCAGTGGCCTACGCCGGTGCCGGCTGGCGCGTGTTCGGTCTGGATGTGGACGCCGTCGATCTGGCGGGTGTCACCGGCGTGACCTGCGATGTGGGGGACGAGGACAGCGTTGCCGCGGCCTTTGCCGGGATCGACGCGCTTGACCTTCTGGTGAACAATGCAGGTGTCGCCGATCCGCACCGCGGCCCGGTCGAGGATCTGTCGCTGGCGGACTGGCGGCGGGTCACCGACAGCCATCTGACGGGTGCTTTCCTGATGACGCGGGCCGCGGTGACGCTGCTGCGCACAGCGAAGGGTGCAATCGTGAACATGGCCTCGACCCGTCACGCCATGTCGGAACCGCACAGCGAGGCCTATGCCGCATCGAAAGGCGGGATCGTGGCGCTGACCCATGCGCTGGCGATCTCACTGGGGCCCGACGTGCGGGTGAATGCCATCGCCCCTGGCTGGATCGTGACGGACGGCTGGGACGATCTGCGCGCGGTCGATCACGCGCAGCATCCGGTCGGCCGGGCGGGGCGGGTCGCGGATATCGTTGATGCTGTGCGCTACCTGACCGAGGCCGGGTTCGTGACGGGACAGGTGCTGACGGTGGACGGCGGGATGACGCGAAAGATGATCTATGCCGATTAGGGCGCTGGTCATTGGCGCCTCCGGCGGGATCGGTGGCGCGGTGACCGCCGCGCTGCGGACGCGCGGTGACGCGGTCAAGACCTTGTCGCGCAGCGAAGACGGGCTGGACGTGACCGATGCGGCCAGCGTCGCAAGGGTGCTGGACAGGGTAGAGGGGCCGTTCGATCTGATCTTCGTCGCGGTGGGCGTGCTGGGGACGCCTGAAAAATCGCTGGGTGCGATTGACGCGGGCGCCATGGCGCAGGTCATGGCGGTCAATGCCATCGGCCCCGCGCTGATCCTGCGCCACCTGCCGCGCCTCTTGCCACGCAAGGGCCGCAGCGTTTGCGCGGTGCTGTCGGCGCGTGTGGGGTCGATCGGGGACAACCGGATCGGCGGCTGGTATTCCTATCGCGCGTCGAAGGCGGCGCTGAACCAGATCGTGCATGGCGCGGCGATCGAACTGGGCCGCAGTCACACGGACGCAATCACCGTGGCCCTGCATCCCGGCACGGTCGAGACGCCCTTTACCGCCGATTACGCGGGCCACCACAGGACGGTGACGGCAGAGGCGGCGGCGGACAACCTGACCCGCGTCATCGACGGCCTGACGCGGGACGACTCCGGCGGCTTCTTCGATTATGCCAAGGATGCCATCCCGTGGTGAACCTGATCCTCGTGTTGGGTGACCAGTTGACCGACACCCTGTCCGCCCTGCGCGCGGGCGACAAGGCGCAGGATGTCGTCGTCATGGCAGAGGTCGCGGACGAGGCCTCCTACGTCCGCCATCATCCCAAGAAGATCGCCTTCCTCTTCGCCGCGATGCGAAAGTTTGCCAGACGGCTTGCCGATGACGGCTGGACCGTGGACTACACCCGGTTCGAGGAGGGCGAGACCAGCATCTGCGGCGCGTTGCTGGCGGCGGCGGACCGCCACGGTGCGGACCGTGTCATCGCGACCGAACCGGGCGAGTGGCGCCTGATTGATGCCCTGACCCATTGCCCTGTGCCGGTGGACCAGCGCCCCGACGACCGCTTCATCGCTACGCATCAGGATTTCGCCGGCTGGGCCAAGGGCCGCAAGGCGCTGCGGATGGAATATTTCTACCGCGACATGCGCCGCAAGACCGGCCTGATGATGGAGGGTGACGATCCCGCGGGCGGGCAGTGGAACTATGACCACGACAACCGCAAGCCTGCGCCGGGTACGGTGGATTACGCAGGCCCAATGCGGTTCACGCCCGATGACACGGTCGAGGAAGTGCTGGCGCTGGTGGCCGACCGCTTTGCCGACAACTTCGGCGATCTGGACGACTTCTGGTTCGCCACCGATCAGGGTCAGGCGCGGCAGCATCTGGCGCATTGGGTGAAACGCGGCCTGCCGCAGTTCGGCGATTATCAGGACGCAATGCTCGACGACAACCGGTTCCTGTATCACGGGATCGTCGGCCTTTACATCAACGCAGGCCTGCTGGACCCGATGGAGGTTTGCCGTGCGGTCGAGGCGGCGTGGCAAGCGGGCGACGTGCCGATCAATGCCGCCGAAGGCTTCATCCGGCAGATCATCGGCTGGCGCGAATACGTGCGCGGCATTTATTTTCAGGAAGGGCCGGATTACACCGCCCGCAACGGTCTGAAACACACCCGCGACCTGCCGGCGGTCTATTGGGGCGGCCCGACCTTCATGCGCTGCATGAAGCGGAGCGTGGAGCAGACCAAGGAAGAGGCCTATGCCCACCATATTCAGCGCCTGATGGTGACCGGCAACTTCGCCCTGCTGGCGGGGGTGGACCCGGCCCAGGTGCATGAATGGTATCTGGCCGTCTACGCCGATGCCTACGAATGGGTCGAGGCGCCCAACGTGATCGGCATGAGCCAGTTCGCCGACGGTGGCATCATCGCCAGCAAGCCCTACGTCAGTTCCGGCAACTACATTCACAAGATGTCGGATTACTGCGGCACCTGTTCCTACAGTGTCAGCAAGAAGACGGGCGAGGGGGCCTGTCCGTTCAACCTGCTCTACTGGCATTTCATGGACCGGCACCGCGAGATCTTTGCGGCCAACCCCCGGATCGGACGCATCTACGCGAACTGGGACCGGATGGACGCCGACAAGCGCGCCACGATCATCGCAGAGGGGGACGCGATTCTGGCGCGTCTGGATGCAGGCGATCCGGTCTAAGAGTCAGGCAAAGCCTGCAGCCCGGGGGACCGGCGGACGATAGGTCTCGATCCGGTTGCGGCCGGCACGCTTGGCCGCGTAAAGCGATGCATCGGATTGGGCGATGAGGGTTCCGGGGTTCGCTGGTTCATGCGCCGCCGCAGCCGCCAGTCCGACGCTGACCGTTACGATGGCGGTGGAATCGCCGCGGCCGGGATGGGCGATGGCCAGCGCCCTGACATCCGTGACGATCCGGCGCGCCAGTTGCTGCGCCACACCGGCCGCTGCGTCCTGCAGCGCGATCACGAACTCCTCTCCGCCGAAGCGGGCGCAGAAGGCACCGCTGTCCGGCAAGGCATCACGAAACACCTGCGCAAGCTGGCGCAGGCAATCGTCCCCCGCCGGATGTCCCAGGCTGTCGTTATAAAGCTTGAAGTGATCCACATCGATCATCAGGGTCGCCACCCGGTTCGGGCCGGCGCACCAGACGGCCAGCCTGTCGTCCAGATACCGGCGATTCGGCAGGCCGGTCAGGGCATCGGTCTGCGACATTTCCGTCAAGTGGCGATGAGAGACTTCCGCCCGCTCGGCCCGGTGCGTCGCGGTCAGCGCCGTCACGTAGTCCAAGCAACGCCGCCGCTCCATCAGGTAATTGGCGGACAGACTGAAGATGCCCGCCGTAACGATCTGCACCGCAAGGGCAATTTCCAAGTGCAGCGGCACCCCCGGCTTCAGCATCAGTGCGGACAGGGTGATCGCCAATGCCACTGCGGTAAAGACGGCGGCATGGCGAAATCGCAAGGCCATCAGCATGTTGCCATAGACCAGCGTCAGCGTGAGTTCTCCGAAGGTGTAGGCGCCGAATTCCGCCCGTGTCACGGCGAACAGGACGGATGGCAGAAGGTGGGCGTTGATCATGCCCAATAGGGCCAGCCGTTCGCGCCAGAACGCGCTCAGGTGCACGACGGCCCAGGCCAGCAGCAGGGATACCGTCGTGACGACACCGATCCGCAGGATCAAGGCCGTCACGATGATGTCCGGCGTCAGCAGCGCGCCGGTGATATTGTAGATGTTGTAAAGGCAAAGGCCGAACCAGACGATGTAACGCAGGTGATAGGCCCGCGCTTCGCCGGCCTCGGCCTCGAATTGCGCCTCTGTTTCGGGATCGAAACGCAGCCAGCCGTCAACCTGCGGCCCATCAGACCCGCCTGAAAGCGTTCTATGGCGCCGCGTGCCCATCCTTTGTGACTGTCCTGAGTTTTGCCACCCATCTGTGGCAGTCAGAGATTTAAGAAAGGTTAATGACTGTGATGCCGCGTGTGTCTCAGGCGGCGAGGGCCTTGTCCAGCATGACCTCTGCCGCAATCTCAAAGCTGCGAATCCGGGCGTCCGGGTCGTGAATCTGGCCGGTCAGCAACACTTCATCCGGCTGATAGCGCGCGATCAGGTCGCTCATCTGACGGCGCACCGTGGCCGGGCTGCCCGTCGCCGTGATGCGCAGCGCGTGGTCCACCGCCGTCCGCATGCCCGCGCCGATCAACCCGTCGATGTCGTCCACGGGCGCCGGCAGCTTGCCCGGCTTGCCGCTGCGCAAGTTGGCAAACGCCTGCTGGACCGAGGTGCGCAGATACGCGGCCTCGGCGTCCGTATCGGCGGCGATGACATTCGCGGCCAGCATGAAATAAGGGCGGTCCAGTTGCGCCGAGGGACGGAAGGTGCCGCGATAGGTGGCAATCGCATCCTCCAGCGCATCGGGGGCAAAGTGGCTGGCAAAGGCATAGGGCAGGCCCAGATAGGCGGCCAGTTGCGCGCCGAACAGCGACGATCCCAGCATCCACACCGGAACATGGGTGCCGCGACCGGGATGTGCCTGCACCGGGCCGTCATCGCCGTCGCCAAGGTAATTCATCAGCTCGACCACGTCCTGCGGAAAGGTATCGCCGCGCCGGTCCACCCGCATGGCCCGCATCACATGCCCGTCACCCCCGGGCGCACGCCCCAGCCCAAGGTCGATTCGGTCCGGATACAGCGTCGCCAGCGTGCCGAATTGTTCGGCAATCGCCAGCGGCGCGTGGTTCGGCAGCATGATGCCACCCGCACCGACGCGCATGGTTTTCGTGGCACCCGCGACATGCCCGATCAGCACCGACGTCGCGGCGGATGCGATGCCCGCCATGTTGTGATGCTCTGCCAGCCAGTAGCGGTGATAACCCAGGTCCTCGGCCCGCTGCGCCAGTTTGACCGTGTTCGCAATGGCCGCGCGGGTGGTGCTGCCTTCGGGCACGGGGGCAAGGTCGAGGATGGAATACTGCATGACTTCGGTCCGTCTGTGTGGGGTGATCTTGAACCTAAGGCCTGGGCCGCCATCTGCAAGGGGTCTCGCCCCTTGCGACGCGGGCTGCATCCTGCTCTGTCCGCATCGCATACCCCCTGCTGAAAGGTCCGCCCGCATGAGCCGCATCGACGACACCCGCGACTTCATCCCCGTCCGCATCGCCGTCCTGACGGTCAGCGACACGCGGCAGGCGGGCGACGACCGCTCTGGCGACACCCTCGTCGCGCGCCTGACCGAGGCGGGTCACAGCCTCGCCGCCCGCACCATCGTGCGCGACGACCGCGCGGCGATTGCGGACCAGCTGCGCGACTGGTGCGCCGATCCCGCCATCGACGTCGTGATCTCGACCGGGGGCACTGGCCTGACCGGGCGCGACGTGACGGTCGAGGCGCACCGCGACGTCTATGAAAAGGAAATCGACGCCTTCGGCACGGTCTTCACCCACGTCAGCATGGCCAAGATCGGCACCAGCGCCGTGCAAAGCCGTGCCACGGGGGGCGTGGCGAACGGCACCTACCTCTTTGCGCTGCCCGGCAGTCCGGGGGCCTGCAAGGACGCCTGGGACGAGATTCTGGTCAAACAACTGGATTACCGCCACCGCCCCTGCAACTTTGTCGAGATCATGCCGCGTCTGGACGAACACAAGCGACGGAAATGACGCCTACGGTCGTTTGATGGGGGCAAGGTGGTGATCCGGCACGCGGGGCCTATCTTGCGGGTACATGGTTCGGGATGAGTGAATGCGGTTCTTGCGACGGTCTCTGACAGGGCTTTTCCTGCTGGCGGTGACGCTGGCCCTCGGGCTGTGGGCGGTCAACACCGTGCGCGGTGCCGTCGTCGCACGCATGAACGAGGAACCCCGTAGCTTTCCTCAGCGCGAACGCGTCTTTGCGGTCAACGTCACAACGGTCACGCTTGAGACCATCGCCCCCGAACTTCTGGTCTTCGGAGAGGTGCGCAGCAGCACGACGCTGGACCTGCGCGCCCCCGTCGGCGGCACCGTCCTCTGGACCGATCCCGCCCTGATTGAGGGCGGCACCGTCAGCGCCGGTCAACCGCTGCTGCGGCTCGACACCGCCACGGCACAGGCCGCCCGCGACCGGATCGCCGCCGATGTGCAGGATGCGGAAGGCGAGGTGCGCGACGCCGAACGCGGCGTCGATCTGTCCGCGGACGAGCTGGCGCAGGCCCAAAGCCAGGTCGATCTGCGGCAGGGCGCGCTGACCCGCGCCTCCGACCTCGCGTCGCGCGGCGTCGGCACGCAGTCGGTGGTCGAAGAGGCGCAGCTCGCCCTGTCGAACGCCCAGTCCACCGTGCTGACCCGCCGTCAGGATCAGGCGCAGGCCGCCGCCCGTCTGGATCAGGCCCGCACGGCGCTGTCGCGGGTCCAGATTGATCTGGCAGAGGCCGACCGCACGCTGACCGACACCACCGTCACCGCCGTCTTCGACGGCGTTCTGACGAATGTGCTGACCGCACAGGGCGCGCGCGTCACCGCGAACGAGGCCATCGCCACCCTCATCGACCCCGCGCGGCTGGAGGTCGCCTTTCGCATCTCGACTGCGCAATACGCGCGCCTGTTGCAGGGTGCGGGTGCTGTGACGGGCCTGCCTGTCACCGTCAGCATCGATGTCGCGGGTCTGGATGTGACCGCACAGGGCCGTGTCACCCGCGTCGCGGGCGCCGTGGGCGAAGGCCAGACCGGGCGGCAGCTTTTTGCGGCCCTGGACGACGCCCCCGGCCTGCGGCCCGGCGATTTCGTGACGGTGCGTGTCCGCGAAGCCAGCCTCGACAACGTCGCCCGCCTGCCTGCCACCGCCGTGGCCGCGGACGATACCGTGCTGATCGTGTCAGCCGAGGACCGGTTGGAAAGCCGCCCCGTCACCGTGCTGCGCCGGCAGGGCGACGACGTCCTCATCGCCGCAGACGATCTGGCGGGGCAAAGCGTCGTCAGCGCCCGGACTCCCCTGCTGGGCGAAGGCATCGGCGTCAGGCCCATCGGTCCGGCGGGCGCAGCACAGGCGACAGAGGCAGACACAACCGAAAACGTCGCCCTCGACGACGCCCGCCGGGCGCGGCTGAAGGCCTTCGTCACCGACAGCGGCATGCCCGACGACGCCAAGGCGCGGATTCTGGCCCAGCTGGACGCCGATCAGGTGCCGGCTGCGACCGTCGCCCGCCTCGAATCCCGGATGGGCGGCTGATGGCCGACCCGCGACCGACCGGCGGCGACGCCCTGAACGCCCGCGCGGGCGGCCTGCTGTCCTATTTCACGCGCCACAAGACCGTCGCGAACCTGCTGCTGTTCGTGATGCTGGGCGCGGGCCTGATGGCCTGGCCCAACATGCGCGCACAGTATTTCCCCGACGTGATCATCGACGGCATCGACGTCTCGGTCCGCTGGGACGGGGCAGGGGCGGAATCCGTGGACGCCGGCATCGTACAGGTGCTTGGCCCCGCCTTGCAGGCCGTGGACGGCGTGACCGACACCTCTGCCCGCGCGACCGAAGGCAGCGCGCGCATCAGCCTCGAATTCGCGCCCGGCACCAACATGGACCGCGCGGCAGAGGACGTGCAGGCCGCCATCGACAGCGCCGGCACTCTGCCGGAGGATGCCGAGGACCCGGAGTTGCGCCGCGGCGGCTGGTCTGACCGGGTGACCGACGTGGTCATCACCGGCCCCGTGGGCGTCGATCAGCTGGGCCGCTTTGCCGACGAGATGGTCGTGCGCCTGTTCCAGTCCGGCGTCACGCAGGCCACGGTCAAGGGCATCGCGGCCCCGTCGACCATCGTCGAAGTGCCGTCCCTGTCGCTGATCCGCTACGACATCGGCCTGTCCGACATCGCCGCCCGCATCGCGGAAGAGGCGACGGGCAATGCCGTGGGCGACGTCGCGGGCACGGCCCGCGTCCGCACCGGTGCCGCGAACCGCAGCGCCGAGGCCATTTCCGCCATCGCCCTGCGGTCCAACCCCGACGGGTCCACCCTGACCATCGGCGACGTCGCCCGCGTCACCGTCGAAGGCGTCGACCGCAGCCGCGCCTATTATGTCGGCGACAATCCGGCGGTGGAAATCAGCGTCGTGCGCTCTGCCAACGGCGACGCCATCGGGTTGCAGGACAGCGTGGAACGTGTCGCGGCACAGCTGCAGGCGACCTTGCCGCCCGGCACCACCATCGACCTCATCAACGCCCGCGCCGAGGAAATCACCGGCCGCCTCGATCTTCTGTTCAAGAACGGGTTGCAGGGCCTCGCCCTCGTCGTGATCCTGCTGTTTTTGTTCCTGAACGCCCGCACGGCGCTCTGGGTCGCGATGGGGATTCCCGCCTCCATGCTGGCCGCGATCGCACTGATGTATGCCTTCGGCATCACCATCAACATGATCTCGCTCTTCGCGCTGATCCTAACCTTGGGCATCGTGGTGGACGATGCCATCGTCGTGGGCGAACACGCCGATTACCGCGCACGGACGTTGAAGGAACCGCCCAAGGTCGCCGCCGAACGCGCCGCGATCAAGATGTTCAGCCCCGTCTTCTCGGCCACGCTCACCACCGTCATCGCCTTCTTCGGCCTCGTGATCGTCGGTGGCCGCTTCGGCAGCCTGATCGCCGATATCCCGTTCACGGTGATCGTCGTGCTGGCCGCATCCCTCGTCGAATGTTTCCTGATCCTGCCCAACCACCTCAGCCATTCCATCGGCCCGAACGCCGGTCAGGCGTGGTACGACGCGCCCTCGCGCTGGGTGAACCGGGGCTTCGATGCCTTCAGCCTGCGCATCTTCCGCCCGGTCATGGCGCTGGTCATCCGCGCCCGCTACCCGGTGCTGGCGGGCGTCATCCTGATCCTCGCCAGCCAGATCGCCATGTTCGTGCGCGGCGACGTGCGCTGGCAGTTCTTTTCCAGCCCCGAACAGGGCGAGGTCACGGGCAATTTCGCCATGCTCCCCGGCGCCACCCGCGCCGATACGATCCAGATGATGCACGAAATGCAGCGTGCGACGACGGCCCTCGCCGCCCGTTACGCGACGGAGTCCGGCAGCAACCCCGTCACCTACGTCGTGGCCGAGATCGGCGGCAACGCGGGCCGCGGCATCGCGGGCGCGGATCAAAAGGACCCTGACCAGCTGGGTGCGATCAGCATCAGCCTGACCGACGCCGACAGCCGCCCCTTCACCAGTTCCGAATTCGTCAGCGCCCTGCAGGAAGAGGTCGTGCAATCCCCAATGGCCGAGACCGTGAGCTTTCGCAGCTACGGCTCCGGCCCCGGCGGCGACAGCCTCGACGTGCAGATGTCCGGCGCCGACGCGGTCTCGCTCAAGGCCGCCGCCGAGGCGCTGAAATCCGCCCTGACCCAGTTCCCCGAAATCAGCGGTCTGGAAGACAGCCTCGCCTACGACAAGGAGGAACTGCTGCTGGAACTGACGCCGCAGGGCGCCGCCCTTGGTCTGTCCATCGACGCGCTGGGGGGCATCCTGCGCAACCGCCTGACGGGGATCGAGGCCGCGACCTATCCCGACGGTATCCGGTCCGCCACGATCCGGGTGGAACTGCCCGAGGCGGAACAGACGGCGGATTTCCTGACGCGCACCCAGATCAGCACCGGCGACGGCGTCTTCGTGCCCCTGGGCGACGTGGTCAGCGTGACCAGCCGCACCGGGTTCGGCACCGTGCGGCGCGAAAACGGCATCCCGCTGATCTCCGTCACCGGCGATCTGTCCGACGACGATCCCGACCGCGCGGCCCAGGTGCAGCAGATCATCGACGAGACGATCCTGCCCGACATCGCCGAACGTTTCGGGGTCGAGACCAACCTCGCGGGCCTGTCGGAACAGGAGGACGCCTTTCTGTCCGACGCGACCAACGCGCTGATCCTCGTGCTGGGCGGCATCTACCTCAGCCTTGCGTGGATCTTTTCCAGCTGGACGCGGCCCATCGTGGTCATGGCGATCATCCCCTTCGGCCTTGTCGGTGCGATCTATGGCCATCACGCCTGGGGCATCCCGATGAGCCTGTTCACCGTCGTCGGCCTGATCGGCATGGTGGGCATCATCATCAACGATTCGATCGTGCTGGTCACGACCATCGACGAATACGCCGCCGACCGGGGGGTGGTGCCCGCGATCATCGACGGCGTGGCCAACCGCCTGCGCCCCGTGCTGCTGACGACGCTGACGACCGTGCTGGGCCTCGCCCCGCTGCTGTACGAAGGGTCCACGCAGGCCGAGTTCCTGAAACCCACCGTCGTCACGCTGGTCTACGGGCTTGGCTTCGGGATGGTGCTGGTGCTGCTGGTGGTGCCGTCGCTGATGGCGATGCAGGCCGATGTCGCGCGCCAGATCGCGGCGGCGCGCCGGGCCTTGCGGTCACGCCATGCGGCGATGTGGGGACCGGTGGCGCTGGGCGGTCTGGCCGCCACGGCTTTGTTCGGGGCGCTGGTCGGGCCGGTGCTGGTCACGGGGGCCGCATGGCCCGCGGCACAGGCGATCCTGCCGTTGCTGTCGGGCGGCGCAGGTGCCGCAATGGCGATATTCATCGCTATGCTGGCACTGGTATTGGTCGTGATCTACGCCGCAACGGCCCTGACCATGGCGCTGCGCCGCAGGCAGACCTAGCCTGCGGTGCAGCCGTGGACCTCGACCGCGCGGTCGTGGCCCAGCACCGTGAACCGCACCGCACTGCGGTCGAGCGCAAAGGCCTCGCCCGCGCCGCGCACCATCTGTGCCTGTGCCGTCAAGGTCTCGCCCTGCCGCCTGATCTGCGGCTCCGACACCCAGATATGCGGATCGCCCGCCTCGATCACCACGGCCTCATTCGCCCCGGTCGCGGGCAGGGTCAGCACCGCCTCCAGCGTCAGCCCGTCGGCGGTGGGCGTCACGCGGCAGGTGGCATGGCCATCCGCCTGTGGCTGATCCAGCAGCGCGCCGACAATGACCGGATCGCGGGGGCCGTCCGTCAGGGCGGCATCAAAGGTCAGCTGCGCCGGCACGCAGATGTCCTGACACACGCCGATATCCAGCGTGCCTGTCAGGCGCAGCGGACTATGACCCGACACCTCGACCGGCAGGACCAGCCTGTCGTGATACCCGATCGACCGCATGCCGTTCTGATCAAAGACCTGCGGCGTCGGCCAGTGGTATTGCACCCGGTCCACGCCGCCGCCCGTCACGGTGATCAGCGGCGGAATGCCCGCATCGCCGGGGCTGCGCCAATAGGTCTTCCACCCCGGTGCAAGGTCGATCCGCAAGGCGGCCATGTGGGTGCCCTGCGGCGTGACCCAACCGGGCAGCACCGTGACGCGGGCGACATCATTGCCTTGCGCCAGTGCGGGACCGGTCATGGCCATCAGGCCAAGGGCGGCGAGGAAGGAAACGGAATATGTCATCCGCCCTACCTGCGCAAAACCCGCTGACATGAAAAGTCACGTTCAGGCGATGACCGCGACACCGTGATCCTCTTGCACCGCAGGACACGCGGGCGCATCATCGCGCCATGGACCGGATCGAGACCCTTTGCGGCAAACTTCTGATCGCGATGCCCGACATGGGCGATCCCCGCTTTGCGGGCTGTGTCATCTATCTGTGCGCCCATTCCGAAGACGGCGCGATGGGACTGATCGTGAACCGCCCGAAACCCGACGTAGGCTTTCCTGCCCTGCTGGACCAGATGAAGATCCGCCGCAGCCCCGCCTGCCGCGATGTCGGTGTCTATGTCGGCGGCCCGGTGGAACGGGCGCGCGGTTTCGTCCTCCATTCGCTGGATTACGAATCCGATGGCAACACGATGGACGTGGCCGACGGCATCGGCATGACCGCCACCCGCGACGTGCTCGAGGCGCTGGCCCAGGGGTCCGGGCCGACCTCCTCACTGCTGGCGCTCGGCTACGCGGGCTGGGGTCCGGGCCAGCTCGAGGCGGAGTTGGCCGACAACGGCTGGCTGACCGGCCCCGCCGACGCCGCGATCCTGTTCGGCCCCGATGCGCCGGGCAAATGGGCCGCCGCCCTGCGGCTGATGGGCGTGGCCCCGCAGATGCTCTCGGGCCACGGCGGACGGGCCTGAGGCGTCTGGCCGCAGCCGCTGATCTGTCTTAAGGTCCGGCCGAGTTCGCGCAAGGCCCCCCATGACCAGTATCCTGCTTCTGACCTTTCTCTTCCTCGTGGCGGGCGTCATTGCCGTGCCTTTGGCGACCCGCGCGGGCCTTGGGTCCGTGCTGGGCTACCTGATCGCCGGCATCGCGATCAGCCCGGCGCTGGGCGTGCTGCACGTTGATGTCGTGCAGATCCAGCACTTTGCGGAATTCGGCGTCGTGATGATGCTGTTCCTCGTGGGGCTGGAACTTGAGCCGGAAAAGCTCTGGGACATGCGCGGCCGCCTGCTGGGGCTTGGCGGCGGGCAGGTGGCGCTGACCATGCTGGCCGTCATGGGCGCTGGCGTGGCGTTCGGCCTGCCGTGGACCGTGGCGCTGGCCGCAGGTGCCGTGCTGGCGCTGTCCTCCACCGCCATCGTCCTGCAGACGCTGACCGAAAAGGGCCTGCTGAAATCCGACGGCGGGCAGGCCAGCTTTGCCGTGCTGCTGACGCAGGACATCGCCGTGATCCCGATGCTGGCCCTGCTGCCGCTGCTGGCCCTGCCGGGCGTGGCCCACGGGGCAGAGGACGCGCATGACGCCGGCATCAGCCTCGTGGCGAACCTGAACGGCTGGCAGACGATGCTGGTCACGCTGGCCGCCATTGCCGCCGTCGTCATTGCGGGCCGCACGCTGACCGGCCCGGTCTTCCGGTTCATCGCCAAGGCCGACCTGCGCGAACTCTTCGTCGCCGCCGCCCTAATGATGGTCGTGGGCATCGCCCTGCTGATGTCGCTGGTCGGCCTGTCGCCGGCGCTGGGCACCTTCATCGCCGGCGTCGTTCTGGCCGGCAGCGATTACCGGCACGAGCTCGAATCCGATATCGACCCCTTCCGGGGCCTGCTGCTGGGCCTCTTCTTCATGTCCGTGGGGGCAGGCATCAACTTTGCGCTGCTCTTTGATCAGTTCGCACTGATCCTCGGCCTCACGCTGGGGCTTATGGCGCTAAAGGCGCTGGTGCTGCTGGCACTGGCCTCTGTCTTCAAACTGGAATTGACCGACCGCTGGCTCTTCGCCCTCGGCCTCGCCCAGGCCGGAGAGTTCGGGTTCGTCCTGCTGTCCTTCGTCGTGGCCGGCAACATCATGCCCGCCGCCACCGCGGACCAGTTGTTGCTCGTGGTCGCCCTCTCGATGCTGCTGACGCCAGCGCTTTTCATCTTTCACGACCGAGTCATCCTGCCCCGCGCGGCCAAGGGCGTGGCCCGCGCGCAGGACACGATCGAGGCCCCGGCAGAGGTCATCATCGCGGGCCACGGCCGGGTCGGCGGCATCGTGAAACGCATCCTCGAAGGCGGCGGCTACGCGCCCACCGTCATCGACTATTCCGCGGCCCAGATCGACACGCTGCGCATGTTCGGCCTGCGCGCCTATTTCGGCGATGCCACCCGCCCCGACATGCTGGAGGCCGCAGGCATCCGCACCGCGCGCATGCTAATCGTCGCCATCGACGACCGCGACAAGGCCACGGAACTGGTGCGCTACGTCAAGGAACACCATCCGCATGTCCACATCATCGCCCGCGCCCGCGACCGGCACCATGTCTACGAGCTGTTCCTCGCAGGCTGCCGGGACATCATCCGTGAAACCTTCGACAGTTCCGTCCGCATGGGCCGGTCCGCGCTGGAAGCGATGGGGATGGAACATGCCACGGCGATGCAGATGGCCGAGGGCTTCGTCGCGGACGATTCGGCCAAGCTGATCGTCATGGCCCCGGTGTTCCGCGATACCGGCGGCAACCCGATGGACGAACGCTATCTGGAAAAGACGAAAGAGATCAACGCCCTGCAGGACCGGCTCTTTGCCGAGAACGGTCCCAGTTTCGGCAACCTGCGCGCGCGCATGGCGGCGGAAGGTGACGACGTGGACGAGATCGTGCGCATCAACGGCGTGGCCCTGTCGCCCGACGATCCCGTGCCGGGGCGCTAGTCGCCCGCGGCCACCGCCATCAGGATCGCCTGCGCCGACAAGGACGCCCAGTCCGCATCGCCCTGCAGGCGGGCGACCTCTTGTCCCTCTGCGTCCAGAATCACCGTGATCGGCAGACCAAGAACGCCAAAGGCGCGGGCCATTTCCTGTTTCGGGTCGGTGGCCTTGGGCAGGTTCGTCACGCCGATCTCGTCGAAAAAGCGGGTAATCGCCTCTGGCGGGTTGCGCCCGGTGGCCACTGTCAGCACCGTGACCTTGTCCCCCATCGCGTCCTGCAGGGCGGCCAGCGTCGGCATCTCCTTGCGGCAGGGCGCGCACCAGGTCGCCCAGAAATTCAACAGGACCGGCTTGCCCGCGTAATCGGCTAGCGTAACCTCTGACCCATCCTCGGCGATGAATGTCACATCGGGGGCGGGGCTGGGTTCTGACGCGACGACCAGCTTGCGCATATCGCCGTCTTTCAGCGCTTCAAGGTCGGCGTCCGCGTGGGCCGCGTTTGCAAGGATCGCAAGGCCCGTATACAGCAGGGCGGATTTCAGGGCTTTCAAGGGGCGCGTCCTTCTCATGACCAAAACTGCGAACACGATGTGGGGCGGCCGTTTCGCCGCAGGGCCGGACGCGATCATGGAGGCGATCAATGCCTCGATCGGGTTCGATCAGCGGTTGGCGGCGCAGGACATCGCGGGCTCTCGTGCCCATGCGGCGATGTTGGCCGCCACAGGCATCATCAGTGATAGCGACGCAGAGGCCATACGGAAAGGCCTGCTCACGGTTCTGTCAGAGATCGAGGGCGGGACGTTCCAGTTTTCGACCGCCCTTGAGGACATCCACATGAACGTCGAGGCGCGCCTGAAAGAGGTCGTGGGCGAGGCCGCAGGCCGTCTGCACACGGCCCGGTCGCGCAACGATCAGGTCGCCGTCGACTTCCGCCTCTGGGTGCGCGACCAATGCGACGCGGCGGATCAGGCGCTGAAGGCGCTGCAACTGGCGCTGCTGGGGCAGGCCGAGGCGGGGGCCGACTGGGTCATGCCGGGCTTTACCCACCTGCAGGTCGCCCAGCCCGTCACATGGGGGCATCACATGATGGCCTACGTGGAAATGTTCGCCCGCGACCGGTCGCGCTTTGCCGACGCGCGCAAGCGGATGAACCAATCGCCCTTGGGGGCTGCGGCGCTTGCGGGCACGTCATTCCCCATCGACCGGCACATGACGGCCGAGGCGCTGGGTTTTGACGCACCGATGGGCAATTCACTGGACGCCGTCAGCGACCGCGACTTCGCGCTGGAATTCCTCGGCGCCGCCACGATCTGCGCCGTCCACCTGTCGCGTCTGGCCGAGGAACTGGTGATCTGGTCCTCCGCCCAGTTCCGCTTCGTCAAGATGTCGGACCGCTGGTCGACGGGCAGCAGCATCATGCCGCAAAAACGCAATCCGGACGCGGCCGAACTGATCCGCGCCAAGATCGGCCGCATCTTTGGCGCGAACGTGGCGCTGACGATGGTGATGAAGGGGCTGCCGCTGGCCTATTCCAAGGACATGCAGGAAGACAAGGAACAGGTCTTTGACGCCGCCGACAACCTGATGCTGGCGCTGGCCGCAATGGCCGGCATGGTGGGCGACATGACCGCCAACCGCGACGCGCTCCGCGCCGCGGCGGGCACCGGGTTTTCCACCGCGACAGACCTCGCCGACTGGCTGGTCCGCGAGTTGGGCCTGCCGTTCCGCGAGGCGCACCATGTCACCGGATCGCTGGTAGCATTGGCAGAAGCGCAGGGCTGCGATCTGCCGGATTTGTCACTTGCCCAGATGCAAGCGGTGCATGAAGGTATCTGTCAGGATGTCTTCGACGTGCTGGGGGTCGAAAACTCGGTCGCGTCGCGGACAAGTTTCGGTGGCACGGCACCCGCGCGCGTGCGCGAGGCGGTGGCCCGGTGGCAGAAGGTGCTTGGATGATCAGAACGGGAGTGACCGCGGCGATCGCGGCCTTGGCCCTTGCGGGCTGCGGCGCGCAGGGCGATCCGGTGCGCCCCGGCACATCCACGCAGGCCAGCGTGCCGGCGCGGCCGGGACCCACGATGAACGCGGGCGTCGGCATCGGGCCGAACGGTGTGTCGCCCGGCGTGACGCTGGCCGACGGGATCGGGCGGCTGTCGCTGGGGCCGGGCGGCGTGCGTCTGGGGGCTGCGGGCATTCCGCTGAACGTGGGGCTATGAGTGGGTCAGGTATGATGAAGGATATGTCACCCCTGCGCTGGGTCTGGGCGGCACTGGCCGTCTGGGGCGCCATCCATCCGATGTCGTGGTTCATCGCCTGGTTTCAGGCCGAGGGCTGGTCGCTGGGCCGCATGATCGACGCGTGGTATGTCAACGCCGCGACCACGGGACTGACCTGGGATCTGACGATCGCGGCGATCACGCTGACCGTCTGGGTGCTGGCCGAAGTGGCCGTGCGGCGGAACTGGATCGCCTTGCTGGCGATTCCTGCGACCTTTTGCATCGGGGTAAGCTGCGGTCTGCCTCTCTACCTGTTTTTGCGGGCGAAGCCCGTCCGCTGAAGACGCCGGACGACGCTGTTTGCCGCAAGATGCGGCAAAGGCGCCCCGCCCGCCGTCCCCTCTGCCGATCCGCCCTTTTCTGGCGTTGGCGTTCTGTTATGACCGGCCCCGGACTGTAGGGGACGGCTGATGGATCATTTTCTGTATCGCGACGGCGCACTCTGCGCCGAGGACGTGCCGCTGAGCGAGATCGCGGCCCAGGTCGGCACGCCGTTCTACGTCTATTCCAGCGCCACCTTGCTGCGCCATTTCCACCTGTTCGACGCAGCCCTGGCGGGCATGGACCACCTCGTCTGCTTTGCGATGAAATCCCTGTCCAACCAGGCTGTCCTGCATCTGCTGGCCGAGGCGGGGGCCGGGATGGACGTGGTGTCGGGGGGGGAATACGCCCGCGCCGTGGCGGCGGGTGTGCCGGGCGATCGCATCGTCTTTTCCGGTGTCGGCAAGACGAAGGCAGAGATGCGGCAGGCGCTGGAGGGCGGCATCCGCCAGTTCAACGTCGAGAGCGAACCCGAGATGCAGGCGCTGAGCGCCGTTGCGGTGGAATTGGGACAGGTGGCGCCGATCACGATTCGGGTCAATCCGGACGTGGATGCCAAGACCCACGCCAAGATCGCCACCGGCAAGTCCGAGAACAAGTTCGGCATCCCCATCGCCCGCGCCCGCGAGGTCTATGCCTTGGCCGCCAGCTTGCCGGGGGTGGAGGTCATCGGAATCGACGTCCATATCGGCAGCCAGCTGACCGATCTGGCCCCGTTCGAGGCCGCCTACCTGAAGGTGGCGGAGCTGACCGAACAGTTGCGCGCCGATGGTCACACGATCCGCAGGCTGGATCTGGGCGGCGGCCTTGGCATTCCCTATGCCCAGACGAACGAAGCCCCGCCCAGCCCGCAGGATTACGGCGACCTGATCAAGCGCACCGTCGGCCATCTGGGTTGCGAGATCGAGATCGAGCCGGGGCGGCTGATTTCCGGCAATGCCGGCCTGATGGTGTCCCGCGTGATCTACGTCAAGGAGGGCGCCGACCGGCAGTTCCTGATCCTCGACGGTGCGATGAACGACCTGATCCGGCCGGCCATGTACGATGCCCACCACGACATCGTGCCGGTGCTTGAGCCCACGCCGGGGGCGGAGCGTGCCACCTATGACATCGTGGGCCCGGTCTGCGAAAGCGGCGACACCTTCGCCAAGGGACGGACCATGGCGCGGGTTGGGCCGGGCGACCTCGTGGCCTTCCGCTCTGCCGGGGCCTACGGGGCCGTCATGGCGTCGGAATACAACTCGCGCCCCCTGATCCCAGAGGTGCTGGTCCAGCGCGATCAATTTGCAGTCATCAGGGCGCGTCCCACCTTTGACGAAATCATCGCGCGCGATATCATTCCGGCGTGGCTGTGATCCAGCAGGTCACACCGCCGCGCAAGGGAGAGGCCCGCTGACCGATCACCGCACCGACCTGCCGCACCTGAACCGCCCCGTCGCACTGACCCGTCTGGGGCTGGTGGCCGAACGCGCGACCCGTGCCTTCTGGCCCTTGTGGAGCGTGCTTTTCGTCATCCTCGCGCCGCTGATGTTCGGCTGGCAGGACCGCATGAGCCTGGAGGTGTTCTGGGGCCTCGGCGTCGTGGCCATCCTGGCCGTCGTCGTGACGCTGGTCCGCGGCCTGCGCGCCTTTCGCTGGCCCACCCGGGCCGAGGCGGTGGCGCGTGTCGATGCCAGCCTGCCGGGACGACCGATTGCCGCAGTGCGCGACACGCAGGCGATCGGCGCGGGCGATCCCGCATCACAGGCGGTCTGGGCCGCGCATCTGGCGCGCATGCGCCGCGCGACCGAAACGGCCAAGGCGGTGCAGCCTGACCTGAAGATTTCCGACCGCGACCCTTACGGCCTGCGTTACACGGCGCTATTGTTCTTTGTCGTGGCGCTGCTCTTCGGCTCTGTCCTGCGCGTGGGCTCGGTGGCCGAGATCGCGCAGAACGGTGGCGGCGGTGCCTTGGCCACCGGACCGGTCTGGGAAGGCTGGGTCGCCCCGCCCGCCTACACCGGCAAGCCGACGCTTTACCTCAACGACATTCCGCCCGGCCCGCTGAAGGTGCGGCTGGGGTCGCAGATCACCCTGCGGCTTTACGGCGAGGTCGGCGCGCTGACGGTGGCGGAAACCGTGTCGGGCCGGACCACGGACATCCCGCCCGCGTCCGAACCGCAGCAGACGTTCACCGTGACGAAAGCGGGACGTGTCGCCATCGACGGCCCGAACGGGGCCGCCTGGGACCTTGCGATCCTGCCTGATACAGCACCCGAGGTCAGCCTGACCGCCCCCGTCGACGCCGATGCGATGGGCGAGATGAATCAGGCCTTTGCCGCCAGTGACGACTACGGTGTCGAAAGCGGCACGGCGACCATCGCCCTCGATCTGGGGGCCGTCGACCGCAGCTATGGTCTGGCCGTCGACCCGGATCCGATCGCGCCGATCGTGCTGGACCTGCCGATGCCCTTCGGCGGGGACCGCGCGGATTTCGACGACGCCCTGATCGAGGATCTGTCGCAGCATCCTCTGGCGAACCTGCCGGTCACGATCACCCTTCAGGTGACGGACGCCGCCGGCCAGACCGGCACCAGCCTGGCAGAGCCGATCGTCCTGCCGGGACGGCGCTTCTTTCAGCCGGTGGCCAAAGCCATCGTCGAACAGCGCCGCGACCTGATGTGGTCGCACAGCAACGCCCGCCGCATCGTGCAGGTTTTGCGCGCCGTGTCCTACGAGCCCGACACGCTGTTCACCAGCCAGACACCCTATCTGCGCCTGCGCCAGATCATCCGGCAGCTGGACCAGTCCGACCGCACCGGCCTGACCGACGAAACCGCGACCGAGATCGAGCAGGCTCTGTGGGATCTGGCGATCCAGCTGGAGGACGGCACCCTTGCCGACGCCCGCGAACGCCTGAAGCGTGCGCAGGAACGGCTGGAAGAGGCGATGAAGAACGGCGCCTCCGACGAGGAGATTGCCGATCTGATGCAGGAGTTGCGCGAGGCGACGCAGGACTACATGCAGATGCTGGCGGACCAGATGGATCCGAACGCGGACCAGACCGACCAGCCGCAGACCTCCGAAAACACGATGGAGCTGTCGCAGGACGAGCTGCAGGCCCTGATGGACCGCATCGAAGAGCTGATGCAGGAAGGCCGCATGGCCGAGGCGCAGCAGTTGATGGATCAGCTGAATTCCCTGCTGGAGAATATGCAGATCACCCAGGGCGACGGCAGCGGCAGTGGCCCGCAGACCCCCGGTCAGCAGTCGATGCAGGATCTGGCCGACACGTTGCGGGACCAGCAGGATTTGTCCGACGAGGCCTTCCGCGACATGCAGCAGGGCCAGCAGGGTCAACAAGGCCAAGAGGGTCAGCAGGGCCAAGGGCAGCAGCAAGGCCAAGGACAGCAGGGTCAAGGTCAGCAGCAAGGGCAGGGCCAGGGACAACAGGGCCAGGGACAGCAACAGGGCCAGAATGGCCAAGGCCAGCAGCAAGGCCAGCCGGGCCAGGGTCAGAACGGCCAGGGTCAGAACGATCAGGGACAGGACGGTCAGGGCGCCGGATCGGGACAGTCACTGGCAGAGCGCCAGCAGGGCCTGCGCGATGAACTCAGCCGCCAGCGCGGCGCCTTGCCCGGCCTGCCGGGAGAGGCGGGCGATGCCGCGCGTCAGTCCCTCGACCGCGCCGAAGGGGCCATGGATCAGGCCGAACGCGCCCTGCGCGACGGCGACATGGGGCAGGCCATCGACCGTCAGGCCGACGCCATGGATGCCCTGCGCGACGGCATGCGCGCCATCGGAGAGGCGCTGGCCCAGAACGACGGGCAGGAACCGGGGCAGGGCAACGCCGACGGCAACCAGACCGGACAGGTCCAGCCGGGCCGCCGCGACCCGCTGGGGCGGCAGTTGGGCAGCACCGGCCAATACGGCACGGACGAAAACCTGTTGCAGGGCGACGACGTCTATCGCCGGGCCGAGGAATTGCTGGGCGAAATCCGGCGCCGGTCGGCAGAACAAAGCCGCCCGCAGGTCGAACGCGACTACCTCGACCGGTTGCTGGATCGCTTCTGACCGCAGCGCCGACACCCGCACCTGACCAAGGCCGCGCGGTTGCCGTCTGTCAGGCGTTGGTCTCGCTGGCGTTCAGCAGGCTTTGCACCTGTGCATCCAGCCAAAGCCGTCCGGCGTCGATCGTGCCGACGTAGGCTGTCAGCGGGTCCGCCAGTGCTGGCACGCCCGCGGCGATGTCGTCGGCAAAGACATAAAGCAGCGCCAGCGCCGCAATCACGGCCAGCGTGCCAAAGAACCCGCGACGACCGCTCTTGCGGGCCTTGACCTGCTCGGCGTGTCGCTTCGGCAGGGCGTCACGCTCTGCACTGGACCGCAGGGTCGAGTTGATTTCTTCGATGTCCGGAAAGATCTCGCGCCGCCGCCCCGTCGGTGCCTCGGGGATTGCGGCCACGGCCACCGTTTCGGGCTGCCGCGCCGGGGGCGCATCGGACGGGCCGGGGGCGCTGGCGCGCACGGCGGCCAGCGGCGGCGCAGGTCGGACCGGCTCGGGATCGCGCAGGCCAAGGTCCTGCTGCTGCTCCAGACCACCGCCCTCAGAGCGTCGCGCCGCTTCCTCGCGGGCGGCTTCCTCGCGCAGGATATCCGCGATCGAGGGGTCAAGCTGCGTGCGGCCCGGCGCGCGCGGCGCCGGTGCGGTGGGGCGCGGCCCATCGGCGCCTGCGGCAGGTCCGGCTGTGGCTGGCGCTAAGGGCGCGACGGGTGCGGCCGCAAATGGTGCCTTTGCAGCGACCGGCGCCGGCTGCACATCCTCGTCGGCATCGACCTCAGGATCCGGCGCCTTGTCCCGCTCTGGCGCAACGGCCTCCGGGTCTTCCATCCGGGCCGAGGGGGCGGCGGCGCTTTCGAACCAGGTATGGCCGCAGTTCGAACATTGCACATCGCAGCCATCGACGGGGATGACGTCGCCGTCGACCTCGTATTGCGCGCCACAGTTCGGGCAGATCAGCCGCATCGAATCAATCCTTTGCACGCCAATGCAGGCCAACGCGGCCTATCCCCTGTGCCATTTCTAGCAAGGGCGGTCACGCGCGCCAAGGTTTGCACGGGCTATTCACTGGATTGCATTGTAACCTGTTGCAGATTTGGGCAAAAGACCCGAAGGCCGGGCGAGGAGACCAGCGTGATCGAGCTATCTGACGTAGCCTACAGCTATGGCGGCGCGCAGCTGTTCACGAATCTGACTCTGGCGCTCACGCCGGGGTCGTTCCAGTTCCTGACGGGCCCCTCGGGTGCCGGCAAGACGACGCTGCTGAAACTGTGCTACGGCGACCTGCGCGCGACGGGCGGGCGTGTCAGCCTGTTCGGGCAGGATGCCGCGACGATGGCGCGCGACGATGTCGCGATGGCGCGGCGCCGGATCGGTGTCGTGCATCAGGATTGCCAGTTCCTCGATCACCTGCCCGTCGCCGAAAACATAGCCCTCCCGTTGCAGGTCGCCGGTCGCGCTGCCGAAGCGTCCGGCAATCTGGACGAACTGCTGGCCTGGGTCGGGCTGTCGGCACAGGCGCAACAACTGCCACCGGAACTGTCGGGCGGTGAACGCCAGCGTGCCGCCTTGGCACGGGCCGTCATCACTTCGCCCGACGTCATCATCGCCGACGAGCCGACGGGCAATGTCGACTGGGAGATGTCGCAGCGCCTGCTGACCCTGCTGGTCGAGCTGAACCGCATGGGCAAGACCGTCCTGATCGCGACCCACGACATGAACCTGATCCGCGCCGCCAAGACACAGGTCAGCGCGAACGTGTTGCGCCTGAAGGGCGGTCGTTTGCAGACCGGGGTGGCACTGTGAACCTGCGCGTGCCATCGGGCCTTGCGCGTGCGCTGGCGCTGCTGGTGGGCAACCCCAGCGCTGACCGTGCCGTGCCGCCGACCGGGTTCACCGCCCGCCTGACGGTCTTTACCGCCGGGTCCATGGCCTTTCTGGCGGTCTTCGCCATCGCATTTTCGCTCGCCACGGGGCGGCTGGCCGACCGCTGGTCCGCGGAACTGGCCCGCACGGCCACGCTGCGCATCTCTGCCCCGGTCGATCAGGCCGCAGCACAGGTCAGCCGCGCGCTGACGGTGCTGGAACAGACCCCCGGCGTCGCCACCGCCCGCGCCTTGACCGACGACGAAGAGCGTGCCCTGCTGGAACCGTGGTTCGGCCCCGACCTGCCGCTCGATACCCTGCCGATCCCGCAGCTGATCGAGATCACGGAAACCGCCGAGGGCTATGACGCGACGGGCTTGCGGGCACGCCTGCAGGCCGAGGTGCCGGGGGCGGTACTGGACGACCATACCCGCTGGCGGGCACCCCTTGTGGACGCGGCCAACCGCCTGCGGACCATGGGCTGGGTCGCACTGCTGCTGATCGGGGCCGCCACGGCCGCGATGATCACGCTGGCGGCACAGTCTGCCCTGTCGGCCAACGCGCAGGTGATCCGTGTGATGCGCCTTGTTGGCGCGCGTGACAGCTATATCGCGCGGGCCTTCGTGCGCCGGTTCACCCTGCGGTCAGGGCTGGGCGCTGCCATCGGCACCGCCGCCGGCCTGATCGCCGTGGCCGCATTGCCCGGTGACGCCGACGCGGCGGGCTTTCTGACGGGCTTGGGCTTTCAGGGGTGGGGCTGGCTGGTGCCTCTGCTGATCCCGCCACTGGCCGCCGTCACCGCCTTTTTCGCCACCCGGGCCGCGGCCCTGCGCACGCTGAGGTCTCAGGCATGAGTTACGCTCTCCAATGGGTCCGGTCGCTGGCCTTTGCCATCGTGATGTATCTGCTGATGGCGGTCATGGGGATCCTGTTCCTGCCCTATGCGATGATCGACCGTGACGGCGCGATGAAGACCTGCAAGATGTACGCCCGCGCGGTGATCTGGCTGGCCGGCTGGATGATCGGCCTGCGGTTCGAGGTGCGCGGCAGCCCCCCCGTCACCGGCTGCATGATCGCGGCCAAGCACCAGTCCTTCATGGATGTCATGTTCATCTACCAGCTTCTGCCGCGCCCGCGCTTCATCATGAAGCGCCTGCTGCTTTATGCGCCGGTGCTGGGCTGGTTTGCCTATCGCGCGGGATGCATCCCCGTCGATCGTGGCAAGAAAGGCCGCGCGATCAAGGACATGCTGGCGCGGGTCAAGGCCGGCGACGCCGCGCCGGGACAGCTGTGCATCTATCCGCAGGGCACCCGCGTCGCGCCGGGGGCGGTCATGCCCTACAAGAAGGGTACCGCGGCGCTCTATGCCGAGCTGGGACAGCCGGTGGTGCCGGTCGCCACGAATATCGGGGTCTTCTGGCCCAAGCGCGGCATCTACCGCAAGCCCGGCACGGCGGTCTTTGCCTTTCTGGACCCGATCCCGCCGGGCGGGTCGCTGCGCGGTTTCCTGCGCGAGCTGGAAGAGGCGATCGAGACGCAGTCCAATGCTCTGGCCCGCGAGGCGGGTATGACCCTGCCGCTGCCGCCCGTGTCAGAGGTCTGACCGAAATCGGAGTCGTTCAGTAGGGGGCGGCGTGGCTGGGGGCGCTGCCCCCGGCGCGATGCGCCTCCCCCGAAGTATTTTTGACCAGAAGAAGGGCGAAGCCGGTCAGGCGGCAAGGCCCTTCTTGCCGAGTTCGAGGTACTTGCGGCGCCGGTCGAGGCGGACCTGATCCGGGGCCACCTTTTCCAGTTCGGCCAGAGTTTTTGTCAGCGCCGCACCCACGGACTGGACTGCAGCTGCGGGCGCGCGGTGCGCGCCGCCCAGCGGTTCGGGAATGATCCGGTCGCAGACGCCCAACTCTTGCAGGTTCTGTGCCGTCAGACGCAGGGCGGCGGCGGCCTCTTGCGTCTTGGCCGCGTCCTTCCACAGGATCGACGCACAGCCTTCGGGGCTGATGACCGAATAGATCGAATGTTCCAGCATCAGGACACGGTTCGCGGTGGCAAAGGCCACGGCGCCGCCAGATCCGCCCTCGCCGATCACGACGCTGATCAGCGGCACGGACAGATCGAGGCAGGCCTCGGTGGCGCGGGCGATGGCCTCCGACTGGCCCCGCTCCTCTGCCCCCTTGCCGGGATAGGCGCCGGGGGTGTCGACCAGCGTGACGACCGGCAGCCCGAAACGGTTCGCCAGTTCCATCAGACGGATCGCCTTGCGATAGCCTTCGGGGCGGGCCATGCCAAAGTTGTGGGCGATGCGCGATTTCGTATCGTGCCCCTTTTCGTGGCCGATCACCACGACGGACCGCCCGTCGAACCGCGCAAGACCGCCCATCACGGCATGGTCGTCGGCAAAATTCCGGTCACCGGCCAGCGGCGTGAAATCGCTGAACAGGGCCGCGATGTAATCCTTGCAATGCGGCCGTTCCGGATGCCGCGCCACCTGGCATTTGCGCCAGGGCGTGAGGTTGGCATAAAGCGATTTCAGCAGGTCGCGGCTTTTCTTGTCGAGCGCCGCGGCCTCTTTTTCCACGTCCATCTCGGCGTTCTCGCGCGCCATGGCGCGCAGCTCTTCCGCCTTGCCTTCGATCTCGGCGAGCGGTTTTTCGAAATCGAGGTACTGGGTCATGGAAACGCCTTCATTGCCTGACGCCGATATAGGCGACGTGCACCCCGATTTGCAATGGTCGCAGCCTCGGCCGGGCGTTTACCCGGCCGGATGAATAGGTCGGCGTCAGCCTGCGATCATCTCGGATTGCTTCACGATGACCTCGGCCTGCTTGATGCTGGCGATATCGACGAGGCGCCCCTTGTAGACGGTCGCCCCTTCGCCCCGCGCCTTGGCGTCCTCCATGGCGGCGAGGATCTCGCGCGCCTCGGCCACGGCAGCGTCGGAGGGGGTAAAGACCTCGTTCGCCAAGGCGATCTGCCGAGGGTGGATCGCCCATTTGCCGACCATGCCCAGCGTGGCGCTGCGGCGGGCCTGCGCACGATAGCCTTCGTCGTCCGAAAAATCGCCGAACGGGCCGTCGACTGGCAGGATGCCGTGGGTTCGGCAGGCGGCGACGATCGCGGTCTGCGCCCAGTGCCAAGGATCGGCATAGTGGCGCGTGTCACCCTGCAGCATGTAATAGTTGTCCTGTGTCCCCCCGATCCCGGTGGTCTGCATGCCCATCGAGGCGGCAAAGTCCGCCGCACCAAGGCTCATCGCCTGCATCCGGGGCGATGCGGCCGCGATTTCGTTCACGTTGACTAGACCGGCGGCGGATTCGATGATGACCTCGAACCCGATGCGCCGGGTGCGTCCCTTGGCGGCCTCGATCGCCGTGACCAGCGCGTCGACGGCATAGACGTCCGCGGCGCAGCCCACCTTGGGGATCATGATCTGGTCCAGACGGTCGCCCGCCTGCTCCAGCAGGTCCACCACGTCGCGATACCAGAACGGCGTATCAAGGCTGTTGATCCGGACCGACAGATGTTTCGTGGTCCAGTCGACGTCGTTGATGGCGGTGATGATATTCGCTCGCGCCGCCGCCTTGTCACTGGGGGCGACCGAATCCTCCAGATCGAGGTTGATCACATCCGCGTCCGACGCTGCCATCTTGGCAAAGAGTTTCGTATTGGATCCGGGTCCGAAAAGCTGGCACCGGTTCGGGCGGGCGGGGGGCGTCGGCTGCAGGCGAAATGACATGGAAAAGGTTCTTTATTTCATTTGTATGTCGTCTTTGGGTATATTGTTGCGCATTCAAGCGCAAGGTGCGTAATGCACCTGCAGCAATCTGGCCAGACACCCCGCAGGTTGAAAGGTGACGTACTGCGGGCGTCACGGCTTGCGCCCGTACCGCTGTCAGGCGGTATGTTCAAGGTTATGCAGGATCGGGCAATCCGGCCTGTCGTCGCCCGCACAAGACGACACCAGATGCGACAGGGTCTGCTGCATGGCGCGCAGATCGGCAATCTTGACCGCGATCCGCGCCAGATGATCGGTGGCGATGCGGCGGACGTCGGCGCTGGCGCGGTGGCTGTCGGCCCAGAGCGCCGTCAGGGCGCGGCAATCCTCGATCGTGAACACAAGCGCCCGGGCGCGGCCCAGAAAGATCAGCCGGTGCACGTCGCTGTCGCTGAACGCGCGATAGCCGTTATCGTCGCGCCGGGGCGTCACGAGGCCGATGTCCTCGTAGTAGCGGATCGTCTTGGGCGGCAGGCTGGCGCGCGTGGCGGCTTCACCGATATTCATGGACGGACCTCTCGTGTCACGTTGCGGGCGGCCGGGGCGACTGTCGCGCGGGGCAGGTCGGGTGCGGCCGAGGGCACGCGCCGCAACAGCAGTGCGTTGGTCAGCACGAAGACGCTGGACAGCGCCATTGCCCCCGCCGCCAGCGCCGGCGACAAAAACGTGCCGTTCAGGGGATACAGCACCCCCGCCGCCACCGGGATCAGCGCCACGTTATAGCCGAAGGCCCAGAACAGGTTCTGGCGGATGTTGCGCATCGTCGCACGGCTGACCGCCAGCGCATCCACGACCGCCCGCAGGTCGCCGGACATCAGGACGACATCCGCCATTTCGATCGCGACGTCCGTGCCGGTCCCGATGGCCAGCCCCACGTCGGCGCTGGCCAGCGCCGTTGCATCGTTGATGCCGTCGCCGACAAAGGCCACGGCGCCATGCGTCTCGCGCAGCCGCGAGAGGGCAGCCACCTTGCCGTCCGGCAGGACCTCTGCCACGACATCGTCGATGCCGAGCGTCGCGGCGATGGCCCGCGCCGTGGCGGCACTGTCGCCCGTGATCATGGCGACGATCAGCCCCATGTCCTGCAGCGCCTTGACCGCAGCCGGCGTGCCGGGCTTGACCGGATCGGCGACCGCCAGCAGACCCGCCAACTGCCCGTCGATGGCGACATAAAGCGGCGAACGCCCTTGGGCCGTCAGGTCATCCGCTCGCGGCGCGGCAGCCATATCCACACCCTCGCGCGTCATCAGCCGGTCCGCCCCGACCAGCACGCTCCGGTCCCCGACGGTCGCCGAAAGGCCAAGGCCGGTGATCGACTGAAAGTCTGCAGCGGTCGCGACCTCCAGCCCTTTCGCCTTGGCCGCACGCAGGATCGCGCTGGCGACCGGATGCTCCGACGCGCCCTCTGCAGCGGCGACCAGCGTCAGCACTTCATCGGCATCGAAGCCCGCTGTCGTCACAAGGTCGGTCAGTTCCGGGCGCCCTGCGGTCAGCGTGCCGGTCTTGTCGAGTGCGACGACCGGCACCCCCTGTAAGGCCTGCAGTGCATCGCCGCGCCGGAACAGCACGCCAAGGTCCGCCGCCCGCCCCGTGCCCACCATGATCGAGGTCGGCGTCGCCAGCCCCATCGCACAGGGACAGGCCACGATCAGCACCGATACGCCGGCGATCAGCGCATGCGCCGTCTTGGGGCGCAGCCCGACCAGCCGCGCGATGGCGGCGCCGGTGCGGCCCTTGGCCCGCGCCTCCAGCGTGCGACCCAGCAGGATCAGCACGACGATCACCGCCGCCGCCTCGAAATAGACGGCGCGGCCCTGTGCGGGCAGCAGGCCGGGCGCAAAGGTCACGACCGTCGAATAGCCCCAGGCCGCCGCGGTCCCCAGCGCCACGAGGCTGTTCATGTCCGGTGCCCCGCGCAGCAGGGCGGGCACGCCGCGCGCATAGAACGACCGCCCCGGCCAGACCAGCACGAGGGTCGTCAGCACGAACTGGATCACCCAGGATGTCTGCATCCCGATGCTGTCGGCCACGAACCGGTGCAGGGGCGGAAACAGATGGCCCCCCATCTCGGTCACGAAAACCGGCAGTGTCAGCACGGCGACGATCAGCAGGCGGCGGGACAAGGCCTGCGCCTCGGCATCCTTGTGGGCGGCGCGGTCCGTCGTGGCATCGCCCGTATCGCCGCCCGCGACGGTCGCCGGATAGCCCGCAGCGGCAGCCGCCGCGGTCAGGTCGGCGGGCATGGCCGCACCTTCGATGTAATGCACCTGCGCCGTCTCGGTCGCGAGGTTGACCTGCGCCTGCGTCACACCCGGCACCGCCCGCAAGGCACGTTCCACCCGCCCCACGCAGGACGCGCAGGACATCCCCGTGACGGACAATGTGATCGGTGATGCATCGGGCATGGCGGCCTCTCGGGTTATTCCCAGACCGATATGGGGGTTCCAGTCAGGGGAAGGTCAGGGGCCACCTCACGATGTTGTGCATTTGACCTTCCCGCGCTGGAACACCCCATATCGGGATCAGAGCACAGGAGAACGCCATGACCACCTATTCCATCCCCGACATGAGCTGCGGCCACTGCAAGGCGACCATCGAAAAGACCGTCCACGGCCTCGACCCCGCGGCCACGCTGACCTTCGACATGCCGGCCCGCACGGTGCAGGTGCAGTCCGGCACCGACGACGCCCGCCTGCAGCAGGCGCTCGCGGCAGAGGGGTATCCGGCCACGCCGGTCTGACCGCCGCGGGGCCATAGAAGCCTTCTTTCACCCGCTCCGGTCTGCTAACCCAAAGACCGGGATCGCAGGGGGACCGAAGGATGGCGGATGACCGAGGGCAGATCGAACGACCACACTTGGCGGTCGCGGCATGAGCGACCGCCCCCTGTCCCGTAGCCTCATCAAACTCGGTGCGCTTCTGGCTGGACCGGCCCGGGCGCACCGACAGGACCTCTGGCCGCATCTGGCGATCGACCGCCCCGGTGGTCTGGTCACATGGCGGGGGAAACCGCTGCTGACCCTGCGCCGCCCCAGCGACCTGATTCCGCAGGATGCGCCGCTGCTGGCCGTCGTCGGCAGCGGCCCCTCGCTGGCCGCCCAGCGGATCGAGAATCTGCCGCCCCGCACCGCCATCCTGCTCAACGGCGCCGCGACTCTTGCCGACCGGATTGCGCCACTCGCCCTCGCAATAGAGGACGAGCGGTTCGTCTTTCGCCATCATGAAATGCTGCCGACCCTGCCGCGCGATCTGCCGTGGCTGCTGTCGCCCGCAGCCCTGCGCGCCATCGCATCGGTCGATCCGTCCCTGCTGACGACCCGCCCCGTGGCGCTGATCGACAACCTCGCAAAACCGCTGAACGCTTCCCGCCGTCGCCTCGACGATCCCGCTCTCGATGCGCTGCTGCTGCGCGGTGACGGGGCGGCCCTGTCGCGCGACCCGGACGTGGGCGTCGTCATTGTCGGCACGGTCGCCTTTTCCGCCCTGCAGATCGCCCTGGCCGCCCGCCCGGCGCAGATCGTGCTGGTGGGCATCGACCTCGGCAACGCGGCAGCCCCCCGGTTTTATGAGACGGCAGGCGACACGGCGCCCAGCGGCCTTGTCGCGGGGCTGGACCGCAGCCTTGCAGGCTTTGCGCTCGCCCGCGATCACGCGGCGGCGTCGGGTGTGGCGTTGACCTGCGCCTCGCCCGTCTCGGCGTTGCTGGGATTGGGCATGCCGCGCACGGACCTGCTGGACGCCTAGCAACGCACCGGACAGCCCAACGAAAAAGGGCCCCGGCATCGCTGCCGGGGCCCTTTTTATCTTCAATCCGAAAGGCTTACGCCTCGGAGGTTTCTTCGACCGTTTCGGTGCCGGTGGTCTGATCGACCATCTTCATCGACAGACGGACCTTGCCGCGATCGTCAAAGCCCAGCAGCTTGACCCAGACGTCCTGGCCTTCTTTCAGCACGTCGGACGGGTGGTTCAAGCGGCGGTTTTCGATCTGCGACACGTGGACCAGACCGTCCTTCTTGCCGAAGAAGTTCACGAAGGCGCCGAAGTCGACCAGCTTGACGACCGTGCCCTTGTAGATCTTGCCTTCTTCCGGCTCTGCCACGATCGACCAGATCATGTCATAGGCCTTCTTGATCTTGTCCGCGTCGTTGGACGCGATCTTGATCACGCCATCGTCGTTGATGTCGACCTTGGCGCCGGACACTTCCACGATCTCGCGGATGACCTTGCCGCCGGACCCGATGACTTCACGGATCTTGTCGGTGGCAATCTGCATCGTCTCGATCTTCGGCGCGTGGACGCTGAACTTGCCAGCACCCGTCAGGGCCTTGCCCATCTCGCCGAGGATGTGAAGACGGCCGGCCTTGGCCTGCTCCAGCGCCTTTTTCATGATCTCGGGCGTGATGCCTGCGATCTTGATGTCCATCTGCAGCGACGTGATGCCGTTCTCGGTACCAGCCACTTTGAAGTCCATGTCGCCCAGGTGGTCTTCGTCACCCAGAATGTCGGACAGCACGGCGTAGGAGCCGTCGTCTTCCATCACCAGACCCATGGCCACACCGGCCACGGCGGACTTCAGCGGAACGCCCGCGTCCATCATCGACAGCGAACCACCGCAGACCGATGCCATCGAGGAGGAGCCGTTGGACTCCGTGATCTCTGACACGATGCGGATGGTGTAGGGGAAGTCGGTCGCGGCGGGCAGAACGGCCTGCAGCGCACGCCACGCCAGCTTGCCATGACCGATTTCACGACGACCCGGAGAGCCGACACGACCCACTTCACCGACCGAATACGGCGGGAAGTTGTAGTGCAGCATGAAGTTCGTCTTATACATGCCGGTCAGCGCGTCGATCATCTGCTCGTCATCGCCGGTGCCCAGCGTGGTGACGACCAGGCCTTGCGTCTCACCACGGGTGAACAGGGCAGAGCCATGGGTCCGGGGCAGGATGCCGACTTCGCTGACGATCGGGCGGATTTCGTCCAGAGCACGACCGTCGATACGACGACCGTTCTTGACGACATCGCCGCGCAGCACGTTGGATTCCAGCTTCTTCAGCGCCGGGCCAAGGTTGCCGTCTTCCTGCTGCTCTTCCGTCAGGGACGCGATGATGTCGTCCTTGGCCTTGGACACGGCAGCGGTGCGTTCCTGCTTGTCGGTGATCGCGTAGGCAGCCCGCATCTTGTCCTCGCCAGCGGCCTTCACGGCTGCGGACAGCGCTGAATAGTCGGCAGGGGTAAAGTCGAACGGCTCTTTCGCAGAGTCTTCGGCCAGATCGATGATCAGGTCGATGACCGGCTGGATCGCGTCGTGCGCGAAGGTCACGGCACCCAGCATCTCGTCCTCGGTCAGCTCGTAGGCTTCCGATTCCACCATCATGACGGCATCTTTGGTGCCCGCGACAACCAGATCGAGCCGCTGCTCGGGGTTGTTGCGCAGGTTGTGCATGTCGTCGATTTCGGGGTTCAGGATGTATTCACCATCCACGAAGCCCACGCGGCAGGCGGCGATCGGGCCACGGAACGGCGCGCCAGAGATCGTGAGTGCTGCGGACGCTGCGATCATCGCGACCATGTCGGGATCGTTGACCATGTCGTGGGACAGCACGGTGCACATCACCAGCACTTCGTTCTTGAAGCCGGGGACGAACAGCGGGCGGATCGGACGGTCGATCAGACGCGCGGTCAGCGTTTCTTTTTCGGTCGGGCGGGCTTCACGCTTGAAGAAACCACCGGGCACCTTGCCGGCAGCGTAATACTTTTCCTGGTAATGAACGGTCAGCGGGAAAAAGTCCTGACCGGGCTTTTGCTTGCGCGCGAAGGTCACGTTGGCCATGACGGAGGTTTCGCCCAGCGTGGCGATGACCGAACCGTCGGCCTGACGGGCGACCTTGCCCGTTTCGAGTGTAAGCGTCTCTTCGCCCCACTGCATGGATTTCTTTACTTCATGAAACATCTATCGTCTTTCATATTGGGCCTGACCGGCGGTCCGGCTGACCCGTTGATTGGCGGCCCCATTGCCGCCGACCCCTGTCCTTTGCCTAACGCCGGGGTCTGATGCGTTACGTCACAGATGGCGGGGCCTTACAGCAAAAGGCGTCGAAATGAAAGGGAATTGCATGGGACGGAACCGTGCAGGCTGCGGCGGGTTGGCTCGCTTATGAACAAAGCATTCACCAAAGAAGACGAGGGCCCGCAGGCCGACCGGCTGGACGATCTGCCGCAAAGTCCGCATCCGAACTATGTCACGCCGGCCGGTCTGGATGCGTTGCAGGCGCGTCTGCGCGACCGCCATGTGGATCTGGTCAAGTGGCGCGATGGTGGCGACAATCTGGATAACAAATTGCCGCGTGCGATGGCAGAGCGCGATATCCGGTTTCTGGAAGAGCGGATCAATCGCGCCGTGCTGGTCGATCCGGCGCAGCAGGATCCCGCGGTCGTGGCCTTCGGTGCTTGCGTGACCGTTGTGGATGCGGATGACCGGCAGACCGACTGGCACATCGTGGGCGAGGATGAGGCGGATCCGGCCAATCATCTGATCGCGCCATTTTCACCCTTGGCGAAGGCGATGCTGGGCGCGCGGGTCGGTGATCTGGTAGACTGGATCAAGCCCGGTGGCACGGTCGAGCTGGAGATCGTGGCGATCCGCTATTTTACATAATATGTATCGCATGCGAAACATCGGCCCGATTTGTGCAACGAAATCGCGAACGGGCTGTGCGTTCATCTTTCGGTCATTTTTGGACAGGGCTGCATCTGTGGTTCCGGTTCAGGCATCGATGACCTGTCATCTGGACTGATCCTTGTGATGCGTGGATCAGGCTGGCGACAGGCGCCTTACGCGTTGCGATCCTGCCCTCGATTTTACGGGGGCGGGATCTGCAAGAGGTTCAGTCGATATCTTTGCGGCGCGGACGTCCGCCGGTGTCCCGGCGGGCGTCTGCAGGTTCGCCGTCAGCCGGAGGCCTGCTGAAGGGCGCGGGCACGGGCCGAGGCGGTGGCCAGTTCGCGCGGACTCTGGTCGACAGGCGGCACGAGCATCGTGCGGCGGAAGGTCTGCACCGCGGTGTTAGTGTCGGACTGCGGCGGTTCGAATTCCGGAACGTAGCGGTGCAGGATGAAGATCAGGGCCTGCATCGCGATGGCGACCGCGACGATCAGCACGAAGTATCCCGTCAGCAGCGCGGTGCTGGTGATGTGGAAGTTCAGCTGCGGGAAAGCGCCGAGGGCGACCGGCATGTACCATGATACGACCGAGATCGCGCCGGAGGTGACGAAGATGGCGCGCCGCGTCGGACCCACGCCGTTGAACAGCGTCTTTCCGATCTGCCGGCGCACGCTGGGCAGGATGATCTGGTGGATGAAGAAACCGTTCATCGTGAGGATCGCGACGATGGCCAGTTTTGCGTGGACCTTGGGGTTGGTCAGCAGTTCCGGCTGCGTCAGGGCATAGAGGAAGAGAAAGCCCAGCCCGGTAATCCACAGCAGCCGCAGGCCGATGTCGACGACACGAGAGGCGAAGGCAAAGACACTGTAGGTGTCTTCGGTGATCCGGCCCCGCACGAAGAAGCGGAGCAGCATCAAATCCAGAAGTGTGGCGCCGCCAAGACCCATTGCGAGCCCGATGAAGTGAAAAAACCGAAGTCCGGTGCGGTAGCCGGTGTTCGGGTCACTCAGAAACTGTGAGAGTACCTCTGTAAAGTCCATGATGTTCATGTCCATTCATTCAAGAGTTCATGTGACCGCCCGACACTGGCGTATCACGGTTAATTTTTCGGTAAGACGCGACTATGTAAAATAGGGACGGCAGCGATCCCGAGGATCTGTCCTGCACCCGGCAAAGCATCACGCGCCGGACTGTTACCTGAGGTCGCATATTCCTGAATGTGGCTGTAGCGGTGATCTGCAAAGCTGCCGAATTGCGCGAATCCCGGCCATTTCGCGTGACGGGGCAGGAGCGTTCACGCTTATTTTATCGCTGGTTTAGCCGCTCTAAACCGAAGTTTAATGGTGTTTGCCGTGGATATCGTGGCGTGATGCCGCGCGGACCTGCTGAAACGCAAAACGCCCGCCGAAGGGGCGGGCGTTTTCCGGATCTGGGTCGGGTGGCGTCAGCGACGCAGGCCCAGACGCTTGATCAGGTCCTGATAACGGGCCTCGTCCTTGGCGCGGGTGTAATCCAGCAGCTTGCGGCGCAGGGCCACCATCTTGAGCAGACCACGGCGACCGTGGTTATCTTTTTTGTGGAACTTGAAGTGCTCGGTCAGGGTGGCGATTCGCGAGGACAGGATGGCGACCTGGACTTCGGGCGAACCGGTGTCGCCCTCCTTGATCGCGTATTCCTTCATCAGGCGGGCTTTTTCATCGGGCGTAATCGACATCGGGGTCTCCTTGGATAAGGGTGAATGGCGCGATCCGGGATGTCGTCCAGAAAGGCCCTTGGAGGGTCCGGCGCGCCTGACGGCCCGCGCGGATGGGTGCCTATAGGCGGGCTGTGGGCAAAAGGAAAGCCGGAAATCAGGCGGCGGTCAGGATGACGCTGGACAGATCAAAGTCCTTGAGGCCCGCGAGATGTGCCACGACGGTATCGTCGGCCAACAGGGTCAGGCCGTCGTCGGCGGTCATTGTGCTGAGCACCGGCGGGGTGCCGGAATATGTGACCTCGATCACGTCGCGCGCTGCATCGAAATCGTCGATCGTGTTCGCGCCGTCGCGGGTCAGGCTGAAGATGTCGGCACCCTCTCCGCCGTTCAGGTGATCGCCGGCACCGGCGAGCAGCAGGTCGTCGCCGGCGCCGCCGTTGAGGTAGTCGAACCCGCCGTCTGCGTCCCGGCCATCGAGGACGTCGTTGCCGCCGCCGCCGTTCAGCAGGTCGCGCCCCTCGCCGCCGGTCAGGCTGTCGTCGCCCCAGCCGCCTTCGAGGATATCGTCGCCGGCGCCGCCGAACAGCAGGTCGTTGCCTGAGCCGCCGTTCATGCTGTCGGCGCCGTCTTCGCCGAACAGGATGTCGTCGCCCATGTTGCCGGTGATCAGATCCTTGCCACCGCCGCCATACACCTCGTCATTGCCGGTATCGCCGTCGATCGTGTCATCGCTGTCGCTGCCCACGCGGCGAATCATCGCGGCCGTCGATGGGTCGACGGGTCCGTCGTCGGGGGGCGAGGCGTCGGCGACAGACGGATCCCCGGCGGGTATGGGATCGGGCAGCATGTCGTCGCCGTAATCCACCGTGTCGGCCGTATCCGTGCTGACGCCAAAGGCGCTGTCCGCCCCGGTATCGGGAACCGGCAGCGTGGTCGCATCGGCCAGCACGCCGCCGGCCCCCGCATCGCCATAGGTGTCCGACAGACCAGAGGCCGTGGCCGCATCGGCATCGGTTTCTGCCAGCACGCCACCGGCGCCGGCATCGCCAAAGGTGTCCGACAGGCCAGAGGCCGTGGCCACATCGGCATCGGTTTCTGCCAGCACGCCGCCGGCGCCGGCATCGCCGTTCGTGTCGGACAAAAGCTGGAAGAGGCCCGGCGCAACCTCGGTCAGGCCGGTGTCGCCGGAGGGGGGCAGCAGGTCATCCGGGGCAGGGGGGGCATCGGAATGGTCTTCTGGCCCGCCCAGCATGATGAAGGACGACATGGCAAGGCCGACGAAGCCGATCAGAGCAAGCATTATGGTGCCTCAACGAAAAGGATCGCCCCCGATCCAGAAGTGTTGAAATTCTTTTAACACCGTTCTGACACATTTACATGTCGCGAATAAAGAAACGGTTAATTTCCCCGCAAGTGGTTCATGAATGCCGATACGACGGCCTCGGGGTTCTCCTCTATCGCGAAATGACCCGAGCGGCAGGCGTTGCCGGTGACCTGCGGCGCCCACTTGCGCCACAGCGCCAAGGGGTCGCCGGTCTGCGCCGGAAAGCCGCCCTCGGCCCACAGAAAATGCAGCGGGGCGGCGATCTGCGCACCCGCTTTGCGGCTGGTCGCGTCCAGTTGGCGGTCGAAGAAAGCGCCGGCGCGGTAGTCGGCGCACATCGCGTGCCGGTGGGCGGGGTCGGCCATCTGTGCGCGGTAGCTGGCGAGTGCGGCGGGTGCGAAGACTTTTAAGGATTTTTCCAATGTCCATTGGGCCAGCGTCCAGTCGGCATAGGCCGCGGGGTCGGCGCCGATCATGCGTTCCGGCAGGGGGGCGGGCTGTGCCAGAAAGGTCCAGTGATAGGCCTTGAGCGCCAGATCGGCGGTCCAGCTGTCCCAGAAATCTCCCGTCGGCACGATCTCGATGATGCCAAGGCGGTGGAGGCGGTCGGGGTGGTCGAGGGCCATGCGGTAGGCGACCCGCGCGCCCCGGTCGTGGCCGATGACATGGGCGCGATCGAGGCCCAGTGCGTCCATCAGGCCGACGATGTCGGCGGCCATCCGGCGCTTGGAATAGGTGGTGTGGGCGGCGTCGTCGGCGGGGGCGTCGCTGTCGCCGTAGCCGCGCAAATCGGGCACGATCGTGTCGAAATGTTGGGCGAAGTGCGGCGCAACCATGGCCCAGCAGTGATGGTTCTGCGGGTAGCCGTGCAGCAGGATCAGCGGTGTGCCGGTGCCTGCGCGGTGGACGGACAGGGTGACATCGCCGGTGTCGACGCGGGTGTTGGTGAAGCCGTCAATCATGGGGCCAGAGCCTTGGGGTTGTGGCGTAGGCGACATAAAGCGGGTGCCGCGGGTGGCCGTGTCGGGTCAGGCCGAGTGTATGGATTTGCAGGTCCCTGTCACGCAGCATCTGGCGGACCTGCGCGGCGCGGCCCCTGTGTGCGCCGTGCACGCCCCAGCCCGCGACGATCAGGCCGCCTGCCGTCAGGCCGGTGTCGCAGGCGTCCAGCAGATGGGCGTCGTTCTGCGGGCCGATGGGATCGGTGCTGCGTTTCAGGTCGGCGGGGGCCGTGGCGCGGAAGGCGAAGATGTTCACGATCCGCACACCGCCGAAGCCCTGCGCCCGGGCGCGAACCTCGCAGCGGGCGATGGTGGGATCGTTCGCAGCTTCTGTCGCGGTCGAGGGGTTGAGCATGATCCAGACCAGCGGCGGCGCATCCGACCAAGATCGGTCGAGGCGGTAGCGGTAGGCCTCGCAGGGCGAGTAGATCGCCCGCGAGGTCGTGCCATCGGCGGCGGTATGGGTGCGTGCGATCATGGCGGTCATATGACAAGGGTTCGCGGGGCAGAGGAAAGAGCGGCGCCGCGCCAGGTTCGGCGCACAATCCCCGGCCCGGTGGCGGGTATCAGTCGACGAAGACGCGGGCGGGATGCAGCTCGCTGCCCATCAGGCGACCGACGGCGACGGCACGGCCCTCGTGGGCGGCCCAGACTTCGGTGCCGTAGTCGATGCCCGAGGCGATCACCATGGCGGGGTTGCCGTTGCGCAGGGCGGTCAGGCTGACGGTGGGGCAGATGACCATGGGCAGGTCGGCGAGGCCGACTTCCAGCGGCTGGACGTGGGTGTCGAGGGCGTCGGTGCGTGCGATGGCGTCGATCTGGTCCAGCGTCAGGCCGTCTTCGGCCTTGAACGGGCCGGACCAGATGCGGCGCAGGGTGCGGACGTGGGCGTGGCAGCCGAGCGCCTCGCCCAGATCGCGGGCGATGGACCGGACGTAGCCGCCCTTGCCGCAGACCATTTCCAGCGTGACGTGGTCGGCGTCGGGGCGGTCGTCCAGCAGCAGGCTGTCGACCCAGAGGGGGCGGGCCGCGATGTCCATCGTCTCGCCGTCGCGGGCGCGCTTGTAGGCGCGTTCGCCGTCGATCTTGACGGCTGAAAACTGCGGCGGCACCTGCATGATGTCGCCGACGAACTGACCCAAGGCGGCCTTGATCTGATCGTCCGTGGGGCGCAGGTCGCTGGTGGCCACGACCTCGCCTTCGGCGTCGTCGGTATTGGTGGACTGGCCCAGACGGATGGTGAAGGTATAGGCCTTCAGCGCGTCGGTGATGTAGGGCACGGTCTTCGTCGCCTCGCCCAGCGCGATGGCCAGCACACCCGTCGCATCGGGGTCGAGGGTGCCCGCGTGACCCGCCTTGTTGGCATTCAGCGCCCAGCGCACCTTGTTGACGACGGTGGTCGAGGTCAGGCCCGCGGGCTTGTCCACGATCAGCCAGCCCGAAATGTTGCGTCCCGATTTGCGCCGTCCCATGGAGGCCTCCGTTCATTCTGAACGCGCCTGCTAGGCGCAGGGCGGGGCGGGGTCAAGCTATTGCACAACGCCGACCATGGGGCCGAGGGCGGCAAAGCCGAAATCCGCGCGGTTCAGCGTGGGCGCATAGAGCCGCGAGATGCTGCCGTCGAAGAAGAGCGCATTGGGCGTTTTCAGCACGTCGCGGAAGAAGCGCGCGAAGGTGTGGAAATTCACCGGGTCGTTCGAGATGGCGAAGATCGCCGTGCGCCCGTCCGCGCTGGTGCCGACGCCGTTGCGGATATGGAGCGAGGGGCTGTCTTTCAGGAACCGCGGGTGCAGCTGGCCGCCGATGACCAGCATCGGACCCGATTGCGAGGCGTCGCGGCAGGCGGGTTTCTGTTTTTCAAACGCGAGGGATTCGATCACGCGCGCACTGTCGTCGGTCACGCAGAACACGCCGTTGGGCAGCAGGCCGAAGTTGCCCGGCCCCTTTCGCGTGACCAGCGGTGCGGTTTGCACGCCGTCCTGGATATAGAGGCCCACGGCGCGGCGGTCTTCGTGATACATGCCCGCATTCATCGCGAAGGCCAGCGACTGGGGGGCGACCTGACTGGACAGCGCGCTCCACCCGCCGAGCACCTGGCCCTTGGTGTCGCGGTGGAACAGGCGCAGGTCTTCGGTCGCGGCGTCCACGGTGCAGGCGGTGAAGCTGTGCCCTTCGAACGTGGCGTCGTTGCAGGTCACCGCCGCCGCCTTGCCCGCGATCAGCGCCAGCACGCAGGCCAGCGCACGGATCATGCGTCGTTGTCCTTGTCCCATTCGGTCGATTCGCCGATGGGCGCGTCCTGCGCGATCTCTTCCTTCGTCTCGGGATCGGTCTGGTCGGGTGCTTCGAGGTCGGCCTTCACGTCCTCGCGTTCGAACAGGGCGCGGGTGGCGTCCATGCGGTCGAAGGTGTCGTCGATCTCGAACCGGATTTCGGGGGCGAACTTGATGTTCAGCACCTTGGCCACTTCGCGCCGGATCTCGTGGCGGGACTTGCGCAGGGCCAGCAGCGCCTCTTCCTTCTTGTCACCGCCGAGCGGCAGGATGAAGGCGGTGGCGACCGACAGGTCTGACGAACAGCGCACCTCGCCCACGGTGATCATCATGGCGGACAGGGTCGGATCGTGGATTTCACCACGCTGGAGGAGTTCTGACAGCCGCCGGCGGATCAGTTCGCCAAGCCGCAGCTGCCGCTGGTTGGGGGCGCCGCCCCCGGAGGATGATGTCTTTGCCATGGGCGTCCCTTAAACCTGTTATGGGGCAAATCCAAGCGCGGGGTTTTCCGGGCACCGCGCGGGCGCTATGGCTTGGCGGAAAGTTGCAAGGAGACAGCCATGACCGACACACCGGGAATCGTGATTACGGGGGCCTCTGGCCGCATGGGGCAGATGCTGGTGAAGGCCGTGGCGGCATCGGATGCCTGCCACCTTGTTGCCGCGCTGGAGCGTGAGGGCCACGGTTGGGTCGGGCAGGATGTGGGCACCGCGATGGGCGGGCAGGCCTTGGGCGTCATGGTGACGGACGATGCGGTCGCGGCCTTTGCCAAGGCGCAGGCGGTGATCGACTTTACCGCGCCCAGCGCCACGGTCGCCTTTGCCGGGCTGGCCGCGCAGGCGCGCGCCGTGCATGTGATCGGCACAACGGGACTATCGGAGGTCGATATCGAGGCGATCGACCGCGCGGCACATCACGCTGTGATCGTGCGGGCGGGGAACATGTCGCTGGGCGTCAACCTGCTGGTGCAGCTGACCCGCAAGGTAGCGGCGGCGCTGGACGCGGATTTCGACATCGAGATCGTCGAGGCGCACCATCGGCACAAGGTCGACGCCCCCTCTGGCACCGCGCTGATGCTGGGCGCGGCGGCAGCGGAAGGGCGCGGCGTGGATCTGGCCGAGGTCCGCGATTCGGGGCGTGACGGGATGACGGGGGCGCGCAAGCGCGGCGACATCGGGTTTTCCGCCATTCGGGGCGGTGACATCGTGGGGGAACACGACGTGCTGTTCGCCGCCGACGGCGAGCGGATCACCCTGCGCCATGTGGCGACCGACCGCAGCGTCTTTGTCCGTGGCGCGCTGAAGGCGGCCCTTTGGGGGCAGGATCGCGTGCCCGGGCATTACGACATGCTGGATGTGCTGGGGTTGTGACTTGATCTGGCGCAAGCCGCGCTAATTCGGTTGGACAGGCGGGTGCCGGTGGACCGGAGGATTGACGATGAAAACCTTGACCCTTGCGATGGCGCTGTCCGCCCTGCCACTGATGGCGGCGGCGCAGGATTATACGCGTGTCAGCGATCGGGACCAGTTCCTGGCGCTGATGGCGCAGGGCAATCTGACCCACACATTCTATAACATCACCGTCACCGTGACGCCGGACGGGCAAATTGCGGGCGATGCGCTGGGCTGGCCGGTCACAGGGGCATGGTCCTGGGAGGATGGCTATTTCTGTCGCGTGATGGACTGGGGTGGGGACGAGATCCCCTATAACTGCCAGTTGGTCGAACAGAAGGGTGATCTGGTCCGCTTTACCGTGGATCAGGGCGCCGGGCGGGCGGCGGCGCTGCGCATCCGCTAGAAGTCGATCGCGAGGCCCTTGTTTTCCCAGTCGCCGTAGCGGACGGGTTCCGGCCCGTCACGGCCGCCGATCTCGGCGGGCAGGGCGCGTGCATCGGCCTTGGCGCGACGCTCTGCCGCTTCGTCGAGTGCACGCTGGGCTGCGGGGGGCAGGTCGGTGGGTGTGTCGTCCGTCATGGTCTTGTCCTTGCCGGGGGTGTGCCCGTGATATACCCCGCTTGGGACACCAAACAAGGGTTTCCCCATGGATCAGACCGGCCTTGCCCCGCGCCGTGCCGCGCACCACCTGCTGCAACAGGTCATCGAGGAGGGGCGGCTGCTGTCCGAACTGCTGGGCGGCGGGGCGCTGGATCACCTTGCACCCGAGGATCGGGCAAGGGCGCAGCGGCTGGCCACGGACACCCTGCGGATGCTGGACCGCGCCGACCGGATGCTGAAACCCTTCATGGCGAAAGAGCCGCCGCTGTACGTCCAGAACGCCCTGCGCCTTGGCACGCTGGAGATCGCGCAGGGCGCTGCGGCTTACGGCGTCGTGAACGCCTATGTCGAGATCGTCGGGCGTAATCACCACACCGCGCGGCTGAAGGGTCTTGTGAATGCCGTGCTGCGCAAGGTGGCGGACAAGGGGCCGGACGCCTGGGCGAAGATGGCGCCGCCGTTGCTGCCAGGTTGGCTGCGCCAGCCGCTGGTTGCCGCCTGGGGCCGCAAGGATATCGAGGCGATGGAGGCTGTGCAGGCGACGACGCCGCCGCTTGACCTGACGCCAAAGGGCGACGCGCAGGCGCTGGCCGACGCGGTGGGCGGCACGGTGCTGCCGACCGGATCGGTGCGGATCATGGAAGCGGGGCAGGTGACCGGGCTGCCGGGGTATGATGCGGGCGACTGGTGGGTGCAGGACGCCGCCGCGGCGGTGCCGGTGCAATTGCTGGGCGACATCACCGGTCTGCGGGTGCTGGACCTGTGTGCGGCCCCGGGCGGCAAGACGCTGCAACTGGCAGCTAAGGGGGCAGAGGTGACGGCGGTCGATGCCTCCGCCTCTCGTATGGCGCGGGTGGCGCAGAACCTGACGCGCGTGGGGCTGAATGCGATCAGCGAGGTTGCGGATGCCTTTGATATCGCGGGCGAATGGGACGCGGTGCTGCTGGACGCGCCCTGCAGTGCCACGGGCACGATGCGGCGCCATCCGGACCTGCCCTATGCCAAGGACGGCGCCGATTTCGGCGCGCTGATCGAGCAACAGGGGGCGATGATCGACCACGCGCTGCACCTTGTGAAACCGGGTGGGCGGCTGCTGTTCTGTACATGCTCTTTGCTGCCCGACGAGGGCGAGGTGCAGGTCGAGGAGGCGCTGGAACGGCATCCGGGCGTGCGTGTCGACCGCGAGGCGCTGAACCTGCCGGGAATCGACCCCGCGTGGATCACCGAGGAAGGCGGTCTGCGGCTGCGGCCTGACTACTGGGCCGAGATCGGCGGGATGGACGGCTTCTACATGGCGGTGCTGACAAAGCCCGCGTGACAGGCGGCGCGTCCCGCGTTAACGTTGCGGGCAAGAAGATTGCGACACCGCAACGCAGAGGCAGCAGCTTGGCCGATCGGCAACCATGGCGTGCCCGCAACCGGGCCTTCATGCACCGTGCGCACGCGCGGTGGGCGGCACGTGCGCGGCCTGCGACGGGCTTCGTCTCTCAACCCGAACCGCGCAGCATCGGGCTGTTTGCCCGTGGGCGGCAGTTGCTGGCGGGGAATTTCCTGTTTGCGGGCGTGCTGACGACCGCCCCCGGCGGGTCGATCTGGCAAGTCGAGGGCGACCGGGCGATGGTCGATCAGGAATTGCACGGATTCGGCTGGCTGGATGATCTGGCGGCCGTGGGCGATGTGCGTGCGCGGCATGCGGCGCAGGCCTGGGTGGGCGAGTGGATCGACGCCTGGGGCGATGGCAGCGGTCCCGGCTGGACGCCGGAGCTGACCGGGCGGCGGCTGATTCGCTGGATCTCTCATGGGGTGTTCCTGCTGCGCGGGCAGGACAAGGCAGGCCAGGACCGGCTGTTCCGGTCGCTGGGGCAGCAGACGCTGTTCCTGTCGCGCCGCTGGCGGTCCACGCGACCGGGTCTGGCGCGGTTCGAGGCGCTGGCCGGCATGGTCTATGCCGGGCTGTCGCTGGAGGGGATGGAGCGGCTGACCGCCCCCGCGATCAAGGCACTGGCCGAGGATTGTGCGACGCAGATCAGGCCGGACGGCGGCATCGCCACCCGCAATCCCGAGGAGTTGCTGGACATCCTGACCCTGCTGCACTGGGCGATGTCGGCCATCACGGCCAGCGAGCAGCCGGTGCCCATGGCGATCACGCAGGCTGTCGCGCGGATCGGCCCGACGCTGCGGGCGCTGCGCCATGCGGACGGGGGCCTTGCGCGGTTCCACGGTGGCGGTCGCGGGCTGGACGGGCGGCTGGACCATGCCCTGTCCCTGACCACCGGCAAACGCCAGACCGGCGACGCGCAATGCATGGGCTTTGCACGGCTGGCGGCCGGGCGCACGACGCTGATCGCCGATGCCGCACGCCCGCCGGAGGGGGCTGCGTCTGTCAATGCCCATGCGTCCACGCTGGCGTTCGAGCTGACGTCGGGCCGTCGCCCGCTGATCGTGAACTGCGGGTCCGGCGTCAGTTTCGGCGCGGACTGGCGCAGGGCGGGGCGGGCGACGCCGAGCCATTCGACGCTGGGCATCGGCGGCTATTCCTCGTCCCGGCTGGGGCCGGCCCTGACGGCGGGGGGCGTGTCGCAGGAAATGCTGGTCGATCTGCCGGACGTGGTGAACTGCATCGTGACCGACCTGAACGACGGGCGCAGGGCCGAGCTGTCGCACGACGGGTTCCGCGTCACCCACGGCCTGACCCACGCGCGCACGCTGGAAATAACGACCGACGGGCGCGGGCTGGCGGGCGAGGACCTGCTGACCACGCTGGATGCCGCCGACAAGCAGCGGTTCGACCGCGCGCTGGATGCGACGCAGTTGCAGGGCATTCCCTTTGCGATCCGCTTTCACCTGCATCCGGACGTCGATGCGACAGTCGATCTGGGCGGGGCTGCCGTTTCAATGGCGTTGAAGTCGGGCGAGATCTGGGTGCTGCGCCACGATGCACATGCGGAATTGGCGCTAGAGGCGTCGGTTTATCTGGAAACCGGCCGGTTGAAGCCGCGTGCCGCACGACAGGTGGTTTTATCCGGCGCCGCAATGGCCTATGCGACGCGCATCCGCTGGTCGCTGGCCAAGGCGCAGGACACGCCCGACGTTGTCCGCGACCTGGCGCCCGCGCGTACGGCGGGGGATGATGACAACGAATTCGGGGACGACACATGACCTTGCAACCCATCCGCCGCGCGCTGCTGAGCGTATCCGACAAGACCGGCCTGATCGACCTTGGGCAAAAGCTGGCCGGACGGGGCGTGACCCTGCTGTCCACCGGCGGCACGGCCAAGGCGCTGCGCGAGGCGGGGCTGGACGTGACGGATGTGGCCGAGGTCACGGGCTTTCCTGAGATGATGGACGGCCGCGTCAAGACGCTGCACCCGATGGTGCACGGCGGGTTGCTGGCGCTGCGGGATGACGCGGGCCATGTGAAGGCGATGGAGGATCACGGGATCGCGCCGATCGACCTGCTGGTCGTGAACCTCTATCCGTTCGAGGAAACCGTCGCCAAGGGCGGCGATTATGACGATTGCATCGAGAACATCGACATCGGCGGCCCCGCGATGATCCGGGCGGCGGCCAAGAACCATGCGTTTGTCAGCACGGTCGTCGACGTGGCCGATTATGACGCGCTGCTGGCCGAACTGGACGCGAATGACGGGCAGACGACCTTGGCCTTCCGCCAGCGTCTGGCGCAGACCGCCTATGCCCGGACCGGGGCCTATGACGCCGCCGTCAGCACATGGATGGCCGGCGCGATTGATCTGGCCACCCCGCGCCGCCGCGCCTTTGCGGGCGACTTGCGGCAGGAACTGCGCTATGGCGAGAACCCGCATCAGACCGCGAGCTTTTACACCGACGGCACCGGGCGGCCCGGTGTTGCGACCGCGACCCAGCATCAGGGCAAGGAATTGTCCTATAACAACATCAACGACACCGATGCGGCGTTCGAGCTGGTTGCGGAGTTCGATCCCGCCGACGGTCCTGCCGTGGCGATCATCAAGCACGCCAACCCCTGCGGTGTGGCGCGCGGCGCGACCTTGCTGGAGGCGTATCAGAAGGCCTTTGACTGCGACCGCACCAGTGCGTTCGGTGGGATCGTGGCGCTGAACATGCCGCTGGACGAAGAGACCGCGCAGGCCATCGTCGAGATCTTTACCGAGGTCGTGATCGCGCCCGGTGCATCCGACGCGGCAAAGGCCGTGTTCGCGGGCAAGAAGAACCTGCGCCTGCTGACTACGGACGGCCTGCCCGACCCCAAGGCGGCACAGCTGACCTATCGTCAGGTGGCGGGGGGCATGCTGGTGCAGGACAAGGATACCGGCCACGTCCCCGCCGCCGATCTGCGCGTCGTGACCAAGGTGCAGCCGACGGACGCCCAGATGGCCGACCTGCAATTCGCGTGGAAAGTGGCCAAGCACGTCAAGTCTAACGCCATCGTCTACGTCAAGGACGGTGCCACCGTCGGCGTCGGTGCGGGACAGATGAGCCGTCTGGACTCGGCCCTGATCGCGGCCAAGAAATCAGAGCGCATGGCCGAGGCGATGGGGCTGGACCAGCCGCTGACCATCGGGTCGGCTGTGGCGTCGGACGCGTTTTTCCCCTTCGCGGACGGTTTGATGGAGGCCGCGAGCGCCGGGGCCACCTGCGTCATCCAGCCCGGCGGGTCGATGCGCGACAACGAGGTGATCGCGGCGGCCGATGCGGCGGGGATCGCCATGGTCTTCACCGGCATGCGCCACTTCAAGCATTAGGATCAGGGCATGCGTTTGGTTTTTTGGGCTGGGTTCTGGACGTTTCTGCTGGATCAGGCGACGAAATACGCCGTCGTGCATGGCATGAACCTGATGACCCGGCAGGAAATCGACGTGATCCCGCCGTTTCTGGTGTTCCAGATGGCGTGGAACCGGGGCGTGAACTTTGGCCTTGGGGCCGGGGCCGACGTGCGCTGGGTGCTGATCGGGGTGGCTGTCGCGATCTCGGCGGCGGTGCTGGTCTGGCTGTGGCGGTCGGGGGGGACGACCTATACCTATATCGCGGCTGGCCTGCTGATCGGCGGTGCGCTGGGCAATGTCGTGGACCGGCTGCTGTACGGGGCTGTGGCGGATTTCATCAACATGTCCTGCTGCGGGTTCGACAACCCCTATGCGTTCAACGTGGCGGATGTGGCGATCTTTGCGGGGGCCGTGGGGCTGGCGTTCCTGCCGGACGGCAAGGCGCCCAAGGCGCCGCGGGCCAAGGGTTGACCGACGCGATGCAGGATGATCTGCGGAACGGCGTGACGCGGGCAGCACACTGCGCTAGAACGGGTCGAAGTGACAGATTGAGGGCGGACATGCTGCGGACACTGATCGGACTGACGGCCCTGACCACGTTGATGGCGTGCAGTGGGGCAAACAATGGCCAGACCGGTCCGGACGAGTTTCTGGTCCTGCCGACGCGTCCGCTGACCTATCCCGAAACGAATGCGCTGCCGGTGCCGACGCCCGGCGGCAGCAACCCCACCGATCCGAATCCGGTCGGGCAGGCCATCGCGGCGCTGGGCGGCACGCAAAGCGGCGTGACCGGTGCGATCCCCGCCAGCGACGGCGCGCTTGTGACGCAGGCGGGCCGCTATGGCACGACGGCGAACGTCCGTGTCGTGGCCGCGACCGAAGAGGCGCAGCTGCGCGGACGCGGGCGGGTGCGGTATTCGCGCGCCCAGACTGCGCAGGCGATCGACCCTTACGCCGAAACGCAGCGCTATCGCGCCGCGGGTGTCGCCGTGCCGACGGTGCCGCCGCAGAACTGAGGCGGCGACACCGCGATTTGACGCACCATCACAAGGCCGTATGACCGATTGCAGTCGGGCGGCGAACGGTTACGTTCGCGGCACCGCTTCCCAGACGCGCAGGATTTCCATGACACGCATGTTGGCCGTTCCCTTTCTGATCCTCGGGCTGACGCCCCTGCACGCCCAGACCGCCGCACCGCCGGCCGAGACGCAGCTTGCCGATGCCGGTGTGACCGCTGACGCGGCGCGCAGCTTTACCGAAGGCGACAAGACGGTCAGCGTCACGGCCCCGGTCAGGATCGGTGACGACGTGACGACCTTCAGCCTTGATAACGGCATGGATGTCGTGGTGATCGAGGATCACCGCGCGCCGGTCGTCGTGCAGATGGTCTGGTATCGCGCCGGGTCCGCGGATGAGCTGGTCGGTCAGTCCGGTGTGGCGCATTTTCTGGAACACCTGCTGTTCAAGGGCACCGACAAGCTGGCGCCCGGCGAGTTTTCGGCCACGGTCGCGGCAAACGGCGGGTCCGACAACGCCTTTACCAGCTATGACTACACCGCCTATTACCAGCGCGTCGCCGCCGACCGTCTGCCCCTGATGATGGAGATGGAAAGCGACCGGATGAAGAACCTCAAGCTGTCCGAATCCGATATCGTGACAGAGCGGAACGTCATTCTGGAAGAGCGCAACCAGCGGACCGAGAACAATCCCGGTGCGCTGGCGCGCGAGCAATTCATGGCGGCGCAGTACCAGAACCTGCGGTACGGCGTCCCCGTCATCGGCTGGAAGCACGAGATGGAGGAGTTGAGCCTTGAGGACGCGCTGGCGTTCTATGGCCTGAATTACTCGCCCAACAACGCGATCCTGATCGTGGCGGGGGACGTGCAGCCCGACGACGTGATGGCGTTGGCCGCGAAATACTACGGCGTGATCGCACCCGAGTCCGATCTACCGGAACGGCTGCGCCCGCAAGAGCCGCCGCAAAGCGCGCCGCGCCGCATCACCTATACGGATGCGCGCGTCAGCCAGCCCTATCTTGTGCGCAGCTACCTTGCGACGGAGCGGAACACCGGCGACCAGAAGACCGCAGCCGCGCTCGTCTATCTGGCGGAGTTGCTGGGCGGGTCGTCCTTCACCTCTGAACTGGGAAAGGCGCTGCAGTTCGACACGCAGACCGCCGTCTATGCCAGTGCGGGTTACGATCCCTCCAGCCTCGATACCTCGACCTTTGCGCTGTCGGTGGTGCCTGCGACCGGCGTGACGCTGTCAGAGGCCGAGGCCGAGATGGACAAGGTCGTGGCCGATTTCATGGCCAAGGATATCGACCCCGCCGCGATGGACCGCATCCGCAATCAGATGAAGGCGCAGGAAATCTATGCGCTGGACGATGTGCAGGGCCGCGCGCAGCGCTATGGTGCTGCACTGACCCAAGGCCTGACCGTGCAGGACGTGGAGGCCTGGCCGCAGGTGCTGCAGGAGGTGACGGCTGATGACGTCAAGGCCGCCGCCGCACAGATCTTTGATCTGAACCAATCCGTGACCGGCTGGGTCGTCGCCGACAAGGAGCAAGCCCAATGATCCGTTTCGCCCTCACACTCTGCGCCGCACTCGCCGCCAGCACCGCCCATGCGGCGATCGACATCCAGCAGGTGACCTCGCCCGGCGGGATCAAGGCCTGGCTGGTGGAGGATCACAACATCCCCTTCACCGCGCTGGAAATCCGGGTGCGCGGCGGTGCCTCGCTTGATCTGCCGGGCAAGCGCGGCGCGACGAACCTGATGATGGCCACGCTGGAGGAAGGCGCTGGCGATCTGGACGCGCAGGCGTTCCAGACCAAGCGCGAGGATCTGGCGGCGAGCTATGGCTTTGACGCGGGCGACGACATGGTGTCGATCAGCGCGCAGTTTCTGACCGATAATCGCGACGCGGCGGTGGCATTGCTGCGCGATGCCATCGTGACTCCGCGGTTCGACCAGACCGCCGTGGACCGCGTGCGCCAGCAGGTGCTGGCCAATATCGCCAGCGCCGCGAAGTCGCCGCAGGACATCGCGGGCAAGGCCTTTGATGCCGCGGCCTTTGGCGATCATCCTTATGGCTCGTCCTTGAGTGGCACGGTCGAGAGCGTCACTGCGCTGACCCGCGACGATATCGTGACGGCGCATGCCAACGCCCTGACCCGCGACCGGGTCTATGTGGGGGCGGTGGGCGATATCTCTGCCGCGGATCTTGGTCCGATGCTGGACGAATTGCTGGGCGATCTGCCCGCCGAAGGACCGCCGATACCTGCCGACGCCACCTATGATCTGACCGGCGGGACCGAGGTCATTCCCTTTGATACGCCGCAGGCCGTGGCGCTGTTCGGTCACGAGGGGATCGAGCGTGACGATCCCGATTACATGGCCGCCTATATCCTGAACGAGGCGCTGGGGGCGGGTGGTTTCGAATCCCGCCTGATGCAGGAGGTGCGCGAAAAGCGTGGCCTGACCTATGGCGTCAGCACGTTCTTGGTGCCGAAATTCCATGCCTCGCTGATTCTGGGGCAGGTGGCGTCGGCCAATGCGACGATCGGGCAGGCGATCGAGGTCATCAAGGCGGAATGGGCGCGGATGGCGCAGGACGGCATGACGCAGGAGGAGCTGGACAGCGTGAAGACCTATCTGACCGGCGCCTATCCCCTGCGGTTCGACGGCAATGCCGAGATCGCCAGCATCCTCGTCGGCATGCAGGTGATCGACCTGCCGCCGGAATACGTGGTGAACCGCAACGACATGCTGAACGCGGTGACGCTGGACGATGTGAACCGCGTGGCGCGGGAACTGCTGCGGCCCGAGGATCTGCATTTCGTCGTGGTCGGACAGCCGGACGGTCTGGCCTCTGGTAACTAAAGGATTGCCCGGCGGTGGGGGTGACGTTCGCCTGACCGCCGGGGGCGTTTGCAGGGTGGAATTCCCCCTCGCAGAATCGCGCGTGGCCATGCTATCCCTTGTGGCATGACCATGCCTGCACCCCAGATAAGCCCCGACCTGCGCCCGGTGATCCGTCAACTGGACGAGGCCGCGATCAACCGCATTGCCGCTGGCGAAGTGGTGGAACGGCCCGCCTCTGCGGTCAAGGAACTGGTCGAGAACAGCATCGACGCCGGCGCGACCCGGATCGAGGTGACGATTGCGGACGGTGGCAAGACGCTGATCCGCGTCTTGGACGACGGCTGCGGCATCGCGGCCGAGGACCTGCCGCTAGCCCTGTCGCGGCATGCCACGTCCAAGATCGACGGCAGCGACCTTTTGAACATCCATTCCTTCGGGTTCCGGGGCGAGGCGTTGCCGTCGCTGGGCGCCGTGGGGCGTCTGACGATCACCAGCCGCGCCGGTGCGGATGCGGCGACGGTGCATGTGGCGGGCGGGCGCATGGGGGCGGTGACGCCTGCGGCGCTGACGCGGGGGACGCAGGTCGATCTGGCGGACCTGTTCTATGCCACGCCGGCGCGGCTGAAATTCCTGCGCACCGACCGGGCCGAGACGCAGGCGGTGGTCGACGTGATCCGCAGGCTGGCGATGGCGGAACCCTTCGTGACCTTCATCCTGCGCGATGCGACGGGCGGTGATGTCCGCACCCTGTTCCGCGCCGAGGGCGAGACCGGCGACATGTTCGACGCCCTGCGCGGGCGGCTGCGGTCGGTGCTGGGGCGCGATTTTGCCGACAATGCCTTGCCACTGGACGCCGCGCGGGACGGGTTTCACCTGACCGGATCGGCGGCGCTGCCGACCTATTCCAAGGGTGCTGCCGTCGCCCAATATCTGAACGTGAACGGACGGCCGGTGCGGGACCGGATGCTGCTGGGCGCGCTGCGGGCGGCCTATATGGATGTGATGTCGCGCGACCGGCATCCGGTCGCCTGCCTGTTCGTCGACTGCGATCCGACGCTGGTCGATGTCAACGTGCATCCCGCGAAATCAGAGGTGCGGTTCCGTGACCCCGCTGTCGTGCGCGGGTTGATCGTGTCGGGGATCCGCCACGCGCTGGCCGAGGCGGGGCATCGCAGCGCCACGACGGTCGGTCACGCGGTGCTGGGGGCGATGACGCCGCAGGCAACACCACAGAGTGCGGCGCGGGTCTATCAGATGGACCGGCCGTCGCTGGGGCAACGGTTTACTGCCGCGTCGATGACGTTCCAGTCGGGGTTCGCCGAACAACCCTCTGCCCGGATCGAACCGGCGGTGGAGGATCAGGGCGGCGCCGAGCGTTTGCCGCTGGGCGCCGCGCGGGCGCAACTGCACGAAAACTACATCCTGTCGCAGACCGAGGCGGGGCTGGTCATCGTCGATGCCCATGCCGCCCACGAGCGGCTGGTTTATGAACGCCTGAAGGCGCAGATGGCGGACAAGGGCGTGCCGGCGCAGGCCTTGCTGATCCCCGAGATCGTCGATCTGACACCGTCAGAGGCGGATCTGCTGCTGGCGGTGGCGGATGATCTGGCGCAGCTGGGCCTTGCGATCGAACCCTTCGGCGGCGGGGCCATCGCGGTGCGCGAGACGCCGGCGATCCTTGGGACGGTGGATGCGAAACGCCTGATCCTCGATGTGCTGGATGCGTTGCAGGATGGCGGCGATACGGCGCCCCTGCGCGCCCGCATCGACGCGATCCTGTCGCGGATGGCCTGTCATGGCTCGGTCCGGACCGGGCGGCGCATGTCGGGGCCAGAGATGAACGCCCTGCTGCGCGAGATGGAGGCGACGCCGTTGTCAGGCCAGTGCAACCACGGGCGTCCGACCTCTGTCACGCTGTCGATGACCGATATCGAACGGCTGTTCGGGCGCACATGATCCAGCTGGGCGACCAGAGTTACGCGCTGACCGATCCGCCCGTTCTGATCGGCCTTGGGCTGATCGCCGTCATCGTCCTTGTGGTCCTGACCCTTGCTTTGCGTGGCGGACGGCAGAGCCGGGCGATGCGCGACCTGACCGGCCAGATGGGGCAGTTGTCCGACTACATGCAGGCGCTGGGCACCGGTCAGACGCAGCTGGGCGCCAATATCCGCACCGTGGCCGAGGCGCAGAGCGTGGCGCAGACCCATGTCCTTGGCACGATGGAGCGCCGTCTGGCCGAGGTGCAGGAGCGCATGAAGGAGACCCTGACCGGTTCGGCCGAGAAATCGGCCAAGCAGTTGACGGCGTTGCAGGAACGTCTGGCCACCATCGACCGCGCCCAGACCAATATCGAGAAGCTGTCCGGCGATGTGCTGTCCTTGCAGGATATCTTGTCGAACAAGCAGCGGCGCGGATTGTTCGGCGAGATCCAGTTGACCGACATCGTGGGCAAGGCGCTGCCCGCCGACAGTTTCACGCTGCAGCACACCCTGTCGAACGGCAAACGCGCCGATTGCCTCGTGCATCTGCCGAATCCGCCGGGCCCCATCGTGATCGACGCCAAGTTCCCGCTGGAGGCCTACGAGGCGCTGGCTGCCGCCGAGACGCGCGAGTTGCAGTCCAATGCGCTGCGCGCATTGGGCTATGCGGTGCGAAAACATATCCGCGATATCGCTGAGAAATATATCATCGAAGGCGAGACGGCGGACGGGGCGATCATGTTCCTGCCGTCAGAGGCGGTCTATGCGGAGTTGCACGCGCGCCTGCCGGAGGTCGTGCGCGCGGGCTTCGACGCGCGGGTCTGGATCGTGTCGCCGACGACCTGCATGGCGACGCTGAACACGATGCGCGCGATCCTGAAGGACGCGCGGATGCGTGAACAGGCGGGGGCGATCCGCACGGCGCTGAAGCAGTTGCACCGCGATGTCGAGATCATCACCGAGAAGGCCGGCCGGCTGGAAACCCATCTGCGGCAGGCCGGCGAGGACGTGGCCGGTGTGCTGACCGCCGCCACGCGGGCGAGCAAGCGGGCCGACCGGCTGGACAATTTCGATTTCGAGGAGTTGCCGTCCGTGGCGGACAGCGACCCTTTGCCACTTGCGCCCCGGCGGGCCAGCGGCCAAGACTGAACCGGACAAAAAGGACTGACGCCGATGACACGACTGCCGATTGCTTTTGCCCTTGTTGCCCTTGCCGCCTGTTCGACCTCTGCGGGCGATGGACCCAAGGCCGTTGGTGCCGCCTTCACCGACGCGTTCCGCGATACGCCGTTTACCGACGGCATGCCGATTTCCGCCATCACCCGCGATGCGAACCCGCTGCGCACGATCCAGACCTACACGTTCGTGCCTTGCCAGCAAGGCCGTGCGGTCTGTGCGGAGACCGCGACGGGTCGTGCGGGGACCCTGACGCTGGAGAAGAACCAGTATGTCGTGCGCGGTGCCTATCCGGGGCGGACCTTCTACTTTGATCGCAACGGCGACGGGTTCATGCAGGTGGGTCAGGTGCTGACTCCGCTGGCCTGGAACTGATCCTGCGACAGTTGACCGCGCGGCAGCGCGGCAACCTTTTCACCCGCCCCTGCGTGCCTGTGTCATAGACACCGGCAAGCCCGCGACGGAGAGACCTTCATGCCTTTTGAAACCTTTACCAATCTGCCACGCAAGGTGGCCGTGATCGGTGCCGGCATTTCCGGCATGGGGGCGGCGCATGCGCTGGCGCGCGATCACCGGGTCGTCCTGTTCGAGGCCTGCCCGCGTCTGGGTGGCCATGCCCGCACGCGGATGGCAGGACCGCAGGGCGATACGCCGGTCGATACCGGGTTCATCGTGTTCAACTATGCGAACTACCCGCATCTGACGGCGCTGTTCGACCAGCTGTCCGTGCCGGTCGTGAAAAGCAACATGAGCTTTGGTGCGTCCTTCGATGGCGGGCGGCTGGAATATGCGCTGACCTCGCTGGACGCATTGTTCGCGCAGCGGCGCAATGTGGCGAACCCCTATTTCCTGCGGATGGTCCGCGACGTGCTGCATTTCAACAAGCACGGGCTGGCGGCCTGTCAGGACACCGACCTGACCATCGGCGGGCTGCTGGCCAAGCTGGGGCTGTCCGACTATTTCCGCGACCATTATCTGCTGCCGTTTTCCGGGGCGATCTGGTCGACGCCGAAGGAAAAGATCCTCGATTTTCCGGCCTACGCGCTGCTGAAGTTCTTTGACAATCACGCTCTTCTGGGCGCCACGGGCCAGCATCAATGGTACACGGTCGAAGGCGGCAGCACGCAGTATGTGCAGCGTCTGGGTGCCGATCTGGACAGGCGCGGCGTCGATGTCCGCCTTGGCACGGCGGTCGCAGGCGTGCGCCGCAACGCGGCGGGTGTGCAGGTGCGCAGCGCGGGGTCCGAGTGGGAGGATTTCGACGAGGTCGTCTTTGCCAGCCATTCCGACGACACGCTGGCGCTGCTGGCCGATCCGACGCCGGACGAACGCGCCGTGCTGGGGGCCGTGAAGTATCAGGCCAACAGCGTCGTGCTGCATTCCGATACGGCGATCATGCCGCAGCGGCGCAAGGTCTGGGCGTCCTGGATCTATACCGAGAGCCACAACAAGCGCAGCGACCAGATCGATCTGACCTACTGGATGAACTCGTTGCAGCCGTGGCTGTCGGGCGCGGATTACATGGTCACGCTGAACACCACACGCCCGATCCGCGAGGAGCTGATCTGGGACCAGACCAGCCTGCGCCATCCGGTCTATGACACGGCGGCGCTGGCGGCACAGGTCAAGGCGCAGCAGATGAACGGCGCGAACCGGACGTGGTTTTGCGGCGCTTGGATGAAGAACGGATTCCACGAAGACGGGTTGTCGTCGGCCTATGACGTCGTGACCGCGCTGAACGCGAACGAGCGGCTGGAACTGGCGGCCGAGTGAGCGGGATCGAACATATCGCCGGTCAGACCTTTCACTCGCGAAAGGGGGCGGTGAAGAACGCCTTTCGCTACTCCATCGACTACGTGATCTGTGACGCCGAGGCGGAGGTGCGCGGCCCCGCGCTCTTTGGGCGGAACCGGGGCGGCGTGATGTCGCTGCACGACAGGGATCATGGTGGTGCCATCAGGGACGGGCGGGGCGCTGCGTGGGTCCGCGCCGTGCTGGCGGCCAATGGGATCGACCTGAGGGGGCGCATCGACCTGCTGGCGCAGCCGCGTGTGCTGGGGCATGTGTTCAACCCCGTCAGCTTCTGGCTGATCCATGACGACGCGGGCGTCCTGCGCTGCGTCATTGCAGAGGTCGGCAATACCTTTGGCGACCGGCATTCGTATCTGTGCCGCAGCCCGAACCTTGCGCCGATCTCGAAGGACGTGTCGCTTGCGGCAGACAAGATCTTTCACGTCTCGCCGTTTCAGCCGATCGAAGGGGGTTACGTCTTTCACTTCGACATCAGCGCCGAGGCGGTCGATATCCGCATTGATTATACCCGTGGCGCGGGCGGCTTGATCGCCACGCTTTACGGTCCGCGCAGGCCGCTGACCAATGCGGGCATCCTGCGGGCCATCCTGCGCCGTCCGTTCGGATCGCGCCGGGTGCTGGCGCTGATCCACTGGCAGGCGGTCAAGCTGTGGTGGAAGGGGGCGACGTTCCGGCGCTGGTCCAAGCCGCCGACGGACGAGGTCAGTTGACCCGGCTGCCCGCCTTCGCCCTGTTCGCGGCGATCATCAACGCGGCGGGCCTGCCGATCTATATCTACGCGCCGAAATACTATGCCGACACTTACGGCGTCAGCCTGACGGCGCTGGGGGCGTTGCTGGCGGCCTTGCGGCTGGTGGACGTGGTGCAGGACCCGGTGCTGGGCTGGTTCAGCGAACGGCTGGACCGCAGCAAGGCGCTGGCCGTGACACTGGGCGTCGTGCTGCTGGCCGCGTCCATGCTGGGCCTTTTCGCCGTGACGCCGCCGATTGCGCCGCTGTGGTGGTTCGGGATCACGATCACCGCGCTGTTCAGCGCGTTTTCGTTTCTGACGATCAACTTCTATGCCCAAGGCATCGCCAAGGCGGGGGCGGGCGACGACGGTCACGTCAGGCTGGCGGCGTGGCGAGAGACCGGGTCGCTGCTGGGCATCTGTGCCGCCGCCATCGCACCGACGCTGCTGATGGGCGCGGTCGGGGCGCCTTTTGCCGTGTTTGCGTGGGGCTTTGCCGTGCTGGCGCTGGTCGCCGCCGTCGTCATGTGGCCGGAATGGCGGGGCCGGACGGTGGCGGAGGCGACACCGATCCGCACCATCCTGTCAGACGGCATCACCCGGCGCCTTCTGCTGCTGGCGCTGGTGAACGCGACGCCGCTGGCGGTGTCGTCCACCCTGTTCCTGTTCTACGTCGACGGCCGCCTGAACGCGCCGGGGTGGGAGGGGCCGTTGCTGGTGCTGTTCTTCCTCGCCGCGGCGTTGTCGTCGCCGGGCTGGTCGGCGCTGGCGCGGCGCTTCGGCGCAAAGCGGGTGCTGCTGGCGGCGATGGTGCTGGCTGTGCTGTCGTTTGGCTATACCCTGCGACTGGGGGCGGGGGATCAGGGGGCCTTTGCCGTCGTCTGCGTGCTGTCGGGGGCCAGCATCGGCGCGGACCTGACCCTGTTACCCGCCATGTTCGCGCGGCGCATGGCGGTCGTGTCGCCCAACGGCGGGCAGGGGTTCGGATTGTGGAGCCTTGTGAACAAGCTGACGCTGGCCTTTGCGGCCGCCGTGCTGCTGCCGCTGCTGGAACAGGCGGGCTTCGTCTCTGGCAGCGATAGCCCAGCGGGGGCGCTGACGCTGCTGACGTGGCTTTACGCGGGCGTGCCCTGCGGTCTGAAACTGTTGGCGATCGCCCTGTTGTCGGCCACAACGCTTGAGGATCGCGGTCCAGACGCTATCTGAAAGGGACCAACCGACAGGAGAGAGCGACGTGGACTGGCAAGGCAAAAAATACTGGATCGTCGGCGCAAGCGAGGGCCTTGGCCGTGCGCTGGCCCACAAGCTGAGCCGCGTCGGGGTCGAAGTCATCGTCTCGGCCCGGTCAGAGGACCGGTTGCGGTCGCTGGTGGCCGAACTGCCGGGCAAGGCGTCGTGGGTGACGGTGGACGTGGCCGATCTGGAATCGGTCGAGGCGGCGCGCAAGCAGGTCGGAGAGATCGACGGACTGGTCTATCTTGCCGGTGTCTACTGGCCGATGCAGTCGTCCGAATGGGACAACAAGCAGGCCGAGGCGATGGCCAACGTGAATTACGTCGGCGCCAGCCGCGTGATCGGCAGCGTGATGAAGGATTTCACGGCGCGCGACCGGGGGCATATCGTCGTCACCTCCAGCCTGACGGCGTTCCGGGGGTTGCCGGGGACCATCGGCTATACCGCGTCCAAGGCCGCGATCATGTCGCTGGCCGAGTGCATGTATGCTGATCTGCGCAAGACCGGGGTGGACGTGCAGGTCGTCAATCCGGGCTTCGTCAAGACGCAGCTGACCGAGAAGAACGATTTCAACATGCCGTTCATCATGGAGCCTGAAGAGGCGGCGACCGAGATCTTCGACCACATGAACAACCCGACGCGGTTCAAGAAGGGCTTTCCGGTCGTGTTTTCCTGGGTGTTCCGTCTGGCCCAGTTCCTGCCGGACTGGGCCTATTACGGGATCTTCCGCCCGAAGGGCTAGGCGGTGGCGCGGCGGAACATGTCTGCCGCGCGGCCCCAGACGTCCGAATCCGGTGTCGCCAGGTGCGGCAGCAACTGGTCGGCGAAGTCCTGAGAGGATTCCAGCGGCATGAGCGATGGCAGGTTGTCGATGGCGGTCACGTCCAGAACTGGGCTGTCCGCTACGCGCAGGGCCGGCGCGTCCCATGTCGTGACGCGGTCGTAGACCTTGATCGGGGAAAAATCGCTGTCGGGGTCGCAGGCGATGTCGCCGATGACGCTGAGCCGGCGGTCGGCCACCTTGGCACTGGCGGGCACGAAGACGGGCGTGCCGGGGCGGGCGAGGATGCAGTTGAAGAACAGCTCGTGCTGCAGGATTGCGGGGAAGGGACCGCCAGAGGCGGTTTCCGCCATGTCCCAAAGCGTCGTCGCCACGCCCATGTCACGACACAGGTCCGCCGCCCCGGTGCCGACGCGGCCCAGTGCGCCGATGATCAGCGCCGTCGGGCGCTGGGTGCCCAGTTGCACCAGATCGCCCTGCAGGTTGGCCAGCAGATGCGCCTGTGACGGGACCGCGCGGATCGGCCCCATGACCTTTCCGCGCTGTTGGGCCATCCAGCACATCAGGCTGACGGCGGCCCCGGCGTAGCCCGCCCAATAGCCGAAGGCCGCGACACGGCGGCCCGCGTCGTCGAGCAGGTATTCCAGATCCAGCAGCTGCCCGCCGCCGGCCTTGAACCGGTCGAGCAGGATACGGCCATCGGGCTGACCCTTGTAGGCGTGGCCGAACATGATGTGGGTGTGGCGCAGGGGTGTGCCGTCGGCGGGCAGTTCCTTGAGGCCGAAGATCAGGGCGTCCAGCGGGGCGTAGGGCCATGACCCTTCTGGCGCGATCGCGGCGCCGGTGGCGGCGTAATCCGCGATGGGGACGATGCGCTGGTGGCTGTCTTCGACCGTGACGGTGAACCCCTGCCGGATCAGGGATGTGACCCCTTCGGGCATGATGCCGACGCGGGCCTCGTGATCGCGGCTTTCGGCGCGGACCCAGAGGTGCGTCATGCCAGCATGCCCTTGTTCCGGGCGGCGCGCACGGCGTAGCGGTCGTGCATCATCACCTGATGGGCGGAGAGGTTCGGGAACTGCGCCAGGTCGATGTTCAGCCGCGTGGCGAACCCGGTCAGCACGAAGAGCCACGGATCAGCGAGCGTCATCGCGGACCCGATGGCAAAGGGCGCGAAATCCAGATGCCCTTCGAGGTAGGCCAATGACGCTGCCATCGTATGCGGCGCCTTGGCGGCCATGTCGGCCCAGGAGGTTTCAAGATCGGCCCAGCGCGCGCCGCGCAGGGCGTGGGCGTAGTTCACATGCAGGGTGGAGGCGAGGTAATACATCGTCTCGCGCATGCGGGCGGCCTGAAAGGGATCGTCGGGGATCAGGTGGGGTCCGTGCACGGCGGCCAGCCAGTCGAGGATCGCGCCGGTTTCGGTCAGCACGCCGTCGGGGGTTTCCAGCGTCGGGACGCGGCCCTTGGGGTTGAGGGCGAGGTATGCGGGGGACACTTGCGCCAACAGGCGAAAATCGACGAGGACGGGGGTGTAGTCCAGCTCCAGCTCCTCCAGCACGATGGCGATGACGGGGGCGACGGTGAGCGGGTTGTAATGCAGGGTCAGCATGGTCGTGGCTTTCAGTAGAAGGTGCGCTGGTCCGCGCGCGCGGCGGTATCAAGGTGCGGCGCGCTGTTGTAGCAGGTCAGCAGCGGCCCGTGGTCGGTGACCTGTATGCGGTGCACGGAGGTGTTCAGGATCGGCAGGGCGATGCGCGCCATCTGTGGGATGTCGAGGCCGAGGACGTCGGAAATCGCCTGCGCGATGATCCCGCCGGAGGAGACGCAAAGCACGCGACGGCCGGGCTGGGCCGCCATCGCCATCACGTCGCGGACGCGGGTGCGGAAGTCGTCGTAATATTCCGCGCCGCCGATCTCGCCCTTGCGCCAGGCGGTCAGGGTGGCGGGGAAGTGGGTGACGAAATCCTCGGGCGATGTGCGGTCGGTGCCGTGGACCTGTTTCATCTCGTGCGTCAGGTCGTAATAGGCGATCTCGTTCAGGCGGTCGTCTGTCGGGGCGTCGGGATAGCCCATGCCGGCCACCGTTTCGCGCTGGCGGCGCAGGGTGCCGGACAGGACGACATCGTAGGGCCGGTCGTGGTCGCGCATCCATGCGCCCAGCCATGCCGCCTGTTCGTGGCCAAGGTCCGAGAGGCGATCGTAGTCGGCCTCGGTCGTGGCGGCGGAGTTGGCCTGCCCGTGGCGGACCAGCGTGATTTCACCCATGGTGCGGCTCCTGTTCGTTGGGTGCCGGGTTAAGGCGTTGAGCTCAGGTTGGCAACGGGGGGTTCGGACGCTTGGATCGGTAGCGGTGAATGGATCATGGGGACCGACGGCGCGATCCCCTTAGCTATGCGTGTCGGCGCGGTGCGGGATCAGGTCTTGCGGCCAAACTTCGGCTCGGTTCCGGTCCGCAGGCGGCGGATGTTGGCGGCGTGGCGGGCGTAGACGAGGATCGCGAGCACGAGGGTCAGGACCGCGAGCCTGTGCTGGCCGATCAGCAGCACCACGACGGGGGTCCATCCGGCGGCCAGAAGGGCGGCAAGGGACGACATGCGGCTGATCCATGCGGTCAGCGCCCAGATCGCGCAGGCGATCAGGCCGCCAAGCGGGGTCAGCGCCAGCAGCACGCCGAGGAAGGTGGCGACACCCTTGCCGCCGCGAAACTTCAGCCAGACTGGAAAGCAGTGCCCGAGGAAGGCCGCCAGTGCCGCCAGTTGCACGGCGTCCGGGGAGGCAAGGCTGCGGGCCAGCAGGACGGCGGCGGCCCCCTTTAGCGCATCGCCCAGCAGGGTCAGGGCGGCCGCTTTCTTGTTGCCGGTGCGCAGGACGTTCGTTGCCCCGATGTTGCCGGACCCGATCTGGCGCAGATCGCCAAGGCCCATGACGCGGGCGAGGATGACGCCGGTGGGGATCGACCCCAGCAGGTAACCGATGACGGCCCAGAGCAGCAGGATGGCGGCGGGGGAAGTGATCTCAGGCATCGACGGGCTCTCCGAATACGCGGGTGCCGGCAACCCATGTGCCAAGCACGCGGCCCTGCAGGCGCGCGCCGTCGAAGGGCGTGTTCTTTGATTTCGAAAGCAGGGTGCTGCGGTCCAGCACGAAGGGCGCATCGGGATCGAACAGGACGAGGTCGGCGGGTGCGCCTTCGGTCATGCGCCCGGCGGGCAGGTTCAGCAGGTGGGCCGGGTTCAGCGACAGCGCACGGAACAGGCGGGGCAGGTCGATCTGGTCGTTGTGGACCAGACGCAGGGCGGCGGGCAGAAGGGTCTGCAACCCGACGGCGCCGGGGGCGGCCTGTTCGAACGGCAGACGCTTGGATTCCTCGTCCTGCGGGGTGTGCATGGAGCAGATGATGTCGATCAACCCCTCGGCCACCGCGTGAATGACGGCCTGCCGGTCGTCCTCGGATCGCAGGGGCGGGGTCAGCTTGAAGAAGGTGCGATAGTCGGCCACGTCCATGTCGTTCAGCGTCAGGTGGTGGATGCTGATGCCAGCGGTGATGGACAGGCCGTTGCGCTTGGCCCGTTCGAGGGCGGGCAGGGCGCGGGCGGTGGTGATCTGGTCGGCGTGATAGCGCGCGCCGGTCATTTCCAGCAGCGCGATGTCGCGGTCGAGGGCCATGCGTTCCGCCATCGGCGACACGCCGGGCAGACCGCGCAGGGAGGCGAACTTGCCCGTGGTCACACAGGCGCCGCGCGACAGGCCCGGATCCTGCGGGTGGCCGATCACCAGCGCGCCGAGGCTGCGGGCGTAGGTCAGGGCGCGGGACAGCACCTTGGTATCCGTGACGACCTGTGCGCCGTCGGTGAAGGCGACGGCGCCTGCATCGAGGAGGAAGCCGATTTCCGTCATCTCGGTGCCGGCGCGGCCCTTGGTCAGGGTCGCCATGGGCAGGACGTTCACGATGGATTCGACATCGGCCCGGCGGCGGACGAATTCCAGCGCCTCTGGCGTGTCGATGGGGGGGTGGGTGTCGGGGCGGGTGACCATGGTTGTGACGCCACCGGCGGCGGCGGCGCGCCCGGCAGAGCGGAAGGATTCCTTGTGCCGCTCGCCGGGTTCGGAGACTTTGACGCCGACGTCGATGATGCCCGGTGCAAGGCAGGCGCCCGCGCAGTCGATCACCTCTGCACCCTTGGGCGGCTTGCCATCGCGGGCGATGATGATCCCGTCCCGGACGGTCAGCGATCCCGCAAGGTCGGTCAGCGCGACGGGGTCGATGATGCGGGCGTTGGTGAAATGAACGGTAGTCATGCGGGTCTTGATCCTTGCGGCGGTGCGGCAAGGTGTAGGCAGCGCGGGCGACAGGGTCAATCTTTGCCGCTAGCTTGCGACCCAGATCATCAGGGCGACCAGTGCAAAGAGGATGAGGAGCGCGATGGTGGCGACCCGTCCGGACATGGCGGCATTGGACGGGGCTGCCTTTCCGCCCGCGACCGAGCCCTCTGCCGCGGCAGAGGTCATGGGGGCGGGGGGAATCCGCAGCCGGGCCGGATCGCCGGTGGTCGTGACGTGGGTGACCGTGTCGGCGAGGGTCAGCGTGACCTCGCGCCCGCGGGCGGCGCGGGACATGATCAGTACGACGACGCCGCGCAGGTCGCGCAGCGCGGGATCGTCGGTCGCGGTATCGGGGATGTCATAGCCCTGATGCAGATAGTCCATCAGGGACAGCCCGGCCAACTGCCGTGTGTCGACCACGTCGATGAAGTCGGGATCCAGATCATCCGTGCCGAACAGGGCCGCGAGTGCGGCGGGGGTCCGCTCCTCCAGCCCGGCGGGGGCGGGTGTCCTGATCTTGAAGATCCGGATCAGGCCGTGGTCATCGGCAGGCAGGGTCAGGGTCATCTTCGGGCCAGCCTTTCTTATCATCTCGTATGTCAACCGGTCTGGGCGGGTCTGGTTCCTGTGCGGCGCAGGATGAGGCCAATCGCAGATGCAGGCAGGTCCCGGTCCGCGCGGCTTTGACCGTCAGGCGACTGCCGCTTTCCGGTCGGCGCGCAGGTTGCGTGCCAGCAGGTCCATCGCGGCCATGCGGACGGCGACGCCCATTTCGACCTGCGTCTGGATCACGCTGCGGTTGATGTCGTCGGCGATGGTACCGTCGATTTCGACGCCCCGGTTCATCGGACCCGGATGCATGACGATCGCATCGGGTTTCGCGCAGGCAAGCTTGGTCGCGTCGAGGCCGTAGCGGTGGAAATACTCGCGTTCCGACGGGATGAAGCCGCCGTCCATGCGTTCCTTTTGCAGGCGGAGCATCATGACCACGTCGACGTCGGCCAGACCTTCTTCCATGTCGTCGAACACCTCGACCCCGAATTCGGCGATGCCCGCGGGCATCAGGGTCGGCGGGCCGATCAGGCGGACGCGGTTTTCCATCTTGCCCAGCAACATGATGTTGGACCGGGCGACCCGGCTGTGCGCGATATCGCCGCAGATCGCGACGGAGAGGCGATGCAGGCGCCCCTTGGCGCGGCGGATCGTGAGCGCGTCCAGCAGGGCCTGAGTCGGATGCTCGTGGCGCCCGTCGCCAGCGTTGAGGACCGCACAGTTCACCTTTTGCGACAGAAGGTCGACGGCACCCGAGGAGGGGTGGCGCACGACCAGCAGATCGGGGTGCATGGCGTTGAGGGTGAGGGCAGTGTCGATCAGCGTCTCGCCCTTCTTCACGCTGCTGGACTGCATGCCCATGTTCATCACGTCGGCCCCCAGCTTCTTGCCGGCGAGTTCGAAACTGGCCTGGGTGCGGGTCGAATTTTCGAAAAACATGTTGATCTGGGTGATGCCGGCCAGCACGTCGCGGTGGGTTTTCCCAGCGCGATTGTCCTCGGCGTAGCTGTCCGCGAGGTCCAGCAGGGTCGTGATCTCGTCCGGGGCGAGGTGTTCGATGCCGAGCAGGTGGCGGGCGCGGAATGACATGGGCTCTCCTTCGCTGGTGGCGGGGTTATAGGCGGGCCGTGGCAGGGGGGCCAGCCCCCCCGGCTGCGCCGTCCCCCCGAAGTATTTTCGACCAGAAGAAGGGGACTGCGTTTCCCTGCGGGGGCGGGTAAGGTCGTCGTCATGGAATCGCAGGAAGACTATTGGGCCGCGGTCGCCCTGCTGGACTGGCAGGTCGCGCTGGGGGCGGACGAGGCGATTGGCGACGCGCCGGTCGATCGCTATGCGCTGGACGCGGTCGCGCCGAAGCCGGTGCCGGTCGCGGCTGAACGGGGGCAGCGTCCGCCGCCGCCGATCCCGGCGCCCGAGAGTTTCGACGCGCCCGCATTGGCGCGAGAAGCAGCAGAGGCGGCGCGCGATCTGGACGCGCTGCGGGCCGCACAGGAAGGGTTCACGCTGTGCACCCTGCAACGCGGTGCGCGGCAGTTCGTCTGGGCCGAAGGCGATCCCGCAGCCCGCGTGATGTGGATCGGCGAAGCGCCCGGTCGGGCGGAGGATCAGGCGGGGCGTCCCTTTGTCGGACCGGCGGGCACGCTGTTGGACCGGATGCTGGGCGCGATCGGTCTGGACCGGGCGGCCAGCGATCCTGCGCGGGCCGCCTATGTGCTGCATGTGCTGCCGTGGCGGACGGCGGGGGCGGGGATGCCGCAGCCCGAGGATCTGGCGATGATGCTGCCGTTTCTGGAGCGGCACATCGCACTTGTGCAGCCCGATATCGTGGTCTGCATGGGCAATGCGCCTTGTCAGGCCTTGCTGGGACGGGCCGGGATCACCCGGATGCGCGGGCAATGGGCCGAGGTGCTGGGCCGCCCGGCGCTGCCGATGTTCGCCCCCGAGTTCCTGCTGGCGCAGCCCGCAGCCAAGCGCGACGCCTGGACGGATCTGCTGGCCGTGAAGGCGAGACTGCGGACGACGGCCTAGCCTGACAGGCGGGTCAATTGCGAAGGTGGCGCCCGCGTTTGACCGATTGACAGGGTGCGGGTCAGTTCCCGGCGGTCGCGGGCACATCCGTGGCGGGTGTCGCATTGCTGTCCGCAGCCGGGGCGGCCGCGTCCTGGGCCGCCGGCGCGGTCGCAGCATCTGCGGCTGGATCGCCTTCTGCCGGAGTCGCTGGTGTCAGCAGTGCGCCGTCGGCCCAGTTGCCCGATGTCTCGGCGCCGCTGGCGTAGCGCATGGTGCCCGGCCCTTCGCGGCGGCCGTGGACGAACGACCCTTCATAGACATCGCCGTTGGCGTAGGTGGCCGTGCCGGTGCCGGAAATCTCTCCGTCCAGCCATGAGCCCGTGTAGGTAAAACCGTCGGCCAAGGTGATCGTGCCGGTGCCGTTGCGCTGGCCGTCGCGGAAGTCGCCCGTATAGACCGTGCCGTCCGCGTAGGTTGCGGTGCCGGTGCCGTCGCGCTGACCGTCGGACCAGCCGCCGGTATAGGTATAGCCGTCGGGGTAGGTCATCTTGCCCTGACCGTCGTTCTTGGCGTTCACGAAGTCGCCCTCGTAGACCAGACCGTTGGCATAGGTCGCGATGCCTTTGCCGTCGATGACGCCGTTGACCCAGGTGCCTTCGTAGGACGACCCGTCGGGATAGACGATGCGGCCGGTGCCGTTCGCCAGATCGGCGGTGAAATCGCCGGTGTAGACGGCGCCGTCGGGATAGGTGACTTCGCCCTTGCCCTCGATCTGGCCGTCGACCCAGTCGCCGGTGTAGCGATAGCCGTCGGTCCCGGTGAAGGTGCCAGCGCCGCTGCGCACGTCGTCGGCAAAGCCCCCTTCGTAGACGTCGCCGTTGGCGTAGGTGACCTTGCCGGTCCCGTCGCGCTTGCCGGCGACGAGGGCGCCTTCGTAGATGTCGCCGTTGGGCTGGGTCAGCTTGCCCTGACCCTGGATCTGGCCGTTGACCCAGGTCCCGTCGTAGATCAGCCCGTCCTTCATCGTGAGGATGCCGGTCCCGTCACGCTCGCCCGCCTTCAGCTCGCCTTCGTAGACGGCGCCGTCGGGGTAGGTGACCTTTCCGGTGCCTTCCTTGACGCCGTTGATCCAGGGGCCGGTGTATTCATAGCCGTCCGGGCTGCGCATCGTCCCGGTGCCGTGGTGCATGGCGTTGCGGAACTCGCCTTCGTAGACGACGCCGTTGGCGTAGCGGGCGATGCCGCGTCCGGTGATATCCCCCGCGAGCCAGTCGCCTTCGTAGGTGCCGCCGTCGGCAAAGGTGATCTTGCCGGTGCCGTCGGGTTTGCCTGCGGCAAATGTGCCTTCGTAGATGGAACCGTTGGGGAACACGGCGCGGCCCTGGCCGCTGATTTCGCCCTGCACCCAGTTGCCGGAATATTCATAGCCATTGGGCAGGGTGTAGGTGCCCTGACCGTGCTGCTTGCCGTTCAGGAACGCGCCGGTATAGACGCCGCCGTCGTCGTATTGCTTGGTTTCCGTGGTCTGGGCCTGCGCCACACCGATCAAGAGGGGGCCCGCAAGGGTCAGTGACAGCAGTGCCGCCGTTGCAAAACGCGTCATGGGTGTTCCTACCTTTGCCTCAGGCGAGATTGGTAAAGAAACCCGCGCCCCGTGACAACGGGCAAGGGCTGCCAACCGGCGGGTTTCCCTTGGCCCGATATCTGCTATCTGCGTCACAAACCGGAGAGGTGGCCCATGACCGACCATTACCGCATCACGCTGGCGCAGCTGAACCCGACCGTGGGCGACCTGAAAGGCAATGCCGCAAAGGCACTGGACGCGTGGCGGCAGGGACGCGACGCGGGTGCGCAGATGGTCGCCCTGCCGGAGATGTTCATCACCGGCTATCAGACGCAGGACCTGATCCGCCGCCGGGGGTTCATCCTTGCCGCCGTGGCCGAGATCGTGGCGCTGGCGGACGCCTGTGCCGACGGGCCGGTCCTGATGATCGGCGGACCGGCGCTGGAGGGCGTGAAGCTGCACAACAGCTATTACATGCTGAAGGACGGCGTGATCGCGGGCCGGGCGGACAAGTATTTCCTGCCCAACTTCAACGTCTTCGACGAGGTGCGTCTGTTTTCGCGCGGCCAGATTCAGGGTCCCTTTGCCACGACCGGCCCGCGCATCGGCACGCCGATCTGCGAGGATGCCTGGTATCCGGACGTGGCCGAGGCGCAGGTCGAGAGTGGGGCAGAGGTGTTGCTGGTGCCGAACGGCAGCCCGTATTTCCGTGACAAGTTCGCCGTGCGGCTGAACAACATGGTCGCCCGCGTGATCGAGAACGACGTGCCGCTGGTCTATGTCAACATGGTGGGCGGGCAGGATGACCAGTTCTTTGACGGTGGATCCTTCGTGCTGAACCGGCACGGCAAGATGGCCCTGCAGATGCCCTTTGGCGAAGAGGCTGTGGCGCATGTCGATCTGACACGTGATGCCGGGGCTTGGGTTGCAAAGCAGGGTGCGTTTGCCAAGCATCCCGACAGTCTGGAGCAGGACTATCGCGCGATGGTCGAGACGCTGGGCGATTACTGCCGCAAGGCGGGTTTCAAGAAAGTGCTGCTGGGCCTGTCCGGCGGCATCGACAGTGCCATCGTCGCGGTGATCGCCGCCGATGCGCTGGGCCCGCAGAACGTGCGCGGTGTCATGCTGCCCAGCAAATACACCTCTCGGGCGTCGCTGGACGATGCGCAGAAGGTTGTCGATGCGCTGGGCTGCGCCTTTGACACAGTGCCGATCGCGGGGCCGGTGGATGCGGTGGGCGAGGCGCTGTCCGGCTTGTTCGCGGGGCTGGAACCTGATCTGACGGAGGAGAACATCCAAAGCCGGATGCGGGGCCTGCTGTTGATGGCGCAATCGAACAAGTTCGGGGAAATGCTGCTGACGACGGGCAACAAGTCAGAGGTCGCGGTGGGGTACGCCACGATCTATGGCGACATGGCGGGTGGCTACAATCCGATCAAGGATCTGTACAAGACCCGCGTCTTTGACATCTGCCGGTGGCGCAATGCCAACCACCGCCCCTGGATGAAGGCGCCCGCCGGAGAGATGATTCCGGTCAGCATCATCGACAAGCCGCCATCGGCGGAACTGCGGCCCGACCAGCGCGACGATGACAGCCTGCCGCCTTACGACGTTCTTGACGGTATCCTGACGATGCTGGTCGACGATGAGGCGAGCGTCGCCGATTGTGTCGCCGCAGGATACGCGCGGGAGACGGTGAAGAAGGTCGAACATCTGATCTACATCAGTGAATACAAGCGCTTTCAGTCCGCCCCCGGCACACGGCTTTCATCGCGCGCCTTCTGGCTGGACCGCCGCTATCCCATCGTGAATCGCTGGCGGGATGACGGGGTTTGAGATCGACGGCCTGAGGACGGTTTTGCGGGTGCGGCGAGAAGGCGGCAGTCTGAAAATGCGGCCTCTGCTAGGCTGCGGCTGATTTGCGAAGTCGTACGCGCGTCAAGTGCTTTTTGAGTTGGCTTGTAAAGTGCGCCGATTTTGGCCGTGTCGTCGGAAATCTTTTGCCCATACCCCGTGCGGCACAGGAACGCAGTTCACGGTCTGCGCATTGTCCTTGCAGATTGCCGATCTTGAGGGCGGTGCCGATAACCGGTGCTGCGGACCGGCGAAGGAACTGTCGATGAAACTGACCACACTGACGATCGCATCCGTCATGGCGCTTGGCGCCGCATTGCCCGCCGTGGCGCAGACGACCACCGCAAAGGTCGGCGTTGAGCTGAACGTGCGTGACCAGCCGTCGCCCTTCGGCGCTGTTCTGGGTGCACTTGAAAAGGATCAGGAAGTCACGATCGATGGCTGCCTGCAGGACATCAGCTGGTGCAAAATCTCGTCCGGCACCATGAACGGCTGGGCGTCGGGCCAGTATCTGTACGTTGAAGAGAACGCCAATGCCGTGCCGCTGGTCGATCTGAGCGGTGCTGCCGAGACAGTCACCGTCATTCAGGCGACCGAGGAAGGCACGACGAAGACCGACCAGAACGTCGCGGCAACGGCTGCCGGTACCGTCGGCGCGCTGACCGCATTCGCACTGGGCGGACCCGCCGGTGCCATCGTGGCCGGTGCGATCGCTGGTACTGCCGTGGGTGCGGCCGCTGTCGAGCCGAGTGCCGACACGATCACCTATGTCACGGCCAACCCGGTCGAGACGGTCTATCTGGATGGCGAAGTCGTCGTCGGTGCCGTGATCCCGGCCGAAGTCACGACCTACGAAGTGCCGCAGCCGGAACTGCGTTACCTGAACATCAACGGCCTGCCGGTTCTGGTCGATGCCGAGTCCGGCGCGATCGTGCAGATCGTCCGGTAACACCCGGTCACTGGACAAACGCGAAGGGGTCCTGTGCGTCAGCGCAGGGCCCTTTTTATTGTGCCGGACGACCCTGCGGTGTCGAAGGATATGAAACGACCACGCGATGCGTGACTTCGCTGGTCCCTCCGCTATCTAGACCTTGTCGCAGATCAGAAAGTCCCCCCGATGCACCGCACGAACGATGACGAACCGCTGGCCGGGCGATGGATCGCCATGGCAACCCTTCTTGTCGCCGGTTTCATGAACCTGATCGACGTCACCATCGTGAACGTCGCGATCCCGTCGCTGCAGCGCGCGTTTGACGCCACCGACAGCCAGATCGAATGGGTCGTGGCGATCTATATCCTGACCTTTGCCCTGTTGCTGCTGCCGATGGGGCGACTTGGCGACGTCATCGGGCGGCGGCGCATGTTCATTGCGGGCGTCTGTGTGTTCACCTTCGGATCGGCTTTGTGTGGCATCGCCCCGTCGATCTACGGCCTTGTCGCCGCCCGCGTGGTGCAGGGCATCGGCGGGGCCATGATGACACCGCAGACGCTGGCCATCGTGCCGGCCCTGTTCGCGCCCAAGGAACGTGGGCTTGCCTTTGCCCTCTTCGGTCTGTCGGCGGGCCTTGCGAGTGTGACCGGCCCGGTGCTGGGCGGTTTCCTGATCGAGAGCAATATCTCGGGCCTTGATTGGAGGCCGATCTTTCTGGTGAACGTGCCGGTCGGGATTCTTGCCGTTCTGGCGGCGTTCAAGTTCGTGCCGACCCTGCCGGGCAACAAGGGGCTGGAGATCGACGGCGTGGGCATCGCGCTGGCGGCGATCACGACGCTACTGGTCATGTTCCCGCTGATCGAGGGGCGGCAGATCGGCTGGCCGGTCTGGATCTTTGTCATGATGGCCGCGGCGCTGCCGATGCTATGGATCTTTATCCTGTGGCAGCGGCATCGCGCGGCTGCCGGACGCGCCCAGTTGCTGCCGGTCACCCTGTTTCGCAACAAGGGATTCATGGTCGGCACCGGGCTTGTCATGCTGCTCTTTGCCGGTGTGCCGGGGTTCTTTCTGGTGCTGGCGATCCTGTTGCAGGTGGGCAATGGATTTTCGCCGCTTGAATCGGGCCTGACGACCATTCCGTTCCCGGTCGGCGTGCTTTTTGCCTCTGTCGCGGCGGGGCGGATGGGCAACCGGTTCCTGCGGCAGCGGATCAGTGCCGGTGGGCTGTTGCTGGCGACCTGCATGGTGATCCTGCCCTTTGTCACGCCGCAGGCGGCGGGAGAGATCACGCGCTCTGCCTTCATCATCCCACTGTTTTTGGGCGGCCTCGGGCTGGGCACGGCGATTTCGCCGCTGTTCAATACGGTGCTGGGGACGGTTGCGGACAACGATACCGGGTCCGCCTCTGGCGCGTTGCAGTCGTTCCAGCAGCTGGGCGGCGCGCTGGGGCTGGCGGTGATGGGGCAGTTGTTCTTTTCCCATATCGCCGCCGCGCTGCAGGCCGGGGGCGACACGGTGCCGGTCTATTCCGACGCGCTGCGGATGGCGCTGCTATTTTCGACGACCAGCTTTGTTGCGCTGGCGCTGCTGGTCTGGCGTCTGCCCGCGCCGGGGGCGCAGAAACTGGACAAACGGCAGGCGGCGTGACACAGCACTGGCAAAGATAGAGGACGCCGCCCATGACCACGATCACCCGCTTCGCCCCGTCGCCGACCGGCTGGATGCATATCGGCAACCTGCGTGCCGCGATGTTCAACTATGCCATCGCGCGGCAGAATGGCGGCACCTTCATCCTGCGCATCGACGACACCGACCAAGAGCGGTCCAAGGCCGAGTACGAACAGGGCATCAAGGATGTGCTGACGTGGCTGGGCATCACGTGGGACGATATCCAGAAGCAGTCTGACCGGTTGGCCCGCTATGACGAGGCGCGGCAGCAGCTGCTGGACTCCGGCCGCCTGTACGAGTGTTTCGAGACGCCGGTGGAGCTGGACCTGAAGCGCAAGAAGCAGCTGAACATGGGCAAGCCGCCGGTCTATGACCGCGCCGCCCTGTCCCTGACCGACGCACAAAAGCAGGCCTACCGCGACGAGGGTCGCAAGGGGCACTGGCGCTTCAAGCTCGACCTTGAGCGAGTGGAGTGGGACGACGGGATCATGGGGCCGATCAGCATCGACTGTGCCTCGGTCAGCGATCCGGTGCTGATCAAGGAAACGGGGCAGATCCTGTATACCTTCGCGTCGCCCGTCGATGACGTCGACATGAAGATCACCGACATCGTGCGCGGGTCGGACCACGTCACCAACACGGCGACGCAGATCCAGATCATGCAGGCACTGGGCGGGACCGTGCCGCGTTTTGCGCACCACTCGCTGCTGACCGGCCCGCAGGGCGAGGCGCTGTCCAAGCGTCTGGGCACGCTGGCGCTGCGCGACCTGCGCAATCAGGGGATCGCGGCAGAGGCCGTGCTGTCGCTGATGGCGCGTCTGGGGTCGTCCCAGCCGGTCGTGCTGGTCGATGGCATTGATCAGGTGATCGCAGGTTTCGATATCGCCACCTTCGGGTCCGCACCGACGAAGTTCGATTTCGAGGATCTGTGGCCGCTGACGGCCCGTCATTATGCCAGGCTGGATGCGGCGGCGGTCAAGGACACGCTGGACGCGGCCGGCGTGCCTGCCGAACTGCAGCCGGCGTTCTGGGAGGTGGTGAAGGAAAACATCACCAAGCTGGACGACGTGGCCCCGTGGTGGGCGCTGTTCCGCGACGGTGGCACCGCCGTGGTCGCGGACGAGGACCGGGAGTTTATCGTTCAGGCCTTCGATCTGCTGGGCGCGCCGCCTTATACGGACGCGACCTGGGGTGAGTGGACCGGGGCCGTCAAGGACGCGACCGGCCGCAAGGGCAAGGGGCTGTTCATGCCGCTGCGCCTTGCCGTGACCGGTCAGGCGCGCGGACCGGAGATGGCGCAGGTCATGCCGCTGCTGCAGAAGAAACCGACGCTGTAAGGTTCAGTGCGGGACGGACAGGCGGCGCAGGTGGTGATCCACCTGCGCCGTTTCTATGTCTGATAGCGTCTGTGCGCGGGGATAGAGCGGGGCCGCGCGATCGTCTTTGATGCCGACCTCCCATCCCGTCGTGGTGTCGAAGAAATCGCTGACGCCGGTGGGGCCGAAGACCCGAAAATAACCTTGCACGACGACGTCGAGATAGCTGCGCAGGATCATGTGGCCTGTCGTGGTGGGCAGCGTCAGGCCGTCGCTGACCCGGTAGACGGCGGCGGGACAACCCAGGCCGAGGGTTTCTGACACGTCGATGCGGGTATAGGCGGCCTCTCGGGCGTCCAGCGCCAGCCAGTCGGCGCCGGGCACGCGGGCGGCGATGCCGTCCAGCGTGACCCCCGGCGCGGGATCGACCGACAGGAACGCCGCCTCGCGCAGCGTCGTGCTGCGCCAGACGCGGCGCCAGCCGGTCAGGCGCGCCGGGCAAGGGTCGGCATAGCCGTGAGTCGCGAGGTTCACGAGGCTGCCGTAGCCGAAGAAGGCGGGATCACTCTCTGGCACGGAGCACCTGTGCCGGGGCGGCTTGCAGGGGGCGGATGGCGAAGGCGAGGCCTGCAAGGAGCGAGACCATGACGCCGCCACCGACGATCCACAGGGCATTGCCCCAGATGATCTGGTAGTCGTTTTCCATGATGTAGGTCTGCACCGCCCAGCCGCCTATGATGCCCGCCGTCAGCGCCACGACACCCGCCGCCAGCCCCAGCAGGGCCGCGCGCAAGGCAAAGCTGGCGACGATCAGGCCGCGGGTGGCGCCGATGGTCTTGAGCACGGCCGCCTCGAACGTGCGGGCGCGCTCGCCTGCGGCGGCGGCACCGATCAGCACGAGGAAGCCGGTCACGAGGGTCGCCAGCGCGCCGTAGCGCGTGGCGGCGGTGATCCCCTCGATCAGCACGGAGACACGGTCGATGGCGTCGCGGATGCGGATGGCGGTGACGTTGGGATAGGCAGTTGCCACGTCGCGCAGGATCTGCGCCTCGGCCTCTGGCGCGGCATAGACGGTGGAAATCCAGCTGTGCGGTGCACCGGCGAGGGCGGCGGAATTGAAGGTCAGCACAAAACCGAGACCGGCGCTGTCCCAGTTCACCTGCCGGAAGCTGGTGATCGTGCCGGTGATGTCGCGGCCAAGGACGTTGACGGTCAGGGTGTCGCCAAGGTTCAGACCGATCTCTGCCGCCTCTTCGGCGGCAAAGCTGATCTGAGGCGCGCCCGCATAACCTTCGGGCCACCATTCACCGGCAGAGAGCGTGCTGCCGTCGGGCAGGCTGTCGGCATAGGTGATGCCACGGTCGCCGCGCACGACCCAATGGCCGCCAGCGACCTTCTGCGCATCCTCGCCGTTGATCCGGGTGATGACGCCGCGGAGCATGGGGGCGGTTTCGACCTTGGTCACGGCCGGGTTGTCGGCGAGGATCTTGCGGTAGCCGTCGATCTGGTCGGGCTGGATGTCGACGAAGAAATAGCTGGGCGCGCGTTCAGGCAGCTCTGCCGTGAAGGCGCGGCGCAGGTTGCCGTCGATCTGGCCGATGGCGGCAAGCACGGCGAGGCCGAGGCCCAGCGACAGGACGACGGAGGTCGATTCGCCGCCGCGTGCACCGATACTGGCGAGCGCCAGCCGCAGGGCGGGATGGCCGCGGGCGGTGCTGCGCAACAGGCGGGCGATCCAGCGGATCAGGGCGGCGGCGAGCACGAGGATCAGCAAGGCCCCCGCAATCCCGCCAGCGGTCCAGAGGGTCAGCCAGACCGTGCCGGAGAACCAGATCGCGAGACCGAGGAGCAGGCCGACAAGACCCGCCGTGATCAGCAGATAGGGCCAGCGGGGCAGGGCCGACCCACCGCCGAAGGCATCGCGGAACAGGGTAGCGGCACGGATGCTCTCGGTCCGGGCGAGGGGCCAAAGGGTGAAGATCGCGGCGGCGAGGATGCCGTAGATCGCGGCCTCGATCAGGGGGGCGGGGTAGACGCCGAAATCGGCGGGAATCGGCAGTTGCGCCTCGATCACCGGGGCGAGGGCGAGGGGGATGCCGCCGCCGAGGATCAGGCCTATCGCGACACCCAGCAGCGTCAGCGCGCCGATCTGCAGCGCATAGGTGGCAAAGATCGTGCCGCGCGTGGCGCCCAGCGTCTTGAGAATCGCGATCGTGCCGGTCTTGCCGCCAAGGTATGCGCGGACGGCTGCGCTGACGCCGATGCCGCCGACGGCGAGGCCCGACAGACCCACGAGGATCAGAAACGCGCCCATCCGTTCGACAAAGCGGGCGGTGCCGCCGGCACCTTCGCGGCTGTCGCGCCAGCGCATGCCGGTGTCGCGGAATTTCGCGTCGGCACGGTCCTTCAACGCCTGCAGATCGGTGCCGGGGGGTAGCAGCATGCGGTAGTCGGTGTCGAACAGCGTGCCTTCGGACAACAGGCCCGCATTGGCGAGGTCGCGGGTCAGCACGATGCTGCGCGGCCCGAGGGAGAAGCCGCCCGCCGCGTTGTCGGGATAGCTGGCGAGCACGGCGCTGAACACGAAGTCCTGCGTCCCCATGCGGAAGGTGTCGCCGGGTTTCAGGCCAAGCCTGTCGGAGAGAACACGTTCCATCACGCCGCCTGGCAGGGTGCCGTTGCCGGCCAAGGCGTCCGCCAGCGGCATCGGCGGGTCAAGCGTGACGGCACCGACCAGCGGATAGGCGGCGTCCACGCCGCGCACCTGCGTCAAAGCGCGGTCTTCGCCCACCACGACCATCGACCGGAAGTCGACGGTTTCCGACAGGGTGGTCGAGACGTCCTGCATGAACGCCAGCTCTTCCGGACTGGCGTGGCGATAGGTCAGGGTGGCCTGCGCGTCGCCGCCCAGAAGGGCGCTGCCCTGTTCGGCAAGGCCAGCCTCGATCCCGGCGCGCACGGTGCCGACGGCGGCGATGGCGGCGACACCGAGGGCGAGGCAGGCGAGGAAGACGCGAAAGCCGCGCAGGCCGCCGCGCAGTTCGCGGCGGGCGAAGGTGAACGCGAGGGGCAGGCTCATGCGGCGTCCAGACGGCCGTCGCGCAGGCCGATCACGCGCGAACATCGGGCGGCAAGGTCGCGTGCGTGGGTGACCATGATAAGCGTGGACCCGTGCCGGTCGCGCAGGCCGAAAAGAAGCTCGATGATGGCGCTGCCGTTCGCCTCGTCGAGGTTGCCGGTGGGTTCATCCGCCAAAAGCAGTTTGGGACGCGGGGCAGAGGCGCGGGCGAGGGCGACGCGCTGCTGTTCACCGCCGGACATCTGGTTGGGGTAGTGATCGACGCGGTTGCCAAGGCCCACGGCCTCCAGCTCGGCCCGCGCCCGGTCGAAGGCATCCTTGACCCCGGCCAGTTCCAGCGGCGTGGCCACGTTTTCAAGAGCGGTCATCGTCGGGATCAGGTGGAAAGACTGGAAGACCACCCCCATATGTGAACGGCGAAAGCGGGCGAGCTGGTCTTCGTTCATCGCGGTCAGGTCGCTGCCCATCGCGGTGATCTGACCTGTGGTGGCCTGTTCCAGACCGCCCATCAGCATCAGGAGAGATGACTTGCCAGATCCACTCGGCCCGACCAGCCCCAAGGTTTCACCGCTTGCCACGTCGAGCGAGATATCGTGCAGGATGTCCACCTTGCCCGCATTGCCGTCGAGGGACAGCGCCACGTGGCGCAGCGACAGGACGGTATCGGACATGGGGAAAACCTTTGCTTTGTTCACCCTTGCATATGGTGCAGTGCGGTCGGTGCGCAACGGGTTGATCCTGAGCCTTTTTGCCACGGCGGCCGTTGCCGCACCCGTGACCGTCGCGGCCCTGGGCGACAGCCTGACGGCGGGATACGGGCTGGAGCAGGATCAGGGATTCGTGCCGCAGATGCAGGCCTGGCTGGACGCAGAGGGGGCAGAGGTCACGTTGCTGAACGCCGGAGTGTCGGGCGACACGACCGCTGGCGGGCTGAGCCGCGTGGACTGGACACTGACGCCAGACGTCGATGCCATGCTGATAGCACTGGGCGGTAACGACTATTTGCGCGGTCTGGACCCGAAGGTCAGTCGCGACAACCTCGACAAGATCCTTGGCAAGGCGAAGGCGGCCGATGTGCCGTCGATGTTGATCGGGTTGCGGGCGGGTACGAACTATGGCGCGGATTACGCGACGGCGTTCAATGGGATGTACGGCGATCTGGGGGCAAAATACGACGTGCCGGTCTATCCCGACTGGTTCGCCGGGCTGCGCGATCTGGACCTGCCGAAGTATCTGCAGGCGGATGGCATTCACCCCAACGCGGAAGGGGTGAAGCTGATTGTCGCGGCCATGGGGCCAGCCGTTCTGGATTTCGTGAAGGGCTTGCCGGCCGATTAGGCCAGCGAGAGGTTCACAGCCGATTCGCGGCCATCGCGGCCCGCTTCGATGTCGAACTTGACCTTCTGATTGTCAGCAAGGCCCGTCAGGCCAGAGCGTTCGACGGCAGAGATGTGGACGAAAACGTCCTTCGATCCGCCGTCGGGCGCAATAAAGCCAAAGCCTTTCGTGGTGTTAAACCACTTCACTGTTCCGGTTGCCATGTCTCGTCTCCCAATTACACCGCTCGCGGAATGCAGCGGTTCGGCTCGTCAGTGCAAGATCGAGGCACCGGGCCGTGGGGACCGTCGTCGATAAAGGTAACGTAGCGTCAGAAATTATCCTCAACGCGTTCGTCAAATCAACTGTAATTTAATGGGGGTCGGTCAGATCGCTGCAATCGGTGAAAATTTGCCGATCGGCGAAGGGAGGATGCGCGGGACCGCGCACCCAAGTCTTGCAGGACGCAGCTTACGCCAGCGACAGGTTCACAGCCGATTCACGACCGTCACGGCCGGATTCGATGTCGAAGGTCACTTTCTGGTTGTCGGCCAGACCGGTCAGGCCCGAACGCTCAACAGCGGAGATGTGGACGAAAACGTCCTTGGAGCCGCCATCGGGAGCGATGAAGCCGAAGCCTTTGGTTGCGTTGAACCATTTCACGGTGCCAGTAGCCATCGTGTTATTCCTTTTAGTCTTGCCACCCACGAGATTGCGGTGGCCCGGCTTAGTCAGTGCAATGTCGAGCGCTGTAGCCTAGAAAGGAACACAGTGGGTCGAGATAGATAACGTCTGCGCAGACCTTGTAGCGCATACGAGTGGTAAAAGCAAGGCCATCGATACGAGGGGTCATCCTGTGCGGATGGTGCGGTGTCAGGTGCGCGACCGTGCTGCGGTCGGCCAGCTTGCGGAAACCGCCGACAGGGCGACGGTGGCAAAGGACATGACCAGATAGATGACGCCGCTTTCAAAGATCGAAATCCCGGTGACACATGTAGAGGCGATCGCCGACAACAGTCCGACAAAGGCGCCCAATATTCCAATTGCCATGATACGCCCCCTCTAAAACTGCGTTAACCATTGCTTGAAAATGGTGCGAAATAAAGCCCCTATTTCATTAGTTACTGCTTATTGGCCTTGTGTGATATTTTGTTTCGCTGCAGTGCGGAGACTCGCGTTGCAAGACGAGAGCTTCCGGCACTGCAGGATCTTCGGTCTAGCGCACGAATTTCTTATGTTTCAACCGCTTGGGTTCCAGCGCGTCGGCGCCGAGACGGCGTTTCTTGTCTTCCTCGTAGTCTTCGAAATTGCCCTGGAACCATTCGACGTGGGCGTCGCCTTCGAAGGCCAGGATGTGCGTGCAGATCCGGTCGAGGAAGAATCGGTCGTGGCTGATGACCACTGCGCAGCCCGCGAAGGATGTCAGGGCGTCTTCGAGCGCCCGCAGCGTTTCCACGTCGAGGTCGTTCGTCGGCTCGTCGAGGAGCAGGACGTTGCCGCCGGATTTCAGCAGTTTGGCCATGTGGACGCGGTTGCGTTCGCCCCCCGACAGCAGGCCGACCTTCTTTTGCTGATCACCACCCTTGAAGTTGAAGGCCGAGCAGTAGGCGCGGCTGTTCATCGAGGCGTCACCGAGTTCGATGATTTCGGCGCCGCCGGTGATTTCCTCCCAGACTGTCGCATCGGGGGCCAGCGCGTCTCGGGACTGGTCCACGTAGGACAGCTTGACCGTATCGCCGTATTCGACGCTGCCTTCATCGGGCTGTGCCTGACCGGTCAGCATCGAAAAGAGCGTCGATTTGCCGGCGCCGTTCGGGCCGATGACGCCGACGATGCCGCCGGGCGGCAGGTCGAAGGACAGCCCCTCGACCAGCAACTTGTCGCCCATCGCCTTTTTCAGGTCCGTGACCTCGATCACCTTGGACCCCAGACGCGGACCGTTCGGGATGATGATCTGGGCGCGGCCCATCTTTTCCTTTTCGGACTGGTTGGCGAGGTCGTTATAGGCGCTGATCCGCGCCTTCGACTTGGCCTGACGCGCCTTGGCGCCTTGACGCATCCATTCCAGCTCGCGCTCCAGCGTGCGCTGCTTGGACTTGTCCTCTTTCGCCTCTTTTTCCAGACGCTTGGCCTTGGCCTCCAGCCAGCTGGAGTAATTGCCCTCGTGCGGAATGCCCGACCCGCGGTCGAGTTCGAGGATCCAGCCGGTGATCGCATCAAGGAAGTAACGATCGTGGGTCACGATCAGGATCGTGCCTTTGTAGTCCACAAGGTGCTGCTGCAGCCACGCGATGGTTTCCGCGTCGAGGTGGTTGGTCGGTTCGTCCAGCAGCAGCATGTCGGGCGCTTCCAGCAGCAGCTTGCACAGGGCCACGCGCCGCTTTTCACCGCCTGACAGGGACGTGACGTCGGCGTCGTCGGGGGGGCAGCGCAGGGCTTCCATGCTGACATCGATCTGCGCGTCGAGGTCCCAGAGGTTCTGGGCGTCGATCTCGTCCTGCAGGCGGGCCATCTCGTCGGCCGTCTCGTCGCTGTAGTTCATCGCGACTTCGTTGTAGCGGTCCAGCACGGCCTTCTTGTCGGCCACACCCAGCATGACGTTTTCGCGCACGTTCAGCGTCGGGTCCAGTTCCGGTTCCTGCGGCAGATAGCCGACGCGCGCGCCTTCTGCGGCCCAGGCTTCGCCCTGAAAATCCTTGTCCTGACCCGCCATGATGCGCATCAGTGTCGATTTACCGGTGCCGTTCACACCGACGACGCCGATCTTGACGCCGGGCAGAAAGTTCAGCCGGATGTTTTCAAAGACCTTCTTGCCGCCGGGATAGGTCTTGGACACGCCGTCCATGAAATAGACGAACTGATAGCTTGCCATGGTCATGCTCCGCTGAATGAAATTTGTCCTTCCTTATCGGGCGACGTGCACGGGGGCAATCAGGGACAGGTCGGCGGCCACGGCCAGCGGCGGGCGGGCTGCGCGTTGGCGCAACCAGTCGATCACGTCTTCGGCGGGCATGGCGCGGGCAAAATGATTGCCCTGGCCCACCGTTCCGCCCAGTGCGCGGACCATGCGCGCCTGATCTGCGGTTTCGATACCGTAGGCGACGGCATAGATGTCTTTCTCTCGGCTGAACGTCAGCAGCATCGCGGTGATCCGTTCACAGGCCGGGACGGTATCGAGGCGGCGGATCAGTGCTTTTTCGATCTTGAAGCCCGCAACGGCCAGGCGTTCGACGTGCAGAAGGCCGGCATAGCCTGCGCCGAACCCGTCGATCAGGACGCTGAATCCGTGACCCACGAGCCGCGAGATTGCCGTCAGATGCGTTTCGATACGGTCTTCGTTGCCAAAGACATCGCGTTCCGCCAGTTCGATGACGAAATCCTGCGTCCGGGCGCCCGCGCGCGTGACGCGTGCTGGCAGAAGGTCGATGTGCGCCGGATCCTGCAACAGGTGTGCAGACCCGTTGATGCCGACCCGGATGTCATCAAATCCGCTGTGAATCAGGCGTTTACGCAGCTGTGCTGCAGCCGAGATGGCGGCAAGGTCAACAGCCTTGAGCAGATTCATGTCGCGGGCGAGGGGCAGAAATTCCGCCGGGTGAATCAATCCGCGGGTGGGGTGCTGCCACCGCGCCAGCGCCTCGAATCCGCGGATCCGGCCGGTGATCAGGTCGACTGTCGGCTGAAAGTAGAACGTCAGCTTTTCGTCTGCGATGCAGTGCCGCAGGTGTGCCGACAGACGGTCCCGACGCTGCGCCTCTGCATGCAGCCGGCTGTCGTAAATCGCGACATGGCCGCGACCGTTCCGCTTGACCTCGTAAAGGGCGAAATCCGACTTTTGCAGCAGCAGATCGGCATCCGTATCGCCTTGATCCGCCACCACGGCGCCGATGCTGACCGAGGCCGTCAATTCTTCGCCGCCAAACATGAAAGGGATACGGGCGGCGTCGCACAGGCTTTGTCCGATTCGCAAAAGGTCGTCGTCGCTGGTCACGCCAAGGCAGACGGCGACGAATTCATCGCCCCCCATCCGCGCCAGAAGATCGGTTTGCCGCAACTTGCCCGTCATGGCCGCGGTCACGTGCTGCAACGCGGCATCGCCGGCGGCGTGGCCGTGGCTGTCGTTGATCGCCTTGAACCTGTCCATGTCGATCTGCAGCACGGCGAGGCCGTGACGGGTCACGTCCGCGTCGGCAAGTGCCTTGGAGATGAAGTCATTGAACCGGTTCCTGTTGGCCAGACCGGTCAGGCTGTCGTGGGACGCCATCTGGGTCAATGACCGGGTCGTATCGCGCAGGGCGCGGGTCTGGTCGATTTGTTCGCTGACGTCCCGGCAGACCAGAACGGCGAATGTCTGATCCTGCGCGTTCTTGTGAAAGCTGAAGCTGAGCTGGTTCCAGAACAGGGTGCCATCGCTGCGGCGGTTGCGCAGCACGATCAGTTTTTGCAGGTTCGGATTGGCAGGGTCATAGCGGAAATCCGCGATCTGCGCACGCGACGGTGTCTGATCCTTCGGCATGCAGAAGGACAGCGGATTGCGGCCGAGGATGCGGTCCATCGGCAGACCGACGATTCGCGCGAAGGCGGGGTTCGCCCAGATGATGATCCCTTCGAGCGTCTGGACGATGATTCCGTCGTTGGTGCTGGCGCAGGCAATCGCGTCGAAGTCGGGCAGGGCACCGGCGGCAAGGCGTCTTGCGTTCAGCCTGCGCCACAGGGCGGGGCCGGCCACGGGCAGGAAACGAAACGGTACAGGTACGCTGACGTCTGACATCTGAACCTCTGGCACGGGTGAGGCCCACTCTAGGCGCCAGCGCGTTATCAGGGGCTTAAAGGCTGCTGCCGAATTGGCGAGCGGCGGCCACTTTCGGCTTTACATGATGGTCGCGCTGGGCGCTTTTGCTGCCAGCGCACGGAGGAGTGATATGCAGGGTTGGCCCGCGGCGGCACGGGGACAGGTGGTCGGCCTGCTGGGCGGATCGTTCGATCCCGCCCACGCGGGACATGTCCATATCACGCGGACCGCCCTCCGGCGATTCGGACTGGATCGCGTGTGGTGGCTGGTCAGTCCGGGCAACCCGTTGAAGACCAGCGGGCCGGCCCCTTTGGCTGACCGGATGGCGCAGGCCGCGGCTGTCATGCAGCATCCCCGGGTCACGATTACGGATGTCGAGGCGCGTCTGGGCACGCGGCACACGGCGCAGACGCTGCGCGCGTTGCAACAACGGTATCCGGGCGTGCGGTTCGTCTGGCTGATGGGGGCGGACAATCTGGTGCAGTTTGACCGCTGGCAGGACTGGCGCTGGATCATGGACCATGTGCCGGTTGGCGTGCTGGCCCGGCCGGGCGACCGGCTGGCCGCCCGTTTCAGCCGTGCGGCGCGCATCTATCGCATGGCGCGGGTCCCGGCGTCGGCCAGCCGTGCCTTGGGACGCACTGCCGCGCCAGCCTGGTGTTTCGTCGATCTGCCGCTGAGCGACATGTCGTCGAGCGCCATTCGGGCGCAGGGGGCATGGCGCAAGCGTGATCGCGCGAAGATTGTCAGCGCGGCGGGCCACGGGGTAGGACTGGTGCATGATTGAAACGACAAAACGACTATCCCGCCGCGCGCTTTTGACGGGCGGGGTCTGTCTTGCTGCAGGCATGGCGGTCGCGGCACCGCAGACGACCCTGCGGCCCGTGACACGGCCTACCGTGACGGCTGCCGTGCCAGAGGTGCCTGCCGGCGTCAGGCCCGTCGCGCGCAAGAGCGCCGTCGATCTGATCCGCGCCGCGGGACTGGAAGGTCAGGTCGGGTTCGTGATTGCCGATCAGGAGACCGGAGAGGTGCTGGAGCAGGTCAACGGCGCGCAGGGCCGCCCGCCGGCGAGCGTGACCAAGACCCTTACGGCGCTTTACGCGCTGGAAATCCTGGGTCCCGACTACCGTTTCGCCACGCGTCTTCTGGCGACCGGTCCTGTGACGGACGGCGTGCTGAAGGGGGATCTGATCCTTGCCGGTGGCGGCGATCCGAACCTTGTGACCGACGAGTTGGCGACGCTGGCACAACGGCTGTCGGATGCGGGCGTGACCCGGGTGGACGGCGATTTTCTGGTCTGGGGCAACGCCTTGCCCGGTGTGAAGGAGATCGAGCCGGGGCAGTTGGATCAGCTGGGCTATAACCCGTCGCTGGGCGGCCTGAACCTGAATTTCAACCGCGTCTATTTCGAATGGGCGCGCAGCGGTGCGGCGTATTCCGTGACGCTGGATGCGCGCAGCGAGACGCGGCGGCCTGCGGTCAAAAGCGCGCGGATGGCTGTCGTGGATCGCGCTGGCCCTGTTTACACCTATACCGAAGGGCAGGGCGTCGATAACTGGACGGTCGCCAAGGGGGCGCTGGGCAAGGCCGGGTCGCGGTGGTTGCCGGTGCGGTTTCCGGCCCTTTACGCGGGCGAGGTTTTCCAGACGCTCGCACGCGATGCCGGTGTGACGGTCCCGGCGATGAAGCTGATCGACACGCTGCCCGCCGCGACGGAACTGGCGCGGTTCGAAAGCCAGCCTTTGGTCGACATGATGCGCGACATGCTGCTGTATTCGACCAACATCACCGCAGAGGCGGCGGGGATGACGGCGACGGCCAAGCGGGTCGGGACGGCGCAGGACATGCAGACCTCTGCGATGAAAATGGCGGAGTGGTACGTCGCGCGGGCGGGAATCCACGTGCAGCTGGAGGATCACTCCGGCCTGACCGACGAAAATCATGTCTCTGCCCGCGACGAGGTCACTTTTCTGAACGCGCCTGGCGTTGCCACGCAACTGCGGCCCCTGATGAAGTCGATCACGATGCTGGACGATAAGCGCAAGGCGATCCGGGATTTTCCGGGTCAGGTCAGGGCCAAGACGGGCACGCTGAATTTCGTCTCGGCGCTGGCGGGCTATCTGGAAACGGACCGCGGCCGCACACTGACCTTTGCGATCTTTGCCCACGATCCCGAGGCGCGGCTGGCGTCGCTGTCGTCACTGGACGAGCAGCCGCGGGGGGCCGCCGGGTTCAACGGCCGGGCCAAAGGCCTGCAACAGGACCTGCTGCAACGCTGGGCTATTCTGGGCCGCATCGGCGGATAACGAAAAGGGCGCAACGATCCGTTGCGCCCTTCTTCACTTACATGTTCTGGGGGTCACACCCGCACGGACGCACCGCGCGGTCCGGCCACCAGCCAGACGATGAAGCCGAGGACGGGCAGGATCAGAATGGCGAGAGTCCAGACGACCTTGGATCCGGTCGAGCTGCCGGACGTCAGCACCTGGTAGATGGCGTAAAGGTCGGCGATCAGGACGATCAGGCCAAAGAGACCATATTCCATGGGACATTCCTTTCAGGACGGTCATTCAATGTCATGACAACCCTGTGATGTCCCCGAAAGTTCCGGCGGTCAGATCGTCATGTGACGGGCGCGCGCCCCGCGTTCGATCGCGGCGGCGTGCAGCCGGTCCAGATCCAGTTCGTCGCGGATTTCTTCCAGCATGCGGCCTTCCGTCTCGCCGATCTTGCCATCGGCGGCGGCCACGTCGCAGGACAGCGCATAGGCCGTTTCGAACAGACGCTCTGGCAGGGTGTCGCGGATCAGGCCGAACAGCGCCTCCAGACCATCCTCCTGGTCCAGCAGGTCGAAGACCATGCGCGTGACGCGCGGCAAGCGGTCGGAGTCGTAGTCCGAGAAGACGGGCAGGTTGTTGATGGCCGAATTGATCTTGATCAGCTCGGACGTCCGGATGTTTTCGTCCGAGGCGGAGACGGCGATCATCAGGGCGGCCAGCGCGTCCTGCGGGGTCATGGAGTCCGTTACCATCGTAGGTCCTTCCGGGGTCAGTCCCGACCCATTTATTGACGGCCCCGCGCTGTCGCAATAGGGATGCGCGATATGAGGCCACGGGGGCTTCATACCATGAAGCGAGTGAAAACATGAGCACATTGCGTGACGCTGCGATGACATCGAAGGCCTGGCCGTTCGAAGAGGCGCGCCGTGTGCTGAAACGTTACGAAAAGAAGGACCCCGAGAAGGGCTACGTCCTGTTCGAGACGGGGTATGGGCCGTCGGGCCTGCCGCATATCGGTACCTTCGGCGAGGTCGGTCGCACGACGATGATCCGTCGCGCCTTCGAGATCATCAGCGACATTCCGACAAAGCTTTTGTGTTTCTCGGACGACATGGACGGGATGCGCAAGATCCCCGGCAATGTGCCTGATCCCGCGGCGCTGGAGCCTTACATGCAGCGCCCGCTGACGTCGGTGCCCGATCCGTTCGGCACGCACGGCAGCTTTGGTGCGCACATGAATGCGCGGCTGAACAACTTCCTTGATACCTTTGGTTTCGAATACGAATTTGCGAGTGCGACGGAGTATTATCGCAGCGGCAAGATGGATGCGATCCTGCTGAAGGCTTGCGAGCAATATGACGAGATCATGGAGATCATGCTCAAGTCCCTGCGCGAGGAGCGGCGGGCGACCTATTCATGCTTTCTGCCGATCAGCCCGACGACCGGGCGGGTGCTTTATGTGCCGATGAAGGCCGTGACCAAGGACGGCATGATCACCTTCGACGACGAGGACGGGACAGAGCATACGATCAGCGTCACGGGCGGCAACTGCAAGCTGCAGTGGAAGCCGGATTTCGGCGCGCGCTGGGCGGCGCTGGGTGTCGATTTCGAGATGTACGGCAAGGATCATGCGACGAACACCGCGATCTATGACGGCATCTGCCGGGTGTTGGGCGGCCGCGCGCCGGAGCATTTCACCTATGAGCTGTTTCTGGATGCGGAGGGGCACAAGATCTCCAAGACCTCTGGCAATGGTCTGACGATCGACGAATGGCTGACCTATGCGGCGACGGAGAGCCTGAGCTATTTCATGTATCTGAAGCCGAAGACGGCCAAGCGGATGCATTTCGACGTCATTCCCAAGGCGGTCGACGAGTATCACCAGCAGCTGCGCGCCTACGAGACGCAGGACGCGGCGGCGCGGCTGAACAACCCGGTGTTCCATATCCACGGGCACAATGTGCCTGCGTCGGACATGGTCGTGCCGTTTGCGATGCTGCTGAACCTTGCTTCGGTGTCGAGTGCCGAGAGCAAGGACAAGCTGTGGGGGTTCATCCAGCGCTATGCGCCCGATGCCTCGCCGCAGGCCAATCCGCAGATGGATCAGGCGGCCGGTTTCGCCGTGCGCTATTACAATGACTTCGTGAAGCCCGAGAAGGTGTTCCGCGCGCCCACGGATATGGAACGCGCGGCGCTGGAGGATCTGGCGGCACGGTTGCGGGCCTGGGAGGGCGGTCTGGACGCCGAGGCCTTGCAATCCGAGGTCTTTGCCGTCGGCAAGGCCCACGGGTTCGAGCCGCTGCGCGACTGGTTCACAGCCCTTTACGAAGTGCTGCTGGGCGCGTCCCAAGGGCCGCGGTTCGGCGGGTTCATAGCATTATACGGTGTCGACGAGACGGTCGCCCTGATCGAGGCCGCGCTGCGCGGCGATTTGCAGCAGGGTTGATCGCGAAACCTTTTGGCCCCCGGTCGCGTATCTTGTACTCATAAGGTGAACGCTGGGGGCGAGACATGCGGTTCTGGATGACGGTGGCGGTGGTGACGGGCATGGCATTGCCCGTTTATGCACAGGACGTGGGATCGCCGGATGCGGGCGGCGGGTCGGGTCCTGTCACTCCTGTCCCGGTCACGCCGCCGGGGCCGGACATGTCGGCGACACCTGCAGCCCCTGCGACGGATGGCACGTCTGATGCGGCGTCGGCAGAGGCGGACGTATCGCAACTTTCCATCGAAGAGGTGATCGGGCAGCAGTTGGGCGCGTTCAATGCGCGCGATGTCGATCTGGCCTGGCAATTCGCCAGCCCGATGATCCGGAACCTGTTCGGCACGCCGCGGAATTTCGGCGTGATGGTCAATCAGGCTTATCCGATGGTCTGGGATAACTCTGCCGTCCGCTTTGTCGCGACCCGCGAATCCAATGCCGTGACCTTTCAGCAGGTGATGGTGCAGGACACCAACGGCAAGCTGCACCTTCTGGAATACGCCATGATCAAGACCTCCAAGGGGTGGAAGATCGATGGTGTCTTCCTGTTGCCACCACCCGATGTCGGCACCTGAAGGCGTTGCGTGACGCAGGGTATCTGCGTCACGGTGGCATCAGACCCGGTTCACTCTCGTTGCTTATTCCGATCCGCGATGACTGGCCCTGCGCCGGACAGCATTCAAACGGGATGACGTGGCCTGACCTGCGGGTCAGACAGATGCGACATCCCACCGACAAAGGGATCTGGGATGAACAAGGCAATTACCGACGGCATCGTGTTTCAGCCACTGCCGTTCGCGGCCGGGCTTGGCGTCTGGTCCAGCGGTGACGGCACACCGGGCAGCGACACCTATGCCACCAGCGGGACCGGCGTGTTCGTCGCGGCGGATCAGGATTTCGGCGGTTGCCTTGAGGTGCAGAAGACCAGCACGGTGCAGAAGGTCCGCTATATGGGCGAGACGCCGATCCTGCCGGGTTGCTACCTGCGCATCACCGCGCGGGTCAAGGCGGTAGCGGGGCCGCTGCCCGGCGTGCGGATCGCGGGCTGGGCCGGTCGCAACGGTGGCGGGGCCGCGACGGTCCCGACGAGTGTCGGCCCGCAGACCGCGTTGACGACCTATGGCACCGTGGTCGAGGTCAGCGCCATCGTCGGCACCGGCGACCGGACCGGCGTCGATCTGGTCTGGACCGCCGCGGATTTTGGACACTTCGGGATCGACCTGACCGGGCCCAGCGGCGGGCTGGTGCGGATCGATGACATCGTCATCGAGGATTATACTGCCGCATTCCTGCGCGATCTGATCGCGATGGTGGACGTGCGAGACTATGGTGCGAAGGGTGACAATGTCGCCGACGATTCAGCCGCTTTCGAGGCCGCCGACGCGGCGGCAAACGGGCGAGAGATTCTGGTGTCCGAAGGTGTCTATCGTCTGGCGCAGGACGTCACGATCCAGAACCGGATCCGGTTCGAGGGGCGGGTGACGCAACCTGCCGACAAGCGGTTCATCCTGCAGAAGGATTTCAACTATCAGACCTATGTGGATGCGTTCGAGGACGAGCAGCTGGCGTTTCGCAAGGCCTATCAGGCCCTGCTGAATTATTCTGATCACGAGTCGCTGGATTTGAACGGACGGATTGTCAATCTGACGGCACCCGTCGACATGCAGGCCTGCGATCCGACCCGCACCACCTTTGCGACACGGCGCGTCATCCGCAACGGACAGTTCCGCGCGGCGTCGAGCGCGTCCTGGAACACGACCGACGTGACCTCTCAGGCGACCTACAGCCCGTCCAGCGACCGGACGCTGACCAATGTCGTCAACGTCGCCAACATTCCGGTCGGCGCCCTTGTCGTGGGATCCGGCGTGGGGCGGGAAATCTACGTCACATCACGCAATGTCGGCGCTCGCACGGTGCAGATCAGCGGCGGGCTCTATGACGCGGCGGGCACCCAGACCTTTACCTTTCGCCGGTTCAAGTATCTGCTCGACTTCTCGGGCTACGACAGCCTGTCGCAATTCGTCATCGACGACGTGGAATTCCAGGGCGACGGCAATGCCAGCGGCATCATGCTGGCGCCCGCAGGCCTGACGTTCCACGTGCGCGATTGCTTCTTCACCAAGCCCAAGGACCGCGGCCTCTCCAGCCCCGGCAACGGCTGCCAGGGCATGATGATCGACCGGTGCCAGTTTGTGTCGAACGAGGCGTCCCTTCGCGTCCAAGACCGCACGACCATCGCGTTCAACGCCAACGCCAACGACGTCAAGGTGCGCGAGAACCGCGTCGTACTGTTCAAGCACTTCGGTGTCATTGCCGGCGGCGGCAGCACGATCGTCGGCAATCACTGGTTCCATGGCGACACGGAAAACAATGGCGTGCGGCGCGGCGGCATCGTCTTTACCCAGTCGAACTGTCGTGCGGCGATCACCGGCAATTACATCGACAATTGTTTCATCGAATGGACCAACGAATCAGAGGCGAGCCCGGCCTTTACCACTGGCTTTTCCTTTGGCGGCCTGACGATCACGGGGAACCATTTCGTGTGCATCAACGTCAACACGGGGTTCAACTTTATCGTCATCAAGCCCTATGGGCCGGGGCATTTCCTGCACGGGCTTGGCGTCGTCGGTAATGTGTTTCGCACGTTCAACGGGAATATCAGCCGCGTCGAATCCGTCGACACGACGTTCGCGGATCTGGATTACGGACGGATGCGGCAGGTCACCTTCGCTGGCAACTGCTATAACGGGATCAATGACGAGGTGTTCAATCCCGCGTATCTGACCCACACGCAAGCGACGGCGTCCGATCAATGGGTCGCGCGCACGGCGCCGCAACTGCCGTTTCTGGGGCGGGCGCGTTTCGTGGAATCGGTTCTGGCGGACGGGCCCTTGCAGACGGCATCGGGTCAGACCGTCAACGAAATCCCTTGGGCCGACAAGAACTATGGCAGCGACCAGCGCAACGTCCGGTTCGTCTTTGGTCAGGCGCTGAAAGGCACGATCCGCTACACCGTGCGTATGGACAACCCGGTCTGAACTGGCGCGGCGATCACCCGGACCGGCACTAGCCGGTCCGGGTTTTAGAATGTCAGCCAGGTTTCCAGTTTCATGGCGCTGCCGCCATCGCCGGTCAGGGCCTTGACGGCGCCGAGGTTGATCTTGAACCGGTCGCTGAGGGAAAAGATCGCGGTCGGGCTGATCTTTGCGTAATAATCGTCGTAATAACCCTCACCTGTCTGCAGTTGCAGGGTGGTGGTCCAGCGGTCTGACCAGCTGCGGCCCCAGGTGAAGTCCGCCTTGGGGCGCCAGATCGTATCCAGTGTCCCGAAGGTGGCCGAAGTGTCGGCGGCCAGCCAGCCCTTGTTCAGGCCGCGCCCCACCGACAGTCCGATACGCATCAGGGCTTCTGTCGATGCATCGGGGTTCAGGCGGTAGCCATATCCGAGAGAGACGGACGCACGGTTCCGCATCTGCAGCGATCCGACCGGCACGCTGATGAAAGTAAAACCCGAGGCAATCCGGCCCTTGTCAGCGGTATAGAAATCCAGCCCGAGGGTCAGGCGGTCGGTCAGCCCGTATTCGCCATAGACGGTCGGATCGTAGTGCACCGGCAACTCGGCCCCCGTCGACAGCAGGAAATTTCCGCCAGCGGCAATGAACAGCTCTCCCTTGTCGCGGGGCCATGCGCCGGCGTGCGACGCGCTGGACAGCACGGTCAGCAACAGGATGATCCAGATCAGGCGCATGACACTCTCAGCGGACAGACGCTGAAAAATCGTTCATCAACATTAATTTGGGGTTAACGGGCGCCGGCGGGGTAAACGGTCAGTCGTCACGCCTGATACCCAGCAGTCTGATCGCGTAAAGCGGATAGGCCCCCAGTTCGCGCAGCGCCTGCCGGAGTACACTGCGCTTGCGACTGCCCCGCAGGGACGGCGCGCTGTATCGCGCCCGCAGCCGAAAATGGCGTGCGACAAGCAGGGCGCGGGGGCCGTGGGTGGCGTCGGTGACGATGATGATTCGGCTCACCCCGCGGTCGCGCAGCAACGGCAGGGCAAAGCGGATGTTTTCCAGTGTCGTCGTCGACCGATCTTCTTGCAGGATGGCGTCCCGGGGCACACCTTGCGCCAGCAGCAGGTCGGTGATTGCGGCGGCCTCTGTCGGCGGATGCCGTCCCAGTCCACCGCAGGCCACCACCCACCGTGCAGCCCCGGCGTGCCACAGGGCCGCCCCGTGCAACGCGCGGCGGCGTAGCGTGGGCGACGGGCCGTCGGCCCAGACCGCAGCACCAAGTATCACGATGGCATCCATGCCACCCCCTGTAGCAACGCGCAAAGAGGAGGGGAATGCTGTTCACGAATTGACAAATTCGCCGCACGATTTTCAATAAATTGACAGACCGGGCCGGCACAACCTAACGCTGCCTTGGCTTTCCGGCGCCGGACCAGCATCATGCAAGCCGGGAGGAGGCGACGGCCGCGCTGGCTGTCGTTGCGGCGGATCGGACTGCCGCGTTGCCAAGCAGGAGGAACCCCGGATGACCGACAAGACTTATGCACCACATCCCGACGTGGCTGCAGCGGCCCATGCCGACAAGGCAACCTATGACGAGATGTATGCGCGATCGGTAAACGATCCCGAAGGCTTCTGGGGCGAGGAAGGCAAGCGTCTGGACTGGATGACGCCGTACACACGCGTCAAGAATACCAGCTTTGCGCCCGGCAATATCGACATCAAGTGGTACGAGGACGGCACGCTGAACGTCGCCGCCAACTGCATCGACCGGCATCTGGCGGACCGCGCCGACCACACGGCCATCATCTGGGAGCCCGACAGCCCGGAGGATGGCGCGCAGCACATCAGCTATGCGCAGTTGCATGCGCATGTCTCGAAATTCGCGAACGTTTTAAAGGAGCTGGGCGTCGGCAAGGGTGACCGCGTCGTGATCTACCTGCCGATGATCCCGCAGGCGGCCTATGCGATGCTGGCCTGTGCGCGGATCGGCGCGATCCACTCGGTCGTCTTCGCGGGCTTCAGCCCCGATGCGCTGGCCGCCCGCGTCAACGGGTCAGAGGCCAAGGTCGTCATCACCGCCGACGAGGCGCCGCGCGGCGGCAGGAACACGCCGCTGAAGGTCAACGCCGACAAGGCCTTCGACAAGATCACCACTGACACCTCCATGCTGGTGGTCAAGCGGACGGGTGGCAACGTCACCATGACCGACGGCCGCGACTACTGGCTGCACGAGATGGAAGAGAAGGTTAGCGCCGATTGCCCGCCGGAAGAGATGAACGCCGAGGATCCGCTGTTCATCCTCTATACCTCGGGGTCCACCGGGCAGCCGAAGGGGGTCGTGCATTCCACCGGCGGCTACCTTGTCTATGCGGCGATGACGCATCAATACGTTTTCGATTACAAGCACGGCGACGTCTTCTGGTGCACGGCGGACGTGGGCTGGGTCACGGGTCACAGTTATATCGTCTATGGTCCGCTGGCGAACGGGGCCACGACGGTGATGTTCGAGGGCGTCCCGACCTACCCGGACGCCGGCCGCTTCTGGCAGGTCTGCGAGACGCACAAGGTCAACCAGTTCTATACCGCACCCACCGCGATCCGGGCGCTGATGGGCAAGGGCAACGCCTTCGTCGAGAAATACGACTTGAGCAGCCTGCGCGTGCTGGGCACCGTGGGCGAGCCAATCAATCCCGAGGCGTGGAACTGGTATCACGAGGTCGTCGGCAAAGGCACCGTGCCGATCGTCGACACATGGTGGCAGACGGAAACCGGCGGCCACCTGCTGACGCCGCTGCCCGGTGCCACGCCGACGAAACCGGGATCGGCCACGCTGCCGTTCTTCGGCATCAAACCGGTGGTGCTGGAACCCGAGTCAGGTCAGGAAATCACCACGACCGAGGCCGAGGGTGTGCTGTGCATCGCCGACAGCTGGCCCAGCCAGATGCGCACGATCTGGGGCGATCACGAGCGGTTCGAGATGACGTATTTCAGCCAGTATCCCAACATGTTCTTTTCCGGTGACGGATGCCGGCGCGACAAGGACGGATACTACTGGATCACGGGCCGCGTCGATGACGTGATCAACGTGTCGGGCCACCGGATGGGCACGGCAGAGGTTGAAAGCGCGCTGGTCGCCCATGCGGCCGTCAGCGAGGCTGCGGTGGTGGGCTATCCCCACGACATCAAGGGGCAGGGGATCTATGCCTATGTGTCGCTGATGGCGGGTCAGGAACCGACGGATGCGCTGCGCAAGGAACTGTCGGATTTCGTTCGCCAAGAGATCGGGCCGATCGCCAAGCCGGACCTGATCCAGTTCGCACCGGGTCTGCCCAAGACACGCTCCGGCAAGATCATGCGCCGCATCCTGCGCAAGATCGCGGAAAACGACTACGGCGCGCTGGGCGACACATCGACCCTGGCCGAACCCGAGGTCGTGGATGACCTGATCGCGAACCGGATGAACAGGGTCTGACTCTCCGCTGCCCTGCCGAAACCGGCGGGGCAGCCAGAGACGCGGCTTTGACCGGTCTGTCGCGTCCGCGGTGATTCGAATGTGGAAGAGCGTGAGACGTCTTTTCTTCGTATCCTGACCCAAAAAGACATGTGAAAACATCACTGTATCATTCTAAAAACTGCTTATTCCGGTCGAAATACGCCTCATAGCTGAATTAAAACAGTTTAAGGCCATGGGTTTCAAATTATGGACACATTTCTGGTTAGCTTGATGCACTCCTAACTCCGGAATGACATCATGCGGTGGTTCGCCTCCTGCGTTTCGAAACAGATCAAGCACTTCGCCATCTGCGAAAAGGGTTCATCGACCCTCGAGGCGCTGATCTGGGTGCCGATTATCGTTTATCTCATGTCGATGATCGCTGACTTTTCCTTCGTCTTCTATGGCAAGGCCAACACGTTGCGTCTGGTGCAGGACAGCAATCGCGCGCTGTCCGTCGGTCAAGTCGCCAGCACGTCCGAGGTCGAGGAACTTGTCCGCCGGGGCATGGCGAATGTAACCCAGGATGTCGCGGTCACGACCACGGTCGATAGCGGGATCATCAGGACGGTCGTCTCGCTGCCGGCCACGGCCTTTTCGGCGGTCCATGCCGTGCCCGGACTGTCGCAAATGAATATCACCATCACCTCGCAACAGTTTCTGGAGCAGTAGCATGACATCCTTCATGGCGCGCGCCCTGCGGCGACTTGTGCACGGCAGCGATGGATCCGTGACGCTCATGGGCCTTTACACATTCGTCGCGGGCACGATGATCGGCGCCTTCGCGCTCGACTATACCTATCTGGAAGCGACCAAGACGCAATTGCAGGTGGCGGCCGACCAGGCGGCACATGCCGCACTTTACAACCGGCGCAGCATGTCGGAGGAGGATGCAAAGAAGGTGGCAATCGAGCTGATCCAGCCGCTGCTGCCATCGGGCCGTTACGGCCGGATCCTGACCACGGACAGCATCGAATTCGGCACGTTCGACCGGGAATCCGCCGTCTTCACGGCAGAGGCGGGATCGGGCAAGGCGGTGCGGGTGAAAGCGTCCATGACGGAGGTCAAGGACAACGCCGCACCGAGCTATCTGTTCAAGATGCTTGGCAAGGACCACTTCGATGTCGCCGCCAGTTCGGTTTTTATGACCTACATGCCCGGTTGCCTGAAGGAAGGTATCATGGCGGACGGCGTGGTGGACCTGCAGTCCAACAACAGCTTCTCGAACGGTTTCTGCATCCATTCCAACAGTCACGTGTCGATCAACCAGAACAACTATTTCGAACCTGGCACGGTCGTGTCCATGCCGAACATCACCGACCTCGACATGCCCCGGTCCGGGTTCGAGAAGAACACCGGCCTGCAAGAGGCGTTGCGCGACCAGCGCATGAACCTCAACATCCTCAACCGGCTTGAAGGGATTCAGGAGAGCCTTGCGTCGGGCAAGGGCGCCCGGATTCCTGGTTACATCACCTCTGCCACCACCGTGCCGCTGCAGGCGTCGAGTGTGCAGCAAAGCATGTTGACCCCCGGCCGCATCTACCGGATCGACTGCAAGGGCCAGTCTCTAGACATCGACGGTGCGACGGCGCCGATCCAGAATGTCGTCATCCTGACGACATGCCCCGTCAAATTCGCCAATGGCAGCAAGCTGTTCGATGCTGTCATCCTGACGACCAGCACCGATGTCAAATCGGTCACTGCGCCGCAGGGGCTGCAGATCGGCAAGAACGACAATTGTGCTGCTGGCGGCGGCGCCCAGATCATCACCCTCGGCGGGGTCAGCGTGGCGTCAAAGCTGTCGATGTTCGGTGGCCAGATCCTGGCCAAGAAGGACGTCGATTTCGCGGCCAACGCGGACGGTCTGCAGGGTGCGTCGATCGTGACGCGCGGCAAGATCGACGGCACGTCGAATTCGCGCATGGGGTTCTGCCTGTCGGGGATGGAGCAGAACTTCGAGACCGACTACTACCGCATGGCGCAGTAACCCTGCCGTTGCCTGCCGGACAGGCTGGCGTCAGCCCCCAAGGTCGCTGCTGCCGTATTTCAGGATGACCGGCACGACCAGGTCTTCCTCGTCCGTCAGATGCCGGTTCAGCAGGCGTTCCATGTCATTCAGCGACGCCTGGAAGGTTGCCGCGTTGTCCTGCAACAGGCTGCGGTCGTCCAGCCGGGACAGAACGCCGTTCGCGCTGTCCACAAAGGCGGCAAGGTGGCCGTCCAGCGCATGGTGATCCGCGTCGAGGATGTCGAACCCGCGCGCCACCCGGTCGTCCTTGGCCTGTAGTTTGGGGAAATAATAGGTGTCCTCGATCGTGTGATGCTCGTGCAGGCCGTTCACGAACATGCCGCCATAGCGCGAGACCTGACCGGCAAAGGCGCGCGCCTCAACCTTGCGGTCAAGCAGCGCCTCGGTGCCGGTCCGCATCTCGTTCATCAGGCGGCGGAACATCAGGTGGCGATCCAGCCAGAAGCGGATCAGCCCGTCAAAGCCCGGATCCTGCGTCCAACCCTGGCGGGGATAGGCCTCGACCAGAACGCGCAGGGCGTCGGGCAGGCCGTCGCGGGTTTCCAATGCCAGATCAGTCATGCCGTGTCCTTCGATGCTGCTTTTGGGATGCAGGTGGGCCGTCGCAAGGGTGTTGTCCAGCGGCGCGGGCGCACAGGGGCTGTGCTGCCCCGCCGCGGACGGCGGGGCAGGGGGGTCAGTAGTCGCGTTCGAAGAACACGCCGACGCTGGTGTCGCCGTCGGCGCCGGCGGTGCCCTTGGCCGTGATCTCGTCCGTGATGTCGAGGTTCAGGTTGATCTCGGTCGTGCCGTCGCTGCCGATGGTGACGTCGGTATAGATGTTGTCGGTCAGGTATTTACCGGCCCGCACGGCCGCATTGCCGTTCTCGTCCGTCGTCACGTCGAAATCGTCAAGGCCGATGCCGGAGCGGAAGTTGTCGATCAACCCGCCACCCCCGCGCCCGGCGAGTTCACCCACGGCCGCAGCCAGCTGGATCGCCTGCAAGGGGCTGATTTCAGAGATGTCGCGCCCGAAGATCAGTTGCGACAGAACCTCGTCCTGCGGCAGGTCGGGGACGGACTGGAACGTCACCTCGGGGTCGTTGGCGGGACCCTGAACGATGATGTTGATCGTCGTGCCGGTCTCTGCGCGGGTCGTGGCGACCAGCCGGATATAGGGGATGAAATCGCCCTGCAGCGAGGCTGACCCTTCGGTCAGGTCGAACCGCTGTTGCAGGATGCTGATCCGGCCCCGTTGCAGGTCGAACTGGCCGACCGGCACGATATTGGCCGTCGTCCCGCCCAGTTGCAGCGAACCGCCCAGTTCCGCATCGAGGCCGCGCCCGCGGATGAAGATGCGGTTCGGTGCGTCGATCCGCACATCAAGGGGATAGACCGGCCCACCGCTGGCGGCCGCCTTGGCCGGGGCAGAAGAGGCGTTGACTGCCACATCCGCCCGGTCGAGCGTCAGGCGCACGGCGGTGCTGGGGTTTAGGTGGGTGACGGCCGGCAATTCGCCCAGCGCGCCCGTGCCGGAGGAGGGGACCTGGATATTGGTCTCTCCCAGTGCCAGACGACCGGCGATCAGCGCACCCCCGGCCAGTGGACCGTTCACCGTCACGGTGCCGTTGACGATGGTCTCGTAGAGGTTCGGATCGCGCAGTTCGACCGCGTTCACGTTCAGCGTCAGGTTGCCGTTGAACGGGGCCGACAGCGTGACCGGGCCGGACAGCGCGATGCTGCCGCCGGTCTGCACGTTCCCGGTCAGATCGACCTGCGCCTGCCCGCCGTTCAGCGCGAGGGTCGCGTTGATGTCCGTCAGGGCCTGCGACAGCGTCGGGTCGGACAGGCGCGCCCCGGTGGTGCTGATGCGACCGCTGATCGACGACAGGGCAGGGGGGCCGTTGGCCGAGATGTCGAAATTCGCGATCCCGTCCAGACGGCGCGGTTCGAGGAACGGGTTGGCAAAGCCAAGCGGCGCGTTGCCCGTCACGTCGAAATTCAGATTGCCGTTGCCGGCAATCTCTCCGCTTGCGTTGGCGGCGATGCCACCGGGGCCGGTGGCGTCGATGTTCAGCGTATAGCCGCCAGCCGCGGTGCGGCCGACCTGGCCCTGTGCGGTGACCGGCCCGGACAGGGCATCGGTGAAGAGGCCTATGTCGGCCAGTCGCGCGTTGATGGTGCCATTGGCGGCGCCGCCACCGGCAGCGCTGAGGTTGCCGGAGGCGCTGACCTGCGGGAATTGCACGTCAAAGCTGCGCAGGGTGATGTCCTGCCCGGATTTCGCCGCGTCCAGTGCAATTGTGCCCTGACCGCGCAGCAACTGGTCGACCTGCGGATTGCCGATCGCGAGGTTGCTTGTCGTGGCATTCACCCGCGCATCCAGCTGGCTGAGGTCGGGCAAAAGGGTGCCTTCGGCCTGCAGGGTCACACCGCCGGAGATCGGCTGCCCTGCCAATGCCGCGAACTGCGACAGGTTGGACACGGCGGCGTTCAGCGTGCCGGTGATGCGATAGTCGTCCTCTTGCGGGGCGACCTGCGCGTCGAGCGTGACGTCGGTGCCCGACCCATTGGCCGTCAGGTTGACCTGTGCAGTGCCGGCGTCATTGCGGCTGGCGTTCAGGTCGATAGCCAGCGGGCCGTTCAGGCCCTGCGCCAGCGCGCCCGCATCGTTCAGCTGCGCCTGAATGTCGGCGGCCAGCGGCCCCGTCATGCCGCCGTTGGCACTGCCCTGAATGGTCAGCTGCGGTGTGGCCACGTCCAGATTATTGAGCGCGAAGGCATCCGGGCCGGTCCGCGCCACGCCGCCGCTGATCCGGCCAGAGCCTGCCAGCAGCGCATCCACCTGCGGGATGCCCACGGCCAGATCGTCTGTCGTGCCGACAAGGTTCACGTCGAACAGTCTCAGGTCCGGCAGCAGCGTCCCGTCCACGGACATGTCGATGCCGCCCGCGATATCCCGTCCCGCGAGGACGGCGTAGGGTGCAAGGTCGGCCACGGCGGCGTCGATGGTGCCGGTGATGCGATAATTGTCAACGGGGGCTGCGACTTGGACATCTGCCTTGATGTCGGTGCCGGGGCCGTTGGCCGTCAGCGTGGCATCCGTCACGCCCGCATCGTCACGGTCGGCGTTCAGCGCCACCGTCAGCGGGCCGGACAGCCCTTCGGCGATCAGGCCGATGTTGCCGACCCGCAGGATGGCATCCGCGCTTAGCGGGCCGGTCAGGCCGCCGTCCGCATCCGCGGTCAGGGACAGTTCCGGCGTCTGCACGTCCAGACCCTTGATGATATAGCGATCCTCGCCGATATAGCCGACCTCGCCCGCGATGGTGCCGGCGCCCAGCAGCAGGGGATCGATCTGGGGCGTCCCGGTCTGCAGATCCTGCGTGGTGCCACGCACCTCGGCGGTATAGCGGGTCATGTCCGACAGCATCACAGCGTTCACCGTCAGGTCGACAGCGCCGGACAGGTCGCGTTTCGCGATCTGGCTGAAGCGCGACAGGTCGCTGGCCGCCGCATTCACGGTGGCATTGATCGTCTGACCTTCAGCCGATGGGCTGACCGTGCCGTTGGCGTCGAATGTCGTGGCGGGGCCGGTGCCGTTCACCTGAAACGTCACGTTGCCCAGATCGTTGCGGTCGGCATTGCCGGTGACCCGCGCGGGGCCGGTCAGGCCGGGCGCGATCAGGCCCACGTTCTGGACCGAGATGTCGAAATTGCCCGTGCTGACGCCGCTGGTGATGTCGGCGTTCGCCGTCACCGCTGCCTCTGGCGTGTTGACCGCCAGATCCTCGATCCGGGTGCCGGTGGTGTCGCGCACGGCGCGGACCGACACGGTGCCGGTGCCGGCCAGAACCGGGTCAAGCTGCGGCACGTTGACGGCAAGGTCCTGCGTCGTGGCGTTCAGCAGGATGTTGAACAGACCGTCCAGCGGTGTGACGGTCGCGGTGACGTCAGCTTGCGCCGATCCGCCCAGATTGCGCCCGGCGAGGGTCGAGAAACGCCCCAGCGCCTCTGCATCGAAAGTCACGTCGGCCTGCGTGCGGAACCCGTCAGACGGGCCCTGCACCGTGGCCTTCGCGGCGACTTCGATGCCCGGCCCGTTCAGGGTCAGTGTGGAAATCTCGGTCGGCTGTCCTTCGACACGGTTCACGACGATCTTGCCGTTCAGGGTGTCGCCGAAGGCCTGTGCCGCACCGGCGTCGTCCAGTTGCAGGCCGGTCGCGGCATAATCCAGATCGGCGGTAATCCGGCCGGTTTCCGCGCCATTGCCGTTTTCGATGATGCCGCCGCCTTGCAGCGTGATCTCGTTGATCCCCAGACCGGGACGGTCGAAATTGCGGATGTCGAAATTGGCGGTCCAGTCGGTGCTGACGGCTTGGTCATACTTGATCGCAAGGTCGATGTTGTCGACATAGGTCTTCGGCCCGCCGATCGGCAGCAGGACCGGTTCGCCGGTGCTGTCGGCCACGGTGCCGGTCAGGTCGATCAGTTCGGGCCAGCCGTTCTGACCGACATTCACGCGCCCGTTCAGGCGCAGGCTTTGCGCCGTCAGATCCAGCGTTGTCAGGGCAAAGCCGCCGTTGGCGCCCACGTTGCCTGCGGCCACCAGTGACACGTCGGACCCGAAGAAACCGTCGTAATCATCCGCCAGCAGCGGCGTCAGGTCGCCGCCGATATTCAGCGCGAAACCGGTCTGCCCGGTGGTAGAGTTCACGGCGAAATCGCCGGTGATCCGGTCCTGACCGTCCGTGGCCAGTGCCAGCGTGGCAGCAAATTCGCTGACCGGTGCCTCGCCGTTGATCGTCAGTTTCAGCGAGGGGCGGTCCGGCAGGTTGATCAGACGCGCGACGATGCCGTCCTGACCTTCCTCGACGTTCAGGTTCAGGCTCAGGACCTTGGTGCCGTTGTCATAGCTGCCATCGATGGCGAAGACGCCTGTCTTGCCGTCCAGCCGGTTGGCCGTGACATTGGCCTCGCCTTCGCCACCTGCCAGTCGGGCGGACCCCTGCAGGTTCAGGGCCACAGGTTCCCCCAGAAAGCTTTCGCCCAGTTCGATCCGCGCAATGTTCAGCGTGTCGAGGTTGATGCCCACCGGCAGGTCCGGTAGGGAAAACGGCTGCGCCTCTGGCGAGGGGGCCGTGCTGGTCGACACGGGGGCGCGTTCGATCTTGACCAGTTCTGCCGTCAGTTCCTGCACGTCGATGCGACCGCGCAGCAGCGCGGTGCGGTTCCAGTCCAGCACGACGTTTTCAAGGTCCAGCCAGACGCCTTCGCTGTCGGCCACGGTGATCCGGTCCACGGTCGCCCGCGACGACAGCGCGCCCTGAAAGCCCTGGATATCCACGATCCGGTCATCGCCGGACAGGTTGTCCTGGATCAGCCGGGTCAGATAGCCTTCGCCTTCGTCGTCCTGCGCCACGGCGGCGAAGGGCAGGGTCAGCAGGGTCAGCAGAAGAAGGAGATGTCTCAAAACGCTTGTCCGATCCCGATGTAAACTTCGACAGACTTGAACTGGTTATCGCCACTGGCCGGGGTGCCCACGTCAAGGCGGATCGGCCCGATGGCGGTGTTGTAGCGCACGCCAAGACCGACGCCGTCCTGATAGGTGCCGTCGACCAGCGGTGTCGGGCTGCTGCCGACATAGCCATAGTCGTAGAAACCCACGACGCTGATTGCCTTGGTGATGCCGACCCGCGCCTCGATCTGCGCACCGGCGTAGGACGTGCCGCCCGTGGTCACGACCTCGCCATTCACCAGACGGTCGACACCCAGCGACTTATAGCCCTGACCGCGCACGGTGCCGCTGCCACCCGCATAGAACAGGTAGTCGGCGGGGGCATCGGTTTCATCGGCGCCGATGACCGTGCCCAACTGGCCCCGTGCTGCGACGGTAAAGCGGTCGTCGGTCCCGAAGCTGTAATAGACCCGGCCATCCAGATAGCCGCGCGCACCGCTCGACCCGCCAGCGAGCGCAAGAAAGGGCGTCGCCTCGACGTCGATGTAATAGCCTTTCTTGGCGTTCGTGTCGCTGTCGCGCTTGTCGTAGGTTGCGGCCAGCGGGGCGGTCAGCAGGGTATAGTTGCGGGTGCCAAGATCGGTGACTTCCTTCGCGGTCAGCAGACCGACACCGACCTGCACTTCCAGCGCGTCGGTCAGCTGACGTGTGACCAGCACCTCGGTGCTGAACTTGTCGATCAGGTAATCCGGTTCGTCCTCGCGACTGATCTCGGCCGTCGCGGTCAGGTCGGTATCCGCGCCATAGATCGCGGGAATGCGCAGCGCCGTGCCCAGCGAATAGTCGATGCCCCCCGTGCCGCCCCCCAGACCCGCCACGGCGGCGTCAAAGCGCAGGTTCTCGGCCCCGCCAAAAATGTTGCGGTGCATCCAGTAGGACGACAGGCGCACGCCCTCGACCGTGGAATATTCCACGCCCGCACCGATCCGGCGCGGTTTGCTTTCGGCGATGGTCGCGGTGATCGGCAGGGTGTTGCCCGGCCCGACCTCCTCGGCCTCGGTCAGCGACACGCTGTCAAAGGCGCCGGTTTCGCGCAGGCGTTGCGCCGCCTTGGTCAGGTCGTCGGGGCTGTAGATCTGCCCCGTAGGCAGGCCCGCGATCCGGTTGATCGCGCTGGTGCGGACCTTTTCGTTGCCGGTCACGGTCAGCGGGCCGAAGGACAGCTGCGGGCCGGGGGCGATGGTCACGGTGGCATCCAGCAGGTTTTCCGTGTGGCGGGCCACGATCTGCTGGTTGGCGACGGTCACCTTGGCATAGCCCTGATCGCGCCACGTCGTGCGGGCGGCGCCGGCGGCCTGCCGGATCACGTCGGCGCGGGCATCCTTGCCGGGGGCAAAACCGTCGGGCAGTTTGGTGCCGGGGGCCAGCGGTGCGACTTCGGCCCGGCCAAAGGCGAACAGCGGGCCGGGGTTGACCAGAATGGCGATGGTGTCGATCCGGTCGGGTGCGGCCAGCGGCGCGATTGCTGCGGCCTCGTTGCCATTGACCTTGATGCTGATCGTGCCGCTGTAATAACCGGCGGCATACAGCGCCGTCAGCAGGCGGCGATAGTCGGCGCGGGCGGCGGCCACGTAATCTTGCGGCTGCGGATCCGTTTCGTCCCCGATGCTGCGCGACAGGGAGGCGTCCTGCAACAGACCCATCAGGGTGTCATCGGCGCCGGGTGCGTCGATCGTCACCTCTTGCGCTGCGGCGACGGTGGCTGTCGATAACAACAGGACCGCGGTCCAACTGATCTGCTTTAACTTCACCTGTTTGCCCCTCGTCGACCTCGTTTTCTTTGTAGCGGAAGAGGAAACAAACGCAAACGGCGTCAAACCGATCAGTCGCAAACGTGACACGTTTCACGCAAACCTGATGCGTTTGTCGCATCGCAGAGGTTGCGGATCAGGCGTTGCGGAACGGATCGTCCGGATAGGTAACACCCGCCAGATAGAGGCCATGCGGCGGGCTGACCGGCCCGCAGGCCGCGCGGTCGCGCGCCAGAAGGGCCGTTCTGACGTCGTCGGGCTGCCATGCGCCACTGCCGACGCGTTCCAGCGTGCCGACGATACTGCGGACCTGATTGTGCAGGAACGACCGCGCGCGGACGTGGATGTGCAGCAACTGTCCCGCGTGGGTCGGAACCTTTTCAATGCGCAATTCATCCAATGTGCGCACCGGGCTGTCGGCCTGACACAGCGCCGCGCGGAAGGTCGTGAAGTCATGGCGGCCCAGCAGATGGTCCGCACCGACCTGCATCGCCGCCACATCCAGCGGCATCTTGACCTGCCAGATCCCGCCGGCCTCGACCGTCAGGGGCGCGCGCCGGGCGATCAGGCGAAAGAGATAGCGTCGCTCGGTCGCGGTGAACCGTGCGTGCCAGTCGTCCGCCACTCCCGCGCAGTCGATGATCGCGACGGGCAGGGGTTTCAGGTGATACGTCAGCGCCTCTGACAACCGGAAGGGATCCCAGTCGCGCATGAGGTCGCAATGGGCGACCTGACCCGTCGCATGCACGCCGGAATCCGTGCGTCCTGCGGCGGCGATGGTGTGGGGGCCGGGTTCCAGCCGCGCCAGCGCCGCCTCGACCGCACCCTGCACCGACGGCTGGTCGGCCTGCCGTTGCCAGCCCGCAAAGGGGCTGCCATCATACTCGATCTTCAGGGCAAAACGTGGCATGGCGCGGGGCTTAGGCTGCGTCCGCGCCAAAATCAATCCCTACCCAAGCCGCAGTTCAGCCCCTATCTGTCGGTGAACCGGATTGGAGGGTGCCGCTTGGGCCTGTTCGACATCACCGAAGGCATCCTGCGCGGCGTGGGCAACGTGACCAGCGCGGTCACCCGCCCCGTCACGGCCCCCTTCAGCGATCAGGTGATCCGGCTGGGGGTCACTGGCCTCAGCCGTGCGGGCAAGACGGTGTTCATCACCTCGCTCGTCGCCAATCTGATGGACCGGGGGCGGATGCCGCAGTTGCGGGCCGCGGCGAATGGGGGCATCCGCACCGCCTATCTGCAACCGCAGCCCGACGACACGCTGCCCCGGTTCGACTACGAGACCTATCTGGCGCAACTGACCGCGCCCGATCCCAAATGGCCAGAGGGGACGCGGCAGATCTCAGAGCTGCGGTTGTCGCTGAAAGTGCAGCCGACCGGCTTCATGGCCGGGCTGCAGGGTGTGCGGACGGTGCATCTGGATATCGTCGATTATCCCGGCGAATGGCTGCTGGATCTGTCGTTGCTGGATCAGAGCTATGCCGACTGGTCGAAGGGCGCGCTGGCCCGCGCCGCGGGACGCCCGTTGGGCGACGATTACCTGGCCTTGATGGGGCAGCCGGACGCCACGCAGCCGCTGGACGAAGCCTCTGCCAAGGTGCTGGCGCAGGCCTATACCGCGCATCTGAATGCTTCCCGCGCAGCGGGCTTTTCCGACTGCACGCCAGGACGGTTTCTGCTGCCGGGCGATCTGGCGGGATCACCGGTGCTGACTTTCGCGCCACTGCCGGGCACAGACTTTCCGCGCGGATCCCTGGGCCGCGAAATGGGGCGCAGGTTCGAATCCTACAAGAAAAACGTCGTGCAGCCGTTCTTTCGCGACCATTTTGCAAGAATCGACCGGCAGGTCGTGCTGGTCGACGTGCTGGGCGCGATCCACAATGGGCCGCGCGCCGTCGACGATCTGCGCACCGCGATGGCCGAGATCCTGTCTGCGTTCAATCCCGGGCGCAACGGCTTTCTCAGCCGCATATTTCAGGGGCGCCGGGTGGAAAAGATCCTCTTCGCCGCAACCAAGGCCGACCACCTGCATCACACGCAGCACCCGCAGCTGACCGCCATTACGCAGGCCCTGCTGCGCGAGGCGAAAGACCGCGCCGATTTTGCGGGCGCGCAGACCGCCGCCATGTCCATCGCCGCCCTGCGCACCACAGTCGAGGAGACGGTCGATCACCGCGATGGCCCGCTGGATGTCGTGCGCGGTCGGCTGTTGGACACGGGCAAGCAGGCGGCCTTCTATCCCGGCGCGCTGCCCGACGATCCGCAGCATCTGCTGGCGCCCGCGCGCGCCGGTGCCGCCGACTGGGGCACCGGCGACTACAAGGTGATGCGCTTTGCCCCTGCGCCGATGACCCTGCGCCCCGGCGAAGGGCCGCCGCACATCCGGCTGGACAAGGCCGCAGAGTTCCTGATCGGAGACCGGCTGTGAAACGTCCCGTGCTGATCGACCTCGATGAAGCATCCGAGATGACGCCCGCTACGGCGCCGATGGTCATCGATGACGCGCCGCAGGGCGCTGCGATGCAACGGGTGGCGGCGCTGGCGACGCGGCGGGCGTCCCCTTTGGCCAAATGGTTCTGGTCGCTGCTGGTCAGCCTCATGGGCTTCGTCGTGTCGCTGGCGGCGTGGAACTTTGTCACCAACCTGATCGCCAGCCATCCGTTCCTTGGCATGATCTTCAGTGCATTGCTGGTGATTTTCTGCTGCGTCCTGCTGGCGATTGCCCTGCGCGAGCTGTCGGCCTTCAGCCGGTTGCGCCGGATCGACACGATCCAGACCGAGGCGGCAACTGCCCATGCGGGCGATGATCTGCCGATGGCGCGCAAGGTCGTGGGCCACATGACCAGCCTTTACGCCAAGCGCGACGATACCGCCTGGGGCCGCACTCAACTGGCAGAGCGCGCACCCGAGATCATGGACGCCGACGGCCTCCTCGATCTGGCGGAACGCAGCCTGCTGGAACCGCTTGACGCGCGTGCCGTGGCAGAGGTGCAGGCGGCGGCGCGGCAGGTCGCGGTGGTGACGGCGGTGGTGCCGCTGGCGCTGGCGGACGTGTTCACGGCGCTGACGTCGAACCTGCGGATGATCCGGCGCATCGCCGAGATCTATGGCGGACGCTCCGGCACGCTGGGGTCGTTGCGGCTGGTGCGGACCGTGCTGGGGCATCTGGTGGCGACCGGTGCGGTCGCCGTCGGCGACGACCTGATCCATTCGGTGGCGGGCGGCGGTCTTTTGTCCAAGGTGTCCCGCCGGTTCGGCGAGGGCGTCGTCAACGGCGCGCTGACCGCCCGCGTCGGCATCGCCGCGATCGAGGTCTGCCGCCCGCTGCCGTTTCAGGCGTTGAAGCGGCCGTCGGTCACGGGCACGGTTCAACGGGCGCTGACGGGCCTGTTCGGTACCGCCTAGGGCTGGATGCAGCCCTTTAGCGTTGCAGCGATCCCGGTCAGAAGGTCCGCGTAAAGTGTTGCGCCCGGCGTCAGCGTCACGCCGGTGTCGTCGATGGTGCCCTGACGTGCCTCCGTCCCGTCGGTCAGCAGATCGGCATAGCGGGTGGGCTCATTGGTTTCCGACAGGACGCAGGTGATCTCTCCGGCCTCCGCGCGGTGGCGCAGGTCGGACAGGTGCGCGGGACCGGGATCCTCTGCTTCGCTGTCGCTGATGGCGCCGCCAGAGGGCAGATCGAAGCGGTTTTCGAAATAGCCGAAGGCGGCATGGGGCGCGATCCAGGTGCCGCCGGGCAGACCGGCCAGATCCGCTGCGATCGTCTTGCGCAGCGCGGTCAGCCCGCGCAGGGCGCGGTCGGCGTTGGCCGCATAGGCGGTGGCGTGGTCCGGGTCGGTCGTCGACAGGGTGTCGCGGATCGCGCCGACCCAGACCATGGCGACTTCGGGGTCCAGCCAGGCGTGCGGATCGTAATCGTGGTGATGGCCGGCCTCGGTCGCGTGGCCCGCGTCCTCGGGCAGGGTGCGGGGTGTCCAGCCGGGGGCGTCCAGCAGGGTCAGCGTGGCCGCAGCGGGGGCGAGGGTGGCCAGCGGATCGGTCAGCCAGGGCGTCAGCTCTGCCCCGACCCAGATCACCACATCGGCCTGTGAAAGGGTGCTGGCGTCGGACGGGCGCAGGGCCATGTGATGGGCGTCGGCCCCCGGTGGCACGATCAGGTCGGGCTGGCCCACACCCTCCATCACCTGTGCAACCAGAGAGTGGATCGGTGCGATATCCGCCACGACGCGGGGGGCGTCGGCGTGGCCTGTCGTTGCGGTCAGGATCAACATGGTCGTGAAAATGTGACGCATCGGGGCCTCTTGCGATTGACTGTGCGGCGGGCTATAAAAGATATGTTATAACATAACAAGGGCAATTCCGATGACGACCGGCTTCGACCGTCACGACCACGCCGCCTGCATGCATGACGCCCTGCGGAGTGCCGAGGAAACCTGTGCCACAGGCGATCTGCGCCTGACGCCCGTCCGTCGCCGCGTGCTAGAAATCCTGCTGGAAAGCCATGTGGCCCTTGGCGCCTACGACGTGCTGGCGCGACTGGATGCCGAAGGCTTGGGATCAAAGCCGCCAGTGGCTTACCGTGCGCTGGGCTTTCTGGTCGATAACGGCTTTGCCCACCGGATCGAGGGGCTGAACGCCTTCATCGCCTGCGCCCATCCGGGGGCGGCCCACGCGCCGGCCTTCCTGATCTGCCGCGGCTGCCACAAGGTTGCGGAAACCGCCGCCGGCGCGCCGCTGGGATCGGCCGCGGCGCAATCGGGCTTTGCCATCGAACAGACTGTGGTCGAGGCGCAGGGCCTGTGCCCCGCCTGCCAGACTACGTCATGAGCCTGCTGTCCGCGCGCGGCATCGGTGTCAGCCGCAATGGCACCGCGATCTTGCAGAATGTCAGTCTGGACATCGCGGCAGGAGAGATCGTCACCATCGTCGGGCCGAACGGGTCCGGCAAATCGACCCTGCTGCGCGTGTTGATCGGTGCCCTGCGCCCCGATCGCGGGCAGGTCACACGCAGCCCCGGCCTGCGTCTGGGCTATGTGCCGCAAAAGCTCGCCATCGACGCGACCCTGCCGCTGACGGCGCGGCGGTTCCTCAATCTGCCACACCGCGTGCCAGAGGCAGAGGCCCTGCAGGCCCTGGAGACGGCGGGCGTGCCGGACGTGGCCGGTCGTCAGATGACGGACCTGTCCGGGGGGCAGTTCCAGCGCGTGCTGCTGGCGCGTGCGATCCTGTCCCGCCCGCAGCTTCTGATCCTCGACGAGGCGACGCAAGGACTGGACCAGCCCGGTGCGGCCCGATTCTACCGCCAGATCGAGGCGGTGCGCCGCGACATGAACTGCGCCATCCTGATGGTCAGTCATGAGTTGCATGTCGTGATGTCCGCCTCTGACCGGGTAATCTGTCTGAACGGCCACATCTGCTGCGAAGGCACGCCAGAGGTCGTCTCAGCGGCACCCGCTTACCGGGAGTTGTTCGGTACGGGGACGGGCGGCGCGCTGGCGCTTTATCGTCACGACCATGACCACGGGCATGACGAAGACCATCACCATCACCATGACCACGCGGTTCACGATCATGCTTGACGATTTTCTGGTGCGGGCGGCCCTTGCGGCCTTTGGCACTGCACTCGCCGCCTCGGTGCTGGGCTGTTTCGTGGTCTGGCGGCGCATGGCCTATTTCGGAGATGCCACGGCGCATGCCGCCATTCTGGGCGTGGCGCTGGCATTGGCGCTGAACATCTCGATCTTTGCGGGTGTCGTGGCGGTCGCACTTGTCGTGGCGTTGCTGATCCATCGCCTGTCGGACCGGGCGCAGGGAACGGACACGATCCTTGGCGTGCTGGCGCATGGTGCGCTGGCGACCGGACTTGTCGCCGTGACGCTGATCCCCGGCGCGCGGATCAACCTGGAGGCCTATTTGTTCGGCGATGTGCTGACCGTGTCGCGTCTGGATGTGGCCGTGATCTGGGGCGGCGCTGCGATCGTGCTGGGTGTGCTGTGGTTTCACTGGTCTGCGCTGCTGACCGCGACGCTGAACCCGGACCTTGCCACCGCGTCGGGCATCGACCCGCGCCGCGAAAACCTGATCCTGACGCTGCTGCTGGCGGGGATCGTCGCAGTCGCGATCAAGGTCGTCGGCGCCTTGCTGATCACGGCCCTGCTGGTGATCCCGGCCGCAGGCGCGCGCCGCCTGTCCACCTCGCCTGAGGGGATGGCCCTGCGCGCTGCCCTGATCGGATCGCTGTCCGCCTTCGGGGGCCTCATGCTGTCGATCCGTCTGGATACGCCGACCGGCCCGTCAATCGTGGTGCTGGCGGTCGTCCTTTACGCACTCTCGACACTTGGCGGATATTTGCAGGGAACCGGCGGGAATTCGCCTTAAGGTTGCCACATGGTTGCCTGATTGATTCGGGATGGTCTAGGTCTTCACCGACCAACAACCCAAAGGATGCCCATGTTCAGGACCCTGATTGCCGCCTTCCTGCTGGCGATGACCGCTCAGACGGCTGCCGCTTCCAACGCCTGCGCGATGCCGGCCAATGCCAACCAGATGGCCTCGCAGATCGCGGCAGGTGTCAATGCAAGCCGTCAGGCCAATGGTCTGAAACCCTTGCGGTACAACCAGACGCTCAGCAAGGCGGCGATGGCGCATGCCTGCGACATGTCGGTTCACAATTTCTTTGGCCATACGGGCAGCAACGGCAGCCACTCTCAGGGTCGCGTCCGCGCTGTCGGCTACAAGGACTGCACCGTGGCCGAAAACCTGGCCTGGGGCTATCCGAAGGCCGGTCAGATCATCGGTGGCTGGATGCACTCTGCCGGTCACCGGTCCAACATGCTGCACCCGCGCGTGACCGAAATGGGCATCGGCATCACCGAAGGCGCCAAAGGTCCGAACTGGGTGCTGGTTCTGGCGCGCAGCTGCTAGCATCCCGCACGCGCCCGCGGTATCCGCTGCCCCGAACGTGACAAGGGAGGGGCTGCCGCATGCGTATCGTTTTCATGGGAACGCCGGATTTTTCGGTGCCGGTCCTCGACGCCCTGCATGACGCAGGCCACGAGATTCTTGCCGTCTATACCCAGCCGCCGCGCCCTGCGGGTCGCGGCAAGCGCGACCGCCCCGGTGCGGTTCACCAGCGCGCCACGGCGCTGGGTCTGCCCGTCCGCCACCCCGTGTCGCTGAAGGGGGCAGAGGCGCAGGCAGACTTTGCCGCCCTCGATGCTGACATCGCTGTCGTTGTGGCTTACGGGCTGATCCTGCCACAGGCCGTTCTGGATGCGCCGCGCCACGGCTGTCTGAACATCCACGCCTCCCTCCTGCCGCGCTGGCGCGGGGCTGCCCCGATCCATCGTGCGATCATGGCGGGCGATATGCAGACCGGCGTCTGCATCATGCAGATGGAGGCCGGGCTTGATACCGGACCGGTCCTGATGCGGCAGGCGACCGACATCGGCCCTGAGGAAACGACCGGCACATTGCACGACCGCCTGTCCGCCATGGGCGCCGCCTTGATCGTCGCGGCACTCGACGCGCTGCCGGATCTGACACCCCAGCCGCAACCTGCAGATGGCGTGACCTACGCCACCAAGATCGACAAGGCCGAGGCGCGTATCGACTGGACGCAGCCCGCCGTCGCCGTGGACGCGCAAATCCGCGGTCTGTCCCCCTTTCCCGGTGCCTGGTGCGAGATCGGTGGAGAGCGGGTGAAGCTGCTCGGCTCTCGGGTGACGACCGATGCAGGCGAGCCGGGGCAGGTGCTGTCCGGGCTGACCATCGCCTGCGGCACGGGCGCTGTCGCGGTCACGCGCCTGCAGCGCGCCGGAGGGCGGGCGCAGGATACCGACGCGGCCCTGCGTGGTTTCGATCCCGGCCCCTTCGTGATGTAAGGCCGCGCAGATGCCGCACCGCAACACCCCCTTCGCCCTCGTCGGCATCGACCATGTCGTGTTTCTGGTCGACGATATGGATCGCGCGCTGGCGTTCTATCATGACGTGCTGGGCTGCGCGCCGGGCTATTCCTATCCCGCGATGGGGATGGAACAGGTCTGGGCCGGTGCCGCACTGATCGTGCTCTGGGACACGACACATGCCGGGGCCAGCGCCGCGATCCCGCCGGTAGCGGGCGGGCGCAATGTCGATCACGTCTGCCTTGCGACATCGCCCTTCGCACCGCAGGACATGCGCGACCATCTGGCCCGCCACGGCGTCGCGATCGAGCGCGAGGCGGTCCACGGCGGCGCGCGCGGCATGGGGCATTCGTTCTACATCCGTGATCCCTTCGGCAACAAGCTGGAGGTCAAGGGACCGGCAGACTATCCGGACGGACGCGGATAAGCGGTCAGTCCAGATCGAAAAACGGATCGTCGGCGTTCTTGAGGCCGCAGGTGTTGCCGTCCGGATCGATGAAGGTCCCGATCGTGCCCCAGTCATAGTCCTTCACGGTGACATCAATGCCGGCGGCGGTCATCATCGCGGCCATGGCGCGGACGTCGGCCACGTTGAACCGCAGGATCGTCGGATTTTGCTGCACGGACTTGCGTCCCGGTGCCGCGACGCCCTCTTGTTCGATCATCAGGTATCCGCCGCCGAAGCGCAGGCAGACAAGGCCAGGCTTTTCGAACCAGACAGGCAGGCCGAGGGTGTCGCGGTAAAAGGCGACGCAGGCGTCGAACCGTTCGGTCAGCAGGATGATCCCCGGCGTCACGAGGTGGTCCACCAGACGTGTGCCGGGGGAGGTTGGCTGCTGCGACGAGGTCATCGGTAGAGCCTTTCGATTACCCCATCCGTTCCGAGGCATAGGACCCGGGCGAGGCGGGGAAGACCACGGTCTTGTGGCCGTTCAGGAAGACCCGTCGGTGGATATGCGCGTGAATGGCGCGGGACAGGACCTGCGCCTCCACGTCGCGGCCCAGACTGACGTAGTCGGCGGCGGATTGCGCGTGGGTGACGCGCACCGTGTCCTGTTCGATGATCGGGCCTTCGTCGAGGTCGGCGGTGACGTAGTGCGACGTGGCCCCGATCAGCTTCACCCCCCGCTCGAACGCCTGCTTGTAGGGGTTGGCCCCCTTGAAGCTGGGCAGGAACGAATGGTGGATGTTGATGATCCGGCCCGACATGGTGCGGCACATCTGGTCCGACAGGATCTGCATGTAGCGCGCCAGTACGATCAGGTCGGCACCGGCCTCTTCGACCACGCTCATGATCTGCGCCTCGGCCTGCGGCTTGTTGGCGGGCGTGACCTTGATGCAATGGAACGGGATGTCGTGGTTCACCACGACCTTCTGATAATCGAGGTGGTTCGAAATCACCGCCACGATGTCGATCGGCAGCGCACCGATCCGCCAGCGGTACAGCAGGTCGTTCAGACAGTGGCCGAAGCGGCTGACCATGATGACGACTTTCATCTTCACGCTTTCGTCGTGAAACGCGTAGGTCATGCCGAATTTTTCGGCCGCCTCGACAAAGCCCCGCGTCAGCCCGTCCAGATCGCGGGTGCCGTCATTCTCGAAGCTCATCCGCATGAAGAACTGTCCGGTCTCGGGGTCGTCGAACTGGGACGAATCCGTGATGTTGCAGTCATTGTCCGCCATGTAATTCGCAATCGCGGCCACGATACCCTTGGTAGAGGGGCAATTTACGGTGAGGGCATAGTTTGTCATGTGGCTTACTTTTATCTGGGCGTGAAACAGGGCCGGTCTGGCGCACTTGTCGGGCATCGCGCGGTCCGGGGGCAAGTTGGAAACGGCGCAGTCGCACGCGAAAACGACTTGGACCCGACTTCTGTCCTAGTCGATGGCGCCGAAGGCCGCGCGGGGCAGGGTGCAGTCGCGGATCGCATCCACACCGCAAGCGCGGGGTGCAAGGTCTTTCGTCAGGCAGATGCGCGCCTCTTGAATGGCGCCGCTTTTGCAGGTGATGGTGACGCCATCGCGCGGCAGGTCAGGGTTGGCGTCGACGAAGGCATCCTCGATCAGGGATGCGGGCAGGGTCACGTCGCGGGTCAGCTTGGCAAAAGCCTGCGGGATGCGGATGCTGTCATAGGCCGCGCGCGCAGTGCGAAAGAACGCCTGCGGCGACAGGCCGCTGCAGGATCCGTGCTTGTTCCACTGGTACCACGCCAGCCCGCCGGTCCCCATGATGTCGGCCATCGCCGTCGTCTCTGACCGCGAGGGCGGGGCAAAGGCGGTGCGGCAGTCTTGCGGATATCCGATGTCATATTGCGGCCAAAGCCCGTGCAGGACCCAGCCATAATCGGCCCCCGGTGCGCATTGCGGCGACTGCCGCGCACGGCCCACCGCGTCGCACCAGTTCGGTGACCATGACAGCGACATGACATAATAATCGAACACGCCCGCCCGGTCTTGCGCGCCCACCGGTGCGGCAAGGAGAAGTGTCAGGGCCGCGAGAACGGCTTTCATGTTTTTGATCTTCCCAATTTCGACGGCTTTCCCTATATATGACCCAAGTTCCCCGACAATGTGAACCCGGCCCATGCGGTCAGCCCCTGCAAGGGCCCGAGGGAGGCTTGTCGAAATACAAGGTTAGGAGTGAAGACGATGTCCGATAAACCGATCATGGCCAAGGCCACCGCCGTCTGGTTGTGCGACAACACGACGCTGACGTTCCAGCAGATTGCCGACTTCTGCGGGCTGCACCCGCTGGAGGTGCAGGGCATCGCCGATGGCGACGTGGCGACCGGTGTGAAGGGGTTCGATCCCATCAGCAACAACCAGCTGACGCAGGACGAACTCGACCGCGCCGAAGCGAACCCCCAGCACAAGCTGAAGCTGAAGTTCAACGCCGCAGCCCAGGGCGAGGAAAAGCGCCGCGGCCCGCGCTACACGCCCTTGTCCAAGCGTCAGGATCGCCCGGCGTCGATCTATTGGCTGGTGAAGTTCCATCCGGAGCTGGAGGACAGCCAGATCAGCAAGCTGGTCGGCACGACGAAGCCCACGATCGCCGCGATCCGCGAGCGGACGCACTGGAACATCAACAACCTCGACCCCATCGACCCGGTGGCGCTGGGCCTGTGCAAGCAGTCCGAACTGGACGCTGCCGTGCAGAAGGCCAACGCGAAACGTGCCCGTGAAGGCACCGCGATGACCGATGACGAGCGTCGCAAGCTGGTGTCGACCGAGTCAAGCCTTGGGTCTGCACCCGAGCCCAAGATGCCGTCGTCGATGGCGGGCCTAGAGACGTTCAGCCTGTCCGACTCTGCGCCGGTCGAGGAAGAGGAAGTCGAGGACAAGCGCGACATCCGCGACGCCGACAGCTTCTTTAACCTGCCCGATGATGTCGATGCGACCAACGATGATGACGACGAGGATGACGACGACACGGACATGCGCCGCAAGCGCTGACCGCATCTGACCAGACCTACCCCAATGCCCCGGCGGAAACGCGGGGGCATTTTCGTTTCTGGATGTCCATTTGACGAAATGCTGCAGCTGCACGGTGTGGTGCGCGCGTCGTCCGGTCTACGATTGTATGCAGAAATGCCTTGTTTTACACGCATACCAGTCATGTTGGATTGTCTGTTTTCTACGCATCACCGTCGTGTGATGCTGCAATGCAGAATAGATAGCGGCCCTGTCCGCGCCCACTGCATGAAAGAGAATGCCATGAAAACGATGATCCTCGCCGCTCTGCTCGTCACGCCGCTCGCTGCGACCGCCGACAGCATCATCCTCTCCGCGCCGCTGGCGGGGCAGACGCTGCATACCGACGATGTGGACATGTCCGTCTACTTTACCGACTCTGATACGACCCTTGGCGTCGTCGCCGTCTATGCGCCCCGGACAGCCGATGCGACGCCGTCCATGCTTCAGATGGACCTCGCCGATGGTGAAAGCACGACGTTCGGCCTGCCGGGTTATGGTCAGGCGTCCTATACCTTTGCCCGCAGCGGCGACGCCGTCACCGTCACGGGCACCCCGCTGCCGATCGTCGAGGCGATGAACTGAAGCAAGTTTCACGACACGCCGCGGCGGTGCGTTACAGCGCCCGCCGCGCGCGCAGAGCGGCGGTGATCGTACCGTCGTCGAGGTAGTCGAGCTCTCCGCCCACGGGCACCCCCTGGGCGAGGGACGTGACAGTGACGCCGGTCAGTTGATCGGCGATGTAATGCGCGGTCGTATGGCCGTCGATGGTCGCCCCCAGTGCCAGAATGACCTCTCGCACCTCTTCCGACGTGATCCGGTCCAGCAGGCGGGGGATGCGCAACTCCTCCGGCCCCACGGCGTCCAGGGCGGACAGGGTGCCACCCAGTACGTGGTAGCGGCCCTTGAACTGCTGACTGCGTTCCATCGCCCAAAGGTCGGCGACGTCCTCGACCACGCAGATTTCACCGTTGGCGCGGCGGTCGTCGGTGCAGATGGCGCAGATGTCGCCGGTGGCGATATTGCCGCAGTTCAGACACTCCCGCACGGTGGCACCGACACGGGTCATGGCGTCGGCCAGCGGGATCAGCAACTGGCCACGTTTCTTGATCAGGTGCAGGACCGCGCGCCGTGCCGACCGGGGGCCAAGCCCCGGCAATTTCGCCATCAGGACGATCAGGTCGTTCAGCGCCTCCGTGTCATCGGTCATGGGATGTGACCGACGCCGGACCCTCCGGGGGGAGTATTTCAGAAAAAGCGAGGCGGGGTGTCACGATCAGAACGGCATCTTCATGCCCGGCGGCAGGCCGAGGCTTTCGGCGATCTTGCCCATTTCCTCTTGTGCGCGGTCCGAGGCGCGCGATTGGGCGTCCTTGATGGCGGCCAGAATCAGGTCCTCGACCACTTCCTTGTCGGACCCGTTGAAGATGCTGGGGTCGATGTCGAGACCGGTCAACTCGCCCTTGGCGGTGGCCGTGGCCTTGACCAGACCGGCGCCGGCCTCACCGGTGACGGTGATTGTGTCGAGGTTGTCCTGCATCTCGGCCATCTTGGCCTGCATGTCCTGTGCGGATTTCATCATCTTGGCCATGTCGCCAAGACCGCCCAAACCTTTGAACATCGTGCTGTCTCCGTTGCTGTGCTTTGTCTTCAGATACGTATGGGGCGGGTGCGGAACAAGGGTGTCAGCCGTCCTCGAACGGGTCCCATTCATCCTCGACCTCGGCCAGCGCGTCGCTCGCGGCCTCTTGCGCCCGGTCGGCCTCGGTGCGGATGTCGGTGATGCGGGCCTTGGGAAACTGCGCCAGCACGGCCTGCACCAGCGGGTGCGCCGTGGCGCGCTGTTGCAGGGCAGAGGCGGCGGCATCGCGGACCTCTGCGATGGTGGGCCCGCCTGCGTCGTTGCTGACGATCACAGCCCAGCGGTTGCCGGTCCAGGCCTGCAGCCGCGCGCCCAGACGTTGCGTCAGGTCGGGGGCCGCGTTGTCGGTGGGGTGGACCTCGATCTGGCCGGGTCTGTAGCTGACGAGGCGCAGGTAGCCTTCGACCTCGGTCAGCAGCTTGATGTCCCGGTGGGCGCGGATCAGGTTCACCACGTCCTCGAACCGGGCGTAGTGATGCAGCGCCTCGGTCGCCAGTTGCGGGGCGGCAGAGGCGGAGGGGCCAGAGGGGCCGCTGTGGGTGGGGGCAGGCGTGCGCGACATCGCCTGCGTCGTACCGGTCGCGGGCGCCATGCGGGCGCCGCCACCGCCGCTCGAGGGCGGTGGCGGTGTTGCGTCCTTGAGCTTGCGCACCAGATCTTCTGGCGTGGGCAGGTCGGCCACATGGGTCAGGCGGATCACGGCCATTTCGGCGGCCATCATGGCGTTGGGAGAGGCCGCGACCTCCTCCAGCGCCTTGAGCAGCATCTGCCACATCCGGGTCAGCACGCGCATCGGCAGGGCCTGCGCCATCGACAGGCCGCGGGTCCGTTCGTCAGGGCCGATGGTGGGGTCATCGGCGGCATCAGGCGTGATCTTGATAACGCTGACCCAATGCGTGACCTCGGCCAGATCGCGCAGCACGGCCATCGGATCGGCGCCGTCGGCGTATTGGGTCGACAATTCGTTCAGCGCCTCGGCCGCCTCGCCGCGCAGGATCATGTCGAAAAGGTCCAGCACGCGGCCGCGATCCGCGAGGCCCAGCATCGACCGCACCTGATCGGCGGTGGTTTCCCCGGCGCCATGGCTGATCGCCTGATCCAGCAGCGAGGTTGCGTCGCGGGCGGAGCCTTCGGCGGCGCGGGTGATGAGGGCCAGCGCATCGGCACTGATCTGGGCGTCCTCGGCCTTGGCGATGCGGTTCAGCAGGCCGATCATTACCTCGGGTTCGATACGGCGCAGGTCGAAGCGCTGGCAGCGGGACAGGACGGTGACCGGGACCTGCCGGATTTCCGTGGTGGCAAAAATGAACTTCACGTGGGCTGGTGGTTCTTCCAGCGTTTTCAGCAGCGCGTTGAACGCGCTTTTCGACAGCATGTGGACTTCGTCGATGATGAAGATCTTGTAGCGTGCCGAAACCGCGCGGTAGCTGACCGTCTCGATGATGGCGTCGCGGATGTTCTGCACACCGGTGTTCGAGGCCGCGTCCATCTCCATCACGTCGACGTGGCGGCCTTCCATGATGGCCACGCAATGCTCGCAGACGCCGCAGGGGTCGGTCGTGGGGCCACCCTGGCCGTCGGGGCCGATGCAGTTCATGCCCTTGGCGATGATCCGGGCGGTCGTGGTCTTACCCGTCCCCCGGATGCCCGTCATGATGAAGGCCTGCGCGATGCGGTCAGCGGCAAAGGCATTCTTCAGCGTGCGCACCATCGCATCCTGACCGACGAGGTCGGCGAAGGTTTCCGGACGGTATTTCCGCGCGAGGACCTGATAGGCGGGTTTGTCTGACATGGGGTGCTGCGTTCCGATCCGGTGGGTTGCGGCAATCTAGGCGCGCGCGGCGGTCAGAGCAACCAGAGGACAGCGCCCATCATTACTGTGGCCTCCGACAGGATGGTGGCGACGGCCTTGCGGAAGCGCCGGGGGCAATCGACCCGATGACGGCCTGCAAACCGTGGTTGGATCACGATGCAGGCGATTCACTTCGGATGATCCATGCGGCGCAGGTCTGTCGTTGGCCAAATCATGCGATCTTGGCCTCCGTCGGTGCGGCCTTGCGCCGGATCGCCCGAGGTTTGCGCCTGTGCCATGGACGAAGCCCCTCTTGCTTCATCCCGTGCCAAGGATCGGCCCGTCACATCCCCGCACGGCGCTGGTCCATGGGCGGCGCAAAAGCCGCGAGGGTCTGCACGGCCAGTTGCAGGTCCGCAATCATGGCGGCCTCGGCCTCTGGCCTTGCGGCGGGGGGCATCCGCAGCAGGGCGCTGGGGTGCAGGGTGATCAGGACGGGGCCGTGCGGGGTGTCCTCGATCGTGCCACGCCGCTTCATCACGGCCTTCGCGTCGCCGGTCAATGCGCCCATCGCCGTCGCCCCCAGCGCAAGCGTCAACCGGGGGCGCAGCAGGGTGCGTTCGGTATCGAGCCAGAACTTGCAGTGGCTGACCTCTGACGCGTTCGGGTTCACGTGCAGGCGCCGCTTGGCGCCTTCCTTGAATTTGAAGTGCTTGACCGCATTGGTGACATAGGCGGCACTGCGGTCGAAGCCGGCGCGCGCGGCCAGTTGGTCGAAAAGTTGCCCGGCGGGACCGACAAAGGGGGTGCCTGCCAGATCCTCCTGATCGCCGGGCTGTTCGCCGACGATCATCAGGGCTGCGCCGTGCGGTCCGGCGCCCGGCACCACCTGTGTCGCCGGGCCATGCAACGGGCAGCGGGTGCAGCCCGCCAGACCGGCGGTCAGCAGGTTCCACGAGGCGGGCTGCGGCACCTCTTGCAGTTGCGCATGGATCCGGGCGACGCGGGCGGGTTCCAGCGTGGGGGCGGTTTCGGCCATCTCGCGCACGCGGGCTTCGGCGGTGGCGATCAGATCGGGAATATATTGTGCCTCTGGCAGATTCTTCCAGTATTTCTTGGGCATCTCTGACGTCATGGCAGAGATCTTCAGTCGTGCGGGGTTGAAGATGTTCTTGAAATAGGTGCCCCAGAGCGCCTCTGCCGCGTCTTCCGGCAGGTCCGGCTTTTCGCGCCCCTCGTGAAACGTCAGCGCGCCGTCGGTGAATTTTGCCGTGACGTCCGGTGTGACGATCATCCAGTCCATATCGGCAAAGCGGCGGGCGAAGAACGGCGCGCAGGGTTCGACCGTGTGATGCGTCGGTTCGAACCAGGCGGCAAAGCTGCGGCGCGGACCGTCGCTGCGCAGATCGCGGAAGCGCACGAAGGCACGCATCTTGTGCTTGCACCGATGCACTGCCTTTTCCATCTGGCGCAGGCGGGCAAGGTCAGGGTCGGCGCGGTCGGCCATGATGCCCTTGTCCAGCCTAAGCCGCCAAAGCAACGCATACAGACGGGCAAAGCGCTGCGGGTCCTTGTGCCAGACGACCCACTGCGCCATCTCGACGAAATCGGCGGGCACGCGGATCGCCTGTCGGGTCGTGGGTGGCGGCATGTCGGTTGCAAACAACTCTGTCGCCGATCCGTCCCAGTCCCAGACGATGTCCTCTGGCGGCACGCGCGCTGCGAGAAGGGCACGCGCGGCATCGCGCCACGCGGCCCATGTGCCGATGCGGGGCAGGGGCACGCTGATCATTCAGAACAACGTCAGCTGTTCCGGGGGCGGCGCAAAGCGCGCGCGCAGGTCAAGGCTGTCAGTCAGCCCGCCCGGCGTCCAGTCCAGTGCCGTCACGAAGGCGCGCGCCTTCTTCAGGCTTGCCCCAAGCCGCAGCAGGTCGTCATAGCGCAGCGTCCGGTGACGGCGTGTCGTCAGGATGCGGTTCACCGTCTTGGTGCCGAACCCCGGCACGCGCAGCAGCATATCACGCCCGGCCCGGTTCACGTCCAGCGGAAACAGGTGCCGGTTCTGCAGCGCCCAGGCAAGCTTTGGGTCAATCTCCAGATCCAGATTGCCGCCCTGGGCGACCGATGTGATCTCGTCCACGCCGAACCCGTAAAACCGCATCAGCCAATCCGCCTGATACAGCCGGTGTTCGCGCATCAGGGGCGGCTTGATCAGGGGCAGCTTGGCCGTGCTGTCGGGGATCGGCGAGAAGGCGGAATAATAGACACGCCGCAGCTTGTAGTCGCCGTAAAGCGAGGTCGATCGGGTCAGGATCGTCGCATCCGTGGCGCCGTCGGCGCCTACGATCATCTGCGTCGACTGCCCGGCGGGGGCAAAGACAGGGGGGCGCTTGCCCGTGTAACTACGGTCCTTGGATGCGGCGCGCGCGGTGCGGACATTGCCCATCGCCGCCCGGATCGTCACCGGGTTCTTTTCGGGGGCAAAGGCCTGCACGCTGCGGTCCGTCGGCAGTTCGACGTTGATCGACAGGCGGTCGGCGTAAAGCCCCGCCTCTGCGATGATCTCGGGGGCGGCATCGGGGATCGTCTTGAGGTGGATGTAGCCCCGAAAATTCTCGACCGTGCGCAGGCGCTTGGCGATGCGGACCATGTCGGACATCGTGTCATCCGGGTTGCGGATCACGCCCGATGACAGAAACAGCCCTTCGATGTAGTTGCGGCGGTAGAATTCCAGCGTCAGGCTGACGACCTCGTCCACGCTGAACCGGGCACGCGTCACGTTGGACGACACCCGGTTCACGCAATAGGCGCAGTCGTAGATGCAGAAATTCGTCATCAAGATCTTCAGCAGACTGATGCAGCGCCCGTCGGGGGCGTAGGCATGGCAGATGCCGGACCCTTCGGTGCTGCCCAGCCCCTTGCCGTCGCGGCTGTCACGCCGGGTTGTGCCGCTGGACGCGCAGGATGCGTCATAGCGGGCGGCGTCCGACAGGATCGCGAGTTTCTGGTGCAAGGTTTGTGCCATGATGTTCATGGTATGTTCGCGCATGGATCATGACAAGTGCAATCTCGGTCAGCCAGGCAAATGTCGCCGGAATACTGCAGCAGTTCGGTTTCCCGCGCGCGTCCCTGCCTGCTCTTCCCTCGCGGCTCAGGCGGTCTCATTCGGATCGCGGCTTTCTCGTCTGCGCGTGACCGATCAGTGATGTTGGCTGCGCTTTGCGACGGCCCCTCCGGGGCGGCCCGAAAATGCGGGCGGAGCCTTTGAAAGCGCTTCAGCGATCGCGAAGTGGACGTCAGATTCTGGAGCTGTTCGGATCCGATCTGCCGCAGCTCCACCGCTTGATCCGCCAGTTCGGATGACCTTCGGACCACATTGCAAGTTGTCCGGGCGCACCATTCATGCAGGCCATCACGGGCATGTCTGCAAACAGAAGGTGTTCGGTTTTACATTCCTGTGGCGCCGTCGACAGACAGACCAGAAAGACAAGTTCAATCATCTGAAACTCCTGAAAACGGAATTGATGTGCCGACGATGCTGCAGGTGCGAAGGTGACCCCAAACGAAAACGTCCGAAGTGCTGCGGCCAGCGATGCGGATCGCCTGCCGTTGCTCAATCCTTCAGCATGGTGATCTGGCAAGTGACATAGCGTAAAGCCGCGCTGCGGCGAGTGGACGGCCTGGCCGTCCCTTGTCGCTGTCTTGCGGACCAGCCTTGGCTGGTCCGCGATGTGGCTTAAGCGAGCGTCTTGAGGTCTTCTGCGTCAAAGCCCTGCAGCTCTTCCATGCGATCGTCGCGGACTTTTTCCACCCAATGGGCATCCGACAGGATCGCGCGGCCGACGGCGATCAGGTCGAACTCGTCCTTTTCCATCCGGGTGACCAGACGGTCGAGCGGCGTGGTCTGCGATGCTTCCCCGGCAAAGGCGCCACCGAAGTCGGAGTTCAGACCGACAGAGCCCACGCTGATCGTGGCAGCCCCGGTCAGTTTCTTGGCCCAGCCGGCAAAGTTCAGACCCTCTGCGCCGTCCAGCTCGGGGAATTCGGGTTCCCAGAACCGGCGCTGTGAACAGTGCAGCATGTCGGCACCGGCCTCGACCAATGGCATCAGCCAATCGGTCATCTCGTCCGGGGTGGCGGCCAGACGCGCGGTATAATCCTGCTGCTTCCACTGGCTGACGCGCAGGATCAGCGGAAAGTCGGGACCGACGGCAGCACGGATCGCGGTGATGATCTCGGCTGCAAAGCGCGACCGTTCCTTGATCGTCGGACCGTTCCAGGCGTCGTCGCGCAGGTTCGTGCCGGACCAGAAGAACTGGTCGATCAGGTAACCGTGGGCGCCGTGGACCTCGACCGCGTCAAAGCCCGCGTCCTTGGCCAGTTTCGCCGAGGATGCGAAGGCCGCGATGGTGTCGGCGATATCTTCTTGGGTCATCGCATGGCCGCGCGGCTCGCCAGGGCCGACCAGCCCGGATGGGCTTTCGACCTCGGCCTCGGGTTCCCACTTGCCACCGCGGGTCGATCCGGTGTGCCAGATTTGCGGTGCGATCTTTCCGCCTGCGGCGTGGACGGCGTCGGCGACATTCTTCCAGCCAGCCATTGCCTTGTCACCGTGAAAGAACGGGATGCCGGGCGTGTTGCGCGAGGCGGGGCGGTCGATCACGGTGCCTTCGGTCAGGATCAGACCCACATCGGCGGCGGCACGGCGCTTGTAGTATGCGACCTGCGGCTGCCCGGGGATGCCCTCTGGCGCCATGCTGCGCGTCATGGGGGCCATGACGATGCGGTTGGGCAGGTTCAGCCCCTTGAGCGAGAAGGGGCGAAAGAGTGTGTCGGTCTTCATGACGTATCCTGATTGGTTTTGTCTTTGCGACCGCTTAGGTATACATTGTGCACTTGGTGTCCAGAGCGCACTTTGATGACACCAGGTCACCCGGAGGAAACCATGCTGCACGAGACCCCCTGCGCCGGATCGCATTTTTCGGTCGATTGCCCGTCGCGCCTGTTGTTCGATCAGGTGGCCGACAAGTGGTCGATGATGATCATGACCGTCCTGAACGGAGGCGGCACCCGTTTCAACGACCTCAAGCGCAGGCTGGAGGGCGTGTCGCAGAAGTCGCTGTCGATGACCCTCAAGCGGCTGGAGCGCAACGGGATCATCGCGCGCACCGTCGTGGCCAGCACGCCGCCGGGGGTGCTGTATGAATTGACTCCACTGGGACTGACGTTATTGCCGCCGTTTCAGGCGATCTATCGCTGGGCGAACGACAACATGCACGCGGTCGAGGCGGCCCGGCTGGCCTACGACGGAAACCACGGCGCGAATTGATCCGCGCGCGGGCCCTGGGTCAATGACCGAATCGCCGGCCCTTGGATGATCGCACGGACGCGGCGATTTTTGGGGCCGGGGCCTGATGATCGGCTAGGGGAAGGGGGTGGGGGTGTCACCCCCTGCCACCCGGCCTGGCCACGCCCCTGCGCTCCACATTCGCAGCGCCAAGATAGCGACGGCCGCGGGTGGCGGAGCTTTCCAATGGCTCACAGCCAATCAGCGTCACGGGACGCCAAGTCCTACTGCGGCTAGAGGGCCAAGTGCTGCGCCGTGACCCATTGGCTAGGGCTTGATCAACATATCTTCGATCTGGTCGGCAAGGCGGGCAAGCGGCAAGAGATTGTCACTGTGTCCGTCCTTCAAGTTTTTATCGGCTTCCTTGCCAAGCAGTTCGTGTAGATGCACTGCAAATGCGTCTAAGGCGTTACTTTCCAGTGAGTTGGCAAAACTGGCCAAAGCATAAAGCCAGGCTTTTCGTTCGATCTGCAATTCTGCGACCGCGTCCTCAAGGACCAAAAGCCGTTCTTGATGATCCATCAGATTGCCTATTTTGCTTCTTAAAACTGTCGCATGGTCGCAGGATCCGCCGCACTCTTCCTCTTTAAGTCCCCTGCATCAAGAGACGCAACGGTCACGCAATTCCTGCGCTTTTGCCGGTAGTAGCTTCATGTTTTCGTGAAAGCCCGCTGGTGGGATAAATGGTGGGACAGTCCGCGGGTCGCGGCTATTTCCCAGTAATCTTAATTGTTTGAATAGGGCGGTTTGGTGGAGCCTAGGGGGATCGAACCCCTGACCTCTTGCATGCCATGCAAGCGCTCTCCCAGCTGAGCTAAGGCCCCGAACCGTGTGACGCGAACCGCGTCGTCTGTCTGGCGCTGTCTATGCAGCGACCGGGACGAGATCAAGCATGAAATCGCGTCCCGGCGTCATCTTTTTCGTCAGTCGTCGTCGCCCTTGCTGACGTCGGCAATGTCGTCGAGGCTGACGGTGTCATCATCGTCGTCTTCCAGGACATCATCGCCCAGATCGACGTCCTCGTCCTCGTCATCATCGTCGTCCAGAACCAGATCGTCCTCTTCGTCGGCGACCTTCATCTTCTTGGTCTGCGCGTCTTCGGCATCGGCGACCATGGTGCGGGTCTTCGATGTCTCGATGTTGACGACGTTGCCCGTGTAGGGGCTGACGACGGGAGTCTTGTTCAGGTCATAGAAGCGCTTGCCCGTTTCCGGGCACAGGCGCTTGGTGCCCCATTCTTCTTTCGGCATGGGTAACCCCCTTATGAATATCGGTGCGGCCCTTGCGGCGGCCTGACGTCCCCTGCCATAAGGCAGAAGCGGTGTCAAAGACCTTTGCTGCCGGGCGGGACAAAGGATGCATATGGGCCGCGACCTGATCATTGGCAACCCCCCGATTGCGGTGGACCTGCGCCGCTCTGCGCAGGCGCGACGGTTGAGCCTGCGTGTGTCCCGGCTGGACGGCAAGGTGACCCTGACCATGCCGCCCCGTGCGCCGGAACGCGAAGCGATCGCCTTTCTGAAAGAGCGCGAGGCCTGGTTGCGGGGGCATCTGGCGGATGTGGCCCCGCAGGCCCCCGTCGCGGCCGGGGAAGAGGTCCTGTATCGCGGCAGGCTGCTGCCGATCCGGCATCATGCGGGCCGCGGCGTGCGGGTGGACGCGGATGCGGTCTATCTGGCCAAGGGGGCGGGGGCCGCGGCGCTGAAGGCCTTCATGCGGGCGCAGGCGCGCGACGTGTTGACCACAGCCTGCGACCATTATGCCGCACGGGTGCGACGTCCCTATAAGCGGCTGACCCTGCGGGATACGCGGTCGCGCTGGGGGTCCTGCACATCCGACGGTGCACTGATGTTTTCGTGGCGGCTGATCATGGCGCCGCCGGAGGTGCTGGACTACGTCGCCGCCCACGAGGTGGCACATCTGGTCGAGATGAACCACTCGCAGGCCTTCTGGGACGTGGTCGCGGCCCTTGTGCCGGATTACGCGCGTCACCGGCTGTGGCTGCGCGAACATGGCGATCAACTGCACCGGCTGCGGTTCGATGGCTGACGGGGGCGCCGCATGATCCCGCCGCGTGTGCCGGCAACACCGGGCGCCGCCCATGACCGCGTCTTTCGCGCCTTGCGGACCCGTATCCTGCACGGGCAGGTCGAACCGGGAACGACGCTGACGCTGCGCGGGATCGCCCGCGATTTCGAAGTCTCGATGACCCCCGCGCGCGAGGCGGTGCGGCGGCTGGCCTCGGAAGGGGCGCTGTCGCTGTCGGCCACGGGCCGGATCAGCACGCCGCTGTTGTCGAACGAACGGATCGAGGAGCTGGCGACCCTGCGCGCGCTGCTGGAACCGGAACTGGCATCCCGGGCGCTGCCCCGCGCGCATTTTGCCCTGATCGAGCGGCTGGAGACGATCAACCTCGGCGTCAGCCAGATGGTCGCGCGCCATGACGCGAGTGGCTATATCCGGATGAACCTTGAATTTCACCGCACGCTTTACCTGCGCGCGCAGTCGCCCGCGATCCTTGCGATGACAGAGACGGTCTGGCTGCAACTGGGGCCAACGATGCGGGCGCTCTATGGCCGTCTGAACCGCACCGATCCGCCGATGCACCATCGGTTGATTCTGGCGGCGCTGAAGGCAGGGGACGAGCCGGGGCTGCGGCTTGCGGTGCGCGGTGACGTGACCAAGGGGCTGCGGCTGCTGAAGGCCTGAGCATTTGGCCAGCGGCAGAGGGGGGCTGTCTGCCCCCCGTCGCGTGCCGCGCCTCCCCCCGAGGATATTTTCAAAACAGAGAGGGGCTGGCGTTTACTGGTCGTTAACGCTGCTGCGCCTTTATGGAGTGGCGGGACAGGCAGGGATGCCGATGGCCGTAAACAGAGAGAGGCCCCCGGAGATGATCCCGGGGGCTGATCTTTTGGTCAGGCGTGGATTGCGCCGTCGCCGCAGGCGAGGGCCGCTTCGCGCACCGCTTCCGAGTAGGTCGGGTGGGCGTGGCAGGTGCGGGCGAGGTCTTCGGCGGCGGCGCCGAATTCCATCGCGACGCAGATCTCGTGGATCAGGTCGCCGGCCATCGGGCCGATGATATGGGCGCCAAGGATGCGGTCGGTTTCCTTGTCGGCCAGGATCTTGACGAAACCGTCGCCCATGAAGTTCGCCTTGGCCCGCGCGTTGCCCATGAAAGAGAACTTGCCGACCTTATAGGCGCGGCCCGCGGCTTTCAGAGTCTCCTCGGTCTCGCCGACGCTGGCGACTTCGGGGTGGGTATAGATCACGCCCGGAATGACGCCGTAGTTCACGTGCGGTTTCTGACCGGCCAGGATTTCGGCGACGGCCATGCCCTCGTCCTCGGCCTTGTGGGCCAGCATCGGACCCTTGATCGCGTCGCCGATGGCGTAGATGCCGGGGACGTTGGTCTGGTAGCGATTATCGACCTCGATCTGGCCGCGGTCGGACAGGGCGACACCAAGACCGTCGAGGCCCAGACCATCGGTATAGGGGCGGCGGCCCGTGGCCAGCAGGACCGTGTCGGCCGTGATCTCGGCCTCCGTATCGTCCTTGCGCATCTTGTAGCTGACCGTGGCCTTGCCGTTCTTGGTGCTGACACCTTGCACAGCGGCGCTGAGCACGAATTTCAGCCCCTGCTTGGTCAGCATCTTCTGGAACTGGCGGGCGATTTCCGCATCCTGACCCGGCGTGATGGCATCGAGGTATTCGACGACTGTCACCTCCGTCCCGAGGCGCGCATAGACCGACCCGAGTTCGAGGCCGATGACACCCGCGCCGATGACGACCATCGTCTTGGGCACCTTGTTCAGCTTCAGCGCACCGGTGGAGGTGACGACGGTTTCTTCATCGACAGTCACGCCCTTCAGCGGCGACGGCTCTGACCCGGTGGCCACGATGATGTGCTTGGCCTCGTGGACCTCGTCACCGACCTTGACCTTCCCGGCCTCGGGGATGGTGCCCCACCCCTTCAGCCAATCGACCTTGTTCTTCTTGAACAGGAATTCGATCCCGCCGGTGTTCTGGCCCACGGTCTTGTCCTTGTAGGCCAGCATCTGCGGCCAGTCGACGGACGGGCTTTTGCCCTTCAGACCCATCTCGGCAAAGTTGTGTTCGGCCTCGTGGAGCATTTCCGTCGCGTGCAGCAGTGCCTTGGAGGGGATGCAGCCCACGTTCAGGCAGGTGCCGCCCAGCGTCTCGCGCCCTTCGACGCAGGCGGTTTTCAGGCCCAACTGGGCGCAGCGGATCGCACTGACATAGCCGCCGGGGCCGGAACCGATGATGATGACGTCGTAGCTGGCCATATTGGGCCTCCGTTCAGATGAGGGCAGAGAGAAGCATGAGCATGGTCGCCGTGAACCCGACCATCCAGATGATCGAGCGCCAGGGCGTCAGCCCGAAGTAATAGGCGGGGATGTAGAGGACGCGGGCCGCCAGATAGGCCCAGGCGCACACTGCGGTCAGGCCCGTTGCCTTGTCGCCCAGCGTCAGGACGACCACGGCAAGGGTGAACAGGATCAACCCTTCGAAATGGTTGTTCAGCGCACGGATCAGGCGGCCGGTGCGGGGACTGACCTGTTCGGTGATCGGCTTGCCAAGACGGTCGGGGTCGCGCGGGCCCATCGTCTTGCCCGCCGGCAGTTCGAGGTTTGTGCGCACCGCCATCAGGACGAATTGCACCCCTTGCAGCAGACCGGCGAGGGTCAGGACCGTCAGTTCAGTCGTCATAGCGCCACCACATAAAGCCAGATCGTCGCCAGCAGGCCCGCCACCCAGACGAGAGTGCGCAGGCCGGGGATCCCCGCGACGTAGATGATGGGATAAAGGATACGCGCCACCAGAAAGACCTGTGCCGCGAGGATCGCACTGTCGAGCACCATCGGTTTCGTCGCCTGCAACAGGACCGCAGGCGCGAAAAGGGCGAGCGACACAACCGAATTGTCCTTGGCCCGGGCCAGACGTGCAGCGCGCCCGGTCGGTGGGCCGACATCATCGCGCGGCCCCAGCATGGCGGAGATGCCGTGCTGTGCGATGCCCACCATGGCCTGTGCATTCAACAGCACGATGACCCAAAGGGCGTAAAGCGCGAGGATCGAGAAGATGTTGGACAACAAGGGCGGCCTTTCTGGCGGAAGGATGGCTGTGAAGCCACGTTAAAGCATCACGCGGTCTTGAGGAACCGTCCGGTGACCTGCGATCCGGTCTGGCGTTCCGCGTCAAGCCAGGCCTTGGCCCGTGCCTTGTCGTTCACATCGAACAGGCACAGCACCGATCCGGCATCATCCGCATCGTGCCACATCTGCATCAGTGTCAAACCGGCGTTCATGCGCTTTTCCGCCTCCGCATCGAAAGCGGATTTGAAGGCGGCAAAATCGCCGGTTTTCATCTGGGTCAGCAGTTGCATGCGCGTGATCTTTCAAAAGGACTGTGGCGGGCCAATGACCCGCCACGGCGTCTTGTTCCGTCAGAGATCCATCAACAGGCGGCGCGGATCCTCCAGCGCTTCCTTGACGCGCACGAGGAAGGTGACAGCACCTTTGCCGTCGACGATGCGGTGGTCGTAGGACAGGGCCAGATACATCATCGGACGGATGACGACCTGACCGTTGATCGCCATCGGACGGTCCTGGATCTTGTGCATGCCCAGGATGCCGGACTGCGGGGGGTTCAGGATCGGCGAGGACATCAGCGAGCCGTAGACACCACCGTTCGAGATCGTGAAGGTGCCGCCCTGCATGTCGGCCATGCTCAGCTTGCCGTCGCGGGCCTTGGCGCCCATCTCTCCGATCGCCTTTTCGATGCCGGCAAAGGACATCTGATCGGCGTCCTTCAGCACGGGGACCACGAGGCCCGTCGGCGTGCCGGCGGCGATGCCCATGTTGACGTAGTTCTTGTAGACCACGTCGGTGCCGTCGATTTCGGCGTTCACTTCCGGCACTTCGTGCAGGGCGTGGATGCAGGCCTTGGTAAAGAACGACATGAAGCCCAGTTTGACGCCGTGCTTCTTGAGGAACAGGTCCTTGTACTCGTCCCGCAAGGCCATGATCTCCGTCATGTCGACCTCGTTGTAGGTCGTCAGCATGGCTGCGGTGTTCTGGCTGTCTTTCAGGCGCTTGGCGATGGTCTGGCGCAGGCGGGTCATCTTGACGCGCTCTTCGCGGTCGGCCTGATCGGCGGCGGTCGCGGGGCGCGGCGCGGACTTGGGGGCCTCGGCGGGCTTGGGCTGCGACAGCGCCTTCAGCACGTCTTCCTTCATCACGCGGCCGTCCTTGCCGGTCGCTGTGACGGCGTCGCGGTCGATGCCCTTTTCAGCCATCATCTTGGTGGCAGAGGGGGCGTCTTCGGGATCGCGCGGCTTGGTTTCTTCCGGGCCGGCGTTCACGGTGTCGGTGCCGCCTGTGGCGGGGCTGCCTGCGCCCGCGGCTGTGGGCACGTCCTCGGCCTTGGCCGCCTGATCGGCGCTGGATTTTTCCGGTTTGGCGTCGGCCTTGGGCGCCTCTGCCTTGGCGCTGTCGGCCTCGCCTTCGCTGATCTGCGCCAGCAGGGCGTCCACGCCGACGGTATCGCCTTCGGCCGCGACGATTTCCGACAGGGTGCCGGCGACGGGCGAGGGGACTTCGACCGTTACCTTGTCGGTTTCCAGTTCGCACAGCATCTCGTCCACGGCGACGCTGTCGCCAGGCTTCTTGAACCATGTGGCGACAGTGGCCTCGGTGACGGATTCACCCAGAGTGGGGACGCGGACTTCGGTGCTCATTGGTCTTTTCCTTCGATGTTCAGGGCCTCGGCCACCAAGGCGGCCTGCTGGGCTTTGTGCTGGCTGGCCAAGCCTGTCGCGGGCGACGCGGCACCCGCGCGACCGGCGTAGATGGGCCGTGTGTGTTTCGCCTTGATCCGGGTCAGGCACCATTCAAGGTTCGGTTCCATGAAGGTCCACGCCCCCTGGTTCTTGGGCTCTTCCTGGCACCAGACCATTTCGGCGTTCGTGAAGCGTTGCAGCTCGTTCACCGCCGACTGGGCCGGGAAGGGATAGAACTGCTCGAACCGCAGGATGTAGGTGTCGGTGATGCCGCGCGCGTCGCGTTCTTCCAGCAGGTCGTAGTAGACCTTGCCGGAACACATGACCACGCGCTTGATCTTGTCATCGGCAACCAGCTGCGTGTCCGAATGACCCTTTTCCGCATCGTCCCAAAGGACGCGGTGGAACGACGATCCGGTCGTGAAATCGGCGGTATCCGACACGGCCATCTTGTGGCGCAGCAGCGACTTCGGCGTCATCAAGATCAGCGGCTTGCGATAGCTGCGGTGCAGCTGGCGACGCAGGATGTGGAAGTAGTTCGCAGGCGTCGTGCAGTTGGCGACGATCCAGTTGTCGTTGCCGCACATCGTCAGGAACCGTTCCAGACGGGCGCTGGAGTGTTCCGGCCCCTGTCCTTCGTAGCCGTGCGGCAGCAGGCAGACGAGGCCCGACATCCGCAACCACTTGGATTCGCCCGACGAAATGAACTGGTCGAACATGATCTGCGCACCGTTGGCAAAGTCGCCGAACTGCGCTTCCCACAGGGTCAGGGCGTTGGGCTCGGCCAGAGAGTAGCCATACTCGAACCCCAGCACCGCGTATTCAGACAGCATGGAGTCGATGACTTCGTACTGGGCCTGACCGTCGCGGATGTGGTTCAGCGGGAAGTAACGCTGTTCGTTGTTCTGGTCGATCAGCGCCGAATGGCGCTGGCTGAAGGTGCCGCGCGTGCTGTCCTGACCCGCCAGACGGACCGGGTATCCTTCGAGCGCCAGCGAGCCAAACGCCAGCGCCTCTCCGGTCGCCCAGTCGAACCCGGTGCCGCTGTCGAACATCTGCTTTTTCGCTTCCAGCAGGCGGTCGATCGTCCGGTGGGTTGTGAAATGCTCTGGCGGGACGGTCAGCGCGTGGCCGATGTCGGCCATCGCCTCGGGGCTGATGGCCGTTTCGCCGCGCTGATAGTTGTCCTTGTCGCGGTCAAGGTGCGACCAGCGCCCGTCCAGCCAGTCGGCCTTGTTCGGCTTGTAGGTCTTGCCGGCCTCGAACTCCTCGTTCAGCTTGGACTGGAACGCGGCCTTCATATCCTCGATCTCGCCCTCGGGGATCAGGCCGTCCTTGACCAGACGGTCCGTGTAAAGCGTCAGCGTCGTCTTCTGCTTCTTGATCTTGGTGTACATGACCGGGTTGGTGAACATCGGCTCGTCACCTTCGTTGTGACCGAAGCGGCGATAGCAGATGATGTCCAGCACCACGTCCTTGTGGAACTTCTGGCGGAACTCGGTCGCCACACGGGCGGCGTGGACCACGGCCTCGGGGTCGTCGCCGTTGACGTGAAAGATCGGCGCCTCGACCATCAGGGCGATGTCGGTAGGGTAGGGCGAAGAGCGCGAGAAGTGCGGCGCCGTCGTGAAACCGATCTGGTTGTTCACGACGATATGCATGGTCCCGCCGGTGCGGTGGCCGCGGATGCCCGACAGCTGGAACCCTTCGGCCACGACGCCTTGCCCCGCAAAGGCCGCGTCGCCGTGCAGCAGGATCGCCATGACCTTCGTGCGGTCCTTGTCGTGCTTCTGGTCCTGCTTGGCGCGGACCTTGCCCAGCACGACGGGGTTCACCGCTTCGAGGTGAGAGGGGTTCGCCGTCAGCGACAGGTGGACGGTGTTACCGTCGAAATCCCGGTCAGAGGACGCGCCGAGGTGATATTTCACGTCACCCGAGCCTTCGACGTCCTCTGGCTTGAAGCTGCCGCCCTGAAATTCGTTGAAGATCGCGCGGTAGGGTTTCTGCATGACGTTCGCCAGCACCGACAGACGGCCCCGGTGCGGCATGCCGATGACGATCTCTTCCATGCCCAGCTGCCCGCCGCGCTTGATCACCTGTTCCATCGCGGGAATCAGCGACTCACCGCCGTCGAGGCCGAACCGCTTGGTCCCCATGTATTTCACATGCAGGAACTTCTCGAAGCCTTCGGCCTCGACCAGCTTGTTCAGGATCGCTTTGCGGCCATTCTGGGTAAAGGTGATTTCCTTCCCGTAACCCTCGATCCGCTCTTTCAGCCAGGCGGCTTCGTCGGGGTTCGAGATATGCATGTACTGCAGCGCGAAAGTGCCGCAATAGGTGCGCTTCACGATGGCCATGATCTCGGACATCGTCGCGATTTCCAAGCCAAGCACGTTATCGATGAAGATCGGGCGATCCATGTCCGCCTTGGAGAATCCGTAGTTGGCCGGGTCCAGCTCTGGATGGCTGTTGACCTCGCGCATGCCCAGCGGGTCCAGATCGGCGATCAGGTGGCCCCGGATGCGGTAGGCGCGGATGATCATCAGCGCGCGGATGCTGTCCAGCACGGCGGCACGGACCTGCGCCTCGGACAGGCTGGCACCCTTTTCCTCGGCCTTGGCGGCGATCTTCTTCGCCGCTGCCGCCGGTTCCTGCGCCCACTGGCCGTCCAGCGCCTGCGTCAGGTCATCGTTCGGCACCGGCGGCCAGTCCATGCGCGACCACGACGGGCCCGCCGCCTCTGCCCGCGCATCGGCGGGCGAATCGCCCAGTGATTTGAAGAAGTCCCGCCAGCTTTCATCCACGGCCTGCGGATTGTCCGCGTAGCGCGCATAAAGCTGTTCGACGTAATCGGCGTTATGCCCCTGCAGAAAGCTGGAGGCGTGAAACACGTCGTTGGAGGGTTGGTCAGTCATGAAAGGACCTCTCGGGGGAATGGCCGGTCAGGGAAGAAGGATGCTTTGGCTGGTATAGGTCACGGGAAACCGGACGGGCAGTTGCCGCTGTGCCGCATCGCTGCGTGCGCTGTCGTCGATCAACATGATCGCCATGTCGGTCCATCCGGTCTTGGGTTGTGCCGCCTGCAGGGCCGCAGGGTCGGCGGTGTAGACGGCAGGCGTCACGGCTTCGTTGTGCATGATGTCCGCGTAGCGTGACGTTGCCATCATGTCCGAACGGCTGCCGGCGGCCGTCGTTCCCACATATTTGCACGTCAGGCGAAGGGCCGCCGTCGTCGGCGACCGTTCCAGCAGGGTATAAAGGATCGCGCTGTCGTCCGGCAGGCGCCAGACCGACACGTCCGGGTTCGCCTTCAGGCTGGCGACCGCGCCGCCCGCCTGCGCGATCATCGCGTCCAGTTCCGGCCCGGGCTGCATCATGCCGATCAGCGATCCCAGCAGCGTGGCGTCCGACGTCAGGGCGTCCGTCAGCAGCGCGTCGGACACCGGCTGGACGAAACCTGCGTCCGCCAGTGCCGCCGTGCGCTGGTCATAGCTGGCTACGGGATCCGTGCAGATCCCGTCCACAGCCGAGAGCGTTGTCCCGGCTGCGGCCATCGACCCAGCGACACAGGCCGCCGTCGCCATGATGAAGGACATCAGGCGCATGGCGTTCAGCCGATCGCCTTCAGAACGGCCTCGCCCAGCGTGGCGGGGCTGTCGGCGACGATGATGCCTGCGGCCTTCATCGCCTCGATCTTGCTTTCCGCATCGCCCTTGCCGCCGGCGACGATGGCACCCGCATGGCCCATGCGACGTCCCGGAGGCGCGGTGCGGCCCGCGATGAAGCCTGCGGTCGGCTTCCAGCGACCGGCCTTGCGTTCGTCGGCCAGAAACTGCGCGGCCTCTTCCTCGGCGGAGCCGCCGATTTCACCGATCATGATGATCGAATGGGTCTCGGGGTCGGCGAGGAACATTTCCAGGATGTCGATATGTTCGCTGCCCTTGATCGGGTCGCCGCCGATGCCGACAGCGGTGGACTGGCCCAGTCCGGAATCGGTCGTCTGCTTGACGGCCTCATAGGTCAGGGTGCCGGACCGCGACACGACACCGACCGATCCGCGCTTGTGGATATGGCCGGGCATGATGCCGATCTTGCAGGCGTCGGGTGTGATGACGCCGGGGCAGTTCGGCCCGATCAGGCGGGACTTCGATCCTTCCAGCGCGCGCTTGACCTTCATCATGTCCAGCACCGGGATGCCTTCGGTGATGCAGATGATCAGCTCCATCTCGGCGTCGATCGCCTCGAGGATCGAATCGGCGGCAAAGGGGGGCGGGACATAGATCACCGATGCATTCGCCTCGGTGCGGGCGCGCGCCTCGTGGACCGAATCGAAGACCGGCAGATCAAGGTGCGTTTGGCCGCCCTTGCCGGGGGTCACGCCGCCGACCATCTTGGTGCCGTAGGCGATCGCCTGTTCAGAGTGGAACGTGCCCTGAGAGCCGGTGAAGCCCTGACAGATGACACGTGTGTTTTCGTTGACGAGAATGGCCATGTGGGCCTCCGTATATTGAATGTCCTTGGTGGATCAGTCCACCACACGCCGGTCGGGACGGCAGCGCAGGGTCAGGCGACGCTGCGCTGCCGTCCGGTCAGCCCTTCACCGCCTTCACGATCTTCTGCGCGCCGTCCTTCAGGTCGTCGGCGGCGATCACGTCGAGGCCGGAGTTGCGGATGATGTCCTTGCCCTTCTCGACGTTGGTGCCTTCGAGGCGGACGACCAGCGGCACCTTCAGGCCGACTTCCTTCACCGCAGCAATCACGCCTTCGGCGATGACGTCGCAGCGCATGATGCCGCCGAAGATGTTCACGAGGATGCCTTTGACGTTGGGGTCAGAGGTGATGATCTTGAACGCCTCGGTCACCTTCTCCTTGGTCGCGCCGCCGCCCACGTCGAGGAAGTTGGCGGGCTCTGCGCCGTAAAGCTTGATGATGTCCATCGTCGCCATGGCGAGGCCGGCACCGTTGACCATGCAGCCGATTTCGCCGTCCAGCGCGATGTAGTTCAGGTCGTACTTGGAGGCGGCGAGTTCCTTGCTGTCCTCTTCCGTCTCGTCACGGAGCGACGCGATGTCGGAATGGCGATACATGGCGTTGCCGTCGAAGGAAATCTTGGCGTCCAGCACCTTCAGGTCGCCCTTGTCGGTCACGATCAGCGGGTTGATCTCCAGCATCTCCATGTCCTTCTCGGTGAAGGCTTTGTAGAGCTGACCCATCAGCGTGACGCACTGCTTGACCTGACCACCGGTCAGACCCAGCGAAAAGGCGACGCGGCGGCCGTGGAAGGCCTGGTAGCCGGTGGCGGGATCGACGCTGAACGACAGGATCTTGTCGGGCGTGTTGGCCGCGACCTCTTCGATGTCCATGCCGCCCTCGGTCGAGCAGACGAAGCTGATCCGGCTGGTCTGGCGATCGACCAGCAGGGCCAGATACATCTCGGTCTCGATCCCCGATCCGTCCTCGATGTAGATGCGGTTGACGACCTTCCCCGCGGGACCGGTCTGGTGCGTGACCAGCGTGCGGCCCAGCATCTTCTTGGCTTCCTGCGCGGCTTCCTCGACCGATTTGGTCAGGCGCACACCGCCCTTTTCACCGGCATCGGCTTCCTTGAAGTGGCCCTTGCCGCGGCCGCCGGCGTGGATCTGCGCCTTGACCACCCACAGCGGGCCATCCATCTCTCCCGCGGCGGTCTTGGCGTCCTCGGCCTTCAGGACGGCACGGCCGTCGCTGACGGGGGCGCCGTAGGTCCGCAAAAGCGCCTTGGCCTGGTATTCGTGAATGTTCATGTCTGGTCCCTTGTCTGACTGGGTTTGACCCTATCAATCATATCGGCATTTAACAAAAAACTGCTTGCGACTGTTCCAACGGATAAATCCGACATTTGTGATCACAGGCCTGAAACGTGTGATCACAAATAAAAGCAGGTCCACGCCCCTTTGCGTTTTGTTAGGCATTTGCGGCCAGAGAGGCTGCCCAAATGACAGTCTGCACTGTTCAGGAGTCGTGCAACCGCCGATCATGGATACCGTGACAACCCTGCGTGAGCCGCTGCCGCGACGCGTGCCTCTGTTGCGCAGCATCTGGCGCGGGAAGCTGTACCTGTCCTTCGACGATTCCCGCGACCCTGCTATCGCCCTGCTGACGGCGAAGCGTCAGGTGCGAATCACGGTCTGCGACAAGCGTTACTGCGCCACAAACGGCGGACGGGTGCCGTCCGTCGCAACCGCTGATCGCGCCGGATTCATGCGACCGATTGCTGGTTGCATCATCCGCGGCGCCCACCCGACGGTCCGCATGAAAAAGGCACGCTGCGGTGTCCCGCAGCGTGCCTGAAAACTGCCTGTCGCAAGCGTTACGCGAGGGTGGGGTCGATATCCTTGCAAGCGGCGACAAGGCCCTTCACGGCATCGACGGACTTGTCGAACATCGCCTGTTCGGTCTTGTCCATCTTGATCTCGACCACGCGTTCGATGCCACCGGCACCGATGATCGTCGGCACACCGACATAGAACCCGTCAAGGCCGTAGGCCCCATCGACATGGGCCGCGCAGGGCAGCAGCCGCTTCTGGTCCTTCAGGAACGCCTCGGCCATTTCGATGGCGCTGGTCGCGGGGGCATAAAAGGCGGACCCGGTCTTCAGCAGGCCGACGATCTCGGCGCCGCCGTCGCGGGTGCGCTGCACGATGGCGTCCAGCTTGTCCTGCGTGGTCCAGCCCATCTCGACCAGATCGGGCAGGGGGATGCCGCCGACGGTGGAATAGCGGGCCAGCGGGACCATCGTGTCGCCGTGGCCGCCCAGCACGAAGGCCGTCACGTCGCGCATCGAGACATTGAATTCATCGGCGAGGAAGTGGCGGAAACGAGCCGAGTCCAGCACACCGGCCATGCCGCAGACCATCTTGTGCGGCAGGCCCGAAAATTCGCGCAGCGCCCAGACCATCGCGTCGAGCGGGTTCGTGATGCAGATGACGAAGGCATTCGGCGCATGGGCGGCGATGCCCTCGCCCACGGATTTCATGACCTTCAGGTTGATGCCAAGCAGGTCGTCCCGGCTCATGCCCGGCTTGCGCGGAACACCGGCGGTGACGATGCAGACATCCGCACCGGCGATGTCGGCGTAATCGTTGGTGCCCTTGAACGACCCGTCGAACTTGGCCGAGGGGCCCGATTCGGCGATATCCAGCGCCTTGCCCTGCGGCGTGCCTTCGGAGATGTCGAACAGGACGACGTCGCCCAGTTCCTTGACGGCTGCGAGGTGGGCGAGCGTGCCGCCGATCTGTCCGGCGCCGATCAGTGCAATCTTGGGTCTGGCCATGGGAAGGCTCCTGCTAATGTGCGGGTTGAACTTGGCCCGCTGGTTAGTCCTTTGGGACTAGGGGCGCAAGTGTGCAGCCAAGCGACCGCAGGCGTGGTGTTTCCGACGCCATGGATTTACGCAGTGTGAACACGCGCAAGGAGTGCCATCCGCCATGATCGACTTCGACTGGACATTCTTCGCCCTCGCCATCCCGGCGGTCATGTTTGCGGGGATTTCAAAGGCGGGGTTCGGATCCGGCGCCGCCTTTGCCGCCTCGGCGATTCTGGCGCTGGTCGTGCCGCCGGGTGCTGCACTGGGCATCATGCTGCCGCTTCTGATGGTGATCGACGCCGTGTCGCTGCGGCCCTACTGGCGCAAGTGGGACGTGCCCTCGGCTCGCGGCATCATCATCGGCGCCGTCCCGGGGACCGCACTGGGCGCGCTGGTCTATGCGCTGGTGGATGCCGATGTGGTCCGCATCCTGATCGGTCTGATCTGCATCGCCTTCGTCGGCTGGCAATGGGGCCGCGCCCGCGGGCTGATCCGGGTCGGCAGCTTTGCGTTCTCGCGCGGCTGGGCCTGGATCACGGGGACAGTCGCGGGGTTCACCAGCTTTGTCAGTCATGCGGGCGGCCCGCCGGTCGCCGTGTTCCTGCTGGGGCAGGGGATCGCCAAGACGACCTATCAGGCCACCACGGTCGTGTCGTTCTGGGCGATCAACTGGATGAAGTTTCTGCCCTATCTCTTTCTGGGGATATTTTCGGCGCAGACGGCGCTGGCCGATCTGATGCTGGCACCCTTTGCCGTTCTGGGCGCCTGGCTTGGTGTGCGGGCGCATCATCTGGTGTCCGACCGTGTTTTCTTCGGTCTGACCTATGTGTTGTTGCTGGCCACCGGTGGGCGGCTGCTCTGGCAGGCGCTTTCATGAAAAAGGCCGCTCCCGAAGGAGCGGCCCGACTTTCACGACAGAAGCCGATCAGTTGTTGGCAGCGGGTGCTGTGCCATCAGCGGCGGGTGCTGTGCCATCAGCAGCGGGTGCTGTGCCGTCCGTCGCAGCGGGCATCGTATCCGTTGCTGCTGCATCGGCCGGTGCCTCATACTTCGGCAGCTCTTTCAGCTGATCTTCGGTCATCGAGACATAGGCGCGCATGTCGTCGCCATCCGTCTGCTTCATGATCTGGACGCTGTCGAAAGCGATCGAGACGGGCTTTTCGCCCAGACCCAGAAAGCCGCCTACGTCGACGATCACGTCGGTCACGGTCCCGTCGGCGCCCATCACGAGGTCACCGATCTCGCCGACTTCCTTGTCGTCCGGACCGTAGACTTCGGTGCCGGTCAGCGCGTCGGTCGTCACGTCGGCGTTCATCACCGTGTCATAGCCGTCCATGGTCATGGTCGGCGCGGTGGCGGTGCTGTCCATTGCCATACCGGTGGACGTATCGGCCGGTGCGGTGGTCGTGTCGGTGGTCATGGTGCTGTCGGCAGCCGGTGCCATCGTGTCGGTCGATGTTGTGCTGTCAGCGGCGGGCGCCATCGTGTCGGTCGACGTTGCGGCGTCCTTCGGCGTACCGTCGGCATTCATATGGCTTTCGGCGAAGGCGCCGTTGGCCATGACGAGGGCGATTGCGGTCGTTGCAAGAATCTTTTTCATTGTCTTCATCCTCATTCGGATATTGGGTCCGGTAGTCCAGGCCCTTCCATGTGAAGACAACAGCGTGCAGACCGAATGGTTTCCTTTCCAAACCGCTATATATTTACGCGATCGGCGGGAACCTGCACGCGGCCTCAGGTCGCGCGGTCCGGGATCAACCCGCTGCGGTGCAGCAAGTTGAAGTCCTGTCCCGCGGCAACGATGCAGGCATTTTGACCTGCGGCCTGCAGGGTCATCGTCCAGGTCCCACGCTGCGATGTATAAAGTGTCATCAGCGACCCATCGGGCATCAGAGCGGTGGCGAGGGGGCTTCGCTGTAGCTGCGTTCCAGCGCTGTGGACAGGTCCTGCGCCGGCAGGCATGTGCGCCCCTCGGCCTGACCACGGTTCGCGATCAACAGGCACAGACTCCACAGGATCAGATAGGTCGTGATGGTGCGGCGCATGGCGGAACTCCCTTTGATGATGATCCACCCAGCCTGCGGTCTTGTGGTAAGCGGGATCTGACCGCAGCGCGCGCTGCGCTGCGTCATTCCGCAACGCAGCATTTTCGGGGTTGAAGAATCTGACCGTTCAGGGCCAAGTCCGCGCAACTTTGTTGCGAGGATAAGCCATGCATAATCGCCCGACCCGGTCGGCCCTTTATATTCCCGGCTCCAAGCCGCGGGCACTGGAAAAGGCCCGGGGCCTGCCCTGTGACGTGATCCTTTTCGATCTTGAAGACGCGGTGACCCCCGACGCGAAGGTGGAGGCACGCGACACCCTGCGCGAGGCGCTGGCGCAGGGCGGCTATGGCGCCCGCCTGCGCCTTGTGCGGATCAACGGGTTGGATACGGACTGGGGCGCCGACGATGCGCGCGCCGTGGCGGACATGGCCTGCGACGGTGTGCTGGTGCCCAAGGTCTCCAGCCCCGGCGATCTGGACGCCGTGGCTGAACTGGTGCCGGATCTGCCGCTTTGGGCGATGATGGAAACGCCGCTGGGCGTGCTGAATGCCCACAGCATTGCGGCCCATCCTCGGTTGGACGGGTTCGTCATCGGAACCAACGATCTGGCCAAGGATCTGGGCACCCGCACGCGCGCGGCCCTGACCATGGCCTTGCAGCATTGCCTGCTGGCCGCCCGTGCCACGGGCATCGTGGCGATCGACGGCGTCTACAATGCCTATCAGGACGATGACGGGCTGCGTGCCGAATGCAACGATGGCCGCGACATGGGTTTCGACGGCAAGTCCCTGATCCATCCCGCACAGGTCGATATTACCAACGCCGTTTTCGGACCCACGGCAGAGGAGCTTGACCTCGCGCGCCGCCAGATCGCCGCCTTCGACGCCGCGGCCCGCGCGGGGCAGGGGGTCGCCGTGGTCGATGGCCGCATCGTCGAGAACTTGCATATCGTCACGGCGCGGGCCACGCTGGCCAGACTTGACGCCATCGCCGCACTGGAGCGCACATGATACTTATCCTTCTCGGCCTGATCCTGTGGTCGGGGTCACATTTCTGGAAACGGGCGGCACCCGACAGCCGCGCCGCGATGGGCGACAAGGGCAAGATGGTCGTGGCCGTCCTGTCCGTGCTGGCCATCGTGCTGATGGTGATCGGCTACCGCGGCGCCACGGGCACCGTCTATTGGGGCAAGACCCCGGCGATGACCGGCATCAACAACCTTCTGGTGCTTTTCGCCTTCTATCTCTTCGCCGCCTCCGGCAAGGGCACGCGCGTCACGAAGCTGATCCGCAACCCGCAGCTGACCGCTGTCGCGGTCTGGGCCGTCGCCCACCTGCTGGTGAACGGCGACACTCCGTCCTTCCTGCTGTTCGGCGGCATGCTGGCCTGGTCGCGGGCAGAAATCGCCGTGCTGAACCGTGCCGCTGGTCCGCGCGGCGCCTACCACGCGCCGCCCGTCAAATCAGAGATCATCGCCGTCGTCGCCACGCTCGTCGTCTTTGCCGTCGTGGCCGGCATCCACACCGCCCTTGGCTATTCACCGTTCGGATAAATCATGCCCAAAATCTATCGCCTGCTGACCGAGGACGACACCTCGGCCTTCTGCCACAAGGTCTCTGACGCCCTGTCCAAGGGGTGGGAGCTTTACGGCACACCCACCTACGCCTTCGATCAGGCCAATGGCGTCATGCGCTGCGGTCAGGCCGTGACCAAAGAGATCAGCACGGCCTATACCCCAGACATGAAACTGGGCCAGCAATGACCAAGACCAACGCGGGGCGGTTCTTCGAGAATTATGCCGTGGGTGACGTCATCACCCACGCCGTCCCGCGCACGATCAAGATGGGGGAACGCGCGCTGTATCACGCGCTTTACCCCGCCCGCCACGCGCTGCACTCTGCCGATACCTTTGCGCAGTCCTGCGGCCTGCCGTTCAGCCCGCTCGACGATCTGGTCACCTTTCACACGGTCTTCGGCAAGACGGTGCCGGACGTCTCTCTCAATGCCATCGCCAACCTCGGTTACGCCGAAGGCCGCTGGATCACCCCCCTCTGGCCCGGCGACACGATCACCGCCACGTCCACGGTGATCGGCGTCAAACAGAATTCCAACGGCAAAAGCGGCGTCGTCTGGGTCCGCACCACCGGGCGCAACCAGCACGGAGAGGTGCTGTTGACCTACGTGCGCTGGGTCATGGTGCGCAGACGCGGCGACGGGCCGGCGCCGGAGACCGTCGTGCCGGACCTCGCGGACAGCGTCGCCGCCGCTGACCTCGTGATCCCGCGCGGCCTCGACTTTACAAACTACGATTTCGCACTGGCGGGCGAACCGCACCGCCTGGGCGACTACAAAGTTGGAGAGGTCATCGACCACGTCGACGGCGTCACCATCGAAGAGGCAGAGCACATGCTTGCCACGCGCCTGTGGCAGAACACCGCCAAGGTGCATTTCGACGCGACCCAGCGCCCGGACGGCAAGCGCCTGATCTACGGCGGTCACATCATCAGCCTTGCGCGCGCCCTGTCGTTCAACGGGCTGGCCAATGCGCAACTGATCGTCGCCCTGAACGGCGGTGCCCATGCCAATCCCTGCTTTGCCGGTGACACTATCCGCGCCTGGTCAGAGGTGCTGGAGACCGCCGAAACCCCAGCCCCCGGCGTCGGGGCAATCCGCCTGCGGCTGGTTGCGACAAAGGGAGCGGCGGGCGCGTTGCGCGGCGAGGACGGCCGATATTCACCGGATGTCTGCCTCGATCTGGATTACTGGGCGCTGATGCCGATCTGACGTGGCGGTCATCCAGCGATATCGTGTGATCACAGCTTCAAAATCCGTGATCACAAAATTGGAAAAAGATGCAGCCGCGGCGATATCGCGCGGGTTTTCGCCCGTCCTATACGTGACTTCACCCCTGCGATGGTGCAGAACGACGACAATTGGACGCCCGGACGCGGGCCGTCAAAGCCAAAGGGAACCGACATGGCCAACGGACATCAGGGCAATCGCCCGCTTTCGCCGCATCTTTCGATTTACCGCCCGCAGTGGACTTCGGCGACTTCGATCTTCACCCGGATCACCGGCAACGCATTGCTCGTCGCGGCGCTGCTGATCGTCTGGTGGTTCGTCGCATTGGCCAGCGGGCCCGACGCCTTTGCCACCGCTGACGGGTTCATCACCAGCTGGTTCGGCGATCTTGTCATGTTCTTCTCGGTCGCCGCGATCTGGTATCACACGCTGGCCGGCATACGGCACCTGATCTGGGACAGCGGCCACATGCTGGAGGTCGACAAGTCCGAGACCTTCGGTCAGGCCATGGTCCTTGCGGCCGTGCTGCTGACCATCTTCACCGTCATCGTGCTGTAAGGGGTTCTGACCATGGCTTACCTGACCGACCGCAAACGCGCCGCTGGCATGGGCTCTGCCAAGTCCGGCACCCTGCACCACTGGCACATGATGATCAGCTCCGTCGCCCTTGTCGGTCTGATCCCCTGCTTCATCTTCACCTTCGGCAGCATCTACGGCGCGCCCTACGAAGATGTCGTCGCCTATTACCAGCGTCCGTTCCCGTCCATCGTGGCGCTGCTGACATTTGCCGTGGGTTTCATCCACTTCCGCGGCGGCGTGCAGACCCTGATCGAGGATTACGTCCACGGAGTCGCCGGACGCGCCCTGCTGATCGGCATGATCTGCCTGTCCTACACCGCCATGGCCGCCGGTATCCTTGCCGTCGCGCGCCTTGCCCTTTGAATCGCTTGAGGAACTGACCGATGGCTGCTTACGAATACGAAACACATACCTATGACGCGATCGTCGTCGGTGCCGGCGGATCCGGCCTGCGCGCCACGCTGGGTCTGGCCGAACAGGGGCTGAAGACCGCCTGCATCACCAAGGTCTTCCCGACCCGGTCCCACACCGTCGCCGCACAGGGTGGCATCGCCGCGTCCCTGTCGAACATGGGCCCCGACCACTGGCAATGGCACATGTACGACACCGTCAAAGGCTCCGACTGGCTGGGCGACACCGACGCGATGGAATACCTCGCGCGCGAAGCCCCCAAGGCGGTTTACGAGCTGGAACACTACGGCGTGCCGTTTTCGCGGACCGAGGAAGGCAAGATCTACCAGCGCCCCTTCGGCGGCCACACCACCGAATTCGGTGAAGGCCCCCCGGTGCAGCGCACCTGTGCCGCTGCCGACCGGACCGGCCACGCGATCCTGCACACGCTTTATGGCCAAAGCCTCAAGCAGAAGGCCGAGTTCTACATCGAATACTTCGCCATCGACCTGATCATGTCCGAAGACGGTCAGTGTCAGGGCGTCGTCGCGTGGAAGCTGGACGACGGCACCATGCACGTCTTCAACGCCAAGATGGTCGTGCTGGCGACGGGCGGCTATGGCCGCGCCTACTTCAGCGCCACGTCCGCCCACACCTGCACCGGTGACGGCGGCGGCATGGTCGCGCGTCAGGGGCTGAAGCTGCAGGATATGGAATTCGTGCAGTTCCACCCGACCGGCATCTACGGCGCCGGCTGCCTGATTACCGAAGGCGCGCGGGGCGAAGGGGGATACCTCACGAACTCCGAAGGCGAGCGGTTCATGGAACGCTATGCGCCGACCTACAAGGATCTCGCGTCCCGTGACGTGGTCAGCCGCTGCATGACGATGGAAATCCGCGAAGGCCGCGGTGTGGGTCCAAAGAAGGACCACATCCACCTGAACCTGAACCACCTGCCGCCGGAAACGCTGGACCTGCGCCTGCCGGGCATCACCGAATCGGCCCGCATCTTTGCCGGTGTGGACCTGACGAAGGAACCGATCCCGGTGCAGCCGACCGTCCACTACAACATGGGCGGCATCCCCACTAACTACTGGGGCGAGGTGCTGAACCCAACGGACGAGAACCCCGATGCCATCGTCCCTGGCCTGATGGCTGTGGGTGAGGCTGGCTGTGCGTCCGTGCACGGGGCCAACCGCCTTGGCTCGAACTCCCTGATCGACCTCGTGGTCTTCGGCCGCGCTGCCGCGATCAAGGCGGGCGAAATCGTCGATCCCAACACGGAAAACGCACCGCTCAATCAGGCCTCCGTCGATGCAGCCTTCGACCGCTTCGACAAGCTGCGCAACGCCAACGGCAGCACCCCGACCGCTGCCCTGCGGCTGGAGATGCAGGAGGCCATGCAGGCCGACGCCGCCGTCTTCCGGACGGACAAGACACTGGCCGAGGGTGTGGAGGCGATGACCAAGATCGCCGCCAAGCTCGACGATCTGAAAGTCACCGACCGCAGCCTCGTCTGGAACTCCGACCTGATGGAGACGCTGGAACTGACCAACCTGATGCCGAACGCGCTGGCGACTATCGTGTCGGCAGAGGCGCGCAAGGAATCCCGCGGTGCCCACGCGCACGAGGATTACCCGGACCGCAACGACACCGACTGGCGCAAGCACAGCCTGGCCGTCGTGACCGGGTCAAAGGTCGATCTGACCTACCGCCCGGTCCACATGGACCCGCTGACGACGCAGGAGCAGGGCGGCATCGACATGGCCAAGATCGCACCGAAAAAGCGGGTCTACTGATGCGTAACCTCGTCCTGATGGCTGCGTTGGCAGGAGCGGCGGGTTGCGGCCCCCGCATCCCGCCGACACCGGCGCAGGTCGAGGCGGCCTGCCTGCGCGAAGCGCGGGCAGCCACGGCACCGACCGGCGAAGTCGCCGTCGGTATCGGCACCGGCGGCATGCGGTCGCGGGTTCAGGTCGACCTCAGCACCGACATGCTGCGCGGCAACGATCCCGCAACCGTCTATGCCCAATGCTATTCCCGTCTGTCGGGGGCCGCCCCGCAGTTTCCCTATTCGCCTGCCGCCCGCCGGTAAGGCCGTATCCCGAAGGAGCCTGAGACATGGTTGAATTCACGCTACCCAAGAACAGCCGCATGGTGACGGGCAAGACATGGCCCAAGCCCGAAGGCGCCAAGAACACCAAGAAGGTGCAGGTCTATCGCTGGAACCCCGACGACGGCAAGAACCCGCGTCTGGACACCTACCATGTCGATCTGGACACCTGCGGGCCGATGGTCCTTGACGCGCTGATCAAGATCAAGACCGACATCGACCCGACCCTGACCTTCCGCCGGTCCTGCCGCGAGGGGATCTGCGGATCCTGTGCGATGAACATCGACGGCGTGAATACGCTCGCCTGCATCTCTGGCCTCGACGAGGCGAAAGGCGACATCAAGATCTATCCGCTGCCGCACATGCCGGTGGTCAAGGACCTGATCCCGGACCTCACGCACTTCTACGCCCAGCACGCCAGCATCATGCCGTGGCTGGAAACCAAGACGAACCCGCCCGCCAAGGAATGGAAGCAGTCCGTCGAAGATCGTGCCAAGCTGGACGGTCGTTATGAGTGCATCATGTGCGCCTGCTGCTCGACATCCTGCCCGTCCTACTGGTGGAACTCCGACCGCTACCTCGGCCCGGCAGCGCTGCTGGCCGCCCACCGCTGGATCGTCGATAGCCGCGACGAGGCGACGGGAGAGCGTCTGGACGACCTCGAAGACCCGTTCAAGCTGTACCGCTGCCACACGATCATGAACTGCGCCAAGACCTGCCCCAAGGGTCTGAACCCCGCCAAGGCCATCGCGGAAATCAAGCACATGATGGTCGAACGGATCGTCTAGACGTCCGCATTTTCGGAAAAACCGGCAGGGCCCGTCACCTTCAGGTGGCGGGCCCTGTCCTTATTGGGCGACGACGAATCCGCCCGCGATGGAAGAGGTCGCCGTCTGACCGCCAAACGCGCCGATCGCGTTCGTCGCTCCGACAAATCCGTCAAGATCGCCACGCACGCCGCCATAACTGGCCGACCCGCTAAGCGTGCCGGTCGTCATGCGCCCGTCCACAGTCAGGCCGTCGCCGGCCCCGCGCAGGGTCCCGGCCCCGAAATCCGCGTTCAACGTGATCGCGCCGGTGTGGTCCGTCAGACGACCGGCGTAGGTGCCGCCCGTTTGCTGCAGCCCCGTCGCCTGACGCAACGCAAAGGGGCCCGTCATGCTTGCGCGGCCCGTGGTCGGGGTCGGTTCCTGCACCGCGCCCGGCCGAATGTCGGCCGCGTAGATATTGCCTGCCACCGGATCGATCCGATTGGTGAACTGGATGCCGCCACCGGTCGAGATCGCAAGCTGCCCCGCTGCGACCGTGAACGACGGCGACACGATATCCGGCTGGCTGAACGGCAGGCCGCCGGACGAAGAGAATCCGCAGGCCGACAGGCCCGCCACAGCAAGAGAAAGACTGAGTCGTTTGAACATGGGTGATCCCGGGATGGCGGCGTGCGTTTGGTTTCTGCAAGCCATGCTGTGAAAGGGGTTGCGCCGACATCCTGTCCGGCCTTTCATCCCTATATGATGACATCTCCTCCTCCTAGTGACGCCGACGACCGCCGTGCGGTGGCGCCTGTGATCTGTTACCCGACAGACACCCTGCCTGCCGCCGATCCTGCCGTCTTCGACCGTGCCCGCGCCGCTGTCGAACGTATCGACGTCGTGACCGTGCCACCACGCGATGCCGCGGCGATCCGCGTGGCGGCGGGGCAGGTGCTGCGCATTCATTGTCCCACGGGTCCCCAGGTCGGCGATCTGAACCTCTTCAACGCCCACGACCTGTCCGAAAGGTTCTATTCCGGCAAGACCCGCGCCCTGCACGGCACGCATGTCACCACGGGTGACCGGTTGTGGTCCTGCTTTCCCTATCTGCGTCCCATGGCGACCATCACCCATGATACACTGGGCTGGTATGGCCGCGATGCGTTCGGCGGCGGCGTGCACGATGTCATCGGGACGCGCTGCGATCCCTATACCGCCCGCCTGCTGGGCGGCGGCGACTATCACCACTGTTGCCATTCAAACCTGACGCGCGCGCTCTGCGCCGCGACGGGCCTGTCGCTGCACGCCGCCGAGGCTCAGGTGCACGATGTCCTCAACGTCTTCATGTGCACCGGGTTTACCGCCGACACCGGCCAATACTTCATGAAGGCAAGCCCGGTGCGGGCCGGCGATTACCTCGACCTGCTGGCCGAGATCGACCTGCTGGCGGTGATGTCAGCCTGTCCCGGCGGCGATTGCAGCGCGCAACACTCGTCCGATACCGCGACCTGCCACCCCCTCGCGATGGAGGTGCTGGATGCAAAAGGGGCGGCCCCCTGGTCGGAGCCGCCCCTCAATCCCTACGACCGCTCGCACGGTCTTTAAGCGAAGGCTGCTTCCAGCGCGATTTCGACCATGTCGCCAAAGCTGCGCTCGCGCTGATCGGACGGCAGCGCCTCGCCGGTGATGATGTGGTCGCTGACCGTCATCACCGCCAGTGCACGCCGCTTGTAACGGGCGGCAAGGATGTAAAGCTCTGCCGCTTCCATCTCGACGGCCAGCACGCCGTGGCGGATCATCTGTTCGGTCAGGTCGTTGCGTTCCGCATAGAAGGTGTCGGACGAATAGATGCTGCCGACATGCGTTGGCGTCCCGCGCTTCGTCGCGGCCGCATGGGCCGCTTGTAGCAGGCCGAAATCGCAGACCGGTGCATAATTCACTTCGCGAAAGATCGTGTCCGACGGCGTGCCAGAGGAACAGGCCGTCATCGCCAGCACCACGTCGCGCACCTTGGTCTGGTCCTGCATGCCGCCGCAGGACCCGATGCGGATCAGCGTCTGCACGCCGTAATCCTTGATCAGCTCGTTGGCATAGATCGACATCGACGGCATGCCCATGCCCGACCCTTGAATCGTCACGCGGTTGCCGTTCCACATGCCGGTATAGCCCAGCATGCCACGCACCTCGTTGATGCAGACGGCGTCAGTCAGAAACGTCTCGGCGGCCCACTTTGCGCGGTAGGGGTCGCCCGGCATCAATACGGTTTCAGCGATATCGCCGGGCTTTGCGCCAATATGAACGGTCATGTCTTGGTTTTCCTTTCGTTTCGCACGACTATTGCTGGAAATCATCGTGAAAGAAAAGCCATGCTCCGCGTGTTGGTTCTGCTGGTCATGGTAACGCCCGCAGCGGCGCAGGATGCGGCAGAGCTTGCCTTGGCCCGCGAGGTGCTGACCACGCTGCAACCGCTGTCATTTCGCAAGATGCGGGAATATTGCGGCTATCTGGCGCTGGACCGTACGGGCCGGCTGCTTGCGACCGATCCTGTGCCGGGCGATATGGCAAGCTGTGCTGCCGCCTTTCCGCAGGATCTGGCGGTCGTGGCGTCCTACCACACCCACGGCACATTTAATGAGGGGTATTTTAACGAGATGCCCAGCACCATCGACATCGAAAGCGACAGTGCGTTCTATCTGAACGGCTTTGTCGCCACGCCGGGCGGCCGGTTCTGGTATATCGACGGGCGGGAAAAGACCGCCCGCCAGATTTGCGGTGTCGGCTGCCTGCCCGCGGCCCCCCTGTTTCGCAAGGGGACCGAGGGGGTCGTCGCCGACACCTATACCTACGACGATTTGCGCAGGCTTCAGCGTTAGGGCGTCAGATTTCGAGCGTCTGCGGATCGGTGCCATTCGCCATGGCGGTCTTGTACCACTCCGGCTGGCGGCCCTTGCCGGTCCATGTCTGCGTCGCATCCTCGGGGTTGCGATACTTGGGTGCAGAGATGGTTTTTGCGGATTTTCCGCCGCGTTTCACGGCGGCGGGCATATTGTTGATCTCGTCCAGAGAAAAACCGTAGTCCGCAGCAGCCTTAGCCGCAGCATCATGGGCCAGCTTCATTTCCCGGCTTTCGACCTTTTCCAAAGCGGCTTCGACATCCTTGCGCAGCTTTTCCAGTTCCTTGCGGGACATGGTTTTCAATTCGGCTTTCACTGATCTCTCCATCAATCGTCGTCGCGCGACTGATTCATGCGACATATTGATATGCTTTGACGCAAAGAAATTTAGAAATCAATACCAATCGACTATTGCGCTGCAATACGCTGGCTGTCCACAAGCGTCACGATATCGTCCATGATGGTGTTCAACTGGAAATCCTTCGGCGTATAAACCCGCGCCACGCCCATGTCGTGCAATCTGCGGGCGTCTTCTTCGGGAATGATACCGCCTGCCACGACGGGGATATGACCCAGACCCGCAGCAGTCAGTTTTGCCATGAAACTTTCGATCAGGGGAATATGCGACCCGGACAGGATCGAAAGACCGATCACGTGGACGTCGCCTGACAGGGCCGCATCAACCAATTCGTCTGGCGTCAGCCGAATACCGTCATAGGCGATATCCATGCCACAATCGCGCGCACGGGTCGCAATCTGCTCTGCGCCATTCGAATGGCCGTCCAACCCCGGTTTGCCGACAAGGAATTTCAGCCGCCGCCCGAGTTTGGCCGACACCTGATCCACGCGTGCCCTGATCTCGTCCAGATTTTCGGTCCGGTTCGACATCGCCTGACTGACTCCGGTAGGCGCACGGTATTCGCCAAAGGCCGCCCGCACCACATCCGCCCATTCGCCCGTCGTCACCCCTGCGCGCGCTGCGGCGATGGAGGGCGGCATGATGTTCGACCCGTCCAGCGCCGCGGCCCGCAACGCGGACAATGCAGCTGCAACCGCATCGTCGTCGCGGTCCTTTTTCCAAGTGCTCAGCCGTGCCAGCTGGTCGGCCTCGGCCGCGGCGTCGGCGACCATGATCGCATCATCGCCAGCGGTCAGGGGCGACGGCTCTCCGGCCTGCCACTTGTTGACGCCGACGACGGTGGTCTCGCCGGTCTCGATCCCGCCGATGCGGGCAGCGTTGCTCTCGACCAGACGGCCCTTCATGTAGGCGATAGCCTCGACAGCGCCGCCCATGCCGTCGATGGTCGCCAATTCGGCGCGCGCGCCCTCCATCAGGCTGGCGACTTTCCGGTCGATCGCGGGATTGCCGTCGAACAGATCGTCGAATTCCAGAAGGTCGGTTTCATAGGCCAGAATTTGCTGCATCCGCAGCGACCATTGCTGATCCCAGGGGCGGGGCAGACCCAAGGCCTCGTTCCAGGCGGGCAATTGGACGGCCCGCGCGCGGGCGTTCTTGGAAAGTGTCACGGCCAGCATCTCGATCAGGATGCGATAAACGTTATTCTCGGGCTGTTGTTCGGTCAGCCCCAGCGAATTGACCTGAACGCCATAGCGAAAACGCCGGTACTTTTCATCCTCCACGCCGTATCGGTCGCGGCAGATTTCATCCCAAAGCGCGACGAAGGCGCGCATCTTGCACAGCTCTGTCACGAAACGGATGCCCGCATTCACGAAGAACGAAATCCGTCCCACCATTTCGGGAAAGTGTTCTGCCGGCACCTTCGTTTTCAGATCGTCCAGCACGGCCGTTGCGGTTGCAAGGGCAAATGCCAATTCTTCCTCCGGTGTGGCCCCTGCCTCTTGCAAATGGTAGGAACAGACATTCATCGGATTCCATTTCGGCAGAAATTCCCGCGTATAGGCCGCGACATCCGTAATCATCCGCAAGGACGGTGCGGGCGGGCAGATATAGGTGCCGCGTGACAGGTATTCTTTGATGATGTCGTTCTGCACGGTCCCTTGCAGGGCCGTCACATCGGCACCCTGCTCCTCGGCCACGGCAATATACAGCGACAGAAGCCACGGCGCCGTCGCATTGATCGTCATCGAGGTGTTCATCCGGTCGAGCGGGATCGCGTCGAACAACGCCCGCATGTCGCCCAGATGATTGACCGGAACGCCGACCTTGCCGACCTCGCCGCGCGCCAGTTCGTGGTCGCTGTCATAACCGGTCTGCGTCGGCAGATCGAAGGCGACCGACAGTCCCGTCTGCCCCTTGGCAAGGTTGCCGCGATACAGGGCGTTGGACGCCTTCGCCGTCGAATGACCAGCGTAGGTCCGAAACAACCACGGCCGATCCGCTGCGGGGCGTGACTGGGCAGAGTCGGTCATGGGGCAAATCCTTCCAAATCATGCGCAACTTTGTTTCGCGCCTCATCGGTTATAAGTAACTTTGCGTCTCGGTCAAGGCGCTGCGGCGCAGCATGGCGGGATTTACGGCACGGCGCAAACCTGTCACGGTCCACCATATGACCCAACCCGTGACATTGCCGCTCTGGACCTTCGTCCTCATCGTGCTTTTTGCCACGGTCACCTTTGCGTCCCACTTCCTGTTTCCCTCCGTGCGCTGGTTCTTTCGCAAGCGGGCCGAACGGGTAATCGCCCGCTTGAACACCCGCCTTGCCCGCCCAATCGAGCCGTTCAAGCTGGCGCGCCGTTACGACATGATCCAGCGCCTGATCTACGATCCAGAGGTGACGCAGGCCATCGTCGACCACGCCCGCGCCAATAACGTCCCCGAAAACGTGGCCTTTGAAAAAGCTCGGTCCTATGCGCGCGAAATCGTTCCCGGCTTTTCCGCCACGGCCTATTTCTCCTTCGGCATGCGGCTCGCGCGCTTTCTGTCGAACACACTCTACCGCGTACGGATCGCGACCTTTCCCCGGCAGGAACTGGCAGAGCTTGACCCAAAGGCCACGATCATCTTCGTGATGAACCACCGCAGCAACATGGACTACGTGCTCGTCACCTATCTGGTCAGCCGCGCGGGGGCTCTGTCCTATGCGGTGGGCGAATGGGCGCGGGTCTGGCCGCTGTCCGGCCTGATCCGGATGCTGGGTGCCTACTTTATCCGCCGCCGGTCGCGCGGCAACCTCTACCGCCGGGTCCTGTCGCGCTACGTCCAGATGGCGACCGACGGCGGCGTCACGCAGGCCATGTTCCCTGAAGGCGGTCTGTCCCTGACCGGAGAGGTCAAGCCGGCAAAGCTCGGCCTTCTGAACTATATCGTCAGCAACTACCGCCCCGAAGGGCGCGACGTGATCTTCATCCCCGTCGGCCTGAACTACGACCGCGTGCTCGAGGATCAATTCCTCATCAACGCCGACAAGCGCGGCGTGCGGCGGTTCCGGCCCCCGGCCAGCACCGTCGTCCGCGCTATCGCCGGCCACCTTTGGGCGCGCCTGACCGGCCGGTTCGACGGCTTTGGCACGGCCTCGGTCGGGTTTGGCCGGCCCTTGGAATTGTCGCTGTTCCTGCGCGATCTTCCCGATCTGCCCGACGACCCGACAGAGGCCGTGGCGCTGGAACTGATGGACCGGGTCAGAGAGGTCGTGCCCGTCCTCGCCACACCCCTGATCGCGCGTTTGCTGCTGCGCAACCCGGGTCTGGACCGCGACGCCTTGCTGTCGGCCGCGACCGACTGCCTCGCGGCGCTGCACTCGCGGCAGATGCCGTTGCCGCAGCGATCCACCGACACGCTGGTCGACGACACGCTGGCGCGGCTCGCGGCCCGCGACCTGATCCACGTCACGCCGCAGGCCATCACGATCACCGACCGCGGGCAGGACGTGTTGCGCTATTACGCCAACACGATTGCGCACCATTTCGAGAATCCATCACGCAACTAAATTACAAAATATAACCCGTCTGGGGTTGCATCATTACGCTGCGGTTGCATATTGGTGTCAGAAGTGCCGATTCTGCGGTGCGGCAACGTGATGGATGCGAAGATGGAGACGGACATGGCCCTTGACCTGCAACCCGGGACCCGGACAGACGGCAAGACACTTTACGACATCGGCGAAATGCCACCCCTCGGCCACGTGCCGGACCAGATGTACGCCTGGACGATCAGGCGGGAACGTCATGGCGAACCGGAACAGGCCTTCGAGGTCGAGGTCGTCGATTGCCCCAAGCCCGACAGCCAGGAAGTCCTCGTCATGGTGATGGCGGCGGGCGTGAACTACAACGGCGTCTGGGCTGGCCTCGGCATCCCGATCTCGCCGTTCGACGTTCACAAGGCGGATTACCACATCGCGGGCTCCGACGCCTCCGGCATCGTCTGGGCGGTGGGTGACAAGGTCAAGCGCTGGAAGGTCGGCGACGAGGTCGTGATTCACTGCAATCAGGACGACGGCGACGACGAACACTGCAACGGCGGCGACCCGATGTTCTCGCCCAGCCAGCGGATCTGGGGCTACGAGACGCCTGACGGCTCTTTCGCCCAGTTTACCTGCGTGCAGTCACAGCAGCTGATGCCGCGCCCGCAGCACCTGACGTGGGAAGAATCGGCCTGCTATACCCTGACGCTGGCGACCGCCTACCGGATGCTCTTCGGTCACGAACCCCACGACCTGAAGCCCGGCCAGAACGTGCTGGTCTGGGGCGCCTCGGGCGGCCTTGGATCCTACGCGATCCAGCTGATCAACACGGCGGGGGCCAACGCAATCGGCGTGATTTCCGACGAATCCAAACGGGAATTCGTCATGTCGCTGGGCGCCAAGGGCGTGCTGAACCGCAACGACTTTAACTGCTGGGGCCAGATGCCCACGGTGAACACGCCCGAATACAAGGACTGGTTCAACGAGACCCGCAAGTTCGGCAAGGCGATCTGGGATATCACCGGCAAGGGCAACAACGTCGACATGGTGTTCGAACACCCCGGCGAGGCGACGTTCCCCGTCTCGACCTTCGTGTGCAAGCGCGGCGGCATGGTCGTGATCTGCGCCGGCACCACCGGCTACAACCTGACCTTCGACGTGCGCTACATGTGGATGCACCAGAAGCGGTTGCAGGGGTCGCACTTTGCCAACCTGAAACAGGCCTCGGCGGCGAATAACCTGATGGTGGAACGCAGACTCGATCCCTGCATGTCAGAGGTGTTCGGCTGGGACGATATTCCCGCCGCCCACACCAAGATGCGCAAGAACCAGCACAAGCCCGGCAACATGGCCGTGCTGGTCCAGAGCCCGCGGACGGGTTTGCGGACCTTCGCCGACGCGCAGATTGAATCGCGCGGCTAGGCACCTCCGACGACGGGAATCGACAGGGCGTCTGCCGCTTGGCAGGCGCCCTTTTTTAATGCACCCTTTACGACTGTCGGCCCAAGCCCCGCCCGCCGCGGGCCTGCATCGCCTTATTTTTCGCCAGACGGTTGGGCCCGCCCGCTCCCCCCATATCCGGGGAGGCGGAAGAAGTGAGTATTTCGTTCATTTTCTCCATGCTACTTTGAGTTGTTAATTTCTCGTTAACCTATTGCAAGGGAGTGTAGGCGTGGGACAAATGTGGATCATCGACGTTCTGGCCGATCTTGAGTCTTTCGCGTCGAAAAACGGTTTGCCCCTTGTGGCGGACCGGATGCGCGAAGCCGCAGTCGTGGCGACGGCAGAAATTACGTCGGAATCCGAAGGGCCTGTTGGCCGGGTGAGACTCGATGCGGACCAGACTGAATCGCTTTTTGCAGGATCTCGAATCTGCAGACAGGCTTGAACATATACAAGGGCTGACCACGCAACTGCGCGACGCGCTCGACATCGACCATGTGGTCTATCACTGGATCAGCGTCGACGGAGAGCAGTATGGCTTCGGCACCTACGACCCGGTCTGGGCGCAACGCTATCAGGATCAGGACTATATCCGCATCGACCCGGTCGTGCTGGGCTGCTTTCAGCGGTTCCACCCCGTCGATTGGAAACGTCTGGACTGGTCGTCCAAGGCGGCGCGGGCATTTCGTGCCGATTCCATCGCCCACGGCGTCGGCAATCAGGGCTTCTCGATTCCGATCCGCGGGCCGCACGGGCAGTTCGCGCTGCTGACACTGTCGCACACCTGTCCCGACCCGGTCTGGGAGGCCTTGATGATGGCCCATCAGCGCGACCTGATCGTCATCGCCCACTACCTGAACGCCAAGGCGCTGACGCTGCAAAAGGGGCGGGCACCCGACAGCGTCCGGCCCCTGTCCCCCCGAGAGATCGACGCCCTGACGTTCCTCGCCATGGGCTATTCGCGCGGTCAGGCGGCCGACATGCTGGGCATCTCGGAACACACCCTGCGCGCCTATATCGAAAGCGCGCGGCACAAGCTGGGCGCGCTGAACACGGTCCATGCCGTCGCCCGCGCGATCGGTGAAGGCCTGATCATCGTGGGCGGTGCGGCCAAGGATGCCGCGGGGGGCTGGCCGGGTCAGGTGCCGGACAGGAGTGTTGCGTCACATTGACCCACCGGACGGTACCTGCAGGTCCCGTTAAGCACGCCGCACGAAGGATACCCCATCGCAACGACGACAGGGACCTTCGCCATGATCCGCTACCTTTACGCCGACCAGTTGAACCAGCACGCCGACCTGCGCGCCAGCATGCACCGCGACCGCGCCGCCCAGTTCCGCGACCGCCTGAAGTGGGACGTCACCGTCGACGACAGCGGCTGGGAGAGGGATGAGTATGACGATCTCAACCCCCTCTATGTGATCTGGGAACAGGCACCGGGGGTGCATGGCGGGTCGATGCGGTTCCTGCCGATGTCCGGGCGGACGATGGTCAACGACCACTTTGCCGACCTGATGACCGGGCCGATCACCAGTCCGCTGATCTGGGAATGCACCCGGTTCTGCATGGCCCCCAACGCTGGCCCCCGCGTGGCTGGCCTGCTGATGCTTGCGGGAGGAGAGTTGATGCGCGCCTTTTCCCTGACCCATCTGCTGGGTGTCTTCGATGCCCGGATGATCCGGATCTACAATGCGGTCGGGGCCGCGCCAGAGGTGCTGGGCACCAGCGGCACTGGCCGCGATGCGATCAGCGTCGGCCTGTGGCCCTATCGCCCCGACGACCGGCTGCGCGTGCTGCGGCGCGCGGGTGTCTCGTCAGAGGTGTCGGAGGCGTGGTTCGCCCGGTCCTTTGGCCAGTCCATTGCCGCCGCCGCGACGGAAATCGCGGCCTGAGGGTCTGGCAGGGGCGGGCGCGGGCGGGTAGGGTCGCGCCATGAACGCCCCCAAAGTCATCACCTTCTCTGACGATCAGGCCGCGGCCTGGGATAACGTCGCCATCGCCCTGCGCCAGTCCGGCATCGACCTGAACGACGACCTGCTGCAACCGCCGCAGACCGACGTGTCAGAGGTGCTGGCGGTGATCGGCAAGGCCGGCAGCGGCAAGACGATGCTGCTGGCCGAACTGTACCGCGCGCTGGAGAAGGCGGGCGTGGACATCGTATCCGGCGACTATGAAAGCAAGAAGCGCACCGGGCGCCGGACGCTGGCGATCCTTGCCCCGACGAACAAGGCCGCATCGGTGTTGCGCAACCGGGGCGTGCCGGCGACCACGATCCACCGCATCCTTTACACCCCCGTCTATGACCCGGAATACGAGAAGGTCGCCGAATGGCTGGCCGGGCAGGGCGAGCGGCCGGACGTGGAGCAGTTGACGGACATCGCGCTCGACCGTGCCTTTGCGTCCTATCAGGGACACAAGTCCATCCCCGCGGCGCTGGCCTCTGCCGGTCTGCGCGGCAGCGATTTCATCACCGGCTGGAAACGGCGGGAAGAACCCCTCGACATCGGCTTCGTCGACGAATCCTCGATGCTGGACGCCAAGCAGTTCGAGGATCTGAAAGAGATCTTTCCGACCCTGCTGCTGTTCGGCGACCCGGCCCAGTTGCCCCCCGTCCAGTCGTCGGGTGGCATGGTGTTCGAGACGTTGCCGGAAAAGCGTGTCCTGACGCTGAGCCGCATCCACCGGCAGGACGCCGACAACCCGATCCTTGATCTGGCCCATGCGCTGGCCGACCCGATGCTGGACTTCTACCATTTCGAGCGGATGGTGCAGGAAGCGTCAGAGCGCGACGAGCGCGTCGTCATGGCGCAGCGGGTCGAGGCGGACCTGATGGCCCGCTCGCCTTGCCTTGTCTGGACAAACAAGACCCGCATCCGGCTGATCCACGCCTTTCGCGCCGCCTATGACGCGCCGTCCGACAGCCTGCTGCCCGGGGAGCCGCTGATCTGCGACGGGATCGAACTGCCGATCAAGCACCGCAAGAAGCGGCTGGACCTCGAAGCGCGGGGGCTGATCAAGGGGGCGCAGGTCATCTACCTCGGCCCCGGGCAGCGGCCCGGGTTCAGCAAATTGCACGTCTTGGGTGCGCTGGATCCGCGCATGTCCGCGGCCAGCATCGTCAAGATCGAGCTGGAGGGCGACGAGGAACCCTTTATTCCCTTTGCCGCCAAGATGGGCGCCACGTTCCTGCATGGCGCCGCGGTGACGATCCACAAGGCGCAAGGATCACAGTGGGACACGGTGCAGGTCTTTGCCCCCGATATCGAAATGGCGTCCCGCATGGGCCGGGTCGAGGCGGGGCAGCCTTTGTGGAAACGTCTGGCCTATGTGGCGATCACGCGGGCCGAGACGCAGTTGCGCTGGGTCGTGCGCAACCGGCTGGCCAAGCCCGCCGATCCGTTCCTGCGTGTCGACGATCTGGATTCGGGGCCTGCGCCGCTGACCCTGACAGTGCAGGACACCGAGGACTGATGCACCGAAACCTTATCCGCGGATAAGGTTTTCCGTTATTAATCAGTTATTTACCTTTTGAGGGCCGCGGCCCCGGCAGAGGCTGCCCAACCTGCCGCCACGGCGATGACCAGCGACAGCAGACCGTACAGGAACGGCTGCACGTGGGCGAGGTTGTAGAGCCAGCGTTCCAGCCCGACCTTCTGCACCGGAATGACCGTGCTGTGTTCGTCGATCAGGCGGCCGCCGCGGGTCAGGAAGATGCGGGCGAGGTAGTCACCTTCGAGCAGATTGGCGGGCAGGTGGAAGGACGTCCGGAACAGGGTGTCCTGCTGTAGATCAACGGTGCCTTCCTTCATCTGGAACAGGCTGTCCTTGGACCGGATGCGGATCAGCGCCTCGGTAAAGGCGGCACTGTCGCTGACGGTGGCGCCGACGGACCGGATCGCGCGGGGGATGGTGATCTCGTGGCGCAGATCCTCGGTATCGCGCAGGATCTCGGACAGGGGGCCGCTGGAGGCGACCGCATAGAACGACGGGGCGCGGTCGACCTCGACCTCGTCCTTGTTGATCCAGATGCCGAACTGGCGGGCCTTGCGAAAGACCGATACCGCCTGATCGGGGCCGGACACGGCGATGATGACGCCCAGCGGGCCAAGGTCGGTAGGTTCCGGCGCGGTGCGGCTGACGGCGCCGAAGATCAGGATGTCCGACCCGTCAAAGCTGGCGGTGATCGACACGGAATCCTGACTGAGGCCCAGCACGATGCTTTCGGCCCGCAGGGGGCAGGCGAGGGCGAGGAAGAGGAGCACCAGCCTGATCATGCGGCCCCCGGCACCTTGAGGGTGTAAAGCTCGCCGGGTTGCAGGATCAGATCCAGCCCCAGCTTGCCGCAGACCAGCAGCACCAGCAGGGCCAGCAGGATGCGCAGATTCTCGGCCTTCATGCGCAGGCCGATGCGGGTGCCGATCTGCGCGCCGATGACGCCGCCGATGATCAGCAGCAGGGCCAGCATGATGTCCACGGTATAGTTCGTCGTGGCGTGCAGCATGGTGGTGTAGGCGGTGACGAAGATGATCTGGAACAGCGACGTGCCGATCACGACCTTGGTCGGCATGCCCAGCAGATAGATCATCGCAGGCACCATGATGAAGCCGCCGCCGACGCCCATGATCGCCGACAGCACGCCCACCAGCACCCCCACCAGCAGCGGCGGGATGACCGAGATGTAAAGGCCGGAGACCCGGAATTTGATCTTGAGTGGCAGGTTGTGGACCCAGTTGTGGTTGCGCCGCGCCTTGCGCGCGCCGCCGGGCTTGCGGGCCTTGAGGATGGCGTTCAGGCTTTCGACCAGCATCAGCGCGCCGATGATGCCAAGGAAGACCACATAGAACAGGCTGACCAGCAGATCGACCTGTCCCAGCGATTTCAGATAGTTGAACAGGATCAGACCCAGCGACGACCCTATCAGGCCGCCGATCAGCAGGACGCTGCCCATGCGCAAATCGACGGTCCGGCGCTTGAGGTGCGCCAGCAGGGCCGAGAAGGACGAGGCGACGATCTGGTTGGTCGAGGTGGCCACGGCGACGGCGGGTGGAATGCCGACGAAGAACAGCAGCGGGGTGATCAGAAACCCGCCGCCGACGCCGAACATGCCCGACAGCACGCCGACAAGGCCGCCCAACCCGAGGATCAGGAAAATGTTGACCGAAACCTCGGCGATGGGCAGGTAAAGTTGCATCAGACGTCCCGCGGGGGGCTGCACCGCAGACCCACCTGACTGCGGATCGGCGGCAGTGTCAAACGGTCAGGTCAGCGTTCCTTGACATAAGGCGCGCCGCCCGCGCGCGGCGGGATCGCCTTGCCCACGAAACCGGCAAGGATCACGACGGTCAGGATATAGGGCAGGGCGTCCAGTAACTGGGTCTGGACGCTGAACCCCAGCGTGCGCTGGATCAGGTCGGGACGCAAAGCAAGCGCCTGCAGCAGGCCGAACAGCAGCGTGGCCCAGAGGCAGGGCCAGGGTTTCCACTTGGCAAAGATCAGGGCGGCCAGCGCGATATAGCCGCGACCCGCACTCATGTCCTTGGTGAACCCCGCCTGCAGGGCCGTGGCGAGATAGGCGCCCGCGATGCCGCAGAGCACGCCGCAGATGCCGACGGCGGCAAAGCGCAGGCCGACGACGGACACGCCGGCGGTGTCCACCGCGGCCGGGTTTTCGCCCACGGCGCGCAGGCGCAGGCCAAAACGGGTCGCGTAGAGGATCCACCACGTCAGCGGCACGATCAGCACGGCGACGTAGACCAGCGCCGTGTGGCCCGAGATGAGTTCGTAATAGATCGGACCGATGACGGGCACGTCGCGCAGGGCGTCGGCAAAGGGCAGGGTGATCGGGTTGAACCGCGCGGCGCCGGCCAGTTGCGGCGTGCGGCCGCCTTGGGCGAACCAGCTTTGCGCGATGACGACCGTCAGGCCGGCGGCGAGGAAGTTGATCGCCACGCCGGAAATCAGCTGGTTGCCGCGGAAGGTGATCGAGGCCACGCCGTGGATCGCTGACAGGACCAGCGAGGCGCCGATGCCCGCCAGCAGACCGATCCAGACGTTGCCGGTGGTATAGGCGACGGAAGCGGACATGAAGGCGGCGGCGAGCATTTTGCCTTCCAGCCCGATGTCGAAGATGCCGGCGCGTTCTGAATAAAGGCCCGCGATGCAGGCCAGCAGCAGCGGTGTCGCCAATCGGACGGTGGAGTCGAGCAGTTGCAGCAGGGTCAGCAGGTCCATGGCATCACTCCGCCGGGGTCAGTTTGGTGCGGGGTTTGGCCGCGCGGCGACGGGCCAGGAAAAAGCGTTCCAGCGGCATCCGCACCATGTTGTCGAGCGCGCCGGTGAAGAGGATCACCAGCGCCTGAATGACGACGATCAATTCGCGCGGGATGCTCGTCCACAATGCCAGTTCCGCGCCGCCCTGATAGAGGAAGCCGAAGAGGATGGCCGCGAGGAACACGCCGAAGGGATGCGAGCGGCCCATGAGGGCCACGGCGATGCCGATGAAGCCGGCCCCTTCGACGGCGTTCAGGACGAGGCGCTCGGCCTCTCCCATCACGTTGTTGATTGCCATCATGCCAGCGAGGGCACCGGAGATCGACATGGAGATCACGATGATCTTGGTCGGGCTGATGCCCGCGTATTTCGCCGCCGATTCCGAATGGCCGAAGGCGCGGATTTCATAGCCCAGACGGGTGCGCCAGATCAGTGCCCAGATCACGACGCAGGCGGCGATGGCCACGAAGAAGCTGACGTTGGCGGGCGCCCCGCGAAACAGCACCGTGTCGGCGGTCGAGAACATCTCCTGGAACGAAGGCAGGTGGGTGCCGGGCAGGAACTTGCCCGTCGCGGGCTCCATGCTGCCAGCGGGCTTTAGCGCGCCGACAAGGAGGTAATTCAGCAAGGCGGCGGCGATGAAGTTGAACATGATCGTCGTGATGACGATGTGGCTGCCGCGCTTGGCCTGCAGGTAGGCCGGGATGATCGCCCAGCCTGCCCCAAAGAGCGCCGCACCCAATGACGCCGCGATCAGCGCCAGCGACCAGTGCGGAAAGGGGATGTAGAGGCAGACCAACGCCACGCCGAGGCCGCCGAGGACGGCCTGCCCTTCACCGCCGATGTTGAACATGCGGGCATGAAAGGCGATGGCGACGGCAAGGCCGGTGAAGATGAAGTTGGTGGCGTAATAGAGCGTGTAGCCCCAGCCGTAGGTCGACCCGAGCGATCCTTCGACCATAATCTTGAGGGCGTTCCACGGGTTTTCACCGATGGCGAGGATCACCAGCGCCGACAGGATTGCCGCCAGCAGAAGCGAGATCACTGGGATCAGGACCACGTCGGCCCATTTCGGCATCACGTCCATGATCTACACCTTCTCTCCGCTGCCCGTGTGGGCGAGGTTGTCTTCGATCTCTGCCACGCTGGCGGTGGCGGGATCGCCGGTCATGCCGGCCATCAGCATGCCGAGTTCGCGTTCGTTGGTCTGCGCGGGGTCGCGCTCGCCCATGATGTGACCGTCGAACATGACGACGATCCGGTCCGACAGGCCGAGGATCTCGTCCAGTTCCACGCTGACCAGCAGGATCGCCTTGCCCTGATCGCGCAGGGCGACGATCTGCTTGTGGATGAATTCGATCGCGCCGATGTCGACGCCGCGGGTGGGCTGGCCGATCAACAGAAGGTCGGGGTTATGCTCGATTTCCCGGGCCAGCACGATCTTCTGCTGGTTGCCGCCAGAGAAATTCTTGGCGGCAAGCTTGGGATCGGGGGGGCGCACGTCGAAGCGGGCCATCTTCTCTTCGGTATCCTGCAGCATCGCCGCGTGGTTCATCAGGATGCCGGACTGGTATTTGGCCTCGTGGTGATAGCCGAAGGCCACGTTTTCCCACGCGGCATAGTCCATGATCAGACCTTCGGCCTGACGGTCCTCTGGCACATGGGAAATGCCGCGGGCCCGGCGGCTTTGGCCGTCAGAGGTCTTGCCGGTCAGGTCGATGGGCGCGTCGTTCATCAAGACGGTGCCGCTAGCGGTCTGGTAGCCGCCCAGCACCTCCAGCAGTTCGGACTGGCCGTTGCCGGAGACACCGGCGATGCCGAGGATTTCACCGGCGCGGACCTGAAAACTGACGTCCTTCAGGCGGTGCACGCCCTTGTCGTCGGTGACGTTGAGCTTCTGCACATCGAGGATCACGCGGCCCGGCTTGGCGGGGGTCTTGTCCACGCGCAGCAGCACCTTGCGGCCGACCATCAGTTCGGCGAGTTCCGCGGGGCTCGTCTCTGACGTCTTGACGGTGGCGGTCATCTGGCCGCGGCGCATGACGCTGACGGTGTCGGTGATCTCCATGATCTCGCGCAGCTTGTGGGTGATCAGGATGATCGTCTTGCCCTCGCGCCGCAGGTTTTCGAGGATGCGGAACAGGTGGTCGGCCTCGGCGGGCGTCAGCACGCCGGTGGGTTCGTCAAGGATCAGGATATCGGCGCGGCGGTAGAGCGCCTTGAGGATCTCGACCCGTTGCTGCATGCCGACGCCGATGTCCTGCACCAGCGCGTCCGCATCGACGGAGAGTTCGTATTCGTCGGCCAGTGCCTTCAACTCGCGCCGCGCGCGCGCGAGGGAAGGGCGCAGGAGGCCCGAGTCCTCGGCGCCGAGGACGATGTTTTCGAGGACGGTGAAGGTCTCAACCAGTTTGAAGTGCTGGAAGACCATGCCGATGCCCGCGGCGATGGCGGCCTGACTGTCGGGGATGTCGATCCGTTTGCCGGCGACATGGATCTCGCCGGCATCGGCATTGTAGAAGCCATAGAGGATGCTCATCAGCGTGGATTTGCCGGCGCCGTTTTCACCGATGATGCCGTGGATCGTGCCGGGCATGACGCGGATGCTGATATCTTTGTTGGCCTGCACGGGGCCAAAGGATTTCGAGATGCCCCGCAGTTCGATGGCGGGGGCGGCGGTCGTGGTGCTGTCGGTCATGGCGTGTCCCCCGATGGATCGGGGCCGCGCGAAAGCATCGGCGCGGCCCCGGTTCGTGTGGTCGGTCTGCGGTGCTTAGAACGTCAGCGCCGGGCAGGTTTCGTCGGACATGTAGTCGTGCACCATGATCGACCCGTCGGCGATGCCGGCCTTGGCTTCTTCGACCTTGGCCTGCATGTCGGCGGTCACCAGATCCTTGTTGTAGTCGTCCATGGCGTAGCCCACGCCGTCCTGTGCGACGCCAAGGGATTCGATGCCCGGCTTCACGTCGGCGCCGGCCTTGAAGGCGTCATAGACGGCGTTGTCCACGCGCTTGAGCATGGAGGTCAGGACCTGACCGGGGTGCATGTAGTTCTGGTTGGCGTCCACGCCGATCCCCAGCATGTCGTTGTCGGCTGCCGCCTGCAGGACGCCGACACCGGTGCCGCCAGCGGCCTGAAAGACCACGTCGGAGCCCTGGGATTTCTGCGCCAGCGTCAGCTCGGTCCCCTTGACCGGGTCGTTCCATGCGGCGGGGGTCGTGCCGGTCATGTTGGCGATCACCTTGATGTCCGGGTTCGCGGCCTTGGCGCCTTCGGCGTAGCCGCAGGCGAACTTGCGGATCAGCGGGATGTCCATGCCGCCGACGAAGGACACGGTGCCGGTCTTGGACGCCATCGCGGCCAGCATGCCGACAAGGTAGGACCCCTGCTCTTCGTTGAAGACGACGGATTGCACGTTGGGCGCATCGACCACGGCATCGATGATCACGAACTTGGTGTCGGGATAGTCAGCGGCCAGATCACCCAGCGGCGTCTCGAACGAGAAGCCCGCCATGACGATTGGGTTCATGCCGGATTCGGCAAAGCGGCGCAGCGCCTGCTCGCGCTGCGCATCGGACTGCAGCTCGACTTCCGCGAATTTGCCACCGGTTTCCTCGGCCCAGCGGGTGGCACCGTTGAAGGCGGATTCGTTGAAGGATTTGTCGAACTTGCCGCCAAGGTCGAAGATGATCGCCGGATCGGCCAGCGCCGCACCTGCGGTCAGGGCAAGGGCCGCCGTCGCGCCAAGGCAATTGGTGAAAAAGGTCATGGAAGTCTCCCGCGTGTCGTTGGTTTCAAACCGGGCGGTTATCCCCACCCGTGATGTGACATGCACGGATAAGGCAACGCCGTGCGAGTGTGGTCAACCGTTTCTTTGGGGAAACTGCCGCAACTTTGGCCGGACGGTCAAAAAACGGGCGCGGCCGCAGAGAGCGGCCGCGTGGCGGGACGCTGTGCCAAAAGCAGTTTACCGGCGCGCACGGCGCAGCACGCTGGTCACGAGGATGATGCCGCATCCGGCCAGCAGCAAAAGTGCCGCGATGAGCGGGCCGAGGGACGCGAGATGGACCAGCGCGGTCAGGAACGTGATCAGCGCCGCGATCTGCAGCGCAAGGCTGCCGTCGTCGATGAAGAGGCCGAGCGCCTCTGACAGGATGGACCGGATCAGTGACATCAGTGGCCCTTTCCTGCGGCGCGGCGTGCGAGGGAGACGGTGGCCGCCGAAACGGCGCCCAGCACTGCCAGAATGTAAAGAATCGCGAGGTCGGCCCCGGGCCATGCGGCCCCCAGCCCCTCGCCCAGCCAGAACACGCCGAAGGCCGTGAGCAGCAGGCCAACCGCGAATTTGAGCGCGTTTTCCGGGATGCGCGTCAGCGGTTTGTGAAAGGCGGTGCCGAGGGCCACGACCAGCACGACTGCGGCCAGCGCCCCCAGCCCGGCATAGAGCGTGAGGCCCCGCGCGGAGCCGACAGCGATCACGATGAACACGACTTCGATCCCTTCGAGCAGCACCGCCTTGAAGGCCGCGAGGCCGGCGATGTAGTCCGCGCGCCGCTCTGCTGCCTGCCGGGCCAGCAGATCGGTTTCCTTGGCAAACGCGGCGGCTTCATCGTGCAGGGGGATGACCCCGGCGGACCGCAGGATGGCCTTGCGCAGCCAGCGCATGCCGAACAGCAGCAACAGGCAGCCGACCACGTATTGCATGAGGTGCAAGGGGATCAGCCCGATCAGGGGTCCGAACACCAGCACCAGAATGACCAGCAGACCGAACGCCAGCCCTGACCCGATCAGGGCGGGTCGCCAGCTGCGGGTGATGCCGACGGCCAGCACGATTGTGAAGGCCTCTACCACCTCGACCAAGGAGCCGAGGAATGCTGCCGATACGGTCGATGTGAGGGCGGTGACGGTCGTCATGGAGGGAAGCCTTTTCAGACGCAGGTTTTGGCAGGACTCAGGCGGCACGATTGCAATGGACAGGCGCGCGGCGTCATGTCGGCTCTGACAAGTCGCGCCGCATGATGAGCGCATCGGCTGCGGGCGCGTCGCCGCGCGCGTAATAGGCGCGGCGGCGACCGACGGTGGCGAAGCCGCAGGCAAGGTAGAGCGCGATGGCAGGGGCGTTGTCGGCGGCAACCTCGAGGAACATGGTCTGTGCCCCGGCCCGTTTGGCGCGGTCGTGGAATTCCGTCAGCGCGGTGCGGGCCAGACCCCGGCGGCGGTGGTCGGGGGTGGTGGCGAGTGTCAGAACCTCGGCCTCGTCAAAGGTCACGCGACCGAGGATGAAGCTGTCGGCCGTGCCGCAGAGGATCACGCCGCGCTGGGCCAGCAGGTCGGAGAATTCGACAGCGGACCAGGGGCGATCGTTGGCAAAGGCCAGACGGTGCGTCGCGGCCAGATCCGAGGGCGTCACGGGACGATTCGAGGCGGCGCGTCGCGGGCAGGGGCCGCGTCGGCGGGCCGCAGGTAAAGGGGTGCAGGTCGGTCGGCGTGATCCATGCTGTAGATCGGATCGGCGGTCAGCAGGGCGATGCCCTCGATCACGCTGACGACGGGGGTCCCGATGGTCAGCCCGTGGGCATCGTGCAAGACCTGCGCCATGTCGCCCAGCACCGCGACATCGTCGCGGCCCGCCAGTGCAAGCGCGCCGGTCAGATCGGTAAACGCGGGCGGTGCGTCGGGCCATCCGTCCGTCAGGCGCTGCACATAGACCATGTCGCGCGGCGCGCGCAGGGTCGACAGGACGGGACCTTGGGTGCCGAACGCCTGTGCTTCGAGCGTGCCGACGCCGGTGGCGGGCTTGCCCAGCCCCAGTGCCAGACCGCGCGCGGCGGCGACGGACATGCGGATGCCGGTAAAGTTGCCGGGACCGACACCGACGCCGATCAGGTCGAGGTCGGCCCAGGTCAGACCCTCCTTGGCCAAGACCTCTTCGAGCATGGGCATCAGGTGTTCCGCCTGACCGCGGGCCATGTCGTCGGTGCGGGTGATGATGCGGTCGCCGATCAGCAGCGCCGCGGCGCAATGGGCGGCTGCGGTGTCAAAAGCCAGAACGGTGGGGCTGTCGGTCACGCTGTGGTCCACGTCAGGGGTTTGGAGGCGTGGCGCTGCAGGACCTGCTTGGCCTCGAGGTCGAGCTGCACGCATTTCAGCCACCAGCCGGCGGTTTTGCCCGCAGGGAACAGCGCGTCCGACAAGTGTGGCAGCACGGCGGCCTTGATCTGGGCCGCCGTAATCGGGGTGCTGGACACCACCCGCAGCATCGCGTCGTGCATGTCGTTGTATTTGGCCGCGTCGACCGAAGACGACGTTCCCGGCGCATTCGGGTTTTCGACGGCGACCTTGGTCATGGCTCAGGCGGCGACGGGGCGGACTTCGGTCACTTCGGGGATGTAGTGCCGCAGCAGATTCTCGATTCCCATCTTCAGCGTCAGGGTCGAGGAGGGGCAGCCGGCGCAGGCGCCCTGCATGTGCAGGTAGACGACGCCACGCTCGAACCCGTGGAAGGTGATGTCGCCACCGTCCTGTGCCACGGCGGGGCGGACGCGCGTGTCGAGCAATTCCTTGATCTGTTCGACGATGGCGCCATCCTCGCCGTCATGGGTGGCGTGTCCGGAAACGGGCTTGTGGTCGTCGCCCATCACGGCCTGACCGGACTGGTAGTGTTCCATGATCGCGCCCAGCAGGGCGGGCTTGATGTGGTCCCAGTCGACGGCATCGGCCTTGGTGATCGTCACGAAGTCCATGCCGAAGAACACGCCCTCGACCCCGTCCACGGCAAAGAGCCGTTGCGCCAGCGGGCTGGAGCCTGCGGAATCGGGTGTCGGAAAGTCCGCGGTCCCCATGTCCAGCACGGTCTGGCCCGGCAGGAATTTCAGTGTCGCGGGGTTCGGAGTCGATTCGGTCTGGATGAACATGAAAACCGTCCTTTTTTGTCAGGTATCAGATATGCGCCTTTCCGGCGCCTCCGTCAAGGTTTGGAACCATTCTAAACCCGATCAGGTAATCGCTTCCAGCTTTTCCTTCGACAGATCGCCGGGGACGATGGTGACGGGGATGGGCAGGGTGCCGGCCTGACGGGTGAGGGCCGAGATCAGCGGCCCCGGCCCCTTGTTGTCGACACTGGCCCCCAGCACCAGAACGCCGATTTCCGGATCCTCGGCAATCTGGGCCATGATTTCCGGCATCGGCTCGCCTTCGCGGATGACGAGGTTCGGGTTCACGTTCTGGCGGTCGCGCATCCACTTGGCGAAGACTTCGAAATGCACCTCAATCCGCTCGCGAGCCTCTTCGCGAAAGATCTCGCCCACGCCGATCCAGTGGTTGAACTCGTCGGGGGGGATGATGGACAAGACGGTCACGCCGCCGCCCGTCTTGGACGCGCGCATGGCGGCATAGCGCATGGCGTTCAGGCATTCGCGGCTGTCGTCGAGGACGACGAGGAACTTGCGCATATCGGGTTTCTCCTGCGCGGCATACTGTCGGATCGCGCGCGCCGTGGCAACGGGTCAGAGCGTTTCGGAGGCCGCCCAGTCCCAGTACATCTCGCGGACCGCCGTGGTGACGGGGCCGCTGTTGTAGTGGCGATCCTCGAAGGCGGCAACGGGCGTGACCTTCGTCATGTTGCCCGAGAGAAAGACCTCGTCAGCGGCGCGGAAGTCGTCGAAGGTCAGCACGGTTTCGATGACGTCGTAGCCATTGGCGCGCAGGTTGGTGATGTGCCGCGCCCGCGTGATGCCGGCAAGGAAGGTGCCATTTGGGATCGGCGTCAAGACGGTCCCGTCGCGCACCATGAAGACGTTGGCGGATGCGGTTTCGGCCACGTTGCCCATGGCGTCGGCGACCAAAGCGTTGCCGAACCCCTTGGACCGCGCTTCGGCCAGCATGCGGGCGTTGTTGGGGTAAAGGCAGCCGGCCTTGGCGTTGACGACGTTGTCTTCCATCACCGGACGGCGGAACCGGGTGGTGGTCAGGGTCGTGCTGGCGGTGGTGGGGGCCATCGGGATCGCCTCTAGGCTGATGGCAAAGCCGGTGGCGCCTTCCTTCGGCAAGATGCCCAGATCGCCGCCTTCCAGCGCCCAGTACATGGGGCGGATATAGACGGCGGTGTCGGGGCTGTAGGCGGCAAGCCCCTCGCGCACGATCTGGACCATGGCGTCGGCGGCGACGGTGGGGGTGATCATCAGCGCCTGTGCGGACCGGTTCACGCGGGCGCAATGGGCGGCAAGGTCCGGCACGACACCGTTGGCATAGCGCGCCCCGTCAAAGACGGTCGTGCCAAGCCATGACCCGTGGTCGGCGGCGCGCATGACGGGCAGGTCGCCGTCGTGCCAGCGGCCTTCGAAATAGGTGCGGATCTGGGTGCCGGTCGCCATGCTGATGCCTCTCTTGCGGATGTGTCGCACATTAGGGGCGGCGGAGGGTGGGGTAAAGGCGGTGCGTCCGTCAGGAACGCACCGCCCGGGGCCGCGCCGGGAACAGGGTGCGCGGACCGGTCGTGTTGCAGCCGGGGAACTGCGCGGACAGCCTGCCACGCGGCTGCGACAGTTTCATGACGGCGCAGGGGCCGGGTTTTCCGCCAGCAACTGGTCGAGGTCGAACCGCGTGTTGATCATGGCGATGCCCCCCTGCGCGTCGCGCGACCAGTCACGCGCGGGCCGGTCGACATAGAGTTCGACGCCGTTCCGGTCCGGATCGCGCAGGTAGATCGCCTCTGACACGCCGTGATCGGCCGCCCCGTCCAGCGGGATGCCTGCCGCCAGCACGCGGCGCAACACGGCAGCCAGCGCCGCGCGGTCGGGATAGAGGAACGCCGTGTGGTAAAGGCCCGTGTGTCCGGGCGGGGGCGGCGTGGCCCCGGCACTTTCCCAGGTGTTCAGCCCGATATGGTGGTGGTAACCGCCGGCGGACAGGAACGCGGCCTGCGGGCCATAGCGTTGCGTGACCGCAAACCCCAGCACATCGCCATAAAACGCGATGGCGCGGTCGAGGTCGGCGACCTTCAGGTGAACGTGACCGATCCGGGTGGCGGCGGGGGCGAGTTGGGGCATGGCAAGTCTCCTTTGCCCCAACATAAGGATCGCAGCGGCCCGCCACATCCGGCATTTTCAAACCAAAACCCTGCCCGGACGCGCAGGATCGACCTTCTTCTGGTCAGAAATACTTCCGCCGGAGGCAGGCCGCCGCAACGCGGCCTTCGCAATTTCTGATCAGAACCGGCGTTCGCGGCAGATGTCAGCGCAGAAGGCCGACGATGTCATAGGTCTGGGCCAGAATAGGCGCCGCGATGGCGCGGGCGCGGTCGGCGCCGGCGGCGAGGATCCGGTCGATCTCGGCGGGGTCGTCCATCAGGCGGGTCATCTCGTCCGAGATCGGCGCGAGTTTCGCCACCGCGAGGTCGGCCAAGGCCGGTTTGAAGCGGCCCCAGCCTGCGCCGGCATATTCCGTGATGACAGCGTCCGATGTCGTGTCGGACAGGGCGGCGTAGATATCGACGAGGTTGCGCGCCTCGGGCCGGTCCTTGAGGCCGTCGAGCGTGTCCGGCAGCGGTTCGGGATCGGTCTTGGCCTTCTTGAACTTCTTCGAGATGGTGTCGGCGTCGTCGCGCATGTTGATGCGTTCCATGTCCGATTCGCCCGACTTCGACATCTTTTTCGTGCCGTCGCGCAGGTTCATCACACGGGTCGCGGGACCGTCGATGACGGCCTCGGTCTGCGGAAAGAAGTCGGTCTTGTAGTCGTGGTTGAACTTGTTTGCGATGTCGCGGGTCAGCTCCACATGCTGCTTCTGATCCTCGCCCACGGGGACGTGGGTGGCATGATACAGCAGGATGTCGGCAGCCATCAGCGATGGATAGGCGTAAAGGCCGAGGCTGACCTTTTCGGCGTTGGACCCGGCCTTGTCCTTGAATTGCGTCATCCGGTTCATCCAGCCGACGCGCGCCACGCAGTTGAAGATCCAGGCCAGTTCAGCGTGCGCGCTGACGCGGCTTTGATTGAACAGGATCGACTGCGCGGGGTCGAGGCCGGAGGCGAGGTAACCTGCGGCGACCTCGCGTGTCGCGTGGCTTAGCTCTGCCGGGTCCTGCCAGACGGTGATCGCGTGCATGTCGACGACGCAATAGATCGTCTCCATCTCGCCCTGCATGCCGACGAAGCGCTTGATCGCGCCCAGATAGTTGCCCAGCGTCAGGCCGCCGGAGGGCTTGATTCCGGAAAACACCCGCGGCGTGAAAGCGGGGGGGGTGAGGGTTGTCTGGGTCATGGGATCATCCGGGGTGGTCACAGGGGTCTCTCTGGCCTACCCATGCCAGAGCGACCCGGCAACATCAACAACCCCAAAGGCAAGACGCCCCATGAGCGACGACCACACGCCCTTCGAGAGCCCCTTCAACGCGATCCCCCCGGTTGTCCTGATTCTGGTCGTGGCCGTCATGGCGATCGAGCTGACTCTGAGTGCCGGTGCAACCGGACTGGTCGGCGGACCTGGGGCCATCGGCTGGCGGCTGGCGGCCTTGCAGGACTATGCCTTTTCACCCGCCGTGCTGGACTACGTCTGGTCGGGGTCCGACCGCAGCCCGGATCTGCTGATGCGCTTCGTGACCTACGCCTTCGTGCATGGCAGCTTTACCGATGCGCTGTTCGGGGCGGCGCTGTTGCTGGCGCTGGGCAAGTTCGTGGGGGACGTCTTTGCCCCGGTCGCCACGGTCGCGGTCTTCGTGCTGGGCACGGTGGCGGGAGCGCTGGCGTTCGGGCTGTTCGTCGGGGGGACGATGCCGTTGTTCGGCGTCTGGCCCGCGGTCTACGGGCTGATCGGGGCCTTCACCTATATCCTGTGGTTGCGACTGGGGGCCGCGGGGCAGAACCAGGTCGCGGCGTTCCGGCTGATCGGGTTCCTGCTGGGGTTGCAACTGGTTTTCGGCCTGCTGTTCGGGTCCAGTCCGATCTGGATCGCGGAACTGGCGGGGTTTGCCGTGGGCTTTGCGGCCTCGACCGTGCTGGCCCCGGGCGGGTGGAGCGCGCTGCTGGTGCGGTTGCGCCAGCGGTGAGGACGGGACGCCTGCCGCGGGCGAGTATTTGAGAAAAAGCGAGGACGGGAGGCGGGACGTTAGGGCGGAGCGTCCGGGCGGACGTTCATCTGGTCAGCGGCGCAGGGCGCGGCGGAATTCGTGCAGCTTGAAGGCGCCGACGAGTTGGCCGATCGCGAAATAGCTGACGATGCCGGAGCCTACGAGGGCGGAGAGGGCGATGTAGCGCAGGCCGGGTGTGCCGAAGTAGGGGCCAAGGATGACCTCGACCATCCAGAGCACGACGCCCATGCCACCCGACGCGATCAGGATGCGCCAGAGGCGGGTCTTGAAGCGGTCATCGAGGGTCGCGGCCTCGCCCATATCGCGGCTGCCGCGCCAGAGCAGAACGACCATCGCCCAGCCGGTCATCGTGGTGCCAAGGGCCGCGGCGATGAAGCCGATGAAGGGGGCGAGGCCCACGGCGAGGGCGAGGTTCAGGATCATCGCGACGACGGCATAGTTAAAGGGGCGACGGGTGTCTTCGCGCGCGAAGAACAGGGGCTGCAGGGTCTTTTGCAGCACGAAGGCCGGCAGGCCGAGTCCGTAGACCGCGACGGTGAGGGCGGTGGCGGCGGTATCGTCCGCCGTGAAGGCGCCGCGCTGGAAGAGAACGGACGTCAGCGGCATCGGGATCACGATCAGGGCCACGGCCGCGGGCACCGTGAGCGCGAGGCTGAGTTCCGAGGCGCGGTTGAAGGCGTCGCGCCCGCCCGCCGTATCGCCGCCGCGCAACCGGCGCGAGAGATCCGGCAGCAGCACGACGCCGATGGCGATGCCGACCACGCCGAGCGGCAGCTGGTAGAGGCGGTCGGCGTAGTTCAGCCAGGCGACGGCGCCTTCGAAGAAGCTGGCGACCTGACGACCGACCAGCAGGTTGATCTGGACGACTCCGCCAGCGAGGGCGGCGGGGGCCGCGATATAGGCGAGGCGTTTCAGTTCCGGGGTGATGCGGGGGCGCTTGAACCGCAGGGGATAGCCCGCGCGGGCGGCGGCCCACCAGACGACGGCCATCTGCACGAAGCCCGCGAAGGGCACCGACAGCGCCAGCGAGTCGCCAACGCGCAGGCCAAGCGCTTGGTCGAGGCTGACGCCGAGCGTGTCGCTCATCGGGCGGCCCAAGGCTGCGGCCACCACGATGGCCGCGATGAAGACGATGTTCAGCAGCACGGGGGCGGCGGCGGCGGCCATGAAGCGGCCCGTCGCGTTCAGCACACCGGACAGCAGGGCCGCGAGTGAGATGAAGAGGATGTAGGGAAAGGCGTAGCGGCCGTATTCGACGGCGAGGTCGAAGCGTTCGTCGCCGCGAAAGCCCGAGGCCATCGCCGTCACCAGCAGCGGCATGAAGATGATGCCGAGGATCGTGAAGAAGGTCAGGATGACGGCCATGCCGACGAAGGCGTCCTGGGCGAATTCCTCGGCGCCTTCGCCGCCTTCGACCTTTTTCGAGAACATGGGGATGAAGGCCATGTTGAACGCGCCTTCGGCGAAGAAGCGGCGGAAGAGGTTGGGCAGAGAGAAGGCGACGAGAAACGCCTCGGCCACCGGGCCGGTGCCGAGGTAGCCCGCGATCATGATGTCGCGGGCAAAGCCCATGACGCGGCTGAGCAGGGTCCAGATGCCGACGGTGAAAAAGCCGGACATCAGGCGGATCTGTTTCATGGGACGGCCCTTACGATTGCGGCGCTACGTGTGCGCCCGTTCCGTGCCACGGTCAATGGCCTCGCGCAGGCGGCGTTCCAGGCTGTGGCGTTTGGATTCGCTGTGGAATTTCAGCCCCGTCAGATCCTTGACATAGAAGGTGTCGACGGCCTGTTCGCCGTAGGTCGCGATCACGGCGCTGGCGATGTAGACATGCGCCCCCGCCAGCGTGCGGGTCAGGTCAAAGAGCAGGCCCGGACGGTCGCGGGTATCGACCTCGATGATGGTGTAGATTTCGGAGCCTTCGTTGTCGAAGGTGATCGTAGTCGGCACCCGGAAGGCGCGTTCGCGCTTTGGCAGCTTGTCGCGGTCGGCCAGCGCGTCGCGTGGCACGACCTCTCCCATCAGGGTGCGGTGGATCATGCTGCGCAGGCGGGGCAGGCGGGACTCCTCGTAGGGGTGGCCGTCGGCGTCCTGAATCCAGAAGACCGCCGTCGCGTAGCCGTCCTTGGAGGTGTAGGTTCGCGCGTCGACGATATTGGCGCCCACGAGGGCCAGCGCGCCGGTCATGCGGCTGAACAGGCCCGGGTGGTCGACCATGGCGAAACAGGCGCGGGTGGCGTCGCGGTCGGGGTCCGGCATCAGGTCGATGCGCACCTCGTCATCGGGGATGTCGCGCAGCAGATTGGCGAAGATGATGTGCGTCCGCGGCGGCAGGCCCTGCCAGTAGGGGCCGTAATGGCGCGACATCTCGCGCTTGAGGTCTGCGGTGTCCCATGTCCCCAAGGCATCGCGGAGGGACCGTTTCGCCACGGTTTCGCGGGTTTCGCGGTTTACGTCCTCCAGCCCGTTATCAAGCGCGCTGCGGGTCGCGGCATAGAGGTTGCGCAGCAGGACGGCCTTCCAGTTGTTCCATGTGCCCGGACCCACACCGCGAATGTCGCAGACGGTCAGCACGGAAAGCAGGTCCAGACGTTCCACCGATTTCACGGCCTTGGCAAAGCCACGGATCGTGCGCGGTTCAGAGATGTCACGCTTTTGCGCGGTGTCGGACATCAGCAGGTGATAGCGGATCAGCCATTCGACCGTTTCCGAATCCTTCTTGTTCAGCCCCAGTCGCGGGCAGATGCGGCGGGCGATCTGGGCACCGAGGATCGAGTGATCGTCGGGCCGGCCCTTGCCGATGTCGTGCAGCAGCAGGGCCACGTAAAGCACCTTGCGGTTCACCCCGGCCCTGAGGATGGATGTGGTCAGCGGCAGGGTGTCCTGCAGTTCGCCCCGCTCGATCTGGGCGAGGTGGCTGATGCACTGGATCGTATGTTCGTCCACCGTGTAGTGATGATACATGTTGAACTGCATCATCGCGACGATCGTGGCAAAGTCAGGGATGAAGGCGCCCAGCACGCCGAGTTCGTTCATCCGGCGCAGGGCGCGTTCCGGGTTGCCGTGCTTCAGCATCAGGTTCAGGAACAGGCGGTTCGCCTCTGGATCGGTCTGCACGGCGGCGTCGATCAGGTGCAGGTTGGCGGCGATCAGGCGCATGGCGTCCGGATGCATCAGCGTGCCCGTGCGCATCGATTCGTCGAAGATGCGCAACAGGTTCACCGGATCGGACAGGAAGGTCTTGGGTCCCGACACCGTCAGGCGATTCTGCTTGATCGCATAGGGCGGGTTCGTCTTGGGCTTGCGCTTGAGCAGACGCTCCAGCATCGGGGCGGCCTTGGTATGGGTCTTTTCCTGCGCCACGAGGAAGATGCGGGTCAGGTCGCCGACCATGGTGGCGTGGCGGAAATAGGCCTGCATGAAGTGTTCGACGCCGCGCCTGCCGCCACCGTCGGCATAGCCCATCGCGTCCGACACCGCGACCTGCATGTCGAAGGTCAGCTGGTCCTGCGCGCGGTTCGCGATCAGATGCAGATGGCAGCGCACGGCCCAGAGGAATTCATGGGCGGCGCGGAAGGTCTCGTATTCGTCCTGGGTGAAGACCTTGAATTTGACCAGCTCGGACGCGTCGCGCACGCCGTGGATATACTTGCCGATCCAGTACAGCGATTGCAGGTCGCGCAAGCCGCCCTTTCCCTCTTTCACGTTGGGTTCGACCATGTAGCGCTGGCCGCCCTGCTTGCGGTGGCGCTGGGCGCGTTCCTCCAGCTTGGCCTCGATGAAGTCGGGGGCGGAGGATTTGAAAAGCTCGGTCCAGAGCCGCTTGCCCAATTCGTCGGCGAGGGCCGCGTCGCCGGTCAGATAGCGGTATTCGACCAGTGACGTGCGGATCGTGTAATCCTCTGCGGCGAGCCGCAGGCAATCCTTGACCGTGCGGCTGGCGTGGCCGACCTTCATCTTGAGGTCCCAGAGCATGTAAAGCGTCGATTCGATGACGCTCTCGGCCCAGGGGGTGATCTTGTAGGGAGTCAGGAACAGCAGATCGACGTCCGAGAAGGGTGCCATTTCGCCGCGCCCGTAGCCGCCGACTGCGATGACGGACAGACGCTCGCCTTCGGTCGGGTTGGGCAGGCGGTGCAGGCGGGTGCGGGCCACGTCCAGCACGGTGATGAGGATCTGGTCGGTCAGCCAGCTGTAGGACCGGGTCGTCGGATTGGCCCGGAAGGGATGCGCGAGGAAGGCCGCGCGAATCGCGTCGCGCCCGCGGGTCTGGGCCTGCTTGAGGATGCCGACGGTCGCGGCGCGCAGGGTCCGGTCGTCGGGTGCGGCCTTCATCACGTCGTCAAGCGCCGCCGTCACGACGGCGGCGTCGAAAATCAGCGGCGCCGGCAGGATCAGATCCTCCGGCGCCGAATCGACGATCAGTGACGCGGGTCTAGCTGCCTGCACGGTCGAAACTGCGTGGGGCGTTTTCAAGGATGACGACCTGATTGTTGCGGATCGTCGCAACGGCAAGGCCGCGTTCGTTCAGCCCGTTGGGCAGCAGGCGGAAGATGCCGTTGGTGCCCTGGAACCCTTGCGAGGTCGTCAGCGCGGCCTTGGTCAGCGCGTTCCGGTTGCCGGTGGCCACCAGTGCGCCGATCGCGGCAATGCCGTCATAGGCAAGGCCCGCGGGCGGCAGCGGCATGGTGCCGTAGGTTGCGTTGTAGCGCGCCTCGAAATTGGCGGTCATGCCGCGGTCGGGCACGGCGAAAAGGCCTCCCTGCACGCCGGGCAGCGACAGCGCCTGCGGCAGCACGGACCAGTTCGTCAGGCCGAGGTAGCGGGTGTCGGCCGGGTTGATCCCGGCGCCGGGCAGCGAAGTCGCGATGATCGGCAAGTCGGCGTTGGCGCTGGCGGTCAGGAACACGGCCTGCGCACCCGCCTGCTTCAGCGTGGCCGCGATCTGCGGCGTGGCGCTGGTGATGCCTTGCTGGGACAGGGCATAGCTGCCGATGCCCGCAACCTGCGCGCCGTTTGCCTGCACGGCGGCGACGACGGCGTCACGGCCCAGCTGGCCGCCGATGTCGTTGGCATGGACGATGCCGAACCGCTCGATCCCCGACCGGCGGGCGTAGGACACGAGGCGGTTGGCGGTATTGTTGAAGGTCGGCCCGAGGACGAAGACGTTGCCGCCCGCGACGGTGGGGTTGTTCGACAGGGCGAGCACGTTGATGTTGCGCGCGGCCACGGCGTTGCCGACCGGGTTCACGGTGGCGCCGTACAGCGGGCCAAGGATGATCTTGGCCCCTTCGTCCGCGGCCTGGGTCGCGACCTGTGCGGCCTGCGCAGGGCTCGCGCCCGAGTTGTAGACGCGCAGGTCGATCTGGACGCCGTTCAGATCGGCGATTGCCATGCGCGCGGCATTTTCAAGGTTGCGCGCCAGCAGCGCGTCGTTGCTGTCTCCTGATCCTGCGGGGACCAGCAGGGCCACCTGGACCGGTGCGTTGGGGTCAATCTGCAGACCCGTATTCGAACCTTCGGTCATGGGCAGCGGCGCGCAGGCCGCCATCCACAGGGCGGCACAGGCGGCAGTGGTGCGTGCAGCAAGACGCCGGAGGCGGGAAAACGGGGGCCGGGGCAGCGTGGCAGTCATGAGTGACATCCTCTGGCTTTTCGGGGTCATGGTGGCGCGGGGCGTTGTCCTTTCGCCCGTTCCCCCCCATGGTTCGGGGCTTGGTGTATCATAAGGCAGGGCGTCGGAGGGTCTAGGCATGAATTACGAGATCAGACCATTGTCGGCGGGATTGTATCTGGTGGCGACGCCGATCGGGTCGGCCCGCGACATCACGTTGCGCGCGCTGGACATTCTGGCCAGCTGCGACGTGATCGCGGCAGAGGACACGCGGACCGCGCGCAAGCTGATGGAGATCCACGGCGTGCCCTTGGGCAAGCGTCCGGTCGTGGCGTTCCACGATCACAGCGGCGCAGGGCAGATCGCGCGGCTGGTGGCCGATGTTGCTGCAGGTAAGGCGGTTGCCTGCGTGTCAGAGGCCGGCACCCCGCTGATCGCGGACCCGGGGTTCGAACTGGCGCTGGCGGTCCGGGACGCGGGTCTGCCGGTGACTGCGGCGCCCGGCGCGTCCGCCGTGCTGACGGCGCTCGCTGTCGGAGGGCTGCCGACGGACCGCTTTGCCTTCGTGGGGTTCCTGTCGGCCGCGGCAGCGCAGCGCGCGACGCAGCTGGCTGACCTGCGGGATATGCCGTTCACGCTGGTGATCTACGAATCACCGAAACGCGTTCATGCTTTATTAAATGCGGCGTGCGAGGTTCTGGGAGGCGATCGGGAAGCGGTGGTGTGCCGGGAGCTGACCAAGAAGTTTGAAGAGGTGACACGCGGCACGCTTCAGTCGCTGGCCGATGATTTCGACGGACGCGCCGTCAAGGGCGAGATCGTCGTGTTGATTGGCCGCGTGGGGGCGCAGACCGTGTCCGATGGCGATGTCGAAACCGCGTTGCGCGATGCGATGGTGACGATGCGGATCAAGGATGCGGCGACGGCGGTGGCCGGGGCGCTGGGATTGCCGCGGCGTCAGGTCTATCAGACGGCGCTTGGCTTGGACCGAAAGGACGACTGATGATGCAGGACGGGTTGCGCCAAAGGACAAACCATTACGCAGGTTTGGCGGCAGAGGATATCGTTGCCCGGTCTTATGCCGCGCGCGGCTTTACGGAAGCCGCACGCCGGTGGCGGGGACGTGGCGGTGAAATCGATCTGATTTTGCGGGACGGGAACGACGTCGTCTTCGTTGAGGTCAAGAAAAGCCGGACCCATGCACAGGCAGCTCAGCGGGTGACGCGGCGGCAGATGGACCGGATCTGCACTGCCGCGTCGGAATTCGTGGGGACGGAACCGCGCGGATCGCTGACGCCGATGCGATTCGATGTGGCGACGGTGGATGCGACGGGACAAGTTCAGGTGATCGCGAACGCCTTCGGCGGCTGGTGACACGGCATTGCACAGCCTGCACGGCTGCGCCATATCGGGACGACACCCGCTCTGAAAGGTCTGCGTCCCATGTCCCTTAACGTTGCGATCCAGATGGACCCTATTGGTCCGATCAACATCGATGCCGACAGCACGTTTCGCATCGCCGAAGAAGCGCAGAAGCGCGGTCACCGGCTGTTCTATTACACGCCGGACAAACTGGCGTTCCGCGAAGGGCGGGTCACGGCGCGGGGCTGGCCTTTGACGGTGCGGCGCGAGAAGGGAAATCACTTCACGCTGGGCGAGGCGACAGAGGTCGATCTGGCCGATTTCGACGTGGTCTGGCTGCGTCAGGATCCGCCGTTCGACATGGGATACATCACCACGACACATCTGCTGGACATGCTGGCCGAGACGACGCTTGTGGTGAACAATCCGTTCTGGGTCCGCAACTATCCCGAAAAGCTGCTGGTCCTGCAGTTTCAGGATCTGACTCCGCCTACGATGATTGCCCGCGACCTGGACACGCTGCGCGATTTCCGGGCCACCCATGGCGATGTGATCCTGAAGCCCTTGTACGGCAACGGCGGTGCTGGCGTGTTCAAGCTGGGGCAATCGGACAGCAACCTCGCGTCCCTGCACGAGCTGTTTTCCGGTATCAACCGTGAGCCGCTGATCATGCAGAAGTTCCTGCCGGCGGTGTCAAAAGGCGACAAGCGCATCATCCTTGTCGATGGCGAGGCGGTGGGTGCGATCAACCGGGTGCCTGCGGAAGGCGAAACCCGGTCCAATATGCACGTCGGCGGGCGCCCCGAGAAGGTCGCCTTGACGGACCGTGACCGCGAAATCTGCGACCGAATTGGGCCGCTGCTGCGGGAAAAGGGCCAAATCTTCGTGGGCATTGACGTGATCGGGGACTGGCTGACCGAGATCAACCTGACCTCTCCCACCGGGATTCAGGAGTTGGAGCGGTTCGACGGCACGAATATCGCTGAAAAGATCTGGCTGGCCATCGAAGGCCGCCGCGCCACCTAGGGCAGTGCGATGCGCGGGGCGGGTCCCAGCGGGACTGGCCCCAGCGCCATGTTGCCGTTTGCGAAGGTCAGCGGCAGGGTCAGGGCGCCGCCGGCGCCTGTCAGCATCCCCGCCATGCTGGTCAGCGTCTGCAACATCCCCGCAGGAACGAGGCCGGCTTCGGCCAGCAGGCCGATCCGGTCGCGCCAGCCCGTCGCCACGACGGTGATCGTGCCGGTTGGTATACCGGCAGGATCGACGGAGAGGTCGCCGTTCGCTGAGAGCACCAGCCCCCCCCAGTCCACCGTCAATGTGTCGAGCGTGAGGGCCGTGATGCCGGGACGTGCCGGCAGCAGGGCCAGCCGGTCGAGCGGACGATCAAGGGTGAAGGTCGCGTCCGCTGTAACCTGTGCCGGCGCGGTCGGTGCGGACGGCAACGCGAGGCTTGGCTGCACGTCAGCCATTTTCAGATAGGCCTCAAACGTGTTGGCGGCAGGTCCGTGTGCGCGCAGGCCCAGCACGGCCGCCCCGCCAGTGACGGACCAACCAAGGTCTGATGCGAGCGACAGGGACTGTGCCTCTGCCGTCATGGTGCTGAAATCCAGAAGACGCGTCGCCGCGACGGCAAGGCTGGCGCGCAGGCCGTCTGAAGCGAGGGTAAGGGTCTGCCCGTCCACCCGCAGCGTCTGCTGCGGTGGGAAGACCGCGATCACCTTGTTCGGGCGGTAGGACAGGGCCGCGGTTTCCAGCCAAGGCGCCTGCCAGATCAGATTGCCGTCGGGCGCCGTCACGGTGAGGTCAGTCGCATGCACGTCGAAGCGGGACGGGAAGCCGCCCGTGGTCAGGCTGCCGGAGTCGATCTGCCAGCCCTGCGCCTCGGCCGCAGCGATGCCGGCCTGCAGGCCATGGTTCAGCCCGCGCGACGCGACCACCCAGACGCCAGCGTAGATGGCTGCAACGCTCAGCACGATGATCAACAAAAGCTTCATGGCGGCCCCCTCGTAATCGGTCGCCCCTGCGTCTATAGGGGGCATGGAAAAAGGACCAGTCACATGCGCTTGTGGGTTTTCGGTTACGGATCGCTCTTGTGGAATCCCGGGTTCAAGCCGGCAGAGGCGCGGCGGGCGGTGCTGCGCGACTACCACCGCAGCTTCTGCATGCTGTCGATCCATCATCGCGGGACGCCTGAAGTGCCCGGCCTTGTGCTGGCGCTGGATGCCGTCCCGGGCGGACAATGCACCGGCATGGCCTTTCGCGCCGACGATGCCGAGGCGGAAGCGGTCCTGGAGATGCTGCGCGCGCGTGAACTGATCTCCTCGGCCTATCTGGAGCGGACGGTGACCTTGCAGACCGAGGACGGGCCGCTGGAGGCGGTGGCCTATGTCATCGACCCGGCGCACGAGCAGTATGTGCAGCTTGATCTGGAGACGCAGGCCACGATGATCGCCCGCAGCAATGGCGGGCGGGGACCGAACCCGGAATACCTCTTTCGGACGGCAGAGCATCTGGACCAGATGGGCATCGTGGATCCGGATATGCGCTGGCTGGTGGACCGTGTTAAACGTCTGGCCTAGACCGATTAATCATTTCCGTTTGGCGTCCTAGGCCACTAGGCTGCGGTAAAACAAGGAAGACAGGATGCGGCCGCCCGTGACGGACCTCAGCAAACCACAGTCACCGCAGTTTTCGCAGCCGGTGCGACAGATCACGTCCATGCTGATCGCCTTGGCGCTGGTGGCGGCGGGGCTGTATCTGGGGTTCGCACAGATCCGCGCGATCTTCATGTCGAACCCCTATCTGAATGGGCTGATCCTTGCGGTCTTTGTGATGGGTGTCGCATCGACATTCGCGCAGGTCTGGCAGTTGATGAAATCCGTCGAGTGGATCGAAGGGTTCGCTGCCAATCGCGCGGGTCATCAGATCACGATCGCGCCGTCGCTGCTGGCACCGCTGGCCACGTTGCTGCGGTCGCGGGGCACGCGGATGCAAATCTCCTCGACCGCGGCGACGTCGATTCAGGACAGCGTGGCGCAGCGGATCGACGAGGACCGCGAGATTACCCGGTATCTGGGCAATACGCTGATTTTCTTGGGCCTTCTGGGCACGTTCTACGGCCTTGCCACGACGGTTCCCGCCTTGGTCGAAACGATCCGGTCGCTGAACCCGGCAGAGGGCGAGAGCGGTGCGGATGTGTTCGGTCGCCTGCAACAGGGCCTGGAAAGCCAGCTGGGCGGCATGGGGACGGCGTTCTCCTCCTCTCTGCTCGGGCTGGCCGGGTCGCTGGTCGTGGGCCTGCTGGAGCTGTTTGCTGGTCACGGCCAGAACCGGTTCTACCGCGAGCTGGAGGAGTGGCTGTCCACGATCACGCGTCTGGGCTTTGCGGGCAGCGACGAAGGCGGGAACGAGGACAGTGCGATGCTGTCGGCCTTTGCCGATCACATGGGCGAGCAACTGAACACCATGCGCGGCATGTTCACGCAAGCGGAACAGACGCGCGGCGAGGCGGACGCGCATTTGTCGCAGCTGGCGCGCACCATCGACCGGCTGGTAGACAGCCAGCGCGGCACCACCACGAACGAGGCGCTGCTGACCCGGATTGCCGAAGGTCAGGACCGGCTGATCGCACAGATGCAGGACGACGGCGTCGACGGTCTGGACGCCGAAAGCCGGATGCGCCTGCGGTCCATCGACACGCAGATGCTGCGCCTGCTGGAGGAGATTGCGGCGGGGCGTCAGGAGACTCTGGCCGATCTGCGGACCGATCTGGCCGGTCTGACCCGTGCGATCAAGCAGTCCCGGCGGGACGCCTGACCCATGGCCCTGTCGCGTCGCACCCAACGGATGAACGCCAATATCTGGCCGGGTTTCGTCGATGCGATGACCGGCTTGCTGCTGGTGCTGATGTTCGTGCTGACGATCTTCATGGTGATTCAGTTCGTGCTGCGCGAGACGATCACCGGGCAGGCGTCCGAACTGGATGCGCTGGCGGGGCAGGTGGCGTCACTGACAGATGCGCTGGGGCTGGCGCAGGACAGCAACGCGACCCTGACCGCCGACAATGATGCGCAGGCGAACCGGATTGCGGCGCTGATCGGCGAGCGGGACGAGACGGCGGTGGCGCTGCAGGACGCGCAGAACCGGATCACCGGGTTCGAGGCGCAGGTGGCGGGCCTGCTGGCGCAGCGCACCGATCTGACCGCGCAAGTGGCGGGGCTGGAACAGAAAAACACAGACCTGATGACAGCGCAGGAGCAATTGAACCTCGCGTTGGCGTCGGCCCGGACGGAGGTCGATGCGCAGGCCGAGGCGGCCCGGTTGGCTGCGGCCCGTCGCGATGCCTTGCAGGCGATGGTCGCCGAGATGGAGACCAAAGCCACCGACCAGACGACGCGGATCAGTGATCTGGAAGCGGCGCAGCTGACGGATGCGGCAGCAGCCGAGGCCTTGCGCAAGCGGCTGGCGGACTCGGGCGCGGAGCTGACGGCGATGACCCTGTCGCTGGAAGAGCAGCGGCGCAAAGCCGAGGAGACGCTGACCCTGCTTGCGGCGGCGCAGGCGGCGCGGGACGATCTGCAGATGAACCTGTCGGCGGCCTTATTGGCGCAGCAGCAGGCCGAGACCGATCTGTCGGGCGCACTAAGCCAGGGGTCCGATCTGGATGCGCGGCTGGCGGCGGCCCTTTCATTGCAGGACAAGACCGCGGCGGAACTGGCCGATGCGCGGGCACGGCTGGACGACGCTGCGGCACGAACCGACGATCTGACGACCCGTCTTGCCGCCGCGGTCGCAGCGGGGCGCGAGACCGAGACGGCCTTGTCCGATGCGCAGGCCGCCTTGGCTGCGGCGCGCAGGCAAGACGCTTTGGCCGATTCGGACCTGCAGTCGCGTCTGGCAGCGATGGTGCTGGCGCAAGAGGCGGCCAAGGCCAAAGCCGCGGATGCGACCGCCCGCAGCGCTGCGCTTGAGGATCGTCTGGCCGAGGCCTTGCTGGCGCGTGATGCCTTGCGGGCGCAGGTCGCGAGCCTGTCGACGACGACATCGGAAACGGCGCAGGACCGGGCGGATCTGCAGGCGCGTCTGGCGGCGGCGCTGTCAGCCGGCACCGAGGCACAATCGGCGGCAGACCGGCAGGCGGCATTGCTGGCGACCGCAAACACCGCGTTGAGCGCCGAGCAGAAGCAGAGCGCCGAGGCGCAGCGGCAGACCGCGCTGCTGAACGAACAGGTCGCGGCCTTGCGGCAGCAAGTGGGGACCCTGCAATCATTGTTGAACGTGGCCAAGGAGGATGGCTCTGATGCGCAGGTGCAGATCGAGCAGTTGGGATCGCAACTGAACACCGCCCTGGCCCGCGTCGCCGCCGAGGAACGCCGCCGCCGTGCGCTGGAAGAGGCGGAGCGGCAGCGGCTGGAGGCCGAGACGGCCCGGTTGCAGGCCGAGACGCAGAACCTCGAACGGTTCCGGTCGGATTTCTTTGGCGAGTTGCGCGGCGTGGTCGAAGGGCTGGACGGCGTGCAGATTGCGGGGGACCGCTTCGTCTTTTCGTCAGAGGTCCTGTTTGGTCCGGGTGATGCGACTCTTTCGGTGCGGGGCCGCGCAGAGATCGCGAAGGTTGCGACGATCCTGCGGCAGATCGCGGACCGGATCCCGCCCGACATCGACTGGATCATTCGCGTGGACGGTCACACGGACACGACGCCGCTGTCCGGCAACGGACGGTTCGCTGACAACTGGGAGCTGTCGCAGGCGCGTGCGCTGTCCGTGGTCAGGTATATGGAAACGCTTGGGATTGCGCCGAACCGGATGTCGGCCAACGGCTTTGCCGAGTTCCAGCCGCTGAACCCGGCCGACACGGCAGAGGCGCGCGCCCAGAACCGGCGGATCGAGCTGAAGCTGACGGAGCGCTAGTTCAGAACGACTTGCGTGGTCTGAACGTCCAGCGTCGTGCCGTCCCGGCGCAGTTCGACTGTTCCTGTGTAGTCGCCGGCCGGCCAGCCGCCGGACGGTGTGCGCCGGCCACCGGCGCGGAAGAGTTGCGCCTGGGTGCGATCGAGCGTCTGTGTATCGGCGAAGACCTCTCCCTTTGGGCCGCGGATCGTCAGGGTCAGCGTGTCGCCGGACCGCGCGCCGTAGGCAAAGCCCCAGAGGACGAGGCCGGGCGCCGCCTTTGGCAAGGTGTCGCGTCCTGCGGTGCCGTCCTTGATGGCGTCAAATGCGGGCACCGCGTCGCTGAACCCCGCGCCGATGAGGCCGCCGGGGGGGAAGGGGACGGAGTCGTTCCAGAGGGCCCGCGCAGGTGTCGTGCCGCAGGTCGTCAGAGTGTCAGGGGCGAAGGGATCGATCACGGCGCCGTCGTGGCGCACCGAAAGGTGGACGTGGGGAAACTGGGTCTGGCCTGACAGGCCGACCTGTCCCAGCACCTGTCCCATGGCGACCGTCTGACCGGGCTGGACGACGACAGAGCCTTGTTTCATGTGACAATACTGCGTTTCCCAGCCATCGCCGTGGCTGACGACCAGCCCATTGCCACATTCGCGGTCCGAGACATCCGGCGCGCCGGGGGTGCCTTGCAGGATATCCGCCATGTCGTTGCGCACGCCGCGCACGGTGCCGGGGGCAGAGGCCAGAACATCGACGCCTTCGGCCTGCATCGCGAGGGAGGGGAGGGCGAAATCCGTGCCCTTGTGGCCATCGTAGCTGAGCGTGCCGCAGGAGAAGTCCTGCACGCCGGGACCGGGGTCGTGATCCACACCCTGCTGGATGTAGCAGGTCTGCGTCAGGTCGCAGGCAATCGGGGGGGCCAAAAGAATATCCCCCGCAGCCGATGTGGCTGCGAGGGACAGGAGGGTTATCGCGGCAGTGCGGATCACTCGGCGGTCAGCAAGGGGGGCTTCTTGCCGGTGATCTTGGCCTGTTCGGGCGCCTCGAACGTCAGGTGAAGTTGCTTGTCCTTCACGCCGACCTTGACGAGACCACCCTTGACCAGCTTGCCGAAGAGCAGTTCTTCGGCCAGCGGCTTCTTGATGTGCTCCTGGATCACGCGGCCCAGCGGGCGGGCGCCCATCTTGGCATCGTAGCCCTTGTCGGCCAGCCACGTGGCGGCAGCCGGCGTCAGTTCGATGTGCACGTTGCGGTCGATCAGCTGTGCTTCAAGTTGCAGCACGAACTTTTCGACCACCTTCATGATGACCTCTTTCGGCAGCGCGCCAAAGCTGATGATCGCGTCCAGACGGTTACGGAATTCGGGCGTGAAGATCCGCTCGATTGCTGCCGTATCCTCGCCTTCGCGCGTTTCACGACCGAAGCCCATCGCGTTCTTGCCCATCTCGGACGCGCCCGCGTTGGAGGTCATGATCAGGATCACGTTGCGGAAGTCTGTAGTCCGGCCGTTGTGGTCGGTCAGTTTCCCGTGGTCCATCACCTGCAGCAGGATGTTGTAGACATCCGGGTGCGCTTTTTCCATCTCGTCCAGCAGCAGCACGCAGTGCGGGTTCTGGTCGACACCGTCGGTCAGCATGCCGCCCTGATCGAAGCCGACATAGCCCGGAGGCGCACCGATCAGACGCGAAACCGCGTGCTTCTCCATGTACTCGGACATATCGAACCGGATCAGTTCCACACCCAGCGTATCTGCCAGTTGCTTGGCCACCTCGGTCTTGCCCACGCCGGTCGGACCCGCGAACAGGTAGTTGCCGATGGGCTTTTCCGGCTCGCGCAGGCCGGCACGGGCCAGCTTGATCGCCGACGACAGCGCCTCGATCGCCTTGTCTTGACCGAAGACCACGCGCTTCAGCGACCCTTCGAGATCCTTCAACACCTCTGCGTCGTCCTTGCTGACGTTCTTCGGTGGGATGCGGGCGATCTTGGCGACGACGCTTTCGATCTCCTTCACGCCGATGGTCTTGCGACGCTTGGATTCAGCGATCAGCTGCTGAGACGCACCGGCCTCGTCAATGACGTCGATGGCCTTGTCCGGCAGCTTGCGGTCGTTGATGTAGCGTGCCGATAATTCGACAGCCGTGCGGATCGCCTCGGCGGTGTATTTGACGCCGTGGTGCTCTTCGAAATAGGGCTTGAGGCCTTTCAGGATCTTGACCGCATCCTCGACCGACGGCTCGTTCACGTCGATCTTCTGGAACCGGCGCGACAGCGCGCGGTCCTTTTCAAAATGCTGGCGGAACTCTTTGTAGGTGGTCGATCCCATACAGCGCAGCTTGCCGCCCTGCAACGCAGGCTTCAGCAGGTTGGACGCGTCCATTGCCCCGCCGGAGGTTGCCCCGGCGCCGATGATCGTGTGGATCTCGTCGATGAAGAGGACGGCGTCCTTGTGATTCTCCATCTCGGTCATGACGGCCTTCAGTCGCTCCTCGAAGTCACCGCGGTAGCGGGTGCCGGCCAGAAGCGCGCCCATGTCGAGGCTGTAGATCGTGGCATGGGCCAGAACCTCGGGAACTTCCTTGCTGACAATCTTGTAGGCCAGACCTTCGGCGATGGCAGTCTTGCCGACGCCCGGATCACCCACCAGCAGCGGGTTGTTCTTGCGGCGGCGGCAGAGCACCTGAATGCAACGCTCCACCTCGTGGGCGCGCCCGATCAGGGGATCAAGGTCGCCCTTGCCCGCCTTTTCGTTCAGGTCCACGCAGTATTTCGCCAGTGCGGATTCCTTCTTGTCCCCGTCGGTCACGCTTTCGTCCTCGTCTGGTTGAGGCGAGCCCGTGACCGGACGGCTTTCGCCGAATGCCGGATCCTTCGCCACGCCATGCGCGATGAAATTGACTGCGTCGTAGCGGGTCATGTCCTGTTCCTGCAGGAAATAGGCCGCGTTGCTTTCACGTTCCGCAAAGATGGCGACCAGCACGTTGGCACCGGTCACTTCGGTCCGGCCCGACGACTGGACGTGGATCGCCGCGCGCTGGATCACGCGCTGGAAGGCGGCGGTCGGCACGGCTTCTGACCCGTCGACGTCGGTTTCAAGCGTCGACAGATCGTCGGAAATGAATTCTTCAAGGTCCTTGCGCAATTCATCCAGATCGACCGAGCAGGCCCGCATCACGCGTGCCGCATCGGGTTCGTCGATCAGGGCCAGAAGCAGATGTTCCAGCGTGGCAAGTTCGTGGCGGCGGGCGTTGGCCAGGGCCAGCGCGCCGTGAATGGACTGCTCGAGCGTCGTGGAAAAAGATGGCACTTCGGGTGCTCCTTGCTGTTCGGGGGTCCGGTGGGCGGGTCACCCTGATCGGACCGTGGCCTTATCTTCCAAGGTTTGGCTTTTCGGCCCAACCTTCAAGTTTTTTCTTGTCCAGCGTGTTCACAAAAAGACTGACGTGTCGTGAACGCGGCGGTTGGGCGGGTCATTTCGACATTGACCGGCCTAGAGGGTGTCAGAACCGGTCCCTGCGGGCCCGGATTTCGGTGAAAATTTCGGCAGGTTGTGCATCGGCCATATCGATGGCCTTCGCCAGAACCGGATCGTCGGCACGCAGGAACGGATTGGTTTCGCATTCCAGCGACAAAAGCGACGGGACGGTGGCGCGGCCGTTTTCACGCGCCGTCTTCGTGGCCTCGGTACGAGAGATAATCGCTTTGTTGTCGGGTTCAAGAGACAGGGCGAAGCGCGCGTTCGTCGTGGTGTATTCGTGGCCGGAACAGACGGTGGTGTCGCGGGGCAGGGCGCGCAGCTTTTGCATGCTGTCCCACATCTGCGCGGGGGTGCCTTCGAAAAGGCGCCCGCATCCCATCGCCATCAGACTGTCGGCGGTGAACAGCAGTTTTTCGTCCACCATGTGAAAGGCGACGTGACCGATGGTGTGACCCGAGACATCCATGACATGGACGTCCCGCCCGCAGACGGTCAGCGTGTCGCCGTCAGCGACCTCTGTGTCGAGGCGGGGCAGGCGGTGGGCATCTGCACGCGCACCGATGACGCGGGCATTGCCGCGCAGCGCTTCCAGCCCTTGCACGTGGTCGTCGTGATGGTGCGTCAGCAGGATGTCCGACAGGGTCCAGCCCCGCTGATCGAGTGCGGCCTGAATGGGCGCTGCTTCGGGCACGTCGACAAGGGCGGTTTGTCCTGTCGCGGCGTCATGGATCACAAAGGCATAATTGTCGGTCAGGCAGGGAATGGTGATCAGTTCAACGGGCATGGCAACTTCGCTTTTCTTTGCTAGGGTAAACCGGACCGACTATGGGACCTTGTTCACCGCAATGCATCTGGACGTTCTTCATCTGCGTAATTTCTACTACCGCAGCGCTTTGGGCCGGGCGGCGCAGAAGGTCATACGCGATGAACTGGTGCGAATGTGGCCCGAGGCAAAGGGCCAGACGGTCGCAGGCTTCGGTTTTGCGGTGCCGCTGCTGCGGCCCTATCTAGGCGACGCGCGCCGGGTCATCGGTCTGATGCCGGGACCGCAGGGCGTTATGCCCTGGCCCGCGGGGCAGGCCAATGTGTCGGTGCTGTGCGAAGACACGCTCTGGCCACTGCCGACGGGGTTCGTGGACAAGCTGGTCGTCCTGCACGGACTGGAGACGACGGATCATCCCACGGGCGTGCTGAGCGAATGTCACCGCGTGCTGGGGCCGGGAGGGCGGGCGATCTTCATCGTGCCGAACCGCGCCGGGTTGTGGTCGCGATCGGATCGCACGCCTTTCGGCTTTGGCCGGCCCTATTCGCCCAGCCAGCTGGAAAGCCAGTTGCGGGCGCATGATTTCGACATCGGCACTGTCCGCGCGACGCTGTATCAGCCGCCTTCGCACAATCCGGTCTGGCGGCGCATGGCGGGCGTGCTGGAACGGGCGGGCCACAATATCCCGATGCTGGCGGGTGGCGGTGTGCTGATCGTCGAGGCCTGCAAGCAATCCCCCGCAGCCTCGGGTCCCGGCCACCGCGCACGGTCGCGTGCATCGGTGCTGGCACCAATGCCTGACGCGGTCCCGGCCTGAGTGCTGCGACGCGTCGCCGCAGGGTAAAATCGTGTCGTCTGGCCGGGCGGCCTCGTGAACTAAAATTACCATAGCTTGTTGCGGGGCGGGAACTCCTCTGCTAGATCGACACGGATTTTAATGCCTCGGTAACAGTCGAGGAGACGTGAACGCCTCCGGACCCTCTTGGGGTCACGGGGGCCTTATATCGGAAGGGTGGACGTGTCCGAACCAGCTTCGATCACACAGGGTATCGCCGGGCGCTATGCGTCGGCAGTGTTCGACATCGCCAAAGAAGGCAACAATCTCAAGGCGATGGAGCAGGACGTCAATGCACTTGACGCCGCATTGTCCGAGAGCTCGGATTTTCGCGACCTGATCACGTCGCCGCTGTATGGCCGTGACGAACAGGCCGGTGCCATGAAGGCGATTGCGGCCAAGATGGGTCTCTCGGAAACGATGACGAATCTGATGGGTCTGCTCGCCGACAAGCGGCGGCTGTTCGTGCTGCCGGGCATCGTCGGCACCCTGCGTGACATGCTGGCCACCGACCGTGGCGAGATGACCGCAGAAGTCACGACCGCAACGGCCCTGTCGGATGACCAGAAAAAGAAACTGGCCAGCACCTTGTCAGAGACATTCGGCAAGACCGTCGGCATCAAGGAAACCGTGGACGCCTCCATTCTGGGTGGCCTGATCGTCAAGATCGGCTCCCGCATGATCGACACGTCGATCGCGTCTAAACTCAATGCACTCCAGAACAACATGAAAGAGGTCGGATAATGGCGATCCAAGCGTCTGAAATCTCTGCGATCCTGAAGGACCAGATCAAGAACTTCGGTCAGGATGCCGAAGTCGCCGAGGTTGGCCGCGTGCTGTCCGTCGGTGACGGTATCGCCCGCGTCTATGGCCTCGATGCCGTGCAGGCTGGCGAGATGGTGGAATTCCCCGGTGGTATCCGCGGCATGGCCCTGAACCTTGAATCCGACAACGTCGGCGTCGTGATCTTCGGGTCCGACCGCGACATCAAGGAAGGCGATACCGTCAAGCGCACCAAGTCCATCGTGGACGTGCCCGCCGGTCTGGGCCTGCTGGGACGCGTCGTTGACGGCCTTGGCAACCCACTGGACGGCAAAGGCCCCATCGACGCATCCGAGCGTCGCGTGGCCGACGTGAAGGCACCGGGCATCATCCCGCGCAAATCCGTGCACGAGCCGATGCCGACGGGCCTGAAGTCCATCGACGCCATGATCCCGATCGGCCGTGGCCAGCGCGAGCTGATCATCGGTGACCGTCAGACCGGCAAGACCGCCGTGGCGCTCGACACGATCCTGAACCAGAAGTCGTATAACGACGCGGCCAAGGACGACTCGGAAAAGCTGTATTGCATCTATGTCGCCATCGGCCAGAAGCGGTCGACCGTTGCCCAGCTGGTGAAGAAGCTGGAAGAGACGGGTGCGATCGAATACACCACGATCGTCGCAGCCACCGCATCCGACCCCGCGCCGATGCAGTATCTGGCACCGTATTCTGCCACCGCAATGGCCGAATTCTTCCGTGACAACGGCAAGCACGCCCTGATCATCTATGATGACCTGTCCAAGCAGGCCGTGTCCTATCGCCAGATGTCGCTGCTGCTGCGCCGCCCGCCGGGCCGTGAAGCCTACCCGGGCGACGTGTTCTACCTCCACTCTCGCCTGCTGGAGCGTTCGGCAAAGCTGAACGAAGACAATGGCTCCGGTTCGTTGACAGCACTGCCGATCATCGAAACGCAGGGTGGCGACGTGTCCGCGTTCATTCCGACGAACGTGATCTCGATCACCGACGGCCAGATCTTTCTGGAAACGGAACTGTTCTTCCAGGGCATCCGCCCTGCCGTGAACACCGGTCTGTCCGTGTCCCGCGTCGGGTCCGCCGCCCAGACCAACGCGATGAAGTCTGTCGCCGGTCCGGTGAAGCTGGAACTGGCGCAGTACCGCGAAATGGCTGCCTTTGCGCAGTTCGGGTCCGACCTCGACGCCGCGACCCAGCGTCTGCTGAACCGTGGTGCCCGTCTGACGGAACTGATGAAGCAGCCGCAGTATTCGCCGCTGACCAACGCCGAAATCGTGACCGTCATCTATGCAGGCACGAAAGGTTACCTCGACAAGATCGACACCAAGCAGGTCGGTCGCTTCGAGGCCGGTCTGCTGAAGCACATGCGTACGCAGGGCCGTGACGTGCTGGACATGATCACGAACGAGGATCCCAAGATCAAGGGCGATGCAGAAGCCAAGTTGAAGGCCGCCATCGACGCCTTCGCCAAGGATTTCGCATAACCTTTGCCCGAGAGAGGAGTTTAGGTTTTGCCTAGTCTCAAGGACCTTAAAAACCGGATCGCGTCGGTCAAATCGACCCGCAAGATCACCAAGGCCATGCAGATGGTGGCCGCCGCGAAACTGCGGCGGGCACAGGATGCCGCCGAGGCCGCGCGCCCCTATACGGAGCGGTTCAACGCGGTCATGGCAGGTCTGTCTCAGGCCGCAGAGGGTTCGCCCTCTGCGCCGAAGCTGCTGGCCGGCACCGGATCGGACCTGTCGCATCTGCTGGTCGTCATGACGGCGGAACGCGGGTTGTGCGGTGGCTTCAATGCCAACATTGCCAAGCTGGCGCGTGTCCGTGCGAAAAAGCTTCTGGCCGAAGGCAAGACCGTCAAGATCCTGACGGTCGGCAAGAAAGGCCGCGACAGCATGCGGCGCGATCTGGGCGATCATTTCGTCGGTCACATCGACATGTCGGACGTCAAGCGGATGTCCTATGCCGATGCGCAGAAGGTCGCCCGCGACGTGCTGAACCGGTTCGACGCCGGCGAATTCGACATCGCGACGATCTTCTTTGCGCGGTTCGAGAACGTCGTGTCCCAGCACCCGACCGCACAGCAGATCATTCCCGCCAAGTTCGAGGCCGTGGCTGACGCGAATACCGACAGCAACCTGTACGATTACGAACCCGGCGAAGAAGAGATCCTTGCCGATCTGCTGCCGCGTGGCGTGGCGACGCAAATCTTTGCGGCCTTGCTGGAAAACGCGGCGTCCGAACAGGGCGCACGGATGTCCGCCATGGACAACGCGACACGCAATGCCGGCGACATGATCGACGACCTGACCATCGAGTATAACCGCTCGCGTCAGGCCAAGATCACGAACGAGCTGATCGAAATCATTTCGGGCGCGGAAGCGCTCTAAGAAGACTGGAGAAACACTTATGGCAAACGCAAAAGGCAAGATCACGCAGGTGATTGGCGCCGTCGTGGACGTCCAGTTCGGGGATCACCTGCCCGAAATCCTGAACGCCCTGACCACCGACAATAACGGCAAGCTGCTGACCCTCGAAGTCGCCCAGCATCTGGGCGAGAACACCGTCCGCTGCATCGCGATGGACGCGACCGAAGGTCTGGTCCGCGGTCAGGAAGTGACCGACATGGACAACACGATCACCGTGCCCGTGGGCGACGCGACCCTTGGCCGGATCATGAACGTGGTCGGCGATCCCGTCGACGAAAAGGGCCCGATCGGCGAGACCGAGCGTCGTTCGATCCACAACGTCGCCCCCAGCTTCGAGGCGCAGTCGACCGCGTCCGAAGTGCTGGTGACCGGCATCAAGGTCATCGACCTGCTGGCCCCCTATGCAAAAGGCGGCAAGATCGGCCTGTTCGGCGGTGCCGGCGTGGGCAAGACGGTTCTGATCCAGGAACTGATCAACAACATCGCCAAGGTGCACTCTGGTTATTCCGTGTTCGCCGGCGTGGGCGAGCGGACCCGTGAGGGCAACGACCTTTACTATGAATTCATCGAATCCGGCGTCATCAACGCCGAAGACCTGACGAAGTCCAAAGTGGCGCTCGTCTACGGTCAGATGAACGAGCCGCCGGGTGCCCGCATGCGCGTCGCCCTGTCCGGCCTGACCATGGCAGAGCAGTTCCGCGACCAGTCCGGCACCGACGTACTGTTCTTTGTGGACAACATCTTCCGGTTCACGCAGGCCGGGTCCGAAGTGTCCGCACTTCTGGGTCGTATCCCGTCTGCCGTGGGCTACCAGCCGACGCTGGCGACGGACATGGGCCAGATGCAGGAACGCATCACGTCCACCAAGAACGGTTCGATCACGTCCGTGCAGGCCATCTATGTGCCCGCCGACGACCTGACCGACCCGGCGCCCGCCACGTCCTTTGCCCACCTCGATGCGACCACGGTTCTGAACCGTGCGATCTCGGAAAAGGGCATCTACCCGGCCGTGGACCCGCTGGACTCCACCTCGCGTCTGCTCGATCCGGGCATCGTGGGCGAAGAGCACTACAAGGTCGCCAACGACGTGCAGCAGATCCTGCAACGCTACAAGTCGCTGCAGGACATCATCGCCATCCTCGGGATGGACGAACTGTCCGAGGACGACAAGATCACCGTGGCGCGCGCCCGCAAGATCGAGCGCTTCCTGTCGCAGCCCTTCGACGTGGCACAGGTGTTCACCGGTTCGCCGGGCGTTCAGGTGGCACTGGAAGACACGATCTCTTCGTTCAAGGCCGTTGTCGCCGGTGAATATGATCACCTGCCGGAAGGTGCCTTCTACATGGTCGGCGGGATCGATCAGGTCGTGGCCAAAGCCGAGAAAATGGCCGCAGACGCGGCGTAAGGAGCGATCATGGCAGATCATCTGCAATTCGATCTCGTCTCGCCCGAGCGCCGGTTGGCCTCGGTCGAGGCCTCCGAGGTGCAAATCCCCGGTGCCGACGGCGACCTGACGGCGATGGCGGGCCACGCGCCCACCATCACCACCCTGCGTCCCGGCGTGCTGCGCGTGGTCCATGCCAAAGGCACCGACGAATACGTCGTGCTCGGCGGCTTTGCGGAAATCACGGCGACCTCGGTCTCCGTGCTGGCCGAAAGTGCGCTGCCGCGTGGCGAGATGTCTCAGGATGTCTATGACACGATGATGAAGGACGCCCACGACGAGTTGAAGAAGGCGCGCGACAATTTCGAGAATGAGCCGGGCCCCGTCGATGACGCGGCCAAGCTGATTGCCGACATGGTTGCAGTGGGCACCCACATCGGACTTGACCCCAAGCAGTCCAACTTCGGTTGATCGCTGTTTTTACGTGACAGTTTCAGAAAGGCCCCGTTCTGCGGGGCCTTTTTTATTTACTGGTTCAAGTTTTTGATCACCTTGGTCAAACCATTTTTCAAGACGTCATTTCAGGACCATCAGGATGCGCAAATTCGGCCATCATATCGTCGGTATAGATCAGGGCGACCTCGTGCTGTTTTCGGATTTCGAGGATGGGGGCGAGATGTGGACGGGCGAGGGGCCGCGCCTGACCCGTCACCGCGTCCCCTTCGCAGAGCGCTACAAGGTAGCCCCTGTCGTTCAGGTCTCGTTGTCGATGTGGGATATCGCGAGCGGTGCCAACGCCCGGGCGGACGTGACCGCCGAACAGATCGACCGCGACGGATTCGATATCGTGTTTCGGACGTGGGGCGACACCCGCGTGGCGCGGGTGCGGGTGGCCTGGATCAGTATCGGCGCTGTTTCCAGCGACGATACCTGGGATCTTTAGCGGCTGTAGACGCCTTCGTAGATCGGCTGCAGGGTCTTGTGGTTGAACAGCGACGACACCGAGGTGCCGTTCCAGGTGTTCAGAATCGCCTGCGCAAAGATCGGCGCCGTCTTCACGATGCGGATATTGGGGCAGGCGAGGGTTTCGGCCTTGGGCTGGATCGTGTCGGTGATCACGAGGTTTTTCATCACGGACTTGCTGACGCGGTCGACGGCGGGGCCCGACAACACGCCGTGGGTGATGTAGGAATGCACCTCCTTGGCGCCGTTTTCCATCAGCACTTCGGCGGCCTTGCAGAGGGTGCCAGCGGTATCGACAAGGTCGTCGACGATCAGGCAGACGCGGTCCTTCACGTCACCGATCACGGTCATTTCGGCCACTTCGCCGGGTTTGCCGCGGCGCTTGTCGACGATCGACAGGGGGGCGCCGATCCGCTGCGCCAGATCGCGGGCGCGGGCTACGCCGCCGACATCGGGCGACACGACCATCACCTCTTCCATGTTGCCCTTGAAATTGTGCATCACGTCCAGCGCCCAAAGCGGGCTGGCGTAAAGGTTATCGACGGGGATGTCGAAGAACCCCTGAATCTGCGTGGCATGCAGGTCAAGGGTGAGGACGCGTTCGACCCCGGCCTCGACCAGAATGTTCGCGACCAGCTTGGCGGTGATCGGGGTGCGGGCCTTGCTGCGGCGATCCTGCCGGGCATAGCCGAAGTAGGGCATGACGGCGGTGATCCGGTCGGCCGAAGACCGGCGCAACGCGTCGGCGATGATCAGCAGTTCCATCAGGTTGTCGTTCGTCGGGTTCGACGTGGGCTGGATGATGTACATATCCTCGCCGCGCACGTTTTCGAAGACTTCGACGAAGATTTCGCCGTCGTTGAACCGTTCGACGCGGGCGTCGACAAGGCTGACGTCCATGCCGCGGTGCATCGACATGCGCGCGGCGACGGCTTCGGCCAGCGGCCTGTTTGCGTTGCCGGAAATCAGCTTGGGTTCATGCATGTTCGCCATGGATCGGTCCTTGTGGAGCTGCCGCGGAATCGCCCGCGTTGACACCGCCTAGCACACCGCTACGGTCCCGAAAACATCAACACCCGAAAGGCTGACCGAAATGGCTCACATCGATTACTTCTTCGCCACGATCAGTCCGTACACCTACCTCTGCGGCGTGCGGCCGGCCGAGATTGCCAATGCCCACGGCGCCACGATCACCTATCGCCCGGTCGATCTGATGAGCGTGTTTTCCCGCACCGGCGGTCAGCCGGTCCCGGAGCGCCACCCGAGCAGGCAGGACTATCGCCTGCAGGACCTGCATCGCCGGTCGGTGCTGCTGGGGCTGCCGTTGAAGGTGAAGCCCGCGCATTTCCCGACCAATCCGGCCCCCAGTTCCTATGCGATCATCGCGGCACAAGAGGCCGGAGGTGGACGCATGGCGGCGCTGGTCGCCAATCTGACGGCGGCCTGCTGGGCGCAGGATCGCGACATTGCCGACGACGACGTGATCCGCGATTGCCTGACCGCCGCGGATTTCGATCCCAAGCTGGCCGACAGCGGTTTGCTGGCCGGGGCCGAGGCCTATCACCGCAATACCGAGGAGGCGGTGCGCCTTGGCGTCTTCGGTGCGCCGTTCTTCATCACCGATACCGACCAGCGGTTCTGGGGAGAGGACCGGCTGGACGACCTTGAGGCGCATCTGGCCGGCCGCGTGTGATGCCTGTCGCGGCGCATGGCGGTTCGGATGTGAACGTGATCCGCACCGGGGAAGACGTGCGGAATTTGTTGCTGCATTGCACGCTGGCCCGGTCAGAGGCGCTGCTGCCGCTGGCGCAGACCTTGCCCGGCGATTCGGTCCTGATGGATCTGCTGGGGCATGGCAAATCGCAGGATTGGGACGGTCGAGAGGATTACCAAAGCGCCAATCTGGCGGCGGCGGTCGATCTGTGTGACCGCCCACTGCATGTCATCGGCCATTCCTTCGGTGCCACAGTGGCGCTGCGGATGGCGCTTGACCATCCGGACCGGGTCGCGCGGCTGACGCTGATCGAGCCTGTGTATTTTGCGCTGGCCACGGATGCCGCCGCCCGCGCCGATCATCTGGCGCGGTTTGCGCCGATCTATGCGGCCTATGACGCAGGCGATCTGGAAAGGGCAGCCCGCCTGTTCCACGGCGACTGGGGCTGTGGCGCTTGGGCGGCAATGCCGGACCATACGCGGGCCGCCTTCGCCCGGCGGATGCCCCTGATCATGGCAGGGGTCCCCGCCATTCAGGACGACGTGCACGGGGTCGGCGCGCGGCTGACGGACCTTGCGGTGCCCGTCAGCCTGATCAGGGGAGAGATGTCTCCACCGATCATCCCGGCCATTCATGCCGCGATCTGCGCCGCGGTGCCGCAGGCGCGCGATCATGTGGTGGCCGGGGCCGGTCACATGGTGCCGATGACCGACACCGCGGCGGTTGCGGCGCTTATGGCTTCAGATGCGCGATAAAGCGGTCAATCGCGCCGTGATCGCAGGACCAGTCGCAGACCAGTCGCCCGGTCAGACGCTCGTCGGCGGGGCCGCTGTCGGGATCGCCGCCCATGACGTAATAGACCGCACCCGCCTGCAGCGCGCGCTGGTGCACTGACCGGGGTGCTGTGAAGAACACGAGGTTGGACTGCGGCGAGAACTGGATTTCGACCTGCGGCACATCCTCAAGCCCGCGGATCAGACGGGCGCAGGCGGCGTTGGCCTGACGGGCCATGTCCAGCCACAGATTGTCGGTCAGATAGGCATGCATCTGCGCGGACAGATACCGGTGCTTTGAAAACAGGTGTGCGCCGCGCTTGCGCCGCAGCTCGAACTGTTTCGACACGGCGGGGTCGAAGAAAATGCAGGCCTCGACCCCGATCAGGCCGTTCTTGGTGCCACCGAAGCTGACGGCGTCGATGCCCGCTTTCCACGTCATTTCGGCCGGGGTGCAGCCGAGGGAGACGAGAGCATTTGTGAACCGCGCACCGTCGAGATGTGTCTTGAGGCCGAAAGAGTGCGCCACGTCCGTCAGGGCCATCAGCTCTGCCGTGGTGTAGACCGTGCCCTTTTCCGTCGCCTGCGTGATCGAGACCGGACCGCGCTGGGGGCCGTGGACGCCGCGGGTTTCCTCGCTCTCGATCGCGGCCAGAAGGGTGGGGGCGGTCATCTTGGCGTCGACGGCCTCGACCAGTGCCAGCTTGGCGCCGCCGGTATAGAATTCCGGCGCGTTGCATTCATCTTCGTGGATATGCGCCATGGGGGTGCAGAAAATCGCCTCCCACGGGTTGGACAGGGTGGCGAGCGTCAGGGCGTTGGCGGCGGTGCCGGTGGCGACCAGATGCACGGCGGCATCGGGTGCCTCGAAGATGTCGCGGATCATCTGGCGCACTTCGACCATGGGCGCGTCGGCACCGTAGCCGCTGGCGTATCCCTGGTTGGCGGCGACCAGCGCGTCCATCACTTTTGGATGCGCGGGGCCGGCATTGTCAGAGGCAAAGAACATTCAGGTCGGCTCCTCGATGATGTTGTCTTCCCAGTCTTCGTCGTCGACCTCGACCTCTGAGAGGGTCTGGCCGCGCATGGTGACGCCTGCGTCGTGGGGGCTGTTCGGATCGCCGGTCAGCAGGGGGTGCCACGGATAAAGGTCGCGGCCTTCGGCCACGAGGCGATAGGCGCAGGTCTGCGGCAGCCAGTACATGTTGTCCTTGATCGTTCTGGGCGTCAGGACGATGCATTCGGGGACGAACTTGTGTCGGATCGGATACTGGGCGCACAGGCAGGTTTCGTTGTCCAGCAACCGGCAGGCGACGCGGGTGAGGGCCACTTCGCCGGTGTCTTCGTCTTCGAGCTTGTTCAGGCAGCATTTGCCGCAGCCGTCGCACAGCGCTTCCCACTCGGGGCGGGACAGCTTGGCCATCGGGACGGTCTTCCAGAACCGGGGGCGCAACCCGCTACGGTCGATGGCATCAGGTTTGGGGGCGTCAGGTTTGGGGGCGTCAGACATGGGACAGGATTTCGCGCGCGCGGGCGCAGTCGGCGTCCATCTGGTCGATCAGCGCGGGCAGGCCGTCGAATGTCATTTCCGGTCGCAGGTAGTCCACGAGGGCCACGCTGATGTGCTGACCGTAAAGGTCGCCCTTGAAGTCGAAGATGAAGGTTTCGCAGTTGGGCTCGTCGCCGTTGAACATGGGACGCACGCCGATGCTGGCGGCGCCGTTGTAGCGGCCCTTGTGCGGGCCGCTGGCGATGTCCACGCGCACGGCGTAGACGCCGAATTTCGGCGGATGCAGACCGACGATGGACATGTTGGCGGTCGGATAACCCAGCTCTCGTCCGCGTTGATCGCCGCGGATGACCTCGCCCACGATGCGGTGCCAGTGGCCCAGCATGGCGGCCGCGTCCCGGGGGCGGCCATCGGTCAGTGCCTGACGGATCGCGGTAGAGCTGACGCGGCCTGCGGCCAGTTGGACCATGGGAGCGACGGTGACACCGAACCCCATGTCCGCGCCAAAGCGTTGCAGGTCGGCAGCGTTGCCGGCACGGTCCTTGCCAAAGCAGAAATCGGCACCCACGACGACATGGGCAAGGCCCAGACGGTCGTGGATGATCGTCTGTGCGAAGTCCTGCGGTGTCAGCGCGATCAGCGCCGTGTTGAACGGCACCTCGTAAAGCTTTTCGACGCCCTGCTTGGCCAGTTCGTTGGCGCGCGCCTCGGCGTTCATCAGCCGGAACGGGGGGGCATCGGGGGCGAAGAGTTGGCGCGGATGCGGTTCGAACGTCATCAGGCCCAAGGGGGCGTTCAGCGTCGTTGCAGCCGCGCGGGCGGCGTCGATCACGGCGCGGTGGCCCAGATGCACGCCGTCGAAATTTCCGATGGCTGCGGCAGCGCCGCGATCGGCAGGGTCGAGGTAGAGGGTGTCACGGATGATACGCATGCGATTGCGTAGCGCGGTGATGCTGCAGGTGCAAGCGGCGGGGCGTGCCTTTGCGGTGTCAGTCGAACTTGGCCGAGGGGGCCAGCACGATGGCTTCGCCAGTCAGGACCTTCTTGCCGTCGACAAGGCAGCGGGTTTCCATCGTGACCTTGCGCTTGGCGTAGTCGATGGCTGTGACTTCGACCTCTGCCGTGACCATGTCGCCGGGGCGCACGGGGGCGAGGAATCGCAGGGTCTGGCCAAGGTAGACGGTGCCATGTCCGGGCAGCTGCTCGCCGATGACGGCAGAGATCAGACCAGCGGTCAGCATGCCGTGGGCGATGCGGCCTTCGAAGATCGTGTCACGGGCGTAGGCGTCATCCAGATGCACGGGGTTCCGGTCGGTGCTGACCTGGGCGAACATCTCGATATCTTCGTCGGTCACGACCTTGCGCAGGCTGCGCATCATGCCAACGGCCAGATCCTCGATCACGATCGTGCCGCGGGGGGCGTTGTCCAGCATCTCGGGTTCCTTCACGTTACAAACCATCGCGTAAGGCGGGCATTTTGTAACTTAATTGCGCTGATGTCGCGCGAAGTCAACCCGTCCGAAAGTTTAACGCAGGAAACCGATGGCGTAGGTGGGGCTGACCCGTTCCGTGGCGAGGAAGGCTTCGAGGGCCGGGCCTGCTGGGTGCTTGTCCGCAGTTTCCGTCTCGGCCGCGGCCAGCCCGCCGGTGATGAAGAGGGAATCGAGGTCCTCTTGCTGGGCGCCGAGAATATCGGTGTGGATGCCATCGCCGATGCAGATGATCCGGGACGCGTCCGCGCCGCCGTCCAGCGCCGCCAGCCTGCGGCGGGCCAAGTCATAGATCGGGGGATGGGGCTTGCCGAAATAGAGGCTTTCGCCGCCCATTTCTGTATAGAGTTTCGCCAGCGCGCCGGCGCACCATTCGCGGCTTTCGCCGCGGTCCACGACGATGTCGGGATTGGCGCAGAGCAGTTTGAGGCCGCGCTGCTTGGCGGCGAGAAATTGTGGGCGATAGACCGCAGGGTCTGCATGGGGATCGGTCGGGCCGCAGCAGACGATGCCCTGTGCCTGATCCAGCGGCACCTGACGGATGGTGACAGGATCTTTCAGCAGGTTCATCGGTTTGAAAAAACTCTGATCGTGATCTTCGCCGATGAACCAGACGTCGGAGCCGACAGCACCTTCGAACATGGCCGCCCGCGCCGAATCGCCGGAGGTCGCGATGGCGTCCCAGCAATCGTCCGGCACGCCCATGCGCTGGATCTGCGGCTGCACGGAGGTCCAGGGGCGCGGTGAGTTCGTGACCAGCACCACACGCCCCCCGGCCCCGCGGTAATCCTGCATCGCCTTGACCGCGTCCGGAAAGGCCGTGAGGCCATTGTGCATGCAGCCCCAGAGGTCGACGAAGGCCGCGTCATATTCGCCGGCGATGTCGAGGAAGCTGTGGACGATCTGGGTCATGGCGGTGCCTTTTTGGGGAAGGGGGCGCCAGATGCGGTGTCGGAGCCTCCGGCGGGAGTTTATCTGGTCGGATGACTGCGGAAAGGTGGGTGCCGGAGGCTGACGCTGGAGCCTCCGGCGGGAGTATTTTGAAAAAAGCGAGGAGGCTTATTTCTTGAGGTGCGGGATGATCTGCTTCTTGCGGCTCATCACGCCGGGCAGGACGACCGTGTCGGTGGAGGTGTCTGCGTCGAAGGAGGCCTTGGCGACCTGCTTGGTCAGGTCGTTGGGCAGCAGCATCGTGGCTTCTTCGCGGATGATGTCCACGACGAAAAGCAGGACCTGATCGACGCCGTCCTCTGCCGCGACGGCGGGCATTGCGGCGACGAGGGCATCCTTGCGGTCGAGGATCGCGGCGGGGGAGGTGGTTTCGAGGACAGAGACCCGGAATTTGGTGCCGTCGATCTCGTATTCCTTGGAATCCATGCGCAGCAGCTCCGCATCGGAGAATGCGCTGACGTCGGATTTGGCGGCGAACATCTCATCCGCGTAGGCGGTGATGTCGATGCCCAGATCGGCGGCGAGGTCCTCGGCCAGTGCCTTGTCCACCGGTGTCGTGGTGGGCGAGCGGAAGGCGAGGGTGTCGGACAGGATGCAGGACAGCATCAGGCCCTTGATGCCTTCGGGCATCTTCGCGGCCTTGTCGCCCATCAGTTGGTGCATGATCGTGGCGGTGCAGGCCAGCGGGCGGATCGTGACATCGATCGGGCCCTTTGTCTTGATCCCGCCGACCAGCAGATGGTGGTCGATGATCGCCTGCACGTCGGCGCCGTTGATGTTTTCGGGCAGTTCCGCAGGGTTGTTGGTATCGACGATGACGCAGGCCTGACCGTCGGTGACGTCACGCACGATCTCTGGCTGCTCGAAACCCCAGCGTTTGGCGACGAAGGCGGCCTCTGTATTGGGCTGGCCCAGCAGCACGGCCTTGGCATCGACGCCCGCATCCTTGAGGAACCATTCCCAGATCAGGGGGGATCCGGTTGAATCGGTGTCAGGGGATTTGTGGCCGAAGATCAGGGTGGTCATTGTCATTTCGCCTATGCTCAGGGATATTTTGCCGCCTTATACGGGCGATGTACCGTGCTGTCACGCAGGTCGGGGGGAACATGACCAATCCACGCGAAGCGGACCTTTATCCGCACCTCAAGGCGCATCTGGTTGCGATGGGCTATGACGTCAAGGGCGAGGTTGGTGCGGCGGATATCGTGGCCGTGAAGGATGCCGAGACGCTGGTGGTCGAGCTGAAGCTGGGGTTTTCGCTGACGCTGTTCCATCAGGGCATCGCCCGGCAGGCGATCACGGATCAGGTCTATCTGGCGGTGCCTGCGGGGGGGCAGCGCAAGGCGCTGCTGGCCAACGTCGGGCTGGCGCGGCGGCTGCGGCTGGGTGTGATGACGGTCCGGCTGCGCGACGGGTTCGTGGAGGTGCTGGCCGATCCCGCGCCGTTCACGCCGCGCAAATCGCCGAAGAAGGCAAAGGCCCTGCGCAAGGCGTTTACGCGGCTGAAGGGCGATCCGAATGCGGGCGGTGCGACGCGGCACGGGCTGGTGACCGGGTACCGGCAGGATGCGATCGCCTGCGCGCGGTTTCTTGCGGTGCATGGACCGTCGACGGGCGCGCGGATCAAGGACTGGGCCGAGGTACCGGAGGCCACACGGATCATGGCGGCGGATCATTACGGCTGGTTTCGGCGGGTCAGTCGCGGGATCTACGATCTGACACCGGCCGGACGACAGGGGCTGGCGGACTGGAGCGAGAGCTAGTCGAGCCGTGAGACGGTCCAGCCCGCCTGTGTCAGCAGATTGAGGATGCCATCCTGCCCCTGCAGGTGCGCCGCGCCGACGGCGACCGTAATCCGGTCGTGGGTCGCGGCAGCCTTGGTGATATGGGGGAGCCATGCCCGGTTGCGATCGACCAGAAGAGCACGCTCTGACGCATCGAAAAGCGCGTCGGCGGCCGCGGGATCGATACCGGGAATGAGGTGCGTGGCGACGCGGCTGACCTCCCACAGGGCGGCGATGTCACCGGCAAAGTAGCTGTCCAGCATCGAGGCGAACATCTCTTGCTGCAGTTCGGGCGGAGACAGAGACAGGCGCAACTGGTCCAGTTGCACGTCGATGGGGTCGGCGCGCATGAGGTTGAACAGCGTGTCCCAGGGTTCCAGTGCGACGACCGGGACGCCGGCGGTCTGCGCCTGAGAGATGATCATGCCGTCCAGCCCTTTGCGCCCTGCCGCCAGCTCGGACGAGGCGCAGGGTGGCACCGCCAGCACCAGCGACACGTACCAGGGTTGCAGGCGCGAGGCGAGGACGGCGGGCAAACCACGGTCGCTGACCGCTTGCGCCACGGCCTGCCATGTCGGCTCGTCCAGCCGTTCGGGCAGGGTGGGGCCATCGGGCATGAACATCAGCATGGGGTCGGTCGCCATCGCCTGCGTCAGGGCGGCCTCTTCTTCGGGGCCGGCCTCGACCAGCAGCAGGTCGCTGGCGGCCACGCGGGTGGCGACACGGTTCGCCAGCGGCAGAAGCCGCGGGTCGTAAAGGTGCATCGTGCCGATCACCGTGATCTGCGATCCGGCTTTTTCCGCATTGAATTGGGTCCCCTGCGCAAAGGGCGCCTGTGCCACCGCTGCCGCGACCGCAGCGCGATCGGCAGCGGAGAATCTTTCGCGAATATCGGGTCCGTCGCACAGGGCCTGGACGGGCAGCGCGAGGAGCGTCAGCAGGGCGGTCAGGATAATGCGCATGAGGCCCTCTCTGGCGGGGTGTCGCGGGAATGTTACGCCAGACGGCCACGATCCGCCAATGCGCTGTTCGTAGCAGAAACGACCCCCGTCAATCCGGTTGACAGATGGTCGCAGCGCGCCTAACTAACCGTCGCTGGCACTCGACCAAGGTGAGTGCTAACGACATGACAACGAAACGTAGGAAGGTTCACAAGATGGCATTCAAACCTCTGCACGACCGCGTGCTGGTCCGTCGCATCGAAGGCGAAGACAAGACCAAGGGCGGTCTGATCATTCCTGATTCCGCCAAGGAAAAGCCCGCCGAAGGCGAGATCGTTTCCGTCGGCACCGGTGCCCGCAAGGACAACGGCGAGCTGATCGAAATGGCCGTGAAGGCTGGCGACAAGATCCTGTTCGGCAAATGGTCCGGCACCGAGGTCAAGCTCGATGGCGAAGACCTGCTGATCATGAAGGAAAGCGACATCCTCGGCATCATGTAATGCCGCCGGATGCCTTGGCATCGCGTGATGCCGGGGCGGGTTGGCAACGCCCACCGCTTTTCCACACTACTGAAATTTCAAGGAGCACATGAAAATGGCAGCTAAAGACGTCAAATTCGGCACCGACGCCCGCAATCGCATGCTCAAGGGCGTGAACATCCTCGCAGACGCCGTCAAGGTGACGCTGGGCCCCAAGGGTCGTAACGTCGTCCTCGACAAGTCCTTCGGCGCACCGCGCATCACGAAGGACGGTGTGTCTGTCGCCAAGGAAATCGAACTGGACGACAAGTTCGAGAACATGGGCGCACAGATGGTCAAGGAAGTCGCGTCGCGCACCAACGACGAAGCCGGTGACGGCACGACCACAGCGACTGTTCTGGCCCAAGCCATCGTCCGCGAAGGCATGAAGTCCGTCGCCGCCGGCATGAACCCGATGGACCTGAAGCGCGGCATCGACCTGGCCACCGCCAAGGTCGTCGAAGCCATCAAGGCCGCCGCCCGTGACGTGACCGACAGCGACGAAGTCGCGCAGGTCGGCACCATCTCGGCCAACGGCGAAGCCGAAATCGGCCGTCAGATCGCTGACGCGATGCAGAAGGTCGGCAACGAGGGTGTCATCACCGTCGAAGAGAACAAGGGCCTCGAGACCGAGACCGATGTCGTCGAAGGCATGCAGTTCGACCGCGGCTACCTGTCGCCCTACTTCACCACCAACACCGAAAAGATGACGGCAGAGCTGGATGACGTGATCATCCTGCTGCACGAAAAGAAGCTGTCGTCGCTGCAGCCGATGGTCCCGCTGCTCGAGTCGGTCATCCAGTCGCAGAAGCCGCTGCTGATCATCTCGGAAGACGTCGAAGGCGAGGCTCTGGCCACGCTGGTCGTCAACAAGCTGCGTGGCGGCCTGAAGATCGCCGCCGTCAAGGCACCGGGCTTCGGTGACCGTCGCAAGGCCATGCTGCAGGACATCGCGATCCTGACAGGCGGTCAGGTGATCTCCGAAGACCTCGGCATGAAGCTGGAAAACGTGACGATCGACATGCTGGGTTCTGCCAAGCGCGTCACGATCACGAAGGACACCACCACCATCATCGACGGTGCTGGCGAAAAGGCCGAGATCGAAGCACGGGTCAACCAGATCCGCGGCCAGATCGAAGAGACCACGTCCGATTACGACAAAGAGAAACTGCAAGAGCGCGTGGCCAAGCTGGCCGGCGGTGTTGCCGTGATCCGCGTCGGCGGCATGTCCGAAGTCGAAGTGAAAGAGCGTAAGGACCGCGTCGACGACGCGCTGAACGCAACCCGCGCTGCTGTGCAAGAAGGTGTCGTCGTTGGTGGCGGTGTCGCTCTGGTGCAGGCTGGCAAGGCGCTTGACGGTCTGAAGGGTGCGAACTCCGATCAGGACGTCGGCATCTCGATCATCCGCAAGGCGCTGGAAGCACCGCTGCGTCAGATCGCCGAAAACTCCGGCGTGGACGGTTCGGTTGTGGCGGGCAAGATCCGCGAAAGCAATGATCCGACCTTCGGCTTCAACGCGCAGACCGAAGAATATGGCGACATGTTCAAGTTCGGCGTCATCGACCCGGCCAAGGTCGTCCGCACCGCGCTGCAGGACGCAGCATCGGTTGCAGGCCTGCTGATCACCACCGAAGCCATGGTTGCCGATCGTCCGTCCAAGGACAGCGGCAACGGCGGCGGCATGGGAGACATGGGCGGCATGGGCGGCATGGGCGGCATGATGTAAGATCCGGCGCCGGGGCGTCTGCCCCGACCGGATTGCCCCACGGATGCGGTCTGCAAAGATCGCATCCGTGACATCACACCCAGATGTCGTTCACCAGTTCTTCGCACTGGAGCGACCGTTTTAAAGAAGGCCCGCAGCGGATGCTGCGGGCCTTTTTTGTTGTGCGTTCACCTTTCGCTGACAAGCGCGGGCGCGGTGTTTCAGATCCTGCGGCGTCAGTGATCGATCAGCCTCGCAAGGCGCGTTGACATCAGACCTGCGGGCTCGCCGGCGACAGGTTTGTCAGGCGGCAGCTGTGGGGTGTCGTCAGAGTCTGACAGACCGGATCACCGGCCATCACAGGCCCCTGTTTCGACACCTTGGCCGCATACATCGCGGCATCTGCCGCCTTTTCGATCAACTCTGATGTTGCGCCATCCTTGGGCCAACGGGCGCCGCCGATGGCGGCATGCAATGCTGTGCTGTTTGCGCCGGGCAGTGCAATCCGGTGACATGCCAGCGTCGACGCAATGCCGAGGGCCATGTCATGCAGGACCGCCCGCGCGCTGACGTTCTGGACCAAGACCGCAAACTCGTCCCCGCCCATACGGGCCGCCGAGTCGTTCTGGCGCACGTTGGACCGGATCGCCTCTGCGAGGGCGAGGATGGCCGCGTCGCCGGCCGCGTGGCCGTGCGTGTCGTTGATTGCCTTCAGACCGTTCATGTCGATGTAGAGCAGGGCGAAAGGCGTGCCCGCGGCCACATTCGCAAGCATCTGAGACCGGATGCTTTGCGCGTTCAACAGGCCGGTCATTGCGTCGATCTCTGCCACTGTGGCCAGGTGCTTGTTGCGATCCTCCAGCAGTTGCTTTTGCATGTGCAGACGCTTGGCGCGTTGTACGCCCAGGCGGTGCGCTGCGGTCATCTTGATGAATTCTGACCGGATCCGCAGCGAGGCTTCAAGCTTCAGCGCGATCAGGTTTTCCTGCTTGTAGGCACCGCCCAGACGCCAGCCGAGGGCTGTCAGGTTGCGCCCCTGCATTTCCGACACGGACAGCCGGATCGGTGCCGTGCTGACAAAACAGCGGGCGATCAGACGCAGCGTGTGCGGCGTCAGTTCAAAGCCGCGACCGAAGGCGCTGCCGGCGGCCATGTTGAATTCCGTCCGGGCCAAGGCGTTGCCGGCGATGACGTTCAGATCGCGGTCCAGCACGACGCAGGCCTCTGAACTGAACGCAAGCAGGGGGTGCAGAAGGTCCGGGTCCATCGCCGCTACTCTGTAAAGAATTCAAGCCCGTCGCTGGGCGCCACGTCCTGCAGTTTCAAAGAGACGACGACGCGACAGCCCGGATCGCCACGCGCTATGGACTTGTCGATCTGGACATGGGCATAGCCGTTGCGGTCTGCGACGACGCGACCGAAGACGTTTGTCGTCATCATGCACAGGGAAGGCCGGCCAATGACCCGATCGCCGAACGGACATTGCCGGGCGATCAGGACGATCGCCTCTTCATCGGCGGAGACAACGCTGAAATCCCCTTTGATCCGGGCCTTGAGGTCGACGAGGATGCTGGCGATCTGACCGGGCCCTGTGGCATCCGGGCCGTTCGGGTAGCGTTCGGATATGTCCTCGACCAAGGCCCCGCCGACCGTACTGATGAAACCCTCGGCTTCTTTCAGGCCGATGACCTCTTCCAGCAGGCCCGACAGATGGCCGATGATCGCATTGAAAAAGGCGGTCTGTTCGCCGGAGTCGTCGGTCGGCGGCGTGTCGCGTGCTGTGTGTGGCGGTGTAATGCGGTCATGCAACATCTATGGATCTTTCCTGTCGTCCTCGCAGGACCCTAGGGCCGCGCGGGCTAAAAATTTCTTAAGCTCTCGAAATGATTTTGGATGGCTCCAACCCTCTGGGCAAAGGGCGCCCAGCGCGGCATCAAGTGTCATGCGATTCCCAGGTTTCATCCGCGCGGCCACTGCAGTCGACCTGCCCGCCATCGACGCCCTGCTGACGCAGGCCTTCGGCGGCACGGCAGAGGTCGCGCTGGTTCATGCCCTGCGCGGCGCCGGGCTGATGCGCGGCGAACAGGTGATCCCGCTGGGCGACGATCTGATCGGCTATTACGCCCTGTCCGCCATGGTCGCGCCGCAGGGCTGGCTGTGCCTTGCACCCGTCGCCATCGCGCCCGACTGGCAACGGCGCGGCCACGGGCGGCGGATGGTGGCCCAACTGGTGGCCTGGGCCGACCGGACGGCCACGACTGTCGTGGTGCTGGGACCGCCCGCGTTCTATGCCTCGGCCGGTTTTTCAAGTGAGGCCGCCGCACGGCTGACCAGCCCCCATCCGCTGGATCACACGCTGCTGGCAGGCTGCGGTGCGCAGGCGCCACAGGTCGCACTGCGCTATCCGGCGGCGTTCAAGTGATGCGGCTTTTTGTGCTGGTCAGCGTCGTGATGTGCGCTTTTGCGGGGAATTCGATTCTGACCCGTTTGGGGGTGGCGCGTTATGGCATCGACCCTTTGACATTCGGCGCGATCCGCGTGGCTGCGGGGGCCGCGGCGCTGCTGGTCCTGCGGCGCGGCAGGGCGGTGCCATTGCGCGGCATGCGGCGCTGGGTGGGGGCCGGGACGCTCGCGGTCTACATGATCGGCTTTTCCTGGGCCTATCTGAACCTTGCGGCGGGACTGGGCGCATTGATCCTGTTTGCCACGGTGCAAGGCGTGATGTTCGCCACCGCATTGTGGCGGGGTCAGGCGGTGCCGCCATTGCGCTGGGCCGGCATGGCGCTGGCGCTGGGCGGGCTCGTGGTGCTGCTCTGGCCTGCAGGGCAGGTCCGCGTCGATCCCGCCGGTGCGCTGGCGATGATCTGTGCCGGGGTCGGCTGGGGCGCCTATACCCTGCTGGGACAGGGCGAACGGGATGCCACCGCCGCCACGACCGCGAATTTCCTTCTGTGCCTGCCGCTGATGGCGCTGAGCGTCGTCCTGCACGGCGATCCGGGGTCGCTGTCATGGACGGGTGTCGCTGTGGCGGCGCTGGCGGGTGCGGTGACGTCTGGGCTGGGATATGCGCTGTGGTATCGCGTCCTGCCATCGCTGACGGTCACAGCCGCCGCCGTCGCCCAACTGAGCGTGCCGGTGATCGCCGTGGCGGGCGGCATCGTGCTGCTGTCAGAGCCGTTGACGCCGCGCATCCTGCTGGCCGCCGTCATGGTGCTTGGCGGTATCGGCCTGTCCAGCCTGCGTCAGCGCAGGATCGGCTCCAATGGGTCGTAGGTGATCGCATCAGGGTCGCCCCAGGCGACGGCCGCCAAGGTATCGGGCTTGACCCGAAGGTCGGCAAGGTCGCTGCGGCTGGCCCAGCGATGGTGGGTCACGATGCCTTCGGGATCGGTCCAGTCGCCCGGAATGACGGGATCGGCGACGGTGCAGCGGAAATAGATGTCAACCTGATGGAAATCGCGGTCGGGATCGTGGAATTCGTTCACGAGGCAGACGGCGCCGACGTCGATCTGCAAGCCTGTTTCCTCCTGTATTTCGCGCCTCAGATTATCCGTCAGGCTGGCGTGCGGCTGCACGCCGCCACCGGGTGCGCACCACAGATCCGTGCGCCCGGCGTAGGCGTTGACCAGCAGCAGGCGGTCATCGTGCAGGATCACGGCGCGGACGGCGAGACGGGGCGGGCGAGACATGGTGTGACCCTGACCGGTGCCGCGGAATTGTGCAAGGCTGCGCCAGCGGCGGCTGGGCGGCGCGGGGAACGGTGCTAGGTGTCGTCGGATGAAACGCCTTGTCCCGATCCTGCTGTCGCTGATGGCCGCCTGCACCAGAGGAGAGCCTGCCGTGGCCCAGTCCGACGACTGCGTCGTGCTGTTGCACGGCCTCGCGCGCAGCGAGATCAGCCTGACGCCACTGCAGCTTTATCTGGAGAATGCGGGTTACACCGTCGTCAACCGCGGCTACCCCTCGACCAAGGAACCGATCCAGAAGCTGGTGGCGGAGAACGTCGGGCAGGACGTGGCGGCCTGCGGCGACCGGCGGGTAAGCTTCGTCACGCATTCGATGGGCGGCATTCTGGCGCGGGCCTGGTTGGCGCAGAACAGGCCCGCGCGGATGGGACGCGTGGTGATGCTGGCGCCGCCGAACGAAGGGTCCGACCTCGTGGATATGTTCGGTGACTGGGAGCCGTTCCGGTGGATCAACGGACCGGCCGGCCTGCAACTGGGAACCGATCCGGACAGTTTTCCCAATGCACTGCCGGGTGCCGAGGATTACGAGTTGGGGATCATCGCAGGCTCGCGCAGCCTGAACCCGCTTTATTCCGCGGTGATCGACGGTGGCGATGACGGCAAGGTCAGCGTGGCCAGCACAAAGCTGGCGGGCATGCAGGACCATATCGTGCTGCCGGTCACGCATACCTTCATGATGAACAATCCGCTGGTCATGGCGCAGGTGCTGGCGTTCCTGCAAAATGGCAGGTTCGATCGCGGGCTCAGCCTGACGGGCGTGATCTTTGGACAGGAATGATATCCGTCTTTCTGCGAATGACGAAATGCCTCCGGCGGGAGTTTATTCGGTCAGGTGAAAAGAGGACTGCGCCCCTTTGGGCAAGTAAAAGGCCCCGGGCAGTGGTGCGCGGGGCCTTTTGTGTATCGTAGCCTTAGGGGCGGTCAGCCTTGCTTGGCTTCCAGTGCCGCGATGCGGGCGGAGAGGGCGGCATTTTCCTCTCGGGCTTTCTGGGCCATCGTGCGGACGGCGTCGAATTCCTCGCGGGTGACGAAGTCGCGGTCGGCCAGCCAGCGGTCCATCATGGATTTCATCGCGTTGCCGGCCTCGTCGCGGGCCCCTTGGGCCACGCCCATGGCATTGGTCATCAGCGCGCTGAGGTCGTCGAAGATCTTGGTCTTGGGTTGCATGGGGTTCACTCCATCCGGTTGCGGGGTTGGACCCCGTTGTGATCCCTATATGGGTGGGGCGGGTTTGTCCCGCAAGCGGGTGGTTGACTTCACCCGTGGCGCGCCACAGGAATGGCGCCATGCTGGCAGCCCTTACCTTTCCAAACATCTCTCCCGAAATCTTCTCGGTCACCCTGTTCGGTGCGACCTTCGCGCTGCGCTGGTATGCGGTGGCCTATATCGTGGGGATCGCGATCGGCTATGCGATGATCGCACGCGCGTTGCGGCGCCCCGAGTTGTGGCGCGGCGATCCGCCCATCGCGCCCGCGCGGCTTGAGGATTATCTGACCTATATCGTCATCGGCGTCATTGCGGGCGGACGGCTGGGGTACTGTCTGTTCTATCAGCCCGGCTACTATCTGGCACATCCGCTGGAAATTCCCGCGATCTGGACGGGGGGGATGTCGTTTCACGGCGGCTTTCTGGGCGTCGTGCTGGCGGTTTTCGTCTTTGCGCGGCGCAACGGGGTGCCCTTCGGCTCGATGGCCGATGTCACCTCCCTTGCGGCGACGCCCGCGATCCTGCTGGTGCGGATCGCGAATTTCATCAATGACGAGCTGTGGGGGCGGCCCACGGACCTGCCGTGGGGCGTGGTTTTTCCGTCAGAGGCGGCGCAGGATTGCCCGGATGTCATAGGGATCTGTGCGCGTCATCCCAGCCAGCTTTACGAATCCGCGCTGGAGGGACTGATACTGGGCGCGGTGCTGTTGTTCATCGTCTACCGGCGCGGGGCGCTGAAGTTTCCGTGGCTGACGACCGGCGTGTTCTGCGCGGGCTATGCGTTGGCGCGGTTCATGCTGGAATTCGTCCGCCAGCCCGATGCGCAGTTCCGCGGGACCGGCAACCCGCTGGGCTGGGCGCTGGATTTTGGCCAGTGGGGCCTGACGATGGGGCAATGCCTGTCGCTGCCGATGTTCCTGTTCGGGATCAGCCTGATCGTGCTGTCGCGCCGCCGGTGACGCTGGGCGACGCCCTGCGGGCGCGCATTGCCCACGATGGGCCGATGACGCTGGCCGATTACATGGCGGCCTGCCTGCTGGACCCTGACCACGGCTATTATGCCACGCGCGATCCGTTTGGCGCGGCTGGCGATTTCATCACGGCGCCCGAAATCAGCCAGATGTTCGGAGAGTTGATCGGATTGTGTCTGGCACAGGCCTGGCTGGACCAAGGCGCGCCTGCGGGCTTTGCGCTGGCCGAATGCGGGCCGGGCCGCGGGACGCTAATGGCGGATATCCTGCGCGCGACACGGGCGGTGCCGGGGTTCCACGCCGCGGCGCGGGTGCACCTGGTCGAAGCCTCGGCCACATTGCGTGCCGTGCAGGCGACGCGCGTACCGGGCGCGGTCTGGCTTGACCGGGTCGATCAGCTGCCGGAGCTGCCGTTGTTCATGGTCGCGAACGAATTCTTTGACGCGCTGCCGATCCGCCAGTTCCAGCGCGACGGCGCCGGCTGGCGCGAGCGGGTGGTCGGTGTGAAAGACGGTGCCTTGGCGCTGGGGCTGACGGCGGCGACACCCCTTGCGGCGCTAAAGGCGCGTCTTGGCGACACCCGCGATGGCGACATCGTCGAGACCTGTCCGGCCATGCCCGCTATCGCCGGGACCATCGGCGCGCGCATCGCCGCCCATGGCGGGGCGGGGCTTGTCATCGATTACGGGGACTGGACGTCGCTGGGCGATACCTTTCAGGCGGTGCAGGATCATAAGGAGACGGATCCACTGGCCGCCCCCGGGCAGGCTGACCTGACCGCGCATGTGGATTTCGCGGCCCTCGCGGCCGCGGTGGCCCCGGCGCGGCATACGCGACTGACGCCGCAGGGCGTGTTTCTGGAACGTCTGGGCATCGCGCAACGGGCGCAGACACTGGCCGATGGCTTGCACGAAGAGGCGCTTGACGCGCATATTGCGGCACATCGGCGCTTGACCCACCCCACCCAGATGGGCGACCACTTCAAGGTGATCGGGATCTATCCTGACGGCGCCACACCCCCACCGGGACTGAACGCATGACACTGGACATCATCACCGCCCCCAGTCTGCAGCCCTTGCGGCACGGGTTCTTCAGCCGGATCGGCGGTGCGTCGTCGGGGGTATTTGCAGGACTGAATTGCGGGTTCGGCAGCAGCGACCAGTCAGAGATCGTGGCCATCAACCGTGCCCGCGTGGCGGCCCAGATGGGTGTCGCGCCCGGGCATCTGGCGGGTGTGCACCAGGTGCATTCGGCGGATGTCATTCCCATGGATGCACCGCTTGGTCCCACGCCACAGGCTGACGGTCTGGTCACGGCCACGCCCGGCGTGGCGCTGTCGGTGCTGACCGCCGATTGCCAGCCGATCCTGTTTGCCGACCATGATGCAGGCGTCATCGGCGCCTGCCACGCCGGCTGGCAGGGCGCGCTGGGCGGTGTGATCGAGAATACGGTGGCGGCGATGGTGCGTCTGGGCGCGCAGGCCTCGCGGATCGCAGCGGTGATCGGACCCACGATCAGTCAACGGGCCTACGAGGTCGGGCCGGAGTTTCGCGACAGGTTCCTGAGCGTGGATGACGCCTCGGCGCGATTTTTTGTGCAGGGCAAGGGCGACCGGCTGCAGTTCGACCTGCCGGCCTATGGGTTGCACCGCCTGCGCCGTGCGGGCGTGGGGCAGGCGGACTGGACGCGTCACTGCACCTACAGTGACCCGGTGCGATTCTTTTCCTACAGGCGGTCGGTGCATGCCAAGGATCCCGACTACGGGCGGCTGATCGCGGCTATCACCTTGTAATCCGGGCCGGATTGCGGCGTGACCTTGCCGCGTTTCGGCCGCAATTCCCGCGACAATCTGCGTCTTTTTGCGTGCATTGATGCCGGAATGCGCCGGAATAACCCGAAAAGCCGCTGTTTCCGGACTGGCACCAATGGTGCCGCAATCGACGGATATCTTGATCCTGATTTTACTGAAAATCGTGAAAGACGGCCCTATTCCAGCCAACAAGACTAGGGAAACTGAGTCCATCGGCCGCCTCGGGTTGGCCAAGGAAACAGTAACAGAGGTAGACACCATGAAGACCCAGACACGCTGGATGAGCAAGATGATCGAAGAGACTGAAAAGGCCGCACCCGCTATGCCGTGGGAGCGTGGTCTGCGCCGTCAGGCGATGATTTCCCGCCGCCTTGATGCGGAAGAGCGGCAGGTCAAGGTGACCCTTCCTGCAATGCCAGCGGGCATCAGCCTCGCCGGATAACACCGCGCCAATTTTTTCCTTTCCCCGCGACCGGGTTTTTGTGCTCCGGTCCACCTGTCCCGCGCGGTTCATCCCTCTGGCCGCGCGGGTTTTTCGTTTTGTGACGCGAGAGACTGTCAGGGGGCGAAAGCCTCGATCAGGGACGTCACGACAGCGCGGAATGCGTCGCGTTCACTGGCCCCACGGGCGCGTGCCGTAGCGAAAAGCTGCCGCTGGCGGGCGGCGCTGGTTCCGCCCGTGACGACGGCGCGCGCCCGTTGCGCGTCATCGGCACTGCCGAGGGCCGCAAGGTCGGGGGCGATCCGGCTCAGCATGTCATCGACGATGTCCGCCATCGGGACGATCCGCGCCGGGTTGCCCGCGATCAGTCCTTCCGTTGTGCCGTAACGCTGCGCCCGCCAGCGGTTTTCCGCAAGAATCAGCGGGGCGGGGATGGCCTGGTCCTGCGACAGCCCGCGCCAGATCATGCGCGCCAACCCCTGCACGAGGGCCGCGAGCATCAGCGCCGCGTCGATCCGGGGCGAGACGTCGCAGATCCGCGCCTCCAGCGTCGGGAAGGCGGCAGAGGGGCGCAGGTCCCACCAGATCTTCGAGGCATCCTCGATGAGGCCCAGATCGACGAGGGTGTCTGTCATGGCGGCATAGGCCGCCCAGTCTGCCATGTGCGGCGGCAGGCCGGTGCGCGGCATGCTGTCGAACACGCTGACCCGCCACGAGGCCAGCCCGGTGTCTTCGCCCTGCCAGAATGGACTGGAGGCAGAGAGCGCCAGCAGCACCGGAAGCCAGGGCGTCAGGCGGTTCATCACCGCAATGCGGGTGTCGGCGTCTTCGATGCCGACGTGGACATGCATGCCACCGATCAGCATGCGCCGCGCTACGGCGCCCAGATCGGTGTCCAGCTTGTCATAGCGCGGCTTTTCGGTGCGGTCCTGTTCGGACCAGTCGCCCCACGGATGGCAGGACGCCGCGATCGGTGCCAGACCGTGCGCCCGGGCAATGCGGGCCACTGTGCGGCGCAGGTGGGTCAGGTCGGTCCGCGCATCCGCGACCGTCGCACAGACACCGGTGCCGACCTCGACCTGACAGCCCAGAAACTCGGTGCTGACCTGATCGCCAAGGGCGTCTTTCAGGTCGGTCAACAACGCAGGCGGCGCGGTCCGCAGTGCACAGGTCACCGGGTCGACCAGCAGGTATTCCTCTTCGATCCCGATGGTAAAGGCGGGGGCGGTTGTCATGGCAGTCTCCGGCAGGGTGGTGGTATCGATTCGTCCTGAAATGCATGAAATGTGGCGGAATCGTCAGCCGTCCATGCACAATCCGGCAGCGCGGGGCGGGATTGATGCGAGACAGGCCGCGCAAAGCGAAAGGCTTTGACAGCGGCACCCCTATTTTGACACATTCACCTTAACAGCAACGTTCTCCTCAGATGTTGTCGGTGGGGCCGGCAGATGATGTGACAAACCGCAAGGTGACGCACATGACCTATCAGACCCCTACTTACGTCGCGGGCCTCGCGACGGATTGTGATACGAACCCGGTGTCCTCAGACCGGATCGCTTGTCCAGATGGGCAACCCCGGCGTGTGATGCCTCTCATGCGCAGTTACGAGGTTGCCCACCTGACACCCTCCGGTGAAACCGCCGTCTTTTCCCGCCTCGCCCCTGCAATTCCGCTGTTCGAGGAATGTTTCGGTGCGTTGGGCCGTGGTGCGATGGTGCAGACCGACACCGGCCAGCGGGCGGTCGAAGATCTGTGGCCCGGTGACCGGGTTTTGACGGTCAGCCACGGCATGCAGACCCTGCTGTGGCGCGGCATGATGCAGATCGTTCCCCGCAGCACGCAGACCCGCACCGAAATTGGCACGATGGTCCGCATCATGTCCGAAGCCTTTGGCTGGGCGCGGCCCGCCAGCGATCTTGTGCTGGGACCGACGGCCCGCATCGCCCACACCGCGCCCGGCACGCGGCGTCTGACCGGCGACGACACCGCCTTTGTCCCCGCGCGGGATTTCGTGGACCACACCAGCGTGATCGCTCTGCAACCCGTGGCCCCGGTCCATGCCTATCAACTGGGCTTTGCCGATCATGCGAAGGTCTGCGTGAACGGGATCGAGGTCGAGACGCTGCACCCCGGCCTGCCGCATCTAATCCGCCTGCCGGCCGAGGTGGTGGCGCAACTGCTGGCCCTGTTTCCGCACATGACCTCGCTGGCGGCGTTTGGTCCGTTGCTGCACCCCCGCGTGACGCTGCGCGACCTGGACCTGTTCAGCGCCGCCTGAACCGGCGGTGCAGGGTGCAAAAGGCGGCGCGACGGCATCCCACCTCTCGCGGCGGTGGAGGGATGAGGGAGGCTGGTCAAGGCGCGCGCTGCGGTCGGACTCAGAGCCTCTTGCCGCCATTGCTGCATGGCAGCGCAGGCACCCTTCAGGATGCGCCTGAAAAATAGCCGAATCTTTCTGTTGATGCCTGCGAATTAATCACCACACGCCGTAACCCTTGATATCACCCTGATTCTGTCTGGCGTGACACCTGACCTCACGTAACGGTTCAGACGTGCCGCAACGGTCACATCGTCGTGCGTGCGCCGGTCCAAAGGGGGATTGCGCCACCGCATGGGGGGTCAAACATCAGCTGCTGACGCGCGTGTTTTCAGGGGTAACGGGTTTCGGCAGACGCAGTCTTGCGTTCGACGCCGCGTAGGCCAGCAGACAACAGGGGAAAAATATCTTGAATACATTCATCACACGGGGCCTGCTTGCCTCCGCTGCCGTCATGGCGATCACATCCATGGCCAGCGCTCAGGATTGCGCCGATCCGATCAAGGTCGGCATCCTGCACTCGCTGTCCGGTTCCATGGCCATCTCCGAGACGACGTTGAAGGACGTCATGCTGATGCTGGTCGAGGAACAGAACGCAAAGGGCGGCCTGCTGGGCTGCCAGATCGAACCGGTCGTCGTCGATCCTGCGTCCGACTGGCCGCTGTTCGCTGAAAAGGCGCGCGAACTGCTGACCGTCGACAATGTCGACGTGATCTTCGGCAACTGGACCAGCGTCAGCCGCAAATCCGTCCTGCCCGTGCTGGAAGAGCTGAACGGCCTGCTGTTCTATCCCGTCCAGTACGAAGGCGAGGAATCCTCCAAGAACGTATTCTACACCGGTGCCGCCCCGAACCAGCAGGCGATCCCGGCCGTCGATTATTTCCTTGAGGAGCTTGGCGTCGAGAAGTTCGCCCTGCTCGGCACCGACTACGTCTATCCGCGCACGACGAACAACATCCTCAAGGCCTACCTGATGGACCACGGGATTGCCGAAGAGGATATTTTCGTCAACTACACGCCCTTCGGCCAATCCGACTGGGCGACGATCGTCGGTGACGTGGTCAAGCTGGGTGAGGACGGCAAACAGGTCGGCGTGATTTCGACAATCAACGGCGATGCGAACATCGGCTTCTACAAGGAACTTGCCGCCGCCAACGTCAGCGCCGACGACATCCCTGTCGTGGCCTTCTCGGTCGGTGAGGAGGAACTTTCCGGTCTCGACACCTCGAACCTCGTCGGCCACTTGGCGGCCTGGAACTACTTCATGTCCGCAGATACGCCGGAAAACGCCGACTTCATCGAAAAATGGCACGCCTACATCGGCGACGACAAGCGCGTGACCAACGACCCGATGGAGGCACACTACATCGGTTTCAACATGTGGGTGCAGGCGGTCGAAGCAGCAGGCACGACGGACGTCGATGCGGTGTCCGACGCGATGATCGGCCAGACCTTTCCGAACCTGACCGGCACCACGGCCGAGATGCTGCCGAACCACCACCTGACCAAGCCCGTTCTGATCGGCGAGATCCGCGCCGACGGCCAGTTCGACATCATCAGCCAGACAGAGCCGGTCCCCGGCGACGCCTGGACCGACTTCCTGCCCGAAAGCGCTGTCCTGACCAGCGACTGGAAGGATCTGAAGTGCGGGATGTACAACACCGAAACCAAGACCTGCGTGCAGTTGACCTCCAACTACTGATGCGCTGACGGCGGGTGCGGGATCATTCCGCACCCGCACCTTCAAAGCCCTCCGATAGAAAGATCGTCATGTTGCGCATCCTGGCCGCAGTCTGTCTCGCGTTCGGCCTCGTCACCGGCGCACAGGCCCAATCCCTGCAGCCCGTCCTTCAGGCCCATGCCGATGAGATCGCCAACCCGTCGCGCAGCAGCGTAGGGCAGGCCCTCGACGCGCTGATCGCATCGGGGTTGCCACAGGTGACACCCTTCCTCGAGGCCTGGACCGACAAGGGCGTCTGGCAACGCGACGCCGACGGCCTGTTCTATTACGGCCAATCAAAAGGCGCCGACCTGACCTTGACCGACATCGACACCGGCGCCGCGACCGAGGTGCCGAAGGCCGGTTACACCGAACTGCGCCCCAATGGCGGCGTGCGGCGGGTGATCGGTACGGCCCTCGTGCAATTCCAGCTGTCCGATCCCGACATCGCCCGGCGCCTGTCCGCCATCGATTCGCTCGCCCGCCGGCCCGACGCCGACCAGCTGGCGCCGCTGCTCGCGTCAATCGACGCGGAACCTGACGCCGCGCTGAAGGCCCGCAAGATCCAGCTCGCCAATTTCCTGTCCGCCAGCTTCGCTCCCGCGCCCGAGGACCGGATCGCCGCCATCGACAGCCTGTCCGGCGACACCTCGATCGAGGCGCGTGCCGTGCTGAACCAGATCCTCGCGACCCGGTCTGAGGTGGGCGAGGCTGGCCCCACCGGAAACGTCGCCCGCATCCTGACCGTCGGTGACGGCCTCACGGCAGAGGAGGCCTACGCCCGCCTCGTCGCCGCCGACCTCGCCCCGCCCGCGATTCCCTCCACCGCGATCCGAGACGCGCTGGCGGCCAACATTGTCGACGGGCGCGTGGGCGACGTGCCGCTGGCGCAACTTGGCACCACGGCGGCCCGTGACCGGGCCTATGCGACGCTGGCCGCCGCTGGGACCGTGCCGCCGCGCCTGACCGATCAGGGGCGCGCCGACGCCATCGCCGCGCACATCTTTGCCGAAGTCTATACCGAGGACGATCCGGCGATCACCGACGCCGCCCGCGATGCTCTGACCTCGGTGGAAACGCGTGTCGCCGCCGAACGCTTTGCCGATCTGGCGCTGGACGCGCTATCGTTGGCCTCGATCTACTTCCTGGCCGCCATCGGCCTTGCGATCACTTTCGGTGTCATGGGCGTCATCAACATGGCCCATGGCGAGTTCATCATGATGGGCGCCTACACAGGCTATATCGTCCAGCAGTTCGTGCCCGATTATACGCTGTCGATCATCGTGGCGCTGCCGCTGGCCTTTGCCATCACCTTCGGGGCCGGTGTGGCGATGGAACGTCTGGTGATCCGCCACCTCTACCACCGGCCGCTGGAAACCCTGCTCGCGACCTTCGGCATCTCGATCGCGCTGCAGCAGCTGGCCAAGAACATCTTCGGCACACAGGCCCGGCCCCTGACCTCGCCGGGCTGGCTGGACGGCGCGCTGGTCATTTCCGACGTCATTCAGATCAGCTATATCCGCATCGCGATATTCGTCCTCGCCCTGCTCTTCCTAAGCCTCATCCTGTTCATCCTGAAACGCACGCGCCTCGGGCTGGAGGTGCGGGCCGTGACCCAGAACCCCGGCATGGCGGCCTCCATGGGTATCGATCCCGACCGGATCAACATGATGACCTTCGGTCTCGGGTCAGGCATCGCGGGCATCGCGGGCGTTGCCATCGGCCTTTACGCCAAGGTCACGTCGGAAATGGGGGCCGACTACATCGTGCAATCCTTCATGACGGTCGTGGTCGGTGGCGTCGGCAACGTCTGGGGCACCCTTGCGGGGGCGACCCTGATCGGCTTCCTGCAAAAGGGGATCGAGTTCCTCAACCCCTCAAACACCCTCGCGGCACAGACCTATATGGTCCTCTTCATCATCCTCTTCATCCAGTTCCGGCCCAAGGGGATCGTCGCCCAAAAGGGCAGAGCGGCGGCAGACTGATGCGCGCCTCTCCCCTTCTTCTGGTCGAAAATACTTCGGGGGGCGCGGGGGGTTGGCCCCCCGCCGTCGCGACACGCGGAGCGTGGCGCAAATCCCCGACCCAAAGGGACCGCACATGACCCAAGGCTTCCTCGTCACCAACCGCTCTGTCCGCTGGTTCCTCCTCACGCTCGCGCTCTTCACCGCCGTCGTGGCCTTCGGGTCAGAGGCGTCGGGCGCTGGCCTGATCTCCACCTCTCTCGTCAAGACATTGGGCAAGACGCTGTGCCTGTGCCTGATTGCTGTCGCGATGGACGTGGTCTGGGGCTACTGCGGCATCCTCAGCCTCGGGCACTTCGCGTTTTTCGGGATCGGCGGTTATGCCATCGGCATGTGGCTGATGTATGCCCGCACCGAAGGCATCGTGATGTCGAGCCTCACGGCTCAGGTCATCCCGCCGACCCCGCAAGAGATTACGGACGCCATCGGCAGCCAGATTTTCGGCGTCGTGGGCAGTTCCGATTTTCCGCTGATCTGGTCCTTCGCCCACAGCCTGCCGCTGCAACTGCTGATGGTCGTCCTCGTTCCCGGCCTGCTGGCGCTGGTCTTCGGCTGGCTCGCCTTTCGCAGCCGGGTCACCGGGGTCTATCTGTCGATCCTGACGCAGGCGATGACACTGGCCCTGTCGCTTTACCTCTTCCAGAACGACTCCGGGCTGCGCGGTAACAACGGTCTGTCCGGCCTGCAGAACATCCCGGGGTTCGAACAGACGTCGCAGGCGACCCTCAGCCTCGTGTTCTTCCTCGCCTCTGCCGTCGCATTGGCGCTGGGCTATATCCTCTTCGCTTGGGTCGTCGCAGGCAAGATGGGCAGCGTCATCAAGGGCATCCGCGACAACGAGGCGCGGGTCCGGTTCCTTGGCTACCGGGTTGAGGGCTACAAGCTTTTCGTCTTCACGCTGACGGCCGTCGTGTCGGGCATCGCGGGCGCGCTTTATTACCCGCAGGCGGGCATCGTGAATCCGGCGGAAATCGCGCCGATTGCGTCGATCTACCTGGCCGTCTGGGTCGCCATCGGCGGACGCGGGCGGCTGTATGGCGCGGTCATCGGGGCAGCGCTGGTGTCATTGCTGTCCAGCTGGTTCACGGGGGGCGGTGCGCCGGACGTGAACCTCGGCGTCTACCGCATCCAGTGGACGGACTGGTGGCTGGTGCTGCTCGGCCTGTCCTTTGTCTGCGTGACGCTGTTCTTTCCAAAAGGCATCGGCGGCCTTTTCGACTACCTCGTGAGGAAACCGTCATGACGAGCCTTCTTGAAGTCAGCGGCGTATCAAAAACCTTCGACGGCTTTCGCGCGATCAACGACCTGTCGATCCAGATATCAGAGCCGGAGTTGCGTGCCATCATCGGCCCGAACGGGGCAGGCAAGACGACCTTCATGGACATCGTCACCGGCAAGACGAAGCCCGACGAAGGCCGTGTGCTGTGGGGCGAAAAGAACGAGTCCCTGCTGGGGATGTCCGAGGCCGAGATCGCCAACAAGGGTATCGGCCGCAAGTTCCAGAAACCGACCGTGTTCGAGGATCAGACCGTGCGCCAGAACCTCGCGATGGCGCTGAAAAACCCGCGCGGCCCCTTTGCCGTGCTGTTCCACCGCAAGACACCCAAAGGCGCGCAGCGGATCGAGGAGATCGCGGCCGAGATCGGTCTGACGGATCAGCTGGCCCGCACCTCTGGCGAGCTGAGCCACGGGCAGAAGCAATGGCTGGAAATCGGCATGCTGCTGGCACAGGACCCGCGCCTGTTGCTGGTGGACGAACCGGCCGCCGGCATGACGGCGGAGGAGCGGGAGAAGACAACCGACATCCTGCGCCGCGCGGCCCTGACCCGCGCCGTCGTCGTGGTCGAACACGACATGGAATTCGTCCGACGTCTGGACTGCAAGGTCACCGTCCTGCACGAAGGCCATGTGCTGGCAGAAGGCACACTGGATCACGTCACCTCTGACCCGACTGTGATCGACGTCTACTTGGGGCGCGCCGATGCTTGATGTGACTGATCTGTCCCTGAAATACGGGCAAAGCCAGATCCTTTACGACGTATCGCTGACGGCCCCCGTCGGGCAGGTCACGACCGTCATGGGCACAAACGGTGTCGGCAAGACCAGCCTGCTGCGCGCCCTGTCCGGGCGGCATGGCTACAGCAGCGGCACCGTCACGCTCGACGGCACTGTGCTGAACCACCCCACGGCGGCGCAGGCCGCGCGGGCGGGCATTGCCTATGTTCCGCAAGGACGCGAAGTCTTTCCGATGATGAGCGTCGCCGAAAACATGGAGACCGGTTTTGCCTGCCTGCCCAAGGCCGAGCGCAAGGTCCCTGCGTGGATATTCGACCTGTTCCCGGTGCTGGCCGAGATGCAGCATCGCCGGGGTGGCGACCTGTCGGGCGGGCAGCAGCAGCAACTGGCCATCGCCCGTGCGCTGATCACGAAACCCCGCGTCCTGCTGCTGGACGAGCCCACCGAGGGCATCCAGCCGAACGTGATCCAGCAGATCGGCCGCGCCATCGCGCAGCTGCGCGACCGTGGCGACATGGCGATCATCCTTGTCGAACAGAACGTGGACTTCGCGTGGCGCGCCGCCGACAGCTTTGTGATGATGAAACGCGGGGCCGTCTGGCGCAGCATGGCAAAGGCCGACTGCACGCGCGAGGATGTAGTGGCGGCACTGGCGCTCTGACATCATCGCGATGATTGCGCGGCCGCGGTCGTACATGGGCAACCGTTCAGCATCGTGTCGTGCAATGCCGCCTTTGATCGCCTAGAAGGGCGCGCGAATGGCGGTCTTCTGGGACTGCGGCGGGTCAAAGGGGTGGCAGATGGCCGAAGGCTGGGACGGGCAGGAAAAGGTGCAGATCGCGCTGGATGGCGTGACGCTGGCGCGCGACGGCCGATTGATCCTGCAGGACATCAGCCTGACGACCGACGCCCGGCGGATCGGCATCCTGGGGCGCAACGGATCCGGCAAGACGACGCTCGCGCGCCTGCTTTGCGGTTTGATCGCGCCGGATCGCGGCAGCCTGCGGGTCGGCGGCGTCGATGTCGCCCGCGACAGGCGCGCGGCCCTGCGCACGGTCGGCATCCTGTTTCAGAACCCGGACCACCAGATCATCTTTCCGACCGTGACCGAAGAGCTGACCTTCGGCCTGCTCCAGTTGGGGCAGGACAAGGCGCAGGCCGCCGCCACGGTCGCGCGCATCCTGTCGGATTTCGGCAAGTCCCACTGGGCCGAGGCCGCCACCCACAGCCTGAGCCATGGACAAAAGCAACTGGTCTGCCTGATGGCGGTCATCGCGATGGCGCCTCGCGTGGTCATTCTGGACGAGCCTTTCTCTGGCCTCGACCTGGTGACGCGTCTTCAACTGGGCGCCTACCTTGCGCGGATCGAGGCGACGGTTGTCCACATCACCCACGATCCAGAGGCGCTGCGCGACTACGATCTGGCAATCTGGCTGGACGAGGGGCGGATCGTGCAGTCTGGTGCGGCGGCTGCGGTGAAGGACGCCTATGTCGCGCGGATGATGGAATTGGGGGCGGGCGATGATCTCTCTGACCTCGCCGGTTAGGACCTCGGCGCACCGCTGGCCCGCTGGCGTCAAGCTGGCGCTGCTTTGTGCGGCGACGATTGTGCTGTTCGCGCGGCAGGACGTGGCGTTTCATGGCGTGGCTTTCGTGGCGGCCGTCTGCCTTTACCTGCTGGCCGGCTGGCGGTTCGCCCGGCCGGGTCTGTCGGCGGTGGGACGGCTGTGGCCCTTCGTCGTTCTGGTGGGCGCGTGGCATCTGCTGACGGGCGCGCCACTTGCCGGACTGGTCATCGTGCTGCGCCTGCTGACGGCGGTGGCACTGGCGAACCTTGTCACGATGACGACCACCCTGTCCCAGATGATCGCGGTCGTGATGACACTGACCGCACCCCTGCGGTGGCTGGGCCTCAACACACGCGCTTTGGCTCTTGGCATAGCACTCGTGGTACGCTTTACACCCGCCTTGGCGGACAAAGGTCACCAGTTGACGCAGGCCTGGGCGGCGCGGTCGCCCCGGCGGGCCAGCTGGCGCATCGTGATGCCGTTCACGGTGCTGGCGCTGGACGACGCCGAGAATGTGGCCGAGGCGCTGCGCGCCCGCGGTGGTTTGAACCCCTGAAAGGGACGACGATGGAACGAAATCTGACACTTGTGGCGCTGTTCGCCGCCCTGATCGCGGCGCTGGGCCTGATCCCGCAACTGACGCTGGCCTTCGGCGTGCCGATCACGGCGCAAAGCCTTGGCGTCATGCTGTGCGGCACTGTGCTCGGGGCGAAGCGCGGTGCGCTGGCGGTGCTGCTTTTCGTGCTGCTGGTGGCGCTGGGCCTGCCTCTGCTGGCGGGCGGGCGCGGCGGGCTCGGGGTCTTTGCCTCACCCACTGCGGGCTTCGTCGTGGGCTTTCCCTTTGCCGCCTTCATCACCGGATTGATCGTGGAAAACTGGCGTCAGGGGCCGCTGGCGCTGGTGGCCGGCGTGGCGTCGATCATCGGCGGGATCGTCGTGCTTTATGCCTTCGGGATCACGGGCCTGGCCTGGGCGCTGGACAAGCCGCTGTCGCAGGCGGCGGTGCTGGTCACGGCCTTCATCCCGGGCGATCTGATCAAGGCCGTGCTGGCCGGATTGATTACCGCCGCACTGGCGCGCGCGCGGCCCGCCAGCGTGCTGTCGCGGGCATGATGGATCTTGCGGCGCTGCTGGACCAGCGCCGGTCGGTGCGGGCCTATCTGCCCACACCCGTCCCGCAGGCCGAGGTCGCGGCGATCCTGACCGCCGCGCGGCAGGCCCCCAGCGGGGCGAACCTGCAACCGGGGCATTTCGTGGCGCTGACGGGTGCGCCTTTTGCGGCGCTGCAGGCCGCGCTGGCCGAAGGCATCGCCACGGATCGCCCGCAGGTCAGCGAATACAGCTACTTTCCGGACCCGATGCCGGCTGTGCTGAAGGCGCGGCAGCGGGCCGCGGGATACGGACTGTATGCCACCTTGGGCGTGGACCGGCGCGATGTGGTCGGGCGGCGGGCGCAGTTCACGCGCAACTATGCGTTCTTTGACGCGCCGGTGGGGATCGTGGTGACGATCGACAGGGCGATGGGCAAGGGCTGTTACATGGACCTTGGCATGGCGCTGATGGCGCTGTTTCTGGCGGCCACCGCGCGCGGGTATGCCACCACGGGGATCGGGGCGCTGGCGCACTACGGTGACCTGGTGCACGAGACGCTGAAGCTGCCGGAAGACCAGTTGGTCGTCTGCGGGATTGCGCTGGGGCTGGCTGATCCAGAGGCGCCGGTGAACGGCTTTCGGACGGACCGCGCCGATCTGGCCGCGTATGCCCGGTTCGACGGCTTCTGCGACTAGACCTGCAGCAGCAGCGCGGTGCCGAGGCCTCCTGCGGCGGCGATGGCGGCTAGACCGTAACCGCGGTCCGTTTGCAGGTCATGGAATAACCGCACTGCATTGATCGCGCCAGAGGCGCCGATGGGATGCCCGCGCGCCAATGCGCCGCCGCCGGTGTTCACCCGCGCAGGATCAAGCCCGGCGCCGTCCACGCAAGCAATGGCCTGCACGGCATAGGCTTCCATGACCTCTGCCAGCGCGATGTCGCGGGCGGAGATATTGGCGTGTTGCAGCGTCTTACGGATTGCGGCGACCGGGGCCAGTCCCGGCAGATCGGGGGCGCCCCCCAGCGTGCAGCCGCCAACGATCCGCGCCTGAGGGCCCGACAGGCGTTGCGCCAACCGGTCAGAGACGACGAGCACAAAGGCTGCCGCATCCGCACCGACGGCGGTATTGGCGGCGGTGACGGTGCCAATGATCGGAAGGCTGCGTGCGCAGGTACGCAGGGTCAGGTTCCGGGTGAAGGCGTCCTCGTGCAGATCGCACAGCGGCACGATCTCGTTCCGCAGTTGCGCGCGCGCGGCGCGGGCCTTTGCGTGGCTCGTGACGGCCCAGCGGTCCTGTGCGTCGCGCCCGATACCGAGTTCAGTTCCCAGCCGGTCGGCGGCATCGGCCATCGCGGGGTCGCGGTCTGGCCACGGGGTGAAGGGCGCCTGATCGTAAGGCACGGGCGGGCGTCCGTCGGCATGGGTGTGCAGGCGCACAGGGCGGCGCGAGGTGCTTTCGGCCCCGCCCGCCAGAACCGCCTCGGTGACGCCTGCGCGGATCAGGGCGTGTGCCAGCAGGATGGCGTCCAGCCCACTGACGCATTGGCGGTCGATGCTGAGGCCCGCGATCCGTTCAGGCAAACCCGCCGCCAGCACGCACAGCCGCGCAGGGTTGCCACCGGCGCCAAGGGCGTTGCCGACGATCACCTCACCCAGCAGCGCCGGGTCGAGGCCGGCATCGGCGAGGCAGGCGTGCAGGACCGGTGCTGCCAATGCGTGAAATGACACTGCCCGAAAGGCACCCCCTGCGGGTGCGACGGCGGTGCGGCGGGCGGCGACGATGACGCTCATGCCAGACCGCGGGCCAAGGCCATGGCGGCGATATAGTCTGGCTTGCCGCCCGCCAGCATCGGCAGCGCGTCGCACAGGTGAATGCGGTAGGGCACCATGCCCGGGCTAAGGCGCTGGCGGCACTGGGCGCGCAAGGAATCTTCGTGCGCATCAAAGTCGGCCCCGGCGATCAGCGCGACCAGACGCGATCCGCGCCGGGCGTCTGGCACGGCCAGGACAACGATCTGTGTCGCGGGGATCAGGTCCGACAGCGCGGCTTCGACCCCGTCGAGCGACACGTTGCGATCCGCGACCGTCACCATCCGCCCGGCGCGCGCTGTCAGGAACAGGTGACCGGCGGGGTCGAGGTGGCCGACCTCTCCGACCGTCAGAAAGCCATTTCGCCAGCGGGTGTGTGGACTGTCGCCCGAGTCGTAGCCGTCCGACAGGTAGGGACTGCACACCCAGATCGTGCCGTCATCGTCAAGGTTCAGGATGACGCCGGGGTAGGGACGACCGACAGAGCCGGGCGGCGTGGCCGCATCGGTCCATGTGATGAAACTCGTCTCGGCAGCGCCGTAGAACTGGATCAGCCGGGCGCCGGGAAACGCGTCGGCTGCGGCACGCTCTGCCGCCGGGGACAGCCGGCCACCGCCGACCATGATGTGGCGGACGTGATGGCGCGGGCTGACCTTGTCACACAGCTGGATCAGTTGGGTTGGTGTCAGATAGAGCACGTCAGCGCCGTGGTCGGAGATGGCCTGATCTTGTCGATCCGGCCGCAGGCCGGACAGCGGCAGGATCGCTGCGCCATGGTGCGCCGCTTCCAGCACCGCGTAAAGGGCCAGCGACGACTCGGGACCTGCAAAGACGGCGACGGTCGCCGAAGGCCCCAGCCCAAGGACAGGTCCATTCACCGCAAAGCTCGCCTGCCACGAGGCGGGCGTGCGGCGGATGATCTTGGGGTCGCCGGAGCTGCCGGATGTGGCGCAAAGGAGGACGGGGACAGGCGTCGTCAGCCCCGTGACCTGTCCGTCGGCCACGTTCAGCGACAGCCCGGCACGAACGGTGTCACGCAGGCGGCCCAGCACCGGATCCGCGCGCAGCAGGCGCGTGTCCGGATGCCACTGGAATGCGCTGCCCGGTGCCGTCATCGCGATACCCCTTCGATCCTCGTGGCATCGTCAGACCCGATTTTGTGGCGCAACGCAATTGCGCGGCGCGTCAGGCCAGATCCTGCCAGCCCTGCGGGGTGCGGCAATAGCGGCTTTGACTGCGGGCGGAATAGGTCATGTCTCCGGTATCGGCGGTCATGCGAACGGCGCTGAAGGTATCGCCTTCGATATCGAGGATCGCGAATTCGTTCAGCTCTCCGCGCAGGCGGGTGGACAGGCCGGTGCCGCAGTGGACCTGAAGTGTCATCTGCTTGTTCTTCTGGGCCAGAAACGGTTCCACCGTCCAGGTGTGCAGATGACCCGACAGAATGACGTGGGGACCGCAGTCGGACCAGGTGGAGAGCGCGCGGGCGGCGCCCTTCATGACCTTCTTTTCAACCTCCGGGGCCTGGTGAAAGGGGTGGTGCGCCATCACGACCACGGTCCTGTCCCGGCCCGCATCCCGGATCAGGCGGCTGACCCGGTCGATCTGGGCGGGGCGGATCAGGCCGCGCTGATGGCTCCACCGGTGCGTGGTATCAAGGCCCACGACCACGAGGGCGTCATCCTCGAAAAGCGGCTCTGTTTCGCTCGTGATATAACGGCGATAGGCGGCGCGGGGTGCAAAGGCCCGCGCAAAGAGGTTGTAGAGCGGGATATCATGGTTGCCGGGCACGGCGATCCAGTCGTGACGCAGGCGTGCGACGAAGTCGCGCGCGTCGCGAAACTGGCTGGCGCGGGCGCGCTGGACGAAGTCGCCGGCGATCACCACCAGATCAGGGGCGGCCTCTGCCACGCTGTCCAGCAGCGGTTGCACCAGATCCGGCTGGGCGCGGCCGAAGTGGAGGTCGGTCAGCAGGACAAGACGCATCAGGCCGCGTCCTCGCCACCGGTCTTCGGCACCAACACGCGGATCGCATCGCGCCGCACGCGAAAGGTATAGGGGCCTTTCATGCGCTCGTTCTCTCCGTCGCGGGCGATCAGGTTGCGGCCGCGCTTCGTGTCGATCGTGATCTCTTCGCCGACGTGCAGGATGTAGTCGTCCCCCCGGTGGATGCCGCCGAACAGGATCTTGACCGACTTCCACAACAGTTGCATCCGGTTGGAATGCGGCGCAAGGATCAGCGCCAGCTTGCCGTCGCGCACGTCGTCGGCGCCTTCGAACTCGTATTGCTCCAGCTGGTAGGCGCTGCTGGCGATGAACGCCATCGGCGCGCGCAGGGTCTGGGTCTTGCCATCCACGGTGATCGTCATGGTCAGGTTGCGATAAAGCGTCAGCATCGCCTTGATGACCGACCAATAGGCTGCGATCCGGCTGCGGCCCCAGCGCTTGTAGACGCCTTCGCGCACGTCGAGCACGGTGGCATAGGCGCCAAGACTGGCGTTGTTGAGGAAGATCTCGCCATTGACCTCGCCCAATGTCAGGGGTGCCGCAGTGCCGTCGAACAGCACGTCGAGGGCGGCATCGGGATCCTCGGGGATGCCAAGGCCGCGGGCGACGAAATTGAATGTCCCCATCGGCAGGACGCCCAGCACGACGTCCGTGTCCAGCAGACCGGAGGTGACGCCGGCGATCGTGCCGTCACCACCGGCGGCCACGATGGTCCTGAATCCGTCATCGACGGCCTGCCTGACCATGACATCCAGATGGCCGGGATTGTCGATCACGCGCAGGTCGATGCGGGGGTCATTCCGCATGCGGTCCAGCAGAGCCTCGGCTGTGGGGTCATCCTTCTTCTTGCCCGAGGCCGGATTGAAAAGGACGCAGATGGTGGGGTGTGTCATCGGTAATTCCGGGGCTGCATGCGGCAGGGGTAAAGCCCCGGCGACTGCGACTTGTTCCCGAAATCGTGAGCACACGTAGGCGGCAGTTCCGGGACAGCCACAGGGTGCCGGGTCGCAGGAACGTGAAAGAATGCCCCTGCCACCACTCACGTTTTCGTGGTATTGAGCCGCATGGGCAAAGCGCCGCGAGAGCGTGTGCGCCTCTGGCAGTTGACAGGATATTGACATGACACAGACTTTCACGCGCCGCGTGGCGTTGGGGATTGCGTTGGGCGGTCTGGCCGCGCCGACCTTGCTGCGGGCGCAGACGCTGCCCGGCGGCGTGACCCGCAACGTCGCCGCCTTCCGCACCTATGTCTGGAGCGATCATTTCGATGCCCTGTCCGGCATGCCGATGCTGGTGGCCGATACGCAGGCCCGGTCCCTGCATTACTGGGATGCGCAGGGGATCGACTACCGCGTCTATCCGACCTCCGTGCCCAAGACGGACGAGCTGACCAAGCGTGGCTTTACCGAGATCGTGCGCAAGAAGGTCGGCCCCGACTGGACGCCGACACAATCGCAGAAAGAGCGGTTCGGCTGGGAATACATCCCGCCCGGCCCGAAAAGCCCGATGGGCACCCATGCGATGTATCTGGGCTGGCCCGCCTACGCGATCCACGGCACCCACGATACGCGCAAGATCGGCCGCCCGTCCTCTGACGGTTGCATCGGCCTGTATAACGAGAAGATCGCGGAGCTTTTCCAGCTTTGCCCGCTGGGGACCAAAGTCCGCATCATGTGATCAAGCCTGTGTTGCGCAGGGCAGGGGCCGCCGGAGGTGATCCGGCGGCCCCTTTTTTGTTCAGAACGGCAGGTAACTTTCGATCGCCCGCCCGCGCCCGGCGGCGTAGTCCTGTCCGACCTGCATCCAGTCGATCCGGGCCGCGCCAGACCAGTCAGGCTGACCTTGGGGGATCGTTGGCTGCTGCACCGCACCGCTGCGATAGGTCACGACCCGCTGGCCTTCGCGGAAATCGTCCATGCTCTGCGCCCAGGTTTCATCCGGCAGGGTGAGGTCGAGGGTCAGGGCCTTTGGATCATAGGCTGCCGTGAAAAGTGTCCCAAAGCCGTCGGTGTAGCGGTCCTGCAGCAGAGGCTGTCTGCGAAACTGGTGCGACAGGGACCGCGGGGCCGTGCGCAGGGTGCGCAGGTGGGCATGCCGCTCGTGGGTGCGTGTGAACGACGGACGGTCGGCCACGCTGCCGTCGCTCTGGTGGTTCGTCGCGATCGCCTGCGGCATCCGCCGCGCGCCACCGCCCGGCGACAGCTCGACACTGGCGGTGTTGCCACCCGCGTCGGCCACGACCACGTTGTAGGCCATGTGGGATGGCACGCGGTCCAGCACGGCCAGCGCTTGATTAACTGTGTCACAGGTCTCCATCACGTAGCGCAGGATCGTGGTGATGCCGAAGCCGCGGCCGGTCTGGGTGCGGCCGCCGTAGGCCAGCGCGATCGAGAGGCCAGCGTCATTGATCCCGTCCGACAGCCCCCAGAGGAATTCGACCATCCCCATGACCCGCCGTCCGGTCCATGCGGTATGCAGCATCAGCCCCTCGTTCAGATTGGGCGACAGGTCGTAATTGCGCACCAGCCGCACGTCGGTTCCGTCCGACACGGCCGCGAGGGAGCAGCCGCCCAGATACTGGGGCGGGCACCATGTCGACAGGAACCGCGCGGCGCGGTCACCGCCGCCGGCCAGATCGACCAGCCGGTCGTAGGTGCCCAGCAACTCCGGCATGTGGTCCGCGATGGCGTCGCGGCAGGTGGTGCGGTCTGGGCCGTTGTCGCCGCCGCGGGCGATGAACCACGGCTCGTAGGCGGGCCAGGACCGGTTCCAGCGGGCGGCCCATTTGGGGCCGGGGGTCGCCTCTGATACGGCGTCGAAGGTCAGGGTCATCTCGGTCATTGCTGTGCCTTTCCGGCGTTGTCGAAAAAGAAGCGCACCATTTCGGCGCTGGCATCGGGGCCCCTGGCGTCCGTATAGCTGCCACCGGGCTGACCGCCGGACCACGCGTGACCCAAGCCGTCGACGGTCCAGTATTCCAGCATCTCGCGCCCTTGCATGTCGGCAGCGCTGCGCAGGTGCCAGCCGCGGCCATTTGTGGTGCCATTGGCCTCGGTCTCGATCGTCTGGGCGGCACCGGTCAGGGCGTGGGCGGCGATGCGCTGACCGTTCACCGGGTTGACGGTGCTGTCGGCTGTGCCGTGAAACACGATCGTCGGGATGCCGGGACCGGTGGGGGCGGCCACGTCGGCGCCCTGACCGCCCATCGCGGCAAAGGCCGACGGCACATCTCGCGCGGCAGAATAGGGAAGGCCCGAATGCGCACCCACGGCAGAGAAGACGTCGCCATAGGTCTGCCCGAGGATCACCGCCATCGCGGCCCCTGCCGACAGACCGGCCACGAAGGTCCGGTCAGCGGAGATGCCATGCTGTTCGGCGATCTGCCGGGTCATGCCGGCGATGATCGCGGGTTCGCCCTTGTCGCGCAGCTGGTCGCCGCGGCTGAACCAGTTCCAGCAGGACTGCGCATTGTCGCCGCGCGATTGCTGGGGGTAGAGGACGATGAAGCCGTCCCGGTCGGCCAGCGCATTCATGCCCGTGCCCGCGGCGAAATCCGCAGGGTTCTGCGTGCAGCCATGCAGCATCACGACCAGACCGGTGGCCCCATCGGCGGCACTCGCAGGGACATGCACCAGATAATCGCGGTGACCGGTGGCGCCGGTATAGGTGCCCGGAGTCATCGTATGCGCCACCGTTCCGGCACCGGCCATGCCGGCCAAGCCCGCCAGTCCGGTCATGGACGGCATCTTTGGCATTTGCGGCATGGTCCAGTTCGCCTGCGGCGTGGACGATCCGCCGGGCATCAGCCCGTGTTGCGCCAGCGTGCGGCTGACGAGGTCATTGGCGGCGGCAAGACGTGCGTCACCGGTCGCGGGGTGCTGCGCACCTGCGTTGAATTTGAACATCTGTTCGGTCCTTGTGATGGCCCTGTTGCGGGCCTGAAATTACTGGATGCGAGAGGCCAGGGCGGCCTTCACCTCTGCGCTGGCCTGAAGCGCGCCCAGCACCGTGATCGACCCGATGGTGGCGAGGGCGAGATCCGGCGTCACGTCGGACGCGATCCGGGCAAGGCCCACGACCTTGACGTGCAGCACCTCTCCGGCCTTTTGCAGGCTTTCCAGATCGGCGCGGGTATAGTCGCGCAGGCCCAGTTCCATCGTGTGGCGTTCGATGGATTTGCTTACCGCTTCCGTATGGGTGCCAAGCTGGTTGCGGATCGCGGTCCGGATGAAGTCGGTGCGGTTCGAATAGAATCCCTCCTGCACCAGCAGGTCGATCCGGCCCAGATCGACATATCCGAGGTTGATCGTGATCTTTTCGCTGTCCGGTGTCTTGTCGCGCAGCTGTCTGACGTTGCTCATGGGTGTTTCTCCATCCGTGTAGATGGTATATGGATGTCATGAGGCTGGCCGCAACCCTCCGGAGATCTTTTGTCAAATGATCCTGCCATCCCTTGCGGTTTCGCAAGTTTGGCGATTTTATCGTGCGGTGCCGGGACGGGCACAGGATTGCAGGGGACGAGACAGATGGACTTCATGGCACGGGCGACGGCACTGGTCGGCGGGACAATGGTGATGATGCGCCGCATGTCCGCCCCGCGCCAGCAGGCGGTGGGACAGTCGCCGCAGATTCCGCAGGCCAAGAAGCAGGGCCTGATGACCCTGAAGATGCCGACCGCGCAGGGCTGGGCCAAGGGTCACGTGCCAACAACCGCACCGGGCCTCAAGGTCAATGCCTTCGCCAGCGATCTGCAGCATCCGCGCTGGATCGAGGTGCTGCCGAACGGCGATGTGCTGATCGCCGAGGCCCTGCAGGAAGCGACGAAACCCAAGGGGCTTGTCGACCGCGCCGCACAGGCCACCATGCGGCGCGCCCGCGCGCTGGGTATCAGCGCCAACCGCATCACCCTGTGGCGCGACGCGGACGGCGACGGCGTGGCCGAAGAGCGGCATGTCTTTCTGGAAAACCAGCGGCAGCCTTTTGGCATGGCCTTGGTGAACGGCACTTTTTACGTCGGCAACACGGACGGCATCGTGGCCTTCGACTATACCGAGGGTGCCACGAAACTGACTGGACCGGGGCGCACGCTGGTGACCTTCAAGCCCGGCGGCCACTGGACCCGCAGCCTGATCGTCTCGCCTGACCGGACTAAGATCTATGCCGGTGTCGGATCGCTCACCAACATCGGTGACGAGGGGATGGAGGCCGAGCAGGGTCGGGCCTGCATCTGGGAACTGGACCTTAAGACGGAAAAGGCGCGCATCTTCGCCTCTGGCCTGCGCAATGCGGTTGGCACGGCGTGGGAGCCGTCTACGGGCGAACTCTGGACCGTCGTGAACGAGCGCGACGGCTTGGGCGACGAGACACCGCCGGATTACCTGACGCGGGTGCAGGACGGCGGATTCTATGGCTGGCCTTATTGCTACTGGGGCAAGATCGTCGATGACCGTGTGCCGCAGGACGCAGCCTTGGTCGCCGCCGCGATCACGCCGGATTACGCGCTGGGCGGGCATACGGCGTCGCTTGGCCTGTGCTGGGTGCCGGAAGGGACCTTGCCCGGCTTTGGCGCAGGCATGGCGATCGGACAGCACGGGTCGTGGAACCGCTCGACATTGTCGGGCTACCGCCTGATCCACGTGCCGTTCAAGGACGGCAAGCCTTCGGGGCCGCCCCGCGACATCCTTTCGGGTTTTCTGTCCGAAGACGAGCGCGTGTCCTATGGTCGCCCTGTGGGGGTGACGGTCGGGGCAGATGGCAAGTCGTTGCTGATGGCCGACGACGTCGGCGATATTGTCTGGCGCGTAACCGGGGCCTGATGACCCGACGGGGTTGCAGATGGCAAGCCAACATCTGCGCCTGGTTGGCTAGGCCGTGTCGGCTAGCGGAATGACATCGACGGACTGGCGGCTGGTCTGGCCGCCGGACCCGCGCAGGATGCCGCGGATCGGGGCCACGTCGCCATAGTCGCGACCGTAGGCCACGATGATATGCGAGGTATCGGCGATGCGGTCGTTGGTGGGATCGAACGCCAGCCACCCGGCCTGCGGCCCGCACCAGGCACGGACCCAGGCATGCATCGCATCGGCGCCCTCCAGCCGGGGTTTGCCGGGGGGCGGCTGGGTGCGCAGGTAGCCGCTGACGTAACCCGCCGGGATGCCGATGCCGCGCAGGCAGGCGATCATGATATGGGAGAAATCCTGGCAGACGCCGTGACGCTTGGCAAAAGCCTCTGGCGCGGGGGTGTCCACCGTCGTCGCCTTGGGGTCGAACCGCATGGTCCGGTGCAGCGCATGGCCGATCGCCACAATGGCCTGCGCAACATCCATGCCGACCGTGACCTGCGCATGGGCGAAGTCGGTCATCGCTGACGTCAGTGGCACGCGGTCGGATGCGGCCGTGAAATGGACCGGACTGTCCGGCCCCATGTCGCGGCAGGCGGCGATCGTCTGTGGCAGCACGTCCAACGCGACGGCCCCTGCGGGCGCAAGGCCACTCGTCCTGCGTTCGACACGGGCCTGCACCGACACCTCGACCCCGCCGTGGGGCGCGTCGAGCGCGAATTCCACCACGGGATTGCCGAAGAAATCGACTCGGTCGCGCCGGTCTTCCGGTGGGGGCGAGAGGGTCATCAACCCGGCGACCAGCCGTTGTTCCGGTCCCAGATCGCGCGGCATCACGCAGACGACATGACGCCCGGTCGAAGCTTCGCCCGCGTAGTCCGTGGCGATAATCAGGCGAATGTCATAGATCATCGGGGTCAGTGCAGAAAGGCGGCGTTGAGCGTGATCGACAGCCCCAGCACATCTGACAGGGCCGCGTCGAGGGCGGCTGTATCCAGCGTTTCCACCGTATGCACCGCAAAGGCGGTTTGCAGGGTCCGCACGCTGCGTTCGAAATCGGTCATGTGACCCAACGGCGCATCGGCGGTCAGGTCGGTTACGCGCGCCAGAAGGGTGTCGAGTTGGAACCGGACAGCCCGCGGGTTCAGCGGATCCAGCGCCAACAGGTCGATGACCGTGTCACGGCTTGTCACCATGGCATAGCGCTGGCGGTGGACGATGACGCTGTCGCCGATCTCGACCGCAAGGTCGAGGGCGCCGTCCGGCGCCTCTGGGTCGGCCAGGCGGGCCAGAAGGCCGAGCGTCATGGCCGCCCGTTCCAGCGCGCGGCCAATGGCCAGAAACTGCCAGCCGGCGGTGCGATACATGTTGTCATGGGTCAGACCCGAAAATCCCGCCACCTTGCGCAGCAGGATGCCGGTGGCCAGTGCAGCGTCGTCACCGGCTTTCGTTGTGCCCTGCATCTTGGCCAAGGTCTTGTCCATGTCCGTCAGGGCGGCCCAGCCATCGACGCTGAATCGGTCACGGATCTGGCTGGCGGAATGGACTGCGGCGGCCAGCGTTCGGCGCAGACCCTTGGGGATTGCGCGATCCGTCTTGATCCCGTGTCTGCCAAGGTGGGTGCGGATTGCATCCAGCAAAGGACCGGACGCCCCCTCTGACCGGCGGCCGTGGTAGGACCGCAGCAGGCGCAACTGACCCTCTGTCCGTTCGATATAGCGGCCCAGCCAGAACAGGTTGTCGGCGGCGCGGCTTGGCAGCGCCTCTGCCGTGGCGCGGCGGAATTGGCCATCGCCGGTGCGCGGCAACAGTGTCGGCGTCGCAACCGGCGCGTCGGACACCACCCAGACATCGGCCACGGCACCGCCGCGCCGCATTGACACCGCAGAGGTGTCAGCGCCGCTGCCGATCCGAGCAAAGCCGCCCGGCATGACGTGCCAGCCCTGCGGGCCGCGTGCCAGAAACACCCGCAGCGTCATGGGCCGCGGGACCAGCGCGCCATCCTCGTAGACCGGGGTGGTGGACAGGGTCACAAGCTCTTTCGCCATCAAGTCGGCAGCATTGTCCGCCAGCCAGGGGCCGATCTGCGTGTCGTCCGTGCCCGTCAGGATACCGCCGATCGCGTGGGGGGCCTGCGTCTCGTAGGGCATGCGGGTCGCGAGAGCGGGACCGATCATCATGCGCGATGCATGCCTGTTGACGTGCGCCAGCTCTTTCGTCTGTCCGCACCACCAGGTGGCGACGTTCGGCAACATCAGATCAGCCCCGGTCAGGACGCGGCTGATCGCGGGCAGGAATGCCATGAGGGCCTGCGTTTCAAGGACCCCGGCCCCCAGGGCGTTGACCATCGTGACCTGGCCCTGTCGGATCGCCGACATGAGGCCCGGCGTGCCAAGGTGGCTGTCGCGGCGCAGTTCAAGCGGGTCGGACCAGATGCCGTCCATGCGCCGCCATAACACCTCGATCGGGATCAGGCCCTTGACGGTGCGCACCTTCAGGCCGCCGTCGGCGACGGTCAGATCGCCGCCTTCCAGCAGGGACAGGCCAAGGTAGCGGGCGATATAGGCCTGTTCGTAGTAGGTGTCGGTCAAGGGCCCCGGCGTCAGGATCGCGGCGCGGCTGGCGTCGTTCGTCTTCAGCCCGGTCAGGGCGGACCGGAAATCCTTAAAGAACCCGGCGAGCCGTTGCACATTGGCCTGGGCGTAAAGCTCGGGAAAGACGTGGGTCGTGGCGATCCGGTTTTCCAATGCGAACCCGGCACCGGAGGGTGCGTCCGTCAGGTCCTGCAGCACCCACCAGCGCCCGTCGGGACCGCGCCCAAGTTCGAACGCGCAGAAGTGCAGGAAATGGCCGCCGCGTGGGGCCACACCCACCATGGGCCGCAACCATTCGGGGTTGGAGGCCACGAGTTGCGCCGGCAGGTGACCGTCGGCAACGAGGCGGTTCGGGCCATAAAGGTCGGCCACCACCTGTTCCATCAGGTTGGCACGCTGGACAAGACCGGCGCTGATGGTGGTCCAGTCGGACTGGGACAGCACGACCGGGACCGGGCTATACGGCCAGTCCCGCGTTGCGGCCGTCGCATCGCCATACTTGCGAAAGAAGACGCCCGCATCGGCCAGATGCTGTTCGCCGCGCGCGAAATCCGCCGCGATCTGGGCGGGGGGCAGGGCCGACAGATGGTCGATCAGTGGCGCCCAACCCGGCCGCATCCGGCCCGTGGCATCGCATAATTCGTCCGGCACACCGGGCAGGGTGCGGTAGCTGTCGAACAATTCGCCCCTGTCCGCCGCCCCGGCGGGCGTCACAGTCCCGGTTTTCGGCGCAGGTCCAGCGTCATGGGGCATGAGGGATGAGGCGCCTCGGATACGGGTTCATAGTCACCGGCAGTATGGCCATGCGGTTCGAAACGGGCAAGGCGGCGGGCCTCTGCCTCGTTTCCGTTGACAGGGAATGTATCATAATTGCGCCCCCCCGGATGTGCGACATGGTAGGTGCAGCCGCCAATCGCGCGGCCTGTCCAGGTGTCATAGATGTCGAACCTCAAGGGCGCGTTAACTGGCAACTTCGGATGCAGTGCAAGCGGCGGTTGCCACGCCTTGAAACGCACCGCAGCCACGCTCTCGCCGTTCTTGCCGGTCGGTTGCATCGGCATCATCCGCTGGTTGCAGGTGACCGTATAGCGGCCCGGATCGGTCGCGGTCAGCTTGGCCTGCAGGCGTTCGACGGAACTGTCCGTATAGCGCACGGTGCCGCCAATGGCGCCGGTTTCGCCCATGACGTGCCAGGGTTCCAGCGCCTGACGGATTTCCAGATTGACGCCATCCACGTTGACTTCGCCGCAGAAGGGGAAACGGAACTCGGCCTGCGCCTTGAACCAGTCGGGGTCCAGATCAAAACCATGCTGTTTGAGGTCGGAAAGGACGTCGAGAAAGTCCTGCCACACCATTTCGGGCAACATGAACCGATCCAGCAGCGTGGTGCCCCAGCGGGTCAGGTTGCCCTTGATCGGGGCCTTCCACATCCGCGCGATCAGGGCGCGGATCAGCAGTTGCTGGGCAAGGCTCATGCGCGGGTTGGGCGGCATCTCGAAACCCCGAAACTCGACCAGACCCAGACGGCCTGTGGGACCGTCGGGGGAATAGAGCTTGTCGATGCAGATCTCGGCCCGGTGGGTGTTGCCGGTCACGTCCACCAGCAGGTTGCGCAGCAGGCGGTCGGTCAGCCACGGCGCGGGCACGTCGCCTTCTTCAGGCGTCCTGATCTGGTCAAGCGCGATTTCCAGCTCATACAGGCTGTCCATCCGCGCCTCGTCGATGCGGGGGGCCTGCGAGGTCGGGCCGATGAACATGCCGGAGAAGAGATAGGACAGTGACGGATGCCGCTGCCAGTGCAGGATGATCGACCGCATCAGGTCGGGGCGGCGCAGGAAGGGGCTGTCGGCGGGGGTGACGCCGCCGACGACGACGTGGTTGCCGCCGCCGGTGCCGGTGTGGCGGCCGTCGATCATGAACTTGTCGGCGCCAAGGCGCAGTTGACGCGCCTCTTCATAGACCACCTCTGTCGTGTTCACGACGTCGTCCCAGGTGTGGGCGGGGTGGATGTTAACCTCGATCACGCCGGGGTCGGGGGCGACGCGGATCACGTTCAAGCGCGGGTCGGACGGCGGGCCGTAGCCTTCGATATGGACCGGCACGCCCAGCTTCTTCGCGGCTGCCTCGGCGGCGGCGACGAGTTCAAGGTAATCCTCGACCTCCTCGACCGGGGGCATGAAGATGCACAGCCGCCCGTCGCGGGGTTCGACCGATACGGCGGTGCGGACCTTGCCTTTCAGATCGCTGATGACCTGTTCGGTGCGGTCCTGCACCGGCTCGGACGCGGTGAAATGCGCGCGGGCCTGACGGGATTCCTCGTCCGCCTCCTCGGTCTTGTCGACGCGGTAGGTGGGCAGCGGGCCACGATCCTGCATCGGATCGCCGACAATGACGTGGGGATAGGACGCCTCGGGGATATGCTCCAGCGTGCCCAGTGGCAGGCGGTAGCCGACGGGGCTGTCGCCGGGGACAAGGAACAGATGACCGCGCCGCATGTCCCAGACTTCGGACAGCCATTGCGACTTGGCGCGTGCCTGCCATTTCTGCACCGGCAGGACATAGCCGGACGGCTCCGTCAGGCCACGTTCAAAGACGCGGGCCATGCGGGTGCGGGCCTCTGCGTCCTTCAACTCGTTGTTTTCCGGGGTCACGTTGATCGGCAGGTTCGCTTCCTTCAGCAACCAGTCGGCGGGGTCTTCGAAGGCGGGGATCACGTTTGCGGACGGCACGCCCAGCGTTTCGGCCATGCTTTGCAGGACGGCTTGCGCCTGTTCCTTGGTCGCACCTGTGGCATCTTCGGCGGCGATCAGGTCGGGGTCGGTCCAGATCGGCGATCCGTCGCGACGCCAGTAGAGAGAGAAGGTCCAGCGCGGCAGCGTCTCGCCCGGGTACCATTTGCCTTGGCCGTAGTGCAGGAACCCGCCGGGGGCGAAGCGATCCTGCAACCGGCGGATCAGCTTGTCGGCAAAGATGCGTTTGGTGGGGCCGACGGCGCCGGTGTTCCATTCCTCCGCTTCGAAGTCGTCGATGGACACGAAAGTCGGCTCTCCGCCCATCGTCAGGCGGACGTCCCCATCCTCCAGCGCCTTGTCGACGGTGTGGCCAAGGGCGTTCAGCTTCTCCCATGCGGCGTCCGAGAAAGGCTTGGTGATGCGCGGATGCTCTGCCACGCGGGTGACGGTCATGTCGAAGTTGAAGGTGACCTCGGCAAAGCTCGCCATGCCGGAGATGGGTGCGGCGTTGCTGTAATGCGGTGTCGCGGCCAGTGGGATGTGGCTTTCGCCGGTCAAAAGGCCAGATGTCGGATCAAGGCCGACCCAGCCGGCACCCGGCAGATAGACCTCGCACCAGGCGTGCAGGTCGGTAAAGTCGTTCTCGGTTCCCTGCGGACCCGATACGGCCTTCAGGTCGGGCTTCAACTGGATCAGGTAGCCGGACACGAACCGCGCCGCCAGCCCCAGATGCCGCAGCAGGTTCACCAGCAGCCACGATGTGTCGCGGCAGGACCCCTTTGCCAGTTGCAGAGTCTCTTCCGGCGTTTGCACGCCGGGTTCCATGCGGACGATGTATCCGATGTCTGCCGCCAGCCGCGCGTTCAGTCCGACGACGAAGTCGATGGTGCGCTGCGGGTCGCGCGAGATGCTGTTCAGGTAATCCGTGAACAATGGCCCCTCGTCGTGGGTCCGCATGTAGATCGACAGGTCGTCGCTGATCGCCTCTGGGTAGGTGAAGGGAAATTCCTGCGCGCTGTCTTCGACGAAGAAGTCGAAGGGATTGTAGACGCTCATGTCCGCGACGACATCGACCTCGATCTTAAATTCGGTGACCGGGTCCGGGAAGACATAGCGCGCCTGCCAGTTGCCGTAGGCGTCTTGCTGGTAATTCACGAAGTGGTTTGCCGGCGTGACCTTCAGGCTGTGGCTCAGGACCGGAGTGCGGCTGTGGGGCGCGGGCCGCAGGCGGATGATCTGCGGGCCAAGCGTCACGGGGCGGTCGTATTTGTAATGGGTCAGGTGGCGGATCGCGGCGAGGATCGACATGGGCAACCTTTCGTAACAGTTAACGCAAACTGTCCCACGATGTGCCCCGCACCTCCACCCGCATAATGTGAAAACGCGGGCAGGGGTGTCAAAGTGCCTAAAAATCAGGCGATGGATGCGCTGTGGATCAGATCGTTGATGAACTGCAGTTTGGCCATGACCGGCTTGTTCAGCACGAAGGGATAAAGATCGGGCTGACCCATGGCGCGGTTCATGTTGTTCAGCGCGACCGTGACGGGCACCCAGGCCTCGACCACCGGTTTGATGTCGGTGGCGCCGTAGGCATCCTGCGTCACCTGATTGCCGTCCAGTGACAAGGCGTAGGCGGCGGCGGTTTCGACCCCGTCAGCGATGTGCATCCAGTGCGCCCAGGTCTCGGCGAAGTCTTCCCACGGGTGAGACGTCGCATAGGCGCTGATGTGACTTTGCTGCCAGCCCTGCGGCGCGCCATTGTCGTAATGGTACTGCAAGGCTGCGCTGTAATCCGCACGTTCGTCGCCGAACAGCTCGCGGTAGCGGCCGATGTGGGGCGAATTGTCGACCAGCAGCGCCCAGTAGAAATGGCCGGCCTCGTGGCGCATGTGGCCGATCAGGGTCCGGTAGGGTTCATCCATCGCGGTACGGCGGGCCACGCGCACGTCGTCATCGCTTTCGGCGATGTTGATGGTGATCAACCCGCTTTCGTGGCCGGTCATGACGGCTGTGACGCCGTTCGGCCCCTGCGCATCGGCCAGAAAGTCGAAGGCCAGCCCGAGGTTGGGGTTCTGCGCGCGGGTCGGACGTGGCAGGCGCCACCGCATCAGGCCGTAGATCAGCTTGCGCTTGGCCAGCTCGACCTCGCGCCAGCGGGCCAGATTGCCGTCCATTGAGGCATCGGGGACGACATGGTTGTGCTGGCACGCGAGGCAAAAGCTGCCAGGCCGGGCGTCGACCGCCAGCCAGTTGCAGGCGGCGCCTTTGGCATTGGCGCAGAGCACGACGTCACCGCCGGCCGCGCGCATGACCTGTGTATTGGCGTCATACCCCAGACGGGTGCCGCAATTGACGCAGGACTGGTTTCGGAAATGCACCTCTTTGGCGCAGGTGGGGCAGGTGAAGCGTTTCATGGGGGCAGCCGTTCAGAGCAGGAACTTGCTACCTAGCGTCGCAGGCCAATCCGTCAACGCGCGGCACGCTGTGTCGTGCCGCTTCGGTATGCAGGCGATGGCAGACCTCGTGCATACCGCGCAGCCCGGTCTTGTTATAGATGTTGCGCAGATGCGTCCGCACCGTCGGCATCGCAATCTGCAGCATTGTTCCGATCTGGGCCGGCGACAGCCCGTCCCGAAGAGCCTTGGCAATTCGCCGCTCTGCAGGCGTCAGTCCGGCGGGGTTCGCCTCGCTCAGGATGGCATCTGGGGCGACAGGTGTATCGTCTTCTGGTCCTGTCGCAAGCGCCGCGATGGCCTTGCGGGCAAGGCCGGGACGGCGGCCCGCCCAGATCGGTGTGGCGATTGCGCCGAAATCCGACAGCACGATCGGATCGCCCTTGCGCAGGATCAGCAGGTCGGCGTGGTGTGTGCCGACCCCCAGCACCACGGCGCATTGCCCGTTGGTGCGCGCATCCATCAGGGTGTGGCCGGCAATCAGCTGCGCCGGGTCCGTACAGAGCCTGCGGGCGAAGGCAGCGATCCGTGGGTCGATGAGCGACGGCTGGGCCGCTGTCGTCGCGATCAGGCGGGCGGCGACCGTTCCGGTGACACGCAGCAGGCAGACCACGTCCGCCCGCGTTTCCTGACGCAATGCCGCCAGCGCACGGGTCAGCGGAACGCCAGCATGAGACGCCGCGCCGAAGAGCGCCCCCAGTGCCATCGCGCGGCGCGCAGCGGGGTCCGTGGCCGGACTCGAAGCGGCGTAGGCGTGGTAGGCGGCAGAGTGGTTCATGAAAAAAAATCCTCGTTACGGGTCTGACAGCCGCCGTTCTAGCCTCCGTCCGGGGGCCAAATTAAGAAATTGTTGAGAATTCTGAACGGATCGGAAAAACCCCGAACGCGTGGGATCAAGACCTTAATGTGGCGCCCTGCCGGTCCGACCCGGACAACCGCGCCAAGCTGCGGCGAAAGCAAGGCACCGGCAGGGCGCTGGTGTGGTGGTGGACGCCGCATTTGCTGTCTGACGCGCAAGGCCCTGATATCTCATCTATTTGGTCGATGTGACGGCGGCCGCGATCCGCCATTTTGAGGCCATCGGCGCCATGTTGGTGCTCGCATTCAAAAGGACCAAGACATGTTTAAAACCGCCAAGATCTTCCTGACGACCTTCCGCCGCGACGAAGACGGGGCCACCCTCGTCGAGTACGGCATTGCCCTCGGCCTCGCGATCACCGTTGGTGTTGGCGCGTTGGCGGCGCTGGGCGGCGATGTGGATGTCCAGATGACTGACGCACGGTGTGCGCTTCAAGGTGCAGATTCCGGCTGTACTCCGACCTAAGACGTTAGGACTTCTGCCAAAGCAGTGCCCGATCGCTGCTTTGGCCAAACGTAGCGGGATGAAAGCCCTCCTTTCTTTCAAACTCAAGTTTAGGAGGCGACAATGGACCTCAAACCCATCCTGTTCATGGCTGGCGGACTGCTGATCGCCGGCGGCGCCGTGTGGAAGGCCAGCGATCTGATGAATGCCGTGCCGCCGGCGCCGCCACCTGCGGCGTCGGCGATGGCCGAGCAGGTCAGCCTGATCGCGGCCGCCCGCGACATTCCCTTCGGCGCCGAGATCCGGGCCGAGGATCTGACGCTGCAATCCTGGCCGGCGGGGACCGTGCCGCCGGGTGCCTTTGACAGTGCAGATGTGTTGCTGGGGCAGGTCGGCGCCGCACCCCGCCGCGCCACGCGCACGATCCGGACCGGTGACGTGCTGCTTGCCGACGCCGTGTCCGATTTCGGTGCGACCGTGACGATCGGCAGCACGCTGGACGCAGGCGCGCGCGCCGTGGCGATCAGGGTGAATGCCGAAACCGCAGTCGGCGGCTTTGTCACACCCGGGGACCGCGTCGATATCGTGCTGACCGAAGGCCGCGGCGACGGACTGCGCACCGGCACGATTCTGCAGAACATCCGCGTTCTAGCCACGGACCAGAACGCCGACACGACCGGCAGCGCCGCGCGCACCGCGCGCACCATCACGGTCGAGGTTTCGGCCCGCGACGCGCAAATCCTGACAATTGCGCAACAGGCCGGTCTGCTGAGCCTGACGCTGCGGCAGGACCAAGGCGACGTTACGACAGAGGATGCGCCCGCGCAGATCACGATGGACGACGTATGGGGCCGCGCGGTCCCTGTTCCCCTGACACCGACAGCCCCCGCTGCCGCACCGCGGACCATCACCGTGCGCCGCGGCCTCGAGACGTCGACGGTGTCGCTGCAATGACGCGGCATCTGGCCCGCTTTGTCCGTGACGAGGACGGCGCGATCATCGCGCTCTTTGCTGTCATGCTGGCGGTCTTTCTGGGCGTGATCGCCCTTGGTTTCGACTTTGGTCGTCAGGCAGCGACACAGTCGGAACTGCAGTCCTTTGCCGACAACGTGGCACTTGCCGCGGCAGGAGAGCTGGACGGGGCCAGCGACGCCATCACGCGCGCCAATGGGGCGGCGGCCGCATTCATCACCGATACGCAGACCTATGGCGAGGGCAGTCAGAGCCTTGGCGGGGCCGGCGACTTTGTGCTGACGTTCTACGCCAGTCGCACAGATGCGGGCGCGGGACGCACCGAATCCCGGCCACAGCTTGCACGTTTCGTGCGGGCGACCGTGGCCGACCGTCGTGTCCGCGGCACCTTTTCGCGCGCCTTTACCCGGCTGACCGGCCGGGCCGGAGGCCCCGAGACCGTCGGTGCCAGTGCCGTCGCAGGGTTCAGCAAATATGCCTGCAACACGACGCCGCTCACGTTCTGCGCGCCGCTTCTGAACGCGCGCGCCGACCTGTCGGACCTGAAGAAGGGCGTCAGTCTGGATCTTTCGGTCGATCCCAACCAGTTGGTGCCGGGGACCATTTCGCTGGTCAAGAACACGGTGCCGCTGATCGACGTCGACGGCATTTGCAACACGCTGTCGGGTATCAACCTTGATCTGTGCCTGCTGGCCGCGCGGGGCGAGCGGACCTCTTGCCTGGCGCAGGACGGGATCGAGGTCACCACCGGAAACCGCCTGCCGACGGTCAAGGCGGGGCTGAACGTGCGCCTTGGCATCTTTGATGCGGCGACGACCAACTTGAAGACCAATCCGCTTTATGCCGCAGTGCCGAACCTGCTGGGCGCCGCCGGGGTAAACCAATGCACCAACACGCCGGAGGGTTTTCCCAACCTGCCCCGGGACGATTGCCAACGGTCTGGCAGTTGCGGTGTGACCGGCAACGCGTCCTGGGCAACGGGGCGAGCGGAGCTGGTCACGAAATATTACGGCGGAACCGATCCGTTCCCGCAGGCGAAGACTCGGTTTGAATTCTACAACGCCATGGTCTCGGCGCAGGCCAGCGGCAGCAGCGGCGGCCTTGTTGGTGGCCTGCTGGGCGGGACCGTGGGTGGCGTGGTCGGCGGATTGCTGGGCGGTGCGACGCCACAGGTCTTGCCGCTGTGCGCGCCGGTGCTGGACCGTGATCCGAACCGCCGCCTTGTCGTGGCAGCGGCCATCGACTGTTCCGGCCTGTCCGCCAACGCCGATCTGTCCAATGTCCCGGTGCTTGATTTCGTGGAGCTGTTCCTGAACAGCCCCGCCGAGGCCAACGGGTCCAATACCATCAATGTCGAGGTCGTGGGCCGGTTGGGCCGGGGTCAGGCACCAAGGTCGCCCGACGTGACCACGCGCGATGTCGTGCGGCTTTATCAATGATCGGGGGCATGGTCATGCGGTTGCGGCGCTTTGCCAGCGACACCGACGGTGCGGCGCTGGTCGAATTCGGCCTGGTGTTGCCGGTGATGCTGCTGCTGTTCTCGGTCACGATCGAGGGCGCGCGCCTGATGTGGTCCTATCAGGCGGCCATCGCGGGTGTCCGCGATGCGACGCGCTATGTCGGGCGGGTGGTGCCGGGCGACATCTGTGGCACCTCGCCCGCGACGGCGGCGCAAGCCAGCATCATGGCCATGCAGGGAACGGTCACGGACATCGTGCGCAACAGTGCAGATGGCCTGCCTTTGTTTCCCGCGTCGATCACCGTCGACGACGTAACACCCGTCGTGGTCTGCAAAGCGGGCGCCTATCACCTTGCCTATACGCCTGTCGCCACGGTGACCGCGGACATGACGATCACATGGCCGTTTTCGGGGATTTTCGGGCTGTTCGGCGGCGTACCGCCCGTCACGCATCTGCAGGTCGCCGATACCGGACGAATTTTTGGCACATGACCGGACGACACATCATAAAACGCTTTGCCCGCGCCGAGGACGGTGCAGTGCTGCTGGAATTTGCGCTGGTGGCGCCGCTGCTGCTGCTGCTCACCTTCGGACTGATCGATTTTGGCCGCCTGGGATTTTCGCAGGTCATGGCGCAGAAGGCGACGGAAATGGCCGTCAGGCGCGCCGTGGTGACCGCGCCGATCTGCGCGGGCCTGCCCAAGACGAATGCCAGAGGTGCCTTGTCCGGCGTCCTGTCGGGCCTTGGCTTCGGCGCGTCGTGCAGCCTTGGCCAAGGGCTTTGCCGTACGGCCGTGACCGTGTCCTGCACGGCGGAGCATGCGCCGGACCTTTGGGCGCATGTGGCGCCCTTGATGCCCGCCAACGCCACACCCGCCAACCTGACGCTGACATATGCCTTCGATCCGACGCTGGGCTTTCTGGGCGGCCCCTATACGCCCTACGTCACGGCAGAAATCACGGATCTGCGCTTTGCCTTCGTGACCCCGCTGGGCGCGCTGGCGCGTCTGGCCGGTGTCGGCGACCCGGGCGCCTTGGGCGATCCCCTGACCTTTCCCTCGATGAGCGCATCGCTGCCCGCCGAGGCCCTCTTGATCGGAGATGACATATGACACAGGCCCTTGCTTGCGCGCCGTCGGTTGACGACACGGCACTTGTCCAGACCCGCGTGCTGGTGATCAGCGATCTGCCGGGTATGGCAGAGATGGTGGCGCGCAACGTCGGGCGCGGCGATCCTGCGCTGGTCGTACGGTCGGAGCGCATGACGCTGGCCGACCTGTGCGATCGTGGCCCGCTGACCGACACGGATCTGGTGATCTTCGGCATCCGGCCGGGTCAGGATGCGGACGTTGCGGCGCTGCGGCGGATGAAGGCCGATGATTCATCGGCCATCAAGTTTCTGGGCCTGACAGCCGAACCGCTCAGCCTTGCGGTGGCGCGCGGGCTGATGGCGGCGGGTCTGGACGAGGTCATGCCGCTGGCCGCCGCCGCTCCGCGCCTGACCGACGCAGCGCAGATCGCGCCCGTGGCCGAGGTTACGCAGGCCAAGCGGGGCGACGCCGCACACAATGGCCTGATCGTTGCTGTCGCTGCGGCGCGCGGCGGTCTGGGGGCGACGGCCTTCGCGCTGAATGCCGCGACCCTGATGGCACAAACCGACCGTAAATCGGCGCGCGCGGGCACGGCTGCGCCGCGCATTGCGGTCGTTGACCTTGATTTCCAGAATGGCGTTCTGGGATCCAGCCTCGATATCACGGATGGCGGTGGATATCTGACCATGCTGCAGACGGGGCAGCACCCGGATCACGAGATGCTGCAGCGGGCGATGGTTTCGCATCCGCTGGGATTCGATGTGATGGCGGCCCCGGATGCGATGGCGCCGCTGGATGCGATGACCCCCGACATGGTCGCCGTTTTGCTGGACGAGTTGCGGCTGGCCTATGACGTGGTGATCCTCGATCTGCCGCGGGCGCTGACGGACTGGACGGCGCCCGTGTTGGCGCGGGCCGATCGCTTGTTCCTGCTGACCGACCCTACGGTCCATACGGTTCGCCAGACCCGGCGCATGATGGACATGTTCCGCGACGATAATCCGTCGCTGACGATCGATCTTGTCGTCACCCACCAGCGCAAGCCGTTTTCGCAACCCGCCCACGTCAAAGAGGCGGAACGTTTTCTGGGCGAGAGCCTGCGCCACTGGTTGCCCGGTGATGCGCGCGCGGCCCAAAGGGCGGCGGGGCAGGGTGTGCCACTGGCGGCAGCGGCCCCCCGGTCCGCAACGATCCGGGCGATGGGTCCGCTGATTGCGGGCCTGCGCACCTCGCTGTCCCAGACCCAGCGCCGCCGCGCCTGAAAAAAGGAGAATGTGATGTTCAAGGATTTCCGTCAGACGGTCCGCCCAACCCCGCCTGCATCACCGGTCGCGCCGACGCCCCACATCCCCGTGGTCGCCCCGCAGCCCGTCGCCGTTGCGATCCCCACTGCCGATACCGGCTGGCACGACCTCAAGCAGGTCTTGCACGAGGCGATTCTGAACCAGATGAACCTTGGCCTGATCGAACAGGTGGAACGCGCCGATCTGAAGCGCGAGATCGGCGCACTGGTCGCGCCCATCCTGCAACAGCGCGGGCAGACGCTGACCGGTGACCGGTTCCGGCAGCTGGTCAACGAATTGATGGACGAGGTGCTGGGCCTTGGCCCGTTGGAGCCCTTGCTGGCAGATCCGACCGTGTCGGACATCCTCGTGAACGGGCCGGACAAGATCTTTGTCGAACGGCGCGGCCTGCTGGAACGCAGCCCGCTGCGGTTCCGCGATGAAAAGCACCTGCTGCGGATCATCGACAAGATCGTCAGCCGCGTGGGGCGTCGCATCGACGAAAGCCAGCCCTGGGTCGATGCCCGCCTGCCGGACGGCAGCCGCGTGAACGCGATCATCAAGCCTTGCGCCATCGACGGCGCGTCGCTGTCGATCCGCAAGTTCAGCGCCGACAAGCTGACGCTGGACAAGCTGGTGGGGTATGGCGCGCTGAACGACACGGCGGCGCAGTTTCTGGCCGCTTGCGTGCAGTCGCGGATGAACGCGCTGATTTCCGGCGGCACCGGGTCGGGCAAGACGACGATGCTGAACGCCATGTCCGCCTTCATCGACCACCGCCAGCGGATCGTGACGATCGAGGATGCGGCAGAGTTGCAGTTGCAGCAAGACCACGTCGTGCGCCTTGAAACCCGCCCCGCCAACGCCGAAGGCACCGGCCTGATTTCCCAACGCGAGCTGGTCAAGAACGCGCTGCGGATGCGCCCCGACCGGATTGTCATTGGAGAAGTGCGCGGGTCCGAAGCCTTTGACATGCTGCAGGCGATGAACACCGGCCATGACGGGTCGATGACGACGATCCACGCCAACACCGCCCGCGATGCGATATCCCGTCTGGAACAGATGGTCGTCATGATCGGCGCGGATTTTCCGCTGTCCGCCGTGCGCACCCAGATTGCCGCCGGTATCAACATCGTCGTGCAGCTGAACCGTCTGGCCGACGGCAGCCGGCGTGTGATGTCGATCTCCGAGGTCACGGGCCTCGAAAACGGGGTCGTGCTGATGCAGGACATTTTTGCATTCCGCAAGACAGGTCTGGATGCGGAGGGGCGCGTCATGGGCCGCTTCGCCCCGACCGGCATCCGCCCCAAATGCATGGAGCAGTTGCAGGCCTCGGGCTTTGATCTGCCGCTTGGCACCTTCACCGCCCCGCAGGAGGTCGCATGACCCGGATCGCCGCCCTGTTCGACGCCATCGCGCCGCAGTATGTCGTGCTGGCGATGCTTTTTGCCGGGATCCTTGTCTTGTGCGAAGGCATACGGCAGGCCTTTTCCAACAACGATGCAAGCTTGGGTCAGGCAGCGACGCGGTTGCAGCGGCTGGGGCAGGCGACGGCCACCCTGCGGGCCCCCGATGCCGCGCCGTTCTGGCTGAAACTGCCGTTTTTCGGCAACCTGCCGGTCAAGATGCGGCAGGCGGGGCTGACGGTTGCGCCGCAGCGCCTGCTGGCGATCTGCGCCGGGATCGCAGTGCCCGTCTTTGTCCTTTTCTGGTGGCGGCTGGGCGTCGTGCCGGGGGCCTGCATGGCCGCGTTGATTGCGCTGGGCGGGCCGACGGCCTGGATCAACCACATGCGGGCCAAACGCATGATGGCGTTCAGCAAGCAGCTGCCCGATGCGCTGGAGATGATGCGACGCGGCCTGACGGTCGGGCATCCGCTGAACGTGACGATCGCCACCGTGGGGCGTGAAATGGCAGACCCCGTGGGTGAGGAATTTCGCCTGCTGGCCGACCAGATCGCCTATGGCGACGGACTGGTCGATGCGGTGCAGGACATGGCCACGCGGATCGATCACGAAGACCTGCACTACCTGTCTGCCGCTGTCGCGATCCAGCAAAGTGCCGGTGGCAACCTCGCCGCCGTGCTGGCCACGCTGGCGCGGGTGATCCGGATGCGGTTTTCCATGCGCCGCCGGGTCAAGGCGATTTCTTCCGAAGGGCGCATTTCGGCGATCATCCTGACGGCGCTGCCGTTCCTGATGTTCGGCGCCACGCTGATCACCGCGCCGACATACTTCAGCGGCGTATCGGACGATCCCAAGTTCCTGCCGCTGGCGATCATCGTGGTCGTGCTGGTGACCGGCAACGGGCTGATGATGAAAAAGCTCGTCACCTTCCGCATCTGAGGCAAAAGGACCGATCCCATGACCGCACTGATGACACTTCTGCCGATCACCCCGCAGGGCCTGATCCTGTTCGCGATCTTTGCGGGCGTCCTGATGATGACCGTCGGGGTGTGGATGTTGCTGGGGCATAGCGACCGGCAGACGGTCCGGATGCAGGCGACGGCCGCCGCTTACCTGCGTCATGGCAACGGGCAGGCCCTGCTGAAGACCCCTGACCAAATCCCCGAAGGAATGCTGAAGGCCCTGATCCCGCAGGATGGCGCAGAACGCACCCTGATCCGGGCGCAGTTGCAGCAGGCGGGCTTTGACGGGCCCAACGCAGTGCGCAATTTCTTTGTGATGCGGCTGGTGCTGGCGCTGATCCTGCCTGCGGCAGTGGGCATGCTGCTGGCGCTGCGGTCCTTTCAGATCCTGCCCGATGCCGTGGCCGAGACCTTTGCTTTGCTGACTTCGCTGCGCATCACGCAGATCATCGCTGGCGGTGTCGCCGTGGGATTCTACGGTCCGACGATCTGGTTGAAACGGCGGATCGACGCCCGCAGGCGTGCGATCGAGGAGGCGTTTCCCAACGCGCTCGACCTGCTGCAGATCGCGGTGGGGGCCGGCATGGGCTTTGATGCGGCAATGGTCCGCGTCGGTCAGGCGCTGGCAACGGTCAGCCCGGTCATCAGCGCGGAACTTCTGTTGTGCCATGCCGAGGTGCTGGCCGGTCGCGACAGGGCGGGCGCACTGCAGGACATGGCCCTGCGCACCGGCGTCGACGAGGTCGCGGCCTTTGCGCAGCTCATCAGCCAGTCGATGGCCTATGGCACCAGTATCTCGGACGCGATGACCGCCTACGCGGTCGAGATGCGCGAGACCCGCGAGATGAAGGCCGTCGAGAAGGCAAACAAGCTGCCCGTGCAGATGTCAGCCGTCATGGCGTCGATGATGCTGCCCGCCCTGTTCATCCTGACCATCGGCCCGACGGTGCTGCGCTATATGGCGATGGGGCGCTAGTAGGGCAGCCCCACGTAATTTTCGGCCAGCGCGCGCTGGGCTGTCTGCGACCCCAGCAGATAGCGCAACTCGGCGTCCTGAATGGCCTGATCGAAAATCGTCTGGTCGGGAAAGCGATGCATGGTGGTGGTGAACCACCAGCTGAACCGGATCGCGTTCCAGACCCGCGCCAGTGCGGTCTGCGAATAGCCGTCAAGGCCCGTGTCATCGCCCTGCGCGTAATGCAGTTTCAGCGCCTCGAACAGGTAATGCACGTCCGAAATCGCAAGGTTCAGCCCCTTTGCCCCGGTCGGCGGCACGATATGCGCCGCATCGCCCACGAGGAACAGGCGCCCCCAGCGCATCGGATCGGCGACGTAGGACCGCAGAGGGGCGATGGATTTCTCGATCGAGGGGCCGGTGACCAGCGTCTCGGCCGCGTCGTGCGGCAGGCGGCGGCGCAACTCGTCCCAGAACGCCTGATCGGTCCATTTGTCCAGCGGGTCGTCCACGGGTGCCTGAATGTAATAGCGGCTCAGGTGCGGGTTGCGCATCGACGCCAGTGCAAAGCCGCGCGGGTGGTTGGCGTAGATCAGCTCGTGGCTGACCGGGGGGGTTTCCGACAGGATGCCCAGCCAGCCGAAGGGATAGACGCGCTCGTATTCCGTCAGCACATCCTTTGGGATCGCCTGTCGTGATGGGCCGTGGAAGCCGTCGCAACCCGCCACATAATCACAGTCGATGCGGTGTTCGGTGCCGTTCAACGTGTAGGTCACATAGGGCGCGTCACTGTCCAGATCGTGAGGCTGTGTGCCTTCGACCTCGTGAATCACGATTCCATTTGCCCGGTCACGCGCCTCATACAGGTCTCGGGTCACCTCAGTCTGGCCGTAAACCATGACCTTCTTGCCGATCAGCGCGTCGAAGTCGATGCGGAAGCCCTCGTTCTGGACGGCAAGGTACGTGCCGGAGTGGGGCAGGCCTTCGGCATGGGCGCGGGTCGCCACGCCCGCCTGTTCCAGCATCCCGACGGAGCCGTATTCCAGCACGCCGGCCCGAATCCGGCCCAACACATAAGACCGCGTCTGGCGTTCCAGCACGACCGAGGCGATGCCCGCCCGGTCCAGAAGTTGCGACAGCAAAAGGCCGGACGGGCCTCCCCCGATGATGCAGACCTGTGTGCGCATTAAATCCTCCTCGAATGCTTATCTTGCAATTCTGGACCGTCTGGCCCCATGATACCGGCAGGATCGGAGCGACAACTTGGACAATCCAGCCAAACGGACACCGGCCTTCGCGCTTTTTGGCGAGGGCCGCATCTTTCCCGATGTCCTGCATTGCGAGGACATCAACGCCCGCGCCCATCGCCATGGCTGGAAGATCGCGCGACACCGGCATCCGGAGCTGCACCAGTTCTTTCTGATCCGGTCCGGCGGCGTGACCCTGCGGCTGGCCGAGGGCGACCGGGCGTTGCCGCTGCCCATCGCCCTGTCGATCCCAAGCCAGCTGGAGCATGGTTTCATCTTTGCGGACGGCACGCAGGGATTTGTCGTGACGGTCCCGGTCGAGGTTTTGTCCGCCCTTGTGCCGGCGGGGCTGCAACGGATCCAGACCCATCCCGAAACGCCGCGTATCGCCGATTTGTTCGCCGCCATCGCCAGCCGTCATGCTGATCCATCGGGCCAGCGCGACCTTGCGCTGCGGGCGCTGGTCGTCGCGCTGGGGTGCGATCTGGTGGCGGGTGTACCACCGATCGCGGATGCCGGGGCCACGCTTCGCGCGCGGTTTGAAGATGCCGTCAGAACCCACGCGACCCAAGGCTGGCGGGTGGCGGATTATGCGGCACATCTTGGCACGTCGGTCACCCAGCTGAACCGTATCGTTCGCCAACAGGCGGATCAGTCGGTCATGGGCGCGGTGCAGGCACATCTGCTGGGCGAGGCCGCCCGGCGGCTGGCCTATACGCGCCAGCCGGTCACGACGATCGCCTATGATCTGGGATTTTCTGACCCTGCGTATTTCGCGCGGGTGTTCCGCAAGAGGATGGGCGTGTCGCCACGGGCCTATCGCAACCGGCTTGGGACAGAGGCGCGCGGGTGAAATGTCGTGCCGGGGCGCTGCCCCGGAACCCGAAGTATTTTTGACCAGAAGAAGATGGACCGTCCTATGTTACGGGCGGTCCACTGTCGGTTTCAGGCCATTTCCAGTTCCTGATCGGGCTCCTTGGCGCCGGTCATGTAGCCCACGGCATCGGACATGGTGTGGTTTTTGGGATTGATGACGCAAAGCCGCTTGCCCAGACGGTGGACGTGGATGCGGTCAGCAACTTCGAAGACATGGGGCATGTTGTGGCTGATCAGGATGATCGGCACGCCGCGCGCGCGCACGTCCTGAATCAGTTCCAGCACCTTGCGGCTTTCCTTGACGCCCAGAGCCGCCGTCGGCTCGTCCAGGATGATGACCTTGGACCCGAAGGCCGCGGCGCGAGCCACGGCGACGCCCTGACGCTGGCCACCAGAAAGCGTTTCGACCGCCTGGTTGATGTTCTGGATCGTCATCAGGCCCAGTTCACTGAGCTTCTCGCGGGCGAACTTTTCCATCGCGCTGCGGTCCAGTTGCCGCAGCCACTTGCCGCGAAACCCGGGTTTGCGCAGCTCGCGCCCCATGAACATGTTATCGGCAATCGACAGGGCAGGGGACATGGCGAGGGTCTGATAGACCGTCTCGATCCCCGCGGCGCGCGCCTCGATCGGAGAGGCGAACTGGATCCGCTTGCCTTCGAGGAAGATTTCGCCCTCGTCGGGGATCACGGCGCCGGACACGGCCTTGATGAGGGAGGACTTGCCGGCACCGTTGTCGCCAATCACGGCCAGGATCTCGCCCGGGTAAAGGTCGAAGTCGCAATGGTCGAGTGCAGTGACCTTGCCATAGCGTTTGACCAGATTGCGGCCTTTGAGAATGGGTTCCATTATGCAGACACCTTTCTGATCCATTGGTCGACGGCGACGGCGATGATGATCAGCGCGCCGATGAAGAGATACGTCCATTGCGCGTCGGCCCCGGCCAGACGCAGGCCCAGCGTGAAGACACCGACGATCAGCGCCCCGAAGAGCGATCCCATGATCGACCCGCGCCCACCGAAGAGCGAGATACCACCGATCACGACGGCGGTGATCGACTGGATGTTGGCCTCTTGGCCCGAGGTCGGAGAGACCGAGCCGATGCGCCCGATCAGGGCCCAGCCGGCGAAGGCGCAGATCAGTCCTGCCAGCGCATAGACCGCGATCAGAACGCCATCGACGTTGACGCCCGACAGTTTTGCCGCCTCCTGATCGTCGCCTACCGCATAGATGTGGCGGCCGAAGGCGGTCTGCCGCAGGATGTAGGCCAGTACCGCAACCAGCAGAATCATGAAGATCACGCCGACCGTCAGAACGGCGCCGCCGCGACCTGCCTCGTCCGCACCGATCTTGAAGGTCGTGCCGAAGAACTGAAGGATCGGGGCCTCGGTCCGGATTTCCTGACTGCGGATCGTCTCGTTGGCAGAATAGAGGAAGTTGGCGGCAAGGATGATCTGCCAGGTGCCCAGCGTCACGATGAAGGGCGGCAGTTTCATCTTGGACACCAGAATGCCGTTCACGGCACCCAGCGCCGTGCCGATGACCAGACCACAGATGATCGAGATTTCGGCGGGAATGCCGTAGCGGAACGTGAACTGGCCCATGATGACCGAAGACATCACCATGATGGCACCCACGGACAGGTCGATCCCGGCGGTCAGGATCACCAGCGACTGGGCTGCGGCCACGATGCCGACCAGCTGCACCTGTTGCAGGATCAGTGTCAGGGACGAGGCCGAGAAGAATTTGCTACCCAGCAGGCTGCCGAACACGATGATCGACACGATCAGCACGATCAGCGGCACCAGCGACGGTGTGACGTGAAGCGCGTGCTGCACCTTCTTGACGAAACCCTTGTGATCGTCGCGGAACGCGGCAACCGCTTCCTCGCGTTTGACCTTCACAACGGATTCATAGTCGTCGGATTGCGATGCCATCGCCTGCCTCCCCCTCTTTTCAAATTGTGCTGTGGTGCCGGTCACGGCAACACTGGCCTCCCCGGACTTGTCCGACAGGGGCGGATCCTCCGCCGCCCCTGTCGTTGTCAGTGTGTCTCAACCTGTGGGGTCAGATCAACCCCAGCAGATTGCCTTGCCTTCTTCGGAGGTGATCGAGTCGACGCCGTCAACGGGCTTGTCGGTGATCAGCTTCACGCCGGTATCGGTGAAGTCCTTGCCTTCGGTCGGCGCGGGCTTGGTGCCGTCCTTGGCGTAGGCGGCGATCGCCTCGACGCCCAGCTTGGCCATTTCCAGCGGATACTGCTGGCTGGTTGCACCGATCACGCCGTCGGCCACGTTCTGCACGCCGGGGCAGCCGCCGTCGACGGACACGATCAGCACGTCGTTCTCACGACCGACAGCCTTCAGCGCCTCGTAGGCACCGGCCGCGGCGGGTTCGTTGATCGTGTAGACCACGTTGATGTCGGGGTTCACGGTAAGGAGGTTTTCCATCGCCGTGCGGCCGCCCTCTTCGTTGCCGGCGGTGATGTCGTTGCCGACGATACGGGCGTCGTCCTCGTCGCCGATGACGTTCGGATCACCCAGTTCGATGCCGAAGCCCTGCAGGAAGCCCTGGTCGCGCAGCACGTCGACGGTGGGCTGGCTGACGGCGAGGTCTAGCATTGCGATCTTGGCGTCGGCGGCAGCGTCGCCCAGTGCGCCTTTGGCCCATTCACCGATCAGCAGACCGGCGGCGAAGTTGTCGGTCGCAAAGGTCGCGTCAGCGGCGTCGGCGGGGGACAGCGGCGTGTCCAGCGCGATGACCAGCAGGCCGGCGTCGCGGGCCTTCTGGACCGAATCGACGATCGCAGAAGTGTCGGACGCGGTGATCAGGATTCCCTTGGCGCCGTCGGCGATGCAGGTCTCGATCGCGGCAACCTGCGTTTCGTTGTCGCCGTCGACCTTGCCGGCGAAGGATTTCAGTTCCATGCCCAGATCGGCGGCGGCCTTTTCGGCGCCTTCCTTCATCTTGACGAAGAAGGGGTTGGTGTCCGTCTTGGTGATCAGGCATGCGGACATGCCGGTGTGGGACTCGGCGCTGGCGGCACCGGCCAGTGCGATCATTGCCAGAGCAGTGCCTGCAAACAGTTTATTCATGGTAGCCTCCCAAGGATGTCTAGCGGTCTCGACCGCTCGTGCCCCGCGCCCTCCCGGCTGGGGACTGATCCCGATAAACATCATGAGAAGCGATTCGTCAATAAATAAATCAACTTGATTTATTAAAGGTGAATTGTGATTGTCAGTGTGGGAGGTCGGATCATGACTGAGATTGATGTGCGCGATCCGGGGACGGGGCGGAACCAGCACACGCTGCGTGACCACAACGAAAGGTTAATCCTGACGACGCTTTTGCGCAACGGTGCATCTGCGGGCAGCGATATCGCGCGGCGCACGGGCCTGTCGCCGCAGACGGTGTCGGTGATCCTGCGGGGTCTGGAACAGGACGGGTTGTTGACGCGGGGCAGCCCGCAGCGCGGACGGGTGGGCAAACCCTCCATCCCGATGGACCTGGCGCCGCAGGGCGCCTATGCGGTAGGGTTGAAGATCGGGCGGCGCAGTGCCGATCTGGTCCTGACCGACATGATTGGCCGGCTCGTGGCCGAGCGGAACCTGACCTATCGCTATCCGCTGCCTGCAGCAATTCTGAGCTTTCTGCGCGACGAGATGGCGGCCTTTTCCGTTGCGCTGACGCCGGCGGCGGCGGACAGGATCGCAGGGATCGGCATCGCCATGCCCTACGAGATCTGGAACTGGCACGATATCATTGGTGCGCCTGCGGATACGATGCAGACCTGGAAGTCCTTTGATTTCACGGCGGCGATCGCGGATTTTTCGACCTTGCCGGTCTTTGTGGAAAATGACGCGACTGCCGCCAGTCGGGCCGAGCATATCTATGGCGTTGGTCGCAGCTGGCGCGACTATGCCTATTTCTTCGTGGGATCGTTCGTCGGGGGCGGTGTGATCCTGAACCATTCCGTCTTTGAGGGGCGGTCAGGCAATGCCGGGGCCTTCGGATCGCTGCCGATGCGGGGACCGGACGGGCATGATATTCAGCTGATCGATGCGGCGTCCCTGCACCTGCTGGAAACGGCGCTGGTCAAAGCGGGTCACGACCCGTCGGTGCTGTGGACCCTGCCACAGGACTGGTCGCAGTTCGGACCGATTCTGGACGACTGGATCGCGGTCACAGCCGAGCATCTGGCGCTGGCGTCGCTGACGGTCTGTTCGGTGATCGACTTCGAAGCGATCGTGATCGACGGCGGATTTCCGGCGGACGTCCGCAGCCGACTGGTGGCGCAGACGGCGGCGTGCCTTGCGGGTCTTGACCTGCGCGGATTGGCCGCCCCGGCCATCGTCGCCGGCAGCATCGGTCCAAACGCCCGTGCCTTGGGGGCGGCATCCACGCCGATCCTGTCCCAGTATTTCCTGAACACCCACGGCGAGACCGGAAGCTAGATCCTGCGCCCCGCATCGTGGCGCAGGACGGTCGCTTCGCTGAGCGTGAGCACGCGGCGGGCATAGGCGCCGTAGGCGTCGATGTCACAGCGCAGGTCCGGCAGACGCCCGAACATCCGGTCGAGGTCGTCCGGAGCCATGGTCGACAGGGCGGCACTGGCGGGGTGAAAGCTTTCGGTCGCGACGTTGTTGGCAAAGACGATCTGGTGGCTTGGCAACATCATATGGATATAGGTGACCGCGCGCAGGCTGTGGTCACGCAAGACGCGGCTGTCGTCGATCAGGTCACGGGCCGTGACCAGCACCTCTTCTGCATTGAACAAGGCGCGCGCGCGCGGGCCGTGCAGGACGATGCGATGGTCCGGAGAGACCAGCAGCCCCGCGTCCGGCACGTCGTTGTCCAGAGCGCCGGTGCGCAGCCGGACCGGCGCCAGGTCCGGCAAGGCGCGCAGGCGGGCGCCCGTCACGTGCCGCTTGCCGATCCACAGCACCTCGGCCGGGCCATTGTCCTGCGTCTGCACCCGGCATCCTTCGCCAAGGGACGCGACATCGCGCGGCCCTTCCGGCGTCAGGATCATCGTGCCGGGGGTAAAGCAGATCACGCCCTGCGGTACATCTTCGGCCTCTGCCAGCGTGGTGGCGTCGATGTCGTGGCGCACGATCCAGAGGTCGGTGTCGCGCGGCGGCAGCGCATCGAGGAACATCAGCAGGGGTTTGCGACCCGGCCCGCGCGGGATCAGCGTCACCGTCCATGCGGCGCGACCGTCCGTCACCGTGAAGGACGCGGTGAACAGCGGATCCTGCAACAGGGCAGGGGGCGGCACCACCGGCGCACGCGATCCTGCCAGAATGCGGCGCACCGTCGGTGCGGCCCGCTTGCGCAGGTCTGCCATATCCTTCGATGGTCCCAACGGAAGGATGGCGCTTGGCCCGTCCACACGGACCGGCTGCCCGGTCCATGACCAGGCGCCACCGGCGCGAATGCCTGCGACCGGCGCAGAGCGGCGCCCGTCCAGTTCCGTTTGCGACCAGGGAATGACAAACGTGCCGGTAAAGCCCGTGTTCATGCCTGCTCTCTTTGCCTCGACTGCGCGTCCCGCGTCATTCATCGCGCGGGATCTAGGTCCAAGGGTAGTCACAGGGCAGGGCCGCAGGCAAGCGGTCTGCAAGGTCATGCGTCGTTTTAAAGTCAGAAGTTGAAATTGAGCTTCAGTGAGCCGACGACCTGACTTTCGTCCTGACCTTTGAATTCGGGGCCGAGATAGGTTGCGCCATAGAACAGCGCCAGACCCGGCACCGGTTGCCAATGTACCCCGGCGCGGGCGCGTGTCCGCGTCTCGCGCGGCGCGGCCCCCTGCGAGTCGGGGAGGTAAAGGCTGTCGCCCGCAGCCGCGACATCGCCGCCCAGCACAAAGCTGATCCCCTGCGCGTCGTCCTGCGTGCCGCGATACAGTTGCCCTGTCACCACGTCGCGCAACAGCAGGTCGCGCTGACCGACCGCACTGCCAAGGATCAGGTCTGCACCGGCGCGAATCAGATCCTCTGCGCCGGTCTGACCCTCGATGAAGGGACGCAGGGTCGTGGTGTCGCCCAAGTGGATGGTCTGGCGCGCCTCTGCCGTGGTGTGGATCGCGAACTGGTCTGGCAGCGCGTTTTGAGTCTTCGGGCGCCGCAGCCCGAAGGTACTGTGGAACCCCCGTTGAAAATCCGCCAGACCGGTCTGCGGTCCGATCGCCATTACATCGCCGCCAAGACTGAACTGCGTGTCACCCTGACCGAAATGCGTATGCAGCCCGAGGCTGAGGACCCCGGCGTAGGGGCGGTCCCCGTTGCGGCGATAGGGGGCAATGATCTCGGACCGGAACCTGTATTCCAGCAAGGCGCCAAAGGGTTGCGCCGTCCCGTCATAGGGTCTGGGCGCACGCAGATGGCTGAACACGAAGCTGCCGGTGCGCCAGCGGTCGTGGCCGTCGCCGAGCATATCGTTATCGAACAGCCTGCCGTTGCCGATCCCGTCACGCGATTGCGCTGCCGCGGGCGCAGCGGTCAGAAGCATCAAGAAAAATAGCAGACAGCGCATCGTCATCCTGTGTCTTGATTCCATCGCGGGATCGCCCCTTGATACGTGCAGGGTCCGGATCGGGCTAGCCGGACGATCGGGTTCCCGCGCCTTATGGCGTCGGTGCAACACCATGCGGACCGCCACCGGGCCTGAGCTGGTCCGTTGCAGCAACGCATGAAAATCTTTACGAAACGTGAATGGCTTGCGTTCCGGCGCAGGAGCGGTTGGAATACAGGCAACCGCGCCATCGCGCCGCCCCGTGCGCCGCTGCGACGAAAAGGGATCCTGATGGGACAGACCAAGACACCGGACGCCGCGGCGCTGGTCGATCACAACGCAGCCCGCGCCATTGCGAACGGCCACTGCGCCGATCCCTTCGCGCAACTGGGTCTGCAGGACAGGGACGGCGCCGTTCTGCTGTCGGTCTTCGTGCCCGGCGCCGATGCCGTGACCTGCCTTGCGGGACAGACAGAGGTGCCGCTGGTGGCATTGCGGGATTATCCCGGCCTTTTCGTCGCGGCCTTTTCGAAAGCGCCGCAGACCTATCGCCTGCACGCCACGGCGCAGGGGAGCAACTGGACGTTTGACGACCCCTACAGCTTTGGCCCGGTGCTGTCGCAGGACGACCTGTATTTCATCGGAGAAGGCAGTTATCGCCGCCTGTGGCAGGCTTTGGGTGCCCATGTCATGACGCATGAGGGCGTTGACGGGACGCACTTTGCCGTCTGGGCGCCGAATGCGCAGCGGGTTTCGGTCGTTGGAAATTTTAATGTCTGGGACGGGCGCCGCGCGCCGATGCGGCGCCGCGACGGCGGTATCTGGGAAATCTTCATGCCCGGGCTGGGCGACGGCGAGATCTACAAATACGAGATCCTGGGCCCTGACGGCGCACCTTTGCCGCTGAAGGCCGACCCTTTCGGCTATGGGTCGGAGCATCCGCCGCGGACCGGATCGGTCGTGCGCGACCTGTCCCATGCGCAGTGGCACGATGCCACCTTCTTGCAGACACGCGCACAGGCACAGACGATCGACGCGCCGATCAGCATCTACGAAGTGAATCTGGCCAGCTGGAAGCGCGCGCCGGGCAACCGGCCGTTGTCCTATGTCGAACTCGCGACGGATCTGGTGGATTACGCCGCCTGGATGGGCTTTACCCATATCGAGATGATGCCGATTTCCGAACATCCCTTTGATGGATCATGGGGCTATCAGCCGATCGGGATGTATGCGCCGACGATCCGCCACGGCACACCCGATGAATTCCGGGCGCTGGTGGATGCCGCGCACGCCAAGGGACTGGGTGTGTTGCTGGACTGGGTGCCGGGGCATTTCCCGACGGATGCGCACGGTCTGGGCAGCTTCGACGGCACGCACCTTTACGAACACGCCGATCCGCGCGAGGGGTTTCATCAGGACTGGAACACTCTGATTCCGAACTTCGGCCGCAATGAAGTGGCAAACTACTATACCTCAAACGCGCTATACTGGCTGGAGGAATATCACCTTGACGGCCTCCGCGTCGATGCGGTGGCCTCGATGCTGTATCGCGACTACTCCCGCAAGCACGACGAATGGGTGCCGAACAAGGACGGCGGGCGCGAAAATTACGAGGCGATCGCGCTGCTGCAGAACATGAACACCCTGACCTACGGCGAGGTGCCGGGCATCATGACCGTGGCCGAGGAAAGCACCGCCTTTCCCGGCGTGTCGCGGCCGGTGGACTACGGCGGTCTGGGCTTCGGGTTCAAGTGGAACATGGGGTGGATGAACGACAGCCTGCGCTACATGGAACTCGACCCGATCCACCGCAAGCATCACCACCACGAGATGACGTTCAGCCTGCACTATGCCTTTGGCGAAAATTACGTGCTGCCGATCAGCCATGACGAGGTCGTGCACGGCAAGGGATCGATGTTGCACAAGATGCCCGGCAACGCCTGGGAGAGGTATGCCAACCTGCGCGCCTATTACGGTTTCATGTGGACCCATCCGGGCAAGAAACTGTTGTTCATGGGACAGGAATTCGCGCAGTCGAAGGAATGGAACCACAACCAGAGCCTTGACTGGCACGAATGCGACGATGGCCGCCATAAAGGCATGCAGATGTGGGTCCGCGACCTGAACCTGCTTTATCGCGCAACGCCGAGTCTTCATCTGAATGACACGCGGCCCAGCGGGTTTCAGTGGCTGGAGGCGAATGACGCCGACAGGTCCGTCTTTGCCTACGTCCGGCACGGCGGCCCGGATGATCCCAAGGTCGTCGTCGTGATGAACATGACGCCGGTGGACCGGCCCGGCTACTGTGTTGGGCTGCCCGTGGCAGGGCGCTGGCGCGAGGCGCTCAATTCCGATGCAGAAGCCTACGGCGGCGGCGGTCGTGGCAACATGGGCGGCATTTCATCGGAAAATACGCCGTGGATGGGACAGGATCAGTCAGCACTGATGAACATTCCGCCGCTTTCGACAGTTATCTTCGTACATCAAGATGCATAATCTTTCTGGGAGGAACAATATGAAGCCGACGCCGAACACCCGCCTGTCCAACCGCGCTCTTGCCTTTGTTCTGGCTGGCGGCCGGGGCAGCCGCTTGAAGGAGTTGACCGACAATCGCGCCAAACCGGCCGTCTATTTCGGCGGCAAGACCCGGATCGTGGACTTTGCGCTGTCGAACGCGCTGAACTCCGGCATCCGGAAGATGGCGATTGCCACGCAATACAAGGCGCACAGCCTGATCCGCCACTGCCAGCGCGGCTGGGGCTTCTTGCGGGCAGAGCGGAACGAATTCCTCGATATCCTGCCCGCCTCGCAGCGGATGGATGAAACCAAATGGTATGTCGGCACCGCCGACGCCGTGACGCAGAACATCGACATCATCGACAGCTATGACATCGACTACATCGTCGTGCTGGCGGGCGACCACATCTACAAGATGGATTACGAGGTCATGCTGCAGCAGCATGTCGACACGCAGGCTGACGTGACGATCGGCTGCCTCACCGTCCCCCGGATGGAGGCCGTGGCCTTTGGCGTCATGCACGTCGATGGCAAGAATCAGATCACCGATTTCCTGGAAAAGCCCAAGGATCCGCCCAGCATCCCCGGCGATCCGGACCATGCGCTGGCGTCCATGGGCATCTACATCTTCGACTGGAAGGTCCTGCGCGAACGCCTGCTGGAGGACATGGTCGACACCAACTCCAGCCATGATTTCGGGCACGACATTATCCCCTACATGGTCGCCAACGGCAAGGCGATGGCCCACCGGTTCGAGGATTCCTGTGTCACCTCCGGTCTTGAAACCGAACCCTACTGGCGTGACGTCGGCACCATCGACGCCTTCTGGCAGGCCAATATCGACCTGACGCAATTCACCCCGCCGCTGGACCTTTACGACACCAGCTGGCCGATCTGGACCTACGCCGAAAGCGTGCCGCCGGCCAAGTTCATCCACAACGAGGATGGCAGGCGGGGATCTGCCGTGTCGTCGATGGTCAGCGGCAACTGCATCATCTCCGGCTCTGAAGTGGCTGAATCGCTGCTGTTCACAGGGGTGCGGACGCACTCTTATGCGTCGTTGCTGCGTGTGGTGGCGCTGCCCGACGTCACCGTCAATCGCCGTGCCCAGTTGCGCAACTGCGTGATCGACCGCGGTGTCGAAATCCCCGAGGGCCTGTCGATCGGTGAGGATTCCGATACGGACCGCGCCAACGGTTTCCGCGTGTCCGAAGGCGGGGTCGTATTGGTCACCAAGACGATGATCGAAGCTTTCAACGCCAAGAGGTAAGCCATGCCGGGTCGTGTCCTTTCCGTCGCCTCTGAATACGTGCCGCTGGTCAAGACCGGCGGACTGGCAGACGTGGCGGGTGCGCTGCCCGGCGCGTTGCTGGGGCAGGGATGGGACATGCGCAGCCTGCTGCCCGCCTATCCCGGTCTGATCGAAAAGGCGGGGGCAGGGCAAGAGGTCTGGTCCGACCCAGACCTTTTCGGTGGCCCGGCGCGGGTGGTGATGGGACAAGTCGGGGCCGACATGGTCCTGCTGCTGGACGCGCCGCACCTTTATGACCGGGCAGGCGGACCTTACGGTAATCCCAAGGATTTTCCTGACAACGCCCAGCGGTTTGCGGCCTTGTCCTGGGCTGCGTCGCGTATCGCGATCACCGGTCTGTCGGACGGCTGGGTGCCGGATGTGATGCATTGCCACGACTGGCAAGCGGGCTTTGCGCCCGCCTATCTGCGCTTTGCCGGCGATACCCGCGTCAAAACGGTGATGACCGTTCACAACATCGCCTTTCAGGGCAACGCCTCCGCCGCGATGCTGGGCGAATTGCGCCTGCCGTTCGAGGCGTTCAACACCGACACGTTGGAATACTGGGGTCACCTGTCCAGTCTCAAGGCAGGGCTTGCCACCGCCGACGCGATCACGACCGTCAGCCCGACCTATGCGGCGGAACTGATGCGCGGCGATTTCGGCATGGGGTTCGAAGGCCTGATGGCGTACCGCGCGGCGGACCTGCACGGCATCCTCAACGGGATCGACGACACGGTCTGGAATCCCGAGACCGATCCCGAGATCGCCCGGACCTATACCCGCGCAGCGCTGGGTCGCAAGCGGCCCAACCGGGACGCCTTGATGGCTGAATTCGGACTGACCGGCATTGATGGCCCCCTCGGCATCGTCGTCAGCCGGTTGACGGATCAAAAGGGGATCGACCTGATCGTCGCCACGGCCGCAGACTTTGTGGCGCAGGGCGGTGGCCTCGCCATTCTGGGCTCGGGAGAGCCGTATCTGGAGGAGGCGCTGATGGATCTGGTCAAGGCGCATCCGAGCCGGATCGGTCTGCGCATCGGCTATGACGAGGCGCTGGCCCACCGCATGTTCGCTGGCGGTGATGCGGTGCTGGTGCCGTCCCGGTTCGAGCCTTGCGGGCTGACGCAGCTTTACGGTCTGCGCTACGGCTGCGTGCCTGTGGTGGCGCTGACCGGTGGTCTTGCGGATACGGTGATCGACGCCAACCCGATGGCGCGCATGGCGAATGTGGCGACAGGCGTACAGTTCCACCCCGTCGACGCGCTGGCCTTCGGCCAGGCGTTGCGCACAGTGGTCGAATTGCACCGGGATGCCAAGGGATGGGCAGCCATGCAAAAACGCGGGATGTCCCAGGCCCTGGGATGGGATACATCTGCTTTAGCTTATGCCCAATTATACGAGTCGCTGACGGCGTGAATGCAAACCTGAATACCGGTATCCCGACAAAATTGCGTGACCATCCGCTTGCGGCCGGTCGCCCCAATCCGCTGGGTGCGACCTTCGACGGGCAGGGTGTGAATTTCGCCGTCTTTTCAGAACACGCCGAGGCGATCGACCTGTGTCTGTTCACTGATGACGGGCGCAAGGAACGCGCCCGGATCCCGCTGCTGGAACGCGATGGCGATATATGGCACGTCTACGTCGCAGGTCTGACACCCGGCGCGAAATACGGCTTTCGTGTTCAGGGACCGTATGAGCCGGAACAGGGTCACCGCTTCAACTACAACAAGCTGCTGCTGGACCCTTACGCCAAGCGCATCGCGGGCAAGCTGCGCTGGTCGGACGCCGTCATGGGTTACAAGGTCGGCAGCCCGCGCGAGGATCTGAGTTTCGACAACCGTGACAGCGCCTTTGCCGTGCCGCGCAGCATGGTCGTGGATCCGTCTTTCAATTGGGGCGATGACAAGCCGCCTGCCGTGACGCCATCCGATACGGTGCTTTACGAGGCGCACGTCAAGGGGTTGACCGCGCGGATGCCCGGTGTCTCGCCGATGACCCGCGGCCGGTTTCTGGGCCTGTCGTCGGAACCGGTGCTGGAACACCTGACGCGTATCGGCGTAACCACGGTGCAGTTGATGCCCGCACAGGCCTATGTCGACGACCATTTCCTGTCGCAACAGGGGCTGCGCAACTATTGGGGTTACAACACCATCGGGTTCTTTGCGCCGGAACCGCGTTACATGACCGATCAGGGGATCTGGGAATTCCAGACCATGGTGCGCCGCTTCCACTCTGCCGGGATCGAGGTCGTGCTTGACGTCGTGTATAACCACACCGCCGAAGGCAACGAGATGGGGCCGACCCTGTCGTTCAAGGGCTTTGACAACCTGTCTTATTACCGGCTGGCAGCTGACAAGCGGTTCTACGTCAACGATACCGGCACCGGAAATACACTCCGCGTCGAACATCCGATGGTCCTGCGGATGATCATGGATTCCATGCGCTACTGGGTTGAGGTGATGCACGTCGACGGCTTCCGCTTTGACCTCGCTACCATTCTGGGCAGGGAAGAGCACGGTTTCGACCGGCAGGGCGGGTTCCTTGATGCGCTGCGTCAGGACCCGGTGCTGGGCACCGTGAAGCTGATCGCAGAGCCGTGGGACCTTGGCCCCGGCGGTTATCAGTTGGGCAACTGGCCGCATCCGTTTCTGGAGTTCAACGACAAGTACCGCGACAACGTCCGCAAGTACTGGCGCGGCGACAAGGGGATCACCGCCGATCTGGCCAAGCGGATCGTCGGCAGCGCGGAACAGTTCGACCACTCGGGCCGCGCCGCCACGTCGTCGATCAACTTCGTCACGGTCCACGACGGTTTCGTGCTGGAGGACGTCGTCAGCTATAACGTCAAGCACAACGCCGCCAACGGCGAGGACAACCGCGACGGCAAGGACGACAACTATTCCGACAACATGGGCCATGAAGGCCCGACCGACGATCCGGCCATCCGCGCCGCCCGGGCGCAGCGCAAGCGCAACCTGCTGGCCACGGTGTTCTTGTCCCAAGGCACGCCGATGCTGCTGGCGGGGGACGAGATCGGCAATTCCCAGTGGGGCAACAACAACACCTATGCGCAGGACAACGATCAGGGCTGGATCAACTGGCACAAGCCCGATCACAAGATGCTGGCCTTTGTCGAGCGTCTGTCCAACCTGCGTCGCGCCCACCCGGTGCTGCGCCAGTCGCGTTTCCTGCACAGCCGCGCGCGGCGTGTCGACGGCAAGCCGGACCTGTTCTGGCGGATGCCTGACGGGCGGGCGCCGACCTCTGCCGACTGGCAGAACCCCGACTGGCGCGCTCTGTCGGTGGAGGTGCGGACCTCGTCCGACACGCCGGAATATGCGGCCTCGACCGACGTGTTGTTCCTGACCTTCAACGCGGGTGACGAGGTGACGATCACGTTGCCGGACCTGCCCGCCGATAGTCTGTGGGAACTTGTGCTGGATACCGCCGCCCCCGATGATGGACCGCAGTGCGTTGCCGGCACAACGGCCCGTATCGCGGCGCAATCCGTCTGCGTCTTTGCCCAGACCCCCGCTTGACCTAAGTCCGGTTCAGGAGGACCGCCCATGCACATCGTGACCACCCAACCGATCGACGGCCAGAAGCCGGGCACATCCGGCCTGCGCAAGAAGACCCGCGTTTTCATGCAGCCGCATTATCTGGAAAACTTCGTGCAAAGCGTGTTCGACGCCATCGGCGGGGCTTCTGGCAAGACATTTGTCGTCGGCGGCGACGGCCGGTTCTTCAATGATCGCGCGGCACAGGTCATTTTGCGCATGGCCGCCGCAAACGGGGCCGCGCGTGTGATCGTGGGGCAGGGGGCCTTGCTGTCGACCCCTGCCGCGTCCCACCTGATCCGCCTGAACAAGACCGATGGCGGCCTGATCATGTCCGCCAGCCACAACCCCGGCGGCGAGGACGAGGATTTCGGCATCAAGTTCAACGGTCCCAACGGCGGGCCCGCGGCAGAGGGTCTGACGGACCGGATCTTTGCCCGCACGACTGAAATCACGGACTACAAGATGACCGACGCGCAGGATGTCGATCTTTCGACCGTGGGCGAGACATCGCTGGGGGACATGGCGATCAACGTGGTCGATCCGGTGGCGGATTATGCCGCCCTGATGGAGAAGCTGTTCGACTTTGCCGCGATCAAGGCGATGATCGACGGCGGCTTCCGCATCAGCTTCGACGCGATGAACGCGATCACCGGGCCTTACGCGACCGAGATCATCGAGAACCGCCTCGGCGCCGCAAAAGGCTCTGTCGTGCACGGCACGCCGCTGCCCGACTTTGGCGGCATGCACCCCGACCCCAATCCGACCTGGGCACACGAGCTGATGAGCACGATGAACGGCCCCGATGCGCCTGATTTCGGTGCCGCCAGCGACGGCGACGGCGACCGCAACATGATCGTCGGCCCGAACGTCTATGTCAGTCCCTCGGACTCGCTGGCCGTGCTGGCCGCCAACGCCCATCTGGCCCCCGGCTATACCGAGGGCCTTGCGGGTGTCGCACGGTCCATGCCCACCTCTGCCGCCGCCGACCGCGTGGCAGCCAAGATGGGGATGCCCTGCTATGAAACCCCCACCGGCTGGAAGTTCTTTGGCAATCTGATGGACGACAACCGTGTCACGCTGTGCGGCGAGGAATCCTTCGGCACCGGGTCCAATCATGTCCGCGAAAAGGACGGCGTCTGGGCCGTGCTGATGTGGCTAAACATCCTTGCAGCGCGCAAAATGTCGGTGGCCGAGATCATGCACGACCACTGGCAGACCTTTGGCCGCAACTACTACTCCCGACATGATTATGAGGCGATCGAAACGGAAACCGCCAACGCGCTGGTCGCCGATCTGCGGGCGAAGTTGCCGGACCTGCCGGGACAGGTCGTTCAGGGCCGGACGGTCGCAACTGCCGACGACTACACCTATCACGATCCGGTCGACGGGTCGGTGTCCGAACATCAGGGCATTCGCGTGATCTTTGACGACGGCGCGCGCTTCGTGATCCGCCTGTCCGGGACCGGAACGTCCGGCGCGACGCTGCGGCTTTATCTTGAAGCGCTGGAACTGGATCCCGCGAATTTCGATCACGATCCGCAGGACGCGTTGGCCGATATCATTGCAGTCGCTGAACAGATTGCGGAAATCAAGGCCCGCACCGGACGCGACGGCCCGGACGTCACAACCTGACGCTTGCCAGACGCCCCCTCCCGGACGCAAGGTAAGCCGAAAAGGAGAGGGGCGATGACGCGAACCTACCTGAAACAGGCGAGACGCCGGCCTCAGACTGACAAGTCAGAGGTGCGGCAGATCGTTCAGGACATGCTGGCGCAGATCGAGGAGGGAGGCGACGCTGCAGTCCTTGATTACGCCCGTCAGTTCGACCGATACGACGGCCCCGTCGTCCTGACCGCGGCGCAGATCGACGCTGCCTGTGCCCGCGTCTCTGACGCCGTGAAGGCCGACATCCGCTTTGCCCATGCCAACATCCGCCGCTTTGCCGAGGCGCAGCGCGCCACCCTGCAGGACATCACGCTGGAAGTGGTGCCCGGCCTGATCGCCGGGCAGCGCAACCTGCCCGTCAGCGCCGCCGGATGTTACGTGCCCGGTGGGCGCTACAGCCACATCGCAAGCGCCGTGATGACCGTCACCACCGCCAAGGTCGCGGGCGTCGGTCACATTACCGCCTGTTCGCCGCCGCGCGGCGCGGACGGCATCGACGACGCGCTGATTTTTGCCGCGCATCTGTGCGGGGCCGACACCATCGTCGCGCTGGGCGGTGTGCAGGGCATCGCGGCCATGGCCTTCGGTCTGCTGGGCCTGCCGCCGGTCGATATCCTCGTCGGGCCCGGCAACCAGTTCGTGGCCGAGGCCAAGCGCCTGTTGTTCGGACGTGTTGGCATCGACATGGTCGCCGGTCCCACCGACAGCCTGATCATCGCGGATGGCACGGCAGAGGCCGCGATCGTTGCGGCCGACCTCGTCGGGCAGGCAGAGCACGGCTATAATTCGCCGGTCTGGCTGGTGACAGACGACAAGGCGCTTGCGCGCGATGTCATGGCCCGCGTGCCCGCCCTGATCGCGTCCCTGCCAGAGGTGAACCGCCTGAACGCCGAAGCCGCATGGCGCGACTGTGCGGAGGTGATCCTGTGCGACAGCCGTGAAGATATGGCGGCCACGTCAGATGTTTATGCGCCGGAACACCTGACCGTGCAGGCCGCCGACCTGCCGTGGTGGCTGGACCGCTTGCGCAACTACGGCAGCCTGTTTCTGGGCGAGGAAACGACGGTCGCCTTCGGCGACAAGGCCAGCGGCACGAACCACGTCCTGCCGACGTCGGGGGCCGCGAAATACACCGGCGGGTTGTCAGTCCACAAGTTCATGAAAATCGTCACCTGGCAGCAGGCGACCCGCATAGGATCCCGCCCGGTGGCCGAGGCGACCGCCCGGATTTCGCGTCTAGAAGGCATGGAGGGCCATGCCCGCACCGCCGATGTGCGGCTGGCCAAGTACTTCCCCGATTTCGACCCGGCCACCACCCAGATCACGAAAGAATCCCTGTGAACATTTCCGAGAAACTCGTCGCGGATTTCGCGGCGAACGACGTGGGTTTCATCACCACCGTCCCGTGCAAGCAGCTTGCCGGCGTCATCGACGCGGTCGAGGCGCATCCCGCCATCCGCCATGTCCCCGCCAACAAGGAGGACGAGGGGATGGGGCTGTGTGCCGGTGCCTTCATGGGCGGCACGCGCAGCGCGATCATCATGCAGAATACGGCGATCGGGGTCACGATCAACACGCTGGTCACGCTGATCCAGTATTACCGGATGCCGCTTCCGATGCTGATCTCTTACCGCGGAGAGTTGCGCGAACCCGTCGCATGTCAGGCCGAGATGGCGGTGCATACCAAGGCGCTGCTGGCCCAGTTGAACATCCCGACCTATCATTTTCACAAGACGAGTGACGCCGACGAATTCGACGCGATCCTGAAATACACCTTCATGTGCAACAAGCCCGTGGCGATCCTGACGGATGCGTCCTTCTGGAAAGGATACGGCGAATGATCAGGTCAGAGATTCTGAAAGACATCGCACCGATCCTGAACGGCCGGCTTGTGGTCTGCAATATCGGCATTCCGTCACAGGAACTGCACGCGATCCACGATCAGGCGAGCAATTTCTACATGCTCGGCACGATGGGGCTGGCGTCCTCCATCGGTCTGGGTCTGGCCCTGTCGCAGCCCAAGACCGTCATCGCGATCGACGGCGACGGGTCTGTCTTGACGAACCTCGGAACGCTGCCGACCATCGCGAACAACGTGGCAGACAACTTCATCCTGCTGATCGTGGATAACGGCAGCTACGGCTCCACCGGCGATCAGCCGACCTATGCCGGGATGAAGACGAAGCTGGAGGATGTCGCCCGCGCCTGTGGCTGCGATAATGTCATCGCCTGCCAAGCCGAAGAGACCGGCAAGACCCTGCAAGCCGCCATCGACAACGGAAAGCAGACTGTCATCGTCTGCAAATGCGACAGCGGGAATGCCAAGATGCCTGTGATCACCATGGACCCGGTCACGATCCGCGACCGGTTCATGGCGGCGGTGCGGGCCTGATCCGGATCAGCCGACGTATTTCTTGTAGGCGCCTTCGTCCATGAAGTCGTCCATCTCGTCCATGTCCTCTGGCGAGATGGCAAAAAGCCAGCCGTCGCCAACAGGATCGTCGACCAGCAGGCCGGGATTCTTGGTCAGCGCGGTGTTCACGTCCACGATCTCTCCGCCGATGGGGGCGAGGATGTCGGAGGTCGTCTTGTCGCTCTCGACCACGGCGCATTCATCGTCCTTGACCACGGCATCGCCTTCCTCGGGCAATTCGACAAAGGCGATCTCGCCCAATTCGGCGACGCCGAATTCGGTCACGCCGACGACGATCATCCCGTCCTCCTCGCGCAGCCACAGGTGTTCTTCGGTGAATTTCATGGGCTCGTCCTTCGGCGCTTGCTCCGTCCCCTCCTAGAATAGGCGCGATGTCGGCGCCTTCAAGCGCCCTTGCGTGCGGATTTCCAACGCGCAAGGATGCGGCGAAACCGGGGAGGGTGGCATGACCGACATTTACATCACGGGGGCGGCGCGTACGCCCCTTGGCGCATTCCAGGGCGCTTTTTCTGACGTGACGGCACCGCAACTGGGCAGCGTGGCGATCTGGGCGGCGCTTGACCGGGCAGGGGTCGATCCCGCGACCGTGGACGAGGTGTTGATGGGCAACGTGCTGCCCGCAGGTCTGGGGCAGGCGCCCGCACGGCAGGCGGCGCTGGGCGCGGGGATGGGGGTCGCCACGCCCTGCACCACGGTCAGCAAGGTCTGCGGGTCCGGGATGAAAGCGGTGACGCAAGGCATGGACGCCATCCTCGCGGGCCATGTCGCCACGGTCGTCGCAGGCGGGATGGAGAGCATGACCAATGCCCCCTACCTGTTGCCGAAGGCGCGCGGCGGTGCGCGGATCGGCCATGACGTGATGCTGGATCACATGATGTTTGACGGGTTGGAGGACGCTTACGCCTGCACAAATTCCGGCGCGCGCCGGTCGATGGGCACGTTTGGAGAGGACTGCGCCGCGCATTACGGCTTTGACCGAGGCGCGCAGGATGCCTTTGCCATCGCAAGCGTGACGCGGGCGAAACGGGCGGCGAACGAGGGTCTGTTCGACTGGGAAATCGCACCGGTCATGGCGGGCCGCAAGGGCGATGTCGCGGTCAGCCGCGACGAAGGACCGGACCGCATCGACACCACCAAGATCCCGAAGCTGCGCGCCGCCTTCGCGGATGGTGGCACGATCACGGCGGCCTCGGCCTCGTCCATCAACGATGGCGCGGCGGCGCTGGTGCTGATGTCGGGCGACGCGATGAAAGCGGCGGGGGCAGAGCCGCTCGCCCGGATCGTGGGCCATGCTGCCTATGCCGGAGAGCCGGGCTGGTTCACGACCGCGCCCATCTTTGCCAAGCGCAAGCTGGCAGAGCGGATCGGCTGGGATCTGGCCGAGGTGGACCTGTTCGAGATCAACGAGGCCTTTGCCGTCGTGCCGATGGCCGCGATGGTGGACTGCGGGATCAGCCACGACCGGGTCAACGTGCACGGTGGGGCCGTCGCACTTGGCCACCCGATCGGCGCATCCGGCGCGCGGATCATCGTGACCCTGCTGGGGGCGATGCGCGCGCGCGGTGCGAAACGCGGGATCGCCAGCATCTGCATCGGCGGCGGCGAGGCGCTTGCCGTGGCGCTGGAGGCCTAGCGGCCCTCGTCTAGAGGATCGCCAGACGGATTGCGAAGGCGACAACGGTCAGGGCGGCGACACTCGCCACCCAGATCGCCACGAACCACGCGATCCGCTGCCAAAGCGGGCCGGTCGCCATCAGTGGTAACCGTTGTCCGGGTCAAGCTTGCCGCGGAACACCCAGTAGGCATAGGCCGTGTAGGCGAGGATCAGCGGGATCAGGACAGAGGTCCCGACCAGTGCGAACTTCAGGCTGGCATCCGGGGCCGCAGCGTCGACGATCGACAGGGCCGGCGGGACGATATTGGGATAGAAGCTGATCCCAATGCCGATAAAGCTGATGACGAACAATGCCATCGACGACAGGAACGGCGTGACGTCGTGCCCCCGTGCGAGGCCGGTGAACAACATGTAGATCGCAATCGCCAGCAGCACAGGGATCGGCAGGGTATAAAGGAAGCCCGGCATCGCGAACCAACGTTCGAAGTAGGTGTAGTTCTGGAACGGCGTCCAGATGCTGACGGCGGCGATGAAGACCAGCGTGGCGATCGCCAATGGCTTTGCCAGATCGCGCATCCGGTGGTGGACCGCGCCATCCGTCTTCATCATGACCCAAGTTGCGCCCAGCAGCGCGTAGCCTACGACAACCGCAACACCGGTCAGCACTGTGAACGGCGTCAGCCAATCCCACCAGCCGCCCGAATAGTGGCGGTCGGTGATCTTGATGCCCTGAACCAGCGCCCCCAGTGCGATGCCCTGACACAGGGCCGCCATGGTCGATCCACCGAAAAAGGCGGCGTCCCATACGCGCTTCCAGCGCTCTGTCTTCCAGCGGTATTCGAAGGCCACGCCGCGGAAGACCAGCGCCAGCAGCATCAGGATGATCGGCATGTACAGCGCCGACATCACCACCGCATAGGCCAGCGGAAAGACGGCAAAGAGGCCGCCGCCGCCCAGCACCAGCCATGTCTCGTTCCCGTCCCAGATGGGGGCCACGGAATTCATCATCGTGTCGCGGTCTTTCTTGGAGTGGGCAAAGGGAAACAGGATGCCCACCCCCAGATCGAAGCCGTCAAGGACGACGTAGGTCAGCACGGCAAAGGCGATCAGCCCGGCCCAGATGAAGGAGAGTTCGAAAATGATGTCCATGATGTCTTACTCCGCCGGATGTGCGTTGTGGGTCTGCTGCAGTGGCGTGATGCCAGCCGCGCGCACCGGGCCGTCACGCAGGCCCAGTCGGGCTGTGCCGGGATGCTTGCCCATCATGCGCATGATGTAAAAAGTGCCGGCGCCGAAGACGAAGAAGTAGACGACGATGAAGGAAATCAGCGATGCGGCGACAGCGGGTGCAGCCACAGGGCCAAGGCTTTCCGAGGTCCGCAACAGGCCGTAGACGGTGTAGGGCTGTCGCCCAACCTCTGTCGTGATCCAGCCGGCCAGCACCGCGACGAACCCCATCGGGCCCATCACGACGGTCGCCCGGTGCAGCCACGTGGTATCATACAGCCGCCCGCGCCAGCGCTGGATGCCGCCCCACAGGCCGATCCCCAGCATGGCAAAGCCGATGCCGACCATCACGCGAAAGCTGAAGAAGACGATGGCGACAGGGGGTTCCTGATCATCGGGCACCGTATCAAGCCCTTTGAGCGGCGCGTTCAGATCGTGCTCAAGGATCAGCGACGACAGCTTCGGTATCTCGATGGCGTAGTCGATGCGCTTTTCCGCCGGGTTCGGGATGCCGAACAGAATCAGTGGTGCGCCGTCCGGATGGCTGTCATAGTGGCCTTCCATCGCCATGATCTTGACCGGCTGGTGTTCCAGCGTGTTGATCCCGTGCGCATCGCCCGCACCGATCTGCAGCGGTGTCACGATCAGCGCCATCCACATCGCCATCGAAAACATGGTCCGCGTGGCGGGGTTGTTGCGATCCTTCAGCAAATGCCAGCCCGCGACACCGGCCACCACGAAGGCAGTCGTCAGGTAGGCCGCAAGCACCATGTGTGTCAGCCGGTAGGGGAATGAGGGGTTGAAGATGATCGCCCACCAGTCCTCTGGCACGAACTGGCCGACGTCGTTAATGGAAAACCCTGCGGGGGTCTGCATCCAGCTGTTCACACTCAGGATCCACGTGGCCGACATCAGCGTGCCGCCCGCGACCATCGCCGTGGCGAACATGTGCAGCCCGTTGCCCACCTTTTCGCGCCCGAAAAGCATGATGCCAAGGAAGCCTGCTTCGAGGAAGAAGGCGCTCAGCACCTCGTAGGCCATCAGCGGGCCAAGGACCGGGCCGGTCTTGTCAGCATATTCGGACCAGTTGGTGCCGAATTGGTAGGACATGACGATGCCGGACACGACGCCCATGCCGAAGGCCACGGCAAAAATCTTTTTCCAATAGTCGAAGACCGTGCGATAGACCGCGTCCCCCGTCCACAGCCACAGGGCGTTCAAAACGGCCAGAAAGCTGGCCAGACCGATCGAGAATGCCGGAAAGATGATGTGGAACGACACGGTGAAGGCGAATTGGAAGCGCGCCAGTGTCTCTGCTGCAAAACTGCTGAGCATATCTATTGTCCTTGGCTGTCACCCATAATGACGGGCTTGGGTTGCAACTGTCATCCAAGGCACGAAGTTCCCATGAGGCAAACCCGCACAGACCTTGTAACTACAGGGAAATTTTTCCGAGAGTGCTTTGTCAGTACTGATATAAATCAGCAAAAACGTCAGGGTCAGTCGGATTTGCCATGACAAACCTGCGACCATCTGCATCATGCGCAGAACCTGAGGGGATGATAGCCCTCTGTTGCTGCATTGAACGTCTGGGAGGACTGGGATGAAGACCAACCGTAGAACCTTGCTGGGGGCCGCAGGGGCCGCAGCCTTGCTGGCGCTGACGGCCACTGGCGCCTTCGCGCAGGAGGTCACGCTGAAGCTGCACCAGATGCTGCCGGCGCAGGCGTCCGTGCCGAAGCTGATCCTTGACGTCTGGGCCGACAAGGTCGAGGCGGATTCCGGCGGTCGCATCAAGATCGAGCGCTTTCCGTCGATGCAGCTGGGCGGCTCGCCACCCGAACTGATTGACCAGGTCGTCGATGGGGTGGCCGATATCGTCTGGACGGTCGTGGGCTATACCCCCGGGCGTTTCCCCAGCACAGAGGTCTTCGAGCTGCCGTTCTTCGTCAGCGACCCCAAGGCCGCAGCCTATGCCTTCTGGAAGATGTACGAGAAGGACATGAAGGACGGCGAATTCAAGGATGTCCACATGCTGGGCACCTGGGTCCATGGTCCCGGCCTGTTCCACACCACTGATCCGGTGGAAACGCCGGGCGACCTGCAGGGCATGAAGATCCGCGGCGGCTCGCGCCTCGTGAACCAGATGCTGGAGGCCGTGGGCGCCACCCCGGTCGGCATGCCGGTCCCCGCCGTGTCGGAGGCATTGTCAAAGGGCGTCATCGACGGCACGACCCTGCCGTGGGAGGTGACGAGTTCGCTGAAGATTGCCGAACTGGTCCACAACCACACCGATTTCGAAGGCAGCGGTCTGTATACGCTCGCCTTTGTCATGGCGATGAACCCTGCATCCTACGACGCGCTGCCCGATGACCTGAAGGCGGTGATCGACGCGGACTCGGGCCTCGACTTCTCCGTCCTTGCGGCCGAGGTCAATCTGGGCGCGGACGCACCGGCAAAGCAGATTGCCGAGGATATGGGCAACACGTTCATCACCATCGATGCGGCAACGGTCGAATCCGACTGGATGCCGCTGGTCGAGCCGATCTATGCCAGTTGGGTCGCAGACATGGATGCCAAAGGCTACGACGGGCAGGCGCTGATCGACGAGGCGCGGGCGCTGATGGACGAGTATCAGGCCAACAAGTGACCGTTGGTCAGAACGATGAACGATCCGGGGGCGTCCGTCAGCGGACGCCCCCTAGCCATATAGACCTGGCGTGCCGCCGCCCCACCGGAGACCACGATGTATTCTGCCTTTTTGAGATTGTCTCAACTGATGGCCTGGCTCGGCGGCGCAATGCTGGCGCTACTGATCCTGCTGGTCTGCGCCTCGGTCGTGGGACGAGAGATCAATTCCATCCTGCATGGCGATCTGGCTACCACTCTGGCGCCGGGTTTTGCCACATGGTTGCTGGATCTGGGTGTCGGACCGGTGAACGGCGATTTCGAACTGGTCGAGGCCGGTATCGCCTTTTCCATCTTCGCCTTTCTGCCGCTGTGCCAGATCACCGGCGGCCATGCCTCTGTCGATGTGTTCACCAACTATTTGCCTGACGGCATCAACCGCGCCCTGCGCGTGGTCACGGATCTTGTCTTTGCCGCTGTCATGGTGCTGCTGGCGTGGCAGCTTTGGCTGGGCCTTCTGTCAAAGAAGTCGTCCGGTCAGACCACGTTCCTGCTCGAAATGCCGGTCTGGTGGGCCTACGCGCTGTCGCTGGTCGGCGCCGTCGTGGCGGCGGGCGTCGCCTGCTACATCGCTTCAGTGCGTGTCCGTGAAACACTGACCGGGACAGCAATCCTGCCCGACGATCTTGGAGCAGAACATTGAGCGACCTTGCCATCGGGATCGTTTCTTTCCCAGCCCTCCTCGGTCTGATCTTCCTGCGTGTCCCCATCGGGCTTGCGATGTTCCTGGCCGGTCTGGTCGGTCTGGTCCTTGTGACGGGCGATACCACCATCCCCTTCGCCAGACTGAAGTCCGAGACCTTCACGACGTTCTCCAGCTACTCGCTGTCGATCATCCCCATGTTCCTGCTGATGGGCCACTTCGCGACCCTCGGCGGCATGAGCCAGGCGCTGTTCAAGGCCGCCGAAGGGTTCCTCGGCCACCGGCGCGGTGGTGTGGCAATGGCCGCCATCGGCGCCTGTGCAGGCTTCGGCGCGATCTGCGGCTCGTCGCTGGCCACGGCCGCCACCATGAGTCGGGTGGCCCTGCCGGAACTGCGCCGTTACGGCTACGCCGGCGGGTTTTCCACCGCGACTCTCGCGGCAGGCGGCACGCTCGGCATCCTGATCCCGCCCTCGATCGTGCTGGTGATCTACGCCATCCTGACCGAGCAGAACATCGCCAAGCTCTTCCTTGCAGCCTTCATTCCCGGCGTGCTCGCCGCCCTTGGCTATCTCATCGTGATCAGCGTCTACGTTCGGCTTTATCCCGAAAGCGCCGGCACGCGTCCCCGCGTCGGCTGGGCCGCCCGGATGCGCGGCGTCGTCGCCGTCTGGCCGGTGCTGATCGTCTTCGCCCTCGTTGTCGGCGGGATCTACGCGGGCTGGTTCACGCCGACCGAAGGGGCGGCTGTCGGTGCGCTGGGGACGGGGGTGATTGCCTGGGCAAACGGTGGGCTGACGTGGGCCACCTTGGGCGATTCCTTCATGGTGACCGCACGGTCCACGGCGATGATCTTCTTCATCGTGCTGGGGGCTGCGTTCTATAACGGCTTTCTGGCGCTGACGCAGGTGCCGCAGGAAATCGCGCTTTGGGTTGTGGACCAGGGGCTGTCGCCGCTGCTGGTGCTGACGCTGATCCTGATTTTCTATCTGGCGCTGGGCTGCCTGATGGACAGCCTGTCGATGATTCTGCTCACGATCCCGATCTTCTGGCCGGTCATGCAGGGCCTCGATTTCGGCTTCGTCAGCCTTGTCGATCTGCAGTCCGCCCGCCTGACCGAGCTGGTTCAAAGCGGGTCGCAGATCGCCCCGGACCTGCTGTCGCAGGCGCAAAGCGCTTTGGCGCAGGGGATAGCTTTGACCCGCGACCAGATGACGGACATCGGCCTGCGGGGCGCGAACGAAGGCGCACTGGCCCGAATCAATACCGAACAGGTCGCGATCTGGTTCGGTATCCTTGTCCTGATCGTCGTCGAGGTCGGTCTGATCACGCCACCCGTGGGCATGAATCTGTTCATCATCAACGCGATGGACCGCAAGACACCGATGGCGGATACCTACCGGGCAGTGATGTTCTTTGTCGCTTCCGACCTGATCCGCGTCGCCATTCTCGTGGTATTTCCCATCGTGACACTCGTGTTGATCCCTTGGTAAGCCGCGCGCCGCGCCGTTCCTTCCTCACATGAGCCGATGCCATTCGACGCGTCGCGGATGCAAATATCCGAGGCGGTTCAGAGCACCTTAAGTTTTGTGCGCGATGAAGGCTGCATATGGAAACATTTGCAGCCTTTAAACGGATCGCACGCTCATGAAACTCATCGCTCTATCCACCGCTCTGACGCTGTCGATCGGCCTGCTGCCGGCCCATGCCTCGGAGGAGGACTACAAGACCTTCGTTCAGACCAAGGCAAACGTCTGGATGGCCGACCCGGTCGTGCAATCCGCGCTTGCAGCCGCCAATGCCGCGCACGCCGACCTGACGGAACCTGCGATCCTCGATCTTGACGCGACTTGGCGGACTCAAATCGACGCGTCGGACAAGCCGTTGATCACGCAGGTTCTTTCGGCGCATGTGTCTGATTATCTGCGGTCGATTATCGACGGGTCCGATGGTTTGATCGCAGAAATCATCCTGATGGACGATCGCGGCCTCAATGCCGGTATCAGCAGCGTCACCTCCGATTACTGGCAGGGGGACGAAGACAAGTTTCAACAGACCTACGCCGCCGGGCCTGCGGCGATCAACGTCAGCGACGTGGAACTGGACGAATCCACCGGCGTCTACGTCATCCAGATTTCGATGCCAGTCCTTGATCCGACTGGCGCTGCCATCGGTGCCGCGACCTTCAGCCTCGACGCCGAACGCCTTTGATCGACACCCGTTCGGCCGCGACCCAGCCCCGAAACGAAGGACCCATGGCCATGATTCTCCGCCTTCTCAATAAAATGTCGTTGACCTTGAAGGTCGCCCTGATCGCAACCACTGCAATCGTTGTGGTTGCCGGTACGCTTGCTGCGCTGCACGGCGCCAGTAGCCGGTCCAACATTCGTCAAATGGTGGAAGCGCAGGGATTGGTACAAGGCAAGATGCTGTCGGGCGCGCTTTATGGCGCCACGCGTTTCGACGACGCCGCCTCCGCTGAAGCACTTTTGCAAGCCACGCTCGACGCATCAAACGGTGAAGGTCTTGCTGCTCTGATCCTCAAGACGGACGGACAGGTCTTTGCCAGCGCTGCCGGGCCCGGCGGCGATGTCGAGGCCTTGACCGGTGCGGCCGCCGATCTGCTGGGCCAAGCCCTGTCGGGCGCGCAGGCGGTGGGTGATATCATCGTACAACCGATCACCAAAGGCGATGCTGCCGTCGGCACGCTTATCCTGAAGTGGAGCGCTGAAAACGCGCTCTCTGCATTTTCTGTCACAGCCCGGAATATTCTTCTGATTTCAATGGTGGTCACCGGAGCCCTGCTTGGCGCCACGGTTCTTCTCTCGCGGGTCCTGATCATCCGACCTTTGAACGCTGCACGGGTCACCATCGGACGGATCAGCGACGGCGAACTGGATCTTGTCGTGCCGGCCATGACGCGGGGCGACGAGATCGGCGAAATCGCCCGCTCAATAGACGAGCTGCGGAAAACCCTCGCCGACAATGCTGTGGCCCAGCGAGAGGCCGCCTACAAGGGCGCCGCATTCAACTCCGCCTCTGCGGCCCTGATGTTGACCGATCAGGATTTCAATATCCGTCATGTGAATCCTGCCATGATTTCGCTGCTGACGCGTTTTCGCGATCAAATTCCGGCATTGGCCGCTGACGTCACTGCCGCGCGCTTGGCCACGATGTCCATGGATGATTTTCACGCCGATTTGGGCCATGCGCGCGCGCGCCTGCGTCACTTGGGTGACAAGACCTTCAGCATTCCGATTGCGTTCGGCGACGATCGTATCGCGCTTGAGATCTCGTCTGTGACCGACTCGCAGGGCGAACATATCGGTCTGATCATGGAATGGGCCGACGTGACCCAGCAGTGGCTGAACGATGCCATTCTGCACGGGCTCGAAGAACAGCAATTGCGCGTCGATCTGGATGTCGACGGACGGGTCGTCTACATCAATCCCAACATGTGCAGAGCGCTGCATCGCGACGCCGGCGCCCTTCGCGGACTTGATCTGAATGCCCTGATGGGGCCGACGCCGCCGGATGCATCCCGGGCCGCCGACATTCTGATGTCTGCCCGTGAAAACCGCCTTTTTGCCGGACAGATCACCATGACCGGATCGGATGGCACGCAGCTTGTCTTGGATGGCAGCGTCAACGCCGTTCGGGACAGCAGTGGTTCACCCATTCGCTTTATCATGTTGGCCCGCGACATCACGCAGTCGGAACTCGCGATCCGGAATGCGGCGCTTGCCCGCGAAACCTTCGAAAAAGAGCAGTCGGTCGTGGTTGAGGCCCTGCGCATCGGTTTGCGCAGCCTCAGCGACGGCGATCTGACCGCCATGATCGACGCGCCGTTTGCCGGGGCATACGAAGATCTGCGGACGGCTTACAACGGCGCCGTTCGGACTTTGGCAGAGGCGATGCGCGGCGTCGTCGAGAACGCGGACAACATCTCGAACGAAGCCCGCGACATCTCCAGCACCACGGATGGGCTGTCGCGCCGGACCGAGGCGACCGCAGCAACCTTGGAGCAGACGGCTGCCGCATTGAACGATTTGACATCGTCGATCCGCGCCACGGCTCAAGGTGCCAAAGAAGCCGACGGTGTGGTCCGCGAGGCGCGAAAAAGTGCGGAACATAGCGGTCAGGTCGTCCTTGAAACCGTGTCTGCCATGGATCAGATCGCGGAAAGTTCAGGTCGGATCACCTCGATCATCAAGGTGATCGACGACATTGCTTTCCAGACCAATTTGCTGGCTTTGAACGCAGGCGTCGAAGCCGCCCGTGCCGGTGATGCCGGTCGCGGTTTTGCGGTCGTGGCCTCCGAGGTGAGGGCGCTCGCACAACGCTCATCCGACGCGGCCCGCGAAATCAACGATCTGATCGACAAAAGTGGCAGTCAGGTCCGGCGAGGCGTTGATCTTGTCGGACGAACCGGCAGCGCCCTTCAGCAGATCGTCGATGCCGTCTCGCAAATCTCCGATCTGGTCTCGTCGATTGCGGATTCATCAGCGCTGCAGTCGACCAACCTTGGCGATATCAACAGCTCGCTCAACCAACTGGATCAGTCGACGCAGCAGAATGCCGCTCGCCTGGAAGAAACCACCGCCGCGAGCGAAAGTCTGCGTAAGGACGCCGTCTCTCTGGTCGAGACGGTCGCTTACTTCAAGGTCGATGAAACGGGCCGGCAAGGCAGTCAGGATCCATCCATCGTTTCATTCCGCGCCCGGTCCCGGCAACCGGACAGAGCACCGGAAAAAGTCGCACCATCGCTCGTGCCGACACATAAGCGACAGGCTGTGGCCGTGGGCGAGTGGGAGGATTTTTGAAGTCGCATCCGCCTTTTTTGCCCTGACACTACCCAGACTTTAGCTTTCATGATCGGCACCCGATGACTTATGCGACTGCGCCCGGACAATCTGCATCTGAATGTCTAATGCACGTGATCCAGGGGACCCATCTTGTTTCTGACGATCCTGCGGTGGTGATGACGACGATCTTGGGATCTTGCGTTGCGACCTGCCTTTGGGATCCGGTCGCAAGAGTCGGCGGAATGAACCATTTTCTGTTGGCAAAGGAGCCGGAATCGGGCGCGGCAAATCACCGTTATGGCTCTCATGCGATGGAATTGCTGATCAATGATCTTCTGAAAACGGGCGCACTGCGCAGCCGGCTCAAGGCCAAGCTGTTCGGCGGCGCGATGATGCAGAACAGTTTTGGCAAAATCGGCCGCGCCAATTCGGAATTTGCGCTCCAATTTCTGACGGATGAAGACATTCCGATTGTTTCGCAAAGTCTATTGGGGACGCAGGCCCGCCGGATCCGCTTTTCACCTGTCGATGGGCAGGCGCAACAGCGCCTTGTGGCGGAAACGGATATCCCGCCAATTCATCTGCCGAAACCGCCCGCAACTGACGATATCACGTTTTTCTAAGTGGAATTCCTTATGCCGCAAACGCTTACATTGCCGGACAAACTTGATACCGCCGCCGCGCCTCGTTTTTTGTCGGACCTGCTTGCTGTACGGGGCGAAGCCCTGACGCTTGATGCCGCCAATTGCCGGGGTGTGGGGGCAATCTGTGCCCAGATCCTTTTGGCAGCACAGATCGCATGGCGAGGGGACGGCTGCGATTTCACACTGCAAGGTCACTCCGGGATCTCCAATGATTTGACAATTTTGGGTCTGGCCGACCTTGCCGCTGAACTGGAGACGCGACAATGACACTGAAAATTCTGGCGATCGACGATTCCCGGACCATCAGGGAAATGTTGCGCATGGCGCTGGGGAATGCTGGTTTCGACGTCCATCTGGCCAATGACGGTCAGGAAGGGGTCGAGGCGCTGCCGAGAGTATCCCCTGATATCGTCATTACGGATATCAATATGCCACGCCTCGATGGATTTGGCGTGATCAACGCAATCCGCGGTGGTGCCGTTCTGAACGCGCTGCCCATTCTCGTGCTGACGACAGAGAGTGCACAGGAATTGAAGGACCGGGCCCGCCAGGCGGGTGCCACGGGATGGATCGTGAAACCTTTCGATGATGCCAAGCTGATCAGCGCGATCCGCCGTATTGCAGCAGTCTGAGGTCAGGCATGAGCACGCTCAACGATATCCGACAAACTTTTTTCCAAGAGTGCGAGGAACTGCTGGAGGCCCTTGATGATGGTCTGGAACTGTTGCGCGACGCGCTGGATGCCGAGCAGGAGGTCGACCTGGAGACCATCAATGCGGTCTTTCGTTCGGTGCATTCGATCAAGGGCGGTGCTGCAGCCTTCGGCCTAGAAGCACTCGTTCGGTTTGCCCACCGGTTCGAAACCACGCTGGATGATTTACGTGCCCTGCGGCTGCCCCTGACGTCGGACGTCTTGGAGGTCTGCCTGCGCGCCGCGGACCAACTTGCTGAACTCGTGGCAGCCGCCCGGGATGACCGGGCCGTCACGGCCGGTGCAGGAACAGCCGTGATCGAGAAGCTGGCGGCCCTTTCCGGCGAACGTGTCGAACACAATGCGGCAGAAGACGATGTTTACGTTTCTCTGCCGATGAGCTTCGACCCGCTGCCACTTTCTGATGTCGGGGACGACGCAGAAATCCAGTTGCGCTTTCAGGCCCAGGATCGGCTTTTCGCGATCGGCAACGACCCCGTTCACCTGTTCCGTGAATTGGGCGCGTTAGGGCAGATTGCAGTCAAGGTCGATGCCGACAGTATGCCGTTGCTTGCGGACATCGATCCTGCCGCATGCGCGCTGGCCTGGTCGATTGTGCTCAAGACAACCGAGCCGCTGTCGTCGGTGATGGAGGTCTTTGATTTCGTCGATGGCCTGTGTTCGCTTGATGTCGTCCCCGCCGAAGGCACCGCCGTGCGTTCGGATTTCGTTGCGGGACCGAATGCGGAAAACGAGGTCGCCTTTTCACCGCAGGCGTCCAATCTTTTGGCCGGTGCTGCCCCTGCCGGCCCACCTGGTACCCGTGCTGGCGCTCCGAAAACCGATCTTGGCAGCGAAACGCGCATGTCTGCCGCAGAGAAGGCGACGAAAAATAATGTGCGCGCCGCTGCTGCGCCCAAGGCCACCGTGCGCGTCGATCTCGAACAAGTCGACCGCTTGATCAACGTCGTGGGTGAACTTGTGATCAACCAAGCCGTTTTGACCCAATGCATCAAGGCAGCCGAGATTCCGATGACAACCGCACTGTCGGCCAGCCTTGATGAATTCATGGCGCTTGCCCGCGAAATTCAAGAAGGTGTCATGGCAATCCGGGCGCAGTCGGTCAAACCTCTGTTCCAGCGGATGGCGCGAATTGCGCGTGAAGCCGCCGACCTCGCTGGAAAAAATGTCAGGTTTGAAACGGAAGGCGAGGCGACGGAAGTCGACAAGACGGTGATCGAACGCCTGGTCGATCCCTTGACCCACATTATACGCAATGCTGTCGATCACGGCCTGGAATCAGAAGATAAACGGCGCGCTGCGGGCAAAAGCGATATCGGAACGGTCACCTTGCGTGCGGCCCATCGCTCTGGCCGCGTCCTGATTGATGTCGCGGACGACGGTGCCGGCATCGACCGCCCGCGTGTCCTGAAGATAGCCATTGAAAAGGGGCTTGTTCCGGCGGACGTCGTCCTGAGCGACCCTGAGATTGACAAACTTCTGTTTCTGCCTGGCTTTTCGACCGCGTCGACTGTGACTGACTTGTCCGGTCGGGGTGTCGGCATGGATGTCGTACGCAGTGCAATTCAGAAACTTGGTGGACGGATCAACATCACATCGACCCCGGGCATCGGGACGACGATGTCCATTTCGCTGCCGCTGACGCTCGCCGTCCTTGACGGCATGGTCGTCGATGTCGCCGGACAGACCATGGTGGTGCCGATTGCCACGATCGTCGAGACGATCAGACCGGAACCGGGCGATCTGCACAAGTTGGGCGGTGGTATGACGGTCGTGTCGGTGCGTGACAAATTCATTCCGATCGTCGATTTGGGGCATGTCTTCCAGTTTCGCAAAAGCGCCTCTGCCTCGACCGATCTTGTCTATCTGTTGGTCGAAAGCGACCATGAACAGATGTGGGCGCTGGCGGTCGATCGGATCCATGATCAGCGACAAGTCGTGATCAAGGGGCTGGAAGGCAATTATGGTCATGTGACCGGCGTGGCCGCTGCCACTATTCTGGGTGACGGCAAAGTTGCCCTGATCATCGACCCTGAAGAAGCCGTGCAACGCACCGCTTCAGATATGCCCCCACCAACCGCCCCCCGGATCGAGGAGAGCAGACAATGATGACGGTCGAAGAGTCCCTGATCGAGGACGAACGCGAGTTGGTAACGTTTCGTGTTGGCGATCAGGATTTTTGCATTGATATCATTCATGTCCGAGAGATTCGCGGCTGGACGCCGGCGACCGTATTGCCGCACGCACCGGAATATGTCCTCGGGGTCATCAACCTTCGCGGTGCGATCGTACCGATTGTCGATCTGGCCCGCCGGTTGGGTTTGGCAAAGACCGATCTTGGCGATCGACATGTCATCGTCATCGCCGTTGTTGCGGACCAGACGGTTGGTTTCCTGGTGGATGCCGTGTCCGACATCATCGGTGTCGCCCCCCAACTGATTCAGCCGACGCCGGACATCACGGCGCAGACAACGCAGAGGTTCATCCAGGGGGTCATCGCGCTGGAACAGCGGATGCTGCGGCTGATCGACATTTCTGCCGTCCTGCCGCCGCTCGTCAAGGATGTCAGTGCATGACGATGATCCCGTTGACCTTTGACAAGGGCCAAGGCCTTGCTGGTCCAATGACTTGCGATGAACAGAGTTTCCGGGCCATCGCAAAACTGCTGCGTGACGAGACGGGAATCCACTTGCCCGGCGATAACACGTCACTGGTCGTGTCACGCCTGATCAAGCATCTTCGTCGACTGAAGCTTGCAGATTTCCCGGCCTATGTCCGCTGGATCAGCGATCCCGCGCATGTCGATGACCGAAATCTGATGATGACTGCGCTGACGACCAACACGACGCATTTCTACCGAGAGGGATATCACTTCGATATTTTCGTCAATGTCCTGTTGCCGCGGCTCCGCACGGCGGCGCAGGACGGTGCAAGAATACGTCTGTGGTCTGCCGGCTGTTCTTCCGGAGAGGAAGCCTACAGCCTCGCCGCGACGCTGATTCATCATTGGCCGGACGCTGTGCAGCATGACGTGAAAATCCTCGCCACCGATATCAGCGCAGAGTGTCTGGAGACGGCAGAGCGGGCCGAGTATCCACGCGAACGCCTGGAGCCTGTCCCTGACCCGATCCGTACACTGATGTTGTCCGAGGGATCGCCGGATGCATCTACCGTCCGCATGCCGAAGATTTTGCGCGATCTTGTAACTGTCCGTTATCTGAATTTCGTCACGCCCTGGCCGACACGTGGGCCGTTTCAGGCGGTCCTGTGTCGCAATGTGGCGATTTACATGGATGACGAAACCCAAAGCCGAGTCTTCACAGGCCTGGCCGATCTGCTGTCGCCCGGCGGACTGCTTTTCATCGGCCATTCCGAACGATTGCCGCCGACGCTGTCACATCGCCTGACACTGATCGACCGGACGACGTTCAGGCATAACTGACCGGCGCCTTGCTCAACCCAATTGGAGGACACATGTCGCTCAAGGACACAATCTCAATCATGGTCGTCGATGACATGTCAACCAGCCGCGGGTTGATCACGATGGCGCTCGACGAAATCGGCATCAAGAATGTCGATTTCAAAAGCGATGGCCGGTCGGCGCTGGCGTCGATTGCGGCAAAACCGGTCCACCTGGTGATTTCGGACTACAACATGCCGGGTCTTGACGGGCTGCAGTTGCTGCACGGTTTACGCACGAACCGTAACACCCAACGCATCGGCTTCGTGCTCGTCAGCGGGCGATTGGACGAAACGATCGTTGCAACCGGACGCAAACTGGGCATGAACAACTTCATCGCGAAGCCCTTCAACACCCAACAGATGCGCAAATGTATCGAAGCAGTGGTGGGCCCCCTATGAAAACGCCTTTAACGCTGCTGCTGACGCGGCTTGCGGCCGAACTGGACGGGGTGACTGAATTGGCCAACCGGATCGAGACGACGATGGACCACGATGCGAATGCCAAGGGGCGTGATAGCCGTACGCTGCAAAACATGGATCTGCTGACCCAGACCCTAGCGGATCTGTCGCGCTTCGGCACAGCGATGGCAAAGGTCGTACCCGATACGCTGGTCGATCCAGCGGCCGCTCTAGACGCCATCCGCCTCGGCGCAGTGGCGTCGCGCCTTTCGGGTCATGAATTGAGCGGCGAACCGACACACGGCGACGTCTCCGTATTCTGATTATCGGCGTGTCGGTGACGGCAACAGGATCCTGTGCGCGTGTCGATTTCGGGCTCGGGCCGCGTGCCGCAAATGCAGGGGCACTTCTGCCCGCAAAGACGTCGCAGCGCTTTTCATCAGGCAGCGGCGCACGCGATGTCACAGTGCCCGCCTAATGGCGCAGCTGATCGCATCGGACTCACATTAACGACATCTTTGCCGGGCCGGTTGCAGGTGGCGACGGGTGCCGGACCCGACCGATCCCCACGTGGCGCCACAACGGGTGCGGTCTGTCATCGCAAGGTCTCGATGACCTGTTGCGCTGTTGCCCCTCCGGCGGCGAGCGCGCCGGCAATCAGCCCCGGATGTGCCACGGCCGTTTCAGCGCTCGCAAACCACAGGCGGTCCGCCAAATGGCCTTGCCGCAAAAGCGCCGGTGCAATCTCGGGGTGAGAGGCCGGCCCCTGCAAATCTGCTGGCGCGCAGATCAGTGGCGCTGTCGCCCAGTCCTTGACGATCAACGCCAGGGGATCGCCCGCCTGCGGACCAAGGCAACGTGTCAGTTGCGCGAGGATGGCCTGTCGCAATCCCTCGGGATCGGCGGCGCGCGATGCCGCGTCCCAGCCCACGAAGCCGAACAGTGCCCCGGTCTCGCCGGTGGCGGGGCTGTGGTCATGGACTTCGACCAGCGGCCCGGTGCGGCTGGCGATGCGGCCCGAAAGTCCGGAGTCCCGCCAGAAGGGCAGGGGATAGGTCACGGCCACCTTCGCCTGCCGCGCCATCCATGTCGGCGTGTCCTGCAACGCGCCCATCACGGCGTCGGGCAAACCCGGCATCGCGATACGGCTTGCGGCGATCCGCGGCGGTGTCGCGATGATGACGCGGTCCGCGGTGATCGGCCCGTCAGGCGTCGCCACGGCCAAGCGCTTATCCGCCGTGACCGCGCGAACAGCGCATCCGGTCTGCACCGTCTTCGGCGGCAGTCGTGCCGCCAGCGCGTTGATCAGGGCCTGTGGTCCGCCCACGATGCGCGCAATGCCGTCCTGACCGGGCAGGGGCTGTCGCTGCACAGGCCCGCCAAATCCGTCCAGAACACCGTCGCCGGCGTCGTATTGTGCGAATAGATCCAGCCGCAGGCGGTGCATCCATGTGGCGACGACGGGTTGCCATGCGGGCCAGACCCAGGTCGGCCCAAGATCGCAGCCGTCCTTTAGGCCGATGCGTCCGCCAATCCGGTCGGCCGCTTCCAGTACCGTGACACGCAGGCCTGCGTCGGTCAGGCACAGCGCGGCTGTCAGGCCAGCCAGCCCGGCCCCGACAATCACGACGTGCGGCGCGTCGGACGCTTTATTTTGTTTATTGATCATCGGGTGTCCTGTCTGGCGCGGACGCTATGCAGCATCCCTGCCGGTGGCAAGTGCGTCGGACAACCGCAGGGCGGCGTGAATGTGCAAGACGACCCTTCCCTCATCGGGTCAGTTGTCCTAACCTTCTGGAAAGAAAAATGGCCGTGCGGGATTGCGGTTGACTGATGCGACCCCGTCAAAGCCTTATCCGCAACGTTTCGGACCGAACCGAACAAGTCATACTCTGGGAGGAGATTATACGATGATCCGCACTCTATCAGGCGTCAGCGTCATTGCGCTGCTGGCCGCATCCGCAACCTCTGTCGCCGCACAGGACCTGATGTTTCCGAAAGGCGAGGGCGCTTTCACGTGGGACAGTCTTCAGTCCTTTGCTGATGCGAATGATTTTACCGGAGCGCAATTGACGGTCTTCGGACCGTGGATTGGTCCAGATCAGCCGCCGATTGAGCAGGTTCTGGCATATTTCGCGGACGCGACAGGCGTCGACGTGAGGTACACGGGTTCGGACAGTTTTGAACAGCAAGTCGTGATTGACGCAGAAGCCGGTTCCGCGCCAAATATCGCCATTTTCCCGCAACCGGGTTTGGCCTCTGATATGGCCAAGCGCGGATTCTTGACGCCATTGGGGCAGGTGGCAGCCGACTGGATGGCTGCAAACTACGCTGCTGGCCAGTCTTGGGTCGATCTTGGAACCTACGCCGGGGCAGACGGCGCGGAAGCTTTCTATGCTTTCCCCTACAAGGCTGACGTTAAGTCGCTGGTCTGGTATGTGCCGGAGAATTTTGAGGACGCGGGCTATGAAGTCCCGACCACAATGGAAGACCTGAAAGCCCTGACTGACCAGATCGTCGCTGACGGCGGCACGCCGTGGTGCATTGGTCTGGGGTCTGGTGGTGCGACCGGTTGGCCTGCGACCGACTGGGTCGAGGATATGATGCTGCGCACCCAGTCGCCCGAAAACTACGATAAATGGGTTACCAACGAACTGCCGTTCAACTCGCCGGAGGTTGTGGGCGCGATCGAGGAATTTGGTCATTTTGCCAAGAACGATGCTTTCGTCGCCGGTGGCATGAGCGCAGTTGCCTCCACCGACTTCCGCGATAGTCCCAAAGGCCTGTTTGATAGTCCTCCGCAGTGCTACTTGCACCATCAGGCGTCCTTCATTCCTGCGTTTTTCCCCGAAGGCACCGTCGTCGGTGAAGACGGCGACGCCAACTTTTTCTACATGCCAGCTTACGCGAGCAAGGATTTGGGTCAGCCAGTGTTGGGTGCCGGGACGGTCTTTGCAATCACCAAGGACTCCCCAGCTGCTGAGGCGTTGATTGCCTTCCTGCAGACCCCGATCGCCCACGAAATCTGGATGGCGTATCCCGCTCAGGGCTTCCTAACACCGCTGACCACTGCCAATCTCGATACCTATGAAAACGACACCCGTCGCGCGCTGGGCGAGATCCTGACCTCTGCCACGACCTTCCGCTTCGACGCATCCGACCTGATGCCCGGCGGCGTCGGTGCCGGGACGTTTTGGACCGGCATGGTCGATTATGTCGGTGGCGAGTCTGCCCAGTCCGTCGCGGACAAGATTCAGGCGTCCTGGGACGCGCTGAAGTAAGCCGCACTGGTCGCGCGGTCCGCCGCGCGACCACCCCGGACGGGAGGGTCCGGCGCGACAGCAATTCAACAGGGGGCATCCATGAATCCGGCACTACTTGGCCTGTTCACCATCGTGATCGGCGTCGGCGGCTGTCTCGCCTATTTCTATTTTTCGAACATCCTGCTGGACAAGGTGATCTTTCCCGCCACCGGTGCCAACGCGGGCCGCAACATCAACCTCGCCGAGAAGGTGCGGCCCTGGCTGTTCCTCGCCCCTGCCATTCTGGCGCTGGGACTTTACCTCGCCTATCCCGTCTTTGCCACGATCTGGTTGTCCCTGACGGACCGGTCACAGGGCAACGCCTTTGTCGGCCTCGCGAATTACCGTCAGATGGGGATGGACCCCAAGTTCTGGGAAGCGCTGCGCAACAACATGCTGTGGCTGATCGTGGTGCCTGCGGCGTCCACAGCCTTTGGCCTGTTGGCGGCACAGCTGACCGACCGGATCCGCTGGGGCAGCTTTGCCAAATCGATCATTTTCATGCCGATGGCGATTTCCTTCGTCGGCGCCGCCGTGATCTTCAAGCTGGTCTACGACGCCCGGCCGGAAGGCACCAACCAGATCGGCATCCTGAACGCGATCTGGCTGCAGTTCGACGGCGGCTTCTGGTCCATCGTGATCCTGCGCGTGCTGCCCGTGGTGATCCTGCTGGCAATCGCGGCGCTCTGCGCCTTTCTTGTTCTGGTCTTTGCCAAACCGGTCTTGCGTCCCGAACACACCCGTCCCGGCCCGCTGAACAGCGCGGTGCGGATTCTGGCAGCGATTTTCACCGCCGCTCTGGTGCTGGCGTGTCTCTGGGGCGCAGTGAACGCCGTGACCGGCACCTATCCCTACGGCACGCCGCAGCAATGGCTGACGATCCCGGTGTGGAACAGCTTCTTTCTGATGATCGTGCTGATCTGGATCCAGACCGGTTTCGCGATGGTGATCCTGTCGGCCGCCCTGCGCGGCATTCCCGAGGAGACGATCGAGGCCGCGATCATCGACGGCGCCAACCCGCTGCAGATCTTCTTTTCGATCAAGATGCCGCAGATCTCTTCGACCATCGTCGTGGTCTGGACGACCATCACCATCGTCGTGCTTAAGGTTTTCGACATCGTCTATGCCATGACCAACGGCCAGTGGCAGACGCAGGTGCTGGCCAACTACATGTACGACAAGCTGTTTCGCGCGAACGACTGGGGCGTGGGGTCGGCGGCGGCGATGGTCATCATGCTGCTGGTCACGCCGATCCTGGTCTGGAACGTCTATAACGCCCGCAAGGAGATGCGCTGATGGATGACGGTATGGCAGGCGGCAAGTCGTCGCTGACATGGGTCGTGAACATCTCGGTCGTGCTGCTGGTGGCGCTGTGGCTGTTCCCGACGGCGGGCCTGTTCATCAGTTCCTTCCGCACGGCGGACCAGATTTCGTCCTCGGGCTGGTGGGCGTCGATGTTCCCGCAGGAACAGAACCAGACCCTGCGCACCGCGCGTCCGGGCGACGACATTCCGCAGGTGAACGGTGTCTACCAGATCGACGGCAACCTCTTTGTCGCCGAAGGGCAGGCTGCAGATGTGGAGGCCGTCCAGGCCACGATCAGTGCCTGGGGCACCGGGTCACTGAACATCGACGAGTTCGCGCCGGGCGATACGGCCGACCTTGGCGATGGCGAACAGATCACGGTGCAGGCCAACGGCGACTACGTCTGGACCAGTCCGGAGCCACAGTCGGGCAGGGGGCAGAGGGTATTCACCACAGCTAAAACTCCGCCGGAGTTCACGCTCGACAACTACCGCAACGTGTTGTTCAACCCGAATAACAGGGAAGGCATGGCCAAGGCGTTCTTCAACACGCTGACGGTGACGATCCCCGCGACGATCATCCCCATCCTGATCGCGGCTTTCGCTGCCTACGCGCTGGCGTGGATGGATTTTCCCGGCCGCGCCCTGCTGATCGCCGCCGTCGTGGGCCTGCTGGTCGTGCCGCTGCAACTGGCGCTGATCCCGCTGCTGCGCCTGCATAACGAGATTGGCATCGGAAAGGGCTATCTGGGTGTCTGGCTCGCCCATACGGGCTTTGGCCTGCCACTCGCGATATATCTGTTGCGCAACTACATGGTCGGCCTGCCGCGCGACATCATCGAGAATGCGCGGGTGGACGGCGCCACGGATTTCCAGATTTTCGTCAAAATCATCCTGCCGCTGTCCTATCCCGCACTCGCGTCCTTCGCGATCTTCCAGTTCCTGTGGACCTGGAACGACCTGCTGGTGGCGCTGGTCTTCCTGATCGACAGTTCCGGCGACACGACCGTGATGACCAAGCAGATCGTCGAACTGCTGGGCACTCGTGGCGGCAACTGGGAAATCCTCGCCACATCCGCCTTCGTGTCGATCGCCGTGCCGCTGCTCGTCTTCTTCTCCCTGCAACGCTTCCTCGTCCGCGGCCTGCTGGCCGGGTCCGTGAAATAAAGGAACCGATCCCATGGCAACGCTCAAACTGACCGATGTGGCCAAGACCTATGGCGGCACCATCGACGTGCTGAAGAACATCAACCTCGACATCAAGACCGGAGAGTTGATCGTCTTCGTCGGCCCCTCCGGCTGCGGCAAGTCCACGCTGTTGCGGATGATCGCGGGGCTGGAAAAGATCAGCGGCGGCGAGTTGCAGATCGACGGGCGCGTCGTGAACGATATCCCCCCCGCGCAGCGCGGCATCGCGATGGTGTTCCAAAGCTACGCGCTTTACCCGCACATGACCGTGCGCGACAACATGACCTTTGCACTGAAACTGGCGAAGAAAAGCAAGGCCGAGATCGACGCCGCCGTCGCAAAGGCCGCGCGCATCCTGCAGCTTGAACCCTACCTCGACCGGCTGCCCAAGGCGCTGTCCGGCGGTCAGCGCCAGCGGGTCGCCATCGGGCGCAGCATCGTGCGCGATCCCAAGGTCTATCTGTTCGATGAACCGCTCTCGAACCTCGACGCAGCCCTGCGCGTCGCGACCCGGATCGAGATTGCGCAACTCAAGGAATCGATGCCCGACAGTACCATGATCTACGTCACGCACGATCAGGTCGAGGCGATGACGCTGGCCTCCCGCATCGTGGTGCTGGCCAATAAAGGCATCGCGCAGGTCGGCACGCCGCTGGAGCTTTACGAGCGTCCCCAGAACGAATTCGTGGCGCAGTTCATCGGATCCCCGGCGATGAACCTGCTGGCCGGAGAGATCGTCGAGACCGGGCCGCAGACCACCGTCAAGCTGACGGGCGGGGGCACTGCCATCGCCGCCGTGCCGACCCAAGGCACCGACAAGGGGTTGAGTGTCAACGTTGGTGTCCGGCCAGAGGACCTGACGGCGGTGCAGGACGGCGCGCCCTATATCTTTGAAGGCACCGTAAACATCACCGAGGCGCTGGGAGAGGTCACGCTGCTGTACTTCGACCGGATCGGCGACAACGATGCCGTCATCGGCAAGTTGCCGGGCATCCATCAGGGGTTGCGCGGCACGTCGGTTCGCATGACGGCCCAGCCCGACAAGGTTCAGATCTTTCATAATGGTCAATCGCTGCACTACCGGTGATGCCGCGGCCGGTTTTTCGACGAAAATCCGGCCTCCCCGTCGTCCGGTCTGCATGCTAAGGATGCCAACATGGCAAATATCCTCGTCCTCAACGGTCCGAACCTCAATCTGCTGGGCAAGCGCCAGCCAGAGATCTACGGCCATGCCACATTGGACGACGTGGCTGATTTGTGCCGCGCTGCCGCCGGCGACATCGCGATCCGCATGGAACAGTCCAATCACGAAGGTCAGCTGATCGACTGGATCCACGAGGCCCGCCACAGTGCGCAGGGAATCGTCATCAACGCGGGGGCTTATACCCATACCTCTGTGGCCATCTTCGATGCGCTGAACGCCTTCGACGGTCCGGTGATCGAGGTGCATATCTCCAACGTGCACAAGCGAGAGTCCTTTCGCCATCACTCCTACATCTCGGCCCGCGCCGACGGCGTCATCGTGGGGCTGGGGATCAGGGGCTATGCCGCCGCCGTGCGTCACATCTGCGACCTGATCGCAGCGGACTGACGCCGCGCCTGTTGCCTGCCGCCCATTCGCCCTAGGTCTGGCACCACAGACCCCCGGAAGGCACGGCCATGACACAACCCTTCGACATCTTCATCATCGGTGGTGGCATCAACGGTTGCGGCATCGCGCGCAATGCAGCGGGCCGGGGGCTGCGCGTGGGTCTGGCCGAGATGAACGATCTTGCCTCCGCAACGTCGTCCGCCTCGACCAAGCTCTTTCACGGCGGTCTGCGGTATCTCGAATACTTCGAGTTCAACCTCCTGCGTCACGCCCTTGCAGAACGCGAGGTGCTGCTGCGGGCCATGCCGCATATCAGCTGGCCGATGCGCTTCGTACTGCCCTATTCGACTGACATGCGGTTCGAAGGTGACACGCCCACATCGAAACTGCTGTCCACGGCGATGCCCTGGATGCGCGGCCGCCGTCCCGCGTGGCTGATCGCTGACCTTCAGGTGCAGTATGCCTTCCTGACGCCATCTTGGGCAAAGCGCCTGATCCGCGCCTACGGCACGGAGGCGCCGCAGGTGTTGGGCGATGCCCGCACGACCGCTGACCTTGGCCCCGACTTCGGTGCGACGCTAACCGGGCAAGAGGTTGGATGGCTGATGTCACGCAAATACGCCCGCACCGCCGAAGATGTCGTCTGGCGCCGCAGCAAGCTGGGCCTGCGGCTGAGCGCAGACCAGATCGCGGCATTGGGCCGCTGGATGGCGGCGCAACCTTGACGCAGCGTCTTGCACGACCAATGAAACCTCATCTGCGACTCACCGTTGATGTTGCAACAAGATCATAACCGGAGGACCACCATGAAGACCCTGACCCTTGCCGCCCTTCTGACCACCGCGGCCCTGCCTGCCTTTGCGCAGACCGAAACGCCCGCTGCGGACGTCGAACTCTGGCGCCTCGATTGCGGAGATGTGAAGGTGAACGACCTAAACTTGTTTTCCGACACGCGCGCCTATACCGGCGAGACGCGCGATCTGACCGCATCCTGCTATCTGATCCGCCACGGCACCGACTACATGATCTGGGACACCGGTCTGCCGGCCGCCTTGAAGGGTGCGCCGCAGAACGACACCGACGCGCTGTCGCCAACCCTCAAGACGACCATCGAAGAACAGTTGACCGAACTCGACCTGACACCCGCAGACATCGGGCGCGTCGGCATCAGCCACTATCACTTCGATCACACGGGTCAGGCCGCGAGCTTTCCCGATGCGGAGCTTATGATCGACGCCCGCGACTGGGACGTGCTGTCCGCCGACCCGCTGCCAACCTTTGCCGAAGGTTTTGCGAACCCCGACCTGGTAAAGCCCTGGCTGGACGGTGGAAAACTGACCACGACTACGGGTGACACCGACGTCTTCGGCGACGGGTCCGTCACGATGCTGACGATGCCGGGACACACGCCGGGCAGTCTGACGCTGCTGGTGCAACTGGCCGAGACGGGTCCGGTGCTGTTGTCCGGCGATATCGTCCATTTCGAGGAACAGATCGCCAATCAGGGCGTGCCGACCTTCAATACCGACCGCAGCGATACGCTGTCCTCGATCGACCGGATGAACAAGCTGGCGGGCAACCTGGGCGCCACGCTGGTCATCCAGCACGATCCCCGCGACATCGAAAAACTGCCGGCCTTTCCCGCCTCGGCGAAATAAGTCATCCTGCGCGCGGGGCCTTTCGGGGCCCCGCAGACCGGAGGAGACGTCATGACCCATATTCTTGCCATCGACCAAGGCACCACATCCACCCGCGCCATCATCTTCGATGCCGACATGATGCCGGTCGCCACCGCGCAAGAGGAGTTTCCCCAATATTTTCCGCAGTCCGGCTGGGTCGAACACGACCCGTCCGACCTATGGTCCACGACGGCCGCCACCTGCCGCTCGGTCATCGAAAAAGCCGGTCTCGGCGCCAATGATATCGCGGCCATCGGCATCACCAATCAGCGTGAAACCACGCTGGTCTGGGACCGTACGACGGGCCAGCCCATCCACAACGCCATCGTCTGGCAGGATCGCCGCACGGCGCAGATCTGCCGCGATCTGTCAGAGCATGCAGAGACAGTGGCGACCAAGACCGGCCTCCTGCTCGACCCCTATTTCTCGGCGACCAAGGTGAAATGGATCCTCGATCATGTCGACGGATCGCGCGACCGCGCCGCGCGCGGCGAGCTTGCCTTTGGCACCGTCGACAGCTGGCTGATCTGGAAGCTGACAGGCGGTGCCGCCCACGTCACCGATGCCACCAATGCAAGCCGGACGATGCTTTACGACATTCACAAGGGGCGGTGGTCTTCGACGATCTGCAAGCTGCTCGACATCCCTATGGCGATGCTGCCAGAGGTGAAAGACTGCGCTGCTGATTTTGGCAGGACCCGCCCTGACCTGTTCGGACGGGACATTCCGATTTTGGGGGTCGCCGGCGATCAGCAGGCGGCGACGCTGGGGCAGGCGTGCTTCAAGCCTGGCATGCTGAAGTCGACCTATGGCACCGGATGTTTCGCCCTGCTCAACACGGGCGACACGCCCGTCACCTCCACCTCGCGCTTGCTCACGACCATCGCCTATCAGCTCGATGGCAAGCCGACTTATGCCCTTGAAGGCTCGATCTTCATCGCGGGCGCCGTCGTGCAATGGCTGCGCGACGGGTTGAAGATGATCCGCGAGGCGCAGGAAACCCAGCCATTGGCCGTATCCTCTGACACCGACCAGCCCGTCATCCTTGTGCCCGCCTTCACGGGCCTTGGCGCGCCCTACTGGAATGCGGATTGTCGTGGGGCGATCTTCGGGTTGTCGCGCAACTCCGGTCCGGCAGAGCTGGCGCGCGCTGCGCTGGAATCCGTGGGCTACCAGACGCGCGATCTTCTGGATGCCATGCGCGCCGACTGGAAAAGCGAGGCGGGCGAAGCCAGTCTGCGCGTCGATGGCGGGATGAGCGCGTCTGACTACGCGATGCAGTTCCTTGCCGATATCATCGACGCCCCCGTGGATCGCCCCAAGGTTCTTGAAACCACGGCGCTGGGGGCGGCATGGCTTGCCGGCTATCGGGCTGGCCTGTACCCGGACCAAGAGGGGTTTGCCGCGACATGGGCGCTCGACCGCACCTTTACGTCGCGGATGTCCGGCAAGACCCGCGCCACGAAGTACCACCAGTGGCAGCGCGCCGTGCAAGCGACACTGACCTACGCTGGCGCAGACTAGTCCTTCATTCACTTGGCAAGTTAAGCGCCCGACGGAGGCATCCGTCCATCAGTCGTTGACACCTCACGCCCGATCCCCTATGCGCCCCTTTCATTGGTGTTGGTGGGCCTCGCAAGAGGACTCCTGTCGGGGTGAAAACCCAAAGGACAACGCCCTTCACGCGCAATGGCGCACAACCGAAGGAGATCAGCCGTGACCAAACGCACGTCTGCCAAGTACAAAATTGACCGCCGCATGGGCGAAAACATCTGGGGCCGTCCGAAGTCCCCGGTCAACCGTCGTGAATACGGCCCCGGCCAGCACGGCCAGCGCCGCAAGGGCAAGGTTTCCGACTTCGGCCTGCAGCTGCGCGCCAAGCAGAAGTTGAAGGGTTACTACGGCGACCTGACCGAAAAGCAGTTCCGTCGCATCTACACCGAGGCCGAGCGCGTCCGTGGTGACACCGGCGAGAACCTGATCGGCCTGCTGGAGCGTCGTCTGGACGCTGTCGTCTACCGCGCCAAGTTCGTGCCGACCGTCTTCGCCGCCCGCCAGTTCGTGAACCACGGCCACGTGACCGTGAACGGCGTCCGCGTGAACATCCCCTCCTACCGCGTGAAAGAGGGTGACGTGATCGAGGTCCGTCAGAAGTCCAAGCAGATGGAACTGGTGCTGGTTGCAGCCCAACTGCCCGAGCGTGACGTGCCCGACTACATGGAAGTCGACCACGCCAAGATGATCGCGACCTTCACCCGCACACCGACGCTGGGCGACGTGCCGTACCCGGTGACGATGGAACCGAACCTGGTCGTCGAATTCTACGCCAAGAACTAAGCCTTTCGGGGTTTCGTCTTGCAAAGGCCGTCCTTCGGGGCGGCCTTTCGCGTTTGTCGTGTCGTTCAATCCGGCGCGAATCGCCTGTTGAGCTTGCGCATGCCGCCGATCCAGCGGTCGTAATCCTGCGCCTTGTTTTGCATGTAGCCTCTGACTTGGGCGTGCGGCAGGATCAGGAAGGTCTCGTCGCGAATGGCCTGGAGGCAGGCGTCTGCCACGGCTTCCGGTTCCAGCATGCCGTCAAGACCCGCCACGTTGTCGCCCATGCCGTCCGTCATCGCCGACCGCACCGCCTGTGGACACAGGACCGAAACCTTGATCCCGGCGTCCCCATGCGTCATCGCGAGCCATTCGGCGAGGCCCACGGCCGCGTGCTTGGTGACGCCGTAAGGGGCGGCGCCGATCTGGTTCAGCAGGCCCGCAGCGCTTGCGGTATTCAACAAGTAGCCTTCGCCGCGGGCGATCATCCGGGGGACGACATGACGCGCGGCCCAGACATGCGCCATGACATTGATCGTCCAGATCCGGTCCCAGTCAGCGTCGGGGACCTCCATCCCGCCCGGTGTGAAGATGCCCGCGTTCGAGCAGAAGAGCGCGATGGGACCGATCTCGCGTTCGACGCGCGCGACTAGGTCTGCGATCTGCCGCTCTTGCGTGACGTCGATCTGGATGGCTGTGCCGTTCACGATCGCTGCGACAGCCTTTGCGCCATCGCCGTCGATATCCGCACAGACAACATGTGCAGCCCCGGCGGCGGCAAAACGTATCGCCAAAGCGCGACCGATCCCGCCGGCGGCACCTGTCACGACAACGATCCTGTTCGTCAGGTCCACGATGTGATCTCCTTCAATCTGTCACGATGTGATGCATCGAACGCGAAACGGGTCAGTCATACAAGACGAGTGGACGGCATGCGGCGCTGTTGGCCGCTGTCGCGGCCAAGGCGCCCCGCCCGCCGTCCCGCAGGGCGCCGGGTTTTTCGCGGCGTCTTGCCACTGGTCAGGCTGCCGGTTGATCGCTAGAACCACGGCAAGCCCCCTAAGACGGATCCCAGCCCGATGACTATCAAACCGCGTCCCGGCATCATGGACATCGCCTTGTATCAGGGTGGTGCAGCGCACGTCGATGGCGTGGTCAATGTGCTGAAGCTGTCGTCGAACGAAAACCCCTATGGCCCGTCCGACCGCGCGAAAGAGGCGTTCACCCGGGCGGCGCATGATTTGCACCGGTATCCCGTCACCGACCATGCCAGCCTGCGCACCGCCATCGGCGATGTCTGGCACGTCGATCCCGCGCGTGTGATCTGCGGCGTGGGCAGTGATGAAATCATCCACTTCCTGTGTCAGGCCTACACCGGGCCGGGGACCGAGGTCATCCACACCGAACATGGCTTCGGCATGTACCGCATCTCGGCCCTGGCGAACGGGGCGACTCCGGTTGAAGTGAAAGAGCACGAGCGCGTCACGGACGTCGACGCGATCCTCGCCGCCTGCACGAAGAAAACGCGGCTGGTGTTCATCGCCAATCCCAACAATCCGACCGGGACGATGATTGGTCAGGCCGAGGTGTCGCGTCTGGCCGACGGTCTGCCATCCGGTGCGATCCTCGTGCTGGACGGGGCCTATGCGGAATATGTCGAAGGGTTCGATGCCGGCCTGTCGCTGGTCGAACAGCGACAGAATGTGGTGATGACGCGCACGTTCTCCAAGATTTACGGTCTGGGCGGTCTGCGCGTCGGCTGGGGCTATGGCCCGCAGGAGATCATCGACACGCTGAACCGGGTCAGGGGGCCATTCAACCTGTCGACCGCTGCCTTGGCGGCCGCAGAGGCGGCCGTGCGCGATACCGCTTGGCTGGACCGGTGTCGCGCGGACAACGCCCGCTGGCGCGAATGGATGGCGACGGCACTCGCCGAACTCGGGGTGCCGTCCGATACCTCGACCGCGAATTTCGTGCTGGCACGGTTCACCAGCGAGGCGGAGGCAAATGCCTGCGACGACTACCTCCGGACGCAAGGCATCCTTGTGCGCCGGGTCGCGGGATACAAGTTGCCGCAGTGTCTGCGGATCACCGTGGGCGACGAATCCGCCTGCCGCCGCGTCGTGCACGCCGTGGCGCAGTTCAAGGGCGCCCGATGAGTGTCGTCTACGACAAGGTCGCCTTGATCGGTCTTGGCCTGATCGCGTCCTCAATGGCGCTGGCGATGAAGCGTGGCGGGCTGGCGGGGCAGATCACCGGCTACGCCCGTAGTCAGGACACGCGCGACATCGCCCGCGAGCTTGACCTGTGCGAGGTCTGCGATACGGCGGCCGAGGCAGTGCGGGACGCCGACCTTGTGGTGCTTTGCGTGCCGATCGGGGCCATGGGCGCGGTCATGGCCGATATCGGACCGGCGTTGAAGCCCGGTGCGACCCTGTCCGATGTGGGCTCGGTCAAGAAGGCGGTGATCGACGCTGTCTCTCCCTTCGTGCCTGAGGGTGTACATTTTGTGCCGGCGCATCCGCTGGCTGGCACAGAGCATTCTGGCCCGCGTGCGGGCTTTGCCACGCTGTTCGACAATCGCTGGTGCATCATCGTGCCCGCCGAGGGCGCCAGCCGCGCCGCGGTGGACCGGCTTGAGACGCTTTGGCAGGGTATGGGTGCCAATACGGACGAGATGGATGCAGAGCATCACGATCTGGTTCTTGCCGTGACCAGTCACACGCCGCACCTGATCGCCTACACCATGGTCGGCGTGGCCGATGATCTGCGGCGCGTCACCGACAGTGAGGTCATCAAGTACTCTGCCGCGGGTTTCAGGGACTTTACGCGTATCGCAGCCTCTGACCCCACCATGTGGCGCGACGTGTTCCTGACCAACAAGGACGCGACGCTGGAAATCCTGGGACGTTTCACCGAGGAACTCTTTGCCCTGCAGCGCGCGATCCGCACCGGCGACGGTGATCACCTGCATGCGTATTTCACCCGCACCCGCGCGATCCGGCGCGGTATCATCGACGCAGGTCAGGATACGGATGCGCCGGACTTTGGCCGGACGCCGGTGAAGCGATGAAAGGTCTTTTGCTTGGTCTGCTGATCCTGGCGTCGGCACCGGCGCTGGCGCAGGCGCCGAGTGCGACGCTGCGGCCCACCCTGCGTCCGGTCGTGACCGACGTCGAGGAGGGCGCAGCCCCCCAGAGCGAGATCGTCACGCTGCGTCCGGTCTTGCGCCCGGGCGGCAGCATCGCAGTGACTTCGCCGGCGGACGATCAGGTTGCTGCCGCCGGAACGGTCAGCCCCCTTGCGCCACAGGTCACAGATCGCCCCGCCCTGCGTCCCGCCGTCATCACGCAGCGGGCGGTCCGTCAGCAGCAGGAGTTGGCGCGGGGCCAGATCTGCGGTGACCCCGCGATCCAGGGCGAGGAGATCGCCGATATTGCGGGATCCGGCGGGTGCGGTGTGATCGGTGCGGTCCGGGTGAAATCCGTGGCAGGTATTCGTCTGACCGATCAGCCCACGATCGATTGCAACACGGCGAAGGCCCTGCGGCGCTGGGTGACCGATGGCATCATCCCGGCCGTGGGCGATACCGGCGGCGGTGTCGCGGCCCTGCGCGTGGTGGGTCATTACACCTGTCGCAACCGGGTCGGTGGCAGTGCCACGAACAACAAGCTGTCCGAACACGGACGCGGCCGCGCCGTGGATATCGGCGGCATCCAATTGAAGAACGGGCGCGAGCTGACTGTGGCGAGCGACTGGGGCAAGGGCACTGCGGGTCAAGAGCTGAAAGCGATGTGGAAGGCGGCCTGCGGTCCCTTTGGCACCGTCCTGGGGCCGGCGGCCAATGCCGCGCACCATGACCATTTTCACGTCGATACCGCGCGTTACCGCAGCGGATCTTATTGTCGTTAGGCCGAACCGATGGGCCTTACGCCGGAGGACGGGGCGGACCCTCCGGGAGGGGTGTATCTGGCCAGGTCAATGCGGAAGGTCATGGGTGACGGTGACGGTATCGCGCCATCTTTACCCCGGCTGTGCCGCTGCCTATAACGCGGGCATGATGATGCGGGTTCTGATACGAATTATGTCCCCGGCGCGCTGACGCTCAGCGCCGCCGGGTCAAGGTGCATAGCCGCCGCCCCCTTTGTCGCACCCATTTCATATCGAAGGACGCCGCCCCATGTGCGCCGACACCCCCGACACGACCCAAGCCGCCGTCGATTACAAGGACACCCTGAACCTGCCGCGCACGGATTTCCCGATGCGGGCAGGTCTGCCCAAGCGCGAGCCGGAGTGGCTGGCACGATGGGAGGAGATTGGCGTCTATGATACGCTGCGCGGCAAGGAGAACCGCGAACCCTTCATCCTGCATGACGGCCCGCCCTATGCCAACGGCCACCTGCACATCGGTCATGCGCTGAACAAGACGATCAAGGACATGATCGTGCGGTCGCGGCAGATGATGGGATTTGACGCGCGCTATGTCCCCGGCTGGGACTGCCACGGTCTGCCCATCGAATGGAAGATCGAGGAGCAATACCGCGAGAAGGGCCTGAACAAGGACGACGTGCCGATCAACGACTTCCGCGCCGAATGCCGCAAGTTCGCGGCCGGTTGGGTCGATATCCAGCGCGCCGAATTCAAGCGCATGGGGATCACCGGCAACTGGGCCGATCCTTACCTGACGATGGATTTCCACGCGGAATCCGTGATCGCCGCCGAATTCCAGAAATTCCTGATGAACGGCACCCTGTATCAGGGGTCCAAACCCGTGATGTGGTCGCCGGTGGAAAAGACGGCACTGGCCGAGGCGGAAGTCGAATACCACGACAAGGAAAGCCACACGGTCTGGGTGAAATTCCCGGTCCGTGACACCAACAATGACACGCTGAAAGGCGCATCGGTCGTGATCTGGACGACGACGCCTTGGACGATGCCGTCGAACAAGGGCATCGTCTATGCCGACGACATCTCTTACGGCGTCTATGAGGTCACAGACGCACCCGAGGGCAACTGGGTCAACGCAGGCGAACGTTACGTGCTGTCCGACAAGCTGGCCGAAGGCGTGTTTGCCAAGGCGCGCATCACCGCCTTTACCCGCATCAGCGATGCGGGCGATCTGTCGGGCACGACGCTGTCGCACCCGCTGGCCGGCACCGATGGCAGCGATGGCGAATGGGACCAGCCCCGCGATTTCCGCGCGGCCCCCTTCGTCACCGACGACGAAGGCACCGGGTTCGTGCATTGCGCGCCGTCGCACGGGATGGAGGAATTCGAACTCTACCGTGACCTTGGCATGCTGGAACAGGTCATCACATACAACGTGATGGAGGACGGGACCTTCCGCGCCGACCTGCCGTTCTTTGGCGGCAAAGCGATTTTCCGCGACAAGCCCAAGAACAAGTCATGGGAAGGCGACGCCAATACGGCCGTCATCGACAAGCTGGTCGAAGAGGGGGGCCTTTTCGCGCGTGGCAAGATCAAGCATTCCTACCCGCACTCGTGGCGGTCCAAGGCGCCAGTTATCTTCCGCAACACGCCGCAATGGTTCGCCGCGATCGACCGTGCCGTGGGGGACGGGCAGGACACCTATGGCACCACGATCCGCGAACGCGCCCTGACCAGCATCGACGAGCTGGTCACATGGACGCCGCAACGCGGCCGCAACCGCCTGCACGCGATGATCTCCCAGCGCCCCGACTGGGTGCTGTCGCGCCAGCGGGCCTGGGGCGTACCGTTGACCTGCTTCACCAAGAAGGGCGCACTGCCGACAGATCCCGACTTCCTGCTGCGCGACGAAGCCGTCAACGCCCGCATCCGCGATGCCTTCGAGGCGGAGGGCGCCGATGCCTGGTATGAGGATGGGGCGAAGGCGCGGTTCCTCGGGTCCGATTACAAGGCCGACGATTGGGATCAGGTCTTCGACATCCTCGACGTGTGGTTCGATAGCGGCTCCACCCATGCCTTCGTGCTGCGCGACCGTCCCGATGGTGCGCCCGACGGTATTGCAGACGTTTACATGGAAGGCACCGACCAGCACCGCGGCTGGTTCCATTCGTCGCTGCTGCAGGCCTGCGGCACGCTGGGCCGCGCGCCTTACAAGGCCGTCGTGACCCACGGCTTCACGCTGGACGAGAAGGGCATGAAGATGTCCAAATCGCTGGGCAATACCATCGTCCCCGAGACGATCATCAAGGAATACGGCGCCGACATCCTGCGCCTCTGGGTGGCGCAGGCGGACTATACGTCTGACCAGCGCATCGGGCCGGAGATCCTGAAAGGCACCGCCGACAGTTATCGCCGGTTGCGTAATACCATGCGCTTCATGCTGGGATCGCTCGCCGACGTGACCGAGGCCGACCGCGTGTCCCGCGACCAGATGCCGGAGCTGGAGCAGTGGGTGCTGCACCGTCTGGCGGAACTCGATGATGTCGTGCGCAAGGGCTATGCCGCGTACGATTTCCAGGGTGTGTTCCGGGCGATTTTCGACTTCGCCACGCTGGACCTGTCGGCCTTCTACTTCGACATCCGCAAGGACGCGCTCTATTGCGACGGCGACACCGCACGCCGCCGGGCCGCGCGCACGGTGCTGGAGCTGTTGTTCGACCGGTTGACCACATGGCTTGCGCCCATCCTGTGCTTTACGATGGAAGAAGTCTGGCTGGAGCGTCATTCCGGCCCGGTGTCGTCCGTCCACCTGCAGGACTTCCCGGACACGCCCGCCGACTGGCTGGACGCCAGCCTTGCCGCGAAATGGACCTCGGTCCGCCGCGTCCGCCGGGTCGTCACCGGCGCGCTGGAGGTCAAGCGCACCGAAAAGGTCATCGGCGCATCATTGGAGGCGGCACCGGTCGTCCACGTGACCGACGCCGAGGCCGCGATCCTGAAAACGCTGTCCTTTGACGACCTTTGCATCACCAGCGGCATCGAGATCAGCACCGATCCCGCGCCGGCAGAGGCATTCCGCATCGAGGACATTCAGGATGTCGGTGTGGTGTTCGAGCGGGCAGAGGGGCAAAAATGCCAGCGCTGCTGGAAGATCCTGCCGGATGTGGGCCAGCATTCCCATCAAGGCGTCTGCGCCCGCTGCGAGGCGGCGCTGGGCTGACTGACAGGGCCGGGCAAGACCCGGCCCTTTTCAGTTATACCTTCCAGGTCCGGTCCAGGACCGCGAACCAATTTGCATGACACAGCTTGGTCATCAGCGCGGCACCGTAGCCGTGCGCCGTCAGTGCGTCGCGCAAGCCGTTCAACCCGGCCACGTCACCCATGACCGCCGGCACCTGCGCCCCGTCGAAGTCCGACCCGAAGCCCACGTGATCCTCGCCCAGACGGTCGATCAGGTAGTCCAGATGCCGCAGCATCGGATCCCAGCCGCGATCGTCCGCCTTGACGCCGTCGGCATTCAGGAACCCGGTGGCATAGTTCAGACCGACCATGCCGCCGGTGTCGCGGATGATGTCCAGCTGCCGGTCCGTCAGGTTGCGGGCCGAGGGCGTGACCGCATGGGCGTTGGAATGGGTCGCCACCAGCGGCGCGTCCGACAGGGCGGCCACATCGTTGAACCCCGCCTCGTTCAGATGCGACAGGTCCAGCATGATGCCCAGTTCGTTGCACAGTCTGACCAGATCCTTGCCCGCGTCCGTGAGGCCGGGGCCGGTGTCCGGCGACGACGGAAAGGCGAAGGGCACACCGTGGCCAAAGACGGTCGGGCGGCTCCAGACCGGGCCGATGGACCGCAGGCCCATGTCGTGGAACAGATAAAGCGCGTCGAGGTCGGCGGCGATCGGCTCTGCCCCCTCGATATGCATGATGGCCGAGATGATGCCGCGCGCTTGACAGTCGCGCAATTCGGCCACCGTGCGGCAGATGCGGAACTGACCGTCAGAGGCGCGTTCCATCCATTTCAGATGCCCGGCCATGGCCAGCGCCACGGGCATCGCGCTGACTTGGTCGATCAGCGGGGGCAGGGGGACCGTGTAGGGCGGGTGCGCCATCAGGTCGTCGATGTCGTAGGGCATGTCGGGCGAGGAGATATAGATCGCAAAGAATCCGCCGCCGAAGCCGCCCCGCTTCATCCGTGGCAGGTCGAGGTGGCCGTGACCGGTATCGGTTAGCCATGTTGCGCTGCGGTTGGCGGGGTCGCGCAACAGGCGCAGCAGAAAATCGTTGTGACCGTCGAAGATCATCGGTGTGTCGGTCGTCGTCTCGGTCATGGGCCCTTGAATCCTTCGCTGGCGACCAGCAGTTGGCGTGTGTAATCCTTGGTCGCCGCGCGGGACTGCAGTGCCTGGCGCGTCAGTTCCTCGACCTTCGCGCCGTGCTGCATCACCAGCAGGCGCTCGCACATGTGCGACACGACGGCGAGGTCGTGGCTGACCAGCACGTAAGTGAGCCCCTTTTCGACGCGCAGGGCATCGAGCAGGTTCAGCACCTCGGCCTGAATGGACGCATCCAGCGCCGAGGTCGGCTCGTCCAGCAGCAGGATTTGGGGTTCCAGAATCAACGCGCGCGCAATGGCAACGCGCTGGCGCTGCCCGCCCGACAGCTGGTGCGGATAGCGGAAGCGGAAGCCTTTGCCGAGGCCCACGTCGTCCAATGCCCGCTCAATCCGCGTCTCGGCATCCTTGAACCCGTGAATCGCCAACGGTTCCGACAGCACCCGGTCGATCGTGTGGCGCGGATGGATGGACCCGTAGGGGTCCTGAAAGACCATCTGCACCTGACGGTAGAACGCCGGATCGCGAGGGGTCTTCAACGGCTTGCCGCCGATGTGCACGGTGCCGCCGGTTATCGGTGCCAGCCCGCAGATCGCCCGCAGGACGGTGGACTTGCCCGATCCGCTTTCGCCGACCAGACCGAAACTCTCGCCCTTTTGCACATCGAAACTGACGCCGCGCACAGCCTGCACTTGGCTGCGGCCCGACCGATAGGTGACGGCGAGATCGCGGACTTCGATCAACGCGCTCATGCCAGCCACGCCGGGTCGCGGGTCAGGGTCGGCAGGGGGGCGCTGTCGCCATCGATCTGCGGCAGGCAGTTCAGCAGGCCCTGCGTATAGGGGTGCTGCGCGTGTTTCAGGTCGCGGGCGGCGATTTCCTCGACCACGCGGCCAGCGTACATCACCAGCACCCGGTCACAGAAGGACGACACCAGCCGCAGGTCGTGGCTGATGAAGATCAGGCCCATCCCCCGGTCGCGCACCAGATCGTCGAGGATCTTCAGCACATCCAGCTGCACAGTCACGTCCAATGCCGAAGTCACCTCGTCCGCGATCAGCAGGTCAGGCTCCGCGATCAGCATCATCGCGATCATGGCACGCTGGCCCATGCCGCCCGACAGCTCGTGCGGGTAGGCGCGAAAGACGCGGTCCGGGTCGCGGATCTGCACCGCCTCCAGCATGGCGATGGCCTTGGCGCGGGCGTCAGCGCGGGATGCGTCGCCACGGCGGCGATAGGCCTCCACGATCTGGCGGCCGATGGTCATGACGGGGTTCAGGGAATACTTCGGGTCCTGCATGATCATGCTCATGCGCGGGCCCCGCAGGCTACGCCATGTCGTGGCGGAGGCTTTGCGCAGGTCGATCCCGTCGAAACTCAACTTGTCCGCCGTCACTGTCCCGCTTGCTGGGGTTAGTCCAAGTATGGCGCGACCGGTCTGGCTCTTGCCGGACCCGCTTTCGCCCACGATCCCCAGCCGCTCGCGGCCCAGCGTAAATGATACGTCGCGAACGACCCGCACGGGCCCGTCGCGGGACGGAAAGGCGACGTTCAGCCCTTCCACTTGAAGCATGTCGGTCATGTCTCGCCTTTCGGGTCCAGCACGTCGCGCAGACCGTCGCCCAGCAGGTTGAAGCCCAGCGAGACGACGAAGATCGCGATGCCCGGCATGGTTGCGACCCACCAGAAGTCGATCATAAATCGACGTCCTGCGGCGATCATCGCGCCCCATTCCGGCTGCGGCGGTTGCGCGCCAAGGCCGAGGAACCCGAGGCCAGCAGCGGTCAGGATGATCCCCGCCATGTCGAGCGTGACGCGGACGATCACGGAGCTCAGGCATAGCGGCACCACGTGCCCCCAGATGATCCGCGCCGACCCGGCCCCCTGCAAGCGGATCGCCGCGATGTAGTCGGCGTCACGGATCTGCATGGTCTCGGCGCGGGCTAGACGCGCGTAGGGTGGCCAGCTAGTGATCGCGATGGCGATGATCGCATTCTCGATCCCCGGTCCCAAGGCCGCGACGAAGGCGAGTGCAAGAATCAGGCGCGGGAAGGCGAGGAAGATGTCGGTAATCCGCATCAGCACCACATCGACCCAGCCGCCGAAATACCCGGCAGTCGTTCCTACGGCCAAGCCGATCGGCGTCGCGATCACGGCCACCAGCGCCACGACCATCAACGTCAGCCGAGAGCCGTGCACGATCCGGCTGAAGATGTCGCGCGCCTGATCGTCGGTTCCCATCAGATGCGCCCACGACGGCGGCAGCAGGCGTTCGGTCCGCAGATCGCCGCCGACAATGGGATTGTAGGGGGCGATGACGTTGGCGAAGATCGCCATCAGGATCAGCACCACGACGATGCCCAGACCGACCATCGCCAGCTTGTTACGACGCAGCTGCGACCACGTCCGGTAGGCCTGTCCCAGACGGGCCTGACGGCGGGACGCCGGGCGGTCTGACAGCAGCCAGTCGCGGGTGGAGACGTCACTCATGTCCGCCGCCTGACGCGCGGGTCGAGCACGGTGTAAAGAAGATCGCTCAAAAGGTTCAGTCCCACGAAGATGATGCCGATAACCAGCGTACCGCCCAGCACCGCGTTCATATCGGCGTTCTGCAAGCTGTTGGTCAGGTATTGCCCAAGGCCGGGCCAGGCAAAGACGGTCTCGGTCAGCACGGAACCCTCCAACAGGCCCGCGTAGGACAGGGCGATTACGGTCACCAGCGGCACGGCGGCGTTGCGCAGGGCGTGGACCCAGATGATCCGCCATTCGGGCACGCCCTTGACCCGGGCGGCGATGATGTATTCCTGACCCAGCTCTGCCAGCATGAAGGACCGCGTCATGCGGCTGATGTAGGCCATCGAGAAATAACCCAGCAGCGTCGCGGGCAGCGCCAGATGTGCCACCACGTTACGGAAGGCGTCCCACTGGCCCTGCATCGCGGTGTCGAACAGCAGAATGCCCGTCGTCTGGGTGAAGTTGTATTCATAGGCGATGTCGATACGCCCCGGTCCCGCGACCCACTGCAGCTTGGCATAGAACACCAGCAGGCCCAGCAGCCCCAGCCAGAAGATCGGCGCCGAATAGCCGACAAGGCCCACGACGCGGATCACCTGATCCGGCAACTTGCCCTGCCGCACGGCACCCCAGACGCCGAGCGGCACACCGAACAGGGTGCCGAGGATGATGCCGGCGGTCGCCAGTTCCAACGTGGCTGGAAAGACGCGCCTGATATCCTCGATAATGGGTTTCTTGGTCAGGACGGATGTGCCCAGATCGCCGGACAGCGCCTGCTGCAGATAGATCCAGAACTGCTGATACAGCGGCTTGTCCAGCCCAAGGGCGATATAAGCCGCATCATAGGTGGATTTCGACGCCCGGTCGCCCACGACGGCCAGCACCGGATCGACGGGCACGACGCGCCCGATCAGAAAGGTCACGACCAGCAGGCCCAGAAAGGTGATCGCAACGGTGGCGACCAGCTTTCCGGCCTTCAGACCGAGCAGAGGAAGGGCGCCCCAGCGCCCTCCCTCGTTGGCAGGCGAGACGCTCATTCCGTTTTGGTCACTTCACGGAAGGAGTTGTCGTTGAACGATGGCCCGATGATGAAGCCGTCGACGTTCTTGCGCAGGCCCAGAACCTCGATCTCCTGGAACATGAATGACGAAGGGGGAATTCTCCTCCACCTCTTTCTGCATGACCTGATACATCTCGGCACGCTTGGCGGAATCGGGCTCCAGCACGGCAGCATCGGCCTCGGCGGTCAGCTCGGGGATATCCCAGGCGTTGCGCCAGGCCAGCGGCTTGGACGCCGCATCGTCAGAGTTGTCGGGGTTGCGCGCGAAGGTGTCGGCGTTGGTGTGCGGGTCCTGATAGTCCGGCCCCCAGCGCCCGATATAGATATCGTGGCTGCGGGCGCGATACTTGGTCAGCGTCTGCTGGCCGTCGCCGGGGATGATCTCCAACGTGATGCCGGCCTGCGCCATGGTCTGCTGGATGGCTTCGGCGATCGCTGTGATTTCCGGCGTGTTGCGGGTGTCCATGGTCACGGTGAAACCGTCTGCATAACCGGCCTCTGCCAGCAGCGACTTCGCCTTTTCCACGTCAAGGGCATAGGGGTTGTCGTCCAGCGCACCAAGGAAGCCTTCGGGCAGGAACGCCTGATGGACCTTGACCTTGCCATTCATGATCGTGTCGGCAATCGCCTGATAATCCACAAGGTATTTCATCGCCTCGGCGACCTTGGGGTTCTTCAGGTATTCGTTCTTCTGGTTCAGACCCATGTAATAGATCGAGCCCTTGATGCCGTCCTCGATCTTGATGTCGGGGCTGTCGGCCAGTGCCACGATCTCTTCGGCGCCCAGGTTGCGGGCGATGTCGATGTCGCCCTGCTCTAGCAGCAGGCGCTGGGTGGATCCTTCGGGGATGTTGCGATAGATCGCGCGGGCCATGGCGGGCGCGTCACCGGAGTAGTTGTCGTTGCGCTCCATCACGACGACCTCGTTGGCGCGCCATTCGCGGATCGTGAAGGGGCCGGAGCCTGCGTAGTTCGTCTTCAGCCACGCATAGCCGAAATCGCCGTCGGCTTCGTGGCTTGCGACCAGGTCCTTGTCCACGACAAAGCCCACGGTCGCCGTCAGGCAATAAAGCAGCAGGGTCGGGGCATAGGCCTTGTCCATCTCCAGCTCGAAGGTCATGTCGCCGGTCTGGCGCACCATCTGGTCGACATTGTCGGCTGACAATCCGAACTGCGTCAGGATGAACGCTGGCGACTTGTCCAGCTTGACCGCGCGCTGGATCGAATAGACCGGATCGGCGGCGGTGATCGGGTTACCAGAGGCGAACGTCATGTCCGGTTTGATGGTGAAAGTGAAGGTCTTGCCGTCCTCGGACACCTCCCACTTTTCGGCGATCACGCCGAAGATGTTGGATACGTCGTTCACGTCATAACCGACCAGCGGCTGGTAGCTGTTTCCGAGGATCTCGGAGGCGGTGAATTCGAACACCTCTGCGGGATCGAGAGAGATGATGTCATCGAGTTGCCACGCCTGAATCAGCGTATCGGGCGGCGTTTCCGCCATCACCGGGGCGCTGGACAGGCCGAAGGTCGCGCTGACCATCGCGGCAGCGACAAGTTTCGTGAAATGGGTCATGTTGTTTTCCCTGTTGGTAAGGTGAACGGGCCTGCATCCTTGTCCGGCCGGACGCTTTGGCACCTGTGACCGCAGTAGGCGCAGGCATCACAGAACTGTCAAGACGGTCACAGCGCCCTTTGGTCAGATACCCTGACGCAATTTCAGACGGCCCATAAAGGGTGCGCTTTCGCTTTTTCGCCGGTCATGTAGGATCACCCGACACCACCGAAAGGCCCGCCCATGCCAGACCTGCGCAACCCCGACGCCCTGACCCGGATGCGTGCCGATTTCGACCGGCAGGGCATCATGGCGACGCTGGGCGTCACCGTGGCAGAGGTTGTGCCGGGCCGCGTTACCCTGACCCTGCCGTTCAGGCCTGACCTGACGCAGCACCACGGCTTTCTGCACGCCGGCGTTCTGACGACGGCGATGGACAGCGCCGCGGGCTTTGCCGCCTTTACCCTGATGGACGCCGATGCAGAGGTATTGACCGCAGAGTTCAAGGCCAGCTTTCTGGCCCCCGCGCGGGGTCAGACATTCCGCATTGTCGGCGACGTCCTCCGGTCCGGGCGCACCCTGACCTTTACCGAAGCACGTGCCTACGCCGACGACACCGATACCGTCATCGCGACCCTCTCGGCCACGATGATGGCCGTGCGCAACCCCGGTCTGCGGGGCTGACGCCACGGGTTGCGTGTGGCATTGCAATGCGCCGGCACTGGACGGCGACGTGACTTAGGCGGATTCCGGCTCGGTCTGCGTCGCTGACAGCCGGGCCATGGTGGCAAGATACGTGTCCGTCCAGTGACCGACACTTTCCTTCATCACACCTTTCAGCAGCACCGCATGACGCTCGCGGCGTTCTTCAAGGGGCATGGCGAGTGCGGTACGCAGCGCCTCGGCCATCTCTCCGATGTCGTAGGGGTTCACGATCAGGGCCGCCGCCATCTGCTCTGCGGCACCGGCGAATTGCGACAGGATCAGCACGCCGGGATCGTCGGGATCCTGTGCCGCGACATATTCCTTGGCGACAAGGTTCATGCCATCGCAGAACGGCGTGACGAACCCGACATCCGCGGCACGATACAGCGACGCCAGCGTGTCGCGCGGAATGCCGCGATGGATATAGCGGATCGGGGTCCAGTCCAGATCGGAGTGCAGACCGTTCACCTTGCCGGTGATCCGTTCCATCTCGCTGCGGATGTTCTGGTAGGCTGCGACCTCCTCTCGGGTCGGCGGCGCGATCTGCAGCAAGGACGCGCGCGGATTGTCGTCACGCCGCGCCTCAAGGTAGCGGCCGAAGGCGCGCAGGCGGTTGTCCAGCCCCTTGGAATAATCCAGCCGGTCCACGCCGATCACCAACCGCTCATCCGGCGCGAGACTAAGCAGATCGCGCCCGCTCCCTCGCGTGGCCTCTGCGGCAAAGGCCGCGGCGTCGATCCCAATCGGAAAGCTGCGAATCTCGAATCCGCGGTTGCGGTAACGCAGCGATCCGTCGCGCAACTGCTCTGCCCCGGCCAGGCTGCGATACATTTCCAGCGCGGCGGCGACGTCGCGCTGCGTCTGCAAACCGACAAGGTCGAAGCTGGCGATCCACTGGGGAAAGATGTCGTGTTCCGGCAGGGCCATCAGGTCGTGAACGGCCGGGAAGGGGATATGGTGAAAATAGCCCAGCGTCGCGGTCACACCTTCGGCGCGCAGACAGGCGGCCAGCGGCAAGAAGTGATAATCGTGGATCCAGACCTGATCGTCGGGCTGCAGATCGCGCGCCATCATCTTTGCCAGACGGCGGTTCACACCCAAATAGCTTTCGAAATCGCCGCCATTCAGCGCCATCAGATCGGCGCGGCGGTGACACAGGGGCCACAGCACCGAATTGGCGTAGCCCAGGTAATAACCCTCATGCTCGGCCTGCGTCAGATCGAAGGTGCGCATGTCATAGCTGTCGCCGGGCACGTCTGTCAGCGTATCGTCAGCGGTCGCCGTGATTTCACCGGACGTGCCGTACCAGATGCCGCCTTGTGTTGTCAGGCATTCGTGCAACGCCACGACCAGCCCGCCAGCCGGCGGGCCGTCAGAGGGGACTCGGTTCGAGACGACGATCAGGCGCCCGGTCATGCGGCACCTTGCGCGGTCAAGTCCTGCAGCAGACGCCGCACCGCTGCGGGATCGGGCAGGCGGTAAGCGGCACAGGTGTCGCCGTCGCCCACGCGAATGCTGAAACCGCCCCGTTCATTTGCGACGACCATCGCCTCTTCATCGGTGACGTCGTCGCCGATGACGGTGGGACGGATGCCCTTTGGCTGATCGTCCATGACCCTGCGCACCGCCCCCGCCTTGCTGGCATCGGCGGGCCGGATCTCATAGGCCATCTTCGAGGTGTGGAGCTCCATCCCATCGGCCGCATCCGCAATGCCTTGGGCGGCGACAAGGGCGTCATTCGCCGCATCGGGCGCGCCGCGATAATGAATGACGGCCCCGGTATCCTTGGTTTCCAGCGTCAGACCGGCGACTGCGGCAACGTCCTTGCGCGCCCGCGTCTGGACATCTGCAACGACTTTGCTGCCGACCAGCGCGTGGCGCGCCAATGTGCCGTTGCGCCGCGCCTCTGCCCCATGTGCACCGAAGATATCGCCGGGAAAGTCAGGCAAAAACCGCTCCAGCGTCGCAATTTCGCGACCGGACACGAGGGCCAACCGCCCGTCAAGACGGCGATGCAGACGCGACAAAAGCTCGGACAGATCGGCCGGCACCGTGATGCCATCCGGCGTCGGTGCCAGTTCGACCAATGTCCCGTCGAAGTCGAGGAAGAGGTAGATGTCGTCGGTCGTCAGATTGCTTAATATGTCGGCGCTCTCTGTCATTCCGCCGCCAGAGCGCAGGCCAGTTCCGCCGCGCGGGCGTTTGCCGCCCCCAGCAAACCCGCGTGCGATCCGCAATCGTGGCGCGACCCGGAAAACCGGAATCCGGACAGCGCCAAGTCCCGCGCATCGGCGGCAATCGCGTCGGTCAGCTGGTATTCGCCGCCTGCACCGGGTTCCAGTGCGCGAAGCGCATCAAAGATTCGCGTATCAAGAATGTAGCGGCCCACTGCGGCCAATCGCGAAGGTGCGACGTCTGGTGAGGGCTTTTCCACCAGTTCGGACGCCTGTACGATCCGGCCGACCGATGCATCGGCCAAGGGCCGGAATATGCCGTATTTCGATACGTCCTGCTCTGGCACATCCATGGCCGCGATCATGTGACCGGCCTCGTAGGCTTCTGCCATCTCTGGCAGGCAGGACCGCCCGAGGATGACGTCATCGGGCAGGATCACGCCGAAAGCGTCGCCGCGCACATGGTCAGCGGCCATCAGCACAGCATGACCCAGCCCCAGCGGTTCTTCCTGATCGACAAAGATTACTTCGACATCCCGCCCGAGCGTGATGTCCTCGAGCGCGTGCGCCAGTTGCGCCTTGCCGTCGTTTTTCAGCACGCCCAACAGCTCTGCATCGGGCTGAAGATATTCATTGATGGCCCGTTTGGACGCATGGGTGATGAACACAAGGCGCTTGGCACCGGCGGCAAGGGCCTCATCGACTGCGAACTGCAGGATCGGCTTGTCGTAGACCGGCAGCAGCTCTTTCGGCACCGACTTTGTCACCGGCAGGAGGCGGGTTCCGCGACCGGCAACCGGAAAGACGACGGTATCCAAGACTGGCATGTGATGATCTCCTGAAAGTGATGCTGCACTTGCATAACACCTGCGAGCGGCATCTGTTCCAGCCGCGTATTTGAATCCAGCGCAGGCGCAGGCGATTTGCCGCGCAACTGGGCGATGTGTCGGAAATTCCAGCAACCTGAGGATGGCAAAGGACCGCTGCCGCCTGCGGGCAAGAGGCGCGTGGCCCCTGTGGGTGCTGTCCAAGATGATCGCAACCCTGCCGATCAGTCCAGATTCGCCTATCCGAACGGGTCATCCGCCCCATTTGCGGCACTAAAACTCCCCAAAAGGTTCCACGTCGGCAACGCGAAACGGTATCACATGACGGATGCCGGATCGTCGTCACCTTGAAAAATCAGCGCGATGTCCTGTGCGTTCAGCACTTTCCACTGACCAGGCGCAATATCATCGGGCAGAGACAGACCGCCCAAGGCTTCACGGTGCAGGGCCGCGACGTGGTTGCCCGTGGCCGCGAACATGCGGCGCACCTGATGATACCGCCCCTCGGTCACGGAAAGCAGGGCTTCAGTGTCCGAGATCACCTGAAGATCAGCCGGCGCCAACGGCTTGTCCTCATTCTGCAGCATGAATGCGCCAGAGGCAAAGAGCGCCGCTTCGGTGCCGTCAAGCGGCCGGACCAGCGTCGCGCGATAGGTTTTGGTCACGTGATGCTTGGGACTGATGATGCGGTGCAGCAGGTCGCCGTCATCGGTCAGCAACAGCAGTCCCGAGGTCTGTCTGTCCAGACGGCCGATGGTCGAGATGGTCGGTGTACGCGCACGCCAGCGCTGTGGCAGAAGATCATAGACCAGCGCACCATCCTCCTTGTGGGAACACGTCACGCCCAAAGGCTTGTTCATGAGGATGACCAGCCCCGCGAGGGGATCGAGCGGTTCGCCCCGGACGGTCATGCGCGCCGGCAGATCAGACGTGACGGGAATGCGTGATGTAACATCCCGAAGCGCAGCGCCATCAAGCGTGATACCGCCCGCGCGTCCCATACGCGCCACATCATTGCGCGACCCATAGCCAAGAGACGACAAAAGCCTGTCGACACGCGAGGTCAGGACCTTGGACATTCGCACCCCCGCTGAAACCGGCCTAACCTATACCAGTCATTCGTCCGCAAAGCAGCACTCGGTCGGCACCCCGGCGGACGTGACCGACGCAGCACCGTTCATGCCGGTCGCGGATTCAGATCAGGCGGCCTTTTCCAGGCCGAAGGCATCGTGCAAGGCCTGCACGGCCAGTTCGACGTACTTGCGGTCGATCAGCACGCTGATCTTGATTTCCGACGTCGTGATCACCTTTATGTTGATCCCTTCGTCACGCAGCGTGGCGAACATCTTGGCGGCGACGCCCGCGTGGCTGCGCATGCCTATGCCGACAATGCTGACCTTGGCGACGCCTTCGTCGGCAACCAGATCGTGGAAATTGATCGACCCGTCGGCTTTCGCCTCTTCCATCGCCTTCTGCGCGCGCATCACCTGATCGACGGGGCAGGAAAAGGTCATGTCCGTGCGACCCTCTTCGCTGATGTTCTGCACGATCATGTCGACGTTGACGCCGGCGGTCGCCAGCGGGCCGAAGATCGCGGCGGCGATGCCGGGCCGGTCGGCGACCGAGATCAGCGTCATCTTCGCCTCGTCGCGCGAATAGGCCACACCGGCCACGACATTGCTTTCCATGATGTCCTCCTCGGCGCACACCAGCGTGCCCGCGTTATCAGATGGTTCCTCGAACGACGACAGCACCCGCAGCTTCACGCCAAAGCGCATGGCGAGTTCCACCGACCGCGTCTGCAGCACCTTCGCCCCCAGCGACGCCAGTTCCAGCATCTCCTCGAAGGCGATGCGGTCCAGTTTGCGGGCTTTCCGGACGATGCGCGGATCGGTCGTGTAGACGCCGTCGACGTCCGTATAGATGTCGCAGCGTTCCGCACCGAAGGCGGCGGCAAAGGCGACCGCGGTCGTGTCGGACCCGCCACGCCCCAGCGTCGTGATCCGCCCCTCTGGGCTGACGCCCTGAAAGCCTGCGACCACGGCGACCTTCATGCCTTGGGCGAATTTCGCATTGATGTTGTCGGGGGGGATCGCGTCGATCCGGGCGTTGGCGTGGGCGGATGTCGTCTGGACCGGCACCTGCCAGCCCTGCCAACTGCGCGCGGGAATGTCCATTTCCTGCAACCGCAGTGCCATCAGACCGGCGGTCACATTCTCGCCGCTTGCCGTCACCGCGTCGTATTCGCGCGCGTCGTACAGGGGCGAGGTCTCGTTCACCCAACCCACCAGTTCGTTGGTCTTGCCCGACATGGCCGACACCACGACGATCACGTCGTAGCCATTTGCCACCTCAAGCGCCACGCGCTTTGATGCGCGGGCGATCCGGTCGATGTTGGCGACCGATGTGCCGCCGAATTTCATCACGAGTATGGGCATGACGCGTCCCTTGCCTGTCTGCGCCGCCCTTTACGCGACGTTGTCCCCAAGGGCAATCCACCCGCCAACCGGTCCCCGCTTCTTCTGGTTAAAAATACTTCGGGGGGCCGTGGCACACGGCGGGGGCAGCGCCCCCTCAGCGCTTGATCATGTTTCAGAACGCGTGATCCTGCCCGTCCCAAGTCTTGAAGCAGCCTGTGCTGTCCAGTGACAGGTCAGCGAACCGGTCAAGCAACCCGTTTGCCGCCTGCACGGGTGTGATCGCGGCAGAACTGCCGCCCATGTCGGTCTGCACCCAGCCGGGGTGATAGATACCAACCGCGATACCGTCGCCCTTCAGGTCGACGGCCAGATTGCGGCCAAGGTTCAGGACAGCCGCCTTTGATGCGCGATAGATATAGGATCCACCCGGTGCATTCGTATCGGACGCCATCTGGCTTGAGATGATTGCGATCTTGCCGCCCGCCGCGCGCAGGTTCGGCAACAGCGCCTGTATGGTCAGGAAGACGCCCGTGACGTTCACCGCCATCGCCTGCGCCCAAAGGTCTGCGGTCAGGTCTTCGAGGGGCAGACCCTTTTCGACGTAGACACCTGCATTGCACACTAGCAGATCCAGCGGTGTGTCGCCGAAATCCTTTGCCATCTGGCTGACCGATCCCGGATCAGCCACGTCCAGCCGCAGCATGTCGGTGGTCGGTGCGTCGCGGTGGGTGCCGGTCACGGCTTCTCCCTTGTCGCGAAAGGCGTCAAACATCGCGTGGCCAATGCCGCGGTTGGCACCGGTGATAAGAGTCGTCATGGGCTCAGTCTCCTAGTTGGTGCGCCGCCGCGGCAAGAAGGGCAGCGGCAGCACGGGAATATCGTCTGCGATCAGTGCGCGCACCTGCGCGCCGTTGGCCTGCCCGATGATCGGACGGTTCGGCGCGTCTCCGTCGTGGATCGCGCGCGCCTCGGCAGCAAAGCGGTCGCCGACGTCCTCGGACGTGGCCTCGACATGGGCACGCAGTTTTTCCAGTGCAGTCGGTGCGGCCTTTTCGGTCGCAACAGCCGGGGCCATCACCGTTTTCGTGATCTGTACCGAACCGCAGGTGGTGCACGACAGCTGGCCCGCATGTGCCAACGCCTGATAGGCATCGGCTGACCGGAACCAGCTGTCGAAGCGGTGTGATTTCTCGCAGGTGAAGGTGTAGCGGATCAAGGGGACGTGTCCGTTGCAATGTCATCCGAAGATAGGCGAAGGCCGCCCGGATGCAACGCCCTTACAGCCCGGTGGGATCAAAGTGTTCGACAATGCGCCGCAGTGCCGGCTCTGCCAGTTTCGACGCGGCCGCCTGCAGCGGGAACCATTTGCGACGGCGTTCGCGGCGTTCGGGCCAGTCGCTCGACACCTCCATCACCTCCAGCGGATAGACCATGACGACGACAGGCGTGGTCCGTTTCGACAGCGGTTTGACGTAGGAGTAGACGCCAAGGCAGCGATCGACCGGGCGGCCTGTCAGCCCCGCTTCCTCCCAGGCTTCGGTCGCAGCGGCCTCTGCGGGGGTCTGCTTGTGCATCGGCCAGCCTTTGGGCACGATCCAGCGTTTGGTGCGGCGCGAGGTGATCAGGCAAACCTCGACTTCACCGTCTGCCGTACGGCGCCAACACAGGGCGGCGAACTGGCCGCGCACATCGGTTTTGCCGCCGCGCAGTTTCAGCGGCAGTTGTCCGCGCCGGGGGGCAGGGGTGGAGTCTGTGGCCAAAGGTCTTACATCCCGTGATATGAACCTCGTGGTCCCACACACAAATGACGTCCGCAAGACGGAACCGGTCTTCATCGGGTCAGAGATCTATCGCCATTCATCCTACGGACCGTTCCATCCGCTGCGGGTGCCGCGCGTGTCGACCGTCATGGACCTGTGCCGCGCCATGGGCTGGATCGCACCGGGACAATACATGACCTCGCCCCGGGCCAAGCCCGCAGCCCTGCTGTCGTTTCACACACCGGACTATATCGCCGCCCTGCAACGGGCAGAGGCGACACAGTCCGTGACCGAGACCGACCGCTTGCGCCACGGCCTTGGCACGTCGAACAATCCGGTATTCCCCGAGATGTATCGCCGCCCCGCGACCTCTGCTGGGGCTGCCCTGCTGGCGGGAGAGCTCTTGCGCCATCCGGGCACCGTCTTTACCCCCGCTGGCGGCACCCATCACGGCTTTCCCGACCGGGCCGGCGGGTTCTGTTACCTGAACGATCCGGTTCTGGGGATACAGTCCCTGCGCCGCAACGGGGCGGCCCGCATCGCCTATCTGGACATCGATGCGCACCATTGCGACGGGGTGGACCATGCCTTTCGCGGCGATCCGGACACGCTGCTGATCTCGACCCACGAGGCCGGGCGCTGGCCGCGCACCGGGCCGCTGACGGATGCGGGGGCCGGAAACGTCTTCAACGTGCCCTTGCCGCCGGGGGCTTGCGATGACGACATGGCGCTGGTCCGCGACCGCGTGATCCTGCCGGCGCTGGCCGCCTTTCGTCCCGATGCCATCGTGCTGCAATGCGGGGCCGATGCAGTGCAGGAGGATCCGCAGTCCCGGCTGTCCCTGTCCAACACGGCGCACTGGGCCATCCTGCGTGCCATCCGCAGGTTGGCACCGCGCCTGATGGTACTGGGCGGCGGCGGCTATAACCCGTGGAGTGTCGGGCGTCTTTGGTCCGGCAACTGGGCGATCCTGAACGATCTGCCGATTCCCGAGGTCCTGCCGCCCGCCGCGCAGGCCGTGCTGGCAGCCCTGCGGTGGGACGGGCAGCGCCGCGTCATGGTGCCGCCGCCACACTGGATCACGACCTTGCGCGATCCGCCGCGCCACGGCGCTGTCCATGACGCAAGCCGCGCAGCCTGTGACCATCTGTCGGCACGCCTGACCGCCTGGGTCTGATGCGCCCTTGCGGTCGGGCCGCACAGACGGGATAGTCCGCCAAATGCAAGCGCGAGGACGAAGATGACCGGGCAGGTTCACAAAAGCCGCCCCGACCTGCCGGGTCGCCCGGACGGTTCAGGGCGGTCGTCCGCCGCGCGTCCTGTGACACGGTCGCGGGTGGCACGCTGATGGGGTCGCTGGACGCCGTGGCTTGGGCTGCCGTCCTGCTGTCGCTGCGCGTTGCGGTGGTTGCAACGGTCATCAGTCTTCCCTTTGCCGTGGCGACCGCATGGCTGCTGGCGCGCAAGCGGTTCTGGGGCAGGGGCCTTCTGAACGGCATGGTCCATCTGCCGCTGGTGCTGCCGCCGGTGGTCACCGGATATCTGCTGCTGCTGGCCTTCGGCACGCAGGGCCCCATCGGCAGCGTGCTGCGCGAAACCTTCGGTATCACGCTGGCCTTCCGCTGGACGGGTGCCGTGCTGGCCGCGGCGATCATGGCCTTTCCCCTGACCGTCCGCGCGATCCGTCTGGGGTTCGAGGCGGTGCCGTCGGGGCTGGAGGATGCAGCATCGACTCTTGGGGCATCGCGTGCCCGCGTCTTCGCCACCGTCACTCTGCCGTTAATCGCGCCTGCCGTGCTGGCGGGGGCGGTGCTGGGCTTTGCCAAGGCGTTGGGGGAATTCGGCGCGACGATCACCTTCGTCGCGGCGATCCCCGGCCAAACCCAGACGATCCCGTCGGCCATCTACGGTCTGCTGCAGGTGCCGGGGCAGGACGGTGCCGTGGTGTCGCTCGTCGTGATTTCGATTGTGCTGGCTATGACGACCCTGGCGCTGGCGGAATGGCTCTCACAGCGCCTGACCGCACGGCTGGGCGCATGATCGACGTCGCTGTCACGCGCCGGCGGGGCGATTTCATGCTGGATGCGGCGTTCTTGGCGCCGCCAGGAGTCACCGCGATCTTTGGCCGGTCCGGGTCGGGCAAGTCATCGCTGATCAACTGCATCGCGGGGCTGATGCGGCCCGACGCGGGGCACGTCCGCGTCGATGGGGCGGACCTGACGGGCGTCCCTGTCCACCGCCGCCGCATTGGGTATGTGTTTCAGGATGCGCGCCTTTTCCCGCACCTCGACGTGGCGCGCAACCTGACATACGGCGGCGGTCACGACCGCGACGCGGTGATCGAGATGCTGGGCCTTGGCGATCTTCTGCATCGCCGCCCGCCGACCCTGTCGGGCGGAGAGAAATCCCGCGTTGCCATCGGGCGCGCGCTGATGTCGGATCCGCGGCTTCTGCTGATGGACGAACCGCTTGCTGCCCTTGACGCCGACCGCAAGGCAGAGGTGCTGCACTACCTCGAACGCCTGTGTGCCACGACCCGCGTGCCCATCCTTTACGTCAGCCACGCCATGTCAGAGGTCGCGCGGCTGGCCACGACGCTGGTGTTGATGGAAAAAGGGCGCGTCACGCGCTTCGGACCACTCGACCAGATATTGTCCGACCCCGCAGCCGTGCCATTGGTGGGCGTGCGCGATGCGGGCGCCGTGCTGACCGGTACCGTGCGGGGCCTGAATGCCGCCGACGGCCTGACCGAAGTGGCCTTGTCCGCCGGTCGCCTTGTGCTGCCGGGGCGGTTGGGCCGTCATGGCGACCGGATCCGCCTGCGGATCCCCGCGCAGGACGTGATCCTGTCGCTGCATCCACCGCAGGGGCTGTCGGCTCTGAACGTGCTGGCCTGCCGCATCGCGGCGATCGAAGTCGGCCATGGGCCGGGCGTCGCTGTGTCCCTTGTTAGCGGCACCGACCGGCTGCTGGCGCGAATCACCCGGCGGTCCGCCGCGCGCATGGGGCTGGGCGTGGGGCAGGAAATCCATGCGATCATCAAGGCCACCGCCGTCGCCGCACAGGATATCGGCGGCGCGGCCTAGACCGGCCTGTTGGACTGGCTAGAGCGCGTCCGTCTTGAAGAGTGTCACGCGCAACCCGCCGTGCTGCACCTGCAGGCGGTCCGGGGTGAAGGGCAGGCCGGTCGCCTTGGCGAGACCTGGTTCGCTGGTGACGAGTCCCACGCGCCAGCCACGAAAGCGGTCTTTCAGCGTGGCCCCCAGCGCGCCGTAGAGGGGGAAGAGGAGGTTGCGATTGCCGATGCGCGCGCCGTAGGGCGGGTTGACCATGACCAGACCGGGCGGGCCCGCGGGCCGTGGCAGATCGCTGATCGCGTGATGGGCAAAGGTCACGATGTCACCGACACCGGCCCGGTCCGCATTCGCGGTGGCATTGCGCACCGCCCCGGTATCGCGGTCCGACCCGTAAAACCGCAGCGCCGTGTCCTGCGGCGTGGTCCGGCGCAGCCTGTCAAAGGCTGCAGGGTCGAAACTTGCCAGTTGCATGAAGGCGAAATCGCGGCTGCGCCCGGGCTGCAGGCCGCGCGCGATCTCTGCCGCCTCGATGACGAAAGTGCCGGACCCGCACATCGGATCGACCACCGGCTCTGTTCCGTCATAACCGCAGTGGGCGAGGAAGAGCGACGCCAGCGTCTCTCGCATCGGGGCCTTGCCGACGGCTTCCTTGTGGCCGCGCTTGTGCAGGCTCTCGCCGCTGGTGTCGACCGACAGGGTCACGGTATTGTCGTCGATCCGCACCTTCAGTGTCACAGGCGCGTCGGCGGCGATGGTGATCCCCGCCTCTTCGCGCAGGGCGGTTTCGATCCGCTGCTGCGCCGCGCCCGCGTGATAGATCTTGGATTTGTGACAGGTCACCTCGACCCGGACGGGGACATCCACGCGCAGCGTCTCGGTCCAGGGAAACTTGCGCGACCGCTTGTCGAGCTGTGCCAGATGGAACGCCAGAAAGCTGCCAAAGCGTGCAAGGACGCGCCCCGCGCCCCGCAGTTCCAGATTGGCGCGCCAGACGTCGGGCCAGCCGCCTGGAAAGGTGACACCGCCGGGCACGACCTCGGCGCCGTCAAAGCCTGCGGCCTGCACCTGTTGCAGCAAAAGCGGTTCCAGACCCGGCGGGGCGGTGGCGAAAATTTCGAATGCGGTATCGGTCATCGTTGCGATCTAGCCGGAATTGCGCCCGGGTGCATCCGCAAAACAGTAAGGCCCGGTCGTCAGGTGTCGGCCCGGTGCGTCACCCGCCCGCCGCAGATCGTCAAAGCTACGCGGGCCGCATCGGGGGATGAGGCCAGATCATCCAGCGATCCGTCGATCAGGATCAGGTCGGCGTCCAGTCCCGCGCGCAAGGCGCCGCGGCGGTCCTCGCACTGATCGGCGTAGGCGCCGCCTTTGGTATAGGCCAGCAGGCAATCGTCAAGGCTGATCCGCTGGTCGGGCAGCCCGTCGTCCCAGGGCGCGCGCGTCAGGCTGGCATGGATGCCCAGCAGCGGATCGATCGGCGACACCGGCCAGTCGCTGCCGAACGCCAGCGGTACCCCCCGATCTTGGAGCATCCGCCAGGGAAAAGCCGTCGCCCAGCGGTCGCGGCCCATGATCGACACCGTTGGTTCCAGTGGCAGGCCGGCGGCGCCCGGCGGATGCAGGGGCTGCATGGAGGCGGTGATCCCCAGCGGCGCCAGCCGCTCCAGATCCTCTGGCGTGATCGCCTCGATATGCTCGATCCGGTGGCGGGCGTCGCGGGGGCCGTTCGCGCGCCGGGCGGCGGCATAGCCGTCGATGGCGGCCCGCACCGCCCCGTCGCCCACCGCATGGGTCGCGATCTGCAGCCCGCGCGCATCCGCCGCAATGCAGATTGCGTCGAATGTATCCTGTGGGATCAGAGGCTGCGAGCGGAAGCCGTGACGCCCCGGATAATCGCTGGTGGTCAGCGCGGTCCATGTGTCCCAGACCCCGTCGAGGAACATCTTGACCCGTCCAAAGCGCAGCCAGCCCGGCACCTCTGGCCCGAAATCGTCCAGCATCGCGAGGCCCTCTGGCCCGTCCGCCGCCACCAGTCGCAGCGGCAGGCTGACCCTGACGGGCAGGTCGCCCGCCATCGCCAGATCGCGTATCAGACCCGCCTGATAAACGTTGCCGTCCATGTTGACGGCGCTGGTGATGCCGTGGGCGGCACAATAGGTGGCGGCCTGCCGGATCACGCTGCGGTCGTAGGCGCGGTCGGCCTCGGCCACAGGGCTTGTCGGGCGATAGTCCAGCCCGTCGCGCCCTTGCAGCCGCGACAGCATGTTGACCCGGTTCATCGCGGCGAATTCGCGCAACTCTCCGGTCGCGACCCCGTCGGGGCCCATCACGACCTCTGCCTCTGGCCCGACATCGGCTCCGTGCAGGATGCCCGCCTGCGCCAGCGCTGCGGTATTGGCCCAGGTGCAGTGCAGGTCCGCCGACATCAGACTGATCGGACGGTCGGGGCTGATCCGGTCGAGAATGTGCCGGTCGGGCCGCGTGTCCGGTCCAAAGACCGTGTAGTGAACGGAAAAGGCCTGGAAGAGGTCGTCGCCGGGTCGTGCTTTGGCCGCTTGGGCAAAGGCATCGGCCACCGCTTCAAAACCGAAGGTCGTCCCCAGATCGAGCATGGTCAGCGTGGCGCCCCCCATGAACAGGTGCAGGTGACTTTCCACGAAGCCGGGCATCAACTCTCGGCCTTTTGCATCGATGATCTGCGTGTCGGGGCCGGCAAGGGTGCGGATCGTGGCATCGTCACCCAACGCAGTGATGACGCCGTCGCGCCACGCGATGGCGGTGGTGCCGGGGGCGGCAAAGACGGGCCGGGTGCGGGCGTTGAAAATCAGGACATCGGCGGTCATCGACGGGGCTCCGGCTGGGATCGCCTTGCATCCTGCCCGAAAAGGGCGGGCTGTCCAGATGTGCCGTCACGGGTTGCCTGCGGACCCGGTCCCGTGCAGCCATGACGCACAGGCACAGGAAGGCTGGACGATGACCGATGAAACGCCACTGACACCCCACACTGCCAGCCGCGCTGCCCTGTCCGGTGACGCGCTGTTCTGGATCGACACCCGCGGCGGGCCGCGGCCCAGCCTTTGGACCGCCACCGCAGACGGAGGTGCCGCCCGCCAGCTGTTCGGCGGCGCCGACGCGGTGACGGGCTTTCGTGCCTTTGCCAAGGGGCGGTCCGTCGTCGTGGCAACGGATTGCGGCGGCGATGAACACCACCAATTGCGCCTGCTGGACGTCGAAAGCGGTCAAATCCGCCACCTGACGTCCGATCCCTTCGTGATCAATGACCTTGGGGCGGTCTCTCCGGACGACACACGGCTGGCCTTCGCCGCGAACCGGCGGGATCGCGGCACATTTGACATTGCCATTGTCGCGCTGGCGACTGGACAGCGCCGTGACCTGCGTGTGGGGCAAGGCTGGTGGAAGGTCGAGTGCTGGGAGGCGAACGAGACGCTGATCGTGTCGCATCAGCGCTCTGCCGTCGATATCGGGCTGTTCCGGCTGGACCTTGCGTCAGGCGATTGCACATCGCTGCTGCCCCTGGGGCCTGCACGTTTTTCGGACCTGCGGCAGACGCCGCAGGGTCTGTTGCTGCTGACGGATTGGGGTGCCGACCACATGCGCCTGATGCGCGTGACGGACGGCGTTCTGACGCCGGTCCACGCGGTGGCCGGACGCGATATCGATGCCTACGTCCCGTTGGGACACGACGGCCGCATCGCCGTGCTGGTGAACGAGGAGATCGGCCACAGCCTGCATGTCGGTGGTGGCGACGCGGCGTGGCGCGAGGTCTGTGCGGCAGAAGGTCCGCTCTCTGATCTGCGCGCCGACGGGACCGGTGCCCTCTTGGTGACGGCGCAATCTGCGCTGCGTCCCGCGCAGGTCCGGCGGATCGATCTTGGCACGGATGCGGCCACGGCCCTTGTCTCGCCGGCGTCCAAGCCACAGACGGGGATCGCCAGCGTCATGGCAATCCGCGCCACCGCCCCGGATGGAGAGCGCGTCCCCGCGCTCCTTTACCGGCCGCGCAGACCCAACGGTGCAGCGGTGATGATCGTCCATGGCGGACCGGAGAGCCAGTGGCTGCCGACTTGCGCTCCGCAGGTCGCCGCGCTTTGCGCGCTGGGGTGTACGGTGATTGCGCCGAACGTGCGGGGATCGTCCGGATTCGGACGGCGGTGGCTGTCGCTGGACGACCGCACCCAGCGCGGCGATGTGCTGGGCGACATGCTCTGCCTGCACGACGCGCTGGTGGCAGAGCACGGCATCGACCCGGCTCGGATCGGGATCATGGGACAAAGCTATGGCGGCTACATGACCGCCCTCGCTTTGGGTCTGGCGCGCGAGCGCTGGGCGGCTGCGGCGATTCTTTATGGATTTGCCGATTTTACGCATGTGATCGGCGGCTTCGGTGCGTGGCGGCGGGCGCACCGTGTCGCGGAATACGGTGATCCCGACGATCCGGTCACGCGGCAGCTGCTGGACAGGATTTCACCCTTGCCGCATCTGGACAAAGTGACGGTGCCGGTTTTCCTGTACCACGGGCGGCGCGACGTGCCGGTGCCGATCGACAACACCGACTTGATCGAGGCGCGGCTGCGTGCGGGCCTGGCCCCCGTCACGCGGATGACCGTCGATGACGAGGGGCATGGCTATGTCGGCGCCGACACCCGCTCCGCCCTGTGGACAGCGATCGTCGCCCATTTTGCGGATGCGCTCCGGCTCGATGGGATGGTGACTGACAGCGACTGAAGGCCGCTGCGGGCGGAACCGCTTCAGCGCACCGGCAGCAGGTTTTGAATCATGCGGGCCGGCATCGGGCGGGCCAAGGCGTAGCCTTGCAGATAGTCGCAGTGGAGGTCCTGCAGGATTTCGACGTGGGCCTGGGTTTCGACGCCATCAGCCACCACGTCGATATGCAGCATGCGACCGATTCTGATGATGGTCTCCAGCAGGGCGCGGCGCTGCTGGGATGTGACGATGGGCTGGACCAGCGCGCGATCGATCTTGAGCCGCCGGGGCGCGATCCGCAACAGGCTGATGATGGAGGCGTGACCCGAGCCAAAATCGTCGATTTCGATATCGATGCCAAGATCGGCTATGATCGCCAGATTTTCATCGATCCTCGAGTCTGCACCATCCAGAAAGACCGATTCCAGAAGCTCGAAGACAATCGTGCCCGGCGTGATATCCAATGCCCGCAGGGATGGACCCAATTTTGGATCGGTCAGCCGTTCGGCCGAGATGTTGACCGACACATGCGGCACGACGAGGCCCGCGGCCGTCCAGGCCTTCGTGTCGCGCAGCACCTGCCGCAGTACCGCATCGTCCAGACGGGCCATCAGGCCCATGTCGGACGCGATGTTCAGGAACTGGTCCGGCATGATCAGGCCAAAGATCGGGCATTGCCAGCGCACCAGCGCCTCCAGTCCCGTCAGTTTCAGGGTGCGGGCGTCAAACTGGGGCTGGTAGTGACAGATGATCTGATCCTGCGCGAAGGCCAGCGACAGCGCGTCTTCCAGACGCTTGCGGTGATTGGCCTCCTCCATCATCGCGGGGCGGTAGAACCGGCAGGCCGCGCGCCCGTCTTTCTTGGCGTGATAGAGCGCCATGTCGGCAAGGATGAACAGGCTTCCCCGCGCCCCGTCCTGTGGATCGGTACGCGCGATGCCGATGCTCATGCAGGTCCTGATCTGCGCCCCGTTGTAGGCAAAGGGCGCGGCCAGAGCCTTGGTGATGCGGTCCGCGATGGCGCGCAGGGCGGCGTCGGTCGGTGCATCCACGAACAGCGCCACGAACTCGTCGCCACCCGCGCGCGCGACCAGCGCATCCTTTGGCATGTGGTCCCGCAGGATCGTCGCGGCGTGCCGCAAAGCCATGTCACCGGCATCGTGACCAAGGCTGTCGTTGATCTGCTTGAAGCGGTCGATGTCAAAATGCATGGCGGCAATCGCGGGTGCCGGGTCCGAGTCGATCGCTGCGGCGAACACTTCGTCCAGACTGCGCCGGTTGGCCAGACCGGTCAGGGCGTCGTGGCGACTCTCGTATTGCAGCTGGCTGCGGGCCTGTTCCAGCGCACGCGTCTTGCGGTATTCCGGTGTCAGGTCGAAGTCGACGCCGACATAGGCGCCGCTGCCTTCGACCGAGGGCAGGAACTTGCCGCGCGTCCGGATATACCGCTCGGACCCGTCGTCCGTCAGGACGCGGTAGTCGTAGGCGATATCCTCACGGTCCCGCAGGCGGGCCGCGTTGTAGTCGATCACGCCCTGCCGGTCATCGGGATGGATCAGATCGCTCCAGTGCGGGCCGGTCCGCGCGATGGCCTGCGCGTTCACGCCCAGCATTGCGGCGGCGCGGGCGTCCCAACTGGTGCGGCCAGTCTCGATATCGAACTCCCACTGTCCCATCTCGGCGACTTCCATTGCAAGGGCAAGGCGCTCTGCCAGCCTCTTGCGTTCCTGCTCGACGGCCTTGATGTCGGAAATGTCCGTGTCTGTGCCGATGATGTGGACGGGAAAGCCGGCCGCATCCCGGCGCATCACCCGTCCGCGGCTGAGGATCCAGATCCAGTGCCCTGCCGCGTGCCGCTGGCGAAACGTGTAGTCAACGATATCCGTCAGGCCGGTTTCCTGCAGATGCAGCTGTTCACGGACCTTCTGAATGTCGTCGCGGTGGATGGTCAGCAGCCAGTCTTCGGTCGTTTCGGGGGCCGTGGCATCAGGGGCAAGGCCGCGCATGGTCCGCCAGGATTCCGACAGGTAGTGCCGGTTGCGTTCGAAATCGTGATCCCAGACACCCTGACTGGCGCTGAGCACGGCGGTTTTCCAGCGCAATTCCGTTTCGGCCAGCACGTCAAAGCGTTGGCCGGCGGCCCGTGCTGCGTCCTTGTCCGACTGCTCCGGCGACACCGGCGCCGCATACTGATAGATAATCCCGATGACTTTGTCATAGTCATCCGCCAGGGATGCTACGTGCCACACGCCGTCGCCCGTGGCGTGTTTCAGATGTATCGTCCGGTTCGGCGCGATCGGGTGATCCGACCCATCGTGCGTTACCCGGGTTTGCACCCCGGCAGAGGCATCACCGGCGACGAAATCCGCGATCGGCATGTTGCGCAACGCGTGCGCACCGGTGCCGGTCAGCAGATCGGCGGCAGATTCGTTCGCACAGACGATCTTTCCGTTCAGACCGACCAGAAACGTCGGCGCCCTCAGGCTAGCAATCAGGCTGTCCGCCAAACCGCTTAACACGAAACCAGATTTGAAATTCACCTTCATCACCAACGTCAAGGTCCATAGCGGACGTTGTTAGTGCGTCAGGTGTTGCACGAATAAGTCAAGGACAGATGAGCGTCCGCGCGAGGATCGTCTTTAAGATGAAAACAGGATTTGAGCAGTCATACGTTGCATCTGTCCATGCCCGCTTTGCGCAGCGGGCGCGCCTGCAGCCGTGACGCCGACATCCGATCGGCCGGTCAACACGCTTGGGTTGATTTTTCTGGGTCGTAACGTCTTGAGGTAGAACGTTTTCCGATGGGATGTTTTAACCGCAGGGCATAGGCCGTCCGGTCAACATCGGTCAGACAGCACGCCTGCGGGTCCGGTCCGGTGGCGTAAACGTCAGGGGTGGCCCGGTTGGGGTCCGCGCTGACTTGTCGCGCCTTTGCAACACCTCGTTGCCCGCCGTTTCAGTTCAAAATCCGCTTCGACGGACCACAGCCTGCATGGGCTGGTCCGCCGCACCGGGCTGGGCTAGGTCAGTGACAACCTGAAAGGACATGCCATGCCCGAACAACGCCCTCTGCTGGCCGTGCTGATCGACGCCGACAACACCTCGCCGAAATTTGCCGCAGCGATCTTCGAGGAGGTCGCGAGTTTCGGCGAGGCGAGCGTGCGCCGGATCTATGGCGATTTCTCAAGCCCGCAACTGGGCGGCTGGAACAAGATCCTGCTGGAACACGGTCTGAACCCGCAGCAAAGCCCGGCCTATACGACCGGCAAGAACTCCAGCGATATCGCGCTGGTGATTGACGCCATGGACCTGCTGCACACCGGGCGGTTCCAGGGCTTCGTCCTCGTCAGTTCCGACAGCGATTTCACCTCTCTCGCCAGCCGAATTCGAGAGCAGGGGCTGGATGTCTACGGCATCGGGCAGAAAAAGACGCCGGACGCCTTTCGCCGGGCCTGCAAGCGATTCATCTTTGTTGAAAACCTCGGTGCCGACACGACGGACCCGGTACCCGCGGCACCCGGCGAAGCAGCGGCTCCGCGACCCGCGCAACCATCAGAGGTCAATACCAAGGAGCAGCCCAGCAAGGTCGTGCCACTGGTGATTTCCGCGATGAACAGCATCGACCCGGACGGCGACTGGTTCTCTCTGGGACAACTTGGCCAGTATCTGGTCAGCGCGAATCCGGAATTCGATCCGCGCACCTACGGCAGCGCCAAACTGTCGGACCTGTTGCGCAAGTCGGGGCGTTTCGAAGTGGCGCAACGGCAGGGCGGCAATCATCTGGACGTGCGCCGCCTTGACTAGGTCTTGTCACGGCAACAAATCCGCGTAGTTTGGAATCATTCTAAACAGGATGTGCCACGATGATTCCGGGTTTTGCCAACCGACGCCGTTTTTCCGACCTGAGCGAGCAGGAGGTGCTTGCCTTGGCGATTTCGTCCGAAGAGGACGATGGGCGCATCTACCGCAGCTATGCCGAAATGCTGCGCGCTGAATATCCGGCCTCGGCCGCGGTTTTTGACGGTATGGCAGAGGAAGAGGACCAGCACCGCAAACGGCTGATCGACCTGCACCAGCAGCGGTTCGGCAACGTCATCCCGCTGATCCGGCGCGAGCATGTCTCGGGTTTCTACGCCCGCAAACCGGTGTGGTTGACCGCGAACCTGGGGCTGGAGCGGATTCGCGAAGAAGCGGGCCAGATGGAACGCGACGCGGAGCGGTTCTATCACACGGCGGCGCAGGCGACATCGGACGCAGAGACGCGCAAGCTGCTGGGCGATCTGGCGAGTGCCGAGAGCGGACATGTCGAGAAGGCCGACCAGCTGATCGAAAAGAACCTCGGTCCGGAGGCGAAAACCGAGGAAGAGGCGGCGGCGCATCGCCAGTTCGTGCTGACATGGGTGCAGCCGGGGCTGGCGGGCCTGATGGACGGGTCGGTCAGCACGCTGGCGCCGATCTTTGCAACGGCCTTTGCCACGCAGAACACGCATACGACGTTCCTCGTGGGTCTGGCGGCCAGTATCGGTGCCGGAATTTCGATGGGTTTCACAGAGGCGGCGTCGGACGACGGCGCGATTTCCGGGCGCGGATCCCCGATCAAGCGGGGGATCGCGGCGGGCGTCATGACGACGCTGGGCGGTCTGGGTCACGCACTGCCCTATCTGATCCCGGACTTCTGGACAGCGACGACGATCGCGATGGTCGTGGTGTTCATCGAACTCTGGGCCATCGCGTGGATCCAGAACCGCTACATGCAGACGCCCTTTCTGCGGGCGGCGTTTCAGGTCGTGGTCGGTGGGGCGCTCGTCTTTGGCGCGGGCGCTTTGATCGGCGCGGGGTAGTCGATCTTTCGCCGCGTGATCGGCACAGAGGGGGGCCAGCCCCCCGGCCTGCGGCCGCCCCCCGAAGTATTTGCGACCAGAAGAAGATCAGACAGCGCGGATCATCGTGATCGTGCGGTGGAAGCCGAAGATGTGGCGCAGCGGGCCGATCGAGGTTTCCTTTTCGACGTGGAAGCCGAGGCGGGTGTAAAGTGCCTGCGCGCGTGGGTTGGTATCGACTACATCGAGGCGCAGGGCCGGGTAGCCGCGGCGACGCGCCTCTTGTGACAGCGCATCGATCAGGGCGGTACCGACGCCGCGCCCGCGGGCGGCTTCCGCGACCGCAAGACCGTCGGTCAGAAGACGTCGGTTTTCCGTATCGCGCGCCAAAAGCGACAGCGTCGCACTGCGCCACAGGGCGCCCGGCAGACCGTAGCTGCGGGCGAGGTCGGTCAGACCGCCCGCAACGAAGGCACCGTGGTAGGTCTTGAATCCGGCGATGCCGATCAGGGTGCCGGCGGCATCGGTGGCGCTGATGGCGTGGCCGGGATCGATGACCTGCGTGATGAAAGCCAAGGCGCGGTCGTCGGGCCCGAGCACCCGGTGCAATTTGCCGCTGAAGGCTTGCCAGTAAAGGCGCGCCGCCGCCTCGGTCTGGCCGGGGGGCAGACCGGCGGAAATGATCACAGGCCGAAGCTGCCGAAGGGCAAATAGGTGACGGAAGTGCCCGGCGCGATCTCTGCCGCGGCGTCGGGCAGTGCGACAAGGCCGGTGGCCCAGCTGAGCCCACTGACCCGGCCGGAGCCTTCGGAGGCGAAGACCACTGCCGCGCCGTCGGTGAGGCGGGCACGCAGGTATTCGCGGCGACCTGCCTTCTTTGATTTCGTGAAGGCGGCGGGGACGGTAAAGCCCTGTGGCGCCGGCCAGTCGGCCCCGGCCAGCACGGCGAGCGCCGGGTGGGCAAAGATCAGCGCGCAGACCTGTGCGGCAACGGGATTTCCGGGCAGGCCGAACACCGGTTTGCCTTGCCACAGCCCCAGCGCCAGCGGGCGACCCGGCTTCATCGCGATCCGCCACAGGGCGAGGCTGCCGGTGCCTTGCAGCAGGGCGGACATGTGATCTTCGTCCCCCGCGGATGCACCGCCAGAGGTCAGGATCGCGTCGCAGCGGGATGCCGCGTCATCGAGGATTTTGCCAAGGCGCTGGCGATCGTCCGGCGCGATGCCGAGGTCGACCGGCTGGTGGCCCCAGCGTGCGACATCGGCCAGCAGCATCGCCCGGTTTGCGTCAAAGATCTGACCGGGGGCCGCAGTCCCACCCGGCGCGCGCAACTCGTCACCGGTGGACAACACGCCAACCCGCAGAAGGCGGTGGACCGCGACGGTGCCGGTGCCGCAGGCGGCGAGGGTGGCAAGGTCTGCGGGCGTCAGTCGGTGGCGGGCGGGAAGGATATCGTCACCGGCTTGCATGTCTTCGCCCGCACGGCGAGCGTTGGCGCCACGCTTGAGGGGGCCGTGCAGGGCGATGTGGGTCGCGCTGGCGGCGGTGTCCTCTTGCAGGACGACGGTGTCGGTGCCGTCGGGGATGTTGGCGCCGGTCAGGATGCGGATGGCGTGACCGGGCGGGACGGTGCCTGCGAAGGGGCTGCCCGCGGCGGCACGACCAGGATGCAGTGGCAGCGTGTGAGCGCCCGTGGACAAGGGGCCGGCAAAAGCGTAGCCGTCGACGGCGGCGTTGGCGTATGGTGGGTGGCTGCGGTTGGCGGTGACGGGTGTGGCCAGAATGCGCCCGGCGGCCTGCAGCAGCGGGATCTCTTCTGTGCCGGTGACAGCCGTCAGGTTAGTGCGCAGATGTGCGAGGGCCTCGTCCACCGGCGTCCAGTGCGCGCCCTGCGGCATGGCAAAGCAATCGTTGCGCAGGGGCGGTGGGGTCAGGTCGGGCATGGCGGCCTCTTGCAACAGGGTGGCTTGACCGAGCCCCAGAACCCAGCCTTCTGGCGTGGGGTCCACGGCGAGGAGGCTGTCCCATCCGCCGGGGGTCAGGTTGGAAAAGGCACGGGCGTACAGCGAGACCTGTGCCGCGTCGCGGATCGCGTGATCGGTCAGATGGGCGCTGGCGAGCAGGGAAAAATAGCTTTCCGCCAGAACGATCGGCCTGTCCGGGGGCTGGAATGGCCAGACAGAAAGGGCCTGCCCGAAATGATGCCGCAACCGCGACAGCGTGGGCAGACCCATGATGACCTGACCGCCGACAGCACCGGCCCCTGACAATTGCCACGGCGAAAAGGCACCCGGCGCGGCACGGTCGGTGGCGCGAAACTCTGGCAGGCCGTGATCCGCGCGGGCGCGTCCCTTGCGCGGCAGATGCGGCACGTCGTGATGCGGACGGCCATTGCCCCAGAAGGGGCCGACGCCCGGAAACCGGGCGTTGATCTGTCCGGCCAGATCGAAGCGGTTGTTTTGCGCGGGCGTGTCGGTGACGCGGGCGGCGAACCAGTCCCAGAGGGCGAGGGGGGTCGTCAGCGCCCGTAAGCTGTGCGGCGAAACCGGTCGGGTAGGCGAAACAAAGGTCGAAAGCGGCCAGGGTGCGCCGACCGGCTGCGTGCTCGGCGGTCAGCGCGTCGATGATCCAGCGCTCGGCCACCTGCCGGTTGCGGTGGTAAAGCGGCGCCTCGGCCCGGCCCGCGCGCGCGATGCAGGTCCAGATCGCGTCACGCTTGGGGCTGGCCCCGCGGTCGTTGCCACCGGACCAGTCGACGGCGATGACGGTATCGAAGCTCACGGTCGCGCGGGCAGGCCGACCTGCCCGAGGATGAAGTCCGCAATGGCGGCGGTGTCGTTCAGGTCGAACTGCGGGCGCGCCAGCGCCAGCGGCGTATCCGTCGCAACCGCCACGATCGTAGGGTCGTCCGTGGCGATCAACGGGTTGCCGGTCGCAGCGCGGAAGGCCTCGATCTTGGGGTGGGTGTCGCGTTTGTAGCCTTCGACAAGGATCAGGTCGACAGGATCGAGATGGGCAAGCAATGCGCTGAGCGGCGGCTCGGCCTTGTCGCGCAGTTCCGTCATAAGCGCCCAGCGGGTCTGCGAGGCGAGGAGGACCTGCGACGCACCCGCGATGCGGTGGCGGTGGCTGTCCTTGCCCGGATGATCCACGTCAAAGCTGTGATGCGCGTGCTTCAGGGTCGAGACGGTAAAGCCGCGCGCGGTGATATCGCTGACAAGACGTTCCATCAGGCCGGTCTTGCCCGCGTTCTTCCATCCGGTAATGCCGAAGATGTTCACAGCATGGCCTGCGCTGCCGCGTGGTCCTGCGGCGTGTTGACGTTGAAAAAGGCGGCGTCGTCGGGAAACCTTGCGGTTCCAGCCCCGCGCGCCGCGGTGAACTGCACGATCTTGCGCAACCCGTCGTTCAGCGCCTGCCGCAGGTCCGCGCGCAGGGATACCGGCCAGAGGCCGAAGGTCGGCTGACGCCCACCCGGCGACGCCGCAAGGGCAAAGCCCGCGTCGCCACCGGCCAGCAGAAGCTGCGGGACGAGGTCGCAGGGTAGGAACGGCGTATCGGCGGCGGCGGTAACGATATGGGTGGCACCCTGCGCCGCAGCCCAGTCGAGACCTGCGAGGATCCCAGCCAGCGGGCCGGCGTGATCGGGGATCGTGTCGGGTAGGACCGGCAGGTGCAGATGGGCGAGCCGGGCCGGATCGCCGTTGGCATTCAGGGCAACGCCGTCCGTTTGCGGCGCCAGTCGGTCGAGCACATGGCCGAGTATTGTCGTCTGACCAAGCGGCAGCAACCCCTTGTCGCCGCCGCCCATGCGGGTCGCCTGACCGCCCATCAGGATCAGTCCGAGGGGGGCGATCACGGACGCACCGCGCGGCACTTGGTAGTCTCCGGTTTGCTGAAGGTCGTCATTCGGCGGCCTTGCGTGACTGGCGATGCGGCTCGTCAGCGACCTCTGCCGGGTCCATGTCGCGGATCAGGCGTTGTTCGCCGGCGAGGCAGGTAAAGCGCTGGCCCTTCATCCGCCCGATCAGGGTCAGGCCGACCGTCTTCGCGATCTCGACCCCCCAGGCGGTAAAGCCGGAGCGGGAGACGAGGGTGGGGATACCCATCAGCGCGGTCTTGATGACCATTTCAGAGGTGAGACGGCCGGTGGTATAAAGCAGCTTGTCGGTCGCTGTGACACCTTCGGCGAACATCCAGCCCGCGATCTTGTCGACGGCGTTGTGACGGCCGACGTCCTCCATGTAGACAAGCGGCTGATCCGCCTGACACAGCACCGTGCCGTGGATCGCCCCCGCTTCGAGGTAGAGCGACGGCGTGCGGTTGATCGTGGCGGCAAGCGTGTAAAGGTCGGACGTCCTGACCGGCGTTTCCGGCAGTTGCAGATCGTCCAGCCCCGCCATCATGTCGCCAAAGACCGTGCCCACTGCGCAGCCGGACGTCCGTGTCTTCTTCTGCAGCTTCGCTTCGTGGTCGGTCACGACGGCGGTGCGGACCACCACGACCTCCAGCTCCTCGTCGTAATCGACGCCGGTCACGGTGTCGTCGTCCGACAGCATCCCCTGATTGCGCAGAAACCCCAGCGCCAGATAGACCGGATAGTCGCCGATCGTCATGGCCGTGACGATTTCACGACTGTTGAGGTAGATGGTCAGAGGCCGCTCTTCGACCACGCGCAAGTCGACCGTGCGGCCCGTTTGATCGGTGCCGGTGACGGCGCGTGTCAGGCGGGGCAGGGCCGGTTGCGGCGCGATGATGTAGGGCGTGTCGGTGAGGGTGGCCAATTGTCAATCCTCTGGCACAGGGGTAGGCATTGCGCGATTACTTCCAGACCTAGGCCAAACACATGACCTCTGCCACCACGAAATCCGTCTATTGGGAGGGGGTCCGGGCGGGTGCCCCTTTCGTGATCGTGGTCGTGCCGTTTTCGCTGCTGTTCGGCGTGGCCGCCACAGAGGCTGGCCTGACACTGGGGCAGGCGATGGGGTTCAGCGTGCTGGTGATCGCAGGGGCATCGCAGTTTGCCGCCCTGCAGATGATGGTGGATCATGCGGGGATCGCGCTGGTGCTGCTGGCAGCTTTGGCGGTCAACCTGCGGATGGCGATGTATTCGGCGGCCCTCGTGCCGTCGCTGGGACCGGCACCCCTGTGGCAGCGGGCATGCGTCGCCTATCTGCTGTTCGACCAGACCTATCTTGCCAGCGTCAAGGCCTACGAGGAGCGGCCATCCCTGACGGTGCGCGAGCGCATCGTCTATTTCTTCGGGGTCGCGACACCGATCACCCCGATCTGGTGCGGCATGACGGCCGTGGGGGTGCTGGTCGGGGCCACGATCCCGCCTGCGATGGCACTCGATTTCGCCTTGCCGATCACCTTTCTGGCCATGGTGGCGCCGATGCTGCGCACGCTTGCGCACGTGGCGGCGGCGGGCACATCCGTCGTTGTGGCACTGGCGTTGAGCGGTTTGCCGTCGGGCTTTGGCCTGCTGATTGCGGCGGCCTGCGCCATGGCGGTCGGCGTGCTGGTGGAGGAGCGGACATGAGTTACAGCACGGCAGAGATCTGGGGCATCATCGCGGCACTGGCGGTGGCGACGTTCCTGATCCGGTTCTCGTTCCTTGGATTGATCGGAAACCGGGCGATGCCCCCGATCGTGTTGCGCCTGCTGCGCTATACGCCGGTGGCCGTCCTGCCGGGGCTGGTGGCCCCGCTGGTGCTGTGGCCGGCAGCGACGGGCGGACAGCCCGATGCGGTGCGATTGGTCGCTGCGGCGGTCGCACTCGCTGTCGGGCTATGGACCCGCCAGGTCATCTGGGCGATTCTGTCGGGGTTTGCGGCGCTCTATATCGGGCTTTTCGTGGCCGGCGCCTTCTGAGCGTCTTCACCACAGGTTGGCGCCTCTCCGATTTTTCACAGAAAATCGGCCTTGGCCCTCAGCGCAGCTGCATCTCGATTTCCGCCAGCGCCAGCGCCTTGTTGTCCGGATCGTTCTCGCGCCATTCCCGCGTCGTCACACCGGGCAACTGGCCAAACGCTTCGGCCAGCGTGTTGGGAAAGAAGGTCTGCGGCAGGTCCGACAGACCGGGCAATTGTCGCAACAGTCGCGATGTTGCGTTGGTGCAGAACGATTTGGGCACGGGCCCGTTGGTCAGCGCCAGTTGCAGGGCCTGTTCCGCGACCGCGTCGGTGACCGGCAGGGTCTGGCCCAGCACGTAGAAGGTCTCTCGGGCGTGGTAGCTTATGTAATAGGCTTCGACCTGGGGGGTCACACCGAATAGGACGTCGTTGCGTTCCGCGATCGTGCTGTGGCGAAAGCTGCCGGCAGGATCAAAGATCACCCGCTGGCTGGGCGCGTCGATCAGCAGGCTGGAGTGCGCGCCGCTGTCCGAGCTGACACTGCGCATCGTGAACAGCGTCAGGACCCGAGGACCGGGCCCTGCGAACCGCTTTTCCGCGATCATCTCTGGTGGGGAAGACGTCTGCGGCGCAGCACAGGCGGCGACTGCCGCCAGCGGCAGACCGCAGACCAGCGCGCGACGCGAGATCATCAGCCGTTCGCGAGGGCGAGCAGGATCAGAAGGACGACGATCGCGATGGCACCGCGTGATACGAACCAGATAAAGCTGTCGAAGGTCTTTTCCTGAACGGTGACGTCCATTTCGCCATGCTTGTGGTCTGCCATCTGCATCGTCCTTGTCTGATGTGTCGACCCTGTCCTAGCCGATCCACGGACGCCTGTCACGCCCCCGTGGCAAGACCGTCCCACGTCAGTTTGCCGTCCGCGCCATGCGGTCCAGACCGCTGCGAAGCGCATCAATGCAATCGGGATCGAATGCGGTGCTGCGGTCCCGGTCGAGAATGGTAAAGACCTCGGCAATGGGCATCGCCGCGCGGTAGGGACGCTTGGCCGACAAGGCATCGAAGACATCCGCCACGGTGACGATGCGGGTGGAGAGTGGCAAACTGTCGCCGTCACAGCCGCTGGGATAGCCCTTGCCGTCCAGCCTTTCGTGGTGGTCACGGGCGAGGGGCGCGATGTCGCCGAACACCGCAATGTTGGACAGGATATCCGCACCGGTATCGGGATGCTGGCGGATGGCGGTCCATTCGCTGGAATCAAGCTTGCCCGCCTTGTCGAGGATCTGATTGCTGATACCGAGTTTGCCCAGATCGTGCAGAAGCGCGCCACGCCGCAGCCAGCGACGGCCGGCGGGATCGTGTCCCATCTGTTCCGCAATGATATCCGCGTAGAAGGTGACGCGGCGGGAGTGGTCGGCGGTAAAATTGCTTTTTGCGTCGATGACATCGGCAAAGGCCTGCGCGATGTCGTCCAGGTATCCGGCATCGACCACCGCAAGCCGGTGTCCCGAAGGCTGCGACAGGACAAGCGATTGAAGAAACGGCGATGTCAGATCGGCCCAGAACCCGGGATCGGCGGCAAGTCGTGTGAAGGTGGAAACCAGATCCGGGTCGAACCACGATCCCGCACGGCGCTGGACTTCCAGCAGGGCGGCGGCACGCCCGCCGCTGCTGTGAAAGATGTCGACGACCTGCGATAACAGGGCGATGCGCGCATTGAGCGGGATCGCCTCCCCCGCCAGTCCCGCAGGGCGACCGCCGCCATCCCAGTGTTCGTCAAGGCATCGGACCCCGTCCTGAACGGCAGTTGAAAATCGCATGCGTGCGGCGATGTCAGCGCCACGGTGGCAACGGGTCTCGATCAGGTCGTCGACGATCTCGCCACCGTTGCGCAGGATGTTGATAATGGCGCCGATCCGTTCGGTAAGGCCCGATTCCAGCCCCGTCTTTGCGAAGACGAACCGCAGGGCCGCAGACAGGCTGCCGTCGATCGACTTGAAGTCGCGTTTGAAGGACAGATCATCTGCCAGATACAGCTCGCAGATCCGGGCGGCATTGGAGGAGCAGCCGAGATCCTTGAGCAGAAGGGTGTAGTAAAGATCGTCCATCTCGGCGTCATTCAGGCCCATCATCTCGCCAATGCGGGTGCCGATGTGGCAGCACCGGATGCAATGACCGGGCGCCTGACCTTCGGTCAGATCAAGGGCGTGGGACAGCGGACCGAGGATATCGGCCAGGCGCAGTGCCGAGGCGTGACCGGACGTATGGGGGAGGATGTGCATTGTCATGGCGCCACACTTCACATGTGATCATTAATGCCACGTCAGGGAATGGCACGATAGTACCATGCATTGTCGGTACCTTTGGTCCGTGTCGCGCGACCGGTCTGGTGCAGGTGGTTCAGGTGGGCCACCGCCTCGACGAGTGCGAGGCCGTAGGTCTCTGGACCGATGGTGCGCTTGAAGAGTGGCGCAAAGCAGTCCCCTGCGGTGCGCGGCGTGGCGATATGGCCGTGCAGACGGGCGAGGGCCGCGTGGTGATTGTCGATCATCTGGGTCAACCGCAGGGGCAGGCCGGTATAAGGCAGTTTGTGTCCGCCCAGCACCAGCTGGTCCGGGCGGGCGTGGGGCTGGAACCGCTGGCAGCTTGCGATCCAGTCACCGACGGGATCGGCATCGGGCTCCGTCGGGTAGACGCCGAGGTTCGGGCTGATCGACAGCAGCAGCTGGTCGCCACCGATCACGAGGTGATCGTCGCGGGACCAGAATGTGGCATGCTCCGGCGCATGCCCGTCGCCCATCCGGATGTCCCACGTCCGGCCGCCGATGCGGATCGTGGCGTCGTCGACCAGTCGGGTAAAGCCCAAGGGCAGCGGGTGAACGCAATCCGCGAAATTGAAGGGCCTGTCGTGCCGGCGCTGCGCGAGGGTCGCGGGATCCATGCCGGCCGCCTGCCAGTAGGCGATCTGCGCCGGCGTCGCCCGGTCCTGAACGTCGAGGGTCAGCATGCGTGCCATCAGCCAGGCGGTCCGCGGCATCAGCAGGACCGCCCCCTTTTCAATGAACCAGCCAGCGAGGCCGACGTGATCCGGGTGGTGGTGCGTGACGATCAGGCGCGTGACGGGCTTGCCCGCGAGGGGACCGTCCAGCAGGTCCTGCCAGAGGGCACGCGTCGTGCGGCTGTCAAAGCCGGTGTCGACGATCGTCCAACCGTCACCCTCGTCGAAGGCATAGATATTGACGTGATCGAGCGCCATCGGCAGGGGCAGGCGCATCCAGAGCACACCGGGCGCGACTTCGATCGCCGTGCCGGGGGTGGGGGGATCGGGAAAGGGTGTCGTGATTTTCATGCGAACGGCCTGACGGATCCTGCGCGGAACGTAAAGCGGGGTCGGTGCGCGACGCTGTTGCCCGCTGCGCGGGCAAGGCGCCCCGCCCACCGTCCCCCATGCCTGCGGCCAGCTGCTTCTTCTGGTCTAAAATACTTCCGCCGGAGGCATTCGGCCCGCAGGGCCGAACGGGGACATCCGCAAGTCACGCAGCCAGATCGTCGGGAGAAATCGCCAGAAGGTCGTCCGACCCTTCGCGCACCTGTGCCAGAAGGCCGGTCACGTCTGGCAGCAGTCGCTTGATGTAGAAGGTTGCAAGGCGGGCGCGGGCGGTATCGCCGTGGATCGCCGCTGCGAGGTGCGCGTGGCCACCGAGGACCCGGGCGAAAGCCGCAAGGTAGGGCACGGCGCCCGCGAACCGCTGTTGCAGGTCGGTCTGCGCAACCAGCCAGTCCGTCGTTTCGCGCAGGTCCTCCGCCGCCTGCCAGACCGCTTCTGTCAGGTCCGCGTGGGTCGATCGTGCGGCTTCGGCGCCGGTCTGGATTTCCTCGATCAGCAGGCGGGCGGCGTCGCCGCCGTCCATCAGCTTGCGGGCGACGAGGTCCATCGCCTGAATGCCGTTGGTGCCTTCGTAGATCGCCGTGACACGGACGTCGCGCAGATACTGGGCGGCCCCCGTTTCCTCGACAAAGCCCATGCCGCCGTGGACCTGCACCCCCATCGAGGCGACCTTGATGCCGGTGTCGGTTCCGAACGCCTTGGTGATGGGCGTGAGAAAGGCGGCGCGGGCGCGCCATGCGGCGTCGCCCGTGGCGGTCGTCATGTCGATGGCGCAGGCGCACATCAGGGCGATGGCGCGGGCGGCGAAGGTGTCGGCCTTCATCTCGGCCAGCATCCGGCGCACGTCGGCGTGTTCGATGATACTGCCGGTGCCGCCGACTTTGCCCTGTTTTCGGTCCTGCGCGTAGTGCAGCGCGTGCTGGTAGGCGCCGTCGGCGACACCGATGCCTTGCGTGCCGACCCCTAGGCGGGCGTTGTTCATCATGGTGAACATCGCCGCCATGCCGCCGTTTTCCGCGCCCACCATCCAGCCGGTGGCCCCGGCATATTCCATGACAGCCGTTGGGCTGCCGTGCAGGCCCAGCTTGTGTTCCAGCGACACGACCCGCAGGTCGTTGGCTTTGCCGGGCTTGCCATCCGCATCGGGAATGAACTTCGGCACCAGAAACAGGCTGATCCCCTTGGTGCCCGGCACGCCGTCGGGCAGGCGAGCGAGGACAAGGTGGCAGACGTTGTCGGTAAAGTCGTTGTCAGCCCAAGAGATGTAGATCTTCTGTCCCGTGATCGCGTAGGTGCCGTCGCCGTTGTCCGTGGCCTTTGAGCGCAACGCGCCCACGTCGGAGCCCGCCTGCGGTTCGGTCAGGTTCATCGTGCCGCACCACTCGCCAGAGATCAGCTTGGGGATATACAGGTCGCGCAGCGTGTCCGATGCATGGTGCTCCAGCGCCTCGATCTGGCCCTGGGTCATCAACGGGTTCAGTTGCAGCGACAGGCAGGCCGCCGACATCATGTCGTTGACGGCGGTGGTCAATGCCATCGGCAGGCCCATGCCACCATTGGCGGGGTCGGCGGACATCCCGATCCATCCACCTTCCGCAATCGCCTTGTAGCCGTCGGCAAAGCCGGGGGAGGTGCGCACGATTCCGTTTTCCAGATGCGCCGGGTGCAGGTCGCCGGCGCGATTCAGCGGCGCGAGGACTTCTTCGCACATCTTCGCGGCCTCGGTCAGAATGGCGTCGGTCATGTCCGGGGTCGCCTCGCTGAACCTGTCGGTCGCGGTCACGGCGTCGAAACCTGCGAGGTGGTCGAGCAGAAAGCGGAAATCGGCGACGGGGGCACGGTACGGCATGGGGGCTCCTCCTGGGGTCTGCTTGGCAAGGCAGGTGCGCTGCGCTATGCACACGCGATCCTGACCAAGGTAGCCGCCCCATGCAATCGCGCAATGACAACGCCACGTCAGAGACGGTCGTGCTTTCGACAGATGCGGCGGGGCTGGCCAGCGCGGCAGAGGTCCTGCGGGCAGGGGGTTTGATCGCCTTTCCGACCGAGACGGTCTATGGTCTGGGGGCCGATGCGCGGCAATCGGACGCGGTTGCGGGCATCTTTGCGGCCAAGGGCCGGCCGAGCTTCAATCCGTTGATCGTGCACGTGGCGGACCTTGCGGCGGCAGAGGCGCTGGTGACGTTTACCCCGCAGGCTTACCGTTTGGCGCAGGCCTTCTGGCCCGGCGCCTTGACACTTGTGCTGCCACTGCGGGCGGGTTCGGGCGTGTCATCGCTGGTGACAGCGGGTCTTGCGACGCTGGCCGTGCGGGTGCCGGATCATCCCGTGGCGCAGGGACTTCTGCGCGCGTTCGGCGGTCCGGTGGCGGCACCGAGCGCCAATCCGTCCGGCCGCATCAGTCCGACGACCCCGGCGCATGTCCTGACCGGGCTGAACGGACGGATCGCGGGCATTGTCGATGGCGGTGCCTGCGGCGTTGGGGTCGAATCGACGATCGTTGACGTGACCGGCGACCCCGTGCTGTTGCGCGCCGGTGGCATCCCGGCAGAGGTGCTGGCGGAGGCGCTGGGCGCTCCGCTTGCGCATCCGTCCGCAGAGGGCACAATCGCGGCCCCCGGCATGATGGCCAGCCACTATGCGCCGCAGGGGGCCGTGCGGTTGAACGCGACGGCGGCATTGCCGGGCGAAGTGTTGCTTGGCTTTGGCGCTGTGGCAGGGGATCTGACCCTGTCGCGCAGCGGCGATCTGCGCGAGGCGGCGGCAAACCTGTTCGACTGCCTGCACCGGTTGGATGCCATGGCGGCCACGGCGATTGCCGTGGCGCCGGTGCCCAATCACGGGCTTGGGGCCGCGATCAACGACCGTCTGCGGCGGGCGGCGGCGCCACGGGACTGAACTTCATGCCGCCGCGCGGCGTTGTTGCCAAAAGGGGAGCTGTTTCATGGCCGGACATCATCATCACGTCGACCCGGGTGCAGGCGACCGCCGTATCGTGGCTGCCGTCGGCGTCAACCTGCTGCTGACCGTGGCGCAGATCGTTGGTGGCATCTTTTCCGGCAGCCTCGCGCTGATTGCCGATGCGATCCACAATCTGTCCGACGCGCTGGCCCTCGTGATCGCGTTCGGGGCGCGCAAGATCGCGCGCAGGCCTGCGGACAAGGCAATGACCTTTGGCTATGCCCGGGCCGAGGTCGTGGCGGCGTTGATCAATTACACCACGCTGATCGTGATCGGGATCTGGCTGGTCTACGAAGGCATCGCGCGGCTGATCACGCCCGCAGGGGTCGATGGCTGGCTCGTGATCTGGATCGCGGCGCTCGCGCTGGTGATCGACCTGGTCACGGCAGCACTCACCTTCGCCATGAGCAAGGATAGCATGAACATCCGCGCGGCGTTCCTGCACAATGTCTCTGACGCGCTGGGATCGGTCGGCGTGATCGTGGCGGGCGTGCTGATCCTGACCTTCGGCTGGACATGGGTCGACCCCGTCGTGACGCTGGCAATCGCCGGCTACATTTTGTGGCAGTCCCTGACCGAGATCGGTCCCGTGATCCGCCTGCTGATGCTGGGCAGCCCGGTCGAGGCGGATGCGGACGCCATCGTGGCCGACATGCGCGCCGTGGACGGCGTGGCGGATGTCCACCATGTCCACCTGTGGATGATCGACGAGGCGCGCAACGCCGTCGATGCTCATGTCGTCGTGGCAGAGGGTGACTGGAACCGGGCCGACGCAGTAAAGGACGCGGTGCGTGCCGCGCTCTCAGGTCACGGTGTTTCGCATGCCACGCTCGAAATCGAGTGCAGTCGCCACGCCTGCCGCGATCAGCAATTGTTCGGCTCAAAGCCTGCAGCGCGCGCCGGACATGGTGCCGTGCATGCACACGTCCACTAAGGGCAGTTCAAGGCGCCGACGGGTGCGGATGCGGTTCTATCGGCGCTTCACCGGGACAAACGAATCGTCAAACGAAGGTATCCTGCGCAACGCCGCGTATCGGTGACCGTCCGCAGCCTTGCTGTCCCGCGCTGACGTCAGAATCGTGCGCGGGGCAATTCATGCGCGGATTTCCGCACAGTGTGTTAGCCTCATAGCAGTGCGTGATCATGCGTACTTTCCTGACCAAGATCGGTTTTACGATGCAAACTCCTACATGGACGAAACCCGGCCTTCTGGGCGCGGGTGTCGGCGCGATTGCGCTTGCGATACTTGGTTTCAACTGGGGCGGCTGGGTGACAGGCAGCACCGCGTCAGAAATGTCTGACACACTTGCGACAGCCGCCGTCGCGTCGGCTTTGACACCGTATTGCGTGCAATCTGCACAGAACGATCCAACGTCGAAGACCGTGATGGCCGACATCGCGGATGCCAGCAGCTATCAACGGCGTGGCATCGTCGAGAAGGCGGGCTGGGCGACGCCGCTGGGGTCCGAAAACCCGGACCGCGCGCTGGCCGAGTCCTGCCTGACAGCCCTGACGCCGGACGCCTGAAACACGAATGGCCGACAAACCAGTGGTTTGTCGGCCATTGCTGACGCGCATCATGCGCGGTCGTGCCGCGATCAGATCAGCGTCAGCAGACGTTTGGCGGCTTCTTCGGAGGACGCCGGGTTCTGGCCCGTGACGATCTTGCCATCGGTCACGACGAACGACGCCCAATCGTCGCCCTTTTCATACTTTGCGCCATTGGCGATCAGCATGTCCTCGACAAGGAACGGCACGACGGCCGTCAGGCCCGCGCCCTCTTCCTCTGTATTGGTGAACCCGGTCACCGTGCGACCCGCGACCAGCGGCTTGCCGTCGGTCCCCTTAGTGTTCTTGAATACGGCAGGTGCGTGACAGACGGCGCCCAGCGGCGTCCCTGCAGCGGTGACGGTTTCGATCAGCGCGATGCTGTCGGCGTCTTCGGACAGATCCCACAGCGGACCGTGGCCACCGGGGTAGAAGACGGCGTCGAAACCGTCTGCATCGATCTCTGACAGTTTCGTCGTATGGGCCAGCAGTGTTTGCGCGTGATCGTCTTTCTTGAAACGGTCCGTTGCGGGGGTCTGGGCGTCTTCAGTATCCGACGAGGGATCGAGCGGCGGTTGCCCGCCCTTGGGCGAGGCCAGCGTGATGTCGGCACCGGCGTCCTTAAACACATAGTAGGGCGCGGCAAACTCTTCGAGCCAGAAGCCCGTTTTCTTGCCCGTATCGCCCAGCTTGTCATGCGAGGTGAGGATCATGAGAACTTTCATGCGGTGTCCTTTCAGCGAAAACCAAAACGGACCGCGTGATCGCGGTCCGTGATATTGAGGTAACCGTGAAAGGGCAGGGCTGGTTCCCTGTCCCGTTCCGTCATGCGGGGCAGGGTGTGGCGCCGGTCAGCCGGCGTTCTGACGCTCGATGTAGGTGCGGTACTCTTCCGCTTCGCGCCGCGCATCGCGCAGACCGTCCATCGCAGCCCGCAGTTCCGCTTCGGTCTGGGACAACTGATTGGAAATTTCGGCCTCGCGCTGCTGCAGATAGGTGATCGCCTCGTCACGCGTCTCCTCGGCCTCGTGCAGGGCTTGGGCCATGCGGTCGAGTTCGCCGATTTCCGCCTTGGTCACGCGCGTCGCCCGGTTCACAAGCCAGCTCGCGAACCAGCCCATCACGAAAGCGGCAAAGAGGATGATCGCCGTGGCGACTATGAATTCAGTACGGTTCACGGCAATGTCCTGTTCTTGTTATTCGGTGGTCTCTGTCGCGGCGTCATCGGCTGCGGCGGGTTCGGTTGTCGTCTCGACCTCTTCCAGCGTGGTCGGATCCTCGACCGTCTGGATCAGCGAAAAGGCGATGCGGCGGTTGGCCTCGCGCCCCTCGGCGGTGTCGTTGTCGGCGATGGGGTCGGCCTCGCCATAACCCACGGAATCGAAGGTGCCGACCGACACGCGGCGGATGCGCAAGGCATTCAGCACGGCATCGGCACGGTTTTTCGACAGCTCTTGGTTCATGTCCTCGCCGCCTTGGCTGTCGGTGTAGCCGGCAATGCGCATCTGGATGTCCGGGCAGCGTTGGAGGATTTCGGCGATGTCGTCCAGCACAGGCTGGCTGTCCGACGTCAGGGTGGCAGAGCCGGGATCGAACAGGATCTTGCGCCCGTCGGTGACGTTGCCGATGTTGGCGATGCATTCCTCGGGCGTGGGCAGGCCGGCGATCGGGTCCAGTTCCTTGACGTAGGTGATGTCGAGGTCGGCCTCTGCCTCTGGCCCCAGTTTGTCGATCAACAGGTTGGTGACGATGGCGGGGGCCTTTGAATCGCCGGTGTTTCCCGTGACCGTGATCCGGTCCGGTGTGACGGTCACGGCCCCGTTGGACAATTGTGCCAGCGCCTCGATCCCGGCCAGGACGCGCACGTTCCAGTCCTGCGGCAGGTCCGCGACGACGCGGGTGCCCATCGTGACATTGGCTGCGCCGAACTTGGCGGCAGCATAGTTCTGCGCCGTTGTGTTTGACAGATCGTCCGTGACCCGGCCGCGCAACTGCACGGCACCTTCCGGGCTGCGGGTGGCCGAAAAGGTCGGCGGACCCTCGGCCGTTGCTTCGGCCTTGCGTGGCAGGTCCACAGTCAGGGCGTAGACGTCGGGCAGCGCATTTTCCAGAACGCCAGCCACGCGGTCAAAGGCGTCCTGATCGGTTTCCTCGGTGCCGACGAGTGTGACGTCCGTGTCGGCAATTGTCACGGTCCCGCCGCCGATGTCGGCCACAGCCTTGATCGCCAGCGCCACGGCATTGCCCCACGTCCGCGATGGCACGCCAAGCGCCTCCACGCAGGTCGACCGCCCGGTAAAGCCCGCAGCGGCAGCGGCGGCCATGATCTTCTGTTCGGCCTCAGGGCTGTCCACGGCGCATGCGGCAAAGCGCGCGCCGTCCGCATCGATGGTGAAGCGCGTCGTGTACGGCGAGATGACAGGGCGCGGTGCGGTAATCCGGACGGACCGCTTGACGCCGTCGGGCACATTGCGGGCCAAAGCCGTCTCGAAGCTGGATTTCTGCGCGGCGCTGTCGGCGATGGCGCTGATCGTCACCCGGTCAGAGCCGACCGAAATCTTGGACCGCGGCAACTGGTCCAGCGCGCGCAGGGCATAGGTCATCGCGTCGCGCCAATGGGGCGGGATTGCATAATCCGCCGTTTCCAGCAGGTCCGTGACCGGCGCGCCCTTGGCGATCTCTTTCACCCGCGCATCAAGGGCCGCGCGGTCCGTCGCGGTGGGGATCAGGCCGATGATCGAAATGCCGCTGTCGCCGCGCAGGATCTCGACCGCGAACTCCGGTGCTTCGATGCTGGCGCTGTCGGCCACGGTCATGTTGTCGATCACCCGGCTGGCATCCACGACGCGGCCCGCGGCCGAAATGGCACGGAACCGGCCTGCTTCGGTCGGGGCCTGTCCTTCGAGGATGACTTGCAGCCCGTCTCCCAGCACGCTGGCCCAAGACATGTCGCCGTCGACCAGATCCTCTTGCACGGACATGACGGACACGTCCTCGACCACGGCGACGGTGGCGCGGGCGGCGAACGTGCAGGCGACAGCGGCGATCAGAAAGACGCCGATGCGCGCGAACAGGTGTGACAGACGCATGGGGCGGAATCCTCGGACTGGGTCTGGCGGTTAACTAAGCGGCGCTGCGGGGCGTGGCAATCAAAGGCGTCACAACAGCAGCGCACAGGCGAAAAACGGCAGGGGCAGCAGGCCAGCATCGCGGTTCGACCGGAACAGGCGCAGCAGGACAGCACTGTCGTCTGGCATGAATCGGGTCAGCTGCCAGGTCAGGTGCCAGGCCAGCGCCCAAGGTCCCAGCAATGCCACCAACAAGGACGGCAGCGACCGGTCGATGCAGGCCCCGACCACGGCGACCGTCACCAGCGCCAGTGTCCCGACAAGAAAGCCGCGCAACCAGCGCGGGCTGTTCCCGCCAAACAGGCGCGCTGTGGACTTGACGCCGATCAGGGCGTCGTCTTCCGTGTCCTGATGGGCGTAGATCGTGTCGTAGAACAGCGTCCAGCTGATCCCGCCGATATAAAGCACGACCGCGGGCCACCCGAGCGATCCGGTGTGTGCTGTCCACAGCAGCAGCGCGCCCCAGTTGAACGCAAGGCCCAGAAAGACCTGTGGCCACCATGTGAACCGCTTGGCGAAGGGATAGACCGCGACCGGGATCAGCGCGGCAAAGCCTAATGCGATGGCGGCCAGCGGAAAGGTCAGCAGGATCCCAAAGGCCACGCCGCACTGCACGATCATCCACGCCAGCGCCTGTTTCACGCTGACCTGACCCGATGGAATGGGGCGCGACCGCGTGCGCGCGACGCTGCCGTCGATATGCCGGTCGGTGATGTCGTTCCAGGTGCAGCCCGCGCCCCGCATCAGGGCGGCCCCCACGGCGGAGCCTGCAATGAGCCAGACGTCGAACCAGCTAAAGCTGTCGGTCGCCAGAGCCGCGAGCGCCACGGCCCACCAGCAGGGCAGCAGCAGCAGCCACGTCCCGATCGGCCGGTCGAGGCGCGACAGGCGCAGGTAGGGTTGCCACGACGACGGTGCGCGGGTGTCGACCCAGTTGCCGGCGGAATCGGCGACCTGTCCTTTCGGGGACGCGCCTTTCGGAGATGGGGCCTCTGGCATCCCGGTGGTCTGGGTCATATGTCTGGTCCATGGCTTCCAAAGTTCGCCTTTTTGTAGAGCACCCCTTGGGGGAAGGGCAAACGGTTCCGCTGGATCGGGATCGGGCGCTGTATCTCTTTGCCGTGATGCGGCTGGGTGTCGGCGACGTGCTGACCCTGATCAACGGCCGTGACGGGGCCTGGGATGCGACAGTGATCGAAGGGTCCAAGCGGGGCGGTGTCTTGCGCGCGGATCGCCGGACGGCCCCCCAGATCGCGCCGCCGGACCTGTGGCTGATGTTCGCGCCGATCAAGAAGGTGCGCACGGATTTCATCGTGGAAAAGGCGGTGGAACTGGGTGTCGCGCGCATCCTGCCGATCGTGACGGATCACACGAACGAAAAGGCGCGGCAGGACAAGTTGCAGGCCCACGCGGTCGAAGCGGCAGAGCAATGCGGCGGCACCTTCGTGCCACAGGTGGCAGAGGTCGCGCGCCTGTCGGCCGTGCTGGACGGCTGGGACGACCGCCGGATCCTGTTCTGCGACGAGGGTCTGGCAGGGACTGCGGCGCAACTGGACGCGCTGACTCCCGGGCCGTGGGCCGTGCTGATCGGTCCCGAGGGCGGGTTTTCTGCCGATGAGCGCGCCCGATTGCACGCCATGCCGCAGGCGCAGGCCGTCAGCCTTGGCCCACGGATCCTGCGGGCGGACACGGCCGCGGTTGCGGCGCTGACGCTGTGGCAGGCGCGCCTTGGGGATTGGCGATGACTGTTTCCAAAGTGTTGTTTTTAGACAATCCATGGGAGGCGCCCCGGACTGGCGACGGGCGATCATGATGTGGCGAGTGACGGCGGACAATCTGCCGGCGGTGCGCGCGCGGCTGGAGGTATCGCCGCATCTTGCGATGTTCCCGCTCGGCAATCTTGACCGATACGGTCTGGACGGCGATGCACCACGTGCGCCGATGCTATGGTCCGATGGGGCCGCAGTGCTGTGCGTCACGCGCGAGGGGATGGTGATGCCGTTCGGCCCGCCTGACAGTGCTGCAGCGATGGCCCGCGTGCTGGCAGGGCGCAGGGTCCGTGGAATCATCGGCGGGCGGGATATTGCCCGCGCGGTGCAACGCGCCGCCAGCCTCTGTGACGCCCCGGCCAAGATGGATGAGGACGAGCCGCAATTTCTGTTGTCGCTCGACGCCTTGCGCGTCCCCGCCGGGGCAGGTGACCTGATCCCGCTGGCAGATGCACCACGGCCGATGATGGAATCGTGGCGTGTCGCCTACGACGTCGAGGCGCTGGGCGACACCGAAGCGGCAGCCTTGGCGCGGGGCAGCGCGATCCTTGATGCCTATCTGGAGGCTGACAGCCACCGGGTGCTGCTGGTCGACGACCAGCCTGTGGCGATGACCGGTTTCAACACGGTGCAGCCGGCCATCGTGCAGGTTGGCGGCGTCTTTACGCCACCTGCGCTGCGCGGGCGCGGCTATGCCCGGCGCGCGGTCGCGCTGCATCTGGCGCAGGCGCGTGCGACTGGGGTCGCGCGGGCAACGCTTTTCGCCTCGGGGGCTGCGGCGGTCCGGGCCTATGCGGCGATCGGGTTCGCGCAGGTGGGGGACTGGACCCTGTTGCTGTTCAAGGATGACGGGGTGACGGTTGGTGGCTGATTTTCTGAGACCGGAAGCACGTGCGACCCTTTGGCGCTGGCGCGAGGTTCTGGCAGCGGGCGCCCTGGAGGCGCTTGGCCTGTGGTGGGCGATCGAGAGCATGGGAATCGTCCGCTGGCTGGGGGTCACGCTGGTCCTGATCGCGACCGGCCTCGGCTTTGCCGGGGTCCAGCGCGCGCGGTTCCGTCAGGACGGGCAGGGGCCGGGGATCGTGATGCTGGACGAACGCAGGCTGGTCTACATGGGGCCGCTCACGGGTGGCGCGATGGACGTGGCGGACATGACACGGTTGGAACTGGAACCTGCCGCACTTCCCGCACCGCACTGGGTCATGACCGGCATCGGCGGGCAGACTTTGGCCATCCCCGTGAATGCAGAAGGGGCAGAGGCGCTGTTCGATGTCTTTGCCGCCTTGCCCGGCATTCGCAGCAATCAGATGCTGGATGTGCTGGAACGCACACCGGGTGCGCGGGTGACGGTCTGGGAAAAGACGCGGACCCTCTTGCATTGACGACGGGTGTGGGTCACGCCAGATAGACGCGTGTAATCTGTCGTTGCAAGAGGCTGCCCCATGTCCATTCCCCAAACCGGTGGCGGCCCCATCGAGAGCCATGACCAACTGGCCGAGATGCTGTCAAAGGGCTGCAAGCCCAAGGACAAATGGCGGATCGGGACCGAGCACGAGAAGTTCGGCTACATCAAGGCGACCCATCTGCCGCTGCCCTACGAGGGCGACGTCGGCATCAAGGCGATGCTGGACGGCATGGCCCAGCGATTCGGGTGGGACCGGGTCGAAGAGGGCGGCAAGATCATCGGCCTGACCAAGGATGGCGCGAACGTCTCCCTTGAACCTGGCGGCCAGCTGGAACTCTCCGGCGCGCCGCTGGAGACGATCCACCAGACGTGTGACGAGGTGAACGATCACCTTGCAGAGGTGAAGGAGATCGCCGACGAGATGGGGGCGGGGTTCATCGGGCTGGGCGCTGCGCCTGAATGGACGCACGAGCAGATGCCGCTGATGCCCAAGGGCCGTTACAAGCTGATGGACGCCTATATGGGCACTGTCGGCACGCATGGCACGCAGATGATGCGCCGGACCTGCACCGTGCAGGTCAACCTCGATTTCAGTTCCGAAGCCGATATGGTGCAGAAGTTGCGGGTCGCCATCGCCCTGCAGCCGGTGGCAACGGCGCTTTTCGCCAACTCGCCCTTTTTCGAGGGTAAGCCGAACGGCCACAAATCGTGGCGCAGCCGGGTGTGGCGCGGCCTCGACAATTCGCGCACCGGCATGCTGCCCTGGGTCTTCGAAGATGGCATGGGGTTCGAGCGCTGGGTGGACTGGGTCCTCGATGTGCCGATGTATTTCGTCTACCGCGACGGGAAATACATCGACGCGCTGGGCCAGTCGTTCCGCGACTTTCTGAAAGGCGAATTGCCCGCACTGCCGGGTGAAAAGCCCCTGCTGTCCGACTGGGCCGACCATCTGACGACGGTCTTCCCCGAAGCGCGGATCAAGCAGTTCATCGAAATGCGCGGCGCCGACGGTGGCCCGTGGCGCAGGCTTTGTGCGCTGCCCGCGTTCTGGGTCGGTCTGACCTACGATCAGGGTGCGCTCGATGCGGCATGGGACCTGTGCAAGGACTGGACCGCGGAACAGCGGCAGGCGCTGCTGGTCGCGTCCTCGGTCGACGGCTTGCAGGCGAAGGTCGACGGTATCGACATGCATGATCTGGCCCGCGCTTGCGTCAACATTGCCCATGGCGGGCTCAAGGCGCGGGCAAAGCCCGGTGCCGGAGGCCTCGTGGCCGATGAGACGCATTTCCTGAACGCCCTTCAAGAAAGCATCGAAAGCGGGCAGGTGCCGGCGGACGAATTGTTGGCGAAATACCACGGCGAGTGGCACGGCGATCTGAGCCGCATCTATCCGGAATACTCTTACTGAGGACCATCAGCGACCGCTCCGCTGCGGTGGCCTTCCGTCCGGACCGCACCGCAGCGGAGAGCGTTAAAAGCGGTGGTCTGCAGCGATATCAATCCCTGCCGCAGAACAGGTCATAGACAAGGTCGATGATCCGGCGGGACCGATCATCCGCAAGGCTGTAATAAATGGCCTTGCCGTCACGACGGGGGACGACGAATCCTTCAAGCCTTAGGCGAGAGAGTTGCTGCGAAACTGCGGCCTGTCTGGCAGACAGCAGGTTATCCAACTCGGTCACCGACTTCTCGCCGCTCGCAAGATGGCACAGGATCATCAGCCGCCCTTCGTGACTAATGGCCTTGAGGAAGTTTGCCGCCTCTGTCGCATTCGTCGTCATCTTGTCGAGATTTTTTGCACGACTATCGTCATCGATGATCGCAATGCCCACGGACCCGCCCATCATTTCAAGCCTACCTGCGTCTAGATGACCTTTAACCGAACAAATGCAAGCCGTCGGGCGTCTGATTGCCGTCCCCGTCTGCCACCTTGGCCAGCGTATTGTCCAGAAACGGCCCGAACGAATTTTGTCCGGTTATGACTGACAATCGGATCCATTCAAGATTGAAACGATTGTCGGTGTAAAGGTCGTCGGTTGCCTCAGGTGTCGGATGGTCTGGTTCAACGCCTGCAGGTCGATCCGGCGGGTGGCATGCAACGCGGCGTCCCCGGTCTATTACAGCCGCGTCGTCAGCATGGCAGCGTATCGTTCAATCATGACGAGGCACAGCACGATGGCTGCCGATGTCGGGGCACGAAGCTTGATTGCCTGCCATCGGGGATGCCGCAGTTTATCCAGCTCTGCCGCGTGAGGCGACAGAAAGAAGGGGCAACCTAAAGGCTTTCAATTTCGGCGGGTCAGTCAAGAGAAAGTGGTTTCAGAAAACCTAAGATGCTGGATAATTGATGGGGGACTCGGGCGCCCGGTGCTTATACGATCCTCAAAAAGCCCATTCAGATCGAGATAGCCCACCTTGCCCACGCGCTCTACAGTTCCTCTTGTCGGTATCGGTGCATCGGCTGGCGGGTTGGAAGCGTTGCTTGCGATGGTGGCCCATATCGGGCCGCGCACAGGTGCAGCCTATGTCATTGTCCAACATCTGTCGCCCAAGCAGAAATCGATCCTGCATGAACTGTTGCAGGACCACGTCGACGTGCCCGTCACGCAGATCCGGGACGGCGACAGCATCCTGCCGGATCATATCTTCGTCGTGCCACCGGGCATGGTGGTGGACATCAAAAAAGACCGACTGCACCTGACCGCCCGCGTCAAGGAAGAGATGCCGCATCGCCCGATCGATACGTTCTTTCAGGCGATGGCGCAGGCACGCGGGCGCGATGCCTATTGCGTGGTGCTGTCCGGCACCGGCAATGACGGGTCCGCAGGGCTGCGGGCGGTGAAAAACAACGGCGGCTATGCCTTCGTGCAGGAAAGTGATGGCGCGCGGTTTCCGGGCATGCCGGACAGCGCGATCGCGACAGGACTGGTGGATTTCATCCTGCCGGTCGAACGCATTGCAACCCAGTTGGCGGAAATCATCAGACATCGCCAGCGCCTGTCCAACGAAAACATCGAACCCGACATCAAGCTGGCCATCGAAAAGGCCTTGCCGCGTTTTGCCGACCGTCTGTCGGATGTCGTCGGACACGATTTCTCGTCCTACAAGCCCGGCACACTGGTGCGTCGGATCGAACGTCGGATGTCCGTCCTCCGCATCACCAAAGTCGATGCCTTTCTGGATGTGCTGAAGGACGAAGACGAAGCGCAGCTGCTGTCGCAGGAATTCCTGATCGGCGTGACTCAATTCTTTCGTGACCCCGATGCCTTCGCTGCACTGCGTGACACGGTCATCCCGGCCCTGCTGGATGGCAGTCAAGCGGCGTTGCGCGTCTGGGTGCCCGGCTGTTCGACCGGAGAGGAGGCCTATTCGATCGCCATCCTGTTTCTGGAGGAGATGGAGGCGCGTCAGGACAGACGGGTCCTGCAGGTCTTTGGCACCGATATCGACACGGCGTCGCTGACGGCCGCGCGGTATGGCCGGTTTTCCGCAGCGGCGATTTCCGGTCTGGATCCGGCCTATGTCGAAAAATACTTCATGGACGAGCAGGACGAACATCGCGCCGTTCCGCTGTTGCGCGAGGCCTGCATCTTTGCGCCGCACAACATCATCCAGGACCCGCCGTTTTCACGGATCGACCTGATCTCTTGCCGCAATCTGCTGATCTATCTGTCGTCCGAATTGCAGCGGCAGGTCGTGCCCCGTTTCCACTTTGCCCTGCGTGACACCGGTTATCTGTTTCTGGGTCCGTCCGAGGGGTTGTCGGGCGAAGACCACCTGTTCGACTTCGTCGACAAGACGCACCGCATCTTCATCAAGAACGCGAAGGCCAAGACCAGCTATTCCGCATTGCTCGACAAACCCCGGCGCGCGCTGTCACAGACGGCCGCCCCGCCAAGGCTGCCGCTGCCCGCAAGCATGAACCGCGATCTGTCGCGGGAAACCGGGGTAGAGCGTGAATTCTTGCGCAACTACGCACAGCCCTTTGCGCTGCTCACGGCCGGAGGAGACGTCATCTATCTCTCGCAGCGGATGACGGCCTTCGTGCAGCCGTCCAGCGGGACGCCGTCGACTTCGATCGACGCGTTTCTGATGCCGGACCTGCGTCTTCCTGTGCGCATTGCGCTGCAACACTGCGTCGATACCGGAGAGGTCCAGAGCGTCGAGAATATCGTCGTGCAGACGGATACAAATCCGCGAATCTTCGACATCAGGATAGGCCCGTCGGGTGCCGACTACATTCTGTCCGTCACGGAGGCGCGCGCCATCGAAGTCGGTCGCATCGGCGATGTGATCGAGCAGCGTGAAGCGGTCGATAGGGACATCCTCGAGGCAGAGGTCATTCAGTTGCGCAAGCAACTGGCGCAAACCCTGCAAGAGACGGAAGTCTCGGGCGAGGAACTCAAAAGCTTCAATGAAGAGCTGATGAGCATGAATGAAGAATTGCAGTCGTCGAACGAAGAATTGGAGACCTCGCGCGAGGAATTGCAGTCGATCAACGAGGAACTCGAAACCGTCAACGCGGAGCTTCAGGAGAACAACCGCCAACTGACGCGGGCCAATTCCGACCTGAAGAACCTTTTTGAATCCACCGATCTGGCAGTGCTGTTCCTCGACGGACAGCTCTGCGTCAGAAGCTTTACCCCCAGTGTGTCAAAACTGTTTGGTATACGCGTGCGTGATATCGGTCGGCCGATCTCTGACCTCGCATCGCGGATCGATTACCCAGATCTGAAGGAGGACGCCGACCGGGTCGACGAAACGCTGGAGTCCTTCGAGCGCGAGGTCGTGATCCAGGCGACCGGCGAGACCTACATCCTGCGCATCAAGCCTTACCGCACGACCGACAATCGGCTGGAAGGCTATGTTCTGTCATTCGTGGATATTACTCAGCGCAAGAATTACGAGGAGACGCTGAAACGGAACGAACGGGCGCTGGAACGGCAATATGCGGAACTGGAAAACCTCTATGACACGACACCGGTCTGCCTCGCCCTGGTCGATCGCAATCTGAGCTGGGTCAGGATCAACGACACACTGGCCCGGATCAACGGTTTTCCGGCGGCCGACCATATCGGCAAGTCGTTTCATGACCTGCTGCCAGAGCTGGCGGAGACGCTGACGCCACCTTACGAAGAGGTGTTTCGCACCGGAAAGCCCGTTCAGGGTCTGGAAATCGTCGGCGAGACCCATGCCGTCCCTGGAGAGACGCGCCACTGGATCGGCGATTTCTACCCCGTCTGGCAGGGACGTGACGTCTTTGCGGTCGGCGTCTGTGTCCGGGAGGTGACCGAGCAGGCGCGGATGGTCGAGCGGATCCGGGCGCAGAACGCTCAGCAGAAGATGCTGCTGGCCGAGTTGCAGCACCGGGTCAAGAATACGCTCGCCACGGTCAGTTCGATCTCGAAACTGCTTCTGAAGGGAATCGACGATCCGTCGGCGTATCAGGGCCGTCTGGAAGATCGGCTGGCGGCGATGTCCCGGACCCATGATCTGCTGACGGATGGCGATTGGAAATCGACCACGTATTCCCAGATCCTGGCCAATGAAACGCTGCCCTATCCGCAAGGTGATCGCGTGACGATGCGCGGCCCTGACCTGCCGCTGGTGCCGCGGATTGCCACATCGTTGGGCATGGCGACGCACGAGCTTGTCACCAATGCCGTCAAGTATGGCGCGCTGTCCGTCGAGGGCGGCCGTGTCGAGGTCCGCACGATTCACGATGCCAGCGGTGAAGACAATCGGGCGCACATCATCTGGCAAGAGGTGGGTGGACCACGGATCGACGTCCCGCCGACACGTCAGGGCTTTGGCAGCATCGTTCTGAAACGCGTTTTGAAAAGCGATTTGAAGGCGACGATTACGGTCGATTACAGGCCGGACGGATTGCGCTACGAAATCATCTTCGATCTCGAGGAGAACGTCTGATGCAGGCTCCCATCCTGGTGCTGGAGGACGAAGCCCTTATTGCTCTCGACATCGAAGACACGCTGGAAGGCGGTGGATTCACACCCGTCGTCATCTGCCACGATACGCATGAGGCGCTGAAACAGATCGACGCAGCCCGCCCTCGGTTCGCGTTTCTCGACCTCAATCTGGGTCACGGGGAAACCAGTCTGCCGGTTGCGCGCGCGCTGCTGACATTGCAAGTGCCGTTCGTCTTTTTAACCGGATATACGCGGGCGACAGTCGATCTGCCCGACGACATGAGCCATGTCGCCCGGATGTCAAAGCCCTTTAAGGGTGCTGATTTGATTTTGGCTGCAAAAAAACTGCAGGCGAATACGCCAAATTGATACTAGGTGGTACCGTTACGGATGTGGCAGCCGTGCCGTTTGCGTCCGATGCCCAGCGATGGTCCCTCGGGCACGCGACCGATCACAGATCCTTCACAAGGCGCAGCGCGTCATAAATCGCCGCGTGGGTGTTCCGGGACGCCACGGCATCGCCGATGCGGAACAGTTGAAAGGTGCCGTCGGCGCGCGTCGTGATGGTCTGCGGTCGGCCTGCGATCAATGCATCCTGATCGACCGCACCGTCGTTCACCGACAGCGGTCGCAGGGCATGGTAAAGCGCGTCCAGCGGCATCGTTCCATAGTTGAGCACGACCTGATCGTAGTCCGCATGGGTCACCCGGTTGGAATAATCCGTACCGATGGCCACGCGCAGCCGGTTGCCGACATGCTCTACCCCCAGCATGCGCTGCGTCACGGTAAAGGTGACGTCATCGTGCTGCAGCGCCTTCATGTAGGGCACGAGGTTCATCGCCATGACCTCTGGCGCAAAGGTGCGATCGGGGGTCATGATCTCGACCTTGGCACCGGCGGTCAGCGCGACTTCTGCCGCCTGCAGGCCCGCGTGATCGCCCGCCTCGTCATAGATCAGGACGTGGCCCGCGGCTTTGACGTCGCCTGACAGGATGTCCCAGCTTGTCACGACGAGGGGTTGGTCCTGCGCGGTTTCGTAAAGCTGCGTATGCGCCATGCCGCCGGTCGCGACGATCACGACATCGGGGGTCAGGGCCATGACGTCCGCTTCTTCGGCATAGGTGTTGAAATGGAACGTGACGCCCATCGCCTCGCATTGGGCCATGCGCCAGTCGACGATGCCCATCAGTTCCGACCGGCGCGGGGTGCGGGCGGTCGGGCGGATCTGGCCACCGGGCGCGTCCGCCGCCTCGAAGACCGTGACGCGGTGGCCGCGGGCCGCCGCCACGCGCGCGGCCTCCAGCCCGGCCGGTCCGGCACCCACGATGACGACATGGCGCGGCACAGCAGCGGGCGGGATGTCGTGCGGCATCGTTTCCTCGCGCCCGGTCGCGGCGTTGTGGATGCACAATGCCATGCCGCCCTGATAGATGCGGTCAAGGCAGTAGTTGGCCCCTGTGCAGGGCCGGATATGCTGTTCGCGCCCTTCCATGATCTTGCGCACGATATGCGGGTCCGCCATGTGGGCGCGGGTCATCCCGACCATGTCCAGCAGGCCGTCCGCGATGGCGTGCCGCGCCGTGGCCACGTCCTGAATGCGGCTGGCGTGGAACGTGGGCAAGCCGGTCGCGGCACGGATCTGGCCTGCGAAGTCCAGATGCGGCGCGCTGCGCATGCCGCCCACCGGGATCATCTGCGTCATCGCGGGGTCGGTATGGATGCGCCCCCGGTTGACGTTAAAGAAATCGACCATGCCGCTGTCACGCAGCAGTGTCGCAATCCGCACGCCATCGGCCGCGGTGATTCCGCCCGCCTGCATCTCGTCCGCCGTGCCGCGGATGCCGACGATAAAATCGGGGCCCACGCGTTTGCGGACCTCGGTCAGAACGTCGAGCGTGAATCGCACGCGGTTTTCGATGCTGTCAGCCCCGTAGGGCCCGGTCAGCGTATTGGTCAGCGGCGACCAGAAACTGTCCAGCAGGTGGCCGCCCGCATAAAGCTCGATCCCGTCCATGCCGCCCGCCTGCATCCGTTCGGCGGCGTCGGCGAAATCGGTGATGATGCGGGCGATGTCCCAATCTTCCAGCACCTTGGGAAAGGCACGGTGGGCAGGTTCGCGGTGCGGGCCGGGGCTGACAGCGGGCAGCCAATCGCCCTTTGACCATGTCGTGCGGCGACCCAGATGCGTCAGCTGAATCATCACCGCGCAGGCGTGTTCATGGCAGGCGTCCGTCAGTTCCGTAATCCACGGCACGACCTCGTCGCGGTAGGCGAGGACATTGTTGAACACCGGCGGGCTGTCGCGGCTGACCGCCGCCGATCCCGCCGTCATCGCCAGCGCCACGCCGCCCTTGGCCCGTTCCGCGTGATAGGCGCGATAGCGTCCCTTTGGCATCCCGTCCTCGGGGTAGGCCGGTTCGTGACTGGTCGTCATGATCCGGTTCTTCAGCGTCAGGTGCTTCAGCCGGTACGGCTGCAGCAGGGGATCGGTGGTGGCGCCGTCTTTCATGATCTCTTCCTAACAGTCGAGGACGATGTCGGTCAGCGGACGGCTGACGCAGGGCAGTATGAAACCGCGGTCGATCTCGCGCTGGCGAATGCCGCCGTCGTGGGCCATCGTGACCTCGCCGCTGTGCTTGAACGTCTTGCAGGTGCCGCACATACCCCGCGCGCAGGACGATGGCAGCGGCAGACCCGCCGCCTTGACCGCCGCGAGGATCATCGTCGTCTCGGCGCAGGCGAAGACCTTGCCGCTGCGGGCAAAGGTCACGTTGCGCAGGGGCGTGTCGGCGGTGGGCGTGATCTCGGCCTCGGGCGAGGAAAAGTCGAAGCTTTCCTCACCGTAGCTCTCCTGCGGCACGCCTGCGTCCCGGGCCATCGCGCGGACCATCGCCATGAAAGGTTGCGGCCCGCAGCACAGCACGGTGCGGTCCGCCAGATCGGGGATCAGGCTGGTCAGCAGGTCGGACGTGGGCCGCAGGGCACCGGGCGTCCGGGTGGTGACGGGAATATGCGCGAGCCCCGGCAGGCGGCGCGTCAGCAGGGCAATGTCCTGCGTTGCGATCATGTCCGTGTGGTCCGGCGACACCTGCACCAGCACCGCATCTAGGACGATCCCGCGATCCGCTGCCGTGCGCAGCATCGACAGCATCGGCGTCACACCACTGCCCGCCGCTATCAGCGCATAGCGCGCGCCGGGCCAGGACACCGGACCAAAGCGGCCCGACGGGCCGAAGGCTTCGATACGCGCGCCGGGGATCAGGCTGTCGTGCAGATGGCCCGAGGCGGCGCCGGCCTGACGTTTGACGGTGATCTCGATACCAGCGTCGCGGGCGGCAGAGGATGCGATAGTATAGCACCGCTCGACGATGCCGTCCGGGGTGGCAATGCGCAGCGTCATGAACTGACCCGCGTCATGTTCGATCCGGCTGCCGTCTTCGGGGGTCAGCAGAAAGGTGCGGACGTCCGGGGTTTCGTCCCAGACCGCCTTGCAGATCAGGCTTGCCCATTTTTCGGGGGGAAAGCGGCGGCGGCGACGGGACCCCCAGTCGGCGGGATCGACGGCGATCATGCCCCCGTCCCGGCGGTCATGCGGTCCACGTACCATGTCGCGAATTCGTCCAGCGCGCGTTCGGTGAAGCGCGAGTAGGGGCCGGGGCGATAGCCCGGCGACAAGGCGCCCTGATGGGCAAGGGCGACCAGATGCGCGTCTTCGGCATTGGTCTGCTTCCAGACGGCGGTGAGGTTGTCGAGGTCGTAATCCTCACCTTCGACCGCGTCGCGATTGACCAGCCATTTCGTCCGCACCAGCGTCTTGTTGGGCGCGATCGGGAAGGCCGTGAAGATCACCGCATGGTCCGACATGACGTGGTTCCACGAATTGATCCCCCACAGGTGCACGTCGCCCATGCCGGGGCGGTCGGTGTCGCCAAGCGGCACGCTGACGGCGGCGCGGGTGTCGGGGGTCTGGCTTTCGCCAAGCCCCGCAATGATCAGACGCTGAGTGCGGAAATTCGTGGGCCATCCGACGGTGTGTTCGACGGCCGCATGGGGCAGGCCCTGCGCATCCCAGATCGCACCGTGGCGGGCGTAGGCGTCCAGCAGGCCGTTGGCCTCGGCCTTTTCGGTGTCGGTCAGGTTGTCGGGGTCATAGCCGAAGTCGGCGGCGTGGAACGACAGGGACAGTTGCGGATGGTTCGACGCGCAGTGATAGCACTCGCGGTTGTTCTCCATCGTCAGCTTCCAGTTGCCGTCTTCGATGACGTCCTGCTCAAACGCGATGCGGGCGTTGCGCAGGTCGTAGGGGGCAAGGCGCGGTTCCATCACCGCCGCCAGTTCGGCAATATCGTCTGGCGGAGTGTCCGACAGGCAGGCGTAAAGGATGCCGCCCACGTCGCGCAGCGCCACCGGTTTCAGGTGGTGCAGGTCGCGGGCGAAATCCACCCCCATGTGCGGGGCCAGCGCCAGCGCCCCGTCAAGGTCGTAGGTCCACTGGTGATAGGGGCACACCAGCTTGCCAACGACGGACCGCCCCGGCGGCACCAGTCGTGCGCCGCGGTGCGAACAGACGTTGTGAAAGGCGCGCAACTGATTGTCGTCATCGCGCAGGATCAAGATCGAGGCCGCACCGATGTCGAGTGCCATGACATCGCCCGCTTCTTCGACATCGCAGGCGACGCCCACCGCGATCCAGTGACGACCGAAGATCTTGGCGCAATCGGCCTCGAAAGCGGCCTGCGACGTGTAAAGCGGCGCAGGCAGGGTGTGGCCTGATTTTCTGGCTGCAAGCAGTGTGGTGACGGTGGAGACGTCGGAACGATCGTCAAGCATGGGAGGAGCCCTCTGTTTCACGAGGGATCATGATCTATTCCGGACAATCCATGTGACAGAATACGACGGCTGCGTGTCGTTTGCGTCCGCGCCCGTTTCAGATGGTGCGCCACGCAGTGTCTCTTGCGTGACTGTCGTGCCGTCCGAACGTGGTCGCAAGGTCCCCGCGTGTCGACCACGGTGACCGGCAGCTTCGACAGCCCGGGCAATGCCCACTGAACGCTGGCACCCTGATGTTACGATGCCAACAGCATCCGGCGCCATTCATCGCGCGGCAGCAAACCCCCGTCCAACCTGCGCCATGTGCCTGAGCGATTTGACGGCACCGCGCGGGGCTCGCTTGCCACCGTCGAAAGAAATGTCTGTCAAACCCAATGACGCGCGTTCGACCTGGCGGATGACCGCGGGGCAGGTCAACGCCAACACGCAAAGATAGCGCTGCAATCGTCCACCGCATGGATCCACCTCCTGACGAAGACGATGGACCGCGACCCGCAATCAGAAAAGCCTCCCCTTTTGCAGGGGAGGCTTCAATAGTCAGGTCAGAGGCTGGCCCCAACGGGCCAGACTCATCGTCCGGCATCGGCTCAGCAGACGGCGACGGCCTTCGCGCGCTCTTCCGGTACGTCGAATCGGTCGAGCATCATCACTTTGTGCCAGGCCTTCACGAAGTCCTTGACCAGACGGGCGTGACCGTCATCAGCGGCATAGACCTCTGCCACCTGACGCAGCTGCGCGTTGGCACCGAAGACCAGATCGCAGCGCGTTGCCGTATGGCGGGACTGACCGCCTTCACGGGTCACGAGGTCGAACATCATCTCGTCGTCGCCTTGCGGCTCCCACGAATACTCCATGCTGCACAGCGTCTTGAAGAAGTCGTTGGTCAGCACGCCGGGCCGGTCGGTGAACACACCGGCGGACGACCCGTCGTAGTTGCCCGCCAGCACCTTCAGACCGCCGGTGATGGCCGTCCATTCGGGGGCCGTCAGGCTCAGCAGATGCGCCTTATCGAGGAAGATGTGCTCGGGAGCGACGTTATAGCCCACGGCTTCGTTGATGTAGTTGCGGAAGCCGTCGACGACCGGTTGCAACCAGTTGAACTGCTCCACGTCCGTCAGCTCTTGCGTGGTGTCCATGCGGCCACCGATGAAAGGCACGGTCACTTCGACACCCGCATCGCGCGCGGCCTTTTCGACCCCGGCGCAACCGGCCAGCACGATCAGGTCGGCCATCGACACGCGGCCAAAGTCGGCCTTCACGCCTTCCAGCGTGTCCAGCACGTGACCCAGACGGCCGGGATTGTTGACCTCCCAGCTGCGCTGCGGTTCCAGCCGCAGACGGCCGCCGTTGGCACCGCCACGGTTGTCCGACTTGCGGTAGGTCGAGGCTGCGGCCCATGCGGACGAGACGAGGTCCTGCACGGACAGGCCCGTTGCGTGGATCTTGTCCTTCAGGGTCGCGACATCCGCATCGGACAGGCTGTAGCCGTCGTTCGCAGGGATCGGATCTTGCCACAGGAACTCTTCCGCCGGCACTTCCTTGCCGAGGTAGCGGACCTTCGGACCCATGTCGCGGTGCACCAGCTTGTACCACGCCTTGGAGAAGGCTTCCGTGAAGTAGTCGAAGTCGTTCAGGAACCGCTGGCAGATCGCGTTATAGGCGGGGTCCACCTTCAGCGCGATGTCAGAGGTCATCATCATCAGCGTGTTCATCTGACCTTCGACATGGGCGTCGGGCGTCTTGGGTGCGTTCGGATCGACAGGCTTCCACTGGGTTGCACCGGCGGGGGATTTCGTCTGCTCCCATTCGAACCTGAACAGGTTCGTCAGATAATCGTTGTCCCATGCCACGGGGTTCGGGGTCCAGGATCCTTCGATACCGTTGGTCATCGTATACTGGCCGAAGCCGGTACCCTTGGGGTTCTGCCAGCCCATGCCCATCGCCTTCATCGGCGCACCTTCTGGTGCGGGACCGATCTCGTCCGGCGAGGTCATGCCGTGCGATTTGCCAAACGCGTGGCCACCGGCGATCAGGGCGACGGTTTCCTCGTCGTTCATCGCCATCCGGGCAAAGGTTTCGCGGATGTCGCGGGCGGAATCCATTGGCACGCCGTTGCCGTTCGGGCCTTCGGGGTCGACGTAGATCAGCGACTGGTTCGACGCGGCCAGCGGGTTTTCGAGGTCGTAGTAATCCTCTTTCACGTCACCCTTCCAGCGCAGGGTCCGTGTGACCATCTGGTCCGGGTGACCTTCGTGCGGGCCGGCAGGCGTGTCCTGCGGGCGCTTGCCATTCCAGCCTTCGGGGCCCCAGTAGGTCGCCTTGTCGGCTTCCCAAGCGTCGATGCGACCGCCGCCGAAGCCGAAGGTCGGAAAGTTCATGATTTCCAGCGCGCAATTGCCGGTCAGAACGATCAGGTCGGCCCAGCTGATCTTGGAGCCGTATTTCAGCTTGATCGGCGCCAGCAGGCGGCGCGACTTGTCGGTGTTGCCGTTGTCCCACCAGCTGTTGATCGGGGCAAAACGCTGCATGGCCTGTGCGGCACCGCCACGACCGTCGGCGATCCGGTAAGTCCCGGCAGAGTGCCAGGCCATGCGGACCATCTGCGGACCGTAGTTGTGATAGTCGGACGGCCACCACTCGACGGAGGTCGTCAGGAAGTCCTTGATATCGGCCTTGATCGCGTCAAGGTCGAGTTCCAAGAACCGCGATGCATAGTCCTCGTCCTTCATCGGGTTTGCGAAAGGCGGGTCCTGATGCAGCAACTCGACCTTCAGCCGGTTCGGCCACCAATGGTCCAGTTGCGGTTCGGACCCCAAGGCGCCGCCGACGCGGGTGCCGCGAAAGGGGCACGCGCCCTGAGTTGCTGCATGATCTTTCATGATGTCACTTTCCTGATCTCAATTTCGGTTGCGGGTCGGGACCCGCCAGCATCCGGGTACATCGGGCAGTCCGTAGGATTGGCCCGTTTCCGGTCACATCTGCAGATCGTCCGGCCGTCCGGTTGCGGGTTGAAACGCGACCGGGACAGGCAAAGTTCCTCTTCATGTCGGACGAGGATCGTTTGCGCGGCGCGACACACTGTCCGGGGGACGTGGTGGCGGCGTGAACTCCGGTGCGGGTGAGGAATTGCGCAGGGTCAGGACGCCACGGCGCGCGATGCCTCGATCCGCAGGGCGGGGCCGTCCTGCATGGCGCGGCGCAGGCGACGTGACAGCGTGTCCACCGCCAGTGTCAGCGCGACTGACACCACCAGAAGCGCGATCACCCGGTCCATCCGCAGCGTCTGCACATTACTCTGGATGTAAAATCCCAAGGTGCCGATTCCCAGCAGGCCCATGATGGCGCTGTCGCGCAGAATGATCTCCCACCGATAAAGGCAAAGCGCCCAGAACGATGGCGTCAGACGCGGCAGCAGATCCCACGCCCAAAGCGTCAGGCCCCGCGGCGCGTCTGGACGCTGCGGCAGGCCGCGCGCCTCGCGGCCCAGCAGATGCGCGATGATCGCGCCGTTGTGAAGCCCGAGCGCCAGGGCGGCCGGCAACATCGACGGCCCGAGGATCTGCAACAACACGAAGGCCAGCATGTAATCCGGGATCGATCGCAGGACGACCAGAACACCGTGCCCCACCAGCGCACCCGCCCGGCCCACGATGCGCGGCACGATGGCCGGAAAGGCCAGCGCGGCCAGCACTGCCGCCCCGGCCAGCGCGATCTGCGACAGCACCAGCGTCGCGACCGACCCCGGCAGCGCCTGCGCGACGAAGACCTTGTGCAGCCAGTCGCCCCAGTCCGCACCGCTGCGCAGCGGTGCGGGCACGATGTCGGTCAGGAACCGCAGCACGGTACCATCGCCCATAGGCGGCACGGCGACCGTCATCAGTGCGGCGACAGAAGCGAGAAGGAACACCGGCACCAGCCGCCAGATCATCCAGATCCGCAAGGGCAGGATCAGCGCCAGAAACAGCGCCAGAACCGCGACGGCCTGCCCGTACTGCGCCTGCTTGAACGCCGTCTCCAACTGGAACCCCAGCGTCGGCAAACCGATGAAACCCAGCACGGCAGAGGACCGCAGGCCACATTCCAGACGGTACAGGGTATAGGTCTGCATCTGTGGCAAGGCCTGTGGCAGTTGCACCCACAGCAGCCGGGTCAGGCGCGGCACCGTCCCCGGCAGGCGGGCCGCGGCGGGCGTGTCGTCGAGGTATTCCGAAAAGACCTTGGCGAAAATCCCCGCGTAGGGCAGCCCGATGGCCAGCACGCCGGTCAGCGGCGACAGGCCCGTGACGCTGAACAGCAGCAAGGCCCAGAATAGCTCGTGCACCGCACGCAGGCAGATGCAGGCCAGCCGCACCGGCGTCACGGCATAAAACGGTGCCAGCAACAGGCCCGCCACGGCGCCAAGGGCGACGCCGCAGAATGCGAAGGCGACGGTCAACGCCGCAGCCCAGAGCATGCCGCCGGGATCGCTGAAATCCGGGTGCAGCACGCCGCGCCCGATGGCCGCCAATGTCATCCACGGATCGGGCCGTGCGGCACTCAGGTCCGCCAGCCACAGCGCCGCGACCGTCGCCAGCCCAAACCCCGCCAGAACGTCGCGACGGCGGATCATCGGTAAAGCGCCAGCAGGTCGGCCTCGGTCAAATCGCCTGCAGGCGCGTCGACGGCGATGCCCCCGGCCCGCAGGCCGACGATGCGCGTGGCGACCCGCAGCGCCTGATCCACATCGTGCAGCGCCAGGATCGAGGTCTTGAACCGTGCGCCCAGATGATCCAGCAGCGCCGCCCCCTGCGCGGGATCCAGCGCCGTCACCGGTTCGTCCCCCAGCACCACGGCGCCACCGCGCAGCAGCGCGCGCCCCAGCGCCACGCGCTGGCGCTGCCCGCCGGACAGTTGCGCGACACGGCGCCGCCCCATTCCGGACAGTCCGACGATGTCGAGTGTGTCTTCGACCCGCGCCCGCTCTGCCCGGCGCGGCCAGAGCAGACAGCGCAGGTTTTGGGCCGTGCCGTGATCGTCCAGCACGCCCATCCAGATGTTGTGAAAGACCGACAGGCTGCCGACCAGCCCGTGATCCTGCGGCACCAGTGCGGTGCGCAGGGCCATCCGGTCGTGCAGCGTGGCCAGCAACGTACTTTTGCCCACGCCGCTGCGCCCCAGCAGAACGATACGCTCGCCCGCCTCGATCCGCAGGGTCACGCCCCGCAGCACCGCCTGCCCACCCCAGCCCAGCGTCTGGTCCGTCAGCGCGACAAGCGGCGGTGTCATCAGTCGATCAGGTCCAGCGCCCGCGCCGTGTCGACGATCGGCTGATACAACGCGTCGTCGGCGGCAATGAAGGCGCTCCGGGGGAACGATGCCAAAAGATTGGGATCGTCCATCGCGATCAGCGCGGCCTGTACCTTGTCCGCAAACCCGGCACCGAACCGGGCATCGACATCGCCACGGATCGTCCAGTTGTAGTCGGGGTAGGGCGGGGTTTGCCAGATGATCGTTGTGGCCGCAGCCTCGGGGGTGCCATCGGCGACGGCGGTGTCGTAGACCGCATAATTCAGCGCACCAACCTCATAGGCACCGGACGCGACCAGTCGCAGCGTCTGACCGTGGTCGCCGGAAAAGCCGACGGCACTGAACAGATCGGACGGCGCCTCGCCCGTTGCCTCGCGGATCCAGTATTCCGGCATCAGACGACCAGAGGTCGAGGTTTCGGCCCCGAAGGTAAAGCTGCGCTCTGCCAGATCCGGAAAATCCTCGGTTCTGGTCAGACCGGTGTCGGTGTTGGCGATGAAATAGGTGACGAAGGTCTCGTCCTCCGCCCCCTGCGCAATCGCGTGGCTATCGGGCACGGCAATGCGTGCCTGCACGCCCGACAGCCCGCCGAACCAGCCCAGCTGGATCTGGTCGTTGGCGAAGGCGGTCACGGCGGCGGCATAGCTTTTCACCGGCACGTATTGCACATCGACGTCCAGTGCCTCTGACAGATAGTCGGCCACCGCGCCGAAGCGTTCGACCAGCCGTGATTCGTCGTCGTCGGGGATGGCCGAGAAATAGAGTGTTTGCGCCGCGGCAGACTGACCAGCCATGATCGCAAGCAGACAAACGAATAGTGTGCGCATCGTCGCGAACTCCTGATAATTGCCGCCGTTGCCTAGCGGAATGCCTCAGCATTGACCATGCCCGGCCAAGCTCAATCCTGAACAGCAGCCGGTGTTCCCGCCGCAATCGTCGTCTGTGTCCGTGGTGAGGCAACACGGGTCATGGACCGCCACGATCCGCGGCAACCTGCCGTCAATGACCTGCAGGGGCGACTCGAAAGGACAGTCCGCTGAAATGGCACGAGGCATTGCGCCGCAAATTTCGAGCGGGTATCAGACCCTACCGGTCCCGTAGCTCAACCGGATAGAGCACCTGACTTCTAATCAGGATGTTGGGGGTTCGAGTCCTCCCGGGATCGCCACGACGGCACGGATGCAAAGCCCGTTGTTTGAATACTCATGCGAAAACAGCGGTCCTTTCTGGCAAGTCCAAGCTGTTCGGCGTCGTGTATCTGCACGGGGTCAGGATACTGCAGCCAAACGGCGCGCGATCACGACGGCTTCGGCTTGCGTCAGACCCGCACCCTCGCGCACCAGCGCGGAAGAAGCGTCGCCAAGGACCTGCGCCACCTCGGCCTCGTACCTCTGGAACTCGGCCTCGTCACTTGGCTCGAAGGCCGCACCGGCGCGTTCCAGAAGCGCGCGTGTCGCGCCCAGCAGGCGCGCGGCTTGGGCATGTTCGCCCCGCACGACCCCGACACCGCCCATCCCCATCAGGTACAGCAGCACGAGAATGTGGTAGCCGTTCGTCCCGGCCAAGGCATAGGTCCGGTTCAGCAGGGTCACGGCGTCTTCCCAGCGTCCCTCTCTCAGGCGAAAATGTGCGAGGTTCTGCAGGATACCGCCGGGCCACCACGTGTTGCCCAGCCGCTCTAGAATGGTCAGTGCCTCGTGATAGCAGGACTCGGCGGTCGCGACATCGCCGCCATAGCGGGCGCCTTCGCCAAGCGCGACCAGCGCGATGGCGACACCCTCGTCGTCCGCGTTCGCCTTGGCGGCCTCCAGCGAGGCCATGATCATCTCCGGCCCCGCCGGGAACTGGCCGGAGGCGGCGAGGGTGATGCCGTAGGTCGCCTTTGCACGCCCATGCTCGTGCGCCTGTCCGTGATCGGCATAGAGGGCATGCGCCATTTCGCAGCTTTCCAGCGCGCCTTCGTAATCGCCCGAAAAGATGCGGAACCAGCCGGCGACGTCGTGGATGATCGCCTTGGCGCGGCCATCGGGCTGGGTCTTGGCCTGCGTCAGCGCCGCCTCGATCCAAGTCCGGCCTTCGGAATAGAGGCCCTGCGGGATCCAGAACCACAACAGACCGCGCAGCAGATCGGCGGTCAGATCGGCGGTCGGCTGCTGTGTCGCCCAGCGCAGGGCCGCCCGCAGATTGGCCATTTCGTCATGCAGCCGGGTCACCGCCGCGCGTTGCGCCGCGCCGACCAGATCGTCCGCCAGTGCGACCACCATGTCGCGGTAATGCGCGGCGTGTCGCGCGCGCAAGGTGTCGGCATGGTGTCCGCTTTCCAGTTCGTCGGTGACGAAGCTGCGGACCGTTTCCAGCATGCGCAGGCGGGTCTCGCCGCTGACCTCGTCCTCTCGCAACAGACTGCGGTTCAGGAGGGAGACGATCAGATCGAAGGTATCGGCGCCCACATTGTGATCGGCACAGACGGCCACTGCAGAATCGACGGTGAAGCCGCCGCCGAACACGGACAGAGCGGCCAGGGCCTGCTGTTCCGGTGGGTCCAGCAGGTCATAGCTCCATGCAATCGTGTCACGCAGGGTGCGGTGCCGTCCCTCCTCGTCGCGGCGACCGCCAGCCAGCACGTCGATACTTTGTTCCAGCCGGTGGTCGATCATCTGTGGCGTCATCAGACGAATCCGCGAGGCTGCCAGTTCGATTGCCAGCGGCAGGCCGTCCAGCTGGTTGCAGATCGACAGCACGGATTGCAGGTTTTCGGCGGTCAGCGCAAAGCCCTTGCGCGCGGCAGCGGCGCGTTCAACGAACAGGCGCACGGCCGGATAGGACAGGGCGGCGTCGGCCCCGATGGACGCGTCGACCGGCGGGGACGGCAAGAGGCCCACGTCGTAAAGCTGCTCGTGCCTGATGTTCAACGGCTCCAGACTTGTCACGAGGATTTTCAGATCGGGGCAATCGGCCAGCAGGTTGCCCACGGTGCCTGCGGCCTCGATCACGTGTTCCATGTTGTCGAGCACGAGCAGGGTGGGCCCCTGGGTCAGGGCGGCGCGCAGGCTGCGGTCGAGCGGCATGCCGGGGAATTCACGCACGCCCATCGCTTGCGCGATCGCGATCGGGACCATCGCCGGGTCCTGAATGGGGGCGAGGGGCACGAAGAACACGCCCGACGGAAAGTGATCCAGCAGTCCGTGCGCGGTTTCCAGCGCCAGCATGGTCTTGCCCGCACCGCCGGGTCCCGTCAGGGTCACCAGCCGGGTTGCGTCCTTGCTGAACAGGTGGTGCAGCACGGCCATTTCGTCATCGCGGCCGATGGGCAGGTTATTCGACGTCGGCAGATTGTTCGGACTGTTGCGGTTCGTCTTGATCGATGCCGCGATATCCTCCAGCCCGTCGATCGTCAGCATGTAAAGGTGTTCGGGATACCGCAGATCCTTGAGGTAATGCAGCCCGAGGTCTGCGGCCGACACGCCGTTCGGCAGGCCGTCCGGCCCGATGGCGGACAGCAGCGAGGCAGAGATCAGCACCTGTCCGCCGTGTCCGGCGGCGCTGATCCGGGCGGCGCGGTGCACGTCCAACCCCCGGTAGCCCTGTTCGGGTGAATAGCGGACCTCTCCCAGATGCAGGCCCATGCGGACCCGCAACGGCATGTCGCCGGGCCAGTCCTGCCGGGCCAGCGCCTTTTGCGCCGCCACCGTCGCGGCAAGGGCCCGTCCGGGATCAGAGAAGACCGCAAAGAACGAGTCTCCGGCGGTGCTGACTTCGGTGCCGCCGTGGGTTTTCAGGACCTTGCGGATCACTGTGTTATGCAGCGTCAGTGCGGCGTCATATGCCGGCCCCAACCGCTGCAGCAGCCGCGTCGATCCCTCGATATCGGTGAACAGCAACGACAGTTCCAACTGACGTTCGGATGGTTCAGCGGTCGCACTGACCGGCGTCATGATCTGTAGTCCCGTCACGTTCAGTCCAATCCCGTCTGCCCCGCGCGGCGACTTGCTCGCCGCGCCGGAGGACATCTTGCAAGCGGCGGTGCTGCCTAGAAAAAGCCGCCTTCGCTCGACGGCTTCAGGGGATGCTTCGACCCCAGCAGGTCGCGCGCCTTGATCAGTGCCTTGACCTCGTCATCCGACAATTCGGAATTCAGGGCCCGGTGGTGCTCCTCTGTCATCTCGCTCGTGTCCAGAACGCCGGCTTCCTGCAATTTCGTGACGTTCGATTTTTCTTCGGACATGCTCATGCTCCCTTTGAAATCAATGTGATTGGAAAACGGATCAGCAAAGACTTTGTAAAACAACCGCTTGATGCCTCGGTGACAAGGCCGGTCGGTACAGGCCGGTCGCATGCGGCCAACGCAATATCGCTGCGTCAAAGATTAACATACATTAATCTTCCAAAAATGTGTATATATTCAAAAGGGGAGTGAGACGATGGATGGAACCACCCGACCGGCCAGCGTGCAGATCCGCACCAAGCTCGAGATGTTCCGGACCGGACTGGGACAATCCTTTGCCGAGGTCTGGGCCCGCGACGATCTGAACGTGGCCTATCCGGCCTTTCTGGGCATGGTCTACCAGATCATCCGTGCCAGCGTCCCCCTGATGGAAGCTGCCCGCTTGGAGGCGGAACGGCGCAGCGGCGCGGATGCCATCTGCGGACCGCTGGCCGCCTATTTCGCCAAGCATATCCCCGAAGAGCGGCACCACGACGTCTGGACGCTGGAGGATCTTGGCGCGATCGGCCAGGATACCGATGCGATCGCCCGGGCGATGCCGAAGGCGGACGTGGCCCAGATGGTCGGCGCGCAGTATTACTGGATCCATCACCACCATCCGGTCGCCTTGCTGGGCTATATTTCCGTTCTCGAAGGGCAGCCGCCGTCCGTTGCACATATCGACCGGGTGCAGGCGCGCAGCGGTCTGCCAGACGCCGCGTTCCGCACCTATCGCTATCACGCGGGTGTCGATCCCCATCACAAGGACGATCTGGACGCGCTGCTGGACAGCCTGCCGCTGACCCAGCGCGAGATTGGCTGGATCGGCGTTTCTGCCATCCAGACCCTGCAAAGCTATAAAATCTGCGTGGACAGGCTGCTCGACGATCTGGATTGAACGGAGGCGCATCATGTACGAGCGACAGGACCTCGACCTTGCGGCACTCGATGCGGCGCTGGTCTCGCTCGGGCAGATCCTGACCGTCGAAGAGGCCGAGGCGATGGCGGCCACGATGACACCGGACGAGCGTCTGCAAACGATAGATCAGGCCATCCGCGTGATTGCGGACCTCTATGTCCATCTGCCGATGAAGCGGCCCCGTTACGCGGTCGATCCTGTCGCCACGTTGCGCCTGCTGCGCCGGGAATCGCCGGTCCTGCCCGACGACATCTTTCAAAGCCGCCTGATCGCCATCCTGGATTCGCTGCGGGACGTGCATCTGGCCTATACGCCGCCTGCGCCCTACGACGCGCTGGTGGCGTTCCTGCCGTTCCTGATGGAAAGGACGGGCAGGTCCCTTGACCCTGCGGCCCGATTTTACGTCACGCGGCTGGTCGCAGAATTTGCCCACCCCACGTTTCGTCCCGGGGTCGAGATCATCAGCTGGGACGGCACACCCATTCAGCGGGCCTTGGGGCAGATGGCCGACGTCGAGGGTGGCAACAACCACTACTCCCGTGCGGCACTGGCGCTGCAGTTCATGACCGTGCGCTGGCTGGGGTCGAACCGCCTGCCGGATGCCCGCTGGGTGGCGGTGGGATACCGGGGCGAAGATGGCAGGGCCTACGAGATACGCATGCCGTGGCGTGTCCTGAACATCGACGCCGACGCCGGTTTCATGTTCGGGTCGCAGGCGGTGTGGATGCTGGAAGACATGGCCGCAAAGGTCGAAGATGAGGCACCTGTCGTCTTGCGCCGGGCGCCGGGAATCAGAAGCGTCTCCCTGCGTTCTCAGGTCGAGACGAAAACACGGCGGCGGTTGTTCAGGACAGGCGTGACGCGGGACACCGACCTTATCTATGCCGAAGACGCACCCGCCCGACGCGAAAACCGGCAGAAACTGGGTCGCGCCATCGCGGAGGGCACGAAAGGCGCAGACCTTTTGGCGATTGCGCCGGATCTGACCTCGACCCTGCCGCGCCATTTTGAGGCCGAGATCATCGCAAGCGACGACGGGCGGTCCTATGGCTATATCGGCATCCGGTCGTTCGAGCATCAGGACTGGCTTGAATTCGCGGCAGAGTTCCGGCGGCTGCTGGCCCTGATGCCGGCAAGCGGGCTTGCCATCGACGTGCGCGGAAACCCCGGAGGGGTCATTCAGTGCGCAGAGGGCATCCTGCAGTTCATCAGCCCCTGCCGCATTCAGCCACTGAAGTTCCAATGTCTGGGCACCGAGATTTCGCGGCTGCTGGCCGATCCGGCGGGCGGCGGCGTTGCAGCCCCGATCGAGGAGGTTGTAACGGCGGAAGACGGCTGGGTCCGGGCGGTCGATATCGCCATGGCCACCGGTGCGATCTATTCCCACAGCATCGCGCTCAGCGATGCCGATCACACCAATGTCTTCGGTCAGGAATACTATGGCCCTTGCGCCGTCGTCATCGATGCGACCAGTTTCAGCTCTGCCGAGATGTTCGCGGCCGGGTTTCAGGATCACGGTATCGGTCCGGTGATCGGCGCGGATCCGACGACGGGCGGTGCAGGCGCGAATTGCTGGACCTTCGACCAGTTGACCGGGCTCGGTCCGGCCGCGGACGCGCTTTTGGGAATCCTGCCACTGCCCAGCGGGGCGCGAATCCGTTTTTCCGCGCGGCGCTGCGTGCGGATCGGTCCCAGCGACGGCGTCCCGCTGGAGGAACTGGGCGTCTCTGCCGATCTGATCCATGATCCGACGCCGCGGGATCTGCTGGACAATAACGCCGACCTGAAGGCGATGATCTGCACCACGCTCGCCGGTCTTCAGGCCACATCGCTCGACGTGACAGCGCAGGCCGACGCGCAGGGCCTGCACCTTTGCATTTCAGGTGCGCCGATTGACCGGGTGGATGTGATCATCGATGGCCGGATCCTCGCCAGCCTCGACTATGCGGCGGCGCCGCTGTCTGTGACCCTGGCGCTGCCGTCCGCGCCGTCGGCCGGCCCCGTCGCAATGCGCGTCGAGGCCTATCGCCGGGGCCATGTCGTGGCCAATCACTGTGCCCTGCTGCGAAGGCCGCCAGCCAGCCCGTGCGAGTCGGAAGTGTCCGGGGCTCAGGCCCAGAACGCGTGACCCGGACCGTCTGACTGAGCGCCAGATGTCTGAGTGACCGCCGCCGCGGGACGGTCGAATGGCGTCGCGTCTTGCTCACGCGGCCGCCGTCGCACACACAAGACGGCATCGCCCGTTAGAGCAATCATCGCAATGGCTCAGGCCATCATCGGCGAGCCTTTCGGAGACGCAAGTGAGGTTGATGAAGCCTCAGGTGTTATCCCAGAAATTCCCTTCCATCCGCAGCGTCCCAATCGAAAGGTCTGCCAATGAAACCACCTCTCGGGATCAGGCTGGCAAATTGCATGGAGGGGGGAACCCGTGGGTGTGGGATGCGCTGCAGAACGATGAGACGAGCCCTTTCCGACTCCCGGCGCAAACTGACACCTGGGCGCGACGACGACAGTACTGCCGGACCGCATGTATCGCAGGGACATCAGATGCGGCGGGTCGCCGGCTTATCGCTCGGACGATCTGATGGCGTGGCGCGTCGTACAGGGTTTACATTGGACCGCTCCGGTAGCGATGATGGCCGCACCCCATCAGGACATCACCATGAAGATCACTGCCCGCGCCGACCTTCCCGTCAAGCCTGCCAACAGCGCCTGGTTCACCGGCGATGTCATGATGAGTCCGCTGTTTCACGACGATGCACCGTCCCGTGTGGCCGGGGCAGAGGTGACCTTTCAGCCCGGCGCCCGCACCAACTGGCACACCCACCCACTGGGCCAGATCCTGATCGTCACGCAAGGCGAGGGGCGGGTGCAGCGGGAGGGTGGTCCGGTCATGGCGATCAGCGCGGGCGACGTCATCCGCTTTGCCCCCGACGAGCGGCACTGGCACGGCGCGGCACCCGACACTAGCATGAGCCATATCGCGATCCACGAAGCGGTGGACGGCAGCGCCGTGACATGGGCTGAGCCGGTCACCGATGCGGACTACGCAGGTGAGAGTGGGTGAGGGTCGCGGGGCGCCGGGCAGTGACCGCATTTTCGAGCCGTGATTGACCCGGTTGACCCCATTGGAGCCTCCGACGGGCGTTCATCTTTTAAAGTGAATGCGGATCGCAGAGGGGCCGCCGCAGGGCGATTTACTTGGCTGTCCGTTTTTCCGAGGCCAGATCGTTGGTTTTGCCGCGGCGGTGATGGTCGTGTCCATGGCCACCCCGATCATGCCGCGACCGGTTCAGTCCGGCGCGGGGCAAGGGGAGGATCGATGCCGACGACTTTCAGGCCCCTGTGGCAGCCTATGACATGCCGTCAGGCCGTCAGTCGAATACGATGACGTTGCGCTTGGCAGCACCCGTCTTGGTGTCGGCGATGGCCTCGTTGATCTGGTCGAGGGGCCAGGTTTTGCTGACCAGTTCATCCAGTTTCAGACGATCCTGACGGTAAAGGTCGACGAGCCACGGGATGTCGCGCGCGATGACGACGTCACCCATCTTGGACCCGATCATGCCCTGTCCGGTGGCGGCGATCATGACCGGTTCATAGGTGGACGTGGCCCCCGAATGCGGCATCCCCACCATGATGACCTTGCCGCCCATCGCAAGGTATTGCGGCGCCGTGTCGTAGGCGGGGATCGCACCCACGGTTACGACGACGACGTCGGCGCCTTTGCCCATCGCCTTCTTGGCGACGCGCCAAGGCTTCTCCTCGGTCGCCAGCACGCCGTCGGTGGCGCCGAAGTCGCGGGCGATAGCGAGCTTTTCTTCAGTCATGTCGACGGCGATAATGCGGCGGGCGCCCGCGATGCGCGCCCCCTGGATGGCGTTCAGGCCGACGCCGCCGGCCCCGATCACGACGACGTCCTGCCCGGCGCGCAACCCGGCCGCGTTCACCACGGCGCCGACACCGGTGATGACACCGCAGGCCAGCAGAGAAGCCGAGACCATGTCCATGTCGGCGGGCAGCTTCACGATCTGGCTCTGGTCGACCACGACCCGTTCGGCAAAAGCGCCGCTGTCCATCGCCTGGACGATCGGACCGCCGTCCAGCGTCGTCAACGGGCCGTCATAGCGCGGCGGGGTGGCGCAAAGCACGGGCATTCCGCCGCCGCAGGTCGCACAGGTACCGCAGGCGCGGATCAGCGTCACGACCACCGGATCGCCGACCGCGACGCCCCGGATCCCCTCGCCGATGGCGGTGACGTGTCCCGCCGCCTCATGGCCAAAGATCGCCGGCAGTTTGCCGCCCCAGGCGCCTTCGGCAAAATGGATGTCCGAATGGCAGATGGCACAGGCCTTCAGTGTGACCTCGACCTCGCCCATGCCGGGCGCGCGCAGGTTGACGGTCTCGATCTGCAGCGGGGCCCCGTGGGCGTGACAGACGGCGGCCTTGATCTGGGTCATGGGTGTTCTCTCGGGCTGATTTCTGCGCCCATCCTGTGTCGGCAGAAAGGCCCCCGCAACCCCCTATTGCAAGGTGGCGCTGCTGGGCCGCGTCGCAGCGAAGACCGCGATGCAGACAGCGACGAGCCCTGCCGCCAGCAGGAACGGTGCGCCGGGCAGGTAGATGGGTGCGGTCGACGCGGTGAACAGCCAGAAGGTCTGAGTCATCAAGAGGGGAGCTATAATCGTGGCGATGGCGTTGACGCCCGTCAGCACACCCTGCAACTCGCCCTGCTGGTTGTCGGCGGCCGTGCGGGACATGATGCCCTGCAGCGCGGGCCCCGCGACGGACCCGAGCGCTGTCAGCGGTGTCAGCGCCAGCGCCAGCCACCCGTTGCTGACAAGGCCGAGGAACAGGAACGTCACCACGTCGAGCGACAGCCCGAAGATCACCGTGTTCCGCTCGCCAAACCGGGCGATGATCGGCCTGATCAGCAGGCCCTGCACGATGGCGATGCCGACGCCGAAGGCGCCCAGCGACAGACCGATCATCCCCGGCCCCCAGCCAAAGCGCGCCTGACCGAAGTAGGCCCAGACCGCCGGATAGACGAAAAAGGCGATGGCATAGACGAAGCTGACCGTCAGCAGGCGGCCCAGTCCCGGCAGCGCCGCGATGTGGCGCAGCGCGCCTGCGGGATTGGCGCGCGACCAGCGGAACGGGCGGCGGATGCGGTCGGTCACGGTCTCTGGCAGGATGAACCAGCCGAAGGTGAAGTTCAGCGCCGACAGGATCGCCGCGGCATAGAAGGGCGCCCGCACGCCCCAGACGCCCAGCAGTCCGCCGATCAGCGGGCCGATGACAAAGCCCACGCCGAAGGCCGCGCCGATCAGGCCAAAGTTTGCGGACTTCTCTTCGGGTTTCGAGATGTCGGCCATGTAGGCCGCCCCGGTCGATTGCGTCGCCGCGGTGATGCCGCCGATGATGCGCCCGAGGATCAGCAGCCAGATCGTGTGCGCCACCGCCATCAGCAGGTAGTCCAGCGCCATCACGGCCAGCGCCAGCAGCAGGACGGGTCTGCGGCCACGGCTGTCGGACACAGCGCCGATCAGTGGGCCGAACAGGAACTGCATGACCGCAAAGATCGTCGCCAGCAGACCGCCCCACAGGGCGGCATTGGCAAGGCTGCCGCCCTCGACCGCCCTGATCAGGTCCGGCATCACCGGCAGGATCAACCCGATGCCCATCGCATCGATGACGACAGTGATCAGGATGAACAGGACCGGCAGCGGCATCTCAGGTGATGGTGCCGGTGCGCGTCAGGAAGTCCGTCAACAGGCGGGCATAGGCCTCTGGTTGTTCGACGCAGGGCAGGTGCCCCGCGCGACGGATGATGTGAAAGCTGCTGCCGGGGATCAGGTCGACGGTTTCTCTGACCAGATCGGGGGGCGTGGACCCGTCGTCGCTGCCCGCGATTCCCATGGTGGGCAGGCGCAGCCCGCTGGTCGGCGTCATGAAATCCGTACCCGAAATCGCGGCGCAGACGCCGGTATAGCCCTGCACCGGCGTTGCCTCCAGCATCGCCTGCCAAGGGGCCATGGCCGCGGTGCCGTTGAAGTCGCGGCCGAACCAGCGTTGCATGACGCTGTCGGCGATCGGTCCCATGCCATCGCGGGTCACGGCGGCGATCCGGTCGGACCAGAGCTTGGGGTTGCCAATCTTGGCTGCCGTATTCGACAGCACCATGGCGCGCACGATGTCCATGCGCTTGACCGCCAGACCCTGGGCGATCATGCCGCCGACGCTGAGGCCCACGAACACACAGTTGCGCACATCAAGCTGATCGCAGACCGCCTCGGCGTCCGACACGAGTTGCCCCATGGTATAGGGCGCGTCGGGTGCGTCAGACTGACCGTGCCCCCGCTTGTCCCAGCGGACATAGCGCAGACCTTGCGGCAGCAGGTCCATGATGGGATCCCACAGGTGGAGCGTCGTCCCCAGAGAATTGGCAAAGACCACTGTCGGCGCGCCGGCATCGGTGGACCCGTCGGTGCGGGCGTGCAGGGTGATGCCGTCGCGGGTGATGCGGTGATCGGTCATGGAAGTCTCCTGTCGCGTGATCCTGCAGACAGACCCGCAATAGGCGGCGCGGTCAAGCGGTGACGCATAGGGGACTGGCGTCCCGCGATCGGGCAGGACTCCGGTAGGGGAGGCTTGGTCACGCGATCGGACGGGCAGACCCTGTCCTAATACCGCCTGATCGTCTCCGCGAACAGCGCGGGGTCAACGTTGCCGCCGGTCGCGATGGCGATCACGGCTTCGCCCTCGACCCTGTCCGGATGGAACAGCGCCGCGGCAAGGGCTGCGGCACCGCCCGGCTCCACCACGATACGCAGGCGATGAAAGGCCAGCGCCATGGCGCGCAGGCAGTCATCGTCGCTGACGGCGATGCCCGGTCCGCACAGGTTCTTCATGATCGGAAAGGTCAGATCGCCCGGTTGCGGCGTCACGATGGCGTCGCAGATCGACCCTTCGGCACGGTCGTTCCGCTGGATCGTCCCTGCGGCGAGGCTGCGCGTCGCATCGTCGAACCCCTCCGGTTCACAGGGCCGTGCGCGCAGGCCCGAGGCGTCGGCCTGCAGGGCCAGCGCCACGCCAGAGGTCAGCCCGCCGCCACCGCAGCAGACCAGCACATCGGCCTGCGTGACGCCGGCTTCGGCGGCCTGCGCCGCGATCTCCAGCCCGCAGGTGCCTTGACCTGCGATGACCTGCGGGTCGTCGTAGGGTCGGATCAGGGTCAGGCCGCGGTCTGACGCCAGACGGTCGCCGATGGCCTCACGGCTCTCGGTGGCGCGGTCGTACAACACGACCTCCGCCCCCAGCGCGCGGGTATTGGCGATCTTCACCGCCGGGGCGTTGGCGGGCATGATGATGACGGCAGGTGCTGCGTGCATCCGGGCCGCCAGCGCCACGCCCTGTGCATGGTTGCCGGACGAAAAGGCGATGACCCCGCTGCTGCGCTGCGCGTCCGTCAGCGCAGAGACCGCCGCCCAGCCGCCCCGGAACTTGAAGCTGCCGGTGTGTTGCAGGCATTCGGCCTTCACCAGCACGCGCCGCCCGGCGATCTCGTCCAGAAAGGGCGAGGACAACAGCGGTGTCACGCGCACATGGCCATCAAGGCGCCGGGCCGCGGCACGGATCAGGTCGATGTTCATGCCATGGACTCCAGCCAGCTTTGCAGCGCCGCAACGGCGGGCGGTTCATCAAGAAACGGCACATGGCCGCGGTCCGGCACCTGGGCAAAGATCCCGTCGGGGCGACGGCGCTGCATCTCGTCCCATGTGGCCTGAGACAACAGATCGCTGTTCGCCCCCCGGATCGCCGACAGCGGCAGGCCCGCCGTTGCGTCGTAAATAGGCCACAGGTCCGGCATGCCGGTCTTACCGTCGCCCAGGGTTGTGGCAAGCGCCGGGTCATAGCGGATCACCAGACCATCCCCGGTCTCGGCATAGTGTTGTTCCACCTCCGCCAACCAGCGCGCCATCGGCACATCCTTGAAAGTGGCCCATGTTTTGGCACGGACAGCCGCCGCTTCGGCATAGGTCTTCTGCGCCGGGTTATGACCGACATATCCCGTGATGACCTTCAGTCCGGCAGGGTCGATCACCGGTCCGATGTCGTTCAGTGCCACGCCCAGCAGCCGTCCGTGCGCCGTGGCGGCCAGCATCATCGCGATCAGCCCGCCGCGCGAGGTGCCAAGGATTGCAGCCTTCTCCAGCCCGAGGTGATCCAGCAGCGCCAGCGCGTCAGCCGCCTCGTTCGGCACGGTGTAGGTCGCAGGCGCGGCCCAGTCCGACTTGCCGCGTCCCCGGTAATCCAGCCGGATCAACCGGCAGCGCAGATGCGGCGCCACATGATTGAAATCGGTGCCGTTGCGCGTCAGGCCAGCCAGCGCAAGGACCGGCAGCCCTTCACCGGCCTCCTCGTAATAGAGCGATGTGCCATCGGGGGCGTTGAAATGGGGCATCAGATGATCTCCGGGATCGTGGTCAGGTCGGGCAGGATGTGTGCGGGCCGGGCATAGAGCCGGTCGACGGGCGCACCATTGCGGTTCGCCCAGACCGTGTGAAAGCCGTAGCCTGCGGCGCCCGCCGCATCCCAGCCATTGGACGAGACAAAAAGAACGTCATCGCGCCGGCAGCCGAACCGCTTGCCCACCATGTCGTAGACCTGCGCATGCGGCTTGAAGACGCCGACATCCTCGACCGATAGCGCATCATCCAGAAGGTCCGTCAGCCCGGCCAGCGTGATCGCTGCCCGCAGCATGTCGGGCGCCCCGTTCGACAGGATCGCGGTCTGCAACCCGCGATCCTTCAGGGTCCGCAGCATCTGCGGCACCTCCGGGTAAGCCTCCAGTTCCCAGTACAGCGCCAGCAGACGCTTGCGCAGCGCGTCATCCTCCAGTCCCGCAGCCTCCATCGCCCAGTCGAGGCCGTCCTGCGTGATCTGCCAGAAATCGCAGTGCCGGTCAGCAATGGCGCGCAGCCAGCTGTATTCCAGCTGCTTTTGCCGCCAGTCGCGCGCCAGCTGCGGCCAGACCGCGGCCAGCTTGTCCTGACCCGGTTCTTCCGCAGCACGTCGGGCGGCGGAATTGACGTCGAACAGCGTGCCGTAGGCATCGAATATGCAAGTGGTGATGGTCATGTGATCTCCTGTCGCTCTGGGGCGGACAGTGGCACGCCACGCGGGCGCGGGCAAAGCGGTTTGCATCCCGGCCCATGATTCGTTACCGTCTGCCCGATTTTGTAATGAAAGGACGCAACATGACGACTGCAAAACAGGGCGACACGGTCCGCATCCACTACAAGGGGACCCTCACCGACGGGACCGTCTTCGACACATCCGAAGGCCGCGATCCGCTGGAATTCGAGGTCGGCTCCGGCACGATCATCCCCGGTCTGGACGCCGCCATCCCCGGCATGACCGTGGGCGATGAAAAGACCGTCAACGTGCCTGCCGAACAGGCTTACGGCCCGGTCAACGATCAGGCGCGCCAGGCGATCCCGCGCACCGACATTCCGGCGGACATTCCTGTCGAAGTCGGCACGCAACTGCAGATGCAGACACCGCAGGGGCAGGTCGTGCCGGTCACCGTGGCCGATGTCACCGACAGCGAAGTGACGCTGGATGCGAACCACCCGCTGGCCGGCAAGGATCTGACCTTCGCCATCCAGATGGTCGAGATCAAGGCCGCCTGATCCGGCTGCCCTTCGACGGCCGCGGGGTTCATCCAGAAGGATTCGAACACGTGGCCGTCGGGATCGCAGATCGTGCGACCGTCCATGAGGCCGTCCATGTCCTGCACCTTGCCGGTGTCACTGCCGCCGTCGGCCAGTGCGGCATCCACCACCGCCAGAACAGCGGCGCGTCAGTCGCTAGACGGCGCGAACACAGCCCCTGTCGTGGCCTGCGTGTCGGCGATCGGTTTTAGTGAACCGCCGCTGAATTTGGCCGCCTCGGTAATCATGACATGGACAGAGTCCGCACTCACGACGCAGGCCGCAGTCTCATCGGCAAACTGAGGATTTACGGAAAATCCCAGTCCGTCGTAGCAAGCCCGGCTGCGGCGATGTCTTTCATTGGCAGATTTACGAAGGTCATGCGCATGGGCTTGCACCTCCTGAAAACCATGCGCCGACGCTCACCCGCCCATCTTCTTCTGGTCACAAATACTTCGGGGGGAGTCGCACCGCGACGGGGGGCTGGCCCCCCGCCGATTTTTCGCGAAAAATCGGAGAGACGCTACAGATGATCCGGTTGAGGCATGCCCAACACGTGGAAGCCGCCATCGACGCGGATGATCTCTCCGTTCGTGAACTTGCCCACGTCGGACGCAAGATAGACCGCCGTGCCGCCCACCGCTTCCAGCGTGGCATTCGACCGCGCCGGCGTGTTCATTTCCGTGTGCTTGAAGGTGCGTCGCGCACCGGCGATGGCCGATCCCGCGAGCGTTTTCATCGGACCGGGGCTGATTGCATTCACGCGGATGCCTTGCGGACCCAGATCATTGGCCAGATAGCGCACGGCGCTTTCCAGCGCCGCCTTTGCGACACCCATGACGTTATAGAACGGCGTGACCCGGTTGCTGCCCTGGTAGGTCAGGGTCAGGATCGTGCCGCCCTCGGGCATCAATTCGGACGCCCGCTTTGCCACATCGATCAGCGAGTAGCAGGAAATCGTCATCGAGTTCTTGAAGTTCGCGCGGCTGGTATTGATGAAACGGCCCGCCAGTTCCGACTTGTCCGAATAGGCGATCGCGTGGACGACGAAGTCGAGGCTGCCCCAGCGGTCCTTCAGCGTCCGGAACGCCGCGTCCATGCTGTCGTCATCGGTCACGTCGACGTCGATCATGATGTCCGACCCGACGCTTTCCGCCAAGGGAGCAAGCCGCTTGCCGAACGCCTCGCCTTGATAGGTGAAGGCCAGTTCCGCGCCTGCGTCCGCCATCGCCTTCGCGATGCCCCATGCGATGGACCGATCGTTCGCGACCCCCATGATAAGCCCGCGTTTGCCTTGCAATCCGATCATACCCATTACCCCTTGAACCGCGACAACAGCATCGACCCGTTGGTGCCGCCAAACCCGAACGAATTCGTCATGATCGTATCGAGACCCGCGTCGTCGACGCGCACCGTGGCGATTTCCGCCGGATCCAGTGCGGGGTCCAACGTCTCGACATTGATCGAGGGGGCGATGAAGTCGTCCTGCAGCATCAGCAGGCAATAGATCGCCTCCTGCGCGCCGGTGGCGCCCTGACTGTGCCCCGTCATCGACTTGGTCGAACTGATCGGTGGCGTTGTACCACGCCCGAAGACGCGGCGCACGGCCTCGACCTCGCCCACGTCGCCGACAGGCGTGCTGGTGCCGTGAGCGTTGATGTAACTGACCTTGCGGCCCTCTGGCAGCGTCGCCAAGGCCAGCCGCATGGCCCGTTCGCCGCCCTCGCCAGAGGGGGCGACCATGTCGGCCCCGTCGGACGTGGCGGAAAAGCCGGTCACTTCCGCATAGATCTTCGCGCCGCGGGACTGCGCTGATTCAAGCGTCTCAAGCACGACGATGCCACCACCGCCCGCGATGACAAAGCCGTCGCGGCCCGCATCGAAGGCGCGAGAGGCCTTGGTCGGGGTGTCGTTGTACTTGCTGCTCATCGCACCCATGGCATCGAAGAGGCAGGATAGGGTCCAGTCCAGTTCCTCACCGCCGCCCGCGAACATGATGTCCTGCGTGCCAAGCGCCACCTGTTGGGCCGCCATGCCGATGCAATGCAGCGAGGTGGAGCATGCGGAGGTGATCGAGAAGTTCATACCCTTGATCTTGAAGGCCGTCGCAAGGTTGGCGCTGATCGTCGAGGACATCGTCTTGGGCACCGCGAAGGGTCCGATTCGCTTCGTCGCACCGGTCGCCAGGACGGACTGGTGGGCGGCGAACATGGCGGACGTGGACGGCCCGCCAGAGCCAGCGATGACGCCCGTCATCGGGTTCACGACCTGCGCTTCGGTCAGGCCCGCGTCGGCGATGGCCTGGGTCATCGCGATATGGGCATAGGCAGCACCCGGTCCCATGAACCGCAGCGTCCGCTTGTCGACGTGATCGGCCACGTCGATCTTGAGCGTGCCGGCGATGCGGCTGCGAAAGCCGTGCTCCGCCATCTCGGGCGACGCTTCGATTCCGCTGGTCCCGGCCCTGAGCGCGGCGGTGACCTCGGCGGCGGTGTTCCCGATGGGCGAGACGATACCGAGCCCGGTGATGACGACGCGACGCATGACGCACTCCTTCAATGACGTGTCCTGTTTAGGCCAGCGAGGGGCCGTGCCGCAACCACATAGGGCGCTTGCCTTGGTGTGTGGGGCCAGATTGTGGGGTCTGATCGCGGGAAATGGCGCGGTTCATGCCCTTTTGCCGAACTTCAGGGGGCCAGCGGTCTGACCCCCAAACGTCTTTTCAACCAGACGATCTGGGACAGTCCGTCCGGCTGGAAGGTTGCTGCGCTCAGCTCTCGCTCAGCGCCACTTTCATGTCCTTGACTTGATAGATCACATCGCCGTCCGCTTCGACGATCCCGTCGGCGACGCCCATGGTCAGACGGCGCGTCTGGATCGCCTTGGTGAAGTCGATCTTGTAGGTCAGCAACTTGCGGTCCGGGCGCACCATGCCGGTCAGCTTCACCTCTCCGACGCCAAGCGCATAGCCACGCCCCTGCCAGCCGCGCCAGCCGAGGTTGAACCCCGTCAGCTGCCACAATCCATCAAGGCCAAGGCAGCCGGGCATGATCGGATTGCCCGGAAAGTGACAGTCGAAGAACCACAGATCCGGCGTGATATCGAATTCGGCGACGACATGGCCCTTGCCATGGGCACCACCATCGCCCGAGATCTCGGTGATCCGGTCCATCATCAGCATCGGCGGGGCTGGAAGCTGGGCATTGCCAGGTCCGAAGAGTTCGCCGCGGGCACAGGCCAAGAGGGCGTCTTTGTCGAAATGCGAGGGGAAATCGGCCATGGCGGTCCTTCTGATCCGGATCCGGGCACCCTGTGGCACGCGGACTTTGTTGCGCGTGACGTCTAGCACCGGCGGCTTTGTGCGTGCAAGCCTGCGGCCCGTGACCAGCAGCAGACCGGCACTGCGGTCGGAAAAACCATTGATCCATGTCCCTGCCATCCCATATGTATGCGGATATGACCGATTTTGCGACACTGACATCCGACGCAACCGATCACGGCAGCCGCTGGCTGGCCGCTGCCGGTTTGCGACCGACACGCCAGCGCCTGACCCTCGCCGCGCTTCTGATAGGGGACGGCATGGATCGGCATGCCACGGCCGAAGGATTGTTCGCTGCAGCGGCACTGCGTGACGAACGGGTGTCTCTGGCGACGGTCTACAATACCTTGCGTGCCTTCTGTGACGCCGGCCTGCTGCGAGAGATCACGGTGGACGGCGCGAAAAGCTATTTCGATACCGACATGTGCGATCACCCGCATTTCTATTGGGAAGATACGGCCGAACTGACCGACGCACCGCGCGAGGCGCTGGAAATCCGGCGCCTGCCGCAGGCGCCGGCGGGCGCAAAGGTCGTGGCTGTCGATGTCGTGATCCGCCTGCGGCGCGTCTGAGGACAGGCCGCATCAGCGGATCATGCAATGATCTGTTAATCGTGCGTTAACCCTCTTCGATACAGGGTGGATGCATGATGCTGATTAACCCGATTCCCACACCGACACGCCATTCAGTCTTCTTCACGGTCCGTCTGCGCGATGACAGCGCAGACCTGCTGGTGCGTCACATTGAAATCCTGCGCCTTTCCGTGCGTCTGTGTCAGCTTCGGTATCCGTTCACGATCGACGATGCCGTGATACTGCCGAACCGGGTGCACATGATCTGGTCCCTGCCGCGCGACGATCAGGAGTATGCCAAGCGCTGGAAGGTCATCAAGGCAACCTTTGTCCAGAACCTGCCGCGGCAGTCTGGCGCGGATGCCTCGACCGCACCGCGGGTCAATATCTGGCAGCGCCGCTTTTGGGACCGGCCGATCTTGTCCCGCCAGGCCATGGAAGAGTGCCGTGACATGATCCGTATGGCGCCGGTTCAGGCCGGACTGGTCGACGATCCCGCGGCCTGGCCCTATTCCCGCGACGCGCGGTTGCTTGCGCAAGTACGGCAGACAGCCAAGGCGCCAGTTCTGCCTGCAAAGGCACCCGTTCTGCGTCTGGTCAAGGGATGACAGGGCAGGGTTTGCACAGGGTCTGAACGTACCGCCGCTGACCCATCTCTGATCAGTTGGGCCGATTTAGAACCATTGCCCCGGCTCCATCAGCCCCAGATCGAGCAACTGCTGCGACCGCCAGTGAAACGGCGCCGAATTGTGCCATTTAAAGGTCTTGATATGCGGCGCTGACCCCGGATTGCGCCGCAGCGCCTTGGCCGTGCGGAACGAGCAAAGACTGGCCGTCAGACTGTTGTGCCATGGGCAGGCGTAGGTGTTGTATTCCGGGTCCGAAAACGTGTGGTCGCCGCGCAGCTGCAAGCCGGGCTGCGCACGGAATAACGCCACGCGGTCGATCCGGCGCCGCGGCGGCGGTACATGCTCCTCGTGGCGCCACCGAAGTCCGCCGAAGAAATCCAGTTGCCGCTCCAGCAGGGTATCGTCCTTGTCCTTGCGGGCGAGCGCGTAATAGCCTGATTTGTCGAGGTACGCGTCACTCAGGCTGACTGCCGTCGGGTGCGCATCAAGGTCGTCGGCGTAAAGGTCCACCACGAAGGTCAGCAGACTGTAGCGCCGCTCCTCGGTCGAAAATGCGACCATCTCGCCCACGGTGCGCGTCTCGCAGAACGGAAAGAACAGATACTCTGCATTGTAGGCGTAGTGGATCCACTGGCCGGGGGCTGCGGCGATGACACCGTTTACGATATCTTCCAGTGCGTTGTCGGCCTGCATGTCGTGATGCACGCGCACGACGTGATCGGCCAGATCGGCGTCCACAGCGATCCGCGGCGCACCGACCGCCACGACGCGGTGAAATCCCGCCTTGATCGCGTGCCGCAGGCTGCTGTCGACCTCGATCTGATCTTCCAGCAGGATCAGCGCGATCGGACCCTTGGCCAGCAGGCCACGACCGTTGGTCAGAAAATCGCGCAGGCTGGGGAAAATCATCGCAGGCGTCCGGATCAGGTCGCGCGCAAGGTCCGCGAAATCGCTTCGCATTGCAAGCCCGGCCCCTGCGCGGTAAGGACAGGGCCGTCTCCTTTCCCGACAGTCAGGCACCCCGATCATGACCGCCCCCCGCAAGCTTTTCGTCAAGACCTACGGCTGCCAGATGAACGTCTATGATTCCGAACGGATGACCGAGGCGCTGGGGGCCGAAGGCTATGTTCCGACCGACCGGGCCGACGATGCGGACATGATCCTGCTGAACACCTGCCACATCCGCGAAAAGGCGGCGGAAAAGGTCTATTCCGAACTGGGTCGCCTGCGGGTGCTGAAGGATGCCAATCCTGACCTCAAGATCGGCGTTGCCGGCTGCGTGGCGCAGGCCGAGGGCGAAGAGATCATGCGCCGCGCGCCGTTGGTCGATCTGGTGGTCGGGCCGCAAAGCTATCACCGCCTTCCCGCGATGGACCGCGCCGTGCGGGCAGGAGAGCGGGCGCTGGATACGGATTTCCCGCTCGATGACAAGTTCGACACGCTGAAAGCACGCCCCAAGGCGCGCCGGGCGCCGGCGGCCTTTCTGACCGTGCAGGAAGGCTGCGACAAGTTCTGTGCCTTCTGCGTCGTGCCATACACCCGCGGGACAGAGGTCAGCCGCCCCGCAGACCGGGTGCTGCGCGAGGCCCGCGATCTGGTCGAGGCGGGGGTCGTCGAGATCACGTTGCTGGGCCAGAACGTGAATGCCTATCATGGCCATGACGGCGGGCTGGCCGGTCTGATCCGCGATCTGGCAAAGATCGACGAGCTGCAGCGGATTCGGTTCACGACAAGCCACCCGAACGACATGGACGACGCCCTGATCGCGGCGCACGGCGATTGCGAAAAACTGATGCCTTATCTGCACCTGCCGGTGCAGTCGGGGTCGGACCGGATGCTGAAGGCGATGAACCGCAAGCATACGGCGGCGCAATACCTGAAACTGGTTGAACGGATCCGCGCCGCACGCCCCGACCTGATGCTGTCGTCCGACTTCATCGTGGGCTTCCCAGGAGAGACCGATGCCGATTTCGAGGCCACGCTGGATCTGATCCGCACGGTCGAATTCGGTCAGGCCTATTCCTTCAAATATTCGACGCGCCCCGGCACGCCGGCCGCCGAAAAGCCACAATTGCCCGAAGAGGTCATGTCGGAACGCCTTGCGCGGTTGCAGGTCCTGCTGACGCAGCAGCAGCGCGCAATACAGGACAGCATGATCGGCCGGACCGTGGGGGTTCTGTTTGAAAAGCCAGGCCGCATCGCAGGCCAGATGATTGGCAAGTCTGACTACCTGCACGCGGTTCACGCCGAGGCGCCCGCCACGGTTCTGGGTCAGGTGATGCCGATCAGAATCATCAGCGCCGGCACGAATTCGCTGGGCGGGCAGTTGCTGGGCTGAAATAAGCCCACACGGGTCTGTGTTAATGCCATGTTATGAAATTGCGGCCACTGGCGGTTATTGTTGCGTTTTGAGACACAATATCTGGTGTTTTTTTCTTTATGATGTGGTGAAGCTTGCTATGATGCGTCGTATTGAGTGTCATTAGTGCGACCGCACACCTGAGATGGTGTGCCCGTACAATCAAGAGGATTTCGCCGTGGCAACCACACCGTCCCAATTTGCAAGGACCGCATTTGCGGGCGTTCTGGCATTGACCATGATCGCTGGATCCACCGTTTCCGCCCAGCAGACTAGCCGGCCGGAAATCTATGAACCGACGATCTGGATCGACCCGGATGGATGCGAGCATTGGGCGATGGACGACGGTGCCGAAGGCTTCATGTCGCCGCACCGCCGTCGCGACGGCAGCGCGGTGTGCCACCGGTCCGAAATCTGCGGCGTGTTCCCGACGGACCAGCTGTTTGCGACCGACAAATATGCGCTCAGCGCCTCGGCGCGTGCGACCTTGCAGAACTTCTTCCAGACGGCGAATGCCTTTGGGTTCATGATCTATGGGCACACGGACAGCCGCGCGTCGGATGAATATAACATCCGTCTGTCGAACAACCGCGCCGCAGCCGTCGGCAACGTGGCACAAGGCGTCGGCGCGCGCGTCGTCGATCTGAAGGGGTTCGGCGAGCGCATGCCCCGCGCAACCAATGACACCGCCGCCGGGATGCAGCAGAACCGCCGCGTCGAAATCTACTGCATCCGCTGAAGGGGATCGAACATGAACACGATGAAATTGCTCGGTCTTCTGGGTGCCGGTCTGGCCCTGACCGCGTGCGATCAGGCCGTCGGCCCCAACAAGGGCTTTGACCGCGGGATCAATGCCCACAGCCTGTCGACCATGGTCGCAGGTATCTGGGTCGACCCTGAAGGTTGCGATCACTGGATCATCGACGACGGCGTCGAAGGCTATCTGTCAGAGCGTCTGACACCCGATGGCCGCCCGGTCTGTTCCGGTGTCGCCCCGCCCAATACGGTCGTGGGGCCGTTCAAGTCCGGGTCGCCGATCTATGACCCGACACGGCCCGATGACTTCCCCCCCGCATGATCCTTCCAAGAAGCCGCAGATCACCTCTGCGGCTTCTTTCTTGGGCGCTGCCGGGTCAAATCCCGCGCAATGTCACCCCGAGGGTTGTCATTGTCCGCCCCGGTCGCCACTTTGAACGCAACGATGCTTCACCCCGGAGATTTGATTGCCCACAGGCGCGCTGACCCCCACCGCTGAAAATGTTTCGGAATCCGTTCTGGAATTTCCCGATAACTTCCTGCTGATTGACCTGTGCGGCCAGTACGACCGCAACCTCACCGCCATCGAAAGCGCGCTGGGCGTTCAGGTCCTGCGCCGCGGCAACCGGCTGGAGGTGATCGGTGAAGAGGTGCCGCGCAAGGACGCGCTGGATATCCTGAAATCGCTCTACCAGCGGCTTGAGGCGGGCAAGACGCTGGAACCCGGCGACATCGACCGCGAATTGCGAATGCACCCGGACGAAAGCCTGATGACCGGCGAGCAGAAGGAACTGTTCAAGGGCGAGCTGGCCGACCGGGTCGAGATCAAGACCCGCAAGAAGCTGGTCGAACCCCGGACCGAGGCGCAGAAGGCCTACGTGCGCGCCCTGTTCGACAACGAACTCTGCTTCGGCATCGGGCCTGCGGGCACCGGCAAGACCTATCTGGCCGTCGCCGTCGCGGTGAACCACTTCATCAGCGGGAACGTCGACCGGATCATCCTGTCGCGTCCTGCGGTCGAGGCCGGAGAGAAACTGGGATATCTGCCCGGCGACATGAAGGACAAGATTGACCCCTACATGCAGCCGCTTTACGATGCGTTGAACGACTTCTTCCCCTCCAAGCAGGTCGCCAAACTGATCGAGGAGAAGCGGATCGAGATCGCACCGCTCGCCTTCATGCGGGGCCGCACGCTCGCCAATGCCGCTGTCGTGCTGGACGAGGCGCAGAACGCCACGACCATGCAGATGAAGATGTTCCTGACCCGTCTGGGTGAAGGCTCTCGCATGGCGATCACCGGCGACCGCACCCAGATCGACCTGCCGCGCGGCGTGAATTCGGGTCTGTGGGAGGCGGAGCGCCTGCTCAAGAACATCCCCAAGATCAGCTTCAACTATTTCACGTCCAAGGACGTCGTGCGCCACCCGCTCGTCGCCCGCATCATCGAGGCTTACGAGGCGGACGCGGAAAAGACGGGATGACCGACGCCCTTGCGGCGGGCGTGGCGCAGGCGATCTTTCGCCTGCGGGGCCAGCCTGTCATTCTTGACGCCGATGTCGCCGCGATCTTCGGGCGCACGACATCGGCGGTGAACCAGCACCGCAGCCGCAACGCCGGGCGGTTTCTGGATGACTACGCCTTTCAGCTGAGCCTCGATGAATGGCGCAACTTGAAATCACAAGATGTGATCTCAAGTGCCCACGGCGGGCGGCGGGGCAGGCCTTGGGCCTATTCCGAACAGGGTTTCATCATGCTCGCCACCGGGTTTCGCGGGCCCGAGGCGGATCGCATTGCCCGCACGGTCGCGGAAACCTTCGTGGCCTACCGTCGCGGTGAATTGCCGATGGAGCGGGTGTTCGACAAGGCCGACACGGGCCTGCGCAACTCGTTGCGCGGTCAACTCTCCGACATGCTGTCCGCCATCGCCGCGATGCCCTTGCCCGGCGGGTCCACGGTGCTGACTGAACTCGATCAGACGACGCAAGCCGCCCTTGGCCGGGTGCGGGCCTGGCTGGACCAGCCCGGCAAGCAGAACACCAAGCTGGACGCCGAAATTGCCAAACTCGCCGCCGACACGCAGCGGGCCTATGCCGAGGTGCGCCGGACGGATGCGGAAACCGCGAACCTGTGGGCGGATACGGTGCTGAAACGGCTGGACGCGGTGCGGCAGTTGCGCCTGATGGTGCAGCAGATCGAACGCGACGATCTGAGCGGGCTGCTGGACGCAAGCTTTGGCCAGCCGGTTCCGCTGAACGCCTTGCCAAGGGACGACGATCAATGACCGTGGATTGCCTGATCGAAGACCCGCGCTGGGAGGCGCTGGATCTGGAGACGCTGGCCGAAGCCGCCTCTGACGCCGCCCTTGCGGAACTCGGGCTGGAGCCGTCGGTCTGGGAGATCAGCCTGATGGGCTGTGACGACGCCCGCATCGCCACCCTGAACGCCGATTTCCGTGGCAAGCCGCAAGCGACCAACGTGCTGTCGTGGCCGTCAGAGGAGCGCGGCGTGGCCGTTGCGGGCGAAATGCCCGTCGCACCGGATCCCGCCGACCCGGAACTCGGGGATATTGCCATCGCTTTTGAGACCTGCGAAGCGGAGGCGCGGGCGGCGGCCAAGCCGCTGGCGGAACATGTGACGCATCTGATCGTTCACGCGACGCTGCATCTGCTGGGCTACGATCACGATCGCGACGCCGACGCCACCCTGATGGAGGGATTGGAGACGCAGATACTTGGCAAGATGGGTCTTGATGATCCATACCGGACTTGACGCCGCAAGGCACAACATAGGCAGGGAGACGATGGGCGATACCGACGACGGGTCCAGGGGGGCAGCGCAGGGCGCGCAGTCCGAAGAGACACCAGACCAGAGCGACGAACAGAAGGGTAATTTCTTCAGCCGCCTGTTCGATGCGCTGTCGCCCAACGGCGAAGGCGACGATGACACGGCGGATGGGGCGCGCCAGATGCCGCCGACCATTCCGATGCCCGGTATGCTGAACCTGCGCCGGATGCGGGTCGAGGACGTCTCGGTCCCCAAGGCCGATATCGTGGCCGCCCCCGTGACCACCAGCAAGGACGACCTCGTCGCCACCTTCCGCGACAGCGGTCTGACGCGCCTGCCGGTCTACGACGGCACGCTCGATACGCCGATGGGGTTCGTGAACCTCAAGGATTTCGCCCTGAAATACGGGTTCGAAGGCGACGCGATGGCCTTCGATTTGCGCGCGCTCTTGCGGCCCCTGCTGTTCGTGCCGCCGTCGATGCCGCTGGGCATCTTGCTGACCAAGATGCAGGCCGACCGCACGCACATGGCGCTGGTGATCGACGAATATGGCGGCACGGACGGTCTGGTCACGATCGAGGATCTGATCGAACAGGTCGTGGGCGCCATCGAAGACGAACACGATGTGGACGAGGTGAAAAGCTTCAGCCTCGAGTCCCCCGGCGTCTATATCGCGCAGGCCAAGACCGCGCTGGAGGATTTCGAGGCCGAAATCGGCATGGACCTGACCCATCACGAGGATATCGACGAGGAAGAAATCGACAGCCTTGGCGGTCTTGTCATGATGCTGTCCGGCCATGTGCCGGTGCGCGGTGAGGTCATCATCCACCCTGACGGCCCCGAATTCGAGGTGCTGGACGCCGATCCGCGCCGGATCAAGCGATTGCGCGTGCGGCTTCCGCAGGCATGACACGAGGCTGACATGACAGGCATGACAGATCGCCTGTGGCGGCTGCGCCGCTGGCCGCGCGTGTTTGCGCTGATCGTCCTCGGCGTCGTCGTGGCCCTTGGCATGGCGCCGCTGGACTGGTGGTTCATCGCCGTGCCGGCCTGGGCCGCCGTCCTTTGCGTGCTGATCACAGCGCCCGGCCTGCGGCCCGCGCTCTGGTCCGCTTTGCTGATCGGGCTGGGGTATTTCGGGTTCACCCTGCGCTGGCTGGTCGATCCGTTCCTCGTGGATGCCGCGGCATGGGGCTGGGCCGCACCCTTGGCCGTCAGCCTGATGGCCTTGCGCGAAAGCCTGTTCTGGGTTGCGGGCACGCTGGTCGCTCGCCTGATCGCACCACGCCACCTGTCGGCGCTGGTGCTGTCCCTGACGCTGGCAGAGGCGTTGCGCGGCTACCTGTTCACCGGCTTTCCCTGGGCCCTGATCGGCCACGTGCTGATCCCGACGCCTTGGGCGCAACTGGCGGCCTTCGGCGGTCCGCACCTGCTGACGCTGCTGACGCTGACCGTGGCGGCGGGGCTGGTCTGGATGGCGCAACGGCGCTGGACCGGGGCGATCCCCTTGATTGCGGCGGTGGCGGTGGCGCCCTTGCTGATCCCGGGGCCTGACCCGGTTGATCCTGCGGCCCCCGTCATCCGCATCGTGCAGCCCAACGCGCCGCAGGATCAGAAATGGGATCCCAACCAGAACCTGATCTTCTTCCAGCGCATGATCGCCTACACGCAGGCCGCCCCGCGCCCCGCCCTGATCGTCTGGCCGGAAACCGCCGTGCCCGACCTGCTGGACTACGCCCAGCCAGAGCTGGAGCAGATCTCGGAGGCCGCACAGGGCACACCGGTGGTCACCGGCATCAACCGCAGTCAGAACGGCCTTTATTACAACTCGCTCATCCTGCTGGGCCGGATGGGGCAGGTGGAACAGACCTACGACAAGGCGCATCTGGTGCCGTTCGGGGAATACACGCCCTTCGGAGAGCTGCTGAAGCAATTCGGCGTCCACGGCATCGCCACGTCAGAGGGCGGTGGCTTTGCCAAGGGCGCCGTGCCGCAGCCGCTGATCGACTTGCCAGGGGTGGGCAAGGCTCGTGCCTTGATCTGCTACGAAGGCATCTTTGCCGAAGAGATCACGACCCCCGAACGCCCCCGTCTGCTGATGATGATCACCAACGACGCGTGGTTCGGCAAGGGGGCGGGACCAACCCAGCACCTGATGCAGGCGCGGCTGCGCGCGATCGAGCAGGGGCTGCCGATGGTGCGGTCGGCCAATACGGGCATCAGCGCGATGATCGACGCCCGCGGCCGGATCAAGGCGATGATCCCGCTGGACCGGGCAGGCTATGTCGACGCACCCTTGCCGGTCGCGCGCGCCGCAACGCCCTACGTGCGGTGGGGTGACTGGCCCGTCATGATTCTGGTGTTGCTGGGGATGATCGCGACCGCCCTTCACAACCGCCGGATGCGGCACGAATTGCGTTGACCACGGCGGGCGGCCTGCGTAACCAATCGGCTGACCCGCCACAACGGCTTCCTGACGTGGCGGGATATTTTTTGACTGGAGCACGTCCCCATGGCACGCCAAGACTATATCTTCACCTCCGAATCCGTGTCGGAGGGGCACCCTGACAAGGTGTGCGACCGCATCTCTGACAGCATCCTCGACGCCTTTCTGACCGAAGAGCCGGAGGCGCGCGTCGCCTGCGAGACCTTCGCCACCACCAATCGCGTCGTCATCGGCGGCGAGGTCGGGTTGAGCACGATGGACAAGACGCACGCCTTTCTGGCGGGTGTGCCGGACATCGCCCGCGCCGCCATCAAGGACATCGGCTACGAGCAGGACAAGTTCCACCACGCCACCTGCGAGATCACCAACCTGCTGCACGAGCAGTCCGCCCACATCAAGCAGGGCGTCGATGCCGGCGACAACAAGCCCGAAGGGGCCGGCGATCAGGGCATCATGTTCGGCTTCGCCACGACCGAAACGCCGGACCTGATGCCCGCACCGATCCAGTATGCCCACGCCATCCTGCGGCGTTTGGCCGAGGTGCGTAAATCGGGCGCGGAACCGACCCTGCGCCCTGACGCGAAAAGCCAGATCAGCCTGCGCTATGCGGACGGCAAGCCGGTGGAGGTCACGTCGATCGTGCTGTCCACCCAGCACGCGGACGAAAGCCAGTCCAGCGCCGACATCCGCGCCATCGTGGAGCCCTACATCCGCGAGGTCCTGCCCGACGGCTTCATCACCGATGCGACGGAATGGTGGGTCAACCCGACCGGCACCTTCGTGATCGGCGGGCCCGATGGCGACGCAGGTCTGACGGGCCGCAAGATCATCGTGGACACCTATGGCGGGGCAGCCCCCCACGGCGGCGGCGCGTTCTCGGGCAAGGATCCGACCAAGGTCGACCGTTCTGCCGCCTATGTCGCGCGCTATCTGGCCAAGAACGTCGTGGCCTCGGGCATGGCCGACAAATGCACGCTGCAACTGTCCTATGCGATCGGCATCGCGCAGCCGCTGTCGGTCTATGTCGATCTGCACGACACAGGAGAGGTCGATCCGGCGGCGGTCGAACGGGCGATCCGCCAGACGATGGATCTGACGCCGCAGGGCATCCGCACGCATCTGGGTCTGAACCGTCCGATCTATGCCCGGACCGCGGCCTACGGTCACTTTGGCCGCGCGCCCGAGGCGGACGGCGGTTTCAGCTGGGAACGGACCGATCTGGTGGACGCGCTGAAGCGCGCCGTCTGATCTGACTGATAACGTGAAAAGGGGGTGGGCCAGTGGTCCGCCCCTTTGCTTTGCAGCGGCACGGTTGCGGGGCGGGGCGTCAGGCGCTAAAGCGCGCGCATGCAAAACGATAAACACCCCTCCGGCGCCCCGTGGCGCAATTTCTATGGCCGGTTCCGTGGCAAGACGATCCGGGCCAGTCAGAAGGATTACCTCGACAACGACCTCGACGCGCTGTCGCCGGGACCCGTCGGTTGGGACGTGAACCCCGACCGGGTCAAGCTGGATCCGGACGCGATCGTGGGGGGGAAACCGCTGTGGCTGGAGATCGGCTTTGGCGGCGGCGAGCACATGATCGCGATGGCGCAGCGCTATCCGGACATCGGCCTGATCGGCTGCGAGCCCTTCATCAACGGCGTGGCGATGCTGCTGGGCAAGATCCGCCACGCCGATGTCGCGAACCTCGCGGTGCATCCCGGCGACGTGCGCGACCTCTTCGACGTCCTGCCCGAGGCCTGCATCGCGAAGGCCTTTCTGAACTATCCCGACCCCTGGCCCAAAACCCGCCACCACCGGCGCCGCTTCGTGACGGCTGAACATCTGGTGCCGTTGTTCCGCGTCCTGAAGCCGGGCGCGGAATTCCGCGTGGCCACGGATATTCCCGATTACGTGCGCCAGACCCTGGCGGAGGTGCCGAAAGCAGGGTTCGTCCTGCAGACGGCGCTGCCGGACGGCATGGCTGTCGCCTGGGACGACTGGATCTCGACCCGTTACGAAATCAAGGCGCTGCGCGAGGGCCGCAGGCCGCACTACATGACCTTTCACAAGCCCGCGTGACGCCGTACGGCGCTGTTGGCCCGTGCCGGGCCAAGGCGCCCCGCCCGCCGTCCCCTGACCTCTCGACCCGGATCGGCGGCTGCGTTAAAGCGGACCCAGCATCCACAAAGGAATTTGACCAATGTCCGGCCATGGCACCCCCGTCCCGATGACCTCTCGTGCCTGCGGGCCGCTGACCGGCGTGGCAGAGGTGCCGGGCGACAAGTCGATCTCTCACAGGTCTCTGATCCTGGGTGCGCTGAGCATCGGCGAGACGCGGATCACCGGCCTGCTGGAAGGCGACGACGTTCTGGACACGGCCCGGGCAATGCGGGCCTTCGGCGCGACCGTGACGGATCTCGGCGGCGGCGCGTGGAGTGTGCAGGGCGTCGGCGTGGGCGGTTTTGCCGAACCTGCGGGCGTGATCGACTGCGGCAACTCCGGCACCGGCGTCCGGCTGATCATGGGGGCCATGGCCACGACCGGCATCACGGCGACCTTCACCGGTGATGCGTCCCTGTGCGCGCGGCCCATGGGGCGAGTCACCGACCCATTGGCGCTCTTTGGGTGCCGGGCCGTCGGGCGGCAGGGGGGGCGGTTACCGATGACGCTGGTGGGCGCGGCAGACCCGGTGCCGGTACGCTACGTCGTACCGGTCCCTTCGGCACAGGTGAAATCCGCCGTGCTGCTGGCCGGTCTGAATGCACCCGGCGAGACTGTCGTCATCGAACGCGAAGCGACGCGCGATCATACGGAGCGGATGCTGGTGGGTTTCGGCGCCGAGATCGAGATTGAGCAGACCGACGAAGGTCGCGTCATCACCTTGCAGGGCCAGCCGGACCTGCAAGCGCAGGTGATCGCCGTCCCGCGCGATCCCAGCAGCGCGGCCTTTCCGGTCTGTGCCGCCCTGATCGTGCCGGGGTCCGACGTGCTGGTGCCCGGGATCGGTCTGAACCCGACACGCGCCGGCCTCTTCACCACGCTGCGCGAGATGGGGGCGGATCTGACCTATGAGAACGCGCGCGAGGAGGGCGGTGAGCCTGTCGCCGACCTGCGTGCGCGGTTCTCTGCTGACCTGCGGGGTGTTGTCGTCCCGCCCGCCCGGGCCGCCAGCATGATCGACGAATACCCGGTGCTGGCCGTGGTCGCAGCCTTTGCGCAGGGCGTGACCGAGATGCGCGGCGTCAAGGAATTGCGCGTCAAGGAAAGCGACCGGATCGACGCGATGGCCAAGGGGCTGCGCGCGGCTGGCGTTAAGGTGGATGAAGGTGACGACTGGTGGACGGTGACAGGCCTCGGTCACGGCAATGTCCCCGGTGGCATCACCGCGGAAAGCCGGCTCGATCACCGCATCGCCATGGCCTTCATGGTCATGGGCATGGCCACGCAGCAGCCCGTCAGCGTCGATGACGGCAGTCCCATCACCACCTCTTTTCCGATCTTCGGCCCGCTGATGGCCAGCCTTGGTGCACAGATCGACCGGTCTGGCGCATGAGCTTTACCGTCGCCATCGACGGGCCCGCAGCGGCCGGCAAGGGGACGCTGGCGCGCGCGCTGGCCGCGCATTTCGGCTTTGCCTACCTCGATACCGGGTTGCTCTACCGCGCCGTGGGCGCAGGTGTCTTGGCGGGCGGCACGCCGCTTGAGGTGGCGTTGGCGCTGGACCCCGCCGATCTGGAAAACGATGCCCTGCGCACGCAGGCGGTGGCCGATGCCGCCAGCCGCGTCGCCGTGATCCCCGAGGTGCGCACCGCTCTTGTGGCCTTTCAGCGCGACTTTGCCCGCCGCGACGGGGGCGCTGTCCTTGACGGGCGCGACATCGGGACGGTGATCTGCCCGGACGCCGCGGTAAAGCTGTTCGTCACGGCCAGTCCAAAGATCCGGGCAGAACGTCGCTACCTCGAACTTGTCGCGCGGGGCGTTACAGCGCAGCGCGAGGCGATTCTTGATGAGGTGCTGGCCCGAGACGCCCGCGATCAGGACCGCGCCACCGCGCCGCTGGTCGCAGCGCCCGATGCGACGCTGATCGACACGTCCGACCTGACGGCCGCCCAGGCGGTGCGTCAAGCGATTGCGGTGGTGGACACCCGCAGACCCTGAGAGGGAGCGGCATCCGGTCCGCCTTTCTTCTGGTCGAAAATACTTCACGGGGGTCCGGGGGTGTGAAACCCCCGGTCCGACCTCTCCAAGCGCGCACTCAGGCTGCGACGAACGATCCTCTTTCTTTTGCATTCACGACCACTAATTTGGCGGTACGGTCGCAACAGGAGGGTGCCATGCGGTTGACGATTTCGGCGTTGATGATCTGTGCGGCTTCGCCGCTTTGGGCTGCCGCGGATGCAGTGACATTTTCCAATATCGACGGCGGGACATTGTCCCTCGACGACTGGAAGGGGCAGCCGGTTCTTGTGGTGAACACTGCATCCATGTGCGGCTATACCCCGCAATTCACCGCCCTGCAGGAGTTGTACGATACCTACCGCGACCGCGGTCTTGTCGTGTTGGCGGTCCCGTCGGACGACTTCAATCAGGAACTGGGGACGGCGGCAGAGGTCAAGGATTTCTGCGAAATCCAGTACGGCATCGACATGCCGATGACGGACATCACCCATGTCCGTGGCGATCAGGCGCATCCGTTCTACAAGGCGGTGGCCGCCGAGGCGGGCTTCGCACCGGGCTGGAATTTCAATAAGATCTTGCTGGACGGGCAGGGGAATGTCGTGGGCACCTGGGGATCGCCGGTCGGGCCGATGTCACAGGCGATCACCGACCCGGTCGAGGCTTTGCTGAACTAGCCCCCGGACGCGGATCAGCGCGACCGTAACGCCGGGTGCGGCGCTGCACAGGTGCTGTGCGGCACAGGCTCTTCTCGTGCCGGCGCCTGCGTTTATCTGGATCAGGATATCGCCCGTCTCGGGTGATCGACATATCCTGAAAGAGTCATCTCATGCTGAACGACCTGCTGAACTGGCGTTACGCCACCAAGAAGATGGACGCCCACAAATCCGTCCCCGAAGAGAAGGTCGAGGCGATCCTTGACGCCCTGCGTCTCGCCCCCACCTCAAGCGGCCTGCAGCCGTTCGAAGTCCTCGTCATCACCGACAGGGACATCCGCGCCAAGCTGATGGATGCGGCCTACGGACAGGAACAACTGGTCGATGGCAGCCATCTGCTCGTCTTCGCAGCTTGGGACAACTATACCGATGACCGCATCGACATGGTTCGCGATGAAACCGGTGTCGCCCGTGGTGGAGTCACCGACAGGTTGATGGACTACTACAAGAACCTGAAAAGCAACTACACCGCCCGCGACGCCGAGGTGAACTTTCAGCACGCCGCCCGTCAGGTCTATATTGCGCTTGGCGTGGCCATGATCGCCGCGGCCGAGCAGCAGGTGGACGCGACCCCGATGGAAGGCTTCGATCCGGACAGGTTCGACGACATCCTCGGTCTGCGTGACAAGGGCCTGCGGTCCGTCGTGATCCTGCCGCTGGGCTACCGCGCGGCCGAGGGCGACTGGCTGAAGGACGCACCCAAGGTGCGCCGCGACCGCAGCCAGCTCTTCACCCGCATCGACTGACCCTGCGGGCCTTGCGATTGTCGCGCCCGCAGGATATACAAAGCGGGCTGAAGCACCGAGACAGGTGCGGGCATGAGACTCGAGCAGGGTCGGTTCTGAACCGGCCCTGTTGTTTTATGTTCGACTCGTGGCTGACGCCAAACCGCAATCCAAAGACCGGCGGAGACAACCGCACGGCCCGTATAAAACACCAAGATTAGGAAATCAGCGCCACATGGCAAGCAACACAAGCATGGAAGAATTCGAAGCCCTTCTGAACGAAAGCTTCGAAATCGATACGCCCGCAGAGGGCTCGGTCGTCAAGGGCAAGGTCATCGCGATCGAAGCCGGACAGGCCATCATCGACGTCGGCTACAAGATGGAAGGCCGCATCGATCTGAAAGAATTTGCAGAACCCGGCGAAGAGCCCGACATCAAGGTTGGCGACGAAGTCGAAGTGTTCCTGCGTCAGGTGGAAAACGCCCGTGGCGAAGCCGTCATTTCCCGTGAAATGGCCCGCCGCGAAGAAGCGTGGGACCGTCTGGAAAAAGCCTATGCCGACGAAGAGCGTGTCGATGGCGCAATCTTTGGCCGCGTGAAGGGTGGATTCACCGTCGACCTCGGCGGCGCTGTTGCCTTCCTGCCCGGCTCTCAGGTTGACGTCCGCCCCGTGCGCGATGCCGGCCCGCTGATGGGTCTGAAGCAGCCGTTCCAGATCCTGAAGATGGACCGTCGCCGGGGCAACATCGTCGTGTCGCGCCGCGCGATCCTCGAAGAATCCCGTGCCGAACAGCGTGCCGAAGTCATCGGTAACCTGACCGAAGGTCAGGAAGTCGACGGCGTGGTCAAGAACATCACCGAATACGGTGCCTTCGTTGACCTCGGCGGCGTTGACGGCCTGCTGCACGTGACCGACATGGCGTGGCGCCGTGTGAACCACCCGTCCGAGATCCTCTCGATCGGCGAGACGATCAAGGTGCAGGTCATCAAGATCAACAAGGAAACGCACCGCATCAGCCTCGGCATGAAGCAGCTGCAGGCCGATCCGTGGGATGCGGTCGAGCAGAAGTACACGCTTGATTCCGTGCACACCGGCCGCGTGACCAACATCACCGACTACGGCGCATTCGTGGAGCTGGAGCCGGGCGTCGAAGGTCTGGTTCACGTCTCCGAGATGTCGTGGACGAAGAAGAACGTCCACCCCGGCAAGATCGTCTCGACCTCTCAGGAAGTCGAAGTGATGGTGCTGGAGATCGACAGCGCAAAACGTCGCGTTTCGCTCGGTCTGAAGCAGACGCAGCGCAACCCGTGGGAAGTGTTCGCTGAAACGCACCCCGAGGGCACCGAAGTCGAAGGCGAAGTCAAGAACATCACCGAATTCGGTCTGTTCATCGGCCTGCCCGGCGACATCGACGGCATGGTTCACCTGTCCGACCTGACCTGGGACGGCCGTGGCGAGGACGTCATCGGCGACTTCCGCAAGGGCGACATGGTCAAGGCCAAGGTCTCCGAAGTCGACGTCGAGAAAGAGCGTATCTCGCTCTCGATCAAGGCGCTGGACAGCGATCCCTTTGCGGATGCCATCGGCGGCGTGAAGCGCGGTTCGATCATCACGGTTGAAGTGACCAAGATCGAAGACGGCGGCATCGAGGTCGAGTATGAGGGCATGAAGTCCTTCATCCGTCGCTCTGACCTGTCCCGTGACCGTGCCGAGCAGCGCCCCGAGCGTTTCGGCGTGGGCGACAAGGTCGACGTGCGTGTGACCAACATCGACTCCAAGACCCGCAAGCTGGGCCTGTCGATCAAGGCTCGCGAGATCGCCGAAGAGAAAGAGGCCATCGACCAGTATGGCTCCTCCGACTCCGGCGCTTCGCTGGGCGATATCCTGGGTGCCGCTCTGAAGGGCGACAACTAGGTTCGCAGGTCTGAACCACTAAAACGATTTGGGCCCCGCCAGAGCGATCTGGTGGGGCTTTTTTATGCCCTCCCGTCCCCGAATCGGTCCAACCTGCCCCCGCGATGGTCCCGCGCTGACGCGTCGACCGGGCCGTGCCGGACTGATCGGCGTGTCGTGGTTCGATTTATGCAACCGCAGCGGCGGGTTTTTGCACAATCACGGCACCGCGACCTATTTCGTGAACCGGCGTTCCCCCCTATAGTCTCGGCAAGGTAAGAATGCCTGATCTGCTGTTTTATGCCTGCGGGGTTTCCAATGATTCGTTCCGAACTGATCCAGAAGATTGCCGAGGAGAACCCGCATCTGTTCCAGCGCGACGTCGAGCGGATCGTCAGCACCATCTTCGACGAGATCACCGGCGCGCTCGTGCGTGGTGACCGTGTCGAACTGCGTGGATTCGGTGCATTCTCTGTCAAGAAGCGTGACGGACGCACCGGACGGAACCCACGGACCGGCGAAGCGGTTGAGGTTGAAGAGAAACATGTGCCATTCTTCAAGACAGGCAAACTGTTGCGCGACCGGCTGAACGGCGCGTAACCTCGCCCCACCGGACCCAACAAGGATCACGCCGCGATGAAAACTCTCAAATACGTCTTCTGGGCCCTCGTGGCCGTGCTTCTGGTGCTGGTGGGTCTGGCCAACCGGGATGCGACGACGTTGCAGGCGATGCCGACGGCCTTCGCCAACCTGTTCAACATCTCTCCTCAGATCACGCTGCCGTTGTTCATCGTGATCTTTCTGGCGGTCGGCGCTGGTCTTTTGCTGGGCCTGATCTGGGAATGGATCCGCGAATATCCCGAGCGGGTCGAGGCCCGCGCCCGTGCGCGCGAGATCGAAAGCCTGCGCAAGGAAGTGGCCCAGCTGCGTCTGGCCGCCGCGAGCCCGAAGAAGGGTGACGATGTCATCGCCCTTCTGGATGCGCCCAAGCGCCGGATCGCCTGATCCTTGCCCGTCCGGATCAAGATTTGCGGCCTGCGCACGGCGCAGGACGTGGCCGCCGCCGTGGCCTGCGGCGCCGATGACATCGGTCTGGTCTTCTTTGACCGCTCACCGCGTCACCTGACGCTGGACGCCGCGGCAGAGCTGGCCCTGACCGTGCCCGTTGGCATCCGCAAGGTCGCGCTGACCGTGGACGCCAATGACGCGACCCTTGATGCCCTGCTGGCGCGGGTGCCGGTCGATCTGCTGCAGCTTCACGGCCACGAGTCGCCGGACCGGGTGCGCGACATTCGCAAGCGCACCGGCATCCCGGTGATGAAGGCCGTCGGCATTGCCGAATCCGCCGACCTCGACGCGCTGGACGATTACATGGCCGTCTGCGAACAGGTTCTGGTGGATGCCAAGCCGCCGCGCGGCGGTGTGCTGCCCGGCGGCAACGGCCTGTCGTTCGACTGGCGTCTGCTGGAAGGACGCACATGGCCTGTGCCGTGGATGCTGGCGGGCGGACTGCGTCCGTCCAACGTGGCAGAGGCGATCCGCCTGACCGGCGCACCGCAGGTCGACGTGTCGTCCGGCGTCGAAAGCGCGCCCGGCATCAAGGATCCCGACATGATCCGCGACTTCTGCGCCGCCGTCCGCGGCGTCTGACCGCCTTTACCCCGCTGCCCGCTGGGTTTACTGCTGCAATAACATTTTTCACGGGGGACCGGCGATGCCTGACGATCTTTTCAACAGCTTCATGAATGGCCCGGACGAAAAGGGCCGCTTCGGCAACTACGGCGGGCGCTTCGTGTCCGAAACGCTGATGCCGCTGATCCTCTCTCTGGAAGAGGAATACGAGAAGGCCAAGACCGACGACAGCTTCTGGGCCGAGATGCAGGACCTCTGGACCCATTACGTCGGCCGCCCCAGCCCGCTTTACTTTGCCGAACGCCTGACCGACCACCTGGGCGGCGCCAAGGTCTACATGAAGCGGGACGAGCTGAACCACACCGGCGCGCACAAGATCAACAACGTGCTGGGTCAGATCATTCTGGCCCGCCGCATGGGCAAGACCCGGATCATCGCGGAAACCGGGGCAGGGCAACACGGCGTTGCCACCGCCACCGTCTGTGCGAAGTTCGGCCTGCAATGCGTTGTTTACATGGGCGCCCACGATGTGGAACGTCAGGCCCCCAACGTGTTCCGTATGCGCCTTCTGGGGGCAGAGGTGATCCCCGTCACTTCTGGCCGCGGCACGCTGAAGGACGCGATGAATGACGCCCTGCGCGACTGGGTGACGAACGTGCGCGACACCTTCTACTGCATCGGCACCGTGGCCGGTCCGCATCCCTATCCCGCGATGGTCCGCGATTTCCAGTCGATCATCGGCAAGGAAGTCCGCGAACAGATGCAGGCCGCGGAGGGCCGTCTGCCCGACACCCTGATCGCCGCCATCGGTGGCGGATCGAACGCCATGGGCCTCTTCTATCCTTTTCTCGACGATTCCACGGTGAACATCATTGGGGTAGAAGCCGGGGGCAAGGGCGTGAACGCCAAGATGGAACATTGTGCCTCTCTCACCGGCGGGCGTCCCGGCGTGCTGCACGGCAACCGCACCTATCTGCTGCAGGACGACGACGGCCAGATCCTCGAAGGGTTCAGCATCTCGGCCGGCCTCGACTATCCGGGTATCGGGCCGGAACACGCATGGCTGCACGACATCGGCCGTGCGCAATACGTCAGCATTACGGATGTCGAGGCGCTGGAGGCCTTCCAGCTGTCCTGTGCGCTGGAAGGGATCATTCCCGCGCTGGAACCGTCCCACGCGCTGGCCCACGTCATGAAGATCGCGCCGACGCTGCCGAAGGATCACCTGCTGGTGATGAACATGTGCGGTCGCGGCGACAAGGACATCTTCACCGTGGCCAAGCACCTCGGTTTCGACATGAAGATCTGAGTGGATCCTGCGACAGTGGCGCCGGCCTAATCGTTGGCCGGTGCCGGTGTCTCGGTGTCGTCCACGGGCGCGGGGGCTGGGGCCTCTGGCGCCGGCTTGCGCCGCAGATCAAGGATATCGAGGTCGGATTCCAAGACAGGCTTTGGCATCAGGATACGGATGCGGTCTTGCGCGACCTGTTCCGCGACGCCCACGACAGGCCAAAGCGTGCCGTCGCCGGTCGTATCCTGCGGCAGGTCGGCGTAGGCGACAGGTGTCGTGTCGGTGACATAGCCGGTGCCGGTCAGCACCATCTGACCGTCCAGCAGCGCGATCCGCCCGGTCAGGCGTTGCGATCCTGACACCTTTTCGACCGTGAACCCCGTCCCGTCCGCCGCGATCTCGCAGTCGAAGGGCGCATAGACGACAAGCGGGTTCAGGTCCCCGCCCACCTTCAACATCCGGCAGGTCCAATTGCCTTGCAGCGTGGTTTCCAGCGGCGCCACGGGCTGGCCCGAGAGGACCTCTTGCAGCTGGTCGACGTCGCCCAGACGGCCGCCGGCGAAGGCTTGCAACAGGGCCTTTCCCACGGTGGCATCGAACCCGTCCAGACGCGCCTGATCGGCAGGATGCAATCCGAGGTCATCTTGCTGCGCTACGGCCATTCCCGGCAGGCACAGGATCGCGATGCAGGCGGCGCGGATCATTCCGGCACGGCATACCGGCGCAGCACGTCGATCGGCACGATCTCCAGCGCGCGGACATGGGTGGCGTACAGACTGACCTGCGGTGCACAGCCTTCATCGTGGGCCTGCAGAAAGCGGCTGGCGCACAGACACCAGCCATCGCCGGGTTTCAGGCCCGGAAAGCCGAATTCCGGCCGCGGCGTCGACAGGTCGTTGCCGACGTATTTCGAATAGGCCAGAAACTCTGCCGTCATCACCGCGCAGACCGTGTGAATGCCCTGATCGGCAGCACAGGTGTCGCAGGCGCCATTGCGGAAAAATCCGGTCATGGGCGCGGTGGAGCAGGTTTGCAGCGTGCTGCCAAGAACGTTGAAAGAGGGGTCTTTTTCCATGCCCCGACACTAGCGCGGGACGCGCCGGTGCGAAAGGGTCAGTCGGGGGCCGTCCATTCGATCCAGCGGCCATGGAAATCCATCCGCGCCAGACGCACCGTGACATCGCCGGGCCATAGCCGCAGGGTCAGCGCGGCACCCGCGGCATTTGTGCCGTCCGATTCCATCCCCAGCCACGCCAGCGGCGCATCGTCGGTGGCAGTGGCGCCGGCAGCCTCGATCCGGGCGCGGCCAAGGGCCTGCCGGTCCGCCGGAAAATACTGCCAGGCGATCGTGTGATAGATCAGGTGCAATTGGCCCCGCACATGGGGCAGGCGCGGGGTCAGCCCGTCAATGGCATCTGCACGGATCACCGCTGCGCGGGCGATGCCCATGGCCGCGCGGGTCAGCGCCAGCCGGTGGGGCTGCCCAGCCCAAAGGTAGGCCTGCAGACGCAAGGCATCCGCAGGATTTGCGGGGTCAAGGGGGTTCAGATCCACCCCCAGACGGTCGACGATCAGGGGCTGTGCCGTCGGCGGCAGCGCACCGGTCCATGCGGGCTCCAGCGTCAAAGCCGCGCGCGTGGGACCAAGGGTCGCACCGGGCAGGGCCAGCGCGAAATGGTCGAACATCAGGTTCAACCCGCCGCTGGCCCCAAGCTCTGTGATGCGGAAGGGCAGGGGGTGGCGGGCGTGCAGCCAGTGGCTGGCCGCGATCAGGCCCGCGGCACGGCGCACCTCGTTGGTCTGGGGCGGGCTGTCGATGAAGCGGTCGATGAAAGCCGCATGATCCCTCAGCGCCGCATGGACCGCCTGCCAGATGGCGTCGTCCTCTGCCGCCTGCGGCGGATAGACCGCGGTCAGTGCCGGATCGCCCTCCAGTTGCAGGGCGTGCAGCGCACCACACAGGCGCAGGGGCACGCTTTGCCCGCGTGAACCGGTGTCACCCGGCCACGCAAAGACGCGGTCGCGCAGCGGACCTGCGGGCCAGTCGCGGGTGGCGAGCAGGGTGCAGAGCCGCGCGGTGAAGGCTGATCCCAGATTGTCGCAATGGACCGCCTGATCCGTGAACGACGTGACCAAGGCGGATGGCATCACTTGAAGCGGTCCGTCAGCTTTTGCAGGGCGCTGCGGGTGTCCGGTGGGGCCGCGTCCACTGCCTTGGCCGGGGCGGGTTTATCGGGTTTTGCGGTCGAGGATCGGGCAGGGGCCGTGCGCAGGGCGATGGCGTTCAGGAACCTGTCGCCATGACCCGCGACCAGCTGGGCAATGCCGTCGGATATCCCGCGCAGCTCGTCGTCCAGCCAGTCCTGATCGGCCTTGGCGAAATCGTGCAGCACATAGCCGGGCACGCGATCCTTGTGGCCCGGATGCCCGACGCCAAGACGCACGCGGTCGTAGTCGGGCCCGATATGGGCATGGATCGACCGCAAGCCATTGTGCCCCGCATGGCCGCCGCCTGTCTTCAGACGCACCTTGCCGGGGGCAAGGTCGATCTCGTCGTGAAAGACGATGACGTCGGCGGGGGCAATCTTGTGAAAGGCGCAGGCCGCCTGCACGGACCGCCCCGAATCGTTCATGAAGGTCGTGGGCTTCAGCAGTAGCGCCTTGTCGGACCCGAACCGTCCTTCAGACACCTCGCCATTGAACTTGGCGCGCCACGGGCCAAAGCCGTGATCGCCCGCGATCCGGTCGAGCGCCATGAAGCCGATGTTGTGACGGTGACCCGCATATTGCGCGCCGGGATTGCCAAGGCCTACGATAAGTTTCATGGCCGCAAGGCTACCGCGCCCGCATGGCAGAGTGAAGCGGTCGCGGTGCAATCTGTCGGGTGTCAGACAAGAAAAGGGGCCCCGCAGGGCCCCGTTCCAGTCGTTCGATCAGGCTTCTTCGCCGTCGGGCGGGCCCATCTCGGTGGTCGGCACTTCGTCGGCCTCGACCGTCTCGTCCTCATCGTCGGCAGCCAGTGTCTTGGGCGCCTGGATATTGGCGATGACGAAATCGCGGTCGCTGATGACCGGCACGGCACCTTCGGGCAGCGCGATGTCGCTGATGTGGATGGTGTCACCCATCGCGCGGCCTGCCAGATCGACGGTGATGTGATCGGGGATCTCGCCGGCGAGCACGTTCATCTCGACTTCGTTCCGCACGACCGTCAGCACGCCGCCGCCGGACCGCAGGGCCTTGCAGTCGTCTGCGTTGATGAATTCGACGGGGATGAAGATGTCGACGCGGCTCGTGCGCTTCAGGCGCATCAGGTCGATGTGCGTCGGCAGGTCCTTCACCACGTGGCGCTGGATGCCGCGGCAGATGACTCGGACGTCGTCGTGGCCTTCAACCTTCAGGTTGAACAGCGTGGACATGAAGCGGCCCTTGCGCAGGCGCGTCAGCAGCTTGTTGAAGTCGAGCTGCAGCGCGACCGGATCGGCCCCGCCACCGTAGACGACTCCGGGTACCATTCCATTACGACGAGCTGTGCGGGCGGCCCCCTTGCCTGTCCCCGCGCGAACCTCGGCGTGCAGATCAGGGATCTTGTCAGCCATTGGTATTCTCCAGTTATAGTGGGACCGCCCTCCAAGGGTGTGCGGTCCGATGAAGTCGCCCCTATAGGGCCAACGCCACGGCTTTGGAAGGGGGGATCGCGCGGTTTGAACGGTTTTGCGCCAGGACTGGCAGAGGTCTAGAAGAGGATCGGGGGACACGCCATGATGACCACGGACGTCGCGGATTATTTCACGCTGGGGTGCGGGCGCTGCGACAGGTTCGCGAAGCCTACTTGTTCCACGCGCCGCTGGATCGTTGGTCTGACCGCCCTGCGCCGCATCTGCCGCGACATGGGATTGTCAGAGACGGTGAAATGGGCGCATCCCTGTTACATGCACGCGGGCCGCAACATCGCGATCATCGGGGCCTTCCGCGAGGATTTCCGCCTGACCCTCATGAACGCCAGCCTGCTGAGCGACCCCGAGGGGCTGCTGGAACGACAGGGCGAGAACAGCCAGACGGCGGGCACGCTGCGGTTTGTCGATGCAGACCGTGTTGCTGAACACGAACCCGCGATCCGCGGCTTTCTGGCGGACCTGATGCATCACGCCGAGGCAGGTACGAAGGTGCCCCGCCAGCAGGCGACGTTCGCGTTGCCCGACGAACTCATCGCGGCTCTGGACGACGATCCGGACCTGGCAGAGGCGTTTGCCGCGCTGACCCCCGGCCGCCAAAGGTCGTGGGTGCTGCATCTGGAGGGGACGAAGGTTGCCGCGACCCGACTGGCGCGGATCGCGAAGGCGCGCGACAGGATCATCGCAGGCAAGGGCGCGCAGGAGCGTTAGCGCAGCCAAAGGCACCCGTAGGGCGGAATCGCGATCCGGTCGTCTGCGACCTCCGGTGGTCGCCCGGTCAACAGATCCGTCAGCTTGCCCGCATCAAGGCCCGCATCCGCCACGGCCAGCGATTGCGGCCGGGCGGTGAAGTTGGCGATGCAGGTCACGGTGCGGTCATCCCCCAGCCGCTGCCAGACGAACAGCGCCGGGTTGCCGGTGTCGATCACCCGCGTCGGCACGTCGCCCGCCAGCTGCGGCATGGTCTTGCGCACCGCCATGACGTGCCGCAGGTCTGCCTTGATCCGGGCCGCGGGGCCTGTCGGGGCGGTGGCCACGGCCCAATCCATCGCGGGACGCTGCATCCATCGTCCGTCGTCGGCCAAGGCAGGCTCCGTCAGGTAGCTGTGGTCGTTGGTCAGCCCGATCTCGTCCCCCATGTAGATCAGGGGAATCCCGCCGTAGGACGCGATCAGCGCGTGCCCCAGCCTGATCCGCGCGATCGCCATGTCGATCCCGGTATCATCGCCGGCTGCGACCGACAATTCGAGCCCCGCAAGGCTGGCGAAGCTGCCGTTGGTGCGGCGGTCGCCCGTCTCCTCGTTCACCTGAAAGTCGGCACCGCGCGCCCAGCTGCCGGGAAAGCTGCCGTTGTAGAAGTCCGACAGATAATCGCGGTGCGCCTTCGCGTCCATCGCGGGGATATGGGCCGTATCCTCTGGCGTGATCGCCCAACCGATATCGTCGTGGCAGCGGATGTAAGGGGCGAAGGACGCGCGGCGGAAGGATTCGGGAAAGTGCGTTTTCAGCACGTAATTCATCAGCCGGGTATCGCCAGAGGCGAGCGACGACCAGAACTGCACCATCAGGTTATTATGGTAAGCCAGTTGGCTGACCTTTCCCGCATGCGTCCCGGTGCCAAGATAGGGGACAAGGTCGGATGGCCCCACGATCGCCTCGGCCTTGTGGATCACCGCGGGGGCACAGATGCGGGTGGACTGGGTCAGCAGTTGCAGCAGGTCGTGGACTTCGGGCAGGTTCTGGCAGCCGGTCCCCATCCGCTTCCACATGAACGCCACGGCATCGAGGCGGAAGCATTCGACGCCCTGATTGGCGAGATACAGGATGGTGTCGAGGACGGCGAGGAAGACCTCCGGATTTTCCCAGTTCAGATCCCACTGGTATTCGTTGAAGGTGGTCCAGACCCATTTTCCCATGTCAGGGTAGTAGGTGAAATTGCCGGGGGCCTGCGCAGGGAAGATCTCGACCAGCGTCTCCTCAAAGGCTTTGGGCAGCGTGTCGTCGTCGAACATGCGGTAGAAGGCCTGATAGAACGGATCGCCCGCGCGGGCGCGCAGGGCCCAGTCGTGTTCCTTGGCCGTGTGGTTCACCACCATGTCGATCACCGGGCTGATCCCTGTCTTGCGGAACGCCGCGGTCGCCGCGCGAAAGTCGGCCATCGTGCCAAGGTCCGGATTGATCTGACGGTAGTCCATGACCGCATAGCCGCCATCATTGGCGCCGCGCCGCGGCTTCAGGCAGGGCATCATGTGGGCATAGGTCACGCCGAGGTCGGCCAGATAGGGGATGCGGCCGGGCAGATCGGCCAGCCGTCCGGCAAAGCGGTCGATGTAGAAGACATAGGCGACCATCCGTTCCGACAGGAACCAGTCGGGGTTCAGGTCGCGCTGCAGGTCCAGCAGGCGCAGGTCGGCGGGGCGGTCCTGCCAATGCTGATGCAGCAGCGCCTTCAGCCGGTCGAGAAAGGCATCGGCATCGACGGTATCGCCATAAAGCCTGCGGATCGGCCCGGTCAGGTCGCGACGGCCCCGGTCCCAGCGCAGGGCAAAGAGGTCGTCATCGGTGATCGTCGCCTGCGGTGGTCTGGCCATGCGGTCCTCCTTGCGCATGCGACTATGACGGGTCGGCGCGTCGCTGCAAGGGGCGGGATGCGTGGCGGGTGCCGGACGCCTCCCGCGGGGGAGTATTTGGAAAAAAGCGAGGGTGGCCTTGTCGGTCGTGCACAGGTCTTGACCGATCGACAGGCCGCACGCGGGCGGTCAGGCCCAGTCGCCTTCGAAATCCTTTGGGACCAGCAGGATGTCACGGTCGACGTCGGCGATGTCGCGCTTGCCGCAGAGCGCCATGGTCAAATCCATTTCCTTTTGCAGGATCTCCAGCGCCTTCGTCACACCCTTCTGCCCCATTGCGCCAAGGCCGTAGATATAGGCGCGGCCGATCATGACGCCGTGCGCGCCCAGTGCGCGGGCCTTCAGGATGTCCTGACCGGACCGGATGCCCGAGTCCATCAGCACCTCGACCCGGTCGCCCACGGCCGCCACGATGGCGGGCAGCATGCGGATCGCCGACAGCGCGCCGTCCAGCTGGCGGCCGCCGTGGTTGGACACGACGATGGCGTCGCAGCCGATGTCTGCTGCTTTCTTGGCGTCCTCCACATCGAGGATGCCTTTCAGGATCAGCTTGCCGCCCCACTTTTCCTTCAGCCGGGCGACCATGTCCCAGTCCAGCTTCGGTTCGAACTGTTCGGCGGTCCAGGCGGACAGCGACGTCATGTCCGAGGCGGATTTCGCGTGGCCGACGATATTGCCGAAGCTGCGGTTTTTGGTCTGCAGCATCTCCAGCCCCCAGGACCATTTGGTCGCGAGGTTCAGGATCGTCTTTGGCGTCAGCTTGGGCGGGGCGGAGAGGCCGTTTTTCAGATCCTTGTGACGCTGGCCCAGCAGCTGCAGGTCCAGCGTCAGCACGAGCGCGTTGCAGCCCGCATTCTTGGCCCGCTGGATGATGTTGTCGACGAATTCCTCGTCGCGCATGACGTAAAGCTGGAACCAGAAGGGCGCTTTGGTCGCCTTGGCGACATCTTCGATCGAACAGATCGACATGGTGGACAAGGTATAAGGCACGCCGAAGTCGCGGGCGGCGCGGGCGGCCTTGATTTCACCATCGGCGCTTTGCATGCCCGTCATGCCGACCGGGGCGAGGGCCACGGGGATCGTCACGTCCTGCCCGATCATCGTGCTGCGCAGGGTGCGGTCCGACATGTCGACGGCGATCCGCTGGCGCAGGCGCAACCGGTCGAAATCCGAGGTGTTTTCGCGGAAGGTCTGTTCGGTCCAGCTGCCGCTTTCGCAGTAGTCAAAGAACATCTTGGGCGCACGGCGCCGGTGCATCCGCTTGAGATCGTCGATGGTCGTGATTACCGGCATGGGCTGCACCTGTCTGAATTGGTCAGCTTACCTTGCCAATTCACCGGCTGGGTTGCAATCCTAGACCTCGACCCAGAGCGTTACGGGGCCGTCGTTCGTCAGGCTGACGGCCATGTCGGCCCCGAACCGGCCGGCCGCGGTCGTGATCCCCAACTTGCCGACTTCGCTGACGAAGGACTCATAGGCCGCGCGGCCCTCGACCGGGGACGCGGCAGAGGAAAAGCCGGGACGGTTGCCCCGGCTGGTATCGCCGGCCAGCGTGAACTGGGACACGATCAGGGCGCTGCGGTGTGTGTCCAGCAGCGACAGGTTCATCTTGCCCGCGTCATCCTTGAAGATGCGGAGCTTTGCGATTTTCGCAGCCATTTTTGTTGGCGCGTCGGGACCGTCACCCGCCATGGCGCAGATCAGGATCAGCAGGCCGGGGCCGGTTTCGCCCACGACCTTGCCGTCGATGGCGACAGAGGCCTGTGTGACCCGCTGGATCAGTGCGCGCATGTCACAGCTCGTGCGCCCACGGCGGGTTAGCCCCGGCGCGGGCGACGGTGATCGCGGCGGCCTTTGCACCCAGTGCGGCGGCGGTGCGCAACTGGTCGTCGGTGGCCTGCGCTACGCCGGCCTTGGTCAACAGCCCTGCCTGATCCAGACCGGCGAGGAACCCCGCGTTGAACGTGTCACCGGCACCGACCGTATCCACGACCTCGGCGCGCTCTGCGGCCACGTCAAAACGCCCGCGCCGCGTGATGACGGTCACGCCATCGGCGCCGCGGGTCAGCAGGACGACCTGTGTCGCGGCATTGTCCAGCAGGCTGGCGCCATCGGTATCACCGGTCAGCCACTGCAGGTCTTCGTCCGAGATCTTGACGATATCCGCGACGGCCAGCATCGCGTTCAGGCGGGCGCGGTAGGCCGCCGCGTCGGTGATGAAGCCGGGGCGAATATTGGGGTCGATCATCGTCAGCTTGGCGGGCGCCTCGCGCAGCATTAGCGCCTTGTAGGCCTCGCCACACGGTTCGACGACAAGGCTGATTCCGCCAAAGAACAGCGCATCGGCGGTGACCGTCGGCAGGTCCGCCGGGGTCAGCATGCGGCCCGCGGTATTCTCGTCGTAGAAGGCATAGCTTGCATGCCCGTTGGTCAGCCGGACGAAGGCCAGTGTCGTGGGCCGGTCCGAGATATGCGACGGGCTGCTGTCCACCTGGCTGTCGGACAGGACGCTGCGCAGCTGTTCGCCGAACAGGTCCGACGACAATCCGCAAAAGAACTGCACCGGCGCACCCAAGCGCCCCAGCGCGATCGCCGTGTTGAAGACGGCACCGCCAGCATAGGGGGCAAAGGCGGCCTCGCCCGCCGCAGTCTCGCGCGGTAGCATGTCGATCAGCGCCTCGCCACAACAGATGATCATCGCCGGTCCCTCCTACTGGTTCTGGGCGTAGAAATACCCGACCGTTAGCGCCAACACCAGCCCGAGGAGGACGGCAAAGGCGATCTTCCATTTGGAATAGGGGCGTTCGCCCTGCACCCGGCCGGTCCTGCCGTTGATGACGAAGCGGTAGGTCTGGCCGTTGTATTTGTAGGCCGCCATCCAGACCGGCAGCAGGATGTGCTTGAAGGTCACGTCCGACACCCGCGTCTGCACGTCGCTGACCATCTGCTCGTCCCCGCCGATGTCGAACTTCACATCGCGCAGGATCATCCGGTCCATATAGGCGCGCGCCTCGGTAAAGCCGTCCTGCAGTTCGACCTGATAGCCCTCGGCCAGAAACCCCGCGAGGTATTGCGGCTGATAGGGCGCCAGTTCCGACAGGTCCCAAGGTTCCAGACCGTCTGTATATTGTTTGGGCAGGCTGTGCGACGCCAAGACCAGCAAATCGTCAAAGAACCGCGCGACCCGACCCGACACGCTGCGCCAGCGGGTGTGGCGCTGCTGGACGGTCTGGGGCTTGCCGTCGCGCATGACCGTGTGGGTCGTATAATAATAGGTGCCGCGCTGGCCCGCGTAGGCGCTGTCCGTCTGCGCATCGAAGGTCCAGTAGGGGACGTAAATCCCGTCCATCGCGCGGCCCTTTCGGGCGTATTCGGTCAACCCGTTGGGGGCGAACCACAGGCTGCCCAGCCAGTCGGTCATCGCCGCCCGTGCGCGGGTCTGATCGAGCGCGAAGGGCAGCAATCCGCGCGGCTTGATCTGGCGCTGGATGCCGGTATCGGTGACGACGGGCGTCGCGCAAAACGGGCATTCGGCGGCATGGGTGTCGCCCGACAGTTCGAACTGTGCGCCGCAGTTCGGGCAGGACTGGACGCGGGTCTCCTGCGTTTCGGCTTGTGGCAGGCTGGCCGACAGTGCTTGTTGAAAATCAAGTTCCGCCACGACGGCGAAAGGCCCTGCGGTGCCACCGACGGGTTCCGTGTTGCCGCAGTGATCGCAGACCAGCTGCGCCGATGCGGGATCGAACCGCAGGTCCGACCCGCAGGTGCCGCAGGGAAAGCGATGCGTCGTGGGCGTGGTGTCGGGCATCGGTGCCTCTGGCGGTCATGGGGGTCTGGGAATGGATAGCCTCCGCCGCGCAGGGTTGCCAGCGTTCAGCGCCGCGAAAGGCGGAACCGGGCGATCAGACCGCCCCGGTGGTCACCCGGTCACACCCTGCCGCGCGTCATCCGGCGCAGCGTGCCGTCCTTCAGGATATAGTGATGGTAGAGGGCCACCAGCGCGTGGCCCAGTGCCACGATCATCAGACCGTTGGCAACAATCGCGTGCGGATCGCCCAGCGCGCCGATCTTGAAATACCACGTCAACGCGCCCATCGCCGGGACAACGAACATCAGCAGATAGAGCAGCCGGTGCCCCCAGGCGCCTGCGGCATGAAAGAGCGGCGGCGTATCGTTGACGGGTTCCGGCGCACCCTGCACCCGCCGCACGACGAACCTGACGACAACCAGGATCAGGACCAGCGTGCCCAGCCAGACGTGCCAGGTGTTGCCCTCGAACCCGGTCTGGTTCTGCTGGAACCGGGTGCGCAGGGCGCGGCCCATGCCGTCGCCCAGCCACCAGGTCGCCGCGATCAGAACGGCCACCAGCCAGTGCAGCGCGATCTGTAAGCGTGAATATCGGGTCGCATCGGCCATGGTAAGGTGCTTTCAAAGGGTCGCGTCAAACCTTCACCTCGATGTAACGCGCTTTCCTTTACCGTCGAGGGCGCATTACGCGCCCGGCGGTGGCGGTCGCATCACCGTGAACAACTGCGCCAGTTCCGTGTCCATCGCTGGCTTCCAGCCGTCCTGTCCCTGCGTCCAGACCATGCTGTCGCGCGCCAGCGCACCTTCGGTCACCTTGCGCCCCATGGCCGCGCGCGAAAATGGGCCGCTGACCTCGCCGGCCGTTGCGATATGCCAGACATGCTCTGTTGGTGGCGGGGGCGGGGGAACCGCTGCCGCTGCGGGCGGCACATTCTGTGGCGCCGGACCCCATGGACCGGCCATGTGACCCATCTGCATGCCCAGACCCGCACCCATGCCCATGCCCATCGCCTGACCGGCCGCACTGCCGGGCTGCGTCATCGCCTCGGCGGCCTTCCACTTCATGTGCTCATCCAGATTGCCCGCGATTCCGCGCGAGGTGCGGGCATCCAGCGCCTTTTCAACGGCGTCAGGCAGGCTGATGTTCTCGATGTACAGCTCCGGGATCGACAACCCGTAGGCGGTCATCGTGGCGTCGATCGCCTTGGCCACCAGATCGCCCAGATCCTTGGTGTTCGCCGCCATGTCGAGGGCCGGGATGCCGCTGGCCGCTAGGGCGCGGCTGAACTCCTGCACGATCACGTTGCGGATCTGGAACGACACCTCGTCCGCCGTGAACTCGCCATCGGTGCCCACGATTTCGCGCATGAAGACGGCGGGATCGCTGACCTTGATCGCATAGGTGCCATAGGCCCGCAGGCGGATCGGCCCGAACTCCGGATCGCGCAGCATGATCGGGTTCTTGGTCCCCCACTTGAGGTCGGTGAACCGCGTCGTGTTGATGAAGTAGATTTCCGACTTGAACGGGGACTGAAAGCCGTGATCCCAGTGCTGCAGGGACGTCATGATCGGCATGTTGTTGGTTTCCAGCATATACATGCCGGGGGTAAAGACATCGGCCAACTGGCCTTCGTGCACAAAGACCGCCGCCTGCCCCTCGCGCACGGTCAGCTTGGCACCGTACTTGATCTCGTGGCCCTGCCGTTCGAACCGCCAGACCATGGTGTCGCGGGTGTCGTCGGTCCAGGCGATGACGTCGATGAACTGGCCGGACAGGAAATCGAGAATACCCATGGGTGGCTCCTTTGGTGGTGTCAGCTGTTGCCGCCGACCAGTTCCGTCGCGATCTGGCGGGCGATGGGGGCGGCCTCTGCGGCGGTCATGCCGGTGCGGAACCGCTTGTCATAAAGCATCTTCAGCAGCAGTTCGTCGTGGGTGGTCAGCAGGCCGAATTCCTCGTCATCATTGAAGATCGAGGGGCGGGCCTGCGGGCTGTCGTTTGCCAGTCCCAGACCCTGCGACAGCTCCTCGTGGATGCAGGACGTGGTCAACAGATCCGGGTGTTCCGCGCGAATGACGGCGATGGCCTTGGCGTAACTGCTGGATCCGCCTTCGGAAAAGGCAATCACGATACACAGCTGGTCGCGCGGCAGGTTCATGATCGCGCGCAGGCTGCTGCCGCCGATACCCGGCACCAGTTCGCGCAGACGCGCCTCGTAACCGGCGCGGTCGTCCTCTGACAGAAACAACACGTGATAGTTCGCATTGCTGTCCGTCATGCGGATCGGCAGGCCGGAAATCTTTGACAGCCGCGCCGCATAGGCGGTCACGCTGGTCATGTCGCGGTCCCGCTGGGCATCCGGCACCGAGGGGCCGAATTCCACCGACATGCGGACCGGCTGATCCCAGCGCCGCAGTTTTGATTCGGTCGCCTGCGCGCGCAGCATGTCACCATCGCTGACGTATTCGTCATACAGCGCGATGCGGATGAAATCCCGCGCCAGCATGGTGTCGGTAAAGGGCGTATCCGGTCCGCCACCGTCGCCCCGCAACAGCCCCTGCGTCAGCAAATCGTTCTGCAAACGCCGGTAATAGATGCGCAGCGCCTCGCTTTCCGCACTCGGTTTTGGGGCGGTGACCGGCGCCGGGGCAATCGTCCGGCTGACGGGGCGCGCGACGACCGACGGGGTCGCAGGCGCCACGGCGGCGGGGGGCGGCGCCGCACAGGCCGACAGACCCAGCAAGGCTGCAACCGGCAGCGACAGGGCCCGGCAGACCATGGCTCAGACGCTCCCGGCAGGCGTTGTCCGCGATTTCGCGGCGGACAGGGTGGCCTTCAGGTCGCCTTCCATCTTCTGCAACTCCACCTCGGCGGCGGCGCGCTTGCGCTTGCCTTCGTCGGCAATGGCAAGGCTTTCGTCGATGGTGGCGATCAGGTCGGCATTGGCCGCTTGGATGGCGGCGATGTCGAAGGCGCCACGCTCCACCTCCGTGCGGATCGCGGTGTTCGATTCGCGCAGATTCTTCGCATTGGCCCGCAGCAGATCGTTCGTCAGATCGCTGGCATCGCGCACCGCACCGGCCGCCTCTGCCGACCGCTGGATCGTCAGCGCCTGTGCCAGCTGGTTTTCCCACAGCGGCACGGTGTTCAGCAGCGTCGAATTGATCTTGGTGACAAGGCTCTTGTCGTTCTCCTGCACCAGCCGGATCGAGGGCAGGGACTGCATCGTCACCTGCCGCGTCAGTTTCAGGTCGTGCACACGCCGTTCCAGATCGTCGCGCGCCGTGCGCAGATCGCGCAATTCCTGCGCCTCCATCACGCCGTCGGCGTCAGAGGACGCGGCGACCTCGCGTTCCTTGGCCGGAATCTCTTCCGCGTCGATGCGCGCCAGACGCGCCTCTCCTGCAGCGATGTAAAGACCAAGCTCATCGTAGAACGCCAGCGTCTTGGCATAAAGCCGGTCGAGCGACTCGATGTCCTTCATCAGCGTCGTCTCGTGGCCCAGCAGATCGTCGGTGATCTTGTCGATCTGGGTCTGCACGTCCTCGAACCGCGCCACGAACTTCGACAGCGGCGTCGCACGACCCAGCAGCTTGTCGAACCAGCCGCGCTTGGCATCGGGGTCCAGCTCATTGGCGGAAAAACCGCGGATCGTGGTGACGATGCTGCGCAGGCTGTCGCCCGCAGGCCCGACATCCTTGTTGCGCACCCCAGACAGCATGTCCTGAGAGATCTGCTGCAACCCGGACTGCGCGGCCGTGCCGAATTTCACGATGGAATTGGTGTCGCCCAAGTCGATTTCCGCCATGCGGCGCGTGATCGCCTCGCTGGTCGAACGGTCTGCCGTCTCGAGTGAGACCGCGTCGCCAGCCGGTTCCGGCAGCACCACGGCGGTCATCCGCTCGACGTCGGCGAGGGTCGCCTGTGCGCGGTCGCGGGTCGTATCGGCCATTGTCGTGTCCTACTCGTCTGCGATGCCGTCACGCGCCAACCGGTCGCGAAGCACCTTGATTTCGATATCCATATCACTGCGGTCATCACGTAACAAACGTGTCGTGTGGGCCGCAAAATTCCGGTCCAGATCGTCCAGCAGCGCCATGTAGTCGTCGCGTGCATCGGGTGCGGCACGGCGCAGGGACAGGTCGGCGTATTTCGCCGTCGCATCGCGCGCCCCCAGCAGATAGACGCCCAGATACTTGCGCGCCGCCGTCAGGTCCCGCGGATCATCCTCGACCGTGCGGATCATGCGGCGGGCCGTCGTCTGGAACGCGGCCACGCGGGTCTGCAGGGGGCGGTCGTTCAGGCGTGCGGCTTGCGCCGTCATGGCCGTCAAAAGCGTCTCAGCTTCTTCGACGACGCGCGCGACACGGTCCTGCTGAAAGGCATCGACGCCCGCGGCACGCTTGTCCTGCAGGGGATCGAGCCCGAAGGCCGCCAGATGGGCCAGCATCGCCACGAGGCCGTAGATGACACAGCCGACCAAGCCAGCCCCTGTCACTGTGGCCAGCCCCACACCGAGGCCCGTCAACAGGGCCGCCAAAATCTTGCGCGGCACCGCAGGCCGGCGCGCAACCGTCCGCGCCCGCCACGCCGCATCCGCCCGCAGGCCCCCACGCAGGATCCATGCGCCCAGCCCCATCGCCACGGCCCCCGCAAGGCCGGTTGCCAGCAGCGCCGGACCGCCGGTCAGCGACCGGAACAACAGGATCACCGGCGGCACCAGCATCAGGTTCGCACGCGCACCCACCGGATCGACCACGGGCCTTTCGCGCCCATCCGGCGCCGGTGTCGCACCGGGACTATATTTGCCGCCATAGGATTTCGCCATCAGCCCGCTCCGACCATGCCGGTGCTGACACCCAGCAGCAGCAGGATCATGAACCCGAAAGAGATCATGCGCACAGGGGCCGGGAGCCCCGACGTGTCCGCCGCCGCGGCGTCCGCGGCGCTCAGGTTGCGCAAGGCCGCAAGGGCCGCCATTCCGGCCAGCACCAGACCGGACAGCAGCGCTACAAAGAGGATCAGTCGTGCCATGTCGGTGTCATCCCTCGTTCCGGATCGTCACGACAAAGGTAGGTGCGGCCGCGCCGTTTTGCGAGCGTCCGCCCCGTGGATTTGCATCATCTTACCGGGGACCGCGCTTTGGCGCGCTGGGCTTGGCCGGACCCTTGCGGGCAGGTGCAGCACCCGCACCGTCGGATTTCATCACGCGCGTGATCGGCTTGCGCACCTTCGCCTTCTGCGGCGCGGGCGTCTCCAGCCCCAGTTGCTCGCGCAGGACGCGGCCCTTGACCTCTTCCACGGCACCCGCCTCCAGCTTGCCCAGCTGGAAGGGGCCGTAGCTGACGCGGATCAGGCGGTTCACGGTCGCGTTCACCGCTTCCATTGCGCGGCGGATCTCGCGGTTCTTGCCTTCGCGGATACTGATCGTCAGCCAGGCGTTGGCGCCCTGCTGCCGGTCGAAGGTCACGATCATCGGCTGGTATTTCACGCCTTCGACCGTGATCCCCTTGCGCAATTCATCCAGACGAGCCTCTGACACGGACCCGTTGATCCGCACGCGGTAGCGGCGCAGCCACCCGGTCGAGGGCAGTTCCAGCCGCCGCTTGATGCCGCCATCGTTGGTCAGCAGCAGCAATCCTTCGGAGTTGATGTCGAGCCGTCCGACCGACATCACCCGCGGCATGTCGGCTGGCATGGCGTCAAACACGGTTTGCCGGTCCTTTTCGTCCTTGGCCGAGGTCACAAGGCCCGCGGGCTTGTGATAAAGCCACAGGCGCGGCGCCTCCGGCTGGCCCACGGGCTTGCCGTCGACGACGATGCGGTCGCGGTCTGTCACGTTCAGGGCCGGGCTGGTGATGGTCTTGCCATTCACCGACACGCGGCCTTCCTCGATCATACGCTCCGCATCACGGCGGGAGGCGATGCCGGCGCGCGACAGGACTTTGGCGATTCGGTCGCCATCAGGGGGGGTATCGGTCATGCCCATCGCATAGACCCTTTCGCAGGCTCTTGCCAGAGCGGGGCAGGGCCGGGCATGACGGGCCATGACATTTCGCAGCTATATGCAGATCGCGCTGGCCGAGGCGCAGGCCGCCGCCGCCCGGCAAGAGGTGCCAGTCGGTGCGGTCGTCGTGGGACCGGGCGGGATATTGGCCCAAGCCGGTAACCGTACGCGCGAGTTGTCCGATCCCACCGCCCACGCGGAAATTCTGGCAATCCGCGCCGCCTGCCGCGCTCTGGGGCAGGAGCGCCTGACCGGCTGCGACCTCTACGTCACGTTGGAGCCTTGCCCGATGTGCGCCGCAGCCGTGGCGAACGCCCGCATCGCACGGCTCTACTATGGCGCCGCCGATCCCAAATCCGGCGGCGTGGCGCAGGGGCCGCGCATCTTTGCGCAGCCCCAGTGCCATCACGTGCCGCAGGTCTACGACGGCATCGACGCCACCGCGTCAGAGGCGCTGCTGAAAACCTTCTTCGCGCAGCGCCGCTGACGATTTTTCGTCGGAAGTCCGGTCGCCTAGAGGCTGACGGTTTCCATCACCTCCGGCGTCTTCACGTCGACACCCGGCAAGGCGTCGATCAGCACCTGCGCATCCTGCGCCAGCGCCGGGAAGGTCTTGTAGTGGCAGGGGATCACGGTCGCAAAATTGAAATACCGCTTCGCCGCATAGCCCGCCCGCGCCATGTCCATCGTGTAATGGCCACCGGCACACAGGATGCCGATATCGGGTTTGTGCAGGTCGCCCATCCACTCCATGTCGGCCATGATGTCCGTATCGCCGCTAAGATAGATCGTGTGACCCTCGCCCGCGATCATGTAGCCCGCCTCGTGCCCGGCATAGCGCGGCCCGTTGTCTGTCCCGATGGACGACGAATGCGTGGCGTTCACCATGGTCACTTTCGCGCCGTTCAGATCGACGGTGCCGCCTTTGTTGAACTCGATCGTCTCAATCCCGTCGCCGCCCAGCAGGCCGCAGAGTTCGGGAATACCGACCAATTTGGCACCAGTCTCTTTCGCGATGGCACCGGCATTGGCGGCATGGTCGCCGTGGCCGTGGGTCAGCACGATATGGGTGGCACCTTTCAGCGCCTCGTCGCGGCGGTCCGTGGGGAAGGACGGATTGCCTTCCAGCCAGGGGTCGATCAGCAGGACCGCGTTTTCGATTTCGATGCGAAAGCTCGCGTGGCCAAGCCAGATGATGTTCATGGGGTCTCTCCGAAATGGGAAGGGGCGAACCGGGATGGTCCGCCCCTTGATCGACGTTGTAGTGCGCGTGGCTTACGTGTCCTGCGGAATCCGCAGCATCTGACCCGGATAGATCTTGTCCGGGTGCGTCAGCATCGGCTTGTTCGCCTCGAAGATCGCCTGATATTTGCTGGCCTTGCCCAGCGTCGCCTGCGCGATCTCGGACAGGGTGTCGCCCTTCTTGACGGTATAGAAGACCGGTTCTGCGCCGCCCGCCGTCTCGACCGCATCCTCGACCGAGGCCACGCCGTCGACATTGCCGACCGCTAGAATCAGCTTCTCGCGCGCTTCCGGCGTCAGGGCCTTGCCCTTGGACGTCATGGTGACCTTGTCGCCCTTCACCTTGATATCCACGTCCTGCGCGTCCAGCCCAAGGTCCTTGACCTCCTTGTGCAGCGCCTCTTCGGTCGCGGCATCGTCACCGTGGCCGGTCAGCTTCTTGCCGGCGTTCTTCACGAAATTCCACAGTCCCATGGTCTATCCAGTCTCTTGTTTCGCGTCCCCGTTCGGGCCGCGTCCTGAGGGGGATGGTAGCGCCACACCAAGGTGCGACAAGTTGTCATGTCGCGGCCCACGCGGCCAGACGGTTGTAGCCGCGGCAAGGCCGGGGTAAATGCGGGCGCAACAATCCCGCAACGATCCGATCGGAGTGCGCATGGCCATCGACACAGACACCGCCCGCCGCGTGGCGAAACTCGCCCGTATCAAGGTCGAGGATGATGCACTGCCTGCGCTGGCGCAGGAATTCAGCGCGATCCTCGGCTTTATCGAGCAGTTGAACGAGGTCGATGTCGACGGCATCGAGCCGATGACCAGCGTGACACCGCAGCGGCTCTATCGTCGCGAGGACGTGGTCACCGACGGCAATCAGCAGGCTGCCGTCCTGGCCAATGCCCCCGACGCCCGCGAAGGGTTCTTTGCCGTGCCGAAAGTGGTGGAATGATGACCGATCTTACCAAACTGACCATCGCCGCCGCCCGCGATGCCTTGCGCAAGGGCGAAATCACCAGCGCCGATCTGACCGCCGCCTGCCTGACGGCGATCGACGGCGCCGACGCCCTGAACGCCTTCGTCCACAAGACCCCCGAGATCGCAAAAAGCCAAGCCGAGGCCGCAGATCAGCGCCTGAAGGCAGGTGATACGCCTGATTTGTGCGGTATCCCCCTGGGCATCAAGGACCTGTTCTGCACCAAGGGCGTGCCCAGCCAAGCCGCCAGCCGCATCCTCGAAGGCTTCAAGCCGGAATACGAATCCACCGTGACGACGCAGTTGTTCGATGCAGGTGCGGTGATGCTCGGCAAGCTGAACATGGACGAATTCGCGATGGGCTCGTCGAACGAGACCTCCGTCTATGGCAACGCCGTGAACCCGTGGAAGGTGGACGACCGGCAGCTGACGCCGGGCGGCTCCTCCGGCGGGTCCGCCGCTGCTGTGGCCGCCGATCTGTGCCTTGGTGCCACCGGCACCGATACCGGCGGGTCGATCCGTCAGCCCGCCGCCTTTACCGGCATCACCGGCATCAAGCCGACCTACGGTCGCGTCAGCCGTTGGGGCGTGGTGGCCTTCGCCTCCAGCCTCGATCAGGCGGGACCGATGACGAAGGATGTGCGCGATTCGGCCATCATGCTGCGCGCCATGGCGGGTTTTGACCCCAAGGACAGCACCTCTGCCAAACTCGCCGTGCCGGATTTCGAGGCCGCACTGACCGGCGACATCCGTGGCAAGGTCATCGGGATTCCCAAGGAATACCGCATGGATGGCATGCCCGCGGAAATCGAGAAGCTGTGGGAAGACGGCACCGCCATGCTGCGCGACGCCGGCGCCGAAATTCGCGACATCACCCTGCCGCACACGAAATACGCGCTGCCCGCCTATTACGTGATCGCCCCCGCCGAAGCGTCCTCCAACCTCGCCCGCTACGACGGCGTGCGTTTCGGCCACCGCGCGAAGCTGGCGCAGGGCGATGGCATCACCGAGATGTACGAAAAGACGCGCGCCGAAGGCTTCGGTCCGGAGGTGCAGCGCCGCGTCATGGTCGGCACCTATGTGCTGTCCGCAGGCTTTTACGACGCCTATTACAACCGCGCCCGCAAGGTGCGCGCGCTGATCAAGCGCGACTTCGATCAGGTCTTTGCCAACGGCGTCGACGCGATCCTGACGCCTGCGACCCCCTCTGCCGCCTTCGGGCTGGGAGAGATGGCTGACGCCGATCCGATCAAGATGTACCTCAACGACGTGTTCACTGTGACCGTGAACCTCGCCGGATTGCCGGGCATCAGCGTGCCTGCGGGCCGGGATGCGCTGGGCCTGCCGCTGGGCCTGCAACTGATCGGCCGCCCTTGGGAAGAAGGCGATCTGCTGAATGTCGCGTATTCACTTGAACGTGCGGCCGGTTTTGTCGCAAAGCCGGACCGTTGGTGGTAACACCGTTTTAACCTTTGCAAAGGGCCTTGCCGTGATCCGTTCCGTCGTCCTGCTGTCCATCCTGACCGTTGCTGCCTGCGCGCCAAGGGTGCCCGACAGCGGGCGTCCTGCGGCCATTGCACAAGCGCAGCGCGAACAGGCCGCCCGCGATGCGGATCGCACCGCGACCTTCACGCCGCCCTCACCGCTTCAGGCGACGACCCTGCCATCCACCATGCCGCCGGTTCCGGTCGAATCCACCGGCGTCGTGGCCTCTTCTGAACTTGCAGCACTCGGAATCGGCGGCGGGCCGGTCGGTCTGGCGCAGGATCAGGCGATGCAGCAGCCGATGGATACCGGCAGCGATCCCCTGCGCACGCAGGGACTCGATGCCTCGCCCGCTAATGCCGCACCGATCATCGCCAACAACCCCGGCCTTTCGGACGAGCAGTCGTTCGAGGCCGTCTCGAACCGCGAAAGCATCGAAAGCGATGCAGAGCGCCGTGCGCGACAGGTTGCGGCGCGTCAGGTCGTCATGCCGTCGGCTCTGCCGACACGTCCCGCGGATACCGGCCCCAATATCGTCGAATATGCCCTGAACGCCCCCAACAAGATGGGGCAGGAGTGGTATTCACGCTCGATCTTTGCCGGCAAGGGCAAGTTCGAGCGGAATTGCGCCGCCTACAACTCGCCCGACGCCGCACAGCGTGACTTTCTGGCGCGTGGCGGTCCTGACAAGGATCCGCGCGGTCTTGATCCCGATGGCGACGGCTTTGCCTGCGGCTGGGATCCGGCGCCCTTCCTGCTGGCGGCGGGTGGCAACTGATCCACACGGACCGCATCTCGCCTAATCAGGGCCCGCGCCGGGACGGGCAGCGGCCCGATCTGGTCGTGATCCACTACACCGCGATGCGGACAGCGGCGGCGGCCTGCGACACCCTGTGCAATCCTGAAACGCAGGTCTCCGCGCACTACCTGATTGCAGAAGACGGCACCGTTCAGCGCCTCGTGCCGGAAGAGATGCGCGCCTGGCACGCCGGGGCAGGGCGCTGGGGCGCCGTCACCGACGTCAACAGCCGGTCCATCGGGATCGAGCTTGCAAATCCCGGCCATTGTCCCTTTGCGAACGCGCAGATGGACGCGCTCTGCGATCTGCTGGGGGGCATCATGCAGCGCTGGTCGGTCCCGCCCGCCCGCATCATTGCCCATTCCGACATGGCACCGGGTCGCAAGATCGACCCCGGCGTGCGCTTCGACTGGCGCAGGCTGGCGCGGCTGGGCCTGTCGGTCTGGCCTGAACCTGTGTCCGATATCCCCGACACCAACCGGTTCCGCCCCCTGCTGGCCCGCGCGGGCTATACGGCCGACGTGGCGGACGACATCCTGCTCGCCGCCTTCCGGCTGCGGTTCAGGCCGCGTGCCACGGGACCGCTTTGCGCTGCCGACATGGCACTGGTCGCCGATCTGGCGCAGCGCTTTCCCGTTGACGCAGACACTGCCACCGCTTAGGCGACGCTTCGTGCGGATGGCTGGACGGTCGCGGGGGGCAACCTTCGAGGAAAGTCCGGACTCCATGACGGCAACGGTGCCGGGTAACACCCGGCGGGGGCAACCCCAGGGAAAGCGCCACAGAGAAGAGACGGCCCTGATCGCACCCTGCGTGCGGCATTGCAGACATCAGGGTCACGGTGAAACGGTGGGGTAAGAGCCCACCGCGCGACTGGCAACAGAAGCGGCACGGCAAGCCCCACCGGGAGCAATGCCAAATAGGGGCCTTGCGCCGGTGTGATCCAGCGATGGATATCCCGGCAGGGACGCCTGACCCGAAAGGCCCGGGTTGGCAGCTAGAGGGTCGTCGGTAACGGCGGCTTTAGATGAATGATCGTCCATCCGCCGCAAGGTGGGGGACAGAATCCGGCTTACAGGCCATCCGCACACCCTTTGTCATTGTCATGGTTTTACGTCTGACGCAGCGTCGCTGCGCGGCTGTTCTGTCTTTTGTCATTTTACGGGAAGAAACGATGGGATGTTCACGATAGGTGAGTTCAAGGCGCAGGATCCGGCCCTGTCCCTTTCGGTGGACACGCAGATCCCGCGCGAAAGCGACTCCGTCGGATTGCTGGTGATCGACGGCGACGTTGCCGGTCTCGGCCCCGATGACAGAATCATCGGACAAAGCTGGTAGAGCCTTTGGCCTGCCGCGGAAACGCAGCACCTGACGTCCGCAGTCGCAGGTGCCGTCAACGGACAAGTGATCGGATATCTGGCCTTCTGTCCGACAGCGCAGGGCAGCCCGCGCTGAGGGGCGGCACGCGGGACTGGCACCGGGCCCAGACCGTCGGCACCCGGTGCGACGTAACCTTTGCAGCGCCGAAGGCGTCCTTTTGTGGTTGACTCGGGGCTGCTTGCGGGTAGAAGGCAAACTTCAAGAGATTTGATGCGCAGCACGCATTCCGCGCCGCGAACAGGAGAACACACATGGCGAAGCCAACCACCATCAAGATCCGCCTGAACTCCAGCGCGGGCACGGGCCACTTCTACGTCACCAAAAAGAACGCCCGCACCATGACCGAAAAGATGGTTATCAAGAAATACGACCCCGTCGTGCGCAAGCACGTGGAGTACAAGGAAGGCAAGATCAAGTAATTGATCCGCCATTGCTGAACACGGAAGGGCCTCGCTGATGCGAGGCCTTTTGCGTTTCGGCCTGAACCTGTCGGCGTGACCGACGCCACCAGCGCGCGACATCTGCGGCGGTCCGGTTCTGTTTGCGGATGCAGCGGCACCCCATCCGGTCCGTTGGCGCGGGGGCGGTGCCAGGGGTGCAGCCCGATGCGTCGAAGCCCGGCACGTGCTTACGATCCCGTCGGCCCTCGGTTTCAGGCGGCAGGTGCAAGTCCTGCCCGCAGTCCCGTCAACGGTCGGACCACGTCACTGTCCGGTGTCAGGCGCGCAACCTGGCCTCATGACGCGGCAGGCAGGTCCGATTCCGGCCAGCGCGTTTCGCATCGTAAAGGGCGGCGTCGGCTTGCGCGATCAGGTCTTCCAGACGCACCGCCGGGGCCATTCCGGTGCCGACGCCAAGACTGGCCGTGACCACGCCGGCGGGCAGGTTCGCGGCATGGCGTATGCCTGTGGCTTCGATCCGCAGGCGCACCCTTTCCGCCAGATCCCATCCCGCGTCGGCATCGGCCCCCGCCGCCAGGATCAGGAATTCCTCGCCACCGAAACGGATGGCGACATGCTGCGTGTCGGCGACGGCCTCTGCCAGGATGCGGGCCACGTGTTGCAGACAGGTATCGCCGCTGGCATGGCCATAGGTGTCGTTGAACAGTTTGAAGTTATCGATATCCAGCAGCAGGACGGCCACCGCGCAGGGCGCCTCTGTCGAAGCGTGCCAGAGGCGCTGCGCCTCGACTTGCAAAAAGCGGCGGTTCTGCAGCTTGGTCAGGGGATCGTGCATCGACTGCTGCTCTGCCGCGTGGCGCATCAATTCTTCACGCAGGCGCTGCAGAAAGGCAAAGCGCGCATCGCTTTGCATCCGCATGTTTGCAACCGTCGTCAGGTAGCCCGCCGCGCCCATCATCGCACAGCCAAGCATGACGATTTCGACCGGCGTGTCGGCCGCCAGCAGAAAGGCCAGATAGATGGTCGCCCCGCCAACGCTGACAAAGCGCGAAAAATCCGAACCCAAGCGCTGCGTGATATTCGAATACACCACGACCATGATAGCAAGGTATTGATAATGATGAGAGATGTCCGTTTTGTTCATCTGGTAGATGATCATGATCTGGGTGATCATGGCGAGCGGGATGGCCGCCACCATCCAGCGCCGATTGCGGGCTGCGCTGGTCCGCTGATAGATCGCGGTCACGGCCACGACCAGCAGCGTCACCAGGACGTGCAGGATGACGGCTGGAACGAGCGTTTGCGGCAGCAGGACCATGTCCATCGCCAGGAAGGCGTTGTAGGTCACGATGGTCGGCCACAAGCTGAGGCGCACCAGTCGCCGTTCGTAATTTGCGGTGCGCGCCTCGAAATCCGCCTCCAGCGCCGGGAGGAAGCGATCCAGATACCGGCGCTTGGCGATGGCATCTTCTATTTCGGCCAAGCTGGACTGGGGCACGGGTCAGGACCGGTCAGCGCGACGCATGCGCGTCGCCTTGCCGTGGGATGGGGTTGCCGTTTGCAAGGGGTGCCTGACCAAAAATATCATCTGCGACAGCCTAACGCGTATTTCATGAGTTTTGGGTGAACTTTTTTCAGCCGGGATCGCAAGGACGTCCAGACCGTGACCCGCTTGCTGCGGCGATCTTTGCTGCACCACGGGTCGGGACCGCAGGTGCCCGCAACGAAAAAGGCCGGTCACAGGGACCGGCCTTTGCACATCTTCAGATCGTCAGGCTCAGTCGCGGTTGCCGAACAGTTGCAGCATGAACATGAACATATTGATGAAGTCGAGGTAGAGGTTCAGCGCCCCCATGATCGCCGACTTTCCCAGCCACTCCGCATCGCCATTCGCGGCGTGTGCGATGTAGTCGGTCTTGATCTTCTGCGTGTCGTAAGCGGTCAGACCAGCAAAGATCAGCACGCCGAGGGCCGAGATCGCCAGCTGCACGATGCCGGAGCCGAGGAAGATGTTCACGATCGAGGCCACGATCAGGCCGATGACGCCCATGATCAGGAAGCTGCCCCAGCCGCTGATGTCCTTCTTGGTCGTGTAGCCATACAGCGACAGACCGGCAAAGCCGACGGCGGTGAACAGGAACACCTGAATGATCGAGAAGCCCGTATAGACCGCAAAGATCCACGACAGCGACAGACCCATCAGCGCCGCGAAGGCGTAGAAGAACGTCTGCGCACCGGCGACCGACAGCTTGTTGATCATCGCACCCATGGCGAAGACCATGGCGAGCGGCGCGAACATCACGAGCCATTTCAGCGGACTGGTGTACAGCATCACGCCGAAATCGGTCAGATAGGTGTTTGCACCGATCCGTGCCTCCGTCGGCACGTCAGACAGGGCCAAGCCCGAAATCGCCCAGGCGGCAGCCGCAGTAATCAGCATGCCCACGGACATGATGCCGTAGACCTTGTTCATGTGGGCGCGCAGCCCTTCGTCGATTGCCGCGCCACGGACGGTGCCCGTGGTCCGGATCGTTTGATATTCAGCCATCGAGACCTCCGTTAGAAAAAACACGCGCCAGTCGTCCGACGCTTACGCCCAATATCGGGACACATGTCCTTCATATCAAGAGGCGGGATGCGGATACGGATCGCCTGACGCAACCGTGTGCGTGACCGATCTGCCTCACGGTGTGATGACCACCTTTCCGGTCGAGGCGCGGCTGGCGATCAGGTCCAGCCCCTCCTGCGCGCGGTCCAGCGGTAAGACATCGCTGATATGGGGCTTCAGGCGACCTTCGACATACCATTGCATCAGTTCGGCCAGGCTGTCGGTCAGCGCCGCGGGGTGAAATTTCAGATAGCCGCCCCAGTAAAATCCGATCACGGCAATGTTCTTGACCAGCAGGATATTGGCCGGAATCTGCGGGATGTCACCGCTGGCAAAGCCGATCACGATCACGCGGGCTTCGGGTTTGCACACGGACAGCGTCGCCATCAGGGCATCGCCGCCCACCGGATCATAGACGACATCGACGCCGCCGATGGTCTTGCAGAGTGTCTTCAACTGCGTTTTCAGATCCCCGTCCGTGGAATCGATCAGATGATCCGCGCCCGCCGCTTTTGCCACCTGCAGCTTGTCCGCGCCCCGTGCCACCGCAATGACCGTGGCGCCCAGCGCCTTGCCGATCTCGACCGCGGTCAGTCCGACGCCGCCGGCCGCACCCAGTACCAGCAGTGTCTCTCCGGCCTGCAGACCCGCCCGCCGTGTCAATGCAAGGTGCGAGGTGCCGTAGGCGACCTGAAAGCCCGCGGCGACGGTGTCAGGCATCTCTGCCGGGACGGGCCGGCACAGGGCGGCAGGAAAGACGCCGGCCTCTGCCATGCCGCCCTGACCGCCGAACACGCAGACGCGGGTGCCCACGGCGGGCGCCGTGACACCGTCGCCCAGCGCCGTCACCGTGCCGCTGACCTCCATCCCCAAGGTAAAGGGCAGGGGCGGCGTGTCCTGATATTTGCCTTTCGCCATCAGCATGTCGGCAAAATTGATACCGCAGGCCCCGATCTGCAAGGCGACTTCTCCTGGTCCGGGCGAAGGTGCGGGGCAGGTCACGATCTGCGGAGGGGCGGTGAAGGATTGAACCTGGAACGCGCGCATGAGGTGTGCAGCCTTTCACAATGGATGTCTCACCCCATGCGGCCGATCCGGCGGCCCGATGTCAAGCCGTTCCGGTAAGGGACTGACGGGGCGTCAAATTTGACCTTTTGGCTAAGTGGCTGGCCCGGGTGCTATCTTTTAGTTTAGCCGCAGGGGGTGCAACCGTTGCGTGTTTCCGTTGGGTTGGCATATCTCGTGCTACCAGATATTGAGCGGGACGTTCGAAACATTCGACGCGTTACAAAGCTGAACATCCGGTCGACGACTGTGGCGACCCGCGTTTTTTTACAAGGAAAATATAAATGAAGCACGAAGTTGACGTACACGTGGGCAAGCGGATTCGCCAGCGGCGCTGGATGAACGGCACGACGCAGCAGCAACTGGCCGAGGCAGTGGGCATCAAGTTCCAGCAGATCCAGAAATATGAAACCGGCATGAACCGTGTCAGCGCCTCGCGGCTGTGGGATATCGCCAATGTGCTGGGCGTTCCTGTCGCGTTCTTCTTCGAAGGGCTGGAAAGCGATGTCGTCACGGCCCCGAAGGCCGGCGATCTGCCCGGCGACATTCTGGCCGACAAAGAGGCGCTCGACCTGTTGCGGTCCTACTACGCGATCCCTGAAAACCAGCGCCGCCGCCTGTTCGATCTGGCCCGGGTACTAAGCGAAGCGGCCTGACGCGACCGGCGTTACCGCGCGGGGACGCTGCAACGTCCCGCGGTTCGTCATTTGCATCCGGTAGCGGATTCGTTACCTTTCAGTCTGAAACGGCAGGATCTGCCATGACCGAACTTACCGGGGACGCTGACGTGGATCACAACCTGAAGGCGGACCTGATCCGCGTGGCGCATCTTGTAGCGGATGCGGCACGGCCGGAAACCCTGCGCCTGTTTCGCAGCGCAGGGCTGCTGGCGGATGACAAGGGGCAGGGTCATTTCGACCCTGTCACCGCCGCCGACCGCGCGGCAGAGGCGGCGATGCGCGCGGTGATCGCGCGCGAGCGGCCCGACGACGGCATCCTGGGCGAAGAGATGGGCGTCACCGCCGGCACCAGCGGCCTGACATGGGTGCTGGATCCCATCGACGGCACCCGCGGATTCCTGTGTGGCACGCCGACCTGGGGCGTGCTGGTCTCGGTTGCCGATGCGACGGGGCCACTCTTCGGCCTGATCGACCAGCCCTTCATCGGGGAACGCTTCATCGGCGGCTTTGGCCAGTCAGAGGTGCGCGGTCCCCACGGCACCCATCCTCTGGCGACCCGCCCCAGCCGTCCGCTGGATCAGGCCATCGTGCTGACCACTTTTCCAGAGGTCGGCACCGCGATCGAAGGCCGGGCGTTTCACGCCGTGGCGTCGCAGATGAAACTGACGCGTTACGGCATGGATTGCTATGGCTACGCGCTACTGGCCACCGGTCAGGTCGATCTGGTGATCGAGGCGGGCCTGCAACCCTACGATGTCCACGCACCGATCTGCGTCGTGCAGGCTGCGGGGGGGATCGTGTCGAACTGGCAGGGCGGGGCCGCGCACCACGGCGGGCGCGTGATCGCCGCCGCGAACCGCGACATCCACGCCGTCGCGCTGTCGATCCTGCAAGAGGTCATTGATGGCTGAAACGCTGCTGCGCGGGGCAAGCGTCGTCGTCACCATGGACGACGCCGGGTCAGAGGTCGCGCAGGCCGACGTCCTGATCCGCGACGGCGTGATCGCGGGCGTGGGGCAGGGGCTGACCACGACCGGTACGGTCCATGACGTCGCGGGCTGCGTCGTCACCCCCGGCCTGATCAACACCCACCATCACCTTTTCCAGTCCCTGACACGCGCGGTCCCGGGCGCACAGGACGCGCTGCTGTTCGGCTGGCTGCGCACCCTCTATCCGATCTGGGCCCGGTTTGGACCGGAAGAGGTCTTCACCTCGGCCCAGACCGGCCTTGTCGAACTGGCGCTGTCGGGTTGCACGCTGACATCGGACCACCTGTATCTATACCCAAACGGCTCGCGTCTGGACGACACCATCGCCGCCGCGGCAGAGGTCGGCCTGCGCTTTCACCCCACGCGCGGGTCGATGAGCATCGGCGAAAGCAGCGGCGGGCTGCCCCCCGACAGTCTGGTCGAGGCGGAGGCCGCGATCCTGAACGACAGCATCCGCGTGATCGACGCCTTTCACGACCCGCGCCCCGGTGCGATGGTGCGCGTCGGGCTCGCCCCCTGTTCGCCCTTCTCGGTCAGCAGAGAGTTGATGCGCGACACCGCTCTGCTGGCCCGCGACAAGGGCGTCATGCTGCACACCCATCTGGCCGAGAACGACGAGGATGTGGCCTATTCGCTGGCCCGGTTCGGCTGTCGCCCGGGGCAATACGCCGAAGGTCTGGGCTGGACCGGTCCCGACGTCTGGCACGCCCATTGCGTGAAACTCGACACGCAAGAGATCGACCTTTTCGCACGGACCGGCACCGGGATTGCTCACTGCCCCTGCTCGAACTGCCGCCTCGGGTCGGGCATCGCACCGGTCCGGCCCATGCTGGACGCGGGCGTGCATGTCGGCCTTGGCGTCGATGGATCGGCCAGCAACGACAGCGGCAACCTGATCGCCGAGGCGCGTCAGGCCATGCTGCTCAGCCGCGTGGCGCGGGGCGCCGACAGCATGAGCGCGCGTGCCGCCCTGCGGCTGGCCACGCGCGGCGGCGCCGCGGTGCTGGGGCGCGACGATCTGGGACAGATCGCGGTGGGAAAACGCGCCGATCTGGCCGTCTGGGATGTCTCTGGCATCGAAAGTGCTGGCAGTTGGGACGCCGCGGCGCTGGTCCTTGCGGGACCGACCCGCGTGCGCGATCTTTTCGTCGAAGGACGGCAAATCGTGGCGCAGGGGCGCATGGCGACGTTGGACACGCAGGCCCTGATGGCCCGGCAGCGACGGCTGGCCAGGGCACTCGCCGGTTGACAGAAGGCCGCGACTGCGGCGTTTATGGAAAGCGAACCCAGCATGTCAGGTATCACCATGTCATTTCGCGCCCTCGCTTTCACAGCCCTTGCGGCCAACCTCATGACGGCCTGCGTCCCGGTGCCGATCCCGCTGATCGTGCCCGTCACCGCCTCCGGTCAGCCGCTGAACGGTCAACCGGTGGAACGTCTGGGCCAGACCCAGCCGCAGTCCGCGACCGTGGATGCGGCGCTGAACAAGGCGCGCACGGCGGCGGGCAGCGGCCCGCTGGTGTCCAACAGCGGTCTGGACCGGGTCGCGGCACAATACGCGGCAGAGCTGGCACAGGGCGACAAGCTGATGATGGGGACGGCGACGGGTCCGAAGGCCAGCGCACGGATCAAGGCGGCAGGCGTCTCGACCTGCCCGGCGGGCGAGGTGATTTCCCAAGGCTACCCCACAGCCTCTGCGGCGCTCTCAGCCTGGCTGTCGGATCCCATGCAAAGCAAAAGCCTGATGAACCCGGCTTACGCGAACTATGGTTTTGGCCATGCCGCCGACCGCGCGGGGCGGGGGGCCGACGTCTGGGTCATCGTGCTGCTGCGGGCCTGCGCCGCCTAGCGCACAACCCTGCGGCCCGCGACCCAGGTGTCGCGGATCGCCCGGTCGTCACCCATCATGATCGTCGGAAACACCGCGTCCCAGATATCCGCCGCACGCGCCACACGCTGCGCGATGGCCGGGGTCGAGGCGAGGTCGAGCACCGTGATATCCGCCGCCGCACCCGCGCCCAGATGGCCGATCCGGCCCCCCATGTGCAGCGCGCGCGCCGACCCTTCGGTTGCCAGCCACAACAGCTGCGCCGGATGCAGGGCGGTGCCCCGCAGCTGGCCGATCTCGTAGGCCGCAGCCATCGTCCGCAGCATCGAGAAGTTCGACCCGCCCCCCGTATCCGTCGCCAGCCCGATCCGCAGGCCCCGCGCGGCCAGCCCCGCCATGTCGAACAGCCCCGACCCGATGAAGGTATTCGACGTCGGGCAATGCACGACGGCGGCCCCCACCTCGGCCAGCCGGTCGATCTCGCGCGGGGCAAGATGGATCGCGTGCCCATAAAGGCCCCGCGCGCCCAGCAGACCGTACGCCTCGTAGGTGTCGAGGTAGTCGCGCGCCTGCGGAAACAGACCCCGGACCCAGTCGATTTCAGGCAACTGCTCTGACAGATGCGTCTGCATCAGCGCGTCCGGCCGCTCGGCCCAGAGCGCGCCCAAGGCCGTCAACTGTTCCGGTGTCGAGGTCGGAGAGAACCGCGGCGTGATGGCATATGTCGCGCGGCTCTGACCGTGCCAGCGGTCCAGCAGCGCCTTGCTGTCGTCATAGGCGGATTGCGCCGTATCCCGCAGCCCGTCGGGGGCGTTGCGGTCCATGCAGGTCTTGCCGCCCACGACGGCCATGCCACGTGCAGCCGCGCCTTCGAACCAGGCATCGACGCTGCCGGGGTGGATCGTGCAAAAGCTACACAGTGTCGTGGTGCCATGCGCCAGCGCCAGATCCAGGGTTGTATCCGCGACCTGCCGGGCATAGCCCGCATCCGCCAGCCGCATCTCTTGCGGGAATGTGTAGGTGTTCAGCCAGTCGATCAGCTGCTTGCCCCATGACGCGACGATGGGCGTCTGCGGATAGTGCATATGCGCATCGACAAAGCCTGCGGTGATCAGCCCGTCGCCATAGTCCAACACGGCAGCATCCGGGTGGTCCGCCCGCAACGCGGCACCGCCAGCGACCGCGACAATCACACCGTCGGCCACCAGCACGCCGCCCGCGCTGTCATGCCGGACGGCGCCCTGCCAGTCGTCCATGGGATTGCCGTCAAAGGCCAGCGTCTGGCCAAGAAGAAGATGTTTTTTCATGCGCGCACCTTATGGTTCACCGCAGCGGTCTACAATCGGATGCGACGCGGTTGTGGACTGCACCGGACCGTCTATGTTGCCGATCAGATCACAAGAGGGACCGCCATGACCGACGACCAGACGATCCCCGACGCCGTCGAAGCAGACGATGACGAAGAAGCCTTCGGCATTACCGACCGCGTTGTCAGTGACGTGCTGCAGGCGATCGACGACCGCAATGTCAAAGAGATCGCGGCCCTGCTGGAACCGCTGCACCCCGCCGACATCGCCCACCTGATCGAGCTGATCGACAGCCGCCAGCGGCGCGAGTTGCTGACCCTGTGGAAAGGCGGCCTCGACGGCGAGATCCTGTCCGAACTCGACGAAAAGCTGCGGGAAGAGATCATCGCCTCTCTCGCGCCGTCGGAACTGGCTGACGCCGTGCGCGATCTGGACAGCGACGACGTGGTGGACCTTGTCGAATACCTTGACGAGGAACAGCAAGAGGCGGTGCTGGATGCCCTCGACCCCGGCGACCGGGTCGTGGTGGAACAATCGCTGTCCTACCCCGAGGAATCGGCGGGCCGCCACATGCAGGTGGAACTGGTGCGCGCGCCAGAGCACTGGACCGTGGGCGATACCATCGACTTCCTGCGCTCTGACGTGGTGCTGCCGGACCAGTTCTATCACATCATCCTCGTCGATCCCCGGCTGAAGGCCGTGGGCTACGTGACGCTGGGTCGTGTCCTCAGCCACCCGCGCGGCACCCGGCTGCGCGACATCATGGAAGACACCTTCCGCACCTTCCACGTCGAACAGGATGTGGAGGAGGTGGCGCAGGCCATCAACCACTACCACATGATCACCGCCCCCGTGGTGGATGACGACGACCGGATCGTCGGCGTCATCACCATTGATGACGCCATGGCGTTCCTTGAAGAAGAAGCCGAGGAAGACCTTCTGCGCCTCGCCGGTGTGGGCGAGGGCAGCCTGTCCGACCGCGTGATCGAGACGACAAAGCAGCGCCTGCCGTGGCTCGCGGTCAACCTCTTCACCGCGATCATGGCCTCCATGGTGATCTCTCTCTTCGAGGGCACGATCTCCTCCCTGGTCGCCCTCGCCGTGCTGATGCCCATCGTGGCCTCGATGGGCGGCAACGCCGGCACCCAAAGCCTGACCGTCGCTGTGCGCGCGCTGGCCACCCGCGACCTGACCGGGTCCAACGTCTGGCGCGTCATCCGCCGAGAGGTGCTGGTCGGCCTGATCAACGGGATGCTCTTCGCCGTCGTCATGGGGATCGTCGGCGTCGCCTGGTTCGGCTCTCCGATGCTGGGGATCGTGATCGCCTGCGCGATGGTCATCAACATGGTCGTGGCCGGTCTGGCGGGCACCGGTGTGCCCATCGTGCTGGAACGGATGGGCGTCGATCCGGCGCTGGCCTCCGGCGCCTTCGTGACCACGGTCACGGACATCGTGGGGTTTTTTGCCTTCCTCGGACTCGCGGCGCTATGGCTGCTCTGACCGCGGAAAAGGCCGCCGCCCGCAAGGCGGCGCTGGCCCGGCGCGCGGTGGCCCATGCCGCGGGCGGCGCGCAGGCCGGATACCTCAGCGAGGTCCTTGCCGGATACCGCGGCGTGCCCCTCGCCGGATATCTGCCGATGCGGACAGAGATCGACCCGCTGCCCGCCATGGCAGAGGCGGCGGCTTACGGCCCCGTCGGCGTGCCCCTGATCGTCGCCGCGGGTCAGCCGCTGGTCTTTCGCACATGGCAGCCGGGCGGGGCCACCATGGCGGGGACCTTCGGCACGTCGCTGCCCGTGGCGGGGGTCGAGATGGTGCCGCAGATCCTGATCGTGCCGTTGGTGGCCTTCGATGCACGGGGCGGACGGCTCGGCTACGGCGGCGGCTTCTACGACCGCACGCTGGACGGCCTGCGCAAGGCGGGCCCCGTGTTGGCCATCGGCTATGCCTTCGCCGCGCAACAGGCAGAGGTCCTGCCGCTGGAGCCGACAGACCAGCCGCTCGACATGATCGTCACCGAAACCGGCATCCTTGAGGACTGGCGCTAGGCGATGATCCGCGAAACATCGGAAACCGAAAAATCTTGTAGAAGATTTTCCGGCCAGCCCCTAACAGGGTGCCATGAAAATACTCTTTTTGGGCGACGTCATGGGACGCGCCGGCCGTAGCGCCATCACCGATCATCTGGCCCGTCTGCGGACCGACTGGAAACTCGATTTCGTCGTCGTGAACGGTGAGAATGCCACCAACGGGTCCGGGCTGTCGCCGGATCATGCCAAGGGCATCCTCGACGCCGGGGCCGATGTCGTGACCCTGGGCGATCACGCCTTCGACCAGAAGGACATGCTGAGCTTCATCGAGAAAGAGCCACGCATCATCCGGCCCCTCAACTTCTCCAAATCCGCGCCCGGTGCCGGCGCACGCGTCTTCACCGACGCCCGGGGCCGCAAGGTGCTGGTGGCGCAGGCGCTGGGGCAGGTCTTCATGAAACGGCCCTTCGATGACCCGTTCTCGGCGCTGGATGCCGTGCTGAAGCAATATCCAATGGGCGGGCAGGTGCAGGCGTCCCTCGTGGATATCCATTGCGAGGCGACGTCCGAGAAGATGGCCGTCGGTCATTTTTGCGACGGCCGCGCGAGCATTGTCGTCGGCACCCATACCCATGTACCGACCGCCGACGCCATGGTCCTGCCCGGCGGCACCGCGTTCCAGTCCGACGCTGGCATGTGCGGCGATTATCACTCCGTCATTGGCATGGAAAAGACCGAACCCCTGCGCCGCTTCATCACCGGCATGCCAAAGGCCCGCTTCACCCCCGCCGAGGGCGAGGCGACGTTGTCCGGCCTTTACGTCGAAACCGACGACCGGACAGGACGCGCCACGACCTGCCTCATGGTGCGTCAGGGCGGACGTCTGGCACAATCGGGACCTACTGCGTGAACGAACGAACCCGGCTGAGCCTGTTGCTGATTGCCCTTGGCGCAGGCTGGGGCCTGACGCAGCCGCTGACCAAGATTTCCGTCTCGGGTGATTATCAGCCGCTGGGGCTGGTCTTCTGGCAGCTGGTGATCGGGGCGGTCGTGTTGGGCGTGCTTCTGTGGCGCAGACCGGGACGCATCCCGGTCACGCGCCGCACGCTGGCTGTCTGGATCTTCATCGCAGCCATGGGCACGGTTCTGCCGAACTCTGCCAGTTTTCGTGCCGCCGCCGATTTGCCGTCTGGCATCATGTCCATCGCCATTGCGTCGGTCCCGATGTTTGCCTTTCCGATCGCGCTCATGCTGGGCAACGACAGGTTTTCGATGGCACGGCTGGCCGGTCTGGTGTTGGGACTGTCGGGCGTCGCCCTGATCGCGCTGCCAGAGGCTGCGATGCCGGACCGGGCGATGGTCGCGATCCTGCCGCTCGCGCTGGTCGCGCCCTTCTGCTACGCCATCGAGGCGAACGGCGTCGCGCGCTGGGGGACGGCTGGCCTTGACCCGTTGCAGGTCCTCTTCGGCGCCAGTCTGGCCGGGGTGCTGATCGCCGGGCCGCTGGCACTGGCCACCGGCCAGTTCTTCGTCCCGCGCCCGCCCTTCGTGGTACAGGACGCCACTCTCCTGGCCGCCTCGCTGATCCATGCAGTCGTCTACACGACCTATGTCTGGCTGGTGGGCCGCGCCGGCGCCACCTTCGCGGGTCAGGTGGCGTATCTGGTCACCGGCTTCGGCGTGCTCTGGGCCATGTTGCTGCTGGGAGAGCGTTACTCCCTCTGGGTCTGGGCCGCCCTTGCCCTGATGGCGACCGGCCTGACCCTCGTTCAACCCCGCCACCCCGTTGCGCCGGCCCCCGCAAAGGGCAACAATGACATGGCGACACACTGAAAGCCCTGCGATGATAAATCTCGCCATCCTCACACAGCATCAGGCCATCGTCACGCTGGTCGTGTTGGCCGTCATGTTCGCGCTCTTCATGCGCGAATCCTACCCGACCGAGGTCGTGGCGATGCTCGGCGCGGCCTTCCTGCTGTTCACCGGCATCCTGCCCTATGACGCGGCGGTCAAGGTGCTGTCGAACGCCGCGCCTTGGACCATCGCGATGATGTTCATCATCATGGGGGCGCTGGTGCGGACCGGCGCGCTCGACTACGTCACACAGCTTGCCGAACGCGCCGCCAAGCGAAATCCGCGGCAGGCGATCGGCGGCGTCATGGGCTTCGTGGTCTCCGCCTCGGCCTTCGTGAACAACACGCCCGTCGTGGTGGTGATGCTGCCCGTCTTCGTCCAGATGGCCCGCACGCTGAAGATGTCGGCCTCCAAGCTGTTGATTCCGCTGTCCTACGGATCCATCGTCGGTGGCACGCTGACATTGATCGGCACCTCGACGAACCTTGTCGTCGACGGTGTGGCGCGGCAGTCGGGGCTGGAACCCTTCGGCATCTTCGAGGTGACGCCGATCGGTCTGGTGATCGCGGTCTGGACGATGGGGTACCTGATCCTCTTCGGCAACCGCCTGCTGCCGGACCGGACCAGCATGGCCACGATGCTGTCCGACCGGTCAAAGATGCGCTTTTTCACCGAGGCGGTGATCCCCACCGACAGCAACCTGCTGGGCCGCGAGGTTCTGAGCGTGCAACTGTTCAAGCGCGAAGGCGTGCGCCTTATCGACGTGATCCGGGGCGATGCGTCCCTGCGCCGCGATCTGGAAAACGTGACACTCGAGATCGGCGACCGCGTCGTGCTGCGCACCGCGATGACCGAATTGCTGTCGCTGCAGGCGACTAAAGAGTTGCGCCGCGTCGATCAGGTCTCAGCTGTGGAAACCTCGACCGTCGAGGTCCTGATTTCCCCCGAATGCCGCATGGTGGGCCGCAGCCTTGGCGCGATGCGCCTGCGCCGCCGCTACGGCGTCTACACGCTGGCGGTCCACCGCCGCGACCGCAACATCGGCCGCCAGCTGGACGATCTGGTGGTCAAGGTGGGCGACACCCTTCTGCTGGAAGGCGCGCCAGAGGATATCGCCCGCCTCGCAGCCGACATGAACCTTGCCGACGTCTCCAAACCCTCTGCCCGCGCCTACCGCCGCAGCCACGCGCCCATCGCGATTTGCGTCATGCTGGCGGTCGTCGTGCTGGCGGCCTTCGACGTGGCCCCGATCCTGCAACTGTCGTTCCTTGGCGCGGTCGTCGTCCTGCTGACCGGCTGCATCGACGCGGACGAGGCCTTCCAGTCCATCGACGGCCACCTGCTGGCCCTGATCTTCGCCATGCTGGCCGTCGGTGCCGCGCTGGAAGAATCGGGTGCCGTCGAGATCATCGCGGGCTCTCTCGCGCCCTACATGACCGTGCTGCCGCCTTACGTCGTGGTCTTCGCCGTCTATGCCCTGTCCATGGTGCTGACGGAACTGGTGTCCAACAACGCCGTCGCCGTCGTGATGACGCCCATCGCCATCGGCTTGGCCACGGCGCTCTCCGTCGACCCGCGCCCGCTGGTCATCGCGGTGATGATGGCGGCCTCGGCCAGCTTCTCCACCCCGATCGGTTACCAGACCAACACGCTGGTCTACGGGCCCGGCGGGTATAAATTCGCGGACTTCCTGCGGATCGGCGTGCCGCTCAATCTGTCGCTCGCCGTGATCTGTTCGCTCGTCATTCCACTCATCTACCCCCTCTAACCCGCAGGCTTGCGGGGCAGGGGTTGCCTGCGCTATAGCAGCGCGCAATCACCGACAGATCAAGAAGGGGCACGCGCCATGGCCGGGCATTCCAAATGGGCGAACATCCAGCACCGCAAGGGGCGTCAGGACAAGCTGCGCGCCAAGCTGTTTTCCAAGATGAGCAAGGAAATCACCGTCGCCGCCAAGATGGGCGATCCCGATGTGGACAAGAACCCGCGCCTGCGCCTTGCCGTAAAGGAAGCCAAGCAGAACTCTGTCCCCAAGGAAGTGATCGAGCGCGCCATCAACAAGGCGGTCGGCGGCGACGCGGAAAGCTATGACGAGATCCGCTACGAAGGCTACGGCCCCAACGGCGTGGCGGTCATCGTCGAGGCGATGACTGACAACCGCAACCGCACCGCGTCCAACGTCCGCTCGACCTTCACCAAGAACGGCGGCAATCTGGGCGAGACGGGCAGCGTCGGCTTCATGTTCGACCGCAAGGGCCAGATCGTCTATCCGGCCTCCGTCGGTGACGAGGATACGGTGATGATGGCCGCACTCGAGGCGGGCGCCGAGGACGTGCAGTCCGACGGCGACAACCACGTCGTCTACTGCGCCCCCACCGATCTGAACGAAGTTTCGACCGCCTTGGAAGAGGCCCTGGGCGAAGCGGAAAGCACCAAGCTGATCTGGCTGCCCAACATGCAGACCGAGATGGACCTCGAGGGTCTGACCAAGCTGATGAAGCTGGTCGAGACGCTGGAGGACGACGACGACGTGCAGAACGTGACGACGAACGTCGAAGCCTCCGACGAGGTCATGGCCGCCTACGCCGCGAGCTGAAGCTCGCTTCTTGCCGAAACCCCGGAGCTTCCGGAGTTTCGGCATAAACCGGTTGCCTCAGCCGACGGTGGGCTTGTGGCTACCGCCCAACCGCGCCAGCAGCGACGCTTGTGTGATCTGTCCGATCGCCGTGTCACCCTCCATCACCAACAGCGACTCGCCCGGCGCGATCCGGTCGATGATGGCCTGCACCGGCGTTTCCGCATCGACGCGGCCGTCCGATCCCGCGCCTGCAATCATCACGTCACGCGCCGTCAGCACCCCCAGCGGGTTCATGTGGGCTACGAACTCCGCCACGTAGTCATTGGCCGGATTGGTGAAAATGTCGCGCGGCGTGCCGACCTGCACGATGCGCCCGCCTTCCATGATCGCGATGCGGTTGCCGATCTTGAACGCCTCATCCAGATCGTGACTGACAAAGACGATGGTCCGGCCACGTTCCTTTTGCAGGTCCAGCAGTTCGTCCTGCAACCGCGTGCGGATCAACGGATCGAGGGCGCTGAAGGGTTCGTCCATCAGCAGGATCGGCGCATCGGTGGTAAAGGCCCGCGCCAGCCCCACGCGCTGCTGCATCCCGCCCGACAATTCTCCGACCAGCGCATCGGCCCGATCGGCCAGACCAACCAGTTTCAGCTCTTCGTCCACCCTTGCGCGGCGCTGCGTGGCCGATTGCCCGCCCAGTTCCAGACCCAGCCCCACGTTGTCGCGCACGCTGCGCCAGGGCAGCAAGCCAAACTGTTGAAACACCATGGCGACGTCGTGCAGCCGCAGCTTGCGCAGCGTCTTACTGTCGGCCTGCGTCACGGACCGCATGCCGTCGCGCGTCCTGACCCGCACCTCGCCACGCGCGACGGGGTTCAGCCCGTTGACCGCCCGCAGCAGGGTCGATTTGCCGGACCCGGACAGGCCCATCAGCACGAGGATCTCGCCTTCCTCGACGGTCAGCGAACAGTCATGAACACCCAGCACCTGACCGCAAGCCTTGCGGATCTCGGGCCGCGTCATCCCCTTGTCCATCAGGGGCAGGGCGCTCTCCGGTGTATCCCCGAACACGATCGAGACGTTGTCGAACTCCACCGCACTCATTTCCGGCGCACCCGCAGCGTGCGGTCCAGCATGATCGCCACGATGACGATGATGAACCCGCTCTCGAACCCAAGCGCCGTGTTGACCGTGTTCAGCGCCCGCACCACCGGCACGCCCAACCCGTCTGCCCCGACCAGACCCGCGATGACCACCATCGACAGCGACAGCATGATCGCCTGGTTGAGGCCCGCCATGATCTGCGGCAGGGCCGACGGCAGTTCCACTTTCCAAAGCAGCTGGCGCTTCGTCGCGCCAAAGGCCTGTGCCGCCTCGACCAGTGCCGTCGGTGTGGACGAGATCCCGAGGTAGGTCAGCCGGATCGGCGCCGGCAGCACGAAGATTACGGTGGCGACCAGCCCCGGCACGATGCCGATCCCGAACAGCACGATGGTCGGGATCAGATAGACGAAGGTCGGCAGCGTCTGCATCAGGTCCAGCACCGGCACGATGGATTGATAGAAACGTGGGTTATGCGCCCCGGCGATGCCGACAGGCACGCCGATCCCCATACAGGCCGCACAGGCCAGGACCACCAGCGTCAGGGTCTGCATCGTCTCTTCCCAGTAGCCCTGGTTGATGACGAACAGGAACCCGAAGAAGATCAGCGCCGCCGATTGCCAGCGCCGCTGCAACAGCCACCCCAGCGCCGTCAGGACAAGTACAGCTGCCAGCGGCGGGGGCAGCAAGAGCGCATCGACGATGAACTCGAAGGTGTTCTCGATGAATTGCGCCAGACTGTCGATGACGCCACCGAAATGCGCGTTGATCCAGTCGAAGATGGCCCGCGCCCACAGGCCCACGGGTATTTTCGTGTTCGTCAGCCAGTCCATGGGCGCGCCTTTCGTACGTCGTGACGCGGGCCGGACGGCCCGCGCCTGAAGGGGATCAGCTGGACAGCGTGTCCGTGACGGCGGCCATGGCGTCGCCGCCATCCAGCGTCGTCACACCGTCAAGCCAGGCACCCCAGACATCGGGGTTGGCGGCCAGCCAGGTCGTGGCGGCGGCTTCGGGGTCCGCGTTGTCGTTCAGGATCGCGCCCATGATCTCGTTTTCCATCGGCAGCGTGAACGACAGGTTTTCCAGCAGCTTGCCGACGTTCGGGCAGGCCGCGACATAGCCCGCAGTCGTATTCGTCAGCACCTCGGCCCCGCCCAGGTTCGGCCCGAACCAGTCGTCCCCCCCTTCCAGGTAGGTCATGTCGAACTTGGCGTTCATCGGGTGCGGCTCCCAGCCCAGGAAGACGATCGGCGTGTCGCGGCCGTTCGACCGTTCGACCTGCGCCAGCATGCCCTGTTCAGAGGATTCAACGACCTTGAAATCCTTCAGGCCAAAGGCATCGGCCTGCACCATGTCGAGGATCAGGCGGTTGCCGTCGTTGCCGGGCTCGATGCCATAGATCTCGTCGTCCAGTGCATCCGCATGGGTCGCGATATCGGCAAAGGTCTTGATCCCCATGTCGGCAGCGACCTTGTTCACGGCCAGCGTGTACTTCGCTCCCGTCAGGTTCGTGCGCACGGTATCCACGGTGCCCGCGTCGCGGTAGGGGGCGATATCCGCCTCCATCGTCGGCATCCAGTTGCCAAGGAACACGTCGACGTCGCCCTCGGCGAGGCTGATGTACGTGACAGGCACGCTCAGCAGCTTCGTGTCGGTCTCGTAGCCCAGCGCATCAAGGATGACGGAGGTCGCGGCGGTCGTGGCCGTGATATCGGTCCAGCCCACGTCGGCAAATGTCACGCTGCTGCAATCGTCCTGCGCCAGTGCAGGGGTCGCGGCCACAAGGGCCAGTACGGAAAGGGTACTCTTGAAGGTCATCGTCGTCTCCCGGTCGGTTTTTCTTGATTGATCAGTCAATCAAAAATGGTCTAGACGGACATTGCAACAAGGAAATGAGTGCAATGCCCAAGCTTGGGATGGAACCTATACGCCGCGCCGCCCTGGTGAAAGCCACAATTGCCGAGGTGGGCGATGCCGGCACGCTGGACATCAGCGTCAGCCGCATTGCAAAGCGTGCGGGCATGTCATCGGCCCTTGCGCACCATTATTTCGGCGGCAAGGACCAGATCTTCGTCGCCGCCATGCGCCAGATCCTGACCGACTACCGGGCAGAGGTCCTGCGCGCCCTGCAGGACTCCGACGACCGCGCCGCCGCCATCGTCACCGCCAGCTTCGCGCCCTCCTGTTTCGATCCCGCCACGATCAGTGCCTGGATGACCTTCTACGTGCAGGCCCAGACCAACCCGCAGGCGCAGCGCCTTCTGACACTCTACCAGCGCCGCTTGCGATCCAACCTCACCCACGCCCTGCGCGGTCAGGTGGCCGACCCCGTGGCCTGCGCTGACCTGGTCGCCGCACTGATCGACGGCCTCTACATCCGCCGCGCGCTGGCCGTCCCAAAGCTCGATGCGGTGGTCCAGGTCCTGTCGTTGCTGAACACCCTCAAAGACAGGCGCTGACGCAAGACCCGTCGCCGCACGAACCTTGCTTTTTCCTGAAATACTCCCGCCGGAGGCTCCCATGACCACCACGCAACCCACCGCCAGTCATTTCATCGGCGGCGAATACGTCGAAGACACCGCAGGTGATCCGATCGACGTGATCTATCCCTACACGGGCAAGGTCATCGCCCGTGTGCACGCCGCCACCCCCGCGATCATCGACCGCGCGCTCCAGTCGGCCAAGGACGCGCAGGCCGCATGGGCCGCAATGACCGGCACCGAACGCGGCCGCATCCTGCGCCGCGCCGCCGACATCATGCGCGACCGCAATCACGACCTCTCGGTGCTGGAAAGCTATGACACCGGCAAGCCCTTGTCCGAAACCACCGTGGCCGACGCAACCTCCGGCGCCGACGCGCTCGAATACTTCGGCGGCATGGCCGCCACGATCACCGGCGAACACATCCCGCTCGCGGGCGGCGACTTCGTCTATACTCGGCGCGAACCCTTGGGCGTCTGCGTCGGCATCGGTGCGTGGAACTATCCCACCCAGATCGCCTGCTGGAAGGGCGCGCCCGCACTCGCCTGCGGCAACACCATGGTCTTCAAGCCGTCAGAGACGACGCCGCTCTGCGCGCTCAAGGTGGCCGAGATCCTGACCGAAGCCGGCGCACCGCCGGGCGTCTACAACGTGGTGCAGGGGATGGGGGCCGTGGGCGCGTCGCTGATCACCGATCCGCGCGTGGCCAAGGTCTCGCTGACGGGCTCCGTGCCGACGGGGCAGAAGGTCTATGCCGCCGCCGCCGCAGGTCTGCGCAACGTCACGATGGAACTCGGCGGCAAGTCCCCGCAGGTCGTCTTCGACGATGCGGACCTCGAAGACGCCGTCTCCGGCGCGATCCTCGGCAATTTCTATTCCACCGGGCAGGTCTGTTCCAACGGCACGCGGGTCTTCGTGCAGCGCGGGCTGGTCGATGCCTTCCTCAAGCGCCTGACCGAACGCCTCGCCCATGTGGTGATGGGCGACCCGATGGACATGGCCACGAACTTCGGCCCCATGGTAAGTGCTCGTCAGCGCGATCTGGTCGAGGCCTGCATCGCGAAAGGCATCGCCGCCGGCGCGCGTCTGGTCCACGGCGGCACGCGCCCGGACCGGGACGGTTTCTTCATCGACCCGACCGTCTTTGCCGACGTGACCGACGACATGGCGCTGGCGACGGACGAAATCTTTGGCCCCGTCATGTCGGTCCTCACGTTTGACACCGAAGAAGAGGCCCTGCGCCGCGCCAATGCCACGCCCTACGGCCTCGCGGCCAGCGTGTTCACCAAGGACCTGACACGCGCCCACCGCATGGCGGCAGGGTTCGAGGCCGGCACCTGCTACGTCAACACCCACAACCTTGCCCCCGTCGAGGCGCCCTTCGGCGGGTCCAAGATGTCCGGCGTCGGCCGCGAGAACAGCAAGGCCGCCATCGAGTTCTACACTCAGATCAAGGGCGTCTATGTCGCCATGAACCCGGTCGAGGCACCGTTCTGATGAAGGCCGACTACGTCATCATCGGCGCTGGCAGCGCTGGCTGCGCCATTGCCTACCGGCTGGCCGAGGCGGGCAAGGATGTGCTGATCATCGAACACGGCGGGTCCGACGCGGGGCCTTTCATCCAGATGCCCGCGGCGCTGTCCTATCCGATGAACATGAAGACCTACGACTGGGGTTTCCGCACCCAGCCGGAACCGCATCTGGGCAACCGCACCCTCGCCACGCCGCGTGGCAAGGTGATCGGCGGATCGTCCTCGATCAACGGCATGGTCTACGTGCGCGGCCACGCCCGCGACTTCGACACCTGGGCCGAGATGGGCGCGCAGGGCTGGGCCTATGCGGACGTGCTGCCCTACTACAAGCGGATGGAACACTGGCACGCGGGCATCCACGGCGGCGATCCGGACTGGCGCGGCACCGACGGGCCGCTGCACGTCTCCCGCGGGCCGCGCCGCAACCCGCTGGTCAAGGCCTTCGTCGAGGCGGGCCAGCAGGCGGGCTATCCCGCGACCGACGACTACAACGGCCAGCAGCAGGAAGGCTTCGGCCCGTTCGACGCCACCATCTATCACGGCCGCCGCTGGTCCGCCGCCAACGCCTATCTGCGCCCCGCGCAGAAGACCGGCCACGCCCGCGTCACCCGCGCCTTTGCCCGGCGCGTCATCATCAAGGACGGCCGCGCCACGGGGGTCGAGGTCAAGCGCCGCGGCGTGACCGAAATCATCGACGCAAACGTCGAAGTCATCATCGCCGCCTCCGCCATCAACTCGCCGAAACTGCTGATGCTCTCCGGCATCGGCCCCGCGGCACATCTGGCGGAACATGGCATCCCGCTCGTCGCCGACCGTGCGGGCGTCGGGCAGAACCTGCAGGACCATCTGGAGCTTTACCTGCAACAGGCCGCGACCCAGCCGGTGACGCTATTCACCTACTGGAAGCTTTTCTGGAAGATGCTGATCGGCGCGCAATGGCTGCTGGGCAAGCGCGGCCTCGGCACCTCGAATCAATTCGAAAGTGCGGGCTTCGTGCGGTCGCGCGCCGGGGTCGAGTATCCCGATATCCAGTTCCACTTCCTGCCGCTGGCGATCCGCTACGACGGCAAGGTCGCCGCCGAAGGCCACGGCTTTCAGGCCCACGTCGGCCCGATGCGCTCGCCCTCGCGCGGTAGCGTCACGCTCGCCAGCGCCGACCCCGCCGCCGATCCGTTGATCCGCTTCAACTACATGTCCGACCCGCAGGATTGGGAGGATTTCCGCGCCTGCATCCGCCTGACCCGAGAGATATTCGCGCAAGAGGCCTTCACCCCCTTCCGCGGTCACGAGATCCAGCCGGGTGCCGCCGTCCAGTCCGACGCGGAGCTTGATGATTTCATCCGTGAACACGCCGAAAGCGCCTATCACCCTTGCGGCACCTGCCGGATGGGGGCGGCGGACGATCCCCTCGCCGTTGTCGATGCCCAGTGCCGTGTCATCGGGGTCGACGGCCTGCGGGTGGCCGACAGTTCGATCTTTCCGCGCATCACCAACGGCAACCTGAACGCGCCTTCGATCATGGTCGGCGAAAAGGCGGCGGACCACATTCTGGGTCGCGATCCCCTACCTGCGGCCAATGAACAGCCGTGGATTCATCCCGACTGGCAAACCAGACAGCGCTGATTTGAAGAAAATGCAATGAACAGGGCAGCACGTCTGCCCTGTCCTTGCCACGTCTCGTCCCTAGCTTGGGATCATGCGAATCCTTTTAACCATTTGTTTACTGTTCTGTGCCTTGGCAGCCCGCGCCGACCTCTCGGGGCCGGCGCGGGTCATCGACGGCGATACCCTCCAGATCGGAGAGACGCGGATCCGCCTGCACGGCATCGACGCGCCAGAAGCGGCGCAGACCTGCCGCAGCGCCGCGGGTGTCACGCTCGCCTGCGGGGCGGCAGCCACGACGGCGCTGCGCAGCCTGATCGCAGGGCAACCGGTGACCTGCGCGCCGCGCGACACCGACCGTTACGGGCGCACCGTGGCCCGCTGCACCGCGCGCGGGCAGGACAGCGGTCGCGGCATGGTCGCCGCAGGGATGGCCAGAGCCTACCAACGCTACAGCACCGATTACGTGGCAGACGAGGCGGCGGCGCAGGCCGGTGGGCGCGGCCTGTGGGCGGCGCAGATGCAGAACCCCGCCGATTACCGCGCCGCGCGCAAGGCGGCACCGGCGGCAACCGGCAGCTGTCAGATCAAGGGCAACATCAGCGGGGGCGGCCACATCTATCACATGCCCGGGCAGGAAAACTACGCCGCCACCCGCATCAGCACCGCCCGCGGCGAACGCTGGTTCTGCACCGAGGCAGAGGCCCGTGCCGCCGGCTGGCGCGCCGCCCGCCGCTGATCCCCAGATCCGTTGCGGCTTGCGCCGGATCGACCCGCAGGCGTCGCGGGCCGCAAGTCCAGACATCCGCAGGCCATGACGGATGGAAATTTGTTGACAACGCGGCGTCCGTTTTCGCGCTTTGGGCTTCACCTGCTGGGCGACGGCACCTATGGTCGTGCGACATTAAGGCGAATGCTGCGGGGGGCACACCATGAAGGATCATCTGGACGCTTTGGCGGCCCGCCGGGCCGAATCCCATCTGGGGGGCGGACAGGCCCGCATCGACGCGCAGCACGCCAAAGGCAAGCTGACCGCGCGCGAGCGGATCGACCTGCTGCTGGATCAGGGCAGCTTCGAGGAATTCGACGCCTTCGTCACCCACCGCGCCATCGACTTCGGCATGCAGGACAGCACCCCGATGGGCGACGGCGTCGTGACCGGCTGGGGCACGATCAACGGGCGCATGGTCTATGTCTTCAGCCAGGACTTCACCGTCTTTGGCGGGTCGCTGTCGGAAACCCACGCGCAGAAGATCTGCAAGATCATGGACATGGCGCTGCAAAACGGCGCGCCGGTCATCGGGATCAACGATTCCGGCGGCGCGCGCATTCAGGAAGGCGTGGCCTCGCTGGCAGGCTACGCCGAGGTGTTCCAGCGCAACATCATGGCCTCTGGCGTGGTGCCGCAGATCAGCCTGATCATGGGGCCCTGCGCGGGCGGTGCGGTCTATTCGCCCGCCATGACCGACTTCATCTTCATGGTGCGCGACACATCCTACATGTTCGTAACCGGGCCCGACGTGGTCAAGACCGTCACGAACGAGGTCGTCACCGCCGAGGAACTCGGCGGCGCCTCCACCCATACGAAAAAGTCGAGCGTGGCCGATGCCGCCTTTGACAACGACGTCGAGGCGATCGCCGAATGCCGCCGCCTGTTCGACTTTCTGCCGCTGAACAACCGCAAGACCGTGCCGACGCGGCCCTTCTTCGATGACGTGAACCGTCTGGACGAAAGCCTCGACACGCTGATCCCCGACAACGCCAACGCGCCTTACGACATGAAGGAACTGATCCTCAAGCTGGCGGACGAGGGCGACTTTCACGAGCTGCAGGCCGATTTCGCCAAGAACATCCTGACCGGGTTCATCCGTCTGGAAGGATCGACCGTCGGCGTCGTTGCCAACCAGCCGATGGTGTTGGCCGGGTGTCTGGACATCGACAGCAGCCGCAAGGCCGCCCGCTTCGTCCGGTTCTGCGATGCCTTCGAGATCCCGATCCTGACGCTGGTCGATGTGCCGGGCTTTTTGCCGGGCACATCACAGGAATACGGCGGCGTCATCAAGCACGGCGCCAAGCTGCTGTTCGCCTACGGCGAGGCGACGGTGCCCAAGGTCACGGTCATCACCCGCAAGGCCTACGGCGGCGCCTATGACGTGATGGCGTCCAAGCACCTGCGCGGCGATTTCAACTATGCTTGGCCCACGGCGGAAATCGCCGTGATGGGCGCCAAGGGCGCGACCGAGATCATCTATCGCGGCCGCAGTACCGAGGAGATCGCGGAGCGCACCAAGGAATACGAGGACCGTTTCGCCAATCCTTTCGTCGCGGCCTCCAAGGGGTTCATCGACGAGGTCATCATGCCCCGCTCGACCCGGCGACGGGTCTGTCGCGCCTTCGCGTCCCTGCGTGGCAAGTCGTTGCAGAATCCGTGGAAGAAGCATGACAACATCCCGCTGTGAGGCAGGGGGGCCAGCCCTCCGTCCGCAAGATGCGGACTCCCCCCGGAGTATTTTGAAAAAAGCGAGGACGGGAACCCGTTCGTTTGTTTTGTCGTTGCACCCGAAAGGAGAGCGCGATGACCAAGGATCACGGACCGAGCATCAAGGACGACGCGACCTACGAAGCCCTGCTGGAGCAGGGCGCGTCCAAGCAGAAGGCAGCGCGGATTGCCAATGCGCAGGCGTCACCGGACCAGCACCCGAGCGAAAAGGGCGGCAAGGCACAGCCCTACGAGGACTGGACGAAGGACGACCTTTACGCCCGCGCGCAGGAGCTGGACGTGGACGGACGCTCGACCATGACAAAGGATGCACTTATCGCCGCCTTGCGGGACCGCTGATCGCCGCATGCCTGTGGGCCGGTGCCGTGGGCGCGCAGCAGATCGCCGTCCCGTCGGGCCTTGAGATTTCGCTTTACGACGTGATCCTCGACGCTGACAGCCAGGTGGCGCGGTTCCGGTTTCTTGTGCCGGCCATCGCGCCCGAGGCCGGGAACAAGACGTTCGGCGATGTGATCGGCGATCTGCAGTTCGTCTGCGACAGCGTCATCGTGCCGGCGCTGCTTGAACATGGCTGGACGACCGGCGATGTGGTGCTGTCGGTGTCTGACAAGCCCGTCGATTTCGGCACATATGATTCGCAGGTGGTCCAGTACTTTCAGCCGTTCCGTCTGGATCGCGACACCTGCGTCTGGGAGGACTTCTGATGATCCATGGCACTTTGGCGGCGATCCGCCCAAGCGGCGATGCAATGATGCCACTGTCGCACCTGTCGCGCGCAGCGGCGCTGGGCAGATGCAGCGGACCTGCTAAGACTGTTGCACGGGGCGGGTGCAGACCCGCCTTGCAACAATGGCAGACCGGCGATCAACGCTGGCTGCATCAGGCAGACGGATCAGGCACATGTCGAACGGACTCAAGGTATTTTGCGTCGTGGCGCTTATGGCGGTCGTGGCGGTCAGCGGATCGAAAGGTCAGGCCCGTGTCGGCCTGCCCGAGGTCGCTGCCGACCGGTGACGCTGTGGCGAGGGCCGCATGATGGAAAAGCATCGCGGCTTTCCCGGGCGTCTGCCCGGCACGGATTATCAATTCGTCATCCGGCGTGGTCACAAGGACGGTGCCACCAAGCTGGTGGAGCGGGAACGCTATGCCGACCGCAGGCCGCCCGACCGGCGCGCCGATGCGGGCTTCATGGAAGCCCTGTGGACTCATTTCGGCGAGGACACCTTCGTGCGCGGCAATCTGGACGCCGGCCGGCTGAGCTGGCTGTTCGGCCGCGAGGTCGTGGCGGCAGAGGATCCCTTCGACCCCGAAAGTTATGACGCGCTTCTGCGGATCGACGTCGCGCGGGCACGGATCAGCTTTCCGGATATCTTTGCATGACCGCCCAAACCGGCCCTTGCAGCGTGTCGCGCGGTGTCGGCCGGGCAACACAGCGCATGCTATCGGATAACACCCATTTTTTCGGGGACCTTTCGGCGGCAAAGCGCCTTTTATCACTAATCGGGCTTGAGTTGCCCGTGGACACCAGCGATTTTGCACCCATCGCAAACTTAACCAAAGGCAAGACAACATGTTCAAAGCTTCCTGGCTCCTGGCCCCCATCGCCGCCCTCGGTCTGTCCGCATGTGCCGGTTCCGGCATCGGTGACACCGATCTGGAGCGTGGTCTCATCGGTGCAGGCGCTGGCGCCGCACTCTCCGGTCCGCTCGGCACCGATCCGACCGGCACGGCGCTGGCCGGTGCAGCCGCTGGCCTGCTGTGTGACGACGCCGGCGTCTGCCGCCCGACTCGCCGCTAAGCGCAGCGCTGCGGCGCAACGCACGACAATCGATCGCCGTCGGGGTGTTACCCCGGCGGCGATTTTTCGTTTGAAGGACTGACGCCCATGTTCAAGAAGATCCTGATTGCCAACCGTGGCGAAATCGCCTGCCGCGTCATCAAGACGGCCCGCCGCATGGGCATTGCGACCGTGGCGGTCTATTCCGACGCCGACCGCAACGCGCTGCACGTCAAGATGGCGGACGAGGCGGTCCACATCGGCCCCAGCCCGGCGAACCAGTCCTACATCGTGATCGACCGTATCATGGAGGCGATCAAGGCGACGGGCGCCGAGGCCGTGCATCCGGGCTATGGCTTTCTGTCCGAAAATCCGAAGTTCGCGCAGGCGCTGGAGGCCGCTGGCGTTGCCTTCATCGGGCCGCCGGTCAAGGCGATCGAGGCGATGGGCGACAAGATCACCTCCAAGAAGCTGGCGCAGGAGGCGGGCGTCAGCACCGTGCCCGGCCATATGGGCCTGATCGCGGATGCGGATGAGGCCATCAAGATCGCCGGTCAGATCGGCTATCCGGTGATGATCAAGGCCAGTGCCGGCGGCGGCGGCAAGGGCATGCGGATCGCCTGGAAAGAGGATGAGGTCCGCGAGGGCTTTCAGTCGTCCAAGAACGAGGCCGCCAACAGCTTTGGCGACGACCGGATCTTTATCGAAAAGTTCGTCACACAGCCGCGCCATATCGAGATTCAGGTGCTGGCGGACCAGCACGGCAACGCCGTCTATCTGCACGAGCGTGAATGTTCGATCCAGCGCCGCAACCAGAAGGTCATCGAAGAAGCGCCGAGCCCCTTCCTTGACGAGGAAACCCGCGCCGCGATGGGCAAGCAGTCCGTGGCACTGGCGCAGGCGGTGGGTTACACTTCTGCCGGGACGGTCGAATTCATCGTCGACGGCGACCGCAACTTTTATTTCCTTGAAATGAACACCCGTCTGCAGGTCGAACATCCGGTGACGGAACTGATCACCGGCATCGACCTCGTCGAACAGATGATCCGGGTCGCGGCGGGCGAAACCTTACCCTTTGGGCAAAGCGATCTGACGATCAACGGCTGGGCCATCGAATCGCGCCTTTATGCCGAGGATCCCTATCGCGGCTTCCTGCCCTCCATCGGTCGTCTGACCCGCTACCGTCCCCCGGTCGAAGAGGCGACGCCGACGCGCGCGGTGCGCAACGACACCGGCGTCTTCGAGGGCGGCGAGATCAGCATGTTCTACGATCCCATGATCGCCAAGCTCTGCACCTGGGCGCCCGACCGCGCCACCGCGATTGCGGAAATGCGGCTGGCCCTCGACGGGTTCGAGCTGGAGGGGATCGGTCACAACCTGCCGTTCCTCGCCGCCGTGATGGATCATCCGAAATTCGTCGACGGTGCGATGACGACCGCCTTCATCGCCGAGGAGTTTCCCGACGGCTTTGACGGTGTCGCCCTGTCGGACGACACGCTACTGCGCGTTGCTGCGGCGACGGTCGCCATGCACCGGATCTCGGAAATCCGGCGCACGCGGATCAGCGGCCGGATGGGCAATCACGAACGCGTCGTCGGCACGGACTGGAACGTGGCACTTCAGGGGCAGTCTTTCGATGCGGTGATCGCAGCCGACCGGGCAGGGGCCGCCGTGACGATCGACGGCCGCACGCTGCGGGTCGAAAGCGACTGGACGCCGGGGCAGCCGCTGGCCCGCCTGCAGGTGGACGGATCGCCCCTGGTGCTGAAAGTCGCGCGGATTTCTGGCGGATTTCAGGTGCGCCATCGGGGCGCCGACCTGAAGGTGCATGTGCGCAACCCGCGTCAGGCGGAACTGGCGCGGCTGATGCCGGAAAAGGTGCCGGCGGACACGTCCAAGCTGCTGCTTTGCCCGATGCCGGGCCTGATCGTGAAAATCGACGTGGCCGTCGGTGACGAGGTCCACGAAGGCCAGACCCTGTGCACCGTCGAGGCGATGAAGATGGAAAACATCCTGCGCGCGGAACGGCGCGGCTTCGTGTCCAAGGTGAATGCGGGGGTGGGCGACAGCCTTGCGGTGGATGACGTGATTCTGGAATTCGAATGACCCCAACACCCCGCCTTGTGCTGATCTGGGCCGTGGCCTGTGCGGCCTCGGTGCTGTTGGCATTCGGTGCGCTGGTGGTGATGATCCCGGACGGCACGGTCAGTTATGCCACGCAGCTGCCGCGCCGCGCGGTGACGGCGCCGATGATCGCCGTGGTTGCGTTCTGGGGGATCGTGCGCGCCACCGGCATTCCGCTCGAACCGATCCGGACCTTCGTGCTGGGTGGCCTTGCGGTTTATGCGCTGCTCTACGTGGTCGGGCGGGTGCTGGCCGTCACCGGCCTCAGCCCCTTGCTGGTGCTGGTCGTCAATCTGGCGATGCTGATGGCGCTGGCTTGGTGGGCGATCAGCCACGCCGCCGGCCGGCGCGGATCATGATGCCGCGTCACTGGTCCACGCCGCGCCGGTCCTGCATTTCCTGTTGCCGCATCGGCATCTTGTCGATCGACCGCGACAGCTCCCGCACGGTCCAGGGACTGGGCTTGCGGGCCTTGATCTGGCCGTCCTTGCCGATCAGCGACAGCATGAAACCGCGCGGCCGCGCCCGCAGTCGGATGTCGCTGCGGTCGGCGGGGGCCGTGTCGAAGATCACGACGACATCACGCAGGGCCAGCTCCTCGGCCCGTTCCGCCAGCAGCTCCATCTGCTGCACGAACTGCGGATCGTTGGGCGAATCCGCGAACACCAGCACCGGGCGCGCGATCCACTGGAAGGCGTCCAGATCCACGCCGCGCGCATCCAGCGGCACGGTGCGCGCCGCCTCCCACCGGGCGACGGCATCGGTCTCGGCGCTGTGCGAGGGGTCGGGCGGCGGGGTGGTCTGTGCCATGGCGGTTCCGGTCAACGTCACGGCCACAAGGGCGCCTGCAATGCATGTTTTCATCATGCTACACCATATAGGGTGCCGGGGCGTCCCTGCGAAGTGCGTCATACCGGCCCGCAGCATGATTAACCCGATCTTGCCCGAGCGTCTGGCATGATGGGCGCCGTCCAGACCTCCGTCATCCCCGGTGCTGTGCTGCTGTGCAGGGTGCGGCGCATGGTCAAGACGCTCTTTCACATCGATGCGCATCGCTGTGCGACGACCATGTTTCAGGCCGAGCTCGACCAGAACCGGACGTCCCTGATCTGTGGCTGCAACATGCCCCGGACCGGCACCGTCACCCACGAAGGGCTGTTCGCACACCGCGCGCGCCCCCCCGGCCACAGCGCTGCCGACGCCGAGGCCGCCCGCCGCGTCGCGAACCGCCGCCGGTCGATGCCGGGCCGCTGTCCGCGGCTTCTGGTGTCAAAGGAAAACATGATCGGCACGCCGCGTGGCAACCTCGGGCGCGCGTCGCTCTCTCCCGGCCTTTCGCCGCGGCTCGCACGCTTCCGCGCCGCCTTTGCGGGGCAGGTCTACGCCGATGACCCGCCCACGCTACGCGCCATGGACGATCCGCTTTTGACCTTTACCGCACAGACCGCCATCAAGGTGCAACCCACCCATCGCCGGGTCGGGGACATCTGGACGCCGGACCATACCACCACGGGGGATTACCGATGACCGACAAAGCCGACTGGAAGACGATCGCCGCCAAGGAACTGCGGGGCCGCGCGCTCTCGGACCTGACATGGCACACGCTGGAAGGCATCGACGTCCAGCCGCTTTACACGGCCGAGGACGTGGCCGACCTGCCGCACATGGGCGGTATTCCGGGGCAGGCGCCCTATACCCGCGGCGTCAAGGCCACGATGTACGCAGGCCGCCCCTGGACCATCCGGCAATACGCGGGCTTCTCCACGGCCGAGGAATCGAACGCCTTCTACCGCGCGGGCCTCGCGGGCGGCCAGCAGGGCGTCTCTGTCGCCTTCGACCTCGCGACGCACCGCGGCTATGACAGCGACCACCCCCGCGTCGAAGGGGACGTCGGCAAGGCCGGGGTCGCCATCGATTCGGTCGAGGACATGAAGATCCTCTTCGACGGCATCCCGCTCGACAAAGTGTCGGTCTCCATGACGATGAACGGCGCGGTCATCCCGATCCTCGCCAACTTCATCGTCACCGGGATGGAGCAGGGCCATGACAAGGCGGTCCTCTCCGGCACGATCCAGAACGACATCCTCAAGGAATTCATGGTCCGCAACACCTATGTCTATCCGCCCGAACCCAGCATGAGGATCATCTCGGACATCATTGAATACACGGCCAAAGAGATGCCGAAATTCAACTCGATCTCGATCTCGGGTTACCACATGCAAGAGGCCGGCGCGAACCTGGTGCAGGAACTCGCCTACACCATGGCCGACGGGCGCGAATACGTCCGCGCCGCGATTGCGGCGGGCATGGACGTCGACGCATTCGCCCCCCGCCTGTCCTTCTTCTTCGCCATCGGCATGAACTTCTTCATGGAGGCCGCCAAGCTGCGCGCCGCCCGCCTGCTGTGGTTCCGCGTGATGGAGGAATTCCAGCCCAAGGATTCCAAATCCTCCATGCTTCGCACCCACTGCCAGACCTCCGGCGTGTCCCTGCAGGAACAGGACCCCTACAACAACGTCGTGCGCACCGCCTACGAGGCGATGAGCGCGGTGCTGGGCGGCACCCAGTCCCTGCACACCAACGCGCTGGACGAGGCGATTGCCCTGCCCAGCGACTTCGCCGCCCGCATCGCGCGCAATACCCAGCTGATCCTGCAAGAGGAAACCGGCGTCACACGCGTGATCGACCCGCTGGCCGGCAGCTACTACGTCGAGAAACTGACCCACGACCTCGCCGAAGCGGCCTGGGCGCTGATGGACGAGGTCGAGGAGATGGGCGGCATGACCAAGGCCGTGGCCTCCGGCATGCCGAAGATGCGGATCGAGGAGACGGCGGCCAAGCGTCAGGCCGGCATCGACCGTGGCACCGAGGTCATCGTCGGCGTCAACAAGTACCGCAAAGACAAAGAAGACCCGATCGACATCCGCGACATCGACAACGCCGGTGTCCGCGACAGCCAGATTGCGCGGCTCAAGACCACCCGCGCAGGCCGCGATCAGCCCGCCTGTGACGCGGCCCTGTCAGAGATCACGCGCCGCGCCCGCGACGGCGGCAACCTGCTGGAGGCCGCGGTCGAGGCCGCCCGCCAGCGCGCCACCGTCGGAGAGATCAGCGCCGCGATGGAAGAGGTCTTCGGCCGCCACCGGGCAGAGGTCAAAACCCTCGCCGGCGTCTACGGTGCCGCCTACGAGGGCGACGCAGGTTTCGCCACGATCCAGAAAGCGGTCGAGGATTTCGCGACCGAGGAAGGCCGCCGTCCGCGCATGCTGGTGGTCAAGATGGGGCAGGACGGCCACGACCGCGGCGCCAAGGTCATCGCCACCGCCTTCGCCGACATCGGCTTTGATGTCGACGTGGGCCCGCTGTTCCAGACGCCAGAGGAGGCCGCCCAGGACGCCATCGACAATGACGTCCACGTCATCGGCATCAGCTCTCAGGCCGCCGGTCACAAGACGCTGGCCCCCAAGCTGATCAAGGCGCTGGAGGCGGCAGGCGCCGGCGAAATCCTCGTGATCTGCGGCGGTGTGATCCCGCAGCAGGACTACAAGTTCCTGACCGACGCGGGCGTCAAGGCGATCTTCGGCCCCGGCACGAACATCCCCAAAGCGGCAGAGGATATCCTCAAGCTGATCCGCGACGCACGCACCTGAGCTTCTTCTGGCCAAAAATACTTCCGCCGGAGGCACGGCCATGGGGTCACCCATGGCCGTCTCGCTTGCCAAGTCCCGCCCGGCGGTGTCTGTAGGTCCAGACCCTTCGGACACCGCCCATGCTGACCTTCGATCACATCGCCATCGCCTGCACCGATCTGGCCGCAGCCGCCACCGACTTGTCACAGCGCCTCGGCGTCGCGTTGCAGCCCGGTGGCCGCCACGACCGCTATGGCACCCACAACATGTTGCTGGGGCTGGGCGAGCTCTACCTCGAACTCATCGCCCTCGACCCGCAGGCGCCCCCCACGGGGCGCCCTGCGTGGTTCGGCCTGGACCACTTTATCGGCCCGATGCGTCCCGCGAACTGGATCTGCCGCACGGACGACCTCGACTCCGCCATTGCCGCAGCGCCCGTCGATCCCGGTCCCGCCGTCCCGCTGACACGCGGCGACCTGCACTGGCAGATCACTGTCCCGGCTGATGGCCACCTGCCGCTGGACGGTGCCATGCCGACCCTGATCCAGTGGGCGAAGAACGCTCAGCATCCTACCGAGAAGCTTGCCGAATCCGGCTGCCGCCTGATCCAGTGGCATGTCAGCCATCCGCAGGCCGCACTGCTGCAGGACGGCCTCGCCCTCCAGGATCCGCGCGTCACATTCACAACGGGCGCAGCAGGTTTTACCGCGACGCTCGATGCGCCGAACGGGCGCGTGACCCTGTGACGGTCCGGATCCGTCCCGCGACCACCGCAGACGCCGCGGCCATCGCGGCGATCTGGAACCCGCTGATCCGCGACACCACCATCACCTTCAACCCGGTGCAGAAATCCGACGCCGACGTCGCGTCGATGATCGCCGACCGGCAGGTGGCGCAAGGCTTCCTTGTGGCCACAGACGCGGACGCCCTGCTGGGCTTTGCCACCTACGCCCAGTTCCGCGGCGGCGACGGCTACCGGCACACGGGCGAACACACCATCATCCTCGGCCCGCAGGCGCGCGGGCAGGGCACCGGGCGGGCGCTGATGAAGGCGCTCTGCGATCATGCGCGCGGGCGCGGCCTGCACAGCCTCTTTGCCGGGTGCAGCGCGGAAAATCCCGCCGCCGTGGCCTTCCACATTGCCCTCGGGTTCGCGCAGGTGGCGCATCTGCCGCAGGTCGGGCGCAAATACGACCGCTGGATCGACCTTATCCTTCTGCAAAAGATGCTTTAGGCTGCACCCCATGTCGATCTGGACCCGCATATCCGATGCCATCGCCGCCCTGCGCGCGGGCGAAAGCCTGTCCGCAGTGTTCGAGATGCTGCGCACGCCCCCCGACCGGTCCGTGGCCTTTACCATCGCCGTCATCGCGCTCGGCGCCAAGATGGCCAAGGCCGATGGCACCGTGACCCGCTCAGAGGTCGCAGCCTTCCGCGAGGTGTTCCACATCCCCCCGCAGGAAGAGGCCAACGCCGCGCGCCTGTTCAACATGGCCCGCACCGACGTCGCGGGGTTCGAGGATTACGCCGCGCGCATCAAGCGCATGTTCGGCAACGATACCGCGCCGCTCTGTGACCTGATGGAAGGGCTCTTTCACATCGCCCTCGCCGACGGCAGCTATCACCCCAGCGAGGATGCCTTCCTGTCCCGCGTGGCCGAAATCTTCGGCTTCGACGACCGCCGCTTCACCCGGATCCGCGCGCAGTTCGTCCCAGATGCCGCCCGCGATCCCTATGGCGTGCTGGGCGTGGCCCCCGACGCGGACCTTGCCACGATCCGCGCCGCCTGGCGCCAGCAGGTGCGCGACACCCACCCCGACCGGATGCTCGCCCGCGGCGTGCCCGAAGAGGCGGTGAAGCTCGCGGAAAAGCGCCTCGTCGCGATCAACCGCGCCTGGGAAGACATCGCGGACCTGCGCCAGTGATCCCGCCCCTGCGGCTGGCAACCTGGAATGTCGAATGGTTCAACAGCCTGTTCGACGATGCGGGCAAGCTGCTGGACAACAACGGCTGGTCCGGGCGCTGGAATATCACGCGCACCCAGCAGATCGCGGCCCTCGGCACCGTCTTCGCCCGCCTCGACGCCGACGCCGTCATGGTGATCGAGGCGCCGGATACCGCGCGCCACCGCAGCACCGTCACGGCCCTGACCACCTTTGCCGACCGCTTTGGACTGCGGACCCGGGCGGTGCTGACCGGCTTTGTCAATGACACGCAGCAAGAGATCGCACTTCTTTACGACCCCGACCGGCTCACCGCCGCCCATACGCCACTGGACAGTCCTGCCGCCCCGCAATTCGACGGCACATTCACCATCGATCTGGATCAGGACGCCCGCCCCGACGCGGTCCGCTGGTCGAAACCCCCGCTGGAGGTGACCGTGACCGCCCCCGGCCATGGCACCTTGTCCCTGATCGGGGTCCACGCGAAATCGAAGGCAGCGCACGCGACCGGCTCGCAGGCCCGCATGACGCAGATCCACATCGCGAACAGGCGCAAGCAGCTGGCGCAATGCGCCTGGCTGCGCGCCCGCGTCGATCAGGTGCTGGCGCTGCAACGACCGCTCCTCGTGATGGGCGATTTCAACGACGGCCCGGGTCTTGATGCGTTCGAGGCGCTTTTTGGCCGCTCCGGTGTGGACATCGTGCTGGGCGAGGACGGTGCGATCCCGCTGTTCGATCCGCACGCCCGTCTGGCCCTGTCCGGACCCAGCGCCGCGATGCCCGCGACGGCGCGGTTCAGGCACGACGACGTCTATCTCTCGGCCCTGCTGGATTACATCATGGTCAGCCCCGATCTGGCCGCGCGCGACCCGCGCTGGACGATCTGGCACCCCTTCGACACGCGGGCCTGCTATGACGATCCCGCACTCCGGGACGCGCTGCTGCTGGCCTCGGATCATTTTCCCGTCGTCATCGACCTGCCCGCACCCTTGGCAAGGGGCGAGGGCGACCCTATCTGATAAGGCATGAAACAGATCATCCTTGCCAGCCTCATTGCCGTCTCGGCCTTGCCCGCCACGGCGCAGATGACCGATCCGCCGCAGGAACAGGTGGACCCGGCCCCCGGCCGCGATTTGATGGAGGAGGGGGCCAAGCTTCTGTTCCGTGGCCTGCTGTCCCAAGCCGCGCCCGCGCTGCGCGACCTGCAGGACCTTGCCGACGACGTCGGCCCCGCGATGAAGATGCTGCGCGAAGAGATGGGCCCGGCCCTGGCCGACATCATGGCCAACATCGACGACATCAGCAATTACATGCCGCCCAGGATCCTGCCCAACGGCGACATCATCATCCCGCGCAAGCCCGACGCCCCGCGCTACGTTCCGCAAAAGAACGACGCAGAGGTCGACCTCTAGCTTTTGAACTTCACTTCAAAAGTCGCGTCCATCGCCTGCGCCAGCGCGCCCAGCCGGGCCTCCGCGACCTCGCCGTAAAGCGGTCGCGCGCCTGCGGCGAGGGTCAGCGTCAGGTGCTTGGCCTTGGCGCTCCACTTGATGGTGCCCGGCGGGGTATCGCCATCCAGCCACAGCATCGCGCCGAACCGCATGGCACGGCCAAGGATATCGGCTTCCTTCATTTGCTCCGGCGTCAGCATCGCGAACAGCGGCGCAAAGCGGCCGTCCGGCGTCTTGGACGAATACCGCTTCATTAGCGCCAGCCCCAGCTGCACCCGTTCCGAATGCTTCAGCCCGCCAAGGTTCGCGCGTGTGGCGTTGTCGAATGTGATCTCGGCCCGGTAATCCGGGTGCGCGCGCCAGCTGACGTCATGCAGCAGGCAGGCGGCCTTGATGATCCGCAGCCGCTGCCAGTTGGCACGCGGAAACAGCGGTTTCACGAAATCATACAGCAACCGGCCAAAGCCGGGCAGGCGGGCGTCCTTGGCCTCGGCAAAGCGGCAGGCCTCGATCAGCGGGTCACGCTCGCGCAGAGCGCGCGGCATCTGTTCGTACAGCATCCCCTCGCGGATGCCATAGGACGACACGGCCACGTCGCGCGGCTTGAAGGTGCGCACCAGTTCCTTCAGCACCATGACCGCCAGCGGCACCAGCGACATCCGGCTGTCGGAAATCCCGCACCGCGCCCGCAGATCCTGCAGGTCGGATGCGGAAATGTATTTCGCGGTATCCCCGATGCGCCGCGCGGTCATGCGGTATTCGTGCAGCACGGTCAGCGGATAGCCGCGCCGTTCCATGTCGACCCGCGCAATCGCCCGCCACGATCCGCCGACCAGAAACAGGCGCATCCCCGTCTCGTGGTCCATCTTTTCGTGCAGGTCGGCGACGATGGCCTTGATATGCGCCTTCAGGACCTTCTTGCCGCCCTTCACCTCGCGCAGCTTCAGCGGCCCCAGCGGTGACGTGACCCGGTGCCCGACACGGCCTTCGGACAGGTCGGCCAGTTCCATGCTGGACCCGCCGATATCGCAGACCATGCCGTAACTGCCGGGCCAGCCCAGCAGCACGCCCTGCGCCGACAACCGCGCCTCTTCCTCACCGTCGATGACCCACAGCTTGATGCCGGTCTCCCGTTCCACCTCGGCCCGAAAATCGGGCCCGTCGCTGGCCTCGCGCACTGCGGCGGTGGCCACGGCGGTCAGGGGCGCGATACCCATCCCTTGCGCAAGGGCCGCAAAGCGCCTGATTGCGGACAGCGCACGGATACGCCCCTGCGGGTTCAGCGTGCCGGTTTCCGACAGACCGGCCCCCAGCGCGCACATGATCTTTTCGTTGTAGAAATAGGCGGGACTGCGCGCCGCGCCGTCGAACACGACCAACCGGACAGAGTTCGATCCCACGTCCACCACGCCCACGCGACCCAGACTCTGGGCTGCCTCGTCGTTGAACAGGGGGCGACCGAACGGACCCCAGTCGATGGTTTCGGTGGCGGCGTCGTCCGTCATCGTCTGATCGTCCCGGTCATGTCAGAGGGTCACCATGTGACGCGGCCAAGTCAGGAGTCAACGGGCGCTGCCGCAGCTGCGTCCTCGGTATGGGTCAGCTGTGGCACGTCGGACGCGCCCGCCGATCCGCGGCCCGACAGCGAGGGATTTTCCATGAAGAACCGGTGGCAGTTGAAGGCGAACTCCCCCTCCGGCCATGTCGCGCGCTCGAACGTGCCGTCCGCCTGCATGACCCAGCTTTGCGCCACGTCGGCCATGTTGGCCGCCATGATCTGGCTGACGATCTGCGCCTTGACGGTGTTGTTGGTGATCTCGACCAGCGTTTCCACCCGGCGGTTCAGGTTGCGGCTCATCCAGTCGGCAGAGCTGATGAAGACCCGCGCCTTTTTGCTGGGCAGCATATGGCCCGACCCGAAACACACGATCCGGCTGTGTTCCAGAAACCGCCCGACGATGGATTTGACGCGGATATTCTCGGACAGCCCCACGACGCCCGGCCGCAGCCCGCAGATGCCGCGCACCACCAGATCGATCTTCACCCCGGCAGCACTCGCCGCATAAAGCGCGTCGATCACGTCCTTTTCGATCAGGCTGTTCATCTTGGCCCAGATCACCGCAGGCTTGCCCGCCTGCGCGTTCGCGGCCTCGGCCTCGATCATCTCGATCAGCTTGCCCTTCATGCTGATGGGAGAGATCGCAAGGTTCTCCAGCCCCTCTGGCTGGGCATAGCCGGACAGGTAGTTGAACACCTTCGTCGCATCGCGCCCCAAGGCCGCATCGCAGGTGAACAGCGACACGTCCGTATAGATGCGCGCCGTAATGGGATGATAGTTGCCGGTGCCGAAGTGCGTATAGGTCACCAGCTTTTCGCCCTCGCGGCGGACCACGGTGCTGATCTTGGCATGGGTCTTGTAGTTCAGAAAGCCATAGACGACATGGGCACCCGACCGTTCCAGCCGGCGCGACTGGCGGATGTTCGCAGCCTCGTCGAACCGCGCCTTCAGCTCCACCAGCGCCGTCACTGACTTGCCGTCCTCCGCCGCCTCGCACAGCGCCTCGACGATGGGGGATTTCTTGGAGGTCCGGTAGAGCGTCTGCTTGATCGCCACCACATCCGGGTCACGCGCCGCCTGCGTCAGGAAGCGGACCACCATGTCGAAGGTCTCGTAAGGATGGTGCAGCAGCATGTCCTTTTGCCGGATCGCGGCGAACATGTCGCCGTCGTGATCCTGCACACGCTCCGGCACGCGCGGACTGAACGGGGGCCACAGCAGATCGGGGCGGTCGTCCAGCACCAGTTCGGACAGGTCCGAGATGCCGATCAGCCCGTCGACGTTCACGACCTCTTCCTCGGTCACATGCAATTCCTGCATGATCAGCACGCGCAGCGGGGCCGGTGCATTGTCCGAGATCTTCAGCCGCACGACTTCGCCGCGCCGGCGGCGCTTCAGTGCGACCTCGAACTCGCGCACCAGATCCTCTGCCTCGTCCTCCAGCTCCAGATCGCTGTCGCGCAACACCTTGAAGGCGCAGTTTCCCTTGACCTTGTAGCCGGGATAAAGCCGTCCCACGAACTGCAGCAGCAACTCCTCCAGCGGGACAAAGCGGAACGACTCGCCCGGCAGCCGGACAAAGCGCCTGATCTGCGCGGGCACCGGCAGCAGGGCGCGCAGGGGCCGCTTGTCGCTGGCGCGTTCCAGTTGTAGTGCCAGCGCAAAGCCTTCGTTGGGCAGGAACGGGAACGGGTGCGCCGGGTCGATCGCCAGCGGCGACAGGACCGGAAACACCTGTTCCAGAAAGAAATCCCCCAGAAAGACGATATCGTCCTCGGTCAGGTCCGCGCGGTTCAGGATATGGATATCCGCCGCCGCCATCTCGGTCGTAAGCGCACGGAACACGGTCTGCTGCCGGTCCATCAGCTCGCGCGCCTTCACGTCGATCAGGCCCAGCTGTTCGGCGGGCGTGCGCCCGTCCAGACCCGGCGTCGTGTTGCCCGCATGGGCCAGTTCGCGCAGACCCGCGACCCGCACGGTATAGAACTCATCGAGGTTCGTGGCGGAAATCGACAGGAACCGCAGGCGTTCCAGCAGGGGCACGCGGGGATTTTCGGCCTCTTCCAGCACCCGCATGTTGAACCCGATCCACGACAGCTCTCGGTTCACGAAACGGTCGGCGGTGGTCAGGTCGATATCCAGCGCGACCGGGTCCGGGGCGCCATGTTCCAGAAAATCAGCGTTCATCATGCGGGGCCTTCTGACCGGGTTTCATGGCAGGCGTGTGACAAGTCTCACGACAATCCCGTCTCGCTGTCCAGCACCTGTGCCGCAAGCTTGACCGTGATCGCCCGCTTGTGTTGCAGCGCCAGGGCATCCAGATCCGCCACGATCCGTTGCGCGCCCGCAAACGACCGCTCGATCCGCGGGACAAGATAGGCCACGACGCCCGGCGGCGGCAGGATCTGACGGTCCGCGAACAGCTTCATCAGCACCGCCTGCAACAGCGCATCGTCAGGCGCCGCAATGCTGGCGGGCGTCGTGGCCTGCATCCGGCTCGCCAGATCCGGCAGGGCCACATCCCAGCGCACCGGCAGGCTGCGCGCGGTCAAAAGCAGGGGCAACTTGTGCGATGCCATGTGATTGTGCAGATGGAACAGCGCCTCTTCGGACGCGCGCGGCAGACGGTCCGCGTCTTCGACCACAAGGGCACCGTTCGGGTGCAGATCATCCGGCAAAGCCTCTGCGCTGACGATCCGGGCCCCGTGGCGCGCCGCGAAGACGCGGGCGAGGTGGCTCTTGCCCGACCCCTCCGGCCCGGTCAGCACCAGCTTGCCCTGCGGCCACGCAGCGGGGGCGCCGATCATCGCATAAGCATCGCGGTTGGGTTCTGCGACAAAGAAATCCTCTGCCCCCAGCGCCACGCCCACCGGCCAGTCGAAGGTCAGTTGCCGCGCCACGCTCACTGGTCCGTCGTGCCGCGATAAAGGGCGCTGGCACGGTAGCGGTCGAGTGCAAAGCGCATGACCACGCCGATCACCGCCGCCACCGGCACCGCGACCAGCAGGCCCACGAATCCGAACAGCGACCCGAAGACCGACAACGCGAACAGCAGCCAGACCGGGTGCAGCCCCACGCTGGACCCCACCAGTTTCGGCGTCAGGATATTGCCTTCGACGAACTGACCGGACTGAAAGATCGCCCAGACCGCGATGATCCACGCCCAGTCGCCCCAGTATTGAAACAGCGCCAGCCCGATCGCCAGCCCGCCGCCGACGATGGCCCCCACGTAGGGAATAAAGGTCAGCATCCCCGCGATGGCGCCGACGACAAGGCCAAAGTTCAGCCCAACCGCCGCCAGCGCCACGGCGTAATAGACGCCCAGGATCAGGCACACGAGGCCCTGACCGCGAATGAAACTCGCCAGCGTCCGGTCGATCTGGCGCGCCAGATCGCGGATCGTGTCGACGTGATCGCGCGGCAGCAGGACGTCGATGCGCGCCACCATGTTGTCCCAGTCGATCAGCAGATAGATCGCCACGACCGGCACCACGACCAGCAGCACGACGACGTTCACCAGCCCCAGCGCCGACGACAGCACCGTGTTCAGCAACTCGCCGCCCCGCGACTGGATCATCTCGCCGATATTGCTCAACTGCGTGCGGATGGGCGAGCCTTCGACAAGGATCTCCGGGAACCGCGTCGTCAGCCATTGCTGCAACTGGTTGAACAGCTTCGGCGCGGTCTCGATCAACTGCGTCGCCTGAGAGATCAGCGTCGGAATCACCAGCAGGATCAGCAGCACGAAGATCAGCAGCGCCACCAGTGCGATGATCGTCACCGACAGCGCGCGTGACAGCCCCAGCCGCTGCAGGCGGTCCGCCACGGGATCAAGGATGTAGGCGATCGCACCGCCCAGAATGAACGGCATGATGACGTTGCCAAGGGCATAAAGCAGCCACAGGAACACGACGGCGGCAATGCCCCAATAGATGGTCTGCTGGCGATGCGACATGGCCATGGGGCGCTCTCCTTATGGTCAACTCTCAATGCCGCAGTGCGGCTTGCGGGGCAAGCCATGCTTGCGGGCGGGCAGGGCGCGCACTAGACAGTTGCGCAAACCAATGCTCAAAAGGTCAGCCTCATGCGGATGTCGCGCTACTTCCTCCCCGTTCTCAAGGAAACCCCGCGCGAGGCGCAGATCGTCAGCCATCGCCTGATGCTGCAGGCGGGCCTGATCAAGCAGGCCAGCGCCGGCATCTATTCCTGGCTGCCCATGGGCTACAAGATTCTCAAGCGGATCGAACAGATCGTCCACGAGGAACAGGCCCGCGCCGGGCACCTCGCCATGTTGATGCCCACCATCCAGTCCGCAGACCTGTGGCGCGAAAGCGGCCGCTACGACGCCTACGGCGACGAGATGCTGCGCATCAAGGACCGCGGCGGCCGCGAGATGCTGTTCACGCCGACCGCAGAGGAGCTGGTCACCGACATCTTCCGCGCGCATGTCAGCAGCTACAAGGACCTGCCGCTGACGCTCTATCAGATCCAGTGGAAGTTCCGCGATGAAACCCGTCCCCGCTTCGGCGTCATGCGCGGCCGCGAGTTCCTGATGAAGGACGGCTACAACTTCGACCTCACGCAAGAGGACGCGCTGCACGCCTACAACCGCCACCTCGTCACCTACCTGCGCACCTACGAACGCATGGGTCTGCAGGCGATCCCGATGCGCGCTGATTCCGGCCCCATCGGCGGCGAGGATACGCATGAATTCCTCGTGCTGGCGGAAACGGGCGAGTCGGAGGTCTTCTACGACAGCGAGATCACCGACCTGACCTTCGGCGACCGCGAGATCGATTTCAACGACAAGGCCGCCTGTGCCGCCGTGCTGGAGGAGTTCACCTCGCGCTACGCCCGCACCGACGAAACCCACGACGAGGCCCTCTTCAACGCGGTCCCCGAGGAACGCCGCCGCACCGCCCGCGGCATCGAGGTCGGCCAGATCTTCTACTTCGGCACCAAGTATTCCGACGCCATGGGCGCCACCGTGCAAGGCCCCGATGGCAAGCCCACCGCCGTCCACATGGGATCGCACGGCATCGGTGTGTCCCGCCTGCTGGGCGCCATCATCGAGGCGAGCCACGACGACAAGGGCATCATCTGGCCCGAAGGCGTCACACCCTTCCACGTCGGCATCGTGAACCTGCGTCAGGGCGATGACGCCACCGACGCTGCCTGCGAGGATCTTTATGCCAAGCTCAAGGCCCGCGGCCTCGACCCGCTCTATGACGACCGGGACGAGCGGGCAGGGGCCAAGTTCGGCACCATGGACCTGATCGGTCTGCCGTGGCGCATCACCGTCGGTCCCCGCGGTCTGAAAACCGGCGTCGTCGAACTCACCTCGCGCCGCACCGGCGAGAGCGAGGAGATCACGCCCGAGGACGCCATCGCCCGCATTGCGGCGATCTACGACGGCATCTGACCGGGCCGGGCGGCACCGCGCCGCCCCCCCGCCGCAGCGAGGCAGTGGACGCGGCCCGCGTTTTGCGGCAGCATGGCGCAAAACAACAAGCAGTGCCGAGGCGCCATCCGATGTCATTGACCGCAGTCGACTGGTCCACGATTCCCGCGCCCCGCGATGACGGCGGGACGGCCCATCTGCCCGGTCTCGCCATGCCAAGGGTCTCTTTGCCGGCCACCGATGGCCGCGCGGTGGACCTGTCGGCGCTGGCGGGCCTTGCGGTGATTTACATCTACCCCATGACCGGCCGCCCCGACCGCGCGCTGCCCGACGACTGGGACGCCACACCGGGGGCGCGCGGCTGCACGCCCCAGTCCTGCGCCTACCGCGACCACTTTGCCGATCTGCGCGCGCGCGGTGTGAGCCATCTGTTCGGCCTGTCCACCCAAACCACCGACTGGCAGTCAGAGGCCGTCGATCGCCTGCATCTGCCCTACGCCCTGCTGTCCGACGCGGACCTGTCGCTGACCCGCGCCCTGAACCTGCCGACGTTTCAGGCGGACGGCCAGACCCTGCTGAGACGCTGCACCCTGATCCTGCGCGACAGCGTGATCGCGCAGGTCAATTATCCCGTCTTTCCCCCCGATCAGGACGCCGCCCGCGTCATCGCGTGGCTGGACGCCGCGGGGGTCGCATGATCCGGACCTTCGCCCTCGCCGGTGGCATCGCGGGTGCGGCTGTCTGCTCGCAATACCCTGAATTTGCACAGCAATACCTGCAACGCCTCGCAGGTCAGGTCGATGCACTCGAAATCGTCGTCACGGATTTCGAGGCCTCGGCCATGCGCGCCGGCCTGACCCGTGGGCAGGCGCTGGGAGAGTTGACCGGCACGCCCTTTCTGGCCGACCGGCAGGCCGACATGCGCCGCACCTTCCGGCGCTACGCCGTGCTGTCCGACAATCTCGCCACCCTGCGCGCCGCCAGCCCGCTGGACCGCATCGCCATGCCGCAGCGCCTTGCGGACCCGTCCACCTTTGCCGCGACATGGGCCGATTATCGCCCCGCGATGCCGGTGACCGCCGCCGGTGTCGTGACCGGCGGCGTCGGTTTCGCGCTGGGCTGGGCCGCGATCCGCGCGCTTTGGGCGCTGCTGAAACGCCCGTTCCGCCGCCGCACCGGGCCAGCCGCCCCGCGCCGCACCACAGCCAACCGTCAGCCCGCGCGCGTCGAACCCATCGTGCTGCGCGCCGCGCCGGCCTCTCCCGTGCCGCGCCTCTCGGGCGTGCGCCGCGATTACCCGTAAGGCGGTCTTCACCCACCTGTGGCAGAATGGACAGGCGCACCGCGCCCCGTCGGGCCGGATTGATCCGCCCGCGACACCCCTTGGGCGGCCGCAGCAAATCTTCGCCGAACATCGCGGACCGTCTTGAACTTGCGGGACTTTGACGTGCATTCTGCAGTGCAGCACGAATCGGAAGTCAGCGACAAATGCATTCTCCCTCCCGCCTCTATACCCCGTCGCGCCGGTCCTTCCTGCGCAGCGGCCTTTCTGCCGTGGCCATCGCGGCGGTCCTGCCCCTGCAGGCCGCACGACTGGCGGCGCAGGACGCCACAGCCGCCGCCCCCAGCACCGAAGAACCGTTCGATTTCGACAGCCTGATCGCCCGCGCCAAGGCGATGGCGGCCAGCGATTACGAACCCGTCGCACCGCTGGGCGCGCCGTTCTCGGAACTCGACTACGACGCCTACCGCAATATCCAGTTCAAGGAAGACAGCGCGCTGTGGGCCGGTCCCGGCGCGCCTGCGGTCCTGCACGCCTACCACCCCGGCTGGCTCTTCGATACGACCGTGCAGCTGTTCGAGGTCGCTGAAGGCCGCGCCCGGCCGCTGGTCTTTTCGACCGACGATTTCAACTACTACGGCAACGCGGCAGAGGCGCTGCCCGCCGGCACCGACCTGCCCGGCGTCGCGGGCTTTCGTCTGAACGCGCCCCTGAACGCCCCCGACCGCTATGACGAGGTCGTGTCGTTCCTTGGCGCCAGCTACTTCCGGGCCTTGGGCGCAGGCAACCGCTACGGCCTCAGCGCCCGCGGGCTTGCGGTGAACACCGCCACCTCCGAGGCGGAGGAATTTCCGATGTTCACGGCTTTCTGGCTGGAACGTCCCGCACCCGGCGACACCCAGATCAGGTTTTACGCCCTGCTGGACAGCCAGTCCGTCGTCGGCGCCTACAGCTTCGTCCTCTCTGCCGGCGAGACGACGACCATGGACGTGACGACCGACCTGTTCTTCCGCAACGACGTGGCACAGCTCGGCATCGCGCCGCTGACCTCCATGTACCTCTTCGGTCCCAACGACCGGGGCAGCTTCGACGACTACCGCGAACGTGTCCACGACAGCGAGGCGCTGGTGATCAACACCGGTGACAAGGTGCTTTACCGTGTGTTGAACAACCCGCCGCAACTGGCGAACTCCTACTTCGGAACGCCCTCGCCGCAGTCCTTCGGGCTGGTGCAGCGGCACCGCGGTTTCGACGACTACCTCGATGCGGGCGCGCATTACGAAATGCGCCCCTCCCTGATGGTCCAGCCGCTGGACGACTGGGGCACCGGCAACGTCCGCCTGATCGAGATTCCGTCAGAACTGGAAGCCAACGACAACATCGTGGCGTTCTGGATTCCCGCCGGCGACTTCAAGGGCGGCGACGAAAAGCGCATGTCCTACCGCCTGCTCTGGGGCGCAGAGCCTGCGGGCGCAAGTTCGGATCTTGCACAGGTTTCGCGCACCCTTGCCGGAAATGGAGGCGTCGGCGGCTTGAAACCGCGCACCGACCGGCGAAAGTTCGTGATTGATTTCGAAGGCCCGGCCCTTGGGGAACCTATTGAAGACTCCCCCGTTAGCGCACATGTGGACGTCGTCGGTGGGACCCTCACGCAAGAGGTGCTGCAAAAGGTCGATGGACACGATCACATGTGGCGCCTCGTGCTCGAGGTCGCTGCCGACAACAACGCGACTGTCGAACTGCGCGCCTTTCTGGGCGCAGAGGACAAGCCGCTGACAGAAACCTGGGTATACCAATGGCTCAAAGAATGAATGACACGACCGACGCTGCCGTGACCGTGAACGCGACCGACTGGCAGCCCGCACGCGCGCCCCTGGACATGCCGCGGCAGGTGCTGGAACGCGACCGGGTCGGTGACCTCGTGATGGCGGTCAGCCGTCTGTTCCTGCGCCGCGCCTGACATGCGGCAGGCAGCGCCCGCGCAATCCCATCTGCAACCCGGCCCGACCCGCCTGTCCCGACTGGCGGGTCTGGTGTTTGCGGCCCTGTGCGCCGCCGCCGCCGCCGCCACGCTGGCGCAGGCCGGTCTGAACACCGGCTTCGATCCGTGGGATGCCGCTGCCGTGGCCCTGATCGCCCTGACCACCGCCTGGCTGGCCTGGGGCGCTGCGCAGGCCTTCATCGGCGTGCCGACCCTTGGCCCGCTGCCCGACGTGGCATTGCCCGATGGCCCGTTCCCGGCCACCGTCATCCTCGTGCCGATCTGCAACGAAAACCCGGTCGAGGTCTGCGCCCGCGTCGCCGCCATGCGCCAGTCGATGCGTGACGCAGGCGTGTCGGCCGATTTCGCGATCCTGTCCGATACGTCCGACCCGCAGACGCTGCAGGCGGAACAACTGGCGCTGTCATCGCTGTTCAGCGACCGCGACGGCCCGAACCGCGTCTATTACCGTGCCCGCACCGACCACCACGGCCGCAAGGCCGGCAACGTCGAGGATTTCATCCGCACCTCCGGCGGCGCCTATATCTATGCCGTGATGCTGGACGCCGACAGCCTGATGGAAGGTGCCACGATCCGCCACCTCGTCGCCCGGATGGAAGCGGACCCCGGCATCGGCCTGCTGCAGACGCTGCCCCGCATCGTCGGCGCCTCGACCCTGTTCGGGCGCGCGATGCAATTCTCGGCCAGCTTCCATTCCGCCGTCTTCGCGCGCGGTCTGGCCCGGATGCAGGGGCCGGCGGGTCCGTTCTGGGGCCACAACGCCATCACCCGCGTCCGCGCCGTCGCACAATGCTGCGCGCTGCCCGAACTCTCGGGTCCGCCCCCCTTCGGCGGCACCATCCTCAGCCACGACTATGTCGAGGCGGCACTTCTGGTGCGCGGCGGCTGGCGGGTGGAAATGGACCCCCGCATCGGCGGCTCGTTCGAGGAAGGCCCCGAAAACCTGCTCGCCTTCGCCCGCCGCGACCGCCGCTGGTGCCAGGGCAACCTGCAGCACATCCGCCTGCTCGGCGCCCCCGGTTTAAGGGGGTGGAGCCGCTTTGTCTTCGTCCAGGGCATCCTGTCCTACATTGTCTCGGTCGCCTGGGGTGCGTTCCTGATCGTGTCCCTGCTGGCCACCGCCACCGCCGGTGCGCCGAACTACTTCCCCGACGCGTACCAGCTCTTCCCCGTGTTCCCCGACGACAAGACCACGCAGATCGTGGCCCTCGCCTGTGGCGTCGGCGGCCTGCTGCTGTTGCCCAAGATCGCGATCCTGCTCGAATCCCTCGTGACCGGCCGCAGCGCGGCCTTCGGCGGTCGTCGCCGGTCCGCGCTCTCGGTTCTGGCGGAAACCCTGCTGACCGCCCTGATCGCGCCCCTGATGCTGATGTACCAGACCCGCGCCGTGGCAGAGGTCATGTCCGGCCGCGACGGCGGCTGGCCCGCCACCGCCCGCGGCGAGGGGCGTCTGACCCTGCGCGACGGCTGGCGCGCCGGGCGCTGGATCGTGCTGACGGGCCTTGCGGCCTCGGCCTTCGTGTTCTTCGCGGCCTCCGACCTCGTGCTGTGGCTGCTGCCGGTCACTGTGCCGATGATCCTCGCCCCCGTTCTGATCGCCATGACCTCGTGGTCCGGCGGTCGCTGGCTTTTCGCCGTGCCAGAGGATGCGGCCCTGTCGCCGGTCCTGCAGGCCTATCGCAGGCGTCTGACCGTCGACCGCCCCGCAGAGGGAGTGAGCCATGGCGCAATCGCCCGTTCGGCCTGACGCCAAGCTGATCCCGATCCGGCAGGGCCTGATCGCGCCGTCGCGGCCCCGCGATCCGCGCATCGACGCCTTCCGTGGTCTGGCGCTGATGATGATCGTCATCGACCACATGCCCGGCAACCCTTGGGAAACCATCACCGTCCGTAACATCGGCTTTTCCGACGCGGCAGAGGCATTCTTTGTCATGTCCGGCATCGCCGCCGGCATCGCCTATTCCCCGGGCCTCGCCCGCTGGCTGGCCGGAGAGTCCCGCCTCTGGGATGCGATGGCGCCGATGTGGCGGCGGGCGTGGACGCTCTATACCGTGCAGATCCTGCTCAGCGTGATCGCGCTGGCCGTCTTCGCGTGGTCGGCTACGACTTTCTACCGCGCCGAATTGCGTCAGATGCACGGGCTGTCGACGATCTACGAGGACACCGGCGGGGCCCTGCTGGGACTGGCCACGCTGCGCTATCAGCTTGGCTACGTGAACATCCTGCCGTCCTATATCGTCCTGCTGCTGGCCGCCCCTTTCGTGCTGGCCGCGGGGCTGAAGGCGCCTTGGCTGACGCTCGCCGCCAGCGCACTCCTCTGGGGTGTTGCGGGGGCTTACGGCTGGAACATCTCTTATTTTCCCGGTGGCGGCGCCTGGTTCCTCAGCCCCTACGAATGGCAGATCATCTTCGTCGTGGGCCTGATGATCGGCATCCGCCACCGCAAGGACCAGCGACTGCTGCCGGTGTCATGGCCCGCCGTCGCCGTCCTGTCGGCCTTTCTGCTCTTCGTCTTCGCGTGGCGGCATATCCCCGCCCTCGCGGATGTGATGAACCACAAGATGGCGCAACTCGGCGCACTCGGCGCGCCGCGCAATTTCGTGTCCCACGACAAGACGATCCTCGCCCTGCCGCGTCTGCTGCACATTCTGGCGCTCGTCTACGTCATCTCCTGCCTGCCGATCGTGACGCGCCTCTGTGCATCTTCGCTGGCGCAGCCCCTGCGCCTGATGGGCGGCCACGGCCTGCTGGTCTTCGGGTTCGGCACGATCCTCGCCCTCGTTGGTCAGATCCTGATGGACGTCGAACCGGGTCTGGCATGGCTGCCCTGGGTCCTGCCGCCGGTCGCCATGCTGATCTGCTATCTGGCGGCCCGCGTGGCAGACGCCGCCCGGTCGGGCCGTCCGCCCCGCCGGCGCCAGCACGGCACGACCGGACAGGGCGACGCGGCGGCGACACCGGGCCGGGCCTCCCGCGTCTGATCCCACGCAGCACTTGATCACCGGCCCATCCTGCCCGATGCAGGTGGCACGCCCCGATCAAACCCCGGACCCCGCCCATGGCCTTCACCTTCCGCCAGCTCACGTTCTTCGTCGCCGCAGCAGAGCAGGGGTCCGTCTCCCGCGCCGCCAAGGCACTGTCGATCTCGCAGTCCTCGGTGACCGAGGCGATCCAGTCGCTGGAAACCGACCTTGGCGTCGCCTTGTTCGACAGGCGCGCCCGCGGCATCACCCTGACGCACCGCGGCTCCGCCTTTCTGCGGCACGCGCGCCAGATCCTGATCGACGTGGCCTCCGCCCGCCACGCCTTTACCGACGTCGCCGAACAGGCCCCCGGCCGGCTGACCCTTGGCGTCACCTCGCTGGTCGCGGGATACGTCCTGTCCGACCTGCTGGCCCGCTTTCGCCGCGCCTATCCCCAGACCGAACTCAGCATCATCGAGGAAGGCGGCGACCACCTGCAGCACCTCCTGATCGGAGGAGAGCTCGACGTCGCCGTCCTGCTGACCTCCTCCGTCCGCGACCGCCTCGCGCTCCATGTCGAAACGCTGCTGGTCTCGCCCTACCGCCTCTGGCTGCCGCTGGGCCATCCGCTGGCGCAGCAAGAGGCGATCGAACTCGACGCGCTGGCCGACTGGCCCCTGATCCAGCTGACGGGGGACGAGATCGAGGGCAGCACCCGCGACCTGATGCAGGGCATGACCCACCGCCCCAACATCATGTTCCGCACCCGCTCGGTCGAGGCGGTCCGCTCGCTGGTCGCAACGGGCGCAGGGGTCGCGATCCTGCCCGGCCTGACCTACCGCCCGTGGTCGCTGGAAGGCGACCGGCTCGAATTGCGCGACGTCTCAGGCGATCTGCCGACCGTGCAGGTCGGCCTCGCATGGCGCCGCGGCGCGCCGCTGCCCGCGCCTGCTGCGCATTTCATCCGCGTCGCGCAGGCCACCGTGTCCGGCGGCTGAGCTATCGGTTTATCCGATAACGCTGTTCTTAACTTTGATATTGCGAAGGCTTGGGGCGAGTCTCACGATACCGTCAACACCTGCCGCCACTTCTCATTTCGCACCAAACGGGGATCACCGATGCAAAAGCTGTTGATGACGACGACAATTCTGGCCGTGATCGGCGCCCAGACCGCCACCGCCCAGATGACCGCAGTGGGCGAGGGCGAGGGCGCCCTGAACATCGTCGCATGGGCGGGCTACATCGAACGCGGCGAAACCGATCCCGCCTACGACTGGGTGACCAAGTTCGAGGCCGACACCGGCTGCATGGTCAACGTCAAGACCGCCAACACCTCGGACGAGATGGTGGCCCTGATGAACGAAGGCGGCTTCGATCTGGTCACCTCCTCTGGTGACGCCTCGCTGCGGCTGGTCGCGGGCGGCAAGGTCCAGCCGATTAACATCGACCTGATCCCGTCGTGGTCCACCGTCGACGACCGGCTGAAGGACGCAAGCTGGCACACGGTCGACGGCGTGCACTACGGCGTGCCCTACATGTGGGGGCCGAACGTGTTGATGTACAACACCGAAACCTTCCCCGAAGCCCCCACCAGCTGGAACGTCGTGTTCGAGGAGATGGACCTGCCCGACGGCGCCACCAACAAGGGCCGCGTGCAGGCCTACGACGGCCCGATCCACATCGCGGACGCGGCCCATTACCTGATGTTCCACAACCCCGACCTCGGCATCACCTCCCCCTACGAGCTGAACGAGGACCAGTACAAAGCCGCCCTCGACCTGCTGCGCACCCAGCGCACGCTGGTCAGCCGCTACTGGCACGACGCCTTCATCCAGATCGACGACTTCAAGAACGAAGGCGTCGTGGCCTCCGGCTCCTGGCCCTTCCAGGTCGGCCTGCTGCAATCCGAAGGCCTGCCCATCGCCTCCACCATCCCCGAGGAAGGCGCCACCGGCTGGGCGGACACGTCGATGATGCACGTCGATGCCGAACACCCGAACTGCGCCTACAAGTGGATGGAACACAGCCTGTCGTCGAACCTGCAATCGGACCTGTCGGTCTGGTTCGGCGCCGTGCCCGCCGTGCCTGCCGCCTGCACCGACGGTCGCGGCTTGCAGACCGCCGAAGGCTGCACCGCCAATGGTCTCGATGATTTCGACAAGATCGCCTTCTGGACCACGCCCGTCTCCACCTGCGAACAGGGCGACTGCGTGCCCTATTACCGCTGGGTCAGCGACTATATCGGCGTGATCGGCGGCCGCTGACACCCAGCCCGTCCGACCCCTGTCGGGGCGGACGGGCGCCCCACGCCCTTGCCACATCGGTATCCCCCATGACCTCCGCCGTCCGATTCGAGACTGTTTCGCGCCTCTACGGCAGCGTCCGCGCCGTGGACGGCGTCAATCTGGACATCGCAGAGGGCGTCTTCTTCGCCATGCTCGGCCCCTCCGGCTCTGGCAAGACCACCTGCCTGCGCCTGATCTCCGGGTTCGAGCGCCCCACCAGCGGCAAGATCGAGATCTTTGGCCAGCAGATGGCCGACGTGCCGCCGAACCGCCGTCACGTGAACACGGTCTTTCAAGACTACGCCCTGTTCCCCCACATGAACGTCCGCGACAACGTGGCCTACGGGCTGATGGTCGCCGGCATGCCGAAGAAACAGCGCCACGACCGCGCCGACGACATGCTGGCGGTCGTCCAGCTTGATGCCCACGGCGACCGCAAGCCCGCACAACTCTCCGGCGGTCAGCGCCAGCGCGTGGCGCTCGCCCGTGCCTTGGTCAACGAACCGAAGGTCCTGCTGCTGGACGAACCCCTCGGCGCGCTGGACCTCAAACTGCGCGAAGCGATGCAGGACGAACTGAAGGCCCTGCAACGCCGCCTTGGCATCACCTTCGTCTTCGTCACCCACGACCAGAACGAGGCGCTGTCGATGGCCGACCGGCTGGCGGTGTTCAACAAGGGCCAGATCGCGCAGATCGGCACGCCCTTTCAGATCTACACGCAACCCCGCACGCGCTTCGTGGCCGACTTCGTCGGCTCCTCCAACGTGCTCTCGCCTCAGGTCACGCGCGCCTTGGGCGGCCCGGAAAAATGGGCCAGCCTGCGTCCCGAATCGATCCAGCTGTATCACGGCATCGTCAGCGGCACCGTCACCGCGATCCGCTACCTCGGGTCCGGCACCCGCGTCGTGATGGACGTGTCGGGCCAAAGCGTGGCCGCGCTGATCCCCGCAGGCCAGCCCGTGCCCGAAAACGGCGAAACCGTCCGCTTCGATTTCGATCCGCAGGACCTGCACCTGCTGGCAGAGGCATGACCGCCTCCGCGATCCTCCCCGACCGTGGCCCGGGCGACCGGATCTCGGCCGTCTTCTGGCGCAGGCCGCGCGTCCTGCTGGCGCTCCTGCTGGCGCCGCCGCTGCTGTGGCTGGGGATCGTCTACCTCGGTTCGCTGGCCGCCCTGCTGCTGCAAAGCTTCTATTCCATCGACGAATTTTCCGGCGTCATCAAACACGAATTCACGCTCAAGACCTACGGCGACCTGCTGCGTCCGTCCAACATGGACATCATCATCCGCACGCTGGTCATGTCCGCCGCCGTCACGCTCGCCTCGGTCGTCGTGGCGCTGCCCATCGCCTATTACGCCGCCCGCTACGCCCGCGGCCGGTGGAAGGCGGTCTTCTACCTCGGCGTCATGCTGCCGCTCTGGTCGTCCTATCTGGTCAAGGTCTACGCGTGGAAACTGATCCTCGCCAAGGAAGGCATCCTGACCTGGATCGCTGACAGCCTCGGCGTGTCTTTCCTGCTGGACGCGCTGCTGGCATTGCCCAGCATCGGCGGCAGTTCCCTGTCCACCTCCTTCATCGGGACATGGATCGTCTTCGTCTACGTCTGGCTGCCTTACATGATCCTGCCGATGCAGGCGGCGCTGGAACGGGTGCCGGAGTCGATGCTGGAAGCCTCTGCCGACCTCGGCGCCAGCCCGGGCCTCACGTTCCGCAAGGTGACCTTTCCGCTGGCCCTGCCGGGGATCATCGCAGGCTCGATCTTCACCTTCTCGCTGACCATGGGCGACTACATCATCCCGCAGATCATCGGCACCTCGGCCAACTTCATCGGCATGGCGGTCTACCAGCAGCAGGGCACTGCCGGGAACATCCCGCTCGCCGCGGCCTTTTCGGTCGTGCCCATCGTCATCATGCTGATCTACCTCACGCTGGCCAAACGGGCAGGGGCCTTCGATGCACTCTGACCGCGCGCCCCTGTCCCTGCGCCTCTCGGCTATTGCGGGGCTTTTGTTCCTGCACCTGCCCATCGCGCTGATCTTCCTCTACGCCTTCACGACAGAGGAACGCTCCTTCGCCTTCCCGCCGCCGGGCCTGACCACCAAGTGGTTCGCCGTGGCCTGGGGCCGGGCGGACATCTGGCCGCCGCTCTACCTCTCGCTCAAGGTCGCCGCGATCTCGACACTGCTTGCGATGATCCTCGGCACGCTGGTCGCCGCCGCCATGGCGCGCGCACGGTTCTTCGGTCGCGACCAGCTGTCGCTGCTGATCATCCTGCCCATCGCCTTGCCGGGTGTCATCACCGGCATGTCGTTGCGCTCGGCCTTCTCGATCATGGACATCCCGTTTTCGACCCTGACCATCGTGCTGGGTCACGCGACCTTCTGCATCGTGATCGTCTACAACAACGCTGTCGCCCGCTTCCGCCGCCTCTCCGGCGGCGTGGTCGAGGCGTCGGCGGATCTGGGCGCCAACGCCTTCCAGACCTTCCGCTACATCCTGCTGCCCAACCTCGGCTCGGCCCTGCTGGCGGGCGGCATGCTGGCCTTCGCGCTCAGCTTCGACGAGGTGATCGTGACCACCTTCACATCGGGTCAGCAATCGACCCTGCCGATCTGGATGCTGAACGAACTGGTCCGCCCGCGCCAGCGCCCGGTGACCAACGTGGTCGCCATCGTCGTGTTCTGCGCGACCTTCATCCCCATTCTGCTGGCCTACACCCTGACCCGTGGCGGGTCCGACACCGCCGGCGGCGGAAAATAAGACATAAGGAGCACCCCATGACCATCGACACATCCCTGCTGATCGGCACCGCGTTCGAGCCCGGCACCGAAGCCCCGGAACCCGTCCTGAACCCGCGCACCGGCGCCCTGATCGTCGATGTGCCAGAGGCATCGCTGGCGCAGGTCGACCGCGCCGTGGCATCCGCCCGCACGGCCTTTACCCACTGGTCCCGCACCACCCCCGGCGAACGCGCGACAGCCCTCCTCAAGATCGCCGACCGGATCGAGGCCGAGGCCGCGGACTTCGCCAAACTCGAAGCGCTGAACTGCGGCAAGCCGATCAACCTCGCCCTGAACGACGAAATTCCGGCCATCGTCGATTGCTGGCGCTTCTTCGCGGGCGCCGTGCGCAACATGCACGGCGCGATCGCCGGCGAATACCTTGCTGGCTTCACCAGCATGGTGCGCCGGGACGCGGTCGGCGTCGTGGCCTCCATCGCACCCTGGAACTATCCGCTGATGATGATGGCGTGGAAACTTTGCCCCGCCATCGCGGGCGGCAACACTGTCGTCTTCAAACCCTCCGAACAGACCCCGCTGACCGCGATCAAGCTCGCGCGCATCATGGCCGACATCCTGCCCGAAGGCGTGGCCAACGTCGTCACCGGGCGCGGCCAGACCGTCGGCAGCTACCTCATCAACCACCCCGGCATCGACATGATCTCGATCACAGGCGACGTGGCGACGGGCAAAAAGGTGATGGAGGCGGCGCAGAAATCCGTCAAGCGCACCCATCTGGAACTGGGCGGCAAGGCCCCGGTCATCGTCTTCGACGACGCCGATCTGGGGGCCGTGGTCGAAGGATTGCAGGCCTTCGGCTACTACAACGCAGGGCAGGACTGCACCGCCGCCTGCCGCATCTACGCGGGCAAAAAGATCTACGACCGCCTCGTGGCCGACCTGACCTCTGCCGTCTCCACGATCCGGCTCGGCAACGCCGACGACACCACCAACGACATCGGCCCGCTGATCTCGCAACGCCAGCGCGACCGGGTCGCGTCTTTCGTGAACCGCGCCAGAGAGCTGAAACACATCGAGGTCACCACCGGCGGCGAAGCCATGGACCAGGGTTTCTACTACCGCCCCACCGTCATCGCCGGCGCCCGGCAAGAGGACGAGATCGTCCGCCGTGAAGTCTTCGGCCCCGTCGTCTCCATCACCCCCTTCGACGACGCCGATCAGGCAATCGGCTGGGCCAACGACAGCGACTACGGCCTTGCCTCCTCGATCTGGACCCGCGATGTGGGCCGGGCCATGTCGACGGCGGCGCAGATGCGCTACGGCTGCACCTGGATCAACACGCACTTCATGCTGTGCAACGAAATGCCCCACGGCGGGCTGAAACAATCCGGCTACGGCAAGGACATGTCGTCCTACGCGCTGGAAGACTACACCGTCGTGCGCCACATCATGCTGGCCCACGGCTGACCGCAGGGGCAGGGCGCGCCCTTGCTCCGCATCAGCCCGCGCGTCATTTTTGCGCCATAGCGCCCCGCCGCAGGTGGACAACCAGCGGTCGGCCTGATTTGACTGCGCCCCAAGGGACGCCCCCTACGCGGCGTCTCCGTGATCATTGTCCTAGGGAGGTTTCACAATGGATCGTCGTTCATTCATCCGCACCGGCGCACTCGGCGCCACCGCCACGGCCCTTGCCGCACCCGCCATTGCCCAAGGCAACACGACCTGGCGCATGGTCACCACATGGCCCAAGAACTTTCCCGGCCTCGGTGTCGGCGCCCAGCGTCTGGCCGACCGCATCACCGCGGCCTCCGGTGGCCGCCTGACCGTGCAGGTCTATTCCGCCGGCGAAATGGTCCCGCCGCTGCAATCCCTCGACGCCGTCATCGACGGCACCGCCGAGATGAGCCACGGCGCCGCCTACTACTGGCAGAACAAGTCCGCCGCCCTGTCGTTCTTCACCGGCGTGCCCTACGGCATGACGGCACAGGAACTGGCCGCATGGGTCCGCTTCATGGGCGGTCAGGAAATCTGGGACGAGGTCTACGACCAGTTCGGCGTGCAGGGCTTCCTGTCCGGCAACACCGGCACACAGGCCGGCGGCTGGTTCAAGAACGAACTGATGGGCGTCGAGGACATCAACGGCCTGCGCTTCCGCACCCCCGGTCTGGGTGGTCAGGTCTGGGAAAAGCTCGGCGCCACCGTGACCAACATGGCGGCAGGCGAGATCTTTCAGGCCCTTCAGTCCGGCACGCTGGACGCTGCCGAATTCGTCGGCCCCTACAACGATCTGGCGCTCGGCTTCTATCAGGTCTGCAAGAACTACTACTTCCCCAGCTTCGTCGAACCGGGCCTCGCCACGGAACTCGTTGTCGACAAGGCCAAGTATCAGGCTCTGCCCGCTGACCTGCAGGCCATCGTGCGCGACTGCTCTCAGGCGGAATACGACATGGTCGCCTCCGACTTCGTGGCCAACGACCCGCGCGCCCTGCAGACGCTCGTCAACGACCACGGCGTGAACGTCCGCCAGTTCCCCGAAAGCATCCTCGAAGCCGGCGCCAAGGCCTCCATCGAGGTGCTGACAGACCTGCGCGACAACGGCGACGCTCTGGTCAAGAAGACGGCCGAAAGCTTCGTCGAATCCCTGAACATCCTGCGGACCCGCACGCAAGACATCGACAGCCCCTTCGTGCAGGCGCGCCAGAAGTACCTGACGCTCTGATCCGCACGACCTTGAAACCGCGAAAGGCCCGGGCATTATGCCCGGGCCTTTTTTCTGTGCGACAAGCATAAAACGGTGCGATGGTCGTATCTTCTTCTGGTCGCACATACTTTGGGGGTCGACGGCCGGTGCGCCACTGGTCCGAGGACCAGCCGGCGACGGGGCAAAGCCCCCGGCGGATCGGACCGGCGACAGCCGGTCCGATCCGATCTCACCCAGCTATCAGCCTTGGCAACCACGTCACGATGCCGGGGAACGCGAACAGGATCGCGATTGCAATGATCTGCAGGATCACGAAGGGGATGATCCCCTTGTAGATCGCGGATGTCGGCATGTCTGCCGGTGCCACGCCGCGCAGGTAGAACAGCGCGAACCCGAAGGGCGGCGTCAGGAACGACGTCTGCAGGTTCACGCCCACCAGCACCCCCAGCCACACCGGGTCCACGTCCAGCGCCAGCAGGACGGGGGCGGTGATCGGGATCACGATGAAGATGATCTCGAAGGTATCGAGGATGAAACCCAGCAGGAACATGATGCCCATGACGACGGCCACGGCCGCCAGCGTGCCGCCCGGCAGGTTCGACAGGAATTCATGCACCAGATTGTCGCCGCCCATCAGGCGGAACACGACGGAAAACACCGAGGCGCCCAGCAGGATGACAAAGACCATCGACGTGATCGTCGCCGTGCTGATGACCGTCTGCTGCAGGATCGAAAACGACAGCCGCCAGCGCAGGGCGGCCAGCACCATCGCACCCACGGCGCCGACAGAGGCGGCTTCCGTCGGCGTGGCGATCCCGCCCAGGATCGACCCCAGCACCGCCATGATCAGCAGCAGCGGCGGCACGAGGGCCACCATGATGTCGCGCCCCAGCGTCGCGCGGTCCTCCGGGCTGACCGGCGTGGCGGGCAGGGCCTTTGGGTCAAAGATCGCCTTGACGATCACGTAGCCCAGATACAGCCCCACCAGCAGCAACCCCGGCAGGATCGCACCCGCAAACAGATCGCCCACGGACACCGGAACGGGCGCAAAGTTCCCCTTGGCCATCTGCACCTGCGAATTGATGCCCGACAGCATGTCGCCCATGAAGATCAGGACCGTCGACGGCGGAATGATCTGCCCCAGCGTGCCCGACGCGCAGATGACGCCGGTCGCGATCTTGGGATCATATCCCGCCCGCAGCATTGCCGGCAGCGAAATCAGCCCCATCGTGACCACCGTGGCCCCCACGACGCCGGTAGAGGCCGCCAGCATCGCGCCAACCAGAATGACCGAAATCCCCAGACCGCCCCGCAGATTGCCGAACAGCTTGCCCATCGTCAGCAGCAACTGCTCTGCGATCTGCGATCGTTCCAGCATCACGCCCATGAAGATGAACAGCGGCACCGCGACCAGCACCTCGTTCGTCATGAACCCGATATAGCGGTTCGGCAGCGATCCAAAGTTCGACGGATCGAACACGCCGAAAAACCAGCCGACAGCACCAAAGCCAAGGCTGACACCGGCCAGCGAAAAGGCGACCGGAAAGCCCAGCAGCAGAAACCCGATGATGCCAAAGAACATGAGACCGGCAAGCGTCTCGCCCAGTGTGACGGGATCCATCAGTGCAGTCCTTCGATCGCTTGGGCCTCGGCGTCGGCCGTTTTCACGGGGTATGCCATCATCGCAGGCACCAGATCGCGCCGCCCCCCCAGCACCAGCACCGACCGGCACAGCATGGCGACACCCTGCAGCGCCAGCAGCACGGCAAAGCCGATGATGAACGTCTTGAGGATATAAAGCCCCGGCATGCCCCCCACGTTGGCCGAAGCCTCGTGATACGACCACGCCCGCTGCACGAAGGGCAGCGAATAGATCAGCACGATATAGCAGAAGGGCAGCAGGAACAGCAGCACGCCCACCAGATCCACCGCCGCACGGGTCTTCATCCGGGCCGGGCGATAGAAGATGTCGACGCGCACGTGATCGTCACGCAGCAGCGCGAACCCCGCCACCGCCATGAACATCGCGCCGTTCAGCCAGATATAAAGGTCCTGCAACCACAGAAAGCTGGTCGCAAAGACATAGCGCAACACCACGACGGTAAAGCAGACCAGCACGATCCCGAGGCTCAGCCAGGAAAACACCTGCCCGATCGCCCAGTTCAGCCGGCTGATCGCGGCTGCCACGACACTCAAACTGCGTAACACTGTCCTGACGTCCTCCCAAAGCGCGCCGGTCGCGGCCCGCAGGCCAGCCGTCGCGGATGCCAGCTCTTCTTTAAGGGTTGCCGGGGTGCCGTCAACCTGTCGCACCCGCAGCCCCTCTGGCGATCCGGACAAGACTGCGCTGAATCAGGGTCCCACGCCATCGGCGGCTCTCGTCCGATGTGAACAGGGCGACCAAAGTTATTTTACCGATGTAAACAATTTGCGGCTTACAGCCCCGCATTTTTGTCATAACCTTTCCCCAAGGACGTGATCCGGAAAGGTTTCGACCCATGCCAAAGCCGAAAATTCACACGATGGAGGAGTTGTCCGCCGCCATCGGCGTCTCCCGTCCCACCCTGTCGCGCTATTTTCAGGACCCCACAAAGGTCAGCCGTTCCTCGGTCGAGCGTATCCGCACCGGGCTGGACCGGGTCGATTACACCCCGAACTTCTTCGCCACCCGAATGAACCGCAAGACGACGGGCATGATCGGCGTCATCATCCCCTACCTCAACGATCTGTTCTTCACCCGCCTGCTTGAATCCATCGAACGGGCGGCGATGATGGCAGGCTACACGGTCATCAGCCAATGCTCTCACTCCGACCCAGAGATAGAGGCGCGCGCGGCCGAAACCTTCCTGTCGATGAACGTCGATGGCGCCATCGTGGCGCCGCTGGGCAATCACAGCGACCTGCATGTCTACGAGCGTCTGAACGCACGCATGCCCTTCGTTCTGTTCGATTCCCGTCCAGAGCTTTTGACGAACGTCGATTTCGTCGGCACCGATCACGTGCAAAGCACCGGCATGATGGTCGATTATCTGTGCCGCGTCGGCGGCCCGCCGGTGTTCCTCGCCATGCCGCGGGTGAACTTCAACGCGGTCGAACGCGAGAATGCCTATATCGCCCGGATGACCGAACTGGACCTTGAACCCGTCGTCATCGGCACGCAGATGACCGGCCCCGGCGCCTATTTCGAATCGCACGGCCTGGCGGTCATGTCGGACCACTTCGCGCGCGGCGCGCTTCTCGACAGCACGATCCTCTGCGTCAACGACCGGGTCGCCATCGGCGCGCTGCGTGCGGCGGCGCAGCATGGGCTGGAACCGGGGGCGCTGCGCCGTGGCGGTCTGCGAATCGCCGGTCACGACGATTACCCGCTTTGCCCCTTCACCAGCCCGCCGCTGACCACCGTGGCACAGGATGTCGACGGGATCGGGCAGGCCGCCGTCGACCGCCTGCTGGAAAAGTTGCGCGCGGAAAATCAGACCGGAAATCAGATCGTAAAGCTGATGAATGGGGTGATGAAGGTCCGGAGTTCTGCGTAAGCAGCAGCGTAATGCTGCGCCGCGGCGATGATTTTAGAAATTTTGTGTTGACCGGTGCCAAATCCTCCGCCTAGACTTGACGCGTGTAAAAGGCTTGGGAGGGCTTTCCATGAATATGAAGACGACCATTCTCGGCACGACCGTTGGCTTTGGCCTGTGCGTCGGCCTCGCCTCCGCCGCCATGGCAGAGGAAATCACCATCGCGACCGTGAACAACGGCGACATGGTGCGGATGCAGAAACTCGCGCCCCAGTGGGAACAGGACACCGGCAACACGATCAACTGGGTCGTCCTGGAAGAGAACGTGCTGCGCCAGAACGTGACCACCGACATCTCCACCGGCGGCGGTCAGTATGACATCATGACCATCGGCACCTACGAGGCGCCGATCTGGGGCAAGAACGGCTGGCTGACGTCCCTGAACGACGGCATGGCCGACGACTGGAACAAGGACGACCTACTGCCCGCCATCGCCGGCGGTCTGACCGTCGACGGCGATCTGGTCGCCGCACCGTTCTACGGCGAATCCTCGATGGTCATGTACCGCACCGACCTGATGGAAAAGGCCGGGCTGGAAATGCCCGACGCGCCGACCTGGGACTTCATCCGCGAAGCCGCGATGAAGATGACCGACCGCGCCAATGACATCAACGGGATCTGCGCCCGCGGCAAGGCCGGCTGGGGCGAGAACATGGCCTTCCTGACCGCCATGTCCAACTCCTTCGGCGCCCGCTGGTTCGACATGGACTGGAAGCCCCAGTTCGACAGCCCCGAGTGGAAGAACACCATCGACTTCTACCTTGGCATGATGAACGAATCCGGTCCCGCCGGTGCCGCCAACAACGGTTTCAACGAAAACCTGACGCTGTTCCAGCAGGGCAAGTGCGGCATGTGGATCGACGCGACCGTCGCGGCGTCCTTCGTGACCAACCCCGCCGACAGCACCGTGGCCGATCAGGTCGGTTTCGCACTGGCCCCCGACAACGGTCTGGGCAAGCGCGGCAACTGGCTCTGGGCCTGGAGCCTTGCGATCCCGTCGTCGTCCAAGAAGGTCGACGTGGCCAAGGACTTCATCAGCTGGGCCACGGGCCAAAGCTATGCGGAACTGGTCGCCGGTGAAGAAGGCTGGGCCAACGTCCCCCCGGGCACCCGCAAGTCGCTGTACGAAAACCAGGAATATCTGGACGCGGCACCCTTCGCCAAGATGACGCTGGACAGCATCAACTCCGCCGACCCGCAAAACCCGAGCGTTCAGGAAGTGCCCTATACCGGCGTCCAGTTCGTCGCGATCCCGGAATTTGCAGGCATCGGCACCCAGACCGGCCAGCAGTTCTCTGACGCGCTGGCGGGCAACCAGACCGGTGACGAGGCGCTGGCGAATGCCCAGTCGCTGACCGCCGAGGAAATGGAAGCCGCAGGCTACTAAGCCCGCGACACCAATGACCGGGGGCAGGGTATCCTGCCCCCGGTCTGACCCCCGGGTCCTTTCGCAGGTCAAACGATCTTCGAAAGCATCCGATCACCTGACGGGAGGAGCCGGTCATGGCGACAGAACATTCCAAATCATCCGCACGGATCATGATCGCACCAGCCGTCTTCGTGCTGCTGGTGTGGATGCTGGTGCCGCTGTGCATGACACTCTACTTCTCCTTCGCGGACTACCGACCGCTTAGGGCGACGTTCGATGCGTGGATCGGGTTCGACAACTACGTGTCGTTCCTGACGTCGGATTCGTTCCTGTCATCGGTCGTCGTCACCCTGCAGATGGTGGCGGGAATCCTCGTCATCACCATCGGCGGCGGCATCGCGCTGGCGCTCCTGCTCGACCAGCCGATGTTCGGGCAGGGGATCGTCCGCATCCTGGTGATCGCGCCCTTCTTCGTCATGCCGACCGTGTCGGCGCTGGTGTGGAAGAACATGTTCTTCAACGTGGACAACGGGTTGTTCAGCTATCTGTGGAAATTCTTCGGCGCGCAGCCCTATGATTTCCTGTCCCAGTCACCGCTGCTGTCGATCATCATCATCGTGGCATGGCAATGGCTGCCGTTCGCCACGCTGATCCTGCTGACCGCCGTGCAGTCCCTGTCGTCCGAACAGCTTGAGGCTGCAGAGATGGACGGCGCCCCCGGCTACAGCCGCTTCTGGTACATCATCCTGCCGCACCTCAGCCGCGCGATCACCGTCGTCATCCTGATCCAGACGATCTTCCTGCTCTCGATCTTCGCGGAAATCTTCGTGACCACCAACGGCGCCTTCGGTACCCGCACGCTGACCTACCTCGTCTACCAGCGCGTGCTGGAAAGCCAGAACATCGGCCTCGGCTCTGCGGGCGGCATCGTCGCCGTCATCCTCGCCAATATCGTTGCCATCTTCCTGATGCGCATCGTCGGCAAGAACCTCGATACCTGAAGGGACCCGGACAATGGCTCGCGCAATCTCGCCCCGCAAAAAGATGATGTGGACGGTCCTCGCCTGGGGCATCGGTCTGCTGATCTTCTTCCCGATCCTGTGGACCTTCCTGACCAGCTTCAAATCCGAAGCGGTGGCAATTTCCGATCCACCCGTCTGGTTCTTCTTCGACTGGACGACGCAGAATTATTCCGACGTGCTGGCACGGTCGAACTATCCGCTGGCCCTGATGAACTCGATCATCATCGCCGTGGGATCGACCCTGCTGGGCATCATCATCGCCGTGCCCGCCGCATGGGCCATGGCCTTCGTGCCGGGCAAAAAGACCAAGGACATCCTGCTCTGGATGCTCTCGACCAAGATGCTGCCCGCCGTCGGCGTGCTCTATCCGCTGGTGCTGATCGCGAAATACCTGAACGTCTATGACAGCCGCATCATGCTGATCGTGATCCTGATGCTGATCAACCTGCCGATCATCGTCTGGATGCTCTACACCTACTTCCGCGAAATCCCGGGCGAAATCCTCGAAGCCGCGCGCATGGACGGCGCCAGCCTGCGGAATGAGATCATCTACGTCCTGACCCCGATGGCCGTGCCGGGCATCGCTTCCACCATCCTGCTCAATATCATTCTGGCGTGGAACGAGGCGTTCTGGACCATCATCCTGACCACCGTGAACGCGGCACCTCTGACCAAGTTCATCTCCAGCTTCTCGGCACCCGAAGGCCTGTTTTACGCCAAGCTTTCCGCCGCCTCGATCATGGCCATCGCGCCGATCCTCATCATGGGCTGGTTCAGCCAGAAACAACTCGTCCGGGGCCTGACCTTCGGCGCGGTCAAATAGGAGAGACCACCATGGGACGCATCACACTCGACAAGGTTCAAAAGAAGTTCGGCGAAGTCGAAGTCATCCCCCCGCTGGATCTGACGGTCGAGGATGGCGAATTCGTCGTCTTCGTCGGCCCCTCCGGCTGCGGCAAGTCCACGCTCCTGCGCCTGATCGCGGGGCTGGAGGATGTCTCGGGCGGTGAAATCCGCATCGACGGCCAGCCCGCCACCGACCTGCCCCCCGCCAAGCGGGGCCTCGCCATGGTGTTCCAAAGCTACGCGCTTTATCCGCACATGTCCGTGCGCAAGAACATCGCCTTCCCGATGAAGATGGCGGGCATGCCGCAGGACGAACAGGACCGCCGCATCGCCAAGGCCGCGACCGCCCTGAACCTGACCGACTATCTCGACCGCAGGCCGGGGCAACTCTCCGGCGGCCAGCGCCAGCGCGTCGCCATCGGCCGCGCCATCGTGCGCGAACCCGCCGCGTTCCTGTTTGACGAGCCGTTGTCCAACCTCGACGCCGCCCTGCGCGTCGGCATGCGGATGGAAATCTCGGAACTGCACAAGACGCTGGCCACCACGATGATCTACGTGACCCACGATCAGGTCGAGGCGATGACCATGGCCGACAAGATCGTCGTCCTGCGCGCCGGCCACATCGAACAGGTTGGCTCGCCGCTGGAGCTGTACAAAGCCCCCCGCAACACCTTCGTCGCGGGCTTCATCGGCTCGCCCAAGATGAACCTGCTGACCGGCGCGCCTGCGCAAAAGCATAACGCGACCACCATCGGCATCCGCCCCGAACACCTCGACGTCGTCGACAGCGGCGGCACCTTCACGGGCCGGGTCGGCGTGGCGGAACATCTGGGGTCCGACACCTTCTTCCACGTCCACGTGCCGGAAATGTCCGAACCCATGACAGTGCGGGCAGGGGGAGAGGTCGGCCTGACCCATGGCGACACGATCCATCTGGAACCGCGGGCCGAACACATCCACCGTTTCGACGACAAAGGCTTGCGCATCGCATGACCCGCCTGACCGACAAATCGGCCCTCATCACCGGGTCCGCCCGCGGCATCGGTCGCGGCTTTGCCGAACGCTATATTGCGGAAGGCGCCACCGTCGCCATCGCCGACATCAACATGGACGCGGCACAGGCGACTGCGCGCGAACTGGGCGACCGCGCCTACGCCGTGCAACTCGACGTCACCGACCAGTCCAGCATCGACGCCGCCATCGCCTCCGTCGTTGCAAAAACCGGCAAGCTCGACATCCTGATCAACAACGCGGCCCTGTTCGATGCGGCTGAAACCGTCGACATCACCCGCGCCAGCTATGACAAGCTCTACGCCGTCAATGTCGCGGGCACGCTCTTCACCATGCAGGCCGCCGCGAAACAGATGATCGCCCAAGGCCACGGCGGCAAGATCATCAACATGGCGTCGCAAGCGGGCCGTCGCGGCGAATCCCTCGTGCTGGTCTATTGCTCCACCAAGGCCGCCGTCATCTCGATGACCCAATCCGCCGGTCTGAACCTGATCAAGCATGGCATCAACGTCAACGCCATCGCCCCCGGTGTCGTCGACGGCGAACACTGGGAACACGTCGACTCCATGTTCGCGAAACTCGAAGGCAAACCGCTTGGCCAAAAAAAGGCCGAGGTCGCCGCAGGCGTTCCCGCCGGTCGCTTCGCCGTGCCCGCCGACCTGACTGGCATGGCGGTGTTCCTTGCATCAAGCGAGGCGAACTACATCGTCTCGCAAACCTACAACGTCGACGGCGGCCAGTGGATGAGCTAAGCGCCGCCGTCATTCCTCAAGACCCCATTGAAAGCCCCATCATGGCCACCCCCCTGTCCCTCGCCACCCTGTCCGACCTGCCAGAGGGCGTGCGCGTGCCGTCCTACGACCGCGCCAGTCTCTCGCCCGGCATCGTCCACATCGGCCTCGGCAACTTTCACCGCGCCCATCAGGCGTGGTATCTGCACCGGCTGATGGACGCAGGGCAGGCGCACGACTGGGCGATCCTCGGCGCCGGTGTCCGCCCCGCCGATGCCAGCGCGCGAGAGAAGATGCTGGCACAGGATTGCCTCACGACCCTGATCGAACTCGACCCCGCCGGCAAATCGGCAGAGGTCACAGGCTCCATGATCGACTACATCGCCGTGGCCGAAGGCAACGCCCCCCTGATCGCCGCCATGTCCGCGCCAGAGATTCGCATCGTCGCCCTGACCGTGACCGAGGGCGGCTATTACCAAAAGGACGGCACATTCGACGCGGGCCACCCCGACATGGTGCATGACGCCGCCCACCCAGACACACCGCGCAGCGCCTTCGGTGCCATGGTCGCCGCCCTGCGCGCCCGGCGTGCGGCGCACTCCGGCCCATTCACCTGCCAGTCCTGCGACAACCTGCAAGGCAACGGCGACATCCTGCGCCAGACGATCACCGGCCTCGCCCGCCTGTCCGACCCGGACCTCGCTGACTGGATCGACGCGCAGTGCACCTTTCCGAATTCCATGGTGGATTGCATCGTGCCCGCCACCGGCCCCTCTGAACTGGCCTTGGCGCGCGACTTCGGCGTGGCCGACAACGTCCCCGTGACCCACGAAAACTTCCGCCAGTGGGTGATCGAGGACAAGTTCTGCGCCGGTCGCCCCGCGTGGGAAGACGTCGGCGCCACCATCACCGACGACGTGCACAGCTTTGAATCCATGAAGATCCGCATCCTGAACGGCGGCCATCAGGTCATCGCCAACGCAGGCGAGATCCTGAGTGTCGAAACCATCGCCGGCTGCATGGAACACCCCGCCATCCACGCCTTCTTCCGCAAGGTCGAAACCGACGAAATCGTCCCCCACGTCCACGCCGTCCCCGGCATGACACCGCAGGCCTACGTCGACCTGATCGAAAGCCGCTTTGCCAACCCCCAGATCCGCGACACCACCCGCCGCGTCGCCTTCGATGGCTCCTCGCGCCACACCGGCTTCATCCTGCCGGTCCTGCGCGACGCCCTCAAGGCCGGCACCCCGGTCGAGGGTCTCGCCTTGGTCGAAGCCCTCTGGGCCCGCATGTGCGAAGGCACCCGCGAGGACGGCACGGTGATCGAGGCCAACGACCCGATCTGGACCGACCTCCAGACCGCTGCCAAGGCCGCGAAAGACCGCCCCGCCGCATGGATCGAACAGCCCCTCTACGGCGATCTGGCGCAGGCGAAACCCTTCGCCGATGCCTTCGCCCGCTGGCTCACGATGATCTGGGCCGACGGCGCAGAGGCTGCGCTGACCTCCTACACCGCCTGACCTGCGACATCATGGCCGCAACCTTGCGCTACGTCCCATCCCCGCTAGCTTTCGGGGATGAATGACACCCCCTCCCGCGCCCGCCCGGTCCCTGTCCCCTCCGGCCGCCTCTCGCGGCTGACGCGCCTCGGCACGATGACTGCGGGCGTCGCGGGCAACATGGCGCTGCAGGGCATCGGCCAACTGGGCCGCGGCCAGCGCCCCGCCTTCCGCGACCTGCTCCTGACCCCCGGCAACATGACCCGCATCGCCGACCAGTTGGCCAACATGCGCGGCGCGGCCATGAAGGTCGGCCAGCTCGTCTCCATGGATACCGGAGAGATGTTGCCGCCCGAACTGGCGCAGATCATGGCCCGCCTGCGCGACGACGCCCACTTCATGCCGCCAGCACAACTGCGGCAGGTCCTCGACGCCCAGTGGCCGAAAAACTGGCTGCAACAGTTCAAGACCTTCGACGTCCGCCCCATCGCTGCCGCCTCCATCGGGCAAGTCCACCGCGCCGTCCTGCGCGACGGCCGCACGCTCGCGATCAAGGTGCAATACCCCGGCGTCGCCCGCAGCATCGACAGCGACGTGACCAACGTCGGCGCCCTGATCCGCATGACCGGCCTGCTGCCCAAGGGTCTCGACCTCGCGCCCTATCTCGCAGAGGCGCGCCAGCAGTTGCACGACGAAACCGACTACCTGCGCGAGGCCGCCCAGCTCCAGCGTTTCGGCACTCTCCTCGCCGACCAGCCGCAGTTTACCGTCCCCGGCCTGCACGACGACCTGACCACCGGTCAAGTGCTGGCGATGGACTTCGTCCCCGGCAGGTCGATCGAGACTGCCGCCGATGCCCCGCAGGACACCCGCGACCGCATCGCCCGCGACCTGATCGCCCTCACACTGGCGGAACTCTTCGATTTCAACGCCATGCAGACCGATCCGAACTTCGCCAACTACCGCTGGCAGGCGGACACGGGTCGCATCGTCCTGCTCGACTTCGGCGCCGCCCGCGACATCGCACCGGATGTCGCCGCCCGTTATCTCGCCCTGATCCGCGCCGGTCTAGCCGACGATCCCGCAGCACTAGGTGAATGCGCCGCAGCCATCGGCTTCATCGGCCCCGCCACGCAAGCCACCCACCGCGCCCAGATCATCGCCATGATGCGCGACGTCTTCGCGGCCCTGACCGCGCCGCAGATCGACTTCGCCGACCAGACACTGTCCCGCCGCCTGCAACAGCAAGGCATCGCACTGGCAGAGGATGGCTTCATCCCGCCGCCACTGCCGATCGACGTCCTGCTTCTGCAGCGCAAGTTCGGCGGCATCTTCCTGCTCGCCGCGCGCCTTGGCGCAAGCGTCGACGTCATGGAACTGCTGCGCCCCTACCTTACGCCTGAAACAGCGGAAAGCTGACGCCCAGCGCCCAGGCCAGCACCAGTCCCAGCGCCAACCCCGCCGCCAGTGGCCCCGCGCGCCGCCCCGCCATGCGCCCCATCGTGCCGAAGACCGCATAGAACAGCAGCACCACGGGTGCGATCATCACCAGAAAGAACAGCCCGCTTGGGTCCAGCGCCACCGCGATCCCCAGCGACACGATGAACCCGCCGCGCAAGACAAACCGTCGTCCCAATGACGCCCCATGCGTCAGCACCGCATCCGCCAGCATGAACGGCACCGCCCCCAGCGCCATCGCCGCGATGATCCACACGCGCTGCGCGATGGGCCAAAAGTTCGCGGCATAGCGGTCAAGTGCCGCGCCGAACACCACGCTCCACCCCAGCAGCACGAGAAATGCCAAGGGCGAAAACGCCCCGAACCGCCCGCCCCAGCGCCGGATCAGCCACAGCTGCAACCCGCCGAACACCGCCAGATGCAGCGCGAGGTACCCCGCCACCAGCACCGGCAGCACCTGCGGGTTCACCAGCACCGAGACAACCGGTGCCACGACCACCGGCACCAGCGTCACCACCGCCAACCGCCCGCGCGATAGGGGCATCGCCTCCACCGGCGTCACCGGCAACACCCGCGCCACCGCGCCGAACAGCGCCACGATGCCGCCCAGCAACCCGAGTATCGCCCAACCCGTATGGCGGATCGGCACGTCGGAGGTTCGCACGTAAGCCCGGTCGATCCAGTCCACTGCCTCCGCCCGTCCACGCCTGCTGTGCAGGATCGAGACATGCTCTACCCACGGCGCAATCACCGCCCGCCGGCTGACCGGACCATCAACGACAGTCTGTCCATCGACCGCAGCCGGATCGACCATCTGCGCCGCCGCGACCGCGAACTCTTTCAGCCCCGGCTCTCCGGCGCCCGTGACTAGCAGCAGGTCGGCAGGATGGCCTGCGTCGATCGCCTGACTGAACGCCGACAGCAGCACCACCGGCCCCACATCCCCGCGCCCCTGCGCCACCCGCACCAGCACATCCGTCGCCATCGAATGCCCCAGCAGCGCCACCGGCGCCGCCCCGTCCGCCACCGCGTCGACCACCTCTGCCGTCTGATCCACCAGCCGCTGCGTCGTCCCATCCAGCGCCGTGACATCCCCCGACATCGGCACCGGATTGCGCCCGTGGCCCTGAAAATCGAAGGCAAACACCCGGTATCCCGCCTGCGCCAGCGGCAGCGCATAGCCTTGCATCATCTGCCGCGACCCGGCAAAGCCATGCGCCACCACGACCACCGGCCCGTCGGCACCGGGCAGGGCATAGCGCGTGACCGGAGTCTCTCCGACCGTCAGCGAGGTCATCTCCAGCCCGCGCCGCGCGTCGTGCAAGACGAACAGCGACACCACGATCGCGATCAGGGCCACCAGTGTCACGCCATGTCTCATTGCCGTCCTCCCTGCACCCATGTCCGCATCCGGCGCGGGCAAAGGCAAGGGGCGTCAGACCTTGACGATATGATTGTCCCAGGCGCGCCTGAACCGCGTGTGCCAGGCAGGCGTCTCGTCCTGCATCCCAAGAACCGTGCCGAACCCGTCAGTCAGCACGAGGCTGTCGCCCACCCCCGCCAACCCGCAGACATCCGCCCGCGCGATCTCGTAAAGGAACGCGCCGTTGTCATCAAAGACCTGTGCCCGCCCGCCCTTGGGTGACGATATCGCGACCCGGCGGCCCTCCGCAAAGAACGCCACCGATCCCGCATAGCCCTGCATCGCCGCATGGGCCGCCGCGTCGGCCTGCACCAGCCGCGCCTCCGCGTCGCCCAGATCATGCAGACCCAGCAGGGCAGGGGCGGCGCTTACCTCCCCCTCCCACTGCATCGCAAAGGCCACGCGCCCCGCGTTCACCGCCAGATGCCGGATCGAGGCATGATGCCGCGCGGCCCCCAGCGCCACGCTCTGCACCACGTCGCCCTCCGGCGTGAGATAGGTCAGGTTCGGTGCCATCGTGTCGATGTTCAGCTTCTCGCGATCCCCGGCCCCCGTGCGGATGCCACCGTTCGCCACCACCAGCGTATCACGGCCCGGCAGGCGGATCACCTCATGCGGCCCGATTCCGCCGGATGCGAACTCCGCAACCCGCACATATCCCTCGTCCCGCGACCAGACCCCGATGCGGCCCTCGCCGCTCTCCGCCACGACCTCCGAGGTATAAAGCAGCGCGCCGTCTTCGGAAAACACGCCATGCCCGTTGAACTCGCGCCCGTCCTCCGCTGACAGCCGATGCGTCACGGCACCGGACGCCGCGTTGATCACCAGCGCATAGGTACCGGGCCTGCGGGCAAAGGCCACGACCTCTGGCGCGCTGGGATGCGCCGCCCCCGCATGGCCCCGCGCGGGCAAGGGCACGCGGAATGTCTCGGCCCCGGTCTGCGTCAGGCCAAAGACGGCAAAGCCGCCGTCAGGCTCCTGTGCCGCGGCCAGAAATGCGGGACTGCCCGCATCGGCCCAGCTCAGCCGGGGCAGGGCACCGGCGGCCAGCAGGCTGCCAAGGAAAGCGCGGCGCGTGGTCATGGCTCAGTCTCCGTCCAGTGAATTCAGGCCCATGGTGACGGTCAGCGTCTCGCCCAGTTCCGCATGCACATCCGCCCGCAGGGCGATCAGCGCCGTCTGCAACGCCTCCAGCCGGAACCGCCCCGCCGGGTCATCCACGCCAGAGAAGTCGGGATCGTCCAGCCCCTCCGCCAGCCCGATCACCCGGTCGAAATCCGCGTAACTGCGGGCTGCGTCCGCCGGATCAGGCACCAGTGCGACCATCAGATCCCGGTGGCCCGCCAGCGACAGCGCCAGATTGCGCTGCGACCGGTCCGACAGCCGGCCTTCCGCCCGCTTGGGCCGGGGCCGGTCGAAGGTGCCCAGCGGCAGCCCCAGCCGCTCATCGATGTCGAACTGCATGCTGGTCAAAAGCGCGGTAAAAACGACCTGTCGCGCCTCGCTCGCATCAAGAAAGCGCGCATTCCGCTTGTTGCCCGCCGTCCGCATCACGGTCACGAAATCGCTCTGCCACGCCTCCTGCACCGCCGCGGCAGAGGCCGCCAGATCCTGCGTCATCGCCCGCACCAGCACGCAGCCCGGATCGCCAGCGGCATAGGTGTTGAAATCCGGATCGAACAGCATCGCCTCGACCGCATAAAGCCCCCGGGCCGAGATCGGCTGCCCCGGAAACGTCTCTGGCTTGTCCAGCACCGGGTCCTGCCCGGTCAGGATGCGCGACAGCGCACGGGGCCGGTGGCCGTCAACGTCGGGCCAATAGGCGATCGCCTGGCGCCGGCTGCCCTGCTCCAACGGGCCAAAGCGCAGATCCTGCACCCCCAGCCAGGCATCCATCGCGCCGTTCCACGCCGATACCAGATCAGCGCTGCCCGGCGTGCAATCCGCCTCCGCCGCTTGCGCCAGCCCGGCGGTCGCCTCCGCAAAGGTCGCCACATGGGGCACGGCATAATCGTTCAGCACCCGGTCAACGGCATCGTCGGCCAGCGCGGGCAGGGGCAGGGTCAGCAGGGCGAGGGTCATCAGGCGCATGTCATAAACTTTCCAGGTAACGGATCAGGGCGTCGCGGTCATCTTTGGGCAGGGCGGCCACGGTATCGCGTGACGCCTGCGCCTCGCCACCGTGCCACAGAATGGCTTCCATCAGGGTGCGGGCGCGGCCATCGTGCAGGAAACTGGCGTGGCCTGTCACCTGCTCGGTCAACCCGATCCCCCACAGCGGCGCCGTGCGCCACTCGGTCCCGGTGGCGCGTTCCTCCGGCCGGTGGTCGGCCAGACCCTCGCCCATATCGTGCAGCAGAAGGTCGGTGTAGGGCCAGATCAGCTGGAAACTCTGCGCGGAATTTTCGGCATCCCGCCCGGTCACGAACTTCGGCGTATGGCAGGACGTGCAGCCCGCGTCATAGAACACCCGCTTGCCGCGCAGCACGGTCGGATCAGCCGCATCCCGCCGCTCCGGCACACCCAGATTGCGGGCGTAGAAGGTCACCAGATCAAGACTCTCGTCGCTCACCTCCACCCCCGTCGCAGGATCGGCGCCAGAGGGTGCGGCCATGCAGGCGACCTGTGCCGCGGTGCAATCGCCGCCAGCGCTGACATGCAAGGACGTGGACAACCCCATGTCGCCGGAAAACGCCGCCGCCGACTGTTCGCGCACCGACGGCATCCCCGCCTTGTGCCCGAACCGCCCCAGCACAGGCGCGCCCTGCACGGCTGACATCACCACGTTGGCCCGGCCCGAGATTCCGTCGCCATCCGCGTCGTCGGGGTCTGCCAGCGCCATGATCTCTGCCGCCGGAATCGCCTCCAGCAGACCCATCCCGATCATCTGGGGTGCCACGCGGGGCGAGGTCATCAGGTCCGCCGCCAGATCGCCATAGGCCGGGTCCGCGATGGTATAGGTCGGCTTGCGCAGCGACACGACCTCGCCACCCGCCAGCGTCACCGGGCTTTCCGTATAATCCACCAGCATCCGCGCCTCGGCGGGCACGCCGGGCAGGGAAAACGTCTGCAACTGCCCGCCATAGACCGGGTCCGGCGCGCTCGCCATCCACCCGGCCACCTGCGCCATCTCGGCCTCCAGCGCGTCAGGTGCGGGCACCGACAGGCGCAGGAACAGGGACACCGGCGCCTCGCCTTCACTGACAGGGGGCCGTCCGCGCCCGTCCTTGACGTGGCAGGCCTGACAGGCTGCGGCGTTCAGCAGCGGCCCCAGCCCGTCCGATGCGGTGGTGGACGCCGGCGCCGACACCCAGTTGCGCGTGAACAGCCCGTTGCCAAGGTTGAAGGTCATCCGCCCCTCCAGCCCGATATTGGCCGAGGGGTCGGAAAACGCATCCGCCGTGGTCCGCGCCCGCACACTGGCCCCACCACCGGGCTTGTCCTCGAACCGTTCGGGCGCGCTGAAATCCGTGGTGGGTGCGGTGACGGCGGCGATCCGCGCCGCCTCCTCCGCCGTGCGGGGCAGCAGCGGCGTCTCTGCATCCAGCGCAGGGGCGGCCCCCGCAGGGACCGCCGCCATCAGGGCCAGCACGGATATGAGCGCGCGGGATGACATCACTGGAACACCTCGCCCGCCGCCTCCAGCGTGTCGTCGCCTTCGACCACCACGCCGTTCACGCCCAAGACCCGAGAGACCCGCTCGATCGACCTTGATTGCTCCACCAGCGCGTCGATCAGCGGGTTGATCAGCGCCTCGCCCTGCGGATTGCCGACCTGCAACAGCATGTCGTAATGCATACCGCCCGCCTGTGCCACGCGCAGCGCATCCGCCGCCGCCACCGTCGCGGCCAGCTCGCCCGTCAGGGCCGCGGCCAGCGCCGGGTCGGCCTCGGCCACGACGTCGCTCAGTGCTGGACCGCTCACCACAGCCCCGTCGGTGCGCGTATAGGTCCCCAGCCAGACGTTCTGCATGCCCAGCACGTCATGGTAATGGCTGCTCGGCGTGTTGTCGGAAAAGCAGTCGTGCTCTTCCTCCGGATCGTGCAGGATCAGGCCCAGCTTGACCCGTTGTCCCGCCATTTCGCCGTAGGACAGGTTGCCGATGCCGGTCAGCATCGCCGCGATCCCGGCCTGCGGGTCCGCCGTCACCGCCGCCCGCGCCGCGCCATCGTCGCCCCACTGGTCCGCCATGAACGACAGGTCATCCACCAGCAGATCCGCCGCCACGGTCAGATAGGCCGCCCGCCGGTCGCAGTTGCCGCCGGTGCAATCGGCACCTTGCGCATAATCGGTCCAGGGCCTCTGCCCCGCCATGGGCGCGTCGCTGACCAGATCCTGCCCCCACAGCAGGAACTCGATCGCGTGATAACCGGTGGCCACGTTCGCCTCGCTGCCGTCCGCTTCCTGCAAGACCTCCGACAGCAGGGCAGGGGTGATGACCGAGGCATCGACCTCCTCCCCCGACAGGGTAAAGCGGGGCGTGGCAATCACGTTCAGCTGCGCGAATTCATTCTCTCCGGCGCCGTAGTATCCGTCCGCCACGCCGTCGATCAGCCCTTCGTCCAGCGGCCAGGCGTTCACGCGGCCTTCCCAGTCGTCGACGATCGGATTGCCGAAGCGGAAAACCTCGGTCTGCATGTAAGGATCGCGCGCCGCGAGCCACGCCGCGCGCGCTGCCGTCAGCGTCGCGTCAGAGGGCGATTCCGTCAGTTTCGCGACCGCATCCCGCAGGCTCTGCGCCGTCGTCAGGCTGTCCTGATAGGCGGCGGCGGCGATGTCGGCATAGGTTTCCACCACCTGCGCCCGTGACGTCTCGGCCTGTGCCTGAGAGGCAAATCCGGCGACTGTCATCATCATGATACATGCACGCGTCATCAGGGGTGTGTCCTTTCGATCCCGAAGTCTTGCAGCAATCTCTACAAAATCGGTCAGGAAAGTAAACCCGACAAAAACACTTTTTTGAATGGTCGGTCCCCGACAGCGACGCTGTGGGGTCCATGATATTAGTCCCTATCAGCCAGGGCATTCCAGGACATCACGTCGGCTGAAATCGTGTTGAGACGTCTCTTGTCACACCCGCTAAGCGCATGGCCCGGTCGTCGCCGGTCACCCGCTGACCCGATCCGTGACCCGGCGACATACGGCGCGCTTTAGTCCTTTGGCGTCTCGCGCAGCGTATCGGCCACCAGCGCGTTCGCATGGCCGTGGCCCATCCCGTGCGTCTCTTTCAGCCAACCGACAAGCTGCATGTGCGTCAGACCCGTCTGTTCACGAATCAGCGCCTTCCATGCGGCGATCGGACGACCGTATTTTGCCTCGATCGCCGGAAAGTAAGAGGCCGGGCCCTTGATCCTGTCAGCCATGCTGCCGCCTCCTCAGACCGTCGTGAAGGCGCGCGTGTTCGGATCGTAGCATTCCAGCGTACCCTCGCCGATGTGGTTCCACAGCCCGTGCAGCGACAGCATCCCGTCGTCCACCGCCTGCTTGACGAAGGGAAAGGTCATCAGGTTTTCGAGGCTGATCAATACGGCCTCCTTTTCCAGCGACCGCAGACGGCTCTTGTCGTCGCCGCTCGCCAGCCGCTCGTAACCGGGCCGCAGGATGTCCATCCAGCGCCCGACAAAGCTGGTCTTCTCTTCTAACTCCGGCGCCTTGCCCTCGCACATGTCGAAACAGCCCTGCACGCCGCCGCAGCTGGAATGTCCCAGCACCACGATATGCGCCACCTTCAGCGCCGTGACCGCATATTCCACCGTCGCCGAGGTGCCGTGCTGCTGCCCGTCCGCCGCGAACGGCGGCACCAGATTGGCGATGTTGCGGTGGATAAAGAATTCGCCCTGATCCGCGCCAAAGATCGAGGTCACATGCACCCGGCTGTCGCAGCACGAGATGATCATCGCGCGCGGATGCTGACCATCCTCGGCCAGCCGCATGTACCAGCTGCGGTTCTCGGCATAGGTGGTGGCCTTCCAGCCGTGATAGCGCTTGACCAGATACTCGGGCAGCGGTTTGGCGAATTGCATCGGGCGCACTCCTTCGGCATTTGTCACAGGATTAAGGTGTATTTGACGGGATTTCGAGGGATTTCGTGGATTGGCGTCAACCAAATGGTGACCACACCCGCCTAGAAGAAATCACCGACAACATCCTTACCAAAGGCCCGATCCCATGAGCATCGTTACCGTTCTTGAATGCACCCGCAACCCTGCGATGGACCCCGGCCCCCTCAGCGAGATCTACAAGGATCTGGGCGACAAGGCCGCCGAGGAAACGATCTGCCGCGCGCTGGAGGATCTGGCGATCCGCCTGAACCGCCTGCAGGACGTGCGTGCCATCGCGGGCTTCGACGAACTGGCGCGCCAGTCCGGCCGCATGGCGGCCGTCGCGCAGGGCATCGGCCTGACAGAGGTCGCCATCGCCGCCCGCCACGTCGGCACCTGTGCGCGCCAGCGCAACGGCATCGCACTCGAAGCGACGCTCTCGCGCCTCGAACGGGGCTTCGATCTGGCGATTTCCCAGATCTGGGACTTCCGCGACTTCTGATCCGGCCTTGCCGTCACCGGCCATACCGCTACGCTGTGGGGGAGCTAGAATGGAACCCCCGATGACCGACCGTACGCCTGCCACCTTCGCCGCCCCCGACACCGCGGCCATCCCCCTTCACATCATCGACGCCGACGCCACCGACGCGATCCCGGCGGCCGCGCGCATGTGGGCGCAGACCAGCGGCTTTACCGGGGCTGCCGGCGCGACGCTGCTGATCCCCGATGCGGACGGCGGCATCGCCATGGCGCTGGTGGGGCAGGGCAGTGCCGCCAGCCGCCGCCGCACCCGCTTCGTCACCGCATCCGCCGCGCGCAAGCTGCCCGCCGGCACCTATGCCATCGCCTCCGGCCTGACCGACGCCGCGCTGGAGGAGGCAGCACTGGGCTGGCTGCTCGAATCCTACAGCTTCGACCGCTACACCAAGCCGAAACCCGGCGCCGCACGCCTCATCGCCCCCGACGGCATCGACGCCCCCCGGCTGGAAGCGATCGCCGCCGGAGAGGCCCTGACCCGCGACCTGATCAACACGCCCACCAGCGACATGAGCCCCGCGGACCTCGAAGATGCGGCCCGCAGCCTCGCCCGCCGCCATGACGCCCAGATCAGCGTCATCACCGGCGACGACCTGCTGTCGTCCAATTTTCCGATGATCCACGCGGTCGGCCGCGCCAGCGCCACGCCGCCCCGCCTGATCGATATGTCATGGGGCGACACCGGTCCGCACCTGACGCTGGTCGGCAAGGGCGTCTGCTTCGACACCGGCGGTCTGAACATCAAACCCGGCAGCTCCATGGGCCTGATGAAAAAGGACATGGGCGGTGCCGCGACCGTTCTGGGCCTTGCGCACATGATCATGGCGCTGGGGCTGCCGATCCGCCTGCGCGTCCTGATCCCTGCGGTCGAAAACTCCATCTCTGCCAATGCCTTCCGCCCGCAGGACATCCTGACTTCTCGCAAAGGGCTGACGGTCGAGGTCAACAATACCGACGCCGAAGGCCGCCTCGTGCTGGCCGACGCGCTGGCGCTCGCCTGCGAATCCCACACCGACCTCGTGATCTCCATGGCGACCCTGACCGGGGCCGCCCGCGTCGCCGTCGGCCCGGACCTCGCACCCTTCTTCACCGACAACGAAGACACCGCGACGGCCCTGACCCGCGCTGCCGCAACGGTCGCCGACCCGGTCTGGCGTCTGCCCTTTTACGACCCCTACGAGGACATGATCGAACCCGGTATCGCCGACCTCGACAACGCGCCATCGGGTGGTTTCGCAGGGTCGATCACGGCGGCCCTGTTCCTGCGCCGCTTCACCGACAAACCCTACATCCACTTCGACATCTACGGCTGGAACCCCAGCGCAAAACCCGCCCGCCCCAAGGGCGGCGTCGGCATGGGCGCTCGCGCGATCCTCGCCGCACTGCCCGACCTGCTGAAGCTGTGACCGCCGCCACGACAAAAGACCGCCGCCTCTGGCCCGCCAATGCCCGCGTCGCCCACCGGACCCTCGCGGGGCAGGTGGACGGCCTCACGCTGGTCGACGGCACCCCCGCGACCCTGACGCATCCCGTCACCGACCTGATGACCGCCCCCGACGGGCGCCGCGACCGCCAGCTTCTGCTGGGCGCGGACGTCAGCGTGCTGGAGGATCGCGACGGCTGGTCCTTCGTGCACGGCCACGACGGCTACGTGGGCTACGTGCCCTCGGACCGGCTGACCGCGGACGTGGTGCCCACCCACCGCGTCGGCACCTTCGCCACCCACGCCTATGCGGACGACGACCTGAAATCCCCAGACGTCCTGCAACTGCCCTTCGGTGCGCGGGTCCGCGTGCTGGACGAACGGCGTCATTTCTTCGAAACACCGCAGGGCTTCATCCCGAAAAAGCACCTCCGCCCCCTCGACCGTCCCTTCACCAGCCCCGCGACGATCGCACAGCTGCACTTCGGCGTGCCCTATCTCTGGGGCGGCAACTCGACCCGCGGCCTCGACTGCTCCGGCCTGGTCGCCGCCGCGCTGCACGCCTGCGACATCCCCTGTCCCGGCGACGCCGACCTGCAAGAGGCGGCCCTGGGCGAAGCCCTCGCCCCCGACGCCGATCTGCAACGCGGCGACCTGATCTTCTGGCCCGGCCACGTCGGCATGATGGTGGACGCCGCCACGATGATCCACGCCAACGGCAACGCCATGGCCGTCACCTACGAACCCCTCGCCAACGCGATCCTGCGCATCCGCACCGTGGAAAACAGCGAAGTCACCTCCCGCCGCCGCGTAGAAGGTTTGTCAATCTGAGTTAAGATACTGTTAAAGATTACATAATATGTATCGCATGCGAAACATTTTGGTTCTGTAATGTAATCCTCTGTCGCCCGGTGTCAGTCCACCGGCCGGATCAGCTTCCGCTCCAGCACGCGCAGCACCGCGGCAAGGTCATTGCCCCGCTTCAAAATCTGCCCGTCCATGCTGACGACCGCATATTGCCCCTGCTTCATCCGCAGCTTGGGCCGCTTTTCGATCCGGTACAGCGGGTTCTCGGCCGTCCTGCGGAACACGCTGAACACCGCCAGATCGCGCAGCGCTGAAATCCCGTAATCGCGCCACTCGCCCGCCGCGACCATCCGCCCATAAAGCGTCAGGATCGGCCCCAGTTCGGTGCGATGGAACGACACGCGGTCATCGGACGTGGCAACAAAAGGCGGAGGCGTTTGAATCGTCATGCCTCAGAGTTGCGCACTGCCCGCGCCAAATCAAGACGCCGCCCCGATTTCGCCACGAAACGATCCAGCACAGGCCGCAAAGCGCCCATCTTTGCGTCACGCGGGCGGACTAAACCAGTTGTATTGCAAGGCAAGCCGGCGTCGCGCGTGAAAGCCCCCACCCAGTGCGTGACGTCGGTGCCTTGCATGTCTCTCTCTCCCCTCTACCGACCCCGCAAGGTCAGCCACAGGTGATCTGCGTGATCCTGTTGTCCGGCCCGATGATGAAGTTGATCCGGTCCGGCTGAAAATCCTGTGCAGCGATGCTTTCCGGCCGCAGCACCTGCACCGGACCCATGATCAGCACCTTCTCCAGCACCGTGGCATCCTTGCCCAGCAGGCTGATCTGCCGCCGCGCCCCGCAGGAATTCTCGACCCCCGCACCGGACGGCACGGCACTCACGTCGACCGCCTGCGGCGCGCGGCCCGCATCGCTGCGCACGACGGGACCACTGGCGCAGGCCGAAGCCAGCAGCAGGGGGGCAAGTGCGATCAGCCGCATGTGATCGCCACGATCCGTCCGGCACGGTCCACTTCGACGTTCAGCCGGGTTGGCACGAACTCTTGCGTCACCATCTCGCCGGGATTGATCAGTCGCATCTCGGTGTTTGCGGGGAACCGTGCGGTGCCCATCGACTGGCCGACATCACCCGCATAGGCCGAGGCGTTGCAGGCATCGCCACCGCCACGTTGCGGCGTGGACGCGCCGTCCACGTTCGGGGACGCACAGGCTGCAAGCAGCGGCAGGATAAACAGGGATATATATTGTTTCATGGCGTCATCTTGCCGCGACCGGGCAGGGGTTTGCAAGCACCGGGCTTGCGGTCCGGCGTATTTTCCCCGACCTTGGCGCCGAAATTCTGACAAGAGGTGAATCCATGCGAACCCGTGCAGCCGTGGCCCTGAAGGCCGGACATCCGCTCGAAGTGATGGAGGTGAACCTGGAGGGGCCGAAGGCCGGCGAGGTGCTGGTCGAGATCAAGGCGACCGGCCTGTGCCACACCGACGCCTTCACCCTGTCCGGCGATGATCCCGAAGGTGCCTTCCCCGCGATCCTGGGCCACGAAGGCGCCGGCGTCGTGCTGGAGGTGGGCGAGGGGGTGACCAGCCTCAAGCCCGGCGATCACGTGATCCCGCTTTATACGCCCGAGTGCCGCGAGTGCGAGTATTGCCTGAACCCCAAGACGAACCTCTGCCAGAAGATCCGCACGACCCAAGGGGCGGGCGTGATGCCGGACGGGACCAGCCGGTTCAGCATGCTCGATGGCACGCCGATCCTGCATTACATGGGCTGTTCGACCTTCGCCAACCACACGGTCCTGCCCGAAATCAGCCTGGCCAAGATCCGCGACGACGCGCCCTTCGACAAGGTCTGCTACATCGGCTGCGGTGTGACGACGGGCATCGGTGCGGTGATCAACACGGCCAAGGTGGAATACGGGTCGCGCGCCATCGTCTTCGGTCTGGGCGGCATCGGTCTGAACGTGATCCAGGGCCTGCGGATGGCGGGGGCGTCGCAGATCGTCGGCGTCGACATCAACCCCGACAAGGTTGCGATGGGCAAACGCTTCGGCATGACCGATTTCGTGAACCCCAAAGAGGTCAAGGGCGACCTCGTCGGCCACCTGGTCGAGCTGACGGGCGGCGGCGCGGATTATACATTCGACGCCACGGGCAACGTGCAGGTCATGCGCACGGCGCTCGAATCGGCGCACAAGGGCTGGGGCGAGAGCATCATCATCGGCGTGGCCCCCGCGGGCGCCGAGATCAGCACCCGGCCGTTCCAGCTGGTGACCGGGCGCAGCTGGCGCGGCACGGCCTTCGGCGGTGCGCGCGGCCGGACGGACGTGCCCAAGATCGTGGACTGGTACATGCAGGGCAAGATCGAGATCGACCCGATGATCACCCACACGATGCCGCTCGACGACATCAACAAGGGCTTTGATCTGATGCACAGCGGCGAAAGCATCCGCGGCGTCGTCATCTACTGAGCCGACGACAGCGTTGCGACATGAGAGGCCCGGTCCCTGCGACCGGGCCTTTTTGGCGCGCGGCGCCCGCAAAAAGGGCTCTTTGGTCTTTCGACGGACCGTCGGCCTTGGGGGCCAGCCCCCAATCCCCCGAAGTATTTTCAACCAGAAGAAGGGGGCCGCGACAGCGCAGGCTCTGCGCCGCAGTGATGCCTGAGACCGGCATGGTAAGAAGAGGAAAATTAGTGGTGGGCGACCCTGGAATCGAACCAGGCGTGCGTCTCCGCGAGAGAGTTACAGTCTCCTGCCACACCTTGCGGCCTGTCGCCCACTGAGAGGCGAAATAGCTGTGGGGGCGGGGGGCGTCAACCGCAAAAAGGCGGGCGCCAAACGCAAAACGCGGCAGATCTGGCGGTTGCTTCACAGGGGCATGGATATCCTGTAACGGGGGGCAACAGTCAGGGGATGTCAGATGCAAAAGCCGAAGTGGGTGATCGAAAAGGAACAGGCCAAACGGATGGCCGCGTCGGAGACGATCTGGCTGTTCGGCCTGCATGCGGTGCGCGACGCGCTGCTGAACCCCAAGCGCGTGAAGCTGCGGCTGGTGGTGACGCGCAACGCACTGGACAAGCTGGAGGACGCGGTCGCGGGGTCCGGGTTGGAGCCAGAGATCAGCGATCCGCGCAAGTTCGCAGCACCCATCGACCCGGGGTCGGTGCACCAAGGGGCCGCGCTGGAGGTGAAGCCGCTGGACTGGGGCAGCCTTGAGGACATCGCACTGGGTGATGGGCCGACGCCTGCGCGCATCGTGCTGCTGGACCGGGTGACCGACCCGCACAACGTGGGCGCGATCCTGCGGTCGGCCGAGGTCTTTGGCGCGCGGGCCGTGGTGGCCGTGCAGCGGCATGCGGCGCCCGAGACTGGCGCACTGGCCAAGACGGCGTCCGGCGCGCTGGAGCGGCAGCCTTATCTGCGGGTGCGCAATCTGGCGGATGCGATGACGCAGTTGCAGGGTATGGGATACCTCGTGCTGGGCCTCGATGGCGAGGCCGAGATGACGATTGCGCAGGCGGTGGAGGGCAAGCGGGACCGTCCCGTGGCGCTGGTCATGGGCGCCGAGGGACCGGGCCTGCGCGAGAAGAGCCTGGCCACCTGCGACGCGCTGGTGCGGATCGGGGCTGCGGGCGGGTTCGGGTCGTTGAACGTGTCGAACGCGGCGGCGGTGGCGCTTTACGCGGCACGGGCCGAGTAGTCGGGTCTGGCCGGGCCACCGCGCGGCCTGTGGCCGCGACGCCCGCCCGCCCGACCTTGGACGCGCCCTTCACAGGGTTGCGAGGGGCACTGGTGGCGGGGCGCTGGTGGCCCCATCTGATAACACAGAGCAGGTTTGCGGAACCGGACCTGCCCGCAGACATATCCCTCGTTCCACACCTTTGCGCCCGGGCTTGACCCGGGCGTTTTTTCGTTTGAGGGTTGGGTCATGAGCGATGCCATACCCGACGCAGCATTGAAGGCGATCCTGAACCGGGTGAAGACCGTGGCCATTGTCGGTGTCTCGGCCAATCCGGTCCGGCCCAGCTATTTCGTGGCCCGCTATCTGCAGTTGAAGGGGTATCGGATCGTGCCGGTGAACCCCGGACTGGCGGGGCAGGATCTGCTGGGCGCGCGCGTGTATGCCACGCTGGCCGATGTCCCCATTGATGTCGACATGGTGGATGTGTTCCGCCGGTCGGATGCGGTGCCGGGGATCGTGGAGGAGGCGCTGGCGCGCTGGCCCGGGCTGGACGTGATCTGGTTGCAGCTGGGGGTGCGCCACGATGCGGCGGCTGCGGTGGCCCGCGCGCGGGGTGTCACGGTGGTGCAGGATCGCTGTCCGAAGATCGAGTATCAGCGGCTGTTCGGCGAGTTGCGGATGGGTGGGTTCAATACCGGGGTTATTTCGTCGCGGCTGACGTGACGGCGGGGCGCGGGGGGACGTGCGATCGGCCCTGCGGGCCGACTGGAGGCGCGGCCTCCAGACCTCCGAAGTATTTTTGACCAGAAGAAGTGGACCGGTCAGGGCTGGCGGGCGGCCTTTTCGGCGAGGCCGGATGTGCCTTGGCGGCGGGCGAGTTCGGCCATGACGTCGGACAGGGGGACGTCGCAGGCGGTGAGCATCACCAGCAGGTGGTAGAGGGTGTCGGCGGCCTCTGACGTGAGGGCGGCCTTGTCGCCGCGGACGGCCTCGATGATCGCCTCGATCGCTTCTTCGCCGAATTTTTCGGCGCATTTGGCGGGGCCTTTGGCCAGCAGTTTCGCTGTCCAGCTGGTGTCGGGGTCGGCGTCCTTGCGGGCGGCGATGGTGGCTGCGAGGTCGTCGAGGGTCATGCAAGCCTCATGGGGATGCCGGCGTCGGCCATGTGCTGCTTGGCCTGGGGAATCGTGAAGGTGCCGAAGTGAAAGATCGAGGCGGCGAGCACGGCGCTGGCGTGGCCTTGGGTCACGCCTTCGACCAGATGATCGAGGGTGCCGGCCCCGCCGGAGGCGATGACGGGCACGTCGACCGCGTCGGCCACGGCGCGGGTCAGGGGGATGTTGTAGCCGGTCTGCACGCCGTCGTTGTCCATTGCGGTGAGCAGGATCTCTCCCGCGCCCTTTTCCACCACCGTCCGGGCAAATTCCACGGCGTCGATGCCGGTGGCCCGCCGGCCGCCGTGGGTAAAGATCTCCCACCGGCCGGGGGCCACGGTCTTGGCGTCGATGGCGACGACAATACATTGCGAGCCGAAGCGCAGGGCGGCCTCTGTCACCACGTCGGGGTTGGCGACGGCGGCGGAATTGAAGCTGACCTTATCGGCGCCCGCGAGCAGCAGGGCGCGGACGTCGTGGTGGGTGCGCACGCCGCCGCCGATGGTCAGCGGCATGAAGCAGGCCTCTGCCGTACGCGTAGCGAGGTCGAACATCGTGCCGCGGTTTTCCTCGGTCGCCATGATGTCGAGAAAGCAAAGCTCGTCAGCACCCGCGGCATTGTAGGCGATGGCGGCGTCCACCGGGTCGCCCGCGTCACGCAGGCCGACGAAGTTGACGCCTTTGACCACGCGGCCGTTTGCGACGTCGAGGCAGGGGATGATGCGGGTCTTGAGCATGGCGGCCTTTTAGGCCGGATTGCGCGGCGAGGGAAGGGAACATCCGCGGGGCACCTTGGGTTGGGGCGCAAAAGAAGGAGTTTGCAAGATGTTCAAGACCACGATGATGGCGGCGATGCTGCTGGCGGGGCCTACCATGGCCGAGGTGCATATGAAACCGAGCCCCAAGACCGTCGACGAGACGATGACCGCATTGATGGCGGCTGTGACCGGGGCGGGGGCCACGGTCTTTGCCGTCGTCGATCACGAGGCGGGTGGGGCCGATGCGGGGTTCGAATTGCCAGAGGCGCAGCTGCTGATCTTTGGCAACCCGGCGCTGGGGTCGCAGGCGATTGCGGATGACACGACGGCCGGGCTGGTGCTGCCGCTGCGGGTCGAGGTGATGGCAGATGCCGCGGGCGCCACGCAGGTCGTCTGGGCCGACACCGCAACCTTGTTTGCGGGGTTGGACATCCCCGAAGATGCACCCTACCGCGCGCAGATCGACGCGGCGCTGGAGAAGTTGACCGACGCGGCGGTGGCCGACTAGGCCAAGGCGGCGAGGGCGGCGCGCAGGTCGAGTGCGCCGTCGTAGAGGGCGCGGCCCGAGATCGCGCCGGCGATGACACCGGTGTCGCGGAGCGCGGTAAGGTCGGCCAAGGAAGACACGCCGCCTGAGGCGATCACCGGAATCTCCACTGCCTGCGCAAGGTCGGCGGTGGCCGCGATGTTCGGCCCCTTCATCGCGCCGTCGCGCAGGATGTCGGTGTAGATGATCGCGGCGATGCCTGCGTCCTCGAAGGATTTTGCGAGGTCAGTGACCATGATGTCCGTCTCCTCGGCCCAGCCACGGGTGGCGACGCGGCCGTTGCGTGCATCGAGGCCGACGGCGACCTGACCGGGGAAGGCGCGGGCGGCCTGCCGCACGAGGGCCGGATCCTCGACCGCGACCGTGCCGAGAATCACGCGGGTGAGGCCCAGCGTCAGCCAGCGTTCGATCGTGGCCATGTCGCGGATGCCGCCGCCGAGTTGCGTGGGCACCTTGCAGCGTTTCAGGATCGCCTCGACCGGGGCGGCGTTGACGGGCGTGCCGGCAAAGGCGCCGTTCAGGTCGACGAGGTGCAGCCACTGGCAGCCCGCATCGACGAAGACCTGCGCCTGTGCGGCGGGGTCGTCGTTGAAGACCGTGGCCTGGTCCATTTCACCGTGGACGAGGCGCACGGCCTGACCGTCCTTCAGGTCGATTGCGGGGTAGAGGATCATGAGCAGGTCTCCGGCGGTTTTGCGGTCTTGTGCGCAATGCTTAAGGGAAAAGCAACCGACGTGGCGTCAGACTTGATCGCAAACGCAGGTGCGCCAAGGTGCACGCAGTTTCAAGGGGAGGAGACCCAATGATGACACGTCTGATCGCGGCCTTGCTGGCCGCAACCTTTGCCAGCGCCGCTACGGCACAGGACGCCGCCATCGGCACCTGGCAGACCGAGGTGGACGACGGCGCCTTTGCCCATGTCAGCATGACGCCCTGTGCCGGTGCGGTCTGCGGCACGATCGTCAATACCTACAAGGCGGATGGCACGCCCTATCAGTCGGAAAACATCGGCCGCCAGATCGTCATCGGCATGGCGCCCAAGGGCGACGGCACCTACGCGGGGCAGGTTTACCGTCCGTCGAACGGCAAGACCTACATCGGCAAGATGCAGGTCAGCGGCAATGCGCTGCGGCTGCAGGGCTGCGTGGCGGGCGGGTTGTTCTGCGCCAGCCAGGATTGGGCGCGCGTCAAGTGATTGAAACGCAAACGTCCCGCGCCTGAGGCGCGGGACGTTTGCGTGTGCGTCGAAAGTCGGGAACGCGCCGTCAGGCCTTGCGCAGGCCGGTCTGCACCAGCATGCCGCGGCGCTTGGCCTCGTAGTAGTAGCCCTGGCTGTACCATTTCACGGCGGTCGCTTCGGACCCGTCCGACAGCAGCCAAGCCCCGCGCAGGTATTTGCCCGCGTATTTCAGGTTGGTTTCCGCATCCAGCAGGTCGTTGTTGTCACCCTTGAAGCCCATACCGCGGGCGGTGGCGGGCAGGATCTGCATCAGACCGTAGTAGGGGCCGTTGCGGGCGGCGGGGTTGTGGCCGCTTTCGCGGATGATGACGCGGTGCAGCAGGCTTTCGGGCACGTCGTAGAGGGCGGCGTATTTCTGGATCAGGGCCCGCAGTTCGCGCGTCTCGCCGGCGTGCATCGGGATCGTCAGGTCGACGGCCGGGGCCTTGGGGGCCATCGCGGCGAAGGACATGGCCTCTGGCGGAGCGGTTACATTCATGCAGGCCGACAGGCCCACCAATGACATCATCACACACGTTCCGCGAAGCATCTGCCGCATTTTGCCGTCATCCGTCACTGTTGAACCTGTGACGGGCTTAGACTGCCGCAGCGTCTTGCGTAAACAAGGTGGAAAAACGTCGGCGAGATGTCGCCAGTGGATGCGCGGACCCGCCTAGTCGAAGACCGACCAGCCGGTGGCGCGGGCCAGCATCTCGACCGATTCGGTGCCGAGCTTGGAATTGCCCTGCGCGTTCAGGCCCGGCGACCAGACGGCGATGCCCGCGCGGCCCGGTGCGACAACCATGATTCCGCCGCCCACGCCGCTTTTTCCCGGCAGACCAACGCGGTAGGCGAAATCGCCAGAGGCGTCGTAGTGCCCGCACAGCATCATCATCGCGTTGATTCGCCTGCGCCGCGCCGCCGAGACCAGACCCGGCGCACCGGGGGCTCCGGTCAGGAACAGGGCGGAGCGGGCCAGCTGCACGCAGGTCATGTCAACAGCGCATTGATGAAAGTAGGCGCCCAGCGTCATTTCCACCGGGTTCACCATATTGCCGTGGGCGGCCATGAAATAGGCCAGCGCCCGGTTCAGATCGCCGGTCGCCTGTTCAGACGCGGCAATTCTGTCGTTGATGTGGATGTCGTCGTCGCCGGCCGCGGCGCGGATGAACAGCAGCAGTTCCGCCAGAAATTCGCGCGGCGCGTGACCGGCAAGGGCCGCGTCGGTCGTCACGATGGCCCCGGCGTTGATGAAGGGATTGCGCGGGATTCCGAGTTCATGCTCCAGCTGCAGGATCGAATTGAAGGCTTGGCCCGAGGGTTCGCGGCCCACGCGGGCCCAGATCTGGTCGCCGAGCCGCCCCAGTGCCAAGGCGAGGGTGAAGACCTTGCTGATGCTCTGGATCGAAAAGGGAACGCCCGCATCGCCGGTGGTAAAGACCTGCCCGTCGGGCAGGGCGACCGCCATGCCGAAGTGCCGCGGATCGACGCGAGCCAGTTGCGGGATGTAGCGCGCGACGGTGCCGCGGTCGGTCGCGCGCGCCATGGTGGCGCCGATGTCATCAAGGATCGCCGCGATGTCCATAGCTCTCTCCACCGGATGTGTGATGGAACCCCGGCCCGCGCCGTGCGGTTGATCCCGCGACAGACAATGACCGAAAGGACAGACCATGCCAATGATCGAAACCCGCGACGGAACAAGGCTTTACGTCAATGACTGGGGGCAGGGGCAGCCCGTTGTGCTTATCCATGGCTGGCCGCTGAACGCCGACAGCTGGGAATACCAGTCGGTGAAACTGGCCGAGGCGGGCTACCGCGTCGTGTCCTACGACCGCCGCGGCTTTGGCCGGTCGGACCAGCCCTTTGCCGGTTACGATTACGACACGCTGTCTGACGATCTGGCCGACGTGATCGCGGCGCTGGACCTGAAGGATGCGGTGATCGCGGGCTTCTCGATGGGCGGCGGCGAGGTCAGCCGCTACATGTCGCGCCACGCGGGCAAGAACGTGGCGAAGGCCATGCTGATCTCGTCGGTGGCGCCCTACATGGAAAAGACCGACGACAACCCCGAGGGCGTCGATGCATCGGTCTTTTCCGACATGAAGGCGGGGCTGCGCGACGACCGTCAGGGGTTTTTGCAGGCGTTCTTCAAGGACTTCACTGGCGAAGGCACGGACAAGGGCGGTGTGTCAGACGCCGCGCGCCACTGGATGTGGGGCATGGCGATGATGGGCAGCCCTAAGGCCACGATCGACTGCGTCACGGCCTTCGGCACGACGGACTTCCGCCCGGACATGGCCCATTTCAAGGTGCCGACGCTGGTCGTACACGGCGATGCCGACAAGATCGTTCCGATCGAGGGTGCGGGCGCCAAGGCCGCCAAGATGATCTCAGGCGCCAGCTACAAGGTCTATGACGGCGCCCCCCACGCCCTGACCGCCACCCACAAGGACCAACTGGTCGACGACATGCTGGCCTTCCTCAAGGGCTGAGTGGCACGCTCGCCCCTTCTTCTGGTTAAAAATACTTCGGGGGTCCGGGGGCAGCGCCCCCGGCGGATCGGATCGCGCAGCGATCCGATCCCTACGGTCGCCAGCCCAGGAAATTGGCGATCAGCCGCAAGCCTGCCGCTTGGCTCTTTTCCGGATGGAACTGAGTCCCGATGATGGTGTCGCGGCCCACGATGGCGGTGACGTCGCCGCCGTAGTCGACGTGTGCCAGCAGATCGGCGGGGTTTGCCACCTGCATGGCGTAGGAATGCACGAAATAGGCGTGATCGCCGGTCGAGAGCCCCGCCAGCACCGGGTGGGGCCGGTCGATCACCAGATCGTTCCACCCCATATGCGGGATCTTCAGCGCGGGGTCCGCGGGTGCGATCCGCGTGATGTCACCGTCGATCCAGCCGAATCCGGGGACGGACCGGTATTCGTGACCGGTCGTCGCCAGCATCTGCATGCCGACGCAGATGCCAAGGAACGGCACGCCGCGCTGCTCCACCGCCTCCACAATCGCCTGCGCCAGATCGTTGCGGCCGAACAGGGCATCCCGGCAGTGCGGAAAGGCGCCGTCGCCGGGCAGCACGATGCGGTCGGCGCGTGCCACCACATCGGCATCGTCGGTGACGATCACCGGGCCGGCATCCGTTTCGCGCGCCATCCGCTCGAACGCCTTTTGCGCCGAATGCAGGTTGCCGCTGTCATAGTCGATCAGAACGGTGGTCACAGGCTGCCCTTGGTCGAGGGGATGGCGTCGGCCTTGCGCGGGTCGACCTCGACCGCGTCGCGCAATGACCGCGCGACGGCCTTGAAGGCCGCCTCTGTGATGTGGTGCGCGTTGAAGCCGTGCAGCCGGTCGATGTGCAGGGTGATGCCGCCGTGTGTCGACAGGGCCTGAAAGAATTCGCGCACCAGTTCGGTGTCGAAGCTGGGCCCGATCTTGCCGTAAGGCAGGTCGAGGTTGCAAAGAAGGTAGGGTCGCCCCGACAGGTCCAGCGCACAGCGCACCTGCGCGTCGTCCATCGCGAGGTGGCAATCCGCATAGCGGCGGATGCCGCGCTTGTCGCCCAGCGCCGCGACCAATGCTTGCCCGATGGCGATGCCCGTATCCTCGACCGTGTGGTGATCGTCGATGTGCAGATCGCCCGTGGCGCGGATCGTCATGTCGATCAGGGCGTGCCGCGACAGCTGGTCCAGCATGTGATCAAAGAACCCGATCCCGGTCTTGTTGTCATAGACCCCGGTGCCGTCCAGGTTCAGCGTCACGCTGATCTGTGTCTCGGCGGTCTTGCGGGTGATGGTGGCGGTGCGCATCGGCGTCTCCCCTTTGGCTGCTGGCCTTATAGGGGGGGCGTGCTGCTGCGCCAAGGCACCGATTGCGCCGCGTGCGCCACTGGTGCAAGTTCGGCGCAACCCACCCGAAAGGCCCCCCCATGACCACCTGCGTCTTCGTCCAGATCCGCTGCAAGCCCGGCACCACCTACGATGTGGCCGACGCCATCGCCCTGCGCGAAATCCATTCAGAGCTGTATTCCACCAGCGGCGATTTCGACCTGCTGATGAAGGCCTATGTGCCCGCCGACCGGGATGTGGGCCATTTCATCAACGAAAGCGTGGCCGGCATCGCGGGGATAGAGCGGACCCTGACGACCCTGACGTTCAAGGCATTCTGACAAGGCGTTCTGAAACGCGAAAGGGCCGCCCCGCAGCGCGACCCTTTTCGTTGACCGATGGAGCGGGCGAAGAGATTCGAACTCTCGACCCTAACCTTGGCAAGGTTATGCTCTACCCCTGAGCTACGCCCGCGCGCCGTCGGTAGGGGCGATCTACAAAACCGGCGCGGCGGCTGCAAGAGGCAATCCTGCAAAAAATCGCGACACCCTGAAACGCGAAAGGGCCGCCCCGCAGGGCGACCCTTTTCGTTTGACCGATGGAGCGGGCGAAGAGATTCGAACTCTCGACCCTAACCTTGGCAAGGTTATGCTCTACCCCTGAGCTACGCCCGCGCGCCAATCGGTAGCGGTGATCTATAAACACTGACGCGTCGCCGCAAGGGAAAATCCGCAAGGATCAAGAGATTTTTCGCGGTCCCTATAACGGAGCCCCCGCCGCAAGGTCCTCGCTTTTTCTTAAATACTCCCGCGCGGCGCGCTTGGCCCCCCGGCACGGGGGGGCCAAATCAGTCACTCGAACTCGATCAGCAGGTCCTTGGCGTCGATCTGGCTGCCGGCGCTGACCAGCACTGCCTTGATCACCGCGTCGCGTTCGGCGTGGATGCCGGTTTCCATCTTCATCGCTTCGATCGTCAACAGCAGGTCGCCGGCTTTCACCTTCGCCCCGGCCTGCGCCGCCACGGTCGCCACGACGCCGGGCATCGGTGCGCCGATCTGGGCGGGGTTGCCGGGTTCGGCCTTGCGGTTCTTCACTTTGTCGGCAGAGGCGAGGCGGTTCAGCACGCGGATCGTGCGGGGCTGGCCGTTGAGTTCAAAGAAGACCTTCACCTCGCCGTCCTCGTTCATGTCGCTGACCGCCTGCATGCGGATTTCCAGCGTCTTGCCCGGGTCGATTTCCGTGCTGATCTCTTCGCCCGGTTCCATGCCGTAGAAGAAGGTCTTGGTCGGCAAGGCGCGGACGGGGCCATAAATCTCGTGGCGCGCGGCGTAGTCCGTGTAGACCTTGGGATACATCAGGTAGCCGTTCAAATCCTCGTCGTCGGGTGCGAAGCCGACTTTCTCGGCCAGCTCCGCACGGACTTTGTCCAGATCGACGGGCTTGAGGTGCTTGCCAGGGCGGTCGGTCGTGGGTTTTTCACCTTTCAGCACCTTTTTCTGGATGCCGTCCGGCCAGCCGCCCGGGGGCTGGCCCAGGCTGCCCCGCATCATGTCGATGACCGAATCGGGGAAGGAGACGTCGACGGCAGGGTCTTCGACCTGCGCGCGGGTCAGGCCCTGGCTGACCATCATCAGGGCCATGTCGCCCACGACTTTCGACGATGGCGTGACCTTGACGATGTCGCCGAACATGCGGTTCACGTCCGCATAGGTCTGGGCGACCTCGTGCCAGCGTTCTTCCAGCCCGAGAGAGCGCGCCTGCGCCTTGAGGTTGGTGAACTGGCCGCCGGGCATTTCGTGCAGATAGACTTCGGACGCGGGGGCCTGCTGGCCGGACTCGAACGCGAGGTAATGGGCGCGGACGTGTTCCCAGTAGTTCGAAATCTCGCGGATCGCCGCGATGTCGAGGCCGGTGTCGCGGTCGGTGCGGCGCAGCGCCTCGACGATGGACCCGAGCGTCGGTTGCGAGGTGTTGCCAGAGAAGCTGTCCATTGCCGCATCGACGCAATCGACCCCGGCGGCGGAGGCGGCCAGCACGGTCGAGATCGCGGCGCCCGAGGTGTCGTGGGTGTGGAAGTGGATCGGCAGGCCGACTTCTTCCTTCAGCGCCTTGAACAGCTGGGCTGCGGCGGGAGCCTTCAGCAGACCGGCCATGTCTTTCAGGCCGAGGACGTGGGCGCCTGCGGCCTCAAGCTCTTTGGCCATGCCGACGTAGTATTTCAGGTCGTACTTGGACCGGTCAGGGTCAAGCATGTCGCCGGTATAGCAGATCGAGGCTTCGCAGACCTTGTCCGCCTTGATCACGGCGTCCATGGCGACGCGCATGTTTTCGACCCAGTTCAGCGAATCGAACACGCGGAACACGTCGACGCCAGAGGTCGCGGCCTGTGCCACGAAGCTTTGCACCACGTTGTCGGGATAGTTCGTGTAGCCCACGCCGTTCGAGGCGCGCAGCAGCATCTGCGTCATGATGTTGGGCATCTTTTCGCGGATGTCGCGCAGGCGCTGCCACGGACATTCTTGCAGAAAGCGGTAGGCGACGTCGAAGGTGGCACCACCCCAGCATTCGACGCTGAACAGCTGGTGCATCTTGGCGGCGTAGGTGGGGGCGACCGCGATCATGTCGATGGACCGCATACGCGTCGCCAGCAGGGACTGGTGGCCGTCGCGCATCGTGGTGTCGGTGATCAGCAGCTGCGGCTGGTCCTTCATCCACTGGGCGACCGCTTTGGGGCCTTGCTCGTCAAGGATCTGGCGGGTGCCGGGGATCATCTGGTCCAGCGATTTCACCGGGGCGACGGGCAATTTCACCTCTGCCGCGGGGCGCGCACGGCCTGCGGTTTCCGGGTGACCGTTCACGGTGATGTCGGCCACGTAGGTCAGGATCTTGGTCGCGCGGTCGCGGCGGGCCTTGAAATCGAAGAGCTCTGGCGTCTGGTCGATGAATTTCGTGTGGTATTCGTTGTTCAGAAACGTCGGGTGTTTCAGCAGGTTTTCGACGAAGGCGATGTTCGTCGACACCCCCCGGATGCGGAATTCGCGCAGGGCGCGGTCCATGCGGGCGATCGCCATTTCCGGCGTCGGCGCGCGGGCCGTGACCTTGGTCAGCAGCGAATCGTAGTAGCGCGTGATGACGGCGCCGGTGTAGGCGGTGCCGCCGTCAAGGCGGATGCCCGGACCGGTGGCCGAGCGGTACATCTGGATGCGGCCGTAGTCGGGGATGAAGTTGTTCTGCGGGTCCTCGGTCGTGACACGGCATTGCAGCGCATGGCCGTCGAGTTTCACGTCGTATTGAGAGGCGCAGCCCGTCGCCTCCATCAGGCTTTTGCCCTCGGCGATCAGGATCTGGGCGCGGACGATGTCGATGCCGGTGACTTCTTCGGTCACGGTGTGTTCGACCTGCACGCGGGGGTTCACCTCGATGAAGTAGAATTCACCCGTCTCCATATCCATCAGGAATTCGACGGTGCCGGCGCATTCGTAGTTCACGTGCTGGCAGATCTTCTTGCCGAGATTGCAGATCTTTTCGCGCTGTGCACCGGAGAGGTAGGGCGCGGGCGCGCGTTCGACGACCTTCTGGTTGCGGCGCTGGACGGAGCAGTCGCGTTCCCAGAGGTGATAGATGTTGCCCTGTTGATCGCCGAGGATCTGCACCTCGACGTGGCGGGCCTTGATGATCATCTTTTCCAGATAACCCTCGCCGTTGCCGAAGGCGGCTTCGGCCTCGCGGCGGCCCTCGCGGACCTTTTCCTCCAGTTCCTTTTCGGAATTGATCGGGCGCATGCCGCGGCCACCGCCGCCCCATGAGGCCTTGAGCATCAGGGGATAGCCGACCTCTGCCGCCTGCTTCTTGATCTTCTTCATGTCGTCGCCCAGCACGTCCGTGGCGGGGATGACGGGGACGCCGGCGGCGATGGCGACCTGACGGGCGGAGGCCTTGTCACCGAGTTCGCGCATCGTCTTGGCCTTGGGGCCGATGAAGACGATGCCGGCGGCGTCGCAGGCATCGACGAAATCGGGGTTTTCCGACAGCAGGCCGTAGCCCGGATGGATCGCGTCGGCGCCGCAGGCCTTGGCGACGCGGATGATCTCGGCGATGCTCAGATAAGCCGCGACCGGACCCATCCCCTCGCCGATGCGGTAGGCCTCGTCGGCCTTGAAGCGGTGGAGCGAGAGCTTGTCCTCTTCCGCATAGACGGCGACCGTCTTCTTGCCCATTTCGTTGGCGGCGCGCATCACGCGGATCGCGATTTCACCACGGTTCGCAATCAGGATTTTCTTGAAGTCGGTCATGGTCATTCCTTTTGCAGTTGCAGCATTGTTAAGCGCAGCTTTTGGGATGTCCAGTGACACAACTGCAGGGTTCATCCCAATGAAGGGGGTATTCCGGGCCTGGCGTCCGGAATGGTGGCCGGGCGCCCAGGCCGTTGCCTAGGAAATGAGCGTCTTGGGGACGTCCGAGAGGGTGCGGGCGCCGATCTGGCCCATGTTGGCGATCATGTCCTGCCGCAGGATGTCGACGACATGGGCCGCACCGCCGTCGCCGAGGGCACCGAGGCCATAGTGGAAGGCGCGGCCCAGCATGACGAAATCCGCGCCGAGCGCGAGAAGGCGCAGGATGTCGAGGCCGCCTTCGACGCCGGAATCGCAGATCACCGGCAGGGTCGTCGCCGCGCGGATCGCGGGCAGGACGCTGGCAGAGGCCGGAGCGGCGGCGAACTGGCGGCCGGCGTGGTTGCTGACCCAGATCGCGTCGATGCCTTCGTCGGTCAGTCGGGCGGCGTCGATGTCGTTCAGCACGCCCTTGACCACCAGTTTGCCGTCCCAGCCGTCGCGCAGCGCGCGCAGGTAGTCCCAGTCGGGCGAGGTGCGTAGCAGGTAGCCCGCGTGCTGGGTCGAGGGGAGGGCGCCCATATTTTCGCTGTAGCTGTCGATCAGGCGCATCCGCGGCATGCCGGTCTTGCGGATCCCCGCGAGCCATGCCGGGCAGCGGGCGGCCTGGGCGGCGAGCCGCGGCGTCAGTTTGGGCGGGTTCGTCAGGCCGCCGCGCGTCTGGCGTTCGCGGCGCGAGGCGACGGGCACATCGACGGTCAGGACCAGCGTGTGAAAGCCGGCCTTTTTGGCGCGGGCCAGCATGTCGGCGCGGATGTCGGGGTCGCGGGGCGGGTAGATCTGGAACCAGCCCTGATCGCCGATATGGGGGGCGAGTGTTTCCGGCGTCTGGGTGGCGACGGTGGAGAGGCCATAGGGGATCCCCTCCGCCGCGGCGGTCTTTGCCAGCAGGCGTTCGGCGTCGGGCCAGATCAGGCCCGACATGCCGACGGGGGCGATGCCCAAGGGCAGGGGGTGGGACTGGCCCATCAGGGTGGTGGACAGGTCCGGCGTGAATTCGCCGTGCAGGATCGACGGGCGCAGCAGCACCGCGTCGAGGGCTGCGCGGTTGCGGCGCAGGGCCGATTCGTCGCCCGTCGCGCTGTCGAGGTATTCCCAGACAAAATGGGGAATCCGCGTGCGGGCGCGGGATTTCAGGTCGGCGATGGCGGGGTAGCGGCTGTGCAAACTCATGAAGGCGACGCTAGGGCGGGCCACAGGGTTTGGGAAGGGGGGGCGGTTTTTCCCGTGGAAAAACCGATGCCTCCGGCGGAAGTATTTGAAACCAGAAGAAGCGGGGATGTCGGACATAAGTTGTGAACGGATCGTGAACAAGGGGTTTCTTTGTCGGGTGTTCGGACGTATCTTGGGCGCATGAGCAGTTATTCCGAAGACGACGCCTTCGAGGCGGCAGCGGTCCCCCTGAGCCAGCGGGCGATGCCCAGCCGTGGCGCCGGTCCCTATCTGGAGGGGCTGAACCCCGCGCAGCGCGCCGCGGTGCTGGCGCTGGACGGACCGGTCCTGATGCTGGCGGGGGCGGGCACGGGCAAGACCCGGGCGCTGACCGCGCGGATCGCGCATCTGCTGGTGACGGGGACGGCGCGGAGCCAGGAGATTCTGGCCGTGACCTTTACCAACAAGGCCGCGCGCGAGATGAAGAACCGCGTCGGTCGCCTGATGGGCGAGACCGTCGAGGGGGTGCCGTGGCTGGGCACGTTCCATGCAATCTGCGTCAAGCTGCTGCGGCGGCACGCGGAGCTGGTGGGGCTGAAGTCGAACTTTACCATCCTCGATACCGACGACCAGATCCGCCTGATGAAGCAGCTGATCGTGGCCGAGGGCATCGACGAGAAGCGCTGGCCGCCGCGGATGCTGGCGGGGATCATCGACGGCTGGAAGAACAAGGCCTTCACGCCCGACAAGGTGCCGCTGGCCGATGCGGGGGCTTTCGATCACAAGGGCGTCGACCTTTATGCTGCCTACCAGCGGCGGCTGCTGGACCTGAACGCCTGCGATTTCGGCGATCTGCTGCTGCACATGGTGACGATCTTTCAGACCCATGCGGACGTGCTAGCGCAATACCAGCGGCGGTTCCGGTATATCCTTGTGGACGAGTATCAGGATACGAACGTGGCCCAGTATCTGTGGCTGCGGCTGCTGGCGGCGGCGCACAAGAACATCTGCTGCGTGGGTGACGACGACCAGTCGATCTATGGCTGGCGCGGGGCCGAAGTGGGCAACATCCTGCGGTTCGAGAAGGATTTTCCCGGCGCCACGGTCGTCAAGCTGGAGCAGAACTATCGCTCGACCGAGCATATTCTGGCCGCCGCCTCTGGCGTGATTGCGGCCAACAAGGGGCGGCTGGGCAAGACGTTGTTCACCGAAGCGACGGGCGGCGAAAAGGTGCGCCTGATCGGCCACTGGGACGGCGAGGAAGAGGCGCGCTGGATCGGCGAGGAGATCGAGGCCTTGCAGCGCGGGACACGCGGGCTGGACAAGGTCGGGCTGGATCATCAGGCGATTCTGGTGCGGGCGTCGCACCAGATGCGCGCCTTCGAGGACCGGTTCCTGACGATCGGTCTGCCCTACCGGGTGATCGGGGGGCCGCGATTCTATGAGCGGTTGGAGATCCGGGACGCGATGGCCTATTTCCGGCTGGCCGTGAGTCCCGACGACGATCTGGCGTTCGAGCGGATCGTGAACACGCCCAAGCGCGGCCTTGGCGACAAGGCGATCCAGACGATCCAGATGACGGCGCGGTCGAACGGCGTGGGGCTGGTCGAGGGCGCGCGTCTGGTGGTGCAGGCGAAACTGCTGGGCGGCAAGGGGCTGCGCGAACTGGCGCTGCTGGTGGACGGGCTGGACCGCTGGCACGGACAGGTCCGGGCCGAGGCCGACACGCATCAGGAACTGGCCGAGATGATTCTGGATGAATCGGGCTATACGGGCATGTGGCAGAACGACAAGACGCCCGAGGCACCGGGGCGGCTGGAGAACCTGAAGGAACTGGTGAAGGCGCTGGACAATTTCGAGAACCTGCAGGGGTTTCTGGAGCACGTCGCGCTGATCATGGACAACGAGACGGAGCAGGAGGGCGAGAAGGTCAGCATCATGACCCTGCACGCCGCCAAGGGTCTGGAGTTTCCCGCCGTCTTTCTGCCGGGCTGGGAGGACGGGTTGTTTCCGTCGCAGCGCAGCATGGACGAATCGGGGCTGAAGGGGCTGGAGGAGGAACGCCGCCTTGCCTACGTCGGGATCACGCGGGCCGAGGCGATCTGCACCGTGTCATTCGCCGCGAACCGGCGAGTCTACGGCCAATGGCAGAGCGCGCTGCCGTCGCGCTTCATCGACGAATTGCCCGAGGATCACGTGGAGGTGCTGACGCCACCGGGTCTGTACGGTGGCGGCTACGGCGCGGCGGGGATGGCGGCGGCGGCTTCTCCGAAATTGCGCGAAGAGAGCATGTCGGACCTGCACCAGAAGGCGCATGACGCGAATGTCTATAATTCTCCGGGGTGGCGGCGGTTGCAGGCGCGGGGGCAGGCGCGCGGCATGGCGCAGCCCGCCGAGGCGCGCAACATGGTGATCGATTTGGATGCGGTGAGTGCGTTCACGACGGGCGACCGGGTGTTTCACCAGAAGTTCGGTTATGGCGTGATCGACGGGATCGAGGGCGACAAGCTGGATATCGCATTCGACAAGGCCGGGTCGAAGAAGGTCGTGGCGAAGTTCGTGGTGAGCGCTGACGCGGCGAGCGACGTGCCGTTCTGAGGGGACGGCGGGACGGCGCTGTTCGGCGCTGACGCGCCGAAGGCGCCCCGCCCGCCGTCCCGCAGCCCGTCGGGTGCTGTGACAGATGTGCCAGCGTTTTGGCGGGGCCGGCTTTAGCGCAGGGCGCTGCACGCGTTGGGCTGGCCTTGGCCGAGGGATTTTGACGGCCTGTCGTCAGGTGCGGCGGGGGTCTCAGGCGCCAGTGGGCACCTTGGCGTGGGGGGCCAGGAATACGAAGGTCGACGGGCCGCCGGTGACGGTGCCCCCTCTGGTGATGGCGCAGGCGGATCGGCAGGCCAGACCTTCGAAGTGATCCGGTGATCCAGAGGATGGGGGCGCATCGCGGGATGCGCCCTTTGTTGTGCGGTCAGTGGACCAGCATCGGGTAGAGCGAGGCGATCAGCAGCACCGCCATTGTCACGTTGAAGATTCGCAGCCGCTGTGACGTGCCGAGAAAACGCCGGACCTGCACGCCGAGGGCGGCCCAGACGGTTATGCTGGGCAAATTGGTGCAGAGGAAGACGCCTGCGACCAGCAGTGAGCCTGCGAAGACGGACCAGTCCTGCGGTGCGAAAGCGGTGATCGCGGTGATGCCCATGACCCAGGCCTTGGGATTGACCCATTGGAAGGCTGCGGCCTGCAGGAAGGTGAAGGGGCGACCCTCGACCGCCCGCGCCTCTGGCGGGACGGCGGTCGCGATCTTCCAGGCGAGCCAGGTCATGTAGACGGTCGCGCCGATGGTCAGGAGGGTGTTGAGGATCGGAAACGCCGCGAAGGCGCGCAAGAGCACGAGGCCGATCATCAGCACCATGAAGGCATGGCCGAGGCTGACGCCCAGCATGTGCGGGATCGTGCGGCGCATGCCGTAGTTGGCCCCGGACGCCATCAGCATCAGGTTGTTGGGGCCGGGGGTGATCGAGCTGGCGAAGGCGAACTGGATCAGCAGGAAGAGGGTGACGTGGGTCATGCGGCTGCAGTAGCGCCGATTGCCGCGCGGTTCACCCGGTAAATTGTACCGATGACAACGGCGCGGGGGTGCGGTCTGCGTGGGGAGATCCTGCGGGCGATGCGGTTCGGCGTTCGGGGGCCGGGCGATACGGTTGCGACAGTATGCGCCGCAGGGAACGCCGCCAACAAAAAAGGCGATGCGCGGGAGGAGGTGCGCATCGCCTTCATTTGGATGTGGACCCTCGGGAGGAGGTAAGAGCCCGCATCTGGTGCCCGGACCGCAGGGAGGAGGTTGCGGCAGCGGGCGTATCCGGGTTGGCCGCGGGAGGAGGTGCAGCGCCCGTATCAGGTCAGTCGGTGGTGGCCGGGAGGAGGTAGCCACCACCGATCTGGGTTGGACGGTGCCGCAGGGAGGAGGTTGCGGGCCGTCCGGGTCGAAGGTCCGACGGTCAGCCCGGGAGGAGGTGGGCGTCGGTCGGACTATCCGGGCTACCGCGGGAGGAGGTGCAGCGCCCGTATCAGGTCAGTCGGTGGTGGCCGGGAGGAGGTGGCCACCACCGATCTGTGTTGGACTGCGCCGCAGGGAGGAGGTTGCGGGCCGTCCGGGTCGAAGGTCCGACGGTCGGCCCGGGAGGAGGTGGGCGCCTGTCGAACCTGTCAGAACCAGCGCGGGAGGAGGTGCGCGGTTCCGATCTGAAACTCTTGTCGGTGGTGGCCGGGAGGAGGTGACCACCACCGATCGAGGGTGGACGGATCCGCAGGGAGGAGGTTGCGGGCCGTCCGGTCTGTGATCCGCAAGCCAACCAGGGAGGAGGTTGGCGGCCTGGGGACCGTATGGGCAACTGCGGGAGGAGGTGCAGGTTCCCATATTTCTTAATCTTGTTTAAGACGGTGACCCGGGGAGGAGGTCGGGTCACCGTCTTGTCGTTCGCGCCCACCGCAGGGAGGAGGTTGCGGCGGCGCGGGTCAGGATCGGACCAGGGAGGAGGTTGGCCGATCCCGAAGTGAATTACTTGCCGTAGGCCGCCTCGTGAGCGATCGAACGGATCATCGACCGGCTGATGCCCAGGTCGGCCAGATCGCGGTTGTCCAGCGCCTGAAGTTCGGTCATGGTCGTGCGGAACACTTTGCGCGCCGCCAGAGCGTCGGACAGGCGGGCCATCAGGCCAGTGGTGCGCGGTGCGGTGGTCGTCGTGTTTGCGTATGCCATTTTCATCTCGTCTTTCTTAAAGTCCGGTGCAGAGCGATGTGTTTGTCGTTCTGCTTGTGTCCATGATGTATGATAATGCTGCACCTGCACAACGGCTGTATCGACAATGCTGCTATGCAGCAGATGCAAGGTTACTCTGGGACAGTTATTAATCCGCCCAACAACCGGGCAACGGCCCTGCGTACACCATGGAAAATAGGGGCTTGCGCCGCTGGGTGTCGGGACACAGGGTGCGCGTCAACTGATGATCGCGACCGGGTTTGTGAAGGAAATATGTATATGCCAGCGTCAAAAGAGGAAATTCAGGCCTGTGTTGCAGCGATCGCTGTGCCCGGCGGCGGTACTTTGGGGTCGCGTGACATGGTGCGCGCGGTGCAGGTCGATGCGGCCAGCGTCCGCTTCGTGATCGAGGCGCCGGATGCCGCGACGGCGGCGACGCTGGAGCCGGTGCGGCAGGCGGCTGTTGCTGCGGTGCAGCAAATGACGGACGGGCTGACGGTCTCGGCCGTGCTGACGGCGCATGGGGCGGCGCCTGCGGCCCCGGCGCCGCCCAGTCTGAAGGTGGGGCGGCATCCGACGCCGCAGGCGGGGCCCGCACCCGTTGTCGGGGTCGACCGGATTTTGGCCATCGGATCGGGCAAGGGCGGCGTCGGCAAATCGACGGTGTCGTCGAACCTGGCCGTGGCGCTGGCCAAAAAGGGCAGGCGGGTCGGTCTGCTGGATGCCGATATCTACGGTCCCAGCCAGCCGCGGATGATGGGGGTGAGCAAACGCCCCGCCAGTCCCGACGGCAAGACGATCATCCCGCTGCACGCCCACGGTGTCACCATGATGTCGATCGGGTTGATGGTGGACCCGGACAAGGCGGTGGTCTGGCGCGGGCCGATGCTGATGGGCGCCTTGCAGCAGATGCTGACGCAGGTGGCCTGGGGCGAGCTGGATGTGCTGATCATCGACCTGCCGCCGGGGACGGGGGACGTGCAGCTGACACTCTGTCAGAAGACGAGTGTCACCGGCGCCGTCATCGTGTCCACGCCGCAGGACGTGGCATTGCTGGATGCACGCAAGGCGATCGACATGTTCAAGACGCTGAACACGCCGCTGCTGGGCCTGATCGAGAACATGTCTACCTTCTATTGCCCCCATTGCGGAGAGGAGACGCAGATCTTTGGCCATGGCGGCGTCGCGCACGAGGCGGAGCGTCTGGGGGTGCCGTTCCTGGGCGCGCTGCCCATCGACCTCGACACGCGGCTGTCAGGGGATGCGGGGACGCCGGTGGCGCTGGGCGACGGGCCGGTGGCCGAGGCCTATGCCGCCCTCGCGCAGCGGTTCATCGACGGCGGGATGGCCTAAGCGTCGAATCGGATTCTGCGTGAACCTTTGTGAATCGATGTCGGGTCGCCCTTGGGGCGGCCCGATTCTGTTTTCAAATGCCGAAAATTAGCGCATTAACCTTTACGTTAGGGGATTGACTGCGTCTGCGGCGACACGCTTTTGGACCGACTCGGAGGTGGGCCAAAACTTTTTTGGGGGCGCTGTGACCCGCGCCGTTCGTTTCAGATTTATACAATATATTGGGAAAACTATCCACAGGCATACTACATGCCACCGCCGCCCTGTGGACAAGATCCGAATCACAGGGCCGTGAGAAGACCGGAGATTCCGTGAAGTTCACAGCAATCCCAATTTAGGCGTTGCCCGATCCCAACCGGTCTGCCAAAACAGTCTCACGGTAACGACGGGCAGACAAACAAGGGGCATCACAAGAACCCCACCGGCAAAATGTCAGGTTTCATACAGGCCTCGTTTTTACCAACACAGCGATCCGGCGCGCGAGCGAGCAGACATCCCCCCAGGTGGCGCGCGCAGTCGGTCCAGCCCTTCACAGGGCAGAAGGCGGCGGGTTGAGTAGTGGCAGCTACCTCAATCCGCCGTTTTCACATCTAGCACAGAATTCCGGGGGACGGGCAGTCAGAAGGTCACAGGTTGAACCTCTCGTTCACGAGCACGTATCAGTCGAAAGTTGACGCCAAGGGTCGTATGTCGATCCCGGCGAAATTTCGACGCGTGATCGAGGCGGGCGACCCGGCCTGGGCCCCCGACCAGCCGATGACCGCCAAGATCCTGTACGGCAAGCATCTGGGCGAAAGCCTGCAGGTGCTGACGATGGAGGCGTTCGACGCCAAGATCGCGCGCGTCATGGCGATGCCTGACTCTGACCCCAACAAGAACAAGCTGCGCAAGCTGTTCATGGGCTTTTCCGAAGACCTGACCATCGACAAGGACGGCCGCGTCGTCCTTGCCCTGCGGTTGCGCGAAAAGCTGGGACTGGTGGAGGGCGAATTGTCCTTCATGGGTCTGGGCGAGTATTTCCAGATCTGGAAGGTCGAGAACTTCGAGACGGAGGTCGATGCGCCTCTGGACGAATGGCTGGCCGAGATGGGCGACGATTTCGATCCCATGAGTCTTGTCCCGTAAGGATCGCCGATGACCGATGCCCCCCACATCCCCGTCCTGATCGATGCGATCATCACGGCATGCGCCCCGATTCACGGCACGTGGCTTGACGGCACATTCGGCGCCGGCGGCTATACGAGGCGCCTGCTGGAGGCGGGGGCGGAGCGGGTGATCGCCGTGGACCGCGATCCGCTGGCGTTCGAAATGGCGGCGGATTGGATCGGCGACTACGGCGACCGGATCGTGCCAGTGGCGGGCGAGTTTTCCAAGCTGGATCAGTATGGCAGCGACCTGGATGGCGTGGTGTTGGATCTGGGTGTCAGTTCGATGCAGCTTGATCTGGCGGAACGCGGATTTTCGTTCATGCGGGACGGGCCGCTGGACATGCGGATGAGCCAGAGTGGCCCGTCCGCAGCCGACCTTGTCAACACGAGGGACGAGGCGGAACTGGCCGATATCATTTATCTTTACGGCGAGGAGCGGGCGTCGCGCCGGATCGCCAAGGCCATCGTCGCGGCGCGGCCTGTGACCACCACGGCGCAGCTTGCGCGGATCGTGGAATCCTGCCTGCCGCGCGCCAAGCCGAACCAGAGCCACCCGGCGACACGGACGTTTCAGGCGCTGCGGATCGCGGTGAACGACGAATACGGAGAGCTCGCGTCGGGGATGGAAGCGGCAGAGCGCGCGCTGGCGCCCGGCGGGCAGCTGGCGGTCGTGACCTTCCATTCGGTCGAGGACCGGATGGCCAAGCGATTCATCCAGACGCGCAGCGCCACGACGCCCAATGCGAATCGCTATGCGCCAGTGCTCGAATCGATCACTCCGGCCTTTACACAGCGGACTCGCAAGGCGATTGTGGCGTCAAAAGAAGAAGTAGCAGTCAATCCACGTTCCAGATCCGCGAAGCTGCGCGTGGCGATCCGCACGGATGCGCCCGCCCAGCCGATGGACCGCAAGGACATGGGGATGCCGATGATGAGGGGCGACGGCGCATGATGCGGGCGGTGATGTACGTTGTGGCGGCGTTGACCGTCATGGGGCTGGCCTTCTGGGCCTATCAGGAAAACTATCGCACGCAGCAGTCGATCAGTCAGGTCCGGCATCTGCACGCGCAGATCGGTGACGCCCATGAACGGCTGGGCATGTTGCGGGCGGAATGGGCCTACCTCAACCGGCCCGACCGGCTGATCGATCTGGCCGAGATCAACTTTGACCGGCTTGGCCTGTTGCCGCTGTCGCCGGAAGCCTTCGGTGACGTCGAGGCCATCGTCTATCCGCTGCCGGACATCCTGCCGATCACGAACCCCGTCGACATCAACTCGATCCCGCCGTCCGGCGAGGAGGACCCCCTATGATCCGCACGCCCCTGCGCCCGCTGGCCCGCATCCTCAAGGCGCGCGAAAAGGGCGAGGACCCGAGCGCCATCGCCGCCGAGAACCTGCGTCTGCGTCACGAGGCCATCGCCGACAAGTCGCGGGCGCGCGCCGAAGGCCGGCTGCTGGTGCTGGGGGCATTCTTTGCCGTGGCCTTCGTCGCAATCGGGCTGCGAATGGGGACGATCGCCAATTCGATGCCCGAAGAGCCGCGCACCGCAGCCACCGGCAACCCGATCATCGGCCAGCGGGCGGATATCGTGGACCGGAACGGGCGTATTCTGGCGACCAATCTGGAAACGCACAGCCTTTACGCCCAGCCGCAGCACATGATCGACCCGATTCGTGCCGCCAAGGAGTTGAAGGCGATCTTTCCGGAACTGAACGAAGAGCGGATGATCAAGGATTTCACCGGCAAGCGGAAATTCGTCTGGATCCGCAGGCAGTTGAGCCCGGAGCAGATGCAGCTGGTGCATGACATCGGCAGCCCCGGCCTGCTGTTCGGCCCGCGCGAGATGCGGCTGTATCCCAACGGTCCCATCGCGTCGCACGTGCTGGGCGGGGCAAGCTATGGTCGCGAGGATGTGGCGAGCGCCGAGGTGATCGGCGTGGCTGGCATCGAGCGTCGTTTCGACAGCCTGCTGCGCGATCCTGCCAACGAGGGCAAGCCGCTGGAACTGTCGCTTGATCTCACCGTGCAGGCGGCGACCGAAGAGGTGCTGGACGGCGGCATGAAGCTGATGAACGCCAAGGGTGCCGCGGCGGTCCTGATGGACGTGCATACGGGTGAGATCATCGCACTGGCCTCGCTGCCGGATTTCGACCCGAACAACCGCCCACAAGTGCTGCTGAAGGGCGACCAGTCCGACAGCCCGCTGTTCAACCGCGCGGTGCAGGGCGTTTACGAGCTGGGATCGACCTTCAAGATTTTTGCCGTGGCGCAGGCGATGGAACTCGGGCTGGTGAACCCGCAGACCATCATCGACACCAAGGGGCCGCTGACCTGGGGCCGGTTTCGCATCCGCGACAGCCACAGCATGCCGGCGACCCTGACGGTCGAGGACGTGATCGCTGAATCCTCGAACGTCGGCACCGGCCGGATCGCGATGCTGGTCGGCGGCGACCGGCAGAGCAAGTTTCTGGCCAGCCTTGGCCTGACGGAACCGACGCAGGTCGAACTGTCCGAGGCGCCCTCTGGTCAGCCGCTGGTGCCCAAGAACTGGTCCGAAATCTCGACCATGACGATTTCCTTTGGGCACGGTATTTCGGATTCACCACTGCATCTGGCGTCGGCCTATGCGTCGCTGCTGAATGGCGGGACGCGGGTGCTGCCGACCCTGCTGAAGACGAATGTCGTGCAGCACGGTGCGCGGGTGGTCAGCGAAGATACCAGCGCCAAGGCGCGCCACATGCTGCGCCGGGTCGTGGAAGAAGGCACGGCGTCAATGGGGGATGTGCCGGGTTACGAGGTGGGCGGCAAGACCGGCACCGCCGACAAGCCCCGCACCGACGGGCGCGGCTATTACGATGACAAGGTCATCGCGACCTTCGCCTCGATCTTTCCGGCCGATGATCCGAAGTATGTGCTGATCGTCACGCTGGACGAACCGAGCGAGAATTCCGGTGAAAAACCCCGTCGCACGGCGGGCTGGACGGCGGTGCCGGTGGCGGCGGAAATGATCCGCCGGGTGGCGCCGCTGCTGGGCCTGCGACCGCAGCTTGAATCCACCGACGTGGCAAGTGTAACACTCACCTCTAACTGAACGGGTGAGGGCCACGACATGGCACAGACCAAGACGCTGGCGCAACTGGGGCTGACCGCACAGGGCGGACGGCGGGCCGATATTACCGGTGTGACGACCGACAGCCGTGCGGTGCGGCGCGGGCAGCTGTTCGCGGCGCTGCCCGGCACCCGCGTCCACGGTGCGGCCTTCATCGGCATGGCGCTGGAAAAGGGCGCTGGTGCTGTCCTGACCGATGCTGTCGGTGCACAACTGGCCGCCGCGGCGCTGGCCGGATCCGACGCGGCGCTGATCGTTGCCGAAGACCCGCGGGCCGCGCTGGCGCAGACCGCGTCGCTGTGGTTCGGCGCGCACCCCGAGGTCATGGTCGCGGTGACGGGGACGAACGGCAAGACCTCTGTGTCCACTTTCACCCGCCAGATCTGGGAGACGCTGGGCTATATCGGCATCAACCTTGGCACGACGGGTGTCGAAGGCGCGTGGTCGGCACCTTTGGGCCATACGACGCCCGATCCCGTCACCCTGCACCGGGTGCTGGCCGAGGCGGAGGCTGCGGGTGTCACCCATGCGGCGATGGAGGCGTCCAGCCACGGGCTGGATCAGCGGCGGCTGGACGGCGTGATGCTGCACGCGGCGGGGTTCACGAATTTCACGCAGGACCATCTGGATTATCACAAGACGTTCGAGGCCTATTTCGAGGCGAAGATGACGCTGTTCACCCGCGTCCTGACCGAAGACGGCGTGGCGGTGGTGAACCTTGACGATCCGCGCGGCGAGGAGGTGGCGAGCCTGTGCACCACTCGCGGGATCGAGGTGATCGGCGTGGGCCGTCATCCGGACGCGCGGCTGCGCATTCTGGGCCAACGGTTCGACGATACCGGGCAGGACCTGCGGTTTTCCTGGCAGGACCGGCCGCATACGGCGCGGCTGAACCTGATCGGCGGATTTCAGGCGGATAACGTGGCACTCGCCTGCGGTCTTTGCATCGCGGCGGGGGCGATCCCGGGCGATGTCTTTGACACGCTGGACCAGCTGACGACCGTGCGGGGCCGGATGCAACTGGTGGCGCGGCGCGATAACGGGGCCACTGTCTTTGTCGATTTTGCCCATACGCCGGATGCGGTGCGGATCGCGTTGCAGGCGTTGAAGCCGCATGTGATGGGCCGCACGGTGGTCATTCTGGGCGCCGGCGGCGACCGCGATGCGGGCAAGCGGCCCCTGATGGGCAAGGCCGCGGCTGAAAATGCGGATCTGGTCATCGTGACCGACGACAATCCACGCTCTGAACGGCCGGCTGACATTCGCGCCGCCGTGCTGGCGGGGGCCAAAGGCGGCGCCGAGGTGATCGAGGTCGGTGACCGGGCCGAGGCGATCCTGCGCGGCATCGACGCGCTGGGGCCGGGCGACGCGCTGCTGATCGCGGGCAAGGGGCACGAGACGGGGCAGATCGTGGGCGACACGGTGCTGCCGTTCGACGATGCAGAGCAGGCCAGCGTGGCCGTGGCGGCGCTGGAGGGCAAGATATGATCCCGCTGTGGACCGCTGCCGATGCCGCGCGCGCGACGGGGGGCGAGGCGGTGGGCGACTGGGCCGCGACGGGCGTGTCGATCGACACGCGGACCCTGCGGCCGGGTGATCTGTTCGTGGCGCTGGCGGCAGCGCGTGACGGGCATGACTTTGTCGCCCAAGCGCTGGCCAAGGGGGCGGCGGCGGCCTTGGTCAGCCACCGGCCCGAAGGCGTGGCCGGGGATGCACCGCTGCTGATCGTGCCGGATGTGCTGCGCGGGCTGGAGGCGCTGGGCGTTGCCGCCCGTGCGCGCACCGCGGCGCGCGTGATCGCGGTGACGGGATCGGTCGGCAAGACATCCACCAAGGAAATGCTGCGCGCCGCACTTGATCCGCAGGGCCGGACCCACGCCGCAGAGGCGTCCTATAACAATCACTGGGGCGTGCCGCTGACGCTGGCGCGGATGCCGGCGGACACTGAATATGCCGTGATCGAGGTCGGCATGAGCAACCCCGGCGAGATCGCGCCGCTGGCAAAGCTGGCCCGGCCCCATGTGGCGATGGTGACCACCGTCGCCGCCGCCCATCTGGAGTCCTTTGGCAGTCTTGCGGGGATCGCTGCCGAAAAAGCTACGATCATGGACGGGCTGGAACCGGGCGGCGTTGCGGTGCTGAACGCGGACCTGCCGACCTCTGGCGTGTTGCTGGATCATGCGGCGGCGGGCGGGCACAGGGTCGTGACCTTTGGCGCGCAGGGCGACTGGGCCTTGGGCGACGTGCGGATCACCGACAGTGCCACGGTCATCGCGGCGCGGCATGACGGCACGGATTATCTGTTCAAGCTGGCGGTGCCGGGGCGGCATTTCGCGCTGAACGCGCTGGCGGTGCTGGCGGGATGCGAGGCGCTGGGTGCGGACCCGGTGCAGGCGGCGCAGGATATCTGCCAGTGGTCGCCGCCGCAGGGCCGCGGCACGCGCGAGGTCATCGTGCTGGACCAGGGCATCGCCGAGGAAACGCTGGACCTGATCGACGACGCCTTCAACGCCAACCCGACCTCTATGGCGGCGTCGCTGGAGGTGCTGGCCGCAAGCCACCCGCGCGACGGCATCGGCCGGGTGGTCAAGGGGCGGCGGATCGCCATTCTGGGCGACATGCTGGAACTGGGCGCGGACGAGATGCAGATGCATGCCGATCTGGCCGAGAACCTGCATCTGGCGCGCGCCCATGTCGTCCATTGCGCGGGGCCGCGGATGCGGGCGCTGTTCGACGCACTGCCCGGCGATCTGCGCGGTCAATGGGCACCCGAGGCGGACGATCTGGCGGGGCAGGTGGCCAAACTGGTCGATGCCGGCGATGTCGTGCTGGTCAAAGGGTCCAAGGGCAGCAAGATCAGCCGCGTTGTTGACGCGATCCGCAAACTCGGGCATCGCAGCTAGAACCACAAGGCAGGGACCACCCAGATGTTGTATTGGCTGACAGAGCTGTCGGATGGCGGCGATTTCTTCAACCTGTTCCGCTATATCACCTTTCGCGCCGGTGGGGCCTTCATGACCGCGCTGGTGTTCGGGTTCATTTTCGGGTTGCCGCTGATCAACGTGCTGCGCCGGACCCAAGGCAAGGGCCAGCCCATCCGCACCGACGGACCGGAGGGGCATTTCGCCAAGGCCGGCACGCCGACCATGGGTGGCCTGCTGATCGTGGGCGCGCTGACGACGTCGACCGTGCTGTGGGCGCGGCTGGACAATGCATATATCTGGATGGTGCTGTTCGTGACGCTGGCCTTTGCGGCCATCGGCTTTGCCGACGATTACGCGAAGGTGAGCAAGCAGAATACCAATGGTGTGTCGGGCCGGGTGCGGATCATCCTTGGCCTGCTGATCGCGGGGATCGCCGGTTTCTGGGCGGCGCAGTATCACCCGGTCGAGCTGACGAACCAGCTGGCGGTGCCCGTGTTCAAGGATACGCTGATCAACCTCGGCATCCTGTTCGTGCCATTCTCGATCCTGGTGATCGTGGGGGCGGCGAATGCGGTCAACCTGACCGACGGCCTGGACGGGCTTGCGATCATGCCGGTGATGATTGCGGCGGGCACCTTCGGGATCATCGCCTATTTCGTGGGGCGCGTGGACTTTTCCGAAAGCCTTGGGCTGCATTATGTCCCGGACTCGGGCGAGATTCTGGTGTTCTGTGCCGGGTTGATCGGCGGCGGGCTGGGGTTCTTGTGGTACAACGCGCCGCCTGCCGCCGTTTTCATGGGCGACACCGGGTCGCTGGCCCTAGGCGGTGCACTGGGGGCCATCGCGGTCGCCACCAAGCACGAGATCGTGCTGGCCATCGTGGGCGGGTTGTTCGTGGTCGAGGCGCTGTCGGTCATCATTCAGGTGCTGTATTTCAAGCGTACCGGCAAGCGGGTGTTCCTGATGGCCCCGATCCACCACCACTATGAAAAGAAGGGCTGGGCCGAGCCGCAGATCGTGATCCGCTTCTGGATCATCAGCCTGATCCTTGCGATGATCGGTCTGGCCACGCTGAAAGTGCGCTGAGGCGTTTACCCTTCGTTAGGGCGGCGCGTCGTAGGATCGCGCTGTTTCGATGCGGACGGAGTGGTGCGATGATCAACAAGCGGCTGGGGGCGCATCTTGTGACTCCAAGGTACGAGGACGCGGGGCTGTTCGGCACGGAGTTGTGCCGCCTCGACGTGAAGCTGTTGCCGGGCGCGCGGCGCAACGACCGTCACGACTTTATCTTTACGGGTATCATCGACCGGGGTTACCGGGTGCCGGTGTTCTTTGCCGGCCGGCGTGCAGCGGATGCGCAAGCGCTTGTCGTGGCGACGGACCGGATCAGACGGCAGCGGGTCGCGGCGGGCGGACCGGCGCCGGACGCTGAACCCCAAGCGCTGGCCCTGCGGATCGACGGCGCCTGGCGCAAGCTGGTGCATCAGGACGCCCAAGGGTTCGCGCAGGTGACACACCAGTTCATCGCGGCGATGTGGTCGATCGGGGCGGGTGACGGCGGCGCACGCCGGTACGGGACACCGCCGGTGCTGTAGGCAGCCCCCTTGCATACCGCAGGCACGCCGGGGCAATGTCCGGCAAAATGCCGGGGGATGCAGGATGATACCAGTTCAGGGATACGAGGGACGCAGCGTCGCGGTGCTGGGGCTGGGCCGGTCGGGGCTTGCCACGGCCCATGCGCTGGCCGCAGGTGGTGCGATCCCGGTGGTCTGGGATGACAGCCCGCGAGGGCGCGAAGTCGCCGAGGCCGCGGGGTGGACGGTCCGCGATCTGACCAAGCCCGGCGGTTTTGACGGGATCGCGGCGCTGATCGTCTCGCCCGGTATTCCGCACCTTTACCCCGCCCCGAACCCGGTAATCGCCGCGGCCTGGGACGCGGGCGTGCCGGTGGACAACGACATCGGGTTGTTCTTCCGCTCCTACGCCACCGACGAGTGGGACGGGTTCGACAGCCCGCCGCGGGTGATCGCGGTGACGGGGTCGAACGGCAAGTCCACGACGGCGGCGCTGATTCATCACGTGCTGGTGGAAAACGGCCGCCCCGCACAACTGGCGGGCAATATCGGGCGCGGTGTGCTGGATCTGGACCCTGCCCACGACGGAGAGGTCGTGGTGCTGGAGCTGTCGAGCTATCAGACCGACCTTGCGCGGCACATGACGCCGGACGTGGCGGTGCTGACCAACATCAGCCCGGATCATCTGGACCGGCACAGCGGTCTGGGCGGCTATTTCGCGGCCAAGCGGCGGCTGTTCGCGGAAGGTGGACCGGATCGCGCGGTGATCGGCGTGGACGAGGACGAAGGACGCTATCTGGCGAACCAGTTGGTCGAGGATCTGTCCGACGACCGGCTGATCCGCATCAGCGTGACGCGCAAGCTGACGGACGGCTGGTGCGTCTTTGCCCGCAAGGGGTTCCTCAGCGAATATCGCCGGGGCAAGCAGGTGGGTGCCATCGACCTGCGCGAGATCAAGGGGCTGCCCGGGGCGCACAATCACCAGAACGCTTGTGCCGCCTATGCGGCCGTGCGGACGCTGGGGATCGGACCCAAGGGGATCGAGGCGGCGCTGCACAGCTATCCGGGCCTGCCGCACCGCAGCCAGCTGGTGGCCGAGCGGGGCGGCGTGCGCTTCGTGAACGACAGCAAGGCCACGAACGTGGATGCGGCGGCGAAGGCCCTGCAGGCCTTTCCGGCGATCCGCTGGATCTGCGGCGGCTTGCAGAAAGAGGGCGGTCTGGACGGGCTGATCCCGCATCTGGGGGCGGTGAAGACGGCCTATGTCATCGGGCGCGAGGCAGAGGCCTTTGCCCGCCAGCTGCCGGGGATCGAGACCGAGGTCTGCGGCACGATGGATGTGGCCGTCGCGCGGGCCAGTGCCGATGCCGAGCCTGGCGAGGTGGTGCTGCTGGCCCCGGCCTGTGCGTCGTTTGACCAATACGACAGTTTCGCCGCGCGTGGCGACGATTTCACGGCGCTGGTGCTGGCGGGGGGCTGAGGGCCGGGCCTGCGGTACGGCAGCCTCCGGCGGGCGTTCATGGGGCCAGGCGAATGGGGCGCGTCAGGAGGCTGCGGCGATGGCGGTGCCGGCGGCCCAGCCGGATGACCAGGCCCATTGGAAATTATAGCCGCCCAGCCAGCCGGTGACGTCGACCGCCTCTCCGATGGCGTAGAGGCCGGGGACGGTCTTGGCCTCCAGCGTGCGGGCGTTGAGGGCGGCGGTGTCGATGCCGCCCAGCGTGACCTCGGCGGTGCGGTAGCCTTCGGTGCCGCTCGGGGTCAGCTGCCAGTGGTGCAGGCTTTCAGCCAGATCGCGCAGGGTGGCGTCTGGCAGGGCGGCCATGGGGTCCGTGGGCCAGTCGGGCGACAGGTATTGCACCAGCCGGGCAGGCAGGTGGCGCGACAGGATCGTTGTCAGGCTCTTGCGGCCTTCGTTGCGTTTGGCGGCGATGAGGGCGTCGGCGAGAGGGGCGTCGGGCGACAGGTCGAGCGTGATCGCTTCGCCTTCGGTCCAGTAGGAGGAGGCCTGCAGAATGGCGGGGCCGGAGAGGCCGCGGTGGGTGAAGAGCGTCGCCTCCTCGAAGCTGTGGCCTCCGGTGGTGGCGCGGCTCGGCAGGGCGGTGCCGGCGAGCGGCTTGAAGCGGTCGTTGGCAAAGGTGAAGGGCACGAGGCCCGGACGCGGCGTGATCAGGCCCAGCCCGAACTGCGCGGCGATCCGGTAGGCGAGGTCCGTGGCGCCCATCGCCGGGATCGACTTGGCCCCGGTGGCGAGGACGAGGTGCGTCGCAGTCACGACGTGGCTGCGGCCGTCGCGGGTGAGTGTGACGCGGAAGGTGCCGTCATGGCGGATCTCTCCGACGGTGGTGTCGAGCCAGAGGTCGGCGCCGGCGCGCGCCATCTCGTCGCGGAGCATCTGCACGATCTGCTTGGCCGAGCCGTCGCAAAAGAGCTGGCCCAGCTTCTTTTCGTGGTACGCGATGCGGTGTGACGCGACCAGCGCGATGAAATCATGCTGCGTATATCGAGACAGCGCCGATTTCGCGAAATGGGGATTTTTGCTGATGAAGCGGTCAGGGGCGCAGGCGAGATTGGTGAAATTGCAGCGCCCGCCGCCCGAGATGCGGATCTTTTCCCCCGGCGCCTTGGCATGGTCGATGACGAGCGTCGCGGGCCCGGCGTGGGCCGCGGCCATCATGCCGGCGGCGCCGGCGCCGAGGATCAGGGTGTTCACATGCATCCACGCCACGTGGCGCAGGTCGTCTGGTGTTGCAAGGGGGTGGGCGGTGTGGTGCCGAAAAATCCGCCCTTGCGGGGCGTCCGCGCGATTTGAAGTGGAAATGATTCGCGAGGCGCGTTACCATGGGCGGATAGATCCGTGGCAAACGCGGGCGCAGAGGCAAATCAGGCGGACTTTTCGATGACCGAAATGGTGTATGGCGCGCCACGCGTCGTGACAGGCGATCCCGTTCTGCCGCGCTGGTGGCGGACGATCGACAAGTGGAGCATGTGCTGCATTCTGGCGCTGTTCGGCATCGGGCTGCTGCTGGGGCTGGCGTCCTCGCCCCCCTTGGCCGCGAAGAACGGTCTGAACCCGTTTTATTATGTCACGCGGCAGGCGTTCTTTGGCGGCATGGCAATGATCGCGATGTTCGGCGTGTCGATGATGACGCCGGTCATGGTGCGGCGTCTGGCGGTGATCGGGTTTGCGCTGGCGTTTCTGGCGCTGGCGCTGCTGCCGGTGTTCGGGACCGATTTCGGCAAGGGGGCCGTGCGCTGGTATTCCTTCGGCTTCGCCTCCGTGCAGCCGAGCGAGTTTCTGAAGCCCGGTTTCGTCGTCATGGCGGCCTGGCTGATGGCGGCGGGCTTAAGCGTGGGCGGGCCGCCGGGTCGGTTCTATTCCTTCGTGCTGACGGTCGTGATCGTGGCGTTCCTCGCGCTGCAGCCGGATTTCGGGCAGGCGTGCCTCGTGCTGTTTTCCTGGGGTGTGATGTATTTCGTGGCCGGCGCGCCGATGGTGCTGCTGGCGGGGCTGGCGGGGGCGGTCGTGGCTGTGGGCACCTTTGCCTATTCCGCGTCCGAGCACTTTGCCCGCCGCATCGACGGCTTCCTGAGCCCCGATGTCGATCCGCGCACGCAGCTGGGCTATGCCACCAACGCGATCCGCGAGGGCGGGTTCTTTGGCGTGGGTGTCGGCGAGGGGCAGGTGAAATGGTCGCTGCCGGACGCGCATACGGATTTCATCATTGCCGTCGCGGCCGAGGAATACGGGCTGGTCTGCGTGATGGCGATCATCACGCTTTACGGCGTCATCGTGGTGCGGTCGCTGATGCGGCTGATGAAGGAGCGCGATCCGTTCATCCGGCTGGCGGGGACGGGTCTGGCCTGTGCCTTTGGCGTGCAGGCGATGATCAACATGGGTGTGGCCGTGCGGCTGTTGCCGGCCAAGGGCATGACGCTGCCCTTCGTGAGTTACGGCGGGTCGAGCCTGATCGCGGGCGGCATCGCCGTGGGCATGTTGCTGGCGCTGACGCGGACGCGCCCGCAAGGCGAGATCGGGGATATCCTGATGCGGCGTGTGGGGCGGTGATGTTTCCGCGCGCAGCGATCGTGGCGGCGTGGAGGGGGGCCAGCCCCCCGGCCAGCGGCCGCCCCCCGGAGTATTTGGGGAAAAAGCGAGGATCGTCATGCCGCTGTTGATGATGGCGGCCGGGGGGACCGGCGGGCACATGTTTCCGGCACAGGCGCTGGCCGAGGCGATGCTGGCGCTGGGGTGGCGGGTGAAGCTGAGCACCGATCTGCGGGGCGCGCGCTATGTCGGTGGGTTTCCCGAAGCGGTCGAGGTCGTGCAGGTTGATAGCGGGACCTTCGCGCGGGGCGGGGCGCTGGCGAAGCTCGCCGTGCCGGGACGGATCGCGGGGGGCGCGCTGAGTGCCGTGCTGGCGATGCGGCGGGACCGGCCCGATGTGGTGGTGGGCTTTGGCGGTTATCCGGCCATTCCGGCGATGACGGCGGCGACGCTGCTGCGCGTGCCGCGGATGATCCACGAACAGAACGGTGTGCTGGGGCGGGTGAACAAGGTCTTTGCCAGGCGGGTGGACGTGATCGCCTGCGGGACTTGGCCCACGGTCTTGCCGGAGGGTGTGCAGGGGAGCCACGTCGGCAATCCGGTGCGGCAGGCCATTCTGGACCGGGCGGGCGCGCCCTATATTCCACCGGGCGATTATCCGATGTCGGTACTGGTGGTCGGCGGCTCTCAGGGCGCGCGGATCCTGTCGGATGTGGTGCCTGCGGGGATCGCCGCCTTGCCGGAGCATCTGCGGCGCAACATCCGGGTGTTTCAGCAGGCGCGGGCCGAGGATGTGGACCGGGTGGATGCGTTTTATGCGGCGCGCGGGATTGCGGCCGATATCCGGACGTTCTTCGATGACATGCCGACGCGGCTGGCCGAGGCGCAGCTGGTCATCGCGCGGTCGGGGGCGAGCACGATCGCGGATCTGTGTGTCATCGGGCGGCCTGCGGTGCTGGTCCCCTTTGCCGCTGCCGCCGCCGATCACCAGACCGCGAACGCGCGCCAAATGGTCGATGCGGGGGCCGCGATCCTGATGCCGGAGAGCAAGTTCAACGCGGAAAGTCTGGCGGAACATATGGAAACGGTGCTGACGCACCCGTCGGGGGCGCTGCAGATGTCGCGCGCCGCCTTGTCGTGCGGGACACCGGACGCTACAGCGCGGCTGGTCGCGCTGGTGGAACAACTGGCGGGAAGGACGCAATGATGGACGGGGATTTCAAGATGATGGCACCGACGAAACTGCCGCTGGACGTGGGCGCGATCCACTTCGTGGGGATCGGCGGGATCGGCATGTCCGGCATTGCCGAGGTGCTGATCAACCACGGCTATACGGTGCAGGGGTCGGATCTGAAGGCCACGCCGATCACCGAGCGGCTGGAAAGTCTTGGGGCGACGGTGTTCATCGGGCAGCGGGCCGAGAACCTGGAGGGGGCGGAGGTCATCGTGATCTCCTCCGCCATCAAGACCGGCAACCCGGAGCTGGATACGGCGCGGGCGCGCGGCCTGCCGGTCGTGCGGCGGGCCGAGATGCTGGCCGAATTGATGCGTCTGAAATCCAACGTGGCCATTGCGGGGACGCACGGCAAGACGACGACGACCACGATGGTCGCGGCCTTGCTGGACGAGGGCGGGCTTGATCCGACGGTCATCAACGGCGGGATCATCCATGCCTATGGGTCCAACGCGCGGATGGGGCAGGGCGAGTGGATGGTGGTGGAGGCCGACGAGAGCGACGGCACCTTCAACCGTCTGCCCGCGACCATCGCCGTCGTGACCAATATCGATCCCGAGCACATGGATCACTGGGGCACGATCGAGAACCTGCGGCAGGGGTTTTTGGATTTCGTGTCGAACATTCCGTTCTACGGGCTGGCGGTGTGCTGCACCGACAACCCGGAAGTGCAGGCGCTGGTGGGGCGGATCACGGACCGCCGCGTCGTGACCTTCGGTTTCAACGCTCAGGCGGATGTGCGGGCGGTCAATCTGACCTACGAGAAGGGTGTGGCGCATTTCGATGTGGCCCTGCAGGCCGAGGGCGACATGATCGAGGGCTGCACCCTGCCGATGCCGGGGGATCACAACGTCAGCAACGCGCTGAGTGCCGTGGCCGTCGCCCGGCATCTGGGGATGAAGAAGGACGAGATCCGCCGCGCGCTGAAGGCCTTTGGCGGGGTCAACCGCCGCTTTACCCGCGTGGGCGAAGTGGGTGGCGTGACGATCATCGACGATTACGGTCACCACCCGGTGGAGATCGCCGCCGTGCTGAAAGCCGCGCGTCAGGCGACGGAGGGCCGTGTCATCGCGGTGCATCAGCCGCACCGCTATTCACGGCTGAGCCATCACTTCGAGGAGTTCTGCGCCTGTTTCAACGACGCCGACGTCGTGGGCATCGCGGAGGTCTATGCCGCGGGCGAGCAGCCGATTGCAGGGGCGGACCGGGATTCGCTGGTCGCGGGGCTGATCCGGCACGGGCACCGGCATGCGCGGGCCGTGGCATCGGAAGACGATCTGGAGCGTCTGGTGCGCGAGCAGGCGGGGCCGGGCGACATGGTGGTCTGTCTGGGGGCCGGCACGATCAGCGCCTGGGCCTACGGGTTGCGCGACAGGCTGGACAAGTGATCTGGTCCGGGGTCATTGCCGCCCTTTGGGTGCTGGCCGCGACTGTCACGGCGTTCCTGCCGTTGCGGCGGCAGTTCGTGCCGGGCGTGGCGCTGCTGGTCGCTGCACCGGTGCTGATCGTGTGGCTGGGTGTCGATTTCGGCTGGCCGGTCGCGGTGGTCGGGCTGCTGGCCTTTGCGTCGATGTTTCGTAATCCGCTGCGCTATTTGATCGCGCGGGCGCGGGGGCAGAACCCGGCGCTGCCGCCGGAGATCTACGAATGAGCGCGCCGCTGCTGCTGGCGCTGGTCTGGCTGGTCGCGGTGAACGTGGGCGGCCTGCTGCCCACCAAGGATTACCACTGGCGGTTTGCCTACGTGATGATCGCGCTGGGCATTCCGCTGCTGGGCTGGGTGACCTGGACGCAGGGGCCGATCGTGGGTCTGCTGTTTCTGGCGGCGGGGGCGAGCGTTCTGCGCTGGCCGCTGATCTATCTGATGCGGTGGTTGCGCGGGGCGAAGCGGTCGGAGCCTGTGGAATGATCCTGCCCTCCGTCCGCGGGACGCTGACCATGGACCGGCCACTGGCCGATCTGACGTGGCTGCGCGTCGGCGGTCCGGCGGACGTGTTGTTCCAGCCTGCGGATGTGGATGATCTGCGGGATTTTCTGACAGCGCTCGATCCGAGCGTGCCTGTGTTCCCGATGGGGGTCGGTAGCAACCTGATCGTGCGGGATGGCGGTGTGCGCGGCGTGGTGATCCGGCTGGGGCGCGGGTTCAACGGGATCGCCGTCGACGGGACGACGGTCACCGCGGGTGCGGCGGCACTGGATGCCCATGTGGCGCGCCGCGCGGCAGAGGCGGGGGTGGACCTGACGTTCCTGCGCACCATTCCCGGCAGCATCGGCGGGGCGGTGCGGATGAATGCGGGCTGTTACGGCGCCTATGTCGCGGACGTCTTTCAGGCGGCGCAGGCGGTGCTGCGCGATGGATCGCCGGTGACGCTTGCGGGCGATGATCTGGCCTTTGCCTACCGGTCGTCATCGCTGCCGGAGGGGACCGTGCTGATCGGTGCCACGCTGACCGGGCCCGCGGGCGATCCGGAGGCGCTGGCGCAGCGGATGGCGGATCAGCTGGCCAAGCGTGACCAGACGCAGCCGACGAAGGATCGCACGGCGGGCAGCACGTTCCGCAATCCTGTGGGCCATTCCAGCACCGGACGGGCTGACGACAGCCATGATCTGAAGGCGTGGAAGGTGATCGAGGATGCGGGGATGCGGGGCGCAACCTTGGGTGGTGCGGTGATGAACCCGATGCACGCCAATTTTTTGACCAATGCGGGCGGCGCCAGTGCCGCCGATCTGGAAGATTTGGGCGAGCGCGTGCGGAAAGTGGTTTACGATTCGCAAGCGATCACGCTAGAGTGGGAAATTATGCGGGTGGGCGAACGCATCCCCCGCGATGATGCATAAAAGCCCCACCAAGGGGTCCCCCGGACAGGGGGCTTATAATGACAGACGGGTCGCAAAGACCCGCGAAGAGGCGGTCGGGTATGTCGAGCAGGACAAGCCCCAAGGTTGCAGTGTTGATGGGCGGTCCGTCCGCAGAGCGTGAAGTCTCACTCTCGACGGGTCACGAATGTGCACAGGCCTTGCGGGACGAGGGATACGATGTGGTGGAGCTGGACGCGGGTGCTGACCTTGCGGCGCGGCTGGCCGATATCGCACCCGACGTCGTCTTTAACGCATTGCACGGCCGCTGGGGCGAGGACGGTTGCGTTCAGGGCCTGCTGGAGTGGATGCGCATTCCCTACACCCATTCGGGCGTGCTCGCCTCGGCCCTCGCACTGGACAAGCAGCGGACCAAGGCAGCGTACCGCGCGGCGGGGCTGCCGGTGGTCGAAAGCGTGATCGCCAGCGCAGACGACGTGCGGTCGCGCCATGTGATGCCGCCGCCTTACGTGGTGAAGCCGAACAATGAAGGGTCCAGCGTCGGCATCTATCTGGTGCACGACGGCGCCAACGGCCCGCCGCAGCTGTCCGCCGAGATGCCGGACAGCGTGATGGTGGAAACCTATGCGCCGGGGCGCGAGATGACGGTGACGGTGATGGGCGATCGCGCCTTGACGGTTACGGATATCCTGACCGACGGCTGGTATGACTACGACGCGAAATACAAGCCCGGCGGGTCGCGGCACGTGGTGCCGGCAGAGATTCCTGCGGACATTTTCGAGGCCTGCATGGACTACGCCGTGCGCGCGCATGACGCGCTGGGATGTCGTGGGATCAGCCGCACCGACTTTCGCTGGGACGAAGCGCGCGGGATGGACGGTCTGATCCTGCTGGAGACGAATACCCAGCCGGGCATGACGCCGACATCGCTCTCGCCGGAACAGGCGGCGCATGCGGGATTGAGCTTCGGCGCGCTGTGTCGCTGGCTGGTGGAGGATGCCTCATGCGGACGATGACAGCACCGGCACGCCCGCGCACCCGTCCGGTGCGCGATCCGGCCCCCAGCAAATGGGGCTATCGCTGGCAGCGCTGGATGCTGACGCCGGGCGTGCGGACGGGTCTGCGCGTCGGTGTGCCGCTGCTGGTGGTGGGTCTGATGGTTACGGCCTGGGCCGCGAATGACACGAACCGCGCGATGATCGTGGCGCAGTACACGCAGGCCAAGGCCGCGATCCAGCACCGCCCCGCCTTCATGGTGACGGGTCTGGCGATCACCGGCGCTGACGAGGAACTGGCCGATGTCGTGACCGAACTGGTGTCGGTGGTCTTTCCCGTTTCGTCCTTCGATCTGGATCTGGAGGCGATGCGCAAAAAGGTGGCCGAGATGCCGGCGGTCAAGGATGTCTTTGTCCGCGTCGGCGACGGTGGTGCGCTGGAGATCGGGATCACGCCGCGCCAGCCCGTCGCCCTGTGGCGCACCGCGGCGGGTCTGCGGTTGATCGATGCGGACGGCGTCTTTGCCGGTGATGTGGCACAGCGGGCGGAGCGCCGCGACCTGCCGCTGATCGCGGGGGATGGGGCAGAGGATGACCTGACCGAAGCGCTGGCCCTGTTCCGTACGGCGGCCCCGGTGGCCGAACGCGTGCGCGGTCTGGTGCGGATCGGCGAGCGGCGCTGGGACATGGTGCTGGACCGGGGCCAGCGGATCATGCTGCCGACGGAAAAACCGACGGTGGCCTTGGACCGGGTGATGCAGATGGAAGCGACGCAGGATCTGCTGGCGCGCGATGTCTCGGTCGTGGACATGCGCAATCCGGGCCGGCCGACGGTGAGACTACAACATGATGCAGTTGCGGCGACACGCAACGCAGGGGCGACAGGGGCGAACAACTGATGCGGGACCTTTACGAAACACAACGTGCGATGCGCAACGTGCGCAAGGCGGCGATGCAGCGTGGCGTGATCGCGATCCTGGACGTGGGCACGTCCAAGATCGCCTGCCTGGTGCTGCGTTTCGACGGACCGGGCCGGATGCCGCAGATGGACGGGATCGGCGCGCTGGCGGGGCAGTCGCAGTTCCGCGTGATCGGCGCCGCCACCACCCGGTCGCGCGGCGTCCGCTTTGGCGAGATCGACGCGATGCAGGAGACCGAGCGCGCGATCCGCACCGCCGTACAGGCCGCGCAGAAGATGGCAGAGGTCCGCGTCGATCATGTCATCGCCTGTTTCAGCGGGGCCAACCCGCGGTCCTATGGCCTTGACGGGGCTGTCGATGTCGCCGACGGCATGGTCAGCGAGGCCGATATCGGCCGGGTGCTGGCGTCCTGCGAGACACCGGATTTCGGCCACGACCGCGACGTGCTGCACGCGCATCCGGTGAACTTTGCCCTCGATCACCGCAGCGGCATGGCCGATCCGCGGGGGCAGGTGGGCAACCGTCTGGCGACCGACCTGCATCTGCTGACCGTCGATGCCACCGCGATCCGCAACATCTTTTTCTGCATCAAGCGCTGCGATCTGGAACTGGCGGGTCTGGCGTCCTCTGCCTACACCGCAGGCTTTTCCACGCTGGTCGAGGACGAACAGGAGCTGGGTGCCGCCTGCATCGACATGGGCGGCGGGTCCACCGGCATCTCTGTCTTCATGAAGAAGCACATGATCTATTCCGACGCGGTGCGGATGGGTGGCGATCACGTGACCGGCGATATCAGCATGGGCCTTCAGGTGCCTATGCAGGTGGCAGAGCGGATCAAGACCTTTTACGGCGGCGTCGTGGCGACCGGCATGGACGACCGCGAGAAGATCGAGATCGGCGGCGATACCGGCGACTGGGAGCGTGACCGGCGGACCGTCAGCCGTGCCGAGCTGATCGGCATCATGCGTCCGCGGATCGAGGAAATTCTGGAAGAGGTCCGCGCCCGGCTGGACGCCGCAGGGTTCGAACATTTGCCCAGCCAGCAGATCGTGCTGACGGGCGGCGGCAGCCAGATCCCCGGCCTTGACGGGTTGGCGGCCAAGATCCTGGGTCAGCAGGTGCGTCTGGGCCGTCCGATGCGCGTGCAGGGTCTGCCGCAGGCGGCAACCGGGCCTGCGTTTTCCGGTGCCGTGGGCTGCGCGCTGTTTGCCGCGCACCCGCAGGACGAATGGTGGGATTTCGACATCCCCGCCGAGACTTATCCGGCGCGTTCGCTGAAACGGGCCGTCAAGTGGTTCAAGGACAACTGGTAGGGCGCATCCGCGGCCAGAGCATGGCCGAGGTCTGGCAATGTGGTGGTGTCGTCGGCGCGGCCGGACGTGACGTTCGGTCCGCCGGATGCGGGTCTGGTCGCCGCACAGCTGACTGCTCGCGCATGCGTGACATGAAAAAGGGCCTTTCGGGGCCCTTTTGTCGTTCGGGACACGCTTTTTCGCATGACGCGATGATTCGGGCCTGTTACAATTACCGGAATGACCCGACAGAGGTCGAAGGACAGCGATAGGCGGGGCGGCCGGGCAGGCATCCCAATCCGACACAGAGCGCGGCTGCAGGGTCAGCCGGAATACGCCGACTTCGGCGTCTTGCCTTGGCGAGTTTCTTCGCTGGGCCGCTACATCTAGTTCAGTCGGCGAAATATCTCTGATCTGACTGCAGAGCCTACCATATTTTGTTGCTTTTGTGACAATATCGGGTGACGAAACACCAATGACGCGTTAATATCAGCCCAAATACCGATTTGCCCGGTGGGACGGGCCCCTCATACAGACAGGCGGACTGAGCATGACATTGAACCTCTCCCTTCCCGGACACGACGACCTGAAGCCGCGCATCACCGTGTTCGGTGTGGGCGGGGCTGGCGGCAACGCGGTCAACAACATGATCGAGAAGGAACTGGACGGGGTCGAGTTCTGTGTCGCGAACACCGACGCGCAGGCGCTGCAGCAGTCCAAGTCCACCGCCAAGATCCAGATGGGCGTGAAGGTGACCGAGGGTCTGGGTGCCGGTGCGCGCGCGACCGTGGGTGCCGCCGCCGCCGAGGAGAGCATCGAGCAGATCGTCGATCAGCTGGCCGGCGCGCACATGTGCTTTATCACCGCAGGCATGGGTGGCGGCACCGGCACCGGTGCTGCCCCGATCATCGCGCAGGCCGCACGCGAGCTGGGCGTGCTGACCGTCGGCGTCGTGACCAAGCCCTTCCAGTTCGAAGGTAACAAGCGGATGCGTCAGGCCGAGGAGGGCGTCGAGGCCCTGCAGAAGGTCGTCGATACGCTGATCATCATTCCGAACCAGAACCTGTTCCGTCTGGCGACCGAAAACACCACCTTTACCGAAGCCTTCGCGCTGGCCGACGACGTGCTGTATCAGGGCGTCAAGGGCGTGACCGACCTGATGGTCCGTCCGGGCCTGATCAACCTCGACTTTGCCGACGTTCGCGCCGTGATGGACGAGATGGGCAAGGCCATGATGGGCACCGGCGAGGCCGAGGGCGAGGACCGCGCCAAGCAGGCGGCGCAGAAGGCCATTGCCAACCCGCTGCTGGACGAGATCAGCCTGAAGGGGGCCAAGGGCGTTCTGATCAACATCACAGGCGGTTACGACCTGACCCTGTTCGAACTGGACGAGGCCGCGAACGAGATCCGCGAGATGGTCGACCCGGATGCGAACATCATCGTGGGCTCGACCCTGGATACCAGCATGGAAGGCAAGATGCGCGTCAGCGTCGTGGCCACCGGTATCGATGCGCTGGCCAAGACCGGCGATGTGCCCGTCCCGCGCCGGTCGATGTCGATGACCCAGCCGATCCGCAACCCCGAGCCCGCACAGCGCCGCGAGGAACCTGCCGCAGCCCGTGCGCCGCAGCCCGAGTACCGCGAAGCACCGCGCCAGCAGCCCACCGCCCGTGAAGAGCGTCAGCCCGCACCGCGTCAGGACGAGCGTCAGCAGCCTGCCGCACGCCAGCCCGCTCCGCGTCAGGAAGAGCGTCAGTCCGCCCCGCGCCACGAGGAGCGGTCCCTGTTCGAGAGCATGGAAGATGACCGTCGCCAGCAGCCGCAGGACGACTACGCCGACATGCAGGACACCGGATACGAAGACGACGACGCGCTGCCGCCGCCCGCCTACCGTCCCCGTCCCGAGCCGGAAATCGAAGCGTCTGAAAGCTTTGTCGCACCCCGCGCGCCGGCACCCGGCACCCCGACGCCAGAGGCGATGGCCCGTCTGCAGGCGGCTGTCGGCCGTCAACCGCGGACCGGTGGTGTGCCGCGCGTGACCGAACAGGCGCCCCGTGCTGCCGAGGGTGAAAAGCCCCGCTTCGGCATCAACTCTTTGATCAACCGCATGACCGGTCAGGGCGAGGCACCGGCGCAGCCGGCACCGCGCCAGCAACCGCAGGTCAGCGCCCTGCGCGACCAGCCGCGTGCCGACCCGCAGGCCGATGCCGATCAGGAGCGGATCGAGATTCCCGCCTTCCTGCGTCGCCAGGCCAACTGATCGCGCCCTACGGCGTAACAAAAACGCGACAAGGCCGCCCCCATGGGGCGGCCTTTTTCGTTTGTGAAACATGGACTTGCCGCAGCTGCGAAGGGATGTTTCAGATCGTTGCAATGTGTGAATTGCGGGCGCGCCGCCCTGCCTCTATCTGATGCGTTAACAAAGCAAGACTGAAACAAGATCAAGATCGAGGCGTTGAAGCCCATGCAAACGACACTGCGTTCCATTCTGACCTTCGACGGCCGCGGCCTGCATTCCGGTGCGCCCGCCCGGCTGACGCTGCGTCCGGCGGCCGCCAACACCGGCATCGTCTTCGTCCGCACGGACGCGGCGGGGCAGGGCGCGCGGATTGCGGCGCTGTGGCACAATGTCGAAGTCTCGCCGCTGAACACGCGGCTGACGCAGGGTGATGTCAGTATTTCGACCATCGAACATCTGATGGCGGCGCTGTCGGGCTGTGGCGTCCATAACGTGATTGTCGACATCGACGGCCCCGAAGTGCCGATCATGGACGGCAGTGCCGCGGCCTTTGTCCGTGGCATCGTGTCCACCGGCCTGACCCAGATGGCAGCCCCCCTGCGCGCGATCGAGATCTTGGACGAGGTCCATGTCGATCACAACGGCGCGTGGGCCAGCCTGCGCCCCGCGACCAGCCTGCAGATCGATTTCGAGATCGACTTTCCCGATGCCGCCATCGGCCACCAGCACAAGACGCTGAACATGGCGAACGGCAGCTTCGTGCGTAACCTCAGCGACAGCCGGACCTTCTGCCGCAACGTGGACGTGGACGACATGCGCAGTCATGGGCTGGCGCTAGGCGGGACGATGGAAAACGCGGTGGTCGTCGATGGTGCGCGGGTGCTGACGCCGGGCGGGTTGCGTCACGCGGACGAACCCGTGCGGCACAAGATGCTGGACGCGCTGGGCGACCTTTACACCGCCGGGCTGCCGATTCTGGGCCGCTACACCGGTTACAAGGCTGGTCACAACCTGACCAACGCCTTGCTGCGTGCGCTGTTCGCGCACCCGGACGCATGGCGCCCCGTGACCTGCGACGCGCAGATTGCCGCGCGCCTGCCGGGCGTCGGTGTGTCGGTCGCAGACCTGCACGCCGTCGCCTGACACCGGACGGTCGCGATTGACGCACAACTGATGCAACCCGGTCAAAAGGCATTTTGCCCCCGTTTGTTTTCTGCTAGACCGACGAACAACCGGGGATGCCACATCCCCAACAGGCAGAATTTGCGGGGACTTTCCATGTCAGGCAGCTTGATCGGCACGGGTGCGCGGGCACGGTTTGGTGTTGTCCTCGCCCTTGCGCTGCTGGCCGGGTGCGGCAGCACGATCAGCAAGACGCCGGGCGCGCTGGACGCCTACAGCGCTGAAGAGATCTATAAAAAGGGCGAGATCGAGGTCGAGACCGGCGATCCCGCCGATGCTGCCTACTACTTTGGCGAGATCGAGCGGCTGTATCCCTATTCCGAATGGGCGCAGCGGGCGCTGATCATGCAGGCCTACAGCTATCACAAGGACCGAGATTATCCCAACAGCCGGGCTGCGGCACAGCGTTACCTCGACTTCTATCCGGCCGAAAGCGATGCGGCTTATGCCCAGTACCTGCTGGCGCTGTCCTATTACGACCAGATCGACGACGTGGGCCGGGATCAGGGTCTGACCTTTCAGGCGCTGCAGGCGCTGCGCGCGGTGATCGAGCAATATCCCGACAGCGAATACGCCAGCGCGTCGATCCTGAAGTTCGATCTGGCCTTCGATCACCTTGCCGGCAAGGAGATGGAGGTCGGGCGCTACTACCTCAAGCGCAAGAACTATGCCTCTGCGGTGAACCGGTTCCGGGTCGTCGTCGAACAGTTCCAGACCACCCAGCAGACGCCCGAGGCGCTGCACCGTCTGGTCGAGGCCTACCTGTCGCTGGGCCTGACGGACGAGGCGCAGACCGCCGGTGCGATCCTTGGCGCGAACTTCCCGTCGACCGTCTGGTATCAGGACAGTTATGCGCTGCTGACCGGGCAGGGCCTGACGATGGAAGCGCGCGGCGACAGCTGGCTGACGTCGATCTACCGTCAGGTCGTGCGCGGCGAATGGTTGTAATCACAGGCGGGACACGCCCCCGGCGGATGACCTGATGCTGCGCGCTCTCGAGATTCATGACATGCTGATCATCGACCGGCTGGCGCTTGCGTTCCAGCCGGGGCTGAACGTGCTGACCGGAGAGACCGGGGCGGGCAAGTCGATCCTGCTGGACTCGCTCGGGTTCGTTCTGGGCTGGCGGGGCCGGGCCGAACTGGTGCGGCAGGGCGCCGATCAGGGCGAGGTGACGGCAGAGTTCGACCTGCCCGCAGACCACGCCGCCCGCGCGGTGCTGGAGGAAGCGGGGCTGCCGGTGGGCGACACGCTGCTGCTGCGCCGGGTCAACACGCGCGAGGGGCGCAAGACGGCCTGGGTCAACGACCGCCGCGTCAGCGGAGAGATCCTGCGCGCCCTGTCGGACACGCTGGTCGAACTGCACGGCCAGCACGACGATCGCGGCCTGCTGAACCCGCGCGGCCACCGCGACATGCTGGACACCTACGCCGGTCTCGGTCCGCAGATCGACGCGGTGCGTAGCCTCTGGACAGCACTCGGTCGCGCCCGCAAGGCGCTTTACGCGGCCGAAGCGCGGGTGGCCGAGGTGCGGCAGGAAGAGGACTATCTGCGCCACGCGACCGCTGAACTCGACGCGCTGGACCCGCAGGCGGGGGAAGAGGCTGCGCTGGACTCCGCCCGCCGGACCATGCAGGCGGCAGAGCGGATCCGCTCTGACGTGGCTCGCGCCGGAGAGGCGCTGGGCGTGCAGGGGGCAGAGGGGCAGCTGTCCGATGCGACCCGCTGGCTGGGCGGCGCCGCCGACCGGGCCGAAGGACGCCTTGACGCGCCGCTGGCCGCGATCGAGCGGGCGCTGCTGGAACTCGACGCTGCCCAGCGCGGGGTCGAGGATGCGCTGGACGCGCTGACCTTCAACCCGCTGGAACTGGAACAGACCGAGGAGCGCCTGTTCGCCCTGCGCGGTCTGGCGCGCAAGCACAACGTGGCCGCCGACGAGCTTGGGCCCTTCGCGGACGACCTGCGCGCGCGGCTTGCCCTGCTCGATAATTCCGAAAAGGGTCTGGCGGACCTGCAACGCGCCGAAGCCGCCGCATTGACCGCCTTCGAGGCCGCAGCGGACGCCCTGTCAGCCGCCCGCAGCGCCGCTGCCACCCGCCTCGATGCGGCGATGGCAGCGGAACTCGCGCCGCTGAAAATGGAACGCGCGGTCTTTGCCACCGAGGTGACCGCCGGCCCCGCCGGGCCGGAGGGGCGCGACGACGTGTCCTTTACCGTCGCGACCAACCCGGGCGCACCGCCCGGGCCGCTGAACAAGATCGCCTCTGGCGGCGAGCTGTCGCGCTTTTTGCTGGCGCTGAAGGTCTGCCTGTCACAGGCGGGTGCCGGCGGCATCACGATGATCTTCGACGAGATCGACCGGGGCGTGGGCGGCGCGACCGCCGATGCGGTGGGCCGCAGGCTCGCGGCCCTGGCGCAAGGCGGTCAGGTGCTTGTCGTCACCCATTCGCCACAGGTCGCGGCCTTGGGCGGCCACCATTGGCGCGTGGAAAAGCGACAGACGGCAGACGACACGACCTCCACCGTGGTCCCGCTCGATCCTGCCGCCCGCATCGACGAGATCGCGCGGATGCTGTCCGGCGACCAGATCACCGACGCCGCTCGCGCCGCCGCCCGTGCCCTGATGCCGGCGCCCTGAGGCCCGACACCTTTCCCATTCATCTGCGCCGGAAAGATCCGGCCGCCTGCCCGATTCCGGTCCTCGCTTTTTTCCAAATACTCCCGCCGGAGGCCTGGCGAAGCCAGATTTCTCCCGGGCCACAGAGCGCTGGCCCAGCCGCCTCTGTCAGCCCCGCACGACCTTGCCCGGGTTCATGATCCCGTCGGGGTCCAGCGCCGCCTTGATCTGCCGCATCACGTCCCAGCCCGGACCGTGTTCATCGGCCATGTAGCCCAGTTTGCCCATGCCGACGCCGTGCTCTCCCGTGCAGGTGCCGCCAAAGGCCAGGGCGCGCAGGGCCATGCGGTGCGACAGATCCTCGGCCGCGGTGCGGTCTGCGGCACTGTCGGGGTCGATCAGCAGGATCGCGTGGAAATTGCCGTCGCCGACGTGGCCAAGGATTGGCCCGGTGATCGGGCTGGCGGCGATGTCGGCCTGCGTCTCCGCGACCGCCTGTGCCAGGCGCGACAGGGGCACGCAGACGTCCGTTACGATGGCGCGGTGGCCCGGCTTGCTGGCGAGGATCGCGTAATAGGCATCGTGGCGCATCTTCCACAACCGGTTGCGGTCCTCGGTGCGGGTCGCGCGGTCGAACCCGGTGCCGCCGTGGCTTGCCGCGATCTCGCCGAAGGTCGCAGCATCTTCGGCGACACCGGCGTCAGAGCCGTGAAATTCAAGCAGAAGATGCGGTTGCAGGCTGAAGCTCATGCCGGAATGGGCGTTCACCGCGGCGACGGAGGCGGTGTCGAGCAGTTCGATCCGCGCCATGGCGACGCCCATCTGGATCGTCTCGGTCACGGCGGCGACGGCGTCATCGACCGTGGGAAAGGCGCAGACGGCGGCCGCGGTGGCCTGCGGCTGACCGCGCAGGCGCAGGGTCAGTTCTGTGATGATCCCGAGCGTGCCCTCGGCCCCGACGAAGAGCCCCGTCAGGTCATACCCGGCGCTTGACTTGCGCGCGCGCGATCCGGTGCGGATGATCCGCCCGTCGGGCAGCACGACCTGCAGCGCCATGACGTTGTCGCGCATCGTGCCGTAGCGCACCGCCGTCGTGCCCGACGCGCGGGTCGCGGCCATGCCGCCAAGCGATGCATCGGCCCCCGGATCGACGGGAAAGAACAGGCCTGTGTCGCGCAACGCCGTATTCAGCGCGACCCGCGTCAGCCCCGGCTGCACGACGCAGTCCATGTCGGCGGCGTTCACCGCTAGCAGCCGGTTCATGCGCGACAGGTCCAGCACCACGCCGCCATGGATGGCCAGCGCGTGCCCCTCCAGCGACGTCCCGGTGCCCCATGCGGTGATCGGGCAGGCGTGGGCGGCGCAGGTGCGCACGATTGCTGCGACCTGTGCGGTGTCCACAGGATAGACCACCGCATCGGGCGGGCAGTCGGCAAAGTGGCTTTCGGACCGGCCATGCAGGTCCAGATCGGACTTGGACCGTGTCAGCCCATCCCCTAGAAGGGTGGCGAGGGCGGCGATGGCGGTCTGAATGGTCATGGCGCGGTCCTGTGCTGGTGTCTGTCGCAGCCTAACGCCAGCGGACCCGTCAGGACCAGAGAGGGAGAGCACATGAAAGCGATGCAGCCGCGCTGGATCGGCCCGACCCTGACCCGCAGCCGCAACGACCTGCGGCGCGGCTGGCTGGTGTTGAAGCTGCGCGGCCCGTCACAGGTCCAGTTCTGGTTCATCGCACTCGTCCTCGGCATCGCGTCCGGGGCGGCGGCGGTGGCGTTCAAGCTGGGCATCGACCTGATCCAGCGCACGGTCTACGGTAGCGACGACCCCACCCACCTGCACAGCTTCGTGGCCGGTCTGCACTGGTACCAGATCCTGATCATCCCCATCGTCGGCGGGCTGATCGTGGGGCTGGTCCTGAACCGCTTTACCGAGGACGGGCGCGTGCGGTCCGTCGCCGACGTGATTGAGGGGGCCGCGCTTTATGAAGGCAGGGTCGAGGTCCGCAGAGGCCTCGCATCCGCCTTTGCCAGCCTGCTGACCCTGTCCACGGGCGGGTCGAGCGGGCGGGAGGGGCCGGTCGTGCACCTGGCCAGCGTCATTTCCACCGCGATCTGCCGGCTGATCCGCGCCGACGGCATCACCGGGCGCGACCTGCTGGGGTGCGCCGTGGCCGCCGCCGTGTCCGCCAGCTTTAACGCGCCGATCGCGGGTGCGCTTTTCGCGCTGGAGGTCGTGCTGCGGCACTTTGCCGTGCATGCCTTTGCCCCCATCGTGATTGCGAGTGTCGCTGGCACGGTCGTGAACCGGTTGTGGTTCGGCGATATCACTGAATTCATCCTGCCGCGCGACACGGTGCTGGGCTTCTATGTCGAGCTGCCGGCGTTTCTGATTCTGGGGTTGGTCTGCGGGCTGGTCGCCGTCGTGCTGATGCGCGCGATCTTCTGGGCGGACAATCTGGGCAGCCGCATCCAGTTCGGGCTAAAGATCCCCGCCAGCCTGCGCCCCGCGGGGGCGGGCGTACTGCTGGGTGGCATTGCGATCTACTTTCCCCATATCATCGGTGTCGGCTACGAGACGACGAGTGCCGCCCTGACCGGCAACCTGATCCTGTCACAGGCGCTGATCTTCGTCGTGCTGAAGGTCGTGGCCGTCGCGATCACCATGGGCGGGCGCATGGGCGGCGGCGTCTTTTCGCCCTCGCTGATGATCGGCGCGATGACCGGCCTTGCCTACGGCATCATCGCGACGGGCCTGTTTCCGACGGTGTCTGGCAGCGGCACGCTTTATGCTTTGGCCGGGATGGGGGCGGTGGCTGCGGCGGTGTTGGGTGCGCCGATTTCCACGACGCTGATCGTGTTCGAACTGACGGGCGACTGGCAGACGGGACTGGCCGTCATGGTCGCCGTGTCGATGTCGACGGCGCTGGCATCACGGCTGGTGGACCGGTCGTTCTTCCTGACGCAACTGGAACGCCGTGGCGTGCATCTGGCGGCGGGGCCGCAGGCCTATCTGCTGGGAACGTTCCGCGTGGGATCCGTCATGCGGGCGACGTCCGACCCGCGTGCCGCGGCGGACAAGGCCTGCTGGGAGATGATCGAAGGCGGCACCTATATCGACGCGAACGCCACGCTGGAACAGGCGATGCCGATTTTCGACAAGGGCGCGCAGCCCTTCATTCCGGTGGTCACCATCGGTGAAAAGGGCAGCGCGCCCGTCCTGCAGGGCGCGCTGTTTCAGGTCGATGCCCTAAGGGCCATGAATCGCGCGCTGGCCGCGCGCGCCGCCGAGGAACATTCCTGAGGCGGTGTCAGACCTGCTCGACCGCCACGCGGTCGGTGTAAAAGGCCAAGTGTCCCGCGATCTGGGCCACGTCGGCCTTCGGGTCCTCGTAGGACCAGACGGCATCGGTGAGCGTGCCGCTTTTCGTGACGATGGAATAATAGCTGGCGCGGCCCTTGTGGGGGCAGGTGCTGGTGCGGTCGCTGGGGTCCAGGAACGTCATCGCGATGTCATTGCGCGGGAAATAGATGACCGGATCGTGTCCACCCTCGATCAGTTCCAGCGCATGCGTGGTCTCGCCAATGACGGCGCCGCCGGCGCGGACGACCCAGGTGCCCGTTGCGGGTCGAATGGTGATGTGATCGGCCATGGGCAGATATTCCTTCGTTCATTCAGGGGATTGAAAGGCGCCGCTTACAGCGGCGCGCAGGCCTGTTGCAGCCAGTCACGCGCTGCCCCCTCCAGCAGCGGCGCGATCTGCTGCAGTGTATCCGCGTGATAGGCGTCGATCCAGTCCCTTTCGGCCTTGGACAACAGGCCGGTGTCAATCAGGCGGCGGTCCAGCGGCACATGGGTCAGCGTGTCAAAGGCCAGCATGTCGCGCCCGTCTGGGCCATCCGGTGCCTGCACGGTGACGATCAGGTTTTCGATCCGGATGCCGTAGGCGCCTTCGCGGTAATAGCCCGGTTCGTTCGACAGGATCATGCCCGGTTCCAGCGGCGTGGTGGACCGCCGCGACAGGCCCTGCGGGCCTTCGTGGACAGAGAGATAACTGCCGACGCCGTGGCCGGTGCCGTGGTCGTAATCCAGACCCGCCACCCAGAGCGGGAAGCGCGCCAGCGCATCCAGATGCTGGCCCGCGACGCCGCGCGGGAATTGCGCGCGGCTGATCGCGATCATGCCCTGCAGGACGCGGGTATAGCGGTCGCGATGCTCTGCCGAGGGGTCGCCCACGATGACCGTGCGCGTGATATCGGTGGTGCCGTCGACATATTGCCCGCCGCTGTCGATAAGCAGCAATTCGTCGCGCCTGACGGGGCGGTCGGTGTCGCGGGTGACGCGGTAATGCACGATCGCACCGTGTTCGCCCGCGCCGCAGATGGTCTCGAAGCTGATGTCGCGCAGGGCGTTGGTCTCGCGCCGGAACCCTTCCAGCGCGGTCACGACGTCGATTTCCGTCAGGCCGCCCTTCGGGGCTTCGGCGTCCAGCCAGGCGAGGAAGCGCACCATCGCCGCCCCGTCGCGCAGGTGGGCGGCGCGGGCGCCCGCGATCTCCACCTCGGTCTTGCGGGCCTTGGGCAGGATGCAGGGATCGGGGGTCTCGATGACCGCGGCGCTGATCAGGTCACGCACCGCCTGCGGGCAGGATTTGGGATCGATCCGCACCGGGCCGGGCAGGGCGGCCACCGCCGCGGCAAAGGCGTCCGGGTCATGCAGCGTCACCGTGGGGTCCAGATGATCGGCCAGATCCGCCAGCTTGGCGGCGGGTGCGAACAGGTCGACTCGGCCGTCATGGTGCAGGATGGCAAAGGCCTGCGGCACCGGGTTGCGCGCGATGTCCGCGCCACGGATGTTCAAGAGCCAGGCGATGCTGTCGGGCAGGGTGATGACCCAGGCCCCGGTATCCACGCCCGTCGTCAGACGCGCGCGCTTGTCGGCAGAGGCCTCTCCGGTCAGGTCCAGCGGCTGCGCAAAGAATGGTGCCACAGGCCGGCCCGGCCGGTCGGTCCAGATCCGGTCGATCAGGTTATCCGTCGGGCGCAGGGCTATGCCAGCCGCCGTCATCTTGTCCGTCAGGCCGGCGATCTCGTCGACCGTGTGCAGCCATGGATCAAAGGCGAGGGTCGCGCCCTCGGCCAGATGCTCTGACAGCCAGTCCGCCAGCGTGGTGTCTGGCCAATGCACCGGCGTAAACACATCCGCCACCTGACTGCGTACCTGCACGCGGTAGCGCCCGTCGATGAAGACGCCCGCCCTGTCGGCCAGCACGGCGGCAAATCCCGCCGATCCCGTGAACCCGGTCAGCCAGGCCAGCCGCTCGTCACAGGGGGCCACGTATTCGCCCTGATGCCGGTCCGCACGCGGCACAAGAAACCCGTCCACCCCTTCGGCCCGCATCACGTCGCGCAGCGCCGCCAGCCGGTCCGGCCCTTGGCCCGGGTTGCTCGTCGCATCAAAGCTCTGAAACATGCGGCTCCTGTCCTCGCTTTTTTCAAAATACGCCCGCCTCGGTGATTTGGCGAAGCCAAATGCACCTTTGAGGCATCGGGTCTCGCCCGGCGAGGCCCGATCACATCATCTTGCGCATGCCCAGGACGCGCGCCCGCTTGCGCGGATCGCTGTCGAAGAGGCTCGCCAGTTGCTCGGTCATTGCCCCCGCCAACTGCTCTACATCCGTGATCGTCACGGCGCGGTTGTAATAGCGGGTGACATCGTGGCCGATGCCGATGGCGGCGAGTTCGACACCGCGGCGCTTTTCGATCATCGCGATCACGTCGCGCAGGTGCTTTTCCAGATAGTTGGCGGGGTTCACCGACAGCGTGCTGTCGTCGACCGGTGCGCCGTCCGAGATCACCATCAGCACCTTGCGCTGCTCGGGCCGGTTCACCATCCGGCGGTAGGCCCATTCCAGCGCCTCGCCGTCGATGTTTTCCTTCAACAGGCCTTCCTTCATCATCAGGCCAAGGTTCGGCCGGGTCCGCCGCCAGGGTGCGTCGGCGGATTTATAGACGATATGGCGCAGGTCGTTCAGGCGGCCCGGCGTTGGTGTGCGGCCGTCCTTCAACCAGGCCTCGCGGCTTTGTCCGCCCTTCCAGGCCTTGGTGGTGAAACCGAGGATTTCCACCTTCACGTCGCAGCGTTCCAGCGTGCGGGCCATGACGTCGGCACAGATCGCGGCGATGGAGATGGGGCGGCCCCGCATGGAGCCGGAGTTGTCCAGCAGCAGCGTCACCACGGTATCGCGGAATTCGGTGTCTTTTTCGACCTTGAAGGATAGCGGCGTCGTGGGGCTGGCCACGACCCGTGCCAGACGCCCTGCGTCGAGGATGCCTTCCTCGCGGTCGAATTCCCAGCTGCGGCTTTGCTTGGCCTGCAGGCGGCGCTGCAGCTTGTTGGCCAGACGCGAGACAGCACCCTTCAGGGGCTCCAGCTGCTGGTCGAGGTAGGCGCGCAGGCGTTCGAGTTCCGCAGGCTCCGCCAGATCGGCGGCACCGATTTCCTCGTCGAACTGGGTGGTGAAGACCTTGTAGTCGGGGTCGGCGTCAGAGGCGGGGGCCGGTTGCGGCGGGTCCATCGGGGCCTCGCCTTCGGGCATCTCGGTCTCTTCGCCCATCTCGGCGTCGGCGGAATCGTCCATGCTGACCTGCGCCTGCGACGCATCCTGCTGGTCTTCCTGCGTCTGCTCGGGGCTGGCCTCGGCCTCTTCGCCTTCGCTGTCCTCGCCGGTGCTGTCGGGCTGCTCCTCGTCCTCGTTGCCGCTTTCGGCTTCGTCATCCTGATCGTCGTCGGGGGCGTCGGGGTCGTCGCCCAGCTGGTCGCCGTAGCCCAGATCCTTGATGATCTGGCGGGTGAAGCGGGCAAAGGATTTCTGGTCGGTCAGCGTGTCTTTCAGGCTTTCAAGCGTGCCGCCCGCCTGTTCCTCGATAAAGCCGCGCCACAGGTTCATGACGTTGTCGGCACCTGCCGGCAGGTCGCGGCCCGTCGCCAGATGGCGGATCAGATAGCCCGCGGCGACGGCCAGCGGCGCATCCGCGGAGGACTTGATCTGATCGTAACCCTTGCGCTGCGCCTCGTTGCCGATCTTGGCGTCGATGTTGCCGGCGGTGCCGGGCATGTATTGCGCACCGACCGCCTCGATCCTTGCCGTTTCCATCGCGTCATAGATGTCGCGCGCCATCTGCCCCGGCGGGGCATAGCGGGCGGCGGTGGCGGCATCGTGGAACTTGTGCCGCAACGCGAAGGCGTCGGCGGTGCCACGTGCCAGCAGCACCTCTTGCCGCGACATCCGGCGGCTGACTTGCGGCAGGCGGATGCTGTCGCCCGTCTGGCCCGCCGGATCGACGGAATAGCTGACGGTCAGGTCCGGATCGTCGGCCATGACCTTCGTGGCCTCGGCGAGGGCCTTCTTGAACGGATCGGCGGGGTTGTCGGATGGTTTGTTCATGGCATCGGTAAATCACTGTGTGGACACCGGGGCAAGGTGGGGCGCGCGGTTGCGGTGTCCAGCGCCGCCCCATGCGTGAGATTGCGCACAGACTGTGTGCTGCTGCGTCAATTGCGCGCCGCGGCGTGCGGGCGCATGTCTGGGGCGATCAGAACACAGGAGTTTCATCATGGCCACGCTGCCCAAGATCGCCGTCATCATCGGGTCCACCCGCGACGCCCGTTTCGCCGACAAACCCGCCGCCTGGATGCTGAAGCAGGCGCAGGCCCGCGACGACATGACCGCCGAACTGGTGGATCTGCGCGATTTCAACCTGCCGCTGTTCAACGAGATGGGCGGCAACAAGTTCGTCCCCAGCCAGGATCCGGCCGCCATCGCATGGCAGAAGAAGATCGCGGAATTCGACGGCTACATCTTCGTGACGGCCGAATACAACCATTCGATCACCGGTGCGCTGAACAACGCGCTGGATCAGGCCTATGTGGAATGGAACCGCAAGCCGATGGGTGTCATCGGCTACGGTGGTCTGGGGGCTGCGCGCGCGGTCGAGCACCTGCGCAACATCGCGGTCGAGCTGGAAATGGTCCCCGTGCGCGGTGCTGTCCATATCGCCGGCGGCGATTTCATGGCCGTGCATCCGCTGGGCGCCAACGGTCCGATCGAAGGGATCGAGGATCACCTGCTGGGCGGCGCGAAAGAGTTGCTGAACGATATCGTCTGGTGGGCGAACGCCACGATGGCCCCCAAGGGCTGAAGCTTTCGAAACGTAGTGACAGAAACGGCGGCACCGCGTGCCGCCGTTTTGCGTATCCCCGGTCAGTGGGAAAGGCAGGCCTTGGGCGCGCTGGGCGTCATGCACCCTGTCATGAGTTCAGGCTGCCGTCAGCAGTCGAGGCTGACCGGGAAGCGTCCCGCAAAGCGGAGTGCGGCCGTGGCGGGCAGGACGGCGTCCCGGTCGTTTGCTGCGATCTCGTAAAGCACTGCCGCGGCCTTGGCGGTGCAGCGCCGGGGGGCGTCGCGCAGGGCGGCGGACTCGATCCCTGCAATCGTGGGAAGAGGGGTGACGGCCGTCACCAGCGCCAGTTTGCCGCTGGACGCCAGTGTCACGTCATAGGCCCCCAGCTCTGCCGGTGGCGCGCAGGAAAGGAGCGCCAAGAGGCCCGCGGCTGCGCCAAGCGTTCCGATCCGTCCCATCAGCCGCATGACCTCTCCTTCGGGCGTTCAGATTGACGCCAACACTCTGGCCGCGTCAGGCCAGGCTCATGCTCGCGGCGCTTTCGGGCAGTTCCTCGTCGAAGCAGCGCTGGTAGAACTCTGCCACGGTCTGGCGTTCGAGTTCGTCGCATTTGTTCAGGAACGACAGGCGGAAGGCGTAGCCCACGTCCTTGAAGATCCGCGCGTTTTCGGCCCAGGCCAGGACGGTGCGCGGCGACATCACCGTGGACAGGTCGCCGTTCATGAAGGCGGTCCGGGTCAGGTCGGCCACGGTCACCATCTGGCTGACGACGCGGCGGCCCTTGTCGGAATTGTAGGTCGGCGATTTCGACAGCACGATCGCGGCTTCGGCGTCGTGGGACAGGTAGTTCAGCGTGGCGACAAGGCTCCAGCGGTCCATCTGCGCCTGGTTGATCTGCTGGGTGCCGTGATACAGGCCCGTCGTGTCGCCCAGACCGACCGTGTTGGCGGTGGCGAAGAGGCGGAAATACTTGTGCGGCGTCAGGATCACGTTCTGGTCCATCAGGGTCAGCTTGCCGTCGGTTTCCAGCACGCGCTGGATCACGAACATGACGTCGGCGCGGCCCGCGTCATATTCGTCGAAGACGATGGCGACGGGGTTGCGCAGGGCCCAGGGCAGGATGCCTTCGTGGAATTCGGTGACCTGCACGCCGTCGCGCAGCTTGATCGCGTCCTTGCCGATCAGGTCGATCCGGCTGATGTGTGAATCGAGGTTCACCCGGACGGCAGGCCAGTTCAACCGGGCCGCGACCTGTTCGATGTGCGTCGATTTGCCCGTGCCGTGATAGCCCTGAATCATCACGCGGCGGTTGTAGCCAAAGCCTGCGAGGATCGCGAGCGTCGTGTCGGGATCGAACTTGTAGGTGCTGTCCACCTCTGGCACGCGATCGGTGCGGTCGGCAAAGCCCCTGATCTTCATGTCGCTGTCGATGCCGAAAACATCGCGGACAGAGATGTCCTCGGTCGGCGTTGCGTTGATATCGGTCATGCCGTCGGCCATGGGATTGCTGCCTTTGCTGTCGCGGATCGCGTTCGTTCACTGCGGGATGCAACATATCGCGGGATTTGCCAAGGGGAAGGGGTGCAACACTCATGCTCCCTTTGCAGGGATGGCCCCCGGATATGTTGCCTTTTTGTGCGGATGAGCCAAAGTAAGGGCACCTGGTGAGTGTGAGTGTGAGATGACGACGACCTCTGACATCGAAGACATGATCGCGCGGATGGCCATTGGCGACCGTGCGGCCTTCGAAGGACTTTATGCGGCAACCTCGGCGAAACTCTTCGGCGTCTGCCTGCGTGTGTTGGGTAATCGGGCCGAAGCCGAGGACGCGCTGCAGGAAGCCTTCGTCAAGATCTGGCGGAACGCGGATCGCTACCGGGTCAACGGTCTGTCGCCGATGACCTGGCTGATTACGGTGACGCGCAACCACTCGGTGGACCGGGTGAGGGCGCGACGTGCGAAAATGGGTGCGGGTCTGGACGAAGCGGCGGATGTCGCGGACGCCCGCCCCGGACCCGAAGCGCTGGCCATCGCGTCGTCGGACCGGGTCCGGATCGTCGATTGCATGGGTCAGCTTGATCCAGACAAGGCCGGTGCCGTGCGCCGCGCCTATCTGGAGGGCGAGACCTACCAGGAGCTGGCAGATCATTATGATGTGCCGCTCAACACAGTAAGAACATGGCTGCGCCGCAGCCTGTTGAAGTTGAGAGAGTGTCTGTCCCATGACGGATGAGTTTGATCGCGACGAAGAACGCGCCCTGACGGCGGAACATGTCCTCGGTCTGCTGACCGAAGACGAAACCGCGGCCTACGAGGAGGTGCTGGGCGTCGACCCGGACCTGCGGGCCGAATATGCCTTCTGGGCGGACCGCATGGTGGCCCTGACGGACGACATCGCGCCGGTGACGCCGCCGCCGCACGTGTTGGCGCGGATCAAGGAGACGCTGTTTCACGAGCCTGCGGGCGCTGGGGCGAAGGCGTCTGCCCGGTCGTGGTTGCAACGGATGGGGCTGCTGCCGGCGATGGCGGGCGGTCTGGTCGCGGCGCTGGTCGTGCTGTGGGTCTTTACCACCGTGATGCCACCGTCGGGGGGCAATGTTTCCACGCCGACCTATGTCGCACAGATCGCATCGGCGGACGAAAGCCTTGTCGTGCAGGCCAGCTACGACGCGGCTGCGGGCAATCTGACGCTCGACCGCTCTGCCGGGCAGGCCCGCGATGGCCGTGCGCTGGAGCTGTGGCTGATTGCCGGTGACAATCCACCGGTCTCGTTGGGCGTATTGCCGCAGGATCAGGTCGCGACCCTTCCTGTGAGTGCGGAACTGGCGCTGCAGCTTGCCGGTGGCACGCTGGCCATATCCGACGAACCTGCGGGCGGGTCGACCACGGGCGCGCCGACGGGCGATGTGCTGGCCGTCGGGCAGGTGATCGAAGCCTGACGCCGCTTCGATGGCTTGGATGGGGGCGTGCCGGCGACGGCGCGCCCTTTTTTCATCCGGGCGTTGACACATCCCGTCACATCACCGTGCGGCAACGATCCTGCGGGCGCGTTCAGGCCGGGCCTCTGTTATTGTGGTTGCAACAATTCAAGGAGACCGCCATGCACCGCCGAAGCTTTCTGATCGCCACACTGGCTGCCAGCGTCGCCCCCCTGGCACTGCGTGCCGAAACGTTCGAGGTCACGCGCACCGAGGCGGCGTGGCGCGCGATGCTGACCGATGCGCAATATGCCGTCATGCGGCGGGAATCGACCGAACGCGCCGGGTCCAGCCCGCTGGACAAGAATTATGCGCCGGGCACCTACCTGTGCCGGGGCTGCGATCTGCCGCTGTATCCCTCTGACACCAAGTTCGACAGCGGCACCGGCTGGCCAAGCTTTTACGCGTCTCTGCCGGACGCGGTCGGCACCAAGATCGACAAGTCCCTGTTCACGTCGCGCACTGAAGTGCACTGCCGCCGCTGCGGCAGCCATCTGGGCCATATCTTTGACGACGGACCCAAACCCACGGGCAAGCGGCACTGTCTGAACGGTGTCAGCTTAAAGTTCCAATCGGCGTAACGCCCGCGCGGAAACGATGTGTTCAGGCGCCACGTGCTTAACGGTGGTTTGAAAGTCCGGTAAGGCTGAAGGGTAACGGCGCATTCACAGGACCATTTGCCGCATGAAAGAGACCTTCATCCATCCCCTGCGCCCGACGGCAGGCGAGCGGCGCTTGTGCGCGGCGGCGGTGGTCGTTGGGCTGTGCGGTGGTGTGCTGAGCTTTTTCATCGTGGCGCAGATGGGCGGGACCAAGACGGTCTTTCGCAGCCTGACGCAGGCCGATCTGTGGTTCGTGGCCTCCGGCATCCTTGGTGCGCTGGGCGGGCTTTATCTGGGGCGTCAGTGGCTGGGCTATGCCGGGGCGACGGGGATGATCCGCGCGTTGCGCGGGATTATCGCTGTCAGCTTTGTCGGCACGCTGATCGGCGGGACGCTGGCCTTGCCGTTCTACGGCACGATGTTCGGGCCGCTGATGTTCGTGCTGACGCTGGTGGACCATCCGGGGCTGGCGGCGCTGTGGCTGGCGACGCTGATCGCCTGCCATCTGCTGTTCAAGGTCTGGCGCAAGGAACGCGCCCAGCGGGCAGAGTCTGCCGTGGCGGCGAGGCGCCCCACCTATTTTGGACCTCGCACGCAGAGTAACTGGCTGACGCCCCGGCTGGACAAAAAGCGGCGCTAGGTGCGCTGTCAGTCCTTTTCACGGAAGTTGCGGCTGGCCTTGATCTGGTCCCAGGCCCAGACGACCTCTGCCAGCTGTTCTTCCTGGCTGCGGTCGCCGCCGTTCATGTCCGGGTGCAGCACCTTGATCAGCGCCTTGTAGCACTTGCGGATGCCGGCCTTGGACATGCTGTCCTTGGCGTCGAGGATTTCGACCGCGCGCCGTTCGGTCGGGGGCAGCTTGCGCGTGCCGCCGCCGTTCTTGCCGGGGTTGCGGGTCGCGTTTTCGCCCAGCACCTCGTGCGGGTCGGACACGCCAAGGCGCGCCCAGGCGAGTTCCTCGACCGTGCGCTTCATCGGCTTGGTGGGGCGTTCCCACGTGGCGCGGTCCTTTTCCATCTGGGCCATCAGCTCTGCCTCTGATGTGCCGTCGAAGAAGTTCCACTTGAGGTTATATTCGCGGACGTGGTCCTTGCAGAACCACCAGAAGTCGTCGATCGAATCCGGCGATTTCGGCGCGCGGTACTGGCCTGCTTCCTCGCAGCCTTCGTGATCGCAGATGCGGGTGGAGGTTTCGGACGCGCCCGACATACCCCGACGCCCGCGGGGGTTTTTCTTCTTGCTGCTCGACACCGACATGTCGAAACCGAAGGGGTCTTTTTTATTCATGGGATCGTCCCTTTCCGACTCGGAGCATGCACTCTAAACCCATGGGCGGCAGATAGAAGAGGCAGGACGAAAATTATGGCACTTGACGCGGACATTCGGGACGCCTTGACGCGCGGTTTATCGCCGGAGCATCTGGAGGTGATCAACGAAAGCCACCTGCACGCCGGTCACAGCGGCGATGACGGGTCCGGCGAAAGCCACTGGCAGGTTGTGATCGGGGCGGCCTCGCTGGACGGCAAGTCGCGGCTGGCCAAGCACCGGGCGGTGCATGACGCGCTGGGGCCGGACATCATCGACCGCCTGCATGCGCTGGCGATCACGTTTCGCTGATCAGCGGCGGTCGTCTTCCGTAACGGTCGGTCCGGGCACGGTTTCGTCACCGGAGGCGGTGACGGAGGGGGCCGCGACGACGGGTGCTGTGACGGGCGGTGCTGCTGCCGTCAGCGGCGGGGCGCTGAAGACCGGGTGAGGTCTGGCGGTCGCGGGGTCTGCCGCGGGTGCGTCATCGGGACGCTCTGGCGTGACGGGGGACTCCTGCGTCGCACGCTTGTCTTCGATCATCGGCATATCGGGCGCGTGATCGGCGGCGGTCGTCGCGTGAAGACGGCGGAATACCATCATGTTCTGAAAGACGGTCGCCTTGCCCATCAGACCTTCACGCTCTTCCGCGGGCAGGGTTTCGGTGCGCTGATATTCCCAGCCCTGGGCGGCGTGGGTGTTCATCACGTTCGTCAGGGCGATGGCAAAGCGGTCTTCTGCAGCCTTCACGCCCTTGACGCGCTCTCCGCGCCGGGGTGCCGGAACAACCTTGTATTCATAGTGTGTCATGGGACCCCCTGCAGCTGACGGGGTGTCCTTAGCAGCCGGGTCCGGGTTCGCCAAGGGCGTGCGGCGGTGTCAGACGGGACACCGCCGATCCGGTCAGAGACCCAGTTTTGCGGCCACCAGCGCGTTGACGGCCGCCGGGTTGGCCTTGCCGCCGGTGGATTTCATCACCTGACCCACGAACCATCCCGCCAGCTTGGGGTTGGCCTTGGCCTTTTCGACCTGTGCGGGATTGGCGGCGATGATCTCGTCCACCGCAGCCTCGATCGCGCCGGTGTCGGTGACCTGTTTCATGCCTTCGGTCTCGACGATTTCCGCGGGGTCGCGGTCTTGGGTATAGGCGATGTCAAAGACGTCCTTGGCGATCTTGCCGCTGATCGTCTCGGCCTTGATCAGCGCCACGATCTGCGCGAGGCGGGCGGCGGGGATCGGGCTGTCGGCGATGCCCTTGTCGCCGTCTTTCTTCAGGCGCCCGAAAAGTTCGTTGATGACCCAGTTCGCCGCCAGCTTGCCGTCGCCGCCCTTGGCCACATCCTCGAAATACGCGGCATTTGAGACGTCCGCCGTCAGGACGGAGGCGTCGTAATCCGACAGGCCGAAGTCGCTGATGAAACGGGCCTTTTTCGCGTCGGGCAGTTCGGGCAGGGAGGCTTTGATATCGTCAACCCAAGCCTGTTCGATTTCCAAAGGCAGCAGGTCGGGGTCGGGGAAGTAGCGGTAATCGTGCGCCTCTTCCTTGGACCGCATTGACCGCGTTTCGTTCTTGTCCGGATCATAGAGGCGCGTTTCCTGCGTCACGCTGCCACCATCTTCGATGATCGCGATCTGGCGGCGGGCCTCGACCTCGATCGCCATCTGGATGAACCGCATGGAGTTCATGTTCTTGATCTCGCACCGCGTGCCGAGGTGGCCGAAGTCCTGCGTCGCCTGATATTTCTCGTAATCGCCGGGGCGGCAGACGCTGACGTTCACGTCGGCGCGCAGGTTGCCGTTCTGCATGTTGCCGTCGCAGGTGCCGAGGTAGCGCATGATCTGGCGCAGCTTGGCGACGTAGGCGGCCGCTTCTTCGGGTCCGCGGATATCGGGGCGGCTGACGATCTCCATCAACGCCACACCGGTGCGGTTTAGGTCGACGAATGACATGGTCGGGTCCATGTCGTGGATCGACTTGCCGGCGTCCTGTTCAAGGTGAATACGCTCGATCCGGACCAGACGCGCGGTGCCGTCGCCGAGTTCGACCAAGACTTCGCCTTCGCCCACGATGGGATGGTAGAGTTGGCTGATCTGGTAGCCCTGCGGCAGGTCGGGGTAGAAGTAGTTCTTGCGGTCAAAGGCCGACATCAGGTTGATCTGCGCCTTCAGGCCCAATCCGGTGCGGACGGCCTGTGCGACGCAGGCTTCGTTGATGACGGGCAGCATGCCGGGCATGCCGGCGTCCACGAAGGCCACGTTGCTGTTGGGTTCGGCCCCAAAGAGCGTCGAGGCACCCGAGAAGAGCTTGGCCTTGGTGGCCACCTGCGCGTGGACTTCCAGACCGATGACGAGTTCCCAGTCGTGCTTGGCGCCCGCGATGACTTTCGGGGCAGGGGCGGCGTATTCAAGGTCGAGCATGGCGGTCCTCATCAGCTGTTGCGCCCTTCTAGGCCAGCCCCGTGATTGGAACAAGTGCCGGGGGGTGCCCGTTGAGACGGCAGAACGAAGCGAACCCCGCAAAGGAGAGCACCAATGACTGCTATTACTGAATCCAAGATCCTCATCATGGCGACCGACGGCTTTGAAGAGGTCGAACTTACGACGCCGCTGAAGAAGCTGCGTGAGGCCGGTGCGACCGTCCATGTCGCCACGCTCGACGGTGACAAGATCAAGGCCTGGGATCAGGATCACTGGTCCATCGACGTACCGGGTGATCTGAAGATTGCCGACGTCAAGGTCGAGGATTACGATGCGATCGTCCTGCCGGGCGGCCAGATCAACCCCGACCTGCTGCGCGTCGAGAAAGACGCGATCGACGTCATCAAGGGCTTTGTGCAGCACGGCAAGATCGTCGCCGCCATCTGCCACGCGCCGTGGCTGCTGATCGAGGCGGACGTCGTGAAAGGTCGCGAGATGACATCGTACAAGTCGATCCGCACGGACCTGAAGAACGCCGGTGCCACTGTGGTCGACAAGCCCGTCGCGATTTCCAACGGGATCATCACCAGCCGGAACCCGGACGATCTGGAGGCCTTTGTCGCCAAGATCATCGAGGAAGTCCGCGAAGGCGATCACAAGCGCAACGCCGCCTGATCCACCCACAACCGCAAGATGATCAGGGGCGTCCGCAAGGGCGCCCCTTTTTTGCGGATTACCGCCGATGGCGGGACCGGTGGGTTGATCACCGACGCGTGAGTCTCTTTATTCGTCCTTCATGCGCATCAAGCACATCATTCTGGGGGGAGTGATTGCAGGGTTGTGCACCACATCCGTGGCTGCCGATCTGCAACATCGCCCCGTATCCCGAGAGGATCTTGCCACCGCACAGGTGGTCGAAGCGGCCGCGCGCCTTGGCTCATTTCGCCCCGTCGCGCGCCCCGACCACATGATCCGGTATCCCGTCCAAGTCATCAAGGGGGCGCCCAGCGTGCGTCCGCAGGTCCGTCCGACCTTTGTGCCGCATACCCGCTGGGGCAAGGGACCGGTGGCGAAGGCCTGGGCGCGGGCGACGATGTCGGCGGTCGCGGCACAGGGACTCGATTCGATTGTGCCGCGCGATATCGACGCCTGGTGCCCCGCCTACGCCGAAAACAGCCCGACGCTGCGCCGCGCCTTTTGGGTCGGCATGATGTCGGCGCTGTCCAAGCACGAAAGCACATACAACCCCAAGGCGGTGGGCGGCGGCGGGTTGTGGTATGGGTTGTTGCAGATCCTGCCGGCCACGGCGCGGGGCTACGGCTGTCGCGCCACCACCGGCACGGCCCTGCAGAACCCGATCGACAACCTGTCCTGTGCCGCCCGGATCATGGCGCGCACGGTCAAGCGCGACCGCGCGGTGGCGCTGCACGACGGGCGCTGGCGGGGGGTGGCTGCGGATTGGGGTCCGATGAGCAACCGCGCCAAGATTGCAGAGATGTCCGACTGGACCCGCAAGCAGGATTACTGCGTCGTGCGCGAACGTCCGCGCCCCGTGCTGCGCCCCGCGACGGTCGTGGCCGCCGGAGAGGCCGCCGCCTCGGCTAGGGTTTCAACAATGGGCGCCGGGTCATTCGAATGATGTTGACCGTGGGGGCGTCGATGCCGCCCAGCGCGAGGGTCGCCTTTTTCAGCATCTCGATTCCCTCTTCAGAGGATTTCGGCAGGGCAGAGGCCTGAATAGGCTCTCCGACCGTGATGCGATAGGGCTGGCGGTCCTTGTTCAGCGTCTCGTGGAACAGGGTCACGTCGCGCAGGGTCGGGTGTATCATGTCGAAGAGGTAGAACAGCGCCGAGTTGCGCGCCTGCACGTTGATCGGGATCACCGGCAGGTCGAACTTGCGCGCGAGCATGGCCGCTGACGCCATCCAGGGGCGTTCGTGCAGCTTGAAGCCGCGGCGTTTGGCCAGACGGCCAGAGGGGAAGATGACGCCAAGACGCCCGGCCTCGGTCGCTTCGCGCACGTAGTCGAGCGTGTTGCGGGTCTTTTCGCGGGTCCGCCGGTCCAAGCGCCATTCGACGGGGCAGATCATGTCCTGCATCTGCGGCATGACGCGCAGGATGTCGGAATTGGCGAAGAAATAGACGTCGGGCCGTGTCCGGGCGATGACGTGGTGCAGGATGATGCCGTCGGCGATCCCGGTCGGGTGGTTCGCCACGACCAGTGCGGGACCGTGCAGCGGCAGGTTGGACAGACCCGACACCTCCACATGCTTGGCCAGCAGATCGCCCATCTTGCCCATGATCTGGGAGGAGGGCGCGTCACGCAGACCGGAGGCGATATCCACCGTCTTGTCGTAGGCGAGGGCCAGATGCATCAGCCCGCGCAAGTATTTCATGCCCGGCCAAGACCGGTACATCCAGGGTGCGCGTTCGACGATCAGCGGATCTATGCGGTCTTTCATAAACTCTTAATGCCCGGAAACGGTAACGGTTCCATGTCATCTACGGAGTCTTAACCACCGCGCCAAGAGAGTCACTGCAAAAGGCGGGTCACCATCTCTGTCGTATCGCGCGACAGGCCTTCGGTGCGTGCAATGCGTTGTAATGCTTGCCGCATCAGCGTCTGCCGGTCGGCATCATACCGCTTAAGGCTGTCGAAGGCCGTCACCATCCGTGCTGTCGTCTGCGGATTGAGGGGGTCAAGCCGGATCAGCCAGTCCGCCAGAAGCGCGTAGGCGGCGCCGTCCGCGCAGTGGAATCCCGCCGGATGCGCGGCCAGCGCGCCCATCACGCTGCGAAAGCGGTTGGGGTTCTTCCACTGAAAATCCGGGTGCTGCGTCAGGCGGGTCGCCGTGTCGACGGCTGCCGCGGGGGCGGCCATGGTGATCTGGATGCCGAACCACTTGTTCAGCACCAAGCGGTCGTCCTTCCACTGGTCGTAGAAGCGGGCGACTGCGGCCTCGCCGCGGCCCGCGTGCAGCACGGCAGCGAGGGCTGCAAGTTGCTGGGTCATGTTGTCGGCGGCGTCGAACTGCGCCTGTGCGGCGGCCCCGTCGTCCAGTTCCGACAGCAGCATCAGGATCGCATTGCCAAGCGCGCGTTGCCCGCCCTGCCGGGCGTCGGGGGCAAACGGGCTTTGGACCTGCATGTCGGCGTAAAGGCGTGGCAGGATATCGGACAGCGCCTGCGCCGTCTGTTTGCGGACGGCCTGTCGCACCCGGTGGATCTGCACCGGATCCGGAGTTTCGCCCGCCGCAGCCAAGGCGATGGCCAGATCGGTTTCTGACGGCAGATGAGAGATCAGGGCGCGCAAGGCGGGGTCCAGCGTGCTGTCGGTCAGCGTCGCGCGCAAGCCGTCGAGGTAGCCCGCATCCGGCGCGCCGCCGCCCGCGTGGATCAGGTCCAGCAGCATGTCGCGGGCCAAATTGCGGCCTGCGTCCCAGCGATTGAACGGATCGGTGTCATGGGCGAGCAGGAACGCACGCTCGCCCGCGGGCGGCGTGCGATCGACGATGACGGGGGCCGAGAAGTCGCGCAGAATCGACGGGATCGGGCGCGCGGCGAGGCCGTCGAAGGTAAAGGTCTGGGTGGCCTGCGTCAGCTCCAGCAGTGTGGTCGGCAGCACCTCGGCCCCGGTGTCGTCCAGCAGGCCCAAGGCCACGGGGATGTGCAGCGGCATCTTGTCGGGCTGGCCGGGCGTGGGTGGCGTTTTCTGCGTGATGTGAAGGCTGTAGGTGCCGTTCTTGAAGTCGTCGGTCACGGTCAGGCGCGGTGTGCCGGCCTGCGCATACCAGCGCTTGAATTGGGTCAGATCGCGGCCCGTAGCGTCGGTAAAACAGGCCAGCCAATCCTCGATCGTGGCGGCCTGCCCGTCGTGCCGGTCGAAATAGAGGTCGAGTGCGGCGCGGTAGCCGTCGTCGCCCACCAGCCGTTTCAGCATGCCGACCAGTTCAGCGCCCTTTTCGTAGACGGTGACGGTGTAGAAGTTGTTGATCTCGACAAAACTCTCTGGCCTTACCGGGTGCGACAGGGGGCCTGCGTCCTCCTGGAACTGGCGGTTGCGCATGACGAGGGCATCCTCGATCCGCTTGACGGCGTGGCCGTGCAGGTCGCCGGTGAAGGACTGGTCGCGAAAGACGGTCAGACCTTCCTTGAGGCAGAGCTGGAACCAGTCGCGGCAGGTGATCCGGTTGCCGGTCCAATTGTGGAAATACTCGTGAGCGATGATCGCCTCGACCCGCTGAAAATCGGTGTCGGTCGATGTCGCCTGATTGGCCAGAACGGCGCTTGAGTTGAAAATGTTCAAGCCCTTGTTTTCCATTGCGCCCATATTGAAGTCATCGACGGCGACGATGTTGAAAACGTCTAGGTCATAGGCGCGGCCATAGGTCTGTTCGTCCCAGATCATCGACCGGATCAAGGCCCCCATGCCAAAGGCGCATTTGTCCAGATCGGGGGCGCGGACCCAGATGTTCAGGTCGACGTCGCGACCTTCCATCGTGGTGAAGGTATCGTGGTGCGCTGCAAGGTCGCCCGCCACCAGCGCGAAGAGGTAGGCGGGTTTGGGCCAGGGGTCGTGCCATTCGGCCCAGCCGTCGCCCGACGCCGTGGGATTGCCGTTCGATAGCAGCACCGGCAGATCGCTTTCGATGCGGACGGTGAAGACGCCCATGACGTCGGGGCGGTCGGGGTAGTAGGTGATCTTGCGGAAACCCTCCGCCTCGCACTGGGTGCAGTACATGCCGTTCGACATGTAAAGCCCTTCGAGGGCCGTGTTGTCGGCGGGTGCGATCTCGACTTCTGCCTCCCAGACGAAGGGCGCGTCGGGGACGTCGCAGGTCAGGCCCGTGGCGGTGACCTGCGGTGTGACGGGCGTGCCGTCCACGGCTGCGCTGATCAGACGCAGGCTCTCTCCGTGCAGGAAAAAAGGCTGCCGGGGGCTGTCCGGGTTGGGTTTGAAGGCGATCCGGGACAGCACGCGCGTGGTCTGTGGTGCAAGGCGAAATGTCAGGTCCACACTTTCCACCAGCCATCCGGGGGCCATATAGTCGGCAAGATGAATGGCTTGCGGCGCTGCGTCTTTCATGGGATCGACCTTCCGGGGTGAAACTGTGTGGTTGCGGCGACGTTATGAATTCGAACCCGCCGCGGCAAGCGGCGGCAGACAGACAGGACGGAGTACAACATGTCAGCACCCAAGACGGATCTGGACAAGCAGGAAAAACGTCACCGCGGGCCGCTGCGCGGCATGGCGGTGGTCGTGGGGTTCGCGCTGCTGCTTCTGGTCGGACTGCTGTTCTGGACAAGCTCGAACGGGAATACGCCCGAAGGCGCCGACACCCAGATCGACGCACGCACCGGCGCCGAAGTGCCTGCCGACAGCAACTGAGCCATGCCGCGCATGCGCAAGAAGGCGGATCTGCCGGTCAAGGTCTGCGCAAACTGCGGTCGCCCCTTCACGTGGCGCAAGGCCTGGGCAAAGGTCTGGGACGAGGTGCGCTATTGCTCTGACCGGTGCAGGGGGGCACGCAAGCCGTCAGCCGGGGGCTGAACAGCGGATTGGTCAGAATTTCTGACCGCGTCTGGACCTTGGTTATCATATCCTGTAGCGAGCGTTCAACACACGCAAAGGATATCGTCATGGTCGAACGCTTGAACAGGGCCGGTCTGCAAGTCGCACCCGTGCTCGTTGATTTTATCGAGACTGCAGCCCTGCCCGGAACGGGCCTGTCGGCCGAGGCCTTCTGGGACGGGTTTGCAGCCTTGGTAGCCGAGATGGGACCGCGCAACCGCGATCTGCTGGCCAAGCGTGAAGACCTGCAGGCCCGCATTGATGCCTGGCACCGCGATCACCGGGACGGCGCGTTCGATCCTGCGGCCTACCGCGCGTTTCTGGAAGAGATTGGTTATCTGGTTCCCGAGGGGCCGGATTTCAGCGTGGGCACGCAGCATGTCGACCCCGAGATTGCCAGCATCCCCGGACCGCAACTGGTCGTGCCGATCATGAACGCGCGGTTCGCGCTGAACGCCGCGAATGCGCGCTGGGGCAGCCTTTATGACGCGCTTTACGGCACCGATGCGCTGGGCGATCTGCCCCGTGGCAAGGGCTATGACGCCGACCGCGGCGCGCGCGCGATCGCCTGGGGGCGGGCGCATCTGGACCGCGTGGCGCCGTTGGCGCACGGATCCTGGGCCGATATCGATGCCTTGAGCGTCGAGGACGGGATGCTGACGCCGCAACTGGCGGATCAGGGGCAGTTCGCGGGCTATACCGGGTCGGGTAACGCGCTGACAATCATGTTGCGCGTCAACGGCTTGCTGATCGAAATTGAAGTTGATCCAAAGTCCGAGATCGGCGCACAGGATAAGGCCGGCATCAGCGACATCCGGTTCGAATCCGCGATTTCTGCCATCATGGATTGCGAGGATTCCGTCGCCGCCGTGGACGCCGAAGACAAGGTGCTGGCCTATGGCAACTGGCTGGGCCTGATGCGTGGCGACCTTGAAGAGCAGGTCACAAAGGGTGGCGAGACCTTCACCCGCGCGCTGCACGGCGACCGCGTCTTTACTGCGCCCGACGGCGACGACATCACCTTCAAGGGCCGGTCCCTGATGCTGATCCGCAACGTGGGCCACTTGATGACCAATCCCGCCGTGCTGGACGCCGAAGGCCGCGAGGTGGGCGAGGGCCTGTTGGATGCCATGTGCACCGTGATGATCGCGATGCACGATCTGGCCAAGACGGACGGCATCCGCAATTCGGTCGCGGGCTCTGTCTACGTCGTGAAACCCAAGATGCACGGGCCTGAAGAAGTGGCCTTTGCCAACGACATCTTTACCGCCGTCGAGACGGCGCTGGGCCTGCCTGCAAACACCGTCAAGCTGGGGATCATGGACGAGGAGCGGCGGACATCCGTCAACCTCAAGGAATGCATCCGTGCGGCCAAGGACCGGGTGGCGTTCATCAACACCGGCTTCCTCGACCGGACCGGGGACGAGATCCACACCAGCATCGAGGCAGGCCCGATGATTCCGAAGGGCGAGATGAAGAACGCCCCTTGGATTGCATCCTACGAGGATCGCAACGTCGATATCGGGCTGGCCTGCGGATTGCAGGGCAAGGCCCAGATCGGCAAGGGCATGTGGGCTATGCCGGACCTGATGGAACGGATGCTGGCGGAAAAGACGAACCATCCGGAGGCCGGTGCGAACTGTGCCTGGGTGCCGTCGCCGACCGCTGCCACGCTGCACGCAAGCCATTACCACGCCATCGACGTGCTGGCGCGGCAGGACGAGATCAAGCAGGGTGGCGCGCGCGGCACGCTGGACGATCTGCTGACGATCCCGGTGGCGCAGGGCCGGAACTGGTCCGAGGACCAGATCACGGCAGAGCTGGAAAACAACGCGCAGGGCATCCTTGGTTATGTCGTGCGCTGGGTCGATCAGGGCGTCGGCTGTTCCAAGGTGCCGGATATCCACGACATCCAGTTGATGGAGGATCGCGCGACCTGCCGCATCTCGTCCCAAGCGCTGGCGAACTGGCTGCTGCATGGCATCATGACGACGGACCGCATGATGGAAGTCATGCAGAAGATGGCTGCCGTCGTGGACGATCAGAACAAGGGCGATGCGGGCTACACGCCGATGGCGCCCGGCTTCGACGGGCCGGCGTTCAAGGCGGCCTGTGATCTGGTGTTCAAGGGGCGCGAACAGCCCTCTGGCTATACCGAACCGCTGCTGCACGACTGGCGCGCTGTCGCCAAGGCGAACTGAAAGGATACCACCATGACCGAGATCACAGCCGCACAGGCAAACACCATCATCGAGACCGTGATGCAGACCGGCGCTGACAAGGGGTTCAAGCCGCTGTCGGTCGTCGTGCTGGACGCGGGCGGCCATGTGAAGGCCTTTGCCCGTGCCGATGGCGCGGCACCCGGTCGGTTCGGCATCGCCCACGGCAAGGCTTACGGCGCCGTCATGCTGGGCATGCCCGGCAGCGCGCAGATGGCGCGGGCCGAGGCGCAGCCCTATTTCATGGCCGCCTTAAACGGCGTCTACGGCGGCCAGGTCGTGCCGGTGCCGGGCGGCGTGCTGGTCAAGGCGGATGGTGTCGTGATCGGGGCTGTCGGCGTCACCGGCGACACATCCGACAACGATGTCGTGGCGGCGATGGCGGGTCTGGCGGCTGCAAGGCTGGACGGCGAGGCGTAATCTGCCGCTTTTTCGGGCAGGACCGCTGACCTTTAGCCTTTGTTGACGCAAACTGTGGCAGGCTGGCCGCCCGTGCCTGTGCGCAGGGGCGGTTGTGCGGTGGGTCACCTAGGCAATCCGGCGCAGAACCCCTATAAAAGCCATGTCATCGCCTGAAGGAGTTTCGTGTGTCACGTCCCGTCATCGGTATAATCGGCAATTCGCACCTGATCAACGACAGCTATCTGGTGCAGGCCGCGGGCGACATGAACATGCAGGCGGTCAAGGATGTCTGCGACGCGATCCCGGTCATCATCCCCGCCGATCCGGCGGTCGTCGATGTGAATGATCTGCTCTGCGCCTGCGACGGCTTCGTGTTTCCCGGCGGTCGGCCGAACGTCCATCCCGAGGAATACGGCGAGGCCGAGACCGAGGCGCATGGCGCATTTGATCGCAACCGCGACCGTGTGGCCTTGCCGCTGATCCGGGCCTGCGTGGCGGCGGGTCTGCCAATCCTTGGCATTTGCCGCGGGTTTCAGGAAATGAACGTGGCCTTCGGCGGATCGCTGTACCCCGAGATCCGCGATCTGCCGGGGCGCGACAATCACCGCATGCCCCCCGACGGCACGATCGAGGAGAAATTCGCGATGCGCCACCGCATCACCTTTACCGAAGGTGGCGTGTTTCATCGCCTGATGGACGCGAACGAGGTGATGACCAATTCGCTGCACGGGCAGGGGATTAAGGTGGCGGGCGACCGCATCGTTATCGACGGCACCGCCCCCGACAGCACACCCGAGGCGATCCATGTCAAGGATGCGCCGGGCTTTGCGCTGGGCGTGCAGTGGCACCCTGAATACAAGGCGGGGATGGACGCCGTGTCGCGTCCGCTGTTCGCGGCCTTCGGGCGGGCGGCGGCGGCCTGGGCCGACGGCAAGCGGATGCCGGTGCGCCGCAGCGCCTGAGGTATCCCGCAGACTGGCGGCCGCGCTGGCGCATGGCATCGCGGTGACAGTGCATATGCGATGCGTCCGGCAATCAGATTTACCTTGTTCTTTGCTGCTTTTCGACATGGCCTGACGCAATCTGAAAAGCACCGCGGGCAGAAAACCTCATTCTGTGATCTGCCGTCGCGCCAAGCGGCGGTCGCATCAAAAGAGGTTCATGACATGAAAACTCTCCCCTTCGCGTTTTTTGCCAGCGCGGTGATCTGCGTCACCGTTGGTATGGGTCTTGGTATCTTCATGGGTGCAAGTGGCGATCACAGTTATGCGGAAACGCATGCCCACCTCAACCTTGTGGGGTGGGCGACGCTGGCGCTTTTCGGAATCTACTACGAGCTGACACCGCAGGCTGCCCGCACACGGCTGGCCCGGGTGCATTATGTCGTCGCGGTCATCGGCGTCGTCATTCTGGTCCCCGGCATCGCCATCGTGACACACGGCGGAACGGAGTTGTTCAGCAGCGTCGGCAGCCTGATGACCGCCGGTTCCATGCTGATTTTCCTGTTCATCGTCTTTCGCCACGGCTTCGGTGCCAGAGAGACGACCCGAGGCATGGCATCCGACATCCGTCCCCAACCGGCGGAGTGAAGCGCGGACGAAAACGTCCGTATCGCAAGAGTGGAAGACCGATCGGGCGCAGGCGCGGTCGGTCAATCGGCAGGTTTGCGGCAAAGGCGAGAGGCTGTTCCGGCCCCGGGTAGGACGCCGTTCCGCAGACCTTATGAAATTCCGGGATCCCTCGGGACGTCCGGCCCTTGCAAGCCGCAGCGCAGCACCACAGTCTGCGGGCAAAGCTCTGGAGGTGCTGCATGAAACGATCCCGCATCAACGACATCATGGCCGAGGCGGACGAGATGATCCGGTCCTACGGCTTTACCCTGCCGCCCTGGGCCTACTGGTCGCCGGAGGCGTTCAAGGCGCGCGCGGGCGAGGCGGTGGAGGTGATCCGGGCCCGCAATGGCTGGGATATCACCGATTATGGCGCCGGGCGTTACGACGAGATGGGCCTTTTCCTGTTCACCCTGCGCAACGGGCGGCTGGCCGACCTGCAGCGCGGCGGCGGCATGTGCTATGCCGAAAAGCTGCTGATTTCCAAGCAGGATCAGCTGTCGCCCATGCACACCCATGTCATCAAGGCCGAGGATATCATCAACCGGGGCGGGGCGACGCTGGTGGTGGAGCTTTATGGGTCGGACGATCGGGGCGGCTTTGACGAGACGGCGGGCGGGACGGTCCTGTGCGACGGGTTGCGCCGCGACTTCGCGCCCGGCGACAAGCTGCGGTTTGCGCCCGGAGAGAGTGTCACGCTGATGCCCGGCCACTGGCACGCCTTCTGGGGCGAAGGCGGCGACGTGCTGATCGGAGAGGTCAGCACCGTGAACGACGACGAGACCGACAACATCTTTCGCGACCCCATCGGGCGGTTTTCGAAGATCGAGGAGGACGTGGCCCCCAAGCACCTGCTGGTCAGCGATTACCGCGACTGGCTGGGGGCCTGATAGACCAGCGCCCGGTGCGCTGGCAGGCGCACCGGGCGGGATCAGCGCCGATCCGTCACCGAGCAGAGTGACGGGGCGCGAACGGGCAGGCGTCAGACGCGCAGCAACTCCGCCTCGTGGCGTTTGAGGCAGCGGCGGGCAGTGTCGCCGTAGTGGTTCACGTCGGACCGCAAGTCCGGAAAGATCGCAAAGAGCTCTTCGCGGGCGGCATCGTGGATGGCAGTTAGGCCAAGTGATCCGGGGTGGAAACTCTCGGTCGCGGCGCCTTCGGCATAGACCACTTCGTGGGCGTCGAACATCATGTGGATGTAGGTCACGACGCCGCCTGTGTCCTGCGTGACCGACAGGCCGTCCACCAGATGCTTGGCCGCGATCAGCACCTCGCTTTCGCCGAACAGCAGTTCAGCGCGGTAGCCCTGGAACAGCATGCGGTGCTGCGGGGACACCAGCAGGTCACGCTCCAGCCCGGTCACGACGCCGGGGCGGATACGGATCGGGGCAAAGCGACCGTTGGCGGTGACGGTCCGGCGCTGGATCCAGCGGATCGGTTGCAGGCCGTGATCGCGCGTCATCACCAGATCGCCGACCGCAAGGGTCGCGATGTCGCGCGCGCCGCGCGGCGTCGCGATGCGCGTGCCGGGGGTGAAGCAGATGATGTTGTCGAGGTTTTCGATACTGTGGAAGGTGACGAGGCTGCCGTCGGTCAGCAGGATCGTGCCAGAGGAAGGATCGCCGGGCGTATCCTCGGTCCGGCTGCTGAGCACCGCGTTGCGGATGTTGAGCGTATCGGTGCCGTCGCCGCCTTCGATCGTGATGTCGCGCGGGCCGCCGTCCAGGTCGGCGGTCAGCGTGAAGGTGTCGTTGCCCGCGCCGCCATCGACGCTGTCGCCGCGGCCAAAGGTGATGGTGTCGTTGCCCGCACCCGCCAGGATGGTGTCGTCACCCGCGCCGCCGTCGATGATGTCGTCGCCGTCGCCTGCATCAAGGACATCGTTGCCGGCCCCGCCGAACAGGCTGTCGTTGCCGGCGCCGGTCGCGACGTTGTCGTTGCCCGCCCCGCCATAGATGGTGTCGTTGCCCGTCCCGGTGACGATCTGTTCGACTTCGGTAAAGCTGACGGTGCCGGTGCCGTCGGTCAGGGTGCCGGCCTCGGCGTCCGTCAGGGTGACGGTCACGTCGCCGGTCAACGCACTGGCGTCGATGCGGTCGGTGTCGGTCTGGCCTGCGTCCTCGCCGCCCGCGACGGTATCGGTGCCGAAGCCGTCGGCATAGACGAAGGAATCGTTGCCAGCGCCGCCGAACAGGGCGTCGTTCTCGGCGCCACCGGTCAGCGTGTCGCTTCCGGCGTCGCCGTGCAGGGTGTCGTTGCCCGCCCCGCCGAAGAGGGCGTCGTCTCCGGTGCCGCCATAGACGCGGTCGTCGCCGGCGCCCGCACGGACTGTGTCGTTGCCGGCACCCGCCTCGATCAGGTCGTCGTCCGCGCCGGTGCCAGGCAGCACGGTGTCGCCCGCATCGACGCGGTCGCCATCGGGGTCGCCGGTGTAGCCTGCGTCGAGGATGTCGTTGCCCGCGGTGCCGGAGATGGTGCCGTCCGACAACGGCACGCCCAGCGCCTGCAGATAGAAGGGGCTGGCCGCGAGGCTGGGCGAGACGCCGGTGAGCAACACGCTTTCACCGTTGGGGAAGGTCAGCAGTGCGCTGCCGCTGCCATTGTCGGTGACGGTGACGTCGTGGACGTTGACCGGGTTGCCGTCGGCGTCGGTCAGGTCCGAGACGTCGAGCTGGTCGCGTCCGGTGTAGCTGCCGTCGGGGTTGACCGTCGGCCCTTCGAAGGACGTCACCACGTCGTTGCCGCTGCCGTCCTGCAGGACCACCGTGTCGTTGGCGCCGTCGGCGGCGCCAAGGTCGATGCGATCGTTACCGGCGCCCGCGTCGATCCGGTCCGCACCCGCGCCGCTGAAGATGGTGTCGTCACCGCTGCTGCCGGTGATGCTGTCGCTGCCACTGCCGGTGACCACACGTTCCATCTGCGTGAAGGTCGCGGTATTGGTGCCGTCCGTCAGTGTGCCCGCACCGGGGGTGTTCAGGGTCACGGTCAGATTGTCGGTCAGCGCGCTGCCGTCCAGCGTGTCGCCCTGTGTTTGCCCGGCGTTGCCGCCGGTGATGGTGTCGTGGCCGAAACCGCCGAACAGCTTGAACACGTCGTCGCCGGCGCCAAGGTCCACGACGTCATCGCCTTCGCCGCCCAGAACGGTGTCGTTGCCGGACCCGAGGAAGAACTTCTCGACCTCGGTAAAGGTGACGACCGTGTCGGTGGCGGGATTGCCGTCGGTCAGGCTGGCGGGGTTGGTGAGCGTGCCGCTCTCGGACCCTGTCAGGTTCAGGACCGTGTCGGCGGTCATGGCGCGCGCATCGAGGGTGTCGCCGGTGGACTCGCCCGTTTCACCGCCGGTGATCGTGTCGCGCCCCGTGGTGTTGCCGACGATGAAGGTATCGTCGCCGCCGTCGCCGGACAGCACGTCGTTGCCGGTGCCACCCTCCAGCCGGTCGTTGCCCGCGCCGCCGAACAGGCTGTCGTTGCCCGCATCGCCGGACAGCGTGTCGTTCCCCGCGTCGCCGTAGAGCGTGTCGTCGCCGGTGCCGCCGAACAGGATGTCTGCGCCGTTGCCACCAAAGACGGTGTCGCGACCGTCGCCTGCATAGACGGTGTCGTTGCCGTCGCCCGCCGCGATGACGTCGTCGTTGCCGGACGATCCGGGCAGGATCGCGTCGTTGCCATCGATCCGGTCGCCGTCCGCGTCGGTGTAGCCGGTGCCGATGGTGTCGGCACCAGCCGTGCCAGTCACGGTGCCGTCGGGCAGGGGGATTCCCATTGCATTCAGGAAGAACGGGTTCTGCGCGGCGGTGACAGAAACGCCGGTCAGGCGGATGCTTTCGCCGCCCGGAAAGGTGAGGACCGCGTTGCCGGCCCCGTCGTTCGTGACGGTGACGTCGCGCACGTTCACCACGCGGCCATTCGTGGTCAGGCCTGTGACGTCCAGCCGGTCGTGGCCGGTAAAGCTGTTGCCACCGTTCGACGTCGGCGCCTCGAATCCGGTGACGATATCGGCGCCGAAGCCGTTGGTCAGGATCAGCGTGTCAACGGCATTGTCGGCGGCACCGACGTCGATGGTGTCGTTGCCCGCCCCGCCGGTGATCGTGTCGGCACCCGCACCGGCAAAGATCGTCTGGTCGCCAGCACCTGCGACGATCGTGTCGCCGCCCGATCCGGTGATGATCTGCTCGATCTGGGAAAAGGTCGCGGTGTTGCCGGCGCTGGACAGCGTGCCGGCCTCGGCGCCGGTAAAGGTGACGGTCGTGGCGGTGGTCAGGGCAGAGGCGTCGAGCGTGTCGCCAAGCGTCTCGGCGGTCTCGCCACCCGTGATCGTGTCGGTGCCGAAGCCGGCCTGCAGGCGGAAGGTATCGTCGCCGCCGTCACCGGACAGGCTGTCGTTGCCGGTGCCGCCTTCCAGCGTGTCGTTGCCGTCGCCGCCAAACAGGGTGTCGTTGCCTGCATCGCCGATCAGCGTGTCGCTGCCCGCGTCGCCGAACAGCGTGTCGTTGCCGTTGCTGCCGTAAAGGATGTCGTTCCCGGTCCCGCCATAGGCGCGGTCGTTGCCTTCGCCGGCAAAGACCGTGTCGTTGCCGCCGCCGGCCTGGATCAGGTCGTCGTTGCCGGTGCTGCCGGACAGGATGTTGTCGTTGCCGTCGATCCGGTCGCCGTCGGCATCGGTATAGCCCGGCCCGATCGTGTCGGCGCCCGCGGTGCCGCTGACGGTGCCGTCGGGCAGGGGAAAGCCGAAGGCGTTCAGCAGAAACTCGTTCGAGGCGGCGGCGGGGGACAGGCCCTGCAGGACGAGCTGCTCTCCGCGCGGGAAGGTCAGGACGGCGTTGCCGAAACCATCGTCGGTGATGACGATGTCGCGGGTGTTGACCGGATTGCCCTGCAGGTCAGTCAGGGCCGTGGCATCGACTTTGTCGATGGAGGTGAAGGTGCCGTCAGGGTTTGCGACCGGCGCGTCGGCATTGACGATCGTGTCGCGGCCAAAGCCGTTGCGCAGGACCAGCACGTCGGCGGCGCCGTCGTTGCCAAGGTCGATGGTATCGTTGCCGGCCCCTGCGTCGACGCGGTCCGCGCCGGAGCCTGCGATGATCGTGTCGTTGCCGCTGCCGCCGATGATGCTGTCGTTGCCGGCGCCGGTGTCGATGCGAATGCCGCCCGTCGCGGCACTGGCGTTGACCGTGTCGGCATAGGCCGTCGTGACGACGCTTTCGATTTCCGAAAAGTTGACGGTCGCGGTCGCGGCCTTGAATGTGACCGTGCCGGACTCGGTGCCTGTGTACGTGACCGTCGCACCATTGGTTGAGGTCGCGTTGAGCAGGCGCAGCGTGTCGATATCGGTGTTGCCCGCGTCCTCGCCGCCGGCGACGACGTTTTGGTCGTTGTCGTCAGAGACCGTGAACGTGTCGTTGCCGGCGCCGCCGAACAGGCTGTCGCTGCCCGGTCCGCCGGTCAGGCTGTCGTTGCCGGTGCCGCCGTAGAGGACGTCGTTGCCGAGACCACCGGACAGGCTGTCGTTGCCTGCCTCGCCATACAGGACGTCATTGCCCGCCTCGTCGGCCAGGCTGCCAAGGACGTCGTCACCGTCGCCGCCGTAGAGGATATCGTTGCCGACCCCGCCGTAGACGGTGTCGTTGTCGGCCTCACCGGCCAGAATGTCGTCCCCCGCGTCACCCGAGAGGGTGTCGGACCCGGTGCCGCCGGCCAGACTGTCGCTGTCCGCGCCGCCATACAGACTGTCGTCGCCGGTCCCGCCATTCAGAAAGTCGATGCCGTCGCCACCGAACAGCGTGTCGTTACCCGCATCGCCGTTCAGCGTATCGTTGCCCGCATCGCCGCTCAGGCTGTCGTTGCCGGTGCCGCCGGACAGGGTGTCGTCGCCCGTCCCGCCGGAGAGGATGTCGTTGCCGTCGTCACCGCTGAGGCTGTCGTTGCCGTCGTCGCCGAAAAGGACATCGTCCCCGGTGCCCCCCCACAGGGTGTCGCGGCCCTGTCCACCGTAAAGCGTGTCGTTGCCGCCGCTGCCAGCCAGGATGTCATCCCCGGTGTCGCCATAGAGGACGTCGTCGTCCTCTTCGCCGTTGATGTAATCGTTGCCCGTGCCGCCGTAGGCCAGATCGTTGCCGCCTCCGGTGTAGATGATGTCGTCGCCGCCACCGCCGTAGAAGACGTCGCTGCTGGTGCCGTTGAATGCACCCGGTTCGTCGTCGATCGTATCGTTGCCGTCGCCGCCGAAGATGGTGTCGTTCCCGCCGCGACCGACCAGATTGTCGTCGCCCGCGCCGCCATAGATCAGGTCGTCGCCTGCGCCGCCGTCGATGTTGTCGTTGCCGCCGGTCGGCAGAATCGTGGTGAAGCGCACGTCGCTGATATAGGCGCCGTGGTTGGTCGTGCGGCCGTTGGCGTTGATGAACTGAATCTCGATCGACGTGACGGGGCCGGGGATCGACACGTAGGCCGCACCGTTGGCCTGATCGGCTTCGTTGTTGGAGTTGCCGGCGGTGATCGTGTTCTGTCCGGCGCCTGCGCCGGTGTTCGTGACCACATCGTCGCCGTAGGGTGTGATCGTCACCGGAACGAGGGTGCCGTCAGGACCGTAGGCGTAGATGATGAACTGGTCCTGAAAGTTGTTCCCGTTCGACGTGACCATGTCGATGTCGGTCAAAAAGAAGCCGACGTTGCCGACAGCGTCCGAGACGCCGCTGGCGGGATCGGCAGCAAAGTCGATCACGGTCGTGGTGGTTGCGCCGGTCGTTCCCAGCACCTGAACGGAAGACGCCGGATTGAACGCCGTGTCGCCGTTATTGTAGATCGTGGTATTGCTGGTCAGCGTCGACGTCGTGCTGCCGTCGTCGCGGAACGAGACGCTGACGTTGATATTGCCGGTGTCCTGCGTGAACCCGTTGCGCACGTCACTTCCGCTGGCCGCCTGATTGATCCAGCTTAGCGTTTCGGTCGTGACGGCAGCCGGCGCGGGGTCGTCGCCGTAGATGACGTCGTTGCCGTCACCGCCGAAGATGCTGTCGCTGCCGGCCTCACCATAGATCGTGTCGGTCCCGGCGCCGCCGTCGATGGTATCGTTGCTGTCGCCGCCGAAGATCGTGTCGCTGCCGCCGCCCGCGCTGATGCTGTCGGTGCCGGCGCCGCCATAGATGACATCCGACCCGCTGCCGGCCGTGATCGTGTCAGCGCCGGTGCCGCCGTAGCCGGTGTTGTTGCCGTCACCCAAGGCGATGATGTCGGCGCCGGCACCGCCGGCGACACGGTCGTCGCCGGTGCCCGCGTCGATGATGTCGTTGCCGATGCCGCCGTCGACGCTGTCGTTGCCGTCGCCCGCGTTGATGCTGTCGTTGCCGCCACCGCCGTTGATCAGGTCGTCCCCGGTGCCGCCGTCGATGAAATCGTTGCCCGCGCCGCCATAGAGCGTGTCATTGCCGTCGCCGCCATAGACCGAGTCGTTGCCGTCGCCGGCATAGACAAAGTCGTTGCCGGCCCCGGCATTGATGGTGTCGTTGCCAGTCCCCGTGCCAGTTGCATTAGTGCCGCCGTAGATGACATCCGATCCGCCGGCGCCGTTCAAAGCAGCGTCGTTGCCGGTCGTGCCGTAGTAGACGCCGACGTCAGGTGCGGTTTGCACGATCACGGCGGCCAGATTGTTAGGAAACGGGGTGTTCGGCGAGAATTGGACCGCACCGCTCGTGTCGATGTAATAGGTGCCTGAGACTGTCACCAGCGTGTTATTGGTCGTTGTCCGGTATTGGACCGTACCGGTGCCAAGGGTCTGCGACACGGTGAACGTGCTGTAGGCCGACGCCTGATCGCCGCTATTCAGCCGACGATCGTTACCGATATTAAGGACGACACCATCGGGCATGCGCAAACCATCCTGTCTGGCGACAACCAACGTGGCAATCGCTGCTTTCTAGTGTTCACGCATAGGCAACAGTCGCGGCGGCATTTGGCCGTGTGTTTGTCTTAATCAGGATGTTCAGGGTCTTTTTGCGGCGCATGGCCGGGAATATGGTCGAATCGTGGCGGCGGCTGTGGGTGTGCCTTGGAAAGGCCGCAATCGGCCTGTATCAGATCAGCCGCGGACCTGTGCCAAGACCTCTGGCAGGACGTCTTTGAAGCGGAAATATCCGGCGGTCGCATGCGGCCAGGCGAGGGCGTCGATCGGTCTGACCTGCACGCAAAGGCCGATGCCGTGATCCGAAAGTGTCCGGCGCAGATCGCCCAGCGCATCATCCGCCGGACCCGTCGGGATGTGGTGCGTCGTCACGGTGTCCAGGGCATGCGTTCGCGCCCACGCCGCCACGTCGTCGGTCGTGGTGCAGGCGGTGACGGGGCCCAGCCGGTCCGCCAGCCGCGCGGTGCAATCGGCAATGGCGGCGGCGGTGAAGTCATGAACCAGCGGCGCCACGGCCAGATGGCTGCGCCCGGCGGTCGCCTGCAGCGTCGCCGTGGCCACGGGCGCGAGGCCGCGGTCCAGCAGCGCATCGGGGTGCAGGTCGTCTTCGGTCAGCAGAAGGCCGGTCCGCCCCTGCGTGTCGAACCGGTCCGAGACGGGGCAGGGGCGGGTCCTGGGAGGCGGGGGTCCGTCCAGCGCCGGGGCCTGCGGCGCCAGACCTTCGGGGCGAAAGGCGCCTTGCGTGTATGTCGCGATGTTGTCGGGATCGGCCAGATAGGTCTTGCCGCGGCTGTGCAGGCCCGCGACCCAGCGCCAAGACAGGGTGTTGGATGCCGCGTCGCCATCCAGCAGATGACGCAGGAAGAAATCCGCGCCCAGGGTCCATGGCAGGTGCAGGGTAAAGATCCAGATCGAGGCGAACCACATCCGCGCGTGATTGTGCAGATAGCCGGTCTGCACCAGGTCCTGCGCCCAATGGTCGAAACAGGCGATGCCGGTCTGGCCGGTGCAGGCGTCCTGCCACCGCTGGCGCAGCCCGCTTTGGGTCTGGACGTCGTTCCACGCCGCGTCCCGTTCGGACTGATAGGCGGACCACACGCCGGGGCGCAATTCCAGCCAGCCTTTGAAATACAGCCGCCAGCCGATTTCCGACAGGAACTTGCCGGCCATGTCGGGGCTGTGGCGGGCGAGGATGGCCGCGATGACCTCGTCTTCGGTGATCAGTCGGTGGCGGAGCCAGGGCGACAGGCGGCTGACGCCGGGGTGCCCCGGCAGATCGAAGTCGCGCCGCTTGGCGTAATCGCCCGCCGCATGCGGCACAAAGTCCTGCAGACGGGTCAGCGCGGCGGCGCGGGTAGGGGTCCAGTCGGTCATGGGGCGGAAATAACGCGCAGACCGTGCGGTTCAAGCCGCAGGGACGATTGGTTGCGCATTAGCCAAGCCTTCATTCCGGTCTGTCATGCCGGGCCGAACGGGTGTGCTGGAATCGACTGCCCTTGAAGCCCTGCGCCGGGGTGCATAGACTTGGGATTATCCGAAAAGACGTGTGCGCGAAGGCGTCCAGAACCAGAGGCATATTTATGCAAGACCCTGTCCAGACCTACATGAACCTCGTGCCGATGGTGGTCGAACAGACCGCGCGGGGCGAACGCGCCTACGACATCTTCAGCCGGTTGCTGAAGGAACGCATCATCTTCGTCAACGGCCCCGTCCACGATGGCATGAGCCAGCTTGTCGTGGCCCAGCTGCTGCACCTTGAGTCGGAGAATCCGAAGAAGGAAATCAGCATGTACATCAACTCTCCCGGCGGGTCCGTCGTGGCGGGGATGAGCATTTACGACACGATGCAGTACATCCGGCCCAAGGTTTCGACCTTGGTGTGCGGTTTGGCCGCATCCATGGGGTCGGTCATCGCGATCGGTGGCGAAAAGGGCATGCGCTTTGCCCTGCCGAACGCCGAATTCCTGGTCCACCAGCCATCCGGCGGTGCGCAGGGCACGGCAGAGGATATCCTGATCCGTGCGCGCAGCATCGAGCTGACGCGCGAGCGGATGTACAAGCTGTATGTCAAGCATTCCGGCCAGCCGATGGCCAAGGTCCAGAAGGCGCTGGACCGCGACAAGTGGATGACCCCGGAAGAGGCCCTTGAGTGGGGTCACATCGACGAGATCGTCACGAACCGCGATAAGGGTGACGACGCATAAAACAGGGGTTTGACGATCACACCCGCCTGATCGCGCGATGGCTTGCGTGATTTTGGCGTTGTGGCCTCCCCGGCGCTGTCCTAGTCTTTGTGACCAAGGACAGCGCGATACCAAAAGGCCCACGGCCGAAGGACACGACCAATGGCAAGCACCACCGGCAGCGACAGCAAGAACACGCTTTACTGCAGCTTCTGCGGCAAAAGCCAGCACGAGGTGCGCAAACTGATCGCGGGTCCGACCGTGTTCATCTGCGACGAATGCGTCGAGCTGTGCATGGACATCATCCGCGAAGAGACGAAATCCGCTTCTTTGAAATCGGGCGACGGCGTGCCGACACCCCGCGACATCTGCAAGGTGCTGGACGATTACGTCATCGGCCAGATGCATGCCAAGCGGGTGCTGTCCGTCGCCGTCCACAACCATTACAAGCGGTTGAACAACAGCGATAAATCCGACATCGAACTGGCGAAATCCAACATCATGCTGATCGGCCCGACGGGCTGCGGCAAGACGTTGCTGGCGCAGACGCTGGCGCGGATTCTGGATGTGCCGTTCACGATGGCCGATGCCACGACCCTGACCGAAGCGGGTTACGTTGGCGAGGATGTCGAGAACATCATTCTGAAGCTGCTGCAGGCGTCCGAATACAACGTCGAGCGTGCGCAGCGCGGCATCGTCTATATCGACGAGGTCGACAAGATCACCCGCAAGTCCGACAACCCCAGCATCACCCGCGACGTGAGCGGCGAGGGCGTGCAGCAGGCCCTGCTGAAGATCATGGAAGGCACCGTCGCCTCCGTGCCGCCGCAGGGCGGGCGCAAGCATCCGCAGCAGGAATTCCTGCAGGTCGACACGACGAACATCCTGTTCATCTGCGGCGGCGCTTTTGCGGGCCTGGACAAGATCATCGCGCAGCGCGGCAAGGGGTCCGGCATGGGCTTTGGCGCCAACGTCAAGGGACCGGACGAACGCGGCGTGGGCGAGATCTTTACCGAGCTGGAGCCGGAAGACCTGCTGAAATTCGGCCTGATCCCGGAATTCGTCGGCCGTCTGCCGGTCATAGCGACCCTGACCGACCTCGACGAGGACGCATTGATCACCATCCTGACCGCGCCCAAGAACGCGCTGGTCAAGCAGTATCAGCGCCTGTTCGAGATCGAGAACACCAAGCTGACCTTTACCGAGGATGCACTGAAGGCGATCGCCAAGCGCGCTATCGACCGCAAGACCGGTGCACGCGGGTTGCGGTCGATCATGGAGGACATCCTGCTCGACACGATGTTCGATCTGCCGGGGATGGATACGGTGACGGAGGTCGTCGTGAACGAAGAGGCCGTTGGCCCCGACGCCAGCCCGCTGATGATCCACGACGACGGCAAGAAGAAGGAAAAGGAATCCGCCAGCGCGTAAGCGATGCGGCTCTCCTCACTAATCGGTTGGACGGCCCTCGCCATTGCGGGGGTCGTTTTCGTTTTGCCTATCCTGATCGTCTGCCTGTTTGTCCTGTGGATTGTAGCTTGGGACAATCCGCGCTTCGCCCGCGATTACTTTCGCGACATTGTACCGATCTCGCACGTCATGGCGTCAAAACGGTGGTCGAATGACTCTTGCGTCTACGCGATTGCCCGGCTGGGCGCCGATGCGCCCGAAGTGCCTCCGGTCCTCGCATCTGCTGCATCCCCCGACTGGCTCTACGCCTGGCCTGATGACTGGCTGCCAACACCGATACAACCCTCCCTTGACACATCGGGCGATCCTCAGACGTGGTCGATGTTCTTTTGTGCCTACAACTGGCCAAAGGACATTGCTGACAATTTGGCAACGGCATTGATGACCAGTGGATCGTTTTACAATGGTCGGCCGCAAGGACAGGACTTGTACATCTATGCACCGGGTGATGGTCTCATCGCTCGTATCAGATACGGAGATTGACCCATGACCGTCACACACATTTCCACCGGATCGCCGTTCGAGGAGAAGATCGGCTATTCCCGCGCTGTCGTGGCCGATGGCTGGGTCTTTGTGGCGGGCACGACGGGCTATGATTATGCCAGCATGACCATGCCCGAGGATGTCCGCGACCAGTGCCGCAATGCGCTGGACACCATTGCGGACGCATTGAACAAGGCGGGCAGCGGCCTCGATCATGTGGTGCGGGTCAATTATATCCTGCCGGATAGCGCTGACTGGGAACCCTGCTGGCCCATCGTAGCAGAGGCCTTTGCCCGCGCCCGCCCCGCCGCCACGATGATCCGCGCGGGCCTTCAGACGCCCCAGATGAAGATCGAGATCGAGGTGACGGCCCGGTTGCCCGAGGCCGGTGCCTCTGGACCTTTGGCCGCCGTTGGGGCATGACGGGGACAGGCAACCGGAGACGATCATGGGCTTTGCACGCAACCTCGCACGCGCTTTCACCTGGTGGGACGGGCAGACCTTTGCCACCCAGTTCTGGACGTGGCGCAAGGGCGAGCGCGTGGGTGAGGACGCCGGCGGCAACATCTTTTACCGTAACGCCGATGACAGCCGCCGCTGGGTGATCTTCAACGGCGAGGCCGAGGCGTCCAAGGTCGCCCCCGAATGGCACGGCTGGCTGCACCGGACCTGGGACGAGCCGCCGACGGAACGCCCTCTGGTCCACCAGCCTTGGGAAAAGCCGCACCTGGCCAACCTGACGGGCACGCCCGAAGCTTATGCCCCCAAAGGCTCGATCCGCAGTGCGGCGCCCGCCGACCGGTCCGATTACGAGGCCTGGACACCGGAATGATCCGCGCGCTGGCCCTGTGCCTGACGCTGCTGCCGGGTTTGGCTGCCGCGCAGCAGGCGTCGTCCCTGCCGGGTGGCATGCTGCGCGTGTTGGACAAGGTGACGGGGCACCTGACGGATCTTGAACTGAAAGTCGGTCAGTCGGAAAAGGTGGGGTCGCTGCTAATCACCATGAACGACTGTCGCGTTCCCGCCGACAATCCGACCGGCGACGCCTTTGCGGAGCTGAAGGTCAACGACCGTAATGAGCAGGTGCCGGTCTTTGACGGCTGGATGATCGCCTCTGCCCCCGCGCTGAACGCGATGGATCACCCGCGCTATGACGTCTGGGTGATGCGGTGCGAGGCGACCTGATCCAGCGGGATCGGGCCGGCGGGCCCGAAATCGGCCGCGATGGCCAAAGCTTCTGACAGACGCCGTTCATAGCCGCTGCGCGGGATTTCTTCGGCCCCCAGCGATTCCAGATGCGGCGTTATGAACTGCGTGTCAAACAGGCGGAAACCGCGCGCCTGCAACCGCTGGATGGCGCAGGCAAGAGCCACCTTCGACGCGTCGGTCACGGTGGAAAACATGCTCTCGCCAAAGAACGCAGCCCCGATGGTGACGCCGTAGACTCCGCCGACCAGCGTGTCGTCCTGCCAGACCTCGATCGAATGGGCATCGCCCTGCGCGTGCAGGGCCTGATAGACATCGAAGATCTCGGCGTTGATCCAGGTTTCGGCGCGGTTTGCACAGCCCCGCACGACACCGGCGAATGCCTTGTCGGCGCTGGCGGTCAGATGCCCGCGCCGCAGGGTCTTGCGCAGGGACCGCGAGACGTGAAAGCGGTCCAGCGGCAACACGCCGCGCATCCGGGGCTGGACCCAGAACACCTCTGTGGCGTCGCGGGTTTCGGCCATGGGAAAGATACCCTGCCGGTAGGCGTGCAGCAGCAGGTCGGGTGTCAGACCCACTGCCATCCGTTCAACCCAGATGCGTTTCGAGCCAGTGTTCCAGCCAGTGAATGTTGTAGTTGCCGGTCTGCACGTCCGGTTCCTGCAACAGCGCGTGGAACAGGGGAATCGTCGTGTCGACACCGTCGACGATCAACTCTCCCAGCGCGCGGGCAAGACGCGCGAGGGCTTCGGGCCGGTCGCGGCCGTGGACGATCAGCTTGCCGATCAGGCTGTCGTAGTAGGGCGGGATACGGTAGCCGTCGTAGAGCGCCGAGTCCATGCGCACACCAAGGCCGCCCGGCGCGTGATACTGGGTGATCGTGCCGGGGCAGGGGCTGAAGTTCGGCAGCTTTTCCGCGTTGATCCGCACCTCGATGCTGTGGCCGCGGATCTTCAGATCGTCCTGGGTGAACGACATCGGCAGGCCGGCGGCGACGCGGATCTGTTCGCGGACCAGATCGACGTCGAAGATATTCTCGGTCACCGGGTGTTCGACCTGCAGACGGGTGTTCATCTCGATGAAGTAGAACTCGTCGTTTTCGAACAGGAATTCGATGGTGCCGGCGCCGATGTAGTTGATCCGGGCCACGGCGTCGGCGCAGACCTTGCCGATGCGCGCGCGCAGTTCGGGCGTGATCGCGGGGCCGGGGGCCTCTTCCAGCACCTTTTGGTGGCGCCGTTGCAGGGAACAGTCACGCTCGCCCAGATGCACCGCGTTACCCTTGCCGTCGCCAAAGACCTGAATTTCGATATGGCGCGGGGTGGTCAGGTATTTCTCGATATAGACTTCGTCGTTGCCGAAAGCGGCTTTTGCCTCGGCCCGAGCGGAGTGGAACGCCTTTTCGATGTCGGCGGCGGTTAGCGCCACCTTCATGCCGCGGCCGCCACCGCCGGCGGTGGCCTTGATGATGACCGGATAGCCGATTTCCGCGCCGACGCGCTGGGCATCCTTCAGGGTCGGCACGCCGCCGTCAGAGCCGGGGACGCAGGGCACGCCCAGCTTTTTCATCGTGTCCTTGGCGGTGATCTTGTCGCCCATGGTGCGGATATGCGCGGCGGTCGGGCCGATGAAGGTCAGCGAGTGGTCTTCGACCACCTGCACGAAGGCCGCGTTTTCCGACAGGAAGCCGTAACCGGGGTGGATCGCCTGCGCGCCGGTGATTTCACAGGCCGCGATGATCGACGGAAAGTTCAGGTAGGACTGGGCCGAGGAGGGCGGGCCGATGCAGACGGCCTCGTCCGCCATGCGGACGTGCATGGCGTCGGCGTCGGCGGTGGAATGCACGGCAACGGAAGCGATGCCCATTTCCCGGCAGGCGCGCACGACTCGCAGGGCGATTTCGCCCCGGTTCGCGATCAGGATCTTGTCGAACATGGTAAAACCCCTATTCGATGATCATCAGGGGGGCGCCGAATTCCACCGGACCGCCATCCTCGACCAGGATACGTTTCACGGTGCCGGCACGGGGTGCCGGGATGTGGTTCATGGTCTTCATTGCCTCGATGATCAGCAGGGTGTCGCCTTCCTTGACCGTCGATCCGGTCGACACGAAGGCGGCTGCACCCGGTTCGGCGGCCATGTAGACGGTGCCGACCATCGGCGAGGTGACGGCGCCCGGATGGGCGGCGGGATCGGCCGGCATCGCGGGGACGGGGGTCTGCATCTGGGCCGAAGTGGCGGGCGCTGCGGCCTGCGCCATCATCGGCTGCTGCGGCGCGGGTGCGGCCTGGATATGACGGCTGACGCGGACGTTCAGGCTGTCGTTTTCGGCGTAGTCGCGCTTGACTTGCAATTCGGTCAGGTCGTTGGCGCGCAGCAATTCGGCCAAGGCCTGAATGAAACTGACGTCGCTGTCCTGAGAGGTCTTATTGCCCATGATTTTCCCGGCCACTGCTTTTGTTCCATGACAGACGCGGCCTGAAGACCGCGCGATTGGCGGACTTATAGGCTAACAGCGCGTGGGTGGAAAGCGTTTGCGGCCGTTTCGGATCAGCCGGGCAACGGCACGGGAATGGGTCGTGGATCACGCACCCCGCTTGCGGCCGGGTCTGACCCGGTGTCGGGTGCCGGACCGGTAGCAGATCCGTCGTCAGCGTCGGCCTGCGCCTGCACGGCGGGATCCTGAGGTTCGCGGCTGTCGGTCTGGGCCTTGGTGTCGGCCTGACCGCGCGGCAGCATTGTGACACCATAGGGTTTCAAGACCCGCTCGATCTTGGTGATGCTGTCAGAGGTATCGGTCATGCGTGCTTCGGCCACGGCCCCTTTTTGTGTGTATTGGGACGGCATGGGCAAGGGAATGAAGGGTGTCGGATCGCGTGCCAGGGCTGCGGCGTCGGCGGTCGGTCTATGGTCCATGATGGGCACGGTCAAAGGCGACGGCGCTGCAATGGACGTGAGTGGGACGAGCATGACGGGACTCCTTGCTTTGAGGGGTGGAAGGGGACCCCTCAAACATCGAACGATCCGGTTACCCACTGGTAAACCGGATCGCTGATTCAGAGTGAAAAGCGAATCAATGGTTAACGACGCAGATCAAATAGCGAGATATTCGGCCCGCAGTTTCTCGTTTTCGAGGACTTCCTGCGCCGATCCGTCGAAGACAACCGATCCGGTGTCCAGAATCACGGCACGATCCGCGAGTTTCAGCGCGGCGACGGCGTTCTGCTCGACGATGATCGTCGTGATTCCCTGATCGCGGATGATCTTCAGCGTTTTCGCAATTTCCTGCACGATGACAGGCGCTAGTCCTTCGTAGGGTTCGTCCAGCAGTAGCACCTTGATGTCACGGGCCAGCGCGCGCGCGATGGCCAGCATCTGCTGTTCGCCGCCCGAGAGGGTGACGCCTTCCTGCTTGCGACGCTCTTTCAGGCGCGGGAACAGTTCGTAGATCCGCTCCAGCGACCAGCCGATCGGCGGGGCGATCTGGGCCAGTTGCAGGTTCTCCTCGACCGTGAGGCCCGCGATGATGCAGCGGTCTTCGGGCACCAGCGCGATGCCGTGGGCCGCAGCCTGATGGCTTTTCATCAGGTGCAGCGGCTGGTGATCCAGCCAGATCTCGCCGTGCTTCAGTTCCGGGTTGCCCAGCCGCGCGATGGTGCGCAGGGTCGAGGTCTTGCCGGCGCCGTTGCGGCCCAGAAGGGCGAGGATCTCGCCTTCGTGGATGTCGAAGCTGACGTTCTGGACGATGTAGCTTTCGCCGTAATAGGCCTCGATTTCCCAGACCGAAAGGAAGGGGCGGTCGACGGCGGCAGAGTTCTTCTTGATGTCGAATGGGGCGGTCATGTTCTGTCCTTATGCGCTGGCCAAATTTTCATCGAAAATTTGGAGGCTCCGATTTATCGATGTAAAATCGGCTAGATCTGCGTTTCGCCCAGATAGGCTTCGCGCACCTTCGGGTCGACCTTGATCTGGTCGGGGCTGCCTTCGACCAGCGGCGTGCCTTGCGCCATGACCGTGATCCGGTCTGCCAGGCTGAACACCACCTGCATGTCGTGTTCGATGATCGCCATGGTGATCCCGCGCTTGACGCGGATATCCTTGAGCAGGGCGATGGTGTTTTCCGTATCCGCCCGCGCCATGCCGGCGGTGGGTTCGTCCAGCAGCATCAGGCGCGGTTCCTGCACCAGACACATCGCCATTTCCAGCCGCCGCTTGTCGCCGCGCGAGAGCGAGGAAGCCACGACGTTGGATTTCGACAGCATGTTGACCTCGTCCAGCATCGCCTCGGCCTGATGGCCGATCTCGCGTTCGTGGCGGACGGGTTCAAGAGCGTGCATCCGGAACGATCCGTCGCGTTTCGCGAAACAGGGGATCAGGACGTTTTCCAGCACCGTCAGATCGGCAAAGATCTCTGGCGTCTGGAACACGCGGCTGATGCCCATCTGCGCGATTTCGAACGGTTTGCGGCCCAGCACGGACTGGCCATCGAACATGACCGACCCGCTGTCGGGGATCAGTTTGCCCACCAGCACGTTCAGCAGGGTGGATTTACCCGCACCGTTCGGGCCGATGATGGCGTGGACCGTGTTTTCCTGAATGGACAGGTTCACGTCACCCAGCGCCTGCAAGCCGCCGAAGCGCTTGTTGATGCCTTTGACTTCAAGGATTCCCATGGTGTTCTCTCCTTATTCCGCAGGCTTCTGGCGGGCGGCGTCGCGTTCCGCCGCGGTGGCGTTGCCGGACTTGCGGCTGAAAAATGCGCCCAGCCGCTGCCCACCCTGCACCAGACCGCCGGGCAGGAAGATGACGACGACCATGAACAGCAGGCCGAGGGTCAGCTGCCAGCCTTCGCCGACGAAGGGGTGGATGATCTTGATGATGAAATTCTCCAACCCGTCGGGCAGGGCGCGGAAGGCGCCGTGCAACACGTTGTCGTTGATCTTGGAGACGATGTTTTCCAGATACTTGATCACACCGGACCCCACGACCGGGCCGATCAGCGTGCCGACGCCGCCGAGGATGGCCATGACGACGATCTCGCCACTGGCGGTCCAGTACATCCGTTCCGCACCCGTCAGCGGGTCCATCGCGGCCAGCAGGCCCCCGGCAAGGCCCGCATACATACCCGAGATGATGAAGGCCCAGAGCATGTAGGGCTTCGTGTTCAGGCCAGTGTAATTCATCCGCGTCTGGTTCGACTTGATCGCCCGCAGCATCATCCCGAAGGGCGAGCGGAAGATGCGGATCGACAGGTAGAAGGCGAGGATCAGCATGAGGGCGCAGAGGTAGTAGCCGACCTCGAACGTGAACTGCCAGTCACCGAAGTAGATCGTCGTGGATTCGGCCATCGGCAGCCCGAAAAGGTGGGGCGCGGAGGGCGCGCCGGCGCTGGCCAGCACCTGCGGGTCGGAGGGGTAGACCTGCAAGCCCGTCTCTCCGTTCGTGAGGGGGGTCAGCACGGAATAGGCGAGGGCATAGGACATCTGCGCGAAGGCCAGCGTCAGGATCGAAAAGTAGATGCCGGACCTGCGCAGGCTGACGTAGCCGATCACGATGGAAAAGAGGCCAGCGACGATGACGCTGAGGATGATGGCCGGGACGATGTTGAAGCTGAGAAGCTTGAACATCCACACGGCGGCGTAGGATCCGACGCCGAGGAACGCCGCGTGGCCGAAGGACAGATACCCTGTCAGGCCGAAGAGGATGTTGAACCCGATCACGAGGATGCCGAAGATCGCGAAGCGTTGCAGCAGGGCGGGATAGCCCGCGTTGAACGACTGCCCGAGCGAGGAGTTCACCGGAAAGGGGTTGAGGATGATCGGCGCCAGCAGCGTGATCGCCACGACCACCAGCAGCAGCATGAAGTCTTTCTTGGTCAGACCCAGCATGGTTTAGTCCTCCATCACGCCGGCGCGGCCCATCAGGCCCCGGGGACGTGTCAGCAGAATGATGATGGCCACCAGATAGATGACGATCTGGTCGATGCCCGGCAGGATCGCCTTGACCTCGTTCATGGATGCAAAGCCCTGCAGGATGCCCAAGAGGAAGCCCGCGAGGACGGCCCCGGGCAGCGAGCCCATGCCGCCGACGACGACCACGACGAACGAAAGCACCAGAAAGTCCATGCCCATGTGGTAGTTGGGCGAAACGATGGGCGCATACATGGCCCCCGCGAGCCCTGCGACAGCGGCGGCGAGGCCGAACATCAGGGTAAAGCGCTTGTCGATGTCGATGCCCAGCATGCCGACGGTTTCACGGTCCGCCATGCCGGCGCGCACGACCATCCCGAAGGTGGTGAACTGCAGGAAGGCAAAGACGGCGGCGATGATGACGGCCGAGAAGGCGAAGTAGACCAGACGCCAGATCGGGTAGACGATCGCGTTGGCCTGAAAGCCAATGTATTGACCCAGATCGACCGATCCGCTGAACATCGGCGGCGCCGGCGACTGGATCGGGTTGGCACCGTAGACGGCGCGGATGATTTCCTGCAGCACGATCGCAAGGCCGAAGGTCACGAGGATCTGGTCTGCGTGGGGGCGCTTGTAGAAGTGCTTGATCAGACCCCTCTCCATCGCCCAGCCGACGAAGAGCATGACCGGGATGACGAGGACGATCGACAGCGGCACCGACCATGCGATCAGCGATTGCGCACCGTCCACGCCGAAGACAGAGGCGAGGTAAGGCACCTTGGTCTGCAGCGGATTGCCCAGAAAGTCGGTCTGCGTCGGGTCGATGACCGTATGGCTGAGCGTCAGCAGGCGTTGCATCGTGACGGCGCAGAAGGCGCCGATCATGAACAGCGCGCCGTGGGCGAAGTTCACCACGCCCAGCGTGCCGAAGATCAGGGTGAGGCCCAGCGCGATCAGCGCATAGGCCGATCCCTTGTCCAGACCGTTGAGAATTTGAAGAATGATAGCGTCCATCGGTCCGCTCCTCAGGGGGTTCGGGCGTGCGTTCACAGGCTTTGAAAACAGGCGACGGTGTCACGGGTGACACGTCTGCGGTGGGGCAGGCGGCATGCGCCTGCCCCGCTGGGCGCTTAGGCGCCCGGGTTGCACTCGCCCAATGCGCCACCGGCGAACATCGGGTGATCCTCGGGATATTCGACCTGCGCACGCGGCGTTTGCTCGATGATCTTGAGGGTGTCGTAGCCGACCATGTTGGCATTGCCGGACGCGCTGGCGCTGCCTTCCATGACCAGAACGTCCTTGAAGCACTGGTGATCCGCGGCGCGATACAGCGTCGGGCCGTTGCCCATGCCGTCGAACTCGAAATCCGCCAGAGCCTCGCCCACGGCGCAGGGGTTGAACGACCCGGCGCGTGTCACGGCATCCGCGTACAGCAGCGTCTGGACGTAGCAGGTGTGTGCGGCGTTCGACGGCGGGAAGCCGTACTTTTCACCGAACGACTTGACGAAGGCCTTGGTGCCCTCGTCCTGCAGCTGCCAGTTCCAGTTCATCGAGCCGTAGACGCCTTCGATGTTTGACCCGGCACCCTTGGCCATCAGTTCCGAATAGAGCGGCACGACGATCTGGAAGTCCTTGCCGTTGACCTGCTTGCCCTTCAGGCCGAACTGCACGGCCTGGGTCAAGGAGTTGACCATGTCCCCGCCGTAGTGGTTCAGCACGAGGATATCGGCGCCGGAGTTCAGCACCGGTGCGATGTAGGAGGAGAAGTCGCCGGCGCCCACGGGCGTCAGCACGTTCTGCACGGTGTTCCAGCCCATCGCTTCGGTCGCGGCGGCCATGGATTCCTGCTGCGTCCAGCCCCAGGTGTAGTCGGCGGTCAGGTGATAGGCCTGACGGTCTGTGCCGTAGGCCTTTTCCAGCACCGGCGACAGGGCGGCGGCGGACATATAGGCGTTGAAGAAATGGCGGAAGCCATTCGCCTTGCGGTCCTTGCCGGTCGTGTCGTTGGAGTGGGTCAGACCCGCCATGAAGATGACGCCGGCCTCTTGGCAGAGGCCCTGCACGGCCACGGCGACGCCCGAGGAGGACCCGCCATTGATCATGATGCAGCCGTCCTTCTGGATCATCGACTGCGCCGAGGCGCGGCCGACGTCGGACTTGGTCTGCGTGTCGCCGGTGACGAACTGGACCTTCTTGCCCAGGACGCCCGTCCCGTCGAGCGACTTGGAGGAGAAGGTGGACAGCATGCCGCCGTCGCCTTCGCCGTTCAGGTGCTGAACGGCCAGCTCTTGCGCGCGCAGCTCGTCAAGGCCTTCTTCGGCGTAGGGGCCGGTCTGCGGCACGTTGAAGCCGAAGGTGACCGTGTCGCCGGTCGGCGCGTTGGTGAATCCTGAATCCTGCGCACGCAGGTAGGTGGGCAGCATCAGTCCGGCGCCGGCTACGGCCCCGGTCTTCAGCACGCCACGGCGTGAGAAATGCGATCTCGTCATTGGTATCCTCCCTCATGTTTCATCGTCGCCGGACCCTCCCGTCCGTTGACATGCACTTGACAGCGCTGCCGCGACAATGCGGGTGATATCGCCATTCTCAAAGAAACCTTTCCAAGGCTGCGCGGAATTTGTAAACAAATGCACAGATGCCGGGGTGGGTTTGTAAATCGTGCTGTATTGCGGTGCGTTGTGCGGGTTCATCGCGCCTTTGGCGGGTGTTCAGGAGGGTGGGCGGATGAATGCGACGGGTGCGCGGATCAGGGCGCGGCGGCTGGATGCGGGAATGTCGCAGCGCGATCTGGCGCAGGCGGTCGGCATTTCGCCCAGCTATCTGAACCTGATCGAACACGACCGGCGGCGGGTTGCGGGCAAGCTGGTGGGACGGATCGCGGATCATCTTTCGCTGGACCCCGTGCTGTTGTCGGAGGGTGCCGATACGGCCCTGATCAACCGGATGCGGATGGCGGCCGCTGCGCTGTCCACCACGGCGGTCGAGGTAGCACAGGCCGAGGATCTGGCGACCCGCTATCCCGGCTGGTCCCGGCTGATCGCGGCACAGGCGCGGCAGATCGCGGCGCTGGACGGCCGGGTCAAGGTGCTGTCGGACCGGATCAGCCACGATCCCGCGTTGGCCGCGGCCCTGCACGGGGTCATCACCGCCGTGACGGCGATCCAGTCGTCGGCGGCGATCCTGACCGGAGAGACGCCCCTGGACGCGGACTGGCAGGCGCGGTTTCATCGCAACATCAACGCCGACGCCGGGCGTCTTGCCGAGACGACGGCGGCGCTGGTCGCCTGTTTCGATGCGCCCCTTGGCGCAGGCGGTGATCCGGTTGCGGGGGATGCGGCGTCGCCGCTGGCGCAGATGGAACGGACGCTGGCGAAGACCGGCTTTCATCGTCCTGAACTGGAGGCGGGTGGTGCTGAAAGCACAACCAGCCTTACGGGTGGCGGAGCCTTGGCGGACGTGCTGCGCGACCACGACGAACGCTATATCGCTGATGCTCTGGCCCTGCCGCTGGACGTGATTGGACTTGCGGCGCGTGATGCGGACTACGATCCGCTGCGCCTTGCCGCGCAACTGGGGCGGCCATTGGCGCAGGTAATGCGGCGGCTGGCGACCTTGCCGGACGCGCCGCCGCTGGGGGTGCTGCAATGCGACGCGGCGGGCGTCGTGACCCTGATGAAGGCGGTGCCCGGCTTTGCCGTGCCGCGCGACACCCTGTGCCCGTTCTGGCCGGTCTTCACCGCGCTGGGGCAGCCGGGACGTCCGGTTGTCGCTCGGGTGGCGCTGGCCGGCCCGTCCGAGTCCCGTCTGACCTGCTATGCGCTGGCCGAAGTCGTGCCGCATCCGGCTGGCCCCTACCTGCCGCCGCTGATCGCGGCACTGATGCTGGTCCGGCCGGACGATCCCGCCACGGCGGCCGCCGATCCCTCTCCGCCGGTGCCCGTCGGGCCGGGCTGCGCCATCTGCCCGCGGCAGGACTGTCCGGCGCGCCGCGAACCTGCGGTTGCCGGCGTTCAGGAGCTTTGACAGCGTGGCCCTCAGTCGCGATAGTCTGCCGGTGGCACCCCGAGGAGGGGGTGGTGCGACCGGGAGGAAACCGACCCCATGGCAAGACGCGTCCTGCTGATCGAGGATGAACCGAACATCATCGAGGCCATCAGCTTTATCCTGACCCGCGACGGGTTCACGGTGCACACCCACGAGGTCGGCGAGACGGCCATGGCCAAGGTGCGCGCGCAGCGGCCCGACATGATCATCCTCGACGTGATGCTGCCGGGGCGGTCGGGGTTCGACATCCTGCGCGATCTGCGCGCCGATCCCGATACCGCGGGTCTGCCGGTGATGATGCTGACCGCGCGGGGGCAGGCGCGTGACCGGGCGCTGGCGCAGGAATTGGGTGCCGATGTCTTCATGACGAAGCCGTTTTCCAACGCCGCGATCTGTGCCGAGGTGCGCCGGCTGCTGGCAGAGGCGCCGCGCGATGCCTGACCCGGCCGCCCCACCGGACCCGGTCCAGACGCGGGCAGGCCGGCCCGGATTGTTTCTGGCACGCGACAGCTATCGCCAGCGCCGGTTGCGGGACGTGGCACGGATGTTGCCGGTCGCCGGGGCGGTGATCTGGCTGCTGCCCCTGATGTGGACCCGGCCCGCCGGACAGACCGGCGGAATGGCCGCCGCGGTCGTGTTCGTCTTTGCCGGATGGACCCTGCTGATCGTGCTGACCGCCGTGGTGTCGCGCCGGATTCGGGTGGATTCGGCGACGGACGTCAGTCCGGATACGGACGCCCTGGGATGATGTCCTTCAATGCGTTGATTGCGGTGGCGCTGGGCTATGTCGCCTTCCTGTTCGTCGTGGCCTTCGCGGCAGAGCGGCGTGCGGCGCGGGGGCAGGGTGGCTGGCTGCACCTGCCCATCGTCTATACCTTGTCCCTGTCGATCTATTGCACCGCCTGGACCTTTTACGGCGCTGTCGGCTACGCTGCCCGGTCGGGGCTGGAGTTCGTGACGATCTACCTTGGCCCCACGCTGGTCATGGTCGGCTGGTGGTGGATCCTGCGCCGTCTGGTGCGGATCGGGCGGACGCAGCGGATCACCTCGATCGCGGACCTGATCTCGGCTCGGTTCGGCAAGTCGACGACGCTAAGCGTCATCGTCACCCTGATGGCGATCGTGGCGGCGACGCCCTACATCGCGCTGCAACTGCAATCGGTGACCCTGTCGTTTCAGGTCTTCGCCCGCGCCGGCGGCGCCGACTGGGGAGCAACAGAGCTGAACCGCGCCGCCGTCTGGATCGCCATCGGGCTGGGGTTCTTTACCGTCCTGTTCGGCACGCGCAATCTGGATGCCAACGAAAGGCACCACGGCGTCGTCATCGCCATCGCGGTCGAGGCGGTGGTCAAGCTGGTGGCCCTGCTGGCGGTCGGCATCTTTGTGGTCTGGGGCCTGTCGGACGGGGCCGCCGCGATGCTGGCGGAAATCGAGACCTCGCCCATCGCGGACTGGACCCAGTCGGGCAGCCGCTGGGCCGGACTGATTTTTCTGTCGGCGGCGGCCTTCCTGTGCCTGCCGCGGATGTTCCAGGTGCTGGTGGTCGAGAATGCCGATGAGCGGCACCTGCAGACCGCCAGCTGGGCCTTTCCGCTTTATATGATGCTGATGAGCCTCTTCGTGATCCCGATTGCCGTCGTGGGCCTGCGGATCATGCCGGCAGGCGCCAACCCGGACCTTTTCGTGCTGACCCTGCCGTTGAGTCAGGGACATCAGAGCCTTGCGACGCTGTCGTTTCTCGGCGGGTTTTCCTCGGCCACCTCGATGGTGATCGTGGCCACGATCGCGCTGTCGACGATGGTGTCGAACCATATCGTTCTGCCCTTGTGGATGCGGTCAGGGTCTGGTCCTGGGGCGATCATGTCCGGCGACGTGCGCCGCGTCGTCATGCTGGCGCGTCGGCTGTCGATCGCGGGTGTGCTGGCGCTGGGCTATCTGTATTTTCGCCTGTCGGGCGGCGGCGGGGCGCTGGCGGCGATTGGCCTCGTGTCGTTTTCGGGCGTGGTGCAGGTGCTGCCCGCGATGCTGGGCGGCATCTTCTGGCGCGGTGCGACCCGGACCGGTGCGATCCTTGGGCTGACGTCGGGGTTCGCCGTCTGGGTCTGGTGCCTGTTCCTGCCCAGTTTCGGCGCCGATGCGCTGATCCCTGCCGGGGTGATAGCGCACGGTCCGTTCGGCCTGTCCTGGCTGCGGCCAGAGGCGCTGTTCGGGATCGCGGGCGTCGATCCGGTGCTGCACGGGCTGTTCTGGTCGATGCTGCTCAATACCGGGCTGTTCTTTGCCGGGTCGGTCCTGTCGTTTCCGGCCCCGCTGGAACGGCTGCAGGGCGCGCAGTTCGTCAATGTCTTCGATCACGGCGACAAGGGGCCGGTCTGGGCGCGGTCCACCGTCACTGCCGACGATCTGCTGATCATGTCGCAGCGTATTCTGGGAGCGGCGCAGGCGCAGGCGATCTTTGCCCGCGCCGCAGCACGGCAGGGTCGTGCGGACAGCCTGCCCGACGTGACCCCGACCTTTGTTCTGGCGCTGGAGCGGGAGCTGTCGGGGTCCGTCGGTGCTGCCACGGCGCATGCGATGATTGCCCAGCTGACCCAAGGTGCTGCCGTCACGGTCGAGGACCTGATCGCGCTGGCGGACGAGACGGCGCAGATCCTCGAATATTCCAACCAGCTGGAGGCGAAATCAGCAGAGCAGGACCGGACCGCGCGCGCGCTGCGCGACGCCAACGCCAAGCTGATGGCGCTGTCGGTGCAGAAGGACGCGTTTCTGTCGCAGATCAGTCACGAGCTGCGGACGCCGATGACCTCGATCCGGGCGTTTTCGGATATCCTGCGCGAGGGTGACATCGACCCGGCGGATACGACCCGCATGGCCGGGATCATCAATGCCGAGGCGCAGCGCCTGACCCGCCTGCTGGACGATCTGCTGGATCTGGCGGTGCTGGAAAGCGGTCAGGTGACGCTGCATATGCAGCAGGGGCGGCTCGATGCCCTGCTGGACCGCGCGCTGGGTGCGGCGGGACAAAGCGATGCGGTGCTGCGGATTGTCCGCGACCGGCGGGCCGAGGCGTTGTGGCTGGACACCGATCTGGACCGGCTGGCGCAGGTCTTCATCAACCTGATCGTGAACGCGGCCAAGTATTGTGACGCGGAGGTGCCGACGCTGACCATCGCCGCCAGTGCCGCCGATGGCATCTGCAGCGTCACCTTCACCGACAACGGGCGCGGTATCGCAGGGCCCGACCGTGCCGTCATCTTCGAGAAGTTCTCTCGACTGGGGGATTCGTCGCGGGCGGGCGGGGCGGGCCTCGGGCTTGCGATCTGCAAGGAGATCATGGGCCGCCTTGGCGGCGATATCGTCCATGTCGCGGGCCGTGGCGGTGCGTGTTTTCGCGTCACCCTGCCGACTCCTGTGCCGATCGCGGGTGCAAACGTTGCTTTGGTGGATGCGCGTTAGGCAAGCGGAAACCAATTTGCGCGACATCTGGGTCCCGCGCCCCCATGGAGGCGTCGACCCTGATCTGCGAGGACGAGCATGACATTGGTGACCGGATCCGGGGTGCTGCACCGCATGACACGGCACCCGGAGGCGGAGACTCCCGACGTGCCGCTGACCGCATCGCGGGCGGTGCGTCTGGCGGTCGCGCGGGCGGCGCAGACCCATCTGGCGTTGAAACTGACCGTCGGCAGCGTGGCGGAACAGGCGCTGCCGCTGGACGCGTTGCTGGCTGACATGGACGACGATCTGCTGTTGATGGGACTGACCCGCGACGGTGCGGTCTGCGGCATCATGGCCTGCGACGCGGGCCTCGTGTCCGCGACGATCGAGATGATGACGACGGGCCGCGTCACGGCCACGCCGCCGGACGGACCCCGCGTGACGCGGACCGAAGGGACGCTGGTGCTGCCGTTGCTGCGGCATATTCTGGACGAGATGGAAGAGACGACGATCCGCACGGTGCTGGACGGCTGGGCGCGGACACTGGGACTGGGTGCGCGGTTCGACAATGCCCGCGCGGCGGGCTTTGCTCTGACCGAACAGACTTACCGCCTGCTGCGCCTGTCGCTGGATTGCGGACTGCCGGAACGGCAAGGGACGCTGCTGTTGGCGCTGCCGGTCCAGACGGCGGCCCCGCCGCAGACGACGGCCGCAGCACCTGCGCCCACGCTGGACTGGCAGGACCAGTTCCGGGCGGCGGTGCTGTCCGCCCCGGCGCGGCTGGATGCGGTGCTGCACCGGATGAAGGTGCCGCTGTCCACGTTGACGGGCATGGAGGTGGGCATGTGCCTGCCGCTGAACGGCTGCACGGTCGGCATGGTGCGGCTGGTCGATCCCAATGGCAACACGGTCGCACGCGGGCGTCTGGGTCAGATTGCCGGTCAGATTGCAGTCCGCATTCAGGACGAGGCCGACACCATTCCCATGACCGACATGGATGGCGCACCCGAGGCCGGCCGGCACCTGCGCACCCGCGCCAGCGACGACGCGGCGATGCAGTTCGATGCCGACGCGGTCGAGGATGTCGATTGGTCAGCCGATCCGCTGTCGCTTTAGCGGAAATGGGGCAGACCGACGGGGAAGGTCATTCGCCCCGAAATTTAGGGGCGCCTGCGCGAGTCGAACGGCTGTCCGACGCGCGTCGTTTCAAGTCGTCCGCAGGTCCGGGACCTGATCGCCCGGTGCGCGCTGTGTCAGCTGAGACTGTTGCGCAGACCACTGACGTCGTAACCGGCGTTCGCTGCGGCGGCGATGATCTCGTCCGCATCCATCTTGCCCGCCTGACCCAGCGCCCAGACGATCGTCGACCGGGTGCCGGAGGCGCAATAGGCTAGCGTCTTGCCGGAGGCTGCGGCCTGGCTCTGGATCTCGACCATGTCCTGATTGAGGCCCTGATGCGTGACCGGGTTGACGACGAAGGTCATCCCTTCGGCCTCGACAGCCTTGCGCACCGCGTCGGCCTGATGGCTGGGCGGCACTTCCGCGTCGGGGCGGTTGCAGATCACGGTGGTAAAGCCGGCCGCCTTGATCGCGCCTGCGTCGGCGGGGTCGATCTGCGGGCTGGCGGCGAAGGCGGGGGTGAGGGGGCGTATATCCATGCCGCAGGATTAGCCCTCCTGCGGCCTTGCGTCCAGCCGCTTGCGCAGGGGCGGTGTTGCGATCATGCCAAGGATCATTGCGGCGGCAAAGACCAGCCCGCTGGTGCCAGCCCAGAACAGCGAGGCCAGCGCGGGGCCGGGGCACAGGCCGGCCAGCCCCCAGCCGATGCCAAAGAGCACCGATCCGCCGATCAGCTTGGTGTCCAGAACGGGTGCGGGCTGCGCGGGAAAGGCGCCGCCCAGAACCGGGCGGCGGTGCCGCGTCAGCCGCCATGCCAGGGCCATCGGTGCGATGGCGCCGCCCATGACGAAGGCCAGTGTGACGTCCCAGTGTCCGAAAAAGTCCAGAAACCCCTGCACCTTGGCCGTGTCCGTCATGCCGGACACCAGCAGGCCCGCGCCGAACAGGCCACCGACAAGAAAACTCACCAGCGTGCGCATCAGAAACCTCCGATCAGGCCGCGCAGGGCGATGACGGTTGCGGCGCCTGCGCCGACATAGACCAGTGTGGCCATGATGCCGCGCAGGCTGAGGCGGCTGATCCCGCAGACGCCGTGCCCGCTGGTGCAGCCGTTGGCCAGCCGCGTCCCGATGCCGACCGCCAGTCCCGCCACCACGATCAGCGCCAGATTGCCGGTCAGATGCGTGTCGCTGCCGCCCTTGGCCCAGGTCAGCAGGCCGGGCACCAGAATCAGACCGGCGAGCAGCGCGATGCGCTCGCCTGCGTCATCGCTGCCGCTGCCGTCCACCAACCCGCCCAGCAGGCCAGAGGCGCCCATAATCCGCCCGTTGACGAGCAGAAATACGGCGGCGGCGCTGCCGATCATCAGTTCCCCGATCAGTCCGAATATCCAGTCCACCGGCACAGCAACGCTCCTTTCGATCACCACCGATCCGGTTTAGACGAGGGGACAGACCGGCGCCAGCCGTGGCAGTATCACGACTGAATGCCCCCGGTTCCGAAGGATGCCATGACCGAACCGACCACGCCTGATCCCGCGCTGGATGCCGCTGCGGCAGAGACGGCCGCGGCCCTGTTCAAGACCCTGGCCAATCCCATGCGCCTGCGCCTTCTGGCGGCGCTGCGCGCGGGGCCGCTGGCGGTCGGCGCCTTGCAGGACGCCGTGGATGCGCCGCAATCGGCGGTCTCTGTTCATCTGATGCGGATGCGGGGCGACGGTTTGGTGACCTGCCATCGCAGCGCGGCCGACGCGCGGATCATGCTCTATGCCCTCGCCGATCCCCGGATCGGCCGGTTGCTGGACGCGGCGCTGGCGCGTTAGCTGAGCAGCGATCCGACCAGCACCATGGCCAGTCCCAGCATGGCCGACAGAAAGGCGCCGAGGTTGATCGGCATGACCTGACCGATCCGGGCGCGCAGGGCGGCGTCGTCCATGCCGCTGCGCTTGGCGCGGGCCACGGCGATCACCGAATAGATCACGCCGCACAGGCCCAGCACCGAAATCACAGCACCTGCCCAGATCATGTATGTCATCGTCCGCCCCCGTTTGTCCGCGGCGCCGGGCTACAGTGTCAGGCCCGCCCGCGCAAGGGTCCGGGCCTTGCAAGGCCCGGTCTTGCAAGGTCGGGGGGCAGCCGCTAGGGATTGCCTTCATCCCCACCCGACAGGAGAGCCGCCATGTCCGACACCGCCACCAGCATCCAGACCGAAAACGTCGCCGGCGAGGAACTGCGCCAGTTCATCGAACGCTTCGAGCGGCTGGAGGCGGAGAAGAAGGACATTGCCGACGCGCAGAAAGAGGTCATGGCCGAGGCCAAGGGCCGTGGCTATGACGTCAAGGTCATCCGCAAGATCATCGCGATCCGCAAGCGCGACAAGGATGATCTGGACGAGGAAGAAGCGATGATGGAAATGTACATGGCAGCACTGGGCATGAGCTGACGCCGGCCCCGGGGGCGGGCGCCAAGCGCCGCCTCAGGGCATGATGAAGGTGACGTCCGGCATCGCCGCGATCCGGGCGACATCCTCTTCGTAGGCCTCTGACATGTCAGAGATATCCTCGGCGGTCAGACCCGGCAGATCGACGGTTTCCTCGACCTCTTCGGTCAGGGCGTACTTGTCGAGGAATGCGGCGATGACGCGCCGTTTCTGGGCATCGGTCTTGGGCGGATGCACCTGCATGTAGGCCAGAAACCGGTTCATGCCTTCCTTCGACATGATCGAGGCCAGCAGGTCGAAGCCGCCGGTAATCTTCACGTTGCGGTCCAGCCCCGCAATGTCGCGCACCAGTTCGGCCCAGATCAGCGGCGTATCCTCGTTGCACCAGACCGTCAGCGTGGCGTGCGGCGCGATCTGGCGGATGCGGCGGACAAGGTCGGACCAGACGACGCCGTGCGGCTCTCGCCCTTGCATGAAGGCGGTAAAGCTGTCGGCATTCGACCGCTTGTAGGAATCGGGCAGAAATGTCGCGGGATCGCGCAGGGCGAGATAGATGTCGATTTCATCCTCGGGGAACAGCTGCAGGAACCCCCGCAGCTTGAATTCCGCCTGATCGTAAAGCACCCCGTTGTCAAAGATCCGGTTCGGCACGCAGATGAAGTTCGTGTTGCTCATCACCAGCCGCCGGGGCGTGTCGTCGTCCAGAATCGCGTCGAGCATGATCTGGCGGGCATTCTCGGCCGGGGCGGCACCGTTGAGGTTCTGGATCGTCTCTCGGATCAGGCGGCGATACTTGCCGGGGTTGGGGGCGTTGATGCCGTGTTCGGCCAGCGTGTCGCCGTTTTTCAGGATCGACTTGAGCAACCGATCCTCGTCGGTGCAGTTGGCGCCGATGTGCAATGCGATTTCCATGTCTGCCCTGCTCACGTCTTGTTATGGTTTTGCGGGATCATAACGGGATTTCTGGACAGTGGAACCGGTTTCGTCTAGCGCTGGGCCTATGTCAGACCAAACTGCTCAGGTATCGCAAGTCACGCGCCGCCGGTCCCGCATGCGCGTGGACCCGTGGTCCGCAGGTGCCGTGATGATCGCCGTCATCGTGCTCGCGCCGCTGGTGGCCGTCGTGTGGTTCGCGCTGACGCCGTCCGACAACATCTGGCCGCATCTGCTGTCCACGACGCTGCCGCGTTATCTGATCAACACCGGTGTGATGATGGCGGGGACGGGGGCGCTGACGGCGGTCGTCGGCACCCTGACCGCGTGGCTGGTGGTGATGTACCGTTTTCCGGGGCGCGGTTGGCTGCAATGGGCGCTGCTGATGCCGCTGGCGGTGCCGGCCTATGTGGGCGCTTATGCACTGGTCGATTTTCTGGATTACGCGGGCCCGGTGCAGACCGGCCTGCGCGCAAGCTTCGGCTGGGCCACGTCGCGCGATTACTGGTTTCCGCAGATCCGCACGCGGGGTGCTGCCATCCTCGTGATCTCTGCCGCCCTTTACCCTTACGTCTATCTGCTGGCGCGCGCCGCCTTTCGCGAACAAAGCGGCGCGGGCTACGAGGTCGCGCGGGCCTTGGGCGCCGGACCCGTGGCGCGGTTCTGGCGCGTCGGCCTGCCGCTGGCCCGGCCCGCCATCGCCGCCGGTGTCGCCGTCGTGATGATGGAGACGGTGAACGATTTCGGCACCGTGGACTATTTCGCCGTGCAGACGCTGACGACGGGCATCTTCTCGGTCTGGCGGCAGGGCGGCAATCTGGGCGGTGCGGCACAGATCGCCTGCGTGATCCTGTCGGTCATCGTAATTTTGGTGGGGTTGGAGAAGGTCTCGCGGCACCGGTCGCGATTTGCCGCCTCGGCCCGCAACGTGCGGCCCGTGACACCTGTGGCCCTGACCGGCGCGGGCCGCTGGATCGCGGCCCTCGTCTGTGTTCTGCCCGTACTCGCCGGGTTCGTCCTGCCGGTCGGCGTCCTCGCGTCCCACGCGCTGGGGGCCGCGCAGTGGGCGGCGCCCGGCCTGATCGCCGCGCTGCTGCGCACCCTTGCGGTCTGCGGCGTGGCTGCAGTGCTGGCGGTGATCGGGGGCGTGTTCATGGTTTATGGCACGCGGCTGTCGGGCCGGGCGTTGCCGCGCCTGCTGCTGCCGGTGACGGGTCTGGGCTATGCGGCCCCCGGTGCCGTGCTGGCCTTGGGCATCCTCGTGCCGCTTGCGGCCTTCGACAACGGTCTGGCGGACATGATCCTGGCGGTCACCGGGCGTGATCCGGGCCTGCTGCTGACGGGCAGCGCGGGGGTGCTGGTGCTGGCCTATGTCGTGCGCTTCTTTGCCATCGCCCAAGGTGCGGCCGATGCGGCCCTCGGGCGGGTGCCGGCCAGCCTGCCAATGGCCGCCCGGTCGCTGGGGCGCACGGCGGGTCAGACGTTGCGCGCGGTGCATCTGCCGCTGATCGGCGCCAGTATCGGCTCTGCCCTGTTGCTGACCTTCGTCGACGCCATCAAGGAGCTGCCCGCGACGCTGATGCTGTCCAGTCAGGATACCCTGTCGACGCGGGTCTATGCCAAGGCCAGCCTCGAAAACATCGCCGAGGCGGCCCCCGCCGCACTCGTGATCTGCGCGGTCGGTCTTCTTGCAGTCATTCTTCTCGCGCGGGCGCACCGCTAGGGTCTTGCGCCCTGAGGCAGGCCACGCTAAATCGCCGTCAGTGCCCCTATAGCTCAGCTGGTAGAGCAACTGATTTGTAATCAGTAGGTCCGCGGTTCGAGTCCGTGTGGGGGCACCAATCATTATTGAAATCGTTATGTTTTCATGGTGTTAGTAGGGAAACCGCTACACAAACGCTACACCGTTGCGTCTTGCGAACATGAGGTTGTCTATGGATTTGCCGCACCTGAAGCTCGCCCCGACTGGCAATGCCAAGTATCGGCGGCGTGTTACGTCACCTCAGATGCGAGTCATGTTAGGACGTAGCGCTGTCGAATGGTCACTTAAAACTCGTGACCCGCTCAAGATTTTAGAAGCATGGAAAGTTGAACACGCACGGTTCGAGGCAATGCAGGCCAAGGCAGATGGCACGTCAACGGATCAGGTGGAGTGGAGCATTTTACACAGCGCAGCCGTCGCACATGGACTGGCGCGTCCAGACACCAGCAAGATTGGCCCCATTGATCATCAGGCGGACAGTGGGCGATTCAATGCGTTCACCACGGCAGCGTTGGCAGAAGCGGAAAAGTTGACACCTCAATCGCTCAACGCGCCGTTCGAGAACAATCCCCCTAGAACTGCTTTTGGCTTACTCGCAAAGGCACAGCTGTTTGGCGTGGAGAGACCTCCTATACTTCTGAGTGCCGTGGTTCAGGCTTATCTCAAGGACAATGAGGGGCGATCATCGTATCACGATATGTCAAAACAGGTGAAGCTGGTAGTGGACGGACTTGAACTGTCGATGGGGCGGACGGACCCTTTGCTCAAGAGCATCGATAGGGAAGCCGCCTATGCTTTCCGTGACAGTCTGACCGCCAGAGGTAACGCTCAAGGGACGGTCCAGCGACGTATTACGACAATCAAGGCAATCCTCAATTATGGTGAGAACCGCTTCGACATACTGGACTGGCGCAACCCTTTTAATAAGATCAAATTGGCCAAGGATGATGGCGCTGCTGGTGAAATCAAGCGCGATCCACTCACCCTAGAGGACATCCGAAAGGTGTGTGCCTGTCATAGTGGAATGAATGATGATGCAAGGGACATCTGGCAGCTGATGATGTTCACCGGGATTGGCCCCAATGAGGCGCGAGGGTTGCAATGGGATGAACTTCATTTGCAGGATGCGACCCCACACTTTGAAATCAAACCTAATGGGCGACGCAGACTGAAGGTGGGCGAACGGTTGCGGCGCGTACCCCTTGTCGGCACGTCCCTGACAATGATGCAGCGGCGGCATGACCGCGCTCTTAATGGTTCTTCTGACGTGTTTCCCCGATACGCCCACCATCGCAACGCCAATTCCTTGTCGGCTACCCTGATTAAGCCAATGAAGGCGGCAAAGGTTTGGGTAAAAATACGCAAGGTGCCGTATTCACTCCGCCACTCGGTCAAAGACTGGCTAAGACGCACGGCCCCAACCAATATTCAATCGCTCATTATGGGTCACGGTCACGGTGAGGGTCAGGTGGCGGGCGGCTATGGTGGCGACGATTTGTTGGACATGCAGGCCAAATATCTGGGGGCGGCTTTGGAGGCCAGCGGGGTAATCGATTATCCCACCATAGCAGTCCGGTAGCAGTTTAAGCCAGCTCCACACCCTCAAGGCCGCCTAGCCCCGTTACCGCGTCGGTTCATTCCGAGTCACCCGAGCAGCATAGGGCCACTAAAACAGATATCGGACATGCTGTTGTAAATATGACGCAAAACATATGATGTAGCAGAGAGCCGCACAGAGGCCCCCCAGAGTCCAATGTAACCTTAGGGCTACCCGTGTCAGGGATACTTGCCACTTGCCGCCTGTAGGCTCCCTCACACAGCCTCTCAGGGCCTCACGGGGTTTGCACACCACCAACCCCTCCCGGTCACATCTCGCGGCAACCTTACAGGTCTCCTGTCGGGGTCAGCCTATCGGAGGGGAGACCCCATACGCACAGACCTCTTGCCAATCCCCTGCACCTTGAAGGTCTGGTTCGGGATGACTTGTGACGGCCATATGATCGGGAGAGACCTCACCCACGGAACACTGATGCTCTGCCCCTTAAAGGTTGGTTTGATGAGTTTGATTGCTGATAGGTTAAACCTTCAAGGTGATCCCTGATGGTAAACCCCAAGGTAACCTCAATGTTTTTGCGTAGGTTCTACGATGCAACCTAATTGAATGACCTGAAACGGTTGCCTTTTCTCGACTCGTCTCCCAGCCGTTTTAAGCTCCAAGACGGACACTTCCAGTCAGCTTTGAAGGTGTGATTGAGACCGCGCCAACGGTTACATGCAAGTTGCCCCCCTCCCGTTCGTCCCTCAAGGTCCCCTTATATATAGGGGGAGGGTGGACTAGGCGGCGGGAGGCTGGCGAACATGGTGTACAATCCCTTGCTCTGTGGCTCAGGCTGTTGCCATCAGACCGTAGCTGATTTCCCCGGTCTCAGGTGCATCTGCGCGGCCATTGACCCAGTCTGATACGTTGCAGGCCAGAAAATGGCGACAGTAACGGTGCGCCATGTGGGGGGCCGATGGATACGCCAAGCAATGTCTAAAACAGACCCGCTTATTGTCGTTCCATTTTGTGAAGGAGGGTCTAGCCAAAGCCGCCCTCAGGGTCGTGTCGCCCATTCTCGCCCTGTCCAGCCAGTCCTTCAACAGCCCCAGCCGATTTCCCGGAGGGGTGCCGTAGAAAGTCTCATTTAGGTAAAGAAGAGTTGCCCACTGCCGACGCTTCTCGAGTTTCTTTGCAGGGCTTTCAGCAGTCGTCCTGGGGCCGCGTGATGCGTTGTGCGTTGCGGCTTTCTGACATGCGGAGGAGCAGTATCGTTGGTTGGATCGTTTGGGGATAAATGGTTGACCGCAGCGGGGACATGCAAGGTCGGTTGAGGGGGCATGGTTGCCCATACCCTCTCCTGTTATTTCGATAATGATACTCACTGACCGACTTCAAAATCATAGTCGTAATTCTTGCCCACCAGTGCCGACCGAGCGTTCACGGCATCAAGCATATTCGCCAGCGTATCAGTCTTAGAGAAACCTTTGCGACCGTCTGTTCCTGCAATTTGGTTTAGCAAATAGATGTTGGCTCGACGAAGATTGAACGGATCATGATCGAGCAATTGTGCCCGCTGACCACTCTTGGCATTGGCGATAATTCTAGCGACGGCTGCACGATCCGGGCCACTTCTATTGCCCTTAAGCGGAACGCTGCAGCGCACCTGCCCCGCCCGCCTGTCGCGGGTCTTATGATTATAGACCCACGCCCCATCCGCACCGCTTTCCATGAGGTCGATCCATATCAGGAAGTCAGTTGTGGCATGACGGGTCTTGTTCGTTCGGGGGTCGTTCATCGGAACACCAATGACGAGCCGTCCATCTCCGTCAAAGCGGATTTCAGATTTACGCCGCTGCTGTCCTGCCGTTCGGTTGACCCGACACGCAAGGTGGGTTGCAAGGTGAGCGGTGGAGTGGTGGTCGAGATGGTCAAGATATTCAGAAACTGTCGATGTTCCGTAGGCACATTGAAAACGATCGGCAATCATCTGATCGGCGGCGGCGATGGCAAAAGAGCGGGTTGATTGGTTCTGCATTGTGGTATTCCTTTAAGGCAGGTCATTTGAAGGGGTGGACGCAATCCGCGACAGATCATCACTCCCGAAGGTGACGTGATGGGTCGGGTTGTCTGCATCGCGTGTGGCGAATGTGAAAAGGCCCCACGGAATTAACCGCAGGGCCCAACATGAGACGAACAAACTCAAAGTTTACTTGTCTGTAAGTGCAACCCTTCATAGGGCCACTCGTAGGAGCCTTACTGGGCCTCCAATCTTCGGGGCCACCCAGATCAGGGAAATCCTATGGATCGCCTGTGCGGCCCTTACAGGGTCTGTAACGCGGTCATGCGGGTTCGCCCATCCTCACCCGCCTGTTTAGTCGGCAACCACAGAAAGCTTTCACCCGCCCTGCAAAGCCCTGTCCTTCACGATCCGATAAACACTGGCCCGGCCTATCCCACAACGCTTAGCAATACTTGTCGCCCCGACCCCCTCGCCGTGCAGCTTGATCACTTCATCAGCCTTCGCCCTCGCCGTAGGCTTGCGCCCCTTGTACCGGCCTTTCGCTTTTGCCTTGGCGATGCCTTCCCGCTGTCGTTCCAACATGATGCCGCGCTCAAATTCGGCCACACCCCCGAGAATAGTCATCATGAGCTTGCCATTGAGGGTGTCCGTGTCCAAGCCTAGGTCAAGTATCCGCAACGCCACTCCACGATCCTTTAAGGTCGCCAGTATCTCCATCAGGTGGGCAACTGACCGCGCCAACCGATCCAGCTTCGTGACCAGCAGGGTGTCTCCATCCCGAGCAAACTCTATCGCCTCTGCCAGCTTGACCCTGTTCGCCACATCGACTGATGAAACCTGCTCGACAAACAACTTCTCGCATCCTGCCGCCACCAGATCACGCTCCTGCGCTTCCAATCCTGCGGTCTGATCAAGGGTCGAGGTTCGTCCGTATCCAACAATCATCATCTTATCCAAACTGTATCAATAGGTTCTAGGCCCTGATGCCTGACTGTCTCAAAAACGTAAAGGATATTCTATTGGAACACTTTCAAGGTGTGACTGAGACGACTCACTGGACCATGCTCTTGCGGGACACCCCGCGTGCCATAAGAGCTAGCCTCTTCAACAGTAAACGGGGAAAGTTGCCCCCTACGTCGTGTCTGTTTTAAGTGAGGTCGTCTGCTGATGTAGCTGTTGGGGCAGGGTATGGGGGGGATTTCGTTCGCCGGTGCTATTCATGAAGGGGGCAGAGATTTCCAACCCTAAATTGAGGTTTGTATGTGAAAAACCCACCGCCACCGATAGCACTGGGGTGAAATCCAAACTGCGGCCATAGCTGACATCCATGTACCCACAGCCTATGAAGACCCTCGCGGTCTTTGGCGACCGCCATAGGGAGGTGACACTTCGCACGACTTCTGCAAAGTATCGTAACAGCAAGGAGATAATGTTGAATGGCCTCAATCGACCAAAACATCGTTAACCGCGTTAGGAAATTGACGAAGCCATCAAATGCAGCTCAAGCGCTCCAGCCGGTTTTTGAAGCTGTTAGTAATGCTAAGTTTGCCATTGATGATTTAAATGATCAACGCGCTGATAGCGATCAGAGAAAGGGCCGAATTGACGTTGAGGTTGGTAAGCTCTCGGATTCGTCAAAGGTAAAAATAGCGATTACCGATGACGGTATCGGCTTGGACAAAGATAGATTCGATGCCTTTCGTGTGATTGATACCGACTTTAAGAGCAAAAAGGGTGGCAAGGGTGTCGGGCGGCTGTTTTGGCTAGACAGCTTCAAAAGTATCTCAGTTTTCAGCACCTATAAAGGCCCAACTGGAATCGAAAGAAGAGCCTTCGAATTTGTTCTCGCAAATAAGGATCAGATCGTTGATCGCGACCCGGAAGCTGGTGGAATCTCGGGCCTAGGGACACGGGTAGAGTTTTCTGGGGTTCGGGGGGATCGTTATATTCAACACTTCCCCAAAAAACGCGACACATTTCTCCGATACTTTAGTGCGCATTTTATTGCCGACTTCCTCGTTGGTAGTGGTCCCGAAATATTCGTTAACATCAATGGAGATATCACAACCTATCCAAAGGCGATATCGGAGCTTGTTGTTGGTCAAAAAGTTACGATTGAGACGCCACCACATGACGATTTTGGTATCCTGACTATCGAATGTTTTACTTGCAAAGAGGATGCAAGCAAGGGCCTCGACGGAATGCACCAGTTACATCTTCTTGCGGACGAGCGCACTGTTGCGACAAGAGAAGTGGACAAGCTAATCGGTATCCGACGGCTCGAGGAAGGCGACATGGATGACCTAGTTTTTCACGGGTGTGTCTCCGGGTCTTTTTTTGGATGATCACGTCAATGAGGGGCGCACAGCGTTCACGGTTGATGAGAAAAAGCTCAAGACCCTTTCTCGTTTTTGTATAGATGCAGTGAAAAAGAGTTATCTGCCAGAGCAAATTGCAAAGTACGAAAGCGCTAGGAAGGCTGACTATCAAGAATTTGTTGCGCGATACCCAATTTATGGATTTGCAGACGAACAAACACAACTTGATAGGGTTCCTTTTGGAGCTAGGACGCCTGAAGAGTTTGCTGCTGGGTTAGTAAAACATCAGATACGGAACGAAGAAAATCGCAGAGAAAGCCTTGAAGAGATTATCGAGCTTCTAACATCAGAGAAAAATGTGCCAGAGCATTTTGAACAAACTGTTATCGAGGCTGCCAAAGACCTTAAGAAGTCTGAAAAGCTTGCATTGGCGCAGCACGTAGTAAAGCGGAAGTTGGTGCTAGAAGTTATGGAGCGTCTCATCTTAAGGGTGAGAAAGCGTGGTGAAAAGAAAGAGGATTTTCATCTAGAAAAAACCCTCCATACTTTCATTTGTCCGATGAACGTAGTTGGGAGCCGGGCAGAGTCATCTTCACATGACTTATGGATAGTCGACGAACGTCTCGCTTTTACACAATCGTTTTCATCCGATAAGCGGCTCGATCAGGTGTTGGGAAATAATGACAGTGATCTGCGACCCGACCTCTTCCTCTGGGATCAAGCTTTTGGTTTGGGCGTGATGGATGGTCAATCAGACGGGGATGACATTAATCTGTCCGAGCCATTATCTAAAATTATGATTATTGAGTTTAAGCGGCCGGGTAGAACTTCTTATCCAAAGTCAGAGGACGATGTTGAACGGCAAGTTGTTAAATATATTAAGCAGCTTAAAGGTGGTCAGATCGAAGCGTTTGACCGGAGAAAGATCAAGGTTGCGCCCGATTGTAGGTTCTTCTGCTATGTCGTGGCAGACATAGTTGGAGACCTTGCCGATGAGCAGATGGTTGGATGGAACCACACTGCCAATGGACAAGGTCGGATAAGGCAACTTGGAGGGGATTTAGAAGGTTCTTCCATCGAAGTGGTTCAATGGACTGAGCTGATTAATGAAGCGTGGTCCCGAAATATGGCCACCATCAATGCCGCTGGACTGCGTCGAGGAAAATCGGTCATGGATACGTTGAAATAGAAAGTAGGCCATTAAGTGATCATACAAACTAAACTTTTAATTATCTGATGTCTCGTGTTGAATCTTTTGGTATATCAATCTGTTAATTAGGTGGTGGAAACGAGGGCTCTTTCCTTCAATACTTCAAAGTCAGGATGATGCGGCGGGATTGATAATAGTCTGCTTTGGATGAGCTGTGCCGCAACGTTGATCTCGGAGGCAAATGTCACGAAGCTGCCACTTTTCAGGGAGGTTTACCTCTGAGAATGGATGCGCCTTGGACTAACTGAACAGCAGGAAAGTGATTTTTGTGCGAGGCTGCGGCATGACGCTTTGTGGTCCGATAACTGGGGCGAGGGGACTGCGCCGAAACCTCTGCACATTATTCAAAGGTCAAAAAGCTAATGCATGTGCCTCCATTGCGCGTTTGTCAGCCAGACTAAATTACCAAAAACCCTACACAATCACTACACACGGCCCTTAAAAATATGTATGTATGTCATTGAATAATAAGGGGTTTAGATGATGCTAACATCCGTGTGGGGGCACCAGCATTTCAGGCTAGCCGTTGTTTTCGCTGCAGCTGGCAGCAGCTGCTAGGAGCCGTAGACCATGTCGGAGACCATTTGACCTACGTTTACCTTCGCTAATGACGAAGTTTGCGACTTCAGGCCGGTGTGCCGGATCTCAACGCTGTCCCGGTTGACGCACTTCGAATAATTCAGGGGCGTTGTGGTGAGGTCGATGATGATCTGCGTTGGCGTGTCGCTTTCGTTTCAGACATAGGGTTGCGCTTGCCTGAAGCGGTGAACCGGACCTTTCACTTGCATGCAATGCAACGCGTCACACAGAAAGAGGGCCAGACCGCCAAGGGGCGTTGATTCGTGCGCATTGTACGTAGGCTGCGTGTCGGAGACCTTTGGGTTTTCAAGCCTTTTCCCTGTTTGGAAGGCTGCGATCACGTCAGAGCCGGGGCGGCGATCCGACCGAGTGCCGGTGTCGCGGCCGGACACGTCATTGGTCTCAACGCATCCTCATTTCGAATTGAGGGGCCCGCCCGCGCGGGTTTTGGGCGGGGTCTGGCCGGTTTTGATCGGCGGCATTGTCAAACGAGGCGTGGCACAGCAATAAGCTCTCGACGGTTTCCTGCAGGGGACGTCCAAAGACAAAAGGCGTGGCGGACAGTGAAATGTTGATACGGTTGAGATACTGGACTGCCATGCTTGTCGCGGGCGGGGTGGCATTCGGCGTGTCGCAGTATCGCGACGCGCCGACCGCACTGTCCACCGCTGTGTCCGACAGCGCAGAGGAGGAGATGCCGCGCAGCGCCACGACCGCAGACGACGGTCTTGCACCTTCGGTTGCGGACGCAGGTGACAAGGTGTCGACACCCGTGGATGAACCTGTGACATGGACGCAGGTTGTGGGCGCGGGGGACAGCCTGTCTGGGCTTCTTGCAGCGGCCGGCCTCGACACGGAAACCAGCCGCGACGTGGTTCAGGCAATCGGGTCCGAATTCGATGTGCGTCATCTGAAACCGGGGCAAAGACTCGCGCTGAATGTATCAAGCGATGGATTGCCCAAGACGGCTACGCTCGAAAAAGAAGACGGATCGCGTATCCGGGCCACCTTCGGAGAGGACCCCACTGTCCAGATTCTGCCGCCGCAGCTTGTCAGTGTCAGGCGCGCGGGGGAAGCGACGGTCAGCAGTTCGATCTTTGCGGCCCTTGATGGTGCGGGCATTCCGACGCGGTTCGCGACGGACCTGGAGCTGGTCCTGGCCGAGACATTCGATCTGCGCACCCGATTGGGTGGAGGAGAACACATCCGCCTGATGTGGCGGGAGTACCGGTCCGGTGATCGTGTCGTCGGCGATCCGACCATCGATTTCGCGCAACTCGATCTGGCCGATGGCCGATATGAAATCCTGTGGCCCGATGACACGTCGCGGCGGACCACGATCATGAAGGACGGGGTGCTTTTGCAGACGTTCGACCAACCGATCCGCGGCGCCCGCCTCAGCTCGGCTTTCGGAATGCGGATGCATCCCATTCTGGGAACGGTGCGGATGCACAGCGGCATTGATTTTGCAGCCCCCCAGGGTGCGATTGTCGCGGCGACACAGCAGGGCAAAGTCGCTTACATGGGCAAACGCAGCGGCTATGGCACCGTGGTCGAGCTGGATCATGGCAACGGCGTTCACACGCTCTATGCCCACTTAAGCGCGCTGAACGAGGGATTGCGGGTGGGGCAGCGCGTCGAGACCGGCACAGAGCTTGGTCGGGCCGGATCGACGGGACGGTCGACGGCGCCGCATCTGCATTATGAAATTCGCGTCAACGACAAGCCGGTTTCGCCGCTTGCGGATACGCGCCTGCGCGGGTCGGGCAACCCGACACCGCTGACCGAGTCTCTCGTGCTCGTCGGTGACATGCAGAGTGAATTGGATCGGCTGCTGACGTCGAACGGCTAAGCATCTCGACATCGGCATCCTGTTTGCGGACATCGAGATCCCGGGCACGATGGATGGAGTGACGTTGGCGGCCCATGTGCGCGACAGGTGGCTTCCGGTCGTGAGGCCCGTCGCACAAGTGAGGATAAACCGTTCCCGCATCGTCCCCGAGGGTATCCGGTCGTAGCAGGTTTCGCGCCGGGTGGGGTGGCTTATGTCGGATCCGATTCCGGGATGGAACACCTGAGACTGCTCTGCGAACAGTTCCGTCTATGCATGAACCACGCTCGCGCGTTTCAATGTGTCACCGGGCATCTCGTTTCCCCCAACGGGAAACCTAAGATGAATTAAGAACAATGTTCTAAATCCAGCCCTCGGTCGCGTCGGATCGGACCGACAACTTCCATCAAAACAGCTCAGCATCCCGTCATGGAAAGCCTTGCAGAACACTTTTCTTCGCTTCGGTTGCTAGGTCGGGCTGCGTCGCCTTGTGTTTTGCCGCTACCCCCTCAATTGAGCGACTGAGACCCCATTATCGAAAGGCTATCCCATGCTTCGTATGAAAGTCGCCATCACGACAAGCCTCGCAACACTTGCTGCGACCACTGCGCTGGCGGGGGACCTCGGTCCGCTCATCACACCAGTCGAATTGTCGGAGACGTCCGAGTCCCCCATTATTCTTGACGTGCGCGACGAGGGTTTCGATGCAGGGCACATCGAAGGAGCGGTCAGTGCGCCTTATGGCCGGTTTCGCGGACCCAGCAACAATCCGGGCGAAGTGCCGCCCGTCGCCCAGTTGGAAGCCACCTACGAGGATCTCGGCCTCTCTCTTGATCGACCGGTGGTCATCGTATCTCAGGGAGATACCGACACCGATTTCGGTGCGGCGGCCCGCGTCTACTGGACGCTCAAAAGCTCCGGCTTTACTCAATTGTCCGTGCTGAACGGTGGGGCGACGGGGTGGGTGAACGCGGGACTGCCGGTTTCGACCGAAGCCATCGCGCCGGCAAAGACCGATCTTTCGATCACGTGGAACGACACATGGACCGCCGGCACCGATCAGGTGAACAACGTCATCGCCGGCAAGGCCGGGGGCAAGCTGATCGACTCGCGGCCCACGGCCTTTTTCGAGGGCAAGAAGGCGCATCCCGCAGCCGCGCGTCCGGGCACGCTGCCGGGTGCGCAAAGCCTGCCCTACACTGAGTTCTTTCGTCCCGGCGCGACGGCCATTGGCAGCGACACAGATGTCGCGGCCCTGAAAGCGAAGCTCGGGATCGAGGAGGGCGATGCCGTCGTGTCCTTTTGCAATACGGGCCACTGGGCGGCGACCGACTGGTTCGCCATGTCGGAACTGGCGGGGATTGAGAACGTGAAGCTCTACCCGGGGTCGATGGTCGAATATTCGCAGACCGACGGTGAGATGGCCAACCAGCCCGGCCTGATCGCAAATTTCCTTAGCCAGATCACTGGCGGCAACTGATGACCGCGACGACGTTGGCTTCGCCCGGTTTCCGCCCCCTGGCGGCTAGAACCGGGCTGATCGGGCTCGCGCTTGTCGTCATCGCGATGGTGGCGCTGTTTGTCGGCGTGCGCTACGCGCTGATGCTACTGATCGGTCTGGGGTTCGGCGTCGCGCTCGAAGGGTTCCGCTTTGGTTTTGCAGGGCCGTGGCGGGCGATGATCCTGCGGCGCGAGCCTGCGGGCATTCTGGCGCAGCTTCTGTCGATTGCGGTGGTTGCTTGCGTCGCGATCCCCATGCTGGCGTCCCATCCGCAAGAGCTGACCGGCGCGCAGGCGCCGATCGGTTTTGCCATGATCGGCGGCGCCTTCGTCTTTGGCGCGGCCATGCAGGTCGTTCTGGGGTGCGGATCGGGCACGCTGGTCAATGCGGGATCGGGCAATCCGGTGGGCCTGCTGGCGCTGCCGTTCTTTGCACTGGGCAGCTTTGCGGGGGCCTATCATCTGATCTGGTGGACGAACTTGGGCGCGCTGCCGATTCTGACGCTGCGCGGCACGCCGGGCTTGATGATCACACTGGTGGGGCTGGCGCTGGTCGCGGCCGTGCTGCTGTGGCTGGGCAAGCCCGGATCATGGCGCCTGCCACGACGCTATGTCCTGGCGGCCCTGACGCTTGCGGCGCTTGCCATTGCGAACCTCGTTGTCGCCGGCCAGCCTTGGGGCGTGGTCTATGGTCTCGGCCTTTGGGCGGCAAAGGGGGTTACGGCGCTGGGGGCCGATCTGTCCGGTTCTGCCTTCTATGCCGCTGTCGGATCGGAAGAGCGGCTGAACGCCAGTGTGCTGACGGATTACACCTCTCTGACTAATTTCGGGATGATCGCAGGCGCTTTCGGCGTGGCGGCGTGGCGAAGCGGGGGGCTGTCACAGCCGCTGCCGTCCTATCCGGCCCGCGCCTGGATTGTCACGATCATCGCCGGCCTCATGCTTGGTTATTCGTCGCGGCTGGCGTTCGGCTGTAATGTCGGGGCTTTCTTTTCCGGCATCGGCACTGGCAGCCTGCATGGCTGGGTCTGGTTCGCCGCGGCCTTCGCGGGCGCATTTCTGGGAATCCGCATCCGTGCGGTCAGCGGACTGGAGGCGCGGCCATGACCCGATTGCTGACCGGATCACTCGCCATCGCCGGCGTGGCGTTTGTCATCGGCCTCGATACGCTGCGCACGCCGCCCAACCCTTATCAGGCGCCGCCGATGCTGGCCCTGGGCTCTGGCTTGTCGACATCCGGTGGGTTCTGCGGGGCACTTCCAAGCTAGGGTGGTCGGGCCACGTCCCGTCGGGAAAGGGCCGCCGCCTAGCCGAATGTCAGCTGCACCTTGACTGCCTGCGTGCGGTCGGAAGCGATCTTGATCGCCTCCGATGCGTTGTCGACCGATAGCGTGGAGGCCGACTTTTGTATTGAGGCCGTCGAAAAGGCGCTGGCCCGACACGGCAACCAAGGCGGAAAACCACTTAAAAAGCCCTTGGAACCTGTTCAAACAAATCGAACCTCTCCAATGCGCGGCACGGCGGCCACTCAAGACCTTGACGACATGACGCCTGGCAGTCATTTCAAGCAACTGCTTGCCAATGCTGCAGCAGTGTTCTTTGCCCCCGAGAATGAGAAATATCGATCCTGGATCTCGGCCTGGGCCGATGCGCAGCAAACTAAGCAGGTGATTTGATCGGAAACGAACTGGGCAGATGACGAGTGCTTCCTGATGATATCGTAAGATATTATGGGTCAAGGACCGAGGTTGTCCTCTGGCGTTTTTCAGATCGGGAAGGGGCCGCCAATCAGCGTGAGAACATCACGGGCAGGTCAGAGTGGGCAAGCAGGTTGCGCGTCGCGGCGCCAACCACCAAGTCGTAAATCCGGGAGTGACCGAAAGCTCCAACCGCGATCATATCCGCGCCGATCTCGAACGCTTCCTTGCTTAAGACCTCGGAAACTCCAGGTTTCGACCACGTCCGCTGCACGACCGTTGTATCGATGCCATGCCTGTCAAACGCCGCCGCGAGATCTCTCGTTGAATCGTCAGGCTCGCCGTTGGTGCTGGTGTCGGAGATTTTCATGATCTCGACCTTGTCACCCGCACTCAGCAACTGCAGGACGTCATGGGCCGCCCGCACGGCTTGTTTCGATCCGTTCCACCCGACCAGCACTGAGTGTCCGACCATCTCGTTGCGCAGGTTTGCAGGAACGAGGAGCACTGGTCTGCCGCAGTAGCGGATGACGCGCTCCAGCATTTTGACATACAGGGACCGTTCCTCGTCACGGCTCACAGCCGCCATGATCACGATGTCGGCGCCTCCGGCGCTTTCTATGATACAATCCTCAGGCGTGTAGAATTCACTTTTGATGTCGCGCCACTCCGAGACAAAGTCTTCGGCATGGGTGTGTTTGTCGAATACGGTTTTGAGCGCGGCGGTCTTTTCCGACTGCATGGCGCTGAATTCATCGTAAATTGACACCGGAATTGGCATGTCAGCCAGAGGGTAGACCGTTGGCGCCTCAATAATGCGTAGGACTACCAGATGCGCACCATGTTGCCGGGCAAGGTTGCAAGCCACTGACAAAACTGAATCCGCTGTTGATACGGATGTCAGGCACGTAAGAATTGTCTTGACGGTCATGTCTAATCCCTCCCTTTTTGGCGTTACGCATCTCCCATTCAGAACACTTATACTATAACATGAAAGCGATATTTGATCTATATCACCATTTGGTTGTGTGCGTGAATTAAGCTCCTGATGAGCCGCAGCAGACCACTTGGTAAACTACGCCGATGACCCATCCGTCCTGCTATGACCGGCAGATCTTTCATGCTCTCGATAATCAACATCTCGCGTCCTTGATGGCAGGATTGGAATGCTCGCTGAATGGAGTGACCCGAAGACCTGATCGCCGGAAATTGAAGAGGGCGAATGCGGAATGACAGGCCCCTCGATTTGCTCTGAAAGAGCGTCGTCTTCCTGCGGCCGCGGCGCCCGGGTTTCAGGTTTTTTCAGGGTATCTGATATCGATCGTGAAGGCGGGCGGTGACCTACGCCAATGAGCTGGAATGTTCGGCAATGGCTTTCCTGTATAGATGCCATGTCGCATGACCCAGGATTGGAAGTGTCACAATGAGACCGATGAAGAACGTCAGGATGCCAATTCCGAGCAGGGCGACAACGGCGATACCCCATAGGGCGACACCGCCGGGGTTCTGGCGTGCTACCTTCACCGATGTAACGACGGCGACCGACAACCCCACAGGTCTGTCTAAGAGGAGTGGAAACGATACGACGCTTATCGCCAGCACCAAGACGGCAAATATCAATCCTGCTCCCACCCCGACAACCAACAAAGCCCAACCCGCGGACGTTGTGAGCACGGTCTGAAGGAGTGCGCCTATCGAAGACGGCGCCTCTGGGCCTATCGTGACATTGTAAATCGTTACGGCGACGATGAGCCACACAATATAGACGGCTGCCAGATAGGCGCCAAGGGTGGCGATCGGTGCGAAGGACGGGGATCCTATGACCCGGAGTGCGTCCGCCCAACTGACATTCTCCCTTCGCTCCAGCAGGCGGCTCATCTCGTAGAGGCCAATGGCGGCCACGGGACCTATCAATGCGAACCCTGCGACGATCGGAAATACCAGTGGCAACAACGTTCGGTCCAATGCGAACCAGACCAGCATGATGCCAATGATGGGATACATCAGGACGAGAGCGATGACATCGGTTCGCAGGGACATGAAATCCTGTGCTCCTTTCCGAAGGGCATCCGTGACGTCACTACCTACCAACTGACGGATGACGATGGGGTCACGGTCCACTGAACCCAAAGCACGGCCACTTTCGCCCATGAACTGAGAGCTGTCGCCGAGCCTCTGAGTGACCCATGTCAGGGGATTGCCGATTGTCTTGGACATAGCAGGACCTCCGCAAACGGACGCAGCACGTCGCCATGACGCCTTTGCGTCGCATGGATCATCCATACCACATTTTGCGGCCAAAAAGCAGATCATATTGGATGGCGCGCATGATCAACGCAGCAGGGGGGAAACGACCCTCCTTTAGTTCTTGATCTGCAGACCTCATGGTTTTTCTGAACAGCAAAGGCTGACAACCCGTCCCGAAATAGGTGATAGAACGTTCAGGGCCAGCACAGATGCACCGCTCACCATCAAAAGCGAATTTGAAATAGGACCCAAGGCATGACCGATTTTCACCAACCCGTGGATGCATCGCTTGTTCCACGCTTTGCCGGGCACGCAACGTTCATGCGGCTGCCAGCGGTGGCCACCGCCCAAGGCCTTGATATCGCTTTGATCGGTATTCCGTGGGATGGCGGCACCACCAACCGTGCCGGTGCGCGCCATGGCCCGCGCGAGGTGCGCAGCATGTCCAGTCTGATGCGCCGCGCGCATCACGTCTCCGGGGTGGCCCCGTTTTCGATCGCGAACGTAGCGGATGTGGGTGACCTTCAGGTCAATCCGATTAATCTGACCGATGGGCTCGCTTTGATCCAACGCGGCATGACTGACATTGTGGCGACTGGCGCGATCCCGTTGTCAGTCGGCGGAGATCACCTGACAACGCTCCCGGTGCTGCGGGCCGTCGCGACGGGAGGCCCAGTGGGCTTGATCCATTTCGACGCGCATTCAGACACTAACGACACTTATTTTGGCGACAATCCCTATACGCACGGCACACCGTTCCGGCGGGGAATCGAGGAGGGTCTGATCGACCCCAAACGGATGGTTCAGATCGGCATACGCGGGTCCGTCTACGATCCGACCGAACACGACTGGGCCCGCGAACAGGGCATCCGTGTCATCTACATGGAGGAATTCATTCAACGCGGCGCCGCCAGCGTGATGGAGGAGGCTCGCTCCATCGTAGGTGATGGCGCAACTTATGTGACCTTTGATGTCGACAGCATCGACCCTTCGATGGCCCCCGGCACCGGCACGCCGGAAATCGGCGGCTTTACCACCCGCGAGGCGCAAGAAATGCTGCGCCTTCTGGCAGGCGTCAATATCGTCGGTGCCGATGTGGTAGAGGTGGCACCGCCGTTCGACGTCGGTGGCATGACCGCATTAGTCGGCGCGACAATGATGTTTGAATTGCTTTGCGTGATGGCCGACATGATCGATGCGCGCAGGCGTTAAAGCGTATCTGAATCGGTCGTGGGGATCTGTTACCAACGTTGGGGGGACAACGACTGAGCGTGGCGGATGATGAAGCGGGTGATGGCTTCGGCTTCGTCTCTCGTGTTCAGGCTTTCTTTGATGACATCGCGGCCAACACTTTCGCCAACGTCAGCAGGCAGCCTGACTCGATCCTGCCAGATACCGTTCGAAGTCTTCGTTGGTCTGGGCATTCGTAATCCCATGTGTACCGTCCTTGTGTACCAACAAGAACATTCCAACCCACGAATAACGCGCATCTTCTTGAAGCTAAGGGGGTTCAGATGGTGCTGTGAGAGAGGATTGAACTCTCGACCGTGTTATATAAATCAATGACTTACGCCATGCTTTGTAACGCTGTGACGGGCAGGCAAACGACCGAAAAAATTTGGGGGTATCCGCAAGCTGTGTTGGTCGGCTATGCGGACCAAGCTGCCGTCTGACGTTGTCACCTGATAGTCCGCATCTGGTTTGAAAGATCTGTCGAGCGACGCACCGGACACGTCGCTCAGCAGGCTTTCATCGCGTTACATTTTGAAGGCCACATGTCCGTCTTCGTTGATTGGCCACAGTGGGTTAAACGCGATTTCCCAGATATGACCGTCCGGGTCCGCGATATATCCGCGACGTCCGCCTTGGGGAGGCTCGTCAGCTTCACGAAGCACTGCCGCTCCGGCGGCAACAAGCTTGTCGATCACAGTTTGAACATCGCTGTCTTCGGGCACATTGTGTGCAAGCGTCACAGCAGCCGACGCCGACAGACCTTGCTGCTTCGTGTCGTCTTCAAGAGACGATTTCAACCATGTGCCAAAGACAAATCCATTCATCTGGTAGAAGGCGATTTCAGCGTTCTCGAAAACCGGGGTCCAGCCGAACCCCTTTTGATAAAACGCCTTCGATCTTTCGAGGTCGGATATCCCAAGTGTTACCACTGCGATCTGTTGCTGCATTTCCATATTCTTTCCCATGCCCGCACGACATGTGCAGGCGTCTGGACCATGGGACGCGACTATCGGAGCGCCGATGCACGTAAGGACCCGCTTGGAATTGGGGGCCGGGCCAACCGCACCGACCTAACCTGTTTCTGGTCATTGCAGCTTAATTGAACACCGCAGAACGTCAATCATATGAACAGGTTTGACAGCAGACCCCAGTAGCCTTCCCCGTGCAACTTTCGTCATATGCACCAACGACGGGCCAATTCCTTTCGGACACGAGGAGAACATATCACGGCGCGCAAGGAAGCCGAGGCGCGGAGTTTGATGCTGACCCATGCGCTGGAACATCGCATAAAAAACATCCTGTTGATGGTATCGGCAATGGCGTCGCAGACGATGCGGAATACAGATATTGAAACGGGTCGCACGGTCCTTGCCGACCGACTCCGCGCGCTCGCACATGCACATGACATCCTGAACGACACGCGCTGGACGGACGCCTCTATGATGGAAGTGATCGCCAATACGATTGCCGTCTTTCCGACACAGCAGATACCGATTTTCGGTCCACCTGTCTCTTTCAGCCCCAAGATGGCACCTTCCTTGGCCCTCGCCGTGAATGAGCTTGGCACGAATGCCCCGAATTATTGCGCACTTTCGACGCCGAACGGGGCAGTGTCGGTTGAATGGACTTCGCCGGCTAAAAGTGAAGCAGACGCCGAGACGCTGGTCTGGCGTTGGATCGAGACCGGAGGTCCGCGCGTTACGCCGCCCAGTCGTCGGGGATTCGGAACGATCCTCGTGGAGAACTTGTTGGCCATCGACTTCGAAAGATCAGTCCGGATCATTTATCACCCGACAGGAGTCGAGTGCGTGCTCACCGCACCGATGACTTGAATGAATTCATGAAGTCCGCACTGGCGGTGTCACGACCGTCGCATTTTTGGCGCCGCATCCAGATGTTACGTTCGCCATGAAAAGTGCCCGGCGCCGTGATTGCAACGGGCCGGGCTGATCCTATGATTCAGCGGTCCTCAGAGTGAGTCGATCCAGGCGTCGACGCGCTTCTTGGCCTGTTCTTTGTTGTCGCCGTAGCGCTCTTGGATTTTACCCTCCAACACGTCACGGTCACCGTTGGCATGTGCCAGATCGTCGTCGGTCAGGTCAGCCCACTGCTGCTTTGCCTTACCGGTCATCTGCTTCCAGTTGCCTTGAATTTGATCCCAGTTCATCTCGTCTCTCCTTCATTGAAATTTCTGTCTGGATAACGCAGCTGTGGCTGTCTGTGTTCCCATTATGTGCCATTCACCAATGGGGATGAACCGCAGCTACTTTAGGCACAGAGCCGACCATCGCCGCATGCGTCATGGAGGAGTTGTCAGCGAGCAGCGGAACTTCGCTACGATGCTTGTCGAAGTCTATTTGCGGACAAAGTTTGCTTTCGCAGCAGTTGCACCAATGTCCGGGTTTGCGTCCCGCTAAGAAAGGCGGTGGTGACGAGTCCCGACCGACACGTCATAAGATCATCTGGCCTGCTGCGCCGAGACCTGCGGCGACGAGTAGAATGCGGATGATGCCCCAATGCAGTCGGAACGCCAGAAAGGCGCACAAGAGGAACAGCGCCAGTGCGTGCCATTCAATTGTGGCCAGCTCTGGCTGCCAAAGCGTAATTGGCCCCAGTTGCTGCCGCGTAACCCTTGCGAACAAGACGTGCAGTGCGAACCAGATAGAAAGGTTGAGGATGACGCCCACAACCGCAGCCGTGATCGCTTTGAGAGCACCCTTCAGCCGGGGCTGGTTTGAGATCCATTCGATGTAGGGGGCACCTGCGAATATCCAGAGAAAGCAAGGCGCGAACGTTACCCAGAGCGCCACGAGGGCAGCCGCTGCTCCGAGCAGAAGTCCGCCGTCCTTGAAGCCTGCCAGAAAGCCGACGAATTCGGTAACGAGGATCAAAGGGCCGGGCGTGGTCTCTGCCAGTCCCAGGGCATCCACCATTTCCTGCGGCGACAGCCATCCGAATTGAACCACGACGTCCTGCGCCATATACGCAAGGACGGCGTAAGCTCCGCCAAATGTCACAACGGCGAGCGTCGAGAAAAACTTGCCAACCTGAACCAGAATGTCTGGGGCTCCTGACGATGTCAGGATCAAAAGCGGAAGCAGCCAGATCGACAGCCAGATGCCGATCGTGCGACCGGTTTTGGCGAACGAGACATGCGACATGTTGATGACCTGACCCTGCGTATCAGCGGTTGCCATGAACCACCCCACAAGACCCGCCATCAGAACGATCAACGGATAGGGGATCGACAGAAAGAAGATGCCCACGAAGGCAAGCCCCGCAACTACCCAGTGCCACCTTTGCGACAGTGCCTTCTTCGCGACGCGCAGCAACGCCTCGACGACGATGACCAGAACGGCGGCCTTGATGCCGTAGAACAGCGCCGCGACAAGGGGCACGTTGCCGTAGACACTGTAGATGGCGGCAAGCGCCATGATGACCGTCGCACCGGGAACAACGAACAGCAGTCCGGCAATCAGTCCTCCCAAGGTGCCGTGAAGCCGCCAGCCCGCATAGGTCGCCAGTTGCATGGCCTCCGGCCCGGGCAGAAGCATGCAGAAACTCAGGGCGTTGAGGAACTGGTCCTCGGTCAGCCATTTGCGGTCGTCGACAACCTCCTTGTGCATGAGCGCGATCTGGGCAGCAGGACCGCCGAAAGACAGAATGCCGATCTTCCACCAGACGCGGGTCGCTTGTGCTAGAGAGGGTTTATCGTTCGCAATGATGTTTATGGGTTGTGGCATGATCTATGCCTTGCCCGTTGCAGCGGGCCAATCGTGACCTTCGCCAGTCGCGTCGCGTGCCCAGCGATAGAAAGCGTCGTATAGCGTCATGCCGGCCTCGAGCTGGTCCAGATCGTCGCGGAACATCCGAGAGAGGCCGAGTGACACTGCAAGAAGTCCTGCCGCCTCCGGTGCCAGATCGTGGCTGTCGGTGTCGGCCCCACGCACGACGGTTGCCAACCTGGAGAGGGCATCGTTGCGAATGCCGAACTCCTCAATCATCGTATCGAACGTGCATGCAGCACCCCGGTGGCTCCAGAATACACCCTCGATGTCGAAGGGCGCGGCATCGAACTTTTCGGCCACGCCATTTACCTGCGACGCCGCCACGAACAGGAACTGCGCTTTCGGGTCGACAAAGCGACGGATGAGCCAGGGACAGGCGATCCGGTCGATCTTGGGCCGGTGACGGGTCACCCAGACCGTCCTGCCCAAGGTGTCAAGCGGCGGCAACTTTTCCGTCGACACCGTGGGAGGCCCGGCGTCTCGCCAACCGAAGTGCCCCCCTTCGAGAATTTCCGCACGCACGCCCGCAGCGCGCAATACCGCGGCTGCACCATGGCTGATCTTGTGGCCCTTCTGACAGTAGACGACGATCGCCTGTTCGTTGAGGGCGTCGGCCAGATCAGCCACCTTTGCAAAAGGGTGGCGATACGCACTTGGGATCAGGGTCGGGTCTGCGTTAAAATCCTCGTCGGTGCGCACGTCGATCAGCACGGGGCAGTCGGGTGTGCCCACCAGTCGGGACAGGGTCGATACGGAAATCTCGCTAAATGACGCCATGAAGCATCCTCCAAATGTGAGATCGAAACTGGAAGGATGCGAGATTGGGCTGACGCCTCACGGGGTTCTCACAAACCCCTGATCTTCATTCATAGGAACTTTTCCTGAGGTCGTCAAATGCGATAGACTTCCGGCACCGCGACACGGTCAATGGAAGATTTACTGACGCTGCATCTTTAGCTTCTGCAACAGAAATATCTAGTTTGTTTGACCTCGTTCTTAATAAAACTCCTGATGCTGACATTCGCCGCTTTGCAGAAATCTAGTAAGGAGAGATCGAATCGGAAATCCGACCACATCAGCGCCAAGCTTATGAGGCAAGAATAAATTTTGCCGGTTGCATCTCTTCCATCCGGACTTCCAGCCACCGGATGTAGCCGTTCAGGTTCTTCGTCGCTGGCCCACAGAAGGGCTTAATGAACCTGCCGTAGCTGGCGTGCAGCGAGTTCACATTCTGGATATGATAGCAGCCCGCCGCGACCCGTGTGCCAGGCTTACTTCCGACTACGAAGTGCTCAAGGCAGCGTTCCGCCGCGAGTTTCTTGTCGCCGTTGCCTCCGTGCGAGCAGAGCACGGCATCGCCTGGGACTAAGGGGTTCATCGCGCGTTCCACGGTCGCGCCCTTGCGGTTCGTTAATCTACGAAAGAGCCGTGCGCCGCCGCGGTCGGCATCCGTAAGAATGGGCAGCCGCCACCTTGACAGGCCGCGCATCATCTTCAGTCCTTGTGGCATGAAGTCTTTGAGTTGGCAAAAAATGGCGATTTCATTTCCGTCACAACGATCATCAGCGATCCGCTATTGTGACGGGACATCTCTCAGGCGGACGTTGGAGGGAACAGTGCCTCCAGATCGTTTCTTAAATATTGCATGACAACTGACTGTTCGGTTTTGTCATTCGAGATAAATTCGATAAATCTTGCATTTTGCACGTTGAAGAGCGCCCACCCCAAATGAACGGGGTCGGCCGTGATGCGCATTTTCTTGTCATTCAAGCGGCCAATCTCTCGGATCAGAACCTGTGCCAGACGATCGTCTAGCTCATGATACAGCTTTCCGAACCTCGGTTCCGTCGCGCTGACAGAGGCCGAAATAACCTGCCGCCAGATCGCCTTGTCGAGGTGGGTCAGGGTATGCGCGCAGATAATATCGAAGAAGCGTAAAACCAGTTCGGACACGTTTTCCGGATGTCCAACCAGATCTCGCGCAAGTGTGTCGATCAACGCGCTGTCACTTTCGGCAACGAGCGCCAAAAGGATGTTGGATTTCGTGCCATAGTAATTGTGAACGGTGACGCCGGATATGCCTGCGATCTCTGCGATGGCTTCGATCGTGATGTTTTCGATGCCCGCCTTTTCAAAGAGGCTTTTCGCGGCGGCGATGATGCGCTCTCGGCGATCCTCCTTTTGCCGTTCGCGGAGCCCGGTGGTGCGAATATCTGTCATAGACCGTGTTGTCCTGCGACATGATCTGAGGGTCAACATAAAAAGTTGTCTAGGTAAAAAATTTAGTGGACTAAAATTTTTTACCTCATATGGTTCTCTAAATCATCGCATATGGAGATCAGGATGCCACGTAGCCCATTTGTCTTTGCAATTGCTGTAACCACCTGCGCAGGCGGCGCTGCGTGGGCGCAAGAGACTGTAAATGTCGGGATGTGTGTCTCGTGGCCTGGCTACGCGATGCTGGAGGTTGCCCGGGAGAAGGACCTGATACCCGGCTACGACTTGAACCTTACGATCTTCGAGGATCCGATCGGGGGCCATTCTGCCTTGGCCGCGGGACAAATCGATGTCTATGGCTGCACGGCTGACTATATCCCTGTGGCAATTGCGGCTGATTTGAACACGGTCAACGTTGCATACCTCAATCCATCCTTTGGTGTGGATCACATCATTCTGGCTGAAGGGATTGAACCGGCTGATTTAAAGGGAAAAAAGGTTGCCGCGCCTCAGGCCTATATTGGCGAGTTGCTGATGGGACTGTGGCTCGACCGCGTTGGTATCGCGCCTGGCGATGTCGAATGGGTCAATCTTAACGCTGATGAAGCAGTCGGACCAATGTTGTCTGGCGACCTCGCCGCAGCATACATGTATGAACCGTGGATCGGCACTGTGCTGGCTGCCGCGCCTGGCGCACGATCTGTCGTGAATACAACCGATCCCGAGATGCTTAAAACAGGCATCTTCATGGACTCGCTTTACATGAACAAGACTTTCATTGCCGATCACCGCGAAGCCGCCCTTGCCGTGCTGAAGGCGGAATGGGACGGACGGCAATACTGGCACGACAACGTTGAAGAAACAAATGGCTTGATCGCGTCTTATTTGAAGTGGTCGCCAGAAGACGTGGCATCCGTAATCGGCACGAATGGCAAAAGCGTCGAGGGTGGAAACTACACCTTCGATTTCGATGAATCCGCCCGCACCTGCGGTGTGTTGGACGGCGAGCCTCCTTTCGGTCTAGCGAACGGATCGATGGTCAGTTCGGTTGCACTGACGAACGAATGGTGGGTCAAGTTGGGACTAATGACTGAAACAGTTGACCCGGCTGCCGGCATTGACTGCAGCCTGATGTCTGATCTCGTGGCGCAGGGCTACCGCCAAGCCTTCGCGGCAAACTGAAGTGCGACGCTTCGCGGCGCGAGCTGCGGAGGGTCCCAAACCCGAGGTTGCAAAGACAATGGCCGACGCGGGTAGATCATCCCGGCGACTTCAAGTGCGCGTCCCGGTGTCGCCACGTCAGGGCGCTGTTTCAGCGATTGGGATCTGGGTTGTGTTTTTTGGCGTCTGGTTGGCTGCGACTTCGGCGGGATTGGTCAATCCAATTCTTGTGCCGTCGCCGGTCAGTGTGTTTAGCGCAATATATGACCTTTTCGCCAATCAGGGCTTTGGATCCGATGTTTTGATTTCACTCATGCGGGTCGTGGTGGCCTTCGCGATGGCCTGTGCCGTTGCAGTGCCCCTGGGCGTCGTAATGGGGACCTTTCCTGCGGTAGATGCGGTGTTTGGTCCCTTTGTGTCGGCGTGGCGGTATCTACCGGCGCCGTCGTTCATTCCGATACTTTTGATGTGGTTCGGCACCGGAGAAGCACCGAAGCTGGCCCTGCTCTTCCTTGGGGTAATCTTCTTTCTTGTAACCTTGATCGCAGATCACACCAAAGAGGTCCGCAAAGAACTGGTCGAGACTGCGCTGACGCTGGGAGCTGGTCGCGGCGTCACCTTGCTGCGGGTCATTCTCCCCGCGGCACTTCCCAATATTGTGGTCGCTATGCGGCAGATGCTCGCTGTGGTGTGGACCTATCTTGTGATTGCTGAAATCGTTGCTTCGTCAACGGGTATCGGTGCGATGATGATGCGGGCGCGGCGGTTTTTGCGCACGGATGAAATTCTTGCCGGCATCGTTGTGATTGGCGCTTTGGGGCTGATTTGCGACATAGCCTTTGCGATTTTGCACCGCCGTCTGTTCCCTTATCTGCGCGGAGTGCGCTGATGACCGAGTCACTGTTGACGTTGCAAAACGTGACGAAAACCTTTCGGTTGCCATCTGGCGACGACCTGACAGCAGTAGACGACGTGTCATTCAATATCGACGCGGGATCAGTCTGCGTCCTGTTGGGTCCGTCCGGCAGCGGGAAATCAACAATCCTGCGCATGATCGCGGGTCTGGAAACCCAGACCTCTGGTGTGATCCAGATTGGCGGTCAGCAGATTGACGGGCCAGGGCAGGACCGGGGAATGGTGTTTCAGGCCTATACTTCGTTCGATTGGATGTCAGTCGGCAAGAATGTCGAATTCGGAATGCGCGTGAATGGTGTGCCTGTGGCTGAACGGCGGGAACGGGCGGCCCATTTCATTGATCTCGTCGGACTGACAAAATTCATCGATACTTATCCGTCGACGCTGTCGGGGGGGATGCGCCAGCGAGTCGCCATCGCGCGCACTCTGGCAAACGCGCCAAAGGTGCTGCTGATGGACGAACCGTTTGGCGCATTGGACGCCGAAACGCGTTGGCAAATGCAGGAACTGATGATGGACATTGCGCAGGCATCTGGCACGACGATGGTCATCGTGACCCATGATATTGAGGAAGCCATCTTTCTGGCTGACAAGATTATTTTCCTGTCAAGCCACCCGGGCCGGGTCAAGGAAGAGATTTTGCCGGATTTCAAGCCCCCGACACGGCTCGTCAACAAGGAAGACCTGATTGCACTTGATGGCTATGGCGTGATGGAGAGGAAGATCATGCGCATGATGCGGGAAGAGGGGAAGCACTGATGTCGCTCAACTTCACGGGGCGGACCGTCGTGGTCACCGGATCAAGCCGCGGCATCGGCTTGGGCATCGCAGAGGGTTTTGCCGCAGCAGGGGCGGTCCTGCATTTGATCGCTGATGACATCGCAGTGAACCAATGTGCCGAAACACTCGGCGCGACGGCGGCGGTTGCCGATATCACAGATGCCGATCAAGTTGCCGCAGCCCTCGCACCGCTTAATCGGATCGATGTTTTGATCAATAACGCGGGTCTGGAGCTGATGACGCCGATCGCAGATTCGTCCGGCACCCTGTCGGATGCATTTCGTCGGGTCATCGATGTGAACGTCATTGGCACGACTTTGGTCACGACCGCCGCTTTGGGTCGCATGGGCGCTGGGGGAGCAATCGTTAACACGTCGTCGATTTGGGGTCGCGTGGCGGAACCCGGCTTCGGTGCCTATGTCGCCTCGAAACACGCAATTATCGGGCTGACGAAAACCTGGGCACGCGAACTGGGACCACGCGGCATTCGCGTGAATGCGGTCTGTCCAGGTTGGGTGCGCACGGCAGCGTCCATGCGTTCACTGGCTCACATGGCGGCCGATGCAGGCTTGCCTGAACAGGAACTGCTTGACCGGATCGTTGCCGGTCAATCCCTTTCTGGCCTGATGGAACCGGCGGATATGGCGCCAACCTATCTGTTTCTGGCTTCGGCCATGGCTGCAAACATCACTGGTCAATCGCTGGGCGTCGACCGAGGAGAGGTGCCGTGGTAATGCCGCTTACCGGCAAGGCGGCGATTGTGACCGGCGCAGCCAGCGGGATCGGTCTGGCGACAGCGGTGGCGCTGCGGCAGGCAGGCGCCCGGGTGATCGGACTGGACCTGCAGCCCGGTAATGACATCCTTGCCTGCGATCTGCGTGACGAGGTCCAGATCATCGCGGCAGTGGCACAAGCGCAGGCACATCTGGGCGGAATCGACATTCTTGTGAACAACGCAGGCATCCTGCGGGAACAGCGGCTGGCACAGCTGACCTCAGAGCATATCGATACGATGTTTGCGGTAAATGTGCGTGCAGCGATGCTGGTTGCACGTGAAGTGCTGCCGCATTTGCCCGACGGCGGACGGATCATCAATATCGTGTCAGAGCTTGCCTATCTGGGCCGTGCCGGAGGCGCCGTCTACGCCGGCACGAAGGCGGCCATGATCGGCGTGACGCGGTCTTGGGCCCGCGAATTGGGCCCGCGCATTCTGGTGAACGCCGTCGCCCCAGGTCCAACGGATACACCATTGCTGGGTTTTTCGGCACTGACAGACGATGAGAAGGCTGCGGAAACCGCCAATCCACTGGGTCGCATCGGACAACCAGAAGAGGTTGCTGCCGCGGTCGTGTTCCTTGCGGGACCGGGCGCCACATTTTTTACAGGACAATGCCTTGGTGCCAATGGCGGCGCGGCAATGACATGATGGAACCATTATGACCGAAAGTGTTTTCTACGCCGACCTGCCGTGGCCGGAGGTTGCCGCGCGTGTGGCCGCTGGCGCCCCCATATTCTTGCCCCTCGGCGCGACGGAGCAGCACGGGCGGCATATGGCGCTAAATGTGGACGTTGTTATTCCGACGGCAATTGCCGTGCGGGCTGCGTCGCTTGTCGGTGGTCTCGTTCTGCCGACAGTCGCATATGGCAACCGGTCGCAGCCCAAGACCGGCGGCGGCCCTCGTTTTCCAGGCACGTTGAACCTGACGGCCCATACTTTTGCGCTGATCGTGCGAGACGTGATCTGCGATCTTTATCGGCAGAATGTGCGTAAAATCGTGACCGTCAACGGCCACTTTGAAAACATTGGGCCAACCATCGAAGGAATAGAATTGGCACTCGACGCACTGGGCCGAGATGTCGTGCGCGACCTTGTCATCCTGCGGGTCGATCACTGGGACATGGTTCAGCCGCAGACCTTGGACCGAATTTTTCCTGACGGTTATCCTGGGATCGAGCTGGAGCACGCTTCAGTCATCGAAACATCGATCATGTTGGCGCTGCGACCGGAACTGGTGGATCTGGCTCGCGCGACCCACGACGGGCCTGCAAACTTTCGACCCTACGACCGCTATCCGCGCCCCAGCGACGAGGTGCCGGACTCTGGTGTGCTTTCATTGACTGAAGGGTCATCGGCCGAAAAAGGGGAGTGGCTGCTGGCCGACAGTGTGAATGGCATTGTCGCCATGATCGAAAGCGAATTTTCTAAGGGATGTAAGGCATGACCAATTTCCACCAACCCGTCGATGCATCGCTTGTCCCGCGTTTTGCCGGGCATGCAACGTTCATGCGACTCCCCGCCGTGGAATCCGCCGCTGGCTTGGATATCGCGCTGATCGGGGTTCCGTGGGATGGGGGCACTACCAACCGTGCTGGTGCACGCCATGGCCCGCGCGAGGTGCGCAGCATGTCGAGCTTGATGCGCCGTGCGCATCACGTGTCCGGGGTGGCTCCGTTTTCAATAGCGAACGTGGCGGACGTGGGTGATCTGGCCGTGAACCCGATCAATCTGATGGACGGGCTTGATCTGATCCAGCGCGGCATGGCTGAAATCGTCGCGACCGGCGCGATCCCATTGTCTGTTGGTGGTGATCATCTGACGACACTTCCCGTGCTGCGTGCCGTTGCGGCCAAAGGCCCGGTCGGCCTGATCCATTTCGACGCTCATTCGGATACCAACGATACTTATTTCGGTGATAATCCCTATACCCACGGCACACCATTCCGGCGTGGAATCGAGGAGGGACTGATCGACCCCAAACGGATGGTTCAGATCGGCATACGCGGGTCGGTCTACGATCCAACTGAACATGATTGGGCGCGGTCGCAGGGAATCCGTATTATTTATATGGAGGAATTCGTTCAACGCGGCGTTGCCAGCGTGATGGAGGAGGCCCGCACCATTGTAGATGATGGCGCAACGTATGTGACCTTCGATGTCGACAGTATCGACCCTTCGATGGCGCCCGGCACCGGTACGCCGGAAATCGGCGGCTTTACCACCCGCGAGGCGCAAGAAATGCTGCGCCTTCTGGCAGGCGTCAATATCGTCGGTGCCGATGTGGTTGAGGTGGCACCGCCGTTCGACGTCGGTGGCATGACCGCATTAGTCGGCGCGACAATGATGTTTGAATTGCTTTGCGTGATGGCCGACATGATCGATGCGCGCAGGCGTTGAAGCGTATCTGGATCGGTCGTGGGGGGATCTGTTGCCCACGTTGGGGATGCAGGGGCGCAACCTCTTGGTGTCTGAAACATAGCCAGTGTCTGCCTCCGGTTTTGCAGTCCGCGCGGGTTCTGAGCGGCCATTGACGTTCTCCGGTAGGGTTGAGTTGCAAAACTGACCTAACGATCGAGGAGATCCCCCATGACCAAAGACATGATAGCAGAAACCGTGGCGCTGAAGGCGCTTCTTTCGGACACCGCGGATCATCAGATATTGGCCGAGATGCTTGGGTTTGTCGCCGACCGCCTGATGGCGCTGGCAGTTGACCAGCGATGCGATGCTGGAACACATGAGCGGAGCACCGAACGGGTCAATCATCGGAACGGGTATCGTGAGCGCCGGTGGGCAACGCGGGCCGGGACCGTCGATGTTCAGAGCCCAAATCTTCGGAAGGGGTCATACTTCCCGGAGTTTCTGGAGCCCCGTTGGGCCCCGGAAAAGGCGATGCCGGCAGAGGGGCTCCATGTTCATCAATAGTCCTTCTCCGGCACGTGAACGGTAACCTCGCGGAGGTTATTCTCCTGACTAGCACAACTGCTGCTGTCACTCGCAATATCTTCTGCGACTTACTGCGCGTCCGGACCGCTCGTCTGCAAGATCTCCTCCTCTGCTCGCTGCCAAAGCTCGAAGGCAATTGGGTTGCGGGTTTCTTCGAGGATGTGCCCGACTAAGCCAATTGCCCGGGCCATGACACCGAAGCCGCGGATGATCTCTTGGGGGAAGCCGAATTCGCAACAGATCGCGCCAATGGCGCCGGTGGCGTTGATTGGAAGCTTCTTGCGGGATGACGCCTCTGCCTCAGTCTGGATCAATTGCATCAGAGCGACATATAAACCGGACATATCGTTCTCCTCGGCGATCTGGAACAAGCGCGGGGTGCGAGGATCGACAGGCTTGTGCACCGGATGACCCAGGCCGGGGACGATCTTGCCTGCGGCACTGTATGCGGCCACTGTCTCTTTGGCGATCCGGCTGAGGTCCGCTTCGGTCGCCTTCTCGCCGGGGGGCAGGGCGGCGTAAAGCATCTTCGACGCCCCTTCCATCGATCCGACGAACACCGTCCCGAGCCCGCAGAGGCCTGCGGCCACCGCGGCCTGCAGTGACTCTGGCGCGCCCATGTAGGTCAGCCGCGCCACCATGGCCGAGGGGGTGATGCCGTGTTCCACCAGCGTCACAGCGATTGCGTTGAAGACGATTGATTCCGGTGCAGTTGGCTTGCGCCCCGTCACCTGCATGAAGGCCATGTCGCCTAGATTTACGTGGCCGAGGATTTCGGATGGCAAATCAAGGCCGTGAACCTGAATCCTGTCGGCCGTGCTCCACCCGATGGCGGAGGTGATCTTGTCCTTACGCTTGGGCATGTCGTTTTCCTCAGATGGGGTCCCAGTTAAATACGTCCGCCGATACGTCGAGCGGGGTGAAGCCGGCCCTTAGGGCTGGGATGGCGTGGTCGGCGACGCTCTCGGGTGTCCAGCCTTCGCTGTGGTGGACAGACCGGACGGGGCGCGGTTGGTTCATCACGAAGATCTCGTTGTTGCGGCAGGCAAAGATCTGACCGGTCACGTCGCGCGCTGCGTCGGAGGCGAGGTAGGTTGCCAGCGGTGCGATCTTGGCAGGCTTCATCTCCTGCAGCTTGCGCACCCTTTCCTCCTGCTCCGGGCTGTCGACCTTGATGGACGAGGTCATCCGGCTCCACGCGAAGGGAGCGATGCAGTTCGAGGTGACGTTCCAGCGTTTGAGGTCGAGCGCGATGGATTTGGATAGGGCAACCATGCCAAGCTTAGCCGCGGAATAGTTCGCCTGCGCTAGGTTGCCGATCAGGCCGGAGGTCGAGGTCATGTGGATCAGCGCGCCGCTTTCCTGTGCCCGGAACTGGTCCGCCGCAGCGCGCGAGACGTTGAACGCGCCGTAGAGGTGCACCTTGATGACGGCGTCGAAGTCCTCAAAGCTCATTTTGTGGAAGAAGCCGTCGCGCAGGATGCCCGCGTTATTGACGACGGCGTCAAGACGGCCGAACGCCGCAACCGCGTCCGCCACCATCTGGCGGGCGGCGTCCGGGTCGCTGACGCTGCCGCCGTTGGCGATGGCGCGCCCGCCCGCTTCCTCGATTTCTTGCACGACGGCTTGGGCCGCGCCCTGGTTCTCGCGCTCGCCTTTCAGTGTGGCGCCGATATCGTTGACCACGACGGCGGCACCAGCAGCGGCTGCCGCCAGGGCGAGGTCGCGCCCGATGCCACCCCCGGCGCCGGTGACAAGCATGACCTTGTCCTTGAGCACCTGGCTCATCTCTCAATCCTCCTTGACGGTTGTGAAGGTCGGCACGGGGGTGCCGGCGAAATCCTGCATACGGCCCGCCACCCGGTCGCCGATAGCGGTATCCGGATCGGCGTGGCCCATGATGCGGGGGCCGTCGTCCAGATCGACGAGCGTGATGCACCACGGCAGCGGCTCCGGATGGTCGCGGCTTGGGGCACGGTGCTGGATCGTGACGGAGAACACCGTGCCGCAACCGGTGCTGTCGTGCGAGGCCGGGGCATCGGCGCCGCAGGTCCTGCAGCGGGGGCGGTCGAGCGCCCAGGCGTCGCCACACGCGGCGCAGCGTTGATAGCGGATCGCGGTCACGACACTCTCTCCAGCACCAGCGAGACGTGGGACGACAGGACGCCGCCGTCGCCGTGAATCAGCGCGTGGGTAGGGCGGTTAGGGATCTGCCGCTCGCCCGCGGTTCCACGCAGTTGCGCCAGCGTCTCTGCCACGTGGGCCATGGCCCCAGCGACGCCGCAGTGGCCATAGGACAGCAGGCCGCCGTGCGTATTCAGCGGCAGGTCGCCGCTGGCGTTGAAGCGTCCTGCGCGCGCCTCTGCCCCGGCGCGGCCCGGGGCGCTGATGCCAGTAGCCTCCAGCAGCAAAGCAAGCGTGACGGTGAAACTGTCGTAAATTGCCAGCAGGCCGACGTCGGCCGCGCTGATGCCCGCCTCGGCGTAGGCCTTCGCCACTGCGATCCGCGCACCAAGGGCTGGGTCATCGGGCGCCTCAGTTACATGCTGGTGCAGATGGGCCTGCCCCGCGCCGGTCAGGGCGACGGCGGGCCCGTCGCCGGGGGCGGCCGTTACCAGCACCGCCGCACCGCCGTCGGAGATAGGGCAGCAGTCCAGCAGCTTAAGCGGCGTGGCGATAGGGCGCGAGGCCATGACCTCCGCTTCGGTGACAAGGTCCTGCAGATGGGCGCCGGGCGTGCGCGCGGCGTTGCGGCGCATCAGGACCGCAAGGGCCGCTAGGTCGTCCTGTGTAGCGCCAGTGTCATGCAGGTAGCGTGCGGCCAGAAGGGCGTAGTAGGCAGGCACGATCGTCCCGGTCGGGACCTCTCGTGTCGGGTGGCCGACCTGCGCCAGCGTCTGCAGTGATGAATCGCGGCTTTGACCCGTCAGGCGGTTTTCACCCGCAACGACCAGCACGGACCGGCAGGTGCCCGAAGTTACGAGGATGTGGGCGAGGTGGATCATCGCGGCCCCGGTGCCGCCGCCCATCTGCAGGCCATGGGCATAAGTGGGTTTCAGGCCGAAGCTTTCGGCGAAGAGGCTGGCCAGCATCAGGTGGGGCAGGGTGGTGGCATAGCCGCAGATCAGCCCGTCAACGTCGCCGCGCGTAAGATTTGCGTCGTCCAGCACGCGGTCGGCGGCGCTGGTCATCAGGCCGATGGGGTCCGACCCCTCCTGCCGGCCGAATGGCGTGGCATAGGCAGCGCGCAGATAGGCGGTCACGGTGCGACCCTGTTGGCGAGGCGAGCGGTGCCCGTCAGCACCACGCGGTTGTCGTCAGTCCGCACCTCGAGTGCATACAGCGCGCCGTCCTGTTGGCGCAGGATCCCAGTGATCACCTGACCGACGTAGGTCGGTGCCGAAAAACGGATATTGAGGTCTGCGATGTAGAACGCTTGTGCCGTGGCCACGTCCACGGCGGCGTAGAGCAGGTTCAGGGCCATCGTTCCATGCGCAATCGGTTTGCCAAAGGCGGTCCCTTTTGCAAATGTGGGGTCGAGGTGGATCGGGTTAAAGTCCTGCGTCAGCGCGGCGTATGCCTCTGCGGCGGCAACGCTGGTTGTCAGCGTCAGCGGGGCGATGGTGGCGGGAAAATCGGTCATCGCATGCTCCTCATGCGTTCCAGATGGCGACGATACGACCGTTCAGGATCTCGGTCCCGTCGTGATCGGCGCGGACGGTGAAGGTGACCCAGTGACGCCCCTTCTTCTCGGCCTTCTCGGCAACGCCGACGCGGTAGGTTAACGTCTGCCCCAAGGCGACCTGCGCGCCGGTCAGTGCGATTTTCTGTCCTGCATGGACGTTGCCTTTGGGGCGTGGCTGGATAGCGTGGATGTAGGCTTCCATCATGCCGGCGATGATCATGCCGTCCGGGGCTGTCGCGCCTATGACGGCACCGTAAATCGCCTCCCATCCTGCGACGCGATTGGCGTCGAGTGGCACGGTGACAGGAGCGAAATGCTGGCCTGGCGCAAATCGGGCAAAGGTCCAAAGGGTGGCATCGTCGATCACCGGATGTCCCTTCCGTGCGCTAAGCGTGCAGTCGAAGTGACAGGGGAAATCGGCGCTTCAGGCAGAATTTTCGCGCGGCGAAGCCGCCCTCGTGACGTCTGGTCGTTGCCTTTTAAATCCAAGTTTTCTGAGGATCGCATGCATATTTTCCTTGCAGAACATCATTTACTATACAGAATGAAGGCGGCGGCACAAGTTGTCCGATGCGCGGGACAACGCGATGCCGCGCCGGGAGGAGATGCAAGCGACGCGCCAATGGGCAGCGGCACTTGCACCGGCAAGCTGCAAAATGCGGTCCTGCCAGATGCGGGGGCCGTCAGTCATTTTCACGGAGGAACGTCATGTCCATCACGCTCAGGAATACTTTCGCCGCGGTCGGCGCGCTTGTCTGCCTCGCGCAGCCGCTAGCGGCCGCCGACCATACCATTGGGGCCCTGTTCCCGCTGTCAGGCCCCAATGCGGTCTACGGCGACGTCTTCATGTCCGGCGCCGATCTGGCGGTCGATCACATCAATGCCGACGGCATTCTGTCCGGACCGCTGTCCATCGCCTACGAGGACAGTCAGGGTTTGCCGCAGCCTGCAGTCGTAGGAATGACGAAACTGGTGAACGTGACAAAGGTGCCTTACACTCTGTCCGCCTTCACCGGCGTGTCCAAGGCGATCTCGACCTTGGCTATGCGCAACAAGGTCGTTGCGGTGAACGGTGGCGGCGTTGGTCCCGATCTTGCGACGCTGGGTGAATACTTCTGGAACGTCATCCCGCTCGCTAACCTCGAGGTGCGAGCGATCGTTCCCTATATGGTGAATGAGCGCAAGCTGACCAAGGTGGCGTTGATCTACATCGACGATCCACTGGGCCAAGCGATGGAGGCTGAATTCGAAACCGAGCTCCCAAAGGTCGGTGCGGAGCTGGTCGAGGCCTATTCGGTCCCCACCACGGCGCAGCAGTTCTCCGGCGTGGCCGCACAGGTGCGCTCCTCAGGGGCCGACGTTGTCTATGTCGCCAGCTACGGCAACCAGCAGATCCAGATCGTCAAGCAGCTACGTGATAATGGCGTGGACGCGCAGCTGGCTTCCTATTCCGGCTACGCTGTGCCTGATGCTTTTGCGTTGCCTGAATCCGAGGGGATGCTGATCACCGGCCAAGGTGTCGACCTGGAAGCGCAGGACCCCGTCACTAAGCGCTTCGTCACTGACTACCGTGCGAAATATGACCGTGACCCGACCGCCTACAACATCAACTATTACAACGCGACGCTGCTTTACGGCGTTTTGGCCGCTGCCATCGAAAAGGACGGCAACGACGTTACCGGAGAGGCGCTTCTGAACAAGCGCAAGGAGATGGGCAGCTTCGATCTAGTTGGTGGCACCGTGACCTTCCAGGACAACGGCACGCTGCTGTTCCCGATCCAGGTCAAGGAGATCAAGAACGGCGCGGCCGAGGCCCTGACATCCGTCAACTTCGAATAGGGGACGGGCGATGCTGGCGATCCAACTGGCCATCACTGGTCTGCAGACAGGTGCGCTCTATGCGCTGACGGCAGTGGGGTTTTCGCTGATCTTCGGATCGACGCGGATCTTCCACTTCGCCCATGGCGCGACCTTCGTGGTCGCCGCCTACCTGTTCTATGCGGTCTTCAACGCCGGTTGGGGCGTCGCACCCGGCATCCTCGCCGCGGCGATTGGGGCGGTGGTCTTCGGTCTGGCGCTTGACCGGCTGGTCTATGTCCCAATCCAGCGGCACGAAGGGTCCTTCTTCACAGTCTTCGTCGCGTCGTTCGGGGTTGGGATCGCGGTCCAGAATATCATTGGCATGGTCTTCGGCCGCGGTTTCGTGACCGTGAACACCTCGCTGTCGCGCAGTGTCGAGATGTTCGACAACATCTACGTCTCGCCACTCGCCTGGATTGCTATCCTCTGCGCCGTTGTGTTTCTGGGTGGGCTGCAGTTCGTGCTGCTAAAGACCCACGTCGGCATGTCTCTCCGGGCGCTGTCGGACAATCCAGAGCTGGTCCGCACCTTCGGTCTCGATCCACGGCGGATCGAGGCCATGGCCTTCGCCATCGGATCGCTGCTGGTGGTGCCCGCGGCGATCATCACCTCGGCCACGACGGGGCTCAATCCGTCCGTCGGGCACCATGTCATGCTGATCTCGCTTGCGGCGACCATCGTGGGCGGTATCGGGTCGATCCCTGGCACTGTGCTTGCGGGGGTTCTGCTGGGACTGGCCGAAAGCATGGCGCTGCTGGTCGTCGACTCGCAATGGACCGAGGCAGTGACCTTCGCGATCCTCTTCGCCTTCATCATCATCCGACCGTCGGGCCTGCTGGGCCGGACTATCGCGCACTGAGGGGGGCGACGTGGAAGCCTACATTTTCAATCTCGTCAATTTGATCGCGATCTATGCGATCCTCGCGGTCACACTGAACTTCATCATGGGATATGCGGGAATCTACTCGCTGGCCCATGCGGTTTTTTTCGGGATCGGAGCGTATACCGGATCCTGGGTCGCGCAGAATGTCAGCCCATCGATTTTCGTGACCCTGCCTGCCGCCATGGCAGCGTCCGCCGTGGTGTCGCTGCTGCTGGCGCTTCCGGCACTTCGGGTGCGGGGCGAATACTTCGTCGCCGCTTCCTTGGGATTGCAGGTGCTGGCCGTCACGATTTTTTCGGAATGGAAGGGTTTCACCGGCGGCATCGGTGGTGTGCTGGCGATCCCCGCTGTCCGAATCATGGGGGTGGAGGTCTATCAACCCAGCCAGTTCTCGATCCTGTCGGTCGCGATGCTGATCCTGGTATTGCTGGCAATCAATGCGCTGGTCCACTCCAGCTTCGGCCGCAATCTGCGCGCCATCCGCGACAGCGAAAGCGCCGCGGCGTCGTTCGGGAAGAACGTCCCCATGATCAAGACAATCTCGGTCGTCATTTCGGCTGCGCTGGCCGCCGTCGCGGGGGTGCTTTACGCCAGCTACCTCAGCTTTATCAACGTAGAGACGTTCACGCTGGATAACTCGGTGCTGATCATGGCGATGGTCATCATCGGCGGCACAGGCACCATCGCGGGGCCTGTCGTGGGGGCCGCAGTCCTCCTGCTGCTGCCTTCGCTGATCTCCTACTTCGCGTTCCTGCCGCAAACAGAGATCGGGGCCCTGCAGCAGATCATCTATGGCCTTGGCATGACGCTGCTCATGATCTTCCGCCCCGGCGGCATCGTAGGCCGGAGGGCGGGGAAATGAGCGTAAGCGCCCCCGCCCTGAACGAGCCACTTATGCAGATCCGAAACCTCAGCAAGAGCTTCGGCGGCGTCACCGCTGTCGACAATGTGACGATGGATCTGCGGTCCGGCATCGTCACGACGCTGGTTGGCCCCAACGGTGCGGGCAAGACGACCTTCTTCAACCTGATCACCGGCAACCTCGCCCGCGACAGTGGAGAGGTGACGTGGCTGGGCAATGACATCGCGGGCGTGAGTCCGCACCGGATTGCCCGGATGGGTGTCATGCGCACCTATCAGGATTTGCGGCTGTTCGATGGCATGACGGTCTTGGAAAACACCCTGAACGCCACCGAATTCAACGCCCTGCCACTGCCCATGTCCCGCACGGCACGGCGCCGGCGGCAAGAGCGGATCGATGAGGTGCTGGAACGCACCGGACTGGCCGACAAGCGCAACACCCGTGCAATCGATCTCGCCTATGCAGAACGCAAGTTCCTGTCCCTTGCGCGGATCATGGCGACGCAGGCGCGGCTGTGGCTGCTGGACGAACCCGCCTCGGGGCTCGACCCGAATTCCTATGACCGTTTTTTGACGATCCTGCGCGAGGACGTGGCTAAGGGCGTCACGGTCTGCATCATCGAGCACAACCTTGACATCGTCATCGGAATTTCCGACCGGATCGCATTTCTAGATCGGGGCAAGCTGCTGGCGGACGGCGATCCCCAGTCTGTGCTGGATGACCCAGAACTGGCGAAAATCTATTTCGGAGACCGCGCATGACCGCCGTTCTGCAGACCCACGACCTAGCCGCCGGATACGGTGGTCGCCCTGTGATCTCGGAAATCGATATCACACTGAATCAGGCCGAGGTGCTATGCCTGATCGGTCATAACGGTGCGGGCAAGTCGACCCTGCTGAAAGCGATGTTCGGTCTGCTGCCCACCGAAGCCGGACAGGTGCAGGTGAATGGACAGAACGTGACCGGCAGCACGCCGCGCGCCATCGCCGACATGGGAGTGGCCATGGTCCCCGAGGGAAGGGGCGTCTTTCCGTCACTCACGGTGAACGAAATCTTCGCGCTCGGGATGCACGCGACGTCTGTGCCGAAGGACGAGCGGGAGGAGCGCATCGACTGGGTGCTGAACATCCTGCCCGTCATTCGGGAATTCATGCACCGGCCCGCCTCGACCCTGTCCGGGGGACAGCAACAAATGGTGTCCATCGGGCGGTCCTTGCTGTCGCGCCCTCGAATCCTGCTGCTGGACGAGCCTTCGATTGGTCTGGCGCCGAAGCTTTTTCAGGACCTGCTCGCCCCGATCCGCAAGCTGCAGGAACAGGAGGGGCTTTCGATATTGCTGGTCGAACAGAATGTGCGCGAGGCGCTCAAAATCTCGGACCGTGCCGTTGTGATGAAATCCGGTCGCATGATCTGGGAAGGGATGCCCGAGGAGCTGTCCGACAACGAAAAGCTGATGGAGCTTTACTGATGACGTCGCGTCTGACGTTCGACGGTCTGATCGCCGCCCGCCAAGACCGGGACGATGACCGCCCCGTTCTGGTCACCGCCACAGGGCGGGCCGTCAGTGCCGCCGAATTCGACCGGCACGTCGGTCAAGCGGCGACGTGGCTGACGGGGCAGGGCGTGGGGCGCGGCGACCGTGTTGCAGTCTGGCTGAACAACTCGCACACGTGGCTGGCCCTACTGTTCGGCGCGGCGCGCATCGGCGCCGTCGTGGCGGCGGTCAACACCCGTTATCGCACGGCCGAGCTGCATCACATACTGGCTAGTTCTCGCGCCCGAATGCTGATCTTCGACAGCGACGACAGCCATGCGGATTTTGCCGAAATGATCGCCGCCCTCGACATGACGACGCTGCCCACCCTGACGGCGCTCGCGTCGCCTGCGGGCGGGACTGAAATCGCGGGTCTGGCCGTCGCTGCTTGTAGTTTCGATGATCTCAATCCGACTCCGTCGCAGGACGCTGCCCCGGCCGACCCCCTTCTGCTGTTCACGACTTCTGGCACCACCAGCAAGCCCAAGCTGGTGCTGCACACGCAAGAAACGCTGTCCCTTCACGCAACCCTGTGCGCTGGGGCCTATGGTTTCAACCAGCCCGGCGCGCGGTATCTGGCCGCGATGCCGTTTTGTGGCGTCTTCGGACTGAACCCGACGCTGGCCGCCGTCGCGGGCGGGGCAACTGTCCACATAATGCCGGTCTTTCAGGTTGCCCCGGCAATCGAGATGGCTCGCGCGAACGCGATCACTCATTTCTTCGGCTCGGACGAGATGTTCCGTCAGATGTGGGAGGCCGACCGCGATGGCTTCGCAGAGGCGCGGCTTTGCGGCTTTGCCTCTTTTACCCCCGGCCTAAGCGAAACCCTGCGGCAAATGGCAACTGCAGGTCTGCCCTTGGTGGGCGTCTATGGCGCGTCCGAGGTCAACGCCATCTTCTCGATCCAGCCCCTAGCCCTGTTGGTCGAACAGCGGTTGCAGGGAGGCGGCCGCCCTGCGGGCGGCGACACCGTGCAGATCCGCGTCCGCAACAGCGAGACCGGCGCGCTGTGCCAGACAGGAGAGGCTGGCATGCTGGAGATCCGAGCGCCCACGAACTTTAAGGGCTACTTCGAGAACCCGGAGGCGACGGCAAAGGCGTTAGACGCCGATGGCTATTTCCTGTCCGGCGACGCGGGGTTCCTGCGCGATGACGGCACCTTCGTTTATCTCGCGCGAAACGGCGACTTCGTCCGTCTGTCAGGCTTCCTGACCGACCCTGCCGAGATCGAGGAGGTCATCGCGCAAGCCCCCGGTGTGTCCAAGGCGCAGGTCGTCGGCGTCACGCACGACGGCAAGACGCGGCCCGTGGCTTTCGTCGTGGCCAAGCCGGGAGCGACGCCCGACGCGGATGCCGTCATTGCACATACCAAGTCAAAACTTGCGCATTACAAGGTGCCGCTGATGGTCATCATGCTTGATGCCTTTCCGACAACCGAGAGTGCCAACGGGCTAAAAATTCAGAAGACCCGCTTGCGGGACATGGCCGAAGCGAGACTGTCAGGAGATGCGTCATGAGCCATTCGCTCTACTACAACGATTTTGAGGTGGGGCAGGTCTTTACCAGCCAAGCACGCACGATGACAGAAAGCGACCTGACGATGTTCTCGATGCTGACCGGCGATTGGAACCCGGTGCACAACGACGCGGAATTCGCAAAGCAAACGCGGTTCGGCCAGCGGTTGATGCACGGCGCCTTCGGCATTGGACTGGCCCTCGGTCTTATGCACAACCTTGGCATCTTCGAGGACAGCGCAGTCGCACTTCTGGACGTGCAGGACTGGCAGTTCAAGGAACCGGTATTCATCGGCGATACGCTGCATCTTAAACTGCACATCCTGGATAAAAGCCTTGGCCGCAGCGGCAATACCGGCCGCATCGGGCGCCGATTCGAACTGGTCAACCAGCATGGAAAGGCAGCCCATACCGGGCGGGCGGACGTCCTCGTGCGAGTCAATCCGGTGACCTGACGGAGTTGCATGAAGCACGAGCTTGGCAAACAGATCGCGGCCGATCGTGGCGCAGGACAAGTCAAATGACGTGCATCGCGGGGATGCCGTGTAGAAGGCGGCTGCATGAGGGATAGCATGAAAGAAACCGGCCCGTCGAAATTCGTCCCAGCCGTCGAGAACGCGATCAAGCTGTTGCGGCGCATCGCCATGGCGAGTGAGCCGGAAGGCGTGGCCGCCATGGCGCGGGCAACGGGGCTGAACGGATCGACCACGTTTAACATCCTCAAGACCCTCGCCAATGAGGGCTTCGTTACCTTCGACGAAAAGGACAAGACCTACCGGATCGGCATGGGCGTCCTGGAAATCGTGGGTTCCATCCTCGGCGCCAATCCCAATGATCTGATCCGGCCCCTGCTGAATGCACTTGCGACAGAGCATAGCGTGCTGATTGCCCTGTGGCAGATCACCGAATGCGACCGCATCGTTTTGATCGACAGTGTAGCGCCGCACAAGACTGTGCACGCGAAGCTGGAGACCGGGTCTCGCCTTCCGGCGATGATTGGTGCAGTCGGCCGCTGCTATGCCGCGCTCACGGGTGTCACACGGGGCCATGCGCAGGCGGCCTATGACCGCTTGAAATGGCAGTCCCCGCCGGGATTCGAGGCATATTGGGAGGATATCGAGACGGCGCGGGTAACCGGTTTCGCCTTTGATTTCGGCAACCTCTTCATCGGACTCAACATCGCTGCCGCTGTGGTCTGCGACGCCGACGGCAGGCCCCGCTTGGGGCTCAGCGCCATCAGCATTGCGGGTCAGACAAGTGCGGAGGCGATGCAGGATATCGCGACGGCTTTGCATAAGGCGGCCAATCTGATCGAGACCAACGTTTTCGCACGGCCACGCTGAATCTCGGTAGCAAAGGCTCGTGCTTGACTTCGTTGCGCAGGCGCGGAGCCGAGATGGACATCGTTGACGGGCATTACTCCATCTGATTTGGATCGTGCGCACAGCCAAGTCATGGCCGACAAGTTGAGACGGGTAACTGCCACCCCAGATATGAGGTGCAACAGTGGTCAGACGCCTTCACCATTGTCGCAGAGTGCCGCCGCGAGGTTCTTGTCGCGGTTGCCTCCGTGCGAGCAGAGCACGGCATCGCCTGGGACTAAGGGGTTCATCGCGCGTTCCACGGTCGCGCCCTTGCGGTTCGTTAATCTACGAAAGAGCCGTGCGCCGCCGCGGTAGGCATCCGTAAGAATGGGCACCCGCGCACCGTCAAGATGTTCGACGACGGCTTCGATCAGTTGAAAGCTGTGATGCGTAGGCATAGGCGTAGGACTGGTCGTAGACATAGAACCCCGGCGCTTGCGTCAACGCAGCAAACCTACCCCGAACAGGCAGCCCTTTAACCCGAGGGGCTGCCTTGTCGCATACTTCAATTCGGATATCCGCGTTGAAGATAGAGTAATGTCAGCAGTTAAAATACCTGTTCCGGCTGCCGCATTTCTTTGACCACAGCGATTTGTGTAGCGCGACAATCGGCATGAGATTCTCATCTTGATTGTCACGCTGCACGATTTGGGTTGAATGCTAGCGCAAAAATCCTCGAACTAAGCGGCTGTCTTGTGCGCTCCTGTGCGCGGCCCATCGACCAAGCCTTTATCGAACAGTGCACCTATACTGGCGCTGCTGAGTCCTACAATGTCCGCCAATATTTCCTCTGTATTTGCACCCAAAACCGGGGCTGCTGTCGCAGCTTCCCGGGGTGCACCGTGAAAAATGGCCGGGTGTGCAGGAGTCAAATAAGTGCCGGTATCAGGATGTTTGACAGCTCTGAACATCGGGTTGTCTTCGCTCAGATCAGAGTCGTCGGACATTGCCTCCCGCACGGATCTGAATTCAGACCAGGTGAGACCTGCGCTATTAAACGTCCCTTCGAAATCGCTGACATTGCGCGCCGCGAACCAAGGTTCGAAAACTGCTGTGATCGCTTTGCGGTGTCTCCAGCGATTGCCTTCATCGTCCAAAGACAGACCCAGCCTGGCTTCAAGCCCCTTGATCGCGTCACCCAGGCCTGTCGCCTTGACCAGCCCGATCCACTGGCGATGGGTCAGACCGATGACCATGACCCGCCGCCCGTCGGCGCAGAGGAAATCCTGTCCATAGGCCCCATAGAGGGCATTGCCTGCTTTGCCACGATCCGCGCCATTCAGCGAGACATCGCCAATGATACCAAGGTGGCCCAGCGTGGCTGCAGCCACATCTTTCAACGCAATTTCAACTTCTTGTCCGCCATGACCTCGCAAACGGTGGCGTTCTGCCGCGAGGAGGGCTGAAACGCATAGGTTGCCCGCGATCAGGTCCCAAGCGGGAAGAGCATGGGCGACAGGCTCCTGACTGTCTTCGGGGCCTGTCATCATCGGAATGCCCAAAGCCGGATTGACCGTGTAGTCCACCTGAGGCCTTCCATGGCGATCGCCGGTGAGAGTGACCATCACGAGGTCTTCGCGGGCCTTGCTCAGGGTCTCATAGTCCATCCAACCGCGGACCCGCAGATTGGTCAGAAACATCCCTGCATCGTCCCCCGGCGCCGTGATGATCTGAGAGATCAGCTCTCTGCCTTCCGCAGCTTTCATGTCGACGGCAATGGATTTCTTGCCCTTGTTCATGCCAGCCCAGAACAAGCTGTTTCCGTTGGGGGCAAGTGGCCAACGCCCTGCATCGAGTCCACCGCCGATGCGATCAAAGCGGATCACTTCCGCCCCCATTTGCGCTAGGGTCATTCCGGCGAGAGGCACGGCAACGAACGCTGATCCCTCGACCACTCGCATCCCCTTGAGAACCGTCATTGTGTTTCCTCCCAAACGGCGCGGGCCTGCATGCATTGGTGTCCGTTCTGACCCGTCCACAGCGCAAGGCCCTCTTCGTCTTCCTGGCAAGCGATGTCGCAGGTGGCACCCGCAAACATAGGATGCACGCTCCGGAACTCGAAGAAGAATGGTGATCGCCCCTTGTGCCGTGTTGCCGCGCGCATCAGGAATGTCGCTTGCAACGGACCATGCACGACCAGTCCGGGATATTGTTCGACGGTCTGCGCATAGCTCTGATCATAGTGTATGCGGTGGGCGTTGAATGTGATCGCGGAATAGCGAAAAAGGAGCGTCTCGGGCGTTTCGATCATCTCTTGAGGGGCCGCTGGAAGGTCTTTCTTCGGCGGTGGCGTGAACATCTCCGGGATCTGCAGGTAAACGATGTCCTGGCGCTCTTCGATGGCGAGACCTTGAGTGCCATGTATGACGTGATCGAGTGTCAGCAGAACCATCGGGCCAGTCTTGCCCTGCTTTTCGACCAATGACCGGATGCGCGTCGACCGCTCCAGCGGCTCGCCCACATGGAGAGGGCGGTGAAACGTGAGACTGCCACCGGCCCACATGCGCCGCGGAAGGTGAACCGGCGGCAAGAGCGCCGCGCCGCGCACATGGCCGTCGATGTCCAAGGCGTCGAGTGTTTCTGTCGGGGTGAACGCGCACCAATGCCAGAGGGATGAGGTGCTCCCCTTCCCTTGGACAGGATCTGGCGCTTTCTAAGCTCTGATCTGCTCCTGCTGATCGGGTTGCGTTGCTTCGACTTTCAGCGAGTAGACTACGGCCGGTGGTTGGCCGCCAAGGGCTTTGTGCGGGCGGCGGTGATTGTAGAACCCCATCCATGTCCGGACACCCGCGCGGGCCTGAGACCCGGTCTCCCAGACATGCAGATAGACGCACTCGTATTTCAGCGTGCGCCACAGGCGCTCGATGAAGATGTTGTCCAAGTAGCGGCCCTTGCCATCCATCGATATGCGGACGCCCGACCGCCGCAGGCGGTCTGTCCAGGCAAACGATGTGAACTGCGATCCCTGATCGCTGTTCATGATGTCAGGTGGCCCGAACCGATAGATTGCCTCGTTCAGCGCGTCGACGCAGAAGTCGGCGTCCAGCGTGTTCGAGATCCGCCACGCCAGAACCATTCGGGTGTGCCAGTCCATGATCGCCACCAGATAGAGAAACCCTCTGCGCATCGGCAGGTAGGTGATGTCCACGCACCAAACCTGATTGGGCCGCTCTACGCGCAGCCCGCGTAAGAGGTAGGGATAGGTCTTGTGCCCCTTCGCCGGCTTGCTGGTGTTGGGTTTCTGGTAGATTGGAATCAAACCAATCAGGCGCATAAGCCGACGGATGCGCTTTTCGTTCACCGCGTGTCCCTCGTTGCGCAGGTGCCACGTCATCTGGCGCACGCCGAAGAAGGGCGTCTCCAGGAATTGCACGTCGATCAGCCGCATCAGCGCGAGGTTCTGCTCCGTCTCACCCTGCGGCGTATAGTAAAACGACGACCGAGAAACCTGTAGCAGCGCGCACTGCTGGCCAATCGACAGGTCCGGATGGTCGCGCTCGACCATGCTGCGCCTCACTTCCCGCCCCAAGGTTTGAGCTTTCTTTCCAAAAAGAGTTGGCCACCGCCAGCTCCCCCGATCTTGGCATGCAGATCCCTGACCTGGTCTTCATCGATGACCGGCGTCTTGCGGCCGCCGCGTTCAAAGACACCGGACGCGCCATCCAGCAGCGCACGTTTCCATTGGTTGATCATCGTCGGATGCACGCCGAACCGGCTCGCCAGCTCCGACACCGTCGCCTCACCTTTCAGCGCCTCAAGCGCCACCTTCGCCTTGAACTCAGGGGCGTGCTGCTTTCGTTTCGACATCTTCGATCTCCTTCGTGGTGAAGATCAACAGACAGCAAATCGGAGCTTACGTCAGTGTCCAGTTTTCGGGGGGCACCTCACTCTTCACGTGCAACAGTCTTGAAGCGGTGTCGCCACCCATGGTTGGGGCTCACCGCAGGCGGGACGAGCCCTTCTTTTTTAAGCCATTCAGCAATTCGGTTACCAGTAGTTTGCGCGCGTTTTAGAACGGTCCCTTTACCGTATTCAGGGACGAACAGTGGGCCTGATTGGGCTGCAGAAACGAAGGCGATGAAGCCGGCTTCGACAAGGGCAGGGTGGATCGGCACGTCCCGATAGCCGCCAGACTTAACTGTTCCGGCATCCGGCGTAATACGCATTGAGTAAATTTCGCCTTCCAGTGAGATGTCCAGTTTACGAAGCTGCGTCAGCTCAACGACGCGGGCGCCGCTGTAGGCAAGAAGGAGCGGGACCCATTTTTTTTGCAGCTGACGTTTGAGGATATTCTCGAATGGAACCGCCGTTGAAGGGCTTTGGTTCATAATTGTAAGCAAATAGCAAAACCGCGTTCGCTTCTTCTTCCGTATATCCCTGCTCCCTCGATTTAATCTGTTTTGGCATTTCCTGCCGGACATCCTTAGCCGGGTTCTCATCCAAAAGGTCTTCGGAAACGGCCCACTTCAAAACTGCCTTAACGGCTGTGAGGTGAACTTTTTTTATTGTGCTAGGCGCCAGGGACATTCTTAGCATATCCCGCCACTTGATAATGTCTTTTTTGAAATCTTGCGCGCGTTGTCATGGCCTAGATGGGACACCAGGCTCGGAAATACGGGTTTCCAGCGTAGCTCTGTGCCCTTGCTGCGACCGAGGTAATTCCGCGTGGCAATATAGTCTTCAAACAATCCCGAGAGGGACACGGATGCCCTTTCTCGTTCGAGCGGCGGAACATTTTGCAATATCGGATCAACTGGAACACCAGAGTAGTCGCCGTCATCACGTTCGACGACGCGGGCAAGCGCTTCTAGCTCTGACGTGCAAAGGGCACGTGCCAGCTCTCGCCACTCAGGTGTGTTAGGTTCCGCGGTAGTATTTCCAATTTTACGAAAATGCTCGATACGATGGCCAACCAAATTTGCCAGCTCGAGGTTACTCGCCGTTCCTGCGATCCCGCAGCGTAACATCGCCACGTAGCGATCGTCTACAGCGACTAGGCCGTATGCTGGTTGCGTGTTGCGTGCATCGTTATCCTGCATCAACCGGGCTTCGTAGCTTTGCAGAGCTATCTGCTGGGCCGACAGAGGATACCGTCCGGGAACCGCCAATTCCCCTTCGGCTGAGGCTCTTTGCTGTTCAGCAATTGCAATGATTTGGAACAGTCCAGCCAAGACACCCGGATGCTTACGTTCTGCAGCACGAAGGTCACCGCCGAGAGGCTCACGAAGTTCTGTCTTGTTATCGAGGTAGGCTCGGAGACTTTTTGGAATAACGAGTCGAGCGTAGTAGCGCCCGTCGCGGAGCTGAAAGTGCCGTAATTTACCTGCCATAGAGAACCCACTTTGTAACGTGCTTTGTAACATCAGGATGGACAAAGCACCTGCAACGCAAGGGTATTCTTTAATATCAAGGGGTTCAGATGGTGCTGTGAGAGAGGATTGAACTCTCGACCTCACCCTTACCAAGGGTGTGTGCTTTGTCTTATCATGCGAACTTGTATGTATCGTATGTTTTACAAAGAGATGAGACAGATGCGACTTTGTAATCTGTGGATTACATCCCTCTCGTCGATGGTTGCAAAATAGATACACGCATGATGACGTCTTATCAAGCGATCTGCGTACAGATGAACGCTCGCACTCTCCCCTGATGTGCTTGTCTTATCATGCGTGAACTCGCTTGACGCCGAGTCCGCTGTGGTACACTGTCTTGATATGGACACCGCAACGCACCAGCACCGAATATCGTAGCCCACGGCGGCCCTCACGGGGCTACGAACGGGAGACAGCACAGGTGTGCGGGAGGGTCTTATACCCCCTTAAGGCGCCAGATCAGCGTTCACGGCCGGGATCGTTACCCGGGTCTCCTACCATTTCTGTAATCAGTTTTAGGCCTTAACGGGCGAACGGAGGCGTCATGTCGTTCACGACTGACCACCTGGTCTTCATCGACTTTGAGGCATCGGGCCTCGACGCGAACAGCTGGCCCGTAGAGGTCGGTCTGACAATCATCGCTGGTGGCCAACTGCAGACCTGGTCGTCACTTATCAAGCCGGAGCCTGACTGGCCAGCGCGGTCCTGGGACGCGCGAGCTGAGCAGATCCACGGCATCAGCAGGACAGATCTGGACGGGGCGCCGGCGGCCGCTGACGTCGCGAGGGAACTCCTGGCCCGCATCGGTCAACGGAGCGTTGTCAGCGACGCGCCGGGTTTCGACTGGAACTGGTGTTTTAAGCTGGTCGACGTCATCGATGCCGTGCCGCCGAGGTTTCAGGACGTGGACAGGATCGTCAAAATGGCTTGCAAGGGTCAGATGGGCGCCATGCTGGTGGCCTTCAGCCACTTGTCAGATGCGCCGCGAGAGCACCGCGTCGGTGCCGACACCGAGCGTATGGCGACCGCCTTCGTCAAGGGGATGTCGATGCTATGACGCAGGCAGACTACCCGGACCTTGGAACGTGGATCCTCCGGTTTGAAGATGGCATGAAACTGGGCGACGGGATGAATTGCATCGACGTCGAGAGGTGGTCAATCCGGCGCGAGAGGCACGGCCGTTGGACACTGACAGGAAATGTGGATGGGTCGCCACTGGGTCAGAATCTGCTGGTCGGCCTGACGACGGGGCTGACGCACGCATGCACGACGCGCGGTTGGTGCAAGCTCATCAGGTGGAAAAATCACACGCTATTCCCGCATGATGCGGGCTACGTTTTTAATGAGCTAAGGTTTCTAAGGGAAGTCTACCGACGGGTGCTGACAGAAGACGACTGAGAGATGTTCAGGCCGTCGTGGCATTGCTGCCAGCCGTCCAAGGCCTCAGCTCGGCTGGCTGCCAGGTCCCGGAACGTTGAGCCTTCGAGGAGCAAGGAGCGACCAGCGGGATCAGGGCAGACGATCTCAATGCGCGGCGGCGTAACCGCAGCCGGAAACCCAGTGCCTGCGGCGCAAGCAGACAGGACCAGCGGGAGAAGAAATCCAACAGAAAGAATAGAACAAGACTTCATCACACCACCACTTTCTTCCTGATTTTCCTTACCCACCCGACCAAAGCCGCCGCAGGCACCAGTTCTTCTTCAGTCGAGCAGAGCGCCCGGGAGGGCCTCGTCGACACACACACCTTTGGCTGCCCTGATGCGGGCCAGCCTGTCTATATATGCAGCATCAGAGGCCGGCCTCGCAGTCCGCAGGGCTTCCACCTGCGCGACCATCACATCGGCCGCCTCTGCATACGCTGACACGGCCAGCCGCGATGCCTGAAGCTCGACATCCGTCGCGCGCAAGTCCGACCGCAAGGACAAGACATACGCCCCAAACGCCGCGACAATCGCGACCAGGGCTACGGCGAACTGAACCCTGCCCAGCATCACGTATCCCAACCCGGCTTGCAGATCCGCGCGAGTTCGTCGAGCGCCCTGATTGTGCCCGACTTTTCGATCCGGTCTGATGCGTGGTCTGCTGTCACTGCAACATCGATCATCGCGCCTTGTGCCCGGTTCTCAAATAGAACCATGGTCAGCAGCCCGATAGTCGCGATCAGTAGAGTGACGGTGATAAACTTGAACATGTCAGCAACTCCCGGCTGCGATTGCGTAGACCCACGCCGACGCGGCGATGGCGGCGATGATGACGTTGATCCTCATCAGCGCGTCCAAAGGCCGGCGCAGAACGGCTTCTGCACACTGATCGGCTTCACGGGTGCTTGGGCTGCCGTGACCGGCGTCAGAAACAGCGACCGCTCATCTTCCCGGCGCCGTGTCAGGCCACGGAGAACGACCTTTTTCCCTTTGACGGTGCCCTTGTTCTATAGCCGCAGGCGATCCGCAGCGTCCTGCACGTTGCCCGCGTTGAACTGGCGAAGCGAAGATGATGTGGCGAAGTTCGCCGAACCGACGTTGTAGACGAAGGACAAGTAGCCGCCGCGCTGGTTCTCGTTGATCGGGCGTGTGATCAACCGGTCCATCTCGGCGCCGAACTTTTCCAGTGTCGCCTCGAAGTAGGCATCCGCCTGAGCCTGCGTGATCGTCATGCCGGCCCGCGGCGAGATCCCGACACCGGCCCTGGAAGTCGTGCCCCAGCCGATCGTCCAGACCCCGACAGCGTCGAGATACGCATTCAGGTGGCACTGCTCGTAGCTTTGAATGAGTGCTCTGGTCGCGTCGTTCACATGCGTCATGTCGATCTCCTGCTTTCCATCAGGATACCGATCGGACCCATTGCTATGCGCGGCTGGGCAAGTCACCGAAATCAGAATGCGGAAGTTTTGCGAAATGATACATCCCTGAAAGCAATGGGAATTTCATGACTACCGCTCACTTAACAGCAGCATCTTCCGGTTTCGATACGCCCGCCGAAATGCGCCAAACAGCCGGTGCAGCGAATGTCTCTGAAGAACGGAGACAGGCACATGAACAACGACATCACACACACGGCGGGGAGGCTCATCCGCGGGTCGATCAGCACGACGACGCACGACATCGAAGTCGTCATCGGTAAGATCAAGACCGGACGGACGCTGGCTGAAAGGTTCTCGTTCTCGGATCTGGAGAAGCGTGACTCATATGAGATCGCAGAACTCTACGCCGGGGTGTCGTTCACCGCTTCGCTGACCGCATACCGCCGCAACGGCGAGTCCTGGCTTCTCGACTACGTGGACCAGCACAGCGAGCGCGGCAGGCTTGTCACGCGACTGATGGACGACCTGAGGGATCTCCTCATCACCTATCAGTACGAAGCGTTCCGCTTACTGTGCCGGCACACGACGCTTCCGCACGTTCGGCGTGGCTTGGCTTTGATGTTCATCTGCCTCGACGCTGTCGATGCCGCAAACCTTTCGGCCTTCAAGTCGTTCGCTGGGATCTCCCAGCGGTGCGGCGATGCTCAGGGCGACGCCCAGTTGCTCGCTGAGGAACATCACCTTGGCCCCGATACAGGTCTCTGGCCCGAATCCCCCAACATGAAATTCAAGTCTTAATCGGCGCAGCTTTTGTGCCCTACAAACATGGATGACGAAATGACAAATGCACAACCGACAAAGGCTCGACTGAGCTACTTCATTAAAAATGGTATCGACCCGAAATCGCTGATGAGGACATGCCCTCCTCAGGAATATGTGGACGGTTTTCTGATCCCGGTGGGTGTTTGTACTGTCGTTGCAATGAAGGGATCTGCGGGCAAAACGACCGCATTCGTGCACGCAGGCATCAACGCAGCCGCGACGGGCATCATGGATTTGTTCGGACTCCGTAATCACGACAAGCCTCAGCGCATGGTACTGGTGCTCGGCGAAGAGTCACCCCTCATGTTTAACCAGCGTCTCTCGAACGTCCTGCCGGATGGTGCTTTTGATCGTTACATCACCGCGTGTGAGTCCGGCATGATTGAGGTTGTCTGTTACCGTGAAGCGAAGCGCAACATGGTGACCCCCGACCACATGATCAACGCTGAAGCAAAGCTTTCAGATGGTGGAGTTGAGTTGTTTGATGCCATTATTGAACTCAACCCCGATATTGTCGTGTTTGATACGCTAACGTCGCTGTGTGGCGCAAATCAGACAGATGACACCATGGTATATTCTGTCATCGATATCCTCGACGACTTCGCATCCAAAGCCAAATGCGCCGTCATCCTGACATCGCACCTGACAAAAGACGGCCTCAAGAAGATCGACGAAACCACAACATCAGACGAGCTGATCGCAACGATGCGTGGCTCGGCTGCTCTTGTGAACGCATCACGGCATTCAATCGTAATGGTTCCGGCATCTAAGGGTATGTACGAGAACATTAAGATCGATAAGGGTGACTCCCTGTGGGTCTGCGCAGTTAAGTCGAATATCGGTCACCCGAAAAACGGCGAAACATTTCCCGTCATCCGCTCAAAGAAGCGCATGACTTTCGTCGCGACTGCTCCGGACGGAAAGCCGATTGGTGAAGTCATGGAGCTCGAAGAAGCAGCGATGCTGCGTCGCCTCCGGCCGTACGTTTACCATGCAGTCAAAATCGCGGCAGAGCGTGGAATGCCGTACGCTGGCCGCGGGCAAAACGGTATTGTCGCTCAATCGGATAAGATTGTGAAAGAGCTTCTCCCTGAGGGCTCAACATCGAAGATGGTGTCGATGCTTGTCGACGAGATGACTGGCACACTGCTTACAATCTGCCGCACAAATCCGAAAGACATTGGCGTCCTCGACGTGATCGGTGGACCGTACAATGAGAACGACCCCGACACCGGCAAATTCCGGACATACATTTCCGGCGCACCTGACGTTCTGGGCATGGCAGCATTCATCAATGAGCAAGTAGACATGGACCCGAACGGTAAAAACCTTGGCCAGCACAACTTGAATGGAAATGCAGTCCAGGATCCGTTCTAAAGCCTGACGGCATCTTTGCTCTTCGACTGATACGACGGACGGTGGTGCGCATAAACGCGTTCCACCATCGTTGTGTTTTTATGACCAAGTCTACCCGCGATCTCGAACAGCGGCACGTCAGCTTGGGCCATCCACGTCGCAGCCGTATGCCTCAAAACGTGCGGAGTGATGTCCAAGCCGCCCAAGCCGGCCCGCTCAACCGCTGTCCCAAATGCTTTCCGCACCGATGCGATAGACTTACCGCCGAACTCAATGACGTTGCCAGTCACGGACCGCTTCCGAGCTTCGGTGAGGGCTTCCACGATGCCTTCATTGATGGGCACATGTGCAGCTGGCTTGATCCGAGCATCACCCCTGGCGGCTCTCTCTTCGCGCGTCTCGCGCAGGTCGACTTCCCCAAGCTCCAAGTCAACCCGATGCCAGGGCAGGGCGAGGATCGCGCCTGGGCGACCGGCAGTGTCAAGGCACAGTCGAACAAATAGCTTGATGTGTGCATGTTCGCATGCCGCGATCAGAGCACGCGCCTGATCCCGCGTCAGCGCGACGTCTTTCGCTTCCGAGGCCGGCGGCAAATCAAGCTTAGGCATCGTGATCGAAATCAGCTTTGCGCCGATTGCGATATTCCACGCTGAAGTCAATGACGATAATTCCTGCCGGATCGTGGGTCCCGCAACTCCGTCCTGACGACGTGAATACGCGTAATCTTTCGACCACTCCTTGTCGATCTCTTGCAGCGTGACGTCGCCAGCGTATCGATTGACTGTCTTCTCGAGATACTTGAATTTGCGGTTCCAAGTCTTCTCGTTTTTTTCCTGCCGCTCTGCGGCCCACACCGACATAAGGTCGGAGACCGTCTCGATGGTGGCCTCATGCTCGTTACGTCCCGGCCTCTCCGCGATGTATTTCATGAGCACCGCTGTAGCTTTTCCGCGGCTCGTTTCACCAGTACTGATCCGCTTCTTCCCGTCGCGGATGTGTAGGTGCGGGCGTCCCTTGACCGACGTCAGGTATGGAAGGTTGTCAGTCATCTGAACTTTCTGTGATAATTTGAACGATCTTCGCCGCCTCGGAAAACGGCATTTCAGTTGCAACCTCGAGGAACACACGACCCTTGTCGCCGTTCAAGGATGGCGAGATCGAATAGGCGTTCCGTGCGGGTGCGCTTTGCATCTCGATACCGTCAAGCTCCGTTCGGGCGGGGTCGATGTCTGAGGGCTTCACGCCGAACACCTTAGCTATTGCGATCAGCTTTGCATCTGGCGGCATTGTTTTGCCGAGGACATATCGACCGAAGCTGTCACGCTGCATGCCAGAACGCCGCGCCAGTTCAGCTTGTGACAACCGGGATGCCGCGGTTAGCTTTTTCAAGTTTGATGCCCATATTGGAAGTTCCTCATCTGCCACTGTCGTACTCCAAATTATATTCGCATCATTCGCATTATTATGCTTCCGTGTCTCATGTCAATGAATCCTGATAATCGATGCAGCATTCGTCACGACGCTGGTGCGAACTATGACGAGGTCATGGGAGCGGCACTTCAACAGACTGCCGCCATATGAAACGTAGTTGAGGCTCCGTTAAATCTAGGCCTTGAGGGCTTTTAGAGAGCTTTGCTTATGTTCGGTTGTGTTGAGCTCTGGATTTGCCATGCGCCATAATTAACACGTGGCGGATCTCTATTCTCCGGTCCGGTCGAGTGTCAGATGCTAAGCAAAACCGACTTTTGTGCCACATGGCTGACCCAAAGAGCGGTTGGCTGACTTCCTGCCTCAGTGATCGTAACCCAAAGGGCGGAGAGGCATGGACCACGACGACCATTGCCGAAGGCCCGCACATTGGCTCGGAGAGACAGGGCGCGGGCCATTCGGACAGGGAGGATGGGTTGGGACGAAGTGGGCGCAAGCCGCACTGCCGACTGTAGCACGATGTTACGCCCAAAGAGCGGGGCAGGGGCCAAGCGGTCGTTCCTGCAAACCGCAGCGAAGGTCCGGAAAGAGCCGATTTTGTTGAAAAAACAAAGGTTCCCTCGCGCAGAAAGTCAGGCGCCGATGATGGCGCGAACGCCTTAGTTATCAGGCCGGGCGCACATGCTGCGGTGCGGGAAGGATTTTGGCCAATTTCCGGAGGTTCTGGGCGGTGGCAGCGAGCAGAAATTCGTCATTTGCGCCGTTCGGACCACGTAATCGGAGCCGCCCCAGCCGCAGAATGCGCTTGAGGTGGGCGAATAGCATCTCAATCTTCTTTCGAAGCCGCATTGAGACGGTGTATTGCTCCGTCTTCGCGATGTCGCGGGCGACTTGGCGGGCATCTTCATGCTCTTAGCGGGTGATCTTGCGGGCGTCGGCATTTGGGCAGCATTTTTGCTTCGAAGGGCAGGATTGGCAGGTCAGCGTCAGGGCCTGATACTTGGCGCCTCCCTTGCCGGTCTGGCCACGGTTCGGGTCTGAGTAGTTGCCTTATGTGTCTCAGCCTATACAAAGGCGGTACTGTGCCACGGCTGATGCTAGTATTATCCGGTGCGGCGATGCTGCCTATGCACGACTTCCTGCAAGACGCCGTCGCCTGGTGGGCCGACGCAGCTGGCGCTTCGGTGTTGGCCGAATGGAATAAGGCCGCCCCTTCGGCATGACCTCCCACCAGGCGTGCCGCAGGTTGCGGATCGCGACACCGACAGTCAGCCCCGCACATCAATCCGGTTGCGTCGTGACGAAGAAGTAGACCCATTCGCCCTTGAAGTCTGAATGCGCCCTGCGTGCTGCCGCGATCCTGTCCTTCAGAAATGACAGATACGGTGCCGCTGGTTCCGTGACGGGCCGCATCCCGTCGTACAGCGGAACGGATGTCGCGAAGGCTGCGGCGATCTCCTGACCGTAGGGGGGGCCGACGGTCAGGGTCAGATAAGGTTTGCCGTTACGCGGGCGGCCGACGGTCATTGCGGCCTTGGCAGCCAAAGGTTCTAGCGGGACCGTGGTATTGGGTTGCAGGTGTATCACGCTGCCGTCCGCCGCAAAATAATCGACATAGACAAAGCTGTCGTAGTCTGGTCCCGCCAGATCAAGCTGCAGGGGCTGGCCGTCGGTATAGGTATAATCGCGGGCAAAGCCGTTGGCACCGATGACCCTCGGGTTCGTCAGCTGTTCGTCCGATTGTGGCAGACCTGCGTCCGCGATCCCGGCCAAGGCGCCGCACTGGGGGCGGGGCAGGATCTTCAGATTGTCGGCGACCGCGATCGCCGTACCCATCTGCGCGCGCAGGGCGGACAGGACCGGGCCCCGCAGGGCGTCCTCTGGAATATGGCCCGACAGGGACAGGGTCCCCGTTGCGGGGTCGAAAACCGTCTGCAACCGGGCGCATGGCACTGCCGACAACAGCCCCGCTATCCCGTCGCGCACCTTGCTGGCGTCGGCAGAGGCATCGCCTTCGGTGGAAAAGGCGGCGATGGCGGCCAGTGACTGGGCCGTCAGGGGTGCCGTGTCACCGCCGGACCACGCCAGTGATGCGATCCGGGCGGTTGCGGGCAGGGGCAAATCGGTGGCCGCTTCGGAGGGCAGATCCGATGGCATGGTTTTGGTCGCCGCAGGCGGACCGGGTGTGACAGCCGTGGCCGGTGCCGTTGCTGCAGCGAGGGTCGCACCCTGCGGCGGCAGAGCGGCGGCGCTGCGCGATTTGGCCAGCGTGGCGCGCTGGACCGGTCTTGTCGGCACGGCGGCGGCAACCCGCAGCGCCGTTGGTACCGTGGACGCCACCGGTGTGGCGGTGGATGGCGCCGGGGCGACCGTTGGAGAGGGGAGTGCCACGACGGGGGCCGGGACCGGGCTCGGCCTTGCTGCGACGATCGCATCAGGCGTGGGCAGGCGCGCCACGGTCGCCAGCGGTGTCGCAACGATGCGGGCCTGCGGCACGATGGGCGCCTCTGCCCGCGGGCGGGTCTGCAGCACGCGGCCCTGTATGGCCGTGGTCACGGTGGCTTCGCCCTCTGCCGCGGCCTCTCCGCCGGTCTCTGCGGGGCGCCCTTCGGTCTGGCGCACGGCCTGCGATATCATCTCGATCCGGGTTTGCGGAGGCGTCTGATCGGGAATGGACCGCGGCGACAGCACCATGGCCAGTCCCGACATGGCCGCACCGTGCAGGGCCAGTGATCCGGCAACAGCGGCAAGGGTGCGAGGGCCGATCATGGCGCGGGTGGCGTGACGACAAGGACGATGTCCGTTGCACCGCGGCTTTCCAGTTCGGCGACCAATGGCAGGACCGACGCCAGCGGTGCCGCGTGATGGGCATTGATGCGGATCAAGCGGTCCGGTGTGACGGTCAGGTCCTGCGCGATTTGGGCGATCAGGGCGGCATGGTCCAGCGCGGTGCCGTCCAATGCCAGCGCGCCGTCGTCGGCAATGGCAAGCGTCAGTCCGCCCCCGGGCATGTCGGTCCCCGTGCGTGCCACGGCGGGTGCGACCTCGAACGGGGCGGTCGCGTCCATGCGGCCGATCAGCATGAAGAAGACCAGCAGGAAGAACACGACGTCGATCAGCGGCACGATGGTTTCCGGCGCGGTCCGACGCGTGGCACGCGCAAGCCTCATGGTGCTGCGACCCGCACCACGCGCAGGCTTTTGATGCCGGCGCCGGTGATGGTGTCCATCAACGACACCAGCGACTGGGTGTCGCCGCGCAAGGACGGCAGGATCAGAATCTGCGTGTCGGCCGGCAGCGCCGCAAGACGGACGGACAGGGCATCGAGAGAGAGCACTTCGCCCGCCAGCCATGTCTGACCGTCAGCGCCGAGGCGGATCATGACGGGCGTGGCGTCCGCAGGCGTGCCTGCACCTTCGGTCGCGGTCCGCGACAGGGGGATCATGTCGAGGTTCAGGTAGGTCGAGGTGACCATGAAGAAGACCAGCATGATCAGCAGCACGTCGATCATCGACACCAGAGAGATCAGTCGCGGCGGTGGGGGCGGGCGGCGCAGATGCACGCTTCAGACGCCCGCGTCGTACCGGGTCAGCAACTGGCCGACGTCGGTTTCAATCCTAGTCCCAGCGCGTTCGACCCATTCCGACAGAAGGGTCGCGCCGACGGCCGCCGGAATGGCGACCAGCAACCCGGCGGCAGTCGTCAGCAGCGCGGTCCAGATGCCGCCCGCCAGCAAGGATGCATTGGCCGCCCCCTGCGCCAGCGCCAGTTGCTGGAACGCCGAGATCATGCCTAGCACGGTGCCCAGCAGCCCCAGCAGCGGGCTGACCATGGCGATCAGTTCCAGCAGTCGGATATGGCGCTGCATCACCGCCATTTCGGCGTTGCCGCGCCATTCCAGTTCCGCCACCAGCACCGCACGGGGGCGGTTCGCCGCAAGCCCCTTCATGGCCGTCAGTGTCATCCGGTCGGCGGGGGCGGTGGCGCCTTCAAGCGCCCGCTGGGCGGCATGGTGGTCGCCGGTTGCGAAGGCCTCGATCGCCGCGTGGCGGCGCGACTCGCCTGCTGTCACGCCGCGCAGGTGGGCGACCTTCACGGCAATCAGCGCCAGCGACCCGACCGACATGACAAGCAGAAGAAAGACAATCGGCCCGCCGGCGACCAGCATGTCGAAGGGTGCGCCCACGGTCCTATTTCACCAAGTCCGCCGCCGTCCGGCTGGTCAGGTCGACCAGTGGAAAGCAGTCCGTCGCGTCCTCGTTCTGGAAGTTGCAGACAGGGATATCGTGCAGCAGCACCTGTGAGATTGCGTCACAGGCGATGCCGGGGATTTCGAACAGCTTGAGCGTCGTGCGGGCGGCGGGCAGGGGTGCTGCGTCGATCGACAGAAGCTGGTCGATGATGCCGCCCTTGTCGAGGATCGCCAGCGACATCTGAAACCCCGAAAAGCTTTTGCCGGTGCCGTTGCGGAACAGGAAAAACGCGCGGCAGCTGTCACCTTCGCCCGCCTCGAACTTGTTCAGTTCGACGGTCAGACGGCTGGATGATGGCTCGGGTGCCGCCGCTTGTGCAGCGGACCCGGTCGGCTGTGCCGCGACAGCCATGACCAGCGCGACGCAGAGGATCGGAAATCTCGTCATGAAACGCTCCGTCAGGGCGGGGTTGCTTGCAGGATGGGCGCAGATTGCGACCTGCGTCAAGCCACTCCGAACGACTGCAACCGTGAAAGAATGGTTGACCAGTGACAAACTTTCCGTAAGGTCACACGCAGTCGTGAGCCCGTTACCGCCGCAATCAAATCAAGTGTTTGTCATGTGTTGGTCGGTGGTATCCGACCTGTTGTTTTTCAAGGATTTAAGGGTTTTCGTGTGAGGCGATAAGGTGGAAGGTCGGGCTATGCTATGCCGATCTTTCCAGGGGAGTCGGCGCTTGTGGACCTAAGACCGGAAAGTCTGGACGACGCGGCGCCAAGCGGGCCGAACGTTGAATACGAGCCGATTTTCGTGGCCTTGGAAATGGCTGCGCAGGGGGGTGAGGAACGGCAGGCTGGCGACACCATCATCGAGGCCGAACCACCCGATTATGATGATGTGAGCACCAAAGCTCTCGCTGTGCTGGAGCAGAGCCATGATCTGCGGGCTGCGGCACATCTGGCGCTGGCGCAAATTCATGTCAACGGCCTGCCGGGGCTGGCTGATGTGATTGGCTATGTGCGCCAGTGCCTCGAGGATTTTTGGGACACCTGCCACCCGCAGCTGGACGCCGATGACGACAACGATCCGACCATGCGGGTCAATGCCGTCCTGGCTCTGTCAGGCGCTGCGATGCAACGGGCGATCCGCCTGGCACCTCTGACGCGTAGTGCGGCCTTCGGCATGGCGAGCCTGCGTGATCTGGAAATCGTCAACGGCGACATCAGGCCAGCAGAGGGCGAAGATGCGTTCGACGGCGCGAGCCTGTCTGCCGCGTTCCGTGACACGAAGCCCGAGGTCTTGCAGGACATCCTGTGCGGTGCACGAGGCGCGCTTGACGATCTGAAAAGCATCGATGCGGTTTTCGATGTGCTGACGCCCGGTCAAGGCCCTGATCTGGCACCGGCGCAGAAGTTGCTGCAGCGTGCGGTCGGGCGACTGCTGCAGGAGACCGGTGGCGCGGAGCACACCGCAAAATCCGAGGCGGCGCCTGATGTCGCGCCTGTCATCGGCGGCGTGAGCGCACCTGTCTCGGCACCCGCTGCGCCTGCCGGTGCCATCAGCAGCTCTGCCGATGTGTCGGTGGCACTGGACCGGATCCTCGCCTATTACGCGCGCTTCGAACCGTCGAGCCCGCTACCGCTGCTGCTGGACCGAGCCAAACGGCTCGTGGGCGCGGACTTCGTGACCATCATGAAGGACATCGCGCCGGGCGGCATGGAGTCGGTCAAGATCGTCGGGGGTCTGCCGGAGGACGAAGACTGAACTTGAACGCCGCGTTCCGGCGCGGTGCTCGTCACAACAGGGTCCGTTCGCGGACTGCACGCATACAGCAAACGGAGATACCAATGTCGAGTTCGCAGAAGTTCATCGCACGCAACCGCGCCCCAAGGGTTCAGATCGAATATGATGTGGAACTTTATGGTGCTGAAAAGAAGGTCCAGCTGCCCTTCGTCATGGGCGTCATGTCGGATCTGGCCGGCAAGTCCGAGGTCGCCCAGCCCGGCATCGCCGACCGCAAGTTCCTTGAAATCGATATCGACAACTTCGACAGCCGCATGAAGGCGATGAAGCCCCGCGCGGCGTTTTCGGTGCCCAACGCCCTGACCGGCGAAGGCAACCTGTCCGTCGACCTGACGTTCGAAAGCATGGACGAATTCTCGCCGGGTGCGATCGCGCAGAAAGTCGAGCCGCTGCGTAAGCTGCTGGAAGCGCGCAATGAGCTGAGCAACCTGATGACCTACATGGATGGCAAGCCGGGCGCGGAAGAGCTGATCTCTGACGCGATGAAGAACCCCGAACTGCTGAAATCGCTGGCCGCGACGCCGGCCGCCAAAGACGCGGAGGAATAATGATGGCCGATGACGCAAAAGCCGCCGAAGCCGGTGCCGTCCAGGCGCAGGAAATGGATTTTGCCAGCCTGCTGAACAAGGAATTCAAGCCGCGCACGGATACGGCCAAGACGGCCGTGGAATCTGCGGTCAAGACTCTGGCGCAGCAGGCACTGGAAAACACCGGCCTGATCTCTGATGACGTTCTTCACTCGATCGAATCGATGATCGCCGAGATCGACAAGAAGCTGAGCCAGCAGATCAACCTGATCATCCACAACGCAGAATATCAGCAACTTGAAAGCGCGTGGCGGGGTCTGCACCATCTGGTGAACAACACCGAAACCGACGAGATGCTGAAGATCCGGGTGATGAACATCTCCAAGAAGGACCTGTCCAAGACCCTGCGCAAGTTTAAGGGCGCGGCCTGGGACCAGTCGCCGATCTTCAAGAAGCTGTATGAAGAAGAGTTCGGCCAGTTCGGCGGCGAACCCTATGGCTGCCTCGTGGGGGACTACCACTTCAACCACACGGCGCCCGACGTCGAACTGCTGGGCGAAATGGCCAAGGTTGCGGCCGCCGCCCACGCCCCCTTCATCACCGGCGCAGATCCGTCCCTGATGCAGTTCGAAAGCTGGCAGGAACTGTCCAATCCGCGCGACCTGACCAAGATCACCGGCACCCCGGAATACGCGGCGTGGAATTCCCTGCGCAACTCCGAGGACAGCAAATATCTGGGCCTGACCATGCCGCGGTTCCTCGGCCGCAGACCCTACGGTGCCAATTCCAACCCGGTTGAGGAATTCGCCTTCGAGGAAGAGGTCGGCAATGCCGAGTCCGAAAACTTCTCCTGGGTGAACGCGGCTTACGGCATGGCCACGAATATCAACCGGTCGTTCAAGGAATATGGCTGGTGCACGCGGATCCGCGGCGTGGAATCCGGCGGCACGGTGGAAAACCTGCCGACGCACACGTTCCCCACCGACGACGGCGGCGTGGACATGAAGTGCCCGACCGAGATCGGCATTTCGGACCGCCGCGAGGCTGAACTTGCCAAAAGCGGCCTGATGCCGCTGATCCATCGCAAGAACACCGACATGGCCGCCTTCATCGGGGCGCAGTCGCTGCACCGTCCGGCGGAATACGACGATCCGGATGCGACGGCCAACGCAGCACTGGCCGCGCGTCTGCCCTACCTGTTCTCAAGCTGCCGGTTCGCGCATTACCTCAAATGCATGGTCCGCGACAAGGTCGGGTCCTTCAAGGGCCGCGACGAAATGGAACGCTGGCTGAAGGACTGGATAATCCAGTACGTCGACAGCAACCCCGCCACGTCCAGCGAAAAGGACAAGGCGCGTCGCCCGCTGGCCGCGGCGGACGTGGTGATCGAGGAGGTCGAGGGCAACCCCGGCTATTACACCTCGAAATTCTTCCTGCGGCCGCACTACCAGCTTGAGGGCCTGACGGTGTCGCTCCGGCTGGTGTCCAAGCTGCCGAGCGAAAAGCAATGACAGCCGCCTTGTCCGGCCGGTCGGTTGACCGGGCAAGGTATCACCATCCTGCGGTCGACAGAGCCGCGCAATCAACAACGGAGACTTTCAAATGGCCGTAGACATGTTCCTCTTCATCGACACACCCGCCGTGCCGGGCGAGTCGCAATCGGGCACCAAGGCGCACGCCAAGGGGTGTATCGACGTCCTCGCGTGGTCGTGGGGTGTGTCGAATTCCGGAACGACCCACATGGGCGGCGGGTCCGGCGCGGGCAAAGCCAACTTTCAGGACCTGTCGGTCACGTCGTGGTACGAAAAATCGACCCATGAGCTGATGAAGTCCTGTTCCAAAGGCACCCACCACGGGGAGATCACGCTGGTGTGCCGCAAGGCCGGCGACAAGCCGCTGGAATACATCAATTATATCCTAAAGGATTGCATCATCACCTCGGTCTCGACCGGCGGAAGCGGTGGCGAGGATCGCCTGACCGTGAACTTCTCGATCAACTTCGGGGCCTTCGACATCAAGTATGTCGAGCAGGACAAGAAAGGCGGCACCGCGAGCGAAGTCCCCTTCGCGTTCGACATCGCGGCCAACGAAGTCGCCTGATCTTGCCACATCTGACCCGTCACCGCGCATGCCGCGGTGGCGGGCACCTTCCTTTAAGACCGGAGCCCGCACATGCCGTCCGATGCCACAGCGCTGTTGAAGGCCAACGATCTGCCCGGCGCGCTGGCGGCGTTACAGGATCAGGTCCGCAAGAACGCGGCCGACCCCAAGCTGCGCATCTTTCTGTTCCAGCTTCTGTGCGTCATGAGCGACTGGAAGCGGGCTGTCGCACAATTGAAGCTGTGCGCAGAACTCGATGCCGCTGCGATCCCGATGGCCCAGACCTACCGCGAGGCGATCATCTGCGAGGTCTACCGCGAGAAGGTCTTTGCCGGCGAAAAGGACCCGCTGATCTTTGGCGAGCCGTTGGAATGGGTTGCCCTGATGATCGCGGCGAACCGTGCGCTGGCGCGGGGCGATGCGGCGGCTGCGGCGGACCTTCGGGACCGGGCCTTCGGTGCCGTGCCGGATGCCACGGGCACTTTGAACGGCGAAAAATTCGACTGGGTGGCCGATGCGGACATGCGTCTGGGTCCGCTGCTCGAAATCATCTTGAACGGGCGCTATTTCTGGATGCCGTTCTCGGCGATCGGCACGCTGACCGTCGATCCGCCGGCGGACCTGCGTGACGCGGTCTGGACTGCGGCCAGCCTGAAGCTGGCCAACGGCGGCGGCACCGTGGCCCTGATCCCGACCCGCTATGTCGGCACCACGGGTGCGAGCGATGGGACCGCGATGCTGTCGCGGACGACGACATGGGCGGACGCGGGCGGCGGCGCGCAGATCGGCACCGGCCAGCGCCTGCTGGCGACGGATGCGGGCGAGACCGCGATCATGGACCTGCGCAGCCTCGTGATGGACCCGGTGGCGACCGATGGCTGATCGAACGATCATCGAACGCCTGCAACCGTCCCTGCTGGACCGGCTGACCGACGACGACCCGGACAATGCGACCGAAAGCCGTGATGCCCGCGTCATCACCCTCAACCGCCTGCGCGACATCGTGCGCCGCGATCTGGGCTGGCTGCTGAACGCGAACAGTCTGGATACGGTTCTCGACGATCAGGAAACGCCCCATGCGGTGAATTCGACGCTGAATTACGGCATTCAGGACACCTCCGGCGATTTCGCGACGGGCAACCGGGCCGAAGCGATCCGCCGCGCCATCGCACAGGCGATCAGCCGGTTCGAGCCGCGCATCATTCCCGGCACGCTGGACGTGTCGATGGTGGCGGCCCCCGCCGACCGGGGACGCCCTGTCGTCGATTTCGACATCCACGCGGAATTATGGGCGCAGCCCTTGCCGATGGAACTGTATCTGCGCTCGCAGATCGACCTGACCACCGGCGCGCTGTCCCTAGACAAGCGGACCTGACCCGATGGATACCCGCCTTCTCAAGCACTACGAGGCCGAACTGGCTTATCTGCGCGAGATGGGCGCCGAATTCGCCGCCTCCTATCCGAAGATCGCCGCCCGCCTTGGCATGGACGGGATCGAGGTGCTGGACCCCTATGTCGAGCGCCTGCTGGAAGGCAGCGCCTTTCTGTCCGCGCGGGTGCAGCTGGAACTGGAGATGCAGTATCCGGCGTTCACAACCCACCTGCTTGATATCGTATATCCGCATTATCTGGCGCCGACGCCCTCGACCTTGATTGCGCAGCTGAACCCGGACATGGACAACAGTGCGCTGGAAAGCGGCTTCGTGCTGCCGCGCCAGACGCAGTTGCGGTCGCGGCTGGTCGAAGGCGCGCCCAAAGGCTGCATCTATACGACCGCCGCCGATCTGACGCTCTGGCCGATCGCGCTGGAGGAGGCGGAATACATCGACGGGCGCGGCGCGCTTGTGGCCGCCGGGGTCGCGGGAGAGACCGAGGCCCGCGCCGCGGTGCGGCTGCGGCTGCGGCGACACGGCGGCCAGCCCATTGGTGCGCTGCCGCTGGAGGGGTTGACGCTGTTCCTCGGCGGCAAGGGGATGCGGGGCTGGCAACTGCACCAACTGCTGTGCACGCAGACCACCGGGCTTGTCGCGCGCAGCACGGACCGGCTCTCGGACTGGACGGTGCGTCTGCCGGGCGGCGTCATGCCCCGCGGCTTTTCGCCAGAGGAGGCGCTGCTGCCGACGCCGCGGCAAAGTTTCGATGGCTACCGGCTGCTGCAGGAATACTTTGCCATGCCGGAACGGTTCCATTTCGTGGAACTGACCGGGCTGTCGGCCGGGATCGCCCGCGCCACGGGCGATTCCGTCGACGTCTACGTCCTGCTGCGCGACGGAATGCCCGGCATCGCGGCGGGCATCACCGCCGATGCCTTCTCACTCAACTGCGTCCCGGCGATCAACCTCTTCGAAAAGCGGCTGGACCGTCTGCAGGTCACCTCTCGCGATGTGGCCCACCATGTCGTGGCGGACCGTACGGGTCCGCTGGATTTCGAAGTCCATTCGATCCTGCTGGTCAAGGGCATCAACGGCGAAGGGCAGGAAGACACGGAGTTCCGCCCGTTCTATTCCGCCGACGACTTCTCGCCTGCCGGGGACAGTCACGCGGCCTATTACACGGTGTCACGGCGGATGCGGCAGCGCACCGAAAAGGAACGGCTGAAGGGCGCGCGGACCAGCTATCTGGGGTCGGAAACCTACCTGACCCTCGTGGACCGCACGGAGGCGCCATATCCTGCGCGGATCCATCAGCTTGCGGTCCGTGCGATGGTGACGAACCGCGACCTTCCGATGCTGCTGCCGACCGGGGTGACGGACCTGTTCTATCTGCCTGGCGGCGGACCGGTCGCCTCGATCACGACGCTCGTCAGCCAGACGCGGCCGCGTCCGACGCTGGCGCAGGGCGACGCAGCATGGCGGCTGATCAGCCACCTGAGCCTGAATTATTTGTCGATCGCCGACAGCGACAAGGGGGAGGGGGCCGCGGCGCTGCGCGAACTCGTGGGACTTTATGCGCCCGCCGGCGACCGCGGCGTGATGCTGCAACTTGAAGGCATCGTGTCCGTCGCCAGCCGCCCCGTCGTGCGTCGGATCAGCGACGGCGTGCTGTCCACCGCCGTGCGCGGCCTCGAAATCACACTGGTGCTGGACGAAAGCTTCTTCGAGGGCACGAGCGTCTATCTGCTGGGGGCCGTGCTCGAACGCTTCTTCCGCAAGTACGTAACGATCAACAGCTTTACCGAAACGGTGCTGCGCACCCAGCAAAACGGAGAAATCGCGCGATGGCGACCCCAGACGGGCCTCGAGCGGATCATCTGACGCATTTTGCGAGGCTGACCGCGACACCCGAGAGCCACCACATCTTTGCCGCCCTGCGCATCATCGAGGCGCAGTATCCGGCCGCGCCGCGCATGGGCCGGTCGCGCCGCCCGCGCGAGGATGCGGTGCGGCTGGGGCAGGAACCGCGCATGGCCTTTCCGCCCAGCACGATCAGCGGCTTCCGTGCGCCGGGGGGCGAGCCGGGGCGGCTGACCAACCTGTTCTTTGGCATGTTCGGCCCGCACGGCCCATTGCCCGCGCATCTGACCGAATACGCGCGCGAACGGATGATCAACCGCCGCGACCCGTCCTTCGTGGCCTTCGCCGACATGCTGACGCATCGGCTGATGTCGCTGATGTACCGCGCGTGGGTCACCGGGCAGCCGGCGGTGGATTTCGACCGCGGCGGGACTGCCGCCTTTTCGAACCATGTGGCCGCACTGGCGGGCCTGCACGGCGCCGCGTTCCAGGGGCGCGATGCGATGCCGGATCTGGCCAAGCGTCACTTTTCGGGGCTTCTGGGGACAAGCGTGAAGAACGCGGAAGGTCTGCTGGCGATCCTGTCCGCCTTTCTGAAGGTGCCTGTCCGCATTCAGGAGCTCGTGGGCTGCTGGCTGGCGCTGGAACCCGAAGACCAGTGGCAACTGGGGCGCAGGGACGGTCTGGGGCAGGGCGGCGGTCTGGGCCGCACCAGCAGCCTCGGCGCCCGCGTCTGGAGCCGCAGCGCCAAGTTCCGCCTGATCGTGGGGCCGGTGGGCCGTGCCGATTACGACCGCCTGCTGCCCGGCCAGCCGACGATGGACAGACTGGCCGCGATCGTGCGCGGCTATGGGGGCGATACGCTCGATTACGACGTGAACGTCGTTCTGCGCGCCGCCGACGTGCCGCGTGCGTCGCTGGGGCAGGGCACCGCCCTTGGGCATACCAGCTGGCTTGCCGCGCGGCGCACTGCGTCCGATGCCGCCGACCTTTATCTTGAACCGCAGCAACAGAAACACCGGGCGGCATGACCATGCCGCACCGGGTCATCAAAGGACTTTACCCATGACAGAGATCAGTCGTGTCGCCCTGTTCGGCAAGCTCAATGCTGTCGGTTACAAGGCGATCGAGGGGGCCACGGTGTTCTGCAAGATGCGCGGCAATCCCTACGTGGAAATCGTGCATTGGCTGGCGCAGATCGTGCAACTGCCCGACAGCGACTTCAAGCGGATCATGGATCACTACAGGATCGACCCGTCGCGGCTGGCGTCCGACATGACGGCAGCGCTTGATGCGCTGCCGCGCGGGGCCAGTACTATTTCCGACCTGTCGCAGCATCTGGAGGATGCGATGGAACGGGCCTGGGTCTATGGCTCTCTTCTCTATTCCTCGTCACAGGTCCGCACCGGGCATCTGGTGCTGGGGATGATGAAGACCAAGAATTTGCGCAACATCTTCCTTGGTATTTCCAAGGAGTTCGCGCGCATCCTGCCCGACGATCTGGCGGACAACTTCAACAGCATCACCGACGGCTCGCCAGAGGACCGTCTGGTGCCGCAGGACGGGTCCAGCACCGGTGGCGGGGCGGTCCCGGGCGAGGCATCGGGGGCCATGTCGCCCGCCGCGATGGGCAAGGAAGAGGCGCTGAAGCAGTTCTGCACCGACATGACCCAGCAGGCTAAGGACGGCAAGATCGACCCCATCGTCGGCCGCGACGAGGAGATCCGGCAGGTTGTCGACGTGCTGATGCGCCGTCGCCAGAACAACCCGATCCTGACCGGCGAGGCGGGCGTCGGCAAGACGGCGGTCGTCGAAGGCTTTGCCCTGCGGATCGCCCGCGGCGACGTGCCGCCCGCGCTTCAGGGCGCGCGGTTGCTGGCGCTGGACGTGGGCCTGTTGCAGGCCGGGGCCAGCATGAAGGGCGAGTTCGAAAACCGGCTGAAATCGGTGATCGAGGAAGTGCAGGCCTCGACCTCGCCGATCATCATGTTCATCGACGAGACGCATACGCTGGTCGGTGCGGGCGGGGCTGCAGGAACCGGGGACGCCGCCAACCTGCTTAAACCGGCGCTGGCGCGTGGCACCCTGCGGACCATCGGCGCAACCACGTGGGCCGAGTACAAGAAGCACATCGAAAAGGACCCCGCGCTGACACGGCGGTTTCAGGTCGTCGCGGTCGAGGAACCGAGCATCCCGAAGGCCATCATGATGATGCGCGGGATCGCTTCGATGCTGGAAAAGCATCACAAAGTGCAGATTCTGGACGAGGCCATCGCGGCGGCGGTCGAACTGTCGGCCCGCTACATCCCGGCGCGGCAATTGCCGGACAAGTCGGTCAGCGTTCTGGATACCACCTGCGCCCGCGTGGCGATCAGCCAGCACGCCGTCCCGGCCGAGGTCGACGACGCCCGCAAACGCATCGAGGCGCTGACGACAGAGCTGGAGATCATCGGCCGGGATGAGACCGCGGGCTTCGACGTGACGACCCGCCGTGACGGGGTGCAGTTGATGCTGGATGCCGAGGAACAGCGCCTGTCGGAACTGAATGCCCGGTGGGAGGCCGAAAAAGCCGTCGTGAAGGACATCCTCGATCTGCGCGCCAAGCTGCGTGAAGGTGGGGCAGCGGTCGATACCCCGACAGATCCCGTTGCAGCAGAAGCGGGCGATGTGTCCATCGATCCGCCGCAGGAACCGGCAACAGGCGCGGACCGTGCCGATCTGATGGCGCAGTTGCAGGCCAAGAATGCGGAATTGCACGATTTGCAGGGCGAAAATGCCCTGATCCTGCCCATTGTGGACCAGCAGGCCGTTGCCACCGTCATCGGTGACTGGACCGGGATTCCCGTCGGCAAGATGGTGAAGGACGAACTCGACACTGTGCTGAACCTGGCCGATCATCTGGCCAAGCGGGTCATCGGGCAGGATCACGCGATGCAGATGATCGCGAAGCGCATCCAGACCAGCCGCGCGGGTCTTGATAACCCGAACAAGCCGATCGGGGTGTTCCTGCTGGCCGGCACCTCTGGCGTCGGCAAGACGGAAACAGCACTTGCGCTGGCCGAGGTGCTGTATGGCGGCGAACAGAACGTCATCACCATCAACATGAGCGAATATCAGGAGGCGCACACCGTGTCGTCGCTGAAAGGTGCGCCGCCGGGTTATGTCGGGTATGGCGAAGGCGGCGTGCTGACCGAAGCGGTGCGGCGCAAGCCCTATTCCGTCGTGCTGCTGGACGAAGTCGAAAAGGCGCACCCGGACGTGCACGAGGTGTTCTTTCAGGTCTTTGACAAGGGTGTGATGGAGGACGGCGAAGGCCGCGTGATCGACTTCAAGAACACGCTGATCCTGCTGACGTCAAACGCGGGATCTGAACTGATCATGGATCTGTGCAGCGACCCCGACCTGATGCCCGACATCGACGGGCTGACCAAGGCGATGCGCGACCCGTTGCTGAAGGTGTTCCCGGCGGCCCTGCTGGGGCGGATGGTGACGATCCCCTACTACCCGCTGTCGCCGGACATGATCGGCAAGATCACCGCCCTGCAACTGAACCGGATCAAGAAGCGCGTGACCGAAAACCACAAGGTGCCCTTTAACTATTCCGACAAGGTAGTCGAAGAAATCGTCAGCCGCTGTCAGGAACTGGAATCCGGCGGCCGCATGATCGACGCCATCGTCACGAACACCATGCTTCCCGACATCTCGGCCGAGTTCCTGAACCGCATGATGGAAGGCAAGGCCGTGACCAAGGTGGACATCGACGTGACCGACCATGAATTCACCTATGCCTTCGACTGATCCCCGCCGTCCCGCCTGACCCGAAGAGGACCGATAAATGGCCGCGCCGTTCACACTCTCCATCACCCTGCGGGGCGAGACCGATCCGGTTGACGTGCAGGTCGCGGCGGCCCTGATTGCAGGCGAGATCGGCGCGGTGCCCGTGGCGCACATCGATTTCGCGTCAAAGGACAAGGCGATGGACTTTGAAACGCTGGTCGGCACCGATGGCGGACTGACGCTGACCGGGGAAACGGGGGCGAAGCAGCAGTTCTGGGGCACGGTCATCAGCGCCGAGGCGCGGGGCGTCACCGACGGCATGGGCCGATATCTGTTGGAACTGCGCCCCTGGCCCTGGTTCCTGACGCGGGCGCGCAACAACCGCATTTTTCAAGACATGACCGCGATGGCGATCGTCAAGGAGGTCCTGTCGGCCCACGGCTTCAGCCGCGATCTGGTGGTCAACCCGACGCAGACGGATGCCACGCGGGTCTATTGCACGCAGTACCGCGAAAGCGATTTCGATTTCGTCGCCCGGTTGATCGCGGAGGAGGGGTACTATTTCTATTTTGATCACGGCAAGGACGGCGTGCGCATGGTCGTCACCGATCAGGCCAGCGCCCACGTGTCCGCGACGGCGGACGATGTTGTCCCGTTCCGCGGCCAGATGGGGGCGGGCCGGATCGAGCACCTTCACAGCTGGACGGCGGCAGAGCGGGTTGTGACCGGCAAGGTCACCCTGCGCGACTACGACTTCGAAAATCCCACCGCCGATCTGACGGTCAGGGCCACGCAGACGACGGGCGCGCATGGTCACAAGGAATACAATGCCTATCGCTATCCGGGGCTGTATACCGATGCGGGTGCTGGCGACAGCAAGGCCGCTGCCATGGGCGAAACGGAAGCCGCCGACTTCCGGACGTGGCGCGGGGCGGGGGATACCGTCCTGCTGTTTCCGGGCAAGCTTTTCACGCTCAAGGATCATCCGCGCCATACCACGGCCGACTCGAGCGCATTTCTGGCGACGCAGGTATCGCTGTTCTACCGCTCCGATGCACACCCCAAACCGGGGGCGGAGTCGGTCCTGCAGGATCTGCAGGTGCCAGCGCCCGATGAGGGCCAGCACGTGGCGATGTCCTGCACTGCCGTGGCCAAGGCGCAACCCTACCGTGCCCCCTTCGTACCGCCGCGCCCGCAGATCGCCGGGGTCCAGACGGCGATCGTGACCGCCCCGAACGGAGAGGAGATCGACGTCGACAAATACGGCCGAATTCACGTCCGGTTCCACTGGGACATGGCAAAGAAGTCCGACGCCGCAGCCACATGCTGGGTGCGCACCATGATGCCTTGGACCGGCAAGGCTTGGGGCATGGCCGCGTGGCCGCGGGCCGGGCAGGAGGTCGTCATCCAGTTCGAGGAAGGCAACCCCGACCGTCCGCTCTGCACCGGCATGCTCTACAATGCGGACACCATGCCGCCCTATCCCCTTCCGGGCCAGTCGACGCGCAGCGGCATGAAGACCAACAGCTCCAAGGGCGGTGGCGGCTACAATGAACTGATGTTCGAGGACAAAAAAGGCAAGGAACTGATCCGGATGGAGGCGGAGCGCGATTTCACGCAGGTGGTGCAGAACGCGGCGCATCTGCGGGTCGGCTACAAGCACGACGGCGACGTGACCGACGCCAAGGCGCAGGACGCGCGCAGCATGAAACTGGAGGTGGAAAACCACCTCGACGAGATCGTCGAGAAGGGTGACCACAGCTTTACCGTCAAGACCGGCAGCCAGACGCTGGCCATCAAGACCGACAAGACCGAAAAGGTGGAAGGCAAGTCCGATTTGACGGTGACGGGCGACACCGCCGTGACCATCAAGAAGGGCAACCTGACTGAGACGATCGATACCGGCAACGTCACGCGCAAGCTGTCGACAGGCAACGAGAAGCTGACGTTGAGTGCCGGGAACTACACGATGAATGCGCAGGCCGGAAAGGTCGACATCACCGCGGCCCAGTCGATCACGCTGACGGTCGGAAGCAGTTCGATCAAGATCGACCAGAGCGGCGTGACGATCAAGGGGCTGAAGGTCAGCCTGGAGGGGATGGTGGCGTTGGAGGCCAAGGCACCGGTGACCGAGGTGAAAGCGGATGTGACCTTGATCCTCAAGGGCAGCATGACGATGATCAATTGACGGGGCAAACATGACACAGCGTTTCGACGATCTGAAGAAAGTGCCGGCGCAGCCCGCAGCCCGTCTGCTTGCCCATGAAAACGCCAAGTTGAAGACGCCGATGTCATTGCCGGCCAGCGCCGGCGTGTCAGAGGTCATGGCGGCCTTGGCAGAGGCCGGGGCCACCGTGGACATGCTGCGGCTGATGTCGGTGGCCCTGCCACCGCGCGAACGGACATGGTGGGCCTGTCTGGCGGCACGCGATCTGATCGGAAAGGTCGACAAGCTGCCGCTGCCGCTGGAACTGGCCGAGGCCTGGGTCCGCCGCCCCAGCGATGACACGCGCGACGCCGCCCGAACCGCGGTCGATCTGGCGGATGTGGATGATGAAACCGTGCTCTGTGCCACGGCCGTGATCTTTTGCGACGACAAGCTGGGAACCGGCGAGCTGGCGGCCTATGCCGGGCCGCCGGGGGCGGCGTCAGCGGCGGTCTTTGCCATGAACATCAAGGCGCTGACAAGCGGCGGCGACATGGCCGCCAATGGTCATGTGCTGATCGACCGCGCACTCGATATTGCCCGTGGCGGCAACGGGCAGATCTCGCTGCCCGCCCGCCCGACAGAGGAGACCTTGCCATGATGCCCTGCGCCCGCGTCGGAGATTTTCATCTCTGCCCGATGATCACGCCCGGCGTGCCGCCGATCCCGCACGTGGGCGGTCCCGTCCTGCCGCCCGGCGTGCCGACGGTCATCGTCAGTGGGTCGTTTGCGGCACCGATCGGCAACATGGCCACCTGCATCGGCCCGCCCGATACGCTGGTGAAGGGGTCATCGACCGTCATGGTCGGGTCCAGGCCCTGCGTTCGGATCATGATGGATCCCTGCGCCCACGGCGGGATGGTCGTGGGACCGGGCGCGCTGACCGTGATCGTGGGGGGCTAGACCGGTTTCATGCCTGTGACGATCCATTTCCAGTCGACCGGCACCATGCCGGCCAATGCCAGACCGGCCCGCATGGTGGGGGGGACGATGACGCTTGGCCGGTCGGATCAGAACGATCTGGTCCTGCCGGACCCCGACAAGACGATTTCCGGCCGCCACTGCGCGATCGAGGATCATGGCGGCAACGTCGTGGTCGTCGATTTCAGCACCAACGGTACGTTTCTGAACTATGGCAAGATCCCTCTGGGCAAGGTGCCGACACCGCTGAACGACGGCGACATCCTGTCGGTCGGGCGCTACGAGCTGCTGGTCGAGATTGCGCGCGCCGATACCGGGCCCGGTCCGGCCGATCTCTTTGCCGACATCGCGCAGACCGCTCCGGACCAGGCGCCCGCGCGGTCTGCGCCGCCCACCGCCCGCGCGGCAGACATGTCCGACTTTCTGGACCCGCTGGGCGACGCTGACGGGTTTCTCGACGATCTGCTCGGCGGTCCGACGGCGGGACCTGCCGGGGTCCGGCGCGATGTGCTGGGGGACGACGGCCTGTTGCCGCCGCTTGGCGACGATGAGGATTTCCTGAAACCGGCACGCGTCCCGGATGGTCCGGCGCAGTCGTCGCACGCTTCGTCCCTGTCAGAGGCGATGCCACGGCGTGCGGCGGTGGAGCCGGCACCCCCAGTGCCCTCGGGCGGCGCGATCCCCGACAACTGGGATCTGGACCTGCTTGGCGGCACGGACTTTTCCTTTGGTGAACCGTTCGAGCCGACGCAACCGGCGCCGCCCGCCGCCGCGCCGGTCATTCCCGACGAACCGATTCTGCCCGCCGCCACGGTGCCCCCGGCGACGGCCCCCTCGTCGGCGGCGCCCAACGACGCAGCCCGCGCGTTTCTGGAGGCTCTTGGCGCTGGCGATCTGGACATTCCCGACGCGGAGCTGACCGAGACGATGGCGCGCCTTGGCGGTGTGCTGAACACCATGATCGGCGGCCTGCGGGACATCCTGATGACCCGGCAGTCGATCAAGTCGGAATTCCGGATGCAGCAGACCGTGATTTCGGCCGGTGCGAACAACCCGCTGAAATTCTCGGTCAGCGTCGATCAGGCGATCACCGCGATGGTCCGCCCAGCGACCAAGGGCTATCTGCCCGCAGCCGCCGCCGCCTCCGAGGCGCTGAACGACATCAAGGCCCACGAGATCGCGATGATGACCGGGATGGAGGCTGCACTGAAAGGCGTGCTGGGGCGGCTGGACCCCAAGCGGCTGACAGAGCGGATTGCGTCGGACAGCAGCCTGCGGTCGGTGCTGACCAACAAGAAGGCCCGCTACTGGGACGTGTTCGAGACGCAGTACGCAGAGATTTCGGATCAGGCCGAGAACGATTTTCACGACCTGTTCAGCAAGGAATTCGCCAGAGCCTATCAGGCGCAGCTGGATCGGCTGAAGGCGACATGATGGAACGACCGGGGGACGGCAATGTCGTGGGATAGCAAGGTACTGTGGACGGAAGGGTTGTTCCTGCAGCCGCACCACTTTCAGCAGGCGGACCGTCACACTGAGGCGCTGGTCGCGGGGCTTGCCCGGCGCGTCGCGCCCTACGCATGGGGTGTGTCCGCGCTCGAGATCGACATGGACGTGCTGAAGGTCGGCCAGTTTGCCGTGAAAGCCTGCGCCGGGCTGACGCAGGATGGCACCGTGTTTCGCGTGCCAGAGGCCGAGACCCATCCCCCCGCGCTGGAGGTGCCGTCGGAGACCAAGGATTGCATCGTCTATCTGACCGTGCCGCAGCGCCGTCAGGGTGCTGCGGAAACGGACCAGACCGGGGCGGAACTGTCGAACGCCCGCCTGCGCATGGGCGAGATCGAGGTGACGGATACGGCAGGCGCCGGTCGCAAGGGTGCGACGCTGACCGTCGGCACCTTGCGGCTGCAATTCGCGCTGGCCGTCGACGATCTGGCCGACCGTCTGGTGATTCCCGTCGCCCGCATCATCGAGGTGCGGGCGGATCAGGAAGTGATCCTTGACGGGTCGTTCATCCCGTCTTGCCTCGACATCCGCGCGGCGGGGCCGCTGGCGGGCTTCGTGCAGGAACTCGACGGTCTGTTGGCGCACCGCATGACCGCGCTGTCGGGCCGCATCGCGCAAAGCGGCACGACGAAGGGTGCGGCCGAGATACAGGATTTCCTGCTGCTGCAGACCATCAACCGGATGCTGCCCGCCGTGCGTCTGGCGCTCGACATCGAGAACCTGCATCCCCTGCACCTTTACCGCGACTGCGTCATGCTGGCCGGAGAGTTGTCGACCTTCATGGCGGCGCAGAAGCATCCCCCGGCGTTTCCGGCATACCGGCACCACGATCTGACACAGACATTTTCCGGCGTGATCCGGGTGCTGCGGCAGTACCTGTCGGCGGTGCTGGAACAGACGGCGGTGTCGATCCCGCTGGAGCCGCGCAAGTACGGCATCTCGGTCGGGGTGATCGCGGACCGCAAGCTGATCAACACCGCGGGTTTCGTTCTGGCGGTCAGTGCGGACGTACCGTCAGAGAACCTGAGGCGGCACTTTGCCGGTCAAGCCAAGATCGGATCGGTCGAGGAAATCCGGCAGTTGGTCAATTCTGCACTTCCCGGGATCCCGATGCGGCCCTTGCCGGTGGCGCCGCGGCAGATCCCCTACAGCGCCAACGTGGTCTATTTCGAACTGGACAGCGACACGCCGATCTGGGGCCGGATGACGACCTCGGGCGGGATCGCGGTGCATGTCTCGGGCGATTATCCGGGGCTGACGATGGAACTTTGGGCAATCCGGCAAGGATAGGATGACGATGTCTGACGACGATCCCTTTGCGGAACCCGACGACACCGAACGCACGGTGATCCGCCCCAATCCGGGCGGACGGCGGCCCGCCGCACCGATGCCCGCAGCCCCGGCGGCCGCGGCGGCGCCCCCGCCGCTGCAGGCCTCGGCGGCCCCCCGGGATACGGGACCCGCGCCCCGGCTGACGGGTCTGAACCCGCTGAACGCCGCGGCCGCCACGCTTTTCGCGCTGGTCGGACGCATCCGCAACCGTGCCCAGCACCCTGACCCGGACGCCCTGCGCCGGTCCGTCGTGGCAGAGGTGCGCGCCTTCGAGGCGCAGGCGCTGCAGGATCGCATCGACCCCGCCGCGATCAAGGTTGCGCGCTATGCGATCTGCGCGACGTTGGACGACGTGGTGCTGAACACGCCTTGGGGCGGGACGTCGCAATGGGGGCAGCAGTCGATGGTCGCGACCTTCCACCGCGAAACCGTCGGCGGCGATCGCTTCTATGACCTGCTGGCCCGGCTGGAACAGGACCCGGGCCGCAATCTGGACATGCTGGAATTCCTCTACATGTGCCTGTCTCTGGGGTTCGAGGGGCGGTTGCGTGTCGAACAGGGCGGGGCCGACAAGCACATGGAGGTGCGGCGCGGGCTCGCGCGGATCATCCGCACCCAGCGCGGCGACCCGGACCGGGTGCTGTCGCCGCACTGGCCCGGCCTCGATGTGCCGCACCGGACGTTTTCGGCGTGGAAGCCGATGTGGATCTCGGTTGCCGCGACGGCGGCCCTGCTGGTCGCGGGTTTCATGACGCTGTCCTACCTGCTGAACGCGCAGGCGCAGACGGTGATCGGGCAGTTGTCCGTCCTCGACCCCGGTGGGATTGCCACGCTGGAACGGCGCGCGCCCCCGGTCCCGGCACCGCCGCCCGCCGCCACCGACGATGCAGCGGTGCAGAAGGTCACGGAATTCCTGAAACCCGAAATCGACGAAGGGCTGGTCAAGGTGCTGCATGACGCAAACACGATCACCGTGCGGATTGCGGGCAACGGCATGTTCCGCTCTGCCTCGGATGCGCTGGTGCCGGCCTTCGAGGCGCCGCTGCAACGGGTGGCCGAGGCGTTGAAAGAGGCGAAGGGGCCGATCATCATCGCGGGCCATTCCGACTCCTCACCGATCAAGAGCGCGCGGTTCAAGTCCAACATGGACCTGTCGCTGGCCCGGGCCGAGGCGGTGCGCACCTCCATTGCCGGACAGTTCGCCGACCCCGCGCGCCTTCAGGCCGAAGGCCGGTCGGACCGCGAACCTATCGCACCCAACGATACCGCAGAGGGCAGGGCCATGAACCGACGGATCGAGATCGTTCTGGTGAAGGAACAGCAGTCATGAAGATCCTGCGGTTCTTCGGGTCGGGCATCGGCATCACGCTGATCGTCGGCCTCATCGCCTCGCTGTGTCTGTGGTTCGTCGGCGGGTATCTGGGGTTCGGCGACCGGCATCCCTTCGACAGCGTGACGGGGCGGCTGGTGGGGCTGGCAGTGCTGTGGATCGCCGTGCTGCTGATCGTCTTGTTGATCGTGCTGCGCCGCGACCGCAAGGATACCGCCCTGACCGAAGACATGGTCACGATGGCCGATCCGGTCGCCATCGAGGACGAGGCGGTGACCGCCGAACTGTCCGAAATGCGCAGCAAGCTGAAGGCCGCGCTGACCGGCCTGCGCAAGTCCAAGTCCGGGCGCAAGCATCTGTATCAATTGCCGTGGTACATCATCATCGGCCCGCCGGGGGCGGGCAAGACGACGGCCATCGTGAACTCCGGTCTGAAATTCCCGCTGTCCGACGAAGGCGAGGTCGCTGCCATCGGCGGTGTAGGCGGAACGCGCAACTGCGACTGGTGGTTCACCGACGACGCCGTGCTGGTCGATACCGCCGGGCGCTACACGACGCAGGACAGCGACGCCGAGGCGGACAATGCCGCTTGGCTGGGTTTCCTTGCGCTGCTGAAGAAACACCGCAAGCGGCAGCCGATCAACGGCGCGATCGTGGCAATCAGCCTGTCGGACCTGTCGTTGCAGGACGAGGTCACGCAGAAGGCGCATGCGCAGGCGATCCGGCGGCGGCTGCACGAACTTCGCGAAAGGCTCGGCGTGCATTTCCCGGTCTACATCCTGTTCACTAAGGCCGATCTGATCGCGGGCTTCACGGAATATTTCGACGGGCTGGGCAAGGAAGAGCGCGAGCAGGTCTGGGGTTTCACGCTGCCAGCGCCGCGCAAGGGCACCAAGACGCCGCCCGCCGCTGCATTCGACGCTGAATTCGGCCTGCTGGTCGACCAGTTGAATGCGCTGGCGCTGGAACGCATCCAGACCGAGACCGATCCCCAGCGGCGCAGCATGATCGCGGGATTCTCGTCTCAGGTGGCGTCCGTGCAGGACATCGCCCGCAGCTTTCTGGACGCGCTTTTTCAGGACAACACCTACGAACACCGGCAGATGCTGCGCGGCGTCTATTTCACCTCTGGCACGCAGGAAGGCACGCCGATCGACCGTCTGATGATGGGCATGTCGCGCACCTTCGGTATCGGGCGGCAGGCCATCGGGTCCGGGCGCGGGACCGGGCGGTCCTATTTCCTGACCCGCCTGTTCGAAAGCGTGATCTTTCCCGAGGCGGGCCTCGTGTCCGCCGACGACCGGGTTGAGCGGCGTTATCGCTGGACCAAGCGGGCGTCCTTTGCCGCCGTGGCCGTGGTCGCCATCGGCATGGGGTCGCTTTGGGCGCGCAGCTATACCGGCAACCTTGCGCTGCTGGATTCGACCCGGACGGGTATCGCGGATTACCGCGATCAGGCGGCGCTGATACCGCCCAGCCCGGTCGGCGATACGGACCTGATCTCGATCGTGCCGGCGCTGAACACGCTGCGCGATTTGCCGGGCAATCCGTCTGGCAATCCGTCTGGACAGCCCGCATCGCGGCCTGCGTCGCTGGGGTTCGGGCTGTATCAGGGGCGGGTGATCGGCAACGAGGAACGTCTGACCTATCGCTCCGCCCTCAACACCCATTTCCTGCCGCGCCTGCTGCTGCGGCTGGAAAACCAGATGCAGTCCAGCATCAACGACCCGGATCTGCTGTACGAGACGCTGAAGGTTTATCTGACGCTGGGCGGCGTGGGGCCCTTGAACCCCGATCTGGTGCAGCAATGGATGCAGGCCGATTGGGACGCGGCCTTTCCCGATGCCAGCCGCGAGGGGCTGCGCGCCGATCTCGCGGGCCATCTGGCTGTGCTGATGTCGGGCCCGCTGCAACCCATCGCACTCAACAACGATCTGGTCAAAGCCGCGCAGGGCGCTCTGACCCAGATGCCGCAGGCGCAACGCGTCTACAACGGGATCATCAATTCCCCTGCGGCCCTCGATCTGGCCGCATGGCGGCTGACGGACGTGGGCGGTCCATCGGTGGCGAAGGCCTTCAGCAGATCGTCGGGCCAGCAGCTGAACGACGGGATTCCCGGCATCTTCACCAAGGCCGGCTTCAACGAGGTTTTCCTCGAACAGGCGCTGACCGTTGCCGCCCGCATCCAGAGCGAAAGCTGGGTGCTGGGGCAGGCAGCGGCACAGGAACAGAGCGAAACCGCGCTGATGAACCTGAGCAGGGACGTGCTGGCGCTCTACTACGAGGACTTCAACGTGCAGTACGATGCGCTGCTGGGCGATCTGGACATCATCCCGATGAAGGACCTGCCAACCGCCGTCGAGGTGACGAACGTCTTGTCGGGACCGACCTCGCCCATCGCGAACGTGGTGAACGCGGTCTCGGCGGAGACGATGCTGACGGACGTGGCGACGGATGACGGAACGGCAGCCGTCGCCGCAGCCGCCGGTGCGCCTGCGGCCAACCTTCTGACCCGGCGCCTGTCGATGCAAAGCCGGCTTTTCCTTGAAGCGATGATGAAGACGCAGGCGGCCAGCACCGGCAAGCCTGCAGTGGCCCCCGGCGCCCCGGTGGAGGCGCATTTCGCCTGGCTTCATCAATTGACGGCGGCGGCAGAGGGGCAACCTTCGGCACTGGACGGGCTGATCGACATCCTGAAGGACGTCTATCAGGAGCTGTCGAACCTGAACTTCGCGGGTGGCATCGGCAACCCGCAGGATGCCAGCGCCGCACTGCCACGGTTTCAGGCCGCCGCCGGGCGGGTGCAGGACGGGCCGATCAAGCGCTGGGCCTCGCAGATCACGGTGGGGTCGAAGGGGATCGCCACCGAAGGCACCCGCGCGGGCATCGATGCGGCGTGGCAGCAGGCGGTGCTGCCGCTGTGCCAGCGGGTGACGACGAACACCTATCCGTTCGAAAAGCGCGCGACCGCCGATGCCTCGCTTGCCGAGTTCGGCGAGCTCTTCAAACCCGGCGGCCAGATCGACGCCTTCTTTAAGGCGAACCTCGAAAAGGTCGTCGACATGTCGCAAAGCCCCTGGACCTTCAAGCCGGGGCCGGGGACAGAGCTCGGGATTTCCCCGGCGGTGCTGACCCAGTTCGAGAATGCGGCCCTGATCCGGGCGGCGTTCTTTTCGGGGGGGGCGAACCTTGGCCTGTCGTTCCAGCTGACGACCGAGGCGCTGGACCCCAAGGCCGACGGCATCGTGCTGGACATCGACGGGCAGACCGTGGGTTTCGTCCACACGCAGGGCACCCCCGGCACGGTCGCGATGCTGTGGCCCGGATCGGTGGGTGCCGCGCGGGTGTCGTTCCTGCCCGCTCAGAGCCAGTCTGAAAGCGAACTGGTCCGCAGCGGTCCATGGTCGCTCTTCCGCATCTTCGATGTGGCAGAGCTGCGCAATACCGACGTGCCCGACAAGAAGCGGCTGATCTTCAATCTGGGGGGGCGGATCGCGATCTTCAAATTGCAGACCGGCACGTCCATCGATCCCTTCACCTTGGCGGCGCTGCGCGATTTCCGCTGCCCGACGTCGTTCTGACCGTGGGCGCCGTTTCTGCCTTCGGCAAGATCGCAGCCTTGGGCGATTTCGTCCGCATCGGTGCACCGTCCGGTTTCACCGACCGTTGGGACCGCTGGCTGCAACAGACGATGATCGCGGCCCGCACAGCCTGTGGGGCCGATTGGCAGAGGTGTTATCTGTCGGCGCCGATCTGGCGCTTCGTCTTGGCGCCGGGGCTGGCCGGGGCACAGGGTGTCGCCGGTGTCATGATGCCTTCGGTCGACCGGGTCGGGCGGCAGTTCCCGCTGGCCCTGTTCGCGATCTTGCCCAAGGACGTACCCACTCCCGCCGACGCCTGGTTTGCGCGGCTGGAGGATGTGGCGCTTGCGACGCTGGACGACGCTGCGACGCGTGACACGCTGATGGCAGCGCTGGATGACCTTGCACCGCCGCCGGGCGCTGCTGCCACACCGGCATCCGGGCAAAGCCACTGGACGGCGCACTGCGATGGCATCATCCAGCGCTTTCAGTTTGCGGGTTGGCCGCCACCCGATGCGGCGGCGGACTTCTTTGATCCTGCACGCTGGCCCGGTGCCATCCCGCAGGAAGCCCGCGCATGATCAGGCTGCGCCATGTCAGTGCGACCCATGTGGGCCACGTGCGCAAGGTGAATGAGGACAGCATCCTGTCGCTGCCGGACGCGCAGGTCTTCGTGGTGTCCGACGGCATGGGCGGCCATGCCGCCGGCGATTTCGCATCGCAGACGGTGGTGGACAGCGTCGCCACGATGCCGCTGGCGGACACGCCTGCCGCGCAGATGCAGGCGCTGCGTCAGGCCTTGCTGACGGCACACGCTGCGATCCTGTCAGAGATTGCAGCCCGCGGCGGCGGCACGATCGGTGCGACAGTCGTGGCCCTGATGATCGCCGACGGACATTTCGTCTGCTTCTGGGCCGGTGACAGCCGCCTTTACCGCCTGCGCGGCGGAGAGATCGAGATGCTGACGACAGATCATTCGATCGTGGCCGACCTCGTGCTGGCAGGACAGCTCAGCTGGGATGCCGCGGAACACCATCCGCAGTCCAACGCCATCACTCGCGCCGTCGGGGTGGGCGAGGTGCTGGACATCGACAAGATCCGCGGAGAGGTGCAGCGCGGCGACCGCTTCTTGCTCTGCTCTGACGGTTTGACGAAATACGCCGGGTTTGCCGTGTTGCGTGACCTGCTGTCGGACACCCCGATCGAGACGGTGACGGAACGGCTGATGGCCCGCGCACTGGAGGGTGGTGGGGCCGACAACATTTCCGTCATCGTGGTGGACGTGGCGTGATCCCCGTTCGCGAATCCGATGTCCGGCCACCACCTGCCGGATCAACGCACCGGGGCTTCTTGCCCCCTCAAACAGAGGAAGACTGAGATGCCATTTGCCAAGTATTACGAAATATTCGATGTCGGCGCGATGTTGAGAGGCGCCGAGGGTGCGGCCTCACCCCTGACCGGGATGGCCGGTCACTCGCGTATGCTGCATGCCACCTCCGCCGGTGGCACTGGAGGCGCGACGATGACGGCGATGCTCGACCGCGTGACCAAGCGCGCCGGCGAAAGCAACAGCCAGTTCAAGAACCGCGGCGGGACCGGGAAGACCGGCGCCTTCGCCACGCAGGTTCTTCAGATATCGGCCGCCACGCAGGCGCTAAACAGCGTGCCGGGTCAGGCGGCACTGGCGGTGCTGGACGACGCGACGCACGCCGGGTCCCCGCTGCGGATCGTCATGACGATTCCGATCACGAAGGAATTCGGCTTCATGCCGGCCAGTGGCGCGCCGTCCTATGCCTCGGTGTCAAAGAACGATGCCGCCGTCACGCGGACTCAGGCCAGCTGCAGCATCAACATGATCATCGACCGCGGCGCGGGTGGCACCACCCTGCAGATCCAGACCTGCTATCCCGTCGACGGTGTCGGCATTCCGGCGTCCTGGACCGTGACGAACTTCTCGACGAAAGTCGTCGTCGCGCAGGGCTGACGGCTGCGGTCCGTGCGGTCCGCCGAATGGCGGGCCTGCCCGGATCAGCGCGCGGCCGTCGTCAGGATGGCGCTGTCCAGTGACCGCACGGTGCCGGAGGAGGCGGCCAGCGCGGTGGCATAGCCCGCCGCGCTTTCCGTCGTGGGGCGCAAACCGTCGAAGATCTGATCTTCGGCATGGATCGCCAGAATCTGCGTCTTGCCCAGTGTGGTGTCGTCCACGGTAAAGGCCAGCTTCTTGCCGTCCGCCGCAGCGGCCAGCGGCCATGCGACCCGCAGGGTGACCGGACCGTCACCGCCCTGACGCAGGCTGGTCACCGCGTTGTCGGGCGTCAGCATGTTGGGCAGCAGGTGGAACACGTTGCCAGAGACGTCCAGCGCCGACACGAACAGATAGCCCGTCGTCATCGTCGCGGGAATCGTGACGTCGATCACGGGGTTGTCGCCGACGACGAAAGTGCCGGTCGGATTTTCAGTGTCGTTGGCACCGTTGCCGAACGTGATCTGGATGCCCCCCGGAGGGGCGGCGGGCAGGACGGCTGCGATCTGGCACAGCGCAGGATTGAGGACGGTGACATTCAGATCCAGAGGCCGCGTGCCGGCGCGGGCGGTCAGCGCCGCTGTCAGCGTGCTGAGCGCATCGTCGCTGGCGACCTCGCCTGCCACCTGAACGGGCGTATCCGCCGCATAACCGACGGCGGGGGGATCGACGAGGTGCAGTGCGCCGCAGTCGGATTGGTCCTGCAGCACCTGTTCCAGCGCTGGCGGCTGCAGGATCGACAGGGTCAGGCTAATCTCGGCCGTGCCGGTCAGGCCGGCGGGCAGGGCGTCCGGGGCAAGGGCCGCCATCAGGCGGTCACGCTCGGCGGGGTCGTCTGTCGTGCCGCTGATCCGCAGGGCATTGCCGTCGGCCAGCATGCTCCAGTCCGGCAGGACTGACACCTGTCCCAGCACATCCACGATCCCGGTGCCCCAGTTCGCAGCGATGTCGCCGCTGGCGAGCGTCAGATCCGCCGTGCCGCCCAGATCGTCGGTCAGGGCCTGCACCGCATCGCGCACATCCTGTGACGGGACATTGCCCACGATTTCGACGCTGCCGCCAGCGGGTCGTGCGGCGGCAAATGTATAGGGATCCGCCACAGGCAGTGCAGGGCTGACCGGTGCCACATCGGTGGCCGTGTCGGGCGGGGGCGCAGGGTCGGTCACCGTTCCCGCATCTGCGAGCGCCGTGCCACTGTCCCCGGAGGGTGCTGCATCGCCGCGCGATACGGCGTCCGCTGGGGCCACTGACCCGCTTCCACCCAAAACGCCCGCACCGTAAAGCCCGCCGCCCACGGCCAGAACCACTACGACCGCCGCCACGCCAATCAGCCCGCCACGGCCTTTCGGCTTTGCCGGGACGGCGGCCTGTGGCGCGACAGTGGGCGGCGTTTTCGCGGCGGCGGGGCGTGGCGCGATCACGGTGTGTTCGCCGGCGTCGTCGCCGAAATCCAGCGGGGCGGCATCGACCGCCGAGACGGTCGGATGGTCGATTTCCTGCAGGACATCCTGCGCGGTTTGCAGCCGGGCGTCGCGATCGGGGTGGGTCATCTTGTCGATCAGGGACTTCAGCGGTTCCGGCACGCGACCGGTGTCGAGGGGCTGCGCCTTGCGCTGGATCACTTCCATCGGATTCGATCCGATGTCGGGCGCCTTGCCTTCGAACGCGGCCAGCAGCAGCGCACCCAGCGCATAGATATCCACCCGCGCATCGGTCTGGCCGCCCAGTTGCTCTGGTGCGGCATAGGCGTATTTGCCGGCGAATTCGTTGCCGACGATGGTTTCCGCGCCGGGGTTGGTGTCCTTGGCGATGCCGAAGTCGATGATCACCGCATCGGCGGGGTTGCCGTGGCGCAGGATGATGTTGTCGGGCGACAGATCGCGGTGGACGATATTCTTGGCGTGCGCCGCGATCAGGCCCTGCGTCACACGCCGCGCCACCACCATCAGGTCGGCGGCAGGCATCCCGCCCTGCTTGATCTTCTGGTCCAGCCCCGGGCCTTCGACGTAGTCCATCACCAGATAGACAAGCCCCTGATCGGTGCGCTGGTTGTCGTAGTACCGCACGACGGCATCGTGGCGGATTTCGCGCATCTCTTCCTCGCGGGTCATCAGCGCGAGGAAATCTTCGTTGCGGGAGTATTCCAGCCGCAGCGCCTTCAGTGCGACGACCCGGCCCGAAATCTCGCTGACGGCGCGGTAGACTTCCGACGTCCCGCCGCGGCCCAGCACCTTGTCGATCCGGTAGGTGTTGTTCAGGACGTCGCCGACATTGAAAATGCCGCGGTTGGGCGTGCCGGTCATCGGATCACTCCGCCGGCCCCGTCAGCTGAGGGCCTGGAATTCGACGCGGCGATTGGCATCGGCCTTGGGATTGGCCGGATCGAAGGGGAACCGTTCACCCACGCCAAGCGCTTCCATCCGGTCTTCTGGAAATCCGCAGTCGGTAGCCAGAAAGCGTTTCACTTCCTCGGCGCGCAGCTTGGACAGGCGTTCGTTGTAGTCCGCGGTGCCAGAGGCGTCGGTATGCCCGAGGATGCGAATCGCCTGCACGTCGGCCGCCTTCAACGCGCCACACAGCGTCACCAGCTTGGGCTTCTGGTCGGCGCGCAGGGCGGCGGAATCGAAGTCGAAGGAGACGTTGACGTTCACCTGTTCGCGCTGCGGGATGGCGGTCGCGATTTCCGCGACGGTATCGGCACCCTGCGGTGCGGCGTCCGTTGCGGCATCCGACGCGGCAGCGTCCGGCGTGGCCAGCACAAGGCCACGTGTCTTCTGGGTGCGGAACTTTTCGGCCATCTGCTCTGCCGTCTCGCCGCCCGCATCCGCCGCCTGTGCTGCCACCGCATGAAGGTTCAGGGGAGAGACCAGCAGGCCCGCCGAAAGGGCGGCCACTGCGACGATGGGAACGAGACGTTGCAACATTGACGTGGCCTTTTCTGATCCATCACTGATGCGATGACACTACACGCTTCCGTTGCGTCATGTCACTCGCAATCAGCGCCCGGCGCACTAAGCGATCCGAATTGACTCGGACTTCCGCTTGCCACAGGTTGCCCGTGGCAATGCCTTGCGGGAGTTTCGGACACATGCGCGTCGTGCCGCTGATCGTGGGCGCAATCTGCCTGCTGCTGGTGCCGTTGATCTGGCTTGGTCTGCAGGCGTTGCAGGACCCGGTGGCGCAGACCGACGGCACTGCCGTAGGGGCGGCGATCGACAGCGGCGCCCGGATCGAGATCGAAGGCCTGCGCCAGCAGATCGAGGCGTTGCAGGGTCAGATCGCGACGATTCAGGATCAGATGCAGCAGTTGGCCGCGCGTCCCGTCGCCGTGGCGCCCGCACCGGGTGGTGCAGGCGGGCCGGCGTTGCAGGATCAGGGCTACGTCCCCGATGGCGAAAACAGCATTCTGGACGCCTATGCGCAGGTCGTGCTGATCGCGAACCGGCGGAACGTGAATCCGGGCATTGCCGTGGGGACGCCGACCTTCCTCGAAGGGTTTCTGGGCCGCCCGCGCGCAGTTCTGGGCAATGACTGTCAGCCCATGGAAAATCCCAAGCTGCGGGCGCTGCTGAAGGTTGAGGATGTGGGACCGATCCGGGTCCAGATGCTGCAACCGGCCATCGACAGCCTCAAGCGGGTGTTTGCCAAGGTCGCGGCGACGGACCCCGACCTTTATGCCCGGATTAATACCGCAGGATCGCTGTGTGTGCGGCAAATCCGCGGCACGATCGGCCGTACGTCCACGCATGCCTTCGGGTTGGCGGTCGATCTGAACATCGACGGCAAGCTCGACACGCTGGGTGACGGCAAGACGCAACTGGGGCTGACGATCCTCGCCGATTTCTTCCGCGAGGAAGGGTGGGTCTGGGGGGCCGGTTTCACCCGCGAGGATTCCATGCATTTCGAGATTTCGCGCCAGATGCTGGAAACGTGGCGGGCCGAGGGCAAGATCTAGGGCGTCGTCTGATCCGTCTTTGCCGGTGGCAGCGGGCGGTCCAGCGGGATCGCGGGTCCGCCGTCGCGGTAGGCCATAACCTGCGCCTGATCCGCGTTCAGCGCCACGAACAAGAACGCCTGTCCCTTGCCCGTCGCGTTGTCGCGCACGAGGGCGGACAGGGATGGGCAGCGATAGGCGTTGCAGGTGTCCGACCGCCAGTCCCGGCTCAAGACGCATCCCGTTGCGCCGTGATAGACGCAGGACCCGTCCGACGACAGCGCGGGCAGGGCGGCGGTGTAATGTGCCATGATCGCGGCGGGCGTCAGGTCAGGGTGGAGTCTGACGCGGCGCGCGATATCACGCTCTCGCAGGAACGCATGTTCGTGCAGCCCCAGCCGACAGCAGCGACCCTGACAGGCGGTGCAGGCGGCCGCCCCGATCCTTGCATCCCGGTCCGCATCCACACCCGAGGCCGGGATGTCCGCGACCTCGGCGTCGTCTTGCGCCTGATCCGGGGCGGACGCGCAGGCGGCCTCCACGACCGACCTCAGCGCCGTCAGGAACGCGGTGCGGGTGGCCTCCGGCAAGGGGGTGACGGGTTCATTCTGATAGGGCAGCCGCACGATCTGCACCTCTGCATCGGCGGTGCCCACTGCACGCGCCGCAGCAGCGCGCAACGGCGCGGCGATCGTCGCGGCCCGCGCGTCGTCGCGCGCCTGCTGCCGCAGTGCGGTCGCCCGCGCCACCGTCGCACCGTGGCGTCGTGCGCAATGGGGCGTGCCGCAATGGCCGGTGACATCGCGTTGCGCCATTGTCAGCGGTGCATCGCAGGACGGGCACCGGGCCGTTTTGGTCCGATCGGACGGGGGCATTTTGATCCTTCGTGGCAGATCCTGCTGGCAGTCTAACGCAGTCAGCCGCCGCAGGTCACGCCCGGCGATGCATGCCTGCGCCATTGCCCCTGAAAGCAACACAATCTTCACAATTCGCTTGGTTCCTGCACGGAGATCGCTCATCGTTGCCGTAACGTCAGATTCGAAGCTGACGAAAAGCCGAAATACCAAGTGACTTCAACTTTTGCGTGTAAGCCCCGTTTTCCGAAGCTGCCGACAGGCCCACTGTCAGGGAACCGCATGGTTTTATATCTCAGATCGCCGCTGGCCCGCATCGTTGCGCTGCTGTTGGTGCTGGCTGCGCCGGTCTGCGCGCAGACCGCAAGCGAGGTCACGCCGGACAGCTTTCGCCCGCCGCTGCAAAAGCTGAATGGGGCCGTTGTCTTTACCGGGCAACCCGGCACGCAGGCGCCGCCGGGCAGCGAGTCCATCGGCATCACCCTGTCCAGCGTCACCATCGAAAATGCATCACCGGCGCTGGCGACGGCCAACGAGGCGTTCCGGACGCGATTGACTCAGGGCCGCGTGCCGGTGTCGGAGCTCTTCGACGCGACCGCCGCGCTAGAAGAGGCCTATGCCAACGCAGGCTTCGTGCTGACGCGCGTGGTGTTGCCGCAGCAGTCGTTGCGCGACGGCGGTGTGCTGCGTGTCACGGTCGTCAGCGGCTTTGTGGAAACGGTGGATACCGCAGCGGTGCCCGCGCCGGTGCGTCAGCGCCTCGATTCACTGACCGTGCCGCTGCTGGACCGGACGGGCATCACCCTGCGCGAGCTGGAACGCCAGTTGCTGCTGGCCGGCGACGCGTCTGGCGTTGCGCTGAACACGGCGCTGGCCGCGGGCACACGGCCCGGCGGCACCGTGCTGGCGCTGGACGCCGCCTTCCGGCGGGTGACGGGCTTCATCGGGGCCGATAACTTTGCGTCCTCCGATCTGGGCCGCCCGGTGATCAATGCGGGGGTCGAGGTGAACTCGGCGCTCAGTCTCGGTGAAACGCTCTATGGCCGCCTGTCGGCTGCGCCAGAGGGCGTTCTGTCCGGGGAACCGCGCTACCGCGTGCTGGCGCTTGGGGCGCTGGTGCCGGTCGGCGCGTCGGGTCTGACCCTGAACGCCGAGGTGACCAGCAGCCGCACCCACCCGGAGTCGAATGTGGCGCCGACACGGTCGGCCTTTGACCGGCAGTCCCTGCGCCTGATCTATCCGGTCATCCGGTCGCGCGAGTTGAACCTGTCGACGCAGATCGGCATCGACCACCAGACCGACAGTCAGGACCTGCTGGTGCCCGGCGGCGCCGCGGCGATCTACGAGGATGAGATCACCGTCCTGCGCGCGGGGCTCAGCGGCAGCAAACAGACCGGCGAAGGCCAACTGCTCGAAGGCGGCATCACCCTGTCGCGCGGGCTGGACATCTTTGGCGCGCGCCGTGCCGGGGCCGTGCCGCTGTCGCGGCAAGGGGCGGCCCCGGAGTTCACCAAGCTGAACCTGTCCGCCCGTTATCAGCGTGCTGTGGGCGAAACCCTGACGTTTTCGCTGTCGGGCCGGGCGCAAAGCGCATTCGGCGACGCGGTGGTGACAGCAGAACAGTTCGGGATCGTCGGTGCAGGCGATCTGTCGAGCTTCGACTCCGGCGGCCTGCGCGGCGATTCGGGTTACGTCTTGAGGACCGAGGTCGCGCGCCCCATTAATACGACGCTGCTTGGCCGCAGTTCGGTCTTTTCACCCTATGTGTTCGCGGGCTTCGGTGCGGTCAGTCTGGCCCGGCCGACGGCACTGGAGCAGGACCGGGTGACCGCGAACGCCTATGGCCTGGGGTTCGATGTGCTGCTGCAAGGCGAGACGCCCTTCCGGGCCGACACCATCCGTGTCGAATTTGGCAAAGGAAATCGTGACGATGGCAAAGATGACACACGCTTCAGCATCTCGGGCAACTTCCGGTTCTGACCTGCGGCTGCCGGTGTCGCGGCTGCTGGCCGCACTCCTGTGCTGCACGTCTCCGATGGCGCTGTGTGCGCAGGATCTGCCGACGGGCGGTCATGTCGCCGTGGGCAACGTGCAGATCGCGCGGCCGGGCGGCGGTGCGATGGTGGTCACCCAAGGGTCCGACACCGCCGTCGTGAACTGGAACAGCTTCGATGTGGGGAACGGCGCGTCGGTGCGGTTCGACCAGCCGTCGGCCAGTTCTGCGATCCTGAACCGCGTCACGGGCAACACCGGAACCGAGATCTACGGCAGCCTCACCGCGAACGGTCAGGTGCATATCGTCAACCCCAACGGCATCTTCATCGGACCAAATGGCATGGTGCAGGCGGGCGGCGGCTTTGTCGCCTCGACCCTCGATATCACGGATCAGGATTTCACGTCGGGCACTTACCGTTATCGCGGCACCGGGGCATCGGGGACGGTGACGAACGCGGGCACGATCACCATCGGGCGCGGCGGTTACGCGGCCCTGTTGGGCGGCCATGTAGACAATGCGGGCACCGTCAGCGTGCCGCTGGGCCGCGTCGGCTTTGCCTCCGGCGAGCGTGTGACGCTGGATCTGTCCGGCGATGGCTTCATGCAGGTCGCGGTGCCGACCGGGGCCAAGGGCAAGACCGGCAAGGCGCTGATCGAAAATTCTGGCACCGTCACCGCTGCCGGTGGCCGGATCGAGATGCAGGCCGCCACCGCGCGCAACGCCGTGCGTCAGGCGATCAACCTGACCGGCGTGGCCGAGGCGTCCTCGGTCAGCCAGCGGGGCGGCATGATCACATTGGGCGGCGGTGCAGGTGGCACGGTCAGCGTCAGTGGCAAGGTGCGCGCCGCGGCGGCCCCGCGTCCGCGCAGGTCCTATGCGGTAGCCTCCACCCTGCGCCCGCAACCGCGCCCGGCGCTGGGCGGCGACATCACGATGACCGGTGCCGCAATCGTGCTGGACGGTGCGACCCTGAACGCGAACGGCGTCGGCGGTGGTGGGACGATCCGTGTCGGCGGCGATTTCGGCGGGGCAGGGCCCTTGCGCCATGCACAGACCCTGACGGCAGATGCGGCGACTGCGCTCTCTGCCGATGCAACTGTGCAGGGCGATGGCGGCCGTATCGTGCTGTGGTCCGATGTGCTTACCGAATCGGGCGCCGCAATATCCGCACGCGGCGGGGCCAACGGCGGCGATGGGGGCTTTATCGAGGTGTCGAGCAAACAGACGCTGAACTACAGCGGCAGCGCCGACACCCGAGCGCCGCAGGGCGACTGGGGCATGTTGCTGCTGGACCCAACCAACATCACGGTCGATGCCGACAGCCCACTTGAAGCCTCAATCGAAAGCGATCTGCTGACAACCGATGTGGAGCTAAACACCAATGGGGAGGGCTCTGACCTCGGCGACATCACAATCAACGCTGACATCGACTGGACCACCGGCACAACGCTTTCTCTATACGCTAACAATAGCATCGTGCTGAACGGCGCGATCAACGGCGCAAATGGCGGGCTGTTCCTTTCGGCAATGACCGTCCTCTCGACTGGCGGCAATGACATCACGATCAATTCCGGTGTTGATTGGCCGACTGGAACAATCCTGAATTTGTCATCCGACAATGACATCGCGCTGAACGGCGCGATCAATGACATCAATGCCGGGCTTAATTTGTCTGCATCGAACAACATTACGATAAACGTCGATATCAACTGGACCGACACAGCGATGCAGGAATTTGACGCCGGCAACGACATTGCATTGAACGGCGCAATTAATGGCGCGAACGGCGGCCTCCGGTTGTCAGCCGGAAGCAACATCACAACTGGCGAGAACGGGAACATCAATGTGGCCAGTTTCCGGCTAGATAGGGGCGACTGGCGCCAGGTCGGCATACTGCCTGCATTCTCTGCCGGCAGCTTTAACGTTGCTTTGGGCAGTTTTCTGCGGGCCCGCAGCGGCGACGGTGGGGCGACCCCTTATCAGATCGTCGATGTCTATGGCCTACAGGGGATCGGCACCTCCAGTGAATTACTGGCGTCAAACTACAGCCTGGGCAACGACATCGACGCTAGCAGCACCGCGAACTGGCGGGGGTCTTCGGCGGGTATCGTAGGGTTCACCCCGATTGGCGATGACCTCGTTAGCGATCCAAATTTCGGTTCCGATTTGTCGTTTCAGGGAAGTCTTGACGGCGGCCACCACATGATCACAGGGCTGGTAGTCGATCAGGTCGATAATCAGGGTATTGGCGGTAATGCGGGACTATTTGGGGATATCGGGTCCGATGGCAGAGTTCACAACCTGACGCTGACTGGCGTCAATGTTTCGGGCAATGTGGCCGGAGGCCTCGCGGCCGTCAACAATGGCACCGTCAGCGCGGTCAGCGTCACAGGCGCTGTCAGGACCGAGGGATTTTCCGGCGGTGGTCTGATCGGCACGAACTTCGGTATCGTCACGGACAGCCGCGCAAACGTGACCGTCACCGGCGGGCCGTCGGCCTTCTCCGACTGCTGCTTTAACACAAGGGTCGCGGTCGGCGGTGCGATCGGCGAGAATTACGGCAATGTAGCGCGCAGCCATGCCAATGGCGACGTCAGCGTGACCGACGCGGGCCAGTCGGGGATTGATGGCGCGGCCGGCGGTTTTGTCGGCTATAACAGCGGCATCATTGAAGACGCCTATGCGACAGGGAACGTCACGGCCACGACGGAGTATGATGGCTCCTTCAACGATTCGATCAACAACGCGGCTGACGCCGGCGGTTTTGTCGGCGTGATGGAAGAAGGCAGCGAGATCGTTCATGGCTACGCTGCGGGCGCGGTCACTGCGACCGCGACCGGAACCGAACTGGCGACTGCGGGCGGCTTTGCCGCACAGAACGTTGGCGGCGGGATCACTGGCGCCTTTTGGGACACGGATAGGTCCGGTCAGTCCAACAGTGCTGGTGCCACCGGTCTGACGACAGCGCAACTGCGCGACACGTCTTGGTTCCTCGTACAAGCGGGGGCGGACGGCTGGGTCTTTACCGGTACGGGCGCGGTCTGGTCTCCCGGCGAGGCGGGATTCGATCCCGCCCTCTATACGACATCGGCAGTGGTCTTTGCGCAGCCCAATCCGGTCACTGTGATCTACGGTGAAACCGGGACCACGACCGCGACCGGCACGATTACCGGTGGGCCAAGGCTTTACGTGTTCGACGATGCCACATCTGCGGACCTGAACCCGCAGGATATTCTGGGCAATCTCATCTTCGGCAACAGAAATGTCGGCACGACCACCGTGCAGACCGGTGTGCAGTTCGTCAGCGTCCCCGGTGGTCCGGCATTTCGTGTCGTCGATTTGCCAACCACCGCAACCATCACGCCGCGCGCGATGACCATCACCGCGAACGACCAGACCAAGACCTACGGCGAGACACTTTCGCTGGGTTTCGGCGATGTCATCGTTCAGCGCGACACTGGCACGGCCCCGACGGGCCTTGTGGCCGGCGACAGCGTGACGGGTGTCACCATCGGCAGCGCCGGTGCCGCAGTCAGAGCAGGCGTGACGACGGATCTGCCCTACGCCATCGTCGCGCAGGACGCGACGGGGACCGGTCTGGGCAACTACGACATCACCTACGTGAATGGCGGCCTGTCCGTCACGCCGCGCGCGATGACCATCACCGCGAACGACCAGACCAAGACCTACGGCGAGACACTTTCGCTGGGTTTCGGCGATGTCATCGTTCAGCGCGACACTGGCACGGCCCCGACGGGCCTTGTGGCCGGCGACAGCGTGACGGGTGTCACCATCGGCAGCGCCGGTGCCGCAGTCAGAGCAGGCGTGACGACGGATCTGCCCTACGCCATCGTCGCGCAGGACGCGACGGGGACCGGTCTGGGCAACTACGATATCACCTACGTGAATGGCGGCCTGTCCGTCACGCCGCGCGCGATGACCATCACCGCGAACGACCAGACCAAGACCTACGGCGAGACACTGTCGCTGGGTTTCGGCGATGTCATCGTTCAGCGCGACACTGGCACGGCCCCGACGGGCCTTGTGGCCGGCGACAGCGTGACCGGGGTGACCGTCAGCAGCGCAGGTGCAGGCCGCAGCGCCAACGCGACGACGGAGCTGCCCTACGTCATCGTGGCGCAGAACGCGACGGGGACCGGTCTGGGCAATTACGATATCACTTATGTGGACGGCGGGCTGACCGTCGACCGCGCCACGCTGACCGTGACCGCAAACGATCAGGGCAAGGTCGAAGGCCAGACCTTTATCTTCAACGGGACCGAATTCACCGTGACGGGGCTGGCGGTGCCGGGCGACAGTGTGAATGGCGTCACCTTGGCAAGTGCGGGTGCCCCGGCGTCGGCGCCTGCGGCAGGCAGCCCCTTCGTCATTACAGCTACGGATGCGACTGGTAACCGGCTGGATAACTACGACATTACCTATATCGGCGGCACCTTGACGGTCGACGCTACCCCGAAACAACCCGTCGTGACGCCGCCGTTAGTCCCGCTGCCGGGCTCTGGCCTGCCAAATCCGCAGGACCGCGTGTCGACCGACCTTGGCCTTGGCCCTGTCACCGGATCCGCAGGCGTAGCGGCGGCCAGCGGCAGTGGCACGGCCGGCGCCGTGGCGGAAGAAACCCTCGGAAAGGCGCGGGGCATCGCCGACAGCCTGACCGCCAAGGCGCAAAGCTGCAGCGGTAGCGATCAGGACGTCTCGCGCTACCTCGCCTGCCTGTCCGACGCCCTGAACGACTTCGCGGGCGAACTCGACTCCATCGTGGCTGATCTGCCGCCCGGCCTCGCCAATGTGGCGCAGATCGTGCAGGACGCGCGCAGTGGCGTCGATGCGGCCCGACGTCGGGCCGAGACCCGTCTGGCGGGCGCCACGACAGATGCCGAACGTCAGGCGATCCGCAGCGACGCCATTCAGGAGGCCCGCGCAGCCATCGACATCGCGTCGACGGAAATCCGCAAAGCGATTTCTCTCGTCCGGGCAGAAGACCCGGAACTGGCCGCGATCCAGCGCGAGACGATCACGACCGTCGCCGCTGCCGTCGACAGCGTCAGCATCGAATTGTCGCGCGCCGTCGGCCTGTGATGCTGCGTCTGCTGGCTGGTCTGACCCTGTGCCTGACGTGGCTGACCGCCGCGCAGGCCGAGGAGCGTGTCGCCTTCATCGTCGGCAACTCTGCGTATCAGACCGTCGGAGAGCTGGAGAATCCGGTCAACGATGCCTCTGACATCGCCATCGCGCTGGAAGGTCTGGGGTTTAAGGTGCTGCTGGGCCGAAACCTGACCCATGACCAGATGGTCGCGATGGCGGGGCAGTTCGGCGATCTGGCCGCAATGTCGGACGTGGCCCTGTTCTACTATGCCGGGCACGGTTTTCAGGTGGATGCGACGAACTACCTGATCCCCATCGATGCGGCCATCGCGACCCCCGCCGACGTGGCGGGCGAGACCATCGCACTTCAGGCCATCCTGAATGCGATGGACCGCGCGCCCGGGCTGAAACTGGTGATGCTGGATGCCTGCCGCGATAATCCCTTCGGGGCGGCGATGGCGTCGGATCCGCGGCTGGGCAACGGTCTTGCCCGCGTGGGCACAGAAGCGAACTTCATGTTCGTCTATGCGACCCAGCCCGACAACGTGGCCTACGACGGCACCGGGCGGAACAGCTTCTTCACCGAGGCGATGCTGAGCCACATCTACACCCCCGGTCAGGACATCTCGGACCTGCTGATCAACGTGCGGCGCGACGTGCTGGCGGCGACCGGTGGCAAGCAGATCCCGTGGGACAACTCCTCCCTGACCCGCCAATTCCGCTTTGACACCGCCCCGCCGACTGCGTCAGAGGAGACGCTGCTGTGGCAGGTCGCCGCGAGCGCCAAGGACCCGCAGCTGATGGACCTTTACGTCCAGCGGTATCCCGAAGGCACCCATACGGGCGATGTCATGGCGTTTCTGGACCAGCAAAAGACATCTGCCACCCGCACGCTGGGGACCGCCGGCGTCGATACGGCAGCCCAGGCCGACCGGCTTTGGGCACTGGCCCGGCGGACGCGGATGCGGCCCCTGCTGGAATTCTACCTGCAGAAGTATCCCGACGGCGCTGACGCAGGCGCGGCGCAGGAACTGCTGGCGACCCTTCCCAGCCCGAACGATGCGTCACCCGGATCGGTCTGCGAACGGCTGGCCACCCATCCGCGCGATGCCACTGCAACCAACGCGGGCACCCCGTTCGAGACGTTGCAGCGCAACGCCTTGACCGCCATTCAGGCCTGCAGTGCCGCAGTCATACAGGCCCCGGACCTGCCGCACTACGTGGCCCTTCTGGCGCGGGCAACGGCCGCGGGGGGCGATCTGGGACGCGCGGTCGAACTCTATCAACAGGCGTCGGATCAGGGCGACCTGCGCGCGATGGTCTCGCTGGCGCAGCTTTACGACAGCGGCAATGGCGTGCCGCAGGACCCGGCCATCGCGCTTGCGCTTTACGAACGTGCCGCGGCGGGCGGCAGCCCGGATGCGCTGATCAACCTCGCGGTGTCATTGCTGCAGGGGCAGGGCGTGCCCAAGGATCCGGACCGCGCGATCGGACTGCTGCGCCGCGCCTCTGCGGAAGGCTCAGCCAAGGCGACCTTCAACCTTGGCGTTCTGGCGCAGGAGGGGCAAGTCGACACGCCCGCCGCAGCCCTCGCCTATTTCGAGCGGGCCGCCACGGGCGGCGAGGTCGGTGCCTACCGCGCCGCCGCGATCCTGCTGGACGAAGGGCGCGGCGTGATCAAGGATCCGGATGCCGCGGCGAACATGCTGCTGCGCGGGGCGGCCGAGGACAGCGGAGAGATCAATGCCATGCTGCAGGCCAGCGCCGGCGAATGGACGCCCGCGACACTGATGGCCATCCAGACGCGCCTGAAGGCCGCCGGATTCTATACCAAGGCGATCGACGGCGTTCCCGGCCCCAGCCTGATGGCCGCCCTCGCCGACTGGCGCGGCGGCGGCTTCGACGCCAGCGTCCTTACGCCCTGATCTTGCCAGAGGGGCAGACCGCCACAGGCTGTTAACTCGGGTGATTTCACTGGCGACAGTCACCATCAGTGAGTGACCGATCGTCAGCATAGCGTCTTAAATGCGACGACTTCGGATCGGTCTGTTTTAGATTGTTGCAGTCGATGTCAAAGGGCGGGTGACGGCCGGCACGGTGATGCATAGCAGCCACTTGCCGTTGCGAACGTGGTTCCTTGCCGCGCACATCATTACCAGTCATTCCAACGGCATGTCAGCACTGCAACTTCAGGCCCAACTTGGCCTGGGCAGTTACAAGACAGCTTGGCACCTCTTACAAAAGCTGCGGCGGTCCATGGTCAATCCTGGACGCAATCCCCTGAAAGACCTCGTTGAAATTGATGAGACAGAGATGCCGTTCCGGTCCCGGCATGATCCACAGGATCGTCCAAAGGGCGGGCGCAGCCCCGTCGGAAAGATGTTTGTCGTCTGTGCCGTCGAGTTGTCAGATGACGGCCAGCCGCGCCGGATCAGGATGAAGCACATTCCCGACGGTGCGGCCAAGACGCTGCACGGGTTCATTGGTCAGGTCGTAGAACCCGGCGCACACATCATCACGGACGGCTGGCTCGGTTACGAAAATCCTCCTGCAAACACGCACTAAGCGAAGGTCGTCAGCGGCAAGAAGGCACACGAGATCCTCCACTGGGTCCACCGCGTGTTCTCCAACCTGAAAGCATGGGCAAAAGGTGTCTTTCACGGCCTCAGAAAACGTCATTTGCAGCGCTATCTGGACGAATTCGTGTTCCGCTGGAACCGACGGCGACACATGCGCAGCGCATTCGACTCGCTGCTCGGGATCGGTGTTGGTCTCGGTCCCGCGACATATCGCGATTTCGTTGAGCTGCGGCCTGAAGGCCTTCGTTCCCCACAAAAGCCGCCACCCGTAAATCAGCGAAGCACTCAAAACTGATGCGGGCAACCTCTCAACCCAACGGCGCGAAGTTCTGCGCCGCGGCAACATGTAGGCCGACCGGATTGAAAAGAATAAGCCTTATCCCGAATAATAGGAACGGCGTTATTTACTGATAACGCACGCCCTTCCAGCAACCACTCTACACCCTCGCTCAGACTGCAGCACACCTAGAAATCTTTCTCGTCACGCACGCCTTCAATTTCGGCGTCGAGCAATACTTTTTCTGAATGAAACAGCGGTCATCGGAAATAGCTCAGAAACGCTTACACCTCAAATGAAAGCCGCGGTGCTTGAGTTATTCTGGCTGGTAGTCCAGCCCCCGAGCCGAATACAGCGTCTGTCGACGTATTTGGAGCAAGAAGGCGATCCATCGACGCCTGATAGTTCCAGCAATTGTGAATATATATCTGACGTGCAGGCCGTGAGCCACCTAGTTTAATTGGCTTGAGAGTGCGCGCATAGCCTTGCGTATTGGCCGGCGCCCCTTCGCCATAACAGACTAAAAATGGATCTTTCAGCCGAACGGCGTTTACGTAGGAAAGTTGCGTTGGACTGCCCTCATACCATTCCCGTAATAAGGCAAGAATTCCATGTAACGCGGATTTTCCACTTGATCGATCGACGATCAGAGCACTTCCATTGACGCCAAAGTAATCACAAATCCGCGAGAGTTCAAATGGGGTGAACCACCATGCTCCGAAATCACCGGGAAGATCACCGACTTTTAGGACAGGGTTGTGAAACCTCAACAAGACGGTATTTGTTGGCAAAACTTTAACCTGTGGACGTTCGATGCCGCCGCCTCTATGTCCCGACGCATCGAAACCTAGGGCCTTCAGCTTGACCTCGTTGCTGGGCTGTCCGTCAGGATAGTCGGCATCGTTTATATGCATGCTCGACCCACCTTTGCAGATTTCCTTGTTCAACGGATAACGTGAACATCTCTATTGGTATTCTTTCAATCGCACGCTGTGATGGACTGCTCCCATCGAGTGGTCCGCATTAATTGTTAGCGCATCGTCGGCCTCTGGTCTACTGAAACGTATGCTTCTGGCCCGGGTGCAGCGCGACAATCAAGATGAGCATCTGTCAATCAGGATGAGAACGGGGGTTTGGGGGCCCGCAGGAAGGGCATAGCCCGACCGGAGGGGCCCCAAACTCGCGTTTCGACCTTAATGGGGAGTTGTGAAGGTCGTTATCGGTTCAGTTAGAAGACGATATTTAGTTATTCCCAAAGGCCAGCTTAATCGTCACCATCCTCCTGATGAAACCGGATCGGGTGATGCGGTTCTACAATCAGCGGGGCACCGCCGAGCAGGACATCAAGGAAAGCAATACGCCTTCCACTGGCTTTTTTGCACAAACCCGGTGAGGGATTCATGTTGCGAATGTAGTGTGGTAGCTGGCCCGCATGAGCAAACCGACATCACCTACCTACAAGACCACGAACTGGGCTGACTATAACGCGGCGCTGAAGCGCCGCGGATCACTGACGATCTGGTTCGATCCCGAGATGAACTGGGATGCCGAACCTTCCCGCAAGAGGGGCAGATCGCGGACCTTCAGCGACGCCGCCATCCAGACCTGCCTGACCATGAAAGTGCTATTCGGAATGGCGCTTCGCCAAACGACGGGCTTCGTCGAGAGCCTGCTGCGGCTGACGGGTCTGGACTGGGTCGTGCCTGACTTCAGCACCATCTGCCGACGTCAGAGGACGCTTGCAGTCAGCATTCCCTATCGCGGCGCGAAGGGCCCGTTACATCTTCTGATCGACAGCACAGGGATCAAGGTTGAATGGGAAGGCGAATGGAACGCGCGCAAGCATGACGGCCCAAAACGGCGCGTCTGGCGCAAGATCCATATCGGTATTGATGAGCGAACACTGGAAATCAGAGCAGTCGAGATCACGGGCAGCAACACCGGCGACGCGCCGATGCTACCTCATCTCCTCAACCAGATCCCGCGCGATCAGGAGATTGGCAGCGTGACTGCGGATGGCGCCTACGACACGCGCCGATGCCATAACGCCATCGCCGATCGTGGAGCCTCCGCAGTCATCCCACCGCGCAAAAATGCCCAGCCGTGGAAGCCAACCACTGCCGGCGCCATCGCCAGGAACGACGCTCTGCGCGCATCAAGATATCTGGGCAGCGCACTCTGGCGGAATTGGAGCGGCTACCACCGCCGAAGTCGCGTCGAGACAAAGATGCATTGTGTAAAGCTGTTGGGCCAGCGCCTGATGGCACGGGACTTCGACCGCCAAGTCGCCGAGGTTCAGGTGCGCGTCGCGATCCTGAACGGCTACACCGCCCTTGGCATCCCTGTCACGAAAGCCGTGGGATAAATCCGTCTGGGGAAAGGGGAAAACCGTTTGTCAGCTGGTTTGCGCAACAGAGCCTGGGCGCGGCACAAGATCTGCTCTCCGCGGGCCATGACACGGCAGCCATTATGCGCGCAGGCGGGTGGAAGAGTGTGGATGTTCTGGCGCGGTATTTCGATTACGCGTAGTTCAATGCCTGGGCGTGAGTATTGCAAAATTACACAAATCTGTATTTGCACCGTATGTAAGTATATTGACGGTTTAAAAGTCTAAAATTAAAGAAAGACAACGCGAAAATGCGAACGCAGTGTTTTCTTGCTGAATCTACAAACGGACGGCAGCATGGGGCGCTCATGGGAGGGCGATAGGTACCGGCTGGCTCTGGGTCATAGTGCTTCGGATCGGGTTAATGGTTACGGATGATTTTCGGAGAACTGCTTCATAAAAAGCCTGCTGAGCTGGCTCACATCTGTTTCCCACCTCGATCAGGTCAAGCATTGCTAAACCCCAAGTTAGCGTTACGAGTGGGACATTCCCGGTCTTTGAATAAGCAGCGGCGGTTCGAGTAGACTTAAGAAGCTCGATTATCGCCAGCCCACAGTTTACTGAGTCGTTGCCAAAGTATTTAGCCATGTGCTTCCCTTTGGTGGCGAGAAAACTAGCAAGAACCTTGCCGTCACTCGGATTCTTACCTTGTCTGATTGCATATGATTGATACTCATACATCATTTCCAATGAATTTGTAACCGCGCTGCGGGTTTCCTGGCCTACCCCCTTACTTTGCATTAAGTCGTCGATTTGTTGAACCACGACCTTCAGGCCAAGGCTACCAACACTTTCATAGATATTGCCCATCGCTCCCTCGCTACATCGCAGGTTTATTTATTCCGAAATTGACATTCCCCATGTGGCCTGTCGCTTGACGTCAGATTTGCCTGATCTTTTCGTATGGTCAAGAATTTTGTCCTCCCAAGCTCTGCTGCAATTGTCAGAGCTCCCGAATATGGGTTGATTGGACCGCAAAGCTGGGCCATCCCTGCTCGGCGGCGCAGTTTTTCAGCGCGGCGAACGGACCTGTCCTGTCGCTTTCGTTCAGTTTGGGTCTGGATCGCGGTCACGCGCATAACGGTGGCGCTTGTGATCGGTGAATGGCGGCAAGGATGGCGCGCACAGGACCGATAAGAAAGTGATGACGAGCAGTTCCCCAAGGTCGTGGCGGGCGTTAAGGGCTCGCGGATCAGGGACTTCGTCAAAGGCGGATAGAAAAATCTGCATGATGATGAGGACTCCGTGAACGCAATCCCCAGTTCAAAATCCATCTCGCCCTCACAGGCAAGAGCCGCCGATCACGCCTTCAGTTCCAAACGCGATTCCCCTGAACGCGATCAACCAAGGATGGGCAAGATCCTTTGTTAGCTTGGGGACAGGTTTGATCGCAGATGGAATTTATATGATCTATTTTAATCCCGCGGTTGGGAGGCTTTCGGGGATGGCCGCAAGCGGACTAACCTCAAATCCTGTGAAAAACTTTATGATCCGTGAGGGCATGGAGAAGGTGGTCAAAGACGCCTACCGCACCGGAACGCTGTAATCGGTGTGTCATTCGGCAGCCAGTTCTGTGTCTGACGCACTTATGATACAGATAACGCGACGCTCAAAGGGACTACCCACCGGAAAACGATCAGGCCAAGGCGACGCTTCGTAAATCTGGATGTCGCCTTGCGACCTCAGTGACCTGTCCCGTTACATTCAGAAATTCTGCTGTTTTAAGTCGAAGATGCGCGACGTTCGGCTTCGAGGGTGGGCGATGCACTTTCGTTACGAGACTTAATGTAATCGTCAAAGATCATCCTGCGCAACTTGCGCATGTCGTTCCGCATCGTGCCGCCATTCTCGTCATCGGCTACGAGTGCAGCGACAAGGTAGTTGTTCTGGTCGTTGTGCAGCTTGTCCGGAGCGACGTACTTCGCGCAGACGGTCGGCTCCTTCGAGACTCCGAGCATGATCTTGCTCGCGTAGGCCATTCCGGCGTGATCGTTGTCCGTCGAGATGAAGACGGTGACTTTCTCATGCTGGCCTGCGGCGCGCTTGATCAAATTGATCGCAGACTGCTCGCCGCCAGAACGGACCGCGACGAGAAACGGCAGATCCTCGAAGGGGCGCTGCATGATCCAGGAAAAGCAGTCGATCGGGCTCTCGCAGATGACGATCTTGTTCGCCAGGTCGGTGTGACCCGCAATCCATGCGCCAGGGCGGCCGCCCTTCGTGAATGACTTGAAGCCGTCCGCTTTCGTCTCAACGCCGGCGTACTCAGCGGGCACTGATACATCATCAACGAAATGCAGGTACGGGAAACGGATGTTCGTCCCGCCGCGCGACGTGCGGAACGAAGCTGCGTAGACCAAGGGAATGAACGAAATCGACCGATCGAGCAGGTAGTCTGGCATGCGCGCCGCCGGGGTCCACGCTTCGGAGCCCGACACGTACTCAGCCCTCACTTCATCTGAGCTCTTTTTCTCCACGGTATCGGATGACGCAGATACGGGGGCGGGTGCCTGCGGCGCATTGGTCTGGTGGGATGGAGAAATCCGGGACGATTCTTCTTTTGCAGTTCCGATCAGTGAGCGGAGTTCGACGCGGGTTTTGCCGAGCGATCCGGTGACCTCGTTAGCAATATCGATGATCGTGACGGTGCGCCTCACAGGGTAGATTTCGGAGATCATGTAGGCGCCGGTCCGACCCTTGAAGACCAGCACGTTCCTTCCATCCTTCGTGTACGGAGTGCTGTTCGACCCCTTCTTCTCGATCTTGATGGCACCCTCCTTCGTTGCGTGTCCATCCGTCCAGCCGAGAGCGCCCATCAGCGTGTTGGCATCGTGCGATTTGAACATTTCCAGTTCAGCTTTGCTGTTTTCCATCGTCATTTTCGTCATCCTTGGTTTGGGGTTGGGTGGCAGGTTGGATCACATCCGGTATGGCGTGATCATGAAGAGGGCCGACGGGTCCGACGCGTCGCGGCAGATCAGGGGCTTTTCGGCGGGTTGCTCGGCGTCGAAAAACATGTCGAGGTCCTCGGCCTCGACGAGCTTTGACACGCCGGCCAGATAGAGGGACGCAAAGCCGACGCTCAGCGGCGGACCGTCGTAAGAGCAGTGCAGCTCCTCACGCGCGTCGCCGAATTCCGACCGCGGCAACGTCAGCACCATGGTGTCGTTCGCGATCTCCATCCGGACGCTGCGGATCTTCTCTGAGCCTGGGATCTCGACGGCTGCGTCGAACGAGGTGATGATGCAGGTTTCCAGATCCGTCGCGGTCATCTTGACCGTATTGTCGGCCATCGCCTCGACAAGGATTTGGCTCAGGATCGGTACAGTTTTGCTGTTCGTTGAGACGGATGCGAGGCGCTGAAAGGCGGCCGTCAGGTCCGCGTGTGGCGCTTCGAAAGCTGCGATGTTCATTGTCGTGCCCCAAGTTGAGTTGCTTGGGCTGACATTCACATTCTGCGCGTGTTTCGTCGAAATCGGGGGTGTATCGAAACCGGAAGCGATTGCCGATTCTGGATTTGCCACGACCCTACGTAACTGAAATGGTTGACGATAATTAGTTTGACGACTTCCGGTTTTAGCCGCCGAAAAACCCGCTACCGCCGCGGCAACGCGGGGCGCGCTGGGCTTTGCTCTTAGCCTTCATCGCCCCAACGCTTGCGCCCTAAATCACGATCAAGACGGCTCTTGTGTTTCGTCCAGTGCGTCAGCTCATGGGCAAGGGCCGCATAGTATGTCTCTGGGCTGCGGAACGTCTCGAAAGCTGGCATCTGCACATGACCACTGCCGCCTCTATAATGGGCACTATTTCCACCATGGCGAATGTCGGCGCGCGTAGCGGCAAAGAACCCGTCCGCATGCTCAATGCGCAAGGCCGGATCAATGATGGATTCCGGCTTGGTATAGTAGTGCACCCGCAAGCCTTCGATCTGCTCGACGTTGAAAACGCTGTAACCTTTCATGAAAGAAATTTTGCGCTCTTCCTCGCCGCCGTCGTCCTGCTCTTCGGTCTTGGTGATGGTGTTGGCGTACACTACCAGATTACCTCGCTCGCCCTTCTTTACATAAGCGCCCAGCTCTTTTGCTTGGCGGAATGTCATCCAGTAAGGGGAGAGAAAACCGGCCTCGACCGATGCGCCCCACAGCATCGGGATATTGATCCCGTTATAGGGCATCCCGTTATGCCGTAGCGGCTTGGTGATCTTGCCTTCCAGATTTCCGCTGCTCCATGGCTTCAGCCAGCTCAGCTCGCCCTTTTCCAGATCGGCAATAATCTTGTCGGTCAATTTCTGATAAACATCTGTCTTCATTTCCTTTTTCTCCTGCTATCGGTTGCGCATGCAACCGATCTGCCCCTCTGGCGAAGAGAGGGGGGAGACCGTCCAGACCGAAGGGTATGGGAGTGGTGCGGGCGCAGCCGAAGGCAAGCCCGGCCCATGGCCTTCGCCCAAAGCAAAAGCGCAGGGCTTGGTCTTGATGGGTGATGGGGCGATCAGCCCCCAATCAAAGAAAAGGTACTCGCGCGGGTGCCTAAGCGCCCGCGCTCTGCCTCAAGGGCAGCGCTGCTGCCCGCCCGCGCAAGGGATTGAAGCCCGAAGGGCCGAGACTACAGACGCGGCGCGCGAAAACTCGGCCCGTCAGGGCGCGCCAGTATCCGCGATTTCATTTTTAAAGATCGATGTGGGAAGCCAATTGAACCGCGCCGGGTTTGCCGGAGACTTGAAACCTGAGAAGGATGAGAGTCATGGAAAAGAGCAAGATGGCCAACCGCTATTCACCGGAGGTCCGCGCCCGCGCGGTGCGGATGGTGCTGGAACACCAGAGTTCCTATGAAACGCAGGGCGCCGCGATAGCGGCGATTGCACCGAAGATCGGCTGTATTCCGCAGACGCTTGCAGTCTGGCTGAGGAAGGCCGCAAAGGACGCTGGTGCGGCGGGTGGCACGAGTAGCGACGAGCGCGATCGGATCAAGCTGCTTGAACGCGAGAACCGAGAGCTGCGTCAGGCGAATGAGATCCTCCGCAAAGCATCAGCTTATTTCGCTCAGGCGGAGCTCGACCGCCCGTTGAAGCGATGATCGGGTTTATCGACGATCATCGTGCCGTCTATGGGGTCGAGCCGATCTGCCGGGTTCTGCCGATCGCCCCATCGACGTATTATGCGCACCTGGCCATCCGTGCCGATCCGTCCAAGGCGTCGGCGCGACAACAAAGGGATGCAGCGTTGCGTCCCGAGATTCAGCGGATCTGGGACGCCAACTTCAAAGTCTACGGCGTGCGCAAAGCCTGGCACCAGCTCAGACGGGAAGGCTTCGATGTCGCCCGTTGCACGGTGGCGCGGCTGATGACCCAAATCGGGCTGCGTGGGGCTGTGCGTGGCAAGGTCATCAAGACTACGCAGAGCGATACAGCGGCACCATGTCCGCAAGACAAGGTGAACCGCCAGTTCCGGGCACCGGCACCGAACATGCTGTGGGTGAGCGACTTCACCTACGTCTCGACCTGGGCCGGCTTCGTTTACGTGGCCTTCGTGATAGACACATTCGCCAATCACATCGTTGGTTGGCGGGTATCAGGGTCGGCCAAGACGGACTTCGTTCTGGATGCGTTGGAGCAGGCACTCTACAAACGACGCCCCGATGGTGACGGCAGCCTGGTGCATCACAGCGATCGCGGGTCCCAATACGTTTCCATCCGCTACACCGAGCGCTTGGCCGACGCTGGCATCGAGCCCTCAGTTGGAAGCGTTGGAGACAGCTACGACAATGCATTGGCCGAGACGATCAATGGCCTCTACAAGACCGAGGTCATTCGCCGTCGGGGCCCTTGGAAAAACATTGAGGCCGTTGAGATGGCGACCCTCGAATGGGTGGACTGGTTCAATAACCGCCGGCTGCTTGAACCCATCGGGAACATCCCGCCTGTCGAGGCTGAAGCCAACTACTATGCGCAGCGTGCCGCGCTCGATATGGTCGCGTAAAGTGAAGCAACTGGTCTCCGGCAAACCCGGCGCGGTTCAAATCGTCTAGCTTGGCTGCTTATGAAGACGCTACACCTGATCAATGAGATCAAGAAATCCTCAATGGCCAAAGTAATTCCGCAGGGTGATTTCATTGCTCCCTGAGAGGGCAGCGCTTCATTGTGCCACAGCACTTCTTCCCCTCGCTTCTTAAGTCGTCAATAATTCTAGCTTCAATGCGTTGGCGTTCGTTTTCTAATAGAACTAGATTCTCTATGACCGCCCTATTGGGGCAATCGGCGCGCAATATAGGCTTATGGAGCCGACCGCAGCCTTGATCGCATACGGAAGTATGGCAAGAGCCTTTTCGAAGAAGTTTGTGCTTCCAGGTGCAGCCGCGAGGGCAAGGAGAACGCGCATTCAAGACGCGGTCGCGCCTCTTGGATATACGGGGGAGCCGTTGGGCGAGCCATCCTTTGCCACGAAACATCGCTTGCCATAGATCGTCTTTCCATCCCAATGGATCAGCAAGTTCTTCCATTGCGACCTGAACATGCGCCGCTTCGCCGTGGCTGAGACCTGAACCGAGCGGCCAAATGCCTCGCTTACTGGCGTATTTCTGGTTATTGAGATAAACGCCTAAGTGAGACCACCACGCCTTAAAGCCCTCAGGGGCTTGCATCGGGTGCTCAGAACGAAAGAAAACACAAAATGTGCTGTCTGGATTGATATGGCGTTCAAGACAGAAGGCCGGGAGCTGACGCTTGTCTTGCACCTCACTGACCGCAATGCCCCCGTGCTGCGACTCTTCTAGCCTCAACCAGAAGCCGCTGGAGGCCGCGCTGCCGACGCCGGGCGGTGCGGCCAGAACAATCGCCGACTCTTTCTGCCGGTCCTGAACACTTACCCAGCTCGGAACATTCTGGAGTAGTTCGCCAAGTGCGTTCATTTGGACTTGAAGTGCGCCCGTGGCGGAGAGGGCTGGCTCGGAACATGCGCTCTGGCGTAGTTCGGGCTGGCGACCTGGGCGGGAGTTGAAGATAGGCAGACGGACACGTCGCCATAGTCCATGTTGGCGGTGTAGCCGCTCTGATCCAAAAGGTCTTCAAGAGCCACAGGCGCGACGCGTAGGGCGCGAGGGCCAAGCTTCACACCGTTATCTTCACACTCCCGCTGCATTTGCTCTGAGCGCGTGGTTGCGATGCTGGACGCCACACGCACAGACCGATCACCACGGATGCCGATCCGGGAAATCGGAGTCTGGCCAAGCTCAATTCCGATGGCCAGCCCTAGGCTGTCCAAGTTCCCAAGAACAAGTTTGCACAGCCCGAATGAAGAGTGCAGCCCGCCAGCACACAGCGCCGCCGAGGATACGCTTTTCCGTTCATCGGTTTCGGTGCGGGTGCCTTCAGCGATGACCGCATGGATGCAGTCCCCTATGAACCTGACTTTCCTGCCTCCGAAATCCTTCTCCACCACGTTCTGGAACTCTTCGCGGATCACGTGGAGCGCTCTCACCGCATCGCGGATGCCTCCAGAGGCGACGGCAATATCGATATAATCGGTGTACCCGGAGATGTCCGCATACATAGAGACCAATGACATACGTATCGAACGGCTCGGCGACAGCTCAGCATAATCAATTTCGCGAAGCGGTGGTTCCCTGTGAGAGAAGCTGAAGCTTGGGTTTGTGAAGTCAGGAAATTCGCCGCGCTGGATTTCCTCTTTCCAGTTTGAAACTACGTCTTGTGTGTACGCCCGTCGATCCTGCTCTTCGAATACCAGACGCCCGCTGGCATCCTGACGCGCAGCATTGACGGCCATTTCTGAAGCGGAGAGGCCAACAAACTCGTTGATAACACCAAATTTTTGGATACTGAGAAGCGCCCGCACGCGGTCGGAAACATAGACGCCCGGCTCCTTGCCGAAAGCCAGCTTCGCTGCGTGATTGGCCGCGCTCCCAAGGAACATAGGCTCCTGCTCACAGCCCGTCCCGTTGTTGATGGCGACGCATGTGCCTACATCGATCCCGACCCGGAACTTGGCGCTAAATTCGCTCTTGGCAAGCTCGCGGTTTGCAGCGTCAGCAACCTGCCTGAAATCGTCAACGAAGGCAAGTGCCTGAGAAAGTGTGTCGCGGGTGACGCCCTGCTTTCCGCGCTCCAGCACCACGGCGTGCACGCGGCCGCTGTGGAAATCAACCCTCTGGGCCGCAGTGTTCTCAATCGCACGATCAGCCGCGCTATAGTAGAGATGCAAAAGCCGCATGGCGCGTTCGTGAGAGGCCTCGGTCTCGCGGCCTTCCTCAAGACGAAACTCATCGTAGTTAGTGATCGCGATATATATCTGGACGGTATCGACCACGACGGCCTTGCCCTTCGGCAGGCTGAACAACGGAGGAGTCGCCGGTTGCTTTTGAGCCGCCCGGATCGCCCTGTCCGCTTCGTAGAGGGGCAAGTAGTCGTCAAAGCGCTGAACATTGAAGGCCGGAGCCTTCTCTTTCAGCTTGTTAATGCGCTCTAGCGCGGTTGCCTCGTTCCAGGCCATCTTGGTCTACCTTTCTGCGTCACCGGATGACCCGCTACGCGATTCTAGTTTTTAATGTACTCCTATATTTTAGGACTATCCTAGCATTTGTCAACATGCTAGGATCTGGGAGGGAGGACAAAGCCGCCATGAAGCACGAGACGATCAAGCCAAGCCAACGAAAACGCTACGAATTCATTGAATTTCAGCTCATGTGGGAGGGGACCATAGGAAGAAAGCTGCTGAAGGATAAATTCGAAATCTCTCTGCAGCAAGCGACGCTGGATCTCACATCCTACCTCGACCTCGAACCGAAGAACATGACTTACGATCCGCGCCAGAGGACATACGTAGCGCAGTCCAACTTTCGTCCGGCTTTTGTTGAGGGAGAGGCGACCGAGTACCTTCAGCACTTGGAGATGCTGCATCACGGCTACCGCGCTGCGGATGAAATATGGCCTGCCAGTGTTCCGGAATTCGATGCCGTAAGGATGTCGTCACGAAAGACTGATCCGGTCATTTTAAAGACTGTGCTACGGGCGATACGCAATCGCCATTGTGTTGAGGTCATGTACGTTTCCCTCAGTTCAGAATCTGAATCTCCCCGCTTTTTGTACCCTCAAGCCATAGCTAGCGATGGCCATAGGTGGCACATGCGGGCATTTGATAGCGATAAGGAACGTCATTCGGACTTTGTTCTCTCACGTATCGAAAAGGTCACAATCAAAGAAAGTGACGTCAAAGAAATTCCTGAGGATGACGAGTGGTCGACGATTGTGTATTTGCGTTTGCGGCCCGACCCAAACCTTGCTGAGAGACAGCGGGAACGTCTTGAAGTCGAGTATGATATGAATGACGGCGAATTGTTGCTTCAAGTGCGTCAGGCAATGCTCTTTTACTATTTGCGATTCTATGGCTTTAATCCGCTTGAAGTAGATGGGGGTATGATCCGCAACAAGAGTAGCTTCTCTTTGAATATCGTGAACTTGGAAGAAATTGAAAGATGCCTGAAAAGAAGAAACTAGAGGAGGCTGCGCCTTCTTTAAATCGGATAGCGACAGACGAGTCCGACATTCGTGAACGCGAGCTATCCACATTGCTAAATAATGACCTCGTTGCAGGCAATTTGTCTATCGCGGAAAAAATCTTAAGATCCGCAAAAAGATTACCGTTCAAGAAGGGTGACAAAGTCATCATGCAAGGCGCTCCTGACGACTGCGCCTACTTCATCATTTCAGGCAGTGTAGATATCCGGATCAATGGAAAGCACATTGATTTTCGTTGTGCTCCTCAGGCAGTCGGGGAGATGGCTGCCAAACGGGCCGGAGAAGTTAGAACCGCCGACGTAGTGGTTGCTTCCGAAATATTGGAAGCCCTGGCGCTTAGCGGGAGCGAGTTCCGTGCGATCATGAGGGCTTTCGAGACCTTCTCAGATAATCTTAACAACTCTATTGATGCACTTTCGCGTAAAAAGATTAGTCAACTAGGTGTAAAGAGCGAGCCCCGTGGGTGGTCATGGACTGCAATAAGTGGCGGTGTTGGTTTGGCTGCAGCATTGGCAGGTTCGGTTTTTGTATGGCTTGCCGGTTACTCGCCGCTCCAGATTGCTTTGGCCAGCGCAATTCTCGGAATAGCCGCATTCATTATAATCATCCTCAGTAATCCAATCTACTTGTATCGCAAGTTATCAATTTCTTCGGGCACTGCTTTGGTACTTTACATCGTTTATGGCGCTCTGAGTTACAGCCTGACTATAAATGGTACAGAGCTTGGTATTCCCTACATCGACTTTCAAGCTCACGGTGAACAAAAAATTGAAACGCTTGTGCTTTCAATCGTTGGCCTCGGAATATCGTCGATTACATTCGGTTATCTTGATCTGCGACTCAATGGAAGAGACGTGAAAAGCCAATAATTTTCTCTGAGCCGAATGCGCTTCAGAATGATGCCCGCCAGGGAAGCCAAAGAAAAACTTCATGTGCTCTTTGAGCTAGTCCCGATAATCTCGAATTGCGCTTTGATCGAGTTGCTTTGCAGGCACTAGCCGGTGGTGACGCTCTTCGACGACCTTTACCTCGTCATCCTGCAAAGTTAGCTCAAACAACGCGACCACGTCATCACTCATGACTTGTGCAGCAATTGCGCGGCAGCGCATGCCGGTAAACTTTTCTTCAACGTGGTCGCGCTGCGTGGAATGCTGCCCGTTGCCAGAGGTGCGCACATGGGAGGCGACACGCTGCCCAATGTGGAAGAATTCAACCGTTCGGGCGGTGATGCGCACCCACAGCTCTTTCCTCAGCAACTGATAGGGCACGGAGTAATAATGCTTGTCGATTGCGATGTGGTAATCGATCCCGGCGCGGCACTTCTTCCATTCTGCATAGACATAAGGCGCTACCGGCAACGGCTTCAGGGCGGGCTTGTCCAACCGCTAGAACAGCTGTCTGCGGCTGGCGCCGAGATGGCGCGAGACCTGGTAGCGTCCGTCAAGCTGGTGTAAATTTGGGTATGGCCATTCGCTGACATCGGTCAGGCGGCCTGTGTTGAGATGCTGAGAAGCGGGTCGATCTGAGCGGCATCGATGAGGCTGAAGGCCTCTACCTGCATGTAGCGGTGCTGGCTTTGCCAGTCGTCGTTCTGCTCGAAGAGCACCGCGCCGATCAGGCGGATGATCGACTCCTCGTTTGGAAAGATCGACACGACATCGGCCCGGCGCTTCACCTCTTTGTTCAGGCGTTCGAGTGGGTTCGTAACCGGTATGAAGATTCTGGTGCCAATGTTCGGCCCTGATTCTCGGATTAGGGTATATGCTGCGAACATCCGGGACGGAGGCACCGGGAGCACGAAAGTGCGGGCAGGCCGTTCTTATAGCATGAGCCGAGAGCTCGAGTTAGTAGCTGGCCGCCTCTGCGACTCGCCCGGTTGCGCCGAGAGCGCGAATCCGTAGTTGTCGTGTCGCCCGCCGCTCCCGCTTTTTGTCACTGGCAAGGGAGGCGCATATGCGACGCGTAGTTGGAATAGATATTCACCGCACCTTTGGGGAGGTGGTGATCTGGGAGAATGGTGTGACCAGACATGAAGGCCGGGTTGATATGACCCGAACAGCCTTGGAGGGGTTTGGTAGGCAACTTCTGAAGACGGACGAAGTGGTGATCGAGGCGACTGGAAACTGCATGGCGGTTTCCAGAGTTCTGTCACCACATGTGATGCGGGTGGTGATCGCCAATCCGCTTCAGGTAAAGGCCATCGCCCATGCACATGTGAAGACCGACAAGGTCGACGCAGCGACGTTGGCGAGCTTATATGCCGCAGGCTATTTGCCGGAGATCTGGACCCCGGATGCAGCGACAGAACGGATGCGCCGGCTTGTGGCACGCCGCTACCAGGTCGTTCGGCATCGGACCCGGATCAAGAACGAGGTGCATGCCATCCTCCATGCGCATCTGATCCCGAAGTGCCCTCATGCTGATTTATTCAACCGTCGCGGGCGCGATTGGCTAACGCGCCAACCGGTTCCGGAGGACGAGCGGGCCGCGATCGCGCGTCATGTCCGGGAACTGGACCGGCTCGGGGAGGATCTTGCAGTGCTCGATCGGGACATTGCCCAGGACGCGCTGGAAGACGAGGCGATCCGACGGTTGCTGACCATCACCGGAGTCAATCTGGCCGTGGCGGCCGGGCTGATGGCGGCGATCGGCAGCATCGACAGGTTCAAATCACCTCAGAAGCTGGTGAGCTACTTCGGGCTGAACCCACGGGTACGTCAATCGGGGCTCGGTCCTGCCCATCATGGCCGGATCAGCAAGGCGGGACGCAGCCATGCCCGTGCGATGTTGGTCGAGGCGGCTTGGGCCGCGGCGAAAGCACCCGGACCCCTGCGCGCCTTCTTCATTCGCGTCCGCGCCCGACGCGGCCATCAGATCGCGGCCGTTGCAGTGGCGCGCAAACTGGCGGCACTCTGCTGGCACATGCTAACAAGAGGGGAGGACTACCGTTGGGCCCGGCCAAGCCTTGTCGCGCAGAAATATCGTTCCATGGAACTGGCCTCTGGGCAGCCCCAGAAGAAGGGCAACAAGCGTGGCGGCGCATACGCCTACAACGTGAAAGAGTTGCGTCACCAAGAGATGCAGATCGCTGAGCGCGCGCAAGAGAGCTATGAGCACTTCGTTGCGTCATGGCGACCGCACCCTCCAAAGCAGGGTGGGTGTGCGACCGCCTCAAACCGGCAGGGACTGAACAGGCTGCCCGGCGACGCTTCCAGCCGACGCGCCACGCTTCGCCACGAGGTCGACCGCACAATGAAGGAATAGCTGTTCTGGGCACAAAAGTCTTGTCGATCACATCCGTGCTGTGTAGCTTGGTGCGGTGCTGGGCCGGGAAGGCCATGTAGGCCAGAACATCAGACTCGCTTTCATCCATCAGCGTAGCGAGTTTTGGCCAGCGGGGGCGAAGCTGGTCCGCGACGTGGCGCCAAACCTCCTGCGCGCCTTTCTGGTCGGGCTGGTTGAAGGCCTGCCGGATTGCCGCGGCAACGACGGTGTATTGGCCCTTGGGCACGTGGGCGAGGGCATTGCGCATCCAGTGGACGCGGCAGCGCTGCCACGTCGCATCGAAGACCCGCGCGATCGCGGCTTTCAGGCCGGAATGCGCATCGGAGATTACCAGCTTGAGACCCGCCAGACCGCGGCTTTTGAGACTACGCAGGAACTCGGTCCAGAATGTCTCAGCCTCTGACGGTCCCACGGTCAGGCCAATGATCTCACGCCGCCCGTCTGTGTTCACGGCCACAGCGATTATGGCCGCGACCGATATGATCCTGCCGCCCTGCCGCACCTTCAGATAGGTCGCGTCAAGCCACAGATAGGGCCATTCGCCAGTGAGTGGCCGATCCAGGAACTCATGCAGCCGTTCGTCAATGTCCTTGCACAGCTTCGACACCGTGCTCTTGGAGATGCCCGACAGCCCCATGGCTTGAACAAGGTCGTCGACCTTGCGGGTCGAGACGCCTCCAATCCAGGCTTCCTGAATGACTGCCACCAAAGCCTTCTCGGAGGTCCGACGCGGCTCGAGGAAGCCTGGGAAATATGATCCCGTCCGCAGCTTTGGAACCCGCAAGTTCAATGCCCCCATCCGGGTCTTGAGCTCGCGGTCGCGATAGCCGTTGCGGTAGGTCTGGCGACCTTCTCCGCGCTCATAGCGGCCAGCGCCAATCATTCCGTCAACGTCGTGCTCCATCAGCGTCTGAAGCACAGCCTCGGTCACAGCTCTCAAAAAATCGCCCTCGTCGTGCTTTTGCAGCAGCTCAATCAGGGCCATATTGGTCTCGGTCATCGGGGTCTCCATCGGTGCGTGGTTGAAGTGTGCAAACTCCACCATAGCCGACGTCTTCGATGGCCACCCCGGTTACACTGCCAGCGCAGTGTGAAAGTCTACCACGTCCTCGGACACTACCCGAGACCTTGTCGTTGAGCCGGTCCAAAAGCGGGCGAATGGCAGCGTTCACATCCCCGAGGCTGAAGAATTGACGGTTGCGCAGCCGCGCCAGAATCCAGCGCTCAACCAGTAAAACCGCGCCTTCGACTTTTGCTTTATCCTTTGGTTTGTGTGGCCGCGCCGGCACCACAACCGTGTCGTAATGCGCTGCCAGATCCGCATAGGTCCGGTTGATCACAGGGTTGTAGAAGCAGGCCTTTGTGACACCTGCCTTCAGGTTGTCCGACACGACCTGCGCCGTCACACCCCCGAAGAAGCCAAAGGCGCGCACATGGCTCGCGATCCAGTCCGGCAGTGATTGGGTTCAAGTCGCCTCAGCATACGTGTAATTCGAGGCACCCAGCGTGGCGACAAACAGTTGTACCGTGCGCACTTCGCCGGTCATGGGATCAATCACGTCGATTGTGTGCCCTGCATAATCGACAAACAACCGCTCGCCCGCCGGATGGCGCTGGCGCATCACCGGCGACAGCTTGCCTTCCCACCGGATGTAAAGTTCGCAAAACCGGGAATAGCCCTAACCATCTGGATGATCGGCGCGATATTCTTCTCACAGCAATGACAGGGTCACGCCCTTGCGGCGCAACTCGCGGTGGACATGCACCCAGTCAGGCTGGGCCGCAACACGTCGGGTGTTCTGGCAGGCCCGATAAAACAGACGACGCTCGAGGTCCGTGTCAGACATCTTTTGGGGGTGGCGGCCAGCTCAGGCCCAACTCAGCGGCACGATCAAGATAGCCCCGAAGGGTGGTGCGCCCGATCGCAAGGCTCGTCGCAATTTGACGGGTCGACAGACCCTCGGCTGACAGCCGTAACACGTCTCGTATCTTCCGCATCGGCATTCTCTTCATCGGGCTTCCTTCGTGCCAAAAGGGCGGAAGGTAGCCGGTTGCAGATTGCCTCGCAGCAGCACGTCACAGGGGTGGGCGCATACCCCGGAAACGGTGGGCGGATGAAATCGGAACGGGTGGGCGCATCAAATCGGAATCGGTGGGCGGATCACCTCGGAATACGCAGGCGATCTGACGCAGCGTGGCGGGTAGGACGAAGACTGATGTTTCCATGACAGAACTCCAACGCTAACTAGAGTTTGTGTATAAAACATAACAAGAACAAATTCAAGATGCCAGCTATCACTCCTCCGGTTACAGTCGAAAAAAGGTGTCCTTGCGCGTCCGAGCGCGTATCCTAGACTGTATGTGCAATCTCTACTCCAACACGATGGCCAAGGACGCGATGCGGCAGCTCTTCACTGTCGATGCATCTCATGACGCGCTTGGCAATGCTGAACCGCTGACAGCCATCTTCCCGAAAGGCATGGCGCCGATCGTCGGGGCCGACACCGACGGCACGCGCTGGCTGAGACCCGCCCATTGGGGCTTCGTGATGCCGCAGGTGTCCAAGAAGACCGGCAAGCCGATCCAGCCGAAGGCCGTAAACAACGCGCGCGACGACAAGCTGCGCACGTCACGCTTCTGGAAGCGGAGCTTTGAGGCGCGGCGCTGTCTGATCCCCGCGACCAGTTTCTGCGAAGCCAAAGGCCACAATCCGGCGACTTACGTGTGGTTCGGTGTGACGGGGCAGGGCGCGCGGCCACCTTTTGCCTTGGCGGGCGTTTGGCGCGCCTACAAGGGAAACTACGGTGGCGGCGAGCTGCGCGAGATGTTTACCAGCTCTATGGTAACCACGACGCCGAACGCACTGGTCAAGGAAACGCACCCGGACCGGATGCCGATGATCCTGGCCCCCGAGGACTATGGGCAGTGGCTGACCGGCACGCCAGACGACGCCTTTGCGCTGATCAAGCCATTCCCGGCGGAGCGCATGGTGATCCACCAGAGCGGCGAGGGAGTGAAGTCTGACCGCGGCAGCATGACTGCGGCGGGGTAGGAAGGTGCTTGAGCTTGACACCACAAATTCCCAATTGTCAGCATGACGGTGACCGTCACGAAAGGCCGCGAGATGGGAGCCCGGCTTTTACCAGTGCATTGTTCCTCGACTACCTTTTGGCGTGCCTATCAGGTTGGCGGTCACCCAGCCGCCATAAAAGTCCCCTGGTTGCGGGATGACGCGTTCATCCCCTACGAAACAAGCGTCCACCAGGCCGGCGTAAAACGCCACGTGGCCTGCGATACGCGAAAAGCTTGGTGAGGGGCGCTCATAGGTCCATGCCGCGCGCCTTGCGACCGTTCCGGCCACAACGACATCGAAATACTGCGCGTGCCCTTTCCATTCACAAAAGCTGCCACCGCCGACAGGCACAAGATGGGCACGGATGTCGTCGCGCGGAAAATAGTAGGTCGGCGCGTGGTGCGTCTCCAGGACGCGCTGCCCTTTGGTGGTATCGGCGGCGACCTGATCGGCAAGCATCACGCGCCGATGCTGCGGGACGTCCGCAAGGCTGGGCGGTCGCGGGTAGTCCTGAACGTTCTCGATGGGAAGCGTCTGCATATTCGGCTCCTGATTGATCTGACCATGGCTCAAAACGTGACGAAGTGGGTGTCTTCGTCGGCGACACGCGGACCGCTGAAGTCCGCGTCGTCCGGTATTCTGCCGAAGGCGATCTTGGCACCGACATAGCCACCGGGCACCTCTGTCTGTGGTCCCATAGATAGCGCCTGCGGTCCGAGCTTTGCACGCAGACCGTCCATCAGATCGCTGACCTTCTCCCACTTGGCGCGGTCTTCTGTCTCCGACGCGCCACCTGACACGCCGGGAGATACCGCGAACAGGTCGCCCATGACCTCGGCTGTGCCAATCAGGCCGTGGATCATCACGCTCACCGATCGTGGCTGGAAAGGTTGTCTGCGTTCTGCCTCTGCAAGTCCCGCGCCGAGGGCTGTCATAAATGTGTGGTCGTCTCGGGCAGGTGCGAATGACCCTTCCCAGCTCCATTGCTTGTCGTCCGACCGCCGGCCCGACGGGTTCCTGGCCCCGCCACCCCTAAAGCTGAGCGTCAACCGCGTCGCACGGACATCGGCGCGGCGGACCCGGCGGCCGGCGCTTTCCGTCAGAAGGCGCGCGCAGATCTTGACCTTCTCCGGATTGCGCCAGTCCTTGGGCAATATACGGCTGTGACCGAACATGCTCTTCTTCGTCTCGGGGCGCTCGGTGTGGTAGCCGTGGAGGCCGTTCCAGAACCGCTCGCCCTCGACGCTGCCCCAGATCGCCCGCGCCTGTTTGGGTGCCAGCGCCCAGAGGCCGTCGAAGTCGTGAACGCTTGCCGCATCCAGCCGCGCGCGCATGCCTTTCGAGATGCCGGGAAGATCACCGAGGTCGATGCCTGACAGCGCGTGGGGCAATTCCTCAGCTTTGATCAGCCTGAACCCATCCGGCTTGTGCAGTTCAGCTGCGATCTTGGCCAGCAGTTCCGTCGGTGCCATCCCAATCGAGCACGTCAGCACGTCGCTGAACACGGTGGAAAGCGCGGTCTTCAGTTGGCGGGCAAGATCTTCACCGCGATCGCTTTCCGACGGCAGCAGGTTGCAGACAACTTCGTCGATTGACCTAACGTGGGCCACGGGCACGACCGTTTCGATCACATCGAGGATGCGCCTGTGCAGGCGCACGTAGACGTCATGTCGTGCGACGACGAAGATCATGTCCGGACTGATCTCGCGCGCCTTTAGGATTGTCGCGCCGGACTTGATGCCGCGCGCCTTGGCCTGGCGGCTGACCGCGATGCAGCTGGTGTGCAACGCATCCAATGGCACGACACCGACTGGGCGACCGCGCAGATCCGGATTGAAATGCTGCTCGACCGACGCGAAGAAGCTGTCGAAATCGAGGTAGAGCCGCTCGATGCCGCGCACCTGACCGCGTGATTGCTGTGTCATCAAAAGCTCCGGAACGTGAGTGGTCATGGTATCCTTATGGGCCAGCCAGACAATGCGACCTGTCGCGGTGCGGGGACGTGGCGAAAAACCTAACCGACTCGTCGCCACTGCTTGACAGGTCGGCTGCAGGTCGCAGATAGACGGAGAACAAAATAAGAACAACACAGGAGTCGCGGATGCCCCTCCATCCCATCGAAGCCCCCATCCTGGCAGAGCGACAGATCATTGGCCTGCCTGCCATGCGGGTCAGCGCGTGCTTTCCCTCACCTGCTGGAGATGATCTCGAAGACGAGATCGACCCGATTGCCTGGGTGGTGCGGCATCCATCTTCGACATTCTGGTGGCGCGTCGAGGGCGACTGTCTGTGGGATGTCGGCATCCGGGACGGCGACATCATTGCCGTCGACCGCGCCGGCAAGCGGCGACTGGGGCGCGCTGTCCTTGCCGTGGTCGAGGGGGCCGTCATGGCAAAGATTCTGCGCAAGCGCGACGGCAAGTTCTATCTGGCACCGGCAAATAGCCAGGAGCCATACCCCGACATTGAGCTCACCGAAGACAGCGAGATCTGGGGTGTCATTGCCGGCGTGGTGCGGCGGTATGACTTGGCGTGATCCGGCCCATCGCGATCAGCGACAGGGCGAACTTCTACGTCAGTGCCGAACGGATATTCGACCCTACGCTAAAGATCGTGCCGATTATCGTGTTATCGAACAACGATGGCTGTGCCGTGGCGCGCAGCGACGAGGCAAAAGCTCTTGGCATCAAGATGGGCGAGCCCCTGCACCTGATCCGCGACAAGGTCGAGGCACACGGTATCCGAGTTTTCTCGTCGAACTATAAACTCTACGGGGACATCAGCAGACGGGTGGTGGAGGTTTACGAGGACTATACGCCGACCGTGGAGATCTACTCGATCGACGAATGCTTTCTCGACTTCACCGGGTTCAAGGATCGCACCGCCCATGCCAAGGCGCTCCGGCGCGATGTGCTGGGTAGGGTTGGCGTGCCGGTTCGGGTCAGTATCGCGCCGACGAAGACCCTGGCGAAGTGCGCCAACGACATCGCCTAGAAGAACCCAATCTTTGCGGGCGTGCTCGACATGATGGACCAGACGCTCGCCAACTGGCTGCTGCCGCTCATGCCCGTAGGTGACATCTGGGGTATCGGGCGCAAAACGCAGGCCAAGTTGCAGTGGATCGGCATCGGCACGGCGGCCGAGTTGCGGGACATGCCGTTGCGCCAGGCGCGCGCCCTCGGCACCGTCGTGCTGGAGCGAACCGTGTTGGAGCTACAGGGAGAACCCTGCATCGCCTTCGACGACGTGGAGCCGCAGCGAAAGGGCATGGCTGTGACACGGTCTTCAGGCACGCCGATGAAGGACTTCGACACGCTGTTTCAAGGGATCAAAGCGCATGCGACACGCGCGGCCGAAAAGCTGCGGCAGCACGGACTGGTTGCGGGGACACTGACCGTGTTCTTTCACACGAACCGCCACCGGCAGGATCGACCGCAGTATGCTGGCTCACGGTCGACCCGGCTGACGCCAATGTCGTCGGACACGTTCGATCTTGTCGGGGCGGCAAAGCGCTGTGCCTTGGCAGCTTGGCCGAAAATCGGTGCGGCATCTTACGGGTTCACCAAGGCTGGCGTCATGCTGGATGATGCTCCCTTATGAGCAAAGACAGCTAACCCTGTTTGATACTCTCCGAGAGGGATCGACAGCGATGATGCATGCTCTGGATGAGGTCAACGGGCGGTTCGGCAAGAAGACGATGGTCTTGGCCAGCGAGGGGATGACGCGATCTTGGCAGCTACGAGCTGATCACCGCAGTCCGCTCTACAAAACGCGGCTAACGGAATTACCGGTGGTTCGATGAGCGAGATAGCTTGCAGCACGTATAAAGTGAAGTCGTATCCCCTACTCATTATTCATTCCTTTTCCTTCAATGCCGCATTTTCGCGATATCGACGGTGAGACGCGTAACGTTGCTTTGATCGACTTCAATGAGCCGCTCGTCGATGCGCGGTCAACGCGTGTGACGCCGATGCCGCTCGTGAACGGGACTGGCTTGTCGATGGCTTTAGTGAGGTATGTGGGTGTCTGCTTGCGCATTTCGAACGCGGTGCGCTTCAGCTTCGCATCAACGAGCGACAGCAGGCGGTCGAGTTTGGCGGTGCTGGCTTTCATGCGGGCATCATATACGCGCGGACCGGGGTACAGGGGGGCTGGCATGGCGCTGTAGTGCGGTTGGCGCGATGTGGGTGCATGGTGGGCGTGGATGGTTTGTGGCGGAAAAGTGGGGGCCGGGGGAATGGGGCTTGGCCACCCCTTCGGCGTTGGGCGGGGATAAAAAATGGGCAGCTACCGCATGCCCACTTTTTTCATCTCCGTCACATATTGGTCCAGCCTTTCTTTTTCATTTTTTTTTGATTTTCATTAGAAAGACGGACTGGTTTTTTACTAGTTCTTTCTTATCGAAACGCGATTGTAAAAAGCCAATTCAGCTTAGACTGATTGGTTTTTAAATCGCTTCTATACATGTTCAGGAGGTCTAGTGGAAAGATAGGCTGTCAAGAGCTGAGCGCAAGGGGCGTGTGACAAATTACTGTCTTAAAAAGACGCATGGGCCGAGATTTAGAGGGCGGGTGGGTAAAGAAAACGGTGCAATCTTCAATAAAACAAGACACTTACCCATAAACCCTCGCTCGGAAAGAAGCTTGAACCTACTGTGGCATTTTTATATCAAAAGACACAATCAACCAGGCCTCACCACTAAACCAACCCGCCAATTTAAAGAACTCTCATCAAAACTTCTCCTGATTTTTCACCCCACCTGACCCAAGCGCCGCAGGCACCTTAACCACTGCGCGACACGCAGCACCTGATCTTCTTGAAAATCGTGTGTGCTATGTTGAGCACACGCCGGAGATCCGCAATTATATGATTTTTCTCGAACAGATTGCAGAAGCGGGATTGCTGGGCGCTGTAGAGCGTCAACCACCTTGTCCGCGAGCGACAACCATGTTGGCCGGTTCTGAAGCCGCTGAGGTTGGCGTGTCGTTCAGTGTTTTGGGTTAGGTTTCTCCTTCGTTTTGGTTGTCGGTAATGGTTGTCGCTGGTGCTTCGGCCTGCGCTCTCTGGTTCGAGGCGGCGGCCCGCTGACGGAAGCTTTCGGCATTCATCTCGAGGATGCTTGCGTGATGGACGAGGCGATCGATAGCCGCGACGGTCATGGCCTTGTCAGGGAAGATTTGATCCCAGCCGCTGAAGGGCTGATTGGCTGCGATGGCAATGCTGCGATATTCGTAGCGCCGGGCGATCAGTTCAAAGAGGACACCGGTTTCGGCCTGATCCTTGTGGGCGTAGGTGATGTCGTCGAGGATGATGAGGTCGAACTTGTCGAGTTTGGCGAGGGCCGCTTCGAGAACAAGATCGCGTCTTGCAGCCTGAAGCCGTTGCACCAGATCGCTGGTCCGGGAGTAGAAGACGCGATGCCCGGCTTCGATCAGGGCGTGACCGACAGCGGACAAGATATGAGTCTTTCCGGTACCGGAATTACCGATGGCAATCAGGTTGCTGCCACCGTCCAACCAATCCCCGGCCGCTAAGGCTTCGACGCGGGCACGTGGCAAGGTGGGCATGGCTTTGAAGTCGAAGGTTGCCAGCGTTTTGCCTACGGGGAGTTGCGCCTCGTTCAGATGGCGCCGGATCCGGCGCATGTCCCGCTCCGCCAGTTCATATTCCGCCAGCACGGCAAGGAAACGGGCGGCGGGCCAGCCTTCAGTATCGGCGCGGGTCGCGATCTCGGCCCAGAGCTTGTGGAAGCTCGGCAACCGCAACGCAGTCAACATGCTGGGCAGTGTGTGAATGTTGATCTCGCGGGCGGTCATGCGCTGGCTCCCAGTAGCGCATCGAAGCTGTCCAGCGAGGGATGCGCGACAGCGACATCCGCAGGCAACGTCATGTGCCTTGGAGTCAGCCGCAATGTCAGCGCCTCAGGATCCGGCACCAGGCCTGCGTCGAGCTCTGCTGCAAGGAGATATGCCAGTTCCACCTCGCAGGCCTGGTCATGGGCGATGAAGAGCAGATCGACCATCCGGCGGCAGGCCTCCTGCCTTGGTAGGTCCCGCTGCAATACCTTCCACGCGTCGGCGTATTCGGTCCGTGGAAACAGGCTATCGCGATAGATCGAATTCCACAGGGCCTGTGGTTTGCGCCGCAAGGCATGGATCACGTGATGGTAGTTGATGACGTGGACGCGATGTCCGTCGCCGCGCCGACGAGCCCGGGGGTGACTGACGACCAGGGTGCCACCGAGAAACGCCTCGATGCGATCATCGTAGAGATGAACACGCAGGCGCTGACCGATCAGCTGTGACGGTGCGCTGTAGAAGATGCTTTTGACCAGGAAGCCGCCCGTCCGTGTGACCGGCACCACGATCTCGGTAAAGTCTGTCGTGCGCCGCTGTGGCAGGTGCTTCAGGTGGGTCCGCTCTGCCTGAACCGCATCGACCCGCTGACGGTTGCGCCGTGCCACCAAGGTATCAACAAACCGGCGGTAATCTTCGACGCATACGAAGTCACGACTGCCGCGCAGGATCAGAGCCTGATCCATGGCTCTCTTGAGATGCCTGTTCTGGGATTCCACTGCCCCGTTCTCGTGGGCCTCACCCCGGTTGTTGCGGCTGGCTTGCATGCCATAGTGGCCAATGAAGGCGTCATAGCGCTGTGTCATGTCCTCGCGCTGATCGGCGGTCAGGTTGCGGAAAGCAGCGGAAAGGCTATCGGTGCGGTGGTTTTGCGGCACGCCGCCCAGGGACCAGAGGGCTTGCTGGAGGTTCTCGGCCAACGCTGTGTAGCTTTCCCCTCCAAGAACCACGCCAACGTGCTCCCAGCGGCTGTAGACCATGACGAAGTGGTAAAGCAGGTGCGGAAACGGCTGCCCTGCAATCGTGATGCCCAGCTCTTCGGCATGGGTGAAGTCAGACTGTGCCATGTATCCCGGCTCGGGTGTCTGACGGAAGATGATATCGCGCTCGGGGCCGTTCAGCGCCCGCCACTGCCGCACTCGCCGCTCCAGAGTCCGCCGGATACGATCGTCCGGAAACGCCACTGGATGCTCAGTCTGAAGGTGACGCAGCAGGGTGACCGCCTGCAATGCACTATCCTTCTCCAGCAAAGGGAGAAGCTCCGTCTTCCAGTAACCTTCAAGAGGATCGGGCACCGTGCGTCCGTGAATATTCTTGCGGTTGGAAGGCAGGGTGGGGTCGACATCGAAACGTCGGGCAGTCCGTTCGCTGAAGCCCGCACGGGCGGCCGCGGTGCGCTGGCTATGATTTTGGAGGTCGGTCATATACAATCTCACTTGCTGGTCGGTGATGGGTTTGTAGGCCAATACGGATCCTCCGTTTGACGGCAGAGGATCCCGGTTTACCAACCCACAGCGACCAGCACCTATTCCCAAAATCAATCAGGCCGGTGGGGCTGCACTCCAGACGGGCAAGCCCGTCTTCCGTTCAGCCCCACCGGCCAAGCTGGCTGTCGCTACCGGCCAAGATGGTTGTCGCTCAACAGGGCGCACTGCTTGCAATTGCCCTGCTCGTGATCATTTATCTCTACAAATCGAAGAGGCACATAGCCTTCGCCCGATCGAACAGCGAGGCGAGTTCGTCCGGACGATCATCGAAAACGCCTCAAACAGCGAAAAACTGGCAGCACCGATAGACGGCACTAACAAGCCCATGCAGTCCCTCGCAGACGCTCACCGCGCCCTCACCGACGAAATCCGTCGCACCCTTGGTCGCGGTGACCGCACACGAAGCTTTGGCTATTATCACCCATTTTTGCTGCGCCGGTCAGCGACGAGATCAAGGACGCGGTTTCCATGTCTGAAAGGTCGACAGCTCGTCTCGACCGTGCGCTCGCCGCAAACGACCGCCTGCTCACCGTCTTCATAAACTCATCGAAAGACATTCTCCATGCTCGCTGACATCGGCCCTCTCGTTTCTCTCTCCGTGAACCTTGTCCTGCGGATCATGTCCATCGCCGGTTGCTACGCCTTCTGGCCCCGCGTGGTGTACGCTCGAGACCCCGCGTCCCGCGCACTCGCAATGGCGATCGTTCTCGGATTCCTCGCAGCGGGCCTGAACACCTTTTTTTCGCAGATCGCTGCGAAGACGCTCCCGCGGGCCGGCCTCGTTGATCCGCATATGATGCAGGTCGCTGGCTATTACTTGGTTCGCCCTGAATAAGTCACAAGCGTATGATTTTGCTCGTAGATTTCGTAAAAACTGTGGCAGATAATTGCAGGGTTTCGTATGCTGGGTCGCGAAACCTTGCAAATTCCGGAGCCGAGATGAAGCCTCATCCCCGCACTGACGAGCAGGACGATCTCCTGCGTCCCCGCCTGACTGAGATGATCGATCTTCGCCACGCATTGGCGAAACTGGAAAAGCTGATTGACTGGGAGTTCTTCGAAACCGAATGGGCCAGTTTCTTTCCCGCCACGACAGGGCGGCCAGCAACATCGCCGCGCCTGGTCGCGGGGCTGCTGTATCTCCAACATGCCTATCGTCTGTCCGACGACGCCGTCGTCGCCCGATGGGTCGAGAACCCTTACTACCAGCACTTCACCGGTGAGACATTCTTCCAGCACCGCCCCCTGTCGATCCGTCCTGCTTGACCCGCTGGCGTCAGCTGATCGGAGAGGAAGGGGCCGAGTGGCTGCTGACCAAGACGATTGAAGCTGGGGTCACGTCCGGGGCCGTGGAGGATCGCAGTCTCGCGCGCATTGCCGTGGACACGACGGTGATGGAGAAGAACATCGCGCATCCAACGGATGCGCGCCTGTATGAAAAGGCACGTCGCCAGCTTGTGGCCTTGGCCCAAGAAGGCGAGATCACGCTGCGGCAGAACTACAATCGACTGGCACCCCGCCTCGCAATGCAGATCGGGCGCTACGCCCACGCCCGGCAATTCAAGCGCATGCGCAAAGCCCTGAAAAAAGTTGAAGGGCTACACCGGCCGCATCCTGCGCGACATCCGCCGTCAGCTCGAGAAAATTCCGGGTGGCGCCTTCCGTGAGCGTGCTCTGGACACCCTCGTGCTCGTCAGTCGCCTGCTGCATCAGAACCCAAAGAGCCATGGCAAGATTTACGCCCTGCATGAACCCGAGGTCGACTGCATCTCCAAAGGCAAGGCCCGCAAGCGCTATGAGTTCGGGACCAAGGTCAGCCTGGCCACTACCATCGACGAGGGCTTCGTCGTCGGCATGCGCGCCCTGCCGGGCAATCCCTACGATGGGCATACTTTGCCCGAAGCCCTGGAGCAGGTCGCGATCCTGACCGGTCGGTCTCCGGATCTGGCCGTCGTGGACCGCGGCTATCGCGGCCACGGTGTATCGACGACAAAAGTGCTGATCAGCGGCACGCGCCGGGGCCTGACGCCAAAGTTGAAGACACTGCTGAGGCGGCGCAGCGCCATAGAACCAGAGATTGGACACATGAAAACTGACGGACGTCTGTCGCGATGCCCGCTCAAGGGGACGTTCGGCGATGCGGTCTTCGCCGTGCTCTGTGGTTGCGGCCACAACATCCGCAAGATCCTGGCCCACCTCAGGGCTTTGTTGTCCCTCATCCTGACCGCATTATGCGCCGCCGCAACGGACAGGATCAGGCCGGCAAACTGCTAACTTGTCGCCGGATCGTGTTGTTCAGCGTGAACTACTTGGACATCGTCTTCAAAGGATTGCCGGCCGTCCCAATTTACCTGCACCTGAAAGCCTGGCACCTCAGCCTGCCGGAGGATGAACGCGGCCAGTGGTCTGTACTTGGCCACATCTTCTATCCGTCACGCACCCGTTTTCTGTCTCGCTGGCTGAATAGGTTCGCACGCGACATTTAAATGCGGAAGCTCCACAATCAATTGTCGCTATAAAATAAAGGGCCTTCGCGGCCCTTTGTTCGTTTTGACGCAAAAACTTCCGGTTTCGATACATCCTTCGACGCGCTCAAATCCTCAGCAAATGTGAATCTCGTTGCAAGGGAATGACCCCGCACACCGGAGCACGACAATGAACAAGACCTCCACCATCTTCGCGAGCGACGATCGCATCGCAGCCTCGATCATCACCGCCTTGAATGCGGATATCATCAGCCTGAGCGAAGCGACACGCCGTTCAGGTCTGGGCAAGCAAGCACTCCACCGCGCAGTCGCCTGCATGATCCACCTTGGGATCGCACCCGACCTGCTGCTGCGCTTCAAGTCGATCGGCGTCGAGTACGAGCGTTACGAAAACGTCTTCAGCGCAGACATCGCCACTTCATCATCAGGCGACATGACGAAGATGCGCGAAAAGCTGAACGCCGCACAGCGCTGCAATGCGGATGCAGAGCGCCAGCTGAATGACGAACTGCGCATCTCATCTGTGATCGACGCCACCATCGAGACGCCGGTCTCGGATTGTGCTTAGACCCGGGATGATGTTGGCAGCTCGACTTAAAAGCGCCCTCGGCGCCCATCGTCGTGCTCACTGACTGGCACCTCGGCGAGGTTGTGACGCCGTCGGAGGCCGGCGGGTACGCGTGCAACACGTCGGTCGCTGAACAGCGCGTGCAGGCCACCATCGACCGGATGATCGAGTTGACCCGCCACGCCTTTGCGGACCTCGAATACCCGGGCATCATCTGCGCCCTGGGTGGCGACATGGCGAGCGGCGGCATCCATCCGGAGCTGGCGGAGAGCGACGAGATGGGCGTCATCGTCAGCGCGATCGCCGCACGTGATCTGATCATCAATTCGATCGCGCAGCTGACCGCGTGCAGCACTGCACACGGCTCCTGTTTGAAGGTGAAGACATGATCGGACGCGCAAACAAATTGCGCGTCGGTAGATCGATGTGAGACGGGGTGATTTGGAAGGTGTGTCAGCCTAAGAGGCCGCGCGCGGAGCCTCCGGCGTAGCGCAGCGCGCGGCCGGCGGTAATGCTGGCGGTCACCGCCGATTTTCGGAGAAGGTTCGGGTTGCGAGACCTGTAACCATAACCGGAGAAGACGACGATGACCGACGACAGAATGGCGCTGATCGCGCTGATTGAAAAGCAGGCCGACACGGATCTGGTGCGCGAGATGCTGTCCTACGCAGCTGAGCGGATCATGGAGGTGGAGGTGGAACTGCACACGGGTGTGGCAAAGGGCATGCGCTCGCCCCTGCGCGAGGTCCAGCGCAACGGTTACCGGGAACGGGATTGGGATACGCGTGCGGGGCGGATCTCGCTGGAGATCCCGAAGCTGCGTAAAGGCAGCTATCTGCCGAGCTTCCTGGAGCCTCGGCGCACCGCTGAGAAGGCGTTGGCTGCAGACCCCCTCTCACTTCAATCAGTGCCGTCACTGGAATGTGCGCACCACGCCTGCATAAAGTGCAGATCAACACGAAGAACGCTTGATCTGCTGGCCTAATCACGCTTTCTTGACGCCCAATAGCAGGACACTCGAGGGAATGTCGGTGAAGGCAGTTTTCGAACCCTGCGCTCTACCAGAACGGAATTTGTGGACTGGCAAATATTGGATTTGGGGCGACGTGAATGATTTATTCCTTGTGGTGCAGACGCTATGCGCCGTTCAAGACATTTGGTGGCGGGTTCGAGGGAGACAATCGCACCGGTCCTTCGATACTCATGAGCGACACAGCACGAACAACCCTCGGAATCAGTTTTGGCCCATGTCATGTTGGACCCGCTGTTGCCTCAACCTCTGGCACTTCCTATCCGGCCCTTGGAAATCGCATCGAACGGCTTCTTGGTAGGCATTCATCAAATGTACAGTGTTCGGTAAAGGTCTCCGCGAAAAATATTGAGAGTGTTCGTTTTCACGTTTCGTCTGCTGGATCAAACCCGATGATGCCTGGTGCACCAGAGATCGACACTCAGGTCGAAGTTACGGCCAATTTCACCGGCCGTCAGATAGTATTGAGTGGCAAGGTGTTTGGTGATAATTTCCCGAATGGCGAGATATTCATTTATGACGGATACGGAAAAGGCTTTCTACTGTTTCATTTCGAAACTGATGGCGGTCAAACAACGGGTCCAATGACAAGACTTTGGGGCTCTCATTCCAACCAGCGTCTTGGCGGTTTCGACACCCGCATTCCTATTGAAGCGGACGGGCGTTTCAACATCCACGTTTAGATATTGCTGGTAATCAGGCGATTATCGCTGGCTATGGCTTCTGATGAGGAACTGGCTACGACTGTCGCAATCCTGCGTTCCGTTTCCGGGATCGGCACCGTCACCAGCAGCATGCTGATCGCCGAGATGCCCTAGTGTTCTGAGTCTGACATTTCCTACCTGTTTCCCGGGATTTGATCCAGCGCGTCCAGTGCGCGGCGTTCGGGGGCAAGGATGTCCTCTGCGCTCTTTGTCTCTCGTCGCAGCACATCACACTGGGCTACAGCCGCGAGATCCTGGGCAACGACAGCTTGTCCATCGATGTGTCACGCGACTTCACCGGCAGCGCAGATGGGCAAATGTTCGCGGAAATTGGCTACGGTTTGAAATTTTAGCCCGCGAGCATTGAATTTTCAATTGGATGACTGTGAGTATAATGGCCCGTGAAGATTATAATAAAGAGATCGACATTGAAATGCGTCGCGAGAGATGGTGTTTGGTCGGTCCAAGTCGTTTGGTCAAAGTACAAGCTGCGGAAGTTGCTTGCGGTCCGCGCCTCCCGGTCGGGAGGACAGGTATGGGAGTTGACGGTTATTTTACCGTCGCTCAATTTATCAAGGGTATGGATGCATTGGAAATCAGAGCGGCCCTAGGACTTCACTCGGACAGTATGACAGGTGGCGCGGTCATCTATAGCTTTCTACGTTTGCCGAATCCGACGGAGTACGTCTATGAATTGACGGCAGATAAACTTGATGGACTTGAATACACATCTATTAGCAACCCCAACTACTTACCTGGAAGTAGAAAGATTCATCAATGGCGTATCCTTTACGGTGCGAGGATACCGGTGGATGAAGCCAATGCAGTTTGGCTCCCGCCAGGAATTCCGTTTCGGGGGTGAGGTCAGAAAGAATCTCTTCGAATAAGCAGCCTTCGTGATTTGCCCTACAGAAATTTGTAGTCAAAATGAAACTGAACTGTCCAACCCCTCAAAATATGGGGAAGTGAAATATATAAAGCTATAAGTAGTTCACGCTGAACAACGCGATCCGGTGACAACACCGCACGCGATCTGATCGTCAACGCGATCGCACAGCTGGCCGACGAATTCGGCCGGGTATTCGTGCCTTGAGCAGTCGGCAACCACGGCCGCGTATTCGACCGTAAGGCCCGCGCCAAGGGATATGCGAAGCGCAACATCGACTACCTGATCTACACCTTGGTTCGCGACTTCTTCATACATGACAACCGGATCTGCGTCGTGGTGAACGACAGCGGCAAGACGCACTTCAACGTCTATGGCACGACGTTCCTGCTGACCCACGGTGACATGCTAGGTGCCAAGGGTGGCGATGGCGTGATCGGTGCGATCGGCCCCATCATGCGCGGCAGCCTAAAGACGATGAAGAGCCTCAGCAGCCTGGACAAGCCGGTCGGCCATCTGATCATCGGCCATTGGCACCAGTCGCTGGACCTGCCGGAGGTGACCGTCTGCGGGTCGCTGAAGGGCCCTGATGAGTATGCCGTCCGCATGCTGCGGGTGCGTGCGAACGAGCCGTCGCAGAAGCTGATCATCGTCCATCCCGACCATGGGATCACATTCCGGTCGAACATCTTTCTTGACGACGAGCACTGCCCAAACCGCGACATCGAGGCGAAACGGTCCGAGTGGGTCAGCGTTTTTAGCGAAGACGCAGCCTGACCAAAAGTCGGGTGAAACGATAAAGGGCGGCGCTTCAGCGTCGCCTTTTCTTTTTCGCATTGACAGTACCGCCAGACGTATGCGCATGATAATGCGAATAATACAAGGATCGTTCCATGACCTACGTCTTTACTTACCTAGCGGCAGCCCTGTCGCCGCTGACAGCCATCGCAGCGTTCGCGAACTACTACAGCGTCATGATCGGCAACGACAGTTATGGCGGTGGGGGAGGGAGCCTGGCCTTGGCCTTCGTGCTGCTCATCGCTGCGACCGGCTTTCATGTCGTCATGATGTCAGTCGCCTTCAGCCTGGATGGACTCGCCGCCCTTGCTGTCATGCTGCTCCTCATCGCCGGCATCGGCATCGCGATGTTGGGTCTCGTGCTGTCGATCTTGATGTTGCTGTCGGGGTGGGTCGCGGTCCCGCCGTTCATCTGTGTCTGCTTGATCCTCGCGGCCATGAATGCAGCTGGCGAATAGCAAGAACCGCCGTGACTTATCACCACTTACGTTCTCTTCCTACACACATATCTCTGCTTTGATTTGTCGCCATGAGCTTCGCGACGTCGCTTTCGAACATATCAATGGACTCACCCCTATGACCATCCAGGAGATCAAGGTATTTCATCGCAGCGCGCAAACCACCGATCCGCTCACCTCGGGCAAGGGCCGCATCGACAGATTCATTTTCACAGCCACGCAACTCACTGACGAGACCACTCAAGACGCGCTGGCGTTCCGCCTTCAACCCCTCAGGTGTCCGGACTTCCGCTGAAGCTTCGGACATGATGCCAGCCAGCTTCATCAACTCGAAGTCATGCTGCTCGAAACCCGTTTGCTCAATTGCGTGTTTCTTCATCCTCTCAACCGCATACTTGAACTGACTGTTGTTTGAGATCCTCGAGATGTGCTCTCGAGCGCGCCACTCGCCAGCAGCTTCAAGCTTTTCGGCGAGGGCCGAGTCAGGCTTTTCAGAAAGCCAAATATACTTCGGCTTATTAAATGCTGGCCGGATAGTGTTCATGGGGCCCGACACTTCACTCTGTGACAAAATCACCGCGAGTGATGGCTTCTTGAACCGCGTAACGACAACCTCATTGAGTATCTTGGGATCGCGTTCACGGAATTCTGCCACGCCGACGGACCAGTACCGGCCGTCACAGATAATGTCTTGCTCTTCTTTCGCGTCCTTCGCAGCAGCCAGTGCGAGTATCTGGATCGCACGTTTGCGAGGAAGCCTTTTGTTGCTCCAGTCGTTGATCGTTTTCGTCTCGACCTTCATCAGCGCGGCGAGTGCTTTAACACAGCCACTCTGATCACCGACGAGCTGAAAGATTGCCGCGTCGACTTCCTTATTGTTCATCTTAATCGACTTAATCGTCATTTTTTCACATCCAAGCTATGGCGAGTGTCGCCATTTTCATATCTGATCGCCATTTAGGTTCGTGTTTTTCAAAATTAAAAATGAACAACCGGAAGTAAAATTGCTACTTTCGCTTGTGTTGTAAGATAAGTCTTGCAACGGAAGTGGGCTGGTTGCGACGTGCCGCTGTTTCACTCAAGGAATGCACGAATGAGCTACGAAAGCTACCAGAGGCCACTGAGGCCCGGCACCGACCGATCGTTGTAATGCCTGACGCCACCACCAAGCCCCAGATCCTGCTGCCGACGGAGGAACCCGAGTCCTTCTGAGGCTAAGGTGCTGCAGCTTTCCATCAATGCCATGCCGCTTCTTTTCCTATTGTCCGAAGTCGTGTGTTACTGCGCACCCGATGTCACGCTGATGCTCATATGGACAAGTTCGACCGTGCCGTGGTCCATCCAATGAACAGCGACACCGCGTATGGGATGAGTCGGGAAATGGGTAGCGACGAGATCGGCGTAAGCCGACAGCTGGCCCCAGTATGGACCGACGCCGGCACCGCTGCCGCCGCTCTTGTGATCGACCAGCAGACAGCCTGCGGCCCCCCGCGCTAACAGGTCAATCGTGCCCGGCACCTCGGCCCCGGCAGGGGTGTGGCCGAGGACGGGGATTTCGCAGATCAGATCGTCGTAGCCCTGATCGGACAGCCATCGCCGCAGTGCTGTCGCGCGGTCCATGATCGGCGCGATGGTGTCGGCTGGCAGGCCGGTCGCATCCGGCAGGCGCTCGATCAGGTCGGGCCGGGTCAGGCAGGTCGCCATGGCCAGATGCAGCGCCGTGCCTCGATCCGCCGTGCTCAGGGTCGAAGGCCAGGCGTCGCCCAGCCGATGGGTGTGGCTGTCGGGCGCTGCGCTGGCGGTGGTCTTTGACGGCTGCAGACGCCACGGCGTGGTCGCGATCTGTTCCAGCGGCAACGCGGTGCCGAAGCGGAGGTGGTCGGCACCGTCAATGGCGTCGCGTTCGGTCAGCGCCGCCTGTTCCGGCATCTGGTGGACCGTGGCGGGGCAGGAAATCTTGCCAAGGGTCAATGCGCCAGAGCCGACCGCCGGACTGCAGGCGTCGGCGAAGACGTGGAACAGGCAGGTGGCTTCCGGCGCATCCTCTGGCCGTTCCTTTATGAAGCCGGGCCATTCGATGATCAGCCGATCGCGGGCGCGGGTCAGTGCCACGTAAAGCAGGTTGCGCGCGTTGGCTTCAAAGTCCGCGCGGCGGTCCTCGATGAAACGGCGCTGCGCTTCCGGTGCTGCAAGAACAGGAATATGGACGAGTGCCGCAGAGGCCAGCACCGCGTTCATGTCGTCGATCCGGTCGAGCGCGTCAAACCGGGCCTGCGTCGTGCCGGGCCAGTCTGCGATAGCGTGGTCGAACTCTGCCACGACGGTGATCGGCCATTCGCGGCCCTTTGATCCGTGCCATGTCACGATCTCGACCGCCTCGGCGCTGTCGCCGGCGGGATCGGGGCGGCGGTCGGCGTCGCGGTCGCCGGTGCGGCTGTCGAGCCAGCCGAGGAAGACCTTGACCGTGCTGCCGTGGAACCCGGCGGCGGCCTTCAGGTCCCGGTGGGCCCCGTCGAACTCTTGCGCTTCGGCCTCCAGCCGCAGCAGATCGGCGCGGGCCTGTGCGGGGTCCGGCAGGCTTTCGGCCCAATGGCGCAGATCGGCGGCGTCGAGGATCAGGTTCAGACCCGTCGCGACAGGCAGGCTGGCCAGCGACCCTGACAGCCCGGCAAGGCGCATCAGCGCAGCATCTTCAGACAGGCGGTCGTCCAACTGCTGCGTCACGGCGTCCTGCAAGCTGAGGGGATCGGGGCCGAGCGTCCGGAGCAGCAACGCCGCATGGATATCGGTCGGGTTCGCCGCATAGGACAGCGCGGCGCGCGCGGCCTGAACGACAGCGCTGGTGCTCCAGCCGTCTTCGCTGATCCGGACAGGCACACCGCGCAGGCGCAGCTCTTCGGCGTAGCGGCCTGCGGTGGTATGGCGACAGACCAGCAAGGCGATGTCGGACGGACGCGCGGCGCGCGTGACGCCGCTGTGCCGGTCGGTGATCGTCTCCTTGTCCTTGAGGATGCGGACGATCCGCTCGGCGACGTGTTCCTGGGGTTTTGAGTATTTGCGGGTGCTACGGCCCTGCGTGATGTTCATCACCTCCAGCGAGACGTCGCCGGCGGGTCCGCGGGTCGGCGCAAGCGGGTTGTAGCCAGCCCCGAACAGAGCAGCCCCCATCGCGTTCACGAAGTCCATCACGGCAGGCGTCGACCGCCAGTTCTGGCTGAGCGGGTCGGTCGCGTCCGGGTGGGCATCGGTCAGGGCCGCGGACAGGCGCGGGTCGGCCCCCTGAAAGCCCATGATGGACTGCTTCACGTCACCGACCAGCAGCGTCCGGTCGGCGCGGGCGCCAAGCTGCCACAGCAGCGCGAACTGCACCGGGTTCGTGTCCTGGAACTCGTCGATGATCACGCAGTCGATCTCGCCCAACACGGCCTCGCGGACACCGGGCCGGGTGCGCAGCAGGCGTTCCGCCCCTGCGATCATGTCGGCATAGTCGATCAGGCCAAGGGCGCGTTTCCGGCTCTCGTAGGCGGTCATGACCTCCTGCGCGCAGGCGATCAGGCAGGACAGGTGGAGCCTTGCATCCGCAAGGGGGCCGGGATGGGACGGCAGGACATCGGCGGCTTCCATGATGGCGGTCGCCAGATCGTCATAGCCGTCCGGCAGGGCGCTGCCGCGCATTGACCGGCGCAATTGGCGCAGCCGCTGCCAGAGCGTCCAGTCTGTGGTCAGACGGTCGGGATCGGTCTGCGCCATGCGGAACCATGACAGGTTCTGTTCAAGCGCACTCCGCGCCGTATCGGACGTCACGGTCTCGGCCACGCCGTCGGGAAACTTGGCCAGCATGGCTGCGACAGCTTTGACCAAAGTTTGACGGGCCGCTTCGGGATCAGCCAGCACCTCGCCATAGATGACGTCCAGCCGGTCCAGCGCAGGCTTGATCAGGCCCGGATCCTGCCCGGTATCGCCAAGGCCCCGCAACAGGTCGATCATCGCCAGCACACGTCCGCGCAACCCGTCCTCTGCTGAGATGCTGCGTCCGAAGTCGTTGACATAGCCGAACCGTTCCGGGTCGGCCTTGACCGGGTCCAGCGCCTTTGCATGCGCGAGGGCCTGCCGGATCAGCAGGTCACGCTCTGCATCGCCCAGATGGCGCGGTTGCGGCGACGCGCCCGCCGCCAGCGCATGTTCGGTCAGCAGGCGCAGTCCGAGTCCGTGAATGGTCGAGACATAGGCCCGCTCGACCGCGAGAGCCTCCGAGACGAGGCCTTCGGCCAGAAGCCCGGCCCTGATCCGTTCGCGCAATTCGCTCGCGGCGGCTTCGGTGAAGGTGACGGCAAGGATGCGGTCGGGGCGGACCAGCTTGCGCTTGACCCAGTCGGCGAGCGTCGTCTTGATCCGGTGGGTCTTGCCCGCACCGGCCCCGGCGGGGACGATGGTCAGACCTGTATCGGCGGTGCGGGGCGTCGGGGTAGGGGCGTTCATTGGTCATCCTCGCGCATGAAGGCGGCGATCAGGGGGGAGTTCTGCAGCGCGTAGGGGGTAAAGCCGGCCTCCTTAATAAAAAAGTCTTCGTCAAAGGTGGTGTTCAAGACAATCTGCCCACGCTTGACCTGCTCCAGACGTTCCGTCAGGCGCGTCACGGCGTGAATGTTCACCTCATCCCCCATGTCGCGCGCCTTGGCTGCCGCCGTCAGGTCAACACCGCTGGTCAGCACGCCGCCGTCGTTCATCAGGTGATAGGCAATGCCGAGCGGGCGACCGATGACGGCGTCCAGTCCGTCGTCGTCGCGCCGGAACGGGAGGGCGAGCATTGCACCGTAAAGGCCGACCTGTAGATCCCATCCCTTTTTCATCCGCCGTCGCCGTCCGGCGGTCCCGCTTTTCTTGTGATCGACGATGATTACCGTGCCATCGGTCAGCCCGAGGATCGTGTCTGCCTTGCCCCGGATTCGGATGCCGTGGGCATTGCCGTGAAGCCAAGTCTCGTTCCCGAGGATGCGGGCGTTCAAAGCGATCAGATCGATGCGCCAGCGGTGGGCCGCGGCCGTGATCTCGCGCAACAGAGTTGCCCGCTCCATCTCCCACACGCCGGCGCGCAGGAAGGGAGCGGTCTTGCGCAGGGCCGCATCGAACGCCTCCGGCAGGGCGGCTTCCAAGGTTGCGGCGTCGGGGATATCAACCGCGGGCAGAAAGACGTGCTCAAAGACGTGGTGGGCGATATTGCCCTTTATCATGATGTCGAGGCTTTCCGCCTGCCAGCCCATGTCGCCCGCGCCGATCTCATCAAGCAGCCAGGCGAGCGGGCTGACGAGCAGGTTTTCCAGACGGCTGGGCGACTGGGGCAGGGACACGCCATCGTCGTCGAGGCGCAGTTCCAGCAGCAGGTGATCCTTGAACCACAAAGCCTCCGGCACCGGCAACGGGGCAGGGCAGGGCGAGACGGGGTGGGTTGCAACCGGCCAGTCGGCGGGCGGCACGCGCGATATGTCCACGATCAGGTCCGATGCGGCCTTCAATTCGGCGACGGCCCGTCCCATCAGCGACAGGCCCGCCGAGGGCGCCAGTCGCCCGCCTGCCAGATCGCGGTAGGGGACGAGGCAGGTCACGCTGTCGGATACCGCACCCAGCTGTGCCTCGAACAGCGCGAGGCTGCGGTTCAGACCCTCGGTGCGGCCACATAGCTGCACGCCGGTCGTGGCGGCGATCTGCGCGATCTCGCTGTCGAGAAACAGCGCGTTGGCGCGTGGTCGCATGGGATAGAGGCCTTCGCTGAAGTCCACGATCAGCAGGTGCTTACAGGGACGCCAGGGGCTTTCATGGGCAGACCAGAGGCTGACGCCTTCGAGTGTGCGCACCGGGTCGCCCGCAACGGGACCATCGACCTGCACGGCCCGCAGTATCGTGTCCCAGTCGGGCGGCCCGTCGCCGGCCAGAACTGCCTGCATGGAAAGGATCCGTTGGCGAAGCGCATCCGAGTGCGGCAGCCGGTTGCAGATGAAGTCGAGCAACAGCCGCAGTTGCGGCAGACTGCTGGCTGGCTGACGCAGGTCGGTCCAGAGCGCGTGATGCTCCGGATCTGCAGCCAGGATACGACCCGAGAAATGCCCGCCCATCACGTCTTCGGCCAGATCGCGACCGGTCTGCGCGCCCCACGGCATCAGCGGTGTTAGGCACAGCCCGGCCAGCACCATCGCAGGGGTCGGCGGCCGCTTTGCCAGCAGCATATGCAGCAGCGTCTCGCCCACCACATCGCGGGACGGCAGGGCGTCGGGCAGGCCGGACAGGGGCACGCCCTGTGCCGCAAAGGCGCGGGCCAGATCCTGCGGATCGCCTGCCGTCAGAACCGCGATCTGGCGGGTGGGCACACCGTCGTCGATCAGCGCCCGCGCGCGGGCGGCGGCAAAATCGGCGCAGGCGGCCGGATCCCGCAGGCCCCAGACGGCCAGCGTCGCGTCCTGCGCCAGTTGAGGCATGTCGGGCCGCGTCAGCCCGGACTGAACCGCGTCAATCAGGCGATCGGATCGCTGCGCCGGCATGGGCTTAGCCAAGACGGACCCGAACTCGGCCTTGAGCCGGTCATGCAGGGCCTTGATCGCGGGCGGCGCCAGTGGGTCGAGTGACCCATCCACGACCGGCAGGTCCGAGAGGAACTGGCGATGTGGCAGGTCCAGCACGTGTCGCGCCGTGGCGAGTCCTTCGGGAAGGGCATCGCCCATGTCACGCCAGAGCGCCACGAGAGCCGACAAGTGCCGTTTCGCTCGCCCGTCGGGCAGTGCGTCGACGACCGGTGGCTGCAGGGTGGCAGTCCCGAGAATGACATCCCGCAGGGCGCCTGACACGGCGGCGATGGTCTCGCTCGGGGCGTTGGCAAAGCTCTCGGCCCAGACCGGGTCCGGTTGCGCGGCGATGACCTTGCCTGGCGCAAAGGGTTCCGGAAGTGGCGCGAGAGACAGGTCCGCGAGGCGTGTATCGGTCAGGCGATAATGCAGTCCGGACTGGGGGTCGGCAACGTCGAACGGATAGAACATGGCTGAACCTTTGAAAATGACGTCTTATTATGGATCCGGTCGCCTGAGTGAACGACGCCCGCGGCAGGCTGCAATGAATGTTCCAGCAATGCCTTGGTCAGACGCTACCGCAAGTTGAAGCGGTGCGTCACCCGAAATAGCGACCCAAATCGAGCCGCGGGACTGACCTACGTCCGAATCTGACGTGTTCGTAGATGAATGTATCTTCAGCAACGGAGAAACAGCATGTCCCATGAAAAATTCCTCGCCCTCGATCTGGTCGCGCAACTGGCGGGGCGGTTCGGCCCCGGCAGCAAAGTTGCGCAGGAAGTGCCTGACTGGATCGAGTATCTGACCAACGTCGAGTGCCCTGAACGGCCCCGCACGCGACCCGGCGCGCCGTGGTGGGGCAAGATCCGCAGGCTGCTGGACGATCTCCGACAGGAGCAGGATACGCATGATAGTAACGCAGTCGAAGCGAATGTTGAGCGCTTCGGCGCCCACTTTGCACTCGATCCTGTCGAAACGCGCCTGCTGGCCTTCTTTGCCTACTATCAGGTGTTCGACATGTTCGAGCACGTCGTCGATCAGGCCCTGCGCACGAAGGAGGTGACGATGCCGCTTCTGGCTGCGGGCTTCTGTGGTGTCGATCAGGCGGCGATAAGAATGGCGCTGCGACAGGCGGGACGGCTGAATACATCCGGCCTTTTGAAGCGAGATACGGGCCGCAGGTTCGACAAGGACATTCCCTATGCGGTGTCGCAGAGGCTGGCGGTGACGATGCTGATCGACGTCAGTGACGTCGACGAACTGATCAATCTGGTATTCCGTGCAGCGCCACCGCCCGTGGCCGCGTGGAGCGACTTCGCAGGGCTCGGTGCAGATGCCGATCTGATCCGCGACCTCATGGAGCGGGCGCTCGCTACCGGAACTGCCGGCGTGAATATCTTGCTCTATGGTCCCTCGGGCACCGGCAAGACCGAGTTCTGCAAGGTGCTGGCCCAGCACCTTGGTGCGCATCTACGAACGATCGGGGAAACTGACGACGAAGGGCAGGAGCCGTCACGCCACGATCGCCTGACCGATCTTGGACTCGCCGGGCGCATGCTGGCCACGCGGCGGGATACGATCCTCATACTTGACGAAATGGAGGATCTCTTCGGAGGGGCGCATTCCGCCTTCTTTCGGGCACCGCAAATGTCCAAGGTCTTCACGAACCGGTTGCTGGAAACCAATCCGATCCCGACACTGTGGACGACCAATTCCATCGATGCCTGTGACCCGGCGTTTCTGCGCCGCATGGCACATATTTCAGGTGATGATCGGTCCCAGCTCCTGCTTTTGCCGGACTCTGTGGACGACTATGTGGGGCCGGACAACGTGGTCCGGTTTATCGACGCATTCGTTGACGGGCTTGATCTGCAAGCCGCTGGCTTCGGACGGGTTCGGGCCCCCTCACACTCGCCTTCTTGCGGTGCGTCCGAACCCCGGGACGCTACTACGACCGGGATGGACTGATCCTGACGGTCAGCCCGGGCGGCGGCAAAAGCTGGAGCCAGCGGATCACGATAGACGGCCGGCGGCGCGATGTGGGCTTGGGTTCGGCCCATCTCATCACTCCAGCCCAGGCGCGCAAAGCAGCCATTACGAACCGGGACATGGTCCGTGCAGGCGGCAATCCCCTTGCGCGTGATGAACGTCAGCCTGAACGCCTGAAAGAGGGCAGGGGCCGTGTTGTCACCTTCGCGGCCTACAACGCCAACCGGTACAGGCGGCTTCGGGCGGTCACTACGCGTCGGGACGAGGCAGAGCGGACTTACGCGAGGATCCGCAAGCATGTGAACCCCGTGATCGGCCGGCGCGCACTGACGACGGTCACGTCAGATGCCGTGGCGGATCTGCTTGAGGCGTTGGCAGAGACAAGCCGCGAGACGGCCCGGTGGGTTCGGGCAGAACTTGTGAAAATCTTCACTGATGCGGAAGCTGAGGGACTGTTAGAGATAAACCCGGCGCGGTCAGATGAAGTGCTGCAGGCACCCGGGCTCGTTCCAGTGCGCGTTGATCAGGCCCACGAATGGCGCGCCCTGCTAAATGCATTGCCGGCCTTTCTTTCTCGCATCGAGCAGGACCCGCGGCGACCGGCCTCGTTCCTGCTGATCCGGTTCTGCCTGCTGACCGCACGCCACCCGATGGAGTGCCGCCTGGCGACATGGTCACAGATCGATATGGCGGGCCGGATATTGCGCTTTCCGGCCATGCAGAAGGCCGGTGGAGTCGTGGCCGAGGTTGCCCTGCATGATGGATTGATCGAGATCCTCAGACGTGTCTCGGGCTTCGCACATGGCGTGACCGAGGGCTACGTCTTCCCGAGCCGCCAAGGCTACGATAAGCCGTTCTCCAATCCGTCGCTCAGCATGTCTTTGAAGCGCGCCGGGTATGACCTTGTGCCGCTGGATTTAGGGCGGGCGTACAAGTGCTGGCGGGAGCAGGAGGGTGGGGGTGATCTGGTAGCGTGGTGGGATAAATTGCGGTCGACAAGTGGCGGAAATAGCAGCTGACTATTGTGCGGCCTTCACGATCGGACGTGGCGGCAAAAGATGTTTTGCGTTGCGTCTTTTTGATGGCGTCTGCCTGGTGTAAGTCGCATTTCTCAATGCCTCGTCGAAATCACCCAGATGGAAACATGCGGCGTCGAGAACTATCTCACAAGCGGTAAACAATGATGATCTGTTTTTGATAGGATTTCCGTGAAAAACCTCGTTCCGCGCATCGCATATGATCATCATGTGATTCTTGAATTGCTGACGCTGCAGGTTCCCGATGGGGCAAAGACTCAGATCGGCGTCGATCAAGTTAAATAGGTGTCTGATAGTCATCTCGTCATAGAACTTTGTCGACGGGCACTCGGCGTCCTCGAGCGTTCTCATCTGTTTTACACTGAATTTGGTGGTTGCAAAAAAGCAGGCACTGACGAAAGCAGAGTTGACGGGGATATTTCTGACTCTCTTTTTCCCATCCCCCTTGGCCAGAAAGTGGGCTTCAGTCTGTCCCGCTTTGACTGCGGACAGGATGTCGCGCCACCAATAGGCATCCTTGAAAAGCTGGGAATATGATTCACTCGCAATCGCACGAAGCGCATTTTCAGTCGCAAAAAGGAAAGGATACAATGCAGCAAGTTCCTTTACCTTTCGCGTATAGGCTTGATGAATGAGGTGCCTCTTGGAACCGGCATTTGCCGTGTCTTTTTCCTTTTCGGCTTGGTGGCACTCTTGGATGGAATCGCGAAGCAACGTGTGGTTTAGGGTCCGCAAGTCCGCTCTGAACTCATCCGTCTCTGCCGTGCCCGGCGTGTAGCACAGGTACGTGCCCAATACTTCGCTCAAGCTGATCTCGCGTTTAAAAATTGTCATGAGGCAGTACGGTCCATCAGGTAATCGTTATCCACGTTGAAGCATTCTGGTTGCTTATGAAGCATCATGGTGCTAACTGAGTCTCACTCGCTTCGTGGCGGCACAAGGGTGCTGCGAGCCTTGGGGTCTTACCCTCGCACTTTGAGAGTCTAAACACCCTATGTAAAAAGCGCAGCTCGTAGCTGCGCTTTTTGCTTATTTGACAGACTGTTGCAAGTGCTGGCACAGCTTTAAGCTGCATTCGACGCTCCGCGCACCGCCCGCTGGAACATCAACGCCATCAACATGTCCCGCGCCTCCTGATCCTGCATGAACGCGTTCCGCATGGCGCCATCGCGCTTGAACGCCGAAATCGCCCGGCGCATGAACTCGGCGTCAAACCGCGGCCGGACATCACGCGGATCGTTGTTGCGCAGCATCTCGGCCCAAGCATCGTCACCCAAGATGTCTTCGTTGACCGCCTCGAAGCGTATGTAATCCTCTTCCGAGAACTCGGTGCCGTGACGCGCGTTAAAGGCGGTGATGATCTCCGTGAGGGTCTTGGACTCCTCTTCGGTGTAGGGGTTGGCGCCGAACCGGTCGATCGGGCTCAAGGGCGCGTTGTCATCCTTTCCTAGGCTGGCATTCTGGGGGTCGCCATCCTTCTGAAGACGGTAGGCGGACATATCTAGCATGTCGTCGGTCACGTCCTCGCCCTGCGGTGCTTGGCGCGTCGGTAGGATCCGTTTCAGCCATGAGCCGTAGACGTGCAGCTTTTCGAGGTTCGTGTCCCCCAGGTTCACGACCTGCGCGATGAAGGAGTAGAAGCGCAGGAAGGACGCCAGCACCTGCCGGAATTCCTCTTGGTCGGCCTCGCTCAAATTCTCGCTGAACCGCGTCACGGCCTGGCGGACGATGCCTTCGAGCACGGGGCGCTCATCGCCCCGCCGGGCCGCTGTCATGAAGCGGTCGACGAACCGATCGATCTCCAGTTGGTCCAGTACGCCGAAGGCCTTCAGACGGGCCTCGAGGTTGTAGACCTGGTTCGGGTCGGAGATGTCTTCCAGCTTGGTGACATTGTAATATGGCTTGAAGGCTGTCTGGATGTCCTCGATCGTGTTGCGGAAATCGAGAATGTAGGTGCGCTCCTTGCTCGGATAGATCCGGTTCAGGCGCGCCAGCGTCTGCACAGCCTGCAAGCCGCTCAGGCGCCGGTCGATATACATCGCCACCAGCTTTGGCTGATCGAAGCCAGTCTGGTATTTGTCGGCCACAACGAGCACGTTGTAGCGCCCGCTGTCGAACTGCTTGGGCAGCTCTGTCTCGCTGAAACCGTTCATGCCCGGCTCCGTATAGCTCTGGCCGTCCAAGGTGATCTCACCCGAGAAGGCGACCAGCGACCGCACGTCCGTATAGCCGTTGTTGGCGATGTAGGCGTTGATCGCCTGGTGCGTGCGGATAGCGTGCTCCCGGCTCGATGTGACGACCATGGCCTTCGCTTGTCCCGCAATCTCGGGCAGGACATGCCGCCGGAAATGCTCGACGATGACCTCAGCCTTCTGGACCATGGACGTTTCATGGAAATCGATGAAGCGAGCCACCTTCCGGGAGGACTTGCGCTCCAGCAGGCGTGGATCCTCGTCGATCGCCTTCTCCAGCTTCGCGTAGGACCGGTAGGTCTGGTAGTTCCTCAGCACGTCGAGGATGAAGCCTTCTTCGACCGCTTGGCGCATGGAGTAGAGGTGGAAGGGCGCAGGCCCGTCATCCCCCATGCGGCCAAACCGCTCCATGGTCACGTTCTTCGGTGTCGCCGTGAACGCCAGGTAGGAGAGGTTGGCCTGCGGACCGCGCAGGCGCTGCAGTTCAAGAAGAGCCTGTTCGGTCGCGTCAATCTCGGCTTCGTCTTCTGTCATCCCACCGTCGGCCAGCACACGCGCCATGCTGTCGGCATGCTTGCCGGACTGGGAACTGTGCGCCTCATCGATGATGATGGCGAACCGCTTGCCATCCTCGTTTCGCAGCACGGAAAGCTGGTCGGTGGCGAACTTGTGGATCGTGGAGATGATGATTTTCGCGCCACGCTCTATGGCGGCCTTCAGTTGCCGCGATGTGCCATCGATGGCAGCGACGTAGCCTGCTGTCCGCGCAAAGGATTTCACCGTCTGCTGCAGCTGGCGATCGAGGATGACCCTGTCTGTCACGATGATGACAGTATCGAAGATGTGGTTGTCCGCGTCGTCATGCAGCGACGCTAAGTGATGCGCCGCCCAGGCGATCGTGTTCGACTTGCCCGAACCGGCCGAGTGCTGGAACAGGTAATTCTGGCCGGCCCCGTTGGCCTTGGCGTCCTGCACGAGCATGCGCACGGCATCGAGCTGCTGGAAACGCGGCCAGATCGTGGTGCGCTTCACGGCACCGCCCGGCTGTTCGACCTCATCGACGAGCACGAAGGTATTAAGGGTGTCGAGGAAAACCTCGCGCGAAAAAGCAGCCTTCCGCGCGCCGAAATCCCGGTAGAGGTAGGCGATACGGAATTCGTCCGCCACGTCCGGGTTGCCGGCGCCGCCGTCGCGGCCGCGGTTGAACGGCAGGAAGCGTGTCTTGCCATTGTTCAAGTGCGTCGTCATCGACACGTTGTCCTGATCCAAGGCGAAATGGACCAACGCGCCGCGCTTGAAGGTCAGCAGGGGCTCGCCGTTCGGCGACCGGTCCTTGCGGTATTGCGTCTCGGCCGTCTGGTAGGTCGACCCGGTTAGTGTGTTTTTCAGTTCCAAGGTGGCAATCGGAATGCCGTTGACGAAGAGAACCACATCGATGGCGTTCTCGTTGCTCATCGCATACCGGACCTGGCGCATGACCGTCAGCAGGTTGCCATCGTAGGCGCGCAGTGTGGTGGGGTTCAGGCCAGACGTCGGCTTGAAGGCGCAGAGCGAGATCTTGATGCCCGGGACAATCGTGATGCCCTGCTTCAGGACCTCCAGCGTGCCGACGGCCTTCAGGCGCGCCTCAACCTGGCGGGTCAGCGTTTCTTGTTCCTTGCCGGGATACTGGTCACAAAGGCGCTTCCAAGCGTCAGGCTGCGTCGTACGGACAAAGGCAACCATCATCTCCGGGTCGAGAGCCGTCCTGCGGTCGAAGTCCGTGTAGGGGCGTTCCTGCCAGCCATGACGGCTCACAAGCTGGTCGACGAGGTGGATTTCGACGGCCTCTTCGGTATGGAGCTTTTCGCGGGAAATGGCGGGGCTGGTCATAATTGGCTCAACTTCGCAAACTGGTTGGCGTGAAAATCAAGAGCGGCGTGGGCAAGCCTGTGCCGTACGACGCGGCCTCGCAGCTTCGCATAGAGAGATCGATCAAGCTTTGGGGAAACCAGAACCTGTCCTGATTCAGCATCGATGCTCAGCAAGAAGAGATCAAAGAGCGCGTGTATATCTCGGCGAAGCAGAAGGCTGTTGTCAGCGCGCTCAAATTCGACCGCACCCGTGTGCGGAATGACATGCGCGGCCTCTAACACGTCGGGAATATTCGTTCTGGTGAAAACACAACGGCCGTCATGTCGTTCGATGGCTGCCTGTCTGAAGGCAGCTTGGCCCGGGCGCGGTTTGATCAGCGCCGCCTTACGTTCCTGTAACGCCGTCTCGATGTTTTGCGCCTCATCGCGCAGTGCCTCAAGTAGGGAATCCTTCCCCGTGCGCTCACCGAGGCCGCCCGCCCCATCAATCAGGCCTTCGACCGTTCCCACGTCATTCTCTGAAAGCGCCCAGATACGTTCGTGGCGATAGCGTTTCATTTCGACGACCAGCGGCGAAGAAGGCAAGGTTGCATGAGCACGATCCATGGAAATCGCTTTTTCCAGCAACACAAGATCCGAGGTCGCGATGCGGTAGCTGTCCGCTTCCGCGGATATCGATTTTATCAACGCGACTGCAGTCAAACCGACACCACGGCTTTTTTCAGAATGTTCGTTCACCCATAGGTAGATTTGATCGCGGGCAACCGGCTCCGGTCCAACTGTCCCGTCGACATACTTAGATGGGGAAGACGCGATCCGCTTGGCGAAGAACTCGCCGGACTTCCAGTCATCGATCGATGTGGGGACATTGATCCCGCCGGGGCAACGGGTGTCGCCGTTGATCTTGAGGATGAAGGTATTCATGCGTGCATCTCATCTTCGATCTGGTCGAGAATTGTCGCGGTTGCGTCGGCCTTGCCGTAGGTGTCCACATCGATCTGGCCGGTGACGGCAGCGGCAATCAGTGCGGAGCGGTATTCACGCAGGCGATCGATTGATGTTTGAGTGGCTTGCGTGATCGGGAAAATGGAACGCGTGATGCGCTCCAATTTGGTCATCCGACGTTCCTGTTCATCTTTGTCGATGAAAGGAAAACGGAAGTTTGCGATCTGATCACTGCTGATATGCGGGACGCTCACGCCAGTCAGGATCGGCTCAAAATAAGCGATAAACTTTCTGCTCTCGATGATGGCCTTCAAGAAGCGGACGCTCAACGTTGAGCGAGGTGCGATCTTACAGACACGCTGAAGCAGCAGACAAGGAAGGTCATCCTCAGTAATTTCTGCAACTCGGATGCCTCCCGAAATCCACGGACGATCCATACCCATGACAATATCACCTGCATTCAGTTCAAATCTCTGAAGACCAGCAATATCTGCCTTCGGCCAATAGACGACATCATCCCAACGCACCTCGTTCGCCCCGACGTTCGCTCCACGAAGAAGGCGGATATCATTCGGGTTCTCGCTAAAATTCGTGCTGGCAAATGCATAACCTGGCAGGATCGAAATGTGATGGCCAAGTTTGGTGGAGGGGCCTTGTCCCCAAAGCAATTCTTCTCGCGCTGCGTCACCACGCTCCTGAAGGAGACTTACCAAACGTTCCTTTTTCAAGATCAGCTCATCAATCCGCGATGTTTCGCAGTCGAGGAATGCGGCGATCCGCTTTTGGGTGGGGAGGTCGGGTCGGTAAATCCATTCATTCGGGAAATCTGAAAACTTCACCGATTGGCGCACACCTCCGCCGATGGAGTAATAGTATTTCGCAAGGTCAAGCGCGAGAAGGGAATAAAACCAGAATTTCGGATCGTTGTCTCGAGCCACATGTAGTGCGTCGTAGGCCGACGTGATGATACCGCGTTCCGTTGCCAGGCCTTGGCGCAGGCTGCGCTTATCATTTTGCAGGTCAGTTAAGCGCATGACGATGTCGCCCGCTTCAATAACTTGATAGGTTTCAAAGCTCTCAGGCAGCAATCCGCCATCAGCATTAATGTCTTTGGGAATAATGCGGCCGTAGCTGAGGGAAAGAAGGTTATTGTCCACCATACCGGAATTTTTATTACCTCGGCGAACGTTTAGTGTTCGGTGAAGTTTGTCGAGGGTCCAGCCTTCAGGTCTCTTTGCGGAATGGACGCGTTGCTGCAACGTCATCACGCCACCACCTCCTTCAGCAGTCCGGCAATCTCCGCCTCCAGCGTTTTCAACTCAGCATCGATCTCGGCCAATGGCCGCGGTGGCACATACTGGTAGAAATATCGGTTAAAGTTGATCTCGTATCCCACGCGGCCCGGGCCGCCATCCCGCGGATCGGTGTGTGATGTATCCACCCAGGCATCTGGCAGGAAGGGTGTGACCTCGCGCGCAATATAGGCTTCCCAGTCCTCCCCCAGCGGCACCAGCTCGTGATCGCGCAGCTTGGCGTCGGCCTCGACATTGCCCTTGGCATCCAAGCAGACTTCCGCATCCTGGTCGCTGTCGCCGAAATATGAAACGATCGCAGTGACCATCGGTTTGGGCAGCTTGCCCGTGACCTCATTATCGTCCTTGGCGGCAACCTCCAGCTCTTCGATGAAAGCATCACGGCTCATCCAGACGGTCCCGGATTTCTCGTTCGCCCCGGCCTTCTCCGTCAGCCACATCAGCAGAAACCTGGCCTGGTCCGCCGTCTTGGCCTTCAGGACGTCCTGGACGCCTTTCAGATAGAGGGTCGGCGCGCCGTGAATTTCCTTCAATGGCGTGACCAATGGGTTCAGCTTATCAAGCGTGACCTCGACCTTGATCTTCAGCGGCCGCTCCACGCGGATTTCACGATACCCGAAATCGGTCGTCTTGAAGATCTTTGACACATCGCCGAAGCCCGCGTCGCCGTTCAGATACTCGCCGTAGATGCGCACGATCTCGGCCCGGGCGTCTTCGCCGATCTGGCGCCTCTTGGAGCCTAAAGACTTTCGCATGGCCTGCCAGAACCGCGCGCTGCTGGCATCGATCAGCTGCACCTTGCCGCGACGCTCGACGGCTTTCCGGTTGGTGAGGATCCAGATGTACGTCTGGATGCCGGTGTTGTAGAAGATGTCCGTCGGCAGGGCGATGATCGCTTCAACCAGATCGTCTTCCATCAGCCAGCGGCGGATCTCGCTCTCGCCTGATCCAGCCCCGCCGGTGAACAGCGGTGAGCCGTTCATGACGATGCCGATCCGCGATCCGTTTCCGTCATCGCGCATCTTGGACAGCATGTGCTGCAGGAACAGGAACTGGCCGTCGGAAATCCGCGGCAGGCCGCCGACGAAGCGACCCTCATCGCCATCATCTTCACGCTCTTCACGGATCATGTCAGCGTATTTCTTCCAGTCCACCCCGTAGGGCGGGTTCGAAAGCATGTAGTGGAACGTCTCATTGGGGTGGGCGTCCTGCGTCAGCGTGTTGCCGAAGGCGATGCGCGAAGCGTCGTGCCCCTTCACAAGCATGTCCGACTTGCAGATCGCATAGGACTCGCCGTTCAGCTCTTGGCCGAACAGATCGACGTTGAGGCCCGGGTTCATTGCTTTCATGGCCTCTTCAGCCACCGACAGCATGCCGCCAGTGCCACAAGCCGGGTCGTAGACGCGGCGGATGATGCTCTTGCCGGAAAGGGCGTCGTCGTCGTTCGCCAGCAGCAGATCGACGAGCAGATGGACGACCTCGCGCGGGGTGAAATGTTCACCGGCCGTCTCGTTCGAGATTTCCGAGAAGCGGCGGATCAGCTCCTCGAAGAGATAGCCCATCTCGAGATTGGAGACCTCGTCCGGATGGATCGGCAGCTGGCTGAAGCGGTCGAAGACCATCCAGAGCGAGCCCTTGTCGTCCAGGTCCTTCAGGATCTCCGTGAACTTGAATTTCTCGATGAAGATGTCGCGCACGTTTGGGCTGAAGCCTGTCAGGTAGTCGACGAGGTTGGCGCGCAGTTGCTCGGCATCCTGCTGTCGGAGGCTGGCGAACGTGAACCGGCTCTGGTTGTAAATCTGCCCGCCGGCCTGCGCCACATCCGTCAGGATGGTCATGCGCATTTGATCGTCCATCTCTTCCGGCAGATCCGCCGCCGCATCAAGGACGTCTTGCTTCGTGGCTTCCAGGAGGCAGTCGAGGCGCCGCAGAATTGTGAAGGGCAGGACGATCTTGCCGTATTCGGATTGCCTGAAATCACCACGGAGTAATTCAGCGATCGACCAGATAAAGGCCGCATGGTTGTTTAGTGTATCGCGGCTCACGCATGGCCTCCGGTTGGGTTTCGTTCTGTCACTCCGACGCGCCGCCGGTCTTTTCAAGGTGTGCTTCCAGCAGCGTCGCCGCCAGCCGAAAGCCGTCCACTTGGCTCATGCGATGCTTGGCGCAGAGCGCCTTAAAGGCCCACTTCTCATCCTCGGTAACCTTCAAGTTCACGTTCGCCAGCTTGCTGCGATCGTCTGTCATCTTGTTCATCTCCGTCACGATACAGCTCTTCGATCATTCTTCCAAGCACGAAAGCAAGAAAAGACGAAGGTAAGAACAGCGTTGACCACATGTATCTCGTCTTGTCCATTATCATCCACGGCGCGGCCGTTCGCGCAACCGTTGCCGGATTTCAATGCAACATCGGCCGCGCCTCCATTGCCTCGGCCCTTTCAAGGGCGCGCAGTGCGGTGCGTAGGCTTGGCGCTGTCTGGCAGGTCGCTGCTCGCTGAAGGGCGATCATTGCCGCATCCAGGCTCGGGGCGCTCAGGTTGCGGCGGGCGCCTTCCTTCATGGTGAAGTCGATGACCTGTGCGATGGTCAAGGCTGGCAGGTCGATGATGGTTACCCGGCTGCGCAACGGCGCAGGGAGACGCGATGCATCGTTGGCCGTCAGGATCCACGAGATCCAAGACATGTCGAACGGCAGCTGGAAGTAGGGGCACTGCCACGACTGGCTGCTCTCGCGCTCGAGGAGCGACAGCAAACCTGACGTCATGTCATATGCGCCGCTACTCTGCGACATCGTTCGGCCGGCCTTCTCAATCTCGTCAACGACGAAGACGGGGTTAGCAACCATGGTCCTCAGGATCAGATCCAATGGTTTGCCGGATGCGGCACTACCCCAACCCTTCTGCGTGCCGACCAAGGCGAAGCTGGAGGGCTCGGATGTCGCCTCGATGATGCCTGTCGGCACACCGATCAGCGACCCGAGCTTTCGTGCCCATGTTGTCTTCCCGATGCCTGGAGGGCCGACCAGCAGCAGGGGCGGGATGCGAACGCCCTCGGTGCCGCGCCCGACAGACAAGCGGAGCGCCTGCCAGACGGCATCGGTCGCCGGCGCGAGCCAAGGGAATTCATCATGCAGTGCACCGGCGATCTCGTCAGGGGCTTGAGCATCGCGGAGAGGCACCAGACGCATGCCTTGGCTGGCCGGGAGGAGGCGCTTGATCTGATCGTCGACGAGGTGGGCACAGTCCGTCCGGGCGTTGATATGGGCAACCACCCGCCGTGCCCTCTTGGTGATCATCGCTAAATGCGCCTCCGTGAGGCGACTATTGGGCGGCGGCTCATCCCAATCGGGGCAGGTGACCTCGCCATCAAAGTCCTTGTCCAGCGCGAGTGCCTCGAACGGTGACCGCTGCGCGGCATGGCGTTTGCGGTATGCCGTCAGGAATTTCGTAAATCGGGTTTCCAGGGTGTCGACCATGTTGCGGGGCGCAGGCAGCGACGCCCGAACGAATGTGAAAGATTTCATGGGCATGTCCATCATGGGTGTGGTGGGTCCGGACCGAAGCCTGCCGTGCAGCCCTGCGGTCCACTCATCTACGTGCATCGCGGCGCGACGGTGCCCGAGCAGGCACGGCACGCGCGATCAGCGTATGCGGCGACGCAATGTGCAGCGGATGCGAGGAGTCTGGTCAATGAAAGTCATGCGGGTCATCAGTCGTGTGAAATTTGCACAGGCCGTGGAAATGCTCCCAGTCGGGCGCGCTCAGCGTCGTGCAGGTATGAGTGTAATGAAACCAAGCATGGCCGATATTCATGCGGATCGCCGGCGGCCGCGTCAAGCCTGATTATTTTTCGACCAAGCGCTGATTGGCGATATGCGGCGTTGCGGATCGGCCGCGTCAATGTCCCGGACAAATTTAAGAGGCCAAAAGAAAGAATGCTTGCTTTCGTCTTTAAGGTGCCGCATGAATCTCTCCATCTCAGAGAAAGACTTCGCCATGATACCTGTTCATCACGTACCCAGCCGCGTTCGCGCCTGACCTCTCGTTGAACAGCGGGTGGCTGGCCCCCCCGATATGACCGGAGCCAGCCATGTATCCTGAGACCTACGATCGCACGATGAGCCGACATGTTTCCATACCTCAGGCACCCTGCCTGAGCGGCGGGACCTGATGCGTCGGCCTGCGAACTTCTGACCAGACAAACCCATCGGCCCGCCTGACCTCTTCTTTAGATCGGGAACATCAACGTGTCGAATATCCATCACATTCATGGCGGAGCGGCGCCGTCACCACAGCCAAAGAGCCGTGGTCCGTACCGCAAGGAGGCGACGGCTGCCGATATCACCCGCGCGATCCGTGCTGCCGAGATGGCGGGTTTGACAGTCTATAGCTTCAGCGTGGAAGGCGAGAGCGTTCAACTTCAGACCAGGCCTGGTCAGGATGCGATTGGTTGCAAAGCCTCGTTGGCTGACGACTATTTTAACCGTCGTGGCTAAACTCAGGGTGCAACTCAAGGGCGTCCATCGCGTCCGCAAGACGCTCGCCGGCGGCACATTGGTCGAGTACCACTATGCATGGCGCGGTGGTCCCCGGATTTGGGATAAATCGATGGCCTATGGCCAGAACTCGATCGAATACGTCGAGGCCTTCCGGCATGCCACTATGGCGCGCACGGTGACGAAAGGGACGTTCCAAGACATCATCAATGAATTCTTTGGCTCAAGTGAGTTTGCCAAGCTGGGAGACCGGACGAAGAAGGATAATTGGGGCAATGTCGCTCGCAAGGGTGGCATCGAGGAGGAATTCGGCAAGGCTCCGATTGCTGCATTCGAGGACAAGCGGATCCGACAGGAGATCCTACGATGGCGTGACAAGTTCACGTCTGGAACAGGCGACAACCTGATGTCCACGATGCAGCGGATCGTCTCTTTCGCCCACGAACGGGGTCTGCTTTCCGAGCATTACTTGCTGAGGATCAAAAAGCAGGTGAAGTCGAACCGGGCCAGCATCATCTGGACACAAGCGGAGATCGATCTGATGGTAAAGGATGCCCCTCGCTATGTGAGCAGGATTCTGATCGCAGCGGTAGAAACCGGATTGCGTCCGGGTGATCTGCAGATGCTACAGCGATCCGATTTTCAGAAGTCAAACAGCAATGACGGGCGCATCATTTTGAAAACGCGGAAGAGCCGCGGCAAAAACTATGCTACAGTGCCAGTCAGTTGGCGTATGGCCGCTCTGATTGCGAAACTTCCGTTTGACCAAGGCCGGATTATCACTGCCGCAGATGGCAAGGATTTCGAGAATTCGGATTCAATGGGCCGTGCGATCACAGAGTGGCGGGATCGCCTCGGGATCCGAAAGGAATTACGCTTGTACGATGCCAGGGGCACTGCCGTCACAAGATTGCTCAGGGCGGGATGTAACCTTGCTGAGCTCGCAAGTCATATGGGGTGGGGTTATCAACACGCAGCACAGATGGTCGAAAAGTATGCGGCACTTGACCCGGACATGACGGATGGCGTTCGGGAAAAGGTAGAACGGCGGGAGAGGCTTGACGCAGAGAAGGATTCCTAAAGGAACTCGATATCAACGCGCGCCGCTGCAGCCAGCTTCGGCAAGCCAGACTTCGTAAGGTCCAAGATGAACTCTGCCGTCGTGAACGGGGGGGCTTGGTACATTTTCCTGACCATCCTAAGCGACCGGGCGCCGTCCGACCTGAACAGTGTATAAGTATTCACCAGGAAGTCGTCAGCCGTCAGGGCTTCAATGTCGTATTCCTCAAGCTTGTCTGCGGGGAAGTCTCGCAGGTTCTCCGTCACAATGACCTGGGCGCCAGAACGGATTGCAGCCGCGAGGACATGTCGGTCATTTCTATCGGGCAGTTCAATTACGTCTATGAACGGCTCATGACCTGTCACCAGGCAGTCATCGAAAACCTTGCGGATAATCGCCTCCTGTTTCCTTACGCTGCCCTCGAACTAGGGCTTGGTACTGATCACGCTCCGCGTCCACTCATCGAGGATCTGGTTCGTGAAACGCGCCCTGAACAGTCCCTCCTGGCAGAATGTCAGTAGGACGTCCCGCACCCGGTACGGGTACAAGACATTGGCGTCGAGAACGGCCACAAAGGGGTTCGACCTGAAGCTCATCCGCGGTCGAATTCCTGTCCCAGCCGCGCAAGCTCGTTGAGGCCGGCGCTGCGCGCCGCGTAGCGCTTGTCTCGATACGCCATGAGGGCGGACAGGGGGACGCGTCTGTGCTTGCCGACTGGCTCGAAGGCGATCTCACCCTCCTTGAGGAGCTTCGTCAGATGGGGGCGCGACACGTTCAGCATGTCAGCCGCTTCCTGCGTCGTCAGCATCGTGCCGACTGGCACCAGCGTCACCATGTTGCCGCTGGCTACGTGGCCAAGCAGCTCGATGATGAGCTCGCCCACGGCAGGCGCGATGTGGACGTCTTGGCCATCCTGACCGGAAACCCGGAGGACCCCATCGATGTCCAGAGCAACGGCGATCGCCGTTGCAGCGTGTGCGGCGCTGTCAATCTCTTCTGCGGTGGGCAGCCTTGTGTTGAGGCCCGCCGCATCGGCCTGGTCTCTCGTGTCAGTCATTTTGGTTCTCCCTAACCTTGAGACAGATATGGCTGTGATACGTATCTCAGGCAAGTGTAATAGGAGAAACAACTGAAATAAGTGTAACGACGTGTTTTGAGCGAAGGGTTGTCGAGACCGGACAGGCGATCCGGCAGGGGAGGCCTTCGAGTATCCGGTCTGGACTTGTTCCATTGATGCGGGGGTGGCACCGAGTTATGTCTAAAGAAAAGCCCATTCAAGCCGGACGTAAGTGGAATCTGCAGCGGCAATTTGTTTCCAGCCCTCTGTACCGAATGCCGTTCCGCAGCATTTTGCAAAAGCAGAAAAAATTGTTCTGCGCGAACGACCAACAACGGCCGTTCAGATCCTGGAGATGCCGCGAGGCGGCATTCACTAAAGTGGCCACTCAGAGGAGCAGGTCGACGCCCAAAAAGACCATTTAGCGATCTACGTCGTCGAAAATTGCCTGGATGTTCGAGCGTGCGCTGGCGGCTCGGCCGACCGGCGTTTCCACTCGATCTTCGACATCAGGGTCGCGGGTCTCATTCAGGTCCTCAATTGCCTTTCCGATAGATATTCGTCCACTATCAATCTTAGCTCGATCAGGGTCGTCAATCGGAAGCGCATCCTCGAAACCACTCAAAAAATTTGACAACTCATCGAAGTGACTATCCGGGTCGCTACTCTCGCAATTCGATTTCCAATCAGAAATATGGGTGTCAATTTGATTAAGAACGTCTCGTCTTGCTCGTTCGAGAAGATTGTCAAACTCGGCATCGGTCAGGAGCGACCGAAGAGACTCGTCGCAGAAAACACCACCATCAGGGACCGAAAGAGTCGTATCGACAATGTGTTCTACGAGGCTGAGGCGCTTTTCGTCGGGTAAAAGTTCCGCCTGATGCAGCTTCGCCAATAGTCGATTTTCGGAGGAGTACGCCATGAACGCACCAGGGCGGAGATCGAGAACATTCGGCACCTGATCTACAACCATACGCAAGAACGCATCGTCGCAGCGTTGACCGAGAAAATAGCGGATGCGGTAGTCAATAGGATGGACGAGCAAACGATTGAGAAGCGCCGGGTACAGTGTAGGGCCGACGCGGACGCTTGCGCCACGCAACTCTACCCCGCCGCACACGACCTCCTCAAGCAACCGTTCGAATTTCGCGCCACGCAGGTAAATTTCGGTCAGTTCGGGTGAATTGGCTACGAGTGCAGCATAGGCATCACCGATAGTTGGGTGCTTGAAGGTCCATTTTGGTCCCTCTGTTGTATCGACAAACAGAGCAAGGCTGCCGCGAAGTGAATCCAGCGCAAGCCGGATTTCGGCAGCGGTGACGCCCAAGAGCTCCGTGATTAATGCTATACGGTCGTCATTCTCGATTGGTGACGCGAGTTGCCCGCCGTGCATGAAAATGAGTGCGACTGCGGCCGCTTCGCCGCGATCGAGATTACGCAGAACGTCTTTTAGGAAGTCGACGGGTCGCCGTGCAAAATCGAGCAAGCCCTCCTCTCCAAGTGTCACTTTCGCCGTGAAGAATGCGGACCCAAGGCGACGAGCTGTCTCAGGAAGAAAAGACGCATCTTCAGCAACTTTCGCCAAATGAGGCTTAATTGCCTTTTTAAACGCAGCGGGTTGATCACCACGTTTTATGTGATTGTACAGGATTTGTGCCTTCTCTGAGGTTGCCAAGCCTTGGACGTTGATGACCACCTGGGATTTGTCGAGAAGTGGAAATGCGCTGGTTTTGAGATCGCGATAAGCTGATCGCCAGATGTAGGTGCGGGATGTCAGCAAAAAGCGGGCGCCCTTACGCAGCGCGGCGGCCATCAGGGGCATCTGCCGATTCCAGCCATCGGCAATATGGCGTTGGTACTGAGTGGCGCCGAACGCATCATCTATCCAGAAGAACTGCTTTGGGTCAGCGGGATTCCAATGCCGCATTATATCTTCAGGACTTGTTATGCGGATAGTCGGCGCGTGCCAGTGATCAAGCGCTCCCAAAGCAAGGCTCGCGGCGATAGTCGATTTCCCGGAAGCTGGATCCCCAAGCAGCAAGACAAAATTATGATCTAGTAGCGCGTCCACGCTCTGACGATGTGCATCTGTAACAACGAAACATGCCAGATCGTCCCCAAGCGCGCTTAAAATAGCCCGAGATTGCGCATAAGACCGCTCGTCAAGGATCTGGGAAAGGTCTCCCAATCCATAGACCCTCGGCACCATTACCCGTAGCCGTGAAGATTCCCGAATTTGCTGCGAGATCCAGTCACGGCCAAGAATGACGCAGTTCTTCACGCCCACCGCTTCGAACGCCGCAGCGATCGCGTCGGCCTGCAAGCCCGATACGCCGTGGTTTGTGAGAAGGATGTAGTCTTCAGCCAACCCTCTGGCTGCGAGCCCTCCGGCCTTGCTCAGTTCGCCCTTCACCGCGCTCAGGCTTAGCGGCGCATCCGCTTTGCTCGTAAATTTGCACTGGATTGTCGAGCGACCGGCTGAATCTTTATTTGACCAACGGCCGAGAAATGCACCATCTCGCCCGCCATCCTTTGAGGGCAGAAATGTCTCAACAGACCGCTTCAGCACTTCCTGAGCGATTGCTACGCACAGGTCTTGAAATGACTTCCAACCTAAAGTGTGAAGAGCATAATCGATTTGTGGTCCTTGCGCTGATGGCGACGATGAGCCGTCCACCTGTGTAGGGTCCGTTACTCGTTTCGCTTCCTCTTCATTGATTTCCAAAGAGACCTCTATTTTTAAGCGCTTAACTTAGCTAACTGGACGGCCATCCAACCCAAAATCCTCAGACAGCGTCATTGGGTCAAGGAGACACGCCCGTCTTTCAGACGATGTCGGCTCGCTTGTGCCAGATTGACGGTCTTACAAACGAGATCGAGCCGCGCCAAAGACGTGTGGTACAACCGAAACGCCTCGGACAACGTCTGGTCGGTCACCTCTGGGGAGACTTGATCGTCCTGCCCGGCCGTAAGCGGAACGTCGTCGAGCGATATGCCCCGACCGCAAAGAAATGTGGTCACGATTACCTCGAATGTCATCGGTGGGCGATGATCCATATGGGCATCTTCTCGGGTGATCCGCTCACCCGTCGCTGCGCAAGTAGCGTTGCCGTTGGCGTCGCCATGCTTCGCGAAGAAAGCGTCTCGGGCTTTATACAGATCAAATCGCACGGCCCGGCGAAACGCTTGCGACACCTCCTGCTTACGGCTGGGCGGCCGCTGTGTGATGCAGTGCGGATAGGAGAAATCCGTACCGCTGCCGTCCGTCCGGATGATGCGGAAACACTGCGTGCCATGTTCAGTCATCATCACTTGGAAGTGGCTGACGCCGCAGCCGACTTTCGCGACATATTCCGTATGCCGTTCGAGCAAAGCCGCGACGTCCAGAGCATCCTCGTCGTTGACTCGTTCACCTGGACGGTAGCGGTTCAGCATCGCCTTGAAGAAAGCCGTCGCGGCGCCTTGCTTTTCAAAGCTGCGCGTTGCCAGCTCGACGGGTTTCGATCGCCCTCCCACTATGCTGCTCCCGCGGCTGCGAACTCGAACTGGGTCTCACATCCGCCATGCGCGCATACTGGCTTCTTCAACGTGAGGGGCCGCTGGAATTTCGTGCGGCTGCATTTCTTGCAGGCGAACTGGCTGCGGAACGTCTTGAACTCATCCCATCGTGCCTTTTCGTCGCCAATCGAGCCATCGCCGTAAGGGACGTCCTGAAAATGGCTCCCAAAGTTTTCGATCGTGCCTGTTGCAAGGCTCGCGAGGAAACGGTTGTTCACGCCGGGCACCAGCGCCGGTTCCAGTTTCGCGTCTTTGAGCAAACCGCCGAGCGCAGATGCCAACTCGCTACGCTCATAGGAATAGGCCTTCTCCAGCGGTCGGATACGGACGCTGACGCCGAAATCACGGCATATGCCGAGCAGCCATTCCTCTTCGGCTTGGCGCATTTCATTGGCCGCCGACTGCCCGTCCGCCCAGCGCGTCTCGATCATGTCGTCGCTGACCTTGTGGTCAGCGAATCTTGGCCCTGAAGCGGGGTCGAGGCTAATGATGCGGGTGAAATGCCACGTCTTCGCTTCGAGTTGGTCCTTTAGATAGTTGAAGAACCGTTCGTCATGGGTGGTGATGAGGACTTGGCAATCGCCGAACATGGTGGCGATCAACCCGGCAATGGTGCGGCGATGATCGGCATCGTAAGACGTGACAATATCGTCCAGCGCGATGATGGGTGCGTCAGCGTTGAACTGCTTGATCGCCGCCATGCGCAGCGCCAGCGCCACAGAATGGATCTGGGAATCGCTCAAATAGCCGCCCGGCTGTACACCGGTCCGGTTCGCAGCAAAATCGATCAGCAGATTGAGGCGTTGCTGATTGCTATCGTCTTCCCCCGGTAGCTCCAGCCGGATCGGCTTGGCGCCCGCGCCTTGGATCATCTTGTAGATGTCGTTCATTGGCGTCTGGAGCTTATTGAGCAGCGCCTGGACCTTTTTGCGGATTTCTGCCGAGATCGTTGCCGCCTGCGTCGTAAGCGCCTCAGACAACTTCCCTAACTCCTCGCTTGTCCGCAGCGCCAGATTCCGTTCGCCTTGTAGCTCCAGCAGGCGATCAATCTTCGCTTTAGTTTTGAGATAGGTGTGATCCCCTTGCTTCGCCTCGATGTCGGAAATGGCTTTATCGAGGGTCGTCAGCAATTTGGAGATCGAGGCGACAATGCCATCGGAGGCTGGCGCGGCACTTTTCGCCCAAACTGCGACGCAAGCCTGATACTCGACCAGCTCGCCTTTAAGCGCCGTGTCACTATCGCCAAGCAAGCCAATCAGTCCCGGCAGCGACGCCACCAGTTGGGTATGGGCGTTGGTCGCCGCCGTCTTAGCATCATCACGCATCTTCTTGGCTGCTGCGTAGTCGGCCAGTTCTTCGAGATGTTTGGCGACGTGATCTCGGATCGCTTCTGCGCTGCTAGCCGCGGTGTCCGCGATAGGTGTGAGGCAGACTGGGCAAACCTCTGGTATCGGCGCGCCTTCGGCGAATAGCGGTTCAGCGGCTTTCCAGAGTGCCTGAAACACGGCTCCAGCCGCCTTGTCGCGCTCCTCTGCTTCCTTGCCTTCGGCCGTCGCAAGCGTCGTGACGGCGGAATCGAAGGTAGGAACTGCGCCGCTGACCACGGTTTCACCGCTATCGGCGTCAGTCGTCTCCAGCCACAAGCTGGCAGCCGCGCTGCGGATTTGCCGTAAGCCGGCGAGTCCGATCTTGTTCTCCTCCGCTTTGGCGCGCACCTCCAATTCGACATAGGCCGGATCAAGCGTGGCTAGGGCGGAGAAGACGAGCGCCGGGTCAAGCGGCGTGAGGATCACCATATTGGCGTGGGAGAGAACCATTGCTGCGTCCCATATTTTGACAGCCTGGCTCGTCTCCTTGGCGATCTGAGTATCAACACGCTGGAGCGCTGTCTCGTCTTCGGCAGCGGTCTTGATCTGCGTGCGCAATGAACGAAGGTTCTTCTGGACATCGACCAGCGGGCCGAGTTGCAGCCAATTGGCGACATCCGCGTAACGTTGCTCGGCCGTGTGGATTTCAACAAATGTGCGGAGTGCGTGGCCGCGAATGATTGGCGGCACCGCAAAACAAGCATTGATGGTGGTCGCCACAGGCGGGATCGGCCGCTTTGCACCTGCCGCCGCGCGACTTCCACTCGTGATATCCTTGCCTGAGACGATGCCGATCGTCACGGTCGGGGAGATTTTTGCTTCTTCGGCAAGGTTGTGCGCCAAAGCGAACGGACCGGCCTGATTATTGATGGCGCGCTGGCCGAGCCGTTCAAGCGTGCCGTCCTTGGACAGTATGAACTCAAGTGCATCGATGACGCTTGATTTACCTCTCCCATTGGGCGCGAAGATCGCCAGACATCGCTTCTTGCTGAAATCGAAAGTCTTCGGCTGGAGATAGGCCCGGAAGCCAGTCAGGCCCAACGACTGGAAAAAATATGGATCAGTCATTGACCACCTCCGTCTTCGACGGGTCCGCTCGCTCGGAGGCGAGTTTCAAAATGGCGTCCTTAGCTTGAACAACGGCATTCTGCGCAGGAGTGGCTTTTAGAACGTGTTTCGTCAGGACTCCAGCAAGGTTCCTATCAACACCTTCCTTGACAAGTCTCTCACCCAAGGCGTCGAGAAACTCTTCGGGCGTCTCAGATAGCTTTGCCTCATCATCCATGATCGCCGTCTACTACATTTTCCGTCGTACCTTAGGTGACATTTTTCATTCTGGAACCCCCTCCAGTATTTTACTTGCCGCGCCCACTGATGGGCTAACCGAGAGTCTGCTTTTTGGGTCCGCAGACGTTTCGGCCAACCCTCGCGGCCCAGGCTTCAGCGTGGCAGTGCTTGCAACCTGCAGACAGCTTGGTGCAGCCCCACCATGGATTGAACGTGCGCGTCGTCCACGTGTTCGTCGAATTCGCGCCCATCGAAGCCTCCGTATAAGGCGTTCCTAAATCGTTCTTAGAGTCAGAACGTTTCGATTAATCAGCTCAAGTAAATATGCAAATGTGCAGCGTGTTAGATGCCTACAGAACATGACATCCAGACTGGAAGCCCTCAGGTTTCTAAGTCGCATCTCCGCCACCAGTGACGCCGATCGCCGGTTTCCAGTGCGCATCAAGATCGCCGTTCCGCCAACTGGCTTTTCTGCCAGCATTACCTTCGCGATACATGACGGGCGTCAAAAAAACTCTCAGCGCGTGAATGTCGTCCAACGTCCGATAATATCAGATTTTGGTGTCAAACCGGGCTTTGTAAGCTGAACTGTAAACTGCCGCCATGTCCGGCACCGTGCCGAAGAAAAGGCTGCCTGTAACACTTTGATTTTCTAAGAGGATCGCTGGCTGGGGTGGTAGGATTCGAACCTACGGTACACGGTACCAAAATACGCTGACGGCCTACCGCTCTATCGGCAGGAGGGTAAACACGGTGATCAAAGGTAGGAAAGCGATCTGTGCCACCGAGATAAATCGTAGGATCATGCGAACTGCGTACAGGTGAACGCAAGAGCACACCCCTGATTGCGGTCAGACACCGCAAGACAAAGGTTAGAAGGCCTTTATTTTCTGGGGTCTGACTAGAGTCCAGATGGTGCTGTGAGAGAGGATTGAACTCTCGACCTCACCCTTACCAAGGGTGTGCTCTGCCACTGAGCTACCACAGCATCCGTGGCGCGGAATTAGCGGACCTTTTGGCAGGGTGCAAGCCCTGTCTGGACCAAAATTTGGGCAAATGCTAGGAATGGCAGATGACCGAAAAACCTGACATTTCCGTTCGCCGCCCAAAGACAGCCGCCGAGGCGCGCGAGGCGCGGCTGAAGGCCGCCCTGAAGGCCAACATGGCCAAGCGCAAGGCGCAGGCCAAGGCGCGCAAGGTGGAAGACGACCCGGCCTGAGGGTCTGTCCGGCATCATGGCGCTGACGGACCGTCCGGGATCCGGCATGCGAGGTGCCACTGTTGGTGCCGGCGCCTGCGACTGGACGATGCCGGGCAGGCGGGGTAACACCGCGGCCAACGGGCCGCAGCCAGGAAAGTTTGCATCATGGATTCTATCGTCGTCACCGGGGGCAAGGCCCTGCACGGCCAGATCGCCATTGCCGGGGCCAAGAACGCGGCGCTGGCCCTAATGCCCGCGACCCTGCTGTCAGAGGAGCCGTTGACCCTGACCAATGCACCGCGCCTGTCCGACATCAAGACGATGACAGCCCTGTTGCAGTCCTTGGGGGTCGAAGTGACCTCGATGCAGAACGGCAAGGTGCAGGTGCTGTCGAGCCATGCCATGACCTCGACGACCGCGGATTATGAAATTGTGCGCAAGATGCGGGCGTCGAACCTTGTGCTAGGTCCGCTGCTGGCGCGGCATCATCAGGCGATCGTCTCGCTGCCGGGCGGCTGTGCCATCGGTGCGCGGCCCATGGACATCCACGTCACGGCGCTGGAGGCGATGGGCGCGCAGATCGAGCTGCGCGACGGCTATCTGCATGCCAAGGCGCCCGGCGGGCTGAAAGGGGCAAGGGTGCCGCTGCGGTTCGCGAGCGTCGGGGCTACTGAAAACGTGCTGATGGCGGCGACGCTGGCGCGCGGTACCACAGTCATCGAGAACGCCGCGCGCGAGCCCGAGATCGTCGATCTGGCCCAGTGCCTGCGCCGGATGGGCGCACAGATCGAAGGCGAGGGGACGTCGACGATTACGGTGCAGGGGGTGGACCGGCTTGGCGCTGCGACGCACCCTGTCGTCACGGACCGCATCGAACTGGGCACCTACATGCTGGCGCCGGTGTTCTGCGGCGGCGAAGTGGAGTGTCTCGGCGGGCGCATGGACCTTGTCGCGGCGTTTGCTGAAAAGCTGGATGCGGCCGGTGTCGATGTGACCCAGACTGACAAAGGGCTGAAGGTCAAGCTGCGCGGCGACCGACCGCGGGCGGTGGACGTTGTCACGGAACCCTTCCCAGGCTTTCCGACAGATCTGCAGGCGCAGATGATGGCGATGCTGTGCCTGGCCGACGGCACATCGGTGCTGGAAGAGAAGATCTTCGAGAACCGCTTCATGCATGCCCCCGAACTGGTGCGGATGGGGGCGCGGATCGAGGTGCATGGCGGCCATGCCACGGTGCAGGGGGTCGAGACGCTGAAAGGTGCGCCGGTCATGGCCACCGACCTGCGGGCCAGCGTCTCGCTGATCCTTGCGGGGCTGGCGGCACAGGGCGAGACGATCGTGAACCGGGTCTATCATCTGGATCGCGGATACGAGCATGTCGAGGACAAGCTGGGTGCCGTGGGCGCGCAGATCGAAAGGGTAAGCAGCACATGACCGAAGACGCGCGTTTCGAAGACGGTGTGGATCGCCCGCTGGCCCTGATGGCTCGCGATGCGGAGGATTTGCAGGTCATCTCGGCCCTCGCGCAGGATGCGGTGTTTCCGGCGTCCGAAATGCGCTGGACCCCGGCGGACCGGCGCTTTGCCATCCTGCTGAACCGGTTCCGGTGGGAAGATGCGCCCAAGGCGCAGGGGCGTCGCGATTTCGAACGGGTGCAGACGGTGCTGCTGATCGAGGATGTGATGGGTGTGCGGTCGCAGGGCGTGCCCAAGGGCGATGCCGATACGATCCTGTCGCTGCTGGCGCTGGAGTTTCGGCCAGGCGAGGATGGCACCGGAGAGGTCGTGATGACACTGGCGGGGGACGGCGTGATTTCTTGCAGCGTCGAGGCGCTGGAGGTCATCCTGCGCGATGTGACTCGGCCCTATGTCGCACCGTCGCGCAAGGCGCCGCGACATCCGGACTGATTGCGGCCGCCGTGAAAGATTCTAAGCCTCCGGCGGGAGTTTATCTGGTCAGATGAAAGGCTGCTCGTCGCAGCGGAAGGACATGACATGCCACAGTTTCTGGACGCGCAAGACGCGGATTTCGAGGCGCGGTTTCAGGCGCTTTTGAGTGCCAAGCGCGAGGACAGTCCCGATGTGGACGATGCGGTCGCGGCCATCATCGCGGACGTGCGGGGCCGGGGGGATCAGGCGCTGATTGACCTGACCGCGAAATTCGATCGCCTGACCCTGACAGCGGACCGTCTGCGGATCTCGACCGCCGAGGTCGATGCGGCCTGCGCCGAAGTCGGGGCCGAGGACCGCGCGGCGCTGGAACTGGCGGCGGCGCGGATCCGTGCCTATCACGCGCGCCAGATGCCGGAGGACCAGCAGTGGACCGATGACGCAGGCGCCCACCTGGGCTGGCGCTGGACGCCGGTGTCGGCGGCGGGGCTTTATGTGCCGGGCGGGTTGGCGAGCTATCCGTCGTCCGTGCTGATGAACGCGATTCCGGCCAAGGTGGCGGGCGTGGCACGGCTGGCCATGGTGGTGCCGACACCGGACGGCGTGCTGAACCCGCTGGTGCTGCTGGCGGCAAGGATCGCGGGCGTCGATGAAATCTATCGCATCGGCGGCGCGCAGGCGATTGCGGCGCTGGCTTACGGCACGCAAACCATTGCCCCCGTGGACAAGATCACGGGACCGGGCAATGCCTATGTCGCGGCGGCCAAGCGGCGGGTGTTCGGCAAGGTCGGGATCGACATGATTGCGGGGCCGTCGGAGATTCTGGTCATCGCGGACGGTGACAATGATCCGGACTGGATCGCGCTCGACCTTCTGTCGCAGGCGGAGCATGACGAGAGCGCGCAGTCGATCCTGATCACCACCGATGCCGCCTTTGGCCGGGCCGTGTCCGATGCGGTCGATGTGCGCCTGCAGACTCTGGAACGGCGCAAGATCGCCGGGGCAAGCTGGCGCGATTTCGGCGCAGTGATCACGGTGCCTGACCTCGATACCGCTGTCGCCTTATCTGACCGGATCGCGCCGGAACACCTCGAACTTTGCGTGGCCGATGCGGATGCGTTGAGCCTGCGGATCGCGCACGCGGGGGCCATCTTTATCGGTGGCTGGACGCCGGAGGCAATCGGTGACTACATTGGGGGCCCGAACCACGTGCTGCCCACCGCCCGGTCGGCCCGGTTTTCCAGTGGATTGTCCGTCATGGATTTCATCAAGCGCACGACCCTAGCCCGGATGACCCCCGCCGCACTGGCCGCGATCGGGCCCACTGCGGCACGGCTGGCGCTGTCCGAAAGCCTGCAGGCGCATGGCTTGAGCGTGCAGGCCCGCCTTGATCGTTTGAACCGGCCATGAGCCGCATCGTCCACATCGCGCTGGACGATACCGGGCTTCCCGCGCCATCGCCCGAGATCGAGCAGGAGCGCCGCGTCGCGATCTTCGACCTGCTGGAAGACAACACGTTTGTCCTGCCGCCGCGCGCCGATCGCGACGTGCCGCCCGGGCCCTACCGGCTGGAGCTGTCGATCCGCGAACGGCGGCTGGTGTTTGATATCACCGACGCGGAACTGGGCGATGCCGGTGCCTTTCATCTGTCGCTCGGCCCGTTCCGGCAGGTGGTGAAAGATTATTTCCAGATCTGCGAAAGCTATTTCGACGCGGTCAAGACCATGCCACCCAGCCAGATCGAGACGATCGACATGGCCCGGCGCGGCATCCACAACGAAGGCGCCCGCGTCCTGCAGGAACGCCTCGACGGCAAGGCCGACGTGGATATCGATACCGCGCGCCGCCTCTTCACCCTGATCTGCGTGCTGCATTTTGGCGGATGACGGCGGAGTGAAGGCAGGCCGCCTGCCGCAGTCCGTTCTGTTTTGCTGCGACCACAACGCGGTGCGCTCGCCCATGGCCGAGGGCATCATGAAGAAACTTTACGGCACGCGTGCCTATATCCAGTCCGTCGGTGTGAACAACGACATGGAGATCGACGGTTTCGCCATTGCGGTCTGCGAGGAGATCGGCGTCGAGCTGCACCGCCACCGGTCCCGCAGTTTCGACGAGATGGAGCAATGGGGCGATGACCTGTCGTCCTTCGATCTGGTGCTGGCCCTGTCGCCCGCCAGCCAGCGCCGGGCGCTGGATCTGACGCAGTTCTATCACCTTGACGTCGAATACTGGCCGGTGCTGGACCCGACCGGCATGGTCGATCAGCGCGACGCCCGCATGGCGCTGTATCGCCAGACCCGCGATCAGATCATCGCGCGCCTGACCGAACGATTCGGTCCGCCGCCGACAGATTAGAGGAATGGATTGCGCGTGGACCCCTGCGCCATGGGTGTGTCCTCGCCATCGTCTGCAGAGGTCCCAGTGATCGCTTTCGTTGCCCTGTTTACCGCGGCTTTTCTGGCGGCGACCCTGCTGCCGTTGCAGTCCGAGGCGGTGCTTGCGGGCCTTCTGGCGGCGGGCGATCACGCGCCACTGGCGCTGATTCTGGTGGCAACTGCCGGAAATGTGCTCGGCTCTGTCGTGAACTGGATCGTGGGGCGATCGCTGTTGCGGTTCAGGCACCGACGCTGGTTTCCTGCGTCCGACCGGCAGCTTGACCGCGCGCAAGGCTGGTATAGCCGCTATGGGCGCTGGACCCTGCTGGGCAGCTGGCTGCCGGTCGTGGGCGATCCGCTGACGCTTGTGGCAGGGGTGATGCGTGAACCCCTGATCCCCTTCGTGCTGCTGGTGACATTGGCCAAGGGGATGCGGTATGTCGTGCTGGCGGCCCTTGTGCTGGCGTGGGTTTGATATATGCCGCGCCACCCGACCGGTCTGGCGAGGCTGGGCCGGGACGTCAAAGGCCCCCGTCTTGCCCGCCTGACGCACGGTTTTTCCAAACCATCTTTGGTATGGGAACAGTGACGCGTCTTTTGCCCTTGAAAATTGCGGAAATGAGGCGCATTTACACGCCGCAGCCGCTGCGACGCGGCAAAAATCCAGACAGGAGACCACATGGCCAAGGATGAACTTCTCGAATTTCCGGGCGTCGTGAAGGAACTGCTGCCGAATGCGACATTCCGGGTCGAGTTGGAAAACGGCCATGAAATCATCGCACATACGGCTGGCAAGATGCGCAAGAACCGCATCCGTGTCCTCGCAGGCGACAAGGTGCAGGTCGAAATGACCCCCTATGATCTGACCAAGGGTCGGATCAACTACCGCTTCAAATAAACAAGGGCGCGGTGTCGCGCCTTTGCGGGCCTGCGGTTTGCGTCCAGCAGACCGCGACCGACACCCGGCACGAACACTCGGGTGCATGACATGATCAACAGACCGCAACTGATCCTAGGCTCCGGCTCGCCCCGGCGGCTGGAACTGCTGGCGCAGATCGGCGTCGTGCCGGATGCGGTGACGGCGCCTGACATCGACGAGGAGGTGCGCCGCGCCGAGTTGCCACGCGACTACGTCAAACGGATTGCGGCCGAAAAGGTCGCGGCCGTTGTCGCGCCTGACGATGCCATCGTGCTGTGCGCCGATACGACCGTGGCACTGGGCCGGCGCATCATGGGTAAACCGGCGGACGCGGCCGAGGCGCGCGCCTTTCTCGCCCTGCTGTCGGGCCGCCGTCACAAGGTCATCACCGCGGTGACGGTGCGTCGGAACGGCCGCGTGACGGCCCGCGACGTGCAGACGACTGTGATGATGAAACGCCTCTCTGACGCCGAGGTCGACGCCTACATCGCCTCGGACGACTGGCGCGGCAAGGCGGGGGGCTATGCCATTCAGGGGCCTGCCGGTGCGTTCATCCCGTGGATCAACGGCAGCTTTACGTCCGTCGTCGGCCTGCCACTGGCGGAAACCGCCACCCTGCTGACCGCCGCAGGTTATCCCATATACGGAGTCCCCGCATGAAGGGCCGCACCATCATCCTCGACGATCTGAACGGGATTGAGGCCGCCGCCCTGCTGGTGGACGGCCAACTTGACGATCTGCTGATCGACACGCCCGACGCGCCGCGCCCCGGTGCGATCTATCGCGCCGTCTGCGACCGGCCGCTGAAGGGGCAGGGCGGCATGATGCTGCGCCTGCCCGAAGGCGGCACAGCCTTCCTGCGCAGCGCCAAGGGCCTGCGCCCCGGGCAGCCGATGCTGGTGCAGGTCACGGGCTACGCCGAGGATGGCAAGGCCGTCCCCGTCACCGACCGCGTGCTGTTCAAAAGCCGCTTTGCGATTGTCACCCCCGGCAAGCCGGGCGTGAACGTCAGCCGCCAGATCACCGACGACGACCAGCGCAACGCGCTCTTGGCCGTCGCACACGGCGTTTTCGATGACGCGGACGGCGCCGGTCTGATCCTGCGTTCCTCCTGCGCCCATGCGACCGAAGACGAGATTGCCGAGGATATCGGTGCGATGCAGGACCTTGCTGCCGCGATCATGGCCGAGGGCGAGGGGGCCGAGCCCGAAGCCCTGACCGAAGGCGACGGCCCGCATGCATTGGCCTGGCGCGAATGGGTGATCCCGGCTGAGGTCGTGACCGAACCCGGCGGATTCGAACGCCTTGGCGTCATGGACCAGATCGACGATATCTCGCAGCCCCGCATCGCCCTGTCCGACGGCACGATGTATGTCGAGGCGACACGCGCGCTGGTGGCCGTTGACGTCAATACCGGTGGCGATACCTCTCCGGCGGCCGCACTCAAGGTGAACCTTGCCGCCGCCCGCGTGCTGCCGCGCGCGTTGCGCCTGCGCGGCTTTGGCGGGCAGATCGCCGTGGACTTCGCGCCGATGTCCAAGGCGCACCGCAAGCAGGTCGAACAATCCCTGCGCGCAGCCTTCCGCGCCGACACGGTGGAAACATCCCTCGTGGGCTGGACGACCATGGGCCTGTTCGAACTGCAGCGCAAACGCGAGCGGCTGCCGTGGCAGGGTCTGCCCACATGACCTGCCCGATCTGCGACCGCGATACCGATCCGAAATACAAACCCTTCTGCTCGCGTCGCTGCGCCGATGTCGATCTGGCAAAGTGGCTGACGGGGTCCTACGCGATCCCAGCCGCGCCGGAAGAGCAGGGGGATGACGACGATTGGCACGACCCCGAAAAACCCCACTGATTTGCGCGAAATCCCTCTGGACACCCCCGCGCGGCTGACCTAGAACGCCGCTACCCGATGGCGTTGGCCATCCCGGTGCCCGGGTAGCTCAGGGGTAGAGCAGTGGATTGAAAATCCTCGTGTCGGTGGTTCGATTCCGCCCCTGGGCACCATTAAAGCGAACAGACATATAAGAATTTTGGCTGCTTTCAAAAAGCCGAAGCTGTCACAGGTAGCTACAAACGCTTCATCTCGCGCATCCTGCGTTGTCTGGTTGTCTACTGCCTGCATCCGCAGTGCGCGGCGGGCCGGGGGTGGTGACAGTCTCGGGGGGGGGGACGCGCCGCCGGGGGTGGCCATGTCGTTTCGCCTGCGCCACATGTTTGTCACCGAAGCAAGCCCGTCGCGATGGCATGGCCCCTTGCAAAATCGTGCCTTACGGGCCATTGACGGTCTCTAATTCAGACCCTTGGGGCCGCGCCATGACCGAACTCTCGCACATCCGCAATTTCTCGATCGTGGCGCATATCGACCACGGGAAATCCACGCTGGCCGACCGCCTGATCCAGTCCACCGGCACCGTCGCCGACCGGGACATGAAGGCGCAGATGCTGGACTCCATGGATATCGAGCGCGAGCGGGGCATCACGATCAAGGCGCAGACCGTGCGCATCGACTACAAGGCCGACAACGGCGAGATGTATGTCCTCAACCTGATCGATACCCCCGGTCACGTCGATTTCGCCTACGAGGTGTCGCGGTCCATGCGCGCCGTAGAAGGATCCTTGCTGGTCGTCGACAGCACGCAGGGGGTCGAGGCGCAGACGCTGGCCAACGTCTATCATGCGCTGGACGCGGACCACGAGATCGTGCCGGTGCTCAACAAGATCGACCTGCCCGCCAGCGAATGTGACCGGGTGGCGACGCAGATCGAGGATGTGATCGGCATCGACGCGTCCCAGGCGATCCGGGTCAGCGCCAAGACCGGCGTCGGCATCCACGAAACGCTGGAGGCCGTCGTCCACCGTCTGCCCGCCCCCAAGGGCGAGCGCGATGCGCCGCTCAAGGCGATGCTGGTGGATTCGTGGTATGATGCCTACCTCGGCGTCGTCGTGCTGGTGCGGATCATCGACGGGGTGATCAAGCTCAAGGACCGGGTGAAGTTCATGTCGAACGACACCGTCCACCTGATCGACCGCCTTGGCGTGTTCAAACCCGGCATGCTGCCGATGGACGAACTCGGGCCCGGAGAGATCGGGTTCTTCACCGCCCAGATCAAAGAGGTGCGCGACACCCGCGTCGGTGACACGATCACCAGCGAGCGCAAGGGCGCCACGCAGGCGCTGCCCGGCTTCAAGCCTGCGCAACCCGTCGTGTTCTGTGGTCTTTTCCCCGTCGACTCCTCGGAATTCGAGGATCTGCGCAACGCGATCGACAAGCTGGCACTCAACGACGCCTCCTTCAGCTTCGAGATGGAGACCTCGGCCGCCCTCGGCTTCGGCTTCCGCTGCGGCTTCCTTGGCCTGCTGCATCTGGAGGTCATCCGCGACCGGATCGAGCGGGAATACAACATCGACCTGATCACCACCGCGCCGTCCGTGGTTTACCACATCTTCATGAAGGACGGGTCAGAGCAGGACCTGCACAACCCCGCCGACATGCCCGACCTGACCTATGTCGACCATATCGAAGAGCCGCGGATCAAGGCGACGATCCTTGTGCCCGACGAATATTTGGGCGACGTGCTGAAACTGTGCCAGGACCGCCGCGGCGTGCAGCTGGACCTGACCTATGCGGGCAGCCGCGCGATGGTCGTCTATGACCTGCCGCTGAACGAGGTTGTGTTCGACTTCTACGACCGCCTGAAATCCGTGACCAAGGGCTATGCGTCCTTTGATTACAACCTGACGGGCTATCAAGAGGACGCGCTGGTCAAGATGTCGGTGCTGGTCAACGACGAACCCGTGGACGCGCTGTCGATGATGGTCCACCGCGACCGGGCCGAGATGCGGGGCCGCGCGATGGTCGAAAAGCTGAAGGACCTGATCCCCCGCCACATGTTCAAGATTCCGATCCAGGCGGCCATCGGCGGCAAGGTGATCGCGCGCGAGACTTTGAGTGCGCTGCGCAAGGACGTGACGGCCAAATGCTACGGCGGCGACGCGACGCGGAAACGCAAGCTGCTGGACAAGCAGAAGGCGGGCAAGAAGAAGATGCGGCAGTTCGGGAAAGTCGATATTCCGCAGGAGGCCTTTATTAGCGCACTGAAAATGGACAGCTAAGCTGTTCATTTTTGGCGCTGATAAAGGCCGGTGCGGGTAAGCGGTTGGCGCAGCCAACTGCGGCCGCACTGGGTTGCGTTTGTAGTCCTGCAACTTTCGCGTGACTTGACCGCGCGCACTGCTAACCTGTCACTATGCCGACGGTTTTCAGACAGGACGGGTTCCGGTTTTTCTTCTATTCTAACGAAGGCGACCCTCGCGAACCGATACATGTCCACGTCATGAAGGACGGGGCGGAAGCGAAATTCTGGGTCAGCCCAGCCGCCTGCGCCCGCAGCCACGGCTTTGACGCGCGGACCCTGAAGGCACTGGCCCGGATTATCACCGACCGCGCTGCACAGATCGAGGAGGCTTGGCATGACCATTTCGGCCATTGAGGCACATTGCGACGACGAGATGCTGTGGGTCGGCCTTGCCGATGGCCGCCGCCTTGGCGTGCCGCTGGCATGGTTCCCCCGTCTGCTGGACGCATCGCCAGAGGATCGGGCCGGGGTAGAAGTCAGCCCCTTTGGCCTTCATTGGGCGGCGCTGGACGAGGATATTTCCGTGCCGGCGCTATTGTCGGCGGATGGGGTTGGGGTGGCGGCTTGAAAACAGTGTTATATTGAAGATGAAAGTCTCTAGTTCTAACGCAAGAATTATTAACAGCGATGCCCACAGCTATTTTCCTGCTTTCGACTGGGAGGCGCTAAAGTCGATACTAGACAATAAAATTGTTGCATCAACTAACATTTGGGTATTTGTTTTGCCTGCTATTATGGTCTTGACCGAAAAATTCCCTGTTTCGCTTCAAATTTTTCCATTTGGGGCGCAAGCTCCATTGGAGTTGAGCTTGAAGATCCCGTACAATTGGTTTCTATTATATTTTGCGGCTATGGCTTTCTTTTGCGCAAGGCTAATCTATGTCATTCGTTGTCCGAATTTTCTAAGACAATATAGATCTGCTGCTGATGCGGTGAATAATGGCGTCACTGCGGAAATTTTGAGGGAGAGAGTAAAAGAGTTTTTAGTCGATTATCAGAAAAAGAAATTACACATATTAAGTGATGAATATGAAAAAATTACAAGATTAATCGAATTAATCTTGCCTGAAAATGCTAAACCCGCAATTATTATGAAATTGGGCCAGTTCGCGGATTTCGGTGGTGTTTCAATGGAAAATTCCATTCACGAAGTTGCGGGGGAAGGCACTTATTACGTTGATGTTTCAGACTCCGATGGAGTGAATCGTTTTGGATATTCCCCTAATCGACAAATAACTAGTCTTTTAATATTTAGGCTTTTGGATCTTCAAAATATTTCGCGGCGTTCAGGGCGCATGGCTGCGTCTATCCTAGTTTCTGCAGGTTTTTTGCTTGTCGCCGTGCCAATCTTGCAAGGTTTTTGTGCGGTGTTGTTAAACTTCCTACAAATATGATTGAGCTTTAATTATGACCTGCCCCCTCTGCGCCACCCCCGCGACCCCGCTCATCCCCACACCCGTCTCCGGCGGTCCGGCGGACGCGAGTGTGGACCTCTGCGGCATCTGTGCGGACCAGATCGCGGCGGACAGCCCGAATCCGGACCACTTCCGCAGCCTCGCCACGACCATGTGGTCTGAGGATGCCGCCGTGCAGGTGCTCGCCTTTCGCACGCTGCAAAAGATCGATGCCCCCTGGGCGGACGATCTGCTGGGGCAGCTTTACCTTGATGACGACACGCGGGCCTGGGCCGAGAATGTCGCGGGCGAGAGCCAGCACACCGACGCCAACGGGGTGACTCTGCACACCGGCGACACGGTCACGCTGATCAAGGACCTGACCGTCAAGGGCGCGAATTTCACGGCCAAGCGCGGGACGGCGGTGCGGCGGATCTCTCTGGTCGCCGATAACCCCGCCCATATCGAAGGCCGGGTCGAGGGGCAGCGCATCGTGATCCTGACGGAATTCGTGAAGAAGTCCTGACAGCCGCTTCACATCCGCGCCAAAACCGCCATGCTGCGTCTCAAATAACAGGAGAGACGACATGAAGCTGGCATTTCTGGGACTGGGCGTGATGGGCTACCCGATGGCGGGGCATCTGGCCAAGACGCACGACGTCACCGTCTATAACCGCACGACCGCCAAGGCCGACGCCTGGGTCAAGGAACACGGCGGTGCGATGGGTGCGACCCCGGCAGAGGCCGTGCGCGGGGCCGAGATCGTGCTGTCCTGCGTCGGCAACGACGACGACCTGCGCAGCGTGACGACAGGAGAGGGCGGGGCGTTTGGCGCGATGGACAAGGGCGCGCTCTACGTCGATCACACGACGGTCAGTGCTGCGGTGACGCGCGAGCTTTATGACGCGGCCAAGGCGGCGGGGCTGAACTTTGTCGACGCACCCATCAGCGGCGGGCAGGCGGGGGCCGAGAACGGGCAGCTGTCGATCATGTGCGGCGGGGATCAGGCCGCCTATGACAAGGCCGCGCCGGTGATGGAGATCTATGCGAAGCTCTGCCGTCGCATCGGCGAGAGTGGCGCGGGCCAGATGACCAAGATGTGCAATCAGATCGCGATTGCGGGGCTTGTGCAGGGGTTGAGCGAGGCACTGCACTTTGCCGACAAGGCCGGGCTGGACGGGGCGGCTGTGGTGGAGGTGATCTCTCAGGGCGCTGCCGGGTCGTGGCAGATGAGCAATCGTTACAAGACGATGCTGGACGATCATTACACCCACGGCTTTGCGGTGGACTGGATGCGCAAAGATCTGGGGATCTGTCTGGCCACGGCGGACGAGAATGGCGCGAGTCTGCCGGTGACGGCGCTGGTGGACCAGTTCTACAAGGACGTGCAGAAGTTGGGCGGCGGGCGCTGGGATACCTCCAGCTTGCTGAAGCGGCTGCAGGCGATGGGCTAGGACCGGCCGATGCCGCGCCGCGGCGGAACCGCGGTGCGGCACGACTGGTTTGACTGAAGACGCCCACAAAGCGGGCGCGAAAGGACATCTATCATGAACATGACCGGAAAGAACTGCATCGTGACGGGCGCCGCCAGCGGCATCGGCCGCGCGATTGCCGAGAAATACATCAGCGACGGCGCGAACGTCTGCATCGCCGACCTGAAGCTGGAGTCGGCGCAAAAGGTTGCGGACGAGCTGACCGCCAAGGGCCCCGGTCGTGCGATCGCGGTCGAGATGGACGTGACCGACGAGGATGCGGTGAATGCGGGTGTCGCGCAGACGGTCAAGGAGCTGGGCAGCGTCGATGTGCTGGTCAGCAACGCTGGCATCCAGATCGTGCACCGGATCGAGGATTTCCCCTATGCGGAATGGAAGAAGCTGCTGTCGATCCACCTCGACGGGGCGTTCCTGACGACAAAGGCCTGCCTGCCGCACATGTACAAACAGGGGTCCGGCACGGTGATCTACATGGGGTCGGTGCATTCCAAGGAAGCTTCGCCGCTGAAGTCGGCCTATGTCACCGCCAAGCACGGGTTGCTGGGGCTGGCGCGGACATTGGCCAAGGAGGGCGGACCGAAGGGCGTGCGCAGTCACGTGATCTGTCCGGGATTCGTGAAGACTCCGCTGGTCGAAAAGCAGATCCCCGAGCAGGCCCGCGATCTGGGGATCTCGGAGGAAGAAGTCGTGAGCCGCGTCATGCTGGGCCAGACCGTCGATACGGAATTCACGACCGTTGAGGATATCGCGAACCTCGCCTGGGTCTTCGCGGCCTTTCCGACGAATGCGCTGACGGGCCAGTCGCTGGTGGCGAGCCACGGTTGGTACATGAACTAAGCATTCCGCGCGGGTGGTCCGGACCGGGCCGCCGGGGCACATCAATCGGTCTTGCCATAAAGCTGGCGCTCTGGATCGCATTGAAAGGCTTGATCGCCAGAGCAGGGGCCGCATTCTTGCGGTAAGCCGGATGGTCGGCCCAAGACCACGTCTGGCGATTTAAAGAGTGGAACCCGTCACGATCCTGATGGACCCTGTCATCCTGCGTACCGATCAGGACGTGCATCGGGTGACGGTGATCTGCGGCGTGGCCTAAGACGTGGACGCGGCGCGTGAGGTGATCAGCGCTGCGGTCAAGGCCGGCAAGACGGTTCGCTCGGAAGATCACCCGGTGCAAATCTTCGCGCAGGAGTTCGCTGCATCGTCGATCAATTTCAAGATGACGTGGTGGACGGAATCCGCGCAGCTCGACGTGCGGACCTCGCGCGACGCGGTGATCTCTGCGGTCAGGCGCGCGCTGGAAGTTGCGGGCATCGGAATCCCGTTCCCCTGCCGCAACCTGACCTTCAAGGAGCCGCTGCCGCTTGCTCGCGGTGCAGCGGCTGCCAATGAACGAGAGCCGGAGGCCGCGGACCTCGGCGACTGAGGATGCGCAGCGCCGGGGGCTGTGCCTGTCCTAGGTCGGGACCACGTGCAGGGCAAAGCTGCCCAGCATGACGAAAAGCGCCAGCACGAGGGCCAGCAGGAAGATGTCGGCGAGGGTGGAATTGTCGTCAAGCACGGCGTCCGACCTGATCCGTTTCCGCACCAGGCGCATGCGCAGGAAGGCGATCAGGATGACGGTCGCGCCGCTGAGCAGCAGGGCGATGGATGTCACAGGGCTGGGTGTGGGGCTGCCGAGACGCGCGATGGCAAGGCCGAAACCCACGACCGACATTGCGGTCCGGACCCAGGCCAGAAACGTCCGCTCGTTCGCCGCATGGTCTGCGTAATTGGCAATCATATGTCGCGCTTTCGCCGGATGACGCCGGGCAAGCCGCCGGAGATCAGGGTGTTCACCTCGTAAAGCGTGCGCGCCGCGTCAAGGCGACCGGGGCTGGCAAGGTAGTTGGGTGACCAGACCGGATCGAATTTCTGCTTGAAGCTGCGCAGGCCCTCGAAATTATAGAATCGCTCTCCGTGGGTGTAGATGAAGCCGCCGACGCGGTTCCAGACCGGGGCATGGGGGCGGTTTTCGAGGCCCGCGAGCGGTGCAGCCCCCAGCGAAAACCATGTATATCCCGCGTCCTTGGCCCACATCAGCATCTCGGCGAACAGGCCGTCCATGGCGGCGGGTGTCGTCGTGTGGTCATAGCGCATCAGGTCGATGGCGATTTCCTGTGTCGTGCCCCCGCGCAGCAGGGTGGCGAAGGACGCGATCTGCCCGGTTTCCGTGTGGCGCAGGACAGCGTGATCGAAGTGAGACAGGTAATCGGGATCGAAAGCGCCGAGCGCAAAGGATTTCTCTGTCCCCGCCTTCAGCGCGAGCCATTTATCAGAAACCTGACGCAGCGCGTCGATGTTGTCCGCGACCTGATCCGCCGGGATGATCGCGAAGGCGTAGCCATCGCGGGTGGCGCGGGCCTTGGCGTGGCGCCAGTCCTTGCGTTTCGATCCCTCCAGCGAGAAGGCGGCGAGGGGGACGCGGGCGATTTCCCCGATCTTGACCACCGACAGGCCAAGGTCGATGTAGGTCGGCAGATAGGCGGTCTGCACCGCGTAAAAGGCGCAGCGGCGGCCCATTCGGTCGGCCTGATCGCGTAAGCCCCAGATCAGCGCCTCTCCTGCCACCGGGTCGCCGACGGGATCGCCCTTGGCGATCAGGCTGGTGCCGGTGTCGGCATAGGCGATGAAGGCGCTTTGGTCGTCGGCGATCAGGAATCGCTTGTCGCCGGTCAGGGCCATCGCAGCCTCGGTGTCCGGGCTGGCGAGGGTCAGCCGGCGCACGACATCGGGGATGGGTTCGGCGGACAGGCGCATGCTGGACCGGCTGATCAGCGCGTTCAATGCGACGGCCGTCAGGATCACGACGACGGCCAGCGTGGCGCGCAAGAAGCGTGGTGCATCGCCGTTCCACGCAAAGCGCCACCAGAGCGCGTCGGTGTAATCGATATTGCGGTAGGCGAAGAAGCCGATCCACGTGATGCCGGCAACCAGCAGGGCGACACTGACCAGCCAGCGCGGGTTCAGGCGCATCGCGGAGCCGAGGCCGACACGGTAGAACACGCTGCGGAAGGTCCACAGGATCGCCAGCGACAGCGCCAATGCGACGGCGGTCCCGAGTTCTGCCGCCTTCAGCAGCGACAGGATCAGCCCGGCGCCCAGCAGGGCCATGGCGATGAACCAGGCCCGCGCCATGCGGCGGTAAAGCCCGCGCGCCACGATCAGCAGCAGGACGCCCGCGACGCTGGCCAGCAGGTGCGATGTCTCGACCAGTCCCAACGGCAGCAGGTCGCGCAGGGCGGCGGCATGGCCTTCCTCGGTCGGCAGGTCGCCGCGCAGCAGCAGGGCCGCACCCGACAGTAGGGCAAGCGCCGCCGAGAGCACCGGCACGATGGGCCGGGTCGCGCGGACCAGCGTCTGGCGGGCGGCACTGGCGCGGTCGCGGTTGGTCAGACCCCAGGCCAGCGACAGGCCCGCCACGGCGATGACGAAAGGCAGCACGGTATAGATCATGCGGTAGAACAGCAGCGCCACCAGCAGGTCCGACCGTCCGGTGCCGCCAAGGCCCGCGATGATCGCCGCCTCGAACACGCCCAGACCGCCGGGCGCGTGGCTGGCGACGCCCAGCCCCAGCGCACCGATGAACAGCACGAAGAACAGCACGAAGTTCTGCGCGAGATCGTCCGGCAACAGGACGTAAAGCGTCAGCGCCGTCGCCGTCAGGTCGATCAAGGCGATCGCCATCAGCACCAGCATCTGGCGCGCCGCAGGCAGGGTGATCTGGACGGCGCGCAGCCTGATGCTGCGTGGCCCCCGCGCGGTCCAGATGAGCAGGGCCGCGACAGCGACAAGGATCAGGCCCCCCACGGCGGCCTCTGATCCCGCGGGCAGGCGGATCACGGCGCTGAGGCCGGTGGGGTGAAAGATGAAGAGCCCGCCCAGCAGAACCAGCAGGCCCAGCAGGAAGGCGAGCCACGATGTGGCGATCAGCTTGGCCACGGCACCCACATCGACGCCGAAGGCCGCATAGACTCGGTAGCGGATCGCGCCGCCGGTCAGCCACGAAAACCCAAGCAGGTTCGACACTGCCATGGAACTGACGCCGGTCAGCACCGGCACGTAACCGGGCATGGGCGGGGCGTGCAGGCTGCGCAGGATGACCGGATCGTAAAGCGCAAGCGCCGCATAGCTGGCGAGCATCGCTGCGATGGAAAGGGCGATCCGGTCCCAGCCATAGCCGTCCAGATCGCGGCGCAGATCGCCCAAGTCGATGTCGCGGCTCAGGTCGCGCAACACCACCAAGGCGATCATCGTGATCGCCAGCGGCACGATCAGGCGCCACCCGTCCCAGCCCAGAACCTTTGCAGGCCAGCCCGCCTGCGCGTCCGAGGGGGGCGGGGTCGTCTTGTCTGGCGCGGTCAGGGGCATCGGTGTCTCCGTCCTTGTCAGGGTGATGGGCGATGTGGTGCGCGCGGTCAATAGATGCGCGTTTTTAGCCGAAAAGCTTATGGATTTCAGGGGTGGACCTTCGATCCGGATTAACGCGGCTGTGCCATGATCGCAGCATCAGATCGCACCCCGGTCCCATCCTGAAAGGTTCGCCCCATGCCCCGCGTCACCCGCCTTGCCCTTGTCGCATGTCTGTCGCTGTCAGGTGCAGCACACGCCGACCCCGCCCGGACAGAGGGTCCTGCCGCGACGCTGCCGCAGGTGCTGCGGGTCTTGAAGGCAGCGCCGCAGGCTGCGGGCGGCTGTTCCCAGCCCTTGCACCGCGCACCGTTGCTTTGCCGCGCGGACGTGGAGTCGACACAGGTGGCGTCATCGCGGCTGTGACCCGCAAGGTCGGGCGCTCAGGCGTTCCAGACCACCAAACCGGCAGCCGTGACGTCGTAGCCGCCGCATGATGCGGCGCGCGCATGAAAGGTATCGGACCGCCAGAAGGCCAGTAGCGTCTGGAACGGCGGATCGAACCAAGCCTTGCGGTCGACCAGCAGCGCAAAGCGTTCGTCGATGACCGGGCTGAAATCCAGCCCATAGCTGCTGGCGGCGGCCTGCAGGCCAAAGGCCACATCGGCGTCGCCCCGACGCACGGCCTCGACGGCGTCATCCTCGGTCCGTGCCACGTCCGTCAGGGTCAGCTGCGACATATCCAGCCCCTGCCGTTCGGCCAGTTCCGCAAACAGCGTGTCCGTCCCCGATCCCGGCTGGCGCGGTACGAGGCGCATTCCGGTCAGATCTGCTAGGGATGCGGGGCGCTTACTGTCCGGCCGAAAGACCAGCCCGCGCTGCCTGACGGCAAAGGACACCAGAACGGCGTTCCTGTCGGCGGCCCGCGTCAGCACCGCCGGCACGTTCCAGTCGCCGGTCCGCGCATCCCGGATATGCAGGCCCGCCGCGATGCCTTCGCCGCGCACGAACCGGTCCAGCCCATCGCTTGACCCGTCGTAGAACGTGGCCAGACCGCAGCCGGACTGGCGGATCGCCCAGTCGAGCAGCGGGTCGTGACTGCCCAGCACGATGGGCGGCAGCGCAGTCTGCGTCAGGGCAGGCTCGGCGCTGCCGCCGGATTTTGCCCGTTCGATCCAGTCGCGGATTTCGGCTGCGGGGAACAGCAGCTTGCCCGTCGCCCGCGAACACGGCACGGCGCCGGATGCGGCCAGATCATAGACCTTGCGGTCCTTGAGCCGCAGCAGGGCAGCCAGTTCCTTGACCGTCAGATAGGCGGGATCGGTGGGCGGGGTTTCGGGCATCGTGTCCTTGGCGTCGGTGCGGCGCAGACCGGCCGCACCGACAGACCTATCAGTTCTTGGGGGCGTTCGGAAAGAAAAGCTGCTGGCCGTCGATCCGGTAGTCGGCGATCGCGGTCTGGCCTGCGTCCGACAGCAACCAGTCGGCAAAGGTCTGCGCGGCCGTGACCTTGACGGAAGGGCATTTCGCCGGGTTGATCGGGATCACGCCGTACTGGTTGAACATGTCCTCATCGCCCTGCACGTCGATTGCGTAATCCTGCTTGTTCTCGAAGCTGATCCATGTGGCGCGGTCGGTCAGGACGTAAGCCCCCATGCCGATGCCCGCGTTCAGCGTGGCGCCCATGCCGGACCCGGTCTCGCGGTACCATTCACCGGACGCGGCCTTCGGATCGATGGCGGCATCGGCCCAAAGCTGCATTTCCTTCTTGTAGGTGCCTGAATCGTCGCCGCGCGACGCAAACATGGCCCCCTTGGCCGCGATCTGCGACAGGGCGGCCTCTGCGTCCTCCATCCCCTTGATGCCGGCGGGATCGCTGGCGGGGCCGACGATGACGAAGTCATTGTACATCAAATCCGTCCGTGTCGTGCCAAAGCCCGCCGCGACAAAGGCCTCTTCGTCCGGCTTGGCGTGGACCAGCAGCAGGTCGCCGTCGCAGTTCTCGGCGTTGGTGATCGCCTGACCCGTGCCGACGGCCACGACATTGACCTGAATGCCGGAGTCCTTTTGAAACAGCGGCAGCAGATAGTCGTAAAGGCCGGAATTGGCCGTCGACGTGGTGGACTGGACGATGATGGACTGGTCCTGCGCCAGCGCCGCACCGGCGAAGGTCAGCGCGATGGCGGTGGCAGCGAATGTCTTGCGTAACATGAGGGTCTTTCCTTGGTGGTCAGATGACGATCTTGCCGTCGAGGTAATCCCGCGCCGCACGGCTGCGCGGCGCGGGAAAGAAGTCGTTGGCCGCGGCATGCTCTGCCACGCGGCCTCCGTGCAGGAACACGACGTCATCGGCCATCCGCCGCGCCTGTCCCCGGTCGTGGGTCACGAAGATGATCCTGACGCCGCGCGCGCAGGCCTGCTGCACGATCCGCTCGATCATCAGGACCGATGCGGGATCGAGGCTGGCCGTGGGCTCGTCGAGGAACAGCACCTCCGGGTCGGTGGCCAGCGCCCGGGCCAGCGCCAGCCGCTGCGCCTCGCCGCCTGACAGCAGGCGGGCCGGTTGCTGCGCCTTGTGCGCCAGCCCGACGTGATCGAGGATCGCCGTGGCGCGGCTGCGGTCCTTGCCCCGCGCCTTCAGCACGAAATCAAGGTTGCCTGCGACCGACCGGCGCAGCAGCACCGGTTTCTGAAATACCAGCGCCTGCCGGGATCTGACCGCATCTGGGTCTTGGCCGTGCCATTCGATCCGGCCCGCGGTGGGGTGTGCAAGGCCGTGCAGCAGCTTGAGCAGTAGGGTCTTGCCGGCGCCGTTCGCCCCCATGATGACGGTGCAACCGGTCGGCCCGAGGTCCAGATCCAGCCCGTCCAGCACCGCCGTGTCGCCGAACCGGAGGCACAGGTCGCGCACCCGCAGCGGCAACAGGGTGACGGGCGGTGACGCCGTGCGGGCGTGCTGGCCGGTTATGGCGATTGCGTCAGACATGGGCGTGACGGGCTGCGGTCAGGCGCACGGACTGCACGGCGGCATTCACGCCCAGTGCGATGACCAGAAGGATGAGGCCAAGCGCGAGGGCGAGGGCCAGATCGCCCTTCGATGTCTCTAGCGCGATGGCGGTGGTCATGACGCGTGTCAGATGATCGATATTGCCGCCCACGATGATGACGGCCCCGACCTCTGCCACGGCGCGCCCGAAGCCTGCGAGGCCCACCGTCAGCAGCGGATACCGTCCGTCCCAAAGCAGCGCCAGCACCGTCTGCACCCGCGTCAGGCACAGGGATCGGAACTGTTCGGCATATTCGGTGTGCAGACCCTCTAGTACCTGACGGGACAGGGCGGCGATGATCGGCGTGATCAGGATGGTCTGCGCGATGATCATGGCGGTGGGCGTATAAAGCAGCCCCAGAAACCCCAGCGGTCCGGAACGCGACAACTGCAGATAGACCAGCAGACCCACCACGACGGGCGGCAGTCCCATCAGCGCGTTCATGACGATCAGCACCGCGCTGCGCCCGCGAAACCGGGCGATGGCCACCAGCGCCCCCACGGGCAGCCCGATCAGGCAGGCAAGGGCGGTGGCCGTCAGGCTGACGCGCAGTGACAACAACACGATGTGCAAAAGATCACCGTCACCGGACAGCACCAGTGCAATCGCAAGACTGAAGGCTTCGCTGATGTTGTGCAAGATTTCCCTCTGACTGCAAAATTTATGCCGCGTTGCATCTTTTTCATCCTGCGGGATGAAATGCAAGGTAGGCGCTGTGCGCGATATTCCGCGACCCCGGCGCCGGTCCCTGTCACGTCTGCACGTATAGCGGCAACGCGGGACGGGTCACGCGGACCTGCCGTTTCGGCTCGGACACCTGTTTCTGCGGGCAAACCGGAAACCCGTTCCAACTTAATCTGCGGCAGAGGTGATTTTTGCGCAGCACACGCTTGACGGGGCTGGGGGGCTTGCATAGAAGCGCGACACGTTCGGTGCAGACGCTGAACGGGTCAAGGGCGGTTGTAGCTCAGTTGGTTAGAGTACCGGCCTGTCACGCCGGGGGTCGCGGGTTCGAGCCCCGTCAACCGCGCCATTGACCCCGTAAATGTCTGAATCGTCGTTGAAACGCGCGGTTGTAGCTCAGTTGGTTAGAGTACCGGCCTGTCACGCCGGGGGTCGCGGGTTCGAGCCCCGTCAACCGCGCCATTTCACCTTTTCGGTCAGACCTAACCGGGTAAGCCGATCTGTTGGTGAAACATCGAAATGGGGGCCAGCCCCCGCCCGCTATGCGGACTCCCCCGAAGTATTTTTGACCAGAAGAACGGGGGACCGTGTGAACAGGACCCTTATCTTTTCAATATTCCTGTCCGAGGGCCACGCCGCCGATCAGGACACATGCGTCAATCATAAGCACGATTTCGATCAGGGTCAGCACGCATGTCGTGGCGGCCGCGACCAGCAGCCCCATCACGACCCAGTGGAAGGCCGCGCAGCTGAAGACCGCCATGACCAAGCGCTCTGTCCGGGTGACGAGGCCAAGATCGGCGATCTGGTCGGTGATCATCTGGCGGCCGCCGGCAAGTTCGGCGAGGTGCAACCGGTAGAGCACGCGGGTCATCGGGACCCATACCCGTGGATCTATTGTCGTATGCGCTGTGCTGCTGGCGGATCGGGTCACTCAGGACATCCTCCTGTCAATGCGGGACAGGGTGTCGGCGGTGGCCGGGACGTTCAAGGGTGTGAACGTCAACGCGAGGGCGCGATGACGTTTGATGGATGACGTTCAACAGTGCGGCGTGCCTATTTGGCGGCGAAACATCGGCGGGGGGCCAGCCCTCCGTCCGCGGTGCGGACTCCCCCCGAAGTATTTGGAACCAGAAGAAGAGACCCGCGGTGCAAATCCGGACAGCGCCGTGCCTTTGGTCAGGCCGTCATGGCGTGCAAAATCCTCGCCCAGCTGCGCGTGCCCTTGTGGAACGACGACAGGTCGTATTTTTCGTTGGGCGAATGGATCTGGTCGTCGTCCTTGCCGAAGCCGATCAGCATCGCGTCCATGTCGAGGTATTGCTTGAAGTAGGCAGCGATCGGGATCGAGCCGCCGCAGCCGACGTAGGCCGCCGCTTGCGGCCATTCGTCGGACAGCGCGTGCCGCGCCTGAGCGAAGGCGGGGTGTGTCGTGCTCATCTGGCCCGCGGCAGAGGCGCCGTGGCTGTGGAATTCCACCCGGCAGTCAGCGGGAATCATATCTGTCACCATCTTGCGAAAGCTTTCGCGGATGGCGTGGGGATCCTGCTGGCCCACGAGGCGGAAGCTGATCTTGGCGCGTGCCTCTGCCGGCAGGACGGTCTTGAAGCCGTCGCCGGTGTAGCCTGCCGTCATGCCGTTCACCTCGCAGGTGGGGCGGGACCAGATCATTTCGAGCGGACGGCGGCCCTGTTCGCCGGCGGGCAGTTTCAGGCCGACCTCGCCCAGGAAGGCCTCTGCGTCGAACTTCAGGTCGTCCCAGCTGGCGGCCAGCTCGTTCGACAGTTCAGGCACCCCGTCGTAGAACCCCGGGACGGTGATGCGGCCGGTGTCGTCGTGCAGCCCGGCGATCACCTTGGCCAGGACGCGGGCCGGATTCATCGCGATACCGCCGTACATGCCAGAATGCAGGTCCTTGGACGGGCCGTGGATCGTCACCTCCTCGCCCAGAAGGCCACGCAGCTGGGTGATGATCGCGGGCGTGCTGTCGCCATACATGCCGGTGTCGCAGATCAGCGCGATGTCGGCGGTCAGGATGTCGGCGTTGTCCTGCAGGAAGGGGATCAGCGACGGCGAACCCGATTCCTCCTCGCCCTCGCAGAAGATCGTGATGTTGGCCGGCAGGGTGCCGTGGACGGCCTTCCAGGCGCGGCAGGCCTCAAGGAACGTCATCAGCTGGCCCTTGTCGTCGGAGGCGCCGCGGCCGCGGATGACGCGGCCCTTGGGCGTATCTTCCACCTGCGGATCGAAGGGGTCGCGGTCCCACAGGTTCAGCGGATCGACGGGCTGCACGTCGTAGTGGCCATAAAACAGCACCTTGGGGCCGTCCCCGCCCGAGTGGGCGACGACCATCGGGTGGCCCGGCGTAGCATGCTTTTTCGCATCGAATCCCATCGATTGCAGGTCGGCCACCAGCCAATCGGCGGCGCGGTCGCAGTCGGCCTTGTAGGCGCGGTCGGTCGAGATCGACGGGATGCGCAACAGGTCCAGCAGGCGGTCGGTTGCCGCGTCGAGGTCGGTGTCGATCTTGTCCAGCACGGGGTCGAGGATGGTGTCGGTCATGGGGCAGGGCCTTGGGATTGGAAGAATTGCCGCAAGGCTCTGCCCCTTTCGGGTCAAGGTCAAGCGGCCGGAAAGACGCCGATGATCTGGCCGCTGTGGGCCGCATTCTCAACCTCGTCGATCAGAGCCACGGCGTAATCTTCGGCAGAGATCTCGCCCGGGCCACCGGGGACGGTGCGGTCGCTGATGCGGTAAGCACCGGTGCGCGGCCCCGGCTGGATCATGAAGGGCGGTGTGACGAAGGTGAGGTTCAGCGCTGACGGCGCGAGGAACCTGTCATAGGCGCGGCGCATGGCCTTCGCCTCGTCCGCGTAGGCGTCGGGCAACGTGTCGGCGACGGGTGTGCCATCGGGCAGATTCAGCGATCCCGCACCGCCGACCATGATCAGGCGGGTATCGCCCAGGCCGTCGACCAGCGCCTGCGCATAGGCGTTGGTTTCTGCATAGGGGTCGTCGGTCTTGCGGGCCGATGCGGTGGCGATGACGACGTCCTGTCCCGCGACGGCCTTCTGCAGCGCCGGGATGTCATGCAGGTCGAGGGCCAGCGGCGCGACGTTGTCCGACGCGGGCGCTGTGCCGCTGCGGGATGCGGCGGTGACGTGGTGGCCGCGGGATGCGGCCTCTGCCGTGATGCGGCTGCCGATCATGCCGGTGGCGCCGAGGATGAGGATTTGCATGGGATGTCTCCGTCTTGTGCTTACTGATAGGAAGCAGGTATTGAAATGCCAGCATCGGCGAAAGACGCACGCCGCGTGCATATGGTTACACCGAAGGAAGTACCTCATGCCTGCACGGACCAATGCGCCCCATGCCTGCCCGATCCGCGATGTGCTGGACCGGGTGGGCGATGCGTGGTCGGTGCTGGTGCTGACGGAACTGGCGCAGGGGCCGTGCCGGTTCAACGCGCTGGGACGGGTCGTTGCGGGGATCAGCCCGCGCATGCTGGCGGTGACGTTGCGGCATCTGGAGCGCGACGGTCTGGTGACGCGCACGGTGCTGGACACCAAGCCGCCGCAGGTCGAATACACGATCACCGCGCGGGGCACGTCGCTGCATGCGGCACTGGGCGGGCTGGTCGACTGGGCGGCCCGGCATCAGGTCGCCATCAACGAAAGCAGGCAAGTTTTTGATACGAAGGTCTGATGAACCCATCGACTAAAGTCAGGCGACATCTGGTCGCGTGTTGATCCAATGGGGATCACCCTATATGCATGCTGAAATCAAGATACGTCCCCGCCTGCTGGTTGCCGAACGTGTCGCGTATTCGAAAGGACAACCGGTGAATTACGACGCAGCCTTGGGCACAGCCATCCAACGTTTGCATGACGAGGGGCGCTATCGCACCTTCATCGACATCGAACGCACCCGCGGTCAGTTTCCCCATGCGGTCTGGAACCGGCCCGACGGGTCCAAGTCTCCGGTCACCGTCTGGTGCGGCAATGACTACCTCGGGATGGGGCAGCATCCGGTGGTGCTGGCTGCCATGCACGAGGCGCTGGATGCCACCGGTGCAGGCTCCGGCGGCACGCGCAACATTTCCGGCACCACCGTTTATCACAAGCGGCTGGAGGCGGAACTCGCTGACCTGCACCACAAGGAAGCGGCGCTGCTGTTCACCTCCGCCTACATCGCCAACGACGCGACGCTCAGCACGCTGCCGAAGCTGTTTCCGGGGCTGATCATCTATTCCGACGCGCTGAACCATGCAAGCATGATCGAGGGCGTGCGCCGCAACGGCGGGCAAAAGCGCATCTTCCGCCACAACGACGTGGCCCACCTGCGCGAACTGCTGGCCGCCGACGACCCGGAGGCGCCCAAGCTGATCGCCTTTGAGTCGATCTATTCGATGGACGGCGACTTCGGCCCCATCGCCGCATTCTGCGATCTGGCCGAGGAATTCGGCGCGCTGACCTATATCGACGAGGTCCACGCCGTCGGCATGTATGGCCCGCGCGGGGCAGGGGTGGCGGAACGCGACGGCCTGATGGCGCGGATCGACATCATCAACGGCACGCTGGCCAAGGCCTACGGCGTGATGGGCGGTTATATCGCTGCGAGTGCGAAGATGTGCGACGCGGTGCGGTCCTATGCGCCGGGGTTCATCTTTACCACGTCGCTGCCGCCGGCGGTGGCCGCCGGTGCCGCCGCCAGCGTCAAGCATCTGAAGACCGATCAGGCGCTGCGCGACAGCCAGCAGACTCAGGCCAAAATCCTCAAGCTGCGGCTGAAGGGACTGGGCCTGCCGATCATTGACCACGGCAGTCATATCGTGCCGCTGATGGTGGGCGATCCCAAGCATACCAAGCTGATGTCTGACATGTTGCTGACCCAGTTCGGGATCTACGTGCAGCCGATCAACTTTCCTACCGTGCCGCGCGGCACCGAACGGCTGCGGTTCACGCCGTCGCCGGTCCACGGTCCGAAAGAGATGGACCGTCTTGTCGCGGCACTGGACGATTTGTGGGCACATTGTGCGCTAAATCGCGCCGAAATGGCTGGCTAAGGTTTCTGCATGTGCATCACACGGTTCCGTGTGCTACCTCCTGATTTAATCAGTTCGTAAAAGGTGATTCGACAAGGTCGGTTGCCTTGGATAGGCTGAATCAGGGGCAGGCACACGGCGGAACGACGATGATCGGAAAAAGCTTTCGGCGCCAAAAGGCGGCTGAGGACGTGGAAACCAAGGGTTTCGACGCCTTTGACATGCGCCTTGGTGACCTGATGCGCGGCGAACGGGCGACGCTTGGCAAAAGCCTTCTGGATGTACAGCGCGAGCTGAAGATCAAGGCCGCCTATATCGCCGCGATCGAGAATGCCGACCCCTCTGCCTTTGACACGCCCGGCTTTATCGCGGGCTATGTTCGATCCTATGCCCGCTACCTGAAGATGGACCCGGACTGGGCGTTTGACGTGTTTTGCCGCGAAAGCGGCTTTACGACCGCACACGGCATGTCGGCGGCGGCCTCATCGACCAAACCGGCCCGGTTCGAGGTGAACCGCACGCCGATGGGCAAGGACATCTTCTCGGCCTCGGCGACCCCCTTCATCCCGCAGGGCGACGCGATGTTTTCCGGCATCCAGCCCGGTGCCGTGGGATCGGTCCTCGTGCTGGTGGCCCTGATCAGCGGTCTGGGATACGGCGGCTGGTCTGTCCTGCAAGAGGTGCAGAAGGTCCGCCTTGCCCCCGTCGATCAGACGCCGGTCGTGCTGTCAGACCTCGACCCGCTGGCCGGTGCATCACAGGTGGCCTCCGCCGATGGCGATGCCTCTCCGGATTTCGGGACGCCCACGCCAGAGGCGCTGGACCGGCTCTATCGCCCGCAGGCGCTGGACGTGCCGGTAATGGTGGCACGCGATGCGCCAATCTCGACCCTGATGCCGTCCGCCCCCAGCGCGCTGGGCCTGGCCGGTGTCGATCACGGTCTGGCGCAGGCCGTGACAGATGCGGTCAAGATGGCGGTCGACACACCCGCCGCCGACGCCCCTGCCATTCAGGTCAGCGAAGGCCCGGTGCCAGAGGTCCAGCTGGTCGCCGTGCGTCCCGCTTGGGTGCGCGTGCGGGCGGCCGACAATTCGGTGATCTTCGAAGGTATCATGAATGCCGGCGACACCTTTGCCTTGCCGCCGACCGAAGAACCCGCGACCCTGCGTGTCGGTGAAAGCGGTGCGGTCTACTTTGCCGTGAATGGCCAGCATTACGGCCCCGCCGGCCCTAACGGTCAGGTGACATCGAATCTGGCCTTGTCTGCCGCCAACCTGACCACCAAATACGCGCTGGCCGATCCGGACCGCGACGGCGATCTGAAGGCGATGGTGAACGTGGCCGAGGCGGTCGTCACGGAATAACGACCCGGACCCCGGTTGTCGGTGGCCCCGTGACGTCATAGGTTACGGGCAATATCCCAACCGGAAGTCCGTTTCATGTCGTCGCTGCATTCCATCCGTCCCTGGCGCCAGATCGACCGCCGCCCCAGCCGCAAGATCATGGTGGGCAACGTCCCCGTGGGGGGTGATGCGCCGATCACGGTGCAGACGATGACCAACACCCTGACCACGGACGTCAAGGCCACGATCGCGCAGATTCAGGCCGCGGCGGATGCGGGGGCCGACATCGTCCGCGTCTCCGTCCCGGACGAGGCCTCGTCGAAGGCGCTCAAGCTGATCGTGCCAGAGGTCAGCGTGCCGCTCGTCGCGGACATCCATTTTCACTACAAGCGCGGGATCGAGGCGGCACAGGCCGGTGCGGCCTGCCTGCGGATCAACCCCGGCAACATCGGTGACGAAAAGCGTGTGCGCGAGGTCATCAAGGCCGCCAAGGACAACAATTGTTCCATCCGCATCGGCGTGAACGCAGGCTCGCTAGAACGGCACCTGCTGGACAAATACGGCGAACCGACACCCGACGCGATGGTCGAAAGCGGCATGGATCACATCAAGATCCTGCAGGACAACGATTTTCACGAGTTCAAGATCAGCTGCAAGGCGTCCGACGTGTTCATGGCCGCCGCCGCCTATCAAAAACTGGGAGAGTTGACCGACGCCCCGATCCACCTTGGCATCACCGAGGCGGGTGGTTTGATTTCCGGCACCGTCAAATCCGCCATCGGCATGGGCAGCCTGCTGTGGATGGGGATCGGTGACACGATCCGGGTGTCCCTGTCCGCCGACCCGGTGCAAGAGGTCAAGATGGGCTTCGAGATCCTCAAGTCGCTGGGACTGCGGCACCGCGGCGTCAACATCATCTCTTGCCCGTCCTGCGCGCGTCAGGGGTTCGACGTCATCAAGACCGTCGAGGCGCTGGAGCAGCGACTGGAACACATCAAGACGCCGATGAGCCTGAGCATCATCGGCTGCGTCGTCAACGGACCCGGAGAGGCGCTGATGACCGACGTCGGTTTCACCGGTGGCGGAAATGGGTCCGGTATGGTCTACTTGGCAGGCAAGCAAAGTCACAAGTTGGACAATGCCTCGATGATCGATCACATCGTCGAACAGGTTGAACGAAAGGCTGCAGCTCTTGACGCCGCTTCGCAGGATGATCAGGCGCAGGGGTGATGCCAGCGCAGGTCGGCCGCGATGGCGCACTCAGATCTGGGTGCCGTGCTGGGCATATCGATCCCTTGTGATCTGACGCAGCCCAGGCGGTTCAGACCCTTTTTTGACCGCATCGATGACGCGACCTTTACCGGGGTCAGTGTCACATTCTGTGTGATATGGCTCCTCTATCCCGTGCCGCTGATGCTGTAGATGCTCAAGATCGTTGTGTTGCGGGGGCTGGGTTTGATGGCCTGTTTCGGACTGTCCCTGTCTCTGCCCGCGAAGGTCGGCGCACGCGGGGTGGCGGTCTAGGCGGCCGCGCTGATCGCGGCGAATTCTACCGTTGTCATTGCTGCCGGATATTTGTGGATGACGCCCGGATTGCAGGTATTGGCGAACTTCGGGATTGGCCTTGCGATGCTGGCGTCGATTGCCTCCACGAGGCTGGAACCTCTCTATACGTTCTTGGAAATCGTCATGACCGACGGCGCCTGCGCGCGGATGCCATGACACGGCCGTTGCTGGCCTATTCCCGCCGTGCCCCGCTGCATCCCGAACCCATCGACGTCGTGCACTGCCTGATAGAGCTTGAGGTGCTGATGCGATGTGTTTTGAAGCCTGACATCGGCCTGACCTGTCGCAGCAGCCCGCAGCCGCTGATGGTCTTTGTGGACCGGATGCAGTGCGATACGGTTCTGTTGGACCTGTGCATCAACGCCAGAGTTGCCATCGGTGATCGCGGAACGACCCGCGCGATGCGTCAAAATACATGAAAGACGCCCAGGCCGCCGGGCGATTCCGTCAGTATCACCGTTGCGGACGAGGGGACGGTCGCCACGCTGCTGCTGCTCGCGATCAACGGTAACACAGGCGCGATTCCGGCTGTCTGAGGTCCGAGAAGTCGACCCGACGCCGGGCGTTGCGGTATGCAAAAGGGCGCCGGCCTGCGCCGACGCCCCGTTGCCAATCTTGTCGTAAGGTCAGGCGGGCATGACCTCGTCGCCATACCAATTGCCGATCTTGACCTGCGCCGTGTCGCCGACCAGTGCCGCGAACTCCTCGGGGTTCTGGGTGCCGCCATCCTGACCGCGGTAGTGGTAGGGATAGACATAGGTCGGCTTGAATTCGGCCACGGCAGAGGCCGCCGCTTCCTTACCCATCGTGTAGGGCAGGTTCATGCAGATGAACGCCACGTCGATGTTTTCCAGCGCGCGCATCTCGGGGATGTCCTCGGTGTCGCCAGAGATATAGACCCGCAGCCCGTCGAATGTCAGCACATAGCCGTTGTCGCGGCCCTCGGGGTGGTTCTGAAGGCGGCCCTCGGTCGTGTTGTAGGCCGGGATCGCGTCGATGGTCATGCCGTTGTATTCGGCCGTCGCCCCATTCGCCATTTCGGATGCCTTGGCCTTCATGTCGTCGGACAGCATGGCAAAGACGGCGGGGTTCGCGATGATCTGGGTATTCTCGCCCACGATGGCCACGAGCGTGTCGGCGTTATAGTGGTCGCCGTGCTCGTGCGTGATCAGGATCAGGTCGGGGGCGGGATAATCGGCATAGAGCGACGCGTCGCCGACCGGATCGTTGTAGATCGTGCCGACCGGCGTTTCCATCACGAAAGAGGCGTGCTCGACGGGATGCACCGTCACATCGCCCGCGGTCGTCGGGAACATGTCGGCGGCATGGGCTGCGGCGCTGGCCGCATAGGGCAGCAGCGTGATCGCGCTTGCCGCAGCGGCGGAGGTGGCGAGGAAATGGCGGCGTGTGGTCGTCATGGAACTCTCCCGTTCGGTTTGCATTGCGGCTAACCTAGGGCAAGTTCCATGACAGGCCAGTCACGGACGCGTCAGCCGCGTAACTGGTCCACCAGCTTCTGCAACTGGTCGGCGGGGACATAGCCGCGGACCATCTGGTCCTGCACCACGAAGGTCGGCGTGCCTGAAATATTCAGCGCATCGCCCAAGGCGCGGTTCGCGGTGATGCGGCGCGCGACCTCGGGGTCGTCCACCTTGGCCATGATCGCCTCGCCGTCCAGCCCCAGCGTGCCGGCCAGCCGCGTCAGGCTGTCGCGCGTGATCTCTCCGTTATAGCTCATCAGCGTGTCGTGGACGGATTTGTAGGCATCCTCGCCTGCGACGATCTGCGTGGCGATGGCAAACTGCGAGCCCAGCACCGATTGCTCTCCCAGGATCGGGAATTCCTTGACGATGAACTTGATGTTGCCGTCCGAGGACAGCAGGCTTTCGACCTCCGGGAAGGCCTTCTTGCAGTAGCCGCAGCGGTAATCCATGAACTCGACCACGGTGATGTCGCCGTCGGGATTGCCGCCGACCCAGGAAAAGCCGTCGTCGGTCAGCGCGTCGGCCTGTGCCGCCACCATCTGCTCGTCCGCCTGCACGGCCGCGGCCTCCTCGCGCTGCTGCAGCACGCCGACGGCTTCCATGATGACCTCCGGGTTGGCCATCAGATAGGCGCGCACCCGCTCGCCGAAGGCGGCGTCGTCGGTCGTATCCTGCGCCAGCGCGGGCAGGGCCATTGCACAGGTCAGGGCGGCGGCGGTCAGGGTGCGGAACATCGGGTCACTTTCATCTGGGTTGCACGGATTATGCGCAGATCGGGGCGGACCTGCCAAGGTGCGGCGGCGCGAAGTGTTGACGCGGCCCCCCGCGGCCATGCACAAGGTTGCGAAAAGCAGTAAGGGCAGACCATGCGCAGCTCAACCCGGGGGGACGTCGATCCCTTTATCGTGATGGACGTGATGGAGGCCGCCCGCGCCGCCGAGGACGCAGGCCGTTCGATCATCCACATGGAAGTCGGCCAGCCCGGCACCGGCGCGCCGCAAGAGGCGCTGGAGTTGCTGCGCGCGGATCTGGACCAGCCGCTGGGCTATACCGTAGGCCTTGGCCTGCCCGCGCTGCGGCGCCGGATCGCGCAGCATTACGGCGATATCTACGACGTGGACCTCGATCCCGGCCGGGTGGTGATTACGGCGGGGGCGTCGGGGGCCTTCATCCTCGCGTTCTCGGCCCTCTTCGACAACGATGCGCGGGTCGGTCTGGGGCTGCCCTGCTATCCCAGCTATCGCCAGATCCTGCGCGCGGTGGGCCTCAAACCGGTCGAGATCGAAACCCGCGCCCGGGGTCGGTTCCAGCCGCAGCCCGAGGATGTCGCGGCCCACGACCTGGCTGGCCTGATCGTCGCCTCGCCCGCCAATCCCACCGGCACGATGCTGAACGAAGCTGAATTGACCGCACTTGCGGACGCCTGTGCTGCCCGCGACGCGGCGCTGATCTCGGACGAGATTTATCACGGCATCGGCTACGGCACCCGTGCCGTATCCGCGCTGGAGGTGACGCAGGAGGCCTATGTCATCAACAGCTTTTCCAAGTATTTCAGCATGACCGGCTGGCGCTGCGGCTGGATGGTGGTGCCAGAGGATCATGTCCGCACGGTCGAACGTCTGGCGCAGAACCTTTTCATCTGCGCGCCCCACGCCAGCCAGCGTCTGGCGCTGCACGCGATGGATTGCCGGTCGGAACTGGACGGCAACCTCGCCGTCTATCAGGCGAACCGGACGCTGCTGCTGGACGGTCTGGCACACGCGGGGTTCGAGACGATGGCCCCGCCCGACGGGGCCTTCTACATCTACGCCGACGTGTCCGCCTATACCGACGACAGCCGGGTGATGGCGGCCGACATCCTCGACAAGGCCGGCGTGGCGGTGACGCCCGGACTTGATTTCGATCCGGTCGCCGGGCACCGGTGGCTGCGGTTTTCCTACGCCGGACGCACCGCCGACATGGCCGAAGGGCTGGACCGCCTGCAACGCTACATGAAGGCGCACGGACGCACAGAGGCATGATCCGTGCCCTCGCCCTGTGCCTCGCGCTCGCGGGTCCTGCTGTGGCGCAGGACTTTTCGGCGCTGGCCCGGATCGACCCGGTGCACAGCCGTATTGCCGATGCGGGGCAGGGGTTGGGGATCACGCTGGCCCTCAGCCAGACCGTGCCCTACCGCGTCTTCACGCTGGACGATCCGATGCGCCTGATCGTCGACTTTCAGGAGGTCGACTTCGGCGGCCTGATCCCGGCGGACCTGTGGCAGGCGGGGCTGGCGGCGGACGTGGCCTTTGGCGTGTTGCGCCCCGGCTGGTCGCGGCTGGCCGTGACGCTGGCGCAGCCGCTGCAGGTGGCGCAGGCGGGTCTGTCGGTGGACGCCGACACCGGTGCCGCGGTGCTGTCATTGCAGTTGTCTCCTACGGATGCGGCGGGCTTTGCGGCGATGGCGGGCGCGCCTGATGCAGAGGCGCTGCCGGATGCCGCGTTGACCGCCGCCGCTCCGCGCACCGGCCCGCTGGTCGTAGCGATCGACCCCGGGCACGGCGGCATCGACCCCGGTGCGCTGCGGGGTCGTGTCCACGAGGCGGACCTGATGCTGCAACTGGGGATCGAACTGGCCGACGCGATCAATCGTGGCGGCGAGATGCGCGCGGTGCTGACCCGCGACAGCGATACTTTCGTGTCCCTTGAGGGGCGCATGACCATCGCCCGCGCGGCGGGTGCCGGCGTGATGCTGTCGCTGCACGCGGACGCGCTGGACGACGATGTAACCCGCGGCGCCTCCGCCTATACCCTCAGCCCGGAAGGCGAGGACCGGTCGGCGCAGCGCATGGCGGAACGGCACGAGCGCGGTGACCTGCTGGCGGGGCTTGACCTGACCGGTCAGGACGACCGCGTGGCGACGGTGCTGATGGACATGGCGCGCGCCGATACGGCGCCGCAGTCGGACCGTCTGGCGGACGCGCTGATCGCGGGCCTGCGCGCCAGTGGTGCCACCGTCAATAACCGCCCCCGGCGCGAGGAGCGTCTGGCGGTGCTGAACGCCGCCGACTTCCCCTCTGTCCTGCTGGAGGCGGGGTTTTTGTCCAACGCCGCCGACCGCGCCGCCCTGTCCACGACCGCAGGCCGCGCGCCGCTGGTTGCGGGCATCACGACCGCCCTGCGCGACTGGACAGCGGACGAGGCGGCCCGCGCGCCCCTGAAGCGGCAATAGCGGGCGCAACTGGCGGTATTGTGACCGCTTGCCGGGCCGCTTATCGCGCGCAACGGGCCGATCTGCTTTTGACGCGGGGCGGGGTGCGCCCTATAAGCGGCCAACTCCCGACAGAAGGTCCACGTCCATGCTGCGTTTCATCATGTCGTTCTTCGGTGCGATCTTCTCGATGCTGTGCCTTGGCGTGGTCATGGCGGCGCTGACCCTTGGCGCGGTGTTCTACATGTATGGCCGGGATTTGCCGTCCTATGACACACTGGCACAATACACCCCCAAGACGATCAGCCGGATCTATTCGGGTGAAGGGCAGATCATCGACGAATTCGCCGTCGAACGCCGCCTGTTCACCCCCGCCGAAGATATTCCCGACGTGGTCAAGCAGGCGTTCATCAGCGCCGAGGACAAGAACTTTTACACCCACGGCGGCTATGACGCGGGCGGCATGGCGGCGGCATTTGTCGCTGCCGTGCAATCGCGCGGGCAGGACGTGCGCGGCGCATCTACGATCACCCAGCAGGTGATGAAGAACTTCCTGCTCGATGGCTCGCGCAGTGTGGAGCGCAAGATCAAGGAAATCATCCTCGCCACCCGGATCGAGGGGGCGATGCCCAAGGACAAGATTCTGGAACTGTATCTGAACGAGATTTTCCTCGGAAAGAACAGCTATGGCGTGACCGCCGCGGCGCTGACCTATTTCAACAAGTCCCTGTCCGACCTGACGGTGGAAGAGGCAGCGTATCTCGCCGTGTTGCCCAAGGCGCCGTCCGACTACGACCCCGTGCGGCAGTACGACCGGTCCATCGCGCGCCGTGACTATGTCCTGACCGAGATGTGGCAGAACGGGTATATCGAGGACGCCGCCTACGAGACAGCCAAGAACACGCCGCTGCGCACGGTGCAGTCGGGCGATTACGAAAGCTTCCGGTCCGAGCTGCCGCCGCGGGATTATTTCACCGACGAAATCCGCCGCCAGCTGAGCCAGAACTTCGGCGAGGACGAATTCTTCTCCGGCGGCCTCGCGATCCGTGCCACCATCGACGAGGAATTGCAGGTCGAGGCAGCCCATGCGCTGCAGAGGGCGCTGGAGTCCTACGACCGGGGGCAGGGGCGCTGGCGCGGTACGGGCAAGACGATCGACCCGGCCCAATTGGGCAACGAGGCCGCATGGCGCGCCGCACTGGGTGCCGCGGAGGTTCCCCGCGACATCACGCTGGAAAACGCTTGGCATCCCGCCGTCGTGCTTGAAGTCGGTGACAGCCAGATGCGCGTCGGCATCGAGAACGTGAAGGAAACCGAAGCCGAACCCTTTGTCATCCCGCGCGACGACATCGCGTGGATCAAGGGCGGGTTTGGCGACAACTTCAAGGTCGGCGACGTCGTGCTGGTGCGCCGCATGACGCAGGACAGCGACGGCAGCTTCATCCGCTGGACGCTGCGGCAGGTGCCGCAGGTGCAGGGCGCCTTCATGGCGATGGACGTGAACACCGGCCGCGTGCTGGCGATGCAGGGCGGCTTTTCCTATCAGGCCAGCGTCTTCAACCGCGCCACGCAAGCGAAACGCCAGCCGGGGTCTTCGTTTAAACCTTTCGTCTATGCGGCGGCACTCGATTCCGGCTATTCCCCCGCCACCATCGTCGTCGACGCCCCGATCGAGATCAACACGCCCCAGGGCGTCTGGCGTCCGCAGAACTATTCCAACAAGTTCTACGGCCCCACCCCGCTGCGCACCGGGATCGAACAGTCGCGCAACCTGATGACCGTGCGTCTGGCCCAGGAGGTCGGCATCGACACCGTTGCCAATTACGCCGAGAAATTTGGGGTCTACGACCACATGAACCGCGTGCTGGCGGCCTCGCTGGGCTCTGACGAGACCACGCTGTTCAAGATGGTCGCAGCCTACGCCATGTTCGCCAACGGCGGCGAGCGGGTGGAGCCGACGCTGGTCGACCGGGTGCAGGACCGCTACGGCAAGACCGTCTATCGCCACGACCAGCGGGTCTGCAATGATTGCCAACTGGCCAGCCTGCCGACAGGAGAGGCGCCGACCATCGTCAGCAACCGCCAGCGCGTGATGAACGAGATCACCGCCTATCAGTTGACCTCGATGCTGGAAGGCGTGGTCAAGCGCGGTACCGCCAAGCACGCGATCAACCTGCCTGTGCCGATCGCCGGCAAGACCGGCACGACGAATGACGAAAAGGACGCGTGGTTCGTCGGATTTTCGTCCAACATCGTTGCGGGCTGCTACATCGGCTACGACAACCCGCGCCCAATGGGAAAGTCGGCCTCGGGTGGCGGCATCTGCGCGCCGGTGTTCCAGACCTTCATGAGCCAGGCGATCAAGAAATACGGCGGCGGCGCGTTCCACGTCCCCGCGGATTGCCAGTTCATCAACATCGACCGCTTTTCCGGCGCGCGCCTGCCGCCGGGGGCATCGGGCGACAACGTCATCGCCGAATGCTTCCGCCCGGGTGAAGAGCCGGTCTTCGGCATCACCTTCGACGGTGGTTTCGCGATGGCCGCCGACCTGCCACTGGTGGACGAGGTGCCGCAGGCGTCGCGTCAGGTCCAGACCTCGACCGGGGGTACCGCGACCGTGGGGCCGAAGGCGTCCTTCGGCACGCTGTCGTCGGGCGGCCTTTACTGACCACCCGCTTGCCGCAGGCGTCGCGGCGGGCTAAGACCCTGACGCACCGCCCGCGGGCGATGACACATCTATCCAAGGACCAAGAGCCATGCGCGCCGAAACCCAGAACACCATCGAAGCGATTGAAAAGTCGCTGTCCCTTCTGGCGCAGCGGCTGGACTACGGCACCGCGCCGCACCGGCTGGAAGAATTCAACGCCCGTGTCGAGGATCCGACCCTGTGGGACGATCCCGCCCATGCGCAAAAGCTGATGCGCGAACGGCAGATGCTGGTCGATGCCGTCGACAGCTATGAAGGCATCCGTCAGGAACTGGCCGACAACGTCGAGCTGATCGAGATGGGCGAAAGCGAGAACGACACCGAGATCGTGACCGAGGCCGAAGCCGCGTTAGCCGCACTCAAGAAGAAGGCCGCCGAAAAGGAGCTGGAGGCGCTGCTGAACGGCGAGGCCGATGGCAACGACACCTTCCTTGAAATCAACGCGGGCGCCGGCGGGACCGAGTCCTGCGACTGGGCCAACATGCTGGCGCGGATGTACGTCCGCTGGGCCGAGAAGAAGGGCTACAAGGTCGAACTGCAGTCCGAAAGTGCGGGTGAAGAGGTCGGCATCAAGTCCGCCGCCTACAAGATCACCGGGCCGAACGCCTATGGCTGGCTGAAGTCCGAATCCGGCGTGCATCGTCTGGTCCGCATCAGCCCCTACGATTCGGCGGCCAAGCGGCATACGTCCTTCGGGTCCGTCTGGGTCTATCCGGTCGTCGACGACAACATCGAGATCGAGGTGCAGGACAAGGATATCCGCATCGACACCTACCGGTCGTCCGGTGCCGGTGGTCAGCACGTCAACACCACGGACTCGGCCGTGCGGATCACGCACCACCCCACGGGCATCGTCGTGACGTCGTCGGAAAAGTCCCAGCACCAGAACCGCGACATCGCGATGAAGGCCCTGAAGAGCCGTCTGTATCAGATGGAACTCGACAAGCGGAACGCGGCGATCAACGAAGCACACGACAACAAGGGCGATGCGGGCTGGGGCAACCAGATCCGGTCCTACGTTCTGCAGCCCTACCAGATGGTCAAGGACCTGCGCACGCGGCACGAGACCTCGGATACCTCTGGCGTGCTGGACGGCGACCTCGACGCCTTCATGGCGGCCACGCTGGCGATGGACGTCAGCGGCAAAAGCCGGGCCGAGGCCAATCTGGAAGACTGACACCCGCTTGTCTTTTCGCGCGCGGCAGGCTCTGCTGCGCGCATGGATATAGACCTCGATCAACCCGCCCATGTGATTTCGGACGCGCTGGCATCCGGAAATCTGACCGCCGCTGCCCTGATGCAGGCCACGCTGGACCGGATCGCCGCGCGCAACCCGGACCTGAATGCCATCGTGTCCCTGCGCGATGCGGAAACCCTGATGGCCGAGGCCGCGACCGCCGATGCGACTCCGCGAAAAGGCTGGCTGCACGGCATGCCGCTGGCAGTCAAGGATCTGGCCAACGTCGCTGGTCTGCCGACGACCATGGGCTCGCCCGCGTTCCGCGACCGGATCGCGCCGACATCGGACATCATGGTGCAGCGGATGCAGGACGCGGGCGCCATCGTCATCGGAAAGACCAACACGCCGGAATTCGGTCTGGGTAGCCACACGTTCAACCCCGTGTTCGGCGCGACACAGAACGTCTATCTGCCCGGTCGCACGGCTGGCGGGTCGTCCGGTGGCGCTGCCGTGGCGCTGGCGGCGGGGATGATTGCCGTGGCCGATGGATCCGACATGATGGGGTCGTTGCGCAATCCGGCAGGCTGGAACGGCGTCTACGGTATGCGGCCCACTTGGGGGCGCGTCCCGTCGGAACCCTTGGGCGACATGATGTTGCATCCCCTGTCGACCAATGGCCCCATGGCCCGGCACCCCCGCGATATTGCCTTGCTGCTTGACATCATGGCCGGCCCCGATCCGCGCCAGCCGCACGGTCTGGATCACGACCCCCTCGCGCCGCACCTTGATGCCGACCTGACCGGACGGCGGATCGGCTGGCTGGGCGACTGGGGTGGGGCCTATCCGATGGAGGACGGCGTGCTGGACCATTGCGCCACGCAGGTCGCGCGTTTCACCGACCTTGGATGCGTGGTCGAGGGTGTACCTCCCCCTTTCGCGGCAGGCGCGCTTTGGGACAGTTGGATCACCCTGCGGTCCTATGCCGTGGCGGCCTCGCTTGGTCCGCTTTACGACCAGCCGGCGACGCGCGCTGCGCTGAAGGACACGGCGATCTGGGAAATCGAACGGGGGCGCGCCTTGTCCGCGTCGGCGGTCCAGCGCGCCAGCCTGATCCGGTCGGACTGGTTCCGCGCCGCGGCACGGCTGTTCGACGATTTCGACGCGCTGGTGCTGCCCACGGCGCAATGCTGGCCTTTTCCGATCGACTGGACATGGCCGCACAGCATCGCCGGCCACCCGATGGACACCTATCACCGCTGGATGGAGGTCGTGGTGCCGGTCAGCCTGATCGGCCTGCCGTCCCTTGCCGTGCCGCTGCCATTGTCAGACGGGCGGCCCATGGGTCTGCAGCTGATCGGGCGGTCGCGGGGTGATCTGGGTCTGCTGCAACTGGGGCAGGGATGGCAGGCGCTTAACGCCGCCTGATGCCCAGGGCCGCGGTGACAGAGGCGATCACGGCCATCGCCGCCGCGATCCATGCGATGACCGCAAAGGCGGTGCCCATCGCGGTGACATGTCCGGCCCCTGTCGCCCGCTCGCCAAAGGTCGCGGGACCGCCGGACAGGTTATAGGCGATGGTTGCAACGGAACTCATCGCGGCGACGGCGACAAGGCCGCCGATCCGGCTGATGGCGTTGTTGACACCGGATGCGATACCCGACTGCCCGTCGCCCGCAGCCACCATGACGGCGGTCGACAGCGGGGCGACGACCATGCTCATGCCAAAGCCCACGATTCCCATGGCGGGCAGCACGCCCAGCCAGAAATCGCGCCCCGGCACCACCAAGGCCAGCACGCCGTAGCCGATGGCCACGACGGCCGCGCCCACGGCGATCACCGGGCCGGGTCCCCGCCGGTCCGCCAGCAGGCCAAACCGCGTGGACAGCAGGGCGATGAACCCCGACAGCGGACCGAAGGCAAAGATCGTCTTGAACTCTGACAGGCCCCAGCCCGCGACGGTCAGCATCGGCAGATAGAACAGGATCGCGCTCATCCCGAAATACAAAAGGAAGGTCGCAAGGTTCGCCGCACTGAACGCGCGGTTGGCGAACAGACGAAGCGGCATCATCGGGTGGGATGTGCGCGATTCGTGCAGAATGAAACCGGCCAGCGCCGCCGTCCCGGCTATGGCCGTGGCGATTGTGATGCGAACGTCATTCGTGGCTTCCAGATGGGTCAACGCCCAGGCCAGCAGGCCCAGTCCGGCCACGGCCAGCACGGCGCCGATCAGGTCGATCGGTTCACCGCTGCGGCGGGCGTCCTGCGATACGGCGCGGCGGATCAGCAGCAGCGCGATCAGGCCCAGTGGCAGGTTGATGGCAAAGATCCAGCGCCAAGCGTCCTGTCCCATGACCGACAGCAACACGCCCCCGATCAGCGGCCCCGCCGCGGTGGTCAGGCCGGACGCTGCCGCCCACATCCCGATCGCGCGGCCCCGGATATCGCGGGGATAAGCACGGCTGATCATCGCCAGCGCGCCCGGAATCATCAGTGCGGCGCCCGCGCCTTGCGCCAGCCGCGCGCCGATCAGCCAGTCCGGTGTCGGTGCCAGCGCGCAGGCGAGCGAGGTCAGCAGGAAGAGACCAACACCTAGGCTGAACACCCGCGCCAGACCGAAGCGGTCGCCAAAGGCCCCCCCGGTCAGGATCAGCGCGGACAGCGTGACCATGTAGGCGTTATTGATCCACGTCGCCTGATCAAGGCTGGCACCCAGGGACGCGCGAATCGCCGGGATCGCGATGCCCACGACGGTGCCATCGATGAACCCCATCGACGACGCCAGCACGGCAGCGGCCAGCACGAAGGGCCGCTGCCGTTCCGTGCAGAAGTCAGGCACGAAAACGGGCCGCGCCCGATCAGACGTGGCCCGCGGGGCTGATTTGGACGTGGGCAAGCCTAGCTCTTGGCTGGCTCTGCACCCGGGGCGCCGCTGCCGGACGTGCTGCCCGTGGGCATCTTGGCCTTGCCGCCGGTGGTCAGCGGATCGTCCTGACGCTGAACCGACCCTTCGAAATGGGCACCCGATTCGATGGCGATGGTCTTGTGGATGATGTCACCCTCGACCCGCGCGGTGGAGGTCAGACGGACCTTCAGGCCGCGCACGCGACCGACGATGCGGCCATGGATCACGACGTCGTCGGCCATGACCTCGCCCTTGACGGTGGCACCTTCACCGATCGTCAGCAGGTGGGCGCGGATGTCGCCGTCGACCTGACCCTCGATCTGGATGTCGCCGGTCGTCTTCATGTTGCCCGTGACCAGCAGGTCGGCGGACAGGATCGACGCGGGCGGCTTGGCCTTGGGGGCGCTGGCCTTGTAGTCGCTGCTGCTTGGGGCAGGGACGGGGGACGACGCGGGAACTGCGGGCGTCTCGGTGGCCTTGGGACCGGGTTCGTTGATCTTGGATTTAGAAAACATCTTGTCCAGCTTTTATGAAGGTCATCGGGTTCACGGCTGTTCCGCCGACGCGCACCTCGTAGTGAAGGTGTGGTCCGGTCGAACGTCCAGAATTTCCCATATCACCGATCCGCTCGCCGCGCGAGACCCTTTGACCGACCTTCACCTTCAAGGCGTTCAAATGGCCGTAACGGGTTTCGATGCCGAACTCGTGCTGGATCTTGATCAGGCGACCGTAACCAGAGGACCAGCCGGCATGAACGACAACACCGTCGGCCGTGGCATAAACGGGCGTCCCGATGGGGGCGGCAAAGTCGGTGCCTTCGTGCATCCGGCCCCAGCGCTTGCCGAACCCCGAGGTAAAGCGGAACGAGGCCTTGACCGGCACATCGAACGGCGCCTTTTCGGCGGCGATCCGGTAAAGGTTGATCTCGTCCAGACGGTTCAGAATGCCGTTGGCGCGGGCGGCGTCCGGGTCGGGCCCGCCACCCATGGTGGAAAAGGACAGCGGCGTCAGCGGGCCACCGGCGCCGGAATAGCCGCGGCGCACCTGCGTCAACATGTTGTCGGGGTTCATGCCAGCGGCCTTGAACATCTTCTCCAACGGCTCGACCGAGACGGTCATCGCCTCTTCCAGCTGGCGGAAGATGTCGTCGTTGCGGTCATGCAACTGGCGCAATTCGTTTTCCGTATCGGCCGCATGGTCGAGGGCAAAGCGCGCGTCCTCGGCGATCTTGTCACGCTCGGCGGCGGTTTCAGCCAATGCGGTGGCCAGCAGGTCGACGGTACCTTCCTGGGCTGCGGTCTGCGCTGCGGGTGTCGCGCTGCCCTCGCCTTCGGCCGTCAGGGCGGCCAGTTCCGTCGTCGCGGCCTTGCGCTGCTGCATGGTGTCGCGCAGCGTCGCCTGCACGACCTCCAGACCGGTTTCCAGCTCGCGGCGCTTATCCTCGGTCGCCAGAAGGTCGCTCTGCATGGTGGAAATCTGCGTCAGCGCTGCGCTGAAACGGGCCTGAGCGGCCACGGCCTCGGCCGCGCGGGCATCACGTTCTGCCGACAGGGCGTTCAGGCGCGCTTCATAGATCATCTGGTCGCGCTGCGCCTGTGCGCGAAAGTTGCCGCTGCCGATGCTGTCCATCAGCAGGATCGCGGTCGAAATGATGGTCCATCCCACGACGGCGGTGGCGACGGTCCAGCCAACCAACTGATGCGAGGGCCGCAGGCGGATGAAGCGGGTTTCCGAGTCGGAGCGGATGAACAGCCGACGTTCCGGGAATCGGGCCTCGAGGCGCGTGTGGATGGCCTGCGTCAGTCGTGATCTCATGCGATAAGCTCCTGTCCCGTCCCAATTCCAGCCCGGCAGGTCCCACCCTGTTGTCGTCCCGCGCTGTCAGCCGTCTAGACAGCCTGCGGCGCAGGTGCAACATTTTTGAAAAATATTGGAACAATTCGGGGACTTTAGGCAGGATCACGCCGACGCCGCGCGCGGTTCGCGCCGAGGCATTACAGCCTTTCCGACAGCGGCCAGTAGAAATCCGGCGGAAGGCCCGCTTCGGCCCTTTTTTCCTGATTGAACGGCGGCTTCAGCGTGCTGTGAAAATGCTGCCGGACAAGGGCGTGAAACACCACGACGGGGTCCAGATCGTGGCGTCCGCACAGAAAGTGGAACCATTTTGACCCGTAGGCCACGTGGTGCACCTCGTCCGCATAGATCACCTCCAGCGCCGCCACGACCGCAGAATCATCCGCCGCGCGGAAGATCTCGATCATGCCTGGGGTCACGTCGAGGCCGCGCGCCTCCAGCACCATGGGCACGACGGCCAGCCGCGCCATCAGGTCATGCGCGGTGTCCTGCGCCGCCCGCCACAGGCCCGCGTGCGCGGGCAATGCCCCGTAATGGCTGCCATGTGCTTCAAGACAGTCGCACATCAGGTTGAAATGCTTTGACTCTTCGTCGGCTGCCTTCACCCAGTCGTCAAAGAATCCGATGGGCAGGGCGGTGTCGGAAAACCGTGCAATGATGTCCCAGTGCAGGTCGACGGCGTTCAACTCGATATGGGCGACCGCGTGCAGCATCGCGATGCGGCCCTGCGGACTGCCGCGCTTGCGGCGCGGCATCTCGCGCGGATCCAGCAGTGCAGGGGCGGCAGGACGCGCCGGCGTCTCCGGCGGCTCTGCCTGACCTACGACCGGTCTCCCGTCCCCCTCGCGCGCCGCACGCCAAGACGCCGCGTGGCGGTGTGACAGGGCGGTCTTGGCCCGTCCGTCAGCGGTGCCAAGCACCTCCAGCGCCATCTGCGCGAGAGGCATCATGCCGGCATCCCCTTCTTCTGGTCGAAAATACTTCGGGGGTGCGGGGGCTGGCCCCCGCCGCCACCGGCGCGGCAGGCCGAACAGATCAAAGCTCGCGCACCGCGTCCAGCACCGCGCCTGCATGGCCCGGCACCTTCACCTTGCGCCAGATGCGCGCAATCGTGCCGTCCGGGCCGATCAGGAAGGTTGACCTTTCGATGCCAAAGTAGCTTTTGCCGTACATCTGCTTCTCGCCCCAGACGCCGTAACGCTCGCAGACGTCGCTATCCGCGTCCGACAGCAACGGAATGCCGATCTCGCGCTTGGCCACGAACTTGTCGTGCTTGGTCACCGGATCCTTGGACACGCCAAGGACCACGGCACCCGCCGCCGCGAAATCATCGCGTGACGCGGTAAAGTCCTGCGCCTCGGTCGTGCAGCCGGGCGTGTCGTCCTTGGGATAGAAATACAACACGACCGCCTTGCCCGCGAAATCGGACAGGTTCACGGTCGCACCGCCGTCGCGGGGCAGGGAAAAGTCCGGGGCGGTGTCGCCTTCGGACAACAGGGGGCCAGTTTCTGACAGCATGGTGATCCTCCTAACGGATACAAGGCGCGTTTCACGGGTTCAGTTCTAGCCCACAACGGGCAAAGATAAAGACCAAGAGGCCGAAAGCAGCGCATGACCGATCCCGACCCCGTTCAGCAGGCGACGCCGCCCAAGGCCAGGCGTGGGCGCACGCGCGGCCGCAGGCGTGGAAAGCGCTGGCACACGGCGCGCGTCGTGGCCTATCTGCTGACGCTGCCTGTCGTCTTCGTGCTGATGGCGGTCGTGATGATGTTCGACCGCGATATCACCGCGCCGCGCTGGGTCACGGACCAGGTCGCGGCGCGCGCGGGCGGCGTGCTGGGTGGCGGCACCGTCGGATTCGGCGATATCGCCGTCCGTCTGGGGCCTGACCTGCATCCCCGCATCCGGCTGATCGACACGGTGCTGGCCGATGCCGCTGGCCGTCCCTTGGCCCGTATCGCCGAGATCGACGCCACCATCAGCCCGCGCGGCCTGCTGTTCGACCGCACCGCACTGGTGCAGCGGGTGGCCCTGCGCGGCACCGCCGTGGCGCTGACTCGTGACGCGCAGGGGCGCCTGCAACTGGCGTTCAATCTGCCCGACGGAGACCGCGGTGCCTTGCTGGCGGACGGCCTGCCGGGGCTGGTGCGACAGCTGGACACCCTGCGCGACCGTCCCGCCCTTGCGGCGCTCGAAAGCCTGACGCTCGCCGGACTGGACATGACATATACGGACGCGCGGGCGGACCGGACGTGGACCGTGACCGATGGCGCCTTGCGTTTTGCCATCGACGCGGCGTCAACGAGCGCCGTGGCGGACCTTGCCGTCGAAGGCGCGGCAGGGCGGACCCGGCTGTCGCTCGCCCTCGACAGTCCGCGTGACAGCCTCGCCGCGCGGCTGTCCGTGCGCGTCGACGAGGCGCAGGCCCGCGATCTGGCCAGCCAGTCTGCCGCCCTGCGTTTCCTCGGCGCCATCGACGCGCCGCTGTCGGCCACGCTGGACACGGCCCTCGATCCCCAAGGGTTGCTGGGGCCGCTGGACGTCACGCTGAAGATCGGCGCGGGGGCCCTGCAACCTGCCCCCGGCACCATCCCCCTGCGGTTCGAGGGGGTGACGGCGGCGCTGTCCTACGATCCGGCGGGGCAAGAGCTGACATTCGACGACGTCGCCGTGGTGTCCGACTGGGGCCGCCTGCACGCAAGCGGACAGGCGCTGGCCCGCGATTTCAGCCGCGGCCTGCCAGAGGCGCTGGTCGGCCAGTTCACACTGAGCCAGATCGCGCTGACGCCGGACGACCTCTACCCTGCGCCGGTGACCATCGATCAGGCGGACATCGACCTGCGGCTGCGGCTGGACCCGTTCAGGCTGGACGTGGGGCAGGTAACGATCAGCGATCCGAACCTGCGCCTTGGGGTCGCGGGCCATCTGAATGCCACGCCGGAGGGCTGGGACGCTGCCCTCGACATCACCAGCCCTGCCTTGCAGACCGAGGATGTGCTGCGGCTGTGGCCCGCGCGGCTGCGCCCCGGCACGCGCAAATGGTTCGCCGACAATCTGCTGGCCGGTGGGATCAGCGATCTGACCGCCGGTTGGCGGATGCAGCCCGGGCAGAAGGCCCGGGTGGCGGCGGGCTTCGCCTATGAGGACGCCAGCGTGCGGTTCCTCCGTGAAGAGCCGCCCATTACCGACGGGGCAGGATTCGCCACGCTCAGCGACAATGCCTTCGTGCTGCGGCTGGACCGCGGGCAGGTCACCGCACCACAGGGCGGCGCGATCGACGTGGCAGGCTCAATCCTGCAGATCCCCGACATCACGATCAAGAATGCCCCGCTCAAGCTGAATATCGCGACCACCGGCAGCATCACGGCGACCCTTGCGGTACTGGACCAGCCACCCTTCCGCTATCTGTCGAAGGCAAACCTGCCGGTGACGCTCGCGGACGGCCGCGCGGCGGTGACGGCGCAGGTGGAACTGCCACTGCAGCGCAAGATCGGCCCGGGTGACGTCACCTTTGACGCCTCCGCGATCCTGACGCGGGTGCGTTCGGACACGCTGGTCAAGGGCCGCACGCTGGCGGGCAGCGATCTGGCCGTGGCGGTGGATCGCGGCGGATTGCGGATTACCGGGGATGCGACGCTGGACGGCGTGCCGGTGCGCGGCGATTTCACGCAAGCGTTCGGAAAGGGCGCGGCGCCCACACAGGTCGCAGGCCGGGTTACGATCACGCCGGACGCGCTGGACCGGTTCGGCATCGCCCTGCCGCCCGGATCGGTCACAGGCTCTGGCCCCGGACAGCTGACCGTGACCCTGCCGAAAGGCGAGGCCCCACGCTTCGCCCTGACCTCGACGCTCGAAGGTCTGGGTCTGTCGGTGCCGGCCATCGGCTGGTCCAAGGCCCGCGGAACGCCCGGCACGCTGGAGGTGTCGGGCGTGCTCGGCGCGCGTCCCTCCGTCGACAGCCTGAAACTCAAGGCACCGGGCCTGCAGGCGGTGGGCACCATCAGCCTGACCGATGCGGGCCAGTTGGACGCCGCGACCTTTTCCGACGTGAGCGTCGGCACTTGGTTCAATGGCCCTGTCACCCTGCGCGGCCGCGGTCAGGGTCGGACCGTCGGGGTCGCGGTGCGCGGTGGGACGCTGGATCTGGCCCGCGCCGATCTGGGCGGTGGCGGTGCGGGCGCCGGTGGCGGCACAGGCGAGGGCGCGCCGGTGCTGGTGCAGCTGGACCGGCTGACCATTTCCGATGGTCTTGCGCTGCGCAACTTCGCGGGCAACTTCAACACGGCGGGCGGCTTCAACGGCACGTTCACGGGTCTTTTCAACGGCAAGGCCGGGGTGGCGGGCGCGGTCTCTCCGTCAGAGGGACGCACGGCGGTCCGTATCCGGTCGGAGGATGCGGGCGCCGTCCTGCGGGCCGGACCGTTTCTGGAGGGCGCGCTGGGTGGCACGCTCGACCTGACGCTGGTCCCTGCGAATGCGGCCGGCAGCTTTGACGGCACGCTGGCGTTGCGGGGCCTGCGGGTGCGCGATGCGCCCGCCATCGCCGAACTGCTGGACGCGATCAGCGTGGTGGGGCTGTTGCAGCAACTGGACGGGCAGGGGCTGGCTTTCGATACCGTGGACGCCGATTTCCGCCTGACGCCGCAGCAGATCATCGTGACGGAATCCAGCGCCGTGGGACCGGGGCTTGGCATTTCGCTGGACGGGATCTACACGCTGGCCAGTCGCGCGGTGGACTTTCAGGGCGTCATCTCGCCCGTTTATATCCTGAACGGCATCGGCAGCCTGCTGACCCGCCGGGGCGAGGGGCTGCTGGGGTTCAACTTCACCCTGCGCGGCACGCCGGGTGCGCCGCAGGTCGGCGTGAACCCGTTGTCGATCTTCACCCCCGGCATGTTCCGGGACATCTTTCGCCGCCCGCCGCCGGTGGTCACGAACTAGGTCCGCGCCGGAAAGGGTGCCACATGAAACTCTCGGACTTCGATTTCGATCTGCCCGAAGGGCTGATCGCCACGCGCCCCGCACGGCCCCGCACCGCGGCGCGTTTGCTGGTCGCGACCCCTTCGTCGATCACCGACGCCACGGTGGCCGACCTTGGCGACTGGCTGCGCCCCGGCGACCGGCTGATCCTGAACGACACCCGCGTCATACCCGCACGTCTGGACGGTCTGCGCCACCGCAGCGGCGAGGCCGGCGATACCGCCGCTCGGATCGAGGTGACGCTGCTGCAACCCACCCCCGAGGGGCACTGGATGGCGCTGCTGAAACCGCTGAAGAAGGTCCGCGACGGCGAGGAGATCGTCTTTGGCGACATCCTGCGCGCCACCGTCACGGGCCGGGCAGAGGGGCAGGCCATCCTGTCCTTCAACCTGACCGGCGACGCGTTTGATGCCGCGCTGAACAGCGTGGGCGCCATGCCGTTGCCGCCCTATATCGCCGCCCTGCGCCCGGCGGACGAGGCCGACCGCACCGATTACCAGACCGCATGGGCGCGGCACACGGGCGCCGTGGCCGCCCCCACCGCCTCGCTGCACTTCGACGCGGACCTGCTGGACCGTCTGGCGGCCAAAGGCGTGCAGTTCACCCACGTCACGTTGCACGTCGGCGCGGGCACCTTCCTGCCGGTCAAGGTCGATGACATCAGCGAACACCGGATGCACAGTGAATGGGGGCAGGTGACCGCGCAGGCGGCGGAGGAGATCAACGCGACGAAGGCCGCCGGTGGCCGCATCATCCCCGTCGGCACCACCGCCCTGCGCCTGATCGAGACAGCGGCGACCGACGCTGGCGTGCAGCCGTGGGAGGGGCCGACGGACATCTTTATCACGCCGGGGTTCCGGTTCCGGGCCGCCGATGCGCTGATGACCAATTTCCACCTGCCGAAATCGACGCTGATGATGCTGGTCAGCGCCGTGATGGGTCAGGCGCGGATACGCGACATTTACAAACATGCGATATCCAGCCGATACCGCTTTTTTTCCTATGGCGACGCCTCGCTTTTGCTGCCAGAGGGCGATGCGTGACAAAGCCGACACGACCGTGTCGTTTTCCATCCTGACGGGCACCGGGTTGCACCGTTAGACGACCCTGAACGAAGCCCCGAAAGGCCCCCCGCGATGATACAGGTTCTCGGCTCTTCCTGGGCATTGTTCCTTGGCATGTTCATGCTGATGATCGGCAACGGTCTGCAAGGCACCCTGCTGGGCCTGCGCGGAGAGTTGGAGGGATTCAGCACGCTGGAACTCTCTGTCGTCATGTCGGGCTATTTCGTGGGATTCCTGTTCGCGTCCAAGATGGCGCCAGAGATGATCCGCCGGGTCGGGCACGTCCGCGTCTTCGCCGCACTCGGTTCGACCATTTCCGCCGTGCTGATCATGTATCCGGTGCTGGCCGATCCGATCTCTTGGACGCTGGGCCGCGTCGTCATCGGGTTCTGCTTCTGCGGCGTCTACGTGACGGCGGAAAGCTGGCTGAACGATGCCTCCAGCAACGAGACGCGGGGGCAGGCGCTGTCGCTTTACATGATCGTGCAGATGGCGGGCATCGTGACCGCGCAGTTCATCATCACCCGCGGCGACGTGTCGGGCTTTGTGCTGTTCATCGTGCCGTCGGTGCTGGTGTCGATGGCCTTCGCGCCGATCCTTTTGTCGATTAAGCCGACGCCGGCCTTCGGCCGTATCAAGCCGATGAATATCAAGCAGTTGATCGGCGCGTCGCCACTGGCCGCGGTCGGCATGTTCCTGTTGGGCGGTGTCTTTTCGGCGCAGTTCGGTATGTCTGCGGTGTATGGCGCGCGGGCAGGGTTCAGCGTCGGGCAGATATCTCTTTTCGTTTCGGCGATCTATCTGGCGGCACTGGTGGCGCAATATCCGATCGGCTGGATTTCGGACCGGCTGGACCGCCGCATCCTGATCATCGCCGTCGCCCTCGTGGGCGGTTTCGGGTCGATGGTGGCAGGCTTCTTCCCGGCTTCCTATACGCTGGCTGTCGTCTCTGGCGCACTGGTCGGCGGCACGTCGAACCCGCTTTACGCGCTGCTGATCGCCTACACCAACGACTACCTTGAAAAAGAGGATATGGCCGCCGCATCCGGCGGGCTTTTGTTCATCAATGGGGTCGGCGCGATCATGGGGCCGATCACGCTGGGTTACATGCTGGATGGCATGGGGCCGCGCGGATACTGGGTGTTCCTGTCGGTGCTGATGATCGGCGTGGGGCTTTACGGCATCTACCGGATGACGCGGCGCAGCCGGGCGGACATGCCGCTGGATACCACCAGCTATGCCAACTTGCCGATGACCACGACGCCGGTCGCGGCCCAGTGGGCGCAGGAGGTCTATAGCGACGCCGCCGACAGCGACGCGGCCACGGCTGCGAAGGATCCCGCCACAGCTGCGGAATAAGGCTTGTCATGGGATCGGGGCTCTGTTTTTCTGTCATAAATCGGGCCGGTTGAGGAGCGCAACGCCATGAAAACCGCACAGGATGTTCTGAGCTTCTGGCTCGACGAGGTCGCCCCCGCCGACTGGTATCGGCAGGATGACGCACTGGACGCAAAAATCCGCGAGACCTTTGCAGAGACGTGGGAACGCGCCGCTGACGGGCATCTGGGCCTGTGGCTGACCTGCCCGAGCGAGGCGCTGGCCTATATCATCCTGACCGACCAGTTTCCGCGCAACATGTTCCGCGGCAGCAGCGAGGCGTTTTCGACCGATCCGCTGGCGCGGGCGGCGGCCAAGATGGCCGTAGACCGCGACTGGGATCTGCGGATCGACCCGCCGGCGCGGCAATTCTTTTATCTGCCGCTGATGCATTCCGAAAACCTCGCGGATCAGGACCGGGCCGTCCGCCTGTTCCACGCCCGCATGCCCGATGACGGCGCCGACAATCTGGATCACGCCCGCGCGCACCGTGCGGTGATCCGCAACTTCGGCCGGTTTCCGCACCGCAACGAGGCCTTGAGTCGCCCGACGACGGCGGCAGAGCAGACTTTCATGCAGGACGGCGGCTACGGTGCGATGCTGCGACAGGTGCAGGCCGAAACGGCCTGACTGCCACCTCTGGTCATCGGCCGCGAAATGGTTCAGTATTAAACCAGTTTTCAACGGACCCGCAGGAGAGACCTCATGGCCGCACAGAACTTCGACGTGATCGTGATCGGCGCGGGCCCCGGCGGCTATGTCGCGGCGATCCGTGCCGCCCAACTGGGTCAGAAGGTCGTGATCGTCGAACGCGAGCACATGGGCGGGATTTGCCTGAACTGGGGTTGCATCCCGACCAAGGCGCTGCTGCGGTCGTCCGAAGTGTTCCACCTGATGCACCGGGCCAAGGAGTTCGGCCTCTCCGTGGAGAAGCCCTCCTTCGACTTGGCCGCCGTCGTGGCACGGTCGCGCAAGGTGGCGGGGCAGCTGTCGGGCGGCATCGGCCACCTGATGAAGAAGAACAAGATCACGACCGTGATGGGCACCGCCACGATCACTGCCAAGGGCAAGGTCAGCGTCAAGACCGACAAGGGCACCGAAGAGCTGACGGCCAAGAACATCGTCCTCGCCACCGGCGCGCGCGCCCGCAACCTGCCGGGGCTGGAGGCGGACGGCGATCTGGTCTGGGCCTACAAGGATGCGCTGAAGGCGTCCCGCATGCCAAAGGACCTGCTGGTCATCGGGTCCGGTGCTATCGGGATTGAATTCGCCAGCTTCTTCAACACGATGGGGGCCAAGACCACCGTGGTCGAGGTGATGGACCGCATCCTGCCGGTCGAGGACGCCGAAATCAGCGCCTTTGCCAAGAAGCAGTTCGTCAAGCAGGGCATGACGATCATGGAAAAGGCCATCGTCAAGCAGCTCGACCGCGACCCCAAGGCGGGCAAGGTCACGGCCCATATCGAGGTTGGCGGCAAGATCGAGAAGAAGGTCTTTGATACCGTCATCAGCGCCGTGGGTATCGTCGGCAATGTCGAAAACCTCGGTCTGGAAGCGTTGGGCGTCAAGATCGACCGGACCCATGTCATCACCGACGAATACTGCCGCACCGGGGTCGAGGGGCTTTATGCCATCGGCGATATCGCCGGCGCACCCTGGCTGGCGCACAAGGCCAGCCATGAGGGCGTCATGGTAGCCGAACTGATCGCTGGCGGCCATCCGCACCCGGTCAAACCCGAAAGCATCGCCGGCTGCACCTATTGCTATCCGCAGGTCGCCTCTGTCGGCTATACCGAGGCGAAAGCCAAGGAGCTCGGCTATGACATCAAGGTCGGCAAGTTCCCCTTCATCGGCAACGGCAAGGCCATCGCGCTGGGCGAACCCGAAGGCATAATCAAGACCATCTTCGACGCCAAGACCGGAGAGCTGCTGGGCGCCCACATGGTCGGCGCAGAGGTGACAGAACTGATCCAAGGCTACGTCGTCGGCCGTCAGCTGGAAACGACGGAAGAAGACCTGATGAACACCGTCTTCCCGCATCCGACCCTTTCGGAAATGATGCACGAAAGCGTGCTGGATGCCTTCGATCGCGTGATCCACATGTAAGTTGGGGCAGGGTCGGGCGCAGGTCCGACCCTGATCTTGCAGGCCTCAGTTGCGCGGCAGGGTATGGATCAGGGCATTCACCAGTTTCGGTGCTTCGGCGATGGCATACTGGCAGTTGCCGACGCGCCATCCAGTCTCGGCCAAGTGCAGTTCAGTCAGCGCAGGGAAGGGGCGCAGGACAAGTTGCGACCCACAGAGTACGCGGCTTTCGTAGTGCGATTGCACCAGCGTCGATGTGACGAACGTCGCGGCCGTGCAGTGCCGTTCCAGCAGTGTCACCCCCATGTTCATGTAGGTCTCTCGTACCGCATGAAATATCGACAGCAGCTCTGTCACGTTGTGGATGACGACATGCCCTTCGAAGGTGTGGACCGTATGCGGATAGATGAAACTTGCTGCGAAATCATCCGGATCATTGTCGAGGATCGCGTGTCCTGTGCGGTCCAGAAGGGCCTGCGAGATCTCTCGCGGATCGGTATTTGCTGCTGTCATGCCTGTCGTGATGTCCATGACCTATCCTTTCCAGACCGCTTCAAATGATCTGCGGCAGACGGCCAGATCGGCAAAAATCAAACGCACTGACATCTTCGTCAGTCCTTCGCGTTGCCTTAACTGTTCGTCCCATTGCCAACACGAGGATCGTTCCTCCGGCACCGCGCGCATCAACCGCGTGATATCAATGCGCAGGCAACGGCATCTGTAGGACAGCCGTTGCACGGTCCAATGAGTAGAGAGACATCACCTGTCAGCATATAAGTCCGGTTTATTTAATAATTAAAATCTATTAACCAAATTTTAACGTGTGGTGGGCCGTCTGGCAAGGTGGCTGCCTATTCTTCAGGCTTTGACGACGACATAAGGCAGGCCGAATGTCGTCATCCTCCGCGACAAACAAAGCATGTTCATTCTTTGTTCATTTCTCGGACTGGCGAAATCCGGCGAAACCTCTATCTAAGGGGTCGGTATGCCTGTGGGGACGATATGGCCGAACTGAAGAACATCGAAGTCCGCGGCGCGCGCGAACACAACCTCAAGAACATCGACGTGGATATCCCCCGCGATAAGCTTGTGGTCATCACCGGCCTGTCGGGGTCCGGCAAGTCGTCGCTGGCCTTCGACACGATCTATGCGGAAGGGCAGCGCCGCTATGTAGAGTCGCTGTCCGCCTACGCACGGCAGTTCCTCGACATGATGGAAAAGCCGGATGTGGATCACATCAGCGGCCTGTCGCCGGCCATCTCGATCGAGCAGAAGACGACCTCCAAGAACCCGCGTTCCACCGTCGGCACGATCACGGAAATCTATGACTACATGCGCCTGCTGTTCGCCCGCGCCGGCACGCCCTATTCCCCCGCAACAGGCCTGCCCATCGAGGCGCAGCAGGTGCAGGACATGGTCGACCGCGTCATGGCGATGGAGGAGGGGACCCGCGGCTATCTGCTGGCCCCGATCATCCGCGACCGCAAGGGCGAGTATCGCAAGGAATTCCTCGACCTGCGCAAGCAGGGCTTTCAGCGCGTGAAAGTGGACGGTCAGTTCTATGAACTCGACGAGCCGCCCACGCTGGACAAGAAATTCCGCCACGACATCGACGTCGTCGTTGACCGGATCGTGGTGCGCGAGGGGTTGGAAACGCGTTTGGCGGATTCCTTCCGCACGGCGCTGGACTTGGCCAACGGGATCACCGTTCTGGAAATCGCAGCCCCCGCTGGCGAGGAGGGTGCCGAGGCCGTGGAGCCCGAGCGGATCACTTTTTCCGAAAACTTTGCCTGCCCGGTGTCCGGCTTTACCATTCCCGAAATCGAACCGCGGCTGTTTTCCTTCAACGCCCCCGTCGGCGCCTGTCCGGCCTGCGATGGCTTGGGAGTAGAGCTGTTCTTTGACGAACAACTCGTCGTGCCGGACGTCACTCTGAAAATCGCGGACGGCGCGCTGGCGCCGTGGCGCAAGGGCAAGTCGCCCTATTTCCTGCAGACGATCGAGGCGATTGCCAAGCACTACGGCTTTCCCAAGAACGCCCGCTGGAAAGATCTGGACCCGAAGGTGCAAGAGGTCTTTCTGCGCGGGTCCGGCAAGGAAGAGATCAAGTTCCGCTATGACGAGGGCGGTCGCGTCTATCAGGTCTCGCGTCCCTTCGAGGGCGTGATCCCCAACATGGAACGCCGCTACCGCGAGACCGACAGCAACTGGATCCGGGAGGAATTCGAGCAGTTCCAGAACAACCGTCCTTGCGGTGTCTGCCAAGGCTACCGCCTGCGCGAAGAGGCCCTTGCGGTCAAAATCGGCGGGTTGCACGTCGGCCAGATCGTGCAGCTGTCCATTGCCGAAGCCTATGACTGGTGCCTTGCCGTGCCGGACCAGTTGAGCAAGCAGAAGAACGAGATTGCCAAGGCCATCCTGAAAGAGATCCGAGAGCGTCTGGGTTTCCTGAACAACGTCGGTCTCAACTATCTGACGATGGCGCGGAATGCAGGCACCTTGTCGGGTGGTGAAAGCCAGCGGATCAGGCTTGCGTCACAGATCGGGTCCGGTCTGACAGGCGTGCTCTATGTGCTGGACGAACCCAGCATCGGGTTGCACCAGCGCGACAACGACCGGCTGCTGACGACGCTGAAGAACCTGCGCGATCAGGGCAACACGGTGATCGTCGTCGAACATGACGAGGAAGCGATCCGAGAGGCGGATTACGTTTTTGATATCGGTCCAGGGGCGGGCATCCACGGCGGCAATGTCGTCGCCAAGGGCACGCCGGCCGAGATCATGGCCGATGCGAACTCCATCACCGGCATGTACCTGACCGGCAAGCGCGAGATTTCCGTGCCCGCAACGCGGCGCAAGGGCAATGGCAAGAAGCTGACCGTGGTGAAGGCGACGGGCAACAACCTGCACGAGGTCACGGCAGATTTCCCACTCGGTAAATTCGTCTGCGTGACCGGTGTCTCTGGCGGCGGTAAGTCGACGCTGACGATCGAGACGCTGTTCAAGAACGCCGCGATGAAGCTGAACGGCGCGCGGCAGGCGCCCGCGCCGTGCGAGACGATCAAGGGATTCGAGCACCTCGACAAGGTGATCGACATCGACCAGCGCGCCATCGGGCGCACGCCGCGGTCGAACCCTGCCACCTATACCGGCGCCTTTACCCCGATCCGCGACTGGTTCGCGGGCCTGCCAGAGGCGAAGACCCGCGGCTACAAGCCCGGCCGCTTCTCATTCAACGTGAAGGGCGGCCGGTGCGAGGCCTGTCAGGGCGACGGCGTCATCAAGATCGAGATGCACTTTCTGCCCGACGTCTATGTCACCTGCGAGACCTGCAAGGGTGCACGGTACAACCGCGAAACGCTGGAGGTGAAGTTCAAGGGCAAGAGCATCGCCGATGTCCTTGATATGACTGTGGAAGACGCGCAGGAATTCTTTACCGCCGTCCCCTCGATCCGGACCAAGATGGACGCCCTGGTGCGTGTCGGTCTCGGCTACATCAAGGTCGGCCAGCAGGCGACGACGCTCTCGGGCGGCGAGGCGCAGCGGGTCAAGCTAAGCAAGGAGCTGGCGCGGCAGTCGACCGGGCGCACGCTCTATATCCTTGATGAACCGACGACGGGTCTGCACTTCGAGGACGTCCGTAAGCTGCTGGAAGTGCTGCACGAACTGGTGGATCAGGGCAATTCGGTCGTCGTGATCGAACACAACCTCGACGTCATCAAGACGGCGGACCACCTGATCGACATCGGCCCCGAAGGCGGCGACGGCGGTGGCCGGATCGTGGCCGAAGGCACGCCCGAAGAGGTCGCCGAGGTCGAGGCGAGCCACACGGGGCGCTACCTCAAGCCGATGTTGCAGGCCAAACGCGTCGCGGCTGAGTAGGCGCGCGCGGCGCCCACAGGGGCCTCGCAGGTGCATTTGGCTTCGCAAAATCACCGGCGCGGAAGTTAACCTCGTCAGATGAAAGGGATGCGCGGCACATGTGTCGCGCATCCCTTTCCGTTTCAGACCGCGCCGAGGATGCGGATCAGCTGCAGCATGTCATAGGACTGGTCCGGCAGCGCGATGATCTGGTTGTCCAGCACCGAATAGTTCTGCCCGGCCGCGAGGGCCGGCAGCCCGTAGCGTGTCACCAACTGGTCCTGTGTCAGCGCGGCGTCGGGGGCGATCACTACGCCATCGGCGAGGGTGGGACGCTCGGCCAGGCTGTTGAGCGTCAGAAGGCGGTTATAATCCGCATCATTCAACTGCACGGGGCGTCCGTCGATGACGGCGTAGCGATAGCCATCCGGGGCAGGTGCGAGGCCGAAGATATCGGCGATGCGCTCTTGCGTCAGATCCAGCGGCACGGTCGTGTTCACCGTCGGGACATCGGTGAAACGGTCGTCGAGCAGGCCGCGCAGGGCCTGTTGGTCATAGCTGGCCCAGTCGTTGAAACCGACGCCCTTTTTGGCAAGGCCCGGCGGGACACAGGGCGGATCCTTTTTCGCCAGACCCGGCGGGCAGTTGGCGATGGATTGCAGATCCTCGTCGGTGATCGTCGCGAAATCGACATCGGGCGTCAGATAGATGACGCCGTTTGCCGCCGTCAGGCCGGTCACGGTACGCAAGAGCGCGTCCGTGACGTCGTTACTCTTGCGGGGGTTGGCGTGCCCGGCGTCGTTGCGACGACCTGCATCCTCTGCCGCACGATCGTTGCCGCGATCGCCCTTATTGTCCTTGTCGGCTTTCTTGCCGTTGCTGTTTCCATGGCCGTTTCCGTTGCCATGACCATTGCCGGCGTTCTGCACGACATGGCCCTTGCCGTTGCCTTTGCCGTTCCCCTTGCCTTGCGCGTCCGCCATGGCGGGCAGGGCAAGCAGGGCGGCAACGGCAACAGATGTAATAAGAAGTTTCATGGTGATGACCTTTTGTCGGTTTCACCTGAAAAACGAACGAGCGGGTCCTGCCGTTCCGGTCACATCGCGATGATCGGCGCTTATCCGCGCGACCTTCCGCTGAACCGCGGCAGCATGGCCGAAAAGTCGCGACCCGCGCCGTCCTCTCTGTTGACGAAACGGTCGTAAAGCGCGCGCGCCGCCTCGCCCAGCGGCGTGTCGGCGTCGCAGGCGCTTGCGGCCGCCTGTGCCAGCGTCAAGTCCTTCAGCATCAGGTCCGCCGCGAAACCGGGCTTGTAGTCGTTGTCGGCGGGTGAGGTCGGGCCGACGCCGGGGGCCGGGCAATAGGCATTCATGCTCCAGCTTGACCCCGAAGAGGTGCTGACCACGTCGAACATCGCCTGCCGGTCGAGGCCGAGGCGGTCGGCGAGGTTGAACGCTTCGCAGGTGGCGATCATGGTGACGCCGAGGATCATGTTGTTGCAGATCTTGGCGGCCTGACCGTTGCCCGCATCGCCGCAATGCACGACCTTCTGCCCCATCACGTCGAACAGCGGCTTGCAGGTCTCGAACGCCGCCTGCGATCCGCCCGCCATGAAGGTCAGCGTGCCGTTCGTGGCCCCGCCGATACCACCGGACACGGGGGCGTCGATGGCGGAAAGTCCAGCTTCCTCCGCCGCTTGTGCGACGAAGCGGGCGGATTCGACATCGACGGTGGAACAGTCGAGGTGGACAGCACCCGGCTGCATCGCCGGGTGAATCTCGGCCGCGACGGTGCGCAGGATGGCACCGTTCGGCAGCATGGTGATGACGACATCGGCCCCTTGTGCCGCGGCAGCGGCGCTGTCGGCCATGGTCAGGCCGTCCGGTTTTGCCAAGGTGTCAAAGCCGGTCACGTCGTGGCCCGCCTTGATCAGGTTCGCCGCCATGGGCGCGCCCATGTTGCCAAGGCCGATGAATGCGATCTTCATGTGTCAGGTCTCCGGAGTGAGGGCGTCAGGCCCGAGGGGGGCGGTCAGGGCGGCAATCTGGGCGGCGGGGACATTCCAGTCGCCGTGCTGCCAGTGTGGGGTTCGGTCGCGGTCGATGAGTGCTGCGCGGATCCCTTCGAGGAAATCCGCCTGTTCCATGCTGCGGAAGGTAAAGCGGAATTCCTGGGCAAGGGCGGTGTGGATCGTGGGCGTGTCGCGGACGGCGCGGATGATGTGCAGCGCGCAGGCCATCGACAGGGGGGCGTTGCGGTCCATCAACGCCAGCGCGTGGGCGATGGGGGCGGGCGGCACGGCTTCGGGCTGGCTGCGGATGGTCGCGAGGTCCGGGGCGGCAAAGACCCGGTCGATGTCGCCCTGCCACGCGGCCAGCTTTGACTGCGGCGCGGGCCGTGCGGCCCCCGCGATGGTGTCTGTCTCGCCAGTCGCACAAAGGCTGTCGATCAGCGCGGGCCACTGGTCCTGCGGGACCATGACATCGGCAAAGCCGGCATGGATCGCGTCGCCCGCGTCCATCCGGTCCCCCGTCAGCCCGAGGTATTCCCCCAGCCGTCCCGGCGCGCGGGCCAGAAGGAGGGAGGAGCCGACGTCGGGGACAAGGCCGATGCCACATTCGGGCAATGCGACGCGCGTCGTGTCGCAAACGATGCGGTGGCGGGCGTGGCAGCCGATCCCCACGCCGCCGCCCATGACAAAGCCCTGCATGAACGCGACGATCGGTTTGTCATAGCCTGCGATCATCGCGTTGACGCGGTATTCGTCGCGCCAGAAGCGGCGGCCATAGCCGTAATCGCCGGCGGTGCCGGTCGCATACATCTCGGCGATGTCACCGCCCGCGCAAAACGCCTTTGGTCCGGCGGCGTCGATGATGACCAGCGCCACGGCATCGTCATGGCGCCAGGCGGTCAGGGCATCCTCGATCCGGCGCACCATGTCCCAGGTCAGCGCGTTCAGTGCGCCTGCGCGGGTCAGGGTGATGCGACCGGCGCGGCCTTCGGTGCGGATCGCGATATCGGTCATGCGCCGACCATGTCGCGGGCGACGATCAGGCGCATGATCTCGTTCGTGCCTTCCAGGATCTGGTGGACGCGCAGGTCGCGGACGATCTTCTCGATCCCGTAGTCGGCAAGGTAGCCGTAGCCGCCGTGCAATTGCAGGCATTGGTCTGCGACCTTTGACCCGGTTTCCGTCACCAGTTTTTTCGCCATGGCGCAAAACCGGGTGGCGTCGGGCGCGCCGGTGTCGAGCTTCCATGCGGCCTGCCGCAGGAAGATGCGGGCCGATTGCAGGGCGATCTCCATATCGGCAAGGCGGAATTGCAGCGCCTGAAACTGGTCGATGGATTTGCCGAAGGCCTTGCGGTCGGCCATGTAGGCGCGCGTCTGATCCAAGGCCGATTGCGCGGCCCCCAGCGAGCAGGCGGCGATGTTGAGACGACCGCCGTCAAGGCCCTTCATCGCATATGTGAAACCCTTACCCTCTTCCCCCAGCAGATCATCGGTGGAAATGTTGCAATCGTCCAACTGCACTTGGCGGGTCGGCTGACTGCGCCAGCCCATTTTGTCCTCCAGTCCGCCGAAACTCAGCCCCGCCGCGCCATCCATGACGACGAAGGCGCTGATGCCTTTCGGCCCCACGTCGCCGCTGCGGGCCATGACGATATAGGCGTCAGAATAGCCGCCGCCCGAGATGAAGGCCTTGGTGCCTGTCAGGGCGTAGCCTGCATTCGTGCGCGTGGCCTTGGTCTTCAATGCTGCCGCGTCAGACCCGCTGGCGGGTTCGGTCAGGCAGTAGGACAGAACGGTTTTCATGCTCAGGGCGCCCGGCAGCAGGCGCGCCTTCATCTCCTCCGATCCGAACTGGTCGATCATCCGAGCGCACATGTTGTGGATCGACAGGAACGCCGCGACCGACGGGCAGGCCATCGACAGCGCCTCGAACACCAGTGTGGCATCAAGGCGGGTGAGGGCGGTGCCGCCTGCGTCTTCGGAGACGTAGAGGCCGCCGAACCCAAGCTCCGCCAGTTTTGGCCACAGGTCCTTGGGGATCACGCCGTCCTTTTCCCACTGGCGGGCGAAGGGGGCGATGTGTTCGGCCCCGCAGGCCTGCGCCATGTCGAAGATGGCGGTCTGTTCGTCGCTGAGTGCGAAGTCCATCAGACTCCCCCCTGAATTGAACGCTCGTTCATAAAATCATGGCGGTCCGAGGTGTGATTGTCAAAACGATAAAGCCCGCATCCGAACGGGGGACGGATGCGGGCCACCCGGTCCTCTGGCTGCATTGGGGGCAACCGACACGACGACCGAACTCTGGCGCGGGGCAATGCCCTGCGGCACGTGTTTCGTATGGCAGTCACGTCGCAGGCCGCGCCAAAGTTTCGGGCTGCGACGCAAAATACATCGCAGCCCGAGATTAACGCGCGGTTGTAAACCGCGCGCCATTGGTGTCAGTCCATCGGCTTGAAGTTGAAGGCCGCACCGTCCTTGATGCCCGAGGGCCAGCGCGACGTGACCGTCTTGGTACGGGTGTAGAACTTGAACGCATCGGGGCCGTGCTGGTTCAGGTCACCAAAGACGGATTTCTTCCACCCGCCAAAGGTGTGGTAGGCCAGCGGCACCGGGATCGGTACGTTGATGCCGATCATGCCGACATTGACGCGGGACGCGAAGTCACGCGCGGCATCGCCATCGCGGGTAAAGATCGCGGTGCCGTTGCCCATCTCGTGATCCATCGCCAGACCCAGCGCTTCTTCGTAGTCGTTGGCACGCACGACGGAGAGGACGGGACCGAAGATTTCCTTCTGGTAGATGTCCATGTCCTTGGTCACGCGGTCGAAGAGGTGCGGGCCGACAAAGAAGCCGTCCTCGTAACCCTGCAGGTTGAAATCGCGGCCATCGACGACCAGTTCGGCACCCTGTGCGACACCGGATTCGATCAGTTTCAGGATGTTCGCCTTGGCGGCGGCGGTGACGACGGGGCCGTAGTCCACATCCTTGCCGCCGGTGTAGGGGCCGACCTTCAGCGCGTCGATGCGCGGCTTCAGCTTCTCGATCAGCTTGTTTGCCGTTTCCTCACCGACGGGCACCGCGACGGAAATCGCCATGCAACGTTCGCCAGCAGCCCCGTAGCCCGCGCCGATCAGTGCGTCGGCGGCCTGATCCATGTCCGCGTCGGGCATGATGATCATGTGGTTCTTGGCGCCGCCAAAGCACTGCACGCGCTTGCCGTTGGAACAGCCGCGGCCATAGATGTATTCCGCGATGGGGGTGGAGCCCACGAAGCCGATCGACTGAATCACCGGGTGGTCGAGGATCGCGTCGACCGATTCCTTGTCGCCGTTGACGACCTGGATGATGCCCTTGGGCAGGCCCGCTTCTTCCAGCAGTTCAGCCAGCATCAGGGGGACCGAGGGGTCACGTTCAGACGGCTTCAGGATGAAGGCGTTGCCGCAGACGATCGCGGGGGCGAACATCCACATCGGGATCATGGCGGGAAAGTTGAACGGCGTGATTCCGGCAGAAACGCCAAGGGGTTGGCGCATGGAATACATGTCGATGCCGGGGCCTGCGCCGTCGGTGAACTCGCCTTTCAGCAGCTGCGGTGCGCCGATGCAGTATTCGACGACCTCAAGCCCCCGCTGCACGTCGCCTGCGGCGTCTGGCAAGGTCTTGCCGTGCTCGCGGGACAGCGCCTCGGCCAGCTTGTCCATGTCGCGGTGCAGCAGATCGACGAATTTCATCATCACGCGGGCACGGCGCTGCGGATTGACGGCGGCCCACTTCGGCTGGGCCGCCTCGGCGGCTTTCACGGCCGTATCAAGGTCGGCGGCGTTCGCCAGCGGCACGCGCGCCTGCACTTCGCCCGTGGCGGGGTTATAGACATCGGCAAAGCGGCCGGACGTGCCGGCGACATGCTCACCGTTGATGTAATGGGTCAGGTCTTTCATCGGATCCTCCTTAAGGTTGGCAACATCATAGCCTTGCATTTTTGCGGTCAAAAGCGCCAATATCCCAAAGTTGTTTTGCAAGAATGCAAGGGTGTGCGCGGTGATGAACTGGGACGACATGCGGATCTTTCTCGCGGTGGCGCGGGCCGGCGGGCTGTCCGGGGCGGCGCCGGTGCTGCGCATGGACCCGGCCACGCTGGGCCGCCGCATCGCGCGGCTTGAATCTGCGGTGGGCGCCGCGCTCTTCGTGAAATCACCGCAGGGCTACGCGGTGACCGACCTTGGCGCGCGCATGACAGAGGCGGCGGCGGTCGCGGAAACCGCGCTGACCGCCGCCGCCGACATGGGGCAAAGCCCCAGCAGCGGTCTGGCCGGTCAGATCCGCATCGGCGCGCCGGACGGCTGCGCGAACTTCCTGCTGCCGCAGGTCTGTGCGGCAATCCAGGCCGACAACCCGGAGCTGGAGGTGCAGATCCTCGCCTTGCCGCGCGTCGTAAACCTGTCCCGGCGCGAAGCGGACATGGCCGTCACCGTCAGCCCGCCGGAGGCCGGGCGCCTGACCGTGCAGAAGATCACCGACTACCGTCTGCATCTGGCGCAACACCGCGACTTTGCCGTGCCGGGAACCCTCGCCGATCTGCGGGGGCGTCCGGTCGTGGGCTATATTCCAGACATGATCTTTGATGCGGCCCTCGACTACATGGGCGATCTGGCCACGGACGGCGTGCAGATGGCCAGCAACTCGGTCAGCGTGCAGGTCCAGATGCTGCGGGCGGGGGCAGGGGTCGGCATCGCCCATGACTTCGCACTGCCCTTCGCGCCAGAGGTGCGACGCGTGCTGACGCAGGCCGTGTCGCTGACGCGGTCCTTCTACCTCGTCCGGCACACGGCGGACCGGCAGTCGGACCGCCTGCAACGCTTTGCCGCCGCCCTGACCGAAGGGTTGCGCGCCGAGGTCGCACGGCTGGAATCCTTGACAGATGCCGCGGCGGTCTGAAACGCTGAGAATATGTCATGAGGGAGAAAAGTCATGCTCGTAAAACAGATTCTGGGGTCCAAGGCGTCGCAGGGGATGTTCTGGGTCAAGCCAGAGGCACTGGTGTCAGAGGCGGCGCGGATCATGTCGGAAAACCGGATTGGCACCGTGGTCGTGAGCCAGGATGGCAAGGCCCTGACCGGTATCCTGTCAGAGCGTGACATCGTCCGTCAGATCGGCAAGACCGGTGCCACCTGTCTGGACAGTGCCGTGTCGACCCTCATGACATCGAAAATCACCACCTGCACCGGCGACGACAGCGATGTGCAGGTCATGCAGACCATGACCGACGGCCGGTTCCGCCACCTGCCGGTGATGGAAAACGACGCCATGATCGGCCTGATTTCCATTGGCGACGTGGTCAAGGCACGCCTGTCCGAACTCGCGATGGAGAAGTCGGCCCTTGAAGGGATGATCATGGGGCACTGACCCCGTGAACTGAACTTCTGACGCACGACCCGGTCTTGCGGTCGCGGCGGAAATGCGGTTCTGCTGCGCCTGCGACATAAACTTGCGAGGCCGCCCATGCGTATCGGACTTTATCCCGGCACCTTCGATCCCGTCACTCACGGGCATATCGACATCGTGCGGCGCGCCTGCTCGCTGGTCGACAAGCTGGTGATCGGCGTCGCGATCAACCGCGACAAGGGACCGCTGTTCGATCTGGAAGAACGGGTCGAGATGGTGCGGTCCGAAGTCGTGCCGCTGGGCGAACCGCTGGGGACCGAGATCGTGGTCCATCCGTTCGAGAACCTGCTGATCCACTGTGCCCGCGACGTGGGCGCCGGTGTCATCATCCGCGGTCTGCGCGCGGTCGCCGATTTCGAATATGAATTCCAGATGGTCGGCATGAACCGCAGTCTGGATAACTCGGTCGAGACGGTATTCCTGATGGCGGACGCGAAAAATCAGGCGATCGCGTCGAAACTGGTCAAGGAAATCGCCCGTCTGGGCGGCGACGTGTCCAAGTTCGTCACCCCTGCCGTCGATCAGGCCCTGCGCGAAAAACTGCTCTCGTCGAAGGCCTGAGCGGAACCGCTGTCGTCACCGCGGAGTCTGTCCCGGCCAAGGGAGAGGCTGCACCGATGACAAGACCCGCACAGCCTTTGCCGCGAGAGACGGCGTGCCCATGACGCGTGCAGCGCTCTTGCTGATGATCGGCCTTGTGCTGTGCGGGCAGGGGGCATCAGCGCAGGAGGCGCCCTCGATCCCGCGCCCCGTTGCCAGACCGCAGGCCAGCACACCGCCGCCGGCGGACGCGGCGGCGCCCGATCGTGCTGCGCCACCGGACACCACGGCACCTGAACCCGCACCCGCCATTCGGGACACGCTCGCGGAAACGCCGCCCGCCTTGAAGGCTTGTCTGGCTGACTTGACGGCTCGCGGCACCGTTTTCAGCCGCCCCGTACCCCTGACGGAGCCAGACGACCGCGATTGCGGGATCGTCAATCCGGTCAGCGTGACGGCCTTCGGTGATGTCACAATCGGTGGCGCTGCCCCGATGCGCTGTGATCTGGCGGCGGGACTTGCCGGCTGGCTGGCGGATTTCGTGCAGCCTGCGGCGGCGCGTCTGGGGCATGGCCCGGTGACGGCGCTGGCGCCGGGATCGACCTATGACTGTCGCAGGCGGAACAATCGCCCCGACGGGCTGCTGTCGGAACACGCCTTCGGCAACGCCTTCGACGTCATGTCCTTCACCTTTCAGGATGGCACCACCCTGCCGGTTCTGCCGCGTCAGGACGAGGGCGACCTGGAGGAGGCGTTTCAACGCGCCGTGCGTGGTGCGGCCTGCCTCGATTTCACGACCGTTCTCGGGCCGGGCAGCGATCCGTCACACGCAGAGCATCTGCATCTGGACATCAGAGACAGAAAGGGCGGCTACCGGCTGTGCCAGTAGCCGCCCCGGTGGCGTCGGATGGAACGAGGGGGTCAGCCGTAGACGGCCTGCCACGCGATCTTGGCGGCGTCGTCGCGGTGGATGTTGAGGTCAAGCGCCACATCCAGCGGCATGGATTCGATTTCAGCCTTCGTGCGCGCGTAAACGGCCCGTTTGGCGATGGTCTGGCGAATGGTCTCGATCAGGGTCATGGCGTGCTCCTTTCGGGGGCTTCATGTGCGCTCCTCTTGACCCCAATCTAGCTATGCTGCGGTGCAGCACAACGGACAGTTCCGAAAGGCACCCTTGCGCAGACTGCAAGGCCACCGCCCCATTTACGCCACATTCTGTGCCACGTTGACGAAATCCCACGCGGCTTGTTCCTCGGCCGCATCAAACGTGCGGGCATCGACAGGGATGATATGGTTGAAGAAACTGATCATTCCGCTCGCCCCCTCTGGCGCACCGACGACGGCGTAGCGCGCGATATGGGTCAGGCTGCGCATCTGCGCCTTGATTGCAGAGAGGTTGATGCCGACACCGGCGTCCGAGTCGTCGAAATCCTTGAACCGCAGAAGCACGTTGATCTTGCCCGGCTGGCTGTCGAAGGCGGCATTGAGGATCTGCCCCATCTCGCCCATGCCGGTCGCATCGAGGTTGCCGGTGATGTCGAAGGCATAGACATGGTCGTAATCGGTGGGCAGGGGGACGACGCCGTGGATCGTGGTCATGGGATGGCCTTTCGTTACGCCTTCGCAATCAACGTCAACCGAGACACCGGGGTTCCGGCATGCAAAAGGGCCGCCCCTGACGGACGGCCCCTGCACTGTTGTCAGATTGTGGTGGATCAGATCAGCTTGCCCATGGCCACGGCCACGTCGGACATCCGGTTCGAGAAGCCCCATTCGTTATCGTACCACGTCAGGATGCGGACCATGTTGCCGGACAGCACCTTGGTCTGGTCCATGTGGAACGTGCTTGACGCCGGGTCGTGGTTGAAGTCCGAGGACACCATCGGCAGGTCGGTATAGGCGAGGATGCCTTTCATAGGGCCGTCGGCTGCGGCACGGATCGCGTCGTTGATCTCCTGCACCGTGGTGTCGCGGCTGGATTCGAACGTGAGGTCCACGACTGAGACGTTCGGCGTCGGCACGCGGATCGCCACACCGTCCAGCTTGCCGTCGAGTTCCGGCAGCACCAGACCCACGGCCTTGGCGGCCCCGGTCGAGGTCGGGATCATCGACAGAGCGGCAGCGCGGGCGCGGTAGAGGTCCTTGTGCATCGTGTCCAGCGTCGGCTGGTCGCCGGTATAGCTGTGGATCGTCGTCATGAAGCCCTTGGTGATGCCGACCGCGTCGTTCAACACCTTGGCCACGGGCGACAGGCAGTTCGTCGTGCAGGACGCGTTGGAGACGATGATGTCATCCTTCGTCAGCGTCTCGTGGTTGACGCCGTAGACGATGGTCGCGTCTGCATTGGTGCCGGGGGCGGAAATCAGCACCCGCTTGGACCCGTTTTCAAGGTGCGCCTGGCAGGCGTCCTTGGAGGTGAAGATACCGGTGCATTCCATCACGATGTCCACGTCGCCCCAGGGCAGGTCGGCGGGGTTGCGCATGGCGGTCACGCGGATCGGGCCGCGACCGGCATCAATGGTGTCCGTCGTCGTGGTCACGGTGCCCGGAAAGCGGCCGTGCACCGAATCGAACCGCAGCAAATGAGCGTTGGTTTCCACCGGGCCCAGATCGTTGATCGCCACGACCTCGATATCCGTGCGGCCGGATTCGATGATCGCGCGCAGCACGTTGCGCCCGATGCGCCCGAATCCGTTGATTGCGACTTTGACGGCCATGGTGACTACCTCATTGCTGGTTGACGCGGCAGGTCCGCCGCTTTGCGGCGAACATTGCGAATTTGCGCCAAAGGTCAAGGGCGTTGCATCACCGCCAGAAGGCGACCCACTGCAGAAGATCGTAGAATTGTCGTGCCAGAAACAGCGGCGCGCCAAGGTGCAGGACGAAGTGGTCCAGCGCAAAGAACGCGGCGATGAAGATCACAAGACCGATGGCAAGGGCGTTCGTCATGGGGGCTGTTTAATCGCTCGGACCAGCGCTGCCTAGCCATCAAAGCAGCCCCGCAGGGTTGCGGTGCGGGCCGGTTGGCCTAGGTTGCATCGGAATGATTTGGAAGGAACGAACATGAGCGGTTTGCTGGCCCTGCTGGACGACGTGGCAGCGATTGCCAAGGTGGCGGCGGCCAGCGTGGACGACGTGATCGGGCAGTCGGCCAAGGCGGGTGCCAAGGCGGCGGGTGCCGTCATCGACGATGCCGCCGTCAGCCCGAAATACGTCCAAGGCTTCGCCCCCGCCCGCGAGCTGCCCATCGTGTGGAAGATCGCGCGGGGATCGTTCTTCAACAAGCTGGTGATCCTGCTGCCGATCGCCCTGCTGCTGTCCGCCTTTGCGCCATGGGCGATCCCGCCGCTTCTGATGCTGGGCGGCGCCTACCTGTGTTTCGAGGGGGCAGAGAAGATCCTCCACGCCTTTCAGCACAAGCAGGCCCATTCCAAGGCAACCGGCGACCCCGCCCATCTGGAAGAACAGAAGGTCAAGGGCGCGATCAAGACCGACTTCATCCTGAGCGCCGAGATCATGACGATCTCTCTGGCCGCGATCACCGCGCCCAGCATCTGGCTGCAGGCGGCGGTGCTGGCCATCGTCGGCATCGGCATCACGGTCGTCGTCTACGGCGCCGTGGCGCTGATCGTGAAGGCGGACGACTTGGGGCTGATGATGGCGAACAAGGGTCGGCTGGGCATCACGCGGGCGCTGGGACATGGTATCGTCAAGTGGATGCCAACGTTCCTTTTCGTGCTGACATGGGTCGGCACCGCCGCGATGCTGTGGGTCGGCGGTCAGATCATCGTGCACGGATTGGGCCAGTTGGGCTGGCACGCGCCAGAAGAGGTCGTGCACGGCTGGGCAGTTGCCGTCGCGCACAACGTGTCGGACGCCTACGTCGCTGCCGTGGAATGGATCGTGACCGCCGCCTGTGATGGCGTGCTGGGCCTTGTCCTGGGCCTGCTGATCATCCCGCTGGTGAACTTCGTCATCGCGCCGCTCTACCGTGTCGTGCGGCCCGCATGACCAATCTGGCGCTTTTGCTCGCTCGCCTTCTGATCGGCGCCCTGCTGGTGGGCGGGGCGGTGCAGAAGACGCTCAGCCCCGGTGATGCGGGTGCGCTGCTGGTCGGTCTGGGGCTGCCCTATGCATTGGTCTGGCCTGCACTTGTCTATGATGCTGTGGCGGGGCTTGCCTTGTGGGCGGGTGTCGCCGTCCGGCCCGTGGCCGTCACGGCGGCGGCCTATTGCGCGGTGACCAGCTTCTTTCACCTGAACGTCTTTCTGACCACGGGCGATCCGTGGCAGATGACCATCTTCGTCAAGAACTGGGCCATCGCCGGCGGTTGTCTGGCCCTGGCCGTGGCGGGGTCAGGGCGCTGGGCCGTCAGACCCGATGCGTGACACCATCCGCGCCCTTTACGAAGGCGACAGCGACGCTGCCGTCTGGTTCCGCTATACCCTGCTGGCCTTCGACCTGCTGACGCTGGCCTATGTGATCGCCACATCCTTCATCGCGCATACCGACTGGCTGCTGTGGTGCGATCTGGCCTTCGGCGTCGTCATCCTGCTGGATTTCGCCGTCCGCGCCTGGCTGGAGCCCAACTGGAAGCAGGCCCTGACCCGGCTGTCCACATGGGCGGACATCGTGGCGGTGCTCAGCTTCCTTGGGCCGCTGCTGGTCAACGGTCTGGGCTTTTTGCGCGTGTTGCGCACCCTGCGCCTGCTGAAAAGCTACGAGACGCTGCACCGCCTGCGGTCCGATTTCGACTACTTCCGCCGGAACGAGGACGTGTTCCTTGCCGTCATCAACCTCGGCGTCTTCGTCTTCGTGATGACCGGCCTGATCTATGCCAGTCAGGTGCGGGTGAACGACAAGGTCGGAAATTACGCCGATGCCTTCTATTTCACCATGTCGACCCTGACCACGACGGGCTTTGGCGACATCGTGGCCGTGGGACTGTGGGGACGGCTGCTGTCGGTCTTCGTGATGATCTTCGGCGTCACACTCTTTCTGCAACTGGCCCAGGTGCTGTTCCGGCCCTACAAGGTCCGTTTTGAGTGTCCGAACTGCGGCCTTCTTAAACACGACCGGGACGCGGTGCATTGCAAGCATTGCGGCGATGTCGTGCATATCGAATACGACGGCGCAGTGTGACGGGCATAGGCCGTCGCGATCACAGGTCTTGGATGCATGGCGTCGCGGGGCGCAGGTGATCGTGCCGGACACTGCAAGCCCCTGTTGCCGCCTTTGCAACTAAAAGCGCATTGCTTCACCCCAACTGCCCCTTGATCGCCCTGCAGAGCCGAAACCTCCCCACATTCATCGATGAAATCCATCAGCGTTGTGTCAAATGACCGTCATCTTTTGAAAGGGGACACGGGGGGACCAAGGACCAGACCGGCGATCGCCAGACCGCCGACATCACGCGATGGCGAGGCTCGCGATAACGGCTTCGGATGATGCTGGCTGGCCATCATCAAAACGCTTCGTTTCAGCCGTGCGAGGCCGTCAGCGAGGGGGCCTTCACGGCCCCCTCTGCGGTTATCAGAGCAGATCTTTGGCCGCCTGCACGACATGTGCAGCCGTGATGCCGAACTTTTCGAACAGAACCTCTGCCGGGGCGGAGGCGCCGAAGCCGTCCATCCCGACGAAAGCCGCCTTCTTGGCGTTGCCGCGCTCGCCCATCAGGATCATGTCCCAGGACTGGCGCACACCGGCCTCGACCGCGACGCGGACGGGGCCAGCGGGCAGGACCTTGCGGCGCGTGGCCTCGTCCTGCGCCATGAACAGCTCCATGCAGGGCATGGACACGACGCGGGTGCCAATACCTTCGGCCTGCAGTGTCGCGCGGGCGGCCATGGCCAGTTCGACCTCTGACCCGGTTGCGATCAGGATGACCTGACGCTTGCCCTCCGCATCCGCCAACACGTAGCCACCCTGCGCCGTCATGTTCTTGTTGGTGTGCGTGGTGCGCACCGTCGGCAGGTTCTGCCGCGACAGCGCCAAAACCGACGGCGTCTTGGTCGATGTCAGCGCGAGTTCCCAGGCCTCTGCCGTCTCGACCGTGTCGGCGGGGCGGAATACGTGGGTGTTGGGCGTCGCGCGCAGCATCGACAGATGCTCGACCGGCTGGTGCGTCGGGCCGTCCTCGCCCAGACCGATGGAATCGTGGGTCATGACGTAGACCGTCGGCACGCCCATCAGGGCGGACAGGCGCATCGCACCACGGGCATAGTCGGTAAAGCACATGAAGGTGCCGCCGTAGGGGCGTGCGCCGCCATGCAGCGCCATGCCGTTCATCGCCGCGGCCATGCCGTGTTCGCGGATGCCGTAGTGGATGTAGCGGCCGCTGCGGTTGTCGGGGCTGAACACGCCCATGTCGGGCGTCTTGGTGTTGTTCGATCCCGTCAGGTCGGCCGATCCGCCGATGGTTTCCGGCATGATCGGGTTGATCACCTCCAGCACGTTCTCGCTCGACTTGCGGGTCGCGACAGAGGGCGCGGATTCGCTGGCCTGCTTCTTGAAGGCGCGGATCGTGGCGGACAGCTTCTTGGGCGCTTCCAGATCATGGGCGCGATTGAATTCCGCCTGCTTGGCGGCTGACAGTTTGGCAAAACGGTCCTGCCATGCGGCATGGGCCGCGCGGCCGCGCTCTGCCGTCGCCTCCCACTGGGACTTGATCTCGGCGGGGACGTCGAAGGGGCCGCTGGTCCAGCCGTAGGCCTCTTTCGCGGCCGCCATCTGCTTGGCGTCGGTCAGCGCACCGTGACCCTTGGAGGTGTCCTGGGCCGCGTGACCCAGCGCGATATGCGTCTTGCAGGCGATCATCGAGGGGCGCGGATCGGCCTTGGCGGCGGTGATCGCGGCGTCGATCTCGTCCGGGTTGTGGCCGTCGATGGACTGTACATGCCAGCCAGAGGCGGCAAAGCGCGCGGGCTGGTCGGTGATGTCGGCCATGCCGACATGGCCGTCGATGGTGATGTCGTTGTTGTCGAAGAAGACGATCAGATGCGACAGCTGCTGCATGCCGGCCAGACCGATCGCCTCTTGGCTGACACCTTCCATCAGGCAGCCGTCACCGGCCATGACATAGGTGTGGTGGTTGACGATCTTGTCGCCCCAGACCGCTCGCTGGATCTCCTCGGCGATGGCAAAGCCGACGGAATTGCTGATCCCCTGACCCAGCGGGCCTGTCGTGACTTCGATCCCGCGGCCATGGCCATATTCCGGGTGGCCTGCCGTGCGATAGCCCCACTGGCGGAAGTTCTTGATCTGGTCGAGGTCGAAATCCTCGTACCCGGTCAGGTGCAGCAGGGAATACAGCAGCATCGACCCGTGGCCCGCCGACAGGATGAACCGGTCGCGGTCGGGCCAGTTGGGGGCTGCAGGGTCAAAGTTCAGGTGGTTTGTGAACAGCACCGTGGCCACGTCCGCCATGCCCATCGGCATGCCGGAATGGCCAGAGTTCGCGGCGGCGACGGCGTCCAGCGTCAGGGCGCGGATCGCGGCGGCTTTCATCCAGTGGTCGGGGTGCGCTGTGCGCAGGGCGGCGAGATCCATGGGCTCTGGTCCTGTTCTATGGCAAAAAATGCGTTGCACGCGTCATAGCAGGGCGGGGACCAAGATCAAGCGTGGCGGGTCGTTTGTGCGTGCCGGATGGATCGCTTAACCTTTGCGGCAGAGCACGATTCGCGCAAACATGCGCGAAGGTTGGGGACAGGGACAGGCGCATGGAAGACATCAAGGCCTTGGAGACGCGCATCGTCATCGCGCTGGACCGGATCAGGGCGGGACTGACCGGGTTGGGCGACACCGCGGCGATGGCCGACCTGCAGGCGGACCTGGACCGCGAGCGTGCCGCCCGCGCCGGGTTGCAGGACCGTGTGGCGCGGTTGCAGACGCAGCAGGAAGGCCGGATTGCCGAACTGGAATCGCGCTGCGGCGCGCAGGCCGACCAGATCTCTGACCTGGATGCGGACCTGCAGCAATTGCGCCAGTCCAACGCCGATCTGGACGCCGAACTGCAGCAGTTGCGCGGCTCGAACGCCGATCTGACCGAAGTCTGCGCCCGGTTGCGGGCTGCTGCCACGCAAGGCACGGCCGACCCCGAACTGATCAACCGCGCGCTGATGGCCGAAGTCGAGGGCCTGACGGCGCAACGCGCCGCCGAGGCGAGCGAGGTCGCGGCGATCCTGTCCGACCTGAAACCGCTTCTGCAACGAGAGGGCTGAGCCATGCCACAGGTGGAAATCACGATCGGTGGACGCAGCTTCGAGGTTGCCTGCCAGGAGGGCGAGGAGCAATACCTGACCTCTGCCGCGCGGATGCTGGATGCAGAGGCGGCGCATCTGTCCGCCCAGATCGGGCGCATGCCAGAGGCGCGGATGCTGCTGATGGCGGGCCTGATGCTGGCCGACCGTACCGCAGGGCTGGAAGACCAGCTGCGCGAAAGCGAGCTGGAGCTGAACGGCTTGCGCGCGCAGATCGAGGAAGCCGCAAGCCGCCCCGCCCAGCGGATCGAGGTGCCGGTGATCCCGCGCGAAATCCACGACAGCATGGCCGAGATTGCCGCCCGCGCCGAGGCGCTGGCGGATCAGGTGGACGCGCAGGCCTGACGACAAGCTGCGTTCCAGCAAGACGAGACCAACATGATGAAATCTGTGACCGGTGCGGCCTGTGCCATCCTCTGGGTGGGCAGCGCCATGGCGGGCGTCACATCGACGCCGCGCTACACTTGCGAACGGGGTGTCGAGATCCCGGCCGTGTATATCAACGTCGAGGACGGCAGCGAACCAGGTGTCGTCGTGCTGATGGTCGAAGGCCGGATGATCAACCTCGAAGCGACCGATGAGGCCGCCTCCGGTGTTCGCTACCGGTTCCCGAACGACGGATCAGGCTACGTCTGGTGGACCCACCAAGGCGAGGCGACGCTCAGCTGGTTCGACGCCGAGGTGAAAGAGGAAGTGACGCTATACGCCTTCTGCAAGGAGTCGTGACCCATCCTTCAGGGCTGGGCTGCGACCCGGCCCTGCGCTGGCATCCGGGCGGGGTATCATGCCGCTGATGCCTCGGGCCACTGTCGGTGGCCTGCGCGCGGTGCTGATCCGAAAGAGCAAAGCGCCGGGCGGCGCATGTCTGATTTGATCCTGCGTTGACCGATGACTGCGGGGCAGCGAAAGGCCGCTTTGCCTAGACGTCGCAGGTGCGCCAGCCTGTGGTGGCCGTCTCTGCGACGGCCAAAAGACGCGCCCGGTCGGCACCGTCCCGCGCCAGAACGGACATGCCCTGCGTGACGGCAAGGGTCAGGTCCGCCAGCGTGTCCGGCCGCGTGTCTGACGGCATCAGCCCTTTGACAATATCCACCTCGATCCGGCGCATGATGATGTCACGCACCGCGCGGCGTTCGGCGGCGACGGCGGCGCGGACCGCCGCCGCCTCTGGCGATCCCGTTGCGGCCGCACTGGCCAACAGGCAGCCGGGCGGTGTCGCGTCACCGGTATAGAGCATCGCCGCGCCGCGCAGCATCGCTGCGACAGCCTCGCGCGCGGTCGGCGCGTCGGCCATCGTCTTCTCCAGCGTCACACGATCTCCCGCGTAGCGGTGCATCGCCTCCAGAAAAAGCTGCTGCTTGTTGCCGAACGCCGCGTAAAGGCTGGGCGCCGTAACCCCCATGGCCGCCGTCAGATCAGAGATCGACGTCGTCTCGTACCCGCTTTTCCAGAACGCGAGCATCGCCTTTTCCAGCACATCCTCCCGGTCGAACGACAAGGGGCGGCCCGTCTTGCGTGGTTGAGGTGCGGCTGCTTTCATAATGACCGATATTAAAGTCATTGACTTGGTTTCGCAACGGGCAGATATCTTTCATATCGTTCATTATGAAACATTGGAAATCTCATGACCCTCACGCGCTACCGTGCCCTTGGCCGATCCGGTCTGGTCGTCAGCCCCCTGTGCCTTGGCACCATGACCTTCGGACCCGGCGACTGGGGCGTGGAAGAGGCAGAGGCCCGCGCGATCTTTGAGGCCTACCGCGACGCGGGGGGCAATTTCGTAGACACCGCGGATATCTACGCCGGTGGTGTCAGCGAGGAATTCGTCGGCAAGTTCATCAAGCAGACCGGCACGCGCGACGATATCGTGCTGGCCACGAAGTTCGGCTTCAACGGCTCGCGCAGTCCTCTGGCCGACCATCCATCACGCGCTGGCAACCCGCACGCCGGCGGGGCGGGGGCCAAGAACATCCACCGCGCGCTGGATGCCTCGCTCAAGCGGCTTGGGACCGATTACATCGACCTTTACTGGATGCATATCTGGGACGGTGTCACGCCGGTCGAGGAGATCGTCCAGACGCTTGGCGATCTGGTGCGGGCCGGCAAGATCAGGCACTATGCGTTTTCGGACATGCCCGCCTGGCTGGCGATGAAGGCTGCGACCATCGCATCAGAACGCCGGGTGCCGGGACCGATCGCCCTGCAGGTCGAATACTCGCTCGTCGCCCGCGACGTGGAGGCCGAGCATTTTGCCGCTGCGCGCGAAGGCGGCATGGGCGTCATGCCATGGAGCCCGCTGGCCGGCGGCTTTCTGACGGGGAAATACAAGCGCGACAATACCGCGACCACCGGCAGGCTCAGCGGTCCCAACCCCTTTGGCGACAGCAAGTTCAGCGACCGCAACTGGGACATTCTCGCTGTCGTGAACGCGACGGCGGCCGAACAGGGACGCACACCCGCACAGATCGCGCTGGCTTGGGTCATGGCGCAACGGGGGGTAACCTCCACGCTGGTCGGCGCACGCAGCGTTGCGCAGTTGACCGGCAATATCGCGGCAACGGATGTGACGCTGACCGGCGCGCAGATGGACAGACTTCATCAGGTCTCGGCACTGGAGGGCGGATTTTCTGCCAGCCTGACGGCGCCGATGATCCGGCGCATGGTCTATGGTGGCCACGATGTTATGGGATGGGGCGAATAGCGCCAGTCGTTACCGGGGCGCATCCTCCGCCGGATCAGAAAGCAAAATCATCGCTCTGGGGTGCGGTCCGTCGTGTCGGCGCAGCAGTCATCGCGACTTGATAGGGGGGGGATGTTTCTGCGGCACTGGCGTCTGGCCGGCCAGCGCCAAGCCACGGACGCAACGCGAGACGGTTCACTGACCTTACGCTTGAGACCGCAGGACGCGCGGCAGCGAAGACGTAAAACAGAAGCCTGCCAGCTTTTCAACTGACAGGCTTCAATGCTTTCTTTTTCACCGCATGCCGTGGCTCCCGCCCTGCGCACCGGCGTTTTTGCTGGCGTCATCGTCACGACGGGCGTGACAATGACCCGTCAGCCGTTCGCTTCGCGGATCTTGTCGGCGGCGGCCTGATCGAAGGCGATGCCCTTGTCGGACAGCAGCGTGTCAAGCTCGCCGGACAGCGTCATCTCGGTGATGATGTCGCAGCCGCCGACGAATTCGCCCTTGACGTAAAGCTGCGGGATCGTGGGCCAGTCGGAGTAATCCTTGATCCCCTGGCGGATCTGGTCGTCGGCCAGCACGTTCACATCGGTATAGTCGATGCCCATGAAGTTCAGCACGCCTGCGACGCGGGACGAGAAGCCGCACTGCGGCATGGTCTTGGTGCCTTTCATGAACAGCACCACGTCATGGCTGGTCACGGTCTGCTTGATCTGGTCGGAGGCGGTCATTCTGGGATCCTTTCGGGAGCGGCCGGCCAGTGGCGGGCCCAAATGTTCTGCGAAAATCGGCGTGCCGTGTCAGTCCGGCGCGCGTGTGGTCAGGGCCAGGGCATGCAGGTCGCCCTGACTGCCGTCCATCTTACCCTTGAGGGCGGCATAGACGGCGCGTTGCTGCTGCACACGGTTCTGGCCCTTGAAGCTCGGGTCGATCACTTCTGCCGCGAAATGCGCGCCGTCGTCGCCCTGCACAGTGATCTGCGCGTCGGGAAAACTGTCACGCAGCAGGGTCTCGATTTCGTGGGCGGTGATGGGCATCTTTGGCGTCCTTCGGTCGGGTGCGCTTAACTTATGAACCTGACCCGGAGGGGGCAAGGGGGGACCCTCCGGGTGTCGTTTATCTGGCCAGGTGAATGCAGTTCACGCCACCGCATCGGCGAAGGCGCTGCGGTAGAGGGCGGAGAGTGGTGCAATCGGCGCGCTGTAGGCGCCGAAGGTGATCTGGTCGCCACCGGCCTGTCCGACGCGGGTCAGGGGCAGGCCGGCCTTGTCTGCGGCGCTCAGCAGCGCCTCGGCCTGATCGAAGGTCGCGGCGATCAGGTAGCGGGCCTGATCCTCGGCAAAGAGCTGCGCCGTGTCGTCCGTGTCGAGGCTGAGGCCCACGCCAGCGGTGTCCGCCATTTCGAACGCCGCGAGGGCCAGGCCGCCGTCGGCGAGGTCGGTGCAGGCGGTGATATGGGCGGCATGCGCGCGGATGAAGTCGCCGTGGGCGGCTTCGGTCACGAGGTTGACGGGGGGCGCGTCGCCTTCGGCGCGGTTCAGGTGTTCGGCCAGCAGGGCGGTCTGGCCCATGTGACCGGGGGTATCACCCAGCAGCAGCAGCGTGTGGCCGTCCGCAAGCGTGCCGCGGATGATCTGGTCCACGTCGGCGATCAGGCCCACGGCGCCGATGGTGGGCGTCGGCAGGATGCCGGTCCCGTCGGTTTCATTGTAAAGCGAGACATTGCCGGACACGATCGGCATGTCGAGGGCGGTGACGGCTTCGCCGATGCCTTTGATGGCGCCGACGAACTGGCCCATGATGCGGGGCTTTTCGGGGTTGCCGAAGTTCATGTTGTCGGTGGTGGCAAGGGGTTTTGCCCCCACGGCGGTCAGGTTGCGATAGGCCTCTGCCACCGCCTGACGGCCCCCTTCGACGGGGTTGGCAAAGACGTAGCGCGGTGTCACGTCAGAGGTGAAGGCCAGCGCCTTGGTCGTGCCGTGGATGCGGGTGATGCCGGCCCCCGCGCCGGGGATCCGCAGGGTGTCGCCCATGACCTGGGCATCGTATTGTTCATAGACCCAGGACTTGGACGCGTAGTTCGGGCTGCCGATCAGCGCGCGCAGGCCCGCAATGGGATCGACATGGGGAATGTCGCCGACCGGGGCAGCTTGCGGAGTCTCTTCCCACGGGCGGTCGTATTCTGGGGCGGAGGAGGCGAGTTTCGACAACGGCAGGTCGGCCTTGGTCTCTCCGTTATGCAGGATCAGAAACCGATCCTCGGCGATGGTCTCGCCCACGATGGCAAAATCGAGGTCCCATTTGACGAAGACGGCGCGGGCCTCGGCCTCCAGTTCCGGCTTCAGCACCATGAGCATGCGTTCCTGGGATTCGGACAGCATCATCTCGTAGGCGGTCATGTGGAGTTCGCGCTGGGGCACGTTTTCCAGATCAAGCCGCACGCCAAGGCCGCCCTTGTCGCCCATTTCCACGGCGGAACAGGTCAGGCCCGCGGCCCCCATGTCCTGAATGGAGATGACGGCGCCGGTCGCCATCAGTTCCAATGTGGCTTCCATCAGGCGTTTCTCGGTGAACGGGTCGCCGACCTGCACGGTGGGGCGCTTGTCCTCGATCGTGTCATCGAATTCTGCGGATGCCATGGTGGCGCCGCCGACGCCGTCGCGCCCCGTCTTGGCCCCAAGGTAGACGACGGGCATGCCGACGCCGGAGGCGGCAGAGTAGAAAATCTTGTCGGCATCGGCCAGACCGGCGGCAAAGGCGTTCACAAGGCAGTTGCCGTTGTAGGACGCATCAAACCGCACTTCGCCACCGACCGTCGGCACGCCAAAGGCGTTGCCGTAACCGCCGACACCGGCGACCACGCCGTTGACCAGTTGCCGGGTCTTCGGGTGCGACGGCACCCCGAAGGACAGAGAGTTCATCGCCGCAATGGGCCGTGCACCCATCGTGAAGACGTCGCGCAGGATGCCGCCGACGCCCGTCGCCGCACCCTGATAGGGTTCGATGTAGCTGGGGTGGTTGTGGCTTTCCATCTTGAAGACGACGGCCTGACCGTCACCGATATCGACGACGCCCGCGTTCTCTCCCGGACCGCAAATGACCTGCGGGCCGGTGGTCGGCAGGGTGCGCAGCCACTTCTTGGAGGACTTGTAGGAACAATGTTCGTTCCACATCGCCGAAAAGATGCCGAGTTCGGTGAAGGTCGGTTCGCGTCCGATGATGTCGAGGATGCGGTCGTATTCGTCGGGCTTCAGCCCGTGGGCGGCGATCAGGTCTGGCGTGATGGTCGGTTCGGTCATGGCATCCCCCGGGGTGACGTTCGCCTGCTTTTAGGCGACTGGCGGTCCAAGGGAAAGGGCCGCACGGCCATCTGTGTGCGACGCCGACCGCGACACAAAAAAATGCCGGGCACAAAGGCCCGGCGAAGTCCAACAGGGAGGTGAAGCAAGTGGCTCTCACCGCATCGCTTCATCATTGCAGATAAGGCTCGATTTTTGTGCAATCAAGAAAAAAGCCGATGTCAAGTTGCAATGCCGCTATGCGTTGCACGCATGACGCGGTGTCAGACCGATGTGTCGGGGCTGGCTGCGATGTCCCTGACGCTTTTGCGATGGGCAAAGATTTCATCCTGCACGAAGTCGCGAAACGCCATGATGCGGCGCGACTGGCGCAATTCCTCGGGGTAGGCGAGGAACACCGGGACCTCGCCGCTTTCCAGTTCGGGCAGGCAACGGATCAGATGGGGAAAATCTTCTGTCACGTAGTCCGGCAGCACGCCGACGCCGAGGTTGTTGATGACGCCCTGCAGTACCCCGAAATAGTTGTTCACGGTAAAGATCGACTGCACCTCGTGGCTCAGCAGGTGATGGATCAGCGTCGACCCGGCGCTGACCTGTGTCGAGGTCAGGGCCTGACAGATCAGCCGATGCCCCGAGATATCCTGGATCGCCGCCAGTGGCGGGCGCGTTTCCAGGTATTCGCGCGTCGCGTACAGCCGCATCCGGATGTTCATCAGCCGCTTGCGGATCAGGTCGGCCTGAGACGGCTCTTTCATGCGGATCGCGACGTCGGCCTCGCGCATCGGCAGGTCGAGCACGCGTTCCTCCAGCATCAGGTCGATCTTGATGTCGGGGTATTTCTCGTAGAGTTTCGGCAACCGCGGCGCAAGCCAGAGGGTGCCGAACCCGGTCGTCGTGGTCACGCGCAACTCGCCAAAGACTTCTTCTTCGCTGTCCCGAATGCGGGCACTGGCGGCTTCCAGCCTGCGGTTCATCGACTTGGTCGCGTCGAACAGCAACTCGCCCTGTTCGGTCAGGATCAACCCGCGCGCGTGGCGGTGAAACAAGGTGGTGTTCAGCGATTCTTCCAGCGCGCGGATCTGGCGGCTGACGGCAGATTGCGACAGGTGCAGCACGTCGCCCGCATGGGTCAGCGACCCCGCGTCAGCCACGGCATGAAATATTCTAAGCTTGTCCCAGTCCATCCCAGCCTCCTGCCGCACAAATTAACCATACGCAATGGAACTTCATTACGCAGGGATGTGTCACAAATCAATGAAGGGTGATGCTGAATAAACCCTTTGTAGGTCAGAATTTGTGACCTATGCTGAGGAAATAACCGCAAATTGCGCATGAGGAGGTGCACGATGGGCCGGGAAGAGATTTCGCTGAACGATCGGTTCGATCTGGAAAAGTCGCCGGTGCTGCTGAACGGCACGCAGGCGCTGGTGCGGCTGATGCTGATGCAGCGGGCACGGGACGTAAGGGCGGGGCTGAACACCGCAGGTTACGTCACCGGATATCGCGGATCGCCGCTGGGTGCCGTGGACATGCAGATGGCGAAGGCGGCCAAGGCGTTGACGGCATCGCAGGTGACATTCCAGCCGGGCCTGAACGAGGATCTGGCGGCGACGGCCCTCTGGGGCAGCCAACAGGCTGAACTGCGCGGCGAGGGGAAATACGACGGCGTCTTTGGCCTCTGGTACGGCAAGGGCCCCGGCGTGGACCGCTCCGGTGACGTGATGCGGCACGCGAACATGGCCGGCACGTCGCCCCACGGCGGCGTCATCATGGCGATGGGCGACGACCATACGGGTGAAAGCTCCACCACCCTGCACCAGTCCGACTGGGCGATGGTCGATGCCTACATGCCCATCGTCAGCCCTGCCGGTGTGCAAGAGGTGATGGATTACGGCCTCTACGCCTGGGCGCTGTCGCGCTATGCGGGCGTCTGGGTGGGTCTGAAAACGATGAAAGACACGATCGAGGTGACGAGCGTCGTGGACGGCGACCCGCACCGGTTGTCCTTCGTGACGCCGGACATGAAGCTGCCCGACGAGGGGTTGAACATCCGTCTGGTCGACACCCCCGTGGCGCAAGAGGCGCGGATGATCGACCACAAGCGCTTTGCGGCAGAGGCGTTTTCCCGCGCCAACAAGATGGACCAGCGTAAGTGGGGCAAGGCGGGCGCAAAGATTGGCTTCGTCGCGGCGGGCAAGAACTGGTTGGATCTGGTCCATGCGCTGTCGTTGCTGGGCATCGACGCGGCCGAGGCCGAGCGTCTGGGGATCACCACTTACAAGGTCGGTCAGGTCTGGCCGCTCGACATGGCCTCGTTTCATGAATGGGCCGAGGGCCTCGATCTGGTCGTCGTGGTCGAGGAAAAGCGCAAGCTGATCGAGGTGCAGGTCAAGGAGGCGCTCTTCGACGACACCCGGACCCGCGTCTACGGCTGGCACAAGGGCGATGAGCACTCCGAAGGCCGGCGCGAGGAGGTCTTCCCGACGCGCTACGCCCTCGATCCGATCTGGATCGCGGAAAAGCTGGGCGGGATTTTGACCGAGGAAGGCTGCGGATCCGACGGCGTGACCGCAGGCCTCGCGCAACTGGCCGAGGCCCGCCGCGCCGACAACGTGCCCGAACTGGCGGCCCGTCTGCCATATTTCTGCTCGGGCTGTCCGCACAACTCCAGCACCAAGGTGCCCGAAGGCTCCCGCGCCTATGCGGGCATCGGCTGTCACTACATGGTGCAGTGGATGGACCGCAGCACCGTGGGCTTTACCCAGATGGGCGGTGAAGGTGCCAACTGGGTCGGCGAGGCGCCGTTCAGCAAGACCGGCCACGTCTTCCAGAACCTCGGCGACGGCACATACAACCACTCCGGGGTGCAGGCGATCCGCTTCGCGCTGATGGCGGGGACGACGATCACCTACAAGATCCTCTACAACGACGCCGTCGCGATGACGGGCGGGCAGGGCAACGATGGCGGCCTGACCGCCGACCGCATCGTGGCCGAACTGATCGCGATGGGCGTCAAGGACGTCCGCGTCGTCTATGACGAGAAGGAAGACGTCGATCCCGCCATGTTCCCCAAGGGCGTGCCTTTGTCAGAACGGGCAGAGCTGCCGCGGGTGCAGGCGGAACTGGCCAAGACCAAGGGCGTCAGCGCGCTGGTCTACATCCAGACCTGTGCCGCCGAAAAACGCCGCCGTCGCAAGCGGGGCCAGTTCCCCGACCCGGACAAGCGGGTCTTTATCAACACCGACGTCTGCGAAGGCTGCGGCGACTGCGGGGTGCAGTCGAACTGCGTGTCCATCGTGCCGGTTGAAACCGAACTCGGGCGCAAGCGTGCCATTGACCAGTCGTCCTGCAACAAGGACTTTTCCTGCCTCAAGGGCTTCTGCCCCTCCTTCGTCACCGTCGAAGGCGCGCAGCTGAAAAAGGCCGCCACCGCGCAGGTCGATCTGCCCGACATGCCCGACCCGGTGCTGCCCGCGATCCACGGCACCCACAACGTCGTCATCACCGGCGTCGGCGGCACCGGCGTCGTGACCATCGGCGCGGTGCTGGCGATGGCTGCACACCTTGACGGCAAGGGGGCTGGCATGATGGAAATGGCGGGCCTTGCGCAAAAGGGCGGTGCCGTCCGCATCCATTGTCGTCTGGCGAACCGGCCAGAGGACATCAGCGCGATCCGCGTCGCCACCGGCGAATGTGACGCCCTGATCGGCGGCGACCTCGTCGTATCGGCGGGCGCCAAGACCATCGGCCTGATGAAGACCGGCCGGACCAAGGGTGTGGTGAACGCGCACGAGATCATCACCGGCGACTTTACCAAGAACACGGAGTTTCAGCTGCCGGTGGAGCAGCTGAAACTGTCCCTCGCGGCCCGGATGCGGGACGACGTGCATCTGTTCGATGCGACCGATCTGGCGAAGGCCACGATGGGCGACAGCATCTATTCCAACATGATGATCTTCGGCGCCGCCTGGCAGATGGGCGCGATCCCCGTCTCGGGCGACGCGATCCGCCGGGCGATCACACTCAACGGCGCGGCCGTCGACCGCAACCTGCGCGCCTTCGAACTGGGGCGCTGGGCGGTGCTGCACCCGGAACAGGCGGCGGATCTGGGCGCGCCAAAGGTGGTCAGCCTGCCGAAATCCCTGAACGACCGCATCGCCTATCGCGAAAAGCATCTGACGACCTACCAGAACAAGCGGCTGGCGAAACGCTACCGCGCCATGGTGGACCGCTTCACCGACCCCGCGCTGAAGGAAGCGGTCGCCTTGGGCTATCACAAGCTGCTGGCCTACAAGGACGAATACGAGGTCGCGCGTCTGCTGCAGGACAGCGAGGCCAAGGCGCGAGAGGCCTTCGATGGCGATATCAATGTCAGCTATCACCTTGCCCCGCCGCTGATGACAAAGGACGGCCCCGACGGACGCCCGATGAAAAAGACCTTCGGTGCGGGCATGGGCCGCGCCTTTCCGTGGCTGGCCCGGCTCAAGGTGCTGCGCGGCACGCCGCTCGACCCCTTCGGCTATACCACCGAGCGCCGGATGGAACGCGCCCTGATCGCGCAATACGAGGCCGACATGACGGCGCTGGGCACACAGGCCGCGCGGGACCCCGACGCCGCCGTGGCCCTTGCACGGCTGCCCCTGACGATCCGCGGCTTCGGCCCGGTCAAGGCCGCCAACGCCGCCAAGGCCGAGAAAGAGCGTGAAGTGCTCCTCGCCCGGCTGCGTGATGGACCCGCGCGCATGGCAGCTGAATAGCTTTTCTGCCCGCGTTTACAACTCCTTAACCCCACCGTCCCACCTTATCCCCGGATAAGGTGACGGTGGGGTTGCAGGTTGCCGGTGGCCCTCGCAACATTCGTGTTGCTTGCACGCTGTCACGCCAAAGGATGCATGGATTTCCGCAGCCGTCAGACCTATGCTGCGGCCCAAGACCCCGCGGCGCGAACAAGCGGGGTCATGAATTGAAGGCAAAGCATAGGGTGCGCCATGGCGGTGGGAATCTTCGACAGCGGTCTGGGCGGCCTGACGGTCTACGAGGCGATCAGGACACGGTTACCCGATCTGCCGCTGGTCTATCTGGGCGACAACGCGAACGCACCTTACGGTGTGCGCGACGCGGATGACATTTATCGCCTGACCACGGCTGCCACGCAGCGCCTGTTCGACGCGGGCTGCGATCTGGTGATCCTCGCCTGCAACACCGCCAGCGCCGCGGCGCTGCGCCGGATGCAGGAAGGCTGGGTGCCAAAAGACAAGCGTGTCCTCGGCGTCTTCGTCCCGCTGATCGAGGCGCTGACCGAACGCGAATGGGGCGACAACTCGCCGCCGCGCGAGGTTGCCGTCAAGCACGTCGCCCTCTTCGCCACCCCCGCCACGGTGCGCAGCCGCGCGTTCCAGCGCGAACTTGCCTTCCGCGCCATCGGTGTCGATGTCGAGGCTCAGGCCTGTGGCGGTGTCGTGGACGCGATCGAGGACGGTGATTTCATCCTCGCCGAGGCGCTGGTGCGGTCCCACGTCGACGCGCTGAAGCGCAAGATGCCTGAACCTGACGCGGCGATGCTGGGCTGTACCCATTATCCTCTGATGGCAAAGGTGTTTCAGGACGCGCTGGGCCCGCACGTCAACGTCTTCTCGCAGGCGAACCTCGTGGCGGAAAGCCTTGCGCATTATCTGGAACGACGACCGGCGCTTGTCGGCAAGGGCACCGAAAACCAGTTCCTGACAACCGGCGATCCCAAGAAGGTGTCCAGCCGTGCCACGCAATTTCTTGGCCACGGGATCACCTTCACGGCAGCCTGACCGACGCACGGTTGCCGTCTTGGCCCCGTCACCTTAAATTCACCCCAAAGGGGATCCGATCTATGACTCATAACGTCGCCATTCTGGGCGCATCCGGCTACACCGGCGCGGAACTCGTCCGCCTGATTGCCACCCATCCGTCGATGAAGATCGTGGGCCTCTCCGGCAACTCCAAGGCCGGCATGGCCATGGCCGACGTGTTTCCGCACCTGCGCCACCTTGACCTGCCCACGCTGACCACCATCGAGAATATGGATTTCGACGGCGTCGACCTTGTCTTCTGCGCCTTGCCGCACGCCACCTCGCAGGCGGTCATCAAGGATCTGCCGCGGCACCTGAAGATCGTCGACCTCTCTGCCGATTTCCGTCTGAGGGATGGGGCCGACTATGAAAAATGGTATGGCAAGCCGCACGCGGCGCTCGAGATGCAGAAAGAGGCCGTCTATGGCCTGACCGAGTTCTACCGTGACGAGATCCGCGGCGCGCGTCTGGTCGCCGGCACCGGCTGCAACGCGGCGACGGGTCAGTATGCCTTGCGCCCGCTGATCGCGGCGGGTGTGATCGACCTTGACGACATCATCATCGACCTGCTGGCCGCCGTGTCCGGCGCGGGTCGGTCGCTGAAGGAAAACCTGCTCCACGCCGAACTCTCCGAAGGGGCGCATGCCTATTCGGCCGGGGGCACGCACCGCCATCTGGGCGAGTTCGATCAGGAATTCTCCAAGGTCGCCGGACGCTCCGTGCAGGTGCAGTTCACCCCGCACCTGATCCCAGCGAACCGCGGCATCCTTGCCACCGTCTACGTCAAGGGCGACGCGAACGAAGTGCATCGCACGCTGGTGGACGCCTACAAGGACGAGCCGTTCATCATCGTGCTGCCGATGGGGCAACACCCGTCGATCAAACACATCCGGGCCAGCAACTTCTGCCACATTGGCGTGGTCAAGGACCGGATCAACGGGCGCTGCCAGATCATCGCCACGCTCGATAACCTGACCAAAGGGTCCAGCGGGCAGGCGTTGCAGAACGCCAACCTGATGCTGGGCCTGCCCGAGACGGAGGGGCTGATGCTGGCCCCGGTCTTTCCATGAAAGGGAATCGCCCATGAAGGGCCTGCGCAAGAAGCGGCGCATCCAGGTGCTGGCGTTGTCCGGCGTCTGCATCGCGGCCATCCTCGGCATCCTGGCCATGTTGCCCGCCGAGTCGTTCCAGTTCTTCCGCTCGCCCAGCGAGGTCGCGGCCGACCCACCGCGAGAGACCGAGCTGTTCCGGATCGGCGGGCTGGTCGAGGACGGGTCCATCTCGCGCGGGACGGGGACCGAGGTGTCGTTCAAGGTGACTGATGGCGGTGCCTCGATTCCCGTGACCTATACCGGCATCCTGCCCGACCTTTTTGCCGAAGGTCAGGGGATGGTGGGGCAGGGACGTTACGTGAATGGCACCTTCCAAGCCGTTGAAATTCTTGCTAAACACGATGAGTCCTATATGCCGAAAGAGGTCGTCGATGCGCTGAAGGCGCAGGGCATCTATGTGGCACCGGACGCTGCGGTCGCGACCAATTAACCAATCCCTCCGACCCTTGCCCGTGACATCACAGGCAGGGGATGATGATGCAGAGCGTGCAGGAGATTGCCGTCGACATCGTGCGGCGCGAGGGGGGCTTTGTCGATGACCCCAACGATCCGGGTGGTGCGACGAACCACGGTGTGACGATCCACACGATGCGGCGTCTTGGCCTTGACCTGACCGGCGACGGAAAGGTCGACACGGCCGACGTGCGGCGCCTGTCACAGGCGCAGGCGGTCAAAATCTTCGTGCACCATTATTTCGAGGCGCCGGGCATCGCGCGCCTGCCCGTACCGCTGCAGCCCAGCGTGTTTGATATGTATGTCAATGCGGGCACCAACGCCGTGAAGATCTTGCAGCGTCTTTTCAATAGTATGCGCATCGATGTGAAGGTGGATGGCGTGATCGGTCCGATGACCGTCGCCGCGGCCAAGCGCGCCATGGCGGCGGCGCCGGATCATCTGGTCGACGCCTACGGCATCGCGCGGCGCAATTATTACTACGCGCTCGCCGACAGCCGCCCTGCCAGCCGGCGCTATGCCCGACGGCAGGACGGCGGCAAGGGTGGCTGGATCACGCGGGCCGAGGACTTTGTCGCACCGCGGTATCGGCTGACGGAGGCACAGCATCGCGAAAGGGTGGCACGATGGGGATGATGGGCAAGATGATGGGCTGGGTGCTGGGCACCGGTGGCGGTCTGGTGCAGACGGTCGAGGTCTTTCGCGAGAACAGCGAAAAGGGGGCGGAGCGTGCCTCTGACGAGAAGCGCGCGGCGCTGGCACAGTTCGCGACGGAATTTGCGGGCCGGCGCCCCGGTCTGTTCGACCGGGTGATCGACGGGCTGAACCGTCTGCCGCGACCGATGCTGGCGCTGGGGACCTTGGGATTGTTCGTGTCCGCCATGACCAGCCCCGCGTGGTTTTCCAGCCGCATGGTCGGCGTGGCCCTGATCCCGGAGCCGTTGTGGTGGCTGATGGGTGCGATCGTCAGTTTTTACTTCGGATCGCGTTATCAGGCGAAAGGGCAGGATTTTCAACGCTCTGTCGCGGAAACCGTGCTGATGGGGCAGGCGCTGGCCGCCGACAAGGGGCGTGTGGACGCGGCAGAGCATGACCCTGCGCCAACGCCGGAGGTGCCGGGGGACTACGCCGACAACCCGGCGTTGGCAGACTGGTGGAGGCAGGCCGATGCAGACTGACTGGACCGCAGGCGTCGAAAAGCGGCTGGTCGATCTGGAGACCCAGCATGCGGTGAACGCGGTGCACCGGGTCAACGTGGCCGACCGCCTGCTGGCGATCGAGGATACGTTGAAATGGCTGGTCCGCCTGATCATCGGGGCCCTGATCGTCGGCGGCATCACCTACGCCATGCAGGGCGGGTTCCGGGTCTGAGGCAAAGCGGCGCACGGCGATTTGTGCGCTGCCCGGTATCCGACGCCTGCGGGATCGGCTATAGGTCGGGCATGTTGATAGAACTTGCACACTTCGCCCTGATTCTCGCCTTTGGCGTGGCCCTTGCCCAGATGATCGTGCCCATGATCGGCGCGCACAAAGGGTGGCGCGGCTGGATGGCCTTTGCCGATCCCGCCGCCAATAGCCAGTTGATCCTTGTCGGGTTCAGCTTTGCCGTGCTGATGCACGCCTTCATCGTGTCGGACTTCAGCGTGGCGCTGGTCTATGGCAACAGCCACACGGCCAAGCCGCTGCTGTATAAAATCAGCGGCGTCTGGGGCAATCACGAAGGGTCGATGCTGCTGTGGGTGCTGATCCTCGCGCTGTTCGGGGCCTGTGCCACATGGTTCGGTGGCAATCTGCCTGAGACGCTGAAGGCGCGCGTGCTGGCGGTGCAGGCGAGCATTTCGGTGGCTTTCTATGCCTTTATCCTCTTTACCTCGAACCCGTTCCTGCGGCTGGCAGAGGCGCCGCTGAACGGGCGTGACCTGAACCCGCTGTTGCAGGATCCGGGTTTGGCGTTCCATCCGCCGTTCCTCTACCTCGGCTATGTCGGCCTCAGTATGACCTTCAGCTTTGCGGTCGCCGCCCTGATCGAGGGGCGCGTCGACGCTGCTTGGGGGCGCTGGGTGCGGCCTTGGACGCTGGCCGCCTGGATGTTCCTGACGGTGGGCATCGCGCTGGGGTCCTGGTGGGCCTATTACGAGCTGGGCTGGGGCGGCTTCTGGTTCTGGGACCCGGTCGAGAATGCGAGCTTCATGCCGTGGCTTATCTCTGCCGCCCTGCTCCACTCTGCCATCGTCGTGGAAAAGCGCGAGACGCTGAAAAGCTGGACGATCCTGCTGGCGATCCTGGCTTTCGGATTCTCGCTGCTGGGCACGTTCATCGTGCGCTCCGGTGTGCTGACCTCCGTGCATGCCTTTGCCAACGATCCGGAGCGTGGTGTGTTTATCCTGATGATCCTCGGGATCTTCCTTGGCGGGTCGCTTACGCTTTATGCGGCGCGGGCCGGTGTGATGCAGGCGCAGGGCGCCTTCGGCACCGTCAGCCGCGAAAGCGCGCTGGTGCTGAACAACATCCTGCTGGCCGTGTCCGCCTTTGTGGTGTTCATCGGGACAATCTGGCCGCTGGTGGCGGAACTGGCCTTCGGGCGGACGCTGTCGGTGGGGCCGCCGTTCTTTGACGCGGCCTTTACGCCGTTCATGGTCCTGATCGCCATCGTGCTGCCGCTGGGGTCGCTGCTGGCGTGGAAGCGCGGCACGCTCAGCCGTGCGCGGTTGCCGCTGGCGGGCCTCGGCGTGCTGTCGCTGGCGATGGCGGGCCTGTTCTATGCGATCTATGCCGGGCGGTCCCTGCTGGGGCCGGCGGGCGTGTTGCTGGGCGTCTGGGTCGTGGGCGGTGCGGTGGTCGATCTGTGGCTGCGCGCCGGGCGCGGTGGCCTGTCCGACCGTCTGGGCCGGGTGTTGCGCCTGCCGCGCGGTGACTGGGGCAAGACGGTGGCCCATGCGGGCATGGGGGTTACGATCTTTGGCGTGGCCGCGATGACCGCGTGGCAGCAAGAGGATATCCGCGTGGCACAGGTCGGCGAAGGCTTTGACGTCGGCGCCTATCACTTCACGTTGGATAACGTGGAAAAGGTGCAGGGGCCGAACTATTCCTCGACCATGGCCACGGTGACGGCGGCGCGCGGGAATGGCGCGCCGATCACCATGGTGCCGGAAAAGCGGTTCTATCCGGTGGCGCAGATGGCCACGACGGAGGCCGCGATCAAGAACGGCATCCTGCGTGACCTCTATGTCGTGATCGGCGATCCGCAAACAGACGGCGGCTATGCGATGCGGGTCTATATCAAGCCCTTCGCCAACTGGATCTGGGGCGGTGCGATGCTGATGGCCATCGGCGGGTTGATTTCCCTGTCCGACCGTCGCCTGCGCTTTGCCGTCGGGGCGCGCCGGGCGCCTGCGGTGCCTGCGGAATGAAGCGTCTGCTGCTGGTCCTTATGCTGCTGGCGCAGCCCCTCTGGGCGGTGCAGCCGAGCGAGATGTTGGCCGACCCCTTGCTGGAGGCGCGGGCGCGGGAGATCTCGGAAGGGTTGCGCTGTCCGGTCTGCCAGAACGAAAGCATCGACGAATCGAACGCGCCGATCAGCCATGAGCTGCGCGTGCTGCTGCGCGAACGGCTGGTGGCGGGCGATACGGACCAGCAGGTCGTGGATTTTCTGGTGGCGCGGTTCGGTGAATTCATCCTGCTGGAGCCGGACAGGCGGGGCGTGAACATGATCCTGTGGACGGCGGCACCGGTGCTGCTGCTGCTGGCCTTGCTGGTCGGCTGGGTCACGATCCGGCGCAAGACGCCGGTCGAAGAGCCGCTGTCAGAAGCCGAGCGCGCCGAGGTGGACCGCATTCTGCGGTCGTGACGCGCGGTTTTCCTTTCTTGCGGGCGTGACGTCGGTAGTCTGGCGCAAACCGCACAAAGGACCGCCACCGTGGATTACAACGCCATCACCGTCGACAGCCGCGACGACATCGTCACGATCACCCTGAACCGTCCCGACAAGATGAATGCCCTCAGCACGCAGATGCGGGCAGAGCTGACGCATGCCTTTGGTGCGGCGCCGGATCTGGGCCGCGTCGCCGTGCTGACCGGGGCGGGGCGCGCCTTTTGTTCCGGGCAGGAACTGGCAGGCGACGTGACCGCCAGTCTGGATCTGGAAGCGACGCTGCGGGACGAATATGTGCCGATGCTACGGGCGATCATTGATTGCCCGATTCCGACCATTGCCGCCGTGAACGGCCCTGCGGCCGGGGCGGGGGCGAATCTGGCACTGGCTGCGGATGTGGTCATCGCCTCGTCGGATGCGTATTTCGTGCAGGCCTTTGCGCGGATCGGGCTGATCCCGGATGCCGCCGGCACATGGTTTCTGCCGCGCCAGATGGGGCTGGCCCGCGCCATGGGGGCGTCGCTGTTCGCGGACAACATTCCGGCACAGCAGGCGGTCGACTGGGGCATGATCTATGAAATGGCACAGGCCGCCGATTTCGCCGATCACTGGCGCAAGCGCGCGCTGCAACTGGCGCAGGGTCCGACCGCGACTTACGGTCATATCAAGACGGCGCTGCGTGCGTCCTTCGACAACTCGCTGGACGATCAATTGGCGCTGGAGGCCGCATTGCAAGGCAAATGTGGGCGCACGGCGGACTTCGTCGAAGGGGTGACTGCCTTTTTGCAGAAACGCACAGCGCAGTTCACAGGGCGCTAAGCGCGGCGCGGAACAAGCGTTAAGCGCAGGCGTTCTGCCCCTGAAATGAATAACGTCAGGAGATCCCGCCATGTGCGCTGAAACCACCCAACAGGATGACCCGCTGTTCCACCCGATCCACATGGGTGCGATCAAGATCCGGAATCGCGTCCTGATGGCGCCGCTGACCCGCAACCGCGCCGAACACGACGGCGTGCCGGGCGAACTTGCGACCACCTACTACCGGCAGCGCGCCGGTGCAGGCGTCATCATCACCGAGGCGACTCAGATCTCTCCCATGGGGAAGGGCTACCTCGACACGCCCGGTATCCATACGGAGCAGCAGGCGCACCAGTGGAAGAAGATCACCGACGCGGTCCACGCCGAGGGCGGCACGATCGTGATCCAGCTCTGGCACGTCGGGCGGATCAGCCATGTCTCGCTGCTGCCCGAAGGGCGCAACCCCGTGTCTGCGACCGATAAGCGGGCCGATCAGCAGACCTTTACCGCCAATGGGTTCGAGGATTGCTCCAAGCCCGAAGCACTGACGATCCAGGGGATCAAGGCAACGGTCGAGGATTACCGCGAGGCCGCGCGTCTGGCGAAGATGGCCGGTTTCGACGGCATCGAGGTGCATGCGGCCAACGGGTATCTGATTGACCAGTTCCTGCAGGACGGTGTGAACGACCGCACCGACGGATACGGTGGCAGTATCGAAAATCGGATGAAGTTCCTGGAAGAGGTGCTGAACGCTGTGGCCGATCATTGGTCGCCGTCCGAGACGGGCGTGCGTCTGTCCCCGCTGGGCCAAGCCAACGACATGTCGGACAGTGATCCGGAAACGCATTTTGCCGAGGTCTACAAGATGCTGTCGGGCTATCAGCTGGCCTATCTGCACGTCGTCGAAAGCTTTCCGGGCAGCGACGACGACAAGGGCCGCGACCTGCTGGCCCGTCTGCGCAAAATTTACGACGGCTTCTACATCGCCAACGGCGGCTACGACGCCGACATGGCGCGCGAGGCGATCGAATCGGGCTATGCCGAGGCCGTGGCCTTTGGCCGTCCCTTTATCGCGAACCCCGATCTGCCACACCGCATGAAGCTGAACGCCGAAATGAACGAGCCCGATCAGGATACCTTCTATGGTGGCGGGGCAGAGGGTTACATCGACTACCCGACGCTGGAAGAAGTCAAAGCCGCCTGATTTGGCGACATGACGACCAGAACGCCCCGCCTGACCGGCGGGGCGTTTCGCGTTTCAGGGCCGCGTCAGGCTGCGGGCGGACAGCGCCTTGATGACGGCCCGCTCCTCTGCATCCGGCGCACGTCCAACCCGGCGATAGGTTGCGCCGTCCGGTGTGCGCGTCGCCAGACCGTTCTCGATCAGGCAACGGCGCAGCAGGACGTGGTCGCCGAAGACCTCGTTCGCCTGCAGGATCGCATTCACCTCGCGTTCCGTCATGTCGTTGCGGGTCGGCAGGCGGGTCCAGAACCATGCGATGCACAGCCGCTGCACGCTGGTCTTCAGCGGCCAGCGGGTCATGCGGGCGGTGTCGTCAAAGACCGCCAGCGCCGCCTTCACCCGGTTCAGCGCCTGCTTGTCGAGGTCGGGCAGGGGGGCAGTCCGTGCCCGCAGGTGCTGGTGATTGCGATAGCCCGCCGCCTGCGCAATCAACGCCAGGGCCGCACTTTGGCTGACGGGCGGTGCGGGCCAATGGCCGCGCAAATGGGTGGCAAAATGCGACAGGTCGTCGATCACCAAAGGGATCGGAGAGTGGGACATGGTGTCCTCCAGTTCAAGACGCACGATGGTCGAGAGCCGCCCTTGTCGACCGCAGCGTCAGGGACTGGCGGTCAGAAGTCGAAATGGCAGGTTCAGCGTGACCCACGCGGGCCGACGACGTCTGGGCCTCCTGCCGCCCATGCGGCGATCTAAGCGGCGGGCGCAGGTCTTGGCAAGGCAAAATAGGTACTGTCGGACCAGACGCCGCCGATGAAATAGGTGCGCGCGGCGCGGTGGGTTTCGCGAAACCCCAGTTTGTGAAGCGTTGCGGCAGAGCCCGCATTGCGCGGGTCAATGTCCGCGATCAGCCGGTCGGTCGCGTAGGTTTCGAAAAGATAAGGGATGATCGCCTGCATCGCCTCTGTCACGAGGCCCTGCCGCCAATGGTCGGGGTGCAGGATGAAACCGACCTCGTCCGTGTCGTAAAGGCCCGCGCAGCCGATCGCCTGCCCGTCGCGGTCGATCACGAAATATCCCAGGGGGTGGTGGGCCATAATCCGGTCGAGCCGGTCTTGCGTCACGCTGCGGTCCGCGTGCGGCAGGGTGGACCAGTATTGCATCGCCCGCGGGTCGGAGAAGACCGCGAAGAGGTCGTCCAGATCGGTCTGTCGCGCACGCCGCAGGGTCAGCCGCGGCGTGCGCAGAACGGGATCAGCGCTTTTCGATGTCGACGTAGTCACGCGTCGTCGCACCCATGTAAAGCTGACGGGGGCGACCGATCTTGAGCTGCGGATCGGCCAGCTGTTCCTGCCACTGGCTGACCCAGCCGATCGTGCGCGACACGGCAAAGATCGCGGTGAACAGCGAGGTCGGGAAGCCCATCGCCTCGAGGATGATACCGGAATAGAAGTCCACGTTCGGGAACAGCTTCTTCTCGGCGAAGTAGGGATCCTCCAGCGCCGCCTTTTCCAGCGCCTTGGCGACCTTGAGGGTGTCGTTATTTTCGATCCCCAGCAGGTCCAGCACTTCGTCAGCGGATTCCTTCATCACCGTCGCGCGCGGATCGAAGTTCTTGTAGACGCGGTGACCGAAGCCCATCAGGCGGAAGGGATCGTTCTTGTCCTTGGCCTTGGCGATGTATTCGGGGATCCGGTCGACGGTGCCGATTTCGCGCAGCATTTCAAGGCAGGCCTGGTTCGCGCCGCCGTGGGCGGGACCCCAGAGGCAGGCGATGCCGGCGGCGATGCAGGCGAAGGGGTTCGCACCGGACGACGACGCCAGACGCACGGTCGAGGTCGAGGCGTTCTGTTCGTGGTCGGCATGCAGGGTAAAGATGCGGTCCATCGCGCGGCTCAGGATCGGGTCGACGTGGTAGGGTTCCGCCGGCACGCTGAAGCACATGTGCAGGAAGTTCGATGCGTAATCCAGATCGTTGCGCGGATACACGAAAGGCTGGCCGACGTGGTACTTGTAGGCCATCGCGGCGATCGTCGGCATCTTGGCGATCAGGCGGAAGGCCGCGATCTCGCGCTGCTTGGGGTCGTGGATGTCGGTGCTGTCGTGATAGAAGGCGGACATCGCCCCCACGACACCGACCATGATCGACATCGGGTGCGCGTCGCGGCGGAAGCCGCGGAAGAAGTTCATCATCTGCTCGTGCAGCATGGTGTGGTGGGTCACCAGGAACTCGAATTCCTCCAGCTGCTCGGCGTTGGGCAGTTCGCCGTTCAGCAGCAGATAGCAGACCTCGAGGTAGTGGGAATGGGCGGCCAGCTGGTCGATGGGATAGCCGCGGTGCAGCAGAACGCCCTCTTCGCCGTCGATGAAGGTGATCGTGCTGTCGGTGGAGGCGGTGGAGGTGAAACCGGGATCGTAGGTAAAGACGCCCGCCTGCGCATAGAGTTTGCGGATGTCGAGGACATCGGGACCGGCGGTCGGCGTGAAGATCGGCAATTCGTAGGATTGTCCGTCGATGGTCAGAGTCGCGGATTTCGTGGATTCGGCCATATCAGTCCCTTTTGTCAGCAACCGCCGTTTTGGCGCATTGCGTGTCGTCAGTGCTGCCTGTTCGTGACGCAAATGTGTCACGAAAGCGTAACATCAGGCAGAGAACGCCTTGAGCCGGGACAGGGTTTCATCCCGCCCAAGCACAAGCATCATGTCGAAGACACTGGGGGAAACCGACCGACCCGCCAAGGCCGCGCGCAGCGGTCCTGCAAGCTTGCCCAATTTGGTATCATGGGCGGTCGCGAAAGCGGCGATTGCCTCCTCCAGCGCTGTGCGGTCCCAGCTAACATTTTGCAGGTGCGGCGTCAATTCCGTGAAATATTGCTGCGCCACAGCATCAAGCTGGGCTGCGGATTTTTCGTCCGGAACGATCGGGCCTTCCGTCAGGATAAAGTGTGCCTTTTCAACGATCTCTGGGAAGGTCTTTGCGCGTTCCTTCAGGTGCGGCATGGCCCGCAGAACGCCGTCGCGCTGACGCGCGGTCAGGGGCACAGCGCCGGTGGCCGCCAGATACTGCTCCAGCTCCTCGACCAGTGCGGCATCGTCGCTGGTGGCGATATGCTGGCCGCTGATGTGTTCAAGCTTTTTCAGATCGAAGCGCGCCGGGGATTTGCCGATTCCGTCCAGATCGAACCACGCCTTTGCCTGATCGTCGGTGAAGACTTCGTCGTCACCGTGGCTCCACCCCAGCCGGGCGAGGTAGTTGCGCATGCCTGCGGCGGGGAAACCCATCTTCTGATAGTCGGCGGCGGCGGTGGCGCCGTGGCGCTTTGACAGCTTCTTGCCGTCGGCGCCAAAGATCAGCGGGATATGGGCCAGCACCGGTTTGTCCCAGCCCATCGCGTCGTAGATCATGTTCTGCCGGAAGGCGTTCGACAGGTGGTCGTCGCCGCGGATCACATGGGTCACGCCCATGTCGTGATCGTCCACCACGACCGCCAGCATGTAGACCGGTGTGCCGTCGGACCGCAGCAGAACCATGTCGTCCAGCTGGTCGTTCGACCATGTCACATCGCCCTGCACGGCATCGTGCAAGGTCGTCGATCCGTCGCGCGGCGCCTTCAGGCGCAGGGCAAAGGGGGCATCGGGGTGCTGCGCCTCGGGCACGTCGCGCCAGGGCGAGCGGAACAGGGTGGAGTCCTTGTTTTCGCGGGCGCGCTCGCGAAACGCCTCGATCTCTTCGGGCGTGGAAAAGCATTTGAACGCGGTCCCCGCCGCCAGCATCTGGTGGGCGACCTCGGCGTGGCGGGGAGCGTTCGTGGCCTGACTGACCGGCTCTCCGTCCCAGTCGAGGCCCAGCCAGCGCAACCCGTCGAGGATGACCTGCGTATTCTCGGGGTTGGACCGGGCGATGTCCGTATCCTCGATCCGCAGCAGGAAGGTGCCGCCGTGGCCGCGGGCGTACAGCCAGTTGAACAGCGCCGTGCGGGCCCCGCCGATGTGCAGCGCACCGGTGGGTGACGGGGCAAAGCGGGTGACGGGGGGCGTCGGGGACATGAGCATTAACCTTTGGTTTACCGATCTGGCGCAGGGTGGGCGCGTTGGTTTCGGGATAGGCAAAGCGGGGGGCGGAAACAAGTGCATGCGGCGTGGCGGGACGCCTTGCTGGCCCAGCGGGGCGGCCTGATCGGCTGGCTGCCGGTTTGCCTTGGCACCGGGATCGGCGCCTATTTCGCCTTGCGGGTCGAGCCGGGGCCCGCGGTCTGGGCTGGGCTGGTAGCGGGCATGGCGCTGATGATCCTGCTGTCGCGCAGTGTCGATGTGGCGTGGCGGCCCTTGTGCCTTGGGCTGGCGCTGGTCTGTGGTGGCGTGCTGCTGGCACGGATCGAGACTCAGCGGATGGTCCAGCCCGTGCTGGGCTTTCGCTACTACGGTCCGATCGAGGGGCGGGTGGTCGATATCGACCGCTCTGCCAGTGACGCGGTGCGGCTGACACTGGACCGGGTCAGGCTTGACCGGATGAGCCCGGATCGCACACCGCGGCGGGTCCGGGTGGCCCTGCACGGCGACGATGCGTCCGATGCACTCTGGCGCCCGGGAGAGGTGCTGATGATGACCGGCCACCTGTCACCGCCTGCGGGACCGGCAGAACCCGGCGGCTTCGATTTCAGGCGCTATGCCTTTTTCGAGGGGTTGGGGGCCGTGGGCTATACCCGGACACCCGTATTGCGTCTGTCCGTGGCAGAGGGGGGCGCATCCCTGTGGGTCTTCACCCAGCGGATGCAGTTGTCGCACGCGATACAGGCGCAGATCCCGGGCGAGACCGGCGCCTTTGCCGCCGCCGTCATCACCGGCGACCGGTCCGGCATGGGGCAGGACAGCCTGCGCGACTTGCGGGCGTCGAACGTGGCGCATTTGCTGGCCATTTCCGGGTTGCACATGGGGTTGCTGACCGGCGTGGTCTTTGCGGTGATCCGGACGGGGCTGTCATTGTGGCCGGCCCTTGCCCTGCGGATCGCCGTCAAGAAGGTCGCGGCCGTCGTGGCCTTGCTGGCGGGGGCGGGGTACCTGCTGCTGTCTGGCGGCAACGTCGCGACAGAGCGGGCCTATATCATGGTCGCGGTCATGCTGGTCGCCGTCCTGCTGGACCGGCGGGCGCTGACCCTGCGGGCGGTGGCGATGGCGGCGACGATCGTGCTGATCCTGCACCCCGACGCGCTGACCGGGCCGGGGTTCCAGATGTCCTTTGCGGCGACGACGGCCCTTGTGGTCGTGTTCCGGCTGATGCGGGGGGTGCCGCTGGGGCCGCGCTGGCTGCGGCCGGTGGTGTCGGTCCTGCTGTCCTCTGCCGTGGCCGGGGCCGCGACGGCACCCTTTGCAGCGGCGCATTTCAACCAGATCTCTCATTACGGGCTGATCGCCAACCTGCTGAGCGTCCCGCTGATGGGGGTGCTGGTGATGCCGGCGGCGGTGCTGGCGGCCTGTCTCGCCCCCGTCGGGCTCGCGGGGGTGGGGTTCTGGCTGATGGGTCTTGGGCTGCGCTGGATCCTGTTCGTGGCGCAGACCATTGCCGGTTTCGACGGGGCGCTGTCGCATGTGAAATCGCCGGGCGGGGCGGTGCTGCCCCTGATGACGCTGGGGCTGCTGTGGCTGATCCTGTGGCAGGGGCGTGCGCGGGTTGCGGGCCTTGCAGGGATTGCGGCGGCGCTGGCGATCTGGGTGCAGACCCCGCGCCCGCAGATCCTGATCGCCGACAGCGGCGGGCTGATCGGGGTGCTGGGGCCGCAAGGACGGGTCTTGTCATCGGAAAAGGGCGATGGTTTCGTGGCCGGGATTTGGTTGGAAAACGACGGCGCGCCGGTCGCGCAAGACATTGCGGCGACCCGCGCCGGCCTGACGCGAGAGGGGCGACAGGTGCGGGCAACACTGGGCGCGTGGCGTATACTGCATTTGCGCGGCAAGGCGGCCTTGGCGCAGGCAGAGGGCTGCGCGGGTGCCGATGTCGTCATCAGCAATCAGGTCGATCCGGCAATCAGCCGACCGGACCGGTCCCCCGTCGCAGATGGTTTCATGCCCCGGCCTGTCCTTGCCGGGCGTATCATTCCATCGGGGCAAGACGCAGTAACCGTGCCAGATTGCATGGTCTTCGATCTGACGCGTCTGCGGCAGACCGGCGCGCTGGCGCTTGATCTGGACGGCAAGGGCGATCTGGTCGTGACGTCGGCCACGGCCCTTGTCGGGCAGCGGCCTTGGACTGCCAGCCGTGAAAAGCGACGCGAAAAGGAGGCCGGTCAGGACATCTGGCGACAGGGCCGGTTGCTGCGCCTTGCCTCTGCGCGGCCGATGCCAGATCAATAAGTGCGGATCAGACCGACCAACTTGCCCTGCACCTTGACCTGATCGTCGCGATAGACCCGCGTTTCATAGGCGGGATTGGCGGCTTCCAGCGCGATGGACGACCCGGACCGGCGATAGCGTTTCAGGGTGGCTTCCTGATCCTCGACCAGCGCCACGACGATGTCGCCGTTTTCGGCGGTCCCGGTTTCGCGGATCACGACGACGTCGCCATCGTTTATCCCGGCCTCGATCATCGAATCGCCGCGAACTTCAAGGGCGTAATGTTCGCCACGGCCCAGCATGGACTGCGGGACGGCGACGGAGTGGGACACCTCAGAAATTGCGGCGATCGGCACACCGGCGGCGATCCGGCCCATGACGTTCAACTCGATCGCCGCAACGGCGGTGACCGGTTGCGCCGCGGGTGGAATGCTGTCGGGGCGGTCGCCGTCGATCACCTTGGGGGTGAATCCACCGCGGGCGTGCTTTTCGGCCATCGCATCGGGCAGTTTCACGATTTCCAGCGCCCGCGCGCGGTGGGCCAGGCGGCGGATAAAGCCACGCTCTTCCAGCGCGGTGATCAGCCGGTGGATGCCGGATTTCGACCGCAGATCAAGCGCTTCCTTCATTTCGTCGAACGAGGGTGGTACGCCGTCACGCTGGACCCGCGTATGGATGAAGTTCAACAGATCGAGCTGTTTCTTGGTCAACATGGCGGGCCTGTCATCAAAGGTTATTTCACCTTACGTTCTATCCCTGTTCCCCTTTTGTGTCAAACACTATAGCGCGATGACGTCGACCCGGTCGCCCGCGCGGCGTGCCGCATCTTCGGTGGGCCGCACCACCAGAGCGTTCGCCTGCGCCAGCACCGACAGCAGCGCCGAGTCCTGACGGTCGAATACCGTGACACTGTCGCCGTCCAGCACGGCGCGCATGTAATGCGCGCGCGGGCCGTTCGGGCCAAGGGCGTGGGTCAGCGCGGCCGTGCGCCGGGGTGCGGGGGCATCGCCCAGACCCTGCATCCGGCGCAGCACCGGCAGCAGGAAGACGTGGCCACAGACCATGGCGCTGACCGGGTTGCCGGGCAGGCCGATCATGGCGGCCGTCCCGATCCGGCCCGCCATCAGCGGTTTACCCGGCCGCATCGCGACCTTGTAGAACGCGCGGTCCATGCCCTGCCGGTCCGCCGCCGCCGCCACGAGGTCGTGATCCCCGACAGAGGCGCCACCGATGGTCACGATCAGATCCGCGTCGGCGGCCAAGCGGAAGGCGAGCGAGAGGCTCTCGTGCGTGTCGCGCGCGATTGGCAGCAGGCGCGGTGTGGCCCCGTGTTGCGCCAGCAGGGCGGCCAACCCGTGGGAGTTCGACGCGATGATCTGGTCGGGGCCGGGGGACTCGCCCGGTTGGACCAGCTCGTCGCCGGTGGCGATGATCGCCACGACGGGTTTGCGGGTGACGGGGACAGTGGCCACGTTCATCGCGGCCAGTAGGGCGATGTCGTTCGGGCCAAGCAGCCGGGGGGCCGTCAGCGGCGTGCCTTCGGCAAAATCGCCACCGGCGGGCCGGATATGCGTAGCGGTGTCAAGGTTGCCGTGCAGGGAGATGGTGTCGCCGTCGCGGCTGACATCTTCCTGGATGATGACGCGGTCGGCGCCTTCCGGCAGGGGGGCGCCGGTAAAGATGCGGACGGCCTGACCGGTCGCAACCGCGCCGTCGAACCGGTGGCCTGCGGCGGATTCACCGATGACGGTCAGAATCATGCCGGACGTCAGACCGGCAGCCTGCACCGCGTAGCCGTCCATTGCAGAGGCTGCAAAAGGGGGCTGGGTGCGGCGGGCCATGACGTCGCGGGCCAGAACGCGACCGTGGGCCTGTCCCAACGGCACGTCCTCGGTGGGCAAGGGTGCGACCAGTGCGAAAAGCGCGTCGAGGGCCTGTGCGACCGTGATCATTCCGCTTCGAAACGGCCGGACTTGCCGCCGTCCTTCAGCGTGACGCGGATGCCGCCGATGACCATGTCCTTTTGCACGGCCTTGACCATGTCGTGCACGGTCAGGGCCGCAACGGACACGGCGGTCAGCGCCTCCATCTCGACCCCGGTCTGTCCCGTCGTCTTGACCGTGGCGCTGATGCGCACGCCGGGCAGGGCGGTGTCACAGGTCAGATCGAGGCTGACCTTGGTGATCGGCAGCGGGTGGCACAGCGGGATCAGATCGGAACAGCGCTTTGCCCCCATGATGCCCGCCAGCCGTGCCGTACCCAGCACGTCGCCCTTGGCCGCACGGCCTTCCATGACCCGCGCCAGCGTGTCGGGATGCATGGTGACATGCCCCTCCGCCACGGCGATGCGGGACGTCACGGGCTTGTCGGACACGTCGACCATGTGGGCGCGGCCCTGTTCGTCAAAGTGGGACAGCGCCACGGTCAGAACCCCGCCGGTTTCATCGGGTTGGCCAGCAGGTTGCGGGTCGCGGCGGCGACATCGCTTTGCCGCATCAGCATCTCGCCGATCAGGAAGCAGCGCGCACCGTAGCGGGCGAGGTCGGCCAGATCCGCAGGGCCGGTCAGGCCGCTCTCAGAGACGATCGTCTTGCCGGCGGGGACGTGCTTGGACAGGGTCCGCGTTGCGTCGAGCGTAGTGTCGAAGGTGCGCAGGTCACGGTTGTTGATGCCCAGCAGAGGTGCCTCAAGGTGCCCGGCGCGGTCCAGTTCTGCGCGGTCGTGCACCTCGACCAGCACGTCCATCTTCCACTCGGCGGCGGCGGCTTCAAGTTCCAGCGCCTGTGCGTCGCTGACGCTGGCCATGATAATCAGGATCGCGTCGGCACCCCAGGCGCGTGCCTCGGCCACCTGATAAGGGTCATACATGAAATCCTTGCGCAGGACCGGCAGGTCGCAGGCGTCGCGCGCCAGTGCGATGTTTTCCGGTGCCCCCTGAAAGGACGGCGTGTCGGTCAGGACCGACAGGCAGGCGGCGCCGCCTTCGGCGTAGGCGGCGGCGATGGCGGCGGGGTCGAAATCGGCGCGGATCAGGCCCTTGGACGGGCTGGCCTTCTTGACCTCGGCGATCAGGCCGTAACCGTCGCGGGCGGCGGTCTGAAGGGCGCGGGTGAAGCCGCGCGTGGGGCTCGCCTCGCGGGCCTGCGCCTCGATCGCCTCGAGGCTCACGGCCTGCTTGGCGGCTGCGATCTCCTCCAGCTTGTAGGCCTTGATCTTGTCGAGGATGGTATCGGTCATTTTCTGCCTGCCCAGTCGATTGGTGCTTGTCCCTGCTCTGTAAGCCAGGCGTTCACGGTTGAAAATGGGCGTGACCCGAAAAACCCGTGGCGCGCCGAGAGGGGCGACGGGTGTGCCGTGCGGATGACAAGGTCGCAGGGCCTGTCGGGGGCAAAGACCTGCGCGTGGCGACCCCAGAGCAAGTAGGCGCGGGGCCGGTCGTCAAGCCGCGCGATGACCTGCCGTGTCAGCCGGTCCCAGCCAAGGCGTGCGTGGCCGCCTGCGCGGCCCTGCGGCACGGTCAGGGCGGTGTTCAGCAGCAGCACCCCCTGATCGGCCCAGTCGGCAAGGTCGGTCCGTGTCCGCGTCACGTGAAGGTCGGCCTTCAACTCTTTGAAGATATTGCCAAGGCTGTCGAGCCGGCCACTGAAATCCTGCGGGATCGAAAAGGCCAGACCGTCGGCCTTGCGGGGCGTGTGATAGGGGTCCTGGCCCAGGATCACGACCTTCGTGGCGTCGGGCTGGGTCCGTTCAAGCGCAGTCAGGATGCGGTCGGGGGGCGGGAAAACAGGGGCCGTTTCGGGCGCCAGCGCTTTTGCGATGCGGGGCCAGTCCGCAGCCCAGAACGGCAGGTCGGCCCAGCCACCCAGCCGCGACAGATCGAGGTCCGTCACGCCGCCGATGTGATGCGGGCGACGGTATCGACGGCCTGCCGCGCCATGCCGCTGTCGATGCTGGCGGCAGCGATCTCGACACCTTCAGGCAAGGTCGCGCTACGGCCCGCGACCACAAGCGCCGCGGCGGCGTTCAGCAGGGTCGCGTCGCGAAAGGCGCTTTTCTCGCCCGCGAGAAGGGCGCGAAAAGCGGTCGCGTTCTCGTCCGGGGTGCCGCCGAGGATCGCGGCGAAATCGTGCACCGGCAGACCGGCATCCTCGGGGTGGACCTCGCGCTCTGTCACGCGGCCGTCCTTGAGTTCGGCCAGCCAGCTGATGCCGGAAATCGCCAGCTCGTCGGTGCCGTCGGAGCCATGGACCAGCCACGCGGCCTCTGACCCCAAGGCCAGCAGGACCTCTGCCATGGGGCGGATCAGGTCGCGGCGGTAGGCGCCGGTCAGCTGGCGCGTGACGCCGGCGGGGTTGGTCAGGGGGCCGAGGATGTTGAAGATCGTGCGCGTCCCAAGCTCGGCGCGGACCGGGCCGACGTGGGCCATCGCCGGATGGTGCATCGGGGCCATCATGAAGCCGATCCCGGCCTCGGCCAGACAGCGTTCCACGACCTCGGGGCCGACCATGACGTTGACGCCCATCGCGGTCTGCACGTCGGCGGTGCCGGATTTTGACGACAGGTTGCGGTTGCCGTGCTTGGCGACCGGCACACCGGCGCCCGCCACGACATAGGCCGTCGCGGTCGAGATATTCAGCGTGTGCTTGCCGTCACCCCCCGTGCCGACGATGTCGATGGCGCCTTTGGGGGCCTTCACGGGCAGGCACTTGGCACGCATGACGGCGGCGGCGGCGGCGTATTCGTCCACCGTCTCGCCCCGTGTGCGCATGGCCATCAGCAGGCCGCCGATCTGGGCCGGTGTGGCATCGCCGTTGAACAGGATGCCAAAGGCCTGTTCGGCCTGCGCGCGGGTCAGCGGCCCTTCGGCGGCGGCGGAAATCAGGGGCTTGAGCGCGTCGCTCATGCCGCGACGCCCGCAAGGTCGAGGAAGTTCTGCAGCAGGCGGTGGCCATGTTCGGAACGGATGCTTTCCGGGTGGAACTGGACGCCCTGGATTGGCAGTTCGCGGTGTTGCAGACCCATGATGGTGCCGTCCTCCAGCTGGGCCGTCACCTCCAGCACGTCAGGCAGGGTGGCAGGGTCGACGACGAGGGAATGGTAGCGGGTGGCCTGAAACGGGTTCGGCAGGTCGCGAAAGACGCCCTGACCGCGGTGGTGCATGACGCCGGGTTTGCCGTGAACGATTTCGTGGCACCGCACGATGTTGCCGCCAAACGCCTCGCCGATCGTCTGGTGGCCAAGGCAGACGCCCAGCAGGGGGATCCGCGCATCCGCCGCCGCCTGTGTCAGGGCAAGGCAGATGCCGGCCTGTGCGGGGGCCTTGGGGCCGGGCGACAGCACGATGGCGGCGGGGTTCAGCGCCATGGCGGCCTGGACATCAAGCGCATCGTTGCGGCGCACGGTGACATCCGCGCCCAGATCGCCCAGATAATGCACCAGATTATAGGTAAAACTGTCGTAGTTGTCGATCAGCAGGATCATGCGGTCCCCGCTTTCGGGTCAATTAGGGGCTACCGATCCGGGTGTCGGTCACGGTATGGTTGGCAACGATATGGGGCAGGACGCGGGCAGGCGTCAAGGCCGCGGATGGGCAAACCCGGAACGACGGACAAGGATGGCAGGCATATGGCATTTTTCAAGGGCGCGGTCTGGGGCGTGGTGGTCGGTGGCGTGGGCGTTGTCGGTGCGTCGCTGATCGCCCCGCAACCGGCGGGCAACACGCCGCCGGCTGCGGCGCAGATCGCGGCCCCCGCAGCCCCTGAATCTCCGTCGCCAGAGGCTGGGGCGCTTGAGTCTGGGGCGGCAGAGCTGCAGGCCGCAGCGCCGACCCTGCCGCCAGCGCCCGCGGCGGAGACGTCTGCAGACGAGCCGCCAGCGGCCCCCGAGCCGTCGCCCACGATGGCGCCGGCGACCGCGATGCCGGAACCGGCGGCGCAAACGGCGGCAGAACAGCCGGACACCGCCCCCGCCGCCCGTCCCAGCGCGGATGTGTCCCCGAAGGAACCTGCGACGCCCGCCGACACGGGGCTGACGCAGATCGCGCCTGCGGCGGATGCGCCCGTCCTGCCCAGCCTGCAAAGCCGCGCCCCGCAGGTCCCCACGGCCGAGGCCGATATCGTCGTGCAGACCGCACCGCCCGCGCCGATTGCCGTGACTCCGCCAGAGGCGGACAACCCGGCGGATGCAACAGTCACGACCGAGACTGCGGCACAGGTCGCGACTGTGACCGGTACGCCCGTCACGGTGCTGGATAACGCCCCCGCGCCGCAGGGGGGAGAGACCGACCTGACGATAGGCGATCCGCTGCCCGAAACGCCGTTGCAGGACACCGCGCCGTTGACAGTGACCACGCCCGAGGCGGAGGTGGCCTTGGGCGGCACGGTTCCGCCAGTAGCCGGGTCCACTGCCGCGCCAACGGCCACCACAGAACCATCAGTGACATCTGTGCCACCCGAAACCCCTGCGCCCGCACCGACGGACACCGTGCAAAAGCCGGCCGTGGTGTCGATCATCGACACGCCGTCCTCGGGCTTGCCGGGGTCCGGCAGCACGGCGATCGTGCGCCGTGACGCCCCCGACGTGGCAGAGGCCGCGCCAGAGGCGCCCGCCCCGGTCGTCGATGACAGCACGCCGGCGCTGGTCCGCTACGGCGCGTTCTTTGCCAATCCCGAAGACTTGCCATTGCTGAGCGTCGTTCTGTACGACGACGGCACGATGGCGAACGGGGCGCGTGCGCTGTCCGACGTGCCCTTCCCGGTGACGGTCCTGCTGGATCCGCGCAGCGCCGACGCGGTGGAAGGGATGGATGCCTATGCCGCCGCCGGGATCGAGGTCGCCGCCCTCGCCGCCGTGCCGCAGGGTGCGACGGATACCGACGTCGAGGTCGCGATGGAGGGGACCTTCGATGCGCTGCCGCGGGCGGTGGCGCTGGTCGATGCGGGATTGGGTGACATGAACGCTGGGCGGGAGGTCACCCAACGGGTGATCGGCGACCTCGCTGCGGCGGGGCGCGGACTGCTGGTGCCGGATCAGGGGCTGAACGGCGCATTGCGTGCCGCGGCGGCGGCGGATGTGCCGGCGCTGACCATCTACCGCGACCTTGATGCCGAAGGGCAGGATGCGCGGGTCATCCGCCGCTTTATCGATCAGGCGGCCTTCCGAGCGCGCCAGCAGCAGGGTGTGGTCCTGTTGGCGCGGGTGCGGCCAGAGACGATCTCTGCCCTGATCCTGTGGGGCGATGCCAACCGGGCGGGGCAGGTGGCATTGGCCCCCCTGTCGGCCACGCTGCTGGCGCAGTAGCGCCGCACGGGTCGCGGCCGGCACATTCACGGCGTGCGACGTTTCGCGCGATCCGTGCTAGACTGGCGGCCTGGATAATGGAGGGCGCCATGCATTTCATCACAATCACGACGTGGGAAGTTCCGAGCGGGACTGACTTTGACCTGACCCTGCGCGACGTTCGCGAAAAGCGGCTTCCTGCGTTGCAGGGCTTTGGCGCGACGCGGGTGACGGTTGTACGGACCAGCGACCGTACGGCCGCGATCATCGCGGAATGGCCCGACAAATTTACCCGCGACACCGCAGAACTGAAGATCGACGAGGTGCGCCGCGTCGCGGCCAAGGAAGAACGTATCCGGCTGACCGGCGAGATGCGCGGCGAGATCGTCGCGGATCTGTGACCCGTCAGCGGTTGCCCTTGCCCGCGAACATGGCGGCATCGGCTGCTGCCTTGCGGATCGCGTTGGATTTGTGGACCGTCTCCTGATACTCGGCCTCGGGGTCGCTGTCGTAGACGACGCCGCCACCGGCCTGGATGTACAGCTTTTCGTCCTTCACCACTGCCGTGCGCAGGGCGATGCACATGTCCATGTCGCCGTTGGCTGAAAAGTAGCCGCAGCCGCCGCCGTAGACGCCGCGCTTTTCCGGCTCCAGCTCGTCGATGATCTCCATCGCGCGGACCTTGGGCGCGCCGGAGACGGTGCCGGCGGGCATGCCCGCGAAGAAGGCCGACAGCGCGTCCTGATCGTCGGCCAATTCGCCCACGACGTTGGACACGATGTGCATGACATGGCTGTAGCGTTCGACGATGAACTGCTCGGTCGGGCGGACGGTGCCGATCTTGGCGACCTTGCCGGTATCGTTGCGGCCCAGATCGAGCAGCATCAGGTGCTCTGCCAGTTCCTTCTGGTCGGCCAGCAGGTCGGCCTCGAGGGCGGCATCCTCGTCCGGCGTCGCACCGCGGGGCCGGGTGCCGGCGATTGGGCGGATCGTGACCTGGCTACCGAAGACACGCACGAGGATCTCGGGCGAGGCGCCGATCACCTGAAAGCCGCCGAAGTTGAAGTAGAACATGAAGGGCGAGGGGTTCGTGCGCCGCAACGACCGGTAAAGCGCGAAGGGCGGTTCAGGGAAATCCTGCGTCCAGCGCTGGCTGGGGACCACCTGAAAGATGTCGCCTGCCCGGATGTAGTCCTTGGCCGTCTCGACCGCCGCGAGGTAGGCGTCATGGCTGAAGTTCGACTGCGGGGCGGCGATGGGTGCCGGGTCCGCCAGCGCATGGGTTTGCGGCACGGACCGGTCGAGGGCGCGTTCGGCGTCGCGGACGCGTTCCGCCGCTTGGGCGTAGGCGGCCCGCGCCGACAGATCGCCACCGGCCCAGGCGGGGGCCACGAGGATCACGTCGCCCTTGACCCCGTCCAGCACCGCCACGACCGAAGGGCGCAGCATCACCGCGTCGGGCAGGCCCAGCGGGTCGGGGTTCACGTCGGGCAGGCGTTCGACCAGCCGGATCATGTCATAGCCGAGGTAGCCGAAGAGACCCGCGCTGGCCGCCGGCAGATCGGCGGGCAGGCTGATGCGGCTTTCCGCGACCAATCCGCGCAGGGCGGTCAGGGGATCGGCGTCGTTCGGGGTCCAGGCATCGGCGTCGTAGCGGGCGGCGCGGTTGGTGCGGCTGGTGGTGCCGTGGCAATCCCAGATCAGGTCGGGGTTCATGCCGATGATGGAATAGCGGCCACGGACCTCTCCGCCTGTGACGCTTTCCAGCATGAAGGTGTTCAGGCCCGCGTCGCCCAGTTTCAGCATCAGCGACACGGGCGTGTCCAGATCGGCGGCCAGCCGGGTCCAGACGACCTGATTCTCGCCCTTGTCATAGCCTGCGGCAAAGGTGTCGAAATCGGGCAAAAGCGCCATGGCGGGCCGTCCTTTGGGGTTATTGAAGCTGGGCGTTGACCGCGTTGACCGCCGACTGGTCGATCACGACATCGGTGCGCGCGCGCACGGCCTCGGCGTAGGCGGTATAGATGTCCTGCGCGATCCCGGCAGAGGCCTGTTGCGTGATGTCCGCGGCCTGCGCCGTCATCCGCTCGGACGCAAGGTCAGCGGGCGTCACGGCGTTCAGGCGCACGATGATGGCACCGGTGTCCGTCGGGAGGGCGCGCGTCTCGCCGGGCTGCATGTCAAAGACCGTGGTCATGAAATCCGCAGGCGTGTCGGCCACGAAGCTGCCACGCGTCAGGTTGGCACTGGGCGTCGGTGTCAGGCCCAGCGTGGCAAGGTCGGTCTCGGGGGTGATGGTGGTTGCGATCTCCTCGGCGCGGGTCAGGATGGCGGTCTTCTCGGCGGCGGCGCGCCATGCGGCCTCCAGCCGGTCGCGGACCTGATCGAGAGGTGCGACCGCGGGCGGCGTCACGCTGTCCAGACGCAGGGCAAAGATGCCGCCGTCGTCAAGGTTGACCAGCGCCGGATAGGCGCCTTCGGTCGCGGCGGCGGCAGCGGTGCGGAATGCCTCGTAGGCGGCGGGGCCATCGGTGCTGGCGGCGGTGAAGTCCATTGTGCCGAGTTCCAGATCGGTCCGGTCGGCCAGATCCTCCAGCGTGGCGCCACCGGCGATCAGGTCGTTGATCGTCTCGGCGTCGGTTTGGATCACGCGGCGCGCCTGCGTCGTGGCCAGTTCGTCGCGCAGTTCCGGGGCGGCTTCTTCGAAGGGCGTTTCTTCAGCCGCAAGGACGGCGTTCACGCGAAAGAGGGCCGGGCCCAGGTCGCTGTCGAGCGGGCCGACAGTATCGCCGGTCGCGGCGGCAAAGACGGTCTCTCCTGCCGCACCCAGATCGCCGATCGCCACGTCGCCCAGATCGACGTCGGCCATGGCAAGGCCGCGCGCGGCCACCAGATCGTCGAAGGTCGTGGTGCCGGCATCCAGTTCAGCCTTGGCGGCGGTCGCATCCTCTGCCGTGGCAAAGACGAGGCGTTCGACAAGACGGCGTTCCGGCTGGCGGAAGGTGTCGATCCGCTGGTCATACAAGTCCTGCACCTGCGCATCTTCCACGGTGACCTTATCGGCCAGCATGGCGGGGGTCAGCAGGGCGTAGGTGATCTTGCGCACCTCGGGGTCGGTGAACATGTCGGGGTTGGCGTCATAGAAGGTCTGCAGGTCCGCGTCGGTCGGACCGGGCACCGGCGTTGTCAGCTGCGCGGCCGTGACGGGCGCGGTGACGATGTCGCGGGTCTCGCCCAGGAATGTCGCGATGGTGTCGGCATAGGCGGGGGCTGCCGGGATGCCGCCGACCACGGCGCCCTGCAGCAGGGTGCGGGTCATGTCGTCGCGGATGCCGGTCTCGTAGGCGGCCTCTGTCAGGCCGACGCGGCGCAGCGCACTGGCATAGGCGTCGCGGTCGAAGCTGCCGGACAGGGACTGGAACGCGGGGTTGCGCAGCACTTCGGCGCGGACGCGTGCGTCGCCGACGGACAGGCCCAACTGGGCTGCCTCGTTATCGAGGGTGCGTTGGGTGACGACCTGGGCCAGGACGCTGCGGTCAAGGCCCATGGACTGCGCCTGCTGAAATGTGACGCGGGTGCCGACCTGCGCCTCGAGGCTGCGCAACTGCTCGTTCAGGGCGGACTGGTACGATGCGATCGAGATGTCCTTGGACCCCGCCGTGCCGATGGTCTGGACAGAGCCGTTGAAGCCCCCGGTGCCGAACCCCAGCAGGCCGCCGACGATCAGGATCATCACGATCCAGACGGCAATCGGTGTACGCTTCTTTTCAGCCATGACCTGCGGGCCCCCCGTGGTTGATACGTCGCGACTGCATAAGTGGCCGCCCGCCCGCGTGCAAGGGTCAGGGGGCGTAAGCCGCCAGACGGGCAAACAATTCGGCGATACCGGCCCGGTCGATATTGGCGAAGGCGATCCGCAGCTCCCTCTGGCCGGCCGGGTCCGACGCGGGACGGAACATCGTGCCGGGGAGGCACAGAATGCCCGCGCCCGCGACCAGCGCCTGCGCCAGCTTGTCCGAGGGCATGTCGAAAGGGTGTTCCAGATAGGCGAAATAGGCGCCGCAGCCCGCCAGCCGCCAGCCCCGGTCGGCCAGTTGCGCAAAGTGGTCGGTGATCGCGGCGCGGCGGTCGAGGATCTCGGCCCGTTCGCCCGCGAGCCACTGGTCGAGGTTGCGCATGCCCCAGAGGGCGGCGCGCTGGCCCAGCTGGTTGGGGCAGATCGCGACCGTGTCGAGGAACTTCTCGACTTCGGCCAGACGCGCGGCGCTTGCGGTGATCGCACCCACCCGGTGGCCGGTCAGGCGGTAGGCCTTGGAGAAGCTGTAAAGCTGGATCAGCGTGTCGTCCCAGTCAGGATCGGTGAACAGGTCGTGTGCCGCACCGGTGCGGCTGTCGAAGTCGCGATAGGTCTCGTCCACGATCAGCGCGATGCCGCGGGCGCGGCACAGATCGCGGAAGGCGGTCAGGGTGGCAGCCGGATATTCCACACCGCCGGGATTGTTGGGGCTGACGATGGCGATGGCGCGCGTGCGGTCGGTGATCAGAGCCGCCGCATCCGCCGCGTCCGGGATCAGCCCTGCGCCGGTCTGCAGCGGCACCGTGACCACGCCCGACATATCCAGCCACATGGCGTGGTTGAAGTAGTAGGGCACCGGCAGGATGACCTCGTCCCCTTCACCGCAGAGCGTGGCGATGGCGGCGGCGAAGGCCTGGTTGCAGCCCGATGTGATCGCGACCTGACCCGGCCGGACGTCACCGCCGTAGGCCTGCGACCATCGGTCGGCCACGGCAGCGCGCAGATCCGGCAGGCCCAGAACCGGACCATACAGGTGCGCCGCCGGATCGGTCAGCACGATCTGGGCCATCGCCTCCAGCATGGGGGCGGGGGGCGCATCGACGGGTGCGGCCTGAGAGACATTCAGAAGCGGCCTGTCGGCCGGATGCGACACGCCGTCCAGCCAGCGCCGCGCCTCCATGACGGGGGGGGCGAAGGTGGTGGCGGTGCGGGGGATGCTCATGATCTGTCCTTTGGGCCGGTGGCGGGTGCCGGAGCCTCCGGCGGGAGTATTTGCAAAAAAGCGAGGACGACATGACGCCGCTGTCTGATCGCCACGTTACCGATGCCCCTGCCGAGGGCAAGGGCGTCAGGGCCGCCGGGTCAGGCGGTGTTCGAGGATGACGATCGTGATGACGAAGACGTCGATGGCGGTCAGCACCAGCAGGGCCGGGTCGAAGGTGTGCAGGTATTCCCAGGTCTGGTAGACGACGAAGGCCATCAGGGTCGCGAGGGAAAACGGATAGGCGATCCGCGATTTCATCAGCAGGGCGGTCACGACGATGAAGTGGATTGCGCCGTGGCCCAGCAGGTAGATGATGTAGAAGTGCTCTCCGGCCGGGTTGATCGTTGCAGCCCACTGCATGACGGCGCGGGCGAAGCGGTCGGTCGGGTCCTGTGCCAACTCGCTGCGGGTCAGCGCATCCGCCGTCGCGCGGATCGTGTCGCCGGGCATGACCAACAGGAACAGACCGCCCAGCACCTGCACGATGCCGAGGGCGGCCTTGCCCAGCAGGGACAGGCGGAAGGCCCATTCGATGAGCCAGTCGTGCCGGGAGGGGGTCACCGGGTCAGTCTTTGCCGCGGTAGGGCTCGACATATTGCAGGGCCATGTCCCAGGGGAAGAAGATCCAGGTGTCCTGGCTGACTTCGGTGATGAAGGTGTCGACCTGCGGACGGCCCTTGGGCTTGGCGTAGACCGTTGCGAAATGGGCCTGCGGATAGAGGGCGCGGACGACTTCGAGCGTGCGGCCCGAGTCCACCAGGTCATCGACGATCAGGATGCCGGTGCCGTCGCCCATCATGGCGGCGTCGGGGGATTTCAGGACCTTGGCATCCGATTGCTGCTGGTGGTCGTAGGACTTGATGCTGATCGTGTCGACTGTGCGGATGTCGAGTTCGCGCGCCACGATCATCGCGGGGGCCATGCCGCCGCGGGTGATGGCCACGACCGCGCGCCAAGCGCCATCGTCGGGACCGTGACCGTCCAGCCGCCAGGCCAGCGCGCGGCTGTCGCGGTGGATCTGGTCCCAGCTGATGTGAAAGCCCTTTTCGTGGGGCAGGCGGCTGGGGTCTTTCCTGGGGATATTGGCGATGGGCATGGCAGGGCCTTTCATGACGTCAGGGCGATCTTGAGGCCCAGCAGGGCGAGGAGCGTGCCGAAGCCCCGGTCGATCCAGGCCTTGGCACGGGCATAGGCGGCGCGGGGCCGGGGGAGGGAGAAGAGGCGGGCGACGACGAGATACCACAGCGTCTCGTTCACGAAGACGGCGAGCAGGATCGCGGCCTTCCAGCCGAGCGGTGTCGCGGTGGGCACAAGGTTCACGAAAACGGCGCCAAAGAAGACGGCGGGTTTCGGATTGCTTGCGAAGGTCAGGAAGCCGAACCGGATCGCCTGAAAGGCAGAGCGGGGGGCGGTTCCGGCCTGCGGCTGGGCCATTGGCGTCGCTGCGTGGCGCCACATCTGGACGGCGAGGTAGATCAGGAAGGCGGCGCCGATGAATTTCAGCGCGAGAAACAGCGGCGGCACCAGTTCGAAGACCAGCGCCAGACCTGCCATCGCTGCCGTGGCCCAGAGCAGCGCACCGCAGCCGAAGCCAAGCGCCAGTGCAGCGGCGACGCGGAACCCCTCGGACGCCGCAACCCGCAGGGCCACGACGAAGGACGGCCCCGGCGAGATCGCCGCTGCGAGGTGGATCAGTACGACCGACAGGAAGGCCGCAAGCGTCATTCCTTGGTGACGTCCGGGGCATCGACGGCCTTCATGCCGACGACATGGTAGCCCGCGTCGACGTGTAGGACTTCACCTGTGACGGCGCTGCCCAGATCGGACAACAGGTAGAGGGCGGATTTGCCGACCTCTTCCTGTGTCACGGTGCGGCGGAGCGGTGCGTTGTATTCGTTCCACTTCATGATAAGGCGGAAATCGCCGATCCCGCTCGCGGCTAGCGTCTTGATCGTGCCCGCTGAAATGGCGTTTACGCGGATGCCGTCCTTGCCGAGGTCTTCTGCCATGTAGCGCACGGAGGCCTCGAGTGCGGCCTTGGCGACGCCCATGACGTTGTAGTGCGGCATGACCTTTTCCGCGCCGTAGTAGGTCAGCGTCAGGGCCGATCCGCCGTCGGTCATCATCTCGGCCGCGCGCTTGACGACGGCGGTGAAGGAGAAGACGGAAATATCCATGGATGTCAGGAAATTCTGCCGCGAGGTGTCGACGTAGCGGCCGCGCAGCTCGTTCTTGTCGGAAAAGCCGATGGCGTGGACGATGAAATCCATCGTGCCCCAGGCGTCCTTGAGGCTGGCGAAGAGCGCGTCGATCGAGGCCTCGTCCCCCACATCGCAGGGCAGGACCAGCGTTGACCCGATCGAGGCCGCCAGCGGATCGACCCGTTTCTTCAGCGCATCGCCCTGATAAGAGAACGCCAGTTCCGCGCCCGCATCCGCCAGCGCCCGCGCGATTCCCCAGGCGATGGACTTGTCATTGGCCAGCCCCATGATGAGTCCGCGTTTTCCAGCCATCAATTGCGACGTCATCTTGATATGTCCTTGGGGTAAGCAACAGGGTTGACGCCGGGTTTAGGCGATGATCGGGCCTGCTTCAAGCGCCGCCGCACACGCACGGACTTGTGAGGAGGCCTTCCATCCCGTAGAAGATGTGTAGAAAAGGCAATGACATGGTTGATAGAAACGGCATATTTGCGGGCGATGATCCCTTCGTGTTGGCGCGCGAATGGCTTCATCTTGCGCGCGGGTCCGAAATCAACGACCCGGATGCGGTGGCGCTGGCGACCGTTGATACGGATGGCATGCCGAATGTGCGGATCGTGCTGCTGCGCCAGATCGAGGATGCGGGCTTCGTCTTCTTTACCAATTATGATAGTGCCAAGGGGCGTGAAATCGCGTCGTCCGGCAAAGCCGCCTTTGTCATGCACTGGAAGTCGCTGCGCCGTCAGATCCGGGTGCGCGGCACCGTCACGCGCGAGGACGGCCCGCAGGCGGATGCCTATTACGCCGGACGGGCGCTGGACAGCAGGCTTGGGGCCTGGGCCTCTGCGCAGTCCAATCCTCTGGCCAGCCGCACCGTTCTGATGGACAAGCTGGAACGGATGCGCGAGACTTTTGGCGACGCGCCTGACCGTCCGCCGTTTTGGGGCGGCTTCAGGATCGTACCGGAGGCCATCGAATTTTGGGCCGATGGTCCCAACCGGTTGCACGACCGCTTTCGCTGGACCCGCCATGCGGGCGAGGCGGTGGCGTGGGATATTACACGACTGTCACCTTAGGACGCGCTGCCCTGGTCGCCCAAGGACGACCGGGTTGGACATTTCAGGACGCCGGCCCTGCGTCGGCATTGCGCAAGAACGAGATTGAAGACATGGATTCCGACGACGCCAGCAGTACGGTGACCGGTCAGGTCAAGTGGTTCGATCCCGCCAAGGGGTTCGGCTTCGTCCTGCGCGACGGCGGGGGCGCGGACGTCTTGCTGCATGCCAATGTCCTGCGCAACTTCGGACAGGGGTCCATCGCCGAAGGCGCGCGGATCGAGATGTCGGTCGTCAGCACGCCGCGCGGATCGCAGGCCGAGCGCATCCTGTCGATCACGCCACCGGATCACGTCAACCTCGTGCCATTGGCCGATATGGAGGATATCACCGCCGATGATATCGCCCGCTGCCCGGTGGAACCCGCACGCATCAAATGGTTCGACAAGTCCAAGGGTTTCGGTTTCGCAAACGTGTTTGGTCATGACGACGACATTTTCGTACATATCGAGGTGTTGCGCCGCAGTGGCCTGGCCGACCTTGCCACCGGCGAGGCGGTGAGCCTGCGCGTGATGCAGGGTCGCCGCGGTCGCATGGCGATCGAAGTGATGTCATGGGACGCGGGATTGAAGGCATGAGACTGATGATGGCTCTGGTGGGTGTGACGCTGGCATGTGGCGGAATGGCCCGGGCGGAGTGCGCGGCCGATGCGGTGACGCTGAAAGGCGATTTCGGGCAGGCCCGCTTTCACGTGTCCGTGGCCGATGATGCGGCAGAGCGGGCGCAGGGCCTGATGAACGTGGAACAGATGCCGACGATGACGGGCATGCTGTTCGTCTACGAGGCGCCGCAGGTCGCCAGCTTCTGGATGCGCAACACGCTGATCCCGCTCGACATGATTTTTGCCAGCGCCGACGGGGTGGTGCAGACCGTTCACGCCAAGGCCGTGCCGCTGGACGAGACGCCGATCTTTGGCGGCGACGCGATCAAGTATGTGCTTGAGATCAACGGCGGCCTTGCGGGGCGGCTGGGCATCGTGCCGGGCGCCGTGATGCAGCACCCGGCCATCGGCCCGGACGCAGCGCTGCCCTGCACCAACTGATTTAGGGCTTTTCTTCGGACCGCGGGGCCGCTATGGCTGCCCTTGGTTCGGGGCGTAGCGCAGCCTGGTAGCGCATCTGTTTTGGGAACAGAGGGTCGTAGGTTCGAATCCTATCGCCCCGACCAGACACCTTAGGTGGTGCAAAATCAGTCTTTCAGTTCCGCTTGGGTGGCGCTCGTGTGTCGCCTACGTTGGGGTCAAACCCATGTAAATGTGACCTAATACTGACATGCTTGTTTAGATACTGCAGAGGTCGGTCATTGATTTTGGCGCCCTCGAGAGTGACGGCGGTCGGCAGAAGCTTTTTTTTGCATTGAGTCAGAGTTTCGCGAAGGGCTCCGGCCACCTTTCCGTTAACGTTATTGCACAAGACTCCAGACCGTTGCGGTCAGGTCCTATCGCTCGCATGTAGTGCCACCCATCGAGGTCCGATGAAGCGGGTAAGGATTGTAAAAAATCAATGTTTGCTCTTTGAACTCTGTTCAATCCCGAGACCTTGCCTGCTTTCCTGAAATGCCCTGGCCGCCTGGGTGCGGTTTGATACGTGAAGCTTTCGGAATATCGCGGACGCGTGAACCTGCACAGTATTGAGGGAAATATCGAAAATTCTGGCAATCTGCTTATTCGCATCTCCATCCGTGATCTGCTGCAAGATTTGAAACTCCCTTTGGGTCAGTTTCATCGCAGTCTTGAAGGACAGACCAGCCACATCGTTGCTATCACCTCGGGATCGGAACCTTGATGGGAAGATATCATACCCGTCGGCACACATCCTCAGACTGTTTTTGATCTGGGCTTCAGTTGCATTGGTCGGGATGATGCCGCTGATGTACTCAGGGCAACTTTCAAACTCTCTGTCAATATTCAGATCAAGAAAAAGGATCAGGGTCAGACCGGGAAATTTTGCAGAAACGTTTGCGATCTCGACGTTCAGTCGAGCAGATTGAGGAGATGCCAGAACGGCGATTTCGATCTTTCCTGCCGTGAAGGCAGTGACGCCGAAATCGTCCGGATGAAGGCAAATGTAGTCCCATTCCAGACTTTTGAATATTTCGGAAAATGCAGTGACAAGGAGTTGGTTGTCGGTAAAAAGGGTTGCGGTCGTCATAATGGACTTCCTCAGGGCGCTGAAATATGGGCCCGCGGCAAAGTCACGACGCCCTTCGTGATCGCAAGTGGAAATTCGAGGATTGTGGTCTTGTCTGACACGGGTGCGGGCTGAATTGGCGGCGCTACCGGTGCGGGCGTCTGGCGGATCTGCCTGACGGGGCGCGCCATGTCGGCGGCCTGCGTGACTGTTGCCATGCCTGCGACCGTCGTGGCTTGTCGCACGTAAGCGCCACCATCGGCAGATGCGCCCGCGGGGGTCAGGATCGCAAGCAGGCATGCCGTCGGCACAGCTGTCAATATCGCGCGTTCTATCATGGCAGATTCTCGCCTTGCAATTTTTCAAGTCTGTTCCGTTAACACAATAATCGCGCAGGCGATACGATCTCGATCAATGTTGCTGATTTTGAGTGAAGAGCGATCTGCAGGATCCCCGCAGCAAATCGCGACCATATGATCTGGAATTGACTAGTTCAATTCAGTTAAGATCATAAACTATCCGTGGCCTTAAATTTTCAAATTGGGATTGTCAGATAGTGAATCTGATCGAATCGCGATCAGGCAATAACTGGCTTCCATGATTGAGCGCAATATGGGCCGTATGTAGCCTGACATCACTCTCGGGTCATTCGGAGCCGAAAGTATCGGACGATTATTGAAAGGCTATTTAGATGAAGAATCTACTTCTCGCAACGACAGCATTCGTGTTTTCCACAGGCATGGCTTTCGCGCAGACCATGACGGGCGTGGGTGCTGACTCCTCCAGCTCGACGTCGAACGACAACGCCACCGGTACGGTCGGTGCGGATTACGCGACGGCCGTGGACGGCGGAGCACTGGATGAGCAAGCCGACGCCTGGAACTTTGGTGTGGCCCGCTCCACCGCACCCATCGGGCCTAATTTCGATTACGAAGCGGTTGCCAGTACCGCTAGTTTCCAGGCGCAGGTCGATGACATGGCGACCGGCAATTCCAACGTGCAGTTCCAGGTCGGTAACAACAACCAGGCGGTGAACGTGCAGGACGGGACAGTTCAGGCGTCGGCCACGCTGCAGGTCGGCGACGCCAACGGTGCCCTGATCAGCCAGATCAACACCGAGAACCGCGCCGCGATCACGCAGTTGGGTGATACAAACCTGTCGACGATCATTCAGGACGGCACGCAGAACTCTGCGGCTGCAGCACAGGTGGGTAGCGAAAACGTCTCGGCGATCCTTCAGAACGGGTCCAACAATGGTGCGGCCACACTGCAGATGGGTGTGAACAATGCTGCCGTGACGTTCCAGAGCAATGGCGACAACATGGCCGCGCAACTGCAGTCGGGTGATAACAACACATCGCTCATCTCGCAGGGCGGTGGTGAGTCCGGATCTCTGGCAGCGCTTGACGGCACGCTTGCAGCCTATGGTCTGCCTGCCAACATCGGGACCCTAGGTGCCGTTGCGGGTGCGGCGAGCCTGAATGCCGCAGCGAACGTCCAGATCGGCGACGGCAACGCCAATGCGATCATCCAGCAAGGTGGCGGCAACGAAGCCGTCAACTTCCAGACCAGCTCGTAACGACGTTGCTGATCCGATGACACAGACCGGAGGCGCAAATGCGCCTTCGGTCACTCTGAAAGGTCCATGATGCGGAATGTCTTGATATCAGTTCTACTGCTGCTTGCGACGGCGGCACAATCACAGTCCGATGCGGGCTGTGCATTCAGACTGTCCGACAGCAACGGCACCATGACGCTGGAGGGACTTGCGATGGGTCCCCTGTGGCGGCGGGGTCTCTACACTCTGGAAGTCGCGGTCGAGCACGCCGGCGGACGATCCGTTTCAAGACAAAGCGGGACGTTCGACGTGGCGAGTGATGCCGATCAGACGGTGCTCTCGACTTCGGTTATTGCCTTGGGACGCGATGCGAGGCTTATGGCAACGCTTTGGCTGACAGAGGGCGAGCGGGTGACGTCATGCCATGTCGCTCACGAAAGTTGAACATCATCAAGGAGACTGAACATGACCATTCGGTTCCGACTCTTCGCTGCGATGGGGGTTTTTGCCTGCCTTGGATCGCCCGTTGTGGCGCAAACGCTGGACTTCGACGTCTCGAACGGGATCACGCTGGAAGAGTTTGCCGCGAGTCAGGCCCAGTCGGTCGGGCCGCCGCAACCTGTCGGACAGGACAGCCCCCAATCCACCAGCCTGATCGCGCAGTCCGGCAGCAACAACGCGGCAGCAGTCACTATCTACGACAGCCTTGGCGCTGGTGCATTGGCCTATCAGTCGGGACGCGACAACATTGCATCGGCAAATATCCTGAATTCACCCGGCAGCATCATCGCGCAAATCCAGATCGGCGCGGCCAATATATCACGTGTGGGCATATCCGGCGGCAGCGACAATCTGGTTGCAGGTGCACAAATTGGCAACAATCAGGATATGTCTATCGGGCTTTTGAATTCGCGGGGGACCAAAGTGTTCTACGGTGCTGTAGGGTCGGATTACACCGGCGCCTTTATTATCAGGGACGCACCCCCAGGAACTGTCGTTCGGGTGAAATAGCTTTCGACACATCATTTTTCGCAGCTTCAGTGTTGTGACGAGGAGAATCTCCATGTCTTACGGCACAATGGCCCGTGCGGCCCTATTTGCATTTTCATGTTCCATGATCGCGACGGCAGGATTTGCCGAAAATCTTATCTACCGGCCGATCAATCCCGGTTTGGGGGGGAATCCCAATACCTACGATTACCTGATCGGTCTCGCAGAAATTCAGAACCAGCATCTGGCCACCCAGTCCGGGTCGGGTGGCAGCGCCCCGGCGTTCAGCTTTCCCCCCATCACGATCGATCTTGGCGGTGTTGGCGCCACGCCCGCTGATCCCGCAGCGGGTGACCCTGCACCTGCCGTGCAGCCGTAGGATCAGATCATGACATTCAAGCAGTCGAAGAACGGCCCTGTGCACGCCGCAGGGCTCTGGACAGTCACGCGGCGCGCCGGTTTTGCTGTCGCGATGGCGGCGACCTTGTCCGGTTGCAGCGCATTTGGATTTGCACGGATCGGCAGACCCTCGGACCCCAATCTTGTGGAACCGATTGCGACGCCGCTCAGCCGCACGGGTGCGGCCTTGATGCTGCTGCCCGCAGCCGCAAGGAAGGTGGACATCGCCGTCTATGATTACGCCGACAAGACCGGCCAGAACGAACCTGCGGACAACTTCTCCAGATTTTCGAAAGCGGTGACGCAGGGCGGGGACGACGTGCTTGTCGACGTGCTCAGCGACGTCGGCGGCGGCCGTTGGTTCAACGTGGTCGAACGGGCCGGTTTGCAAGAGCTTCTGACAGAGCGGCAGTTGATCGATCAGACAAACCAGCAATACCGCGGCACGACGACGTCGCAGCTGCCCCCGCTGCGGTACGCAGGTGTCATTATCCGGGGCGGCGTGATCGACTACGACGAAAACGTGGCAACGGGTGGGTTCGGGGCCCGGATCCTGGGTGTCGGTGTGAATACGGAATACCGCGAAGACCGCGTTTCCGTCGCTCTGCGCGCTGTCAGTGTTGCAACGGGCGACGTTCTTGCCTCCGTGACGACCGACAAGACAGTCTATTCGGTCAAGATGCAGGACTCGGTCTTCCGCTATGTCGCGATGGACAAGATACTGGAACTCGATGCCGGGATTTCCCAGAACGAGCCAACCGGTCTTGCGGTGCGGCAGGCGATCGAGCTGGCCGTCTATGCCCTGATCATCGAAGGTGCCGAAAAGGACGTGTGGTCGTTCACCGACCGAAGCTATCAGGTCGATTTGATACGGAATTACCGAGAGAGGACGCTGCGGACATCCGGCGACCCTCGACAGATCATAGCACAGGCCGGCGGGGTCGGGGATCGGCTGGTTGACGATGCGGATTCGTAGCCTCGTCCCGCATGCGACGTTCCGCGCCCTGATCGTCGTGACATTGGCGATATGGTGCCCCGTGCCGGGACAGACCCAGATGTCCGGCAACCAGACGCCGGAAAAGCGCGACACCTTCGAGGATTGGGTCGTGGAATGTTATGGCAAAGGGGGGGAAGAGGCGCCCTGTCAGGCCTATCAACGGGTACTGACGCAGAACGCGCAGGTGGCGGCCATGACCATCGCAATCACACGGCGCGATATCAAAGGGCCTGCGCAGATCGAAATAGCGCTACCGCTTGGCGTGAACCTTGCGACACCGCCGGTCCTTGCGATCGGCGATGATCTGCGGATCGACCTCGCATGGTCGCGCTGCCTGTCAGAGGGGTGCCTTGTGCAAGGTAGATTGAGCCAGGCCATTCTTGCGTCGTTGATGGCAGCCGGCTCTGCAGGTGTTGATGTCGTCCATCCGACCGGTGACGTGGTGACGATTCCGATTTCGACAGCGGGTTTCAAGGACGCGATGAAACGCTTGGAGGCGAGCCATTGTGCGGCGCAGTGTTGAGTCTCCGCAATGCGGGTCACGGCTTCTTGGAGGGGCAAGGCGCCAAAACCCTTGGTTCGTTCCGGTCACCTGATTCTTTCGATACGGCCCGGCTGGACACGCAGGCGGGCGGAATAGGCACCGCCTTGGCGGATCAGGTGAGAGGTTCAGGCGTTGCTACCCCGCTTGGTGGGACGCCTCAGTGTGGCGTGTGACGCCGAAAATTATATATTTGTCTGGTGACTGGGGAATTTACCCTAATCCGAACTATTGTCCTGTCACCCCGACCGGATACACTTCGATGTATCGCGACAAGTCAGTTATCGCTCCCGCATCCATTTGGTCTGTCTTGTCCCGAACGGGTTAAGCCGGGCGCTCCTGCTTGATTTGTTGTGCCGCATGCGTGGCGTCGCCCGGAAAATCGCGTTAAGCCGCAGCAGATGATCGTCAATCCTTGCTGCCGTCCGATGCGGAAGAGCCCATGAAGACACCACAGACCCCGCTTGCCCACGCCGCCCGCCTGTCCGTCGCGCCGATGATGGACTGGACCGACCGCCATTGCCGCCACTTGCACCGCTTGATGTCGCGACACGCGCTGCTTTATACCGAAATGGTCACGGCAGCGGCGGTCGTGCATGGCGATACGGCGCGGTTGCTGGCTTATGGTCAGGCAGAACATCCCGTGGCCCTGCAGCTTGGCGGGTCGGACCCCGCGTTGCTGGCACAGGCGACGCGGATCGCTTGCGACATGGGATACGACGAGGTCAATCTGAACTGCGGCTGCCCCTCTGACCGGGTGCAATCGGGTCGCTTCGGCGCGATCCTGATGACAGAGCCGGACCTTGTGGCAGCCTGCGTGCGCGCGATGCGCGACGCGGCAGACGTTCCGGTCACCGTGAAATGCCGCATCGGCGTCGACGATCAGGACCCCACACACGTGTTGCCGGACTTTTTGGATCGCGTGTCGGGCGCCGGTGTCGACCGGTTTACGATCCATGCTCGCAAGGCCTGGCTTCAGGGGCTGAGCCCCAAGGAAAATCGCGACATTCCGCCACTGGACTACGATCTGGTCATGGCGATGAAGAACCGCGCCCCGCATCTGCATCTGAGCGTGAATGGCGGTATCGCGACGCTGGATCAGGCGCAGACGTTTCTGGATGCGGGCCTTGACGGTGTGATGATCGGGCGGGCGGCCTACCACGACCCGTCCACCGTGCTGCTGGACGCGGATGCCCGCATCTTTGGCGATGGCACGCCGGGCGACGCGGTGCAGATCGTGCACGCCATGCTGCCGTACATCGACGCACATGTGGGGCAGGGTGGTCGTCTGGGGCAGGTGACGCGCCACATGCTGGGCCTGTTTCAGGGTCGTCCCGGAGCGCGGCTGTGGCGGCGGCACCTGTCGGAACATGTGCACGAGGATGGTGCTGGCGTTCAGGTCGTGCTAGACGCCCTTGGCCATGTGACGGAACTGGCAGCCTGAGGGATAAAAATCATGGAAAACATGACGTTGCTGTTGTCGATGGGCGCGCTTTTGCTGGCCATCGGGGCCTTTGCCGGCGTGCTGGCAGGGCTGCTGGGGGTGGGCGGAGGAATCATCCTCGTGCCCGCGTTCTTCTATGCCTTCAGCGCGTTGGGCTTCGGCAGTCCGCAGTTGATGCAGATGTGTCTTGCGACCTCTCTGGCGACGATTATCGTCACCAGCCTGCGGTCGCTGAACGCGCATAACAAGAAGGGCGCCGTCGACTGGACGATCCTGCGGACCTGGGCACCGGGCATCGTGATCGGTGCCATTCTGGGCGTGTTGCTCGTCTCCAGCCTGCGGACCCTGTCGCTGCAGCTGATCTTTGGCGGGTTGGCGATCGCGGTGGGCCTTTACATGACCTTCGGGCGCAATTCGTGGCGCGTGGCACAGGCGATGCCCACCGGTTGGGCGCGCGCGGCGCTGTCACCGGTGCTGGGGTTCCTCTCGGTCCTGATGGGTATCGGCGGCGGATCCTTCGGTGTCCCGGTCATGAGCCTTTACAACACCCCGATCCACCGGGCCGTGGCGACGGCGGCGGGCTTTGGCGTGCTGATCGCCGTGCCGTCGGTCATTGTGCTGCTGTTCAAGGATGTCGCCGTCGCGCCGCCCTACACGGTCGGCTCGGTGAACTTCGTGGCCTTCGGTCTTGTCGTCGCCATGACGCTGATCACGGCCCCCTGGGGTGCCGCCCTGGCCCACAAGACCGATGCCAACAAGCTAAAGCGCGTGTTCGGCGTGTTCCTGGTGCTGGTCGCGCTGAACATGCTGCGCAAGGCGATGGGCTGGTAGGGCCCGATTTGGCAAAGGGATGCGCATCACTGACGGGCAATTGACCACTTGCCGCTTTTCAACACGAAGCCCCGCGCGTATGTGAAGAGGGCCTCAATCATCCCGCGTCGCTGACACGGGTTCCGCCATAGGAGAGATGACATGCTTAACAACATCGGCCTTCCGGGCCTTCTGCTGATCGCCGTCGTGGTCCTCGTCCTGTTCGGACGCGGCAAGATTTCGTCCCTGATGGGCGAAGTCGGCAAAGGGATCACCGCCTTCAAGCGCGGCGTGGACGACGGCAAGAAAGAGCTGGACGACAGTTTTGCCGACGCGCGCGACGTGACGCCCGAGGCGAAAAAAGACAACGTCTAAACACCGTCCGAGGTAACGTATATGTTCGGCCTAGGCTGGAGCGAGATGATCCTGATCGGGATCGTGGCCCTGATCGTGATCGGGCCAAAAGACCTTCCGAACATGTTCCGCGAGTTAGGGCGCATGAGCGGCAAGGCCCGTGCAATGGCGTCCGAATTCCAGCGCGCCATGGAAGCCGCCGCCGACGACAGCGGCATGAAGGACATCAGCAAGTCCATACAAGCCGCCGCAAATCCTGCGAAATTCGGCACGGACAAGCTGAAGCAGGCTGCGGGCATGACTCACAAGCCGGGGTCCGAGACCGCCAAGCTGTCAGAGGAGCGTCAGGCCGCCAAGGACAAGATCGCGGCTGCCACTGCGAAAGCGGCGGAGGAACGCCGCGCCCGTGAACTGGCGGCGTCTGATGCGGCCGAACTGTCCGAAGAGCCCGAATACGAAGAAAGCCCGCGCGCCGCAGCCTTGACCGCGGCGGTGAATGCGGCCCCCGCGACCCGGACGCAGGCAGCGACGCCCGCGGCCAAGCCGAAGGCCGCCGCCAAACCCAAGGCCGTGCCAAAAGCCAAGGCAGCGGCCAGCCCGAAGGCGTCCGCGACAGTAAAGACGCCCGCCAAGCCCGCGAAACCGCGGACAAAAAAGACCCCAACAGGTGATGCATGAGCGCCCTTGACGAGCTGGAAGACAGCGCCGCGCCCTTGATGGAGCACCTGACCGAACTGCGGTCGCGCCTGATCAAATCCCTGCTAGCCTTCGTAGTCGGGATGATCATCTGCTTCACGGTCTGGAACCCGATCTTCGACTTCCTCACCCGGCCACTCTGCACGGCCCTCGATGCCGAAGGTCAGGACTGCGGCCTGATCTTCATCGCGCTGGAAGAAGGCTTCTTCGTCGCGATCCAGATTTCGCTGCTGGGCGGTCTTTGCCTGTCGTTTCCCTACATCGGCTACCAGATGTGGCGCTTCGTGGCGCCGGGCCTGTACAAGTCCGAAAAGGGCGCGTTCCTCCCGTTCCTCGTGGCTTCTCCCTTCATGTTCTTCCTCGGCGCGGCCTTCGCCTATTATGTGATCACGCCGCTGGCGTTCAACTTCTTCCTTGGTTTTCAGCAGGGCGGCACCCTGACCGACGGTCCGGAAAGCACCACGCAGGCCGCAGGTCTGCTGTTTCAGGGGTCTGCCAAGGCCTACCTGAACCTGACGATCAAGTTCATCGTGGCCTTCGGGTTGTGCTTCCAGCTGCCGGTTCTGCTGACCTTGATGGGCAAGGCGGGCCTCGTGAGCGCTGCGGGCCTGCGCAACACCCGGAAATATGCCGTCGTCGGAATCCTGCTGATGGCAGCGCTGGCGACTCCTCCGGATGTCGTCAGCCAGGTGATCCTCTTCACGGTGATCTACGGGCTTTACGAGATCTCGATCCAGCTGGTCGCCCGTATCGAACGTATCCGTCTGGCCGAACTGCGCGCCAGTGGGGCCGTGGGCGAGGATGAAGACGAGTTCGGCAACCCGCTGCACCCTGTGGACGAGGACGAAAAGCCTTGACCGATCCGCTGGAACGGATTGCCGCAGCCCTTGAACGGCTGCGGCCCGGCCCCGCCACGCTTCCCGACGTCGACGCGGCAGGGGCCTTCGTGTGGCACGCGGACCCGGATCTTCTGGACCCGGTGGCGCGGGTCAGTCGCATCGACGTGGGCCTGCTGGTCGGGATTGATCGGTCGCGCGATACGCTGATGGCGAACACGGAACGCTTCGCCCGGGGCCTTCCGGCCAACAACGCCTTGCTCTGGGGCGCGCGGGGCATGGGAAAATCAAGCCTCGTCAAGGCGATCCACGGCAAACTTTACGCGGATCACCCGGACCTGAAGATCATCGAGATCCAGCGCGAGGACCTGCCCAGCATCGGTCGCCTGCTGCACCTGCTGCGGGATGCGTCACAGCAGTTCATCCTGTTCTGCGATGATCTGTCCTTCAGCCACGACGACAGCCACTACAAGTCGCTGAAGGCCGTACTGGACGGCGGGATCGAGGGGCGGCCCGACAACGTGATCCTTTACGCCACCTCGAACCGCCGCCACCTGATGCCCCGCGACATGATCGAAAACGAGCGTGCCACTGCCATCACTCCTGGCGAGGCGGTCGAGGAAAAGGTCAGCCTGTCGGACCGTTTCGGCCTGTGGCTGGGGTTTCACCCCTGCGATCAGGATCAGTATCTGGCGATGATCCGCGGCTACGTCGACGCCCATGGTATCGACATCGACGACGCCACCCTGCGGGCCGAAGCGATCGAGTGGCAGGCCACCCGCGGCAGCCGGTCCGGCCGGGTCGCCTGGCAGTATTTCACAGACCTCGCCGGCAGGCGCGGCGTGAATCCGCAGCCCTAGGTCGAAATGCTGGCCCAATCCGTCCCGTAGGCGCCAGTCCTCGCTTTTTTCCAAATACTCCCAGCGGAGCGTCCGGCGCCAATCCTACAGGAAGTCGTTCGGATCGACGGACTCCAGTCCACGCCGCACCTCGAAGTGGACAAAGCTCGGGCTGCCCGACTTTACCTTGCCCAGCGTGCCACCGCGCGACACGGAATCGCCCTTGGACACGTTCAACCCTTCAAGGTTGGTATAGACCGTCAGCAACCCGCCCGCGTGCTTTATCACGACGATCGCCGTGCCGCTGGTGTCTGTCGTCACGGCGGCCACGGTGCCTGCATCCGCAGCCTTGACCGTTGTGCCGGCGGGGGCGCCGATGTCGATGCCCTCGTTCTTGCCGGGGGCATAGTCGCGGATGATGCTGCCGGCGACGGGCCGCACGAACTGGCCATCACTGGTCGGTGCGGCAGGCGCTGGGGCCGGCGTGGGGGCTGGTGGCGGCGCTGGGGTCGCCGTGCGGGGCGGTGCCGCGTCCAGTGACGGGGCCGGCGGCACGGCGGCAGCGGGAAGGGGCGCAGAGGGGTTTTCCCGCGGCAAGGGCGCCGCGGCAGAGGGCGGCACCGGCGATCCGCTGCCCAGTCCGGGCGCGACCAGCGGTCCGCCCGTGGGGTCCGCGGGCCGGTCGTTTTGCGGAATCAGCAGGTATTGCCCGTCACGCACCTCGAGGTTCCCGCTCAACCCGTTCCACGAGGCCAGCGTTTCGACAGGCACGTTATAGAGCCGGCTGATCGAAAAGGCCGTCTCGCCGGGCTGGACCTTGTGCCGGATCGGCTCCGCGCCGGTCACCCCACCTTGGGGGATGGGGGCGAGGCCGCCTTGCAGAGGCGGATCGCTGGCGACACGGCCGAGCGCGGTGGTGGCGATGGCGCTGACGTCCACCGGCTGGATCGGACCGGTCGAGACGGCACCCGTCGCGGGCGACGGTTCTGCGACGCGGCCGGGCAGGGCCACGACCTCGCCCTGTTGCAGGGCCTTGTCGGTCGGCGCGCCGTTATAGCTGGCCAAGGCGGCTGCATCGAGGCCAAGGCGCCCCGCGATGCTGCCGATGGTATCGCCGCGCCGGGCCACCACCACCTGATAGCCGGGGTAGGAGATGATGCCGCGATCGTCTGGCTGGGGCCGGTCCGGCAGGTTGGCGACGGCGGGAGAGGTGTCGAAACCGCCCGCATTGTCGCGCAGGTCAAGGTCCGGCAGGCCGCCGGCGCAGCCCGCGAGAAGTGCTGCGGCAGAAGCGGTCAGCGCCAGACGGCGCGCTGCGGAAATCGTGATCGAACTCATGGGCTCTGGTCCTGTCATGGCTGTGCCGCGCGTCGGGCGAGAGTGCCCCGTCAAAAGGGCGTTGCCCCGGTTCTAGTCCTGACCGATCCCCTCGATCAAGGGCACAAACCGGACCGGGCGCAATTCCTCGTAGTCAAAGCCTTTTTCCAGCCGTGTGACGCGGATCAGGCTTTGCACCGTGTCCGATTGTCCGACCGGCAGCACCATGATCCCGCCCACGCGCAACTGCGCCAGCAGCGGCCCGGGCGGGTCTTCGGCCGCGGCGGTCAGCAGGATGCGGTCGAAGGGCGCCTGTTCGGCCAGGCCGTAACTGCCGTCGGCGGTGATTGCGGTGATATTGGCGATGCCCATGGCGTCGAAGACTCCCTGCGCCTCGGTCACCAGCCGCTTGAAGCGGTCGATGGTATAGACCCGGCGTGCCAGCTGGCTGAGGATCGCGGCCTGATAGCCGGAGCCTGTGCCGACCTCCAGCACCTTGTGGCGCGGCTGCACGTCCAGCGCCTGCGTCATCAGACCGACGACCGAGGGTTGGCTGATTGTCTGCCCGCAGGCGATCGGCAGGGGCGTATCCTCGTAGGCACGCTCCGCGAACAGGCCGCGCACGAACGCGGCCCGGTCGATCTTTTCCATGGCGGTCAACACGCGGGCGTCGGTGACGCCCTTGCTGCGCAGGGCAAACAGGAATTGCATCTTGGTCTGTGCGTCCGTCACCCGCCCTGTCGCCCGAACTGGTCCGACAGGCGGTCGAACGCATCGTGCGCCGTCAGATCGCAGCGCAGCGGCGTGACCGAGATATAGTCGTCGAGGTTCGCCGCCGCATCCGTGCCTTCTACCGTGCGAGTCTGCTGATCGCCGCCGCGCACCCACAGGAACCGGCGGCCAGAAGGGGCCAGTTGCGCCTCCACCCGGTGATGCACACCGCGCCGCAGGCCCTGTTTCGTCAGGCGCATCCCCTTCACTTCTGCCGCAGGGACGGGGGGGAAATTCACGTTATAGAACAGCGGGTAGTCGTCGTTGTCCCAGAAGGCGTCGTCCATCAGGCGGCGCAGCACTTCCGCCCCCGCCGAGGCGGCCTCAAACGGATCCTCCAGCTTGACGTTGCGGGGACCATAGAACTGCGACAGGGCGATGGACCGATAGCCCTGCAGTGCCCCTTCCATGGCCGCGCCGATAGTCCCGGAATAAAGCACGTTTTCGGCGGCGTTGTTGCCACGGTTCACGCCCGACAGGATTAGGTCGGGGGGCGAATCCGCCATGACGTCGTAGATGCCAGCCATCACGCAGTCGGCAGGCGTGCCTTCGGCGGCAAAACGGCGCGGCCCGAACTCGGAAATCATCGTGGGGTGGGTATAGCTGATGCAGTGCCCGACGCCGGACTGCTCGAACGCGGGGGCCACGGTCCAGACCTCGCCCTCCGGCCCCGCCAGATCGCGGGCCAAAGCGTCCAGCACGACAAGGCCCGGCGCGTTGATGCCGTCGTCATTGGTAATCAGAATCCGCATGAATGCCCCGGTTAGTCTGGTCCGCACAGGCTAGGCCGGGCGGGTGGGATCGGCAAGCCGTGGGCGCAGTTTCCGTCGCGCTGTGGCATTGTGGAATCAGCCCCGGACGGTCTCCAGCAGGCGCGTGGCCTCGGCGTCGGGCGTGGTCAGCGCTCCTCGGTCCTCGCCGGGGAAAAACCGCGCGCGCAGGGCGGTGGGCATGGGGGCGGGTGCGATGACAGTGACCCGCGGGCCGGTGCGCGCGGTTTCGGCCTGCCAGGACCGGACCAGCGCCATCTGCGCGGCCTTGGTGGCGCCGTAGGTGCCGTAGAACTTCTGCCCCGACACCGTGTCATCGCAAAAGACCGCATGCCCTGCGGTGCCCAGCAGGGGGGCCACGTAGGACATCAGGCGCTGCGTGGCCGTCACGTTGACATCGACGGAGGACGCGAAGTCCTTGGGCGCGATATGGCTGGCGGGGGACAGGGGGGCTGCGTGGATCGCCGTATGTACCCACAGATCCAGACGGCCCCAGCGGTCGTGGATGCCGCGGCACAGCTGTTGCATCGCGGCATCGACGGTCACGTCCATCGGCGCCAGCGTCGCCTGGCCGCCCTTGCCTTGGATGGCGTCGTCAAGCTCTTCCAGCGCGCCGACGGTGCGCGCCACGGCGACGATATGAAACTCGGGAGCCAGCGCCTTGGCGATGGCCGCGCCGAACCCGCGCGAGGCGCCGGTGATCAGGGCAATCTTGTCAGTCATGGCAGCGTCTTTGCCCCACGGGGCCAGCGCTGTCCAGTGGCATCAGGCGGCGTCGGGCAACGTCAGATCAAAGGTCTGGCCGCGGTGATCGCGCAGTTGCACCTGTCGCGGCGTGATCGCCGTGATGGTCAGGCCGCCGACCTTGTCACCGGCGGCGATCTTGTGAATGTCGCCGTCGCGCATGCGGATCAGGGCGCTGTCACCCTGTGGGCCGGTAAACAGGCCGATCACGGTGATCGCATCCAGCGGCAGTTTCGTCGTGCTTTGGGCCATCTGGCCGACGGTCTTGGCAGTCATGGTCTAGGGTCCCCTCAGATGACGGGGGGATGCGTCATCTTCCTGCCGATGAAAAGGGGCGTAGGGCAAAGTGCGCGCGCCCCGCAGGAAACTGCCGGTCTTGTGCTGCAGTGCGGCAGGTTCTGGCTGACCCGGCGCCGTCAGGACGATCCGGTCCGGTGATCCGACGGGGGCCGCGGCACCGCGGCCTTGCCCGCAGGCCAGCCCCCGCGCTGACGCGACGGGTCGCCGTCGGTCACCTCGGTCTGGTCGTGGAACAGGTGCACTTGTGTGGGATAGATGTCCGGATTCGGGATCACGACGCGCCGCCCGTCATAGGTCTTGATCAGCGTGGCGCACGTCTCGATCCGCTCGAAAGTATCTTCCTGGCCGCCGCTGACGATCTGGTCGCCGACGTTGAACGGTTGCCGCAGCAGGATCAGGATATCCGCCAGCATGTCCTGCAGAATGTCTCATTGAAGGCGAAACGACCGATCTACACCAAGGCTGCCCAGCAGATCGGCGGGCGTCATGCTGGGCGCGATGATCGTGACGGCCAGCATGATCCCGAAGACAAGGACCGCCAACACCACCAGCACCACAATGATATTAGGCAAGAGCTTGATCAGACCGTTCAGCCAAATCTGCAGTATCGTGAACGACAGAGCTGTGTTTGCCTTCACCTATAGGTGCCCGTTCGCGCGAACATGAGTCGTTCAAAGCGGGGTCGGACGCTGGGTAACGAAGGGCCTAGCCGAACAGGGGCGTGCCGTCTTCTTTCAACAGCGCGCCCGTCGGTTGCCGTTCCAGCAGGGGCAGGACGGCTTCGGACGGCCGGCACAGGGCCACGCCGCGCGTCGTGCAGACGATGGGCCGGTTCACGAGGATCGGATCGGCGACCATCGCATCCAGCAGCGCATCGTCCGACACGTCATCAGCGGTCAGTCCCAGCGCCGCGGCCGGGGTGCCTGAGACCCGCAGCGCCGCGCGTGGTGTCAGGTCCGCCGCCGCAAACAGCGCCTGCAACTGGGTTCGTGTCCACCCCGTCGCCAGATAGTCGACGACAACCGGCTCTGTCCCGGTCGCCCGGATCGCCGCAAGCACGTTGCGCGACGTGCCGCAGTCAGGATTGTGAAAGATCACGGTCGCCACATTGTCCATCCTTCTTCTGGTCGCAAATACTTCGGGGGGACGGCGCAGCCGGGGGGGCTGGCCCCCCTGCGACGCCAGCCTATTCCGCAGCCGTCCGTGTGATGAATCCGCGTTCGATCATGTCAGACGGCGCCACCGGGTAATCGCCGGAGAAGCAGGCATCGCAATACTGCGGCGATGCGTTGTTGCGCCCGCCGGACTCACCCACGGCACGGTAAAGCCCGTCCATCGAAATGAACTTCAGCGAATCCACGCCCAGATGGTCGCGCATTTCGTCCTCGGTCATGGTGGCGGCCAGCAGCTTGTCCCGCTCTGGCGTATCGACGCCGTAGAAGCAGGGCCACTGGGTGGGTGGCGATGCGATCCGGAAATGCACCTCTGCCGCGCCGGCCTCGAGGATCATCTCCTTGATCTTCTGGCTGGTGGTGCCGCGCACGACGCTGTCGTCGACAAGGATCACGCGCTTGCCGCGAATCAGGGCGCGGTTCACGTTCAGCTTCAGCCGCACGCCCATGTTGCGGATCTGCTCGCTGGGTTCGATGAAGGTCCGGCCCATGTACTGGTTGCGGATGATCCCCATCGCGTAGGGGATGCCCGATTCCAGCGAAAACCCGATCGCAGCCGGGGTGCCGCTGTCGGGCACGGGGCAGACGAGGTCGGCATCCACGGGCGCCTCTTTTGCCAGTTCCCGGCCGATTGCCTCGCGCGTTTCATAGACGGAACGCCCGCCGAGGATGCTGTCGGGGCGGCTGAAATAGACATGCTCGAAAATGCAGAACCGCGGTTTGGCCCGGCGGAAAGGATAGTGCGACTGCACGCCGTCTTCGGCGGAAATCACGACCATTTCGCCCGGCTCGACTTCGCGGACGAAATCGGCACCGACGATGTCCAGCGCGCAGGTTTCCGACGACAGCACCCAGCCGTCGCCCAGCTTGCCCAGCACCAGCGGGCGCACACCCAGCGGATCGCGGCAGCCGACCAGTTTCGACTGGGTCATGGCGACGACGGAAAACGCCCCTTCGACCTTGCGCAGCGCCTCTTCCATGCGGTCGGGGATCGTGCGTCCCATGGACCGGGCCATCAGGTGGATGATGCATTCCGAATCGCTGGACGACTGAAAAATCGAACCGCGCTCGATCAATTCCTTCCGCAGGGCGACGGCGTTGGTGATGTTGCCGTTGTGGGCAATCGCAGCACCGCCCATCGAAAATTCGCCAAAGAACGGCTGCACGTCGCGGATCGCCGTCTGGCCCTTGTGGCCGGCGGTGGAATAGCGGACGTGCCCGATCCCCAGGGTGCCGGGCAGCATCGCCATCATGTCGGCGCTGGTGAAGTTGTCGCGCACAAGGCCCATGCGGCGGGCCTGATTAAACCCGGTGTGGGTGTCATAGGTGACAATGCCGCCTGCCTCTTGCCCGCGATGTTGCAAAGCATGCAGGCCGAGGGCCACGAAATTGCTCGCCTCGGTGATGCCGACGACACCGAAGACACCGCACTCTTCGTGCAGCTTGTCGCCATCGGGGTCGAAGGGATGGGCCGGCAGGTCCGCAAGGCGGTCCGGGGCGGTGGCATTGATGGTCGCGGGAGGGGTCGCTTCTGGCACGGGGCAGCTCCGAATCCTTGGAAGTTAGGCGCGTCTTAACGCGTCTGTCCGCCCGTGTCACGAGACTGATACATCCATCGTCATCACAACCGGTACGTTTTTGCCGCAGCGCAGCAATCAGGTGCGACAGCCTGTGTTGACGCAAGATTGGAACCTGCGACGTGGTGTCGCGTTAGGGTGGTTGTAATCGTAATCTGTCCCAACGGGTGGTTTTTTGCCCTGTCTCCAGCCCATGTCAGGCCATCCATGAAACGTGCGACCCATCTCGAAGCCATCCGCCGCAGCCTGAACGTGATCATGCTGATCTCGGTCTTCGTCACCTGCTACTTTGCCAAGGACCTGCTGCTGCCGGTGCTGCTGGGCTTTCTGATCGCGCTGACCCTGTCGCCCCTGTCGCGCGGTCTTTCACGAATCGGCATTCCGCACTGGGTCTCTGCCGTTGGTCTGATCGGCATCGTGGCGATTGCCATCGCCGCGCTGATCTACTTTGCCTCCGGGACGGTCGTGGGCTGGATGGACAGCGCGCGCAGCATGGGGACGGAACTCCAAATCAAGCTCAGTGGAGTTTTCCGGCAGTTGGAGCATGTGCGTCAGGCCGGTGCGGAGGTCGCCAACATGGGGGGGAATGCCGCGGATGGCGCTGATGTGCAGGAGGTCGTGGTCAAGCAGCCGACCCTGATCGACAGCGCCATGAACGTCGTCAGCAGCGCGGGCGCTACGCTGGCCGTGTCGCTGGTGCTGGCGTCCTTTCTGCTGGCCTCGGGCGACATGTTCTACATCAAGCTGGTGCAGTCCTTCCCGACGATGAGCGGCAAGAAGCGCGCCCTGACGATGGTCTACGACATCGAACGCCGGGTGTCCCACTATCTGCTGACCATCGCGATAATCAACGCCTGTCTGGGCCTCTGCGTCGGGGCGGTGCTGTGGCTGATCGGCATGCCCTATGCCTACATCTGGGGCGTTGCCGCGTTTCTGCTGAACTTTCTGCCCTACCTTGGCGCCTTGACCGGCGTGGCGCTGGTGGCGGCCCTGTCGATTCTGACCTTCGACAGCTTTTCCTACGCGCTGCTGGCACCGGCCGCCTATCTGACGCTGACCACGATCGAGGGTAATTTTGTGACCCCGATGCTGCTGGGCCGCCGGCTGGAGCTGAACACCGTCGCGGTCTTTCTGACCGTCGTGCTGTGGGGCTGGCTGTGGGGCATCGCGGGGGCGCTGGTCGCCGTGCCGTTCCTGGTTGTCTTCAAGGTCGTCGCAGACAACATCGAAGGCATGGAAATCGTCGGCAACTTTCTGGGCGCCGCCGACGAGGTACACGAGAAAGAGCCGGAGCCTGCTCCTGCCGCGGAAGAGCCGAGTGCCCAGCCGGATGATGTCGGCGACATGCATCCGACCGCCGTTGTCTGACCCCTAATCGTGTCTGACAGTGGCCCGCCTTACTGAGGCGCGCCGCACTCACCGACCAGTTGCTGGTATTGCGTGGTGATCCAGGACAGGGTCGCCTCGGGGTCGCGGTCGGCGATCTGGCCGGTCATGCGGCCAAAGACTCGGGCCGACCGGCTGTCATCCACCATCGCGATGTTCTGCGATGTCAGCACCGTCTGGTAGACAAAGAACGCAACCGCCACGAGCAGGATGCCGCGGAATACGCCGAACAGGAACCCGGCACCCTGATCAAGCCCGTTCAGCGCCGAGCGCTGCACGACGGATGAAAACAGCGGCGTGAAGATCGACACCACGATCAGCGAGACGGCGAAGACGGCGGCGAAGGCCGCGATGATCGACAATTCGCAGCTGTCGCCGATGAACTTGTCGAGGCCGGGGATCTGCGCCACCAGCGGGCGCGCCTGATCGGCAAAGATGAAGGCCAGCACGGTCGCCCCGACCCATCCCGCGATCGCCATCGCTTCGCGGACCAGACCGCGACTGTAGGCCAGCAGCGCCGAGATGACGATGATTCCGGCCACGACGCCGTCGATGATGGTAAAACCGTCCACTGGTCCACTCCCCGAAGGTCAGTTCGCGCGCGCGCCAAAGACCTGTTCCACGAAACCGGCCAGATCCTGCATTTCCCGCAGCTCCAGTCCGGACGCCCCGGTGCCCTTGGGCGCGCGCGGCATGATCGCCGTCGTAAAACCAAGTTTCTGCGCCTCTTTCAATCTGTTTTCGGTCTGGATGACCGGACGCAGCGCACCGGACAGGCTGATTTCCCCGAAAATCACAGCTTCTTTTGGTAACGCTGCGTCTTCGCGCGCGCTGACCAGCGCCGCCGCGACCGCCAGATCGGCGGCGGGTTCGCTGATGCGCAGGCCCCCCGCGACGTTCAGATAGACGTCCAATCCGGTGAACGGCACGCCGCAGCGCGATTCCAGCACGGCCATGATCATGGCGAGTCTGCCGCCGTCCCAGCCGACGACAGAGCGTCGCGGCTGGCTGTGGGGAGACGGTGCGACGAGCGCCTGAATTTCGCACAACACGGGCCGCGTGCCCTCGATCCCGGCAAAGACGACCGATCCGGGTGCAGGCTCGCCGCGTTCGGACAGGAACAGGGCGGATGGATTGCGCACCTCGGCCAGACCCTTCCCGGTCATCTCGAACACGCCGATTTCGTCCGCGGGGCCGAAGCGGTTCTTGACCGACCGCAGGATGCGGAACTGGTGGCCGCGCTCGCCTTCGAAATACAGCACCGTGTCGACCATGTGTTCGACGACGCGGGGGCCCGCGATGGCGCCTTCCTTTGTGACGTGACCGACCATGATGACCGACATGTCGTGGGTCTTGGCGAAATTGGTCAATTCGTGGGCGCAGGTGCGGACCTGGCTGACCGAACCGGGGGCGGAATCCACGTGGTCCGCCCACATGGTCTGGATCGAATCGATGATCGTCAGATCAGGCTTTTCCTGCTCCAGCGTGGTCAGGATATCGCGCAGGTTGGTGTCAGAGGCGAGCATGACGGGGCTTTTGTCTAGACCCAGACGCCGCGCGCGCATCTGGACCTGTGCGTTGGATTCCTCGCCAGAGACATAGATGACCTTCAGCCCGTTGCGGGCGAACCGTGCGGCGGCCTGCAGCAGCAGGGTGGATTTGCCGATGCCCGGATCGCCGCCGACCAGCAGGGCAGAGGCCTTGACCAGTCCGCCGCCCAGCACCCGGTCCAGCTCCTCGACCCCGGCCAGCGTGCGCGGCGGTGCCGCTTCTTGCGTGGCAAGGTCGGTCAGGGCCAGTGTCTTGCCGCGCCTGCCGCCGATCGAGGTCTTCTTCGGCCCTGCGACCGACAGGCCGGTGTCTTCGTGGATCGTGTTCCATGCGCCGCAGGCTTCGCATTTGCCGGACCATTTGCTGGTCGCGGCGCCGCAGGCGGAACAGGTGAATGCGAGGTCTTTTGCCATGTTCACCTTTTGGACCAGTTTCGCGGCCGTGGCAACGGGGGCCGATTTTTCGGCCAAAAATCCCAGGCACGCGGGACCGGTGTCACGCCCTTGCCGCGGACCGTGCCGAGAGGCCGGAGATCACGACCGAGGCCAGTACGCAGCCGGTAAAGACCCACAGGCCCCAGGCGGTTTCGACGCGTCCGATGCCGGCACCTTTCAGGATGACGACATAGAGCGCCAGCAGAAATACGTCAGCCATGGCGAGTTTGCCGGCCCAGCTGAGCACCGGCAGCAGACGGGCGCTGAGCAGATCGTGGTGCAGCAGGGCCAGACCGATGGTCTTGAGCATCGGTGCAAAGAGGGCCAGTGCCGTGACCAGCAACGCCAGCAGCGGATCGTCCGGCCAGAGCGATTGAAGGCCAGAGATCACGCTGATGTCCGACAATCCGAACAGCGGCAACAGGCCTGCCCGCAGCAACGGGGCGAACCACGACAGCGGAAACAGGACCAGCAGCGCCAGATTGGCCCAGCGCAGCCCGCGCGGGGTCGTCATTCGGCAGCAGGCTTCTGCGGCATCGGCACGATATTGGTGCCACCGGCCCGGCGCTGTTCCTGCTGCGCACGCTCTGCCTCCAGTGATGCAGCATCGAGGCGTTCATCGTGTTCAAGCGCATAGCCCAGCAAGGGCAGCGTCGATTGCAGGCGGTCGTCCAGATAGGTCAGCTGGCTGGCGACGCGGGCCTCCTCGATCTCGACCTGATCGGACCAGGCACGGATCTGTTCGCAGATATGCAGCGCCTCGACGATGCGCTCCTGCTGCTCTTCGGCGGCCTGCTGGCGCTGGCGCAAAAAGGCCTTGGCGCGGGCGACGCGTTCGACGGAATAGACCTCTGCCAGATGGCGGCTTTGGACGCTCATCTGGGCCGCGACTTCCAGCACGCCGCCTTCGAGTTGCGGCAGGTCGGGGTGGTCGCGCAGATAGGCGAGGCGGTCGCGCACGGCATCGAATTCGGAACTGAGCGTGAAGACACCGGCCCGGTCGGCAGCGTGGACGGCGTGATAGGCGCGGGCCACGTCGTCCATCCGGATGTGAAAATTCCGGTGGCTGTTTTCCAGCGCCAGCATGCGGACCGTCGTGGGCAGGAAAAACGCCATGGCCCCCAGCATCGCGGTCAAAGCACCCTGAATCCAGGGGCCGGCGTTGGGGTAGGGGACACCGCCCAGCGTGGCGGTCAGGTCCAGCCAGTCGGCCAGACCTGCGATACACAGCAGCGTATAGAAAACAGCGGCAAAGGCGAAGACGGCCACGACGAAAAGCGCCGTCACATGCAGGATGCGGATGCCGTCGCGCAGGGAAAAGGTCATATCAAAGCGGTCCCGTGGGATGATCGTAAAATAGTAAAGAAAGGATGAATGGATTTTTCGGCCAGGTCCATCACAATGAACCGGCGCGCGTGATGCATCGTTTCCTATTTGGAAACAATTACATGCAGTCGACTGATGCGACGGTGGAATTGTGCAGCAGAAGACCGGCCTTCAGCCGAAAATTGCGGTAGGACAGGCTGGTTCAGGCGACGAAGCCGCAGACCGCAGGCGCACGGCTTCTGTTGCGTGGCGAAACAATGCACGGACGCCTTGAACGTGAATTTTCAAAAATATGGCAAACCTGTGGCGTTTGACGCTCTGTCCGACGCCTTGGGTGCATTTTGCTGTCATGCGGGTGGCGAATCGCCCGGAGATCAGCCGACGTAGCGCCGGGAATAACGGTTGCCGAGGCTGGTCAGGATCTCGTAGCCGATGGTGCCGCCGGTCTGGGCGAGACGGTCCACCGGCTGTTCCGCGCAGAGGATGGCAAGGGAGGCGGGATCGTCGCGCAGGTCGGTGATGTCGACCGTGATCGCGTCCATCGAGATGCGGCCGACCAGCGGGCAGGCGTTCGGTCCGTGCCACAGCATCGCACCGCGCGCCAGCGCCCGGTGCAGCCCGTCCGCGTAGCCCGCGGCAACGGTCGCCAGCCGCGTCGGACGCTCGGCCTGCCAGGAGTTGCCATAGCCCACGACTTCGCCCGCGGTCAGGTCGCGGATCTGCACGACGGGCAGGTCGAGGCGCACGACGGGGCGGGCATCCTCGAAGGGCAGGCCGCCGTAAAGGCCGATGCCGGGGCGGCATTCGTCAAAATGATACTCCGGCCCGAGCAGTATGCCGCCGGTCGCGGCGAGGCTGCGCGGCGTCGTGATGCCGTCGGTCATCTGGTGAAACACGTCGAGCTGGTAGGGGTTCATCGGGTGGTCTGGCTCGTCCGCACAGGCGAGGTGCGACATGACGACGACGGGCTTGCGGCGCAGGGCCTCTTCGGCCACGGCGGCCCAATCGTCCCATTCCAGCCCCAGCCGGTTCATGCCGGTATCGAGTTGCAGGCCGAAGGGCGCGTCTGGCAGCGCTTCGAAATGGCGCTTGATCTGGTCGAGGGAGTTCAGGATCGGGATGAGGTTCAGGTCCGCGATGATGTCGGTGTCGCCGCGCATGTGACCGGTCAGCACCCGGATCTGCGCCTTGTCGCCGACGGCGGCGCGGATCGCGGCGCCTTCCTCGGCCATGGCGACGTAGAAGGTGCGCACGCCTTGCTTGGCCAGCGTCTTGGCCACGCGGTCCGATCCCAACCCGTAGGCGTCGGCCTTGATGACCGCGGCGGTGTCGCAGGAGGTCAGCGCATTCAGGCTGCGCCAGTTGGCCGCGAGGGCCGCAAGGTCGATGGTCAGGTGTCCGGTGCTCATGCCCGGTCTTTTGACAGGCCGGGGGCGTTGCGGCAAGAGGCTGCTATGGCCTTGCGGTGCAAGGCCAGCCTCCGGCGGGAGTATTTGCGAAAAAGCGAGGACGTCAGTCGGATGCGGTCGTCAGGCGGTAGCTCTGCATCTCGTCCGGGGTCAGCAGGTAGATCTCGTCCGGCGGGGTGACGAGGGCGTGGCGCATGATCAGCGGGTCGATGTCCATATCGGCGAGGTAGCCCATGACCTCGCCCTGGCCGCGCTGGATATCCTCGACCGCCATGAAGGCTGGCAGGGCGGTGTTTTCGCCAAAATAGTGCTGGTGGACGCCGACGAGGGCGCCATCCTCGACCGTGCGGATGGTGCCTGCGGCCAGCAGGTAGGGGCAGGCGGAGAGACAGATGTCGGTGGCGGTCATGCGGGTGGCGAGGCCGAGGGCGCGCAGGGTGCGGCCCATGGCCAACGCGTCCTGCACCGAGCCGCCGGGGGAGTTGAGGAAGGCCTGCGTGGGGGTGGGGTCCACGGTGGTCAGGAAGTCGGTCAGGCGGTCGGCGTCGCCGGGGGCGATCTGACCGGTCAGGGTGATCGTCGGCTCTCCGTTCCAGACGGTATCGACGAAGTCGAGGCGCGACGGCATGTCGGTCGTCGTGGGGATCGGGCGCGAGCCGGGGCGGGCGGGGCGCGGGTCGATCTGCCGGGGATCGTAGCGGCGGGTCTGGTCGCCGGGACCGGGCGGCTGCGTGATCGCTGGCGCGCTGGAGGGCATCGCGATCTGCGGCAGGACGCGGGCGATGTCGGACCCCAGCAGGACGGCGGCAAAGACCAGTTGCAGGCCGAAGATCCAGCGCAGCATCCGGCCAGCAGACCAGCGGGCGGGCCTTGCCATCATTCGGCGGGGGTCTTCTGGCGGTCGAGGCGTGTCACGGTGCCCTCGGTCCGGTCGAGGGAGGTTTCCATGTCGCGCATCGCGTTGATCGCGGCGCGCAGTTCCGACAGGGTCATCGAATCCTCGGCCGCCGTGCCGTCGCGGCCCGCGCGGATCGCGGCTTGGGTCACGGCAAGAATCAGCACCAGTACGGCGGGCAGCAGGTCGATGGCGATGGCGCCGGCCCAGCTGGGGATGAAGTTGCCGGCATAGAGGATCACCGCGTCGGCGGCGCTGATCGGGGTGTAGCTGATGTCGGCGGGGGGCGTCATCGCCAGCACGTCCTGTGCCGCGGCCTGCAGGGTGGTGGCGCGCTGCTGCAGCACGCCCAGAACCGAATCGATGGTCGCCTGCTGGCCCGCGCGGGTGTCGCTGTTCGACCCGTCGAGGCTGGGGAGCACCACCGCATCCGCCAGATCGGTCGCGGCGCGGTTCACCAGCGGCGCCACGGAGAGTTGGCGCAACTGGGTGATGACATTGGCGAGGCGGACGGCTTCCTCGCTGAAGGGGACGGAGCGGGCCTCGACCGGGCCTTGATCGACCGTGAGGGCGCGCATGCGCGACAGGATCGCGTTGCCTTCAGCAAAGGCCTGTTCGACGAGGGGCTGCTGTGCGGTGATCTGTGCTTCGAGTGCTGCCAGTTCGTCGGATTTCTGGCGCAGCAGGCGGAAGACGGCGCCTTGTCCGGCGAAGCCCGACAGCTGGCCGGTCGCCTCCTGCTCGCTCAGGTCGTCGAAGGACTGGCGCACGCGGGCCACGTCGCGGGAGAGGCTTTGCGCAGACTGGGTGATCTCGTCGGCCCGCTCCAGTGCTGTCTGGTATTGCTGCACCGTTTCGGCCAGGTGCTGTTCGACGGCCGCGGCGCCCGCGAGGGCGGCGGCGTTCAGCCATGACGACATTGCGATGATCGCAAGGCTGCCCAGAACCATCGACAGCCCGAGGCCGATGCGGGCGGTGGCGGTGTGAACCGCCGGCAGCAGGCGCATCATGTAGGACCAGAAGACGTAGATCCCGACCGAGACGGCGACGGAATAGGCCAGAGCCGCGAAGACCGACAGCGCGCCGTTGTCATCGAGCAGCGAGGACACGCCGAGGTAGGTGTAGATGCCCGAGGCCACCGCCAATACGCCGAGGGCGGTGCCGGTGATGCTTTCGAGCCAGACGACGTGGGATTCCAGATCGCGGGCGTTGCGAATGTTGCGGGCCTCGGTGCGGGACAGGCGGGACTCGTCGGTCATGGGGGCCCTTTCGGCTGTTCATCTCAAGATAGGGGGCCAAGCGACGGTTGCAAATGACAGGGCCGTGGGCTGGCCGTTCCGGCCCGCGTGGAGGTTTTGCACCTCCACACCTCCGCAAAGTATTTTCAACCAGAAGAAGGGGGGCGTCAGGTCAGACGTTTCGCCTAGCGGGGACCGGGGTGGCGGCGGGTGGTGCCCATGGCCTGAGAGGCGGCCTGTGCACCGGTGTTGCCCTAGTCGGTTCCGATGGTGACGTAAGTGCAACCAAGCGACTTGGCGTGGTCTTCGACCGGCGGGATCATGGGGCGCCTGACGCCGCGGCCGCGCCAGTCCGGCGCGACATAGATGTGGTGTAGATCAAGGCCGCGCCGGTCGTGCGCGGTGGGCAGCATCAGGGCGTCGGACATCCGGACGAGGTCCGCGATGTTTGCAGGCGCCACCGGGCGGGCGTCAAAATCCGACGTCGCCACCGGGGCCGCCGTCCTGCTGCCAGGGCTTCACGAGGTTGCCGAAGCGGGTAAAGCGGCCTTCGAACGACAGTTCCACCGTGCCGATGGGGCCATGGCGCTGCTTGCCGATGACGACCTCGGCCTTGCCGCGCAGGCGCTCCATTTCCTCCTGCCAGATGGCGATCTTGTCCATCTCGTGATCACCCGGTTTTTCGCGTTCCTTGTAGTATTCCTCGCGGAACACGAACATCACGACGTCGGCGTCCTGCTCGATCGAGCCGGATTCGCGCAGGTCGGACAGTTGTGGGCGCTTGTCCTCGCGGTTTTCGACCTGACGGGACAGCTGCGACAGCGCGATGACCGGGATCATCAACTCCTTGGCGATGGCCTTGAGGCCCATCGTGATTTCGGAGATTTCATTCACGCGGTTTTCACTGCGTCCGGTGCCGCGGACCAGTTGCAGGTAGTCCACCACCAGCACGTCGAGGCCATGGGTCCGTTTCAACCGGCGCGCCCGTGCGGCAAGCTGGGAAATAGGCAGGGCGGGGGTGTCGTCGATGAAGAGCGGGCAGGATTCGAGCTGCTTGGCGGCGTCCACGAAACGGCGGAACTCCACCTCTGTCATGTCGCCGCGGCGGATCTGTTCGGATGGCACCTCGGCGGCTTCCGACAGGATCCGGGCGGCGAGCTGTTCGGCGGACATTTCGAGCGAGTAGAAGCCCACGACGCCGCCGTTGACCGCCCCTTCGGTGCCGTCATGCAAGGTGCCCTTCTTGTAGGCCTTGGCGATGTTGTAGGCGATGTTGGTCGCCAGCGAGGTCTTGCCCATGGACGGGCGGCCCGCAAGAATTAGAAGGTCGGACTTGTGCAACCCGCCCAGCTTTTTATCCAGATCGACAAGACCGGTTGACACGCCGGCCAGCCCCCCGTCGCGCTGGTACGCAGCGTTGGCCACGTTCACCGCGTCGGTCACGGCCCGCAGGAAGGATTGAAAGCCGCTTTCCGAGGTGCCGCTTTCGGCCAGCGCGTAAAGCGCCTGTTCCGCCTCGACGATCTGATCCTTGGGCTCAGACGCCACATCGACCTTGGACGCCTTGGACGAAATGGTTTGCCCCACCTGAATCAGCTGACGCCGGATCGCGAGGTCGTAGATCATCTGCGCGTAGTCCCGCGCGGCAAAGGCCGAGGTGGCAGAGGCCGCAAGCCGCACGAGGTAGGCACCGCCGCCAAGTTCCTGCAGGCCCTCGTCATCCTCCATGTAGGATTTCAGCGTGACGGGACTGGCCAGCGCATTCTTGGACAGGCGCGCCGCGGCGCAGTCGAAGATGCGGGCGTGGACGGGATCGTAGAAATGCTGGGGGCCGACGACGCTCGCGATGCGGTCGAAGATGTCGTTGTTGGTCAGGATCGCGCCCAGCAACTGTTGTTCCGCCTCGATCGAATGCGGCATCGTGTCGACGCTCGCCTCGGCTGTGCCGGTCGCGTTGAAAATGCTGATTTCATTCATCGGATGCCTGTCCCCTCGGTCGGTTGCCACTGTGCGCGTGGTTTGCACCGGTCATAAACCAGCGGTGGCGCGGACCCAAATTGTATATTTCTGTGGATAGGTCGCCCTGCGCACATCTAGCACAAGATGGGCCAGATCGCTACCGCCGGCGTCCAGATCTGGTATTCTATGACCCGGCGGAATTTGGCCGGACTGTCGTCAGACCATCACGCCCGGTGTCCAGCCCTTGGGGTTACGCAGGTAGGCTTCGACCGCATCCAGCGTGGCGCTGTCAAAGGACTGACGCGACCGGGCCACCTCCAGCACATCCCACCAGGTGCACAGGTGCAGCAGCTGCACGCCGTGGTCCGACAGCCGTTCTTCCACACCCTCGAAGATGCCGTAGAAGAAGATCACGGCCGTGGCGGCGCAACTGGCCCCCGTATCGCGAATCGCATCGACGAAGGACAGCTTGGACCCGCCGTCGGTCGTCAGATCCTCGACCAGCAACACGCGCTGGCCTTCGGTCATGACACCCTCGATGCGGGCGTTGCGACCGTAGCCCTTGGGCTTCTTGCGCACGTAGGTCATCGGCAGCGCCATGCGCTCGGCCACGAGGGCGGCAAAGGGGATGCCGGCCGTCTCGCCACCGGCGACGTTGTCAAAGGCTTCGAAGCCAACTTCGCGCATGATCGTCACGGTCAGAAAATCCATCAGGGTGGCCCGGATGCGCGGGTAGGAGATCAGCTTGCGGCAGTCCACATAGGTCGGCGCCTGCTTGCCCGAGGCATGGGTGAAGGGCGTCGTGGTGTTGAAATCGACGGCCCCGATTTCCAGCAGCATCCCGGCGGTCAGGCGGGCGATTTCATCCTTGGCGGGAAAGCCGGTGGGGATCATCTGGAAAACCTTTCGTGCGGGAGGGCAGGGATGTTTCGTGGAAAAAGCGTCAGGACACGCGCCAGTGCAGCGGGAACCCGGGGTCAAAAACCGTCACCGGACCGTCGCCCGTGTCGATCTGCGCCGGATAGGTGACGGGATCGCCCTTTGTCAGGGTGATCGTGCCTTCGTTCGGCTTCATCCGGTAGAAGGCAGGGCCGTTCAGCGATGTGAAGGCTTCCAGCTGACGCAGGCTGCCCGCAGCCTCGAAGACCTCTGCCAGACAGGACATCGTGTTGGTCGCGGTAAAGATGCCGGCGCAGCCGCAGGCCTGCAATTTGCCCGCATCCGTATGGGGCGCCGAATCGGTGCCGAGAAAGAAGCGCTTGTCGCCGGACACGGCCGCCTGCACAAGGGCGATGCGGTGCGCCTCGCGCTTGGCGACGGGCAGGCAATAGAAATGCGGTTTGATGCCGCCAGCCAGAATGTGGTTGCGGTTGATGATCAGGTGATGCGTGGTGATGGTCGCGGCCAGATTTTTGGCCGTGTCACGCACGTAGTCGACAGCATCCTGCGTGGTCACATGCTCCATCACGATACGCAGATCGGGGTTCTTCTTGCGCATCGGTTTGAGCATCTTGTCGATGAACACCGCCTCGCGGTCGAAGATATCGACGCTGCCGTCCGTCACTTCGCCGTGCACGCAGAGCGGCAGGCCGATTTCGGCCATGCGGTCCAGCACCGGGCGCACGCGGTCAAAATCGCGCACGCCGCTGGCGGAATTAGTCGTGGCCCCTGCGGGATAAAGCTTGACCGCCGTGATGAGGCCCGCCGCGTGTGCCGCGGCGACATCGTCAGGATCGGTGTCCTCGGTCAGATAAAGCGTCATCAGCGGCGTGAAATCCGCCCCCGCGGGCAGGGCCGCCATGATGCGCGCACGGTAGGCCTCGGCCTGCGCGCCGGTCACGACGGGCGGCACGAGGTTGGGCATCACAATGGCGCGCGCGAAATGGCGGGCGGTTTCCGGCAACACGGCCTGCAACATCGCGCCATCGCGCAGATGCAGGTGCCAGTCGTCGGGGCGGCGCAGGGTCAGTTCTGTGATCTTTTGGTCAGTCATGCAGATCCATTACACGCGATCCGGCGCGCTGACCAGTGACACCGCCTCAGGCGCGGGCGGCATCCTGCATGTCGTCGTCCGGGGCGTCAGACTGCGGCACGGCGTATCCCAATTCCCGCAGCTGTGTCTCGAAATAGGTGTCACGACCGCGCTTCAGCACCGCACGGCAGGCCAGTGCGGCCAGTGCGTCATGGCCGCGGTCGCGGGCGCGCCGCACCAGACCCTTGAGATAGGCGCCGAAGGTCTTGCGGGCTGACAGGGCGTTGATGAACCGTTGGGGTGTCAGATCGCCCGCCATGGCGTGACGCAGCAGCGGGTCGAGCGCGCCGAGGCTGTCGAACGTGATGTTCAGCCGCCCGCCGATCCCGCTGATTCGCAGCATCTGGACATTGGACCGGGTGAAGAGGCTGGCGTGCATCGCATCCAGCCGCTGCTGCGGCGAATAGACGATCCAGACCTGACTTGCCGCATCGATCATGTCCGGCGCATAGGCATAGCGGTTGGTGAAGTTCAGCCGCCGCTGGCTCATGTAGCGGGTGTCCCAGCCGGTGACGGAGGGGTCCAGCGTCGCCTGCGGCCGCAGGGCCAGCACCCGCGCGCCGGGGGCCGCGACGCTATAGGCCGCAGCGGCGTATCCGCCGGCCCCGGTGCCATAGAACAGCACGCTCTCGAAATCCTCGAAAAAGCCGTCGTCGATCAGCCGGTCGAAATGGCGATAGATCGCGGGATCGCGGAACCAGCTTTCGGCCTTGCCGATGATGGCCAGATGCGACCACCCCTCGCGCCGGGCAAAGGCAAAGCCGCGGGGGGCGGCGTCCGGCAGGCCCCGGACCTCGACCGCGTTCTCGAAGGTGACCAGCAGCTTGGGTCCCGCATCTAGAAACGTCGCCATGTGATCGCGGCCCAGCGGCGTGAATGATCCGTGCTCCTCGACCAGCACTTCCAGGGCCGCCAGCCACTCATCGGGTTCCAGCCCTTTCAGCTCGGTCGTGAAGTGCAACGCATGGTCCGTCATTTCGGCTCTCCTGTCGTGGCGCGGCCTGACCCACGTCTGGCCTCAAAGGTGCGGGACCAATGCGGCAGAATTGGGCAGGGGGCGGGTTTCTTTTGCGGCCCCACCCCCGGGCCGGTCCTGCGCAAGGCTATGACCTTCGGGCCGGACAGACAACGTCCGCCTTGACGCCGCGGCTGGGCAGTGCAGGTTGAACGCCAGTGCGACCGGGGGGACAAAGCCATGACATTCGACAGCATCGACGCCGTGCAGACGGCACTGGCGGCGGAAAACTACATTTGCCCGCGCCCGTTGGCCACGGTGGTCTTTCTGGCGCTCAAGCTCGGTCGCCCCCTGTTCCTCGAAGGCGAAGCGGGCACCGGCAAGACCGAAATCGCCAAGGCGCTGTCGGCAGCACTCGGTCGCCGCCTCATTCGCCTGCAGTGCTACGAAGGGCTCGACAGCGCCTCTGCCGTCTACGAATGGAACTTCGCCGAACAGATGATCGCGATCCGCACGGCAGAGGCCACGGGCGGCACCGACCGCAAGGCGCTGAAATCCGAACTCTTCACCGAAGAATATCTGATCGAACGCCCGCTGCTGCAGGCCATGCGCCCGCAACCCGGCGGCGCGCCGGTCCTGCTGATCGACGAACTTGACCGCACCGACGCCCCGTTCGAGGCTTTCCTGCTCGAAGCGCTGTCGGACTTTCAGGTGACCATCCCCGAACTTGGCACGATCAAGGCGCCTACGCCGCCCATCGTGATCCTGACCTCGAACCGCACCCGCGAAGTCCACGACGCCCTCAAACGCCGCTGCCTCTACCACTGGGTCGACTATCCCGACTTCGACCGCGAACTCGACATCCTGCACGCCCGCGCGCCGGAAGCGGCCGAGACCCTCAGCCGCGAGGTCGTCGCTTTCGTCCAGCGCCTGCGCACCGAGGATCTGTTCAAGAAGCCGGGTGTTGCCGAAACCATTGACTGGGCGAAATGCCTGCTCGCCCTCGACGTCATCGACCTGTCGCCCGCCGTCATCGCCGATACGCTGGGCGCAATCCTGAAATACCAGGACGATATTCAAAAGATCGAAGGCTCCAAGGCCAAGCAGATCCTCGAAGACGCCCGCGCCGCGATCCCCGCATGACGCGCACCCGTCCTCTCTGTTTTCCAAATATCCTCGGGGGGAGGGCGCAGCCCGGGGGGCAGACAGCCCCCCTGCGACGCGCGTCATGGTAGAGCTCGCTGACCTCGCGCTTCCTGACAATCCCAAGCTCGCCAACAATATCGCGCACTTCGCGCGTGCCTTGCGCCGTGCGGGCCTGCCGATCGGACCGGGCCGCGTGGTCGACGCGATCCGCGCGGTCGAGGCCGCAGGCTTTACCGAACGCCGCGACTTCTACTGGACCCTGCACGCCTGCTTCGTGTCCAAGCGCGAGGAATCAACCGTCTTCGCGCAGCTCTTCCGCCTCTACTGGCGCGATCCGCGCTACCTCGAACAGATGATGTCCTTCATGTCCCCGATGGTGCGCGGCGTGGCCGAAGAACGCACCGCTCAGGCCGCCGAAAAACGCGCGGCAGAGGCGCTGCTGGACGGGCAGGAGCGGGACACGCCGGAACAGGAGGAGCCAAAAGAGGACGAAATGCTCCTCGATATCGACGCAAGCCAGACGATCAGCGCGCAGGAACGCCTGCGCACTTTGGATTTCGAACAGATGAGCCTGTCGGAGATGCACGCCGCCCGCCGCATCCTCGCGCAGATGTCGCTGCCGGTGAAGCCCTTGCGGTCGCGCCGCACGCAAGCCTTGCCGGGCCGCATGCCCGACTGGCGCGGCACGCAGGCCGCCGCGATGCGCCGGGGCGGCGAGATCATCGACTTCGCCACCAAGCGTCGCCGCATCCGCTATCCGAACCTTGTGGTGCTCTGCGACATCTCGGGCAGCATGTCGCAATACTCCCGCGCCGTGCTTCATTTCGTCCACGGTGTCGCCAATGCGCAAGGACAGGACTGGGCGCAGGTCCACGCCTTCACCTTCGGCACGCGGCTGACGAACATCACGCGCCATCTGCGCACCCGCGACGTCGACGCGGCGCTGAAGGCGGCAGGGGCCGAGGCCCAGGACTGGGAAGGCGGCACCCGCATCGCCGCCTGCCTGCACGATTTCAACCGCGACTGGTCGCGCCGGGTCATGGGGCAGGGGGCGGTGGTGCTGCTCATCACCGACGGCCTCGACCGCGATCCCGCCGCGGATCTGGGGCGCGAAATGCAGCGCCTCGCGCTGTCCGCGCGCCAGTTGATCTGGCTCAATCCCCTGCTGCGCTGGGATGGCTTCGCCCCCAAGGCGCGCGGCATCGCCGCCATGCTGCCCCATGTCACCAGCTTTCGCGCCGGGCACAACATCGCGTCCCTCGCCGGGCTGGCAGAGGCCCTGTCCCGGCCTCAGGACGGCGGCGAGAAATCGCGCCTGATGGCCGCGCTGCGCGACGCGACACAGGAACCCGACCCCAGCCCCTTTGCGTTCACCCGCGCCACCAACACCCAGACCTGAAGGCCACCCCATGACCGATCATCTTTTGCAAACTGCCCTTGACTGGCACCGCGCGGGCCGCCGCGTGGCCGTCGCTACGGTAATCGAAACCTGGGGATCCGCCCCGCGCGGGACCGGATCGCTGCTGGTCATCGACGATGAGGGCCGGATGGAAGGCTCCGTCTCGGGCGGCTGCGTCGAAGGTGCCGTCATCATGGAAGCGCTGGACGCCATCCCGACGGGTGCTGTCCGCCTGCTGGACTACGGCGTCAGCGACGACGAGGCCTTTGCCGTGGGCCTGGCCTGCGGCGGGCGTATCCGGGTGCTGGTCGAACCGGTGGGCGGGGCCATGCCGCTACACCTGCTGGAACAGCTTGTCGCCGCGATTACTGCGCGCGATCCGGTCGCCTATGTGATCGATCTGGACGCGCAGGCCCGCAAGCTGGCGAATCCCGCCGATTATCCCGACCGGTTCCGGCTGGACCGGTCGGGGGTCGAGGCGGACGGCCATACCTTCGTCGCGATCCACAACCCGCCGCTGCGGATGATCGTCGTCGGCGCGGTGCATATCGCGCAGGCGCTGCTGCCGATGGCCCGCGCCTGCGGTTTCGATCCCGTGCTGATCGACCCGCGCGGCGCCTTCGGCTCTGCCGAACGCTTTCCGGGCGAGACGATTCTGGAAGACTGGCCGGATGAGGCGATGGCGCAGCTAGCCCCCGACACCCGCACCGCTGTCGTGACCCTGACCCATGACCCCAAGCTTGACGATCCGGCGATTCAGCAGACGCTGCGGTCAAAGGCCTTCTACCTTGGCTGCCTGGGGTCCACCCGCACCCATGCCAAGCGTGTGTCGCGCCTGACCGAAGCCGGCTTCACCGACGCCGATATCGCCCGCATCCACGCGCCTGTCGGCCTCGATGTCGGCGGACGCGCACCGGCCGAGATCGCGGTCAGCATCATGGCCCAGATCATCGCCACCTTGCGAAAATCCGCATGAAGTTCGGTGCGGTGCCGCTGGCCGACGCGCTCGGCGCCATCCTCGCCCACCGCGAGGTGTTGCCGGGCGGCACGCTTGCGAAAGGTCATGCGCTGACCGCCCATGACCTGTCGTCTCTGGCGGACGCGGGGCTGTCTCATGTCACCGTGGCCCGGCTGGATCCCGGCGACGTGGACGAGGATGCCGCCGCCACCCGCCTTGCGCGCGCACTGGTCGGTGACGCGCCGGGCCTGCGGCTCAGCGTCGCGGCAACCGGTCGCGTCAACGTGATTGCAGATGTGCCGGGCCTTGCCGCACTGGACGCTAGCGCGCTTCATGCGGTCAACCTGACCCACCCGATGATCACGGTCGCGACCGTGCCGGACCTGCACCGGATGGAACCGGGCGGACTGGTGGCGACGATCAAGATCATCGCCTACGCGGTCGCGGGCCGCGACCTTGATGCGGCCGTCGCGGCAGGCCGCGGTGCCGTGGCCCTGCACCGGCCCGTCATCGACCGGGTGGCGCTGATCGAGACGCGCATTGGCCGCGATCTGGGCGACAAGGGGATGCGATCCCTGGCCCTGCGCCTCGACCGGTTAGGCGTGGCTTTCACGGGCCGCACCCGCGTGAAGCACGAGCCACAAGCCATTGCGGACGCTTTGAAATCGACCGATGCGCCGCTGTTGTGCATCCTCACCGGCTCCGCCACGTCTGACATCCGCGACACGGCCCCCGCGGCGGTGCGTCTGGCCGGCGGCACGGTGACGCACTTCGGCATGCCGGTCGATCCCGGCAACCTGCTGTTCTTGGGCGATTTGCAGGGTCGTCCGGTGGTCGGCCTGCCCGGCTGCGCCAGATCGCCCGCACTGAATGGCGCGGATTGGGTGCTGGAACGCCTGCTCTGCGGCCTCACCGTCACGCCGGCCACGATCGCGGCCATGGGCGTCGGCGGCCTGCTCAAGGAAATCCCCTCGCGCCCGCGCCCCCGGCAAAGTGCGGATTGACGCACTGCGGCGTGGCGATCCGTGCAGGTGCAGCACGATTCTTGTCTTCCCAGGCCCAGAGCCGCGTGTTTAACATCGCACCAACGCGGGTCGAGCAGGAGGACGACGATGAAAGTTTCGATGAGAGTGAACGGGCGTGCGGTGTCTGGCGATGTTGAGGGCCGGACGTTGCTGGTGGATTTCCTGCGTCAGGATCTGCATCTGACGGGGACGCATGTGGGGTGCGACACGTCGCAGTGCGGGGCGTGCACGGTGCATGTGGACGGGTTGCAGGTGAAGGCCTGCAGCATGTTCGCGGTGGAGGCGGACGGGGCGGAGGTGGCCACGATCGAGGGGGTGGCTGCGGCTGACGGGACGCTGTCTGCGATCCAGCAGGCGTTCCAGGATCACCACGGGTTGCAGTGCGGGTTCTGCACGCCGGGGATGGTGATGGCGGCGGCAAGCCTGCTGAAGGAGAACCCCAGGCCCAGCGAGGCGGAGGTGCGGCACCACCTGGAGGGCAACATCTGCCGCTGCACGGGCTACCATAACATCGTGAAGGCGATCATGGCGGCGTCGGGGCAGGAGATGCCGGCGCTGGCGGCGGAGTGAGTTTGCGGGGGTGAGGGTGGCCGGGGGGCATCGTCCATTGTTCTTGAACCAATGGCGAACAATGACGATCCCCGGCGTCGCCTCCCCCCGAAGTATTTCAAACCAGAAGAAGCAGGGGGAGGGGCGCATGCGTCCGACCTGCAGGGAGAGGACCAGATCATGCCCAAGGACAGCGGAATCGGTGCCAGCAGCAAGCGGCGCGAGGATGTGCGGTTCCTGACCGGAACCGGCAATTATACGGACGACATCAACATCTATGGCCAGCTGCACGTGCATTTCCTGCGCGCGGATGTGGCGCATGCCAAGCTGAACGGTGTGGACACGGCTGCGGCCGCGGCGATGCCGGGGGTGCACCGGATCTTTACGGGTGCCGACTTCGAGGCGGTGGGCGGTCTGCCGTGCGGCTGGCTGATCACCGACCGGCATGGTGCGCCGATGCAGGAGCCGCGGCACCCGGTGCTGGCGCAGGGCAAGATCCGGCACGTGGGCGAGCCCATCTGTGCGGTGGTGGCCGACACGCTGGCCCAGGCGCGCGACGCGGCGGAGGCGATCGTGCTGGACTACGACACGCTGCCGGCGGTCATCGACATGAAGGAGGCGGTGAAGGCGGATGCGCCGAAGGTGCACGACGATCTGACCGGCAACCTGTGCTATGACTGGGGCTTCGTGGAAGACAACCGGCAGGCCGTCGACGACGCGATCAAGGGCGCTGCGCATGTCACCACGCTGGAGCTGGTGAACAACCGCCTCGTCGCCAACCCGATGGAGCCGCGGGTCGCCGTGGGCGAGTACAACCGCGCCGACGACATGCACACGCTGCACACCACGAGCCAGAACCCGCATGTGATCCGGCTCTTGATGGGGGCCTTCGTGCTGGGCATTCCGGAACACAAGCTGCGGGTCGTGGCCCCCGACGTGGGCGGCGGGTTTGGGACCAAGATCTTTCACTACGCGGAGGAAGCCTTCTGCACCTTTGCGGCCAAGGCGCTGAACCGGCCGGTCAAGTGGACCAGCACGCGGTCCGAGGCCTTCATGTCCGACGCGCACGGGCGCGACCATGTGACCAAGATCGAGCTGGCGCTGGACAAGGACAACAACTTTGTCGCGGTCCGGACCGAGACCTATGCCAACATGGGGGCGTATCTGTCGACCTTCGCGTCCTGCACGCCGACCTGGCTGCACGGCACGCTGATGGCGGGCAACTACAAGACGCCGCATATCTACGTGAACGTGAAGGCGGTGTTCACCAATACCGTGCCCGTCGATGCCTATCGCGGTGCCGGCCGCCCGGAAGCCACGTTCCAGCTGGAGCGGGTGATCGACATGGCGGCGCGCGAGCTGGGCGTCGATCCGATCGCGCTGCGACGTCAGAACTTCATCACCCAGTTCCCCTATGCGACGCCCGTGGCGGTGGAATACGACACCGGCGACTACCATGCGACGATGGACAAGCTGATCGACATCGCGGACTTTGCGGGGTTCGACGCGCGGCGCAAGGCGAGCGAGGCGAAGGGCAAGCTGCGCGGTCTGGGCGTGAACTGCTACATCGAGGCCTGCGGCATCGCCCCCAGCAACCTGGTGGGACAGCTTGGCGCGCGGGCGGGTCTTTATGACGCGGCCACGGTGCGGGTGAACGCGACGGGGAGCATCAGCGTCATGGTCGGCGCGCACAGCCACGGGCAGGGGCACGAGACGTCCTTCCCGCAGGTGATCTCGGAGATGATCGGCATCCCCGAGGACCAGATCGACATCGTGCACGGCGATACCTCCAAGATCCCCTTCGGGATGGGCACCTACGGGTCGCGGTCGCTGGCCGTCTGCGGGTCCGCGATGGTGCGGGCCGCCGAGAAGGTGATCAACAAGGCCAAGAAGATCGCGGCCCACCTGATGGAAGCCTCTGAGGGCGACATCGAGCTGAAGGACGGGCGGTTCAGCGTGGCGGGCACGGACAAGTCCGTGGCCTGGGGCGACGTGACGCTGGCGGCCTATGTGCCGCACAACTATCCGCTGACGGATATCGAGCCGGGGCTGGAGGAGACGGCGTTCTACGACCCGGCCAACTTCACCTATCCCTCTGGCGCCTATGCCTGCGAGGTGGAGCTGGATCCGGAGACGGGGCATGTGAAGATCGAGCGCTTCTCGGCGGCGGATGACTTCGGCAACATCATCAACCCGATGATCGTGTCGGGGCAGGTGCACGGCGGGATCGCACAAGGCATCGGTCAGGCGATGCTGGAAGGCTGTGTCTATGACAGCGACGGGCAGCTCTTGAGCGCGTCCTACATGGACTACGCGATGCCGCGGGCGGAGGATGTGCCGTTCTACACGGTGGACCATTCCTGCCAGACGCCCTGCACCCACAACCCGCTGGGCGTGAAGGGCTGCGGCGAGGCGGGGGCGATCGGATCGCCGCCGAGCCTGGTCAATGCGGTGCTGGATGCGATCAACTCGGGGGGCGGCAAAACCGTGGCGCATATCAACATGCCGCTGACGCCGAGCCGCGTCTGGGCGGCGATGCAATAGGGTGAGGGGGTGTTCCGGGGCGCTGCCCCGGACCCCAAAGTATTTCTGACCAGAAGAAGGGGGGACCCTGCGCGTCTGGTCACAGGACAAGGATAAAACATCATGTATGCATTTGAGATCGAACGGCCCACGACGCTTGCCGACGCGGTGGCGGCGATTGGTGCGGGCGGGCAGGCGCTGTCGGGCGGGCAGACGCTGATCCCGACGCTGAAGGCGCGGCTGGCGGACCCGGGGCGGCTGGTCAGCCTGCACAGCATTCCGGAGCTGAAGGGGGTCTGCACCGACGACGCGGGCCGCATCTGCATCGGCGGGGCCACGACCCATGCGCAGGTGGCGCGCGAGGCGGCGGCGGGCTATCCGGCGCTGGCCGCACTCGCGGCGCGGATCGGTGATCCGGCGGTGCGCAACCGGGGCACGATCGGCGGGAGCACGGCGAACAACGACCCCTCGGCCTGCTATCCGGCGGCGGCGCTGGGGTCCGGTGCGGTGATCGTGACCAACACGCGCGAGATCGCGGCGGACGATTATTTCCAGGGCATGTTCGCGACAGCGCTGGAGGAGGGCGAGATCGTGACGGAGGTGAAGTTCCCGGTGCCCGTGGCTGCGGCCTACGAAAAGTTCATCCAGCCCGCGTCGCGGTTCCCGCTGGTGGCGGTCTTCGTGGCGCGGTTTGGCGACGGCGTGCGGGTGGCGATCACCGGCGCGTCCGAAGGCGGCGTGTTCCGCTGGACGCAGGCCGAAGAGGCGCTGAGCGCCCGCTTCGACCCCGCAGCCCTGGACGGCATCGCGATGGACCCCGACACCATGATCGCCGACCTGCACGGCGACAAACCCTACCGCGCACACCTCTGCAACGTCATGACCAAACGCGCGGTCATGGCCGCAGGCTGACAAAAGCGGCGGGACCGAACAAGGACCTCAGGGCGGCGGTGGCGCGGGAGAAGACAGCCGTGCTTCGCCGTCGCCTGTCGCACCGGCCGGTGATCCCGCATAAGGGGAGCCGACGGGCGCGTTGGCCTGATCCTGCCCGGGGCCTTTTCATTTTCGGCGCCTGCGGGCAGAAGGAGCAAACCTGCAAGGACAACGCCCATGACTGCCCGCTTTTCCTTTGATCTGATTGCCACCGACGGCATGGCGCGGACAGGCGTCATGCATACGCCGCGGGGAGATATCCGCACGCCGGCGTTCATGCCTGTCGGCACCGCCGCCACGGTCAAGGCGATGATGCCCGAAAGCGTGGCCGCCACGGGCGCTGACATCCTGCTGGGCAATACCTATCACCTGATGCTGCGTCCGACCGCAGAACGCATCGCGAAGCTGGGTGGCCTGCACCGCTTCATGAATTGGGACAAGCCGATCCTGACGGATTCGGGCGGCTTTCAGGTGATGAGCCTTGCCGATCTGCGCAAGCTGACCGAGGCGGGGGTCACCTTCAAATCGCATATCGATGGCAGCAAGCACATGCTGTCACCGGAAAGGAGCATGGAGATCCAGCGGTTGCTGGGGTCCGATATCGTGATGTGTTTCGACGAATGCCCGGCCCTGCCTGCCGACCGGGATCGCATCGCCGAGTCGATGCGGCTGTCGATGCGGTGGGCGCAGCGGTCCCGCGATGCCTTTGGCGATCGCCCGGGGCATGCGCTGTTCGGGATCCAGCAGGGCGGGCTGGAGCAGGACTTTCGCGAGGAATCGGCCAAGGCGCTGATTGACGTGGGCTTCGATGGCTATGCCGTCGGCGGTCTGGCGGTGGGCGAGGGGCAGGGGGCGATGTTCGGCTGCCTCGACTTTGCCACCGACATGCTGCCCCGTGACAAGCCGCGCTATCTGATGGGCGTGGGCAAGCCCGACGACATCGTGGGCGCCGTGAAGCGCGGAATCGACATGATGGATTGCGTGCTGCCCAGCCGGTCCGGCCGGACCGGGCAGGGGTTCACCCGTCACGGTGTGGTGAACATCAAGAATGCACGCCACGCTGACGACCCGCGGCCGCTGGACGAGGCCTGCACCTGTCCCGCCTGCCGCAACTATTCCCGCGCCTACCTGCACCACGTGTTCCGCGCGCAGGAGATGATTTCCGGCATGCTGCTGACCTGGCACAATCTGCATTATTTCCAGCAGATCATGGGCGAAATGCGGGCCGCGATCGCCGAAGGCGGCTTTGCCGCATGGGAGTCGGATTTCCACGCCACGCGGGCGCAGGGCGACATCGACCCAATCTGACGCCCTTTGCGGTCATCATCTGCTCGGATTTTGCTGACAGGGTGCAAACGTGCCGAATCTGCGGGTGAAAGACGTGAAATGGGCGGTTTGAAGGGGTGAAATGACGGATTGTCACCGTTTTGTAACGGTTCCGGCGCACCAGGCCTTGCGATAGGCCCCACACCAGAGCAATGTGGCCCGAAGACACGCATAAACGTGGTTGAAACCTGCTCTCAGCACCCCCAGATATTGTGACACGAGGAGACGTTCCCGTGGTCGCCGATTGAGGGGCCGGAGCGTTTTGCCAAACAAAGGAACAGAGCATGCAAGAACCACTTGCCCCATCCTACCCGGTCCTGCCTCTGCGGGATATCGTGGTCTTTCCGCACATGATCGTGCCGCTGTTCGTGGGGCGCGAGAAATCGGTCCGCGCGTTGGAAGAAGTCATGCGCGACGACAAGCAGATCCTGCTGTCCAGCCAGATCGACCCCGGCGAGGATGATCCCGCACAGGGTGGCATCTACAAGGCCGGCGTGCTGGCCAATGTGCTGCAACTGCTGAAATTGCCCGACGGCACCGTGAAGGTGCTGGTCGAAGGCCGCGCCCGCGTGCGGATCGTGGATTTTATCGAGAACGACAGCTTTTTCGAGGCGTCGGCCGAATATCTGACCGAAATGCCCGGCAACGAGGACGAGATCGAGGCGCTGGTGCGCACGGTCGCGGCCGAGTTCGAGCGCTATGCCAAGATCAAGAAGAACATCCCCGAAGAAGCCATGTCCGCCGTCAGCGAGACGACGGAACCGGCGAAGCTTGCCGACCTCGTTGCCGGTCACCTTGGCATCGAGGTCGCCGAAAAGCAGGGCCTGCTGGAAACGCTGAGCGTGAGCGAGCGGCTGGAGAAGGTCTATGGCCTGATGCAGGGCGAGATGTCCGTGCTGCAGGTCGAAAAGAAGATCAAGACCCGCGTGAAGTCCCAGATGGAGCGCACGCAGCGCGAATACTATCTGAACGAGCAGATGAAGGCGATCCAGAAGGAACTGGGCGACGGTGAGGACGGCCAGAACGAGGTCGCCGAGCTGGAAGCCCGGATCGAGGCCACGAAGCTGTCGAAGGAAGCCCGCGAGAAGGTCGATGCGGAACTCAAGAAGCTCAAGAACATGAGCCCGATGAGCGCCGAGGCGACGGTTGTGCGCAACTACCTTGACTGGATCCTGGCTGTGCCATGGGGCGTCAAGTCGCGTACCAAGAAGAACCTTGCCCATGCGCAGAAGGTGCTGGACGACGACCACTTTGGCCTGGAGAAAGTCAAGGAGCGCATCGTCGAGTATCTGGCCGTGCAGCAACGGTCGGCCAAGCTGAAGGGTCCGATCATGTGCCTCGTCGGCCCGCCGGGCGTCGGCAAGACATCGCTTGGCAAGTCGGTGGCGAAAGCCACGGGACGCGAGTTCATCCGCATCTCCCTTGGTGGTGTGCGTGACGAATCCGAGATCCGCGGTCACCGCCGGACCTATATCGGGTCGATGCCGGGCAAGATCATTCAGGCGCTGAAGAAGGCGAAGACCACGAACCCGCTCATCCTGCTCGACGAGATCGACAAGATGGGGCAGGACTTCCGTGGCGATCCCGCATCGGCGATGCTGGAGGTGCTTGATCCGGAACAGAACGCAAGCTTCGTCGACCACTACCTCGAGGTGGAATACGATCTGTCAAACGTGATGTTCCTGACCACGGCGAACTCTTACAACATGCCGGGGCCGCTGCTGGACCGGATGGAGATCATCAGCCTGTCCGGCTACACCGAGGACGAGAAGCGCGAGATCGCGAGAGGTCACCTGCTGCCGAAGGTCATGAAGAACCATGGTCTGAAGGAGAAGGAATTCGCGGTCGAGGACAGTGCCCTGACGGACATCGCGCGGTATTACACCCGCGAGGCCGGCGTGCGGAACTTTGAACGCGAACTGGCTAAGATCGCCCGCAAGGCGGTGACCCAGATCGCCAAGAAGACCTACGACCACGTCACGGTGACGGCGGATAACCTCGACGACTTCCTTGGCGTGCGCAAACACCGCTATGGGTTGGCGGAAAAGGACGACCAGATCGGTGTCGTGACAGGCTTGGCGTGGACCAGCGTCGGCGGGGAACTCCTGTCGATCGAGGCGCTGCGTCTGCCGGGCAAGGGCCGGATGAAGACGACCGGCAAGCTGGGCGATGTGATGAAGGAATCCATCGACGCGGCGTCCAGCTACGTGCGGTCGATCAGCCCGAAGATCGGTGTAAAACCGCCGAAATTCGACACGATCGACATCCACGTCCACGTCCCCGACGGGGCGACGCCGAAGGACGGACCCTCTGCGGGTCTCGCGATGGTCACCTCCATCGTCTCGGTTCTGACGCAGATCCCGGTCCGCAAGGACATTGCCATGACCGGCGAAGTCTCCTTGCGCGGCAACGCCATGCCGATCGGGGGGCTGAAAGAGAAACTGCTCGCCGCCCTGCGCGGCGGGATCAAGACAGTGCTGATCCCCGAGGAGAACGAGAAGGACCTCGCGGATATCCCGGACAACGTGAAGGCAGGCCTGACAATCATTCCCGTCAGCCACGTCTCTGAAGTGCTGGAACATGCGCTGATCCGGCAGCCCGATCCCATCGAATGGGACGAGGCGGCCGAGGAAGCCGCCGCCGCCGCGACACTGGCCGAACAACGCGCCCGTGTCATGGGTGGCGCCGGGGTCCACTGATCCGGCACGGCACGATAGGGGGGTGCACCGCAGGGTGCGCCCCCTTTTTTTCCGGCGTCTGACATCATCCAGCCGCAATATCTTGCGACTCTTCTCAATTGAAATCCCCGTTCGGCGGGGAGAACCATCCTGCAAGGAATCCTCATGTCCGACAAACCCGCGACACCAGGTGACGGCACCGTCCGCCTGACGCCGGCCGCCCCCAAGGCCAAGGTGGCGGCACCTCAGTCGGCCCCGGCCAAAGCACCTGCGCCGCGTGTTGTTGGCGGCAACTCTGACGCGCCCGCTGGCGAGACGGTCAAGAAGGCCGACTTCGTCGACCGTGTCGTGGCGCGCTCTGGCGTCAAGAAGAAGGACGCAAAACCCGCGATCGAGGCGACCCTTGCCGAGATCGCCGCGATCATGAGCGCCGGCGGCGAACTGGTCCTGCCGCCGATCGGCAAGCTGAAGACCGTCAAGATCAATGACCTTGGCGAGGGCGCGCAGGTGATGACGCTGAAACTGCGGACGACGAAGGACGGCGCGGGTACCTCTGGCGCCGGAAATGCGAAATCCGGGGTTGCAGAGGACGGCGACGACAGCTAAATCACCGCCCAGAGGGTGATTAGCTCAGTGGTAGAGCGCTTCGTTCACATCGAAGATGTCAGGAGTTCAAATCTCTTATCACCCACCACCACAAAATCCTTTATAGAGATCATTTAAAGGCGGCGGTCAGGGCACGTGTAAGACACTCAGCCTAATCCTGTAGGACAATTCTGATCTCAATGTAGGATGGCTGACACCGAGAGGAGTTACTCGTGGACCTCAAAGATTTCATCAAGGAAACGATCTCGGGGATCATCGAAGCCACCAATGATTTGCAAGACCAGTTTGCAGACGCAGGTATCCTAATCAATCCACCTGTGTATGGCGACAGTGGTGTCTATGAGGAGGGGAGTTCTTCTCATAGGGATCGTGCAATCCAAAAGATCGATTTTGATGTTGCTGTTACAGTAGCATCGGAGACGGGCGGCGACGTTGGAGCAAAGGTCAGAATAGTATCGGTCGAGGCTGGTGGTGCTGGAAAGCACAGCCGTTCCAATGAAGAGGTCAGCCGCGTCAAGTTTTCAATCCCCCTGACTCTGCGTCCGACAGATGCTGAAAAGCGAAATCGGAAAGAGCACAATCGTCAGTGGAATCGACGTGGTAACAACGACTCTGACCCTGTGGTCTGAATAGTTTGACGGCATCAGTCGTGCTCTGCGTCGTCTATAGTTAGTAACGACGCGACCGGTCTAGGCAGCGTGCTACTGTTGCGCGTTGACGCGGCGAACTTGAAAAGTTGAACGATTGCAATGAGCAACCCTGAATTCAAAATTGTGGCCAGGATCGACAGGTCGCGTCTGACAGCGCACATGTTCCTAGCTGTTTCAGGTGTTTGTGCGCTGCAAGCTCTCGCACTGACGGGGTGCCTGCCGTGACCCCGGCTGCGAGATTGGCTGCGGCGATCACGGTCCTTGATGATGTGATCGCGGGCACGCCTGGGGAACGGGCGCTGACCCAGTGGGCGCGGACCCACCGCTTTGCGGGGTCTGGGGATCGGGCCGCCCTGCGCGATCATGTCTACGATGTGCTGCGCGCCAGGCGGTCGCTCGCGGCCCTTGGCGGTGGCATGACGGGGCGCGCCTTGATCCTTGGCTTGCTGCGGCGTGATGGCCCCGATCCGGACAGCGTCTTTGGCAGCGGCGGTCATGCGCCGGACGCACTGACCGCAGATGAACGGGCCGCGGAGCAGCAGAGCGTAACCGGTGCAGGGGCTGCGGACCTGCCGGACTGGTTGTGGCCGTTGTGGCAGGAGGCCTTGGGCGAGGAGGCGATGTCTGCGGCCCAGTTGCAGCGCCAGCGGGCACCGGTGTTTTTGCGGGTCAACCTGTCGCGCGGCACACGTGACGCGGCCCAGGCCAGCCTTCTGGCCGATGCCGTTCCAACGGCGCCGCATCCTTTGGTGGACACGGCCTTGCGGGTGCTGGACAACCCCCGCCGGGTTGCGGCCAGTGCCGCCTACCGCGAGGGTCTGGTCGAGGTGCAGGACAGTTCATCGCAGATGGCCATCGCCCGGCTGCCGCTGCTGCCGGGGCAACGGATCCTTGATTTCTGCGCAGGCGGTGGCGGCAAGGCGCTCGCGCTGGCGGACCGCTTGGGGGGGCCGGTCTGGGCGCATGACATCGACCCGCGGCGCATGACCGATATCGCCCCCCGTGCGGCCCGTGCAGAGGTCCAGATCACGCCCTTGGCGACGGAGGCCCTCCGCAAGGCCGCACCTTTCGACCTTATCCTGTGCGATGCGCCGTGTTCCGGCAGCGGCACATGGCGCAGAACACCGGACGCAAAGTGGCGCCTGACGCCGGAAAGGCTGACCGAACTCAACGCCATACAATCCGAAATTCTTGACCGCGCAGCGCTGTTGACGCGGGCGGGAAGCGTCATGGCCTATGCCACCTGCTCGGTCCTGACCGCCGAGAACGAGGGGATCGTGGCACCGTTTCTGGAGCGGCATCCAGACTGGACACGCATTGATCGCATGGCTCTGCAGCCGACAGAACATCACGACGGATTTCAGATGTCCGTCATGCGTCGCACCTGAATAGGCAGGTGTTGCCAGGCACGCATTAACCATTTGTTGACCTGTCCCAACCTAAGCTGCACCCTCTGATCAGGGTTTGGTTCGGGGTGAACAGGAACGTGCACGACAGCGAAGCAAACATGGCGGCGCGTCATCCGACGCTTTTTTGGGTGCTGTTGACGGCGACGGCGGGTCTGGCGCTGATGGCATTGCTGTCGCAGGGTCACGTTGTGGCAACGGTGGCTGCGGCAGCCGCGGTCGCGACATTGGTGCTGGCCTTCGTTCAGCGGCTGCGGCACTTTCGCCGCGTGGCGCAGGGACACAAGCGCGGGGCAGCAGGCGCGCGTCGCTCTGCCATGCCCGCACAGGACGCGATCATCGCGTTGCTGTCGCATGATGCCGATGTGGCTTATCTGACCGATATCGACGGCGACATCATCTATGCCAATCAGGTGGCGCTGGAACGCTTCGGTGATATCTCTGACGGGCATCTGGCTTCGGCCTTCAGCCGCATCCTCGCCAATCCCGAAGCCGTTCTGTTTCGCTTGCAGAACCGCGCTGCTGCCACCGGTGCCGCCCGCGAGGACATCATCACCCGGTCGGGCCAGTTTCGGATGTCGCTCGTGCACTTGGGCGATGACAAGCAACTGTGGCGCCTTGACGATCTGGGCAAGGCAGCGCGGTCTACGGGGCGTGCCGCGGACCTGCTGACCCTGCCGATGCTGACGGCGGGCCCGACGGACGCGATTCTGTATCTGAACGAGGCGTTTCGTAAACTGCTGGGGGCGCGGCCGAAATCGCTCTCCGGCATTTTTGGCCCGGAACCGCTGGTCAGTGGACAATCGCGGCAGATCCAGACGGTAGACGGCATCGAAAATGTCATGCTGGGCGTTGTCGAAGGGGCCGCGGGCCGTCGCGAGATCTATCTCTTTCCACCCGGCCCGACCGCTGATGTCCGGACCCTCCCTCCGGTGCTGTCTGCGGGGTGGAATGCGATCGAGGATCTGCCGGTGCCCCTGCTCAAGATTGCCGAGGACGGCCAGATCACGGCATCGAACCGCGAGGCGCGGAGTCTTCTTGGCCTTGCGGAGGGGCAGGACCGTCGGGTTCAGGATGTGCTGGACGGTCTCGGGCGCCCCATCACGGACTGGGTCCGCGAGGCGCTAAACGGCCACGGCGGTCATGTCAGTCAATTCCTGCGGGGCCGTGGGGACCGTCAGGAGATCTTTGTCCAGGTGACTCTCAACACGGCTGACGGACCCGAAGGCCGTCATCTGATTGCGGTGCTGAACGACGTCACCGAATTGAAAACGTTGGAAGCGCAATTCGTTCAAAGCCAGAAGATGCAGGCCATCGGTCAGCTTGCCGGTGGCGTCGCGCATGATTTCAACAATCTGCTGACGGCCATCTCGGGCCATTGCGACCTGTTGCTGCTGCGGCATGATCAAGGCGATCATGATTACGGCGATCTGATCCAGATTCACCAGAACGCCAATCGTGCGGCCAGCCTCGTCGGTCAACTGCTCGCCTTTTCCCGCAAGCAGAACCTGCAGCCGGAACGGATCGACCTGCGCGACACGCTGTCGGATCTGACGCATCTGCTGAATCGTCTGGTGGGGGAAAAGGTATCGCTGGTGCTTGATCACGATCCAGATCTGGCCGCGATCAAGGCGGACAAACGGCAACTGGAACAGGTCATGATGAACCTTGTCGTGAACGCACGCGACGCCATGCCCCAAGGCGGAGAGATCGTGATCAAGACCGAAAACAGGCTGCTGTCAAAGCCGGTGGAGCGCGACCGGGTCACCGTGCCGCCCGGTGACTATGTTGTGGTCCGGGTTGTGGATGAAGGATGCGGCATTCCCGCTGACCGGCTGCACAAGATCTTCGAACCATTCTGGACCACGAAACGGCCTGGCGAAGGCACCGGGTTGGGTCTTTCGACGGTCTACGGGATCGTCAAGCAGACCGGCGGCTATATTTTCGCCAATTCCGAGGTCGGTATCGGCACCGAATTCGAACTTCTCTTTCCAAGCCATTCGCTGCCCGTCACGGACTCGCCTCTGCTGGCGCCGCCGCCGCATGCAGCGTTGGCCCGGCAGGGGGACGGTGTCGTCCTTCTCGTCGAGGACGAGGCGCCCGTTCGCGCCTTTGCGTCGCGTGCGTTGCGGCTGCGTGGCTACACAGTTTTGGAAGCGGATTGTGCCGAGGGCGCCCTGGACCTGTTGGCGGATCCCGACCTACACGTAGATATCTTCGTGACGGATGTGATCATGCCCGGCAAGGATGGTCCGACATGGGTGCGTGAAGCCTTGGCTGACCGACCGACGACAAAAGTCGTTTTCGTATCGGGCTATTCGGAGGATGCCTTTGCGGACGAGAACGAACGTATTCCGAACGCCGTCTTCCTGCCAAAGCCATTTTCGCTCAACGAGCTGACGAACACCGTTCAGGATCAACTGGCATGACGTGCAGTGTCATGGACATCGCCCTGTGGCGTTTGTCGCCGGTTGCGCGGCTGCATGCGTTTCGGGCGACGGACGAAAACATAAATCTTCATGCCTGAGCGGCTTGGATTGTTATCAATGCGATAATGGGTTCCTGCGAGGGATCGCGCTTGTCTGAAACCCTGCATTGGCAGACCTACAATGCGGTAGGAGTGGCCTCACAGGATGGCTAACAGCCAAATGCCTTTTCTCATCGTTTTTCCGGCGACGGCTCGACCGCTGGAGCGCGTGGGTCGATGAATATCTGGTGCAATCCTGATGGATGAATTTTGGGGTGCCCCTTTTTCCGCGACGGGATCTGGCGCTTTTTAGACGCTGATCCGCTCCGACTCATGGGGTTGCTTTGCTTTGCAGTGATTGGACCACAACCGCTGGTCGACCGCGAAGGGCCTTATGCGGGCGGCGGTAATTGTCGAACTGCATGCACTTTCGAAAAAACGCGCAAGCCTTGGATCCCGGCTGCCAAACAAGCTGGTCGTCAGGCTGATCGATCTGCCTTGAGGACCTGCTGCGTCGTAACAGCCAGACTGATGTCTGAATGATTTGTTCCGGCGGGTGACACACGGGCGCAAGAGCGGCGACTCCGCGCCGATGAAGCCTCAATGGACTCCGCAAAGCTCACCGGGAGAGATCGAGTCAATTCGCGTGCGGATCAGGTCGCCATGCAACACGCGTCCAAGCAAAGGCATGAGACACGATCGGATCATTGCCATTATGCCTGATCAGCGGCTTTTCCGGCGATTGCCAATTGTCCGAAGGGTCGGATGGACCGGCCCGATCAGACTCCATCCACGCCGCCGCATTGGACTGGCAAGCACGTCCTAAACCATCTGGCTTGCGCCCGCAGCATCCTTTACGACCCGTTGTCGTGTCGAAGGTGATCGCCGTCCAGCCAGTGCCGCTCGACTTGCACCCGCGGTATCAACCAGACGCCTGCAGCGGGCTTTGCGGTTCGGCGCTGTTCGATCCGGACCTTGCATCATCGTTTGGTGTCGCGTGCGGCTACGGTGTCAATCGGCTGCAGCGAGCGCGGTCAGGTGGGCCGCCGAACCTGTCAGCGCGGCGTAGTCGTCTTCGATGACCGAGACGCTGAAGTTCCCCATGAAACCAGCGAACCGGCCCTTGTCGCGGAAGGCGTCGCCGAAGCCGAATTGCGACAGATAGGGTGCGATGGCGCGGGCCACGCCGCCCACGAGGTAGACGCCGCCGAAAGGCAGCTGGATCAGAGACAGGTTGCCGGCGACAGTGCCGAGGATGCGGGTAAAGATCCGCGCCGCCTCGACCGCGCGGGGGTCACGTCCGTCGGCGAGGGCTGCCATGATCATATGGGCACGTTCCTCGCGCGGATCGTTCGCCTCTTGCCCGAGGAAGGCATAGACCCGTTCCAGCCCGCGGCCCGACAGAACGTCCTCGACCGCCGGAAAGCCGTGCGCGTTCGAGACATACTGGCACAGGCGCAATTCCTGCTCGGTCCGGATCGGCAGGTTGGCGTGGCCGCTTTCCGACGGGGTGACAAGGCGCCCGGCTTCGGTTTCAAAGACCGGCGCCGCGTTGAAGCCGGTGCCGACGCCGATCACTAGCTTGGCGGCATGGTCCCCGCCAGCAACCCCGTCGAGGATGGGCAGCACGTTCGCGGGGTCCAGAAATCCCAGCGCATGGCCCTGTGCCTGCAGGTCGTTCAGGATGGCGACGGTTTCGGACTTCGTGGCGCGGGCCAGCGTTTCCTTGTCGATGACCCAATCGAGGTTCGTCATCGTAGCGCGCCCGTCGCGCACGGGGCCTGCCACAGCCACGCAGGCCGCGTGAGGGGCAAGGCCGCCCGAATCCGCCTCGAACTGGCGGATCACGCTTTCAAGACCGGGAAAGTCGGCATTCTGATAGCGGCGGACCGTGTCGGGCAGCACGCTGCGGGCCTCTGCCAAGGCGATCCGTGTATTCGTGCCGCCGATGTCGGCGACCAGATTGTAGGAATTGGCGGGGGGCAGGGTCATGGGGCGTTCTTTCGCGGGGCAATGGCGGACTTCAAAGCGTGATAGGAGGCTTTCGGCGTTCGGTCCAGCGTCTCGAAATCGACGTGGACGAGGCCGAACCGCTTTTCATAGCCAAAGGCCCATTCGTAATTGTCCAGCAGCGACCAGTAAAAGAAGCCCTGCAGGTTGGTGCCAGCCGCGATGGCATCATGCATGGCGCCCATGTGGGCGTCGATGAAGGCGATGCGCGCGGCGTCGTCGGTGCCGACCGTATCGGGCCAGGCCATGCCGTTTTCGGTCACGAAGATCGGCAGGTCACCGACGTAGTCGCGCGACATCCGGGTCAGCGTGCGCATCAGCCCCTCAGGGTAGATTTCCCAGCCCATCTGCGTCTTGTCCAGCAGGCCGGTGACGGGCCTTGTCGCGGGCCATGTGGCCTCGGGGTCGGCGGCAACTAGGCCGCGCGTGTAGTAATTGACGCCCAGAAAGTCGATCGGCTGGCTGATCTCGGCCATGTCGTCCTGCCAGTCGCGGGGCAGGTGGGGGCCAAAGCCTGTCAGCGCCTCCTGCGGGTAGGTGCCTTTGGTGATCGCCTCGATGAACCAGCGGTTGTGGGTGGCGTCCTGCGTTGCGGCAGCGGCCTTGTCGGCTGCGCTGTCGGTCGCTGCTTCCGTCGCCTCGAAGTTCAGGACGATGCCGCAGTTTTTCATGCCAAGGTCGCGCAGGCGGGTCATCGTGCGGCCGTGCGCCTTGTTGACGTGGTGCATGGCGCGGGCGGCGGCGCGGATGTCGCGCAGGCCGGGCGCGTGATGGCCCAGAAAGTGCGACAGGTAGGCGACGCACCAGCTTTCGTTGATGGTGGCGATGGAATGGACGCGGTCGCCGATGCGGTGGGTGATGACCTCGGCATAATCAGCCATCCAGTCGGCGACATCCGGGTTGGTCCAGCCGCCCAGATCGGCCAGCGCCGACGGCATTTCCCAATGATAGAGGGTCTGGAACGGCTTCAGCCCGCGGGCCAGGCAGCCATCGACAAGGCGGTCGTAGAAATCCAGACCCTGCTGGTTCACCTGTCCGCGCCCCTCTGGCAGGACACGCGCCCAGCTGGTGGAAAAGCGGTAGGCGTCCATGCCGGCATCCCGCAACAGGTCAAGGTCCGCGTCCATCCGGTGGTAGTGATCGCAGGCGATGGCCCCGTCCTCGGCGCGGATCACGTTGCCGGGACCCTTGGCGAAGGTGTCCCAATGGGTCGGTCCGCATCCGCCGAAGGACGACCCCTCGATCTGGTATGCCGCGGTGGCGGCCCCGAACAGAAAGCCTTGGGGAAAGTCGTTGCGGGTCAGTTTCATGCGATCCTCCGGGCCGTGTCCCCTTCATCAGTTGCGCAAGGGGCCGCGAATGACAAGACCGTGGGCAATCGCCCCGTTGTGTTCGCAGATGGGCGTTGCTAGCAAAAGACAACGCGCACAGCCCAAGGACAGACGCCATGACCGCAGCCAAGCTCGATAACGTCGCCAACCCGTATTGGTGGCGCGGGGCCGTCATCTATCAGATCTATCCGCGCAGCTATCAGGACAGCAACGGCGACGGGATTGGCGACCTGTTGGGGATCGTCAGCCGCATCCCCTATATCGCCTCGTTGGGCGTGGACGCGATCTGGATCTCGCCGTTCTTTACCTCTCCGATGAAGGATTTCGGCTATGATGTCAGCGATTACTGCGACGTCGATCCGATGTTCGGGTCGCTGGCGGATTTCGACGCGGTGGTGGACACGGCGCACCGCTTTGGCATCCGCGTGATGATCGACCTGGTGCTGAGCCATACCAGCGACCAGCACCCGTGGTTCAAGGAGAGCGTGCAGGACCGCACCAATCCCAAGAATGACTGGTACGTCTGGGCCGACCCCAAGCCCGATGGCACACCACCGAACAACTGGCTGTCGATCTTCGGCGGCAGCGGCTGGCAGTGGTCGCCCCGGCGCGAGCAATATTATCAGCACAATTTCCTGACGAGCCAGCCCGACCTGAACTTCCACAACATGGAGGTGCATGACGCACTTCTGGACGTGGCGACCTTCTGGCTGCACCGGGGTGTCGACGGGTTCCGCCTCGATACCATCAACTTCTACACTTGCGACAAGGAGCTGCGCGACAACCCGGGCCTGCCCAAAGAACAGCGCAACGCCAATATCGCGCCGGCGGTGAATCCCTATAATCACCAGGAACATATCTACGACAAGAACCGCCCGGAAAACCTTGATTTCCTGCGCAAACTGCGCGCCGTCATGCAACCCTACGGCGCTGCCGCCGTGGGCGAGGTCGGTGATGCGCAACGGGGATTGGAGATCATGGGCGAATACACCCGCGGCGACGATCTGATGCAGATGTGCTATGCCTTCGAATTCCTGTCCGACACCCAGCCCACCGCCGCCCGCATCGTCGAGGTCATGCAGGACGTCGACCGGGTGGCCGCCGACGGCTGGGCCTGCTGGGCGTTTTCCAACCACGACGTGGTGCGCCATGCCAGCCGCTGGAACCTGTCCACCGGTGCGCAGCGGATGTTCATCACCCTGATCATGGCCCTGCGCGGATCGGTCTGCATCTATCAGGGCGAGGAGCTAGGTCTTCCCGAGGCAGAGCTGCGCTTCGAGGATCTGCAGGATCCCTACGGCATCGAGTTCTGGCCCGAGTTTAAGGGCCGCGACGGCTGCAGGACCCCGATGGTCTGGGACGCCGAGGCGCAGAACGCCGGGTTCTCCTCTGCGCCCCGCACGTGGCTGCCGATCAGTGGCGCGCATCGCGATCTGGCGGTGTCGGTGCAGGAAGCAGACCCGAGTGCCGTGCTGCATCACTATCGCAAGGCCGTCGCCTTCCGCCACAACCACGCGGCGCTGCGCACCGGCAGCCACGACGGGCTGAAGTCGGACGGCGACGTGATCTATTTCACCCGCGAAACGGCGGCTGAAAAACTCTTTTGCGTGTTCAACGTCTCTGACAGTCCCAGCAGCTTTCGCATGCCCGACGGGGACTGGCGGTCGATCGGTCAGGAACTGGGCAGTGCCACGATCAACGAGGACGGCTGGCTGCATCTGGGGCCGTGGCAGGCGTGCTTTGCCCTCGACCGCACACGGAAGGGATAAGCCATGGATCTGCCTGAAAACACGCTCAAGACACGGCTGCAGTCGGGCGAGGTGCTGACCGGCCTGTGGCTGTCGAGCGCGTCATCGCTGCTGGCGGAACTGGCCGGGCAATCAGGCTTCGACTGGTGCCTGATCGACGGCGAGCATAGCCCGCAAAGCCTGCCGGACATGTTGCCACTGCTGCAGGCGCTGGCGGCGACGCCGACAGCGGCCGTCATCCGCATCCCCGCGGCAGAGGACTGGATGGTCAAGCAGGCGCTGGACCTTGGTGCGCAGGCCGTGCTGGTGCCGTTGGTCCACGACGCGGCGACGGCCACGCGTATGGCGCGGGCAGTGCGCTATCCCCCAGACGGCACCCGCGGGATGGGGGCGGCGATGGCGCGGGCGTCGCGCTTTGGTGCGGTCACGTCCTACGCGCATCAGGCCAACGCCAATGCGTGCCTGATCGTGCAGGCCGAAAGCCGGTCCGCGCTGGACAATATCGACGCGATCGCCGCGGTGGATGGCGTGGACGGTGTCTTTGTCGGTCCGGCTGACCTGTCTGCCGATATGGGCTACGTCGGCCAGCTGGAGCATCCGGATGTCGACAAGGCCATCGACCACATCATCACGCGCACGCAGGCAGCGGGGAAATTCGCCGGTGTGCTGACATTCAATCCCGAACGGATTGCCAGATATCGCAAGATGGGCGTGGAGTTTCTGGGCGTCGGTGGCGACGTGGCCGTCCTGGCAAAAGCCCTGAGGGCCCTGGCACAGCAGGCCAAAGGCTAAGCCGTCGGTCGCGTGCGACCGACGGCGGCAGGCACTAGTTCCGCTTGCGGCGCCCGGTGCGGGCGCGGCCTTCGCCGGGGGCGACGACGGCGCGGTTGAACCTGATCCATTCGCCGCCCGACGGATCGTTGTCGGTCAGGAAGTTGGCGGCGCGGATCGCCTCCATCTCGGAGCCTGCGCGTGACTTGGTCGACCCGAGGCCCGTCAATTGGCAGAACAGCTCCATGTCGATGTCATCGGGGATCACGATCCCGGCGGCTGCCAGTTCGGCCTTCTTGGCCTCGATCTTGGCCGCCGTGACGGGCAGGGCCACCGGGTTCATGATCGCGGATGTCATGCCCGTCGCCATCGCCATCGGCAGGAAGGCATTGTTGATGCCGTGACGGTTCGGCAGGCCAAAGCTGATGTTGGACGCACCGCAGGTCGTGTTCACGCCAAGCTCGTCGCGCAGGCGGCGCACCAGTTTGAAGACCTGCAAGCCGGCCGTGCCCATCGCGCCGATCGGCATGACCAGCGGGTCGACGACGATGTCATGCGCCGGGATGCCGTAGTCGGCAGCGCGCTCGACGATCTTCTTGGCCACGGCGAACCGCACCTCCGGGTCTTCGGAAATCCCCGTGTCGTCATTGGAAATCGCCACGACCGGGACGTTGTATTTCTTGACCAGCGGCAGGACCAGTTCCAGCCGCTCTTCCTCGCCCGTGACCGAGTTCAGCAGCGGGCGGCCTTCGCAGGCGGCAAGCCCAGCTTCCAACGCACCGGGGACGGAGCTGTCGATGCACAGCGGCACGTCGACGATGGCCTGCACGCGGCGGATCAGTTCCGGCATCAGCATCGGCTCGACAAAGTTGTTGTCGGCATAGCGGGGATCTTCGGCCATCTTGTTGGTGAAGACGGCGCCGGAGTTGATGTCCAGCATCGTGGCGCCCGCCGCGACCTGTGCGATGGCGTCCGCCTCGACCCGGGAAAAATCGCCCTGTTCCAGTTCGGCCGCGAGGATCTTGCGCCCGGTGGGGTTGATCCGTTCCCCGATCACGCAGAAGGGCTGGTCAAAGCCGATGATGGCGGTCTTGGTCTTGGATTCGACGATCGTTCTGGTCATGCGGGGTCCTTCTGCGGGTTGGCCGGGCGGGCGTTGTCGCCGCCGTGGTCCATCGCCCACTTTGCGTTGGTCTTGATCCCGCCCAGCGGGAAGAAATGCACGGATGCGACGGTGAAATCGGGGTTGGCGGCCTTGTGGGCGGCCAGCGCCGTGATGACCTCGTCCGGCTCGTACGGCAACAGCAGTTTGGTCACGTCCATCGCGCGGCGTTGCAGCACGCGCAGGGATGGCCCGACACCGCAGGCCATGGCGAACTTGATCATCGTCTGCAGCTTGGCAGGCCCTGCGATGCCAATGTGGATCGGCAGGGTGATGCCGGCGTCGCGCAAGGCGTCGGCCCAGGCGATAATCGGCTCTGCCTCGAAGCAGAACTGCGTCGCCAGCGCCATCTGCGCGTCCGTCGTGTCGCTGAACCGCTGTTTCCAGCGCAGGGCGTCGCTGACGTTAGTGTCCGACCCGTCCGGGTCGATGTCGCGATTGCCCTCGGGGTGGCCTGCGACGTGCAGGCGCTTGAAATCGGCAAAGGCACCGGATTCAAGCAGCTGCATGGAGTTTTCGAAATCGCCGTGCGGCAGGGTCAGACCGCCCGCCAGCAACAGCGCCTGTTCGACCCCCGCCTCGCCGCGGTAACGGGCGATCCAGTCGTCAAGGGTGGCGCGGTCCTTGATGATGCGGGCCGGGAAATGCGGCATCACGGCGTAGCCGTCGCGCGCAAGACGTCGCGCCGTGGCAACCATGTCCGCGATCGGGGTGCCGTCGATATGCGCAATATAGACGCGGGTGCCCGCTGGCAGCAGGGACTGGAAATCCTCGATCTTCTCGGCGGTGCGCGGCATCACCTCGATCGAGTAGTCCTTCAGGAAGGCCGCGACCTGCGCGTCCGCCGTCGGGGCAGGGGGCGCCTTCTTTTTCAGGAACGGCAAAAGCGACACGACGGACTCCTTCAGACGCGAGGGCAGGGAGGGCGGCTCTATCACGACCAGCCGTCGTTTTCGATCAGCTGCCGCAGGCGGTCCGCGGTATAGTCGCGGTCCAGACGGGCGGCCTCGTTGCTGGCGACAAAGGCATCGTCGCCGTCCAAGGTATAGGGCTCGCCGCGCCGCATGCCGGCGAGGTATTCGTCGGTGCCGGCGGCCCCCGATTTCATTGCGGCGCGGTCGATGGCCTGTTCGAACCGTTCGGGCAGCTGAATCTTTGCTGCTTTGCGACCGCGCCCGACCATGACTTGGGCCGGCATGTCGCGCCAGTAGATGATGGTGACGTCCGGCATCTGTTCGTCCTTCTGCGCCAAGGTGCGGTGCGCTTGATCCGCTTTCTATCAGTGTGCCATCGCGCCGGATGCCCGATTTCGACATCTTGCGTGGAATGCGCGACGGGTATCGCCCGGCGATCCGCAGAACGCCAGAGCCACGGCCCCCCAAATCCCGCATGATGATGGTGAAGCGCCTTCATGCCGCACGGCTGACCCTTGCAAGCGCCGGACCAAGGGCCTAGCGTTGGGGCAACTCGAAATGGAGGGCGTGACCATGGCGCCCAAGCGTCCCTTTGGTGCGGGCGCGTTCCCGATAGCGGTCGATTCCCCCGCGCCACAGACCCCCGATCCGGAGACGCTTTATGCGGCGCTTGATCTGGGAACGAATTCTTGCCGCATGCTGATTGCCCAACCAAAGGGCAGCCAGTTTCATGTGGTCGACAGCTTCTCCAAATCCGTCCAGCTGGGACAGGGTTTGGAGAGTAGCGGAAAGCTGTCCCGCGCGTCCATGAACCGGACGATCGCGGCGATGCGGATCTGCAAGCAAAAGCTGGAGCGTCACAAGGTGACGCATATGCGTCTGGTCGCGACAGAGGCGTGCCGCCGTGCGCGCAACGGCGCGAACTTCGTGGCACAGGTGCGCCGCGAGACGGGGCTGAAGCTTGAGATCATCAAGCCTGAGGAAGAGGCGCGGCTGGCCGTGATTTCCTGCGCGCCGCTGGTCAGCACCAAGACCGAACAGCTGCTGGTGGTGGACATCGGTGGCGGCTCGACCGAACTGGTCTGGATCGACCTCAGCCACGTCCCCGCCCGCGAGCGGCCCCGTGCGATCATGCGGCTGCACGCGGGATTTACCGCCGATCCCGGTCCCTTTGCGGCGGCCAAGGTCGTCGACTGGATTTCCGTACCCCTGGGCGTGGCGACGCTGCGTGACCAGTTTGTGGATGTCGAGGATGACGCCGCCCGCTTTGCCCTGATGAGCTGGTTCTTCGAGGAAAACCTCGCGAACTTCTCGCCCTATACGTCAGAGCAGACGCGCGAGAACTTTCAGATCATCGGCACCAGCGGCACGGTGACGACGGTGGCGGCCAGTCATCTGGGGTTGAAGCGCTATGACCGGACCAAGGTGGACGGTCTGCGCATGACCTCGGACCAGATCGACACGGTGATCCGCAACTACCTGACGCTTGGTCCCTTGGGGCGGCGCAGCGACCCACGGATCGGGCGCGACCGGCAGGCGCTGATCATGTCGGGTGCTGCGATCCTGCAGGCGCTGATGCGTCTTTGGCCGACGGATCGGCTGTCCGTGGCGGACCGCGGCCTGCGCGAGGGGTTGCTTTATGCGCAGATGTCGGCAGATGGAGTGCTGGAAGACGCGCCGTATTGAGCGGAGGCCGATTTTTCGTTGATAAATCGGACAGAAAACTTTTCGGAGAATTGTTTTCGTCCCCTTGCGGGCCATTGGGAACAGATGACGACATGGTGAAGAAACCGACCAAGAACAATTCCGGACGCGGCCAGCGCGATCTGACCGTCAAGGTGAAGACCGCCCGCGGTCGGTCGCTGTCCTCGACGCGGTGGCTGCAACGGCAGTTGAACGACCCTTACGTCAAGAAGGCCAAGGCCGAAGGTTACCGCGGTCGTGCCGCTTTCAAGATCCTTGAGATTGACGACAAGTACCGTTTCCTCGTGCCGGGTGCGCGGATCGTCGATCTGGGCTGTGCGCCGGGCGGCTGGTGTCAGGTGGCCGTCAAGCGCGTGAACGCGCTGAGCGAGCGGCCCTCGAAGGCGCAGGGCCGTGTGCTGGGGATTGATTTGCAGGAGGTGGAGGCGATCCCGGGGGCAGAGATCTACCAACTTGATTTCCTCTCGGACGATGCGGACAAGCTGGTAATGGAATGGCTCGACGGTCCCGCCGATGTCGTCATGTCCGACATGGCGGCGTCATCCTCGGGTCACAAGCAGACCGACCATTTGAAGATCATCGCGCTGTGCGAAGCGGCGGCGGAGTTCGCCTTCGATGTGCTGGTCGAGGGCGGCACCTTCGTCGCCAAGGTGCTGGCAGGCGGTGCAGAAGGCAATTTGCAGAAACTGCTGAAGTCCCGGTTCGAGAAGGTGTCCAACGTCAAACCGCCGTCGTCGCGGGCCGACAGTTCTGAAAAATTCGTGGTCGCCACCGGCTTCAAGGGGCCGCTGGTTCAGGACGACCCCGAAGCCTGATCCCAGACCGCAAATTCCGCCGCGCGCTTGTCGCGCAGCTTAGCGGCGACGGCGGGGCTGAGTGTCGTGTCCCGCGTCGGGGACACGTTCAGGCGAGGCAGGTCGAGCGTGACGTTCAGCCGCTGTTCCAGAAAGCCGATCAGGCGGTCCTGATCCTCGTAACGGAACAGGTGGTCGACGGCGATCTGCCCGTCACCGTCGCAGACAAACTTGGCCTGACTGCCGACATTGGCGAAAGGTTCAGGTTTTCCCTTGATATATTCCAGCACGAAGTCGTCAAAAGATATGTCTTTCGTGCTGTTTGCATGGCCATCCAGATCGGGTCTGCCACGATAGCGGTACCAGCTTCCCAGCCAGTCGACCGGATGCCGCAGCACGGCCATGGTTTCAGGCTCCTGCCCACCGGCCTGAGCGAACAGCGGTTTGAAAAAGCGGCGGTAGCGGTAAATCGGCGCATGCTTGATTGTCGGCGGATCGCGCAGGACCATAGCGGCTTTTGGCGCAAGGGCCCCCTCGATCGCCGTGGTGCCGGTCTTGGGCACCGCCAGAAACACGAGGTTTTCCTTCCAGAACACGAGCATGACGGCATCCGCACAAGATAAATCGCGGTCACCTTACGGGATGCACGCTTTTTTAACCACTCTGCCGCCAAGATAAAATGGTTAAGAAAATGATTGAAATGTTCCTGCTTTGGTCCCATATCAGGTGTCGGAACAGACCAAGAACGAATTGCGGCGTTGCCGCACACCCACCGGGCATGACATAAGGACGCGATTGACATGGCAACGGCAGAACTTCTGAACATGACTGACAAGAAAACCGCCGACAAGCAGAAGGCGCTGGAAAGCGCGCTCGCGCAGATCGAACGCCAGTTCGGCAAGGGGTCGATCATGACTCTTGGCGGGCAGAATCAGATGCGCGACATCGAGGCGACCAGCACCGGCTCGCTGGGTCTGGACATCGCGCTGGGCATTGGCGGCCTGCCCAAGGGACGTATCATCGAAATTTACGGTCCGGAATCATCCGGCAAGACGACCCTGACCCTGCATTCCATCGCGGAAGAGCAGAAAAAGGGCGGTGTCTGCGCCTTTGTTGACGCGGAACACGCCTTTGATCCCAGCTATGCCAAGAAACTGGGCGTGAATCTGGATGAATTGCTGATCTCTCAACCCGACACGGGCGAGCAGGCGCTGGAAATCGTCGATACGCTGGTGCGTTCTGGCGCCGTGAACCTCGTGGTCATCGACTCCGTCGCGGCGCTGACGCCGAAGTCCGAAATCGAAGGCGACATGGGCGACAGCAGCGTCGGCGTCCACGCCCGCCTGATGTCCCAGGCGATGCGCAAGCTGACCGGGTCGATCAACCGGTCCGGTTGCATGGTGATCTTCATCAACCAGATCCGCATGAAGATCGGCGTGATGTTCGGCTCGCCCGAAACGACGACGGGTGGCAACGCGCTGAAGTTCTATGCCTCGGTTCGCCTCGACATCCGCCGGATCGGATCGATCAAGGACCGTGACGAGGTCGTGGGCAACGCCACCCGCGTCAAGGTCGTCAAGAACAAGGTGGCGCCGCCGTTCAAGCAGGTCGAATTCGACATCATGTATGGCGAAGGCATTTCCAAGACCGGCGAGCTGCTGGATCTGGGCGTCAAGGCCGGTGTTGTCGAAAAGTCGGGGTCCTGGTTCAGCTATGGCGACGAGCGCATCGGTCAGGGCCGCGAGAACTCCAAGCAGTTCCTGAAGGACAATCCGGCCACGGCGCTGGAGATCGAGGACAAGATCCGTGCGGCCCACGGTCTGGACTTCGCCATGACCGAAGGCGGCGATACGTCCGACGACGATCTGGTCGAGATGTAAGTGACGGTGCGGGGCGACACCAGAAACGCCTGACGGGCCGGTTGGCACGGACAATACTCGGGAAAGGGTGCGGCGCAGGCCGCACCCTTTTTCGTTATGGCTTTACGGTCCGCCAGCGGGGGGCTATTTCAACGGCAACCCAGTATCGAAAGTGCCACAATGACCTCTCTTTCCGACATCCGATCGACCTTTCTGAACTTCTATGGTCGCAACGGGCACGAGGTCGTCCCCTCCAGCCCGCTGGTGCCGCGCAACGACCCCACGCTGATGTTCGCGAACTCCGGCATGGTGCAGTTCAAGAACCTCTTTACCGGGGTCGAGACGCGGGATTACCAGCGCGCGACGAGTGCGCAAAAGTGTGTGCGCGCGGGCGGCAAGCATAACGATCTGGACAACGTGGGCTATACGGCGCGGCACCATACGTTCTTTGAAATGCTGGGCAATTTCAGCTTTGGCGATTATTTTAAGGACGACGCGATCGCCTTTGCCTGGGAATTGCTGACGAAGGATTTTGGCCTGAACAAGGACAAGTTGCTGGTCACGGTCTATCACACGGACGACGAGGCTGCGGCGATCTGGAAGAAGGTCGCGGGCCTGACCGATGACCGCATCATCCGCATCCCGACCGACGACAACTTCTGGCGGATGGGGCCGACCGGGCCGTGCGGTCCTTGCACCGAGATTTTCTACGACCACGGCGACAAGATCTGGGGTGGCCCTCCGGGCTCTGCCGAAGAGGACGGTGACCGGTTCATCGAGATCTGGAACCTTGTCTTCATGCAGAACGAACAGTTCGAGGATGGCACGATGCGCCCCCTCGACATGCAGTCGATCGACACCGGCATGGGGCTGGAACGGATCGGTGCATTGCTGCAGGGCAAGCATGACAACTACGACACCGACCTGATGCGGTCGCTGATCGAAGCGTCGGCCCATGCGACAAGCAGCGACCCGGACGGTCCCGGCAAGGTCCACCACCGCGTCATCGCCGACCATCTGCGCGCGACGTCGTTCCTGATCGCTGACGGCGTGATGCCGTCCAACGACGGGCGCGGCTACGTGCTGCGCCGGATCATGCGGCGCGCCATGCGCCATGCGCACCAACTGGGCGCGCAGGACCCGCTGATGCACCGTCTGGTGCCGGCGCTGGTGCAGGAAATGGGGGCCGCCTATCCCGAACTCGGGCAGGCGCGGACCCTGATCGAAGAGACGCTGAAGAACGAGGAAGTCCGCTTTCGCCAGACCCTCGACCGGGGCCTGAAGCTGCTGGACGACGAAGTGTCGCGTCTGGGCGAGGGCGAGAATCTGGCCGGCGAAGCGGCCTTCAAGCTTTATGACACCTACGGTTTTCCGCTGGACCTGACTCAGGACGCCCTGCGCGAAAAGGGCCGTGGCGTGAACACCGAAGGGTTCGACAGCGCCATGGCCGCGCAGAAGGCCAAGGCGCGTGCGGCCTGGGCCGGTACGGGAGAGGCGGCAGACGCCTCCGTCTGGTACGATCTGGCCGAAGCCAAGGGCCTGACCGATTTTCTGGGCTACGATACGCTGACGGCAGAGGGTCAGATTCAGGCACTGGTCGTGGACGGCGCGCAGACGGACACCGCCAAGGGTGCCGTCCAGATCGTGCTGAACCAGACGCCGTTCTACGCGGAATCCGGCGGTCAGGTCGGCGATACCGGCACGATTCGGACCGAGACGGGCATGGCGCGGATCACGGATACCAAGAAGGTCGCCGGTGTCTTCATCCATATCGCCGGGGTCACGATGGGCGAAATCAGCCGCGGGCAGGGTGCGCAGCTGACCGTCGACATGGACCGCCGGGATGCGGTGCAGGCCAACCACTCGGCCACGCACCTGCTGAACGAGGCTCTGCGCGAGACGCTGGGCGATCATATCGCGCAGCGGGGATCGCTGAACGCGGCAGACCGGTTGCGTTTCGACTTCAGCCATAACACGGCCGTCAGCGCAGAGGATCTGCGCAGCGTCGAGCAGGCGGTCAACAGCATGATCCGCCAGAACTCTGCCGTCGAAACCCGGATCATGACCCCGGACGACGCCCGCGCCCTTGGGGCGCAGGCGCTGTTTGGCGAGAAATACGGCGACGAGGTGCGTGTCGTGTCGATGGGCCGCAAGCCCGGCACGGGCAAGGGCGCCGACGGTCAGACCTGGTCGCTGGAGCTGTGCGGTGGCACCCACGTGCGGCAGCTGGGCCAGATCGGCGCCTTCGTGCTGCTGGGCGACAGCGCCAGTAGCGCGGGCGTGCGCCGGATCGAGGCGCTGACCGGTCAGGCGGCGCTGGATCACCTGCGGTCGCAGGATGTGACGCTGGCGCAGGTGGCCGCGACCCTCAAGGCGCCCGTGGCCGAGGTCGCCGACCGCGTCCGCAGCCTGATGGAAGAGCGCAAGGCGTTGGCCAACGAGGTGGCGCAGTTGCGGCGCGATCTGGCGATGGGCGGCGGCAAGGCGGACCGCGCCGTCGATCAGATCAACGGCATTGCGTTTCAGGGACAGGTGATGCAGGGCGTCACCGGCCGCGACCTGCCGGCGCTGATCGACGACATGAAAGCACAGATGGGGTCCGGCGCCGTGCTACTGATCGCCGATGCCGGTGGCAAGGCGGCCGTGGCCGCGGGCGTCACCGCCGATCTGACCGACCGTCTGTCGGCGGTGGACCTGCTGCGGGCGGCCGTCGCGGAACTGGGTGGCAAGGGCGGCGGTGGCCGTCCGGACATGGCGCAAGGCGGCGGCGCATCGATCGATAACGCGGAGGCGGCCATCGCCGCAGCCCGCACTGTTCTGGAGGGACTGGTATGAAAACGGCACTTTGGGTGGCACACGTCGATGTGACGGACGCCGAGGCTTATGCGAAATACGCGGCTCTTGCGACGGGCGCCATTGCCGATCACGGCGGCGTCTTCCTTGCGCCCGGCGGCGCCGTCGAGACGCTTGAAGGTCCGGCGCGTCCGCGCAACGTCGTGGCGCGCTTTCCGTCGATGCAGGCGGCCCACGACTGCTATCACTCCGACGCCTATCAGGCGGCGCTGGCCCATGCCAAAGGGGCCGCACAGCGCGAACTGAGTATCATCGAAGAGCTGTGACGCTGACGCCACTTGGCGCGATGATGAGCCGTCATGCGCAGGCGGGGCGGCTGGAGGCGATCGGTCTGCGCGAAGCGCGGCGTGCTGACATGCAGTTTGTCGACAGCGCTGTCGTGACGGACTCGGGTCTTGCGGACGATCACGGACGGCCCGGCAAACGCGCGGTCACGTTGATTCAGGCCGAACACCTGCCGGTGATCGCAGCGCTGGTCGGCCACGGCGTCACGGCATCGGACCTGCGGCGCAATCTAGTGATTTCGGGCATCAATCTGGCCGCATTGCGCAAGGGTGCAGTGCGGATCGGCGATGTCGTGCTGACCGTCGAGGGGCCTTGTCCACCGTGCAGCCGGATGGATGAGGTTTTGGGGCATGGCGGCTACAACGCGGTGCGCGGACACGGGGGGTGGTATGCCTCTGTCGCGCAACCTGGGACGCTCCGCATCGGCGATGGGGTCACCGCGGGCTGATGACGTTGCCGATTTTCCGGTGAAAGATCGGAACAGAAGGGGGGCCAGCCCCCCGTCCTGCGGACTCCCCCCGAAGTATTTGAGACCAGAAGAAGGTGCAGGCTGCGCCGCAAATGAAAAGGCCCGCCGTGTGGCGGGCCTTTCGTCGATCAGCTGGCGCGCGACTGGCGCTTGCGCTCGTGCGGGTCGAGGTGGCGCTTGCGCAGCCGGATCGCGTTCGGTGTGACTTCGACCAGTTCGTCATCGTCGATATAGGCGATGGCCTGTTCCAGCGTCAGCGTGATCGGCGTGGTCAGGCGGACCGCTTCATCGGTGCCCGAGGCACGGACGTTGGTCAGCTGCTTACCCTTCAACGGGTTCACTTCGAGGTCGTTCTCGCGCGTATGCTCGCCGATGATCATGCCGGTATAGACGGCCTCTTGGGCGCCGATGAAGAAGCGACCGCGGTCTTCCAGTTTCCACAACGCGTAGGAGACCGACGTGCCGTTTTCCATCGAGATCAGCACACCCTGACGACGGCCCTGGATCGGGCCCTTGTAGGGGGTCCAGCCGTGGAACAGGCGGTTCAGCACGCCCGAACCGCGCGTGTCGGTCAGGAATTCGCCGTGGTAGCCGATGAGGCCCCGCGACGGCACGTGGGCGATGATGCGGGTCTTGCCGGCACCGGCGGGTTTCATTTCCAGCAGGTCACCCTTGCGGGGGCCGGTCAGTTTCTCGACCACGGCGCCGGTGTACTCGTCATCCACATCGATGGTGACTTCTTCCAGCGGCTCCATGCGGACGCCGTCCTCATGCTTGAAGATGACCTGCGGGCGCGAGATCGACAGTTCGAACCCTTCGCGGCGCATGTTTTCGATCAGCACACCCATCTGCAATTCGCCGCGGCCCGACACCTCGAAGGCGTCGCCGGTGGGGGTGTCGGCGATCTTGATCGCGACGTTGACTTCGGCTTCGCGCATCAGGCGTTCGCGGATCACGCGGGACTGCACCTTCTTGCCGTCACGCCCGGCCAGCGGCGAATCGTTGATGCCAAAGGTCACGGTGATCGTGGGCGGGTCGATCGGCTGGGCCGGGATCGCGGTGTCGACGCTGAGGTCGCAGATCGTGTCGGCGACGGTGGCCTTGGACATCCCGGCGAGGGTCACGATGTCGCCTGCCTCTGCCACGTCGATGGCGGTCTGGGACAGACCGCGGAAGGCGAGGATCTTCGACACGCGGAACTGCTCGAACTTTTCGCCGTCGCGGTGCAGGGCTTTCACCGTCTCGCCGGCGCGCAGGGTGCCGGCTTCGACGCGGCCGGTCAGGATGCGGCCGATGAACGGGTCTGCGGACAGCGTCGTCGCCAGCATCTGGAACGGCTCGTCACGGCGGGAAATCTGCGCGGGCATCGGCACGTGCTTGAGGATCATGTCGAACAGCGCGTCGAGGTTTTCGCGCGGGCCGTCCAGTTCCATGTCGCACCAGCCGGACCGGCCAGAGGCATACATGGCCGGAAAATCAAGCTGTTGGTCGTCGGCATCGAGGGCGGCGAAAAGGTCGAAGACCTCGTCCAGCGCGCGGTCGGGTTCCGCGTCATGCTTGTCGACCTTGTTCAGCACCACGATCGGGCGCAGGCCAAGGGCCAGCGCCTTGGAGGTCACGAATTTCGTCTGGGGCATCGGACCTTCGGCGGCGTCGACCAGCAGGACCACACCGTCAACCATCGACAGGATCCGCTCCACCTCGCCACCGAAGTCGGCGTGGCCGGGGGTGTCGACGATGTTGATGCGCGTGCCTTTCCACTCGACACTCGTGCATTTGGCAAGGATGGTGATCCCGCGCTCACGCTCGATATCGTTGCTATCCATGGCGCGTTCGGTCGTCGCCTCGTTCGCGCGGTAGACGCCCGATTGCTTCAGAAGCTCGTCCACCAGAGTGGTTTTGCCGTGGTCAACGTGTGCGATGATCGCAATATTGCGAATGTCCATGTGGTATGCCTTTGTGCGGAGTTGTCGCGCGCATACAGTGCAAACGCAGCAAAGGCTAGTCCCTTAGTGCGGCGTGGTGTCCGAGAAGAGCTGGATCACGACGATCCCCGCGATGATCAGCGCGAGGCCGAGCACGGCGGCGCGGTCCAGCCGCTGGCCGAAGACGACGAATCCGATACCCGCGATCAGCACGATGCCAAGGCCGGACCAGATCGCGTAGACGATGCCGACGGGCATGACCTTCAGCGCCAGCGCCATGAAATAGAACGACGCGGCATAGGTCACGACGCAGATCGCGGCGGGCAGGGGACGGGTGAACTGGTGGCTGGCCTGCAGCGCAGTCGTGCCGATAGTTTCGGCTATGATCGCGATGACGAGGGCGATGTAATGGAACGGCATGGTGTCGGGATCACCGATGGCGTGCGTCTTGTCAATCCGGACGACGACGCCCCGGCAGCAAGAGCAACCGGGGCGCGTGTGGCAAGCCTGTCCCTGGCTTAGCCGTGGTAGTGCAGACCGCGGAAGGTGCGGCCTGCGTCCCGGTCGCGTCCACCGTGGACAGCACCCGCAAAGGCGGCAACACCGGCGATCAGGGCCGCTGCGGCCAGTGCAAACGCGGTCAGGATACCTGCGTTGCGTGCGCTGCGGGCGGCCTCGACGGCCGTGGCCTTGGCGTCATCGGCCAATTTCTGTGCCTCGTCCTTCGCGGCCTGCACCGCATCGGCGGCCTGCTGGCGGGCGGCCTGGGCATCCGTCACGACCTGATCGACGCGGGCCTGCGCCTCTGGCTGGGTCATGTCGGTACGCGCGGAGACGGCGCTGGCCAGATAGGCGCGGTCGGCGTCGCTGACCTCGCCCGTGCGATAGACGTTGGCGACGATGCTGGCCGTCTGTTGGGCCACCTGTGCGGGATCTGCTGCGTTCGGATCGACCTGCGCGGGCCGCAGCAACTGATTGGACAGATATTCGGTCGGGTCAGTCCTGGCTTGATCGGGCAGTGCGGCCCCGGCGGCATTGGCCACGCCTGACGCCACGCCGCTGACGGCGGACCCGGCCGTCTGCACGACAGCGCCTGCGGCCTGACCGGCGCCGGCCGCAACGGACCCTGCCGTGCTGGCCGCAAAGCTGACCGCGTTCGACAGCAGGAGGGCAGAGATGATCGTGCCGAGGCCCCAGACGACAAGGCCGTTGATGCCGTCGCGGGTGGTGACTTCGTCCTTGGTTGCGGATTCGACGCGGCGGCGCATGCGACCCGCAATGTAACCGCCGGCGAGGTAGGCGGCGATCAGCGTCAGGACCAGCCAGAGGGCGGTCAGGATCAGCTCGAAGGTCGAGGAAGTGTCGCTGCCGTCAAGCGTGATGCTGGACAGGCCCAAGGCCGCGCCGAAAGTGGTCAGCAGCAGGCCGATGGCGACGGCGACAACGGTGCCCGCGAAGATGGCAGGCCAGTCGACGTAGGATCCGTCGGTGGCGGTCGCGGTGGTGGGTGTGTTCATGGTGTTCCCTTTTGATGCGGTTGTGCTGATATCGATTCGGTTCAGCCCAGACCGAGCAGCGACAAGACCGCCAAAACCACGACAACGAGGCCCACGAGATAGATGATACCGCCCATTTGGATACGTCCTTCATTCTGACCGTGCGCGAGGTGCGCCGGTTTGGTGAAGACGAACGGCGCAGGGGGTGCGTTGTTCCGTCGCAGGGTGCCGATTGCGCGGCTTCCGCCGGAAGGTTGCGAATTCCTGATCTGGATCAGGTGGCGATGTAGCGGTCGCGCCGGTGGTTGAAGGTGATGATCAGGTTCAGGACGAGGGCACCCAGCAGCGACCACATCACGATGTTGGCCGGAAACAGGAAGAACGCGACGGTGAAGATCACAGCATCGACCGACAGTTGCACGTAGCCCGCCTTGAACCGCGTTGTGTCCTGTACCAGCAGTGCCACGACCCCCAATCCGCCAAGGCTGCCGTTGTGGCGGAACAGCGCCAGCAGACCTAGGCCCGTCACGGACCCGAAGGTGATCGCCGCCAGCGCAGGGTTCAGCGTAGCAAAGGTCATGCCGCGCGGAATCAGGGTGCTGAGGACCGACAGCAACGTGACCGAGATCAGCGATTTGATCGTGAACACCGGCCCCAGCCTGCGCCAGGCCAGCGCGTAGAACGGCAGGTTGATGACGAAGAACACGACGCCAAAGGACCATCCGGTCAGATAGGCGATGATGACCGCCAGCCCGGCGGTCTGACCCGTGATCAGGCCGACCGATGTCAGGATTGTCAGCCCGAGTGCGCAGAGGAACACGCCAAGGGCCATGCCCTGGATATCTTCGAGAAGGCTGTGCTTGTTGCTCGGGCTCATGTCCGTGCGATAGGACAGCATTGATGACCTGTCCAGACGAGAAAGGCCGCCCCCGCTGGGGACGGCCTTCGACGGGTTCGATTTTCGGACTTTTGCCCGAAAATCAGGCTTACATCGCTTTTTGCAGGTTCTGATCGACGGCGTCGAGGAAGCCTTCGGTGGTCAGCCACTTCTGGTCGGGACCGACCAGCAGGGCGAGGTCCTTGGTCATCTGGCCGGATTCGACCGTGTCCACGACGACCTTTTCCAGCGTCTCGGCAAAGCGCATCAGCTCTGCGTTGTCGTCCAGCTTGGCGCGGTGCTTGATGCCGCCGGTCCAGGCAAAGATCGACGCGATGGAGTTCGTCGAGGTCGCCTTGCCCGCTTGGTGCTGGCGATAGTGGCGGGTGACGGTGCCGTGGGCGGCCTCGGCTTCCACGATCTTGCCATCGGGCGTCATCAGCTGCGAGGTCATCAGGCCGAGCGAGCCGAAGCCCTGTGCGACGGTGTCCGACTGCACGTCGCCGTCGTAGTTCTTGCAGGCCCAGACGTAGCCACCGGACCACTTCATGGACGCAGCGACCATGTCATCGATCAGGCGGTGCTCGTAGGTGATGCCGGCGGCCTTGAACTTGTCCTCGAACTCGGCGTCAAAGATCTCCTGGAAGATGTCCTTGAACCGGCCGTCGTAGGCCTTGAGGATCGTGTTCTTGGTCGAAAGATAGACCGGGTAGCCGCGCTTGAGGCCGTAGTTCATCGAGGCACGCGCGAAGTCGCGGATGCTGTCGTCGAGGTTGTACATCGCCATCGCCACACCGGCGGAAGGGGACTGGAACACCTCGTGTTCGATCGTCTCGCCGTCGTCGCCGACGAACTTGATCGTCAGCTTGCCTTTACCGGGGAAACGGAAATCGGTGGCTTTGTACTGGTCGCCGAATGCGTGACGGCCGACGATGATCGGCTGGGTCCAGCCGGGCACAAGGCGCGGCACGTTCTTGCAGATGATCGGCTCGCGGAAGATGACGCCGCCAAGGATGTTGCGGATCGTGCCGTTCGGGCTGCGCCACATCTTCTTGAGGCCGAATTCCTCGACCCGCGCTTCGTCGGGGGTGATCGTGGCGCATTTCACGCCGACGCCGACTTCGGCGATCTTGTGGGCTGCGTCGATGGTGATCTGGTCGTCGGTGCGGTCACGCTCCTCCATGCTCAGATCGTAGTACAGCAGATCCACGTCCAGATAGGGCAGGATCAGCTTCTGCTTGATGAAATCCCAGATGATGCGGGTCATTTCGTCGCCGTCGAGTTCGACGATCGGGTTGGCTACCTTGATCTTGGACATGGTGTCTCCGGTTGGCACGTTGCGATTGCAGACGTCCTAGCGGATATTCCGACGCGCGGGAAGGCGGTATACCTGTGTATACCGCACTTATATCAGGCAGACAGGGCTGTCGGGATGATCGCCTGCTCGATCAGGTCGGTCAGGACGCCGAAATAGCCGTCGCTGCGCGCGGGCAGGGTCGGGTCAGAGGTGATGACGATGCTGGTCGCAAGGTCTGGCACGATGCAGATGATCTGCCCGCCGTAGCCGCGCGCCAGCGCATAGTCCTGCCCTTGGGCGCGGCCCAGAAACCAGCCATAGCCATAGGACAGACCCGAGTAGGGCGAGCGGGTCTGTGGCGCGAAGGAGGCGGCGATCCAGACGCGGCTGACGACGCGGGTGCCGTTCCAGACGCCGCCCTGCCGGATCATCTCGGCAAAGCGCAGCATGGCATTGGGCGTCAGCGCCATCTCGTTGCCGCCCAGATAGCGGCCCTGCGGATCGCGTGTCCACGGCGGAATGTCGATGCCCAGCGGACGCCCCAGACGCGCGCGCGCGAGGTCCAGCAGGCTGGCGTCCGCCACGGTGGACAGCACGGCGCCCAGCACGTGGATGGATCCTGTGGAATAGAGCATCCGGCCGCCCGGGTCCGCCACCATCGGCCGCGACAGGGCGTTGGCCACCCAGTTGCCGCTGCTGACCCAGCCGCCGTAGCCCGCACCTGATGTCCTCTCCAGCCCGGCGCGCATGGTGACCAGATCCTGCACGGTCAGGTCGGCGACGCGCGGATCTGCACCGGCCGGAACCAGCCGTGGCGCGACGTCAGACAACGTGCTGTCGAGGGCGATCTCGCCCCGGTCGATCGCGATCCCGGTCAGGGTCGCCACGATGGTCTTGGAGACGGACTTGACGTTCGCCAACCGGTCCAGCCCCGGCCCGCGCGGCGCCATGGCAATGACGGGCGCACCGTTCCGCGCGACGATCAGGCTGTGCAACTGGTCGAGGCGCTGCGCCCGGTCGGCGACGGCGTCCCAGCCTGCGGTCTGCGCCGGCAGGTGGGTTGCGGTGGCGGCCAGCGTGCTGGCGATGAAAAGGCGGCGTGTCAGATGTGTCATGCAGGACAGATGGGGCGGCGGTGGCGCAGCGCCACTCACCACCCCATCACACCCGCGTCAGAGCGTCAGGATCGTCGATCCCGTCGTCTTGCGCGCTTCGAGGTCGCGGTGCGCCTGGGCGACCTTTTCCAGCGGATAGGTCTGACCGATGTTGATCTTGACGGCACCGCTTGCGACCTTGTCGAACAGATGCTGGGCCATCTCTTGGCAGACCTCGTGGTCCGCGATGTGGCTGAACAGGGTCGGGCGGGTGATCTGCAGCGACCCCTTCTTGCCCAGCATCCCCAGATCGACCGGCGGCACGACACCAGAGGCATTGCCGAAGCTGATCATCATGCCGACGGGCCGCAGACAGTCGAGCGAGCCTTCGAAGGTATCCTTGCCCACCGCATCCATCACCACGTCGACGCCGCGCCCATTGGTCAGCTCGCGCACACGGCCGACGAAATCCTCGTCGGCGTAATTGATCATGTGGGTGGCGCCGTGATCCAGCGCCAGCTGGCACTTGGCATCGCTGCCAGCGGTGCCGATCAGAGTGATGCCTTCGCTTTTCGCCCACTGGCAGGCAATCAGGCCGACACCGCCGGCGGCGGCGTGCATCAGGACCGTGTCGCCGGCCTTCAGCGGCACCGTGCGGTGAAACAGGTATTCGACCGTCATGCCTTGCAGCATCATGGCCGCCCCTTCCTCGAAGCTAATGGCGTCGGGCAGGGGGCAGACCTGCGCCGCGGGCATCACGCGCGCCGCGCAGTAGGCGCCCGGCGGGTTGGAGGCATAGGCGGCGCGGTCGCCCACCTTGAGGTGCGTGACACCTTCGCCCACGGCCTCGATCACGCCGGCGGCTTCCATGCCGATGCCGTGCGGCAGATCAAGCGGATAGACGCCGCTGCGGTGGTAGACGTCGATGTAGTTCAGGCCACAGGCCTTGTGCGCGATGCGGACCTCGCCGCGGCCCGGTTCGCCGACCGGACGATCCTCGATCTGGAACACGTCGGGGCCGCCGGTGTCGCGGATGATGACGGTGCGGGCTGTTTCGGTCATGTATGGGCCTTTCGGGCAGTCTTGCGTTGCGATGATGGTGGTCGTTTGTGCGTCAATGGCAAGGGGCCACAGGGATCGATCATGACGGACAGGGGGTAACGCGTCAGGACGTCAGCCGGAATGCCTCGCGCTCGATCTCCAGAAAGGCGAGGCCAAGCGCGCCGATGGCTGTATAGACGTCCGCCGCCTCGGCCTGCGTGAGGTCCGTCATAAAGCGGTCGGCCCAGGGGCCGATGTGCTTGTCGAAGAAGTCCTGCTGCACGTCGGCCCCGGCAGACTGGCCGAACCGACCAATGATCAACCCGGCCATCATTTCCAGCAGCGAGGCGATATTGTCCTCCGGATCGGAGGTCCGTTCGGACCGCGCGATCCCCAGCTTCGCCATGTCGCCGCGCAGCCGCGCCAGTGGCTTGTCGTTCAGGAAACCGGTCAGGTAGTAGCTGGCGTAGGGCAGCAGTTCGCCACGCCCGACACCGATGAACAGCGCATTGAATTCGCGGGTCACCGCCTGCGGCGTGGTGCCGCGGGCGGCCTGCGCCAGCTGTTCAATGGCTTGCCCCAGCCGCGAGGCATCCCCGGTCAGCCCGGCGGTGCGGTCCAGCAGGGCCTGATCGGGTGGCGCCGTCAGCAGAACGGCGAGATAGTCGTAAAGATCGGCACGCAAGCGATCTTCGGCGTCGATCGCGGGGGCAGGGGCGGCAGTCATGTGCTGTCTCCGAATTGAAAGCGCATGCGGCGCGGGGGAAGGGGTGTGGAGTCCTCGGACGCAGGTGCTGCCACCTCGGGCAGGTCTGCGGCAGGCGGGCTGTCGGCCTCGGGTTCCGCCTGTGCCATCTCGATGGGTTCTGCAACCGCCTCTGCCACGGGCGTGGGGGCGGCTGGCGGTGTGGTGACCGGATCGGACAGCAATCCGCGCCCGACGCGGTAGGCGGTCTGGATCACACCTTGGCCGGCCGAGGCGGCGCGGTAATCCAGATCGTAGTCGTTCAGCCCGTCCACGCAGGCCAATATCGTGTCGGACCGCCACAGGCTGCGCAGGGCGCGGTTGCGCAGGTGCTGCGGCACGGCGCGCACCATGAAGGCCGCGAAATCATCCTCGCGTTGCAAGGTGTCGGGGTCCGGCAGGTCCAGCGCCGCCAGTGTTTCCGCGTCGGACAGCGCCGGCAGGTCCGGATCGGTCGCGTCGACACTGGCGTCCGGTTCTGCTGCGACCGGTGCGGTCTGCGCATCGCGCTCGGCCTTCAGTCCGGCACGGCGGCGCGCGAAAAAGGACGGCTGGTCCGTCATGGGCGGCCCTGCCGACGGGATGTCTCGATGTCGCCACAACGCCGGGCGGGCTGGGGTGACACCGGATGCAGGGATGGGAAAGGACGCAAGGGGAACCCTCCGATCAGGTCCGGGGCAGGGGATGGAACAGCGCACAACATGGCGCAAAGCGCCCGCGCCGCCAAGGGCAAACTCCGCCGCCCGACCGCAGGGTTCCCCCGCACCCGGTCCAGATCACGCAGGTTTGCGGTTTACCTCCGGCGCTTTTGGTGATGAACAGGGGCCTGCACGCAGCGGAGCATCCCAAATGTCAAAATCGGTCTTGATCTGCAACTGCCTTGGCAGCCAGCGCGTCGATGGCCCGGCCTTGACGGCTGCGACGGGACTGGCCTGTTCGCGTGCCTTCGACAGCCTGTGTGACCGGCAAAGCGATGCGGCCTCTGCCGCCATGGCGCAAGGCGATGTCGTCATCGCCTGCGCGCAGGAAGCACCGCATTTCACAGCCCTCGCGGCCGAGATCGGGGCCGAGGTGCCGGCGTTTGTCGACATCCGTGACCGCGCCGGCTGGACCGACGACGCGGACGCTGCGCCAAAGCAGGCTGCCTTGTTGGCCGAGGCGATGCTGCCGGTGCCGCCGGTGCGGTCGCTTGACGTGACCTCTGCCGGGACCTGCCTGATTCTGGGTCGCAACGCGGTGGCTGTCGATGCGGCAGTGGCACTGTCCGACATCCTTGGCGTCACGCTGCTGATGCCCACCGGATGGGAGGTCGAGCGCCATCCCGGCTTTGACACGGTGACCGGCACGCTGTTGCAGGCCACCGGATCGCTGGGCCAATTCCAGACGCGGATGGACGCCCTGCGCCAGCAAGTTCCCGGTGGCCGGGGCGATGTCGCGATGACCGCGCCGCAGGATGGGGCCGCGTCCGAGTGCGACCTGATCCTCGATCTGCGCGGCGCGGGTCCGCTGTTTGCCGCCGATGCCAAGCGTGACGGCTATCTGCGCGCCGATCCCGACAGCCAGCCTGCCGTGGCCGCCGCCGTGCTGGCCGCTAGCCAGATGATCGGCACATTCGAAAAACCGCTTTACGTGCGCCTTGAGCAGTCTCTTTGCGCGCATTCACGGGCAGAGCAGGTGGCCTGCACCAATTGCCTCGACCTGTGCCCGACCGGCGCCATCAGCCCCGACGGCGATCACGTCACCGTCGATCCGTTGATCTGCGCAGGTTGCGGTGCCTGTTCGGCCGTCTGCCCGTCGGGCGCCATCAGCTTCGATGCGCCCCCGGTCGAGGCGGTATTCACCCGCCTGACCACGCTCGCCGCGACCTACCGCAAGGCCGGCGGCACCGCACCGCGCCTGCTGGTCCATGACGCCGATCACGGTGCAGAGATGATCCGCCTCGCCGCCCGCTTCGGTCGCGGCCTGCCGGCGGACGTGATCCCGCTGGAAGTCGCGGCGCTGGCGGCCTTCGGTCACGCCGAGGCGGTTGCCGCCCTGGGCACGGGCTTTGCCGATGTGGCCGTGCTGTTGTCGCCCCGGACGGAAACCGAGGCCCCGGTGCGCGAGGCGGCCTTGGCCAACGCCATCGCCGGACGCGAGGCGATGGTGCTGCTGGACATGACCGACCCCGACGCGCTGTCGGATCATCTGTATGACACGACTGCCGGGCCGGTGGTGAAGACGCCGACGCTGCAGATCGGCACCCGCCGCCAGATCACGCGCCTTGCCGCGCGGACCCTGCAGCCGCAGGCCGCGGTCATTGATCTGCCCACCGACGCCCCCTACGGCGCCGTCCACGTCGACACCGACGCCTGCACGCTCTGCCTCGCCTGCGTGTCACTCTGCCCCTCCGGCGCGCTGGGCGACAACCCCGACCTGCCACAGCTGCGATTTCAGGAGGATGCCTGCCTGCAATGCGGCCTCTGCGCCAACATCTGCCCCGAGGACGCGATCACGCTGGAACCGCGCCTGAACCTGACGCCGGATGCCTTCCGCCAGAAAGTGATGCACGAGGAAGAACCCTTTGCCTGCGTGTCCTGTGGCGAGCTCTTCGGCGTAAAGTCCACGATCGAAAACATCACCGCCAAGCTGACCGGACACGCCATGTTCAGCAATCCGGCCGCCCTGCGGATGATCCAGATGTGCGACGACTGCCGGGTTGCCGCGCAGTACCATTCTGACGACAACCCCTTTGGCGGTGCGCCGCGGCCTCGGCCGCGCACCAGCGCCGACTACCCGGCGAAACGCCGCGACAACTAAGGAGAGTTCCATGACCGACGACACCTTCAACATGTCCATGCGCAAGTTCCTCAAGCAGGTCGGCGTGACCAGCCAGCAGGCGATCGAGGCCGCGATGCGCGAAAAAGGCGATACCGCAGGCCAGAGCTTCGAGGCGCGCGTGGTGCTGACCGTCGACGGGTTGGACCTTGAACACGTCGTGACGGGCCGGATCGACGGCATGGACGCAGGCGACCAACCAGCATGAGCGTGACACGCGACGCCGTTCTGGCCGTCCTGAACGGGATCACCGATCCGGTCACGAACGGTCCGCTGCCCGCCTCCGGTGCAGTCAAGGCGCTGACGGTTGACGGCGGCACGGTGCGTTTCGTGCTGGAAATCGCGCCCAGCCGCGCCGCCGATTTCGCACCCGTGCAGGCCGAGGCGGAACGTCTGGTCGGCGCGCTGGATGGCGTCACCAAGGTCACGGTCGTCATGACTGCCCACACCTCGCCCGCAGCACCGCCCGACCTGAAGCCGCAGCGGGCGGCCCCCACAGGTCCGCAGCCGATCCCGGGCATCGCCCGGATCATCGCCGTCGCCTCCGGCAAGGGCGGTGTGGGCAAATCGACGGTGGCCTCCAACCTCGCCTGCGCGCTTGCAGCGGCCGGGCGCCGGGTCGGTCTGCTGGATGCGGACGTCTACGGCCCCAGCCAGCCGCGGATGCTCGGCGTGTCTGGTCGCCCCGCCAGCCCCGACGGCAAGACGATCCTGCCGCTGCGCAACTTCGGCGTCACGATGATGTCGATCGGCCTGATGACGAACGAGGATCAGGCCGTCGTCTGGCGCGGTCCGATGCTGATGGGCGCGCTGCAGCAGATGATGAATCAGGTGCAATGGGGGACGCTCGACGTGCTGATCGTCGACCTGCCGCCCGGCACCGGCGACGTGCAGATGACGCTGGCGCAGAAGGCGCGCGTCGATGGTGCGATCATCGTGTCGACCCCGCAGGACGTGGCGCTGCTGGATGCCCGCAAGGGGATCGACATGTTTCAGCAGTTGCACGTCCCCATCCTTGGCATGATCGAAAACATGAGCACGCACATCTGTTCCAACTGCGGTCACGAGGAACACGTCTTCGGCCACGGCGGCGTGGCGCGCGAGGCCGAGAAGCTGGGCGTGCCTCTGCTGGCAGAGATCCCGCTGCACCTGTCGATCAGGCTCGCGGCCGACGGCGGCGCACCGATCGTCGTGACCGATCCCGACAGCCCCCAGGCCGCCGGTTTCCGCGCCGTTGCCCGCCACCTGATCGACGCTGACCTTGCATGACCGACGACGTCGTCCCGCCGCTGTTCACGGACTACACCAGCGCCGGCGCCGATCCCTGGCCGCTGGCCTGCACCGCAGCCGCTGACGGGACCGAGGCCGGTCTGGTCATCCATGATCTGGCCGACGACCGGCTGCGTGTGGCCGTCGTCTTTGCGCCTGACCTGCCGTTGCGGCAAAGCGTGGCGATGCTGCCCCTCTGCGGTGTGGCCTTTCAGACCGCCCTCGGCATCCTCGGCCCGCCTGCGCTGGTGCCGCAGCTGGGCTGCGATGGTGCGATTGTCGTAAACGGCGGCCGGTGTGGCGCGCTGTCGATCGCAGCGGGAACCGCCGATCCCGCTGCGGTACCGGACTGGCTGGTCATCGGCCTGACGCTCGATCTGGCCAACGCCGGACCTGACGGCGGTCACACGCCCGAGACGACGACCCTGCACGCCGAAGGCTGTATTGACGTCTCACCCGCCGAGCTGCTGGCGGGGTGGTTGCGGCAGATCCTGCTCTCCCTCGACACTTGGCACCACGACGGGCTGGCGGACCTGCATACCCGCTGGACCGCCATGGCGCGCGATCTGAACGGGATCTGCACGGCGGCCGGGCAGACGGGTACGCTGATCGGTGCCGATGCGGACCTGAACCCGCTGTTGAAAACCGATTCAGGGACACAGATGATACCCCTTACACAGCTTTTAAGAGAATCCGCATGAACCTCGCCCGCGCGATCCACTTCGATGACAGCGACACCCGTGTGTTCCACAGTCCCGCACGGACGGGTGAGTGGTGTATTTCGGGCGGGTTCGAATTCTCGAACTGGTCGCAGGGCGATCTGGTCGGCAAGGCGCGTCAGGCCTTCACCAACGGCTGGATGGGGGCTGAAACCTTTGGTCGCACTAGTTTTGTCGCTGTGACGCCGATCACGCAGGCCGAGCTGGACAGCCTCGCTGATGCTTTGGCCGCGCATTTCGTGACGATCTACGGCGCGCCCGATGTGGCGACCGCCCGGCCCACCGCGCTGGAAGAGTTGCACCAGATGGCGGATCTGTGCGCCGGACACGACATCAATACGCTTCTGACGGTGACCCGCGACCTGACCGAGAACGGCGTGCGCGAAAGTTTTCGCGCCGTGCCGCCGCAGGCCGCCGCGCTGGATCAATTCGCGATCCACGTGACCGACGACACACCTCATGACCATGACCATGACCACGACCACCACCACTAGCCGCCTGTCCGCTTCTTCTGGTCAAAAATACTTCGGGGGGAGTCCGCAGGACGGGGGGCTGGCCCCCCGGCCGATTATTCACCGAAAAATCGGCGCGGCGGCCTCGGATGCGCGTCGATTGCAAAGTCTGGCGGCCAAGGCTGGCCCTTTGACGATGTGATCCTGCCATCCGTTCACTGGGAAAGACGCCTCAATCCGACGTAAGCGGTATATCAAAGCCGGGCGGCGCGAGAGTGAAACCGGCAAAGTCGAACCCGGGCGATACGGTGCAACTGACCAGTGACCAGTCCCCCGTGCTTTGCGCCGATTGCCAATGGTGTGCGGGCACGATGGCCTGTGCCGTCTGACCGTTGAGCACATCCGGTCCCAAGACCGTTGCCGTGGCGGGTCCGGCCGCATCTGCGGCCCGCCGCAAGGTCAGTGGCGCGCCGGTGTGATGAAACCAGATTTCGGTCGCATCGACCCGGTGCCAGTGGCTGACCTCACCGGCCAGCAGCAGAAACAGAATGGCCGTACCGGTCGGGCGGCCCGGATTGTCTGCGATCCATGTCTGGCGATACCAGCCGCCTTCCGGGTGGGGCGACAGGTCCAGGTGTGCAATCAGATCGGCGGCCTTCATCGGCGGGTTCCCTCCTGCGGCATAACAATGTCGTAATTTCCGCTTTCCTTGCAGCAGAACAGAAAAGCCGTGATCGGGACAAGACGCGATGCAACCAAGCCTGATCTTTGCCGTTGTGATGCCAGATGAAACGACTGGAGAAGATGATGAATATCCTCAAGACAAGCACCGCAGCAGTGGCCCTGACCCTCGCAGGGTCGATGGTCTTTGCCGAAAGCCACATGAATGCGGACGGTACGGCGACCAACGCTGAACAGGCCGAACAGTCCATGGAAAATGCGGCTGATTCCGCTGGCAACGCTGTCGAGAATGCCGCCGATGCAACCGGCAACGCTGTCGAAAACGCCGCTGATGCGACGGGCAATGCTGTCGAGAATGCTGCAGATGCAACGGCAGACGCAGCGGACAGTGTGGACGACATGCAGAACTTCGATCTGACGACGTCGGAAAACCTGATCCGCACCCGTGACATCACAGGTGGTCAGGTCTGGCGCATGGATGCCGCAGAAGACAACAGCATGTGGACCAACAACGAGACCTATCAGGGCACCGGCGAAGGCTGGGAGCGCATCGGCTCGATCGAGGACATCGTGCTGTCCAAGACCGGCCAGATGGTTGCAATCGTCGGTGAAGTCGGTGGCTTCCTCGGTCTGGGCGACAAGATGGTTATGATGCCCGTCGAGAACGTGCGCCTGACAGCGCTGGACGATGGCACCTACGCCTATGTCACGCAGATGACCCAAGCGGACATCGAAGCGGCACAGGACGTTGACGAAGGCTTCTGGGAGTAATCTCCCGCCCTGATCGGACGACCGGAAGGGGTGGCGCAAGCCGCCCCTTTTGCGTTTGTGCCGCCCCTTTGCGGATGCTGCCGGGGGCCAGCCCCCGAACCCCCGAAGTATTTGCGACCAGAAGAAGGAGCCGCCGCAGGTTAGGCCCCGTCGTCCTGCGTCTCGAAATGGAAGATGTGCAGCAGGCGGTGCAGGAACGGGTAGAGCAGGATCGCGGTGATCGCCGGATAGACTGCACCGGAAAAGATCGCGTAGGTGCTGGCAAAGAGCTTGGCCGCGTCGTCCGGCATCGGGTCGACCGGGCCCATGCCGGTCAGGATCATGCTGGCGTTGAGAAGGGCGTCGATCCAGTCTAGTCCGACGATCCAGTAATAGCCGGCCATCCCGATGCCGAGGCAGACCGCCAGCACGCCGCCCGCGAAGGCGACATAGGTAAAGACCCGCCGCAGAAACCTGCGGCGGGTCGAAAGTGGCGTATCGAACCGGGCGATCATCAGCCCCGCAGGATGCTGCGTCCGGCGTAAAGGGCCGTCTCGCCCAGCATTTCCTCGATCCGGATCAGCTGGTTGTACTTGGCCAAGCGGTCAGAGCGGGACAGCGACCCGGTCTTGATCTGGCCGCAGTTGGTGGCCACGGCAAGGTCGGCGATGGTGGTGTCCTCGGTCTCTCCGGAGCGGTGCGACATGACGTTGGTGAACCGCGCGCGGTGGGCCATGTCGACGGCCTGCAACGTCTCGGTCAGGGTGCCGATCTGGTTGACCTTGACCAGCATGGCATTCGCCGATCCACGCTTGATGCCTTCGGCCAGACGCTTTGGGTTGGTCACGAAAAGGTCGTCGCCCACCAGCTGCACGCGGTCGCCCAGACGATCGGTCAGGGCCTTCCAGCCGTCCCAGTCGTCCTCGGACATGCCGTCTTCGATGCTGATGATGGGATAGTCGTTCACTAGCTTTTCAAGGTAGTCGACATTCTGGTCCGAGGTGAACGAGGCGCCTTCGCCCTTCATCTCGTACTTGCCGTCCTTGAAGTATTCGGTCGAGGCGCAATCGAGGGCGAGGTAGATATCCTTGCCGGGTGTGTAGCCTGCCTTTTCGATGGACTTCAAAATGAAATCAAGTGCTTCGCGGGTGGAGTTCAGGCCGGGGGCAAAGCCGCCCTCGTCGCCGATGCCGGTGTTGTGGCCCGCGGCGGAGAGTTCTTTCTTCAGCGTGTGAAACACTTCGGAGCCCATGCGGATCGCTTCGCGGATATTGTCCGCAGCCACCGGCATGATCATGAATTCCTGAATATCGATCGGGTTATCGGCGTGTTCGCCGCCATTGATGATGTTCATCATCGGCACCGGCAGCATCCGTGCAGATGTGCCGCCGATGTAGCGGAACAGCGGCTGCGAGGTGAAATCGGCGGCGGCCTTGGCGACGGCCATCGACACGCCGAGGATCGCGTTCGCACCCAGACGCCCCTTGTTGTCGGTGCCGTCCAGTTCGATCATCGTCATGTCGATGCCGACCTGATCGGTGGCGTCATAATCCAGCAGTGCCTCGAAGATCTCGCCGTTCACGGCGGCGACCGCTTCCAGCACGCCCTTGCCCATGTAGCGGGACTTGTCCCCGTCGCGGCGCTCGTGCGCTTCGTGCATGCCGGTCGACGCACCCGAGGGGACGGCGGCGCGGCCCATGGTGCCGTCTTCGAGGGTCACGTCGACCTCGACCGTGGGGTTGCCACGGCTGTCGAGGATTTCGCGGGCGTGGATGTCGATGATACTGCTCATGAGAGGCCTCCGGTGGGTGATGTTAGCGTTAACGGTGTTATATCGCGCCTGCTGCTGCAAGGGAAGCACGGCGGCGCTGGCCTTCGCGCAGGGCGGCGTAGGTGCCGGATCCCACGATGATCGCGGCCCCGAACAAGGTGGCGGCGTCGGGGCGTTCGCCGAAGACGGTGACGCCGACGATCAGGGCAAAGACCAGGCGGGAATAGCGGAACGGTGCGATATGGGACATGTCGCCCAGCCGTGTCGCGGTGACTAACGCGTAATAGCCCAGCACGCCCGCCACGATGGATCCCGCCACGCGCAGCGAATCCGTGGTGCCGGGCAGGACGAAGCGGTCGCCGACCACGGCCATCAGGACCAACCCGGTGGGCACGATGACGGCAAAGGCGTAGGTGGACAGGCGCATGGAGCTGATGGTCTTGGGGATCCGCCGGGTCGCCAGATCGCGGATACCGAGGAAGATCACGCCCTGCACGGCGAAGAGCGATGCGGGGCGGAAGGAATCCATGCCCGGCCGGATGATCAGCAGCACGCCGCAAAACCCGACGGCGATCGCGGCCCAGCGCCGCCAGCCGACGGCTTCTTGCAGGAACAGGGCCGCCCCCAGCGTCACGAACAGCGGCGTCGCCTGAAAGATCGCCGAGGCCGAAGAGATCGGCGTCAGCACCACGGCGGAAACATAGCCCAGCGTTCCAAAGACCTCGCCGGCGTTACGCAGCAGGACCATAGGATGCAGGACGTCGCGGCGCAGAAGACGCTCGCCCTGCATGCGGCAGACGATAGCAAAGACGATGCCGCCGCCCAGACCCAGCATGGCGAGGATCTGCCCCGTCGGCAGAGCCCCCGCCATCTGCTTGATGAACATGTCCTCCAGTGCGAAGCCGAGCATCGCGAGAACCATCAGGATGCTGCCGCGCAGATTGTCCAAGTGTCGTGCCCTTCTGCGCCAATGTTGGGGGTGGATTACGCCTCTCTTGCCGGGTTGCAAAGCGCAGGCGTCGATTTTTATTCGCGCCCTCGCCGGCAGGCGGCAACGGGGCGCCCGCCCGACAAGGTGACACTGTCAGGCCGCCGGGCCTCTAGTCCGCCTCGATCCGGGTGCCGAAAAGTTCCAGCCGGTGCCCGATCAGGCGGTAGCCCAGCCGCTTGGCGATGCGGTCCTGCAGCGCCTCGATCTCGGGGTCGACGAATTCGATGACCTGACCGGTGGCCACGTCGATCAGGTGGTCGTGGTGGCCGCCGTCCGCCGCCTCGTAGCGTGCGCGCCCGTCGCCGAAGGCATGCTTCTCAAGGATGCCCTGCTCTTCGAACAGCTTGACCGTGCGATAAACCGTGGCGAGCGAGATGCGGGGGTCGATGGCCGCGGCGCGGGCGTGCAGCGCCTCGGCGTCCGGGTGATCGGTGGCGTCGTCCAACACCCGTGCAATGACCCGGCGGGGGGCCGTCATGCGCAGCCCGGCGGCGGCGGCGCGGCTTTGGATGGTCTGGGTCATGGCGCCTCGGTGATCCGTGTATCGCCCGGTCTTAGCGAAGTTTCGCCCAAAGGGCCACCGTCTCGGCCCCCGATCGGTATGGCGGGCGTTCACCGTGACAAGGACGCGCGGGATGTGACATCTTGCGCTTGGCAGCAGAGAGGAGACGACGATGAGCTTGATGCAGACACTGGCGCGGGTCGCCGTGGGCGTGGCCGTGGCCAAGGGGGCGCGGGCCCTGACGCAGAACGCCCGGGCAGGCAAATCCGGCACCGTTCTGGATGACATGCTGGGCAAGCGTGGCACCACGGCGCGCGCGGGACAGACCGGCGGTCTGGGCGGATTGCTGGACAGTTTGCAGGGGCGGCAAAGCGGCACCCGTCGCACCCAGCCGTCCGCTGGCGGATTGTCGGACCTGTTGGGCGGTCTGGCGGGGGCCGGTGGTCTTGGCGGTCTGATCGGCGGCCTGACGGGTGGATCCTCCGGTCAGCGCAGCACGGGCCAGTTCGGCGAAAGGCTGCAATTGCAGATCGACGCGACCGCCGATCCGCAGGCCCAGATGCCGCCAGAGCAGGAGGGCCTTGCCGCCGTCATGCTGCTGGCGATGGTACAGGCCGCACAGGCCGACGGCACGCTCGACGATAAAGAGCGTTCCCGCATCATGGATCATCTGGACGGCGCCTCGGCGCAGGAGCGCGCCTTTGTCGAGGATGCGATGACCCGGCGCATGTCGGTGTCCGATCTGGCCGCCGGTGTGCCCGAAGGGGCCGAGGCGCAGGTTTACACGATGGCGCTGATGGCCATCGACCTCGACCACCCGGCAGAGGTCGATTTCCTGCGCGGCTTTGCGGATGAACTGGGCCTGCGGTCGGCTGATGTGAACGACATCCACGCCAAGGCCGGTGTCGTGCCGCTGTATAGCTAGAACCAGCGCAACCAGCGCATCACGGCGGCGGACACGACGCCGATCACGGCCATGCTGATGCACAGAACTGCAAAGGCATGGCCGCTTTGCACCCCCGGCATCCCGCCGACGTTGACGCCAAAGAGGCCAGTCAGAAATCCCAGCGGCAAAAAGATCGCGGCGACCACGGACAAACGATAGCCGTTTTTCTCCAGCCGCGCGTTCTGCACCGTGTCCAGATGGTCCGCCATGGCCGTCAGGCGGTCGTGGACTTCCGACAGCTCCTCCAGCGCCCAGCGGCAGCGGCTGGCGGTGTCGCGCAGGCGGTGGCGCAGATCGTCCTTGATCAGGTCGGTCGGCGCCTGCGAAACCTGCGTCAGCGCCTCGGCCAGGGGGGCCACGTGGCGGCGGAACTTGATGATCTCGCGCCGCAATGGTGCCAGATCGTCCAAGGGTGCGCGGTCGTGTTCGTAGACGTCGCCCTCCATATCGTCGGCGGCATCCTCGCGCACAAAAGCGATGTTTTCCAAGCGTTCGACCAGCCCTTCGGTGATCCGCGCCAGCATGTGACCGGGGCTGTGGGGGGCATCGCCCGCCGCGACCTGATCGCGCAGATCTTCCAGCGCAAAGATCCGCTGGCGGCGCACGGTGATCATCAGCGTGTCGGTCATCCAGATCCGCAGCGAGACCATGTCAGCGGTTTCCTCGCCCTCGTTGAGGTTGATGCCGCGCAGGGTGATCGCCATGCCGTGGTCGTCCATGTCCATGCGCGGCCGGGTCTTGTCGGCCAGCAGCGTGCGGCGGGCGAGGCCCGGCAGGTTCGTCGCCGACCACCCGGCCAGCGCCATGTCCGACAGATCGAAATGCAGCCAGCGATAGGCCGCGCCGTCGACGGGCTTGGCCGCCAGATCGGGGGCGGGCCTTGCGGTGCCATCTTCCCAGATGTCGAAGGCCGACAGCGGAACCAGCGTGGTTTCCTCGTTATTCGTCAACAAAGAACTGCCCTTCCATGGTCCTGACGGCATGACCCGCGATGGTGACGCCACCGGTGGGACCATCGGTTCTGGCAAAGATAAGCGACGCGCGGCCCATGTCCACGCCCTGATGGATCGTCAGGTCCTGTGGCTGGCCGGTCAGATCATGCAGCAGCGCACACAGCGCCGCGGCGGCGCTGCCCGTAGCAGGGTCCTCTGGGATATTGTCCAAGGGCGCGAACATCCGCGCGTGGACCATATTGCCCTGCGTGACATAGGCCAGCGTCGCGAAATCGAGGCTCGCTGGATGCAGCGCGGCCCCTTCGCGCATGGCGGCCACATCGGGCTGGCAGCGGCGCAGAGCGTCCCGGTCGGTCAACCGCGCGATGACGAAGGTCAGGCCGACGCCCGCCTGCACGGGCGGATGGACGGTGCCGTCCAGATTCGCGACGGTCAGCCCCAGCGCGCGGGCGACCAATGCGGGGTCGGGCGCGCCGTGGCGGGTCAGCGGTGTGGTGGTGGTAAAGCTGCCGCGGCCCTGCGCCACCGTGCAGGGAATCGGGCCGACGCCGGTCTCGAGGATCATGTCTGCCGGAAAGCCGAGGTCCGCCAGCGCCACCGCGGTGCCGATCAGGGGGTGGCCCGCGAAAGGCACCTCTCGCGTCGGGGTGAAGATGCGGACCCGCGCGCTGTGGCGCAGATCGTCGGGGGGATAGACGAACACCACTTCCGAGTAGTTGAATTCCCGCGCGATGGCGGCAAGCTGCGCCTCTGGCAAGGGGCCCGCATCGGGAAAGACGGCCAGTTGGTTGCCGCCGAACCGGCGGTCGGTGAAGACATCGTAGACGACGTAGGTGTTCATGGGATCAGGCTCGGTTGTGGATTGACGTGATGGGCCAGCCGGGCGACCGTCAGGCCCTGCACGATGATGGAAAAGACGACGACCATGTAGGTGGCGGTCAGGATGATGGGTTTCCACGCGCTGTCTGGCAGCGACAGGGCGAGGGCCACAGAAATCCCGCCCTTCAGCCCGCCCCATGTCATGATGCGGATCACCCCACCAGAATAGCTGCGGAACGGGCGCAGCAGCGTGATCGGGATCGCCACGGCCATGAAACGCGCGACAAGCGCCAGCACGATGGCGGCGCTGCCGGCGATCAGGTGGGACGTATCGAAGACGACGGCAAAGACCTCCACTCCGATCAGCAGGAACAGGACGGCATTCAGGATCTCGTCGATCAGCTTCCAGAAGGCCTCAACGTACTTGCGCGTTTCCTCCGACATCCCAAGGCGCGTGCCGACGTCACCGATCAGCAGGCCGGCGCAGACCGCCATGATCGGGGCAGACACATGCAGCGCCACCGCCAGCTCGTATCCGCCAAAGGCGAGGCCCAGCGTCAACAGCACCTCCAGCGCGTAGTCGTCGATGCGGCGCATCAGGCGGAAGGTCAGGAACCCCAGCACGAGGCCGAGCGCCGCACCGCCGAAGGCCTCGCGCGCAAAAAGCAGCGCTGCCCCGGAAAGGCCCGCATCGTCAGCCGCACCGTGGGCGCTGCCGGTAAAGGCGGCACCGACAAGGATCAGATAGACGACATAGCCCACGCCGTCGTTGAAGAGGCTTTCACCGGCGATCTTGGTTTCCAGCGATTTGGGCAGGTTGGTGTCGCGCAGCACCCCCATCACCGCGACCGGATCGGTGGGCGAGATCAGCGCGCCGAAGACCAGCGCCACCAGCAGCGGCATCCCCGTGATCCACGCAAAGCCGTAGCCCACAATGACGGTCGAGATCGCGATGCCCATCGTGGCCATCAGGCTGACCGTGGCCCATTCCGCCTTCAGGTCCGAGGTCTTGACGTGCAGCGCACCCGCGAACAGCAGAAAGCCCAGCATCCCTTCCAGCAGGGCATCGGAAAATGCGATGCCGGAGACTTGGCCACGGATCGTGTCGGCTACGTTCAGGCCTGGGATCACCGCATCGAGGCCCATAACGATGATCGACGCCAGCAGCGCCACGACGAGGATGCCGATGGCCGAGGGCAGCTTGAGGAACAGGTAGTTGATGGCCCCGAAAAGCCCCGCGAGGACGATCAGCAGTGCGGCGATCTGCAACAGGGTCATGGGGTCGCCTCCGACAGGGTCGCACCTGCGCTAGCATGACGCCCTTACCCGTGCCACCCCGGCAGGCGCAGCCATGTGCCGCCAAGGCGCCGGACTGTGGCACCGCTGCCCAGCTTGAACCGCGCCAGACCGGGGCCTGCGTCCGTGTCGATCGTGCCAAGGTCCAGTTCCGTAACACCGGTCGCGGCCAGACGGCGTGCCGCTTCCATCAGCAGGACGGGATGCGCGCGCAGGCTGCGCCCGCGCGGGCCCGACCACGCGATCTGATAGGTCGCGGCCTGACCGTGGCGCAGGATCAGCATGGCGGCAACGGGGACTGGTCCTTCCATCGCTGTCAGGACCAGCGCGTCGCCGGGATTGGCGCGGGCAAAGGCGAGGCTGACCGCGTGGGGCAGGGCGCGAAACCGCTTGTGTCGCTGCTGTTCCAGATCTGCGGCCAGGAACCAGGCGTCGCGCTGCGGGCACAGCGGACGGAGCGTGATCCGCAGACTCGCGCGACGACCCTGCCGCACCTTGTTGCGCCAGGCGGCATCGCAGAGGGCCAGTTGCCGGTCCGGATCGGGGTCAAGCGGCAGGACTGCCAGTGTCGCCGGTGTCATGATTCGGTGAAATCCGGCGCCGCGCAGGATCGCGTCTTCGCCGGCATCGGCGTTCACCAGATGCAGCCGCGCGCCGCGCAGCGCGGCCACCCGGTCCGCGGGGGGCGTGTCATGGCGAAAGACCGGCCCGCGCGAGGCAAAGCGCAGCGTGCCCAGCGGCCCCAAGGGGCGCGACACGACGAGCACCTGGCCGCAATCGTGCACCCCCTCGACCGCAGCGCTGCGGCCCAGCAGGGTCAGGGCGCGGGCGAACCCGTCCGACTGCTGTAGGGGCAGGGGCCGGTCCAGCTGTGGCATGACGGGGCGCATCAACATGACGTACGTTAAAGCATTGGAAACCTAATGCGGGGTTAATGACGCAACGCCATTTGCGAAAGGTGACCCCATGCGCAACCCGCCACCCACCGTCCGTGGCATCCGCGCCGCATCCCCGCGGCTGACCCTTTCGGCAGCCGCACTGCTGGCGGCGCTGACCTGCCTGCCGCTGCTCGCGCTGGTTCTGATCCTTTAGGTCAGCCGCACCAGCGCGTGCCGCTTCTTGCCCGCCGACAGCTTCATCGGCTGGGCCAGCATGTCCGGCGTCACCATCAGGCCCGCGTCGGTCAGCGCTTCGTCGTTCAGGCGCGCACCATTGTCGGCGATCAGGCGCTTGGCCTCTTTGCCGGACCCCGCCAGACCGCTGCGCACAAGAATTTGCGCGATGGACAAGCCTTCGCCCAGATCTGCGGCTGTCAGGTCCAGCGTCGGCAGATCGTCACCGACGCCACCCTGCTCGAAGACCTCGCGGGCGGTCGCCTCGGCGGCTTCTGCGGCGGCGCGTCCGTGCAGCAGGGCCGTGACCTCGTTGGCAAGGATCACCTTGGCCGCGTTGATCTCCGACCCTTCCAGCGCGCCCAGACGGTCGCATTCCTCCAGTGGAAGTTCGGTATAAAGCTTCAGGAACCGCCCGGTGTCCGCATCAGTCGTATTGCGCCAGAATTGCCAGAAGGCGTAGGGCGCGGTCAGGTCGGCATTCAGCCAGACCGCCCCGGCGGCGGTCTTGCCCATCTTGCGCCCGTCGCTGGTGGTCAGCAGGTGAGAGGTGAGGCCGTAGATCTCGTGATCCAGCACGCGCCGCGTCAGGTCGATACCGTTCACGATGTTGCCCCACTGGTCCGACCCGCCCAGCTGCAGCAGGCAGCCATAACGGCGGTTCAGCTCCAGAAAGTCGTAGGCCTGCAGGATCATGTAGTTGAATTCGAGGAACGACAGGCTCTGTTCCCGGTCCAGCCGCGACTTGACGCTGTCGAACGCCAGCATCCGGTTGATGCTGAAATGCCGCCCGATGTCACGCAGGAACGACAAGTAGTTCAGATCGTCCAGCCACTCGGCGTTGTTCAGCATCAGCGCACCGTTGGCGCTGTCGTCATAGGTCAGGTAGGCGGCAAAGACCTGTTTGATGCCTGCGATGTTCGCGTCGATGGCGGCATTGTCCAGCAGGGGGCGCTCATCCGCGCGAAACGACGGGTCGCCCACCTTGGTCGTGCCACCGCCCATCAGGGTGATCGGCTTGTGGCCGGTCTTCTGCAGCCAGCGCAGCATCATGATCTGGATCAGCGATCCGACGTGCAGCGAGGTCGCCGTCGCGTCGAAACCGATATAGGCAGGCACGACACCGGCGCTCAGCGCGTCGTCAAGGGCCTGATAATCGGTGCAGTCGGCCAGAAAGCCACGCTCCATCATCACGGCCATGAAGTCTGATTTGGGATGGTAGGTCATGTCTTGTCCCTTGTGTCGTGCCGGGGCATCAATAGCGGCGCCGTGTCACAAGGGAAAGACCATGAAGATCAAAGGACCGATCCGGGCATTGGGGGCGATGTCGGGCACATCGCTCGACGGGATCGACGCGGCCGTGCTGGTGACGGACGGTGTGACGATCGACGCCTTCGGCGACAGCGACTACCGCGAGTATTCCGACCGCGAACGCGCGACGCTGAAAGCCGCCCTCGGCCTGTGGCCAGAGGATGACATCGCCGCGGCCGCGCGGGTCGTGGCCCATGGCCACCGCGTGCTGCTGGGCGGATTCGCGGACATCGACCTCGTCGGTTTTCACGGCCAGACGCTGGCGCACGATCCGGACGGCCGCGGCACGCATCAACTGGGCGATGGCGCCGCGCTGGCGCAGGCGCTGGGCTGGCCCGTCGTCTGGGATTTCCGCAGCGCCGACGTGCGGCTGGGCGGGCAGGGCGCGCCGCTGGCGCCGTTCTATCACTTCGCGCTGGCCAAGTGGATGCAGGCGGATGCGCCGCTCGCGTTCCTCAACCTGGGCGGCGTCGGCAATCTGACCTGGGTCGATCCCCGCCACGCCCGTCCAGAGGATGACGGCGCCCTGCTGGCCTTTGACACTGGCCCCGCGAATGCGCTGCTGGACGACGCCATGCTGACGCGGCGCGGTATCGCGCGGGACGAAGGCGGCGCGCTGGCGGCCTCGGGCGTGATCGACGACGATATCGTCGCGGCGTTCCTGTCGCATCCCTACTTCTACCGGATGCCGCCAAAATCGCTGGACCGCGATACCTTTGCGGCCCTCGCGGCGGCCGTGATTCCCCTGTCGGACGCCGATGCGGCGGCGACGCTGACGGCGGCCAGTGCGCTGGCCGTCGCCGAGTCGCTGCAACATTGCCCGACACCGCCCTCTGCCATCTGGGTCAGCGGCGGCGGACGCCACAACGCCACCTTGATCCGCATGATTGCTGCGGCCACGGACATTCCCGTACGTCCGGTCGAGGAGGCAGGACTCGATGGCGACATGCTGGAAGCGCAAGCTTTTGCCTATCTGGCTGTCCGCGTGGCGCGGGGCTTGCCCACCTCTTGCCCCGGCACTACTGGAGTCGGGGCCGCCGTTTCAGGGGGCACAGTCAGCAGGAACACAAATCCGTGACTGTTGTGCCGCTGCAACGCTTTTTGATTTCGATACAGAAGGTAGGAACGGTGTCCCGTGTGTCGGACGTTAAGCAGGCGTAAGACGCGAAAACGAAATCTACTCCCAAAGGAATGATAAAATGAAAAACGTAATGATCCTCGGTGCCGTTGTCGCCATGGCATCCGCATCCGCAGCAACCGCCGGCGGCCTTGCAGAGCCCGTCATGGAGCCTGCACCCGCTGCTGTCATCACGCCGATGGCGCCGATGTCCAGCGACTGGTCCGGCTTCTACCTGGGTGCGCAAGCTGGCGTCGGCAAAGCAGAGTTCGACGGCACCTTCGGTGGCGCAACCCTGGCCGACCAAGACCTGAACAACTACGGCGTGCACGCCGGCTACCTCTACGATCTGGGCAGCTTCGTGCTGGGTGGCGAACTGGCTTACGACAAGCTGGACGTCGACACCTACGGTGACAACAACGACGTCATCCGCGCCGGTGTGCTGGCTGGCTACGACGCCGGTCGCTTCATGCCCTACCTGGCCGGCGGTTACGCCTACCTGGACACCGATGCATTCGGCACCAGCCAGAACGACAACGGCTACTACTACGGTGTGGGTGCAACCTACGCTGTGACGTCGAGCATCCGCGTTGGCGTCGAGTACCTGGAGCACCGCTTCGACGATTTCGACAACACCGGCGTCGACATCAAAGCCAAGACCACCTCGCTGAAGGCCTCCTTCGCGTTCTGATCTGACTTGAGATCGAGACGGAACGGGCATCCCGAAAGGGGTGCCCGTTTTGCTGTGCGGTCCGCGGATTGTCCAAGAGTTTCGATGAGGCGCGCGCAGTCCGGCGCGCGGTGTCAGTCGATGCGTGTCGCGGCAAAGGCCGCGATACGGCGGACGGCATCGCCCAGCCGCGCGTCGTCCACGGTCATGGCAACACGGATATGACCGGCCCCGCCCTGACCGAAACTTTCGCCCGGCATGACGCCGATCAGTTCCGCATTCAGCAGGGCATTGGCAAAGGTTTCGCCGTCCATGCCGGTCGCACGGATATCGAGCATCGCATACATCGCGCCGGAAATCGGTGCGGCGCGAATTGCGTTCTGTCCTGCCAGTGCGTCCAGCACGATCTGGCGGCGCCGCCGAAAGGGGGCGGCGACCGCTTCCTCTGCTGCCGCACCCTGCGACAGGGCAAAGACGGCGGCATCCTGCACGAAGCCCGCCACGCCGTAGGTGTTGTGGGTCGCAAGGTTGTGGATCGCATCAACGACATCGGCGGGCCCGCAGATCCAGCCGATCCGGCTGCCGGTCATCGCATGGCTTTTTGACAGAGAGTTCACGACCAGCGTCCGCTCGGCCATGCCGGGCAGGGCGCGGGGGCTGATGTGCTCACCCTCCCAGACCTGCGTGTCGTAAACCTCGTCAGAGATCAGCCACAGGTCGTGATCCTGGCAGACGCCAGCGATGTCATCCATCGTGTCGGCACCGTAGACCGCACCTGTCGGATTGTTGGGCGAATTGATCAGCAGGGACGTGGCACCCTTGGCCGCGTCTTCCAGATCCGGGCGCTGCGGCTGGAATCCGTGATCGGCGTGCACCTGAATGGCGCGCGGCACCGCGCCCACGGCGCGGATCGTGCCGGGATAGGTGGCGTAATAGGGGTCGATGAACAGCGCCGTATCGCCGGGATCGCAGGCGGCATGGTGGGCGGCGAACAGGGCCGCCTGACCGCCGGGCATGATCACGATATTCTCGGGCCCTGTCGGCACGCCGGTCCGGGTCGCGATCCGGTCCGCCACCGCTGCCCGCAGATCGTCGTTGCCGACCACGAGGGCGTAGCCCGTGTTGCCGCCCACAGCCGACCGGTTCATCGCATCAAGGATCGCGCGGTCCGTGCCGATGTCATGTTCGCCCATGGTCAGCTGGACGACGGGCAGGCCCGCGGCTTTCATGGCGCGGGCGCGGTAATAGACCGCCCAGCCGTCAGAGCCGCCGCCGGTGATATTCTGGATACGAGAGGACATTTTCATGGCCGCACCCAACCGGGCGGCGTGCCCCGTGTCAACCCGCAGCGTCGGGCGCCCGGGGCGGCGTGGCCTGCACCTTGCGAGTCAGGCTGGACCGCACAAGGCGGTCGGAAACGGCGATCGGGTGCGCGATCTCATCCGTCGCGGCCTTCAGCGGGACGGACACCCAGCTGGCGTGGCCGCAGGGTGCCGTGGTCAACGGGTCTGCGTCAGACCTCTCGACAGGGGCGGGGGGCGGTGGTAAGGATCGTTTCATGAACAAGCGCTGCACCCTCATTTGCTGCATTATTCCCTGCTGATCCAGTCCGCGGGCCGCTTTTTCACGTTTCATCCCTGAACTTGATGATCTAGGCCCGCAGGCGTAACCGCCCGTGCGAGGCCCCCATGACCGCTGACGACACCCTCATCCGCCTGCAGAACACCAAGACCCGTCGCCGCGAGGTGTTCGAGCCGCTCGATCCCGCGCGCATCGGCATCTACCTCTGCGGCCCGACGGTTTATGACCGCGCCCATCTGGGCAACGCGCGCCCAGTGCTGGTGTTCGACGTGCTCTACCGCCTGTTGCGGCAGGTCTACGGTGCGGACCACGTGGTTTACGTGCGTAACTTTACCGACGTCGATGACAAGATCAACGCCCGCGCCGCCGAGGCGGGCCGCGAAATCGGTGACATCACCGCCGAGACGATCCGCTGGTACCACGACGACATGGACGCGCTGGGCGCGTTGCGGCCCGATCATGAGCCGCGCGCGACCGATTTCATCGGCGCCATGGTCGACATGATCCGCGAGTTGATCGCCCACGGCAACGCCTACGAGGCCGAAGGCCATGTGCTCTTCGCCGTCGACAGCTACGAGGAATACGGTGCCCTGTCGGGGCGGTCGCTGGACGACATGATCGCAGGCGCTCGGGTCGAAGTCGCGCCCTACAAGCGCAACCCGATGGATTTCGTGCTGTGGAAACCCTCTGGCGCGGGCCAGCCCGGCTGGGACAGCCCCTGGGGCATCGGCCGTCCGGGCTGGCATATCGAATGTTCCGCCATGTCCCGCGCGCTGCTGGGACCGGCTTTTGATATCCATGGCGGCGGCAACGACCTGCTGTTCCCGCACCACGAAAATGAGATCGCCCAGTCCTGCTGCGCCGACCCGGACGCAGGTTTCGCGACCTACTGGCTGCACAACGAGATGCTGCAGGTCGAAGGCAAGAAGATGTCCAAGTCGCTTGGCAACTTCTTTACCGTCCGCGACCTGCTGGATCAGGGTGTCAGCGGCGAGGTGATCCGCCTTGTCATGCTGGGCACGCATTATGGCAAGCCGATGGACTGGACGACGCGCAAGCGCGACGACGCAGACGCAACCCTGCGCCGCTGGTATGGCATCCTTGCGGGCCACGGCTTTGGCCCTGCGCTGATCCGGGCGCTGAAGGCGGACGGGCAGTGGCAGCCCGACGAAGAGTTCCTTGGCGTGCTGGCAAACGATCTGAATACCCCCGGTGCTATCGCGCGGCTGCATGTGCTTGCCAAGGGCAAGACGCCGGCGCAACTGGCGGGCTTTGCCTTCGGCCTTGATCTGCTGGGGTTCGTGCCGGACTGGGCCGATCTGCCGCGGCTTGCGGGCGGCGAAGGCGGGGCCTCCGTGGACGAGGCGACGGCGGCGCGGATCGACGCCCTGCTGGCGACGCGCGCGCAGGCGCGGGCGGCCAAGGACTGGGATCTGGCCGACCGGGTGCGCGACGTGCTGACGGCGGCGGGTGTCGTGGTGACGGACGTGGGCGGTCAGGCCAGCTGGCAACCCGGTCCTGACTTCGACGCCGCGGCGCTGGAGGAGATGTAATGCCACGTCTTCTCGACCTTCTGGAGGCCGCGTTATGACCAAGGAAAGACTCTATCTCTACGACACGACGCTGCGCGACGGGCAGCAGACTCAAGGGGTGCAGTTTTCGACATCGGAAAAGCTGAAGATCACTGCTGTGCTGGACGCGCTGGGCGTGGACTACGTCGAAGGCGGCTGGCCCGGCGCGAATCCGACGGATTCGGAATACTTCGATCAGGTCGGACCGATGCGCCCGACGCTTGTGGCCTTTGGCATGACCAAGCGTGCCGGACGGTCGGCCGAGAATGACGATGTCCTTGCTGCCGTGCTCAATGCCAAGACGCCCGCCGTCTGTCTGGTCGGCAAAAGCCATTCTTTCCACGTCTCGACCGCACTGGGCATCACGAACGCCGAGAACACCGAGAACATCCGCGCCTCTGTCGCGCATATCGTGACACAGGGGCGCGAGGCGATGCTGGACGCTGAGCATTTCTTTGACGGCTACGCAGCCGATCCCGTCTACGCGCTGGAGGCGGTGCATGCCGCCCATGACGCGGGCGCGCGCTGGATCGTGCTGTGCGATACCAACGGCGGCAGCCTGCCCGACGACGTGGGCCGCGTGGTGGCCGAGGTGATCGCCTCGGGTATTCCGGGCGACAAGCTGGGCATCCATACGCACAACGACACCGAACACGCCGTGGCCAATACCCTCGCTGCGGTCCTTGCCGGAGCGCGTCAGGTACAGGGCACGCTGAACGGTCTGGGCGAGCGCTGCGGCAACGCCAATCTGACGACACTGATCCCGACGCTGCTGCTGAAGGAACCCTTCGCCAGCCGGTTTGAGACGGGCGTCACGATGGAGGCGCTGGCGGGTCTGAAAAAAGCCAGCCGGGTACTGGATGACATCCTGAACCGCGTGCCGGCCAAGCAGGCGGCCTATGTCGGCGCCTCTGCCTTTGCCCACAAGGCCGGGTTGCACGCCAGCGCCATCGCCAAGGACCCGACCACCTACGAACACATCGACCCGTCGCTTGTGGGCAACGCCCGCATCGTGCCGATGTCCAATCAGGCGGGCCAGTCGAACCTGCGCGAACGGCTGATGCAGGCGGGGCTGGAGGTCGCGCGTGACGATCCGCGCCTGCCGCGCATCCTCGACCGGATCAAGGACATGGAAAGCCGCGGCTATTCCTATGACACCGCACAGGCGAGTTTCGAGCTGCTGGCGCGGCGCGAACTGGGCCTGCTGCCGGAATTCTTCGAGGTCAAGCGCTACCGCGTGACGGTCGAGAGACGGCGCAACAAGAAGGGCCGTATGGTCAGCCTGTCAGAGGCCGTCGTCGTGGTGAAGATCGCCGGCGACAAGGTGCTGAACGTATCCGAGAGCATCGGTCCCGACGGGTCCGACCGCGGCCCTGTCAACGCGCTGTCACGCGCTTTGGCCAAGGACCTTGGCCCCTATCAGGCGATCATCGACGACATGCGGCTGGTCGACTTCAAGGTGCGGATCACCGACGGCGGGACCGAGGCGGTGACCCGCGTCATCATCGACAGCGCGGATGGTCAGGGCCGCACGTGGTCCACCGTGGGCGTCTCGGCGAACATCGTCGATGCGTCCTTTGATGCTTTGCTGGATGCGATCAACTGGAAACTGATCCGCGACGGGGCAGAGGTCTGACTTTGAGTATTTGGGAAAAAGCGAGGACAGATGAGCTTTGACGCCTGTGCCGCACTGGTCGAGCGCGGCGATCCGATGCGGTTTCGCGCGACGATGGCCGTGCCCGTCGCGGCGCGGCGCGTGCTGTTTCCGCTTTATGCCTTCAACCTCGAGGTCGCGCGCGCGCCTTGGTTGACCAAGGAGGCGATGATCGCCGAGATGCGCCTGCAATGGTGGCGCGATGTGCTGGCCGAGATTGCCGCAGGTGGCCCGGTGCGCAGCCACGAGGTGACGGATGCGCTGGCACAGGTCCTCGATCCGCAGGGCGCGCGTGATCTGGATGCGCTGATCGACGTGCGGCGCTGGGATATCTACAGCGATGCCTTCGCGGATCCGGCGCATTTCGAGCGCTACATCGATGGCACGTCCGGTGCGCTGATGGGCACGGCGGCACGGCTGCTAGGTGAGGCTGACCCGCAGGTGGTCGCCGATTTCGCCTATGGTAGCGGTGTCGCGAATTTTCTGCGCGCGATTCCGGCGCTGGAAAACGAAGGCCGCAGGCCGCTGGTCGACGGCACCATAGATGGCGTACGCGAACTGGCACAGACTGCGCTGAAGCGGCTCGACAGCGCGCGGGGACGGCATCGCGCCGTCTCGGGCGCTGCGGGGGCGGCGCTTGTGTCGGGCTGGCAGGCGCGACCAGTGCTGGACCACGCCGCGCGCGATCCGCAAAGCGTGGCGGTGGGGGGGCTGGACCCTGCGCCGTTCGCGGACCGGCTGCGATTGCTGCGCGTCGCGACCTTTGGCTGGTGGCGCTAGGCGGGCGTCCGGCGTGACGAAAAGGCGAGCCAGATCAGCGCGCCCGCGGCCAGCGCGATCAGCGGCAGCATCGCGAGGTTGACCATGTCCCAGCCCTGCACCGGGCTGCCGCCGGAACAGTTCATCAACCCGCCGGATGTGACCGACGCGACCGTCACCATGCCAAAGACGATGGTGTCGTTCAGCCCCTGTACGACGCCACGCTCAGCCGTGTTGTGCGATCCGGCCAGCATCGTCGTCGCGCCGATGAAACCGAAGTTCCACCCCATCCCCAGCAGCACCAGCGCGCCGAAGAAATGCGTCAGGGTGACGCCCGACAGCGCCACGATTCCGGCCGCGGTCAGGATGGCCAGACCCGTGCCCACGATCCGCGTGACGCCGAAGCGGGCGATCAGGTGGCCGGTAAAGAAGCTCGGCAGATACATCGCGATGACATGGGCCGAGACGATGTCGTTGGCGTTGTTCTTGGTGAACCCGCAGCCCACGACCGCCAGCGGGGTCGAGGTCATCACGAGGTTCATCAGCGCGTAGGACACCATCGCGCAGATAATCGCGACGACGATGCGCGGATCGCGCAGCAACTCGCGTCGGGTGCGGGGCGGGATCGCGCTGACCTGCTGCGGCTGGCCCCGGGTGCCTTTGGGCAGGTCGAGGAACCAGAACAGCGACATCCCGATGATGTTGATCGCCGCCACGGCGAGGTAGGTGCCGAGAAACGGCACCACCAGCGCGTCCTGCACCAGCTTGTTCAGCTGCGGCCCGATCAGGGCCGAGATCAACCCGCCCGCGAGGACGTAGGAAATCGCCTTGGGCTTGAAGTCGTCCGACGCCGTGTCGGCTGCGGCAAAGCGATAGAAGCCTTGCGCGCTCATGTAGATGCCGGTGAAGAACGATCCGAGCAGCAGCACGGCAAAGGATCCGATGTACAGGCCGTAGGCCGCGATCAGTGCGCCCAGCGCCCCTGCGCTGGCGCCCAGCACGAAGCCAAAGCGACGACCCCGACGCTGCATCAGCGGTGACAGCCAGGGGGCGGTGGTCATGGAACTGAAGACGATAAAGCTGATCGGCAGGGTGGCAAGGCAGATGTTGGGCGATAGCATGCCGCCCGCAAGGCCGCCGATCACGAAGATCATCGGCATCTGCGCCCCCAGAAAGGCCTGCGCCGCCACGAGGACCGTCACATTGCGCCTGGCGCGGGAATCGTCGATCATCGTCAGGCCCTCATTGCTTTGCGAGCCTTATGCCCGGTCGATCAGATGGGCGAAAGACCCCGCGACACGGCCCAGTCGCAGGCCCATTGGCGGCAAGGCCGTGCCTTCCGCATCGGTCGCGGCGAACAGGGGGTCGCCCTGTGCTGTGACGGTCGTTGCATAATGGAACTCGTGACCGCGCCAGTCACCCGCAAAGGGTCCTGACGCGGCGGTCAGGTGGCGATAACCCAGATGCAGGCGGCGCTGCGCGAAAGAGGTTTCGAGGCGCAGCAGTCCGGCCATGTGGTGGGTGTGCCCGTCGGCATCCGTCAGGCCGTCGCCAAGCACCATGTAGCCGCCACATTCTCCAAAGATATGGGTATTTTGCGCGCTATTCCTGAGGCTATTCATGAAAGTTCTTGCCGCTGCAATCCGGGCGGCGTGAAGCTCTGGATAGCCGCCGGGCAGGATGATCAGATCCGCCTGCGGCACCGTCTCGTCCGCGAGGGGAGAGAAGAAGGTGATCTGCGCACCGGCGGCGCGCCATTCGGCCGTCTGGTGCGGATAGAGGAACGAAAACGCGGCGTCCCGCGCAATGGCGATGTGTTGCGCCGGCGGTGGTTGGACATGCGCCGGGGCCTGCGGCAGGGCGGTGGCGCAGGCCATCAGCGCCGCCATGTCGCAGCCATCGGCGATCCAGTCTGCGGCACGGTCCAGAAAGGCGTTCAGGTCCGGATCCTCTGACGCCTGATGCAACCCGAGGTGCCGTGCGGGGCGCGCCAGATCTGTGCTGCGCGGCAGGGTGCCGAGGCAGGGCATGTCGATGGCGGCCAGCGCCCGCCGCAGCATCGTGCCGTGGCGATCCGATCCCACGTTGTTGAGGATCACGCCCGCGATGCGCACGGACTGATCGTGCCGGGCGAAGCCCGCGACCAGCGGGGCGATGGACTGCGCCATGCGTGCCGCATCGACGATCAGCACAACCGGCAGATCCAGCAGGCGCGCCAGATCGGCTGTGGCGCCCCGTCCGTCGGGCGGTGCGCCGTCGAAAAGGCCCATGGCGCCTTCGATCACCAGCAGGTCCGGCGTGGCGGCACGGGCCGCGATGGCCTGCGGTGTCATCGCCCAGGCGTCGAGGTTCAGGCAGGGTCGGCCCGTCGCCGCCGCATGATAGCCGGGGTCGATATAGTCGGGGCCTGATTTCGCGCCGCGCACGGCAATCCCGGCGCGGGTCAGGGCGCGCAGCAGGCCGAGTGTGACGGTGGTCTTGCCGCTGCCAGAGGACGGGGCGGCGAGGATCAGGCCCGGCATCGGTCGCGGCGTGCCTCTGGCGGACGTTTATCTGGCCAGATGAAAGGGATCGTCATGCGCTTTCGGCGGGCAGACCGCGCCCGAGCGGGTCGAGGTTGCGCGGTGCCTCGCCCGCCGCCATGCCCTGCCAGTCGAGGACCTGCCGCATCAGGACGGACCGGCCGATGCAGATGATCGCCGGCGGCTCCAGTCCGGCGGCGTCGATGTCGGCGACCACGGTGCCGAGGGTGGTTTCGAGCACGCGCTGCTCCGGTGTCGTGGCCGTGGTGACCACGGCCACCGGCTCTGACGGGTTGCGGCCCGCGTCCAGCAGGTGGCCGGCGATCTGGGCGATGTGCTTCATCCCCATGTAGATCACGATGACCTGAGAGCCTTTCGCGATGCTCTGCCAGTCCAGCGCGCCGGGGGTGTTGCCGCTTTGGTCGTGGCCGGTGACGAAGGTGACTGCTTGGTTCACGTCGCGGTGGGTGACGGGGATGCCGGCGTAGGCCAGGCCCCCGATGCCCGCGCTGATGCCGGGGATGATGCGGACCCGGACGCCGTGCTGGACCAGCGTCTGCGCCTCTTCGCCGCCACGGCCAAAGACGAAGGGGTCGCCGCCTTTCAGCCGCAGCACGCGCTTGCCCGCGCGCGCGAGGTCCACCAGCCGCAGCGAGATGTCGCGCTGCTTGGCGGAGGGTTTGCCACCGCGCTTGCCGGCGTAGATGTGCGTCGCCTGTGGCGCCCAGGCGAGGATCGCCTCTTGCACCAGTGCATCGTAGATCACGACGTCCGCCTGCCGCAGGGCGTTCAGCGCATGCAGCGTCAGCAGGCCCGGATCGCCGGGGCCCGCACCGCAGAGCCAGACCCAGCCCGGATGCATCACGGGCCAGTCGTGGGCGGGAAGGGAAAGGTCCTGTGCCATGACCCGGTTATGGCGCGATTGGCGGGCATTGAAAAGCGCGGGATGCGGCATTTCCAAGGGGTCCGCCCACCGCTAGTGTCGCGCCATGACACGCAGACCCGAAGGCCCCTTGCGCCGTGGCTGGACCACCGGCGCCTGCGCCACCGCCGCAACGCGGGCGGCGCTGATGCGGCTGTGGGGCGGCGCGTTTCCCCAGACCGTGCAGATCACCTTGCCCAGGGGCGAGACGCCGGTCTTTGCGGTGGCGCATAGTGCGGCAGGGCCGGGCTGGGCCGAGGTCGGCATCACCAAGGATGCGGGCGACGATCCCGACGTGACGCACGGCGCCTTGATCGTCGTGCGGGTCGCCGCCGGCGCGGGTGGCGTGCAATTCCGTGCGGGTGACGGCGTGGGCACCGTGACCCGCGCCGGTTTGCCGGTTGACGTGGGCGAGCCCGCGATCAATCCGGTGCCACGGCAGATGATGACCGAACAGGTCACAGCGCTTGCCGCCTTGTACGGGCAGATGCCGGATGTGACGCTCACGGTCAGCATCCCCGGCGGGGCCGCGATCGCGCTGAAGACCTGGAACCCGCGCCTTGGGATCGTGGGCGGGCTGTCGGTGCTGGGGACCACGGGCATCGTGCGGCCGTTCAGCTGTGCGGCGTGGATCGCGTCCATCCACCGTGGCATCGATGTGGCGCGGGCGGCGGGACTGACCCATGTCGCAGGTTGTACCGGCGCCACCAGCGAAGCCTCGGTGCAGGCGCTGCACGGTCTGCCGGATCACGCGATGCTCGACATGGGTGATTTCGCGGGGGGCATGCTGAAATATCTGGCGCGGCACCCGGTGCCACGCGTGACCATCGGCGGCGGTATCGGCAAGCTGACCAAGCTCGCGCAGGGGGCGATGGACCTGCATTCCGGCCGCAGTCAGGTGGATTTCGCGGTCCTCGCGGCGCTGAGCGGTCACCCGGAGGTGGCAGAGGCCAACACCGCCTTGCAGGCGCTGCAGATCGCGGGCACACCCTTGGCGCAGGCGGTGGCCGACCGGGCGCTGCAGGTCGTCGATGCGCAATTCGGAGGCGAGATGACATTCGACATCGTGGTGATCGACCGGGCGGGCGCCGTGCTGGCACGGGCGGGCGCATGACGGTCCTGCTGCTGGCCGGCACCGGCGACGCGCGGCAGATCGCCGAGGGTCTGGCGCAGGCGGGTGTCCCGGCGGTGGCCTCGTTTGCGGGTGCCACGCAGCGGGCGCGGCCCTTGCCGCTGGCGACCCGGACCGGCGGCTTTGGCGGAGAGGCGGGGTTCGTGGCCTATCTGGATCAGGCCGGGATCACCGCCGTGCTTGACGCGACACACCCCTTTGCCGACCGCATCACGCGGCGCACGGCGCAGGTCTGTGCCGCGCGCGGCATTCCTTATCTGTATCACCTGCGCCCCGCCTGGCAGCCCGAGGACGGCGACGACTGGCGCGAGATCGCGCGCGAGGAAGACGCCGCAGACCTGATCCCGGTGGGCAGGACGGTGTTTCTGGGCACCGGGCGACAGACCCTCGACCGGTTCGCCAATCTGGCGGGGCGGCGCGTGATCTGTCGCCAGATCGACCCGCCGACGGCGCCGTTCCCCTTCGCAGGGGGTGAGTTCCTGATCGGGCGGCCGCCGTTCTCGGTCGCGCACGAGAGGGACCTGTTCGCCGCCCTCGGGATCGACTGGATCGTAGTCAAGAACGCCGGCGGCGAGGCCAGCCGTACGAAACTGACGGCGGCGCGTGAACTTGGAATCCCGGTGCTGATGATCCGCAGGCCAGACCCACCCGACGCGCCGATGACCGACAGTGTCGACGCCGCAGTTGCCTGGGCCACGGGCCTGTGACGGGGCGGATCATTCAGGGCGATACCTGCGTGGCCGAAGGGGCGGCGTGGCTGGCCGAGACGGACCCTCGGTTTGCCCCTGCCCTGCGCGACTGCAGCCCTTTGCCGTTGCGCCTGCGGCCCGACGGGTTCCCGGCGCTGGTTTCGGCGATCTGTGGCCAGCAGGTCAGTGTCGCGTCGGCGCGCGCGATCTTCGGTCGGCTGCAGGATGCGGGGATGACCTGTCCCGACCGTGTCAGGGCGTCGACCGAAGACGACTTGCGCAGCCTCGGCCTGTCGCGGCCCAAGGCGCGCTATGTGCAGGCGCTGGCCGACGCTGATATTGATTACGACGCCCTGCGGACCCTGCCGACCGAGGATGTCATCGCGACGCTGGTCCGCGTCCCCGGCATCGGTCTCTGGACGGCCGAGATCTATGCCATGTTCAGCCTGGGCCGCGCCGACGTGATCGCACCCGGCGATCTGGCCCTGCAGGAAGGTGCGCGGATGCTGTTCGATCTGCCAACGCGGCCCACGGACAAGGCGCTGCGCGCGATGGCGCAGGACTGGTCGCCGTGGCGGTCGGTTGCGGCACGGCTGCTCTGGGCCTATTACGCAAGGATGACATCACGCGAGGGGATCCGATGACACGCGCATTGAACGCAGGCCGCAAGGAACCGGCATCGGGAGAGGTCCGCGCCGCGGTCGTCTTTCTGCACGGCTATGGCGCCAACGGGGCCGACCTGCTGGGGCTGGCCGATCCGCTGGCAGAACATCTGCCGGACACGCTTTTCATCGCACCCGACGCGCCAGAGGCCTGTGCCGGGGCGCCGATGGGATTCCAATGGTTCCCGATCCCCTGGATCGACGGGTCGTCCGAGGAGGAGTCAGAGGACGGCCTGCGCCACGCGGCGGCCGACCTGAACGCCTTTCTTGACGGTCTGATGGTGGACGAGGACCTGCTGCCCGAACAGGTCATGGTGCTGGGCTTTTCCCAAGGCACGATGATGGCGCTGCACGTCCTGCCGCGGCGCGAGGATCCCGTCGCCGGTCTGGTCGCGTTCTCGGGTCGCCTGCTGCAACCGGAGCTGCTGGTGGACGAGGTCGTCAGCCGTCCCCCCGTGCTGCTGATTCACGGCGATCAGGACAACGTGGTGCCGCCGCAATCCCTGCCGCTGGCGGCAGAGGCGCTGCAGGGCGCCGGCTGGACCGAGGTCTTTGCCCATGTGATGAAGGGGACCGCCCACGGCATCGCGCCTGACGGGTTGCAGGTGGCGCTCGCCTTCATGGCCGACCGGCTGGGAATGGATTGATTAGGGTTTCATTTCCGTTTTCGTTATACTCTTCTGTCATGGCGCAAGAGGCGGACGTGACATGAACAGGCTGGTTGACATATGCGCCCCAAGGGGCGCGTTTGATTTCGCCCTCAAACTGCTGGGCCTGCTGCTGGCGATCGGTGCCCTGAACTGGCTCCGCGATACGCTGGATGGCGACGCGGAATCCATGGGATTTTTGATCAATACCCGGGATGCCGCCTTTGTCGGCGCACCCTTTGTGATCTTGGCGTTGCTGCTGATCGGGCATCTGGCGAAGCTGCAACGCCAATTGATCACGCTGGCGGCGACCGACATGCTGACCGGCCTGCCGAACCGCCGCGCCTTTATCGACCGCATTTCAGAAGCGGGGCGGTTGCGCGACGCGGGCACCTTCCTGATGATCGACCTGGATCATTTCAAGCGGATCAACGACAGCTTTGGCCACCAGGTTGGCGATCTGTGCCTGTGTGCGGCCGCGACATTCATCTGCGAAGCCGCCCGCGACCCAATCACCTGCGCCCGCCTGGGCGGAGAAGAATTTGGAATCTTCGTCCCCGAAAACGGCAGCGATGTCGGGCCGCTTAGCGACCGGCTGGCCGCCGGGCTGACGGTGGATGCCGGGCGCAACGGGCTGATTGCATTGACGATGTCGATCGGCGTGCTGACCGCTGGCGGTGGCGAACCGCTGGGGCTGGTCATGGCGCGGGCGGATGCGGCGCTTTATGCCGCAAAGGCGGATGGCCGCGCCCGCGCGACGATCTGGACCCCGCGGATCGACGCCGTGCCGGTGGTGCGCACCGGCTAGGTCCGGGGCGGGTTGTCACACAGGCTTTACCTGCGCGCGTCACAAGACCGATATCTGGGGCAAATTTAAGTCTTGGTTTTTCAAAGCCCCCAGATATAGTTTTAGTGACGCGGCCGGTGCGGCCCCAGGCCACGGGTGCCGTCAGCCGACCGCCAGCAGATGGATGCAGGCGCGGATGGACGGTGATTTCAGAACGGAATTCGTACGCGAACCGGGGGCGTTGAAACACTTCCCCGCGTTGGTACTGAACGCGGATTACAGGCCCTTGTCATACTACCCCCTGTCGCTTTGGCCCTGGCAAGAGGCGGTGAAGGCGGCTTTCCTCGACCGGGTCACGATCATCTCGGAATATGAGGAAGAGGTGCACAGCCCGTCGACCCGCATCCGCATCCCGTCCGTCGTCGTGCTGAAGGATTTCGTCAAACCCCAAAAGCGCGTGGCCTTCACGCGCTTTAATTTATTTCTGCGCGACGAATTCTGCTGCCAGTATTGCGGCAGTCGTGGCGATCTGACCTTTGACCACGTCGTGCCGCGGGCGCGCGGCGGCGTCACCAGCTGGACCAACGTCGTCGCCGCCTGCAGCCCGTGCAACCTGCACAAGGGGTCCAAGCTGCTGAAACAGTCCGGCATGACCCTGCGCCACCCGCCACGCCAACCCGCAGCGGCAGAATTGAACAACATCGGCCGCAAGTTTCCACCGGGTCATCTGCACGACAGCTGGATGGATTACCTCTACTGGGATGCCGAACTGGAAGCGTGACGCCCGTTTTTGCGGCACCGCTGAATTCCGGTCGCCACCGGTGACGAACGGCGTCCCATCCGCTAGACTTTCCCGGTGCCGCTGGCTATCAGCAAGGCGTTAGCGCTAACGCGTTCCCCACTGCCCGGAGTTCTCATGGTCTCTCGCGTCATTCCCGTCGATGAATTCGACCTCGTCATCTTTGGCGGCACCGGAGATCTCGCCCGTCGCAAGATCCTGCCCGGCCTGTTCCGCCGCTATCTGGCGGGCCAGATGCCAAAGGGCAGCCGCATCATCGGCGCGGCCCGGTCCGATCTGGACAACGCGGGCTACCGTCAGATGATCGCAGAGGCCGTTGCCGAATTCGGCGGATCCGAGAAGACCGATTCCAAGGGCCTGAGCGAATTTCTGGCCGCCCTGCATTACGTGCCGATCGACGCGGTCGGTGACGGCGGCTGGTCGGAACTGGCAGGCCTGATGCGCGACAACGTCGTGCGCGCCTTCTACTTCTCGGTGGCACCCTCTCTCTTCGGTGATCTGGCGGAACGTCTGCACACCTACGCCATCGCGAACGCGGACAGCCGCATCGTCGTGGAAAAGCCCTTCGGTCGCGATCTGACCTCTGCCAAGGCGCTGAACGACACGCTGGCCACGCATTTTGCAGAAGGCCAGATCTATCGCATCGACCATTATTTGGGCAAGGAAACTGTCCAGAACCTGATGGCCGTCCGCTTTGGCAACGTGCTGTTCGAACCGCTGTGGAACAGCCACTACGTCGATCACATCCAGATCACCGTGGCCGAAACCGTCGGTGTCGGCGGGCGCGGGGCCTATTACGACAAGTCGGGCGCCATGCGTGACATGGTGCAGAACCACCTGATGCAGCTGCTGTGCCTGATCGCGATGGAACCGCCGTCGGTCTTTGGCGCCGACGAGGTGCGCGACGAAAAGTTGAAGGTCATCCGCGCCCTGCAGCCGGTCGAAAGCCACCACATCGTGCGTGGCCAGTATGACGCCAACGGCGACAGCCCCAGTTTCCGCGCCGACGTTGAAAACGCGCGCAGCTTTACCGAAAGCTTCATCGCGATGAAGGTGAACGTGTCGAACTGGCGCTGGGCGGACACCCCGTTCTATTTGCGGACCGGCAAGAAGATGAAGGCGCGCGCGTCCGAAATCGCGGTCGTGTTCAAGGATCTGGGCCATACGATCTTTGAAGGCGACACGGCGCGGCACCGCAACATCCTTGCTATCCGACTGCAGCCGAACGAAGGCATGGACCTGCAGGTCACGATCAAGGAACCGGGGCCGGGGGGCATGCGCCTGATCGATGTCCCGCTGGACATGACCTTTGCCGACGCGCTGGGCGACGACGCCGAACCCGCGACCGACGCCTACGAGCGGCTGATCATGGACGTGATCCGCGGCAACCAGACCCTGTTCATGCGCGGTGACGAAGTCGAGGCCGCCTGGGCCTGGACCGATCCGCTGATCAACGGCTGGGAGGCGCGCAACGACGTCCCCAAGATCTATGACCAGGGCAGCGCAGGACCCGAGGACGCCATGATGCTGATGCACCGCGACGGCCGACGGTGGCGCGACATCAAGGCCTAGGCCGATGCCTGCCGACGCGGGCCCGTCCATCGTTTGGCATCGGCCCGCGTCTGTGTTCTGCTCACCCCGAAGTCTTGCACTAAACGGAGGGCCATGGCCTTGGAACTGATCGAATATCCCGACGGCGAGATGATGATGATCGACCTTGCCGGAAAGCTGGCAAGCGAGTTGCGCCAGTCGCTGTTGAACCACGACCACGTATCCTTTGCCGTGCCGGGCGGCACGACGCCGGGTCCGGTCTTTGATAACCTGTGCTCGGCCAACCTCGACTGGTCCCGCGTCCACGTCATGCTGACCGACGAACGCTGGGTGCCGGAATCCTCTGACCGGTCGAATACCCGCCTGCTGCGCCGCCGCCTGCTGACCAACCGCGCGGCCGCGGCGACCTACGTTCCCCTCTACGCCGACGCGCCCACGCCAGAGGACAAGCTGGCCGAGTTGCAAGAGGCGCTGAAGCCCGAACTGCCGCTCTCGCTGGTCCTGCTGGGCATGGGCGCCGACATGCACACGGCCAGCATCTTTCCGGGGGCCGACCAACTGGATCTGGCGTTGAATGGCACCGACACGCTGGTCGCGATGCGCGCCCCCGGCGCGCCGGAACCGCGGATCACCCTGTCGGCGCGCGTGCTGCGCGAGGCCATGAGCCGCCATATCGTCATCGTGGGCAACGACAAGCGCGAGGCGCTGGAGCGCGCCAACGGCATGTCCCCGTCCGAAGCCCCCGTCGCGGCGATCCTGCCCGGCACCATCGTTCACTGGGCGGAGTCCTGATCATGTTCGCAGACCTGAAACAGCATTACGAAGCGCGCAAGGATCGTCGGATCGCGGCGACCCTTGATGCGGACCGGGCGCGTGACTTTGCCGCCCAGACGGGCGATCTGCGGCTGGACTATGCCAAGACGCAGATCGACGACACGGCGCGGGACATGCTGATCGGCCTGCTGGACCAGACCGGTGTGGCGGACAAGCGCGAGGCGATGTTCACCGGCCAGCCCATCAACGACACCGAGGGCCGCGCGGTCCTGCACACGGCGCTGCGCAACCTCGATGGGGGTGCGGTCATGGTCGACGGGCAGGACGTGATGCCGGATGTGCTTGCGACCCTCGACCGCATGTCGGATTTCGCCACTGCCGTGCGCGACGGCAGCTATACGGGGCAGGGCGGTGCGATCACCGATGTCGTCAACATCGGCATCGGCGGGTCCGACCTTGGCCCCAAGATGGGCACGCTGGCGCTCGCGCCCTACCACGACGGCCCGCGCTGCCATTTCGTCAGCAACGTCGATCCGGCGGATATCGCGCAGACGCTGCGCGGGCTTGACCCTGCAACGACGCTGGTGATCGTCGCCTCCAAAACCTTTACCACGATCGAGACGATGACCAACGCCCGCACTGCCAAGGCGTGGATGGGCGAAAGCGTCAGCGACGTCGGCGCGCAGTTTGCCGCCCTGTCCACCGCCGCCGACAAGACGGCGGATTTCGGCATCGACGCATCCCGCGTCTTCGGGTTCGCGGATTGGGTCGGCGGCCGCTATTCCATGTGGGGACCGATCGGTCTGTCCATGATGATCGCCATTGGCCCCGACGCCTTCCGCGCGTTCCTGCGCGGCGGTCAGGCGATGGACCGGCATTTCCGCAGCGCCCCTTGGGGCGAAAACCTGCCCGCCCTGCTGGCCATGGTCGGGTTGTGGCACAATCAGGTCTGCGGTCACGCCACCCGCGCCGTGCTGCCCTACGACAACAACCTGTCGCGTCTGCCCGCCTACCTGCAACAGCTGGAGATGGAGAGTAACGGCAAGGGCGTCAGCATGGACGGTATCGCGCTGCCCTTCAACTCCGGCCCCGTCGTCTGGGGAGAGCCGGGGACCAACGGCCAGCACGCCTTCTATCAGCTGATCCATCAGGGCACGCGGGTCATCCCTTGCGAATTCCTCGTCGCCGCCCGCGGCCACGAGGATGCGCTGCACCACCAGCATCAGTTGCTGGTCGCCAACTGCCTGGCACAGTCAGAGGCGCTGATGATGGGCCGCACCTTGGAAGAAGCGCGCGCCAAGGTGGCCGACACATTCGATGGCGCAGAGCTGGACCGACAGGCGGCGCACCGGGTGTTCCCCGGCAACCGCCCCTCGGTCACGCTGACCTATCCGCAGCTGACGCCAGAGATGTTGGGGATGCTGGTTGCGCTTTACGAACACCGCGTGTTCGTCGAAGGCGCCGTGCTGGGCATCAACTCCTACGATCAATGGGGGGTAGAGCTGGGCAAGGAACTGGCGACGTCGCTGCAGCCGGTGGTCGAGGGCGACAAGCCCGCCACTGACAAGGACGGATCGACGGCGGCGCTGGTGGGGTTCCTGCAAAAGCACGGACTGTAATCAGCCCGTGCGGTCAGCTTTGTGACGCCCCGTCCCGGTCGATGAACATCTGGCGGATGTGATCCGGTATCGCGCGTTTGGTGTTGTCGTCGTTCAGCATCACGATCACCGCGTAGCTGCTGGTGGTCATCCGCCCGTCGACCCAGACTGCGTATTCCATCGTGAAGCTGGTGTTCCCCAGCTTCGTCGTCCGGCCGGTCAGGATATAGGTATCCGTCAGCCTGATCTCGCGGATGTAGTCCAGACCGATGCTGCGCAGCACGACCTTGGGCCGCTTGCCATCCACGCTCCAGATGTCGCGGTCTGCGAAATAAAGGATCCGCAGGTTTTCGAACCACTTCAGATAGACGGCATTGTTGACATGTTGCAACGCGTCGATCTCGCCAAAGCGGACCTTGTCGGCCATGCCAAAGGACCACGGCTCTGGTATGCCCGCGGCCCTCAGGTCGGCCGCGTGCAGGGGTGTCAGGTAGGGGGCCGTCATCAGACGACGGCGGTCACGATGATCTCGACCTTGTAGTCGGGCGTGGCAAGCTTGGCTTCACCGGTCCAGCGGGCAGGGGCGTTGCCCTTGCTGACCCAACCGTCCCAGACGGCGTTCATCGCGGCAAAGTCGGCCATGTCCGCGACCCAGACCTGTGCGGTCAGGATCTTCGACTTGTCGGTGCCGGCCAGGGCCAGCAGGCGGTCGATCTGCGCCAGCACTGCGGTCGTCTGCGCGGTGGCATCCTCACCGGGTTTGCCGACCTGACCGGCCAGATAGGCGATACCGTTGTGCACGACAGCCTGAGACATCCGGTCACCGGATTCGATACGTTGAATTGTCATGGGATATTCCTGCGCGGCAGAGGGAAGAGTGGAGCGGGTAACGGGAATCGAACCCGTAACTGAAGCTTGGGAAGCTTTCGTGATACCTTTTCACCATACCCGCCTGCGACCGGCCCGAAGACCGTGCGATTGCTTTACACCGCTGCGGGGCCTGCCGCAAGCGGAGCGGGACATGAAAAAAGCGCCCGCAGGCGCTTTGTTTCCGGATTATCGGGACGGGTCCGTTCAGCCACGCCAGCTGCGGACATCGCCGCAATCCATATGCACGAAGTTCGAACCGGAGTAGGTGCCGACACCGCCCGCGTGGCAGGCCGCGGCCGCCTTGGCCATCTGGCCCACACTGCGGTTCGACAGCCGCAGATCGGCAGCCTGACCGCGCATGTGCAGCGAATTGCGCGCCACGCCCGAGGAGTTCTGCCGCAGCATCGCGTTCGTTTCCGGGCTGCGGTAGCCGGACAGCAACATGTAGGGTTCCGATGTGTCCATCAGGCGGTGCGAGGCGGCCATGATGTCGACGGTGCGGCTGTCCATGTTGACGACCTTGCCGTTGCGCCAGTCACGCATGAAGGCGTTGATCTCGCGCAGCGCCTCGCCGATGTATTCGCCTTCGATCCAGTAGATCGTATCCAGACGTTCGCCCGTCCGGCCTGAGTACATGCTGATGCGGCGAATGTCGCCGCCGCCGCGCAGAAAGCCTGCGGCTTTGGAATAGGTGGGGGCGGTTGCCAGGGCCGTTGCCGCGAACGCACCCAATAGGCCACGCCTGGAGAATCCAGTTGAACGCTGATCTGTCATGGTAGTGCCTGTCCCGTCTGTCGTGTTTTGCGCGTATTGCCCGCGCTTTTCATCTTTTCCCCAGATGTGAGGAGTTTATTGCACAGGGTCACAAATGCGCCAACCCCGGAACCGGATCGGTTCCATGCTGCGAACAAAATCGGCAAGAATCTGCGCATTTCACGATAATGGGGCGGCGGCGCGGCGCATTGTAGGCAGGCGTGCAACAGGCCGCCCTAAACCGTCGGACGCGGCCATTGTGAATGGACAGCACCCGTTGCAGCCCTGAATAAACGGTCTGACGCCCGCGATGTGGGCCCTATTTGCCTTCTCAGGGGAAAAGACCGTGACGCTCGCCAACCTGCCTCGATCCTTTGCCCACCCGGTGCGCGCCATTGCGCTTATCGTGACCCTTGCCGTGCTGATTTTGACCTTGCCGGGCGGCGCGCAGGCGCAAGTGACCGCTTTTCGGCAGGCCGTGGCCGAATCGGCCGCGCGCGATACGAACCTCGCGACCTTCTACCGGGGCCGCGATTTCGAAGGGATCTGGACCGGCGGCGACTCTGCCGCCGCGGGCCGCCGCAACGCCCTGTTGACGGCGCTGGCCGACGCGGGCGCGCACGGACTGCCGGTCGCGCGCTACAACCCCGACCAGTTGATGGCGCAACTGCGCGCTGCCGCCACCCCGGCCCAGCAAGGCGCGGCAGAGGTCGCGATGTCGCAGGCCTTCCTGCACTACGCCCGCGATGTGCAGACCGGCATCCTGACCCCGTCCAAGGTCGTGCCGCTGATCGTGCGCGAGGTGCCGCTTCGGTCCCCCCTCGGCACCCTGCAGGCCTTCATCCAGTCGAACCCGGCGGCCTTCCTGCGGTCGCTGCCGCCCAGCAGCCCCGAATACGCCCGCCTGATGCGGGAAAAGCTGCGGATGGAAGGTCTTTTGGCGCAAGGCGGCTATGGCCCGACCGTGCAGGCCAGCAGCCTTGCCCCCGGTGCCAGCGGGCAGGCGGTTGTCGATCTGCGCAACCGGCTGATCCTGATGGGCTTCCTCGACCGGACCGCGACGCAGACCTATGACGCCAGCATTCAGGCGGCGGTCCAGCGGTTCCAGCAGTCGATGGGTCTGTCCGTGGACGGCAGTGCCGGTGGTGAGACGATGAAGGAAATCAACGTCCCCCTCGACCGGCGGATGCAGTCCGTCATCGTCGCGATGGAACGCGAGCGCTGGATGAACCGTCCACGGGGCCAGCGACACATCTGGGTCAACCTGACCGACTTTACCGCCGCCATCGTCGACAATGACCGCGTCACCTTCTCGACCCGCTCTGTCATCGGCGCGACCGAAAGCGACCGCCAAAGCCCAGAGTTCTCCGACGTCATGGAATACATGGTCATCAACCCCAGCTGGTATGTCCCCCGGTCCATCGTGGTGAACGAATACCTGCCGCAGCTTCAAAGCAATTCCGGTGCGGTCAGCCATCTTGATGTCACCGACCGCAGCGGCAACGTGATCCCGCGCGGGTCGGTGAATGCGTCGAAATACACCGCCAAGACCTTCCCCTATTCGATGCGGCAGGGGCCGAGCGAGCGCAATGCGCTGGGTCTGGTGAAGTTCCTGTTTCCCAACAAGTACAACATCTACCTGCACGACACGCCGTCCAAGAACCTGTTCAGCCGGGAAAGCCGCGCGTTCAGCCACGGCTGCATCCGCCTGAACGACCCCTTCGATTTCGCCTACGCCCTGCTGGCCCGGCAGGAGTCGGATCCCAAGGCGGTGTTTCAGGCGCGTCTGAACTCCGGTTCCGAAAGCCGGATCACTTTGAAGGAGCCCGTGCCGGTCCATATCGTCTACCGCACGGCTTTCACGAACGTGACCGGGCAGTTGCAGTTCCGCCGCGACATCTATGGCCGCGACGCGGCGATCTGGAATGCGCTGGCGCGCGAAGGGGTAGCGGTGCGCGCCCTTCAGGGTTAGATCAGGGCCAGACGCAAATCGACCGCGAGGCAGGCCCTATGACACTGACAGTCGCAGATATCGCAAAGGCCCTCGGGACGACGGCCTTCGGCGACACCACACTGACCGTGAACCGCCCGGCAGAGCCCGGCGACGCCCGTGCGGACGATCTCGCACTGGCGATGTCACCGGCCTATGCCGACGCATTGAGCGCGAGCAAGGCACGGGCGGCGATCGTCTGGGACGGTGCCGACTGGCAGGCGCTGGGGCTGCAGGCCGCGATCACCGTGCCGCGCGCGCGGCTGGCCATGGCGGCGCTGACGCAGACCTTCGACCCGGCCCCGGCGCCGACCGGCATCCACCCGACCGCGATCATCCCCGACAGTTGCACCGTGGGGGCCAATCCCAGCATCGGCCCCTTCGTCGTTCTGGCCGAGGGCGTGACCTTGGGTGACCGCTGTCGCCTCGACGCGCACGTCAGCATCGGCCCCGGCAGCACGCTGGGCGACGACTGCTGGCTGAACGCCGGGTCGCGCGTGGGCCGCAACTGCCACTTCGGCCACCGCGTCATCCTGCAGCCCAACGCAGTCGTGGGCGCGGACGGCTTCTCCTACGTCACGCGCGACCTGTCGAACGAGGAACGCGCCTATCAGTCGATGGGCCGCGAGCCTCTGACACCGCCCGCGGACGGCAAACGCCACCGCATCCACAGCCTCGGCGGCGTGATTTTTGGCGACGACGTGGAACTGGGTGCGAACTCCTGCGTCGATGCGGGCACCATTCGCGCGACGCGGGTCGGGCGTGGCACCAAGATCGACAACAACGTCATGGTCGGCCACAACTGCATCATCGGCGAGGATTGCATCCTGTGCGGTCAGGCCGCGATGGCCGGATCCGGCGTTCTGGGCGACCGGGTCGTGATGGGCGGGCGCGCCGCGACCAAGGATCATATCACGGTGGGCAACGACGTCGTGATGGCCGCGGCATCCGGGCTTTATGTCAACGTCAAGGACGGCAGCTTCATCATGGGGCTGCCCGCGATGGAATTACCCGCCTACCGCGCGCGGGAAAAAGGGCTGCGGCGGTTGCCACAGATGCTCAAGGATATCGCCGCGTTGCAGAAACGGGTTCCCAAAGACGACGCCAGCGACTAGATCGCAGGCACCGGTAAGACAGGACCAGCGACTATGACTGTTCAGGACAAGATCATCGCCATCCTTGCGGATCAGGCCCTGCTGGACGTGTCCGACGTGACACTGGACGACACCCTGGAAAGCCTCGGGATCGACAGCATGGGTCTGGTCGAGACGATCTTCGCCATCGAGGAAGCCTTCGACATCACGGTGCCGTTCAATGCCAACGCCCCGGCTGAAAGCGGTTTCGACGTGACCTCGGTCCGCGCCATCGTCGCCGCGGTCGAAAGCCTCGTGAAAGAGCGGGTCTAGGCGCCATGCGCCGCGTGGTCATCACCGGGGCCGGCACGATCAATCCACTGGGTCACGACGTGCCCACGACACTGGCCGCGCTGCGGGCGGGCCATTGCGCGATCGGACCGCTCGATATTCCCGACGTGGACCGGTTGATGATCAAGATCGGCGCGCAGGTCCGCGGCTATGACGAGGCCGCGCATTTCTCGCGTCAGGATCTGACGCTCTTCGACCGCTTCACCCAGTTCGCGCTGCTCTCCGCCCGTCAGGCGCTCGCGCAAGCCGGCCTCAAGTTCGAAGGACAGGCCGCCGACCGGGCCGGCGTAATCCTCGGAACCTCCGGCGGCGGGTTGACGACGCAGGACGACAATTACCGCGCCGTCTTCGAGGGCGGCAAGAACCGCGTCCACCCCTTCATCGTGCCGCGCCTGATGAACAACGCAGCTGTCAGCCAGGTCTCGATCGCGCACAATCTGCGGGGGCCTGCCTTCACCGTCTCGACCGCCTGTGCCTCGTCGAACCACGCGATGGGGCAGGCGCTGGCGATGATCCGGTCCGGGCTGGCCGACGTCATGCTGACCGGCGGGTCAGAGGCGATGCTGTGTTTCGGTGGCATCAAGGCGTGGGAGGGGCTGCGCGTCATGTCCCGCGACGGTTGCCGCCCGTTCTCGGCAGACCGCAACGGCATGGTGCAGGGCGAGGGCGGGGCCGTCTTCGTGTTCGAGGCGCGTGACCACGCCATCGCCCGTGGCGCCGACATCCTGTGCGAGGTCGCCGGGTTCGCCATGTCATCGGATGCCGCCGACATCGTCACACCCTCTGCCGATGGGGCCGCCCGCGCGATGCGCGGTGCGCTGGCCGACGGCGGCATCGGGATCGACGAGGTCGGCTACATCAACGCCCACGGCACCGGGACCACCGTCAACGACCGGACCGAGACGGCGGCGATCCATGCCGTCTTTGGCGAACACGCGCCGCATCTGGCCGTATCCTCGACCAAGGCGATGCACGGTCATCTGATCGGTGGCACCGGTGCGGTGGAACTGCTGGCCTGCATCATGGCACTGCGCGACGGGATCGTGGCGCCCACCATCGGGCTGACCGCGCCCGATCCGGACTGCGATCTGGACTATGTGCCCAGCAGCGCGCGAGACATGCGGATCGACGTCGCCCTGTCGAACGCCTTTGCCTTCGGCGGGTTGAATGCCGTGATCGCGCTACGCCGCGCCTGACACCATGTCTGAGGCAAAAGGGCCACACCGGCGATCATCGCTGGCGTGGCCCTTGTCTTGGATCGACCGACCTTACTGGGCGGCGAGGCTGTCGTAACCGGCGGTGAAGCCGTTCAGCGACAGGTTCAGCACGACTTCCTGATCCGGTGCCGCAGCGGGAACCATGCGGATCGTGGCCGCCGCACCGCGCTTGAGCTGCGTGATCTCGGCGGGGGTGAATCCCACGCGCGCAACGCAGCCGGCCGCGTTGCAGAAGGTGAACGGATAGACCTTCGGCTCGCCGTTATCGATCTTCAGCTGCAGCTGTGCTGTCAGCAGCGTTTCCAGCGGCACTACGATGGTCGCACCCGCAGCCGCCTGGCTGCCAGACGGCAGCGGGAAGGTGCTGAATTCAGCCACGGCATTGTCGTCCTTGTCCATAAGCAACTGATACAGCTGGCAGGGATCGACCTGACCCTCCTCGGCCTTCAGGCAGCGTTGCGACCAGTCGCCGAACGTGGCCTTGATGAACGGCTGACCCACGCTCGGGGCGGCATTGGCCGCGCCAGCGGCTGCGGCGTCGGCCGGTGCGGCCGTGGTCTGATCCGGTGCAGGCGTGGCGGCCGGCGCATCCGTGGCCGGTGCATCGGTGGCCGGCACGGCTGCAGCCGGTGCGTCGGTCGTCGCAGGCGCGTCAGGCGCAGGGGCATCGGTTGCGGGGGTGTCGGCGGCCGGGGTGTCGGTCGACTGTGCCATCACGGCAAAAGGGGCGGTGGTCAGCAGCAGGCCGACCAGAAGGGGTTTCACGGCAATGCGCATCATGTGTCTCTCCGGGCTCATGGGTCTTGGCCGCGATCTAGCATGCGGCGACTGCACTGTCAGGGGCAAAATGCCGTGATGGGGGCAGGGCGGCGGAACACACCGCACCGGCGTCTGGTCACGAAGGCCGCGCCGTCCCGGCGATCACATAGAAAAAGGGCCCCCGAAAGGACCCTTTTCCGATTGCTCCCTGTCGGACTTTGCCGACGAATTGGGCAGACGCTAGGCGATGGCAGACCGCGCGTCAACATCGAATGACGCCTTGCAACCTTGACGTTAATGCCCCCGGCGCGGCACGCGTGGGGGGCTGTTTCGCCCGCAAAAAATGGCCGCGCCCAAGGGACGCGGCCAGGTCGGGAGGGAAAACGAGAGAAGGTCGCCCAGCGCCCCCGGGGGACATTGGAAACACCGGGCTCCTTTGTTCTGGCACAGATAGGTTAACGATGTATTTTGATCCCGACGGAAACCGCAGGAGCGATCATGACGGACAGCATCTTCATCGGCGGCGGTGGCACGGACTATGGCGCTGCACAGGTCCTGCTACTGGACAAGGCCAACCGGCACGGGCTGATCGCGGGGGCCACAGGGACCGGCAAGACCGTGACGCTCCAGATCCTCGCCGAAGGGTTTTCGGCCGCGGGCGTGCCGGTGTTCCTGTCCGACGTGAAGGGCGATCTGTCTGGTCTCGCCGCCAGCGGATCACCCGATGCCAAGCTGCACGACGCCTTCATGTCCCGCGCCGCGACCATCGGCCTTGATCTGCAATACAAAGCCTTTCCGGTCACCTTCTGGGATCTGCTGGGCAAGCAGGGCCACCCGATCCGCGCCACCGTGGCCGAGATGGGGCCGCTTTTGCTGTCGCGCCTTCTGGACCTGACCGACGTGCAGGAAGGTGTGATGAACGTGGCCTTCCGCGTGGCCGACGAGGAAGGCCTGCCGCTGCTGGACCTCAAGGATCTGCAGGCGCTGCTGGTCTGGGTCGGGCAGAACGCCAAGGACCTGTCGCTGCGCTATGGCAATGTCGCCACCAACTCCGTCGGCGCGATCCAACGACAGTTGCTGGTGCTGGAAAATCAGGGCGGCAACGCGCTGTTTGGCGAACCGGCGCTGGAACTGGCGGACATGATGACACTGGCCCCCGACGGGCGGGGCCAGATCAACATTTTGGCCGCCGACCAGTTGATGGGCAGCCCGAAGCTTTATTCCACCTTCCTGCTGTGGATGCTGTCAGAACTTTTCGAGGTGCTGCCAGAGGTCGGCAACCCGGACAAGCCCAAGCTCGTGTTCTTTTTCGACGAGGCGCACCTGCTGTTCGACGGCGCGCCAAAGGTGCTGGTCGACAAGGTCGAACAGGTTGCCCGCCTGATCCGGTCCAAGGGGGTCGGCGTCTATTTCATCACCCAGAACCCGGCGGACGTGCCCGACGACGTGCTGGGGCAACTCGGCAACCGGGTGCAGCACGCCCTGCGTGCCTTTACCGCCCGCGACCGGCAGGACCTGAAAAAAGCGTCAGAGACCTATCGCGACAACCCCGCCTTCGACACGTCAGAGGCGATCCAGCAGGTCGGCACCGGCGAGGCGCTGACCTCAATGCTGGACGCCAAGGGCGCACCCCTGATGGTGGAACGGACCTTGATCCGCCCGCCTTCGTCGAAACTGGGCCCCATCGACCTGCCCGTGCGGGCGGTGCTGATGGCCAATTCCCCGATGGCCGGAAAATACGACACCGCCATCGACCGCGAGAGTGCCTTCGAGATGCTGGCCAAGCGCGCCGATGCGGCGGCGGCAGAGGCGGCAAAGGCCGAGGCGGCGGAAGTGGAGGCGGAGGCGCAGGAGCGCGAATTCAAGCAGGCCCGCCGCTATGACGCGCCGCAGACCGGCCGGTCAACCGCGCGCCACCGCAGTAGCGCGCAGGATCAGGGATTCGGCGGGGCTGTCGCACAGGTCGTCATCAAGGAATTGAAGGGCACGACGGGGCGCCGCATCGTCCGCGGGATATTGGGCGGACTTTTCCGGGGACGATAGGTTGCGGTCGACTTGGGGGCGCGGACGGAGGGATCTGAGTTTATCTGGTCAGATGAATGCGGACGCCGTGCGCCGAAGCGGACGATTGCGCGGGTGGCCGGAGGCGGTCTTTGAGTATTTGGAAAAAAGCGAGGACGGGAGGGCGGTCTGTGTGACCGCCCTCGTCGTGAACGTCCCGGTGCTTACTGACCCAGCGCAATCCCTTCGCGGCGGGGGTCTGCGCCGCCGGTCAGGGTGACTGCGTCGATCACGATGGCCTGCAGGCCGGAGTTCAGATCGCCGACCTTCACCTTGAACCCCAGGTCGGTCAGGGGCTGTTCCAAGTCAGCAATGGGCGTGCCGGCCTCGACATCCATGGTGCCGAAACGGTTCAGGATGTGCGGCATTGCCACCGCCTGCTGCGCATCCATACCCCAGTCGAGGTGGGCGATGATCGCCTGGGCGACGTAGCCGATGATCTGGCTGCCGCCGGGACTGCCCACGACCATGACCGGCTTGCCGTCTTGCATGACAATGGTCGGGGCCATGGACGACCGCGGGCGTTTGCCCGGTTCGATCCGGTTGGCGATGGGATAGCCCGCGTCGTCATGCGTGGCGAAACTGAAATCCGTCAGTTCATTGTTCAGCAGGAAGCCCCGCACGAAAAGGCGGCTGCCGAAGCCGTTCTCGATCGTCGTCGTCATCGACAGGGCGTTGCCGAAGCTGTCCACGATCGAAATGTGCGAAGTCGAGGGGAATTCGATCGCCGTGTCGTCGCCAAGCAGCATGGCGTGGTCCCAGTCTGGCAGGCCCGGTGACACTTCGGGCAGGGCATCGTCGCCTTTCAGCAGAGCGGCGCGTTCCGCGAGGTAGGGCGCGGCGGTCAGGCCCGCGGTGGGCATGGGCACGAAATCGCTGTCGGCCATGTAGCGGCCCCGGTCGGCGAAGGCGAGGCGCGAGGTGTCGCCGATCAGCCGCCAGCTTTCGGGGTTGTCAGGACCGAGGGCCGCCAGATCGAAATTGTCGAGCGTGCCGAGGATCTGTCCCACCGTCAGCGCGCCCGAGGAGGGCGGGCCCATGCCGCAGACCTCTGCCGCGCGGTAGGTGACGCAAACGGGGTCACGCTGTTTCACGCGGTAAAGTGCCAGGTCGTCCATTGCGAGGTAACCGGGATTGCCCGCTGCCGTGCGCACGGTCGCGACGATGTCCTGCGCGATGGGTCCGGCATAGAAGGCGGCGGTGCCGTCTGCCGCGATCTGGCGCAGGGTGTCGGCGTAGGCGGGGTTCGTCAGCGTCGCACCCGCAGCGAGCGGTGTGCCACCCGGCAGGAAATAGGCGGCGGTTGCGGGAAAGCGGGACAGGCGTTCGGCGTCGTCAGCGATGGCACCGGCCATGCGGTCCGACACGGCGAACCCGTCTGACGCCAGCCGGATCGCATCGTCGAAGAGGTCGGACCAGTTGGCGCGGCCCCAGCGGCGATGCGCGTCTTCCATCAATCTGGGGGTGCCGGGGGTGCCGACGGAGAGCCCGCCGACGACGGCATCGAAGAAGTCCAGCGGTGTGCCGTCGTCTTTGAGGAAGGCTTTCGGCGTCACCGCCAGCGGCGCGGTCTCGCGTCCGTCCAGCGTGGTCACTGCGCCGCTGGCGGCATCGTACCAGACAAGGAATGCGCCACCGCCCAGCCCTGACGACTGCGGTTCCACCAGCCCCAGCACCGCCTGCGTCGCGACCATGGCATCCGCCGCGGTGCCGCCGGCGGCCAGCACGTCGGCACCCGCCTGAACGGCCAGCGGGTTGGCCGCGGCGATCATCCAGTCCTGCGCGATCACGGGCTTGCCCGCCGCCTTGGTCCCGAGGGATGCGCGTGCGGCGTCCGACAACCCGGCAAAGCTGTCACCGGCGCCAGCCGCCTCTGGTGCGATCGCATCGGCGGCCTGTTGGGCCGCCAGCGGTGTGGCACAAAGGGCGAGGGCGATCAGCGAAAGGCGGTGCATGGCGTGTCCTTCTGGCAGGCTGGGATGCCGCCAGCATGAAGGACCAGCCTCAAAGCGCAACCTTCAATTGCACGCGAGGCTCAGAGTGGCCGGATCTTGAGCGTGGCGAGGCGGTTCTCGTCCTTTTCCATCACCTCGAACCGGAAGCCGTGGAAGGAAAAGACCTGCCCCTCGACCGGGATGATCTGCGCTTCGTGGATCACGAGGCCCGCCACGGTATTGGCTTCGTCATCGGGCAGGGTCCAGTCGTGGGCGCGGTTCACGTCGCGGATCGTCATGGACCCGTCAATCAGATAGGCACCGTCCTCGGTCTGGGTGACGACATAGTCGTCTTCCTCGTCGAACTCGTCGGCAATCTCGCCCACGATTTCCTCGATGATGTCTTCCAGCGTCAACAGACCCTGCAGGGCCCCATATTCGTCCACCACCAGCGCGAAATGCGTCTTGCGCTTCAGGAACTGGCGCATCTGGTCGTCCAGCGTCGTGGTTTCGGGAATGAAGTAGGGCGGCATCGCCACGTCCATGATGTCGACGCGCGTCATGCGGTCGGCCCCGTCGGCGGTGGCATTGTGGGTCGCGCGCAAAAGATCCTTGGCGTGGATCACGCCCACGATGTTTTCCGGATCGTCGCGATAAAGCGGCAGGCGCGTGTGTGCGGATTCCAGGCACTGGCGCAGGATGTCGGCGGCAGGCTGGTCTGCGTCCACCATCTCGATCCCAGAGCGGTGCAGCATGACCTCTTCGACCGTGCGTTCCGCCAGATCGAGCGCGCCGAGGATGCGGTCGCGGTCCTCTTTTTCGACGACGCCTTCGGAATGGCCCAGTTGCAAGGCACCCGCAATCTCCTCGCGCACGGCGAGGATGTGGCTGTCGGGATCGGTGCGCACGCCGAAGACGTAAAGCACGCCGCGCACGAAATAGCGCACCGCGCTGACCAGCGGCGAGAACAGCAGGATCACGATCTTGATGGGCCTTGCCACCAGCGAGGCGGTGCTTTCAGGGTTGGTGATGGCATAGGTCTTGGGCAGCACCTCGGCAAAGATCAGGACCAGCAGGGTCATCACGATCGTGGCCAGTGCCACGCCGTTGGGCCCGAAGGTCTTGGTCAGCAGCGCCGTCGCCAGCGAGGTCGCGAGGATGTTCACGACGTTGTTGCCCAACAGAACCGATCCGATCAGCCGCTCGCTGTCTTCGGTCACATCAAGCGCTGTCTGCGCACCCGAACTGCCCCGGTCGGCCGCCGCCCGCAGCTTGCCGCGAGAGGCAGCGGTCAGCGCGGTTTCAGAGCCGGAGAAGAAGCCCGACATCACCAGCAGCACCATGATACCGCCCGCCGTCAGCCAGAATGAGGCGTCGAATAGGGAAGCACCGGTCGTCGAGGGGTCCATGATCAGCTTTCAGAGTTGGTTTGGTTGGTTATGGGGTGCGATGCGGATCGCTTCAAGAGGGGGGCCGGTGTGACGCCACGCGGGGTCAGGACACCCCGGGTTTGCGGGCCAGCGGGTGGTGCGTCATCACCAGTTCGGTCAGCGCCTCGTCCAGCACGTGGGTATAGATCTCGGTCGTGGCGACATCGGCGTGACCCAGCATGATCTGGATCGCCCGCAGATCGGCGCCACCGGCCAGCAGATGGGTCGCAAAGGCGTGGCGCATCGTGTGGGGTGTCACGTCGTCTGGCGGCACGCCGGCGGCGGTGGCAAGTTCCTTGATCAGGAAAAAGAACCGCTGGCGCGTCATGTGGCCGGTCTTGCCGCGCGTCGGAAAGAGGTATTTCGACACCGGCTTGCCGTCGGCCCTGCGCTGGTCCTGCTGCGCGTCCCAGTCCGCCAGCCAGGCGGTGACGGCGGCGCGGGCAGGGGGCGACAGCGGCACGAGGCGTTCCTTGCCACCCTTGCCGCGCACCAGCAGCATGCGCGGATCGCCGCGCGCGGCGCTGACGGGCAGGGACACCAGTTCCGTCACGCGCATGCCGGTGGCGTACAGCAGTTCCATCAGGCAGGTATTCTTGACCGCATCGACGGTGCAGTCGCGGGCGGCCTGCAACAGGCGCGCGACCTCGTCGATGGTCAGCGTCTTGGGCAGGGATTTCGACTTGCCCGGCCCCTTGATGCGGATCGCGGGATTGTCCGGGCGCCAGCCTTCCTCGAAGGCAAAGCGGTACAGCTGGCGGATCGACGACAGGCGTCGCGCGCGGGTGGCGCGCGCCAGCCCCTGTGCGTCGCAGTCGATCAGATAGCCTTCGACATCATCCTGTGTCGCGGTGGCAAAGTGCAGGCCCCGGTCCGCCAGCCATGTGGCCACGTCGTTCAGGTCGCGGGCATAGGCCAGCTGCGTGTTGCGGGCGGCGTCCAGCTCGGCAGCCTGTGCGGCGACGAAGGTCTGGATCCAGCGCGCCATGCCATCGGGGCCGCCGGCCGTCATGTGGCGCGGTCCAGCAGCAGCAGTTGCAGCGTCGCCCGCCGCGCCGTGTCGTCCAGACCCGCGCGGCGCAGCACCAGCAGGGCGTCTGTCACCGACCGGGCATCCCCCGCGACGCCCGCGTCAAAGACCGGCAGGACGCGCAACAGCGCCTCGCCCAGCTTCTTGTCCTTCAGCAGGTCGACAAAAACCTCTGGCGGGATTTTCTGGGCAAAGCCCGCGACGATCGCCTCGTCCATCGCGGTCTGGGGCATCATATCCGTAAAGTCCCCGGTCGCCACGGCCTTCAGCATCGGGTCCAGCGTCGTGGCGCGGGCCGCGACACCGGCATAATCATCCGATAGCAGGCCAAGCGTGGTGGCGATGGCGGCGGCCGGGCCGGTCAGGTCAAGCCGCGCAAGGGGTGCTGCATAAAGGCTGGCAAAAGCCACCTCGGCCCGGATCGACTGCATCGCCGCCCAGGCGTCAGGCAGGGTCTGCGCCACGGCATCCGGGTCAGCCGCGTTCACGGCGGCATTCAGGCGCTGAAACGCATCGACGCGGTCCCAGACACCACCGGATGCCGCAGGTGTCACCCGTGACATGACCTGTGCGAGGTTCTGCGCCGACAGCGCGCCGTGCAGCGACAGACGCTCTGCCGCGTCCAGCCGCGCCTTTTCGCCCACCGTGTCGCGCAGGTCGGCATTGGCAAAGGCCAGCGGCAGCGGCCCCGTCGACATGCCCTCGCCGATCGCCTCGCGCATCCGAAAGATCAGCGGGCTCAATCGTTCCGGCGGCGGTAAAGGGGCGGCGGGATCGACCAGGTCCGCATCAAGGAACCGCGACAGCAGGGCGTCGTCCTCCTCGGACACGTCGCCCAACGCGCGGTGCGTGTTCAGCGTCAGCGCCGCGGCCATCCAGTCGCCGCCGCGTGCAAGGCAGAAGATCCGCGCAGGATAGGTCGGTGCCAGACCGGGGGCGGAGCGCATGGTGTCGCAGGGCGCATCCTCCGACCCGGTCAGCAACGCGATGTCGAACCAGCGGCGAAAAAGGTCGGGATCCGTCGGATCGGCAGCGCGGGTCAGCGCCAGCGCCTCGGTCAGGTTGCCGAGGTCCAGAAGCTTGTCGATGCGCGCCAGCAGCAGGGCGTGACCCCGGCCTGCCGGCGCCTCGGCCTGCGCCAGCAGAAGCGTCAGCAGCAGGTCATGCAGTGCAGGCAGGCCCGGTTCGCCGACCGCCTGGATCAGGGTGGTCAGCGTCGCCGTGTCGCTGGCGGACCACAGGGTCGGCGGCAGCCCGGTCAGGGACTGGGGCAGGGTGCCGATGGCCACGGTCGTCACGTCGTCCAGCGGGGTCACGGTGATCTGCGGCGTGCCGGCGCCCGTTGCGACGGGCGCTTCCGGCAGACGGGGCCGGGAGACGGCCCTCGGTGCTGTCACCGGCTCCTCGACCGAACGCGACAGCCAGTCGATCGCCGACAGGGGCCGGTTGTTTGGCCCCAGAGTCGATTGTGCCGCGACCGGGGTCGCGAAGGCGAATGCAAGAACGGGCAGCCAGCGCCGCACCACCGCTATTCCGTGCCCAACTTGACGGGTTGGGTGACCGCATGGGTGGGCGGCGCGAAATCGCCGGGAAAGAACAACGGCCCGGCATAGGCGTAGGCGATCAGTGCCAGCGCCGCCAGAACCGCCAGAAAAAAGAGTGCCTTGATCAGTCGCCACATGAATTCGCGTCCCGTCTTGTGCCTGTCGCCCGGTCAACCGCCGGATCTGCCGTGTTTATATATGGCCTTTTCGGCAAGATCACGCCATTCAGGGTGACAATTCGAAACTCGGCGGCGCGCGGCCTGTGCCGGGCTGAAAATCAGGGGACGGATGTGACGGTGACGACCACCGACCAGAGTCAGACGGGCCTTGCCCTGCGCCGTACGGTGGTGCTGGTGGGGATGATGGGATCGGGCAAGACCGCGATCGGTCGTGCCCTGTCGCAGCGTCTGGCCGTGCCCTTTCTGGACAGCGATGCCGAGATCGAGACCGCCGCAAATGCCTCTATCGCTGAAATTTTCGCCCGTGACGGCGAGCCGTTCTTCCGCCGCCGCGAATCAGAAGTGATATCCCGTCTGCTGACCGGCCCCCCCTGCATCCTGTCGACGGGGGGCGGCGCCTACCTTGCGCAAGGCAACCGCCACGCGATCCGGCAGCACGGCGTTGCGGTCTGGCTGAATGCGCCGCTCGACCTGCTCTGGGACAGGGTCCGTCACAAGGATTCCCGGCCCCTGCTGCGCACCGCCGATCCGCAGGCGACGCTGGCCCGCATCTTCGAGGATCGCACGCCGATCTATGCCAAGGCCGCCCTGCACCTCGACGTGCGGCACCGCGCTTCCATCGACGAGACGACGGATGACGTGATCGCCCTTCTGAAAACCCGCGAAGACATACTGGAAGACCTGACATGACACAGACCGTACCCGTCGCCCTGCCGGGGCGCGAATATGACGTGCTGATCGGGCCGGGTCTGCTGGCTGGGGCCGGTGCGCGCATCGCGGCCCTTGGCGGACGCCCGCACGTGGCGATCCTGACCGACGAGACGGTGGCAGACCTGCATCTGGCGGCCCTGCAGGACGCCCTGTCGCAGGCCGGCCTGACGAGCGCCGCCCTGGCCTTGCCGCCGGGTGAAGGCACCAAAAGTTGGTCGCAGCTCGAAGCTTGCTGCGATTTCCTGTTGGATCAAAAGGTCGAGCGTGGGGATGTCGTAATCGCCTTCGGAGGCGGCGTGATCGGCGATCTGGGCGGCTTTGCCGCCGCCATCCTGCGGCGCGGTGTGCGCTTCGTGCAGTTGCCGACGACCCTGCTGGCGCAGGTCGACAGCTCTGTGGGCGGCAAGACCGGCATCAATACGGGCCACGGCAAGAACCTGATCGGCGCCTTCCACCAGCCCAGCCTCGTGCTGGCGGACACCGACCTTCTGTCCACATTGCCTGCGCGCGATTTTCTGGCGGGCTACGGCGAGGTCGTGAAATACGGCCTGCTGGGCGATGCCGCGTTCTTCGACTGGCTGGAAGGTCACGCACCTTCCATGGCCGCGGGCGACATGGCCGCGCGCGTCCACGCCGTCACGCGGTCCGTGCAGATGAAGGCCGAAATCGTGGTCCGCGACGAGACCGAACAGGGCGACCGCGCGCTGCTGAACCTTGGCCATACCTTTTGCCACGCGCTGGAAAAGGCGACGGGCTTCGGCGACCGCCTGCTGCACGGCGAAGGTGTCGCCATCGGCTGCGCGCTGGCGTTCGAACTGTCGGCGCGCCTTGGGCTGTGCAGTCAGGAAGACCCCAGCCGCCTGCGCGCCCACCTGCGCGATATGGGGATGAAGGTCGACATCCGCGACATTCCCGGCGATCTGCCCGACGCCGACGCCCTTCTGACCCTGATGGGGCAGGACAAGAAGGTGATCGCGGGCAAGCTGCGTTTCGTGCTGGCGCGGGGCATCGGTCAGGCCTTCGTCACGTCCGACGTGCCCCGCGACGCGGTCCTGTCGGTGCTGCGCGACGCCGCCTGAGGCAATGCGAAAACGCCGCCCCAAAGGGCGGCGCATCCATCAGAACGGGATTTCGTCGTCCATGTCGCCGCGGCCACCGCCGCCACCCGATGACGAGCCGCCACCGGAGTTGCCGCCGCCGTAGCCGCCGCCCTGGTCGTAGCCGCCACCGCCACCGCCGCCGTAACCACCGCCTTGGTCGTAACCGCCACCGCCGCCCATGCCGCCACCACCGCCGCCGCCTTCACCGCGGCCGTCCAGCATCGTCAGGGTCGAGGTGAAGGGCCGCAGCACGACTTCGGTGCTATAGCGGTCCGCCCCGGACTGATCCTGCCACTTGCGGGTCTCAAGCTGACCCTCGATGTAAACTTTCGATCCCTTCTTCAGGTACTGCTCTGCCACCCGCGCCAGCGGCTCCGAGAAGATGGCGACCGAATGCCACTGGGTGCGTTCCTTGCGTTCGCCGGATTGCTTGTCCTTCCACGTCTCGGACGTGGCGATTCGCAGATTGCAGACCTTGCCGCCGTTCTGAAAGCTGCGGACCTCCGGATCGGCACCGAGGTTGCCGATCAGAATGACCTTGTTGACCGAACCTGCCATATCATTTTCCTTCGCGATTCTGCGTTTGCGCCAGTGTGGCAGATAAGCGCGCAGAGGTGAACCGATCAAGGGGTGGCGCGAAAGGCGTTTTCGCGTAAAGTATGCCCAAGAAAACGGGGACAGGGATGTTGATATGCGGATGATCGGTCTTGGACTGACGATCGTGCTTGGCCTGACGGGTCAGACACTCATGGCCGATACGGTCTCGACGTCGTCGCGCATGTCACTGTTCCAAAGCCAGCTGTCGGTGCTCGATAACCGCTCTGCCGCGCAATACAGCAACTCCGTCCGCCTCCAGCCGAAACGCGCCATCGTGCCCGTCGCGGCCCCCGCGACGCCAGCCTTCATCGGACGCTACAACGGCCCGTACCTTGCCCTCGCGCGCACTGCCGCCCGCAAGCATGGCGTGCCAGAGGATCTGTTCCTGCGCCTTGTGCAGCAGGAATCGGGCTGGAACGCGCGTGCCCGGTCCCACAAGGGTGCGATGGGGCTGGCTCAGCTGATGCCCGAAACGGCGCGTCGCCTTGGCGTCGATCCGACAGACCCGGTGCAGAACCTCGAAGGCGGGGCGCGCTATCTGAAGCTGCAATATGTCAAGTTCGGCAACTGGCCCCATGCGCTGGCGGCCTACAATGCTGGCCCGGGTGCAGTCGAGAAATACCGTGGCATTCCCCCCTACGCCGAGACGCGCAATTATGTCCGCGTGATCTGGGGCAACTAGGCGCCGTCCGCCATCTGCTTGACCTTGGTGGCCAGTGACATGACGTCGGGATCCTTCAGACGCGGGATGATGCGATAGACCGCGTTCACCGCCATGAAGAGGGCGAAAAGCGCCAGGCCGACGCACATCGCCGTCACCAGCACCTGACCGTAGATCTGCTGGCCCAGCCAGCCAAAGGCCTTGTCCAGACCGCCCGCCGCCTGCGGGTCGTGCTGCCAGGCCGCCAGCCCCATCAGACCGCCGATGATCAGCACGGACACGCCCTGTGCGGCGACACCCGCCTGCAGCAGCCTGTTCCAGTGCAGCGTGAAATGGTTGGCCTGCAGCTTCTGACGGTAACTTTGGGTCCAGGCCTTGTGCAGATAATACACACCGGCCCCCATCGTGATCACGGCCACGATGCCAAGGATGATCTCTCCGAACGGCCATGACATGAGTTTGGCCAGATAGAACGCGGTCTTGGACCCTTCGCCGCTGTCGGTGGAGCCAAAAATTAGCAGCAGCGCCAGTCCGCCAAGCGCGCCGTGGATCATCCCCGTGACGGCCTGACCGAGGCGGGCCAAGATGCCCTTGGCATCGCTGCCATGGTCCTCCAGATCGAAGGCCGCATCGACCAGCCGCCAGCCCATGTACGCAAAAAGCCCCAGCGCCACGACCCAGAGCGCGGTCAGACCGAAGGGCGACCGTTCGACCATCGACAGCGCCTCTGACGTGCCCTTCGCCTCTTCGCCGTGCCAGATCGCAAACAGCGAAATACCCGACACGATGGCATAGACCAGCGCGCGCCCGGCGTATCCCGTACGCATCACCGGCATCGCCCAGTTCAATTTGTCGTCCGCCATGAGATGATCCGCCTTTTGTGATGCACCCCAATGTTCTGCGGATCGGGAAGTTCCCGGCGGATGCACGATCTGGGCAATTGGGCCTGTCGTGCTATGTCCCGCAGGACGTGCCTGTCGCCAAGCTGGCCGCCTGTGAAAGAGACCCAGATCCTATGCTGTCATCCCTGCGCTACCGCCTGAAACGCCTGTTCACCCACATCTGGGTGCCGATCGGCGCCTATGCTGTCCTCGGTCTGGTGGCGGCGGTCGTGGCTGTCGGATTGCGCGGTTTCATCCCCGCGTCATGGGCCTTCAACATCGGGGCGGACGCCATCGACGGCCTGCTGAACATCCTCGCAAGCTCGATGCTGGCGGTGACGACCTTCTCGCTCTCGATCATGCTGGCGGCCTTTGCCGCCGCCTCCAGCACCGCGACGCCGCGGGCGTTCCAGTTGCTCAAGGCCGATCGCACGGCCCAGCAGGTGTTGGCCAGTTTCATCGGGGCGTTCATCTTTTCGCTGGTGGGGATCATCAGCCTCAAGATCGGGATCTACGGCGAGGGCGGGCGCGTCATCCTGTTCGCCGCTACGATCCTCGTGCTGATCCTGATCGTCTTCAATCTGGTGCGCTGGATCGGCCACCTGACCGACTTCGGCCGTCTCGGCGACACCATGGCGCGGGTCGAGGCGGCGGCGGCGGATGCCATGTCCCGCCGCCTCGATACGCCCTGGCTCGGCGCCAACCCGATGCACGGCGCCCATCCGCCGGCATCCGCCGTGCCGGTCAAGGCAGGCGTCGTCGGCCATATCCAGTTCATCAACCTCGACAACCTGAACGCGCTGGCGACAGAGGCGGAGTGCAACATCTATATTGCCGTCACACCCGGCACTTTCGTCTACCGGGGGTCGGATCTGGCCCATATCCTGAACGGGCCCGTGGGCGAGGACTTCGAGACGCTTCTGGACCAGATCAGTGGATGCTTCGACATCGGCATGAACCGCAGTTTCGATCAGGACCCGCGCTTTGGCATGATCACCCTGTCGGAAATCGCCAGCCGCGCCCTGTCGCCCGCCGTCAACGACCCCGGCACCGCCATCGACGTGATCCGCCGCATGACCCGCGTTCTGTCGCTGTGGCAGGACAAGTCAGAGGCCGACGTCATCTATCCCCGCCTGTTCGTCCACGGGTTGGACTCCGAGGACATGCTGCGCGATGCCTTCAGCGCGATGTCCCGCGACGGTGCGGCTCTGTATGAGATGCACATCGCGCTGCAAAGCGCGCTTCTGGCGCTGGTGCAGCTCGATCACCGCATCTTTGCGGCGGGCGCGCTTGGCGAATCCCGGCGTGCAATGATCTATGCGCGTGACGCCATGATCTATGGCTACGATGTGGAACGATTGCAGCGGATCGCTGACCGGATCGCGGACATGGTCGAGGTTCCGGCCGCGGACAGTCTGGTCACCCGCACCTGAGTGCGAGGGGCGGCCGCGGCGCCGGCCCGCGGCGAAGGACCGGGGCCAGCCCCGGACCCCGAAGTATTTTCGACCAGAAGAAGGAGCGGCGGCGGGGTCGGGGTCGGTCAGTCGGGGGCGGCGGGGGCCGCGAAGCCGAACGCATAAAGGCGCGGCAGATAGCTGATGTTCATCTCTCCGCCCAGAACGCCTGGCCTCACGTGGCGGAAGATGGAGCGCCAGTAGGGCTGCAGCACCACACCCTCGTCGCGCATGATCGTCTGCAGTTCGGCCATGACCCTGCGCCGCCGGTCCGCGTCGGCGATGGCGCTGGCCTCTTCCAACAGGCTGTCGAAGGCCGGGTTGGCAAAGCCCGACTCGTTCCACGCCTCGCCGGACCGGTAGGCCAGCGCATAGATCTGGATTCCCAGCGGACGGTGGTTCCAGTCGGTCGATGAAAACGGATAGGTCGTCCAGTTCGCGGCAAAGGTGCTGCCCGGCACGCTCGTGCGTTTCACTTTGAAACCCGCGTCGCGCAACTGGGCCGCCACCGCGTCGGTCGTGTTCTTGCGCCAGTCGTCATCGACGGAGGTGATCTCCATCTCGTAGTCCTGCATCCCCGCCTCGGTCATCAGGGCGAGGGCTGCGGCCGGATCGACCGCGATCGCGGGAATGTCGGCCCATTCGGGGTGCATTGGCCCTACGTGCATGTTGCGCGCCACCTCGCCCCGGTCGGCATAGCCCAGTTCCAGACAGACGGCCGGGTCGACGGCCATGGCGATGGCCCGGCGCACGCGGACGTCTGCATAGGGCTTGCGTCCGTCGACCTCTGCCTGCTGGTTGGGCCGGATCACGATGGTGGAGCCGGAGGCGACCTGACTTTTCTGCCAGCCCATGCTGTCGAGGATCTCGACGTAATCGCCGACGGTCTCGTAGATCACGTCGATCTCGTCGGCTGCGGCGGCGGCGACGAAGGCCGATGGGTCGGTGCCGTAGTCGATGAATTCGAACCGGTCGATGGCGGCACCCTTGCCGGCGGCATAGCCCCACCAGTCGTGGTCCGCGTTGCGCACCAGCACGGCCCTGACGCCGACCTCGACCGCTTCGGGCAGATAGGGACCGGTGCCCTTGGCGCGCGTGATCATGTCAGCGGCGTCAAAGCCTGCGGGCACGATCTGCGCGGGGTAATCGGACATGCCCGCGATCAGGCTGATATCGGGCCGCGGCAGCGTCAGTTGCACGGTCAGATCATCCGGCGTGGTGATCGCACCGGCAATCGCCTGTCCCGTTTCAGGGTCGATCAGCGTGGCCATGCGACCGGCCATGGAATTGCCGTCGACCGACTTGTCGCACCATCCCGCGATGTTGCGCGCCACGTCGGCCGCCGTGAACGGCGTGCCGTCGTTCCAGGTCACCCCCGGGCGGACATGCAGGGTATAGACTGTGGCATCGTCATTGACCTCCCACCTGTCGAGCAGCCAGGGTCCGAAGGTGCCGTCGTTGTGGTATTCCACCAGATATTCCAGCCAGCCTGCCGTGATATAGGCGATCTGCGGCCAGTCGAAGGCGCGCGGATCGCGCGGCGCCCGCACCTCCATCTGCATCCGCAACGTGCCACCCAGCACAATGGGTTCCGCGGCCCTTGCAGGGGCTTGCAGCCCCAGCAGACCGTAGGCCGCACTCGCGGTCACGCCCAGCGCCGTGGTCCGGGTCAGGAAGGCGCGGCGGTCAAGTTGGCCCTGCGCCACTTCGTCCGCATACATGCGGGCCGCCGGATGAAACCACGTCGTGATTGTCTGTGTCATGGGCAAGCTTCCGGTCGCAGGCGGAGGGGGAGGATCGTGTTCGACGCATCATCCACACCATCGGCCGGTCACGACATCCGCATTTCTGATCCTGCACATCAGGCCTCATGACGACGGTCAGGTCAATGCGCAGACGCACACGTTTTCACGACACGACGCTGTGGCCGCGCCATGGCAAGGCCGACAGGCGATCCTGTCGCGGGGCGCGGTCGTCTGTCAGATGTGCCGTTGGGCCGTGCCGCCGCGCCGGAAGGCGCTCGGGCTTTGACCGGCGCGGGCCTGAAAGGCGCGGCTGAAATAGGCGGCGGACTGGAACCCGGTGGCGCTGGCGATCTCCTGCACCGGCGTCGTGGTGTCGCGCAGCAGGACGCAGGCCTCGTAATGGCGGCGATTGGCCAGCAGCGCCAATGCCGACTGACCGCAGGTCTGACGGCAGCAGCGGGTCAGATGCGTCGGCGTAACCCCCATCTGCGCGGCATATTGCGCTACCCCCCAGTCGGACCGGAAATGCTGTTCCACCAAGGCGGTATAGGCCGCCACAAGGCGTGCGGCACTGGTATGCGCCCGGTCACCGGCGGGGTCGGCCGCCTGCAGCGCGACCTGGCGCGCCAGATAGACCGACAGCAGGCCCGCGTGGTAATGCGCCGCCCTGCGGTGCTGCGGCCGGTCGGAGTGCAATTCACGCTCCAGCCCCTCCAGCAGGGCCAGCAGTTCCTTCTGCGAGGCGACGTCCTTCAGACGCAAGTGGACGGGGCGATCCGGCCATTCGGCGGCCATCGCCCCCGGCACCGCCATGATCTGGCCAAAGACCGCAGGCCCCATCTCGAACCCGTACATCGTGCCGGCGGGGATGAAGATCAGGTTGTTGGCGCCGTATCCGCTGGTCAGTCCGGCGACGGTGATCCGGCCCTGACCGCGCGCAAAGAAGATCAGCCGCGGTGTCGCATGGCTGCGCATGGCTTCCGTGCGCCAGCGGTTGGCCAGCGGGCCCTGTCCCAACGCGTGCAAGGCCAGAGCCGTCGGTTGCGGCGACATCGGGCTGGCATCTTGTGGCATGGCGCAGGATTCCTGTCAGGGGTCCCCCAAGTCTGCGGTGACGGCTGGTTCAAAACAATCCCGTTTATCGGATCAGGGCCGCCACGGCGGTGGATAAGTCCGTTTCGGCGGCATTCAGCCGGTGCCAGGCCTTCATCCGTGCGCTGAACCACGTCCTTTGCCGCTTGGCATACTGGCGCGTGGCAATGATCGCGGCGGTCCGCGCCTGCGTCAGCGGGATGTCGCCGTTCAGATGCGCAATCAACTCGGCCGCCCCGATGGCACGCGCGGACCGGTCGGCGGGGTCCCACTGCGGTCGGATTGCCGCGGCCTCGTCCAGCACGCCGGCGTCCAGCATCTGGTCAAAGCGCCTTTCGATCCGCGGCGTCAGCCAGTCGCGCGGCGCCTCGATCAGCAGGGGCAGCGTGCTCTGCAGCGGCAGCAGCGGTGGCGGGGTGGCGTCCTGCCAGTCGGACAGGCTGCGGCCCGTCGTCTCCAGCACCTCCCAGGCGCGCTGAACGCGCATCCGGTTGGCCGTGTCGATCCGCGCGCGGGTGGCCGCATCGATCTGCGCCAGCAGGGCGGGCAGGGGCAGGGCATCGGCACGAAGGCGCACGGCGGGCGGCGTCGGCGGAATCTCCACCAGCCCCTCGGTCAGCGCGGTGAAATAGAGCCCCGTGCCGCCCACGATGATCGGACGCGCGCCGTCCAGCAGCGGGGCCACATCGCGCAGCCAGTGGCCGACGGAATAATCGCCCTTCAGCGGCACATGACCGTAAAGCGCGTGCGGCGCCTGTGCCAGATCGGCATCAGAGGGGCGCGCCGTCAGCAGCCGCCAGCCGTCGAAGACCTGCAAGGCGTCCGCATTGATGATGATACCGCCCTGCGTCCGCGCGATCGCCACCGCCAGCGCCGACTTGCCGCTGGCGGTGGGCCCCGCGATCAGGACCGGCGTGTCGGGGGACAGGGACGGGGGCATCGGGACTTTCTGCATGGGGGCCGACCTGCGGCATTGAACCTTCGGCCCATATGCTTCATTTTGCGCCGCAGCGAAAGCAGCACCCCCACCGCCCCAGCAAAGGATCCCCTCCCCATGACCGAAAACCGGACCAAGTACGGGCGCGTGATGCTCAAGATTTCGGGCGAGGCCCTCATGGGCGACACCGCCTTCGGCCTGCATCCCCCCACGGTCCAGCGCATCGCGCGCGAGGTCAAGTCGGTGCACGACATGGGGGTCGAGATCTGCATGGTCATCGGCGGCGGCAACATCTTTCGCGGCCTGCAAGGGTCCGCGCAGGGCATGGAACGCACCACCGCCGACTACATGGGCATGCTGGCGACGGTGATGAATGCGCTGGCGATGCAATCGGCACTGGAAGAGCTGAAGATCCACACCCGCGTCATCTCGGCGATTCCGATGGATCAGGTGTGCGAGCCCTACATCCGCCGCCGCGCCGTCCGCCACCTTGAGAAAAAGCGCGTCTGCATCTTTGCCGCCGGCACCGGAAATCCATATTTCACGACCGACACGGCGGCGACTTTGCGTGCGAATGAAATGAGTTGCGAGGCGATCTTTAAGGGCACCAAGGTCGACGGCGTCTACGACAAGGACCCCAAAAAGCACCCCGACGCCAAGCGCTACGAGCGGATCAGCTATGACGAGGTGCTGCAAAAGCACCTGGGCGTCATGGACGCCAGCGCCATCGCACTGGCCCGCGACAACCACCTGCCCATCATCGTGTTCAGCCTCGATGACACGGGCGGCTTCAAGGGAATCCTTGCGGGCGAGGGAACATCGACCACCGTGCACGATTGACCATGCGCGGGTTCCGCCACACTGCGCAAAACACGCTGACGGTGACCTATACATTTTAACGTCTTTGCCCTAAGAGCGGGCAAAGCAGGCACTTTGCCGCGAGACAGAGCAAGACGAATATGGCTGACGATTTCGAACTCGATACCGATGACCTCGCCCGCCGCATGGACGGCGCCATCGCCAACCTGCGCGTGGAATTGGCGTCCCTGCGCACGGGGCGGGCCTCTGGCTCGATGCTGGAACCGATCATGGTGGATGCCTACGGCAGCCCCACGCCGATCAACCAGGTCGGCACCGTGAACGTGCCGGAACCCCGGATGGTGACGATCAACGTCTGGGACAAGGGCCTTGTGAACAAGGTCGAAAAGGCGATCCGCGAAAGCGGTCTGGGGATCAATCCGCAGATGAACGGCACGATCATCATGCTGCCGATCCCGGAATTGAACGAAGAGCGGCGTCGCGAGTTGACCAAGGTCGCGGGCCAATACGCCGAAAGTACGCGCGTCGCGATCCGCAACCTGCGCCGCGACGGCATGGACCAGATCAAGAAGGCCAAGGACGGCATGGCCGAGGACGACCAGAAGTTCTGGGAATCCGCCGTGCAGGAACTGACCGACGCGCACATCAGACGCGTCGACGAGACGCTGGAGACCAAGCAAGCCGAGATCATGCAGGTCTGACGAAGCGGTGGCTTCACAACGGTCCGCCGCAGGCAGGCCGAGCAGGACGGAAAGAGGCATATGCCCAAGGACGACATCAAGTTGAGCGACGCGACCACCGGGCCGAACCACGTCGCCGTCATCATGGACGGCAACGGGCGCTGGGCACAGCAGCGCGGTCGCCCGCGTCTGTTCGGGCACCATGCCGGCGCGCGCCGCGTCCGAGAGATCGTCCGGGCCTGCCCCGACGAAGGCGTCAAGTATCTGACGATCTTCGCCTTCTCGACCGAGAACTGGAAGCGCACCCAGACCGAAGTCTCTGGCCTCATGGCCCTTTTCCGCCGCTACATCATGCGCGAGGCCAAGGCGCTGTTCGACGAGGGCGTCCGCGTCCGCTTCATCGGCGACCGCATCAAGCTTGACGACAAGCTGGTGCGCCTGATGGACAACCTCGAACTTTTCACCGCCGGCAACGACAAGGTGCATCTGACGATCGCCCTGAACTACGGTGGCCGCGACGAGGTCACCCGCGCCGCCCAACGTCTGGCCTTCGAGGTGGAGCAGGGGCGTCTGTCCTACAAGGACGTCGACGCGGAAACGCTGTCGAAGTTCCTCGACACCCGCTTTCTGCCGGACCCGGATCTGGTGATCCGCACCAGCGGCGAGGCGCGGATCAGCAACTTCCTGCTGTGGCAGTCCGCCTACGCGGAATACGAATTCATCGACACGCTCTGGCCTGACTTCTCGAAAGAGGTCTTTGCCCAGGTGCTGTCGGGCTACGGCAAGCGCGAGCGTCGGTTCGGCGCCGTTCTGGCCTGACGTGAGCCCGACACCATCAAGTTCCGGCAAGTGGGACGACCTGACCGTGCGCCTGCTGTCGAGCGCGGCGATGGTCGTCGTGGGCGCCATCGGCGTGATGTTGGGCGGCGTCTGGTTCCAGATGATGGTGGTCTTCGTGACCGCCGTGATGATCTGGGAACTTTGGATGATGATCGCGCCCGACCTGCCCACGCCGGGCATGTTGCAGGCCGCGCTGACCGCCTCCGTCCTGTCGGGCATGCTGGTCCATGCCTCCACCCTCGGACTTCTGCTGTTTCTGGTGGTGCCGGTCGTCGGGTCCTACATGGTCAAGCACGAACGCCTGTCGTTCTTCTGCTTCTCACTGGGCATCCAGATCGCAGGTTGGGGCTTGGTCCGGTTCCGCGAAGATTATGATTTCCAATGGATTCTCTGGCTGATCTGCGTCGTCGTGGCGACGGACGTCTTCGGCTACATGATCGGCCGCGCCGTGGGCGGGCCGAAATTCTGGCCCAAGGTCAGCCCGAAAAAGACATGGTCCGGCACCGCCGGCGGCTGGATCGCGGCGGGCGTCATCGGCTATATCTTCACGCTTTTTACCACGGCGGGGTACGAGATCGTTCTGCTGTCGATGATCCTCAGCTTTGCCAGCCAGTTGGGCGACGTCGCCGAAAGCGCGCTGAAGCGGCGGATGAAGGTCAAGGACAGCTCGACCCTGATCCCCGGCCACGGCGGGCTGTTCGACCGGTTCGACGCGCTGCTGGGGGCGTCGCTGTTCATGCTCTTCGTCGCAGGCACCTTCAACGTCCCCGGAGTGGCCTTTTGAGGCGCATCTCGATCCTGGGTGCGACCGGGTCCATCGGGCAAAGCACCATCGACCTGATCCGGCGCGACCCGGGCGCCTATGACGTCGTGGCCCTCACGGGGGGCTGCAATGCAAAGCTTTTGGCCAAGGATGCCAAGGACCTGCGTGCCGACGTTGCGGTGGTCGATAGCGCCGAGTGCTTTGCCGAACTGACAGACCTGCTGGCCGGCACGGGGATCGAGGTCGCCTGCGGCGCCGCCGCCATCGCCGATGCGGCGCGGCGCCCCGCCGACTGGATCATGTCCGCCATCGTCGGCGCCGCCGGCCTGCCGCCGGGCATGGCGGCCCTTGAACAGGGCACGACGCTGGCGCTCGCCAACAAGGAATCGCTGGTCACCGCAGGCCCCCTGCTGCTGTCGACCGCCGCGCGCCACGGTGCCACGATCCTGCCGGTGGATAGCGAGCATTCGGCCGTGTTCCAGGCGATGGTGGGCGAGGATATCTCTGCGGTCGAACGCATCGTCATCACCGCCTCGGGTGGCGCCTTCCGCGACTGGCCGCTGGAACGGTTGAAGACCGCGACCTTGGCCGAGGCCTCCAGCCATCCGAACTGGGCCATGGGGCAACGGATCACGATCGACAGCGCCTCGATGTTCAACAAGGCGCTGGAACTGATTGAGACGAAAGAGTTCTTCGGCATTGCGCCGGAGAAGATCGAAGCGCTCGTCCACCCGGAATCCCTGATCCACGCCCTTGTCGGGTTCAACGATGGCGCGCTGATGGCCCACGTCGGCCCGCCCGACATGCGCCACGCCATCGGTTACGCCCTGCACTGGCCCGACCGCAGGCACCTGCCGGTCGCGCGTCTGGACCTCGCGCAGATCGGCCAGCTGACCTTTCGCGCCCCGGACGAAGCGCGCTGGCCCGCCTTGCGTCTGGCACGTGAAGTCATGGCGGCAGGTGGCCTGATGGGGGCCGTTTTCAACGCCGCGAAAGAGGCGGCACTCGACGCCTTCATCGCGGGGCGCATTGGTTTCATGGACATGAGCGGGGTCGTGGAAGACGCGCTCGCCAAATTGTCAGCACAGGGGGGTCAGCATAATGCCCCGATTGACCTACATACGATCATGGACATCGACCGTCTGACGCGCAGCCGCGTCGCGGAAAGCTTGAAATACCGGGGATGACACAGTGGATCTGACGCAACTTCTGCCGCAATTGGGCGGTGGCCTGTTCACCCTTCTGGCCTTCGTGGTTTCGCTCTCGATCATCGTGGCGATCCACGAATACGGCCATTACATCGTCGGGCGCTGGTCCGGGATCCATGCAGAGGTCTTCTCGCTCGGCTTCGGGCCGGTGATTTATTCCCGCACGGACAAGCGCGGCACGGTCTGGCAGATCGCGGCGCTGCCGTTTGGCGGCTACGTCAAGTTTCTGGGCGATGCGAACGCGGCCAGCGTCGGTGGCACCGACGATGTCGCCGGGCGCGATCCGCGCAACACCATGCTGGGCGCACCGCTTTGGGCGCGCGCGGCGACGGTGGCGGCGGGGCCGGTGTTCAACTTCATCCTCGCCGTGGTCCTGTTCGCCGCCTACCTGATGGTCACCGGCAGGCCCAGCGACCCCGTCACCTACAAGGACGAGGTGGCGCTGCCGCCCGCCTATGCGTCGGAACTGGAACCGGGCGACCAGATCGTGAAGGTCGGCGACATCGTCATGGGCGGCGACGTCAGCCTCGACACCCTGCCGATCACCGACCGCGTCGATTACACGGTGCGCCGCGACGGATCAGAGGTTGTGGTGCAGGGGCCCTATCCGCTGCCGCCGCGCGCCTCGGGCGTCACGCCACGCTCTGCCGCCGACGATGCGGGTGTGCGGATCGGTGACGTCATCACCGCGATCGACGGCCAACCCGTCTTTGCCTTTCGCCAGATCATCGATGTGGTCAACGCCGCCGACGGCCAACCTCTCGACCTGACGATCTGGCGCGATGGCGCCACACGCGACGTCACGCTCGCCCCGCGCCGCATGGACCTTCCGAAAGCCGACGGCACGTTCGAGACGCGCTGGCTGATCGGGATCAACGGCGACCTGTTCTTTCAAACCACCACTGACAACATTGCGCCCTGGACGGCGGTCTGGCTGGCGCTCAAGCAGCTGTGGTTCACGATCACCATGTCGCTGTCGGCCCTGTCGCACATGATCAGCGGCGACATTTCCACCTGCAGCCTGTCCGGCCCGGTCGGCATCGCCCAGACCAGCGCCACGATGGCGGGGCAGGGGCTGGGGTCCTACATGAGCTTTATCGCCGTGCTCTCTGCCGGTGTCGGCCTGTTGAACCTGTTCCCGATCCCGATCCTCGACGGCGGGCATCTGGTGTTCTACGCCTACGAGGCCGTGGCGCGCCGCAAGCCGTCGGAACGGGCGATGAACGTGATGATGATCGGCGGTCTGACGATCATCGCGGCGATGATGATCTTCTCGATCCTCAACGACCTGCTGCTTTGCCCGTAAGGGCGGCAATCGCCATATTTCTGCCCCAAACCTGCGTCATACCTTCATCCGGATCAGAAGGAGAGTACGATGCAGACCATGACCAAAGGCTACAAAAGCGTCAGTACACTGGTGACGCTGAACTGGGATCGCATGCTGATGACGGCCGCCATGATTGCCGCTTTGTATGCTGGCGCCTACGTTGCGCTGATCTAAATGTAACGCTTGCCGCGCGATCTGCGCGGCATACCACATTGAGTGCTTGTTCGTTTTGACATCCTGACTCGGACCAAGTAATTCCGATGTAACAGGGACCGACGGATTGCAGGCGCACACATGATATTGAAGACTCCTGGCGGCACGATGCCCGTTGCAACGCTGGTTTTGCGGGGTCTCATGCTCGCGACTGTCCTGCTTTTGACGCTGGTCGCGGGGCGGGCACTGGCCCAGACCTACGCCTTCAACGCCGTGCAGATCGAAGGCAACCAGCGCGTCGCCGACAGCACCATCCTGTCTTTCGCGGGGATCAGCCGGGGCGAGGCGATCACCGCCGACCAGCTGAACAGCGCCGGGCAGAAAATCCGCGACTCCGGCCTGTTCGAAAGCGTCGACGTGCAGGCGCAGGGCAACACCCTTGCGATCACGGTCGTCGAATTTCCCACGATTAGTCAGGTTGCAGTCGAAGGCAACCGCAAGCTGAACGACGCGGAATTCCTGCCGATCCTCGAAAGCCAGCCGCGCAAGATTTATTCGCCCGCGACGGTCGAACGCGATGTGGCAACGATTGCGGGTCTTTACGCCTCCAAGGGGCGGATCAACGCTTCTGTCACGCCGCGCATCATCCGTCAGGCCGACAACCGCGTCGATCTGGTGTTCGAAGTGCAGGAATCCGGCGTGACCGAGGTGCAGCGCATCACCTTCGTCGGCAACCGCAGCTTCTCCGACCGCCGTCTGCGCGGCGTGCTGGAAACCAAGCAGGCGGGCCTGCTGCGGTCTATCATCACGCGCGACACCTATTCGGCCGAGCGGATCAATTTCGACAAGCAGGTGCTGACAGACTTCTACCAGTCGCGCGGTTACGCCGATTTTACCCTGCAGAACGTCGATGTCACTCTGACGCGCGAACGTGACGCCTACCTGATCACCTACAACATCCGTGAAGGGCAGCGTTTCAGCTTCGGCAACGTCTCGGCCAGCTCTGCCCTGCCAGAGGTTGATGTCGCCTCTTACCAGAACGCGCTTACGACCCGGACGGGCATGACCTATTCGCCCGGTCAGGTCGATCGCGACATCGCCCGTCTGGAACGGCTTGCGATCCAGCAGGGCCTGACCTTCGTCGCCGTCGAACCCGAAATCACCCGCAACGACCGCGACCTGTCGCTGAACGTCGACTACAAGCTGATCCGCGGCCCGCGCATCTTTGTCGAACGCATCGACATCGAAGGCAACTCCACCACCCTCGACCGCGTCGTGCGCAACCAGTTCCGCACCGTCGAAGGCGACCCCTTCAACCCGCGAGAGATCCGTCAGGCCGCCGACCGCATCCGCGCCCTCGGCTTCTTTACCACGACCGATGTCAACGCCCGCGAAGGCACCACGCCGGAACAGGTCATCATCGACGTGAACGTCGAAGAAGCCCCTACCGGCTCTCTGTCGTTCGGTGCAAACTACAACACGGATAATGGTGTCGGCCTTGTCGCAGCCTTTAAGGAAGCGAACTTCCTCGGCCGGGGCCAATCGCTCAGCTTCGAGATTTCGACCGCCACGTCGAACCGGGTCGTCAGCTTCGGCTTTGCCGAGCCGAACTTTCTGGGCCGTGACCTGCGCGCAGGGATCGACCTGAGCTATCGCACGACCAACAACCAGAACGCCGACTACGACACCGAGAATTTCCGCATCGCGCCCAGCCTGACCTTTCCGGTCAGCGAAAGCGGTCGCCTGACAACCTATACGGCGCTGTCCTACGATGATCTGACCGGTGCCGACGGCGACGGCGTCAGCCCCTTCATCAAGGAAGAGGCGGCACTGGACGCGGTGATCAACGGATCTGTCGGCTACAACTATTCCTTCGACAACCGCCGCACCGGACTGGACCCGACGTCGGGTTACGTCTTCCGTTTCGGTCAGGAATTCGGGTTTGGCGACACCCGGTTCATCAAGACGACGGCACTGGCTGCCGCCGAAACCAAGGTCCTGAACGAAGACGTCACCCTGCGTGCCACGATCGAGGGCGGGCATCTGGCCTATCAGGACGGCTTCAGCCGCGTGACCGACCGCTTCTTCCTCAACGGCAACACGTTCCGCGGGTTTGATGCAAACGGTGTCGGGCCGCGCGACTACCAGACCGTGACCGACGTCGACGGCGTCACCACGGTTGCCGTCGATGACGCGCTGGGGGGTAACAGTTATGCCGTTGCCCGGCTGGAGGCCGAATTCCCGCTGGGTCTGCCAGAGGAATACGGCATCACCGGCGGTGCCTTTGTCGATTACGGCTCTGTCTGGGATGTCGGCCGCACGGTACCAGCGGGAACGAACATCCTGTACAACGGCTTCACACCGCGCGCGACGGCGGGTCTGTCGATCTTCTGGACCACGCCGCTGGGGCCGCTGCGCTTCAACTTCACCGAACCCCTGAAGGCCGAGAAGTTCGACCAGACCAAGGCGTTCGACGTGACGATCTCGACGCAGTTCTGATGCGGGGCAGGCTGGCGGTGGCGGTGGCGGCAGCCGTGCTGCTGGTCACCCCGGCGGTGGCGCAGGACGCCCCACCGCAGCCGGTCGGTGCCCCGGTGCTGATCCTCGACAGCGACAGGCTTTACCTCGATTCCGCCTACGGGCAGACGATCCGCGACGGGCTGGAGGCGCAGGCCGCCGACCTGAAGGCCGAAAACGACCGGATCGTCGCCGCACTGACCGACGAGGAACGCAGCCTGACCCAGCGGCGTCCGACCATGGCGCCGGATGTATTTCGCGCCGAGGCGAATGCCTTCGACGTCAAGGTGCAGGGCATCCGGCGCGCCCGGGACGCCAAGGAAGTGGCGCTCGAAGACGCGCGCCTCAAGGCGCGCGACAACTTTTTCAACACGGTGCGCGACATCGTCGGGCAGTTGATGCTGGAACGCGGTGCCACGGTCATCATGGACCGCCGCTCGGTTTTTCTGGCGCTGTCGGCGGCGGATCTGACCGACGAGGCGATTGCCCGCATCGATGCCGCGATGCTGGAATCCGGCCCCAGTCCGCAGGCTGACCCCCTGCCGCTGGTCGAAGGTCCGACCAACCCCGAGGCACTTACACCCGATGCACCGGCCCCGGATGCGCTGGCGGACCCTGCGCCGCAGGACAGCCTCGACCCGAACCCGCTGAACCCCTGACGCAGGCTCCCTTGCCCGATGCGGGGTGGCTTGCTAATCAGGGCGGGGCGCGTCAGGGATGCGCCAACCTGACCCCAAGGATGACACCGCCCCATGACCGATGCCCCGACCCAGCCGATCACGTCCTGCGACATCCAGTTGATCCAGGCGATCCTGCCGCACCGGTATCCTTTCCTGCTGGTCGACCGGGTGCAGGACATCGACGGCACGTCGTCCGCCGTCGGCATCAAGAATGTCACCATGAACGAGCCGCACTTTCAGGGGCATTTCCCCGGCGCGCCGATCATGCCCGGTGTGACCATCATCGAAGCGATGGCCCAGACCGCCGGCGTCATGGTCGGCGCCTCGATGGGGCTGATCAACGGCGATCTGCTGATCTATTTCATGTCCATCGACGGCTGCAAGTTCCGCCGCAAGGTGATCCCGGGCGACCGCATGATGATGAAGATCACCACCCTGCGCGGCAAGCCCGGCGCCAAGGTCTGGAAATTCCACGGCCGCGCCGAGGTCGACGGAGAGCTGGCCTGCGAATGCGAATTCGCCGCCATGCTGGACATGCGCAGCTGATGCCCGACATTCACCCCAGCGCCGTCGTCGCCGACGGCGCCGTCATCGGCGAAGGCTGTGTGATCGGCCCGCTCTGCGTCTTGGGTGCGCAGGTCGTGCTGGGTGCGCGGGTGACATTGAAAAGCCATGTCGTCGTGACCGGCGATACCCACATCGGCGACGACACCACCATCTTTCAGTTCGCGGTGATCGGAGAGATCCCACAGGACCTGAAGTTCGGCGGCGAGGACACGCGCCTGCGCATCGGCGCGCGCAACCGCATCCGCGAACATGTCACCGTGAACTGTGGCACCGCCGGCGGCGGCGGTCTGACCCAAATCGGCGAGGACTGCCTGCTGATGGCGGGCTGTCACGTCGCCCACGATTGCAGGATCGGCAACCGGGTCATCGTCGTGAACTCCAGCGCTGTCGCCGGCCATTGCGTGCTCGAAGATGACGTCATCGTCGGCGGCCTGTCCGGCATCCACCAGTTCGTGCGGATCGGGCAGGGGGCCATCATCGGGGCGCTGTCGATGGTCACCAACGACGTGATCCCGCACGGCCTCGTCATGGGGCCGCGCGCGACGCTGGAAGGTCTGAACCTCGTCGGTCTGAAACGGCGCGGCATGGCGCGCGCCGACATCGCGGCCCTCCGCCGCGCCTACGATATCCTGCGCGACGGCGAGGGTACGTTCCACGCCCGGGCCGAGGCGCTGGACGGCACCGACACGGTCGCCGTGCGCCAGATCCTCGATTTCATCAGGGGCGACAGCGACCGCAGCTTTCTGACACCGCACTGATGCTGGCGCTGATTGCCGGCACCGGCGATCTGCCCCCTGCGGTGCTGCAGGCCCTGCCGACGCGCCCCCTGATCTGTGCGCTGGCGGGCTTTGTGCCCAAGGTCACCCCCGACATCACCTTCCGGATCGAGCGTCTGGGCGGCTTCCTGCGCGATCTGCACACCCGCGGCGTCACGCAGATCTGCATGGTCGGTGCCATCCGCAGGCCACCGGTCCGGTTGCAGTCCCTCGACCTTGCGACCCTGACCCTCGTGCCGACGATCTGGCGCGCCCTGCGGCGTGGCGACGACGGTGCCCTGCGCGCCTTTATCGCCGTGCTGGAACGGCGCGGCTTCACCGTTCTGGGCGCGCACGAGGTCGCCCCTGCGCTGTTACCGCCCGTCGGCGTGCTGACGCAGGTGCAGCCGCAGGACCGCCACCGGATCGACGCCGTTGTGGGCGAGGGGCATCTGGTCGGCATGGGCGCCGCCGATCTGGGGCAGGCCTGCATCGTGCGCGACGGCCATGTCGTCGATGCCGAAGATGACAGTGGCACCGATGCGCTATTGTTGCGTCATGAGACTCTTCAAGATGACCGGATCGCCGCATCCGACCGCACCGGCGGCATCCTGTTCAAGGGGCCCAAGCCCCAACAGGACCGTCGCGCCGATCTGCCGGTCGTGGGTGTGGGCACCGTGATGAACGCTGCCGCTGCGGGCCTCGCCGGTCTGGTGATCGAAGCGGACGGCGTGATGGTGCCAGACCGTGCGGGCGTGATCGAGACGCTGGATGCGCTCGGCATGTTCCTGTGGGTCAGACCGAAGGGGGTGATATGAAGGTTTTCGTGATTGCGGGCGAGCCGTCCGGTGATGCCTTGGGCGGGGCCGTGATGGCGGGCCTACACGACGTGGCGCCGGGCGTCACCTTCGACGGTGTCGGCGGGCCGCTGATGCAGGCGCAGGGACTGGTCAGCCGCTTTCCGATGGACGAACTCAGCGTCATGGGGCTGGCAGAGGTGCTGCCGAAATACCGCGCCCTGAAACGCCGCATTGCCGAAATGGCAGAGGCCGTGATCGCCACCAGACCCGACGTCCTGCTGACCATCGACAGCCCCGATTTCTGCCTGCGGGTGGCCAAGCTGGTCAAGGCGCAGTCCGACATCCGCACGATCCACTACGTGGCCCCCACCGTCTGGGCCTGGCGTCCGGGCCGCGCGGCCAAGATGGCGCGCCACATCGACCATGTTCTGGCCCTTTTCCCGTTCGAGCCGCCGCTGATGCAGGCCGCCGGCATGACCTGCGACTTCGTGGGCCACCCGGTCGTCGCACACCCCATCGCGACCGACGCCGAGGCTGCCGCCTTCCGTGCGGATCACGCCTTGGGCGCCGGGCCCGTCGTGCTGGCCTTACCGGGGTCGCGCCGGGGCGAGGTCTCTCGCCTCGCCGATCGTTTTGGCGGCGCCCTGCGCCTGTTGCAGCAGACCAGTCCCGGGCTGCGCGTCGTGGTGCCCAGCGCGGGTCCGGTCGCGGACATGGTGCGCCAGGTCACGCAGGATTGGCCGGGCCAGCCGGTCCTGATCGCACCGGGTGATGCAGCGGCCAAACGGGCTGCGTTCCGCGCGGCGGATGTCGCACTTGCCGCGTCTGGGACCGTCTCTCTCGAACTCGCGGCGGCGGGCACGCCGATGGTGATCGCCTATGACATGAACTGGCTGTCGCGCCAGATCATCGGACAGATGCTGCTGGTCGATACGGTCACGCTGGTCAATCTGGTGTCCGACACCCGCACCGTGCCCGAGTTCATCGGCGCCGACTGCACATCGTCCCGCATCGCGGACGGGTTACGCGCCGTTCTGGCCGACCCGCAGGCGCAGCAGGCGGCGATGGCGCTGACGATGGACCGTCTGGGGCGGGGCGGGGATGCGCCGGGGCTGCGCGCGGCCCGGTCGGTGCTGGCGCACAGCGGCTGACCGCGCTGTCATGACGTGGAACGCAAAAAGCCCCGGCCGGAACCGGGGCTTTGCGCTGCATGTCGCAGGGATTAGAAGCGGTAGCCGACCGAGACACCCACCGCCACGGCGTCGTTGTCCGCGAAAAAGGTGTTAGTCGTGCTCGTGTCGTCGTTACCCTCCCCGAACTTGATGTACTCGACACCGCCGGTGATCTTGAAGGCATCCTTAGTGTAAGTGCCGCCGATCCCGAAAGACGTTGATCCGTCCGTCGGCGCCAACCGGGACAGGTCGTCGCCGTTGCCAGGCTCGTAGGTGACGCGCACGAATCCCGAAATAGCGTCGTTGAACTTTCGACCAACGCCAAGACGGTAGGTCGTGCTGTCGCTGTCGATCCCCGTCACATCCTGCCCACTCGTGAGATCGACGTAACCGGCAGGGCGCACGTGCCAGTCAGACCATGTCGCATGGCGGATCGACCCGAAGACCAGCGTATCCTTGGCCACGCCCGACTGGAAATCGAGCGTGTAAACGTCCGGCATCGAGATCGAGGTGGTGGAACGGGGTAGATCGGCGCCGCCGAATGTCTCGGTTGTACCGAATTTGTGTGTGTAGCCTGTTTCATAGGTCAAGGCGACACGCAGGGCAATTTCGGGACGCTCGTACGCCGCGCCGATGATATAGCTGGTCTGGCGATCCTTTTCCGCATGGGCGGTATATGTGAATCGTCCCGTCAGCGCGCTTGCGGGGTCGAGAATGGCCTGCGCCTGTGCGCCAAGTTGCTGCGCCTGCGCCAGATCGCCGGCCTGCTGTGCGGCCGCGGCTGCGGTGGCAGCCGCTTTTGCGGTCGATGCGCCAAGCAACTGGCTCGGGATTACGATATTGGCTTCCGATTCGATACTGCGGACGCCGCCGTAAACGCTGATCGCGGGCGTGACCTTATATTTCATCACGATGGTCTGGCCGTTCGAATCCCACTCGGCCGACAATCCGCGATAAAAGCCCTGAGGATAGTTCGCGTCGGCCCCAAACGGTTGATTGAAAAACAGGCCCAAGGCCAGCCGCGGTGTAAGGTCGTATTTGAGCGAGCCCGACAACGTGCTGAAGTCTTTCGACATCACCCCGGTCGAACCGTTTCCGCCGAATGTGGCGTAGGGTTCCTGATAGTTGCCAGAGACGCTCGGCTTGACCGCCGCGTAGGACAGTTCGACGTAATTGCCCTGCTCGAACAGGATGCCGTAGTTTGTCAGGTTGCGGTCGATACCGGCCGCCTGCGCCGCCGTCGTGCCCAACAAGAATGCTGCCGTAATCTTCATCATCTGCTTCATGTCTCCGTCCCCGCCATGAAAATGTTTCCTCGTGGCTGAACCTTTAGACACAGATATGAACCGTCAATTGACGACGCAGCGTCAAAATGGAAGGCGGGCAAAATCTGTGACCAGTTTGCACGACACGCCCTCAGGCGCGGGCGGTCTGGCCGCGCGTGATGTTCAGATAGTTGCCGGCAAAGATCAGTGCGGCGCCCAGCAGGATCCACGGATCGATGACCTCGGCGTAGACCAGCGCGCCGACGATCGCGATGGTCGGCAGGCGCACGAAGTCGATGGGCATGACCACCGATGCGGGCGCCAGCGACAGGGCGGTTGTCAGGCAGAAGTGCGCAAACAGGCCCGCACAGCCGATCAGCACCAGCCAGGGCAGGGTGATGGCATTCGGCAGGGCGATGTCGCCGTCGTAACCGGCGCAGACCAGACCAAAGACCGCCTGCATCGTCGTCAGGTAGAACAGGATGCAGGTGATCGTCTGCGTCCGCGTCAGCTTGCGCGTAAAGATCGCGGAGAAGGCAAATCCGATGGCGCAGAGTGCTGCCGCGATCAGGCCGGGCGACAGCGGTGCGCTGCCGGGGCGTGTGACGACCAGCACGCCGATGAACCCGATCAGCGCCGCGATGCTGCCGACCCGCGTCAGACGCTCTCCCAGCAGCAGCGGCGACATCAGCAGCACCCAGATCGGAGAGGTGAATTCCAGCGCGAAGACCTGCGCGAGCGGGATCGCCGTAATCGCAAAGAACCACAGGTTCTGACCCGTGAAATGCGCCGCGTTGCGGACAGCATGCAGCCCGAGCTGTTGGCGGTTGATCTGCCGCCATGTCCCCGACAGCCCCGCCACCGTGCACACGATGACGATACCCATCAGGCTGCGATACAACATGATTTCAAAGGTATCGAGGGCGAAGCTTACCTGCCGCCCGGCAATGGCCATGGAGGTGAACGACACGATCGCGCCGATCATCCACAGACAGGCGCGCAGGGTGGTGCTCATGCGGCAGGGCCGCCCGTAGGGATCATTCCCATTCGATGGTGCCCGGCGGCTTGCTGGTGATGTCATAGGTCACCCGGTTGATGCCCTCGACCTCGTTGATGATCCGCGTCGCGGTTTCGCCCAGAAAATCATGGCTGAACGGATAGTAATCCGCCGTCATCCCGTCGACAGAGGTCACGGCCCGCAGCGCACAGGCGAAATCATAGGTCCGCCCGTCGCCCATGACACCCACCGTCCGCACCGGCAGAATCGCCACGAAGGCCTGCCAGATGTCGTCATACAGACCATGCCGCCGGATCTGGTCGATGAAGACCGCATCCGCCTTGCGCAGGATCTCCAGCTTCTCGCGGGTGATCTCTCCGGGACAGCGAATCGCAAGGCCGGGGCCGGGGAAGGGGTGGCGCCCGATAAAGCTCGGCGGCAGGCCCAGTTCGACGCCCAGGGCGCGCACCTCGTCCTTGAACAACTCGCGCAGCGGCTCGACCAGCTTCAGGCCCATCTTCTCGGGCAGGCCACCGACGTTGTGGTGGCTCTTGATGGTGACGCTCGGCCCGCCGGAAAAGCTGACCGATTCGATGACGTCGGGATAAAGCGTCCCCTGCGCCAGAAATTCCGCCCCCTCGATGTCGTTGGCGTATTTCTGAAAGACGTCGATGAACAGACCACCGATGATCTTGCGCTTGGTTTCGGGGTCGCTGACACCTTCCAGCTTGCCAAGAAACAGCTCGGTCTCGTCGGCGTGGATCAGGTTCAGGTTATAATTGTCGCGGAACATCTTCACGACCTGCTCCGCCTCGCCCAGACGCAGCAGCCCGTGGTCCACGAAGACGCAGGTCAGCTGATCGCCGATCGCCTCGTGCAGCAGGACGGCGGTGACGGAACTGTCGACGCCGCCGGACAGGGCGCAGATGACCTTCTTGTCGCCAACCTGTGCGCGAATCGCGGCAATCGCCTGCTCGCGGTAGGCATCCATCGTCCAGTCGCCGGTGAACCCCGCCATGCGCACGAAGTTTTCGTAAAGCTTCGCGCCATTGGGCGTGTGATGCACCTCCGGATGGAACTGCACCGCATAGAACTGGCGGGACGTATCGGCGGTGATCGCAAAGGGCGCGTTGGGCGATGTGCCGTACACCTCGAAACCCGGCGCGATTTCAGAGACATGGTCGCCGTGGCTCATCCAGACCTGTTCGCGGTCGGTCAGGAACCAGCCGTCCAGCAGGTCGAGTTGCCCTTCGGGTTTGACGAAGGCGCGACCGAATTCCTTGGTGCCATGGCCGCCCACGACCTTGCCGCCCAGTTGCGTCATCATCGTCTGCTGGCCGTAACAGATGCCTAGCACCGGCACGCCCATCGTGAACACGGCGTCGGCCGCACGGGGCGATCCGTCGCGCGTCACGCTGTCCGGCCCGCCCGACAGGATGATCGCGCGTGGCGCAAACTCCGCCAGAAACGCGTCGGTCACGTTCTGGTAGGGGTGAATTTCGCAATAGACGTTCAGTTCCCGCAGGCGGCGCGCGATCAGCTGCGTCACCTGTGACCCGAAGTCGACGATCAGAAGGCGTTGGTGGTCTGTGATATCCATGGCGCTGGAATAAGTCGGAAACCGCACCGCTGCAATGTCGCTTTCGCGTGTCAGATGGCGTTTGTCGCTTCTCTGACCCGGACGCAGTCGCGTATCAGGGGCGGAAAGATCAGCGGGAAAGGTGCGCGATATGACCGAGGCAGCAACAGCAGGACGCCGGGCACGCGGTGGCGGCGGGGCCGCACGGCGCGCCGAACGCACGGCCGTCAGCGTCGAAACCGCGAAATACATCGAACGCAACGTGCCCAACTACGAAGTGCTGACGGAAGAGGCGCTCGACGTGATCGAGCGCAACGCCGAAACCGTGCTGGCTGAAATCGGCGTGAACTTCGTCGACAATCCCGCCGCCCTGCAACGCTGGCGGGATGCAGGGGCAGAGATCGAGGGCGAGCGCGTCCGCATCCCCCGTGGCCTCGCGCGCAAGCTCTGCAGCACAGCCCCTGCCACGTTTACCCAGCACGCCCGCAACCCGGACCGCAACGTGGTGATCGGCGGCAAGAACCTCGTTCTCGCGCCGGTCTACGGCCCGCCCTTCGTGCGCGATGCGACTGGTGGCCGCCGCTATGCCACGATGGCGGATTTCGAAAAATTCGTGAAGCTGGGCTACATGTCCAAGTGGCTGCACCACTCCGGCGGCACGGTCTGCGAACCCACGGACATCCCCGTCAACAAGCGTCACCTCGACATGCTGCTCGCGCATATGGTGCTGTCGGACAAGCCCTTCATGGGGTCGGTGACCGAACCCAGCCGCGCCAAGGATTCGGTCGAGATGTGCGAGATCCTGTTCGGCACCGACTTCGTTCGCGACAACACGGTCATGACCTCTCTCATCAACATCAACAGCCCGCTCACGTTCGATTCGATCATGATGGGCGCGCTGGAAATCTTTGCGGAACACAATCAGGCCAGCATCATCAGCCCCTTCATCGTCGGCGGCGCGATGGCGCCCGTGTCGGTCGCGGGCACGTTGACGCAGGTGCTGGCCGAGGTGCTGGCGGGCGTCGCCTACAGCCAGCTGGTGCGCCCCGGCGCCCCGGTAATCTTTGGCGCCTTCGTCACGTCCATCGATATGAACTCCGGCGCGCCCACCTTCGGCACGCCAGAGGCGTCGCACATCACTTACGGGGCAGGGCAACTGGCCCGGCGTCTGGGGCTGCCCTATCGCAGCGCCGGATCGTTCTGCGGATCGAAACTGCCAGACGCGCAAGCGGCCTATGAAACCTCGAACAGCCTGCAGATGGGCCTGCTCTCTGGCGTCAATTTCATGCTGCACGCCTGCGGCTGGCTCGAAGGCGGCCTTGTCGCCAGTTTCGAGAAATTCGTCATGGACGCCGACCAGTTGGGCACGTTGCACCACTTCGCCCGCGGCGTGGACCTTAGTGAGAACGGTCAGGCGATGGATGCCATTGCAGAGGTCGGCCCTGGTGGCCACTACCTCGGCTGTGCCCACACCCAGGCGAACTTCAAACAGGCGTTCTGGCGGTCGGACCTGTTCGATTACAAACCGTTCGAGACCTGGGACGAGGAAGGCGCACGCGACACGCAGGCGCTGGCCACGATCCGGGTGAAGAAGATGATCGACACCTACATCCAGCCCCCCCTCGATCCCGAGATCGAGGCGCGGCTGCGCGCCTACGTGGCCGACAAGAAGGCGTCGATGTCCGACAGCTTCATGTGATGTCGCGGGGGCGCGTGACGGCTTCGAAGTCACGCGCCTCTGCCATGACCGCCGTCAGCAGGTCGATATGCCGCATGAGGCAATAGGCCGTGGCACGCTCTTGGCGTGCGCTGTTCTCCACGCTTTCGGCCTCCAGCAGGGCGATCAGGACCGGGCCATGCGCCGTGGTCCCTAGGCCCGGCACCAGACGCGACAGATCCCGCGTGCGGCGATAGTCGTCCAGCCCGAACCGTGCCGCCCGCACCAGCAGGCCCGGCCGCTTCAACTGTCTGATCCGCGATTGAATATCCTGCATGTCCCGTCTCCTGGCTTGGGTGATTCCATGTCTCAGGGGTTGGTTTTTACACAACCTTGACGGGTGTTGCGTTCGTCCAAAATCTTAAGAACGGTCACTATCCCATTGATTAAGCATTTTTTGGAAGAGTGTTACCAAGACACTAACGTTAACCCTCAATTAAGAATACACTCTTAAGTTGTTCGTTCTGTGCTAGTCTTTGCAAGATGGCACCGGGCATGCGGATGGGGACCAGAGAGGCTGGCCAGAATGACGATGATGCAGCATATTCCCACACCGGACATCCCCGGCTGGGTCCCCGACCACATCCGCCACTATCTTGCACATACGGTCGGCGGCACGTCGATCCGGGCGCTGGCCCGCCAGTGCGACGTCCATCCCTCGACCATCATGCGTCAGGTGCGGGCCTGCGAAATGCGGCGCGACGATCCGTTGATCGATGCCGCGCTGCGCGCCCTCACACCGGTCTCAGTCTCTCAACCTTCAACAGAAAGCCGTGCCATGTCTCACGCCGCTCCTGCCCGCCATGCCACCAGTGGCGTTCCTGTCACGCAAGGGCGGCTGGATCGCGAAGCGCTGCACATCCTGCGCCGGCTGTGCGAACCGGGGGCGGTGATGGCGGTGGCCCGCGACATGGATTCGGCTGTCATCGTGCGCGAGGATCCCGCCGGCGGCACCCTGCGCACCGCGGTCGTCGAGGCCGACATCGCGCAGGCGATGGCGCTGCAGAACTGGGTGTCCTGCGCCGACCCGGACGCCCGGATCGCGCGGTACCACATCACCGGCCAGGGTCGCACGGCGCTGCGTCAACTGACCGCAGCGGATGAAAATCGCGCGGGCGGCTTTTCTGACGGGTCCGGCGACACGACCGAGGGCTCGGCCTTCGGCAACGTGCTGACGGCCCGGTTCATCGCCGCCGAGACGCCGCTGATGGGCCTGTCCCGGCGCCGCGACCGCGACGGCAAGCCGTTCCTGTCCAAGGATCTGGTCAAGGCAGGCGAACGCCTGCGCGAGGATTTCGTCCTGTCGCGCCCCGGGCCCGACGCCGCCGACGACTGGCGCGATGCCCTGACACGGCCCGGCGCCGGCACCTCTCATCCCGGCGTGCAGGCCGCCCGGGCCCGCGTGCTCGCCGCCCTCGACGATCTGGGGCCGGGTCTGCAGGACGCCGTCCTGCGGTGCTGCTGCCTGCTCGAAGGGTTGGAAACGACAGAGCAGCGCATGGGCTGGTCCGCCCGGTCCGGCAAGATCGTGCTGCGCATCTCTCTCCAGCGTCTGATGCGCCACTACGAGGAGGCAACGGGCAAGTTCGGCCCCCGCATCGGGTGACCTCAATAGGGCGCGCAGTGTCCGGTGGCGTCGTCAAAATTTGCGTCGGTCGCGGCAAGGTTGCCCTTGATGATGCGGATGGGGATGTAAGGGGGCTGATCCTGTATCGACGAGCTGACCTGCGACACGGCGTAGCAGCCCGCAAAAATAGCCTGCGTCCCGTCAGTCCGGGTGGCCCGGATCACGACAGGCAGCATGGTATAGGTCGTGCCTGCCGCGCCTTCGGTTTGCGGGGGGCCAAGGTGCAGATCGACGTGGTCGGTATCCGCGTAGCCCGCCTTGAATGGCTCGTAATCGCCGACCCTGCCGCTGGCAAAATAGCTGTAAGCGCGCAGGTATTCGTGCCGGTTGATCGCATTGTACAGCGATTTGACCACCGCCGCGGGCGTCGACCGGTCATCCTGAAAGACCGCCTGCTGCGCCGGCGCGGCGGACGCGGTCAAGATCAGGCTCGTTATCAGGATAAGACGCTTCATGTGATGCTCTGCCTCCAGGGGGTCGCGTGGCACAATGCCCGGCCTGCATGACCGGTTCCCGGCCGTGGCAATGGACTTTCGGCGCGTTCATGGCTAGATGACAGGGCATCACAGCCAAAAGGCACGCCCGTCATGCGCGATCTGAAAATCCCCGCCCAGCGTCATCCCGAAAAGGCCAAGCGCCCCGATGCGCCGCAGCCGAAAAAGCCGGACTGGATCCGGGTCAAGGCGCCGAATTCCGAGGGCTATCGCCAGACCCGCGACATCATGCGCGAACACAAGCTGACGACCGTCTGCGAAGAAGCAGGCTGCCCCAACGTCGGCGAATGCTGGTCTCAGGGCCACGCGACCATGATGATCATGGGCGAGGTCTGCACCCGCGCCTGCACCTTCTGCAACATCGCGACGGGCAAACCGCCAGAGGCGCTGGACGTGTTCGAGCCGGGTCGCGTGGCCGATGCGGTCAAGAAGCTGGGCCTGAAGCATGTCGTCATCACCTCTGTCGATCGCGACGACGTGGACGACGGCGGGGCCGAGCATTTCGCCCAGACGATCCGCGCGATCCGCAGGCAGGCCCCCCAGACCACGATCGAGATCCTGACGCCTGACTTCATCCGCTGCGACCCGGCGGTGCTGGAGGTCGTGGTTGCGGCCAAGCCGGACGTCTTCAACCACAACCTTGAAACCGTGCCGGGCCTTTATCCGCAGGTGCGCCCCGGTGCCCGCTACTTCCATTCCCTGCGCCTGTTGCAGCGGGTCAAGGAACTGGATCCCACGATGTTCACCAAATCCGGCATCATGGTCGGTCTGGGCGAGGACCGTCAGGCCGTCATTCAGGTGATGGAGGACATGCGCGCCGCCGACATCGACTTCCTGACCGTCGGCCAGTACCTGCAACCGACGCCCAAGCACCACCGCGTCGACCGGTTCGTGACCCCCGAAGAATTCGCCTCCTACGAAAAGGCGGCCTACGGCAAGGGCTTCCTGATGGTCTCCGCCTCGCCGCTGACACGGTCGTCCTACCATGCCGGCGACGATTTCGCCCGCCTCCGCGCCGCCCGCCTCGCGCGCTTCGCCTGATCAAGACCCGCCCGGCGCCCGTGTGGGGCTGTCGGTCCGCCGTACGTTGCTTTTTGCGGCGCGCAGGGTGGATCACTTGCGACGCGGCTCACGACCGGGATTTTTGGCGAGCGGGCCTGTTGACGGTCGGGATTTCTCATGAACGCTCCGCGTATCGAACGCGTTAGCTGACGAACGCGATTGTAGCCGACCGGACGTGTTGATGATCGGAGCTGCTCAAGATCCGGATGGCAGACGCGCCAAATGGTTAACGAACGCAATCAGCCGTCCACCAATCCACCGCCAGCGCCAGCCAACGTGTCGCGACACCGCAAAGGCGGGCAGGCTAGCTGACACCCCGCCTGCGGTCAGCCCGGCCGGTCACGCGAGCCTGCCGTCCGGTCGCCTGGACACAAGGCCCCCCAACTCGGCCGGGTGCATGACCCACCAGATCGTCGATCCGGACACAAGCGGTCCTCAATACCCGAATGTCCGTGCATGCAGTGCCGTCAGCCCGCCCGGCCGGCCCAGCAGGAACCCTTGCCCGTAGGCGACACCGAAATCGCGCAAGGCCGCTGCTTCCTCGGCCCGTTCGATGCCCTCGGCGATGACCTGCGCCCCGATGGCCTTGCTGAAGTGCAAGATACCGGCCGTCAAAGCCTGATTGACCGGGTCCATGTGTAACCCCCGCACAAGGCTGCGATCCAGTTTCACGATATCCGGCTTGATCTGCAGCACGGTGTTCAGGCTGTTGTAATCGGTCCCCAGATCATCGACGGCGATCTGCGCGCCAAGGTTGCGCAGTGCCTTCATCTGCGGGCGCATCGCGTTCAGATTGCCGATACCTGCGTGGTCGGTCAGCTCGAAGATGATGCGGTCGCTGAAGGGTCCGTCGATCAGCCGGGGCAGGTCCGCGTGGATCAGCGTATCCGGCGCCACGTTGATCGCCAGTTTCAGCGCCCGGGGCAGCTCTGACAACAATTCCAGTGTCTTGGCGATCACGGTCCGGTCAAGCTGTCGGTCAAGTCCCACCGTGCGCGCGTCTGCGAACCAGGTATCGGGGCTGCGGTAGGGCGTCGGGCGGAACCGGCACAGCGCCTCGGCCCCCATGACGGCATTGTCGGTCAGGGACACGATGGGTTGCAGCAGCAACTGGAAATCGCGGTCCGCGATCACGTCGCCGATCTGCTGCCGCAGGTCCGGGCCGCCGGTCGACAGGCTGGCGTCCCGGTCGATGATGTCGGCCAGAAGAGTGGCATAGGACGTGGCGATCGCCAGATCTCCCGCGTCCAGCATGGGGCGCGGGACATGCGACAGGCAACACAGCATGGCCTGTTCCGTGCCATGGCGCAGCGTCAGCGGCACGCTGATCAGGGCGCCCACGGTCCCCATCACATGGGGCGGCAGCATGACAGCCTGCGGGTGCGCCGCAGCGTCGGGCAACAGATGCGGCAAGACGCCCCGCTGGATCGCCTGACAGTATGTCCCCTCTGCCGCGAACCGGTCGCCGGCGGCCAGGCGCGCGGTGGCATCGTCGCAGGCCACGGCGCGCAGCACGATGTCAGGCCCTTCGAATACGGCAAGGTACGCAAGCGGCATGTCCAGGCGCCGCCTGAAGGCAGTCAGCATGTCCGTCACGGGGCTGCGGGGGGGCGTCACGGACGCGAGGAGGGGGGCAAGATCTGTCATGCCCCCGGTATGCGGGATTTTCCCTTAATTCGTCGTAAATGGCCGCAATGTTTTTGCGGGCGCCTCTGGCACGCCATTCACCAGCCGTTCGACCCCGGCCAGCGCCAGACAGGCAGCCACGACACCCAGCACCAGCCAGACGCGGCTCGCCTTGGGCGGGTTGCGGGCCAGCTGGCTCAGCCTCAGGAACCAGCGCGGGTTCATGCCTCGTCCGTGAACCGCACCTGACCGATATAGGGCAGGTTGCGGTTGCGCTGCGCGAAATCGATGCCGTAGCCCACGACGAAGGCGTCGGGAATTTCGAACCCGATCCAGTCGGCGCGGAAATCGACCTCGCGCCGCGCGGGCTTGTCCAGCAGGGCGATGGTCTTCAGCCGGGCCGGGTGGCGCGAGCGCAGGTAGTCCGTCACATGGCTCAGCGTATGCCCGGTGTCGACGATATCCTCGACGATCAGCACATCGCGCCCTTCGATCGTGCCGCGCAGGTCCTTCAGGATGCGGACCTCGCGGCTGCTTTCCATGCCGTCGCCATAGCTTGACGCCTCGATGAAATCGACCTCCACCGGCAGATCCAGTTCCCGCACGAGGTCGGCGATGAACACGAACGACCCGCGCAGCAGGCCCACGACGACCAGTTTGTCGGTCCCGTCGAAAGCATCATGGATGTCGCGGGCCAGCGCCTCGATCCGGGCGGCGATGGATTTGGCGCTGATCATCTGGTCGATGACATAGGGGCGTGACATGTTGACCTTTCGGGCAAGGGTTGATTTCCGCCTGCCTTTTACGACATCAGGGGATGAAGTCACACCGTGAAAGTCATCCATGCCCGTCCACGACGAAACCCGCGTCCTGCCCTATACCGCCGACCAGATGTATGCCCTTGTCGCCGATGTAGAGGATTATCCCAAGTTCCTGCCCTGGACCGCCGCCGCGCGCCTGCGCTCTGAAAGCGAGGAGGGCGATCACACCGTCCTGCTGGCCGACCTCGTGGTGTCCTTCAAGGTGTTCCGCGAAACCTTCGGCAGCCGCGTGACCCTCTGGCCGGAAAAAAAGCAGATCGACACGGAATACATCGACGGCCCCTTCAAGCACCTGAACAGCCGCTGGACGTTTCAGGACGTGGAGGAGGGTTGCAAGGTCCACTTCCACGTCGATTTTGAATTCAAGAACAGGCTGTTGCAGGGCGCTGCGGGCATGTTCTTCAATCAGGCGATGCAGACCATCGTCAAGGCGTTCCAGAAACGTGCGGCCCAGCTTTACGGCCCCGGCGCGACCTGATCAGGCCCGCACCGGGAATTGCATGACACCGGCCAGCAGTAGGTCCAGCGCGTGATCCACGGTCGCTGCGCGGACCTGTGCACGGCCGATCGCGCCAAACTCCACCGTTTGCGTGTGCATCCCGTCGCCGGTCGCCACGCCAAAGCAGACGCGACCCTCGGGCTTGTGTTCCGACCCGCCGGGGCCGGCGATGCCGGTGACCGACAGGGCGATCTGCGCCTCGGAATTGTCGAACGCGCCTTGCGCCATCTCGCGCGCGACCTCCTCTGACACCGCGCCGAAATCGTCGAGCGTGTCCGACAGCACGCCCAGCATCTGCATCTTGGCGGCATTGGTATAGGTCACGAACCCGCGGTCGAAGATGGCAGAGCTGCCGGCAACCTCCGTGATCGCCCCGGCGATCAGGCCGCCGGTGCAGCTTTCGGCCAATGCGATGACGATGCCACGATCCTTTGCCAGTTCAAGCAGTTGCGCGGCCTTGCTCATCTCAGGATGATCCCGTGATAGATGCCGGCAAAGACGACCACACCGATGGCCGCAAAGACGCCAGCGATCACGTCGTCCAGCATGACGCCCAAGGGATCACCGCGCCGGTCGGCCCAGCCGACGGGGCCCCACTTCTTGATGTCGAAGAGGCGGAACAGCGCAAAGGCCGCGACCCAGCCCGGCCACAGCGCCGTGTAGGATGCACCGACGTTCGCCGCACCAATGGCCAGCGGCCACAGCGCGATCCACTGGCCCACGACCTCGTCCACCACGATCTCTGACGGGTCCTCGACGCCGGACGCCCGCGTCTCTACCCCCGTCGCCCACCAGCCGATGCCGAACAGCGCCAGCGTGGCGACGATCAGCAGCAGCGGCCCGCCCAGCACCATCAGCGCCAGACCACAGGGCAGGGCGGCCAGCGACCCCCATGTGCCCGGCGCCGGGCGCAGATGGCCGATGTAAAAGAACGTCGCGATCAGTCTGGTCATGTCTTCACCACCGTTGCTGTCGCAAGGGCGGCGATGCCTTCCTCGCGTCCCGTGAAACCCAGCCGTTCGGAGGTCGTGGCCTTCACGCTAACCCGCCCCGCCTCGATCCCCATGATCGCGGCCATCGCGGCGCGCATTGCCGCCTGATGCGGTCCGACCTTGGGATATTCGCAGACCAGCGTGCAATCGACGTTGGAAATCGAGAACCCCATCTGCGTCGCGAGCCCCACCGCATGGCGCAAGAAGATATGGCTTTCCGCCCCCTTCCACTGGGGGTCGGAGGGCGGGAAATGCACGCCGATGTCGCCCTGCGCCAGCGCGCCATAGATCGCGTCGGTCACCGCATGCATGCCCACATCCGCATCCGAATGGCCCTGCAGCCCGCGCCCGTGCGGCACCCGGACACCGCACAGCATGACATGCTCCCCCGGCCCGAAGCGGTGGACGTCATAGCCATTGCCCAACCTGATATCCATGCGCCCTCCCAGCAGTCTCTCGGCCCGCGCGAAATCCTCGGCGTGGGTGATCTTGAGGTTGTCTTCATCGCCCCGCACGATCGAAACGTCCAGCCCCGCCGCCCGCGCCACGGCGACGTCATCGGCGGCAACGCCTTCATAGGCCGCATGGGCGGCAAGGATGGCGGCCGTATGAAACCCTTGCGGCGTCTGCGCCCGGAACAGGCCTGCGCGGTCCTGCACGCCCGTTACCCGCGCGTCCCCGCGCCACAGCGCATCGGTCACGGCGACGGCGGGGGCCGCACCGGGACCATGATCCAGCGCCGCCATGACCCTGTCGATCAGGGCCGCACTGACCAACGGGCGCGCCGCATCATGGATCAGCACCCGGTCCGTCGTGACCGCCTGCAACCCGCGCAGCACCGAGTCTTGCCGTTCCGCACCGCCCGTCACGACCGTTACAGTAGAATCAGTCCACCGCGCCACATCGTCCGGGTGCAGCACCAGCACGATCCGCTCGATCCCCGGATGGGCGGCAAAGGCCGCAACCGTATGCGCCAGAACAGATCTTCCCGCCAGCGACTGCCATTGCTTGGGTACGTCGCCACCGGCCCGCACACCGCGTCCGGCGGCCACGATCAATGCGGCAGTCGTCGTCATCCCGGGCCTCGCATCCTGCACCATCTCTTGCTCACCTGACTAGCGATCCGCCAAACGCTGCGCAATCGCAGAGGCGATGCCTCATTTTTAGGCGCCGATGCGGGAAATTCGCCCGCAAGTGTCGCGCCGCGTTGTCACCGGGTCTGTGGCGGGATAATCCGGTGTCATACGCACAGCGTTTAGGCAAAAGATGAATTTGACGGCAAAGCAGCGGTTTCTCCCGGCGCCCCCCGTGGCGCTGGCGCCTCTTGCGGGGATCACGGACCTGCCGTTCCGCCAGCTGGTCGCCAGTTTCGGCGCAGGCTGGGTCGTGTCGGAAATGGTGGCCTCGCAGGACATGGTGCAGGCCAAGCCTTCGGTCCGCGACCGCGCCGAACTGGGCTTCGACCAGGGTGCCACCGCGGTGCAACTGGCCGGCCGCGATCCCTACTGGATGGCAGAGGCCGCGCGCATGGTCGCGGGCAACGGCGCCGCCGTGATCGACATCAACATGGGCTGCCCCGCCAAGAAGGTCACCGGCGGCCTGTCGGGATCCGCCCTGCTGCGCACCCCCGACCACGCCCTGCGCCTGATCGAGGCCGTGGTAGAGGCCGTCGATGTCCCCGTCACGCTCAAGACCCGTCTGGGCTGGGACGACGACAGCCTGAACGCCGCCGACGTGGCCCGCCGGGCAGAGGCGGCCGGCATCGCCCTCGTCACCATCCACGGCCGCACCCGCTGCCAGTTCTACAAGGGCCGCGCCGACTGGTCCGCGATCCGCGCCGTGCGCGACGCGGTCACGATCCCGGTGATCGCCAACGGCGACATCACCACCCCCGCGGATGCCCGCACGGCCATGTCCCTGTCCGGCGCCGACGGCGTCATGATCGGCCGCGGCGCACAGGGTCGACCCTGGGTGCTGGCGCAGATCAGCGCGGCCCTCTACGGCACGCCCGCTCCCGTCGTGCCGCAGGGACAGGCCTTTTGCGACATGGTCTCAAACCATTACGAGGCGATGCTAACCTTCTACGGCGCGGACCTCGGCAACCGCGTCGCGCGCAAGCATCTGGGGTGGTACATGGACACCGCCGGCACGCCCGCGCCATTGCGCAGCGCCATCCTGACCGCCACCGATCCCGCCCGCGTGCTGTCCCTGCTGCCGGACGCCCTGACCCCTACCGTGACGGAGGTTGCCGCATGATCGCCGACGAAGCGCTCTGGACCTCTCTGCCGGTGCCGGCCCTGTTGCTGGGGCCCGACGACAAAATCCTGCAATCCAATCCCGCGGCGGAAAGCTTCTTGAACCTCTCTGCCAAGTCGCTGGTGGGCGAAGTCGTCTGGGACAAGGTCCTGATCGACGCCCCGCTTGATTCAGCGTTTGAGAGGGCGCGCGACCAGCGCACGTCGCTGTTCATCAATGACGTGGACGTCGGCTCCGGCATGCGCGCGCCGCAGCACTGCAACATCCAGTTCGCCCCCCTGCAGGGCCGCGACCGGGTCACCATCATGATGATCAGCCCCCAGCAGATCGTCAGCCGCCTGAACCAGAACGCCATGTCCGGCAAGGCCGCCCGGTCCGCCATCGGCATGGCCGAGATGCTGGCCCACGAGATCAAGAACCCCCTCGCGGGCATCACCGGCGCCGCGCAATTGCTGTCGATGGGCCTATCCCCGCAGGATCAGGAGTTGACGGACCTGATCGTCGTCGAATCGCGTCGCATCGTGAAACTGCTGGAACAGGTCGAACAGTTCGGCAACCTGCGGCCGCCCCTGCGCAAGTCCATCAACATGCACGACACCCTCGACCGCGCGCGGCAGTCCGCCAGCGTCGGCTTCGGTGCGCACATGATGTTTCTGACCGATTACGACCCCTCTCTGCCCCGCGCGCTGGCCGACGCCGACCAGTTGCAGCAGGTGTTTCAGAACCTGCTGAAAAACGCGGCAGAGGCGGGGGATGCCGGCGGCACGATCCGCCTGCGCACCTTCTACGATGCGTCCCTGCGGGTGATGCAGCCCGACGGCACCCACGCGCGCCTGCCGCTGCAGGTCGAGATCATCGACGACGGCCCCGGCCTGCCGCCCGACATCGCCGCCGACATATTCGAGCCCTTCGTGTCGGGGCGCGAGAATGGCACGGGCCTCGGCCTCGCGCTGGTCAGCAAGCTGATGCACGACGGCGGCGGTTGGATCACCGTCGATTCCGTGCCCGGACGCACCGTATTTCGCCTGTCCCTGCCGCAGGCCGGCCCCAATGACGACGGAGAAGACTGATGGATGGAACGGTTCTGGTCGCGGACGACGACCGCACGATCCGCACGGTGCTGACGCAGGCGCTGACGCGGGCGGGCTGCAAGGTCCACGCGACCTCGTCGCTGGTCACGCTGATGCGCTGGGTGGACGAGGGCAAGGGCGATCTGGTGATCTCCGACGTGATCATGCCGGACGGCAACGGGCTGGAACAGCTTCCCCTGATCGCCAAGGCGCGCCCCGGCCTGCCAGTCATCGTGATCTCGGCCCAGAACACCATCATGACCGCCATTCAGGCGGCCGAAGCCGACGCCTACGACTACCTGCCGAAACCTTTCGACCTGCCCGACCTGATGAAACGCGCCGCCCGCGCGCTGGAGGTCAAGCGCCACGCCACGACCCCCCGCGCCCCGGCAGAGCGGACGGATGCCTCCTCCGACCTGCCGCTGGTCGGGCGCACGCCCGCGATGCAGACGCTCTACCGGCTGGTGGCAAGGGTGATGAACACCGCGTTACCCGTTCTGATCACGGGGGAATCCGGCACCGGCAAGTCGCTGATTGCCCGCGCGGTGCATGACTTTTCCGACCGTCGCTCGCTGCCCTTCGTGACCGGCACCGCCGCCGACCTCGATACCATCGACGGCCCCGCCACGATCCTGTCCCGCGCCCGCGGCGGCACCATCCTGTTTGACGAGGTGGGCGATCTGGACGCCACCGCACAGGCGCGCATCGTCCGCCTGCTGGACACGCTGGGCGACAACGCGCCGCGGATCATGGCAACCAGCCAAGGCAACCTCGGCGCCCTGATGGACGAGGACAAGTTCCGCGACGACCTGTTCTACCGCCTGTCGGGTGTCACCATCGCCGTGCCCGCCCTGCGCGAACGCGTCGACGACATCCCTCTGCTGGCCGAACATTTCCTCGCGGCCGTCGAACGCGAGGGCGCCCCCCTGCGCCAGATGTCGCCGGGTGCGATGGACATGATCCGCGCCTACAGCTGGCCCGGCAACGTGCGCCAGCTTGAAAACACCGTGCGCCGCCTCGTCTTCACCGCTGCCGCCGACGAGATCACCCGCGCCGAGGTCGATGCCGTCCTCGGCAACCAGCCCGCCATGGAACCCCTGCGCGGCGGGGCAGAGGGCGAGAAGCTCTCCGTCTCGGTCGCGCGTCACCTGCAACGCTATTTCGACCTGCACGGCGGCGCGCTGCCGCCCCCGGGCCTCTACAACCGGATCCTGCGCGAGGTCGAAGCGCCCCTGATCGAGATCGCCTTGGACGCGACGGGCGGAAATCAGGCGAAATGCGCCGATTTGCTGGGCATCAACCGCAATACCCTCAGAAAGAAGATCACCGACCTCGATATCCGCGTGACACGCCGCCGCAAATTGATGTAAAACCGCAACATAAACGTGGCCCCGGGGAAACATTATCCCGGCAGGACCATACAATACGGCGGTAACGGTGGGGTCATTCCTGCCACAGTGACAGGGCGAAGCGCGTGCAGCGTTCCCTTTTGGGTATGGATTTCCAGCGGCTTGCGCGCTGGCGGCGGCAGCGTGCCGTGCAGAACGGTCTGACCGTTCTGCTGGTCGTGTTGGGGCCGGTCCTGACGATGCTGACCTTCCTCATTCTGGGCGGGCCGCTGGACCGCGCGTCCGCCTCGCCCTTGTTGCGCCTGATCCTGCTGGCCGACCTTGTGTATGTCATCATCGTCGCGGGGCTAGTCATCCAGCGCGTCACCTCGATGATCGTGGCGCGGCGCAACCGGTCCGCCGGATCGCGCCTGCACCTGCGCCTGACCGGCGTCTTCGTGGCCCTTGCGCTGATCCCCACCGTCTTGGTCGCGATCTTCGCGGTTCTCTCGATCAACCTCGGGTTCGAGGGGTGGTTTTCCGAACGGGTCCAGAACGTCCTTGGCACCTCGCTCACCACCGCTCAGGCCTACGACGGCGAGGAGCGGTCCGAATTGTTGCGCGACGCCAACGCGCTTGCGGGCTTTCTGAATACCGAACGGCAGACCAACTTTTTCATGAACGACGGCGACGTGCGTCAGGCGATCGGCTCTGTGCAGAACCAGCTTGACCGGGGCCTGTCCGAAGTCTTCTTCATCGACGGCGCCGGAGAGATCATGGCCCGCGGCGCGCGGTCCTATGATTTCAATTACGAACGCCCCACGCCCGCCGATTTCACGGCCGCCGACGCCACCGGCAGCCAGATCATCGAAGACGGCGCCAACAACGAATTCCGCGCCCTGCTGCCGATGGAGACCTTCCCGAACCGCTACCTTTATGTCACCCGCGCCGTCGACGGGCAGATCCTGTCGCTGCTCGACGACACCGAGGCGACCGTGGCCCTTTATGACCAGTTGGAACGCGACCGCGGGCAGCTTCTGTTCCAGTTCGGTTTCCTCTACCTCGGCTTTGCGGTCATCCTGATCCTCGCAGCCACTTGGCTTGGCCTGCAATTCGCCGAACGCCTGTCGCGCCCCATTGGCCGGCTGGTGTCCGCCTCGCAGCGCGTCGGGGCCGGCGATCTGGACGTCCAGGTGATCGAGGATGACGGCGACGACGAGATCAGCCAGCTGGGCCATTACTTCAACCAGATGACCAGCCGCCTCAAAGGGCAGCGTGACGATCTGATGGACAGCAACCGGCTGTTCGATTCCGTGCTCAGTTCCGTGACCTCCGGCGTCGTCGGCCTTGATCCCGAAGGGCGGATCGCCTTCCTGAACCCCTCTGCCGCGCGCATGCTCTCGATGGGGCCGGGGCAGGCGGCGGCGGCCTCTCTCGCGGTCGCGGTGCCGGAACTCGCCCCCCTGTTCGAACGTCTGCGCCGCGAATCCCGGCCCGTCGTGCAGGAACAGGTGAACCTCGTGCGCGGCGGCAAGCAGGAAAGCCTGCTGGTCCGCATGGCTCCCCGCACCGGTGCCGACGGCGTATTGGACGGCTATGTCGTGGCGTTTGACGACGTGACCGACCTTGTCAGCGCGCAGCGCATGGCCGCCTGGGGCGACGTCGCCCGCCGGATCGCCCACGAGATCAAGAACCCGCTGACCCCGATCCAGCTGTCGGCGGAACGGATCAAGCGCAAGTTTTCGTCCGAAGTAAAGGACAGCGCCAAGCTGGACCAGATGACCGACGTGATCGTGCGCCAGACCAACGACCTGCGCCGCATCGTCGACGAGTTTTCCAAATTCGCGCGGATGCCCGAACCGCAACTGGCGCAAAGCGACCTGATCCGGCTGGTGCGCGATGCGGTCACCCTGCAAGAGGCGGGCCAGCCCGGCGTGCGGATCACGACCGACCTGCCGGAGGGTCCCGTTCTGGTCGACCTCGACGACACGATGATCGGTCAGGCCCTGAACAACCTGATCAAGAACGCCGGCGAAGCCATTGAAACGCTTCAGGATCGCGACGGCGTCGACGCCGTCGCCCCGCAGATCCGCATCGCCCTGACGCGCACGCCCACGCAGGCCCGCATCACCGTGTCCGACAACGGGATCGGCCTGCCGACCGACCGCGCGCGCCTGTTCGAACCCTACGTCACCACCCGCGACAAGGGCACCGGCCTTGGCCTGCCCATCGTGCGCAAGATCATCGAAGAACACGGCGGCACCCTGTCGCTGGCGGACGCCGACCCATTTGACGACACCGACCGCTGCGGCGCCTGCGCGGTCATTCTTCTGCCGCTGGCCCCCGTCGGGATCACGGCCAATAAAATTCCAGCATGAGGTTTACGATATGAGCGATATTCTGATTACCGACGACGAGCGCGACATCCGCGAACTGATCGGCGACATCCTGCAGGACGAAGGATTCGAGACGCGTCTGGCCGCCAATTCCGAACAATGCATGAGCGCGATTGCCAAGCAGAAGCCCGCGCTGATGATCCTCGACATCTGGCTCAAGGACAGCGGGATGGACGGCATCGACATCCTCAAGACCGTCAAGCGCGACCACCCCGAGATTCCCGTCGTCATCATCTCGGGCCACGGCAACATCGAAATCGCCGTCGCCGCGATCAAGCAGGGCGCCTACGACTTCATCGAAAAGCCGTTCAACATCGACCAACTGATGGTCGTGATCCGCCGCGCGATGGAAACCAGCCGCCTGCGCCGCGAGAACGTCGAGCTGAAACGCGGCGAGGCCGCCCCCGCCGAGATGCTGGGCGACAGCGCCGCCTTCCGCGCGCTGAAATCGCAACTGGACAAGGTCACCAAATCCAATGGCCGGGTGATGCTGTCCGGCCCCGCCGGGTCCGGCAAGGAAATCGCCGCCCGCTACATCCACGCCAACTCCGCCCGCGCGAATGCGCCCTTCGTCACCGTCAGCTCCGCCAGCGTCGAACCCGACCGCATGGAAGAGGTGTTGTTTGGCCGCGAAACCCCCGGTCGCGGCGTCGAAAAGGGCCTTTTGGAACAGGCGCACGGCGGCATCATCTACCTCGACGAGGTGGCCGACATGCCGCTTGGCACCCAGACCAAGATGCTGCGGGTGCTGGTCGACCAGTCCTTTACCCGCGTCGGCGGCACGGAAAAGGTGCAGGTCGACCTGCGCTTTGTCTCCTCCACCAACCGCGATCTGGCGACGGAAATCGCCGCCGGCCGCTTCCGGCAGGAACTCTTTCACCGCCTGAACGTCGTGCCGATCCCGGTCCCCAGCCTCGAGGAACGGCGCGAGGATATCCCCGTTCTCGCCGCCCATTTCATAGCCATGCTGAACCGCACCCAAGGCCTGCCCCTGCGCGAATTGGGCGAGGATGCCCGCGCCCTGCTGCAGACGATGCTCTGGCCCGGCAACGTGCGCCAGCTCAAGAACGTCGTGGAACGGGTGCTGATCCTTGGCGATTCCGGCGGTCCGATCTCGGCCCGCGAACTGCCCTCTGCGGATGAAGCGCCCGCGGGCGACGGCCGCATCGTGCTGTCCGGCGGGCTGGCCACGCTGCCGCTGCGCGACGCGCGCGAACTGTTCGAACGGGAATACCTGCTGACCCAGATCAACCGCTTCGGCGGCAACATCAGCCGCACGGCGTCCTTCGTCGGCATGGAACGCAGCGCCCTGCACCGCAAGCTGAAATCCCTCGGCGTCGCCACCGCCAACAAGTCCGGCGCGCGCATCGCCTATGTCGAGGAAGACAGCTGAATTGACGCCCCCGTGACGCTCTGTCACGAGGGGGACGGTTGCAGGGGAATGCGCGCATGAAGATCATCATCTGTGGCGCCGGTCAGGTCGGCTGGCAGATCGCGCGACATCTGTCGAGCGAACGCAACGACGTCACGGTCGTCGACAACAACGCCGAACTGGTGCGCCGCATCACCGATACCCTCGATGTGCAGGGCATTTCCGGGCACGCCAGCTATCCCGACATCCTCGAACGGGCAGGGGCCCGCGACGCCGACATGATCATCGCCGCGACCCACTCGGACGAGGTGAACATGGTCACCTGTCAGGTTGCCCATTCGATCTTCAACATCCGGCGCAAGATCGCGCGCCTGCGCGCGCAAAGCTACCTCGACGCGATATACTCCGACCTTTACCGCCGCGATCACCTGCCGATCGACGTAGTCATCAGCCCAGAGCGCGAGGTGGCCGAGGCCGCCCTGCAACGGTTGGCCTCGCCGGCAGCGTTCGACACCGAAAGCTTCCTCGACGGGCGCGGCACCCTGATGGGGATCGCGATCGAAGGCGATTGCCCGGTGATCAACACGCCCCTGCGGCAGTTGACCGACCTTTTTTCCACCCTGCGCGCGGTCGTCGTGGGCGTGCGCCGCGATGGTGCGCTTTTCGTGCCGAACGCCAAGGATCAGCTGTTCGTGGGCGATGAGGCCTACATCTTTACCCATACCGACGACATGGCCCGCACGCTGGAAATCTTCGGCAAGGTCCAGACCAAGCAGGAACGCGTCGTCATCATTGGCGGCGGCAACGTGGGCCGCGCGGTCGCACTGGCGCTGGAAAACCGCGCCGACCGCGTCCGTGTGCGCATGATCGAACGGTCCCGTGACGTGGCAGAGGCCGCCGCCGACGCCCTCGACCGGACCATCGTGCTGAACGGCGACGGCCTCGATGCGGCTTTGCTGGAGGAGGCGGGCATCACCTCTGCCGACGCCGTGCTGGCCGTCACCGACGACGACAAGACGAACCTGCTCGCCTCTGTCCGCGCCAAGGAGATGGGCTGCAAGATGTCGATCTGTCTGGTCAACGACCCCACGCTGGTGCCGCTGATGGGACCGCTCGACATCGACGCCTACATCAACCCGCGCTCGACCACCGTCTCGTCGATCCTGCGCCACGTCCGCCACGGCCGCGTGCGCGGCGTCTATTCCATCGGCGATGCCGAGGCTGAGATGCTGGAGGCGCAGGTGCTCGGCACCTCCCCCCTCGCAGGCCAGCGCATCCGCGACGTGGCCTTCCCCGAAGGCGCGCTCGTCGGTGGCATCCTGAAGCCGTCCGGCATGGTCAAACCGACCGGCGAGACCCGGATCGAAGAAGGCGACATCGTCGTGATCTTCGCCATGTCCGACGACGTGCCAGAGGTCGAGCGGCTGCTTCAGGTCTCGATCGACTTCTTCTGATGCACCGCGTGAAATCCCTGCCGTTCTTCGTGATGCTGATGGGCATCGGCGCGCTGGCGATGCTTGTGCCCGCGCTCCACGCCTGGGCGATGCGGGATTTCACCTCGATGCGGGCGTTCTTCTACGCCGCCGTGCTGTTCTCTACCCTGACCATGCTGATTGCCCTCGCCACCGCGGGCACGCACCCCAAATCCGCCGCCCGCAGCCAGTTGCTGACGCTGGTGCTGGCCTTCGGCGTGCTGCCCCTGATGTTCGCGGTCCCCTTCCACGAGGCGGGCCGCAACATCCGTTTCTTCGACGCCTGGTTCGAGATGGTCAGCAGCTTTACCACCACCGGCGCCACGCTTTACGAAAACGCAGGCCGGTTGCAGCCGTCCCTGCATCTGTGGCGCGCCACCGTGGGCTGGCTCGGTGGCCTGCTGGTCTGGATCATGGCCGTCGCGGTCTTTGCCCCCATGAACATCGGCGGGTTCGAGGTGCGCGCCGCGGGCGGCAGCGCGCGCATCACCGCGGGCGCCTACCGCCAGATCGGCCAGACCGCACAGGTGCAGGACCGCCTGTTCCGCCACGCCGCCACGCTCGCGCCGATCTACACGGCCCTCACCTTCATCCTCTGGCTCGCCCTCGTCCTGTGCGGAGAGGTCCCCTACATCGCCCTGTGCCACGCCATGTCGGTGCTCTCGACCAGCGGCATTTCCCCCATCGGCGGCGTCTATTATGCCGCCGCAGGCTTCTGGGGCGAGGTCTGCATCTTTGCCTTCTTCATCTTCGCCCTGTCGCGCCTGACCTTCTCGCGCGGCATGTTCGGCGACAGCGACGCGCGCCTGATGCGCGATCCCGAAATCCGTCTGGCCATTGGCCTCGTCGCAGGCACCACGCTGCTGCTCTTCGCCCGCCACTACCTCGGCAGTATCGAGGAGGGGCTTCAAAGCACCTGGGGTGGCCTCTTTGGCTCGCTCTGGGGCAGCATCTTTACCGTCACCTCGTTCCTCACCACAACGGGCTTCGAATCGCATTTCTGGGACGGCGCCTCGCGCTGGTCGGGGTTAGAGACACCGGGCCTCTTCCTCGTCGGTATGGCGCTGATCGGCGGCGGTGTGGCCACCACCGCGGGCGGCGTGAAACTTTTGCGCGTCTACGCCCTCGCGCGCCATTCGGAACGTGAACTCGAACGCCTGCTGCACCCGTCCTCCGTCGCGGGCGGCGGACGCGAAGCGCGGATGATCCGCCGGCAGGGCGCCTATGTCTCGTGGATCTTCTTCATGCTGTTTGCGCTGTCGGTTGCGGGCACGATGATCCTTCTGTCCTTGACCGGCGTGCAGTTCGAAACCTCCATGGTGCTGACCGTGGCCTCGCTGTCCACCACCGGCCCGCTGGCCGTCGTTGCGGCCGAGACCCCGATCAGCTTTTCCGGCCTGCCGGACCTTGCCAAGACCGTCCTCGCCGCCGCCATGGTCCTTGGCCGGCTCGAGGCGCTGGCGATTGTCGCCTTGTTCAATCCCGAAATCTGGCGCAAATAGCGATTCACGTTTTTGGGGTGGAATATCAAAGGCCGCCACGACATAATCGCCTGCAATCATGCCGATCCGCGGCGACAAGAATAATATAGGGTGAATTTCCATGGCGTCCGACAAGGCCAACCTGCAAGATGCGTTTCTCAACCATGTGCGCAAGACAAAGGTCCCCGTCACGATCTTTCTGGTGAACGGCGTGAAACTGCAGGGCGTCATCACCTGGTTCGACAGCTTCTGCGTGCTCTTGCGCCGCGACGGCCAGTCGCAGCTGGTCTACAAATCGGCGATCTCGACGATCATGCCGTCCCAACCCATCAGCCTGTACGAAGGCGAGGAATAATTTGTTCGAACGCGACCGGCCCGTCACCCGGGCCTTTGTCCTTCATCCCGACCTGAAGTCCGACCGTGACCGCAGGGACGCGGATCCCGCATTGGAAGAAGCCGTCTCTCTCGCCGCCGCCCTGCCTGACCTTGTGGTCGTGGGCGCCGAAGTTGTGCGCCTGCCGAAACTGCATCCCGGCATGCTGTTCGGCAAAGGCAAGATCGCCGAACTGAAAGAGCGCATGAAGGCCGAAGAGGCCGAACTGGTGCTGGTCGATGGCCATGTCACCCCCGTCCAGCAGCGCAATCTGGAAAAGGAATGGGGCGTCAAGCTCCTCGACCGGACCGGGCTGATTCTCGAAATCTTCTCGGACCGCGCCCGCACCGCCGAAGGCGTGCTGCAGGTCGAAATGGCGGCCCTCTCCTACCAGCGCACGCGCCTCGTGCGCGCCTGGACCCACCTTGAACGCCAGCGCGGCGGCCTCGGCTTCGTCGGCGGCCCCGGCGAGACCCAGATCGAGGCGGACCGCCGTGCCATCGACCTGCAACTGCAAAGCCTCAAGGCGCAGCTGGCCAAGGTCGTCAAGACCCGCGCCCTGCACCGCGCCGCCCGCGCCAAGGTGCCCTATCCGATCGTGGCCCTCGTGGGCTACACCAACGCCGGCAAATCGACGCTCTTCAACCGCCTGACCGGGGCAGAGGTCTTTGCCAAAGACATGCTTTTCGCCACGCTGGACCCCACCATGCGGCAGATCGAACTGCCGCACGGCGAAAAGATCATCATGTCCGACACGGTGGGCTTCATCTCTGACCTGCCGACGGAACTGGTCGCCGCCTTCCGCGCCACGCTGGAAGAGGTGCTTGACGCCGACCTGATCGTGCATGTCCGCGACATCAGCCATCCGCAAAGCCAAGAACAGGCCGACGACGTCATGGCGATCCTCGCGACGCTGGGCGTGTCCGACACCGCCCCCATGCTCGAAGTCTGGAACAAGGTCGACCGCCTCTCGCCAGAGGCGCGCGAGGGCATGATGACCCAATCCGCCCGGACCGACGACATCTTCGCCACCTCCGCCATCACCGGCGAAGGGCTCGACGCCCTGCTGGAAGCGATCACCGAAAAGACCAAGGATCCCCGCACGACCGAGGTGCTGACCCTTGGCTTTAACGCCGGCCGTGCGCGTGCATGGCTCTTCGACGCCGGTGTCGTGACCGATGACAAGCAGACCGACGATGGCTACCGGATGGAGGTCTTCTGGACCGCCCTGCAAAAGGAACGCTTCAGCCGGCTACCGGATTGAACAGCGGGTCGGGCCGGGGTTGGCTGCAGGCGACATGATCGGCCACCCAGGTCACCAGCTTCGCCCGCCCGGCCTGCTTCGCACAATACAGCGCCTCGTCCGCGCGCCGCATCGCCTGTTCCAGCGTTTCGCCCTGCAGCGTCACGGCGGCGCCCGCCGACAGCGTCAGCTGCAGCGGATCGGTCGCCGCATGGTGCCGGACCGGGATCACGGCACACAGCGCCTGTCCCAGCGCCGGGATCGCCAGTGATTCGCGCCTGACGAAAATCCCGAACTCCTCGCCACCGATCCGCGCGACCACGTCCTGCGAAGTCGTGACATCGCGCAGACGGTCCGCCACCGCCCGCAGACAGATGTCGCCCACCGCATGACCGAAGGTATCGTTGATCCGCTTGAAATGATCCGCATCCACGATCAGCACGACCCCCTGCAGGTTATCGGCCAGCCGCGCCTGCGTTTCCGCGATGAAGCCGCGCCGATTCATCAGCCCGGTCAGCACGTCGGTACTGGCCAATTCCAAAAGCTATTTATGCAACCTGTAAGAGCGTCGCACCGTGTACAGCGTCAGCCAGACGAAGGGGGTGGCGGTGAAGAATGTCACCAGAAACCGTATGCCGGGCGTCATGTGCTGATGCCCCGTCAGCAGCCATTCCGCCGTGATCGACACAAGGTGGATCACGACCATGAAGAGGCAGAACTTGAAAATCGTGTCGCGCCTGCTTTTCGGCGCCGTCGCGCGGATCAGTCGGGTCGCCAGCAGCTTGCTTTGCGTCAACATACGAACACCAGCCTATGCAATCATCTAAAATACCTAAATCAATAGATAAAAAGATAATCAGATCAGGCCACCCTGTCCATGACTGATCGTGACCAGACGACAAGCCGTGCCCGTCCGCCCGCCTTTGCCGCATAAAGCGCCTCGTCTGCCCGCGAGAGCGCCGCCTCGATCATCTCGTGCGGCTTGGTTTCTGCGGCACCGACCGACAGGGTTAGCCGCAGGGGATCACGCTCCTCCGGCAGGTTGATCATGATGGTGCTGCACATCTTGCCGCCGATTCGGGTAATCTCCTCCAGCGTGCAATAGGGCATGAAGGCGCCGAATTCCTCTCCGCCGATGCGTCCGACCAGATCCTCGGCCCGGCGGACGTCGTTCAGCCGCTTGGCGATGGCCTGCAGGCAGCGGTCACCGACCGCGTGGCCATAGGTGTCGTTGATCCGCTTGAAATGATCCGCGTCGATGATTAGCACGAATCCCGTTTCGCCCTTGGCCTGCGCGCGCCCGGCCTGTGCGACAAAGGCGCGTCGGTTCGGCAGGCCGGTCAGCATGTCGGTCATCGCCAGATCCGCCAGCTGCGCGTGAATCCGGTCCATGTAGGTCAGCATGCCAAAGGCAATCGCCGTGAACGGCAGTTGCACCAGCGCCGCCGTCAGCAGCGACGCCGGCAGGTCCTGCCACCCCTGATGCAGCACCAGCACGGCGATCATCGCATAGAGGACCAGGAAAAGGACGATCACTATCAAAGGCTTGACGACATAGTCCCGGCGCTTGTTCAGCGCAAAGGTCCGCAGCAGGCCTTGAAAGATCGTATGCTTCATCATGGGCGTGACCATGGCCTCCGACCCCTTTGCCAATGCTTAAGCAGGGCGGGAAATTTACGGTGATTTTGAACCGGTTTCCGGCTCCAGCCGCATGGTCCCCAGGGCCGCCGCCCGCGCCAGATCCGGGTCCAGCGACATCGGGATGTATTCCCCCCGCCGCCACAGCTCTCCCAGGTTGTCGTAATAGCGCGACAGGAAATGCCCGGACTGCCCCGTGGCCGTGACGAAGACCGACGAATCGGGGTCGGCAAAGTCGTAGACCCCGCGGTAGCCCGCCGCATGGACGTTCAGGAAGGGGTCCGGCCCGGTGCCGCTGGTCTGGCCGCGCATCAGGGTGTTGTCGCCGCCGCTGGTCGACTGGCGGATGTTCACGAACCACTGCAGGATCGGCACGGTGCCCAGCGTCGGATGGTCGTGCGCCGCCTGATGCGCGTCGCCCCAGCGCAGGGTTTCCAGGTTCTTGCCCCAGTTTTCCCCGATCCACGTCAGCGCGTCGTCCAGCGACTGGCGGGCGATGTCGGTGCAGGTCTCGACCGGCGCCGACTGGATCACGTCGCACCAGACGGACGCGCCGTCCACGTCGCGGAACACCCGCTCGATGAACACGGGGTCGATATGGGTGAACTCGGTCGCCAGCGGCCCCAGCTCGTCACGGATCAGCCGGTCCTGCAAGCTGCGCATCCAGGCGGCATAGATCAGCGGCTCCGGCAGATGCTCGTTCATCTCGCCGTTCCAGTTCGCCAGCAGCGTCAGCGCGATCTGCCGGCGCCGTTCCGGCGTGCCGTCCTCTGCCGCGTCGCCGGTGAACCACAGGTCGGCCCCGACCAGCGGCAGCAGCGACCGCGCGGTGAAACTGACCGTATCCAGCTGCGCCTCGATAAAGCTGTCGCGGGTATGCACCTCGCGGCTTTGCATCAGACGTCGCCAGCGCTGCACCCGCTGCGTATCGCCCCAGTTGTAGGAAACGTGGTTCGGAAACGGCCGGTTCACGGTCTTGTTGTTGGTATTGCCGACGATTCCGCCCTCGGGGGCCACGAACTCCGGGTTGTCCGCATAGGGCATGATCCCCTGCCAGCGATTCTCTGGCAGATACCCGTAAGAGGGCAGGCGCCCCTTGCTCTGGTGATTAGGATCGCGGCGCGGGATCGCGCCAATCGTCTTCATCGCCACATCCGTGCGGTCCGCCAGCGTCAGGTTCTGCGCCGGGGCGACATAGGGCGCGGCCGCGGCAATCGCCTGTTCGATCGTGCGGGATTTCATCATCGCCATCGCCGCCGACAGGCTGGGATCGTCGCCCGTCAGAGCGGTCCACGACAGGCTGGTCACATGCCCCGGCGGCGTCACGGTCCCAAGGTCGAACACATCGCCCGGCAGCACCGGCCCGTTGTCGGTCCACTTCAGCTTCAACGTGATCGCGGGACTGTCCTTGATCGTGACGATGCTGTCGCGGGCGCGGAAATCGGTCCAGCCGTCGGGGGTGCGGTACTGGTTGGGATTGTCCGGGTTGATCTGTTCGATATGCACGTCCTGATCGTCGACATAGGCCGTGGTGATGCCCCAGCCCAGATCCGCGCTGCGCCCCGACAGGATCACCGGCAGGCCCGGAATCGTCCCCCCGATCACGTCGCCCGACGCAAGCTGCAACCGCGCCAGATACCAAACGGTCGGCGCCGTCAGTTGCAGGTGCGGGTCGCTGGCCAGCAGCGTCGATCCCGTCGCCGACCGGCTGATCCCGGCGGCCCAGGCGTTCGACGCCCCCGCCAACCCGTGTCCCATCACCGGCGACAGCGGATCGTCCGGGCCGCGCGTGTTGGCGGCATATTTCGGCACGTCACCCACCAGCGCGCTATAGTCGGGCAGGGCGGCGATCCCGTCGGTGGGATCGTCGGGCAGAATGTCCGCCAGACGCTCTGCCGGGACGATCAGCGACGTGCGCGCACGCAGCACCTCGTCATTCGCTTGCCCCGACAATTGCAGCGCCAGCAGCTTGAGGATCGCGATGCTGTCCGCAGGCTGCCAAGGGGCGATGGGCGCGTTGAAGATCCACATCTCTGGCGCACCGCGCCCGCGCGATCCCTTGTTGATTTCGCCCAGCCAGGCGTTCACCCCGGCAGCATAGGCGGTCAGCGCGGCCGTGGTCGGCGCATCCTGCGCCTTGACCGAGGTGACGGCCAGCCCGTACAGATCCAGCCGTCGCATCAGGTTGTCGATCCGGACGGTGCGCTCTCCGAACAGCTCTGACAGGCGGCCCTGCACCGTGCGGCGCAGCATGGTCATCTGCCACAGCCGGTCCTGCGCATGGGCATAGCCCAGCGCAAAGAACACGTCCTCGTCGGTCTGGCCAAAGATATGCGGCACGTCGGCATTGTCGCGCACGATCTCGACCGGGGCGGTGATGCCGCTGACCGTATAGGTGCCGTCGTAGTCGGGCAGGGACCGCGAGGCGAAATACCACACCAGCACGATGGCCGCGACCACCAGCACGACGGCCCCGGTCGCCAGCCACATCAACCACTTGAATATCCGCGCCATCAAAGAACCCCCGTCACCGGCGGGTCCTTCCTAGCGCGCGTGGACCGCCGCCGCCACCGGGGTTTTGCGCCCGATCAGGCGAAGTTGACCCAGAGCGCGCCCAGTCCCACCACGACCTCGGTCGCAAAGAACTTCCATTTCAACCCGTTGGTCCCGTCCAGCATCAGCGAGGTCGCACGCCCCACTGCAGCCCCGGTCCAGGCACAGCCGATCATGCCGTAAGCCACCGGTGTCCCGATCAGGATCGCCCCCAGCCCCAGCCCCACGAACAGCGCGCCAGAGGCCGCGCGGATCTCGCTTGGCCCCATGTTGCCCTCGCCCTTCTTCAGGTCGAGCATGTCCATCGTATAGCGTGGCGCCAGCCAGCCCACGGCGCCAAGGCCGATGCTGGCCAGCGCAAAGAGGTAGTTCAGAATATCCATCGTGCGGACCTTTCGCTGTGTCTGCAAGGCGATCTAGCGGGGTTTGGTCGCACGGCGAGGGGCAGGGTGCCCCGTCAGTCCTGCGGGCGCAGGGTGATGTCGCAGGGCAGGGCGCGCATGATGACGCGCTCGGCGTTCGGGATGTCGTTGCCCTCGGCCCGGCGCATCGCGGCGGTGCGCGACAGGTTCAGCGACAGCCAGCGCTGGATCAGGCGGGCACGCAACTCCGGCAGCCCGACCTCGACCCGCACCGACAGGTCCCACAGGTCCGCAAGGTTCGCCCATGGCATCTCGTCGAACATCAGGTAATTGCCCTCGACGATGATGACAGCGCAATTAGCCGGCACCACGACCGCGCCCGCCACCGACAGATCGCGCGACCGGTCGAACACCGGGGCCACGACCTCCACCGCTTCGGTCATCCGGCGCACCAGATGCAGGAACCCGTCGGCGTCGAAGGTCTCGGGTGCGCCCTTGCGGCCCCGCAGACCGCGCGCATCCAACACCGCGTTGTCCAGATGGAACCCGTCCATCGGCACGATCATCGCGGGACAGCGCTGCACGTTCAACCGCCGCGCCAGCTCTGACGCGAGCGTCGACTTGCCGCTGCCGGGCGCCCCCGCGATGCCCACAAGGATGCGTTCCTGCGTCTCGCGCATCTCGTGGATACGCTCTGCCAGCAAGTTGACCTGATCGGTGATGTTCTGCACGTCTGCCCTCGCGTTCCGCGTTTGCCGCGGTATCTCTGGCCCTGACGCTAGCCAGACCGGGCCGGACAGGCGAGCGGAAATGCTACCGGGCCGTGCATTTTGCACAAGACCGCTGACACCGATGACACACCAAGGGGGCAGGGCGCGCCCCCCGGGCGTGCCGTTTTGGACCTCAGCGGGGCGGCATCTGCGCGATCTCGGCCGCGACGCGCGCTTTCAGCAGCTCCGGGTTGTTGACCAGCGTTTCGTCCTTGCAGATGACGGTCGCGATCGCGTTGGCATTGGCGTAATCATAGCCGTAAGCGACCAGATCCGTGACAAAACTGCCCTGCGGGTGATCCCAGATCGTGGCCGTTGTCGGCCCGCGATAGCAATCGGCGGTGATGACAAAGGTGCGGTGTTGCCCGGCGTCGGCAAAGGCGGCCGGGGCCGCAGCTGCGGTCAGGGCGGCAAGGCCCAGGGCGCGTATTACTGTTCTGGTCATGGTAATCCCTCGTGAATGTGTGACTCGGTAAAAGGTGCAGAAAGCTGTGCCGTCTGGCAGCAGCACGATGGCTGTCTGCCGGATCGTGTTGGACTGCCCGCCATCCATATCATCGAAAACAGGCGGGGCAGGCGCGAAACGCAATCATCGCTGGCCGTCGTCAAACACGTTTTCGGCATCGGCGCCCCCGCGCCGCCGCGCAAGGCGTGGGGCTGTCCCACGTCACGTCTGTTCTGGGCCGCCTGCAGGGTCGCCCGTGCAAAAAATCCCCGCAATCCTGCGCCTTTTGCGTAACACCGGGCACAACGATGTCGCACCGGCTGGGCAGGGACCACCGCTTGCCCTAGGTCTTTGTGCATGACCGACACACTCCCGTCAGGCCCGGGCCATGCCCGCGCCACCGCACAGGATCCACCGCCGGGGGCCACCCGGCGGCTGTGGACCTTGCTGATGGCCGTCTGGACGACGGCGACAGAGCGGCATATTTCCCTGATTGCCGCCGGTGTCGCCTTCTTCGGCATGTTCGCCCTGTTCCCCGCGCTGGCCGCGATCATCGCGATCTTCGGCCTGCTGGCGGACCCCACCATCGTCGTCCAGCAGCTGGAGCTGATGAAGGAAATCATCCCGCAGGAAACCTACCTGCTGTTCGTGGGTCAGATGGGCCGCCTGCTGGCCGCCCAGACCGGCACGCTGGGATTCGCCTCTGGCGTGTCGCTGATGCTGGCGCTCTGGGCCGCGCGGGCAGGGGTCGCGGGGCTGATGGAGGGGCTGAACGCCATCGCCAACCGCCCGGCGCGCAACGGGTTCAAGCAGATCGTCGTGGCCCTGACCCTGACGATCACGTTGGTCGCCCTCGCGATCCTCGCGATGGTGGCCGTCATCGTCGCCCCCATCGTGATGAAATTCGTCCATATCGACACGGGCACCGCCTGGATCCTCGAGGTCATCCGCTGGCTCGTGGCGCTCTTCGTGCTCTACGCCGCACTCTCGCTGCTCTACCGTTTCGGCCCCAACCAGCGGGGCGCGCGGCTGCGCTGGATGACGATCGGTGCGGCCACCGCCGTCGTGCTCTGGATCGTCGCCTCGGCCGGTTTGTCATATTATTTGGGGAATTTCGGGAACTATAACGAGGTTTACGGATCCATCGGTGCGGTGATCGGCATGCTGCTCTGGCTCTACATCACCGCCTACCTGATTTTGCTGGGTGCGGCCCTCAATCTGCAGGTCCACGGCAACGTCGACGGCCAGCACGACGCCCCCCGTCCTGCGGCAAATGTGTCACCATGAAGGCCACCATGCGGTAAGCGCCGCCATATTCCATCTGGATTAACGATCCCCCCCGCGCTAACCTGTCCGCAATCAAAATGATGCGTCCCATGATGGGCGCGCAATGAGGCGGAGTAGTTTTATGTCGGCGATTGAATTCGTCGTCCGCAATGATGCGGGCGGTTTGCAGCGTGGTGAAGTGTCCGGCAAGGGCGCGAACGCAAATATCATCGTAGGTCAGAGCCAGGACGTATCCCTGAACCTGGAACGAAGCCACGTGCTGTCCTACGCCCGTCAGGGTCAGGCCCTGCAGGTCATGCTGGTCGATGGCGAGATCATCACCATCCAGGGGTTCTTCACGCCAGAAGGTCAGGCGCAGAACCACCTCTACCTCTCCTCCGGCGGTCAGCTGGCCGAGGTGCAACTGGTGCCCGGTGACGGCAACCTGATGCTGGCCCAGTACGTCGACAGCGACAGCTTCGGCAAATGGTCGCCCGATGACGAGCTTTACTTCACGCAGATCGCGGAACTGCCCGTCGATGACGCCGGTCCGCAGGCCACCATGATGGCAGCCCCGCTGATGGGCGGCCTCGGCGGTCTTGGCGGCTGGGGTGCAGCCGGTGCGGCCGCCGTCGGTGGCGCGCTTCTGGTCGGCGGCAACAGTGGTGACAGCGGTGACAGCGGTTCCGGCGGCGAGAGCGGCGACGGCGGCGGTGGCACGACTCCGACCGTTCCGACCGACCCCACGGATCCCACGACACCGACTGATCCGACCGATCCCACGACACCGACTGATCCGACCGATCCCACGACACCGACTGATCCGACCGATCCCACGACACCGACTGATCCGACCGATCCCACGACACCGACTGATCCGACCGATCCCACGGGCCCGACCGATCCGACTGATCCGACAGGCCCCACCGATCCCACGGACCCGGTCGAGCCGCCGGCCCCCCTGCCGCCGGTCGTCGAAATCACCACCGGCACGCGTGGCGACGGCACCGTCGTCAATAACGACGACTACAAGGACGGCGTCGATATCGGCGGCACCGGCACGCCCGGCGCCACCGGCACCGTGACTGTCGGCACCGTGGTCGTGAACATCACGATCGACCAAACCGGTCACTGGCAGACCACCATCCCCGCAGGTCAGCTGCCCGAAGGTGAATACGATCTGCCCGTGAAGGTCATCGTGACGAACGAAGGCGGCTCTGCCACCGACACCGACACACTGGACGTCGATACCGTGGCGACCGTCACCTTCGATGCGTCCAAGGTTGAAACCGACGGCACCGTGAACTTTGTCGAGGAAACGGACGGCGTCGTGCTGAACGGCACTACGCAGGCCGGATCCACCGTGATCGTGCAATTCGGCGGCGCCAGCTACAACGCCGTCGTCACCGGCACGAACTGGAGCCTCAACGTGCCTGCTGGTGTTCTGCCGCAGGGCGACCTTGGCACCGCGATCGACATCACCGTGACCGCCACCGACAGCCATGGCAACACGGCGACCGTGACCGACACGCTGGAAATCGACACCATCACCGGCGTGACCGTGAACCCGATCCCCGCAGGCGGCGACAACACGGTGAACGCGGCCGAGCGTACCACTGGCGTCACCGTGACCGGCACCGCCGAAGCAGGCGCGACGGTCATCGTCACCATGGCCAATGCGTCGCACACCGTGACGGCGAACGCGCAGGGCCAGTGGACCACCACCTACGCCCAAAGCGAGGTGCCCCGCAGCGAAGGCATGGTCCAGACGGTCACCGCCGTCTCGACCGACTTGGCCGGAAACACCGACACGGCCTCCGGCACCGTCCGGATCGACACGGAAATCCACGCGACCATCGACACCTCTGACGTCGACGGCCCCGATGGCATCGTGAACGCCGAGGAAACCAAGGACGGCGTCATTCTGCACGGCACCGCCGACGCAGGCGCCACCGTGGTCGTGACCTTCAACGGGTCCACCCACACGGTCACCTCCAACGCGCAGGGCAACTGGTCCTCGCAGTACAGCCGCGACGAACTGCCCACCGGCAACATCGAGCTGAACTACACCGTCAACGTCAAGGCGACGGACGTGGCCGGCAACACCGCATCCACGACCGGCATCGTCAAGATGGACACCTGGGTCAACCAGCTGACCAGCACCAGCAAGGTCGGCGGCGACGGCGTCCTGAACCATCAGGAAGAAGCGCAGGGCATCACCCTGAACGGCCGTGTGGAAAAGGGCTCTTCGGTGCTGGTCGACTTCGACGGCGTCCAGCACGTGGCGACGGTCAAGGCCGACGGCACATGGACCGTCCACTTCACGGCCGCTGAAATCCGTGACGGCGAATACAACGCGGTCATCGGCATCCACGCGACCGACGCCGCCGGTAACGTCCGCTCGATCGAGGAAACCTTCGTCGTCGATACGGTGCTGCCGGAATCGCCGGACGTGCTGGGCATCTTCCTGCAGGGACAGAACAAGGACGGCGTCACGCAGGTCGCGGTCGAAAGCGCGGACGATGCGCTGACGATCCACGCCTACAACGCCAGCGGCGTGCAGCTGCTGTCCGACAAGGCCCTTGCAAACCCGGGCGAGGCGGGTCGGTCCGACTTTTACTTCGGGACCAACAACCCCGTCGCCGACGGCAAGCACCTTGTCGTCACCGCGACGGACGACCACGGCAACACCAACTCGACCCTGCTGGTGCTGGAAGAAAAGGCGACCGACAACGTCGACATCACGGCGCCGAACCTTGACGGGTTTGACATCGGGGCGATCGACCTCAGCTACGCGGAAAATGCAAAGCTGTCGCTGACCAAGGCCACCATCGACGCGCTGTCCGACAACGACAACGTGCTCGTGATCCACGGGGCCATCGACGACACGGTCACCTTCCACGGCACCGGAACGATGCAGGGAACCGAGACGATCAACGGTCAGGCCTACGACGTCTACGACGTCGGCGGCGACACCGTGATCAAGATCGACCACGACATCCAGTTCGTGCAGTCTATCGTCTGACGCGTCAATCCAAGGGGGTGGGCAACGACCCGCCCCCTTTGCTCCCATCGGCGGGGGGGCATGCCACCATAATAAAAATCCGGGGCGGACAGCACGTGAGACAACAGGCACATAAGAACACCCTCATTGCGCTTTGCGCAGTGGCGGCGATGGGCGGCTGCTCTGGCGGTCCAGATAGCGTGACGCGCTCTCCGTTTTCCGCGATGGGATTCGGCAAACCCGCCGCTGTGGCCGACACCAACGCCCCGGCCCTCGATACCACCACCCCCGACGGCACGGAATCAGAGGTCATCGCGACCCTGCTGACCCGCCGCTCCATCCTGCCGCAAGGCCCCTATACCCAAGTCTCCAACGCCGTCCTCGCCGCCAACGCCCGCGCGGCAGAGGCCGACCTGCGCGCGGCCACCCTGCGCGCCGAGGCGCGGTCCAAGAACTGGCTGCCCACCCTCGGCCCGCAGGTCTCGCTGACTTCGCTCGGCAGCATCGTCACATCGCTGGTCGTGGAACAGGTCATCTTCGACAATGGCCGCAAGAAGGCCGAACGCGCCTACGCCAAGGCCGATGTCGAGGTCGCCGCCGTGGCCCTCGCCCAGGACACCAATGCCCGGGTCGAGGACGCGCTGACCCTCTATCTGACCGCGCAAAAGGCCGAGGCCCGCGCCGCGGTCAACGCCTCTGCCATGTCCGACATGGAACATTTCGCCTGGATCATGGACGAGCGCGTCAAGGGCGGCGTGTCCAATGCCGTCGACCGCATGGTCGTGCAGCAGAAGCTGAACCAGATGCAGGCCGACATGGCCTCCGATAACGAAGCGGCTGCCTCCGCCCGCGCCGAACTCGCCGCGATGTCCGCGACACCGCTGGACGGCGTGAACGGCATCTCGCCGCTGCCCACGGACCTGACCGCCACCCCGCTGGCCGTCGTAAAGGCGCAGGCCGAAGCCACCCGCACCGTGGCCGAATCCCGCGCCGCCCGCGCCGGGTTCCTGCCGGGTCTGACGGCGGTGGGCAACGTGAACAAGAACGGTGCCGACGCCGGGCTTACCGTGCAGGCAGATCAGGGGATCGGTCTTGGCACCGGTGCCGCCCTCGCCGCCGCCGACCAGCAGGCCGCCGCCGCCGACGCCCGCGTGGCCCAGACCCGCGAAGACGCGGAACGCACCCTGCGCGCGCTGCAGGGCGAACTCGGCTCCCTGCAACGCCAGCAGGTCCAGACCGCGGCACTGGCTGCCGGGGCCGAGGAGAACTACCGCAACTTCGCCGCCCAGCAGAAGGCCGGTCAGCGTAGCGTGAACGACGTCGTCGGCGTGTTTGAATCCGCCGTCAGCCTGCGCCGCGCCGCCGCCGCCCTGCCGTTCGAGGTCGCGCGTGTCGAATTGAAGATTGCCGCCCTCAAGGGCGTTCTGGTGGATGGAGACAGGATATGACCGGACCCGTGCTCGCCTTTGACGTGACCGCGACCCGCGGCGGCAAGCTGACCCGCATCGGCGGCACAGCCCCGGCCCAGCCGGCCGCCGCACCCGAACCCGCCCCGCAGCCCGCAGCCCCTGCCGCCACCGCCAGCACCCCCCGCGACAGTGTCGAGTCGCGCGCCCGCGCCGCTGTCACCGCCACCTACGCGGGCATCCTCGGCGTGGATCTGAAACCCACCGACATCCTCGACCGGCAGACCGACGCGGCCTCCGCCGGCCTGCCGGCCGAGACGCTGATCGCCGCCCTCGACGCCGCCGGCCTGCGCGCCTCCGCCCGCACGGCGTTGCCGCCCAAGCCCGCCGACTGGCCCGCCATCGCGCGGCTGACCTCTGACAAGCTGGTGCTGGTCCTGTCGCAGACCCGCGACACCGTCACGATCCACGACCCCGACGCGGCCGACAACCGCGAAGAGGTGCCGCTGTCGGACTTCGTCGAACACTTCACCGGCCGCATCATCGCAGCCCAGGTGCCCGCCGCAGAACTCAACCGCCGCCACGCGATCCAGGCCAAGCCGGGTCACTGGTTCTGGTCCGAATTTTCCAGCTTCCGCCGCGTGATCGGCGAGGTCGCGCTTGGCTCGCTCGTCGCCAACCTGCTGGCCGTCGCCGTGGCGCTCTTTTCCTTGCAGGTCTACGACCGCGTCATCCCGCACCAGTCGGTCGCCACCCTCTGGGTGCTGACCATCGGGGCAGGGATCGCCATGCTGCTCGAAGGCTGCCTGCGCATCGCCCGCGCCCGCCTGATGGACAGCGCCGGTCGCCGGATCGAGCTGCGTTTGCAGGACATGCTGATGGGCAAGCTTCTGGGCATGCGCTCCGGCCTGCCGGGGCAGACGCCCTCGACCACCTTCTCGGCGTTCCGCGAATTTTCGGCCGTGCGTGAATTCTTCACCGCCTCCACCATCGGCTCGCTGACGGACATTCCCTTCATCTTCCTCTTCCTCGCCCTCGTCTGGTCCATCGGCGGCCCCGTCGTCTGGGTGCTGATCGCGGGCGGCGTCCTGATGGTGCTGCCGTCGCTGCTGGCGCAAAAGAAGATGATGAAGCTGACACTCGCCACCCAAGGCGCCTCCACCCGGTCGTCCCGCCTGCTGCAAGAGGCGGTGTTCGAGGCCGACACCATCAAGTCGCAACGCGCCGAGGATCGTTTCGCCCGCATCTGGGCCGAACTGACCGGCCTGTCGGCCATCTCGACCTCCGAACAGCGCCGCCTGACGACGACCCTGACCTATTGGGCGCAGGGCGTGCAGCAGGCGACCTACGTCGCTGCCGTCGTCATGGGCACCTTCCTCGTCTTCGCGGGTGAATTCACCGTCGGCACGATCATCGCCGTCGGCATCCTGACTTCCCGCACCCTTGGGCCGCTCAATGGCCTGTCTGGCCTGATCGCCCGCTGGGCCAACACCCGCGCCGCGCTGGATGCGCTGGACAAGATTGTGCAGGCCCCGCAGGACCACGACGCGGACCGCACCTACCTGCGCCGGGAAAAGATCACCGGGCGCTTCGACCTGCGCGAAATGTCCTACACCTACGACGAGGAAGGCGCCCGCGCCCTCGACATCCCGAACCTCACCATCCAGCCGGGCCAGCGCATCGCCGTGCTGGGGGCCAATGGATCGGGCAAATCGACCCTGCTGAAAATCCTCTCCGGCCTCAACCAGCCCACGACGGGCCGTGTCCTGATCGACGGCGTCGACATGGGGCAAGTCTTGGCCCGCGACCTGCGCCGCGGCGTCGGATACCTCGGGCAAGAGGTCAAACTCTTCGCCGGCACCCTGCGCGACAACCTGAACCTGACCCAGCTGGAACGTGACGACGACCGCATGCTGGCGGCGCTTGATTTTGGCGGCCTCGGCCAGTTCGTCCGCAACCATCCCAAGGGCCTTGACCTCAGCATCCGCGACGGCGGGGCAGGGCTGTCGGTCGGGCAGCGCCAGTCGATCGGCTGGGCGCGGCTCTGGCTGCAGGACCCGTCCGTCTGCCTGCTGGACGAACCGACCTCCGCCCTCGACCAGACGCTGGAAAAGGCGCTGGTGTCGCGCCTGACCGAATGGTTGCAGGGCCGCACCGCCGTCATCGCCACGCACCGCATGGCGCTGCTGCAACTGACCGACCGGACATTGGTGCTGCACAACGGCCGCATGGCCATCGACGGCCCCCGCGACGACGTCATCGCCCACATGAACAAGGAGGCGTCGTAATGGCCCTTGCCGATCACGAATTCGAAGGCCAGATGCGGCGCCCCTCGCTGATCATCTGGCTGGTCGGCGCCACGGTCCTTCTGTTCATCGTCTGGGCAAAATTCGCCTGGGTCGATGAAATCGTCCGCGCCCCGGGCGAGGTCGCCAGCGCGTCGCGCCCCCAGATCATCCAGAACTTCGAAGGCGGCATCCTGGGCGAACTCCTCGTCGGCGAAGGCGACACCGTCGAAGACGGTCAGGTCCTCGCCCGCCTGCAGGGCACGCAATTCCTCGCACAGGTCGGTGACCTGTCCGAGCAGATCGCCGCCGCCGACATCCGCCGCCTGCGGCTGGAGGCCGAGATGGCCGGCCTCTTCGACTTCGATGTGCCGTCCGACATCGCCGACGCCAGCCCCGACATGGTCGCGTCAGAGCGTCAGCTGCTCGCCGCCCGTCAGGCCGACTACGCCTCCAAGGTGGACGGCGCCCAGCGCATCATGACCGAATCAAAGCGCGAACTCGACGATATGGAGGACATGCTGAAGCGCGAAATCGTCTCCCTGTCCGAGACGACCCGCGCCCGCAAGGCCTACGCCGACGCCGAGATCAAGTATAACGAGATCGTCACCGGCGCCGACCTCGCCCGCGCCAACGAATACTCCGAAGTGCTGGCAGGCCTCGCCAAGCTGAACCAGCAACTGGCCTACGCCACCGACCAGCTGGACCGCACGGTGATCCGCGCGCCGATGCGCGGCGTCGTCAACAACCTTGGCGTCACCACCATCGGCGGCACGATCCGCCCGGGCGAGGAGATCTTCCAGATCATCCCCCTCGACGACGCCCTTTACGTCGAGGCGCGTGTGAAACCGCAGGACATCGCCAACGTGACGACGGGCCAGACCGCCACGATCAAGCTGTCGGCCTACGACTACACGATCTACGGCAGCCTGACGGGCGTGGTGCAGAACATCTCTGCCGACACCTTCAAGGACGACCGCCGACCGGACGGCGACCCGCACTACCGCGTCAGCGTGCGTGTGGACACCGAAAACCTCGGCACCCGGCAGCAAAAGATCGAAATGCGCCCCGGCCTGCAGGCCAATGTCGAACTCCACACCGGGGAAAAGACGATCCTGCACTACCTGACCAAGCCGCTTTACCGCAGCCAGGAAGCCCTGCACGAGAAATAGGGACGCGCGTCAGACCGTCCGCCGCCGTCGCCGTTGCATGACTCCCAAGGCCGCCAGCGCGCCGATCAGCAGCGTCAGGCCGGCGGGCAGCGGTACCGGCGACGGCGTCACGATCACGTCCGGCACCGCCGCGTAGGTCCGGAACGTCAGGTCGTAGCCGCGGTAGGCGTTCGCATTGCCTGCATAAAGCGCATTACCCCCCGCGTAGGTACTGCCGGAAGGATAGGACGCAATGTTCGGAAGCCGACTGGACGCGACCAGATAGTAGGTCTGGCCCGGCGTGACCGCCACCGAATCCCAGAAGACATCGACCCATCCGGTGCCCCCTGCCATCTGCGTGCCAGAGGCGATCAGACCGCCGGGCGTGGGACCATAGGTGCTGAAGACGGACAGCGTGACCGCGTTGCTGAGGTTCAGGAATAGGTAACTGAGATAAATGCCGGCACCCGCCAGTGTATCCCCTGTCTGCTTGAACGACTGCCCGCAAAGGGTCCCGGTGGAGGTGTAGCAAAAGCCGGCCTGCGCCGACGGGTTGTTCTGATCCACCGCTACCGTCGCAGCCCGGGCGGGGGCAACCGCACCGGAACCGGCTAGCGCGCAGGCCGTCAGCACCGCCATGAGGTGTCTTTTGAAAACCATGGTTCTTAGTCATCCTCTGGCAGCGCCCCACTATCCTTCAACCTGCCGATTGCGGTGTCTTCAGGGCGAGTTGACGACGCCCCCGTGACCCGCAGCACTCGCGCACCCGGCGCGCGGCAGCGCGGCAGGCTGCCCGAAAAACGGGCGACACCCGCTGCGATGCGCAATACCGGTGCCCCGCCACGTATTCACCCTTGCCGCAGCCCGCATTCGGACCTAACCAAACCCCGTCACACAAGCTTGTGCAGGAGAGACCGGTTCATTCCGGCGCCGAAGGAGCAACCCCCCGGAAACTCTCAGGCAAAAAGGACTGCACGCCAAGCCGACGATCTGGAAAGCGGCCCCGCGCGTGCAGGGTCCACCGAAGGGGAAAACGGGCACGCGTCCCGTAAACTCTCAGGTTCGACGACAGAGGGGGTCGCGGTGCGGATGGTCCGCACCAGACGTGATCTGCTGCAAGGAACTTGAACGGATGAAGAAAATTGCCGTCATCGGCGCCGGTGTAACCGGCGTGACAACCGCCTATGCGCTGCTGAACCGGGGTTACGACGTGACCGTGTTCGACCAGAACCGCTATGCGGCGATGGACACCTCCTTTGCCAACGGCGGCCAGCTTTCGGCCTCCAACGCCGAGGTCTGGAACCAGTGGTCCACGGTCTTCAAGGGCCTCAAATACATGACCCAGCGCAGCGCGCCGCTGCTGGTGAACCCCAAGCCCAGTTGGCATAAATACAGTTGGATGGCCGAATTCGTGGCCAACATCCCGCACTACCGCAAGAACACCGTCGAAACCGTCCGCCTCGCCATCGCCGCCCGCGAACACCTGCACGCCACGGCCGCCAAGGAAGGCTTCGCCTTTGATATCGAGGAACGCGGCATCCTGCACGTCTACAAGACGAAATCCGACTATGACCACGCGATGAAGGTCAACGCCCTGCTGGCCGAAGGCGGGCTCGAACGGCAGGCCGTCACCCAGGAAGAGATCAAGACCATCGAACCCACCGTCCACGGCGACTTCTATGGCGGCTTCTTCACCCCCTCGGACGCCACGGGGGACATCCACCTCTACAGCCGCGGATTGTCAGAGGCCTGCCAGCGCAAGGGCGTCGATTTCCACTACAGCTCCGACGTGACGAAGATCGTGCAAAAGGACGCCCGTCATACCGTCCACTGGAAGGACAACAAGGGTGCCAAGTTCGACGATTCCTTCGACGCCCTCGTCGTCTGCGCCGGTGTCAGCAGCCGCAAATTCGGCAAGATGCTGGGCGACCGCGTGAACATCTACCCGGTCAAGGGCTACTCGATCACCGTCAAGCTTGACGACGATGCCAGCCGCGACGCCGCCCCTTGGGTCAGCCTGCTGGACGACAAGGCCAAGGTCGTGACCTCGCGTCTGGGCCGCGACCGCCTGCGCATCGCGGGCACGGCAGAGTTCAACGGCTACAACTGGGACATCCGCGACGACCGCGTCCGCCCGCTGGTCAAATGGGTCGAGGATTACTTCCCCGACGTCGTCACCGAACACGCCGTGCCCTGGGCCGGCCTGCGCCCGATGATGCCCAACATGCTGCCCAAGGTAGACGCCGGCAAACGCCCCGGCGTCTACTACAACACCGGCCACGGTCACTTGGGCTGGACCCTCTCCGCCGCCACGGCCGAGATCATCGGCGACCGCATCAAGGCCGACATGCCCGCCTGAGGCATGGCGATCCAGACGGGACCTCCGGCCTCTCCTCGGGATGCCGGAGATCCCGTGTCTCGTCATTGCTCCCGTCCCGGCACGTTCGGACCTCAGCCCCCCGTGCCTGCCCAAACCGGACCTGCGCCGCAGAACGCACGAAGGTCGGGTAAGCGGACCTTTCAGACCTTCGCTGCACATGCACCAATGTCCGGTCTGGTGAACCGTTCTACAAACGGTGGTTTTTGGGAGGTGGCTATAAATACCATTAAGGGCAAGGAAGAGTATTTAATATAGCAGTTTGGGTTTAAAATCTCATTTGTGGTTTCCTCATTCTACTATGAGGGCATGCCGAAGATCCCCTTCTGCAAGAAGCGAGGCACATACCTTAACCAGGATTGCCTTCAATACACACCACAGTCGAATGTTTCATAAATATGGCCACAGGCGGCCACTTTATAAACATTGTTGCACCGCATGTGCTCTATTCGAGCGCAGCGACACATGTCGTCACGCCCAGACATCGAAATAGGATAGCATGATAAGCATCGTCAAACCCAACTTGTCGGCGGATGCCGCCCTCGTCGAGACGCAGAAACAGACCATGCTTACGCCTGTTGTTCCCGTATATAATGAAGAAAGCTCAAACGGACCGTTTCTGGATGCAATGGCCATGTCCCTCGCGGTCAGCAGCCTGAACACGGCCCTCTGCACGAGCAGTGGTGGCGAGATATAACTGGCGATGGCGCTGGTCGCCCTCATCGTGCAGCCTTCGTCCTTTCTTGTGGCCTGTCTGTGGGTCTTTGCCGAACTTGCGGTCGCCGGACCGAAGCTAGATTACGGAGTATTCCCATGATACAGTTGAGGCCCGTGACACTAGCTCTGCTGGCTGCGGTCACCGCGGCCCTGATCGGATTCGTCGCGTTGGAAACCGTATTCCCTGTCGTGCTTAAGAAAAAAGTGCTGCTGGATTTCGACGTCTTCCATCTGGTCAGTACCATGATCGCTGAAGGCAACCTTCGGGCGGCCTATGCGGTGGACACCTTCCTGCCGCGACTGACCAAGGTGCCCGGCTTCAACGGCAGCGAAATGTTATGGAGCTACCCACCCTTCTTCGATCTGGTGGTCGCCCCGCTTTCACTCCTGCCCGCTGCGCCATCCTACATCGTGTTCATGGTTATGACGCTGGGATTCTACGTCTGGGTCGTCAGGGCGCTGGCCGGGCCGGCATTCCACATGATCCTCGTCCTCTTCCTGCCCCTGACGCTGCTGATCATCCGGTCGGGCCAGAACAGTTTCCTGACCGGCGGCCTGATCGGGCTGACCTGCGTGCTGGCGCTGCGCCGGTCGCACTGGTCCGGCGTACCGCTGGGTCTGATGGCGATCAAACCGCATCTGGCCCTGGGTGTCGGCATCTGGTCGCTGCTGGATCGCCGCTGGGGCATGGCCGTCCAATCCTTCGCGGTCATTGGCATCTTTGCGGCGCTAGCAACGCTGGTGTTCGGCACAGGTGTCTGGGCCGCGGCCCTGGGGGGCATGGCGGAAACGGCAGATGCCCTGCACGATGGGCGGTTCCCGCTCTTTCGTATGACATCACTCTATGCCTTCGGTCTTTCCGTCGGGTTCGGGCACGCGGCGGCGCTGTCCCTTCACGTGACAGGTGTCGCCGCGGCCATTGCGGCTTTAATCCTTCTGAGCCGAGCCAACCTGTCGCCGCGTGTCCTGATGGGAGCCGGAGTCTTCGTGTCGGCGCTGGTCAGTCCCTACAATTACGACTATGATCTCGCAATGCTGGCCGCTGCCGCCTGCCTGCTGATTGATGCGGTCATGCGTCATGGGAGCAAGACAGAACGATATACGATTGCCGCTGCAATCCTGATCATCGCCACCTATTGGTTCTTCATGACGATCGTTTTCGGTATCATTGTAAGTTTTGGCTTGATTGTCGTAGATGAAGATACCCCCCAGCGGGTTTCTCTTTCGGGACCCGTATTGTTTGCTAGCGGAATCATATTATTCCGTGTGATATGGCGCAGCAGGAATGATGTACAAGCCGCGCAACACTTGAAACACCCGTAGCAAAAACGGTATTTAACCCTACCAAATTTCGCTCTCGCTGACTGCGGCAAGATTGAAAAAGCTATTTCAGTTGGTTTATCTCACATTTCACCTTCGATAGCCCGTGCCACAAACCCTCGTTTTTGAAACATGCGCAAACTACCTCAGTGGAAGATACCAAAAACCCCGTCCCAAACCCAAGGTCTTGTTGAAGGTTTTTGACCGTCTACTGACAGCCGAAGTTCGCTGCTAAGCAGAAATCTTGCAACATGGGCTCGAACTGGACCTTCGCGGCGTCAACCGCGGGAGTCCGCTTCTCCCCTGTTCACACGCGCTCCGGATGCGCGATGTGATGCAGCGCTTGAAGCTGTGATCGCAGGGCCTGAAATTGCCTGCGGTCCCGCCACGGACGATCTTCATGTTTCGTTTATGCCGATGAATGATCCCTTTCAATCTCCGCTGACGTGTCTCGGCAAAGCCGGAAACGGTACCCAGTCATGGCCTCCGGATTTACCCCGCGCTCAAACAGATGAACAAGAACCCCTCGCTTTACATAATATGTCTCGCACGCGAAACATTTGGCTTTTGAAATGTAATCCGCCTCAGACCTGACCGCCCGCGATCTGGATCGACTGACCGTTCACGCTGCGCGCCGCGTCGGAACACAGCCACATCGCCGCCGCCGTCGTCTCGTCGACCTGCAACAGGCGCATGTGACGGTTGCCCTTGGCGACCATCGCCTCTGCCGCGTCGCGGTCCACGTCGAACCGTCGCATCAGGCCGGGCAACTGGCTGTGGACGATATCCGTATTCACATACCCCGGACACAGCGCGTTGAAGGTGACGGGCCGCTTGAACATGAACTCCTCGCTCAGCCCGTGGATCAGGCCGATGACGCCGTGTTTCGATGCGGTATAGGGAATCGCGTTCTTCAGCCCCCGGATGCCGGCGATGGAACTGACGACGATGAACCGCCCGGGGCTGTCCTCCGGCAGGCTGTGCAAGGCGGCCTGAAAGGTCAGGAACACACCGTCCAGATTGGTCGTCATGGTCTGACGCCAGTCCGCAAGAGAGGTCTTGAGAAACGGACCGCCGTCGGCAATGCCTGCGTTCGCCACGCAGATCGCGACTGGTCCGCGCGCAGTAACCGCCTGTGCGATGCCGTCGCGGACCGACCCTTCGTCGTTCACGTCCATCACCAGTGGATGCAGGCGGTCGGACCCTGTGGCAGCCTCCTTCAGCACCGCCGCCCGGCGTCCGGTGATCGTGACCTCTGCCCCTGCGGCGGCCAGCGCCTCTGCGATCGCGCGACCGATGCCGCTGCCGCCCCCGGTGACGAGGGCGTGCTTGCCGATGTGTTCCATGTGATCCTCCGCTTATCCCCCGATGCTAACAAGCAAGAGGGCGGGTGCAAGTGGAACTCATACCATTGAATATGCCACACAGACGGCTTGCGGCCCGAAAGCCCCTTGCAACCCCGGGCGCGTAAAATAAAGTTGCGCGAAGCCGGGCCGTCATGTCCGGGATGACACGAGGGGGACACGGCGTGAAAATCGGCGCACCGAAGGAAACATACGCAGGCGAGGCGCGGGTCGCGATGACCCCGGCCTCGGCGAAAGATTTGCAGAAACTGGGTCACACCTGTCTGATCGAGGCGGGGGCCGGGATGGCGGCCGGTTTCACCGACGACGCTTACCGCGCCGCCGATGTGACCGTCGTCGACGATGCGAACGCCCTGTTCAGCCAGGCCGATATCGTGGCCAAGGTCCGTCCGCCCTCGGACGCCGAGGTCGCGATGCTGCGCGAGGGGCAGACGCTGATTTCCTTCTTCTATCCCGGCCAGAACGCCGATTTGATGGCCGCTGCCAATGCCAAGGGCGCCACCGTCATCGCGATGGACATGGTCCCCCGGATCAGCCGGGCCCAAAAGATGGACGCGCTGTCGTCGATGGCCAATATCGCGGGCTACCGCGCGGTGATCGAGGCGGGCGCGAATTTCGGCCGCTTCTTTACCGGACAGGTCACCGCAGCTGGCAAGGTGCCCCCGGCCAAGGTGCTGGTTGTCGGCGCCGGCGTCGCGGGCCTTGCCGCCATCGGCACGGCGACCTCGCTTGGGGCGATTACCTATGCCTTCGACGTGCGGCCCGAAGTGGCAGAGCAGGTCGAATCGATGGGAGCGGAATTCGTCTTTCTCGATTTCGAGGAAGAGCAGAAAGATGGCTCTGCCACCGGTGGCTATGCCTCGGTGTCGTCGCCTGAATTCACCGCCGCCCAGCTGAAGAAATTCCGCGAGATCGCACCGGACATGGACATCGTCATCACGACGGCGCTGATCCCCGGCCGCGACGCGCCGGAACTCTGGACCCGCGACATGGTCGAGAGCATGAAGCCCGGATCGGTGATCGTGGACCTTGCGGCGGAACGCGGCGGCAACTGCAAGATGACCGTCAAGGACGAGAAGATCGTCACGGATAACGGCGTGACCATCGTCGGCTACACCGATTTCCCCAGCCGGATGGCGACGCAGGCATCGCTGCTTTATGCGACCAACATCCGTCACATGATGACCGACCTGACACCGGCCAAGGACGGCGTCGTCAATCACAACATGGACGACGACGTGATCCGTGGCGCCACGGCAACCCACGCGGGCGTGGTGACCTTCCCGCCGCCGAAGCCCAAGGTCGCGGCGATCGCGGCGGCGCCGAAGAAGGAAAAGCCCAAGGAACTGACGGCAGAACAGAAGCGCGCCAACGAAATCAGCGCCTTCAAGAAGGAAACGCAGACGCAGGTCGGCCTGCTGGCGGTCGGTGCGGCGATCCTGCTGCTGATCGGTCTGGTGGCGCCGGCCAGCTTCATGCAGCACTTCATCGTCTTCGTGCTGTCGGTCTTCATCGGGTTTCAGGTGATCTGGGGTGTGGCGCACAGCCTGCACACGCCGCTGATGGCCGTGACCAATGCGATCAGCTCGATCATCATTCTGGGCGCGCTCGTGCAGATCGGGTCGGGCTCGTTCCTCGTGGTCCTGCTGGCCGCCCTCGCGGTGTTCATGACGGGCATCAACATCTTTGGCGGCTTCCTCGTCACACGGCGCATGCTTGCCATGTTCCAGAAGTCCTGAAGGGATAAGAGATTATGGAATTCGGTTTCACAACAGCGGCTTACGTTGTCGCAGCGGTTCTTTTCATCCTGTCCTTGGGCGGTCTGTCGGGGCAGGAGAGCGCCAAGCGCGCCGTCTGGTACGGCATCATCGGCATGGCGCTGGCCATCGCGGCCACGCTGGTCGGGCCGGGGGCGGGCTATTGGCTGCTGTCTTTGCTGATGATCGTCGGTGGCGGTGCCATCGGTTATCAACTGGCGACCAAGGTGCAGATGACGCAGATGCCCGAACTGGTGGCTGCGATGCACAGCCTTGTCGGTCTGGCGGCGGTCTTTGTCGGCTATATCGCGCATATCGAACTGAACCGCGTGCTGGGCATGATGCCGACAGAGCGGGAGGCGCTTGAGGGGTTTGCCGCCCTGCTGGCGCACAAGTCGGCGGTCGAGATTAACATCCTGCGGGTCGAACTGTTTCTGGGTGTCTTCATCGGGGCCGTGACCTTTACCGGGTCGGTCATCGCCTACGGCAAGCTGGCCGGTAAGGTTGATTCGGCCGCCAAGAAGCTGCCGGGCGGTCACATGCTGAACGCGGGTGCTGCGGCGGTCTCGCTGCTGTGCCTGTTCTGGTACTTCAACACCGGTGGGCTGCTTCCGCTGTTCCTGATGACGCTGGCTGCCCTGTTCATCGGTTATCACCTGATCACGGGCATCGGCGGGGCGGACATGCCCGTCGTGGTGTCGATGCTGAACAGCTATTCCGGCTGGGCTGCGGCGGCGATTGGCTTTTCGCTGGGCAACGACCTGCTGATCGTGGTCGGTGCGCTGGTCGGCTCTTCCGGTGCGATCCTGAGCTATATCATGTGCAAGGCGATGAACCGGTCGTTCGTCAGCGTGATCCTTGGCGGTTTTGGCGGGGCAAGCGGTCCTGCGATGGCGGTCGAGGGCGAGCAGATCGCCATCGATTCGGACGGTGTGGCGACGGCCCTGAACGAGGCCGACAGCGTCATCATCATCCCCGGCTACGGCATGGCGGTGGCGCAGGCGCAGCAGGCGGTCAGCCAGCTGGTGACCAAGCTGCGCGCCCAGGGCAAGAACGTGCGTTTCGCGATCCACCCGGTCGCGGGGCGTCTGCCCGGCCACATGAACGTCCTGCTGGCCGAGGCGCGCGTACCTTATGACATCGTGATGGAGATGGACGAGATCAACGAGGACTTTCCGGACACGGACGTCGCCATCGTGATCGGATCGAACGATATCGTGAACCCGGCTGCCCAAGACGATCCCAACAGCCCTATCGCCGGCATGCCGGTGCTGGAAGTCTGGAAGGCCAAGCAGGTCTTCGTGTCCAAGCGCGGGCAGGGGACGGGCTATTCGGGGATCGAGAACCCGCTGTTCTATAAGGACAATACGCGGATGTTCTATGGCGACGCCAAGAAGTCGCTGGAAGAGCTACTGCCCAAGATCGACTGAAGCCGCCTTCAGTGTCTTCGTGCCCGCCGCCCCCACCGGGCGGCGGGCTGTTTTCTGCGACAGAGTGTTTCCATCCGGCGTCTCGTAGGGGGGGCGGCGGGTTGATATGACAGATCAACGCTTTTTTAAGGATTTATTCATGCGTCTTTCAGTTTTCACGTCTGTTGCTGCCTTGCTGGCCCTTGGGGCGTGCGGCGGCACCTCTGGTGTGTCCTACGAGGACAACACGGCGCTGCAGTCGCGGCTGCGGGCCGCGGAAGCGGGATACAACCGCACCACCGCCCAGAACCTGACCAGCAACGACCGCATGCCGACCAGCGGTTCTGCCACTTTCAACGGCGTGGCGGCGATTGGCATCGCGCAGGGCGTGCCGGGTCCTGATCCGGACTTTCTGATCGTGGGCGACGCGGCACTGTCCGCGAATTTTGCCCGCGGGCAGGTGACAGGCAAGATCGACAATCTGGAAGGCTTTTCGCCTTTGGGTGAGATCGGGTTCACGGTCCCGGTGACGGGTCAGGTCACGCTGGGCGGGACCCGGTCGTCGATCGGCAACAACCCGGCAACCGCCGCGACCGAGGACAAGAACGAGTTTTCCACCGATTTCGCGGCGGCGATGTCGGTCGACGGCAAGCCCCTGCGCGCGGCGGGAACGGTCAGGGGCCAGTTTGTCGGCAACCGGGTGCTGTCATCGCCGCTGCCGGCACCGAAAAGCATGGTCGGTTCGGGGGTGGGCGGTGGCACGCTGGACGGCAAGGCGGCGACGGTGGGTGTCGAATTCTACGCCGACGTTCCTTAGTGACCGGCGGGCGGGTTCAGTCGAAGGCATAGGCCAGACGCAACCCGCCCCAGTGCCGCCCGCCGATGCGGATCGGCGCCGAGACATCCTTCATCAGGACGAAGCGGCCGCCGCCCATGTCGCGGCGGTAGACCTGCAGCAGGAAGGGGGCGGTGTTGCGCCCGGCCTTCAGCCCGACGCGATCGTCAAAGATGCGGCGGTTGCGGCAGTGGGTGGCGTTCCAGACCGGGTCGGCCGATTGCGGCTGCGCGAATTTCGCGTTGTGGGTGGGCAGATACCCGCGCTGGTCGACCGCGGCGCAGAACACCACCTTGGGATCGAGCGACAGGGCCGGCTCTTGGATCGCGGGCAGCGTGGCGTCGCAGAATGTCGTAAAACGCGTGACGACCTGTTGCGGGTGCGTGTCCGGGATCGCCTGATAGCGATCGTCGAAGAGGTCGCGGGCCGCGATCCGGCCTGCGGCGATGGCATCCTCCCACACCTCGGTGATGCGCGCGGCAGCGGTCTGCACACAGGTGATGAAGGGCGTGTCGATGGACTGGCCGCCCAGCAGCGCCGCCTCTTGCACGATGGCTTCGCTGCGGGCGATCAGGGCAGTGCTGCGGGCCGTGGCCTGGATCACGCCGTCGCCGGTCCGGCTGGCCAGTTGCGACAATCGCGTAAAGGCGGGGGCGAAGGTGGTGCTGGCCGCGTTGACCTGTGCGACCTGCCGCGCGATCACGGCCGTCTGGTCAGAGGCCCCCTTGACCGATCCGGCGATGTCCATCAGCGCCGCGTCGGTCGCGGCCGCCGCGTCGATCACCCGGCGGGCGTCCATCGCCACGGCCTGCGATTCGGACTGCAGTTTTGCGAAGGTCTGGTTCAGGTGCGCCGTCTGGTCGGTGACATGTTCCGCCGCCACGGAGGTCTTGTGCGACAACGCCTTGATCGCATCGGCCACGACGGCAAAGCCACGGCCGGCGTCGCCTGCGCGGGCGGCTTCGATCCGGGCGTTGATCGCAAGGATGTTCACGTGAATGGCGATGTCTGTGATCTGCGCATTGGCGGCCATCACGGCTGTCAGCGATTCGCGGACCTGCACGATCCGGGCTTCCAGATCGGTGACGAAGCTGGACACGGTTTTCGCCGTCTGGGCAGAGCTGCGCAGGGTCGCCACGGAGGTGTCCACCGCGTCGATGCTGGCCTGCGCGGTACCGGCCAGATCCGCCACGGCGAGGCCCACGGTGCGTGACGCGGTGTCGAGCGCGCGCAAGGCGGTTTCGCTGGTGGTCAGGGTGCGCGACTGATCCTCTGCCGTCAGGTGCAGGTCGTCGAGAAATGCCGCGATATCCACGATTTCGGATCCCAGACCCGAGATCAGGCGGTTGAGGCGGCCCGTGTCTGCGGCGGGCGGCACCTGTGGCACGGGCAGGGGGTGGGCTGTCATGTCATACCTTCGGGTCGGGACCGGGGGGCCTGCGTCCGGAGATACGCAATCGAGGTTGTCGATGGGTTAACGGGGACCCTTAACCGGTGACATCGCGCCATGTGCCGGGGGCCAGATCGTCCAGCGACCAGTCGCCGATCCGCCAGCGCACGAGGCGCAGGGTCGGGTGGCCGGCGTGGGCGGTCATGCGGCGGACCTGACGGTTGCGGCCTTCGGTGATCGTCAGTTCCAGCCAGGTATCGGGGACGGATTTGCGGAATCGCACCGGTGGCACGCGCGGCCACAGGTCCGGGGTGTCGATGCGTCGCACCTGTGCCGGGCGGGTCGGGCCGTCCTTGAGCGTGACGCCACGGCGCAGGGCGGCGAGGGTGGTTTCCGCAGGGTCACCTTCGACCTGCACGAGGTAGGTTTTCGGCGCCTTGAAGCGGGGATCGCTGATCCGGGCCTGCAGGGCGCCGTCGTCGGTCAGAAGAAGCAGCCCCTCGCTGTCGCGGTCAAGGCGGCCTGCGGGGTAAACCCTTGGCACGTCGATGAAATCCGACAGGGTGGCGCGGGGTGTCGGGCTGCGCGCATCGGTGAATTGCGACAGCACGTCGAAGGGTTTGTTGAACAGGATCAGGCGCGACATGGGGGCGGTCTAGCGGGCGGCGCGGCGTCTTGCAAAATATTTACCACGATCCTGAAAATCCTCTTGATTGGTCCCCGCGATTGCATCAAATGCGCCTTATAGACGCCAACGCACGCGCCTCTGGCCTGCACTTTGCATTGTTCATGCAGCGACGGTAACGTCTCCCTTGGAACTGAGCGGTCTCGGAGGGGGTTGATCCCCTTCAATGGCCGGGTCTACTGGAGATGACCATGATTGCATCAACTGCTGGCGCGCAAGCGCCTGTTCGTGTCGCCACCCCCAAGCTGGACGCTTACGTCGCCGGGCGCGATTTCGACAAACCGACCCTCGTGATCGATTGCGATCGCGTGGAGACGCAATACAACGCGCTGAAGGCGGGCCTTGGTCATGCCGACATCCACTATGCGGTGAAGGCGAACCCCGCCAAGCCGGTGCTGGAGCGTCTGGTCAAGCTGGGGTCGCATTTCGATGCGGCGTCCAAAGGCGAGATCGAGATGTGCATCGCCGCCGGCGCGCACCCCGACACGATTTCCTATGGCAACACGATCAAGCGCGCCTCTGACGTCGCTTGGGCGCATGCCAATGGCATCACGCTGTTCGCCGCCGATGCCGAGGAAGAGCTGGACAAGATCGCGGAACACGCGCCGGGTGCGAATGTCTACATCCGCCTGATCGTCGAGACGTCGGAGGCCGACTGGCCCCTGACGCGCAAGTTCGGCTGCGACGCCGGTCTGGCGCTGACGCTGCTGGACTATGCCAAGGACGTCGGTCTGACGCCGGTTGGCTTTTCGTTCCACGTGGGGTCACAGACCCGCCGGGCCGAGATGTGGGCACCGACGCTGGACCAGATGGCCGAGATCTGGAAAGCGGCCAAGGACGCGGGCCATAACCTGAACCTGCTGAACATCGGCGGCGGTTTCCCGGCGTTTTATGGCGAGGCGATCGACACGCCGACGGTCTATGCCGGCCGCGTGATCGAGCTGGTGACCGAAAAGTTCGGCCACATCCCCCGCATCATGGCAGAACCGGGCCGTGGCATGGTCGCCGAGGCGGGTGTGATCGCCTGCGAGGTGATGCTGGTCAGCCGCAAGTCCGACCGTGACGTGCACCGCTGGGTCTATCTGTCGATCGGACGTTTTTCCGGTCTGGCCGAAACCGAAGGCGAGGCGATCCGCTATCAGTTCGAGACGGACCGCGACGGCGACGCCACGGGGCCCTGCATCATGGCGGGACCGTCGTGTGACTCGGCTGACGTGCTGTATGAAAAGCGCCCGATGAACCTGCCGCTGACGCTGAAAAGCGGTGACCGGGTGCTGATCCGCAACACCGGGGCCTATACCTCGACCTATTCATCGGTCTGCTTCAACGGCTTTCCGCCGCTGGATGTCGTTGTGATCTAAGGGTTTTCCTGATCCGAAGCAATCTGACTGGCGGCGCGCGGTATACCATCGTGCGCCGCTAAGTGTTTCTAAGTGTTGAGCTTTCTTGTTTTACGTGGTGGCAAAGCCCGCTAGGTTGTCGACAACACCATTCAAAAGGCGGCCTAAATGTCAGCGATCGAAGACCACCCCCTGCGCTATGCTCTGGCGAACGAGCTGCACGCGCGGCCGTTTCCGGCGGTGCAGGCCCCGGCGCGGGCAGCCTACCTTGCGATCAAGCCCGCGCATAACGCCGCAGGCCGCGACCGCGAGGCGGACCGGGTGCATCTGATCGCGCTTCTTGACCGCTTTGGCGCGCAGCACCCGCAACCGGGGGCCACGCATTATTCGGGGCATCTGGGCAAGCATCTGCTGAAGTGGGAAAGCCATACGGAATTCGTGACCTTTACCATCTTCGGTCCGGGCGTGGCCGAACGCCCCTATGATGCCAGCACCTTTGCGGTGTTTCCGGACGACTGGCTGCGGCAGGCACCGGGCGTGCGGATCACCTCTGCGCTGATCCGGATCGAACTGCTGGACGGTGACTCGGGCATCGAGGCCAAGGTGGACAATTGGTTCGTGCCGGAAAGCCTTGCGATCAGCCGGGTGCTGGACGGTGAACTGGTCATCGCCTCTGATTTCCGGATCGACACGGGCGGTCACATGCGTTTTGCCGTCTTTGCCCGCAACAAGGCCGGAGAGCGGCGGACGGGGCGCGTCGTGCAGCGCCTGTGCGAGATCGAGACCTACAAGGCGATGTCGATGCTGGGGCTGTCCCGCGCGCGCGATCTGGGGCACGAGATGGCGGCGATCGACGACCGGCTGACCACGCTTCTGTCAGAGATGTGCGGCCCCGTGGGCGAGCCTGCGGCGCTGTTGCAGAACCTGCTGACCGTGTCGGCAGAGCTGGAGAATATCGTCGCCCAGTCGGCGTTCCGGTTCGGGGCGACGGGCGCCTACGAGACGATCGTGAACCAGCGGATCGCCGTGCTGCGCGAGGAGCGGTTCGAGGGGCGGCAGACCTTTGGCGAGTTCATGATGCGGCGGTTCGACCCCGCGATGCGGACGGTGAAATCGACCGAAGGGCGGCTGAAGGCGATGAGCGACCGGGCCTTGCGGGCGGGCGATCTGTTGCGGACGCGGGTGGACGTGGAACGCTCTGCCCAGAACCGCGATCTGCTGGCGAGCATGGACAAGCGGTCGGATACGCAGTTGCGCCTGCAGCGCACGGTCGAGGGGCTGTCGACGGTGGCGATCAGCTATTACGCGGTGTCGCTGGCGATGTATATCCTCGGGCCGCTGGAATACCGGTACGAGATCAGCAAGACGACCATGGCGGCGATCGTGACGCCGCTGGTGCTGTTGGGCGTCTGGGCGATGGTGCAGCGGTTGAAGAAGCACCTTGACTAGGTGAAGGTCAGGCGCAGGCTGCGGGGGTGCAGCAGCGACAGGTGCCACGCCATGACGCAGGCGGCACAGGCTGCCACGACGTTGGCCGCGACGGCGGCCAGCGTGATGCCGGTGAAATCCAGCAAGGCGACGCCCAGCCACGCGCCGGGCAGGTAGAGGGCGAAGATCCGGCCCAGCGACAGGCCCATCGACCAGCCCGCCCGGGACCGGGCGTTCATCGCGGCATTGGCTACGACGACAAAGCCATAGCCAAAGAGCGACCAGCCGACGATGCGCATGTAGGCCGCGGCATAGCCTGCGGTGCCGGTGTCCGAGGTGAGCCAGCCCGCGAAGGTCTGCGCGCCGAAGGCCAGCCCGAGGCCCACGATCAGGCCGTAGGCCAGACAGAAGGCGAAGGCCGCCTGCAGGGTGCGCGCGGCGCGCTGCGGTTTGTCTGCACCCCAGTTCTGACCCACGACGGGGCCGATCCCGGCGGACAGGGCCAGCATCGGCACGAGGGCGATCTGCTGGACCCGCGTGGCCGCACCGAACCCGCCGACGGCGGCATCGCCAAGGGTCGCGACGGCGGCGGTGACCAAGGCCATGCCCGCCGGATTGATCGCGTTTGAAAAGGCGGCGGGGGCGCCGACGCGGGCGAGCTCCTTGAGCGACCACCACAGATCGCGGCTGAGGTCCGCGCACCAGACCAGCACGCCCCGGTGCAGGGCGTAGATGACGGCGATCACGGCAAAGATCGCGCGGGCGATGAAGGTCGCCATGGCGGCCCCGGCGGTGCCGTAGTCAAAGGTGAAGATCAGCAGGGGATCGAGGGCGATGTTGACCAACGCCGCACCGGTCATCAGCAGCGACGGGGCCACGGCACTGCCATGGGCGCGAAACAGCGCCATGGCCTGCATGGTGACGACGAGGAACGGAAAGGACAGGCACCACCACGGCATGAAGGCCGCGATCTCGGTTGCTGTGGCGCCGGTGGCACCCAGCAGGCGGAACAGCCACGGATAGATCAGGTAAATGACGCCGGCCATGACCACGGCAAGCGCCACGCCAAGCCCCACGGCGTGCAGCCCGATGCGGTTGGGGTTGCGGTCGTCACCGATGGCCTGACTGACAGTGGCATTGGCCCCGGCGCTGAGGCCGATGGAGAGCGAGGTGACCGCTGCGGTGACCGGATAGATGAACCCCACGGCCGCGAGGGGGGCACCGCCGAGGCGACCGAGGAAATAGGCATCCGCCAGCCCGACCGACAGCGTGGCAAGGATGCCCAGCACCATCGGGGCGGACAGGCGCGCGAGGGCGCGCCAGACGGGTCCGGTCGTCAGGTCGTGGGTCGTGTCGGCCATAACGTACGGAATCCTTCGGTCCCGCCCCAATGCGGGGCGGGGCGAATGGTTCCGCTACATGCCCCGGATGCGCGGATCGAGCGCGTCGCGCAGGCCGTCACCGATGTAGTTCACCGCCAGCACGGTCAGTGAAATCGCAAGGCCCGGCCAGATCACACGCTCTGGAAAGGCGGTCATGCGGGGGACGGAGTCCGCGAGGATCTTGCCCCATGTGGGGAAGTCGGGCGGGAAGCCGAGGCCCAGAAACGACAGAGCGGATTCGGTGATGATCGCCGTGGCAAGCCCGAGGGTGGCCGAGACCATGATCGGCGACAGCACGTTGGGCAGCAGGTGGCGGGTGATGATCCGGCGCGAGGGCGTGCCGATGGACCGCGCGGCGAGGACGTATTCACGCTCTTTCAGCGCCAGCACGTCGCCGCGCACGATGCGGGCGGTGTGCATCCAGCTTGTGATGCCGATGCCGGTCACGATCAGGATGAAGATGCCTTCCTCCGGGCCGAAGGCTGAGCGCAGCGGATCGCGGAACAGCAGCATCATCACCAGCAGCAGCGGCAGCAGCGGCAGGGCGAGGAACAGGTCCGTCAGGCGCATCAACGCGCCGTCGAGGCGGTTGAAGTAGCCCGCGACGACACCGACGAAAGTGCCGATCAGGATCGCGAGGACCATCGCGGCGGCGCCCACCGCAAGGCTGATACGGCCGCCCTGCATGATCTGCGCCATCAGGTCGCGGCCCAGATTGTCGGTGCCCATGGGGTGCGCCCACGCGACCTTGTCTGTCCCCCAAAGCGCGTTGACGATGGGGCGGATATCCTTGTTGCGAATGTCGAGGGCGGCGGGGTCGAGGCCCCAGAGCCACGGGCCGATCAGCACGAAGAGGGCGATGAAGATCAGGAAGACCAGCGACGCGACGGCGCCCTTGTGGGTCTTGAACTGGTCCCAGACGTCCAGCCACTGGTTGCGCGCCTTTACGGCCTGCACCGGGGCTGTGGGGTCGCCAGCGACCAGCAGGTTGTCGGCGTCGGCGTGGATGTCACGGTCAGTCATAGCGGATCCTTGGGTCGAACACGCCGTAAAGGACGTCGGCAATCAGGTTGAACATCACGATCAGGATCGCGAAGAGGAAGGTCAGGGTCATCACCATCGGAATGTCGGACCCCTGCAGGGCGATGATCAGCAACTGGCCCAGACCGTTCACCTTGAAGATCTGTTCGGTGATGATGGCACCGCCGAAGATCGACGGGATGCCAAGGGCGATCACGGTGATGACCGGGATCATGGAATTGCGCAGCACGTGCTTCATCACGACGGTGCTTTCGGTCATGCCCTTGGCGCGCGCGGTGCGCACGTAGTCCTGCCCGAGGTTGTCGAGCATCGAGGCGCGCATGTAGCGGCTGACCTGTGCGGTGGTCTGCAGCGCCAGCACCATGACGGGCATGACCATTTGCATCAGCTGCATCTTGAAGGTGGCCCAGCTGTTCACCACCAGTGTCGTGTCATAGATCGACGGCAGCCAGCCCAGCGTCACGGAAAAGATCACGATCAGCAGCACGCCGGAAAAGAACGGCGGCACGGAAAAGCCGATCATCGACACGAAGGTGCCGGCCTGATCGAAGACCGAATACTGACGGTAGGCTGAGATGATGCCGATGGGCAGCGCGATGATGACGCCCACGACGTAGGACATGCCGACCACCCAGAGCGTCTGCGGCAGGCGCTGTGCGATGGTATCGAACACGGGGGAGCGCGACTGGAAGCTGACGATGCGTTGTGCGCCGTCGGCGAAGTTCGTGCCGAACGCGTTGTCGATCCAGTACTGCGGCTCGACGATGAAGAATTGTTTCAGCCACAGGGGGAAGCGGATGAACCACGGCTCTCCGAGCCCCAAGGCGATGCGCATCTTTTCCTTGACCTCTGGCGGGATGGTCAGGGGCATCTGGGCCATGGGATCGCCGGGGGCGAGTTCCAGCAGCATGAAGATCACGAAAGCGATGAACAAAAGCGTCGGGATCGAGATCAGCAGCCTGCGGAAGGTGTAGGTCAGCATGGGTGGGACGCCTTGGTTCAGGACTTTGGGAGGAGGGCGACGAGGTGTCCGGGCGGCGCGGGCCGCCCGGACGAGGTGTCTTACGACTTCATGCGGTACCAGTCGGCGGCATTCCAGAGTTCGGAATCCCATGTGTTCAGGATCACGCCACCCAGCGTCTTGGAGTGGGCGGAGACCCGGCCACGGTCGACCAGCGGCAGCATGGACATGCTGTCCTTGGTCAGCATGTCGTTGAGCTGCTTGGCGATGACGGCGCGCTGTTCCAGCTCTGCGGTCTTGCCCAGTTCAGCGACGAGGGCGTCGTATTCCTCGGAGCAGAAGCGGTTGATGTTCTCGCCCTGCCACTGGGTTTCGGGACGCGGCGCCTTGCCGCAGGTGCGTTCGGCCAGATACGAGCCCGGATCGGTGCCGTCGAAGTTGTTGGCGTACATTTCAACGTCCGCATAGAACTTCTGGAAGGTGTCGGGCGAACCCGGGTCACCGCCGAAGAACACGGAGCCGTCGACGTTGCGCAGTTCAACGCCAAAGCCGATCTGTTCCCACCAATCCTTGATCAGGGCCTGAAAGTCCTGACGCACGGCGTTGGTCGAGGTCTGGTAGAGAATGTTCATCTCGACCCCGTCCTTGTCGCGCACACCGTTGCCGTTGGTGTCGGTCCAGCCGGCTTCGTCCAGCAGGGCCTTGGCGCCTTCGATGTCCTGCGTCAGGCAGCCGGTGTTGTCAGAGGCGAAGAGTTCCGGGGCGGGCACGATGTTGCAGGTCGCACGACCCGCGTCGCCGTAGCCGACCTCGACCAGCAGGTTCCGGTCGATCGCCATGGAGAGCGCGCGGCGGACCTTTTCGTCGGTCAGGAAGGGGTGCGGGTGGGCGGCGGTGGACCGCTCGCCTTCGGGCAGGTCGGGCGAGGGATCGGTCAGGTTGATCTCGATCCGTTCGACCAGCGTGCCGAATGCGGAAATCGGCGTGCCGACGCCGCCTTCGGCCATGGCTGCGATCACGTCGGGGGCCAGCTGCAGGTTCCAGGCGTAGTCGTATTCGCCGGTCTGCAGCACGGCACGGCCAGCGGCCTCTGCGTCGCCGCCGCCTTTGAAGGTGACCGACTGGAACGCGGGCTTGGACGGGTCACGGTAGTTCGGGTTGGCTTCCAGCTGGATCACGTCGTTGGTGCGGAAGTCCTTGACCACGAAGGGGCCGGTGCCGATCGGCATGAAGTTCGCGTCGGTGCATTCGGGGGCTTTCGCGCCGGTGCATTCGGCAAACTGGGCCGCCTGGATGATCGGGGACTGGTTGCCCATGAAGGGGCCGTAGGGGTTCGGGGTCGGCTCGTTGAAGGTGACCTTGGCGGTCAGGTCGTCGATGACCTCGACCGATTTTACGCCTTCGAACTTGGCCAGCTGCGCGCAGCCGCCTTCGGGGTTCATGCAGTATTCGGCGGTGAACTTTACGTCATTGGCGGTGAAGGGGGTGCCGTCGGACCACAGCAGGCCCTCTTTCAGCTTCCATGTGATCGAGGTCAGATCCTCGGCCACGCCGCCGTTTTCGACGGTCGGGATTTCATCGACCAGCCATGGCACGGGGGCGCCGGTTTCGTCGTAGCGGCCCAGCGGCTCGATCACGAGGGAGGCGGCCTCGATGTCCTTGGTGCCACCGGAGAGGTAGCTGTTCATGATGGACGGGGCCTGCCAGTAGATGATGCCCACGGCCCCGTCGCGGCCGCGTTCGCCGCCCGGGTTCGTGTCCTGGGCCTGCGCCATCTGGCCAAAGGCCAGAGTCGCGGCAGCGCCCATGAGGATTGTCTTCAATTTCATCAGGTTCTTCTCCCTTACTGATGCACTACGGATGGCCGGCGGTTGCATCCGCCGTGCCGGTTGACTCGAACAGGTGACAGGCGACGAAGCGGCCCGGTTGCACCTCTTGGTATGTGGGTTCGATCTGTTTGCAGACCTCCATGACCGCCGGACAGCGGGTGCAGAAGTTGCAGCCCTTGGGCGGGTTGGCGGGGGACGGCACGTCGCCTTGCAGCACCACGCGTTCGCGGGTCTGGGCAAGGGACGGATCGGGTTCGGGAACGGCGGACAGCAGCGCCTTGGTATAGGGGTGCAGCGGGTCGTCATAAAGCGGACCGCGCGGGGCCAGTTCGACGACCTTGCCCAGATACATCACCGCGATGCGTGTCGCGATGTGGCGCACCATCGACAAATCATGGCTGATGAAGAGGTAGGTGAGGCCGAACTTTTCCTGCAGGTCTTCCAGCAGATTGACGACCTGCGCCTGAATCGACACGTCGAGGGCGGCGATGGGTTCGTCGCAGACGATGAACTTGGGGTTCAGCGCCAGCGCGCGGGCGATGCCGATGCGCTGACGCTGGCCGCCAGAAAAGGCGTGCGGGTAGCGTTTGGCGAAGCGGCGGTTCAGGCCCACGGCGTCCATCAGCTCGCCGACCTTGGTTTCCTTTTCCGCCGTCGTCAGCTTGGTGTGTTCGTCGAGCGGTTCACGGATGATCGCCTCGACCGTCATGCGGGGGTTCAGGGACGCCTGCGGGTCCTGAAAGACCATCTGCATGGCGGGGCGCAGGGGGCGCAGGTCGCCCTGGGACATCTGGCCGATGCGTTTTCCGTCGATGGCGACCTCGCCGCCGGTGATGTCATAGAGCCGCAGGATCGCGCGGCCGCAGGTGGATTTGCCGCAACCCGATTCGCCGACGAGGCCCAGAGTCTCGCCTTCCATGACGTCGAAGGTGACGCCGTCGACGGCCTTGACCGCACCGGTCTGGCGGCGGAACAGGCCCGAGTAGATCGGGAAGTGCATCTGCAGGTCGCGGACCTGCACGAGCGGGCGTTGTGGCTTGTCATCCAGCATTGGGGGCCCCCTTGGCGACGAAACAGGCCGCATCGTGGTTGCCGCCAAGGTTGTAGCGCGGCGGATTTTCGCGGGCACAGCGCGGGATCGCCACGTCGCAGCGGTCGCGGAACGGGCAGGCGGTGGGGGCGTCGCCCATGATCGGTGGCTGGCCCTGAATGACCGTCAGGCGGCGGGCGCGTTCGCCGCTGATCTTGGGAATCGTCGTCAGCAACGCGCGGGTGTAGGGGTGCTGCGGGTTGCGGAACAGCTCTTTGACGGGCGCGTGTTCGACGACCTGACCGCCGTACATGACGATGACACGGTCGGCGATGCCGGCGATGACGCCAAGGTCGTGGGTGATCCAGATCACGGCCATGCCCAGCTTGTCGCGCAATTCCTTCATCAACTCGATGATCTGCGCCTGAATGGTCACGTCGAGCGCCGTCGTCGGTTCGTCCGCGATCAGCACCTTGGGGTCGCAGGCGAGTGCGATGGCGATCATCACGCGCTGGCGCATGCCGCCGGAAAACTGGTGGGGGTAGTCGTTCAGGCGGTCGGCGGCACCGGGGATGCCGACCAGTTCCAGCAATTCCTGCGCGCGGGCGCGGGCGGCGGATTTGTTCAGGCCCATGTGTTCCTTCAACGGCTCCATGATCTGGTAGCCGATGGTGAAGACGGGGTTGAGCGAGGTCATCGGGTCCTGAAACACGAAGCCGATGCGCCCGCCGCGGACCTTACGCAGCTGCTCTGCGGTGATATCCAGCAGGTCCTGCCCTTCGAAGGTGACGGTGCCGCCGCGCACGTCGGCGGGGGGCGAGGGCAGCAGGCCCAGCAGCGACATCATCGTGACCGACTTGCCGGAGCCGCTTTCGCCGACGACGCCGAGCAATTCACCGGCACCCAAGGCAAAGCTGACGTCGTTGACTGCGTGGACTTCGCCGCCGCGCACGCGGAACACGGTCTTGAGGTGCTGTACGTCCAATACGGGCGTCGTCCCAGCGGGCAAATTGGCCCCATCGGGCATAAGCGAACCTCCCCGGTTCATTTTTAGGCATGCGCCTGTCTTTGATGCAGGTCGGCTGAGGCGGACGGTAACATCGTTTTCAAGGCCTGCAAGGGCAAAGGTCGTTGGCTTGCGACAGTGCCGTGTCGCGCAGGGCGATGCCTGAAAAAGAGGCGCTGCGCATGCTGCAGGTGCGAAATATGGCCGAGGATCGCTTGACCTTTCCCCTTTGGCGCGCAGGGTGGGCGCACGCCCTAGCCCAGACCGGAGACTGCCGATGTCCGCCCCGATGACCCCCCGCGCCCTACTGGAAAAGCTCGTCGCCTTTCCCACCGTCAGCCGCGACAGCAACCACGCGCTGATCGATTTTGCGCAAGCGTATCTGGAGGGAATCGGCGCCGACTGCGTGCGCGTCCCCAGCCCGGACGGCACCAAGTCGGCGCTCTATGCCCATGTGGGCCCCAAGGTGGACGGCGGCGTCGTGCTGTCGGGTCATACGGACGTGGTGCCGGTGGACGGTCAGGACTGGACGACGGACCCCTTTACGGTGGTCGAGAAGAACGGACGTCTTTACGGGCGCGGTTGCTGCGACATGAAGGGATTCGACGCGCTGGCGCTGTGGGCGATGGCGCATGCGGCAGAGGCCGGGATCAAGCGCCCCCTGCAGATCGCGCTGAGCTATGATGAAGAAGTCGGCTGCGTCGGCGCACCGGTGATGATCGACCACATGGTCAGCCACGGCATGCCGCGCGCCGATACGGTGCTGGTGGGCGAGCCGTCGATGATGCAGGTGGTGACGGGCCACAAGGGCGGCATGGGCTTCAAGGTGCATGTGCGCGGGTTCGAGGTCCATTCGTCCAAGATCACCGAGGGCGTCAGCGCCGTGATGCAGGCCGCGCGCCTGATCAACTGGGCCTACGAGGTCAATCAGGAGCAGGTGGCGGCGACGCCGTCGGAGCTGGCGGCGGTCTTCGATCCGCCCTTCACCTCTGTCCATACGGGCGTCATTCAGGGCGGCACGGCGCATAACATCACCGCCAAGGACTGCCATTTCGATCTGTCGTTCCGCGTGGTGCCGGGCGAGGACGTGAACGACTGGCGCGACCGGTTCCTCGCCAAGGTGGCGGAGGTCGAGGCCGAGATGCAGGCGGTGCATCCCGACACCTATATCAAGGCCGAGGCCTACTTTGGCCTGCCGGGGCTGCAGCCCGAAGAGCAGGGCCGCGCCGAGGAGCTGGCGCGGATGCTGACCGGCGACAACGGCAGCCATGTCGTCAGCTACGGGACGGAAGCCGGGCAGTTTCAGGAACGCGGCTACTCTGCCGTGGTCGTGGGACCGGGCGATATCGCACAGGCGCACCAGCCCGACGAGTTCATCGAGATATCGCAGTTCGCGGCCGGTCAGGACTTTATGCGCAAGCTGGTGGAGCATCTGACGCGATGACCTTTCCGATCCGGGCGGATTTGGCGGCGACGTTCCGCGACCCCTTGCCGGACCGGGCCGATGTCGTCGTGATCGGCGGCGGCATCATCGGCGTGATGACCGCGTGGGAGTTGGCCCGCGACGGTGTGAGCGTCGTCCTGCTGGAAAAGGGCCGGGTCGCGGGCGAGCAGTCGAGCCGCAACTGGGGCTGGGTCCGCGCGCAGGGCCGCGATCTGGCGGAACTGCCGATCATGCTGGAGGCGCAGCGGATGTGGCCCGCCCTGGCCGCCGAGGCGGGCGACGTGGGGCTGCGGACGACCGGGACGCTCTATCTGGCCGAGGATGAGGCGCAGATGGCGCGCTATGCGGGCTGGCTGGCGGAGGCGGAAAAGTTTCAGGTCAGCAGCCGGATGCTGAGTGCAGCACAGGTGGCCGAGGCGCTGCCGGGGGCGGCGCGCGGCTACAAGGGTGCACTCTGGACGCCGACGGACATGAAGGCAGAGCCCTGGGTCGCGGTGCCGGCCTTTGCCCGCGCGGCGCAGGCGGCGGGGGCGCAGATCATCGAGGATTGTGCGGTGCGGATGCTGGACCTGATGGGCGGCCGCGTGACCGGCGTCGTGACGGAACGCGGGCTGATCGGGGCGGGCGCCGTGGTGCTGGCGGGCGGTGCCTGGTCGTCACTGTTGCTGCGCCGGCATGGCGTCTCTATTCCGCAACTCTCGGTCCGCGCCACGGTCGCGGCAACGGCGCCGATGGGCGACGTGAATCTGGGCGGTGCGGTGGACAAGCGGCTGGCCTGGCGCAAGCGGGCCGATGGCGGCTATTCGCTGGCGCCAGCGGGCTTTCACGAGCTGTTCGTGGGGCCGGATGCTTTCCGCGCCTTTGGCAGTTTCACCAAATTGCTGTGGGAGGACCCCTTGGGCACCCGCCTGCTGCCCGCCGCCCCGCGCGGATACCCCGACGGTTGGGGCACGCCCCGGCGCTGGTCTGGCGATCAGGTCAGCCCGTTCGAGCGGTGCCGCGTGCTGGATCCCGCGCCGAACGCCGCCCGCGTGGCACGTCTGGCGCGGGATTTTGCGGCGACCTTTCCGAAGCTTGGCGCAGTGAAGATCGCGCAAAGCTGGGCCGGGATGATCGACACGCTGCCCGATGTCGTGCCGGTGGTGGACCACGTCGCGGCCCTGCCGGGACTGACGGTCTGCACGGGGATGTGCGGCCACGGCTTCGGTATCGGCCCCGGCATGGGACGCATCGCCGCGCGGCTGGCTGTCGGAGCATCTGCGGGCCACGACCTGTCGCGGTTCAGGTTGTCGCGATTCTCGGACGGGTCGCGGCTGATCGCTGGGCCGAACCTGTAGGCGGGCGGTCCCTTGCGGACCGCCGACGCCAATGACAGGATCACGCGGAAAAACAGGAGACACCTCATGCCCGTCAAGAACCGCTTTGCCGAACTGCTGCCGGAAATCACGGCGATCCGCCGCGATCTGCACGAACACCCCGAGATCCTGTTCGAGACGCACCGCACGGCGCAGGTGGTGGCCGACCGCCTGACCGCCATCGGCTGCGACGAGGTCGTGACCGGCATCGGGCGTACCGGCGTCGTGGCCGTCATCAAGGGCAAGACCGACACCAAGGGTAAGGTCATAGGGTTGCGCGCCGACATGGACGCGCTGCCGATCACGGAACAGACGGGGCTGGACTATGCCTCCAAGACGCCCGGTGCCATGCACGCCTGCGGCCACGACGGCCACACGGCGATGCTGCTGGGGGCAGCGCAATACCTGGCCGAGACGCGCAATTTCGACGGCACGGTCGTGGTGATCTTTCAGCCCGCCGAAGAGGGCGGCGGCGGCGGGAAGGAGATGTGCGACGACGGCATGATGGACCGCTGGAAGATCGACGAGGTCTACGGGATGCACAACTGGCCCGGCATGCCGCTGGGGTCCTTCGGTATCCGGTCGGGGGCGTTCTTTGCCGCGACCGACACCTTCGAGATCACGATCGAAGGCAAGGGCGGCCACGCCGCCAAGCCGCAGGAAACGGTCGATTCGACGCTTGTCGCCTCCCACGTCGTTGTGGCGCTGCAGTCCATCGCGTCACGCAATGCCGATCCGACCGATCAGATCGTGGTGTCTGTGACCAGCATCGAAAGCTCGTCGAAGGCGTTCAACGTGATCGCCCAGCGGGTGCACCTGAGGGGCACCGTGCGCACGATGTCGACGGACATGCGCGCGCTGGCCGAGACGCGGCTGACCGCGCTGGCGACGGGCACCGCAAGCGCATTCGGCGCGCGGGCTGACGTGACCTATACGCGCGGCTATCCGGTGATGGTGAACAGCGACGATCAGACCGCTTTTGCCGCTGAGGTCGCCCGCAGCGTGTCCGGCGACTGTGCCGAAGCGCCGCTGGTCATGGGCGGCGAGGATTTCGCCTTCATGCTGGAGGAGCGGCCCGGCGCCTATATCCTTGTCGGTAACGGCGACGGCGCAAGCGTGCATCACCCGGAATACAACTTCAACGACGACGCGATTCCGGCCGGCTGCAGCTGGTGGGCCGAGATCGTCGAAAAGCGCATGCCGGCGGCCTGACCTGGCGTCGCGAACGGCCCGGTGGGCCGTGCCTCCGGCGGGGATATTTGAGAAACAGAGAGGGGGGGGGCGCCGCGCCTCCCCTCTCTGTTTTGGAAATATCCTCGGGGGTCCGGGGGCGGAAGCCCCCGGCGCGCTCAGGCGGAGGGTCCGAGAAGGGCGCGGTAGATCGCGATAAGGGCTGCGGCCTCGTCGGCGATCCGAAAACCGTTGACGGCGCGGGGGCGGCAGGCGGCGGCCCAGCGGGACAGGCGTGCGGGGTCCGACAGGGCGGTGCGGATCGCCTGTTGCAGGGCGGCGGGGTCGTCGGTGGGGATCAGCAGGCCCGTCACGTCCTGGGCCACGATTTCCGCAAAGGCGCCGGTATCGGTGGCGATGCTGGGCACGCCGCAGGACGCAGCTTCCAGCGGGGTGAGGCCGAAGCCTTCGTTGCGCTGGGGGGCGATGTAGAGGTCGATGGCCTGAAACCAGGGGGCGATGGTCCAGCCGGGGTCTTCGGGCAGGATGTGGATGCGGTCCGCCACGGGCGAGGCCGCGGCGCGGGTCCGCAGGTCTGCGGCGTAGTCCATGAAGGCCTCGGTCACGCCGCCCATCATCACCGCGTGGACATCCGGAAAGTCGGGCAGCACCGCGATCATCGCGTCGATGAACAGGTCGTTGCCCTTGGACGGTCTGACGCGGCCGAAGCAGCCCAGCAGCACCTTGTCGTGGGGCAGGCCCAACTGCTGGCGCAGCGCGGCGCGGGCGGGCGCTGGCGCGAAATGGTCGGTGTCGATGCCGTGGTGAATGACTTGCGCGGGGGCGTCAAGGAAGGCGGCGGAGCGGGCGGAGGTCGCGACGACCTTGTCCATCCGGCGGATCAGTCCCTTCGTCCAGGCCGAGTGCTGCCGCTGTGCGGCAGAGGTGAACATCAGTTTGAGCGGTTGGCGCAGGATGTGTTTCAGGGCGAGGCCGGCCAGCATCTCGTTGTTGCGGCGGGCATGCCAGACGCGGAGGCGGCGGGGCATCGTGAGAAGATCGCGCAGGCGGATCTGCGGGATTTCGGGCGGCAGTTTCGGGCCGACCGACGCGATGGCGATCTGGCGGGCCTGCAGCGGCACGAGGCGCAGGACGGTCGAGGTCACGCCGGAGTAGCGCTTTTTCAGGTTCGGCGCGATGACCGTGACGGTGGCGGGATCTAGGGTCATGGTGTGGCCTTTGCGGGCATCAGGGCGTTCAGGTCCGCGACCGTGCGGGCGATATCGTCGCCTTGTCGGGCCGTCACGGCAGCGGCGCGTGCGCCCATGGCGCGGGCGGCGGCGGGGGTGGCGAGCAGGTCTTGCAGGGCGGGGAGCAACGTGTCGGCGGTCAAGTCCGTGCGGGCCGCGTCCGCGTCGGTCAGCGTTTGCCAGTCCTGTGCGCAGTTCGTCAGATGCGATCCGGTCAGCAGGGCGCAGCCGAGGGCCGCACCCTCCCACGGGTTGTGGCCGCCGTTGGGGGTCAGCGATCCGCCGACGAAGGCGAGGGGGGCTTTGCGGTACCACAGCCCCATCTCGCCCAGCGTGTCGGCGAGGTAGACCTGTGCGGTGGGCGCCTCGCCCGCGCTGCGGCGGGTCAGGGTCAGGCCCGTGGCCATCTGCGCGATGCGGTCGCCGCGTTCGGGGTGGCGGGGGGCGAGGATCAGACACAGGTCGGGGTGCGATTTAAGCAATTGCCGGTGGGCGGCGAGGAGCAGGTCCTCCTCGCCCGGGTGGGTGGCGGCGGCGAGCCAGCGGGGGCGGTCGGTCAGTGCCGCGGTGATCTGTGCCAGGGCCGCGGGGGCGGCGTCCGGTGGCGGGGCGGCGGCCTTGAGGTTGCCCCCCGTGCGGATGCGGTCTGGGGCCACGCCGAGGGCGCGCAGGCCCGCAGCGGTCGCCTCGGTCTGGGTGACGATCAGGGCGAGGCGGCGCAGAATGTAGGCCGCAGAAGGACCGAGGCTTTGCCAGCGCGCGAGCGCCCGGGCCGAGAGGCGGGCGTTCAGCAGGACGACTGGACAGGGGGCGGTCTGGATCATCTGCGGCCAGAGTTCCGATTCCATCAGGACCAGCAGGTCCGGCTGCCAGTGCGCGTGAAAGCGGCGCAGGGCGCGCTTGCTGTCGAGGGGGGCGAACTGGTGGAGGGCACCGGCGGGCAGGCGCTTGGCCATGATCTCGGCGCTGGAGGCGGTGCCGGAGGTCACGAGGATGCGCGGCGGATCCTCCTGCGCGCGCAGGGCGGTGATAAGGGGCAGGGCGGAGAGCGTCTCGCCCACGGAGGCGCCGTGGATCCAGATGAGCCGGCCCGCGGGACGCGGCAGCGTGGCGTGGCCCAGCCGTTCGCGGGCGCGGGCGGGGCTGGTGCCGTGGGCGACCAGGCGATCACGGATGCGGCGGAACAGCAGCGGTGCCGCGAGGTTCGCCAGCCCCCCGTAGGTACGCAGCAGCAGGGGCGGGCGGGTCATGTCAGCCGCCGGTGTGGCTCATGTGGCGCGAGACCTGACCGTCGACCGCCTGACGGGAATAGTCGAAATCGTGGCCCTTGGGTTTCAGCGCAATGGCGGCGCGGATCGCGTCATCAAGGATGGCGTCGGATTCGGAGGACCGCAGGGGCGCGCGCAGGTCGGAGTGTCCTTCCTGGCCGAGGCAGGTGTAGATCTCTCCGGTGCAGGTGATGCGGACGCGGTTGCAGGATTCGCAGAAGTTGTGGGACAGCGGCGTGATGAAGCCGATCTTTTGCCCCGTCTCGTTGATGCGGACGTAGCGGGCGGGGCCGCCGGTCGATTCGGGCAGGTCGGTGAGGGTGTAGCGGGTGGAGAGCTGTGCGCGCAGGTCCTTCAGCGACCAGTACTGGCCGATGCGGTCCTCGTTGCCGATGTCGCCCATCGGCATGACCTCGATGAAGGTCATGTCGATGTCGCGGGAGGCGGCCCACTGGGTCATGGTGAAGAGTTCGTCTTCGTTGAAGTCTTTCAGCGCGACGGCGTTGATCTTGACCCGCAGGCCCGCGGCTTGGGCGGCGTCGATGCCGCGCAGCACTTGCGGTAAGCGCCCCCAGCGGGTGACGCGGGCAAATTTCGCCTCGTCAAGCGTGTCGAGGCTGACGTTCACCCGGCGGACACCGGCCGCATAGAGATCGCCCGCGAAGCGTTCGAGCTGGCTGCCGTTGGTGGTCAGGGTCAGTTCCTTGAGCGCACCGGAGTCCAGATGGCGCGACATGGCGCGGAAGAAGGTCATGATCTCGCGCCGGACCAGCGGCTCGCCGCCGGTGATCCGCAGCTTTTCGACGCCGAGGCGCACGAAGGCAGAGCACATGCGGTCGAGTTCCTCGAGCGTCAGCAGGTCCTTCTTGGGCAGGAAGGTCATGTTCTCGGACATGCAGTAGACGCAGCGGAAATCGCAGCGGTCCGTGACGGAGACACGCAGGTAGCGGATGGCGCGGGCGAACGGGTCGATCAATGGAGCATTCATGGGCTGAACCTAGGCCCCGGCGGGGGTGTGCGCAAGGCGCAGGCGGGGACTTGTCAGCTTTGTGCGGTGGACCTACGACTGGGGCATGAAAATCCTTTTGCTGATCCCCGCCTTCGCCCTGACCGCATGTGGCAACATGATGCAGCCGGTGTCCGCCACCACGCCAGCGACCGCAGGCGCCGTTGCGGCGGCGCCCGTCGCGACGTTGAACCCGTCGCCACCGCCGCGCCCGCCAGCGGCCGCCCGCACCGTGGCGCAGTTCGACACCACAACCGCGGCTGACAAGGCCGCAGCACTGGATGTGAAGGTGGATACGCCGGCCGCCACTTTGGGCACGACGCTGGCGACGCTGGGGCCGCCGGCAGAGCCGGGGATCTGGCTGAAGACGCCGCTGGTCAAGGCGCTGACGCCGGGACGCGTGACTTATAAGGGCAAGGATGCCAACGTGGAACTGCGCCCCTCTGGCGGGGCGGCGGGATCGGGCAGCCAGATGTCGCTGGCGGCGATGCGGTTGCTGGATATTCCGCTGACCGAGATCGCCGAAGTGAGCGTAGCGGCGCAGTGATGGGGGTGGCGGGCTCCGCCCGCCCACCCCTTTCGGGGCGCTGCCCCGGACCCCGAAGTATTTGAGACCAGAAGAAGCCTATCCTCGCATGTCGAGGATCCCTGGTATTTAGACCGGTTGGCGGCGGAGTTCGTTCCATCTTCTTCTGGTCGAAAATACTTCGGGGGTCCGGGGGCAGCGCCCCCGGTGGATCGGATCGGCGCAGCCGATCCGACACCATGGAGTCACTCCACCGTGACGGATTTTGCAAGGTTGCGCGGCTGGTCCACGTCGGTGCCTTTGGCGATCGCCGTGTGATAGGCCAGCAGCTGGGCCGGGATGGCGTAGAGGATGGGCGCGAGGAAGGCCGGCACGTCGGGCAGGATCAGGGTCTTCCACACGCCGTCGGACGCGGTGCGCGCACCCTGGGCGTCGGTGATCAAGAGCACCTTGCCGCCGCGGGCCATGACCTCTTGCATGTTCGACACGGTCTTGTCGAAAAGCGCATCCGTCGGCGCCATGACAATCACCGGCACGGCGGGATCGACGAGGGCGATGGGGCCGTGCTTGAGTTCGCCTGATGCGTAAGCTTCGGCGTGGATGTAGCTGATTTCCTTAAGCTTCAGCGCACCTTCGAGGGCCAGGGGATACATCGCGCCGCGGCCGAGGAAGAGGATATCGCGGGCCTCTGACAGCTCTTGTGCCAGATCGCGCGTTGCCGTTTCGATGTTCAGGGCGGCGTTCATGATGCCCGGCAGGTGGCGCAGCTGGGCCAGATGATCCGAGAGGGTGGCCTCGTCCATCTCGCCCCGGTCGCGGGCGGCCTTGAGGACCAGCAGCGCCAGCGTGGTCAACTGGCAGGTAAAGGCCTTCGTTGAGGCGACGCCGACCTCGACGCCCGCAAGGATCGGCAGGGCCAGATCGCTTTCCCGGGCGATGGAGGATTCGGCCACGTTCACGACCGAGAGGATGCGGTCCGCCTTGCCTGCCATGTAGCGCAGGGCAGCGAGGGTGTCGGCCGTCTCTCCCGATTGGCTGACGAAGAGGGCCACGGTGCCGGGGGTCACGGGCGGTTCACGGTAGCGGAATTCCGAGGCCACGTCGATTTCGACCGGCAGGCGGGCGACCTGTTCGAACCAGTATTTCGCCACCATGCAGGCATAGAACGCCGTGCCGCAGGCGACCAGCGTCAGGCGCTGGATCTGGGCGAAGTCGATGCCCGGCTCTGGCAGCGTCACCGCGGTCCCTGCGGCGTTGATGTAATGGGCCAGCGCGCCTTGCAGGACGGTGGGCTGTTCGGCGATTTCCTTGGCCATGAAGTGCTTGTAGCCGGCCTTGTCCACGGCGGCGGAGCCGGTGGCGATGGTCTTGCGCGGGCGGTGCACCTGTTCGCCTGCGGCGTTGCGGATCTCGACCGTCTGACGAGTGACGACGGCCCAGTCGCCTTCGTCCAGATAGGTGATCGTGTCGGTCATCGGGGCGAGGGCGATGGCGTCGGAGCCGACGTAATTCTCGCCCTTGCCATGACCGATGGCCAGCGGGCTGCCTTTGCGGGCGGCGATCAGCAGGTCGGGTTCCGCATCGAAGAGGAAGCACAACGCGTAGGCGCCCTGCAGTTGCGCGATGGTGGCCGCTGCGGCGTCGCGCGGGGATTTGCCCTGACCGAGGTGGTATTGCGCCAGAAGCGCCACCGTTTCGGTATCCGTGTCGGTCTGGTAGGCGATGCCGTTGTCGGCCAGAAAGCGGCGGAGTTCGCGGAAGTTTTCGATGATGCCGTTGTGCACGACGGCGACGCCCGCCGCGCGGTGCGGGTGGGCGTTGTTGACCGAGGGTGCGCCGTGGGTGGCCCAGCGGGTGTGGCCGATGCCGGCCTTGCCGGGCAGGGGGTCGTGGACCAGCAGGTCCTGCAGGTTCACCAGCTTGCCGATGGCGCGCCTGCGGTCGAGGCGCATGTCGTTGATCGTGGCGATGCCCGCGGAATCGTAGCCGCGGTATTCGAGGCGCTTCAACGCATCGACAAGGATCGGGGCTGCTTCATGGGAGGAGAGGATTCCGACGATACCGCACATGGGATCAGGCTTTCTGCTTGGCGGCCTTGAAGGCCTTGAGTTTGTCCATCAGGCGTGTCGCGAGGCCCGCCTTGTTGACCTGCGGCGCGCGCCCCAAGGCCAGATCGCCCGGGGGCACGTCCCGGGTGATGACCGAGCCTGAGCCGGTCATCGCCCCGGCGCCCACGGTCACGGGTGCGACAAGCATGGTGGAGGAGCCGATGAAAGCGCCTGCGCCGATTTCCGTGTGGTGCTTGAAGTAACCGTCGTAGTTGCAGGTGACGGTGCCTGCGCCGATGTTGGCGCCCGCACCCACGGTGGCGTCGCCGATGTAGGTCAGGTGGCTGACCTTGGCGCCGGTGTCGATCAGCGCGCTCTTGATCTCGACGAAGTTGCCGACCTTCGCGTTTTCGGCCAGTTCGGCGCCGGGGCGCAGGCGGGCGTAGGGGCCCACGACGGCACCGCGGCTGACGTGGCAGCCTTCGAGGTGGGAAAAGGCGCGGATCGTGGCGCCCGATTCGACGGTCACGCCGGGGGCGAAGACGACGTAGGGCTCGATCATTGCATCGGCGCCGATATAAGTGTCGTGGGCAAAGATCACCGTGTCGGGGGCGGGCATGGTGACGCCGTCCGCGAGGGCGGTGGCCCGGGCGGTGCGCTGGTATTGCTGTTCTGCGGCGGCCAGTTCGGCGCGGGAATTGATGCCGAGGGTTTCGGATTCGTCACAGGTCACGACACCGGCCGAGAGGTCGCGCGCGCGGGCGAGGCTCACGATGTCCGTGAGGTAGTATTCGCCCGCCGCGTTGTCGTTGCCGACCGCGTCGATCAGGGAAAACAGCGTGTCCGCGTCGGCGCAGATCACGCCGGAGTTGCACAGGTCGATGGCGCGGGTGGCCTCGTCCGCGTCCTTGTATTCGACGATGGTGGCGAGGCTGTCACCCTCCATCACCAGACGTCCATAGCGGCCGGGATCAGCGGCGCGGAAGCCGAGTACGACGACGTCGTGGGTGCGGCGGGCGTCCAGCATCCGTTCCAGCGTGTCGGGCGTGATGAAGGGGGTGTCGCCGTAAAGCACGACGGCGTCGCCGGTGAAACCGTCAAGCGCGGGGCGGGCCTGTGCGACGGCGTGGGCGGTGCCCAGTTGTTCGGTCTGGCGGACGCATGCGATACGGTCATCGAAGGCCGTGGCGGCCTTTTCCACCAGATCGCCACCGTGGCCGGTGACGACGACGGTGCGTGCGGGGTCGAGCGCGCCGCCCGCCTGCAGGGCGTGGATCAGCAGCGGTGCGCCGGCGAGGGGGTGCAGGACCTTGGGCAGGTCCGAGTTCATGCGTGTGCCCTTGCCTGCTGCAAGAACGATCAAAGCTGTTGTCATGTGCCGCGCGTGCCCCATTTGTCGTTTGGCCGGGTTGTATCCGTTCCTGACCCGCTTACAAGGCGGGGCTGTGTCACGAAGGTTTACCATTCGTAACAGTGGACCTGTCGCGACCAAGGGGAAAGATGCATGCGCACGGTAGTATTCGATCTGGACGGCACGCTGGCGGACACCAGCGGCGATCTGATCGCGGCGGCGAACGCCTGTTTCCGCGATCTGGGGCTGGCCGATCAGCTGGATCCGGCGCGGGATCAGAAGACGGCGGTGCGTGGCGCGAAGGCCATGTTGCGGCTGGGACTGGAGCGGGCGGGGCGGCTGGACGAGGATCTGGTGGATGCGCAGTATCAGCCTTTGCTGGATCACTACGCCCGGGCGATCAGCACGCATACCTATCTGTATGACGGCGCGATGGAGGCGATCGCGGCGCTGACCGAGGCAGGGTACCGCGTGGCGATCTGCACCAACAAGCCCGAGGCGCTGGCGGTGCAACTGCTGACGGCACTGGGCGTGATGGACCGGTTCCATGCGATGCTGGGGGCGGACAGCTTGCCCGTGCGCAAGCCCGACCCCGAACATCTGTTCGAGACGGTGCGTCGGGCGGGGGGCGATCCGGGGATGTGTCTTCTGGTGGGCGACACGGACACGGACCGCAAGACCGCCCATGCGGCGGGGGTGCCGTCGGTGCTGGTGACCTTCGGCCCCGCAGGCGAAGACATGGCGGCGCTGAACCCCGCCGCGCTGTTGGCGCATTACAACGATCTGCCCCGCGTCGTACGCGATCTGATCGGTTAACCTGTTGACGATGCCCGTGCCTGTCGCGACAGTCGGGGGCATGGGAGAGGTCTTTACAGGAAACTTCACGCAGCAGGAACCGCTGCCCGACGCGGCCCTTGCGGCGGCGGAGGCGGTGCTGCGTCATGGGCGTCTGCACCGCTATAACACCGCCGATGGTGAGGTCGCAGAGACGGCCTTGCTGGAGGAGGAGTTCGCGGCCAGCACCGGGGCGGCCTATTGCCTCGCCGTGGCCTCTGGCGGCTATGCGCTGGGCTGCGCGCTGCGCGCCTGCGGGGTAACGCCGGGCGATGCGGTGCTAACCAATGCCTTTACGCTCGCCCCGGTGCCGGGGGCGATTGCGGGGGTGGGGGCGGTGCCGGTGCTGGTCGGCGTGACCGAAGCGCTGGTCATCGATATGGACGATCTGGCCGCCAAGCTGGGGCAGGCGCGGGTGCTGCTTTTGTCCCACATGCGCGGGCATATCTGCGACATGGACCGGCTGATGCAGCTTTGCGACGCCGCGGGGGTCACGGTGATCGAGGATTGCGCCCATACCATGGGGGCCGCGTGGAACGGCAGGCCCACCGGGCGCTGGGGGCGGATGGGGTGTTTTTCGACCCAGACCTACAAGCATATCAATTCGGGCGAGGGCGGCTTGCTGATTTCCGACGACGCAGAGGCAATGGCGCGCGCGGTGCTGCTGTCGGGCAGCTACATGATGTACGGCCGTCACCGGGCGGCCCCGCCAGAGGAGGCCTTCGCGGATTTGCGCTACGAGGTGCCCAATATCTCTGGCCGGATGGACAATCTGCGGGCGGCGATCCTGCGGCCGCAGTTGAAGGGTCTGACGCGGCAGGCGGGGCGCTGGAACGACCGTTACCGCAGGCTGGCGGAGGGGTTGGCGGATCTGCCGGGGGTCAGCGTGCCTGTGCGTCCGGCCGCGGAGCAGTTCGTCGCCTCGTCCTTTCAGTTCCTGCTGCTGGACCAGCCGGCGGAGGTCATTGCCGCCGTCGTCGCGGGCTGTGCAGCACGGGGGGTGGAGCTGAAATGGTTCGGCGCGGCAGAGCCGGTGGGCTTTACCTCGGGCTATGCCTCTTGGCGCTATGCGCCGCAGCACGCGCTGCCCGCGACCGACCGGGTTTTGGCGGGACTGCTGGACATGCGCCTGCCGCTGACATTCTCGCTGGATGATTGCGCCGTGATTGCGCGGATCATCCGTGACGTGGTGACGGACGTGCTGGGCCGCACGCGGGGGGCTGCATGAGGCGGGCGGAGGTCGAAGCCGCCATCGGTGCGGCCCTGGCCGAGATCGGCCAGTCCGTGGTGCCTTATGTGATCGACCGCCAGCCGCGCGGTGACGGCACGCCCCATGTGGAGGGCGATGGGCCGCTTTTCGAGCTGATCGTGGATGACGACGGGATGGAGCGGACCCGCGAGACCATCGACGGGCATGAGTTGCTGTTCCGGATGCTGCGCCGCGAGACGCGCCTGCTGGCGATGGCGGCGGAGCGCGCGACGCGCACGGTGCAGGCGCCGGGTTGGCTGATGCGGGTCCGGCAAAGGTGGCCCGGCGCGCTGGAAGGGCTGATCGGCACTGACGATTATTCCCGCGCCACCTGGATCGACGCCCATATCAGGTTGATGACGCGTCTGCGCAGCGACTGGGGCGCGCGGGTCAAGACCGAGAACGACGCGATGCTGCGCCGCTATCCGCTGACCGCCGCGGAGCGGGAGAACTTTCGCAGGCTGGATCTGGCGGCCTTCGGACTCGCAGGTGGGCGGTCGGAACAGCGGTGAGGGCTGGTGCCGAGGGCGCGGCGGGGCTGCGCGACGGGTCCCGGTGAGACGCGGCCCCGGCGGATCCCTGTGGGTGGGGCCGGACCCTCCGGGGGGAGTATTTTGAAAAAAGCGAGGGGTGGCGTCAGTTTTGCGCCGCGGCCTCTGTCCCGGGGGTGTAGAGCGGGACGGTGCTGATCGACATCTTGGCGGAGCCTTGCGTCAGTTCCGTCGCGTGGGCGAGGTAGATCAGGGTGTTGTTGGCCTCGTCGAAGATGCGCTTGATGCGGATCGACTTCAGAATGATCGACTGACGTTCCTGAAAGACATTCTCGCCTTCGGGGCTGCGGTCGATGTCGCCGATCACGATGGGGCCGGTCTGACGGCAGGCGATGGAGGAATTGGACGGATCCTCGAACCAGTTGCCGTTCGACAGGCGGTCGAAGATCGAGCGGTCGAAATAGGCGAGGTGACAGGTGATGCCCTGCACCTTGGGGTCCTGCACCGCCTCTATCACGATGTCGTTGCCGACCCAGTCGACGCCGACCGAGCCCACCTGTTCGGCCGTGGCGGGAAGGGACAGGAGGGTGAGGGCGGTCGCGATTGCGGTGATGTGTTTCATGAAAACCGATGTAAGCTGGGGGCGGGGGGATGCAAGAGGCTTGACCGCTGGGGCGCCCCTGACTTAGGAATTGAACAAGTGTTCAATAAAGGATGCGGCGCGATGTTCCATGCCTCCATGACCTTTGATCTGGGCGATGACGTGAATGCGTTGCGCGATATGGTGCATGGCTGGGCGCAGGACCGGCTGCGGCCGATGGCTGCGGCGATCGACCGGGACAATGCCTTTCCGCCCGCCCTGTGGCGCGAGCTGGGTGATCTGGGATTGCTGGGGGTGACGGTGCCGGAGGCTTACGGCGGTGCGGGGATGAGCTATCTTGCGCATACGGTCGCGGTGGAGGAGATCGCGCGGGCGAGTGCCTCGGTGTCGTTGTCTTACGGCGCGCATTCGAACCTCTGCGTGAACCAGATCAAGCTGAACGGGACCGAGGCGCAGAAGGCGAAGTATCTGCCGCGGCTGGTCAGCGGCGAACATGTCGGTGCGCTGGCGATGAGCGAGGCGGGGGCGGGATCTGACGTCGTGTCCATGTCGCTGTCGGCCGAGAAGCGTAACGATCATTACCGCCTGTCGGGGACGAAATACTGGATCACCAACGGGCCCGATGCGGATACGCTGGTGGTCTATGCGAAGACCGACAAGGCGGCCGGGTCCAAGGGGATCACGGCGTTCCTGATCGAGCGCGAGATGACAGGGTTCAGCACGAGCGTCCATTTCGACAAGCTGGGGATGCGCGGGTCGAACACGGCGGAGCTGGTGTTCGACGATGTCGAGGTGCCTTTCGAGAACGTGCTGGGCGAGGAGGGGCGCGGCGTACGGGTGCTGATGTCCGGCCTTGATTACGAGCGGGTCGTGCTGGCGGGGATCGGGCTGGGGATCATGGCGGCCTGTCTGGACGAGGTGATGCCGTATCTGGCGCAGCGGAAACAATTCGGGCAGCCCATCGGGTCGTTCCAGCTGATGCAGGGCAAGATTGCCGACATGTACACGGCGATGAACTCGGCCCGGGCCTATGTCTATGAAGTGGCGCGCGCCTGCGACCGGGGGACGGTGACGCGTCAGGATGCGGCGGCGTGCTGTCTTTATGCCAGCGAAGAGGCGATGAAGCAGGCGCATCAGGCGGTGCAGGCGATGGGGGGTGCGGGCTTCATGGCCGACGCGCCGGTGGCTCGCCTGTTCCGCGACGCCAAGCTGATGGAGATCGGGGCGGGCACGTCCGAGATCCGGCGGATGCTGGTGGGGCGCGAGCTGATGGCGGCGATGGGGTGAAGGCGGTGTCCGTGATCCTGCCGCTGCTTGCGCTGGTCGCCATGGTGGCCTGGCTGGTGCTGCGGGACCGCACAGTCACGATGCCGCTGGCGGTGACGGTGTCGCAGGATTGCGTGACGCAGACCATTGATCGCGCCTTGCCCGCTGCCGGTGTCACGGCGGCGGATGCGACGGATGCGCAGATCATCACGGTGTTTGCCACCGCCACCACGTGCCTGACGCGGGACGCAATGTCGGATTGCTTTACCTTTGGGATGACGCCGACGGACGGGTCATGCACCGATCAGGCGCTGGCCCGTCTGACACAGGCCGAGACGGATGCGATGACGGGCTTTGATGCCCTGCCGGAGCGGTTGCGCGGTATCGTTGCCCGGTCCTTTGCGCGGATGGCCGAGGCCGGCGGCACCTGCGGTGGCCGTTTCGATAGATTTGCCGCAGGTCAGGCGTCGTCAGAGGTGCTTTGCGCCGGCTTCGCGACGGCGTCGCGCATTGCCATGCTGCAGGTTGCGGGCCAGATGGCGCAGGCGCGCCGGTGGACGTCATGACGCGGCGCCTGCTGTTTCTGCCGCTGGCGGCACTGATCGTGCTGACGGGATATCTCGGGCTGCGCATGGGGCAGCCGCTGGGCGATACGGAGATCATCGAGCGGGCGGCGGCGCGGTATCTGGCCGAGGCCGGGGAGGGTGCGGTGCGCACCGATTGTGCGGCGACGGCGCATCCGCAGGCGCGGATGATCGTGGTGTGTCATCACGCGGACGGGCGCAGCTTTTCCTACGTCATGGGCGACCGGGGCGAGGTTTTCGAGGCGGCGGGGCCGCAGGCGTGAGGGAATGTGACATGAAGATTGCGGTGCAGATGATTGCAATGACGTGCTTTTTGACGGGTGCGGCGCAGGCACAGGACCTGGTCTATGCGGATGATGCGACGCAGGCCTGCCTGGCGGAGGCAGTGCCTGGGGACCGCGCGGGGTGTGTCGGCGCATCGGCCAATGCCTGCATGACCGACACGCCGGGGGGCGAGACGACGGTGGGCATGGGCGGCTGTCTGGACCGGGAATTGCAGTATTGGGATGGGGCGTTGAATGCTGCTTACGGCGCGCTGATGGATGTTTACAAGGCAAGCGATGCAGAGGCGCAGGTCGGCGGGTGGCACACGCCCGCGCAGGTGCCGGCGTTGAAGGCGATGCAGCGGGCCTGGATCACCTATCGCGATGCGCGCTGCGATTTCGAGCGTGCGAAGTGGGGCGGCGGCACCGGTGGTGGTCCGGCCACACTGCAGTGTCTGACAGAGGTGACGGCAGCGCAGACTTTCCTGTTGCACGATGGACTGGACGGGCTGCAATGACGCGGGACGCGCATCTGGCGGCGCTGGGCCGCGTGGCCGAGGCGGCAGCACTGGCGATGGCGGGCGGCGGAGAGACTGCCCGGGCGCGGCACACCGGTCGTGGCAAGATGCTGCCGCGCGAGAGGGTGGCGAACCTGCTGGATGCAGGCTCGCCCTGGCTGGAGATTGGTGTCACCGCAGGGCACGGGATGTACGACGGTGCGGCCCCCGGTGCAGGCGTCATTGCCGGGATCGGGCGCGTCTGCGGGGTGCAGGTCATGGTGGTGTGCAACGATGCCACCGTGAAGGGCGGCACCTATTACCCGGTCAGCGTCAAGAAACACCTGCGCGCGCAGGAGATTGCGGCGCGGTGCCGGCTGCCTTGCGTCTACCTCGTGGACAGCGGCGGTGCGAACCTGCCCAATCAGGACGAGGTCTTTCCGGACCGCGATCACTTTGGCCGCATCTTTTACAATCAGGCGAACATGTCGGCGGCGGGGATCGCGCAGATCGCGGTGGTGATGGGGTCCTGCACGGCCGGCGGGGCCTATGTGCCGGCGATGGCGGACGTGAGCATCATCGTGCGGGATCAGGGGACGATCTTTCTGGCCGGGCCGCCGCTGGTGAAGGCCGCGACCGGAGAGGTCGTGACGGCCGAGGATCTGGGTGGCGGCGATGTGCATACGCGGCTGTCGGGTGTGGCGGATTATCTGGCCGAGGATGACGCCCATGCGCTGGCGCTGGCGCGGCAGGCGGTGGCGAGCGTCTCTCAGCGGGAAATGAGCGATATCAAGCGGATGGAGAGCGAACCTCCGGCCATTGATCCCGAGACGCTGTTCGATGTGGTGCCCGCGGACCTGCGCACGCCCTATGATATCCGGGAGGTGATCCGGCGGATCGTGGATGGGTCGCGGTTCGATGAGTTCAAGGCGCGGTTCGGGGATACGCTGGTGACGGGCTTTGCCCATATCGACGGCTGGCCCTGCGGGATCGTGGCCAACAATGGCGTGCTGTTTAGCCAAGCTGCCCAGAAGGGTGCGCATTTCGTGGAGCTGTGTTCGCAACGACGGATTCCGCTGGTATTTCTGCAGAACATCACCGGGTTCATGGTGGGCCGGGAATACGAGAACGAGGGCATCGCGCGGCACGGAGCCAAGATGGTGACGGCGGTGGCGACGACAAAGGTGCCCAAGATCACGATGGTCGTGGGCGGCAGTTATGGCGCCGGAAATTATGGCATGGCGGGAAGGGCTTACAGTCCGGACTTCATGTGGACGTGGCCCACGTCGCGGACCGCCGTCATGGGCGGCGAGCAGGCGGCGGGCGTGCTGGCCACGGTCCGGCGCGACGGGCTGGAGCGGCGGGGGATCGCTTGGGCCGAAGAGGAAGAGACAGCCTTCAAGCAGCCTATTCTGGACCAGTTCGCGGAACAGTCCGACCCGCTTTATGCCTCTGCCCGGCTGTGGGACGACGGCGTGATCGACCCGCGGCAGAGCCGCGCGGTGCTGGCGCTGAGCCTTGCCGCATCCTGCAATACCCCGATCGAGGAGACACGCTTTGGCGTCTTTCGCATGTAGGCCGCTGCGGTGGCGGGCGTCCCACCCGCCCACCCCCGCCCACCACCGCAGCGTCCGGCGGGCGGTGTGCTGCCATGTTTGACCGGGTGCTGATTGCGAACCGGGGCGAGATTGCCTGCCGGATCATGCGAACCTGTCGCGCGATGGGGGTTGGCACGGTGGCCGTCTATTCCGACGCGGACGCCGATGCGTTGCATGTGCGGATGGCGGACCAAGCCGTGCGGCTGGGACCGGCGCCGGTGGCCGAGAGCTACTTGCGCGGCGATCTGATCATCGCGGCGGCGCTGGAGACGGGGTGTGCGGCGATCCATCCGGGCTACGGCTTTCTGTCGGAGAACCCGGATTTCGTGGATGCGGTGACGGCGGCGGGGCTGGTGTTCATCGGACCCTCGGCGCAGGCGATCCGCGCGATGGGGCTGAAGGACGCGGCCAAGGCGCTGATGGCAGATGCGGGCGTGCCGGTGGTGCCGGGCTATCTGGGGGCCGACCAGTCGCCGAAGGTGCTGGCAGAGGAGGCGGGCAAGATCGGCTATCCGGTGCTGATCAAGGCGGTGGCGGGTGGCGGCGGCAAGGGGATGCGGCTGGTCGAGGCCCCGCAGGGTTTTGCCGAGGCGCTGGAGTCGGCCAAGGCCGAGGCGCGGACAGCCTTTGGCAACGCCGACGTGCTGATCGAGAAATATGTGCAGCGGCCCCGGCATATCGAGGTGCAGGTCTTTGGCGACGGCACGGATGCGGTGCATCTGTTCGAGCGGGACTGTTCGCTGCAGCGCCGGCACCAGAAGGTGATCGAGGAGGCACCGGCACCCGGCATGACCGCCGCAGTGCGCGAGGCGATGGGCGATGCGGCGGTGCGGGCGGCGCGGGCCATCGGCTATGCCGGGGCGGGCACGATCGAGTTCATCGTGGACGCGTCGGACGGCCTGCGGGTGGACGGATTCTGGTTCATGGAAATGAACACCCGGTTGCAGGTCGAACACCCTGTCACCGAGGCGATCACGGGCGTCGATCTGGTGGAATGGCAGTTGCGGGTGGCCTTCGGTGAACCCTTGCCGCTGCGACAGGACCAGTTGGCGATCCGGGGCCATGCCATCGAGGCGCGGCTTTATGCGGAGGACGTGCCGGCGGGGTTTCTGCCTGCGACGGGGACGCTTGCGCATCTGGCGTTTCCGCAAGGTGCGCGGATCGACAGCGGGGTGGAGACGGGGAGCGAGATCTCGCCCTGGTACGATCCGATGATCGCCAAGGTCACGGTGCATGGCGCCGACCGGGCCGGGGCACTGGCGGCGATGGGCCGCGTGCTGGCCGAGACGCAGGTCGCGGGGACGGTGACGAACCTGGGGTTCCTGCAGCGGCTGGTGGCGGAGCCTGATTTCCAAGCCGGGCGGATGGATACCGGGCTGATCGGGCGTCAGGCGGGATTGGCGACGCCTGCCGTGGCGGACCCCGCGCGGACGGCGCTTGCGGCGCTGGTGGCGGCGGGCATTGCGGAAGATATGCCATGGCAGGGCTTTGCCTTGTGGGCGCCCCAGAGGCAGCGGGTTGCCCTGATGGAGGGCGAGACGGCGGTCGCCGTGGATATGATGGCGCGGCCCGGCGGCTGGGATGTGGCCGTCGGGGATGTGACGGTGGCACTGCGCCGCGATGCGGGCGGCTGGCGGGCAGATGGCGCGCGGATGCCGCAGGTGCTGCGCCACGGGGCGGCGGTGACGGTGTTCGGGCCGGACCCGCTGCGTTTTGCGATCCCCGATGCGCTGGCGCGCGGCGGGGCCGAGGGTGGCGGCGACGCTGTGCTGGCGCCGATGCCGGGGCTGGTGGCGCAGGTGGCGGTCGCGGTCGGGCAGACGGTGACGGCCGGCGACCGGATGGTCGTGCTGGAGGCCATGAAGATGGAACACGTGTTGCGCGCGCCGCGCGACGGGGTCGTGGCGGAGGTCGCCGTGGCGCAGGGCGATCAGGTGAAGGCCGGCGTGGCGCTGGTGACGCTGGCGGTGGTGGACTGAGGGCGGGGCGCGTCGGGGTGTCTGTGGAGGGGGCGCTGCCCCCGCCGCGCTGCGGCTCCCCCGAAGTATTTCTGACCAGAAGAAGGCCGCAGGTGGGCACGCGACAAAGCGAGGCAGGGCGGGCCTGCGTCGGTTGACCCTGCCGGATGCCAGGTTTAAGTGTGACCGCAGCCGCACCTGCCCGACTGTCGCGGGTGCACCGGGAAAAGGATCACCCCCTTGGAATCGATGCTGAACGAATACCTGCCGATCATGATCTTTCTGGGGCTGGCCATCGCGCTGGGCCTGATCCTGATTCTGGCGGCCGCGCTGATCGCGGTGCGCAATCCGGACCCGGAGAAGGTGTCGGCCTACGAATGCGGGTTCAACGCCTTCGACGACGCCCGGATGAAGTTCGATGTGCGGTTCTACCTCGTGTCGATCCTGTTCATCATCTTCGACCTCGAGGTGGCGTTCCTGTTTCCCTGGGCCGTGGCGTTCAAGGACATCTCGATGACCGGGTTCTGGTCGATGATGGTGTTTCTGGGCGTGCTGACCGCGGGCTTTGCTTATGAGTGGAAGAAGGGAGCCCTCGAATGGGAGTGATGACGGGCACGCAAGTCGGTCCCGACCGCGAGGTCGCGACGCAGGCGCTGAACCGCGAGTTGACGGACAAGGGGTTCCTTGTGACGTCCACCGCCGACATCGTGAACTGGGCCCGCACGGGATCGCTGCACTGGATGACCTTCGGTCTGGCCTGCTGTGCGGTCGAGATGATGCACACCTCGATGCCGCGCTATGACCTGGAACGTTTCGGGACCGCACCGCGCGCGTCGCCGCGCCAGTCGGACCTGATGATCGTGGCAGGCACCTTGACCAACAAGATGGCGCCCGCGCTGCGCAAGGTTTACGACCAGATGCCGGAGCCGCGCTACGTAATCTCGATGGGGTCCTGCGCGAATGGCGGCGGTTATTATCACTACAGCTATTCCGTGGTGCGCGGCTGTGACCGCATCGTGCCGGTCGACGTCTATGTCCCCGGCTGCCCGCCGACGGCAGAGGCGCTGCTGTATGGCATCCTGCAGTTGCAGCGCAAGATCCGCCGCACCGGCACAATCGTCCGCTAGGGGGGCCTTATGTCCGACGCTTTGAACGAACTCGGCCAGCATCTGGAACTGAAGCGGCATGATTGCGTGCTGGGGTGGGAGGTCGCGCATGGCGAGCTGACCGTCACCGTGGCGCTGTCGCAGATCGTTGGATTTGTCGATTTCCTGCGCCACGATCCGGCCTGCCGGTTTTCGTCGCTGGTGGATATCACCGCCGTCGATCATCCGCAGCGGCCCAAGCGGTTCGAGGTCGTCTATCACTTTCTGTCGATGTACCAGAACCAGCGTATCCGGCTGAAGGTCGATGTGCGCGAAGAGGATATGGTGCCGTCGATCATCACCGTGCATCCCAGCGCCAACTGGTTCGAGCGCGAGATCTTCGACATGTTCGGCATCCTGTTTTCGGGTCACCCGGACCTGCGCCGTCTGCTGACCGACTACGGGTTCCGCGGGCATCCGCTGCGGAAGGATTTCCCGACGACCGGCTATACCGAGGTGCGCTATGACGAAGTGCAGAAGCGCGTCGTCTATGAACCCGTGAGCCTGGTGCAGGAATATCGGCAGTTCGATTTCATGAGCCCTTGGGAAGGGGCAGAATACATCCTGCCCGGCGACGACAAGGCCAAGGAGGCCGCGAAATGATGGACGGCGATATCCGCATCAATACCTATGACGACGGGTCCGTCGATGCGCGCACCGGCGAGCAGAAGATCCGCAATTTCAACATCAACTTCGGACCGCAACACCCTGCGGCGCACGGCGTTCTGCGTCTGGTGCTGGAGCTGGACGGCGAGATCGTGGAGCGTTGCGACCCGCATATCGGGTTGCTGCACCGCGGCACCGAAAAGCTGATGGAAAGCCGGACGTACCTGCAGAACCTGCCGTATTTCGACCGGCTGGATTATGTCTCTCCGATGAACCAGGAACACGCCTGGTGTCTGGCGATCGAGCGGCTGACCAAGACGGAAGTACCTCGCCGCGCACAGCTGATCCGCGTGCTCTATTCCGAGATCGGGCGCATCCTGTCGCACCTGCTGAACGTGACGACGCAGGCGATGGACGTGGGCGCGCTGACCCCGCCGCTGTGGGGCTTTGAAGAGCGCGAGAAGCTGATGGTCTTCTACGAGCGGGCGTGCGGTGCGCGTCTGCACGCGGCTTATTTCCGGCCCGGCGGTGTGCATCAGGACCTGCCCGACCAGTTGGTCGAGGATATCGACGCCTGGTGCGATCCGTTCCTTGAGGTGCTGAAGGATATCGACGGGCTGCTGACGGAGAACCGGATCTTCAAGCAGCGGAACGCCGACATCGGCATCGTGACCGAACAGGACATTCAGGACTGGGGCTTTTCGGGCGTCATGGTCCGGGGATCCGGGCTGGCGTGGGATTTGCGCCGGGCGCAACCCTATGAGTGCTATGACGAATTCGAATTCCAAATCCCGGTGGGTAAGAACGGCGACTGCTACGACCGCTACCTTGTCCGCATGGAAGAGATGCGTCAGTCTGTCCACATCATGCGGCAGGCTTGCGCCAAGCTGCGGGTGGAAAAGGGTGACATCATGGCGCGAGGCAAGATGACTCCGCCGACGCGCCACGCGATGAAGACCGACATGGAAAGCCTGATCCACCACTTCAAGCTGTATACCGAAGGGTTCCACGTGCCCGCGGGCGAGGTCTATGCCGCGGTCGAGGCGCCGAAGGGCGAGTTCGGCGTCTATCTGGTCGCCGACGGCACCAATAAGCCATACCGCGCCAAGCTGCGCGCGCCGGGGTATCTGCATTTGCAGGCCATGGACTATATCGCCTCTGGGCACCAACTGGCCGATGTGGCTGCCATTATCGGCACCATGGACGTCGTTTTCGGGGAAATCGACCGATGATCGCACGCATTCTGACCGTGACCGCAGCGCTGACGCTGGCCGCCTGTGCCCCTGCCGGAAACGGGGCCGGCATCAGCCGGTTGGGCAATAATCTGCCCGCGGACCCGATGCCGACGCCGACGCCGCAGCCGGTGCTGCTGACCGCCAAGGAACGTCTTGTCGGTGCGATCGAGGCGAACAACTGCGCGCTGACGCCGGACAACGCGGGTGCCGTCCTGACGCAGGCCACGATCAGCAAGGCCGAGATGGGGCCGCTGATCCAGCAGTTGCAGGCCGAGGGCCGGGTCGAGACGTCGAGCGCGTCGTCGATCCGCGTGCTGAGCGACCGCTGCATCTGAAATCCCTGACGCCATCTGGCGCACGAACAGACCGGAAGACCCAAGACCATGCTGCGACGCCTTTACCACGATCAGCCCGAAAGCTTTGAATTCACGCCGGACAACCTGGCCTGGGCCAAGGGGCAGATCACGAAGTTTCCGGAGGGGCGTCAGGCCTCTGCCGTGATCCCGCTGTTGTGGCGCGCGCAGGAACAGCACGGCTGGCTGACCCGGCCGGCGATCGAACATGTCGCCCGGATGCTGGACATGGAATATATCCGTGTGCTGGAAGTCGCGACATTCTACTTCATGTTCCAGCTGCAACCGGTTGGATCTGTTGCTCATATTCAGGTTTGCGGGACGCTGTCCTGCATGATCTGCGGGGCAGAGGATCTGATCGGCGTCTGCAAGGATAAGATTGCACCCAAGGCGCATCAGCTGTCCGGTGACGGCAAGTTTTCGTGGGAAGAGGTCGAATGCCTCGGGTCCTGTGCCAATGCGCCGATGGCGCAGATCGGCAAGGATTATTACGAGGATCTGACCGCCGCAAAGCTGGGCGAGATCATCGACGAGATGGCGGCGGGCCGTGTGCCGGTGCCGGGGCCGCAGAACGGGCGCTATGCGGCAGAGCCGCTGGCCGGTCTGACGACCCTGAAGGACCATGAGAGCGGCAGGCAGCAGTATAACGCGAGCGCGCAGCTGGCCGTCGATATCGGCGATACGATCAAGCGGATCGACGGGACCGAAGTACCGCTGCTGACGCCGTGGAACGACGCCAAGCGGGCCGATCCCGATCCGGACACTGCGGCGCGTGACGACAAGATGGCACCCGAAGGCCCCGACGGCCAGCAGGGTGGTCGTGTGGCCGGTGACGCTGCAGCGCCGCGCGACCGCGGCGATTCCTCTGACGGTGTGGCCGAAGCAGAGGGTGAGGCCGCGGGTGTCACCCGCGCTGGCAAGCCCGACGAGGGCAAAGTGGCGCCGGAGGCAAAGACCGATGCGACCGCCGAAAGCGGCACCCGCACGCCGGGTCTGCGGACCGGTGAGGAGCCGGCGGCCGACGGGAGCGCGCCGGACAGGCTGGAGGCACCGCGCGGTGGTGCTGCGGATGACCTGAAGAAGATCAACGGGATCGGGCCCAAGATCGCAGGTCTTCTGAACGATCTGGGGATCTATCACTTCAGCCAGATCGCCGGTTGGTCAGAGGCCGAGGCGGCCTGGATCGACAGCCAGTTGAAGTTCAAGGGCCGTGTCGCGCGCGAAAACTGGATCGGTCAGGCCAAGACGCTGGCCTGATACAGGCCGGGGCTGCGGCGCGGGCGACTGATGGCACCCGCCTCTCGGTTCGCTTGAACGAAGGTTTGAACCAATTTGACGGAGCGCTGCGTGTGAGACGTCAGCCTTGCGTGTGAAGCAGGCGCTTTGATGGGGCGTGGCCCGGGCCTCAGGCGTCTTCCTCTGCATCGGGGTCGATCAGGGTGATCGTCCCCTCGTCTGCCAATGCCCGGATCGCACTGCTGACCGCGTTCATCGCGGCCTCTCCATCGACTGGTTTGACCGTGCCGCGTTCTGCGGCCTGTTCCTTCATCGCGGCGGCCATGCGTTGCGAGATGCAGTCCATGATGTAGGTCGCCGCCGCCTCTCGCTCGCCGCCGGAGATGAGGGCGTAGGCCATGGCTGTCGCGAGGTCGGTCGGGTCGATGACGCGCAGGCAGTTGGGGATGTTGATCGGGCGCACGCGCGCGGGAATGTTTTCGAAGGTAAAGATCGCCTTGCGCACATCCTTGGCGAAATCGGCGTCGGATTCGTCCAATCCCACCAGAACATCGTCGCGGGTCAGCGCCGGGCTGGAATTGAGGATGGCGCCGACGCGTTCGACCGGGGCCTTGTCGAAGGCGGTGATCCGGGTGCGACAGTAGTCGGTGACCAGGGCCTGCCCGATGCGCAGCACCGCGTCGGGCGCGATGTCAGAGGTCTGGCGCACCGCAAAGGTGATGCGCCGTGCCCGCGCGCCGGGGATCTTGCCCAACACCTCTGCCGCGCGGCTGACGGGGAGTTTCGACAGCAGGACGGCGCCGATCTGGATGCTTTCGTTGGACAGGATGCGGACCACGTCGTCGGTTGTCAGGTTCTGGATGCGGAGCCAGGGATCGCGGCCGTGGCGATTGTCGAGCTGATCGCGCAACTTGTCGGCGAGGTGGGGCGAGATCTGGCCGGCCAGTGCTTCGAGTGCTGCATCGACGTTGCCGGGGGCAGAGAGGCCGACGGCATCCAGCAGGTCGGCAAATTCGGTGGCGACGGCGTTGACCGTGTCCCGGTCCACCAGACGGATCGCGCCCAGTTCGCGGGCCAAATCCTCTTGCACATGGTCGGGCATCGTCGACAGCGCCAGCTTGTTGCCGTCGTTGATCAGCAGCTGGACGATCAGGGCCGCCTTGCGCTTGCGCGTCAGGGGCAGGGCGGCGGGTGCCACAGGGGGCATGGGATCAAAATTGAGCATGACCCGAGCATAGGGCGCTGCTGGTCAAGGAACGGTGAACGCGGGTCAGCCCTTGGCGTAATTGACCGACATTTTCCGCAGCTCGTCGATGCTGGCGGGGGACAGGTCGGACACGTTGCGGGTCGCGTCGTGCAGGTCCTTGAGGACGTCGTTCAGCGTCTGCGCCTCGGCGTCGGTGAATTCGCGGTCGGCGCGGGCAAAACTGCCGAAGCTGCGGCTGTCATTGGTTTCGATCGCGCAGACCAGACCGTAGTTCAGGTCATGGTCGGCGGCGCGTTCCATGACACGCGCGGGATCGTCCGTCAGGTCGGACCAGCGGCACATGCCTTCGTGGGTGAACCCCCAGGCCACGGTCGGATCGGACATCACGAGGGCATGCAGCGAATAATACGACGTCCAGGCCTTGGGATAGGCCTGCAGCAGGAAGGTCGGCGCGGCGTAGCGGATATGGAACGCGAGCGCGTATCCTGCGGGGGCAAGGGCTGCGGCGTCGTCAAGGCTGGCCATCGAGGGCATAAGGTCTGGCATCACTGGCGCCTTGTCATATATTCGCTGATGTTGTGGATATCGGTCACGAGTTGATTTTCTTCGAAGATTATTTTCCGTATTGCGCTTAAGTACAGATGCGCAGTGCAAGTCACAGAAATGAAGACCTTACCATGATGCGACGCATGACACCGCAGGACCTGGCCACGGTTTCGCCTGCGGGCCATTACATCGCGCTGCGTATCGGCTTCGCTTTTCCAATGAAAGAGATCAATGCCCTGCCTGCCCCCTGGGTAGAGCACTATACCCGCAATGGCCTGATGCTGTTCGACCCGATCATGCGGTGGGCGCATACGAATACCGGGACCGTGGCCTGGTCGGCCCTGCGCGATGACGACCGGCGCGGCGTGCTGGGAATGGCTGCGGCCTTCGGCCTGCGATTCGGGCTTGTGGCAGCGGTGTTCGACGGCAACGCCGACGGGCAGCGATCCTTTGCCAGCTTTAGCCGGGCGGATCGCGAGTTCACCACGCTGGAATCGCAGTTGCTGCTGGCCTATCTGACCCGGTGTCACGACGAGATGTTGCCGCCCAAGACGCTGACCTGCGCCGAGCTGGAGGCGCTGGCGATGGTCAACGACGGCAAACGTCTGAAGCAGATCGCCTATGATCTGGGTGTCACCGAGGGGGCGGTGAAGCAGCGACTGAAGAACGCCAAGACCAAGCTGCATGCCAAGACCAGCACCGAGGCTGCGGCTCTTGCGCGGCAATTCCAGCTGATCTGATCGCGGCCTCTGCCCGCGGCGCTGTCTGTTGCCTGTGCCACGGCGGCGTGGACCTGACAGTGTTGCGCGTTTGTCAACAGTACCTAAGGCAATTTTAAGGTGATTTTATAGAACTGGATTCGTCCTCAAGGAGAATCCGGGATCGAACACGTGACCTTCAACATGCGCGATCTTCACGTCCATGGCACTGCTTTCTATGACTTTTTATGGCTTCGGAAGCGATTCTTCGTCGACACGCCGGGGTGGCATATCCCCCACGATGACGTGGTCGAGATGGACCCATACGACAACCCCAAGGCCTGGTATTCGGTCGTTCTGCGCAACGGCGAGGTGATCGGCGGTGCGCGGGCCATGGCCACGACGGCGACTTGGGGCAGCCACAGCTACATGCTGCGCGATGCCGTGCAGGGCAAGCTGACCGATATTCCCGCCGCGGTGCTGGGCCGCGACATCGTCAGCCGCGAGATGTGGGAATGCACGCGGCTGGTCATGGCTGACACGGTCGGCACGCAGGCGGCGCGCAGCACCTGCCTAACCATGATCGTGCAGGGATTGATCGACGTGGCGGCAGATCAGGGGGCGACGTCCCTGATGTCCCTGTCGCCACTGGCGCTGATGCGGGCCTTGCGGCAGCTGGGGTTCGGGGCAGAGCGAATCGGAGGGCCTTATACCAACGACAACGACGGCCGGCGGTATGCGGTGCTGTTGATGCCGACGACCCGGATCATTCCGCCGGTGCCCCTCGCGACGCACAGGGCCCAGCCGCAGCCCATTCACGCGCCGGCCGTCTGATGCGGGAAGAGACGGAAAAGGCGGGCTGGCTGCCCGCCTTTCGTCAGCTTGTGGTGACCGGGACGCAGGTCCCGGTTTCAGCATCTGGCAGCGTACCGTCCGCGCAGGACATGGCGGTCGTCTTGGCGTGGCTGCAGCCCTGGGCCAGTGCCAGGCCCGGCAGCAGGGTCAGTGTCAGGGCCGCAAGTGTGGTCTTCAACATCGAGAACTCCTGTCATTGTTCAAGGTGACGTCAGCATAGCATGACGCTGGGTCAATCACCGACAGGTTTCTGTGCGACAGGGTGTCCCGGTCAGGTTGTGCCGAAAACGCGGGCGAAAATCGTGTCGACATGTTTGGTGTGATAGCCGATGTCGAACTTTTCCTCGATCTGCGCGGGGGTCAGGGCGGCGGTCACCTCGGGGTCGGCCAGCAGCTCTGTCTTGAAATCGGCGCCCTTTTCCCAGACCTTCATCGCGTTGCGCTGCACGAGGCGGTAGCTGTCCTCGCGGCTGACGCCGGCCTGGGTCAGGGCCAGCAGGACGCGCTGCGACATCACGAGGCCGCGAAACTTGTCCATGTTGGCCAGCATGTTGTCGGGATAGATCACCAGTTTTTCGACCAGACCGGCGAGGCGGTTGAGGGCGAAATCCAGCGTGATCGTGGTGTCGGGACTGATGGCGCGTTCGACCGAGGAATGCGAGATGTCGCGTTCGTGCCAGAGGGTCACGTTTTCCAGCGCGGGTGTGACGGACATGCGGACAAGCCGGGCGAGGCCGGTCAGGTTTTCCGACAGCACCGGGTTGCGCTTGTGCGGCATGGCGGAGGAGCCCTTCTGGCCGGGCGAGAAGAACTCTTCGGCCTCCAGCACTTCGGTCCGCTGCATGTGGCGAATCTCAGTCGCGATGTTTTCCATGCTGCTGGCGATGACACCCAGCGTGGCGAAGAACATGGCGTGCCGGTCGCGGGGGATGACCTGCGTGCTGATCGGCTCTGGCGTCAGGCCCAGTTGCTTGCAGACGTGCTCCTCGACGCGTGGGTCGATGTTGGCGAAGGTGCCGACGGCCCCCGAGATGGCACCGGTCGCGATCTCGGCCCGGGCGTTGACGAGGCGGGCGCGGCCGCGGTCCATTTCGGCGTAGAAGCGGGCGAAGGTCAGGCCCATCGTTGTGGGTTCGGCGTGGATGCCGTGGCTGCGGCCGATGCGGACGGTGTCCTTGTGTTCCAGCGCGCGGGATTTCAGGGCCGCCAGCACGCGGTCCATGTCGGCCAGCAGGATGTCGCAGGCGCGGACCAGTTGCACGTTCAGCGTGGTGTCCAGCACGTCAGATGACGTCATGCCCTGATGCACGAATCGCGCCTGATCGGACCCGATGTGTTCGGACAGGTGGGTCAGGAAAGCGATGACGTCATGCTTGGTCACGGCCTCGATCTCGTCGATGCGGGCGACGTCGAACTCCACGTCCTTTGCCTTCCAGACGGCCTGCGCATTCTCGCGCGGGATCACGCCAAGGTCGGCCATGGCGTCGCAGGCGTGTGCCTCGATCTCGAACCAGATACGGTACTTCGTGGCGGGGTCCCAGATGGCGGTCATTTCGGGGCGGGAATAGCGCGGAATCATGGGGCGGGCCTTTCGGGATTGGCAGCGGGGTCAGGGGCGTCATACTGGGGTGGCAGCGGAATGAAAAGAAGCGGAGGCTGCCGTGACGGAAACCATGCTGACCCGGGCGGATTTTCTGGGCGACTGGCGTCTGTTGCGACAGATCGACGACCGGTTGGCCGGGTGCAAAGGTGTGTTCGAGGGGACGGCCCGGATCACGGGCGTCGGCGCGCGGGATGCCACCTATGCCGAGGCGGGTCTGCTGCGGTTCGGCGACGCGGCCCCCTTACGGGCAGAGCGCCGCTATCTTTGGACTTTCGCCCCCCATCGGATCGCCATCACCTTCGTCGACGGCCGCGATTTCGTGGCGTTCCGGCCGCTGGGCCGCGCCGCAGAGGCCGTTCACCAGTGCGGCGCGGATACCTACCGCGTGATCCACGACCTGACCGACTGGCCATGCTGGCAGGCGATCTGGACGGTGACCGGCCCGCGCAAGGATTATGGCCTGCGGTCGGTCTATCACCGCGCCTGAAGGTGTCGGACGCGGCGCGCCGGATCAGCGCGTCATCTGCCCGGTGCCGCTGCATCCGCCCATATAGACAGAGGTCGCATCATTGCTGGTCGGTGATGCGACGGTCATCGACCCGTCCGCGCAGATCGCCATCGACGCCGCGCCAAGTCGTCGTGTCGGTCTATCCGGCAGGATGTGTCGCGACGCGTTAATTTCCCTGTGCTCGTCCAAGTCATGAAAATGCGCGGGGCCTTTGGGTGCTGCAGACTGTGCCGGCAAGAATGCAGAAGGGCGCCCCGTGGGGCGCCCTTCGCAACTGGTCATCCGGATCGGGATCAGCAGCTGTAGTACATCTTGTATTCGATCGGGTGCGGCGTGTGCTCGTAGGCGTAGACCTCTTCCCACTTCAGCGCCATGTAGCCTTCCAGCTGCGAGCGGGTGAAGACGTCGCCGGCCAGCAAGAACTCGTGGTCCTTCTCCAGCTCGTCGAGGGCTTCGCGCAGGCTGCCGCAGACGGTCGGGATCGATGCCAGTTCTTCCGGCGGCAGGTCGTAGAGATCCTTGTCCGACGCGGGGCCCGGGTCGATCTTGTTCTTGATGCCGTCAAGGCCGGCCATCAGCAGGGCCGAGAACGCGAGGTAGGGGTTCGCCGCGGGATCGGGGAAACGGGCCTCGACGCGCTTGGCCTTGGGCGATTCGGACCACGGAATACGGACGCAGCCCGAGCGGTTGCGGGCGGAGAAGGCGCGCAGGACGGGGGCTTCGAAGCCGGGGATCAGGCGCTTGTAGCTGTTCGTGGTCGGGTTCGTGATCGCGTTCAGCGCCTTGGCGTGCTTGAGGATGCCGCCGATGAAGTAGAGCGCTTCCTGGCTGAGGTCGGCATATTTGTCGCCGGCAAAGAGCGGCTTGCCGTCCTTCCAGATCGACATGTTGACGTGCATCCCGGTGCCGTTGTCGCCGGACATGGGCTTCGGCATGAATGTCGCCGACTTGCCGTAGGCCTGTGCCACGTTGTGGATGACGTACTTGTACTTCTGGATCTCGTCGGCCTGCTTGGTCAGCGTGCCGAAGATCAGGCCCAGTTCGTGCTGGCAGGAGGCGACTTCGTGGTGGTGCTTGTCGACCTTCATGCCCATGCGCTTCATGGTGGACAGCATCTCGCCACGCATGTCCTGCGCGTCGTCGATCGGGTTGACGGGGAAGTAGCCGCCCTTGATGCCCGGACGGTGGCCGGTGTTGCCGACGCCGGTTTCGGACTTGAAGTCGGTGTCGGAGTTCCAGGCGCCGTCGATGGCGTCGACCTGAAAGCTGACCTTGTTCATCGAGACGGAGTAGCGGACGTCGTCGAAGATGAAGAATTCAGCCTCTGGCCCGCAGTAGAACGTGTCGCCCATGCCGGACGCCTTGAGGTAGGCTTCGGCCTTTTCGGCGGTGCCGCGGGGGTCACGGTCGTAGGGTTCCATCGTATCGGGCTCGACCACGGTGCAATGCACGCAGACGGTCTTTTCCGCGTAGAACGGGTCGACGTAGGCGGAGGCGGTGTCCAGCATCAGCTTCATGTCGGACTGGTCGATGGATTTCCAGCCGGCGATGGAGGAGCCGTCGAACATAAAGCCTTCTTCGACGAAGTCTTCGTCGACGAGGTCGGCCACGATGGTCACGTGCTGCAGCTTGCCCTTGACGTCGGTGAAGCGGACATCGACGTAGTCGGCCTCTTCATCCTTGATCAGCTTGAGAAAATCTTTGGTGCTCATGGGTTGAGATCCTTTTTGGTCTTGATCGTTGGTATGGTGCGGGCGTCAGAGCGCGTCGTCGCCTGTTTCGCCGGTGCGGATGCGGATCGCCTGTTCGACGGAGGAGACGAAAATCTTGCCGTCGCCGATCTTGTCGGTCTTGGCGGCGGCGATGATCGCGGCGATCGCGGCATCGACCTGATCGTCGGGAATCACGATCTCCAGCTTTACCTTGGGCAGGAAGTCGACGACGTACTCGGCCCCGCGGTAAAGTTCCGTGTGACCCTTCTGGCGGCCGAAACCCTTGACCTCGACGACAGAGAGGCCCTGAATGCCGACGTCCTGCAACGCCTCTTTGACTTCATCCAGCTTGAACGGCTTGATGATCGCTTCGATCTTCTTCACAGGCGCGGCTCCCCCTTTGTTGTGGTCTCGTGGCGGTGAGACCATCTTCGACAGACAGGAACAATTCAACCTGTGCAAGGCGCAAGCGCGGACTGGGGGAATTTAGGCGATGCGCCGCCATATTGTGCGACTTGCTGTAATTTTGTGCGGTTTGAAAACAAGAGGTGCTGAAACGATGACCGAATTGCTGACCGCTGCCCAAATGCGCGCCATCGAGCGGGCCGCGATCGACTCTGGTGCGGTGACCGGGCTGGAGCTGATGGAGCGCGCCGGGCAGGGCGTGGTGGACGCGATTTTCGCGCATTGGCCAGAGCTTGCGCCGTCACGGGGGCCAGCCCCCGTACCCCCGAAGTATTTGAAACCAGAAGAAGGGGATCCACGACGCGCCGTCGTGCTGTGCGGGCCCGGCAATAACGGTGGTGACGGGTTCGTCGTGGCGCGGTTGCTGCGGGAGGCCGGGTGGGCGGTGGAGGTGTTTTTGTATGGGGATGCGGAGAAATTGCCGCAGGATGCGCGGGCGAATTACGCGCGGTGGTCGGCTCTGGGCGCAGTCCAGCCGCTGACCGCAGAGGCTATCGCGCGGCTGGCGGGTGATGTGGTGGTCGATGCGCTGTTCGGCACGGGGCTGCGGCGCAAAGTCGATCTGCCACTGGATCGTGTCGGGGCGGGACTGCGGCGGGTTGCGGTTGATCTGCCGACGGGGCTGTGTTCCGACAGCGGGCGCGCCTTGGGTCCGGTTCTGGCGGCGGACCTGACGGTGACATTCCATGCCATGAAGCGCTGTCACGTCCTGTCGGAGGGGCCGCGGGCCTCCGGGCAAGTCGTCTGCGTCGACATCGGGCTGCACGTGACGGATGCGGCTGCGGTGGACGTGCGCAGGCTGGGCGCGCCAGAGGCGCTCGGCAAGGCGGAGGGGCACAAGTACGACTTTGGCCACGCCCTTATTTTGTCGGGCGGTGTGGGGCGCGGGGGCGCCGCGCGGATGGCGGCGCGAGGCGCGTTGCGGATCGGGGCGGGGGCAGTGACGTTGGGGTGTCCTCCCGCGGCGCTGATCGAGAATGCGGCGCAGCTGAATGCGGTGATGTTGCGGAAGGTGAAGGATGCCGATGTCTTGGCCGTGGTGTTGGAAGACACGCGGATCAATGCGCTGTGTCTGGGTCCGGGGATGGGCACTGGGCCGCGGGAGGCGGCGCTGATTACGGCGGCGCTTGGATCGGGGCGCAAGGTCGTGTTGGACGCGGATGCACTGACGTTGCTCTCAAAGGATGCCGCGTTGTTCGGGCAGTTACACGCGGATTGCGTGCTGACGCCGCACGCTGGCGAGTTTGCGCGGTTGTTTCCGGACATTGCCGAGAGGCTGGATGCGCCCGCGACGACCGGCCCCGCCTATTCCAAGGTCGATGCGACGCGCGAGGCCGCCAAGCGCGCGGGCTGCGTCGTGCTGTTCAAGGGGGCGGATACGGTGATCGCGGCGCCCTCGGGTCGGTGCAGCGTCAATGCGGCGGTTTATGACCGGGCTGCACCCTGGCTGGCGACGGCGGGAGCGGGGGATGTGCTGGCGGGGTTCATCACCGGGTTGATGGCGCGGGGATTCGAGCCGATGCAGGCGGCAGAGTTGGGGGCCTGGCTGCATGTGGAATGTGCGCGGGCCTTCGGGCCGGGGCTGATCGCAGAGGATCTGCCGGAGGCGCTGCCGGGCGTGCTGCGCGCCTTGGGCGCATAGCAAAAGGCCGCGCCCCCGAAGGGTGCGGCCTTTGGACTGCATGGGGGGGGCGGGGTCAGACGGCGGCGGAGGCCATTTCGATCCCGTCGGCATACATGATGTGCTGGCGGTCGAAGGTCAGAGTGTAGACCTGCACCTCTTGCGCGTCCTGCAGGGACAGGAATTCGCCGTCGACGAGGCGTGAGGCGGCGACCGTGGCGGTGGGGGCGCCAAAGAGCGCCTCTGCCCGCCAGTCGCGGATGTGGATCTGGGCGCCGGGTGTGACGAGCATATCGCGGTCGGGGCGTGTGTGGCCAAGCGAGCCTGCCTTGATGCGGATCGTGGCGGTGCGCAGGGTCTGCACGGTGACGGCGCGCAGCACGGCCACGCCGGTGTCGCGGGTGATCACGCGGACGCCGGGGGTCAGATGCTCGACCGGGGTTTCACCGTCCAGCGTCATGATCGTCGTGCCGGCGCAGACGCCGCTGATGGCTGCGGTCTGGGTCAGGGTCTCGCGTGTTTTCGTCCCGGTGTGCATGGCGTGTTCCCGCTCTTGGTGGTCTGTGCCTGCATCTGTGGTTCACGACTAAGGCGAAAAAAGGGCAGACTGCCGCCTTTTTCGAAATGCGATTTGCACTCGCATCCGTCTGTCACCTTTGATAGACAGCGCGCAAAGCCGGGGGTGGGTCAAATCCGCCCCCGTTTCACATGCGGGTGTGGCGGAATGGTAGACGCACCAGATTTAGGTTCTGGCGCCGCAAGGCGTGGAGGTTCGAGTCCTCTCACCCGCACCAAAGGTTGAGTAGAAAGAAGGAAAGCCCATGCAGGTCAAAGAGACCCTGAACGACGGCCTCAAGCGCGGATACACGATCACCGTGACGGCGGCGGAACTTGACGACAAGGTTGTCGGCAAGCTGAAAGAAGCGCAGCCCGAAGTCGAGATGAAGGGCTTTCGCAAGGGCAAGGTGCCCATGGCCATGATGCGCAAGCAGTTCGGCCCGCGCCTGATGGGCGATGCGATGCAGGAAGCCATCGACGGTGCGATGAACGAGCACCTGACCTCTTCTGGCGACCGCCCCGCGGCCCAGCCCGAGATGAAGATGGACAACGAAGACTGGAAAGAGGGCGATGACGTCGTCGTCAACGTGACCTACGAAAAGCTGCCCGACGTCCCCGAGACGGACCTGAGCAAGGTCAAGCTGGAGCGTATGGTCGTGAAGGCCGACGAATCTGCCGTCGACGAGGCGCTGAAGAACCTGTCGGAAAGCCCGCAGGCGATGACCTTCGAGGAAAAGAAGGGTGCGGCCAAGGATGGCGATCAGGTTCTGATCGACTTCGTCGGCAAGATCGACGGTGAAGCCTTTGACGGCGGTGCTGGCGAGGATTATCCGCTGGTGCTCGGCTCTAACAGCTTTATCCCCGGGTTCGAGGATCAGCTGCTGAAGGCGAAGGCCGGCGAAGAGAAGGCCGTGACGGTCAGCTTTCCCGAGGATTATCAGGCCCCGCATCTGGCCGGTAAAGAGGCCGTCTTTGACGTGACCGTCAAGGAAGTCCGCGCCGCCAAGGCACCCGAGATGGACGACGAGCTGGCCAAGAAGTTCGGCGCCGAGGATCTGGAGGCCCTGAAGGGTCAGATCCGCGAGCGGCTGGAAGCCGAATACGCCGGTGCGTCCCGCGCGATCGCCAAGCGCAAGCTGCTGGACGAGCTGGATACGCTGGTCGATTTCGAGCTGCCGGCGTCGCTGGTCGAGGCCGAAGCGGGCCAGATCGCGCACCAGCTGTGGCACGAAGAGAACGCAGATCATCAGGGGCACGATCATCCCCAGATCGAGCCCACGGACGAGCACAAGGCGCTGGCCAAGCGCCGGGTGAAGCTGGGTCTGCTGCTGGCCGATATCGGCCAGACCGCAGAGGTGAAGGTCACGGATCAGGAAATGACCCAGGCCGTCATGAACCAGGCGCGTCAGTATCCGGGTCAGGAGCGTCAGTTCTTTGAATTCGTGCAGCAGAACGCACAGTTCCGCCAGCAGCTGCAGGCGCCGCTGTTCGAAGACAAGGTCGTCGACCACATCTTTGACAAGGCCAGCGTGACAGAGAAGGAGGTCAGCAAGGAAGACTTGCAGGCCGCCGTCGAAGCGCTTGAAAACGAAGACTGATCTTCGGTCTTATCGGCTGTAATGATAGAAACGGCACCTCTTTGTGAGGTGCCGTTTCGCGTTGTGCGCTTGTGGTTTCGGCGTGGCGGCGCAATAGTCGATCCCAGCGTCATCGCGTTTTCAGATCTTCATTTCAGTAGGAATTTGCCATGTTTGCGTGGTGTCGACAGAGTCTGACTCTCTGCGTGGCTGTCATGGCCATCGGCGCGGGCGGGTCTGCCATGGCCTGTCCCAATCCGGATCTGGGTGCGGCCAGCATGATCACCAGCAACGGTGCGTCTTTGCGGTTGGGGCAGAACCTCAGGGTCTTTGCGGGCGGGGCGGCGCCTTTGGATGCGTGCAGCTATCTGGGTCTGTCCCGCGTGCCGAAGGCGCAGTTCAACGACGCGCCTGCGCTGGTGGCAGAGTTGGGTGGGATGCAGGGGCTGGCACTGGAGATCGGCGTGTCCAGCCGGTGTGCCACGGCGTTGCTAGTCCAGACCGAAGAAGAGAGCTGGTATTTCAACGACAACGGGCAGGGGCCGGGGCGGCCGCACATGTTGCTGTCGCGGCCGGGCAACGGCACGCTCTCGGTCTGGATCGGGACCGAGGACGGCCAACCCTGCCGCGCGCGCCTGTCGCTAACGACGTTGCTGCGGTGACTTGTGAGGGGGGGCGCTTTGGCGAGCGCCCCCGGTGATCGTTACAGGATCATGCGGTAGACGGCGAAGCCTTCGGGTGTCTCGCCTGCGGGTTCCAGTGTCACGCTTTCGATGGTTTCGGCGTATTGCGCAGCGTTCGGGCCCGTTTCGAACAGGGCCGTGGTGCCGGGCATCGGCTTGAACGACCAGTTGGCGTCGGCGTTGGGGCTGATCGTGCCTTCCTCCACGATATAGCGCACGAGGACGTCGCGGTTGGTGTCCGGCCCTTCGAAGACGATGGTCGTGCCGTCGGCGCCCGGGAAGGTGCCGCCGCCACCGGCGCGGTAGTTGTTGGTGGCCACGATGAACTCTGCCGCGGGGTCGATGGGCTGGCCGTCGAACTTCAGGTCGGTGATGCGATTGGCTTCTGCCGCCACGACATTGCCGTCGCCGTCGTATTTCGACGGCTGGGACAGGTCGATCTGGTAGGTCACGCCGTCGATCACGTCGAAGTTGTAGCTGGGGAAGTCGGGGTTCAGCAGGGGGGCGTCCTGTGCGCCGGCGTCGATCTGGTTGAACATGCCGGCAGAGCGTTCCAGCCAGTCCTTGACCTGTGCGCCAGTGATCTTCACCGCGCGCACGGTGTTGGGGTAAAGGTAGAGGTCGGCCACGTTCTTGATCGCCACGTCGCCTTTGGGGACGTCGGTGTAGTAGTCCGGGCCGCCACGACCACCCGCCTTGAAGGGGGCGGCGGCAGAGAGGACCGGAAGCGCTTCGTTTTCAGTGCCTTGCATCATCTGCTTGATGTACCAGGTCTGGGCGTTGGACACGATCTGGACGGAAGGATCGTCGGCCACCAGCGCGAAGTAGCTGTAAAGCGGCGCGTCGGTCTGGCCCACGGCGCGGCGGACGTAATCCAGCGTGGCGTCGTGTTCGGTCTGGGCAGCGGCCAGCACGGTCGGGTCGCTTTCCACGAGGGCGGTGATGCTCTTGTCTTCGTTCCGCTCCGAAATCGGGCGCGCTTCGGAGCTGTGGCCGACGATGCGCCATTCGTTGCCGTCGCGTTCCAGCATCAGGTCGATCAGGCCCATGTGGCTGCCCCAGAAACCGCCCATCACGGCGGGTTTGCCCATCAGGGTGCCTTTGTCGAGATCGACTCCGGCGAAGCCTTCGTAGGTGGAGGAGGGGAAGACGAGGTGGCTGTGGCCGGTCATCACGGCGTCGATACCCTCGACCCCGGCGAGCGGGACGGAGGCGTTTTCCATCATGTCCTCGGCCGTGGCCGCGCCGATGCCGGAGTGGGACAGGGCGATGATGATCTGCGCGCCTTCCTCTTTCATCTGGGGGACGTAGGCCTGCGCAGTGGCGACGATGTCGCGGGTCTGGACGCGGCCTTCGAGGTGCTGGCGGTCCCAGTTCATGATCTGCGGCGGCACGAAGCCGATCAGGCCGATCTTGATGGGATGTTTTTCGCCAGCGCCGTCAGTGAGTTCGCGGTCGATGATGATGTAGGGCGGGATCAGCGTCTCGTCCTCGGTCGGGGTGGCGCCCATGGTTTTCACCACGTTGGCGCTGACGACTGGGTAGTTGGCACCGGCGAGGGACTTGGTCAGGAAGTCGAGGCCGTAGTTGAATTCGTGGTTGCCGAGCGTGGAAGCATCGAAGCCGAGAGTGTTCATCGCGGCGATGACGGGGTGCATGTCGCCGTCCTTCATGCCGCGTTCGTAGGCGATGTAGTCGCCCATCGGGTTGCCTTGCAGGAAGTCGCCGTTGTCGAGCAGCAGGGAGTTCGTCGATTCGGCGCGGGTGTTCGCGATGATCGTGGCGGTGCGGGCGAGGCCCACGGTGTCGACGGGTTTGTCCGCGTAGTAGTCGTAGGGAAAGACGTGGACGTGCAGGTCGGTCGTTTCCATCAGGCGCAGGTGGACCTGATTCGCCTGCGCGCGGGCCGAGAACGGGTGCAGCGCGATGAAACCGGCGGTGGAGGCCAGAAAGGAGCGACGGGACAGGGTGAAGGCCATGCGGGCATCTCTTGCTTTGGGTGTGATGCGGGCAGTTTGGGGGGGATTCGCGACGGTGTCACGACACGCGGGTCGAAACGCGCCGGAATTGGCCGAAAATCGAAACTGTGCTGTGAAACGGGGCGGTGTGGCTAGTGGCGGGTGTCGGTCTGTGACGCATGGGTCTGGCCCGGCAGATCGGCGGTCGTGTTTTGCGTGGCTCGCGTAAAGCGGAGCAGAAAGGGGGACAGGTCCTGTGCCAAGGCGATCGCGGGATAGGCGGCCTGACCGGTGATGAGGATGGCGGAGAAGAGCATCGCTTCCTCCCGGTCGCCGGTGGTTGCGGCTGCGAGCATGTTGGCGAAGGCGCATTCATCGCCGCCGAAGCATGGACAGGGGACGCCGTGGCGCATCAGGGGCCTGCGGGCGCAGGAGAGCGTCAGGTGCATCAGATCGTCGAAGAGGCCGGTGGCGGTGGCAGCGTCATCCTGCCCCAGCGCCAGTGCCAGATCGGCCGCCATCCGCTGACGATTGTCCCCGCCGTCGCACCACATGCGCAGGAACATGATGGCAATCGCCTCGAGCCGGGGGAGTTCGTCCATCTGACCGACGGGTGCGGCACCGCGGGATGCGGGAACGGTGGGGTCTGGCAAGACGGTCATCGGTCGATCCTTTGGCATGAGTTGCCTATAGATAAACCTTACTATTTTGGTCGGGTTCGTCAATCCGCATTTTGCGAGGTGCCGATGGTCCGGTCGCCGTTCCGCGACCGGACCTGGAGATCACGATCCGCGGTAGTCGTCGCCGCCAAACCTGCGGGGGATCGCGGCGCGCGTGTTCTTTGGCGGCAGGCGGCGGTTGCGTGCAGCGCGCGACCCCGCCAGACCGGCTGCGACACCGGCGGCGAGCGCCAGCAGGGGCAGGCCGAAGAAGACGCCCTTGCGGGCGCGGTCGGCGTCCACGATCACGCCGCTGTCGGAGGCGCGGTCGCCGTAGGACCCGGACGCGCTGGTGGGGTAATCGACGGGCTCGAAGAGGTTGCCGGTCTGCACGCCGGGGGCCGGGCGGTCGGACTTCTGCCCACTGATGCCGTCGCGGGACATGCGGTTGTCGAGGTAGTTCGGGATCAGGAATTGACCGAAGACGAGTTTCAGCACCGAGTTGCCGACGAAGAGTTCGCGGGCGTTGGTGTCGATGGCGCGCAGGACGGCGTCGGCGGCGACTTGGGGCGTATAGACGGGCGGGGCCGGTTGCGGCTGTTGGGCCAGACGGCTGCTATCCCAGTCGAACTGCGGCGTGTTCATCGCGGGCAATTGGATCAGGGACAGGTGGATCGGCGAATCCTCTGCGATCAGTTCGGAGCGGACCGAGGAGGTGAAGCCGTTGATCGCGTGCTTGGCCGCGCAATAGGCCGATTGCAGCGGGACAGAGCGGTAGGCGAGGCCGGAGCCGATGTTGACGATATTGCCACGGATCATGTGGCGCAGGGCGGCGCGCGTGCCGTTGACCTGACCCATCAGGGTGGTGCGGATAATCCGCTCGAAATCGGCGGCGGGCGTGTCCTTGAAGGCGGAGAAGCTGGTGGCCATGGCGCAGTTGACCCAGACGCTGGGGCGCCCTAGGCGGTTGACGAGGTGGTCGGCAGCGGCGTCGAGCTGCGCGCTGTCGCCGGCATCGGCGCTGTAGGTCGCGACGCCGATCCGTTCTAGTTCGTCGAGGCGCATGCGGCCGCGGGCGACGACGCCGACGGCATAGCCGCGGTTCCGCAGGGCGTCGACGGTCGCGCGGCCGACGCCGGCGCTGCCACCGATGACGATGGCGACCTTGTTTTCATATGAGGGCATGGTGAGACTCCTTTGGCAGTCAATGCCGCAGGTGTCGGTTTTGTTCATTCGGCGGCGCCGGAAACGCAAAAGGCCGCCCCCGGAGGAGCGGCCTTTCGTATCGGTCTAAGCGGTCAAGCTCAGGCTTCGTCGGAGCGGCGCTGTTGTGCGTCGTCGTCGTTGCCGGCGGCACCGAGATCGTCGAACAGTTCCTGGATCTCGAACTCGGCTGCGGCTTCTTCTTCCGCGGCCAGTTCCTGGATCGACTTGCCGGCGGCCTGAAGCTCTGCTTCTTCCTTGGAGCGGGCGACGTTCAGAGTGATCGTCGCTTCGACTTCGGGGTGCAGGTTCAGGCTGACGTCGTGCAGGCCCAGTTCCTTGATCGGGCCACGCAGGACCACGTTGTTGCGGTCGATGGTGTAGCCATCGGCTGCTGCCGCCTCTGCCACGTCACGCGGTGTGACGGAGCCGTAGAGCGAGCCTGCGTCGGAGGCGGAACGAATCACGACGAAGGTTGCGCCGTCGATCTTTTCGGCCTCGGCCTTGGCGGCGTCGCGGGTTTCCGCGTTGCGGGCTTCAAGGGCGGATTTCTCGGCCTCGAAGCGGGCGAGGTTGGCGGCGTTGACGCGCAGTGCCTTGCCTTGCGGCAGCAGGAAGTTGCGGGCGTAACCCTCTTTCACAGAGACGACTTCGCCCATCTGACCCAGCTTGGCCACACGTTCCAGAAGAATGATTTGCATGGTGTTTGCTCCTTACTTCACAGCGTAGGGCAGCAGGGCCAGGAACCGTGCGCGCTTGATCGCCTGGGCGAGCTTGCGCTGGTTCTTGGAGCCGACGGCGGTGATACGGGCGGGCACGATCTTGCCACGTTCAGAGACGTAGCGCTGCAGGGTGCGGGTGTCCTTGTAGTCGATCGCGGGGGCATTTTCACCCTCGAACGGATCGGACTTACGACGGCGGAAAAACGGTTTGGTTGCCATGATTTACGGTCCTTTCCTGATCTATCAGCGGCGCTCGCGACGGGTGTCGCGTTCATCGCGTTTCTGCATCTGCACGGAGGGCAGTTCGGCGTGGGCGTCGACCTTGATGGTCAGGACGCGCATCACGTCTTCATGCAGGCGCATCAGGCGTTCCATTTCCTGCACGGCCGCGGCGGGCGCGTCCGAACGCAGGAAGGCATAGTGGCCCTTGCGATTCTTGTTGATCTTGTAGGCCATCGTCTTGACGCCCCAGTATTCACTGTCGACCAGCTTGCCGTCGTTGTCGGCCAGCACGGTGCCGAAGTGTTCGATCAGCGCTTCGGCCTGCGTGTTGGACAAGTCCTGACGCGCGATCATCACATGCTCGTAAAGCGGCATGGCATTCCTTTTCATATGTTCGACGCATTTCATAGGGAGGGGATCATGAGGCTTCCGCACCCCACCCACGAGAGACTGCGCAGTTATCGTCATCACGGAAGTTGGCCGCTTATACACAGGTGCGGGTGGCGCGCAACCCACGGCGTGGGGGCGGGTGCGGCATCCGGGACTGCTTTACAATGCCTTAACCATGCCCGGATTTTGCCATGGTTGATGGGTCTGATGACAGGAACACGCGTTGCTGCAGGAGAGCTTATCATCATGACCGATTTTCCGGATACGGCAGGCAAGGCACATGTCGTGCCCGGGCGCGCCGAACGCGTCAGGTCGAAAGCGGTCGGCTACCGGCTGGACGAGGCCTATTGGGGCTACAGGATCGTGCCGGTGAACGCGCAGCAGATTAGGCTGATCGTGCAGCAGGTGCTGGCCTTGATCGCGGGGGCGGTCTGCGTCGCCGCCGGCATCGCGCTGGCGGTCATGGGCGGCGGGGCGGACATGATCCTGCGGCTGCCGGTCATCGTTGTCGCGCTGTGCATTGCGGGTATCATGATGTGGTACGCCAGTCGGGGCACGCAGGTGCAGATCGAGATCGACATTTTGCAGGCCGAGGTACGTGCGGTCGTGGCCAACCGGACCGGTGCCACGACGGTCATGGCGCGTTACGGCTTTGACAGTATCGGCAGCGTGTTCATCGCACGGCCTGAGGTCGGCCTGCCGACGCTGACCCTGCGGTATCGCAATACGGCGCGGCAACTGGCCGTGGCCAGCGGGACAGAGGCGGACCTTGCCCGCCTGCGCGACCGGATGGGCCGCGACCTGATCCTGAACCGCGCGGCCGCCTGAGGCGGCCCGCACGGGGGCGCGAACAGAAACTGTTCAAATTTGTCGGGTTGCGGGATCGGGGGGCGGGCCTCACATCGGGGTCAAGACAAACCCTTACCGGAGACGCCACCCATGAAGTCCCTTCTGACCACCGCGACCGTTCTTGGCCTGCTGGCCGCCCCCGCCTTTGCCGCCCCCGAAGCCTATACGCTGGACCCGAGCCACAGCCAGATCGTGTTCGATTACAGCCACCTGGGCTTTTCGACCGGGACGGGCATGTTTTCGGGTTTCGAGGGCGAGATCCAGTTCGATCAGGAAGACCCCGCCAATTCCAGCGTGACCGTGTCGTTCCCGGTGCGCAGCATGCTGACCGGTTGGGAAGCGCGGTTCGAGCACTTCATGAGCCCCGACTTCTTCAACGCCACTGACGACACCAAGATGGTGACGTTCCAGTCCACGGCGATCGAGGTCACCGGTGAGGATACCGCGCTGATCACGGGCGACCTGAGCATGAACGGTGTCACCAAGTCCGTCGTGCTGGACGCCAAGCTGAACCAGGTCGGCGATCACCCGATGGAGGGCAAGCCCTGGGCCGGGTTCGACGCGACGACCACGCTGCTGCGGTCCGATTACAACGTCGGCATGTTCGCGCCCTACGTCAGCGACGAAGTGCAGGTCCACATCTCGATCGAGGCGATGAAAGCCCAGTAAGCCGGGCTACGATTGCAGAAGGGGCCGCGCCGGGAGAATTCCCGGCGCGGCCCTTTTGTTTACCCGATCTGCGGACTTGTTGCGATATCACAGGTTAATTGCGATACAGTAGGGGCTGCCCATCGCGGGCAGGTCAGCGAGGCATGGGTTTGGAGCGTGACGACGCATATGTGCTGACCGCGGAATACGCGCTTGGGCTGATGGCCGAAGACGAACGGCAGCGCTTTGCGCGCCAGCTGCTGGACGACCGCGCGTTGCAGGCGGATCTGGCGTTCTGGCAGGAGCGTTTCACCGCGTTGATGCCGGAGGATCCGGTGACGCCACCGGCGCACATCATGACGAATTTGCGGGCAGAACTGTTCGGCGACGATCAGACCAGTCTGATTCAGGACATCCTGCATCCGAAGAACCGCGCGACCGTGGTCGCTGTCGGCACGGCGAAGATCGCATTGATCGTGGCGGTGATCTGGTTGCTGTTCGGTCGCTGACGGTCGCCCCTAGGGTGTCGTCCACCCGTCGCGGGGTGCGATGGGGCGGGCCTGCGACAGGGCGTGACCCAGATAAATCACCAGCGATACGGCTGTGACAAGAGTGGCTGCGAATATGGCCGTGATCGGCCCGAGGTCGCCCTGCAGTCCGTCGGCGGCCAGCACCGTCGCTGCGGCGGCCAGCGGGATGTGGGCCAGTACGAAACAGACGGCCTGAACCCGGCGGATGGACATAGCGGTCATGGGCGGTTCACTTTTGCTGTGAGGCGGGCGGCACGGGCGCGCCACGATGTGCCCGCAGTAAAACCAAAAGTTGTGCCGCAGCGCAACCGCCCCCGGATCATATCCTTGTCGGGGGCGGTCATGCCATGGCTTTTGGTCTGCCGTTCACTGGCCGCGCGTGGCGGTCAGGTCAACGGTCACGACCACGTCGAAGCCGAGGTTGGTTTCATCGCCCATCGTCTGGCCGACGTTGTAGGTCATGCGGTTCACCGTCGTCTGGCCGCGCATCGTCGCCGTGTCGCCGTCCAGCGTCAGGGTGAAGGGCAGGGTCAGTGGTGCGGTTTCCCCCTTCATCGTGAGGGTGCCGTCGGCGACGTAGCCGTCCGCCGTTTTCGTGATCGGTGCTGTGAAGGTTGCGGTAGGGAACTGTTCGACGTTGAAGAAGTCCGCGCCCATCGCCTGATCGGTCACCGACCCGAGGGTCAGAGAGCCGATGGAGACAGTGACCTCGACCGTGCCGGCGTCCGTTTCAGCCTCGGGATCGAAGGTGATCGCGGCGGTCCAGTCGGCAAAGGACCCTTCGACGGTCTTGCCGAACTGTTTGACGGTGATGCCCAGCGTGCCGTCCTGCACCGCCCAGTCGGAGGCAACCTGATCGAGGGTGGCGGTTTCGCGCGTTTCGTCCTCTTCGCCCGACAGGGCCACGGCAACGCCGGCACCGATCAGGACGATCAGCGCGGCGAGGATGGGTGCTGCGGCGGGGGTGCGGTGATAGCCCGTGTCGGGCGTTTCGGTCCGGCCGAACCACATGCGCCGCAGGGTGGCGTCGCGGTCGACGAACTGATGCTTCAGCGCGCCTGCGATATGCAGGATCAGCGCGCCGATCATTACCTTGCCGAAGACCCAGTGCAGGCTGCCGAAGAGGTGGGCCACGCCCTCGTCCTTGGGCACGAAGGGCAGGGACTGGCCGAAGGGCCACCAGATCGGCGCAAAGCCGGTGGTGGCGGCGTGGTCGATCCAGCCGGTCAGGGGCGTGATGACGAGGGCACTGTAGAGCAGCCAGTGGACGGTTTCGGCCAGCAGCGTCTCGACCCGGCGTTCGGGGTGAAGGGCGCCCGGCTTGGCATGGCCCAGCGCCCAGAGGATGCGCAGCAAGGCCACGAAGAAGACGGCGACGCCCAGTGTCTTGTGCAGCGAGAAGAGCTGCGCCTTTTGCGCGAGCTGTTCGTTGGTCTCGTAGGGCAGGTCGGAGGCGATCAGGCCCAGCGGGATGATCGTGAGGATCAGGGCGGCGGTCAGCCAGTGGAAGACCTTGGTGACGGTGCCATAGGTCGTGGGGCTGTCGGTGGTGGCGTGGGTCATGGTGCGTCCTCTATGGGCTGACGCCAGAGGTAGCGCAGGGCAGTGGCCTGCACAATTCGCACGGGCGCAGAGGCATTGTGCGGCGGGGCGGGGCAGGCTAGACCCTTGCCCGACAACGCAGATACCTGGAGGTAAATCCATGCGGGCATTCGTATTTCCCGGGCAGGGCGCGCAGGCGATCGGCATGGGCCGTGATCTGGCCGAGGCCTATCCCGCCGCACGGGCCGTGTTCGAGGAGGTCGACGAGGCGCTGGGAGAGGCGCTGTCAGCGCTGATCTTCGACGGCAACATCGAAACCCTGACCCTGACGCGCAACGCGCAGCCGGCGCTGATGGCCGCGTCGCTGGCCGCGATGCGCGCGCTGGAGGCGGAGGGGATCGCGGTGACGGACGTGGATTTCGTGGCCGGGCATTCTCTGGGTGAATACAGTGCGCTGGCCGCCGCAGGGGCGCTTGGCGTGGCCGATTGCGCGCGGCTGCTGCGGTTGCGCGGTGACGCGATGCAGGCGGCGGTGCCGCAGGGTGTGGGCGCGATGGCCGCGATCCTCGGGCTGGATGCGGCAACCGTGGAACGGATCGCGGCAGAGGCGGCAGAGGGCGAAGTCTGTCAGCTGGCCAACGAGAACGACCCCGCGCAGAACGTGATTTCGGGCCATGTGGCGGCGGTTGAACGTGCCGCCGTGCTGGCCAAGGCGGCGGGGGCCAAGCGGGCGCTGATGCTGCCGGTCTCCGCTCCGTTCCATTGCGCCCTGATGCAGCCCGCTGCTGACGCGATGCGGGACGCGCTGGAGAATGTGGCGATGCAGGCGCCCGTGGTGCCGCTGGTGGCGAACGTCACGGCGCTGCCGGTGACGGACCCGGACACGATCCGCGCGCAGCTGGTGGCGCAGGTCGCGGGGCGGGTCCGCTGGGCGTCGTCCGTCGACTGGATGGTGCAGCAGGGTGTCACCCAATTCATCGAAGTGGGCGCCGGCAAGGCGCTGTCGGGCATGATCCGCAGGATCGCCAAGGACGCGGCCACGCTGAATGTCGGCACCGCCATGGAAGCACAGGTGGCAGCCGCCGCCATCAAGGGAGACGCATGATGTTCGATCTGACGGGAAAGACGGCGCTGATCACCGGCGCATCGGGTGGAATTGGTGGGGCCATCGCCACGGCGCTGCACAGCGCGGGGGCCACGGTCGGCCTGTCCGGCACACGGGTGGAGCCGCTGGAGGCACTGGCTGCGGAGTTGGGCGAGCGTACTTTCGTGCTGCCATGTAACCTGAGCGATGCGGAGGCCGTGACGGCCCTGCCGAAGCAGGCGGTCGAAGCGATGGGCAGTCTGGATATTCTGGTGAACAACGCGGGCATCACCAAGGACAACATCTTTATGCGGATGTCGGACGAGGAATGGGCGAGCGTGCTGGAGGTCAACCTGACCAGCACCATGCGCCTGTGCAAGGGTGCCATCCGCGGCATGATGAAGGCCCGCTGGGGCCGCATCATCAACATCACCAGCATCGTGGGGGCCACGGGCAATCCGGGGCAGGCGAACTATGCCGCCTCCAAGGCCGGGGTCGTGGGAATGAGCAAGTCGATCGCCTATGAGGTCGCGAGCCGCGGCATCACGGTGAACTGCGTCGCACCCGGCTTCATCGCCACCGCGATGACCGACAAGCTGAACGACGACCAGAAGGGGGCCATTCTGGGCCAGATCCCCGCCGGTCGCATGGGCGAGGCGGACGAGATCGCGGCTGCGGTGCTTTATCTTTCCAGCAAGGAAGCGGCCTATGTCACCGGTGCGACCTTGCATGTGAATGGCGGAATGGCCATGCTTTGACAGAGGCCTGACAGCGGTCGAGTGAAAGCGTTTGCGCCTGCTCAAATCTCTGTTATAGGCCACGCAGCAACGGACGGGCCCTCTTTCGGGTCGTTCAACAACTGGGTTCAGGCCCATCAGGAACGTGAGGAATTGTTCATGAGCGAAGTCGAAGATCGCGTACGCAAGATCGTTGTGGAGCATCTTGGTGTGGAAGAGGACAAAGTCGTCGAAAGCGCGTCGTTCATCGACGACCTCGGCGCTGACAGCCTTGACACCGTGGAACTGGTCATGGCCTTCGAGGAAGAGTTCGGGATCGAGATCCCCGACGATGCCGCCGAAACCATCCAGACCTTCGGCGACGCCGTGAAGTTCATCAAGGGCGCGCTGTAAGCGCAGTCCTAACCGGCGGCATTGTCGCCACAAGATTTGAAACGGCCCTCGCGATTGCGGGGGCCGTTTTCGTTTGGATCAGGTGGCGGCGTAGGCGGCCATCAGCGCGGGATGGTCGGACGGAGATGGGACGCCGTCGAATCTATGGTGTGCCGGGGTAGTGGCCCAAGGACGTTTTTCGACGAACATCGTTTCGATGAAGGGTGAGAACCATGTCGTGTCATCGAACAGGGTCGGGCGGACATTGACGACATCGTCCATGCCGCTGATCCGCGTGAACATCCACGTCAGGCAGTCGGGGCAAAAGCGGTGGTCCAGCATGTCGCCCTTGAGGCCGCCGCGCACCGTCTCTCTGGTCACGTCAAGGCCGGGGGTCGGCACCATCGCGGTCAGTGAATAGGCGCTGCCGGTGATCTTTTGGCAGCCGGTGCAGTGGCAGGCGGCCGTCATGATCGGGGGCTGGGTCATGGTAAGCTTGACCGCGCCGCAGCGGCAGGTTCCGGTCAGGGAAGATCTGGTGCAGGCCTGTCATGTCCTTTGATTTAGGTTCGGCCCGGCAGGGTGACGATCAGCGGGCCGCGGCCGATCCCGCCGATGGGCTTGCTTGCGCCGACCTGTGCGATGCCGAGTTCCATCGCGCGCTTGCCGTCGCGGCAGAGTTTGTGCTGGGCGGCGGTGACCTGCCCCATGCAGAAGGTGGCATCCGCGCGGTCCAGCAGGGTGCGGCCGATGGCGTCGAGCTCTCGGGTCGTCATGCCAACCTCCATCGCTTTTGCCATGGCGTGCATGGTGTTGGCGACGATGCGGCCGATGATCTTGAGGTGGTCGAGGTCGTCGGCGTGGGTGATGGTCATGGATATGTCCCGGCGTTGCCATATGGGCGGTCGGGTCACCCTAGGCTTGCCGTCTGGGTGCCCGCAAGACGGCGGGTCCGTGTCGTCACGGGGCGGAATATGCCACGGCTCTTGCTCCTGCGCGCAACCCTGCGGTATCAGGGCCGAAATGACGTGTTGAGGGGACGAAAGATGCGCCGTGTTGTCGTAACGGGACTGGGACTTGTCACGCCGCTGGCTGACGGGGTCGAGGCGAGCTGGTCGCGCATTCTGGCGGGTCAGTCGGGGGCCGGCCCGATCAAGGGGTTCGACACCACCGGGCTGGTCACCAATTATGCCTGCGAGGTGCCCTTGGGTGACGGCAGCGACGGCACCTTCAACGCCGACACCTACATGGAGCCGAAAGAACAGCGCAAGGTCGACACCTTCATCCTGTTCGGGATGGCGGCGGCCCAGCAGGCCGTCGAAGACAGTGGCTGGATGCCGACGGAGCGCGAAGATCAGGAGCGCACGGGGGTTTTGATCGGGTCCGGCATCGGCGGCTTGAATTCCATCGCCAATACCGCCGTGATGATGGAAGAGAAGGGGCCGCGCCGCGTGTCGCCGTTCTTTGTGCCCGGTGCGCTGATCAACTTGATCTCTGGCCAGGTGTCGATCCGGTACGGGTTCCGGGGGCCGAACCATTCGGTCGTCACCGCGTGTTCGACGGGGGCCCATGCGATCGGCGACGCGAGCCGCCTGATCCAGCACGGCGATGCGGAGGTGATGATTGCGGGCGGGGCCGAGGCTGCGATCTGCAAGATCGGCATTGCGGGTTTCAACGCCTGCAAGGCGCTGTCGACGAAATATGCCGACGATCCGAGCAAGGCGAGCCGGCCTTGGGATACGGACCGCGACGGGTTCGTCATGGGTGAGGGTGCCGGGATTGTGGTGCTGGAGGAATACGAGCACGCCAAGGCGCGGGGCGCCAAGATCTATGCCGAGGTGCTGGGGTATGGTCTGTCCGGTGACGCCTATCACATCACCGCACCGCCGCCCGATCACGAGGGCGCGGAGCGTGCGATGCGCGCGGCGTGCCGCAATGCGGGGATCACACCGCAGGATATCGATTATGTGAACGCGCATGGCACCTCGACCATGGCGGATACCATCGAGCTGGGGGCTGTCGAGCGGATGGTCGGGCCGGAGGCTGCGGCGAAGCTGACGATGTCGTCGACCAAGTCGATGACCGGGCACTTGCTGGGGGCTGCGGGGGCGATCGAGGCGATCTTCAGCATCCTTGCGATCCGGGATCAGGTGGCGCCACCGACGATCAACCTTGAAAACGTCGATTGCGAGACGGCCGTGGATCTGTGCGCGGATGGCAAGCGGGAACGGCGGATCGATATCGCGCTGTCGAACTCTTTCGGCTTTGGCGGAACGAACGCCAGTCTGGTGCTGGGGAAACTGCGCTGATGTGGCGACATATCGCGTCCAACGGGATCACCTTCCTGATCGTGACCCTGTTCCTGCTGGCCGGCGTGATCGTCTGGGGGACGCAGGCCTACAGGGCGCCGGGGCCGCTTGCTGCGGGCATCTGCCTGCAGGTGGCACCGGGGTCGAACATGCGGCGCGTCAGCGAGCAGCTGGCGGAGCAGGATGCCGTGAGCTCTGGTGCGATCTTTCGCATGGGTGCGGATTATTCGGACAAGTCGGGCAACCTGAAGGCGGGCAGCTTTCTGGTGCCCGAAGGTGCGTCCATGGCGCAGATCGTCGATCTGGTGACCAGCAGCGGGCAAAGCACCTGCGGGACGGAAGTGGTCTACCGCGTCGGTGTGCGCCGCAATCTGGTGCAGGTGCGTGAACTGGACCCGGCGACTGGCGCCTATGCCGAGGTGGCGGAATTCGATCCGGACGTCGATGCGGCACCGGCGGAATATGACCGGGTGAAGGCCGAAGGCGATACGCGGTTTCGCATGGCCGTGGCCGAGGGTGTGACCAGCTGGCAGGTCGCCAACGCGCTGCGCGAGGTCGATATTCTGGAAGGTGCCATTGCGGAAACGCCGCCCGAGGGGACACTGGCGCCTGACAGCTATGAATTCACGCCCGGCACGGATCGTGGCAGCATCATTGCGCGGATGACGGCGGCGCAAAGCCAGATCCTGGCGGACGCCTGGGCCGCGCGGGCCGAAGGCCTGCCGGTCAAGTCGCCTGAGGAAGCGCTGGTGTTGGCCTCGCTGGTCGAGAAGGAGACCGGCGTGCCGACGGAGCGGCGTCAGGTGGCGAGCGTTTTCGTCAACCGGCTGGAACGGGGGATGCGTCTGCAGACGGACCCTGCGGTGATCTACGGCGTGACCAAGGGCGAAGGTATTCTGAACCGGGGCCTGCGGCGCAGCGAACTGGATGCGCCGACGCCGTGGAACACCTATGTCATTCCGGGCTTGCCGCCGACGCCCATCGCGAACCCGGGGCGCGCGAGCATCGAGGCGGCGCTGAACCCGGACAGCACGGACTACGTCTTTTTCGTCGCGGACGGCAGCGGCGGTCATGCGTTCGCCACCAATCTGGATGACCACAACCGCAACGTGGCAGCCTGGCGCGCGATCGAGGCGCAGCAGGCGACGACCGGCAACAACTGATACTGCGGTGCCGTTAGGGATCCCTTAACGGCACCGCGCGCTCAAACCCATGTAAAGCTTGATTTTTTCATCGTGTCTGCTATGCAGGTCGCGAGCTGGAGGAATGGCTTTGCCCGATCCGTCCCCGACTGCGGGATCGGTTACGCCATTCTCTCGACTGTCACGGATCACAACGGACAGGCGCGATTTCATGACAGATCCAGACGACCCCGGCCCCATGGGGCGGGCGCAGGCGCTTGCGCGGGTGCGCGAGCTGAAAGGCTTTTACGCGGCGCTGAAGGCCGCTTTCCTGACCCAGTTGCAGCAGATCGGAACGGCGGCGGAACCGTCGTCGAAGACGCATGTCGCGTGGCTTGCGGACCTGCAGGCGATCCACGTTCATCTTTTGAAAGCCGAGGACAGTTTCATTGAGAAATTCGGGCAAGGCACGGACGACGCCGACATCGACCATGACGCCCTGCGCGTTGAGATCGGGCGCACGCTTGATCGCATCCGCGACACCTGCGGTGCAGGCGGCGTTTCTGGCGGGGCTGACGGACCGGCAGGTGAGGGCCCTGCCGTATCTGTTCGGGTTCTGGGCGCTGCCGCATCAGACGCCGCCGACGGGTGAGTGGCGATCCTGGGTGATCCTGGGCGGGCGCGGTGCGGGCAAGACCCGCGCCGGGGCCGAATGGGTGCGCAGCATGGTCGAAGGACCGGTGCCGCGTGCCAAGGGGCGCGCCCGGCGGGTCGGCATCATCGGCGAGACCTACGATCAGGCGCGCGAGGTCATGGTGTTCGGCGACAGCGGGATCATGGCCTGCGTCCCGGCGGACCGGCGGCCTGCGTGGATTGCGGGGCGCAAGGCGCTGGTCTGGCCCAACGGGGCGGAGGCGCGGCTTTATTCCGCATTCGACCCCGAGGCGTTGCGCGGGCCGCAGTTCGATGCGGTCTGGGCGGACGAACTGGCGAAGTGGAAGCAGGGGCAGAAGACATGGGACATGGTGGAGTTCTGTCTGCGTCTGGGGCGCGATCCGCGGGCCTGCGTCACGACGACTCCGCGTAACGTGCCGGTGCTGCGCGACATGCTGGAACGGGGCAGCACGGTGATAACCCACGCTGCAACCTATGACAACGCGGCCAATCTGGCGCCCGCGTTTCTGGAGGAGGTGCGGCGGCGCTTTGGCGGCACGCGGCAGGGGCGGCAGGAGCTGGACGGGGTGATGTTGTCGGATGCGCCGGGGGCGCTGTGGACGGGCGCGCTGCTGTCTGATGCGCTGGTGACGGCGGTGCCGGATCTGGACCGGATCGTCGTGGCGGTCGATCCGCCGACGACGGGGCACAAGGGGTCGGATGCCTGCGGAATCGTCGTGGCCGGCGTCGTGATGCAGGGGCCGCCGCAGGCGTGGCGCGCCTATGTGCTGGAGGATGCGACGGTGCAGGCGGCCTCACCGCTCGACTGGGCGACGGCGGCGGTGGCGGCGCTGCGGCGGCACAACGGCGACCGGCTGGTGGCCGAGGTCAATCAGGGGGGCGACATGGTCGAGGCCATCGTGCGGCAGGTCGATCCCTTGGTGCCTTATCGCAAGGTGACGGCCACGAAGGGCAAGGTCGCGCGGGCCGAGCCTGTGGCGGCGCTTTATGAGCAGGGGCGGGTCAGGCATGTGCATGGGCTGGCGACGCTGGAGGACCAGATGTGCCTGATGACGACGGGCGGGTTTGCGGGCACCGGGTCGCCGGACCGGGTCGATGCGCTGGTCTGGGCCTTGCACGACCTGATGATCGCACCGGCGCAGGGGTGGCAGGCACCCCGGATGCGCAGCCTTTAGGCTGTTGCGTCCCGTCCCCGCCGGTCGCGCGGTGGGGACGGGAAACGGTAACGACTGGTCCATAATGGTGGCTTCATCAGACGACACGGCCCACGGGGCGGCGGCAGGACCAAGGAGCGAGCGATGTTTGAATTCTTCGGCAAGGGCGGTGCGCAGGGCAAGGCGGTGCCAGAGACCAAGGCCTCTGCCGCCGGTCCGCTGGTTGTCATCGCGAGCCACGGTCGCGCGGCCTGGGGGGCGCGGGACACGGCGTCGCTGACGCGGTCAGGGTTCATCGCGAACCCGATCGGGTTTCGCGCGGTCAAGCTGATCGCCGAGGCCGCAAGCGCGCTGCCGCTGATCGTGCAGGACCGGGTACAGCGCTTTGACACGCACCCGGTGCAGGAACTGCTGGCGCGGCCCAACGGCGCGCAGGGCACGGCAGAGCTGCTGGAAGCTTTGTATGGGCAGTTGCTGTTGAGCGGCGATGCTTACCTTGAAGGTGTGGCCAACGAGGGTCTGCCGGTCGAGATGCATGTGCTGCGGTCGGACCGGATGCGGCTGATCCCCGGTGCGGACGGCTGGCCTGCGGCCTATGAATACACGGTCGGCGGGCGCAAGCATCGGTTCGATGTGGTGGGCGAGGTCAGCCCCGTCTGCCATATCAAGAGCTTTCATCCGCAGGACGATCACTACGGTTTCAGCCCGATGCAGGCGGCGGCGAACGCAGTCGATGTGCACAATGCGGCGAGTGCCTGGTCGAAGGCGCTGCTGGACAATGCGGCACGGCCCTCCGGCGCGATCGTCTATCGCGGGACGGACGGGCAGAGCCAGTTGAGCAACGACCAGTACAACCGTCTGGTGGACGAGATGGAGAGCCAGCATCAGGGCGCGCGCAATGCGGGGCGGCCGATGCTGCTGGAAGGCGGCCTCGACTGGAAGCCGATGGGGTTTTCGCCGTCCGACATGGAGTTTCAGCAGACCAAGGAGGCGGCGGCGCGCGAGATCGCGATTGCCTTTGGCGTGCCGCCGATGCTGCTGGGGATCCCGGGGGATGCCACCTATGCGAATTACCAAGAGGCGAACCGGGCATTCTACCGGCTGACGGTGCTGCCGCTGGCCACACGCGTCACCAGTGCGATCGCCGACTGGCTCTCGGATTTCACCGGCGAGCGGCTGGATATCCGGCCCGACCTGGATCAGGTCGCCGCCCTGTCGAGCGAGCGTGACAGCCAATGGCGGCGCGTGTCGGAGGCGACGTTCCTGACGGACGGGGAAAAGCGGTGCCTGCTGGGGCTGCCGGTGCAGGAGGTGGAGTGATGCGCGACAGGATTGTCTCTCTCAAGGTCGCGCCGCGTGTCGATCCGCCGCCCAATGCCGCCGATATCTGGCAGGGCCAAATCAACCTGCGCCTGTCGGGCATCGAGCGGCTGATGCGCCGGCTGGAGTGGCAGGTCTGGGCGCTGGTCTGCGGGGCCACCGGTTTGCTGGTTCTTGAAATGCTGCGCCATCTGGCGGGGCGCTGACGCGACTTGAAAGGAATACCATGACGTTGGAACACAAGTTCTGTCAGCCGGACACGGCGCTGACCGTGACGGACGGGACCGAAATCTCTGGATACGCGTCCCTGTTCGATCTGAAGGATCAGGGCGGCGACCGGGTCGGGCGCGGGGCCTATGCGGCGTCACTGGCCGCGCTGACGGCCAAGGGCCGCACGGTCAAGATGCTGTGGCAGCACGATCCGACCCAGCCGATCGGCGTCTGGGACGAGGTGCGCGAGGATGCGCGGGGCCTGTGGGTCAAGGGGCGCATCCTGATGGATGTGGCCAAGGGCCGCGAGGCCGCCGCCCTGATCGGCGCGGGTGCCATTGACGGATTGTCCATCGGTTACCGCACGGTGCGGGCCACGAAGGACGACAAGGGCGGACGCCTCTTGTCAGAGCTGGAGCTGTGGGAGGTGTCGCTGGTGACCTTCCCCATGCTTCCCGATGCGCGGGTTGCGGCCAAGGCCGAGGACCCGGGCGACACTGCGTTGCGCGATCTGGCGGCGGTGTTCACCGACGCGACGGTCGCGCTGCGCCAGGGCTGATCGCAGCCGAACCAACCCCGAGAGGACCACGATGTCTAAACCCGAGACGGTGTCTCGGACCGGAGAAGCCTTGTCTTCTCCGGCCGAGGAGCTGCGGACCGCGATCAGCGGGTTCGTCAGCGAATTCAAGGATTTCTCCACCGGCATTACTGCCACTTTGCAAAGACAGGACGACCGCATGAACAAGCTGGACCGCAAGACGATGATGATGAACCGCCCCGCGCTGGCGATGGCGGCCGAGACCGAGGCACCGCACCAGAAGGCCTTTGCCGCCTACCTGCGGTCCGGTGACGACGACGGCCTGCGCGGCCTTGCGCTGGAGGGCAAGGGGCTGTCGACGGTGGTGTCCGGCGACGGCGGCTATCTGGTCGACCCGCAGACCGCCGACACGATCAAGTCGACGCTGAGCACGACGGCCAGCATCCGCGCGATTGCCAACGTGGTGAACGTTGATGCCACGTCCTACGACGTGCTGGTCGATCACACCGAGATGGGTGCCGGCTGGGCGACCGAGACGGCGTCCCTGACCGAGACCGATACGCCGGTCATCGACCGCATCACCATCCCGCTGCACGAGCTGTCGGCGCTGCCCAAGGCCAGCCAGCGTCTGCTGGACGACAGCGCCTTTGATATCGAGGGCTGGCTGGCGCAGCGCATCGCCGACAAGTTCGCCCGCAGCGAGGCCGCGGCCTTTGTCAAAGGTGACGGCATCGATAAGCCCAAAGGCATCCTGTCCTATCCGACCGTCGATAACGGTGTCTGGGCCTGGGGCAATATCGGTTACGTGCCGACCGGTGTCGCGGGCGAGTTGGGCGAGACCGATGCGATGATCGACCTCGTATATGCGCTGGGTGCGGAATATCGCGCGGGGGCCGTCTTCGTGATGAACAGCCGCACCGCCGGGTCCGTGCGCAAGCTGAAGGATGCGGACGGGCGGTTCCTGTGGTCCGACGGTCTGGCCTCTGGCGAGCCGGCGCGTCTGCTGGGCTATCCGGTACTGGTGGCCGAGGACATGCCCGATGCGGCTGCCGGTGCGACGCCGATCGCCTTCGGTGACTTCGGTGCGGGATACACCGTGGCCGAGCGTCCCGACCTGCGCGTGCTGCGCGATCCGTTCAGCGCCAAGCCGCACGTCCTGTTCTATGCCACCAAGCGCGTCGGCGGTGCGGTCAGTGATTTTGCGGCGATCAAGCTGCTGAAGTTCAGCGTCGCCTGATCCCGATCCGCGCCGCAGGCCTGGGGAGGCTTTCGCGGCGCGGAAATCCGGGTGCGTTGCCACACGGCAAGGTCCGCGTTGTCCAGCTGCTCATTTCCGTCCGAGCAATGCGGGCAGGCGGCGCGCCCGGACCCTGATCCACCCACCATGCCACAGGATTTGCGGAGAATTTCCATGATGTTAGTCGAATTGAGCAGCGTGCCGCCCGCAGCGCTGGCCGTGGCGGGGTTCAAGGACCATCTGCGGCTGGGGTCGGGGTTCGCCGATGACGGGTTGCAGGACGAGACGCTGGAGGCCTTTCTGCGTGCAGCGCTGGCGTCGATCGAGGCGCGCACCGGCAAGGTGCTGCTGGAGCGGGAGTTCCGCTGGTCGGTGACGGCGTGGCGCGCGCGGGACCGGCAGGCACTGCCGTTGGCACCGGTCAGCGCGATTGCGGCGATGGTGCAGGTGGATCGCAACGGGACACGGGTGCCCGTGACCGCCTCGCGCTATACGTTGGAGCCGGATCAACAACGGCCCGCCGTCGTGGCCTTTGGCACCAGTTTGCCCAGCGTGCCGCGCGGCGGTCGCATCGAGATCGACCTTCTGGCGGGCTACGGTCCCGAATGGTCTGACCTGCCCGCCGATCTGGCGCAGGCGGTGATGCTGCTGGCGGCGCATTTCTATGAATTCCGCAGCGACTCGGCGCTGCACGGGGCGTCGATGCCGTTCAGCGTGACCGCGCTGATCGAACGCTACCGCACGGTGCGTCTGTTCATGGGGGGCCGGTCATGACCCTGCCGCTGCTGAACCGCAAGCTGGTGCTTGAGACGGCGGTGCGCACGCCCGACAGGGCCGGAGGTTATGGCATCGCCTGGCGGCCGCTGGGCACGCTTTGGGCCGAGATCAAGGCGGGGTCAGGGACCGCGCGGGGTGCCAATGGGCTGGAGCTGAGCCGGGTGCCGCTGCGGATCACCGTGCGCGCGGCCCCTGTGGGGTCCGAGGCGCGTCCTGCGGCGGGGCAGCGGTTCCGCGAGGGCGCGCGCGTCTATGCAATCCTTGCCGTGACAGAGCGTGACACGCTGGCACGTTTCCTGACGTGCCACGCCGAAGAGGAGGTGGTGGCATGAGCTATGCGATGTCGCAGGCGTTGCAGGTCGCCGTCTTTACGCGGTTGAGCGAGGACGCGGGCCTCACGGATCTGGTGGGGATGGCGGTCTTTGACGCGTTGCCGCCGGGCGATGTGCCGCAGCTGTACGTGGCGCTGGGGTCCGAGAAGGCGCGTGATGTGTCCGACGCCGACGGCTGCGGAGCGATCCACGACTTCACGATCTCGGTCGTCACGGATCTGGCGGGTTTTGCCATGGCGAAGCGCGCGGCCGCGGCGGTCTGTGATGCGCTGCTGGCGGAACCGCTGATGCTGGGGCGCGGGCGGGTGCTGGGGTTCCGCTTTTTCAAGGCGGAGGCCGCGCGGGTCGGCACCGGTGATACGCGCCGGATCGACCTGATTTTCCGGGCCCGTCTGTCGGACGACTGACGCACGCCTTTCTTCAATCCAAGGAGCAATGACATGGCAGCACAGAGTGGCAAGGACCTTTTGGTCAAGGTGGACATGACCGGCGACGGTCTGTTCGAAAGCGCGGCGGGCCTGCGGGCGACGCGCATCAGTTTCAACGCGGAAAGCGTCGATGTGACCAGTCTGGAGAGTGCGGGCGGCTGGCGCGAGCTGCTGGGCGGGGCCGGTGTGAAGACGGCGAGCATCTCCGGCTCGGGCATCTTTCGCGATGCGGTGACGGACGAGCGGATGCGGCAGGTGTTCTTTGACGGCGAGACGCCGGATTTTCAGGTCATCATCCCCGACTTCGGCACGGTGACGGGGCCGTTCCAGATCTCCTCCATCGAATACGCGGGCACCTTCGATGGCGAGGCGACCTATGAGCTGTCGCTGAACTCTGCGGGCGCCATCAGCTTTGTCGCGGCGATCTAGATGGTGAACCCGCTGGCAGGAGAGGTCCGCGTGACCGTCGACGGCGTGCCGCACGTGGCCAAGCTGACGCTGGGCGCGCTGGCGGAACTGGAGGCGGCGCTCGAGGAAGGATCGCTGGTCGATCTGGTCGAGCGGTTCGAGTCCGGGCGCTATCGCGGACGCGACGTGCTGGCGCTGCTGGTGGCTGGGCTGCGCGGCGGGGGATGGCGCGGCAGTGCGGCGGATCTGCTGAGCGCGGATCTGGCGGGCGGACCGGTCGATGCGGCGCGGGTGGCAGCAGAGTTGCTGGCCCGCGCCTTTACCCCGCCGCAATGACCGGGGCGCTGGACTGGGCCGGGCTGATGCGGGCGGGTCTGCACGGTCTGCGGCTGACGCCTGATCAGTTCTGGCGGCTGACGCCGGCGGAGCTGGCGCTGATGTTGGGGCAGGGGGCGCAGGCGCGGCCCCTTGGGCGGGCCGCGCTGGATGACTTGATGACGGCGTATCCTGACGCCGCGAAAGGAGCCTTGGATGAATGAAATGGATCAGATCGACAGCCTCGATGTTACCACGGCGGCGCTGGAGCGGACGCTGGGCGATACTGCCGCGATGGCCGCATCCTTTGATGCCACCCTGCGCGGCATGCAGGGCACGCTGGGCGAGACGACTCGCGATCTGGGCAATCTGGAGCGCGGGTTTTCCGGCGGGCTGCGGCGCGCCTTCGACGGGCTGATCTTTGACGGCCGGTCGCTGTCGGACACGTTGGGGTCAGTGGCCAAGTCGATGATCAACACCGCCTATGCGGCGGCGATCAACCCGGTGATGAAACAGGCGGGGTCGCTGCTGGCGGACGGGATCAACGCGGCGGTGTCGGGGGCGATGCCTTTTGCCAATGGTGCACCCTTCAGCCAGGGGCGCGTGATGCCCTTTGCCAAGGGCGGTGTGGTCAGCAGCCCCACGTCCTTCGGGATGCGCGGCGGCACCGGCCTGATGGGCGAGGCCGGGCCGGAGGCGATCATGCCGCTGGCGCGCGGGGCCGATGGGCGGCTGGGCGTGCGCGGTGGCGGCGCGCAGACCGTCAACGTCACGATGCACGTCAGCACGCCGGATGTGCAGGGCTTTCAGCGCAGCCAGAGCCAGATCGCGGCCCAGATGGGTCGCGTGCTGGGGCGCGGACAACGGAACCGGTAGGGGATCAGCACCATGGCCTTTCACGACATTCGCTTTCCGGCGAACCTGAGCTTTGGCGCGACCGGCGGGCCGGAGCGGCGCACCGAGATCGTTACGCTGGCGAACGGGTATGAAGAGCGCAACACGCCGTGGCAGCACTCGCGCCGGCGGTTCGATGCGGGCGTGGGCCTGCGGTCGCTGGATGACATCGCGCAGCTGATCGCCTTCTTCGAGGCGCGGCAGGGCCAGTTGCACGGGTTCCGCTGGAAGGACTGGGGGGACTACAAGTCCTGCGCGCCGTCCAAGACCCCCGACATGCTGGATCAGTTGATCGCCATCGGGGACGAGGTGACGACGGTCCTGCCGCTGGTAAAGCGCTATGAAAGCGGCGGACAGAGTTACCTGCGGCCGATATCAAAGCCGGTGCCGGGCACGCTGCGCATCGCGATCGGCGGTGTCGAGACGCAGGAAAGCATCGACTGGACAGTGGACACGACGACCGGGCTGGTCACCTTCGGCCATGCGCCCGATCTGGGGGCAGAGGTGCGCGCGGGGTTCGAGTTCGACATTCCCGTGCGGTTCGACACCGACCGGATCGAGACCTCCGTCTCCAGCTTTCAGGCCGGGCAGGCGCCCAGCGTGCCGGTGGTCGAGGTGCGGATATGACCGCCGCGGGGCTGTTCGCGCATCTGGGGACCGGCGCCACGCATGTCTGCCAGTGCTGGTCGATCACCCGCAGCGATGGCGTGACCTTCGGGTTCACGGACCATGACCGCCCGCTTGCCTTCGAGGGGATCACCTTTCTGGCGGACTCTGGGCTGAGCGCGCGGGCGCTGGGCTTGAGTTCCGGCCTTGCGGTCGACAACTCCGAGGCGGTGGGGTTGTTGCAATCGGATGTGATTGCCGAGGCGGATATCGCGGCGGGGCGTTATGACGGGGCAGAGGTCCGCAACTGGCTGGTGCGCTGGGACAGCGTGGGCCAGCGGCAGTTGCGGTTCCGCGGCACGATCGGAGAGATCACCCGGCAGGCGGGGCAGTTTCAGGTGGAACTGCGGGGCCTGACGGATGCGCTGAACCAGCCGTCGGGGCGCACCTATCTGCGCAGCTGTTCTGCCGTGTTGGGCGATGCGGCCTGCGGGGTCGATACGGACGATCCGGCCTTTGCCGCGACCTTGCCGGTGCTGGATCAGCGCGGAGCCGGGGAGTTCGTCGTAGCCGATACCGGTTATAACGACCGCTGGTTCGAGCAGGGCATGCTGGAGGTCGTGTCTGGCAACGCCAAGGGGCTGACGGCCACGATCAAGCATGATCGGCTGGAGAATGGCCGCCACCGGATCATCCTGTGGCAGGCGCTGCGCGCGGCTGTGCGCACCGGCGATCGGGTGAAGCTGATCGCGGGCTGCGACAAGCGGGCCGAGACCTGCCGGCTGAAGTTCGCCAACCTCGTGAACTTTCGCGGCTTTCCCGACATGCCCGGCGACGACTGGATGATCAGCGTGCCGCGCAGCGATGACGCGGGCAACGGCGGGAGCTCGGTGCGATGAACGCCGTCGTGGCGGAGGCGCGCCAATGGCTTGGGACGCCTTATGTGCATCAGGCCTCTGTCCGGGGGGCGGGGTGCGATTGTCTGGGGCTGGTCCGGGGAATCTGGCGCGCGTTGCACGGGGCAGAGCCGCAGGTGATGCCGCGTTACACGCCTGACTGGGACGAACCGCAGGGGGCGGAGGTGCTGTGGGCTGCGGCCCGCCGGCATTTGCGACCCGTGGACGACCAAGTGATGGCGCCGGGTCAGGTGCTGCTGTTTCGCATGCGCGAGGACGCGGTGGCCAAGCATCTGGGTGTGGTGGCGGCGGTCGGGGCGCATCCGCGTTTCATCCACGCCTATACGCGGCACGGTGTGCTGGAAAGCCCGCTGTCGGACCCCTGGGTGCGCCGGATCGCGGCGCGTTTTGAATTTGAGAGAGGATAACTCATGGCAACGCTGGTTCTTTCGGCCGCGGGCATGGCGCTGGGCGGGTCCATCGGGGGCACCGTCATGGGTCTGTCGATGGCAACGGTCGGCCGCGCGGCGGGGGCGGTGCTGGGCCGCGCCATCGACCAGCGGCTGCTGGGGGCTGGCAGTGCGGCGGTCGAGGTCGGGCGCATCGACCGGTTTCGCCTGACGGGCGCCAGCGAGGGCACGGCGATGGCCCGCGTCCACGGGCGCATGCGTCTGGGCGGGCAGATCATCTGGGCCACGACGTTTCAGGAGGTCGCGACGACCACGGGCGGCGGCAAGGGCGCCGGGCCGCAGCCAGCGACGACGACCTACAGCTATTCGGTCAGCGTGGCCGTGGCCCTGTGTGAGGGCGAGATCGCGCGGGTGGGGCGGGTCTGGGCGGATGGCGAGGAGGTCTCGCCTGCGGCATTGAACATGCGCGTCTATCCGGGGACGGATGACCAGCAACCCGATCCCAAGATCGCCGCGGTCGAGGGACTGGACTTTGCGCCGGCCTATCGCGGCACCGCCTATGTCGTGTTCGAGGATCTGGCGCTGGACCGGTTCGGGAACCGCGTGCCGCAGTTCACGTTCGAGGTGATGCGACCGGCGGAACCGGGCACACCCGCCGACCTGGCGGATATCGCGCGGCAGGTGCGCGGCGTGGCGCTGATCCCCGGGACCGGGGAATACGCGCTGGCGACGACGCAGGTGAACCTTGCGGCGGCCTACGGCGAGGAGGTGGCGATCAACGTGAACTCGCCGGCCGGGGGCACGGATTTCAGTGCCTCCATCACGGCGCTGGACGAGGAGCTGCCGCAGTGCGGGTCGGTGAGCCTTGTGGTGTCGTGGTTCGGCAGCGATCTGCGCTGCGGCGACTGCCTGGTCCAGCCAAAGGTCGAACAGCGAGAGGTCGACGGCGATCCGATGCCGTGGCGCGTGGCTGACATCACGCGCGGACAGGCGGGACTGGTGCCGCGAAAGGACGACCGGCCCGTCTATGGTGGAACACCTGCGGATGCGGCGGTGATTGAAGGGATCCGGGCGCTGAAGGCCCGCGGCTTCAGTCCGATGTTCTATCCCTTCATCCTGATGGAGCAGATGCCGGGCAACACCCTGCCCAACCCCTATACCGGCCAGCCGGGTCAGCCGCGCCTGCCGTGGCGCGGGCGGATCACGCTGGACCGCGCGCCCGGGCAGGCGGGATCGACGGATCGCACGGCGGCCGCAGCGGCAGAGGTCGCAGCCTTCATGGGGACGGCGCAGCCTTCGGATTTCGTGCTGGACGGCGAAGCGGTGCGCTATTCCGGCCCGGCCGCGTGGCGCTATCGCCGATTCGTGCTGCACTACGCGCATCTCTGCAAGGCGGCAGGGGGTGTCGACGCCTTCTGCATCGGGTCAGAGATGGTGGCTCTGACGCAGATCAGGGGGGCGGCTGACAGCTTTCCGGCGGTCGCTGCGCTACGCCAGCTCGCGGCGGATGTGCGCGGGATTTTGGGGCCGGACTGTCAGATCAGCTATGCAGCCGACTGGTCGGAATACCACGGCTATCAACCAGAGGGGACGGGCGACAAGTATTTCCACCTCGACCCGCTGTGGGCCGATGACAACATCGACTTCATCGGGATCGACAATTACATGCCGCTGTCGGACTGGCGCGACGGGACGGATCACGCGGACGCGGGGTTTGGGGCGATTTACAACCTCGACTATCTGAAGGCCAACGTGGCGGGCGGCGAGGGCTATGACTGGTATTACCACTCGCCCGAGGCGCGCGACGCCCAGATCCGCACGCCGATCACCGATGGCGACGACGAGCCTTGGGTTTGGCGGTACAAGGACTTGCCGGGCTGGTGGTCGCACGATCACCACGACCGCATCGATGGCGAGCGGGTCACGGCCAAGACGGCGTGGGTGCCGCAAAGCAAGCCGTTCTGGTTCACGGAATTCGGCTGTGCTGCGATCGACAAGGGGACCAATCAGCCGAACAAGTTCCTTGACCCCAAGTCGTCGGAAAGCCTGCTGCCGTTCTATTCCAATGGGATGCGCGACGATTTCATGCAGATGCAGTATCTGCGCGCGATGTTTGGGCATTACGCCAAGATCGCCAACAACCCGCGTGCAACGGGGCCGCTGTATCAGGGGCCGATGCTGAACATGGCGCGGGCGCATGTCTGGTGCTGGGACGCGCGGCCCTATCCGTTCTTCCCGGCGAACAATGCCCTGTGGTCTGACGGCGACAATTACATGCGCGGTCACTGGCTGAACGGGCGGGCGGTGGCGCGCACGCTGGCCGGTGTCGTGGCAGAGATCTGTGCGGAATCCGGCGTGACGGACGTGAATGTGTCGCGGCTATACGGTGTCGTGCGGGGCTATGCGTTGACCGATGTGGCCAGTGCGCGGGCGCAGTTGCAGCCGCTGCTGCTGGCTTACGGGGTCGAGGTGGCGGAACGGGACGGGGCGCTGGTCTTTACCAACCGTGATGGGCTGGCGCAGCGGGTCCTGACGCCGGACATGCTGGCGGAAGATCCCGAGCGGGCCGCTGACGTGGTCCACTCCCGTATGCCGCAGACCGAGATCGAGGGGCGGGTGCAGATCGGTTTCGTCGATACCGAAGGCAACTACGACGTCGCGGTGGCGGAGGCGCTGGACCCGCAGACCTGTGCCACCGGTGTGACGCGCAGCGAATTCGCGCTGGGCCTGACGCGGGGCGAAGGCGCGCGGATCGCGGCGCGCTGGATCAACGAATCGCGCGTGGCGCGGGACGGCGTCAGCTTTGCCCTGCCGCCGTCACAGGCGGACCTGGGGGCGGGCGACGTGGTGGACCTGCGGGACGGGGGCAATGCCGGCCTTTACCGGATCGACCGGATCGAGGAGGCGGGGCTGCGACTGGTCGAGGCGACGCGGGTCGATCCCGAGATTTATCTGCCGCAACGGCGGCTGGAGGAGGGTGCCAGCCTGGTGCCGTTCACCGCGCCGACACCGGTGGCCGCGGTCTTCATGGACCTGCCGCTGATCCGTGGCGACGAGGCCGAGTTCGCGCCCTACTTCGCGGCGACGGCCCGCAACTGGTCCGGGGGCGTGGCGCTTTACGGTGCGCCGCAGGATAACGATTATATCCTGCAAGAGGTCCTGCGTTATCGTAGCGTGATGGGCACCCTGGTGGCGCCGCTGCCGCGCGGACGCACCGCGCTGTGGGATCGCAATATCCTGCAGGTCAGGCTGGTCAGCGGTGCGCTGAAGGCCGTCGATCCGGAGGCGGTTCTGGCGGGGGCGAATGTACTGGCGATCGGGGATGGCAGCGCCGACGGTTGGGAGATTGTGCAATTCGCGCAGGCGCAACTGATCGCGCCGCAGACCTACGCGCTGACGGAATTGCTGCGCGGCCAGCGTGGCAGCAGTGCCATGATCCGCGATGTCTGGCCCATCGGCACGCGCGTCGTGTTGATGGACGGACGGCCCGAACCGGTGACGATCCCGACGGCGGCGCGTGGTCAGGTCCGGCATTTCCGCTATGGCCCGGTCAAGCGGCCGGTTACGGACCGCAGCTATCGCCATGTGGTTCACACCTTCAAGGGCAACGCGTTGCGCCCCTATCCGGTGGTGCATCTGTCGGCGGCACGCGACAGTGACGATCTGCGGGTGGCGTGGATCCGGCAGACCCGGATCGACGGCGATCTGTGGGGCCGTGGCGATGTGCCGCTGGGCGAAGAAGAGCAGGCCTATGTCGTGCAGGTCCGGCAGGGGGACGATGTGCGGCGCGAGGAGACGGTTGCAACGCCGCGCTGGGTCTATACCGGGGCGATGCGACAGGCGGACGGGCTGACGGGCTCCTACGTGATCGCCGTGGCGCAACTGTCGGCGCGCTATGGCACCGGTCCTTTCACGATGTTGCAGATCGGTGCGTGATGCGGCCTGTCGGTCTCTCGGACCTTGATGATGCGGTGCGGGCGGTTCTGGCTGTCCGGGTGGCGGACAGGGCCGCCACCGCCGTGCGACTCGTGGGACAGGCCTGCGTCGCGGACCGTTATCGCAAGCGGCTGGGCCGCAGACATCCCGCCTGGGGCGACGGCACCCTGTCGGCGGCGGCGCGTGCCGGTCCCATGGTTGCGGCGTCCGGGTGGTGTGACCGGGACTATCGCGCAGCACTGGCAGTGATGCTTGCGGCGCTCGCCTGACAGAGGCTTTGATTTTGGCGCGCCCATCCTATATCCTATGACAACCGTGCCGGACAGGAAAGAAGATCATGGCCCATTCACAAACCAAGCTGCACACCCTCGATCCGGTCTGGCAAAAGATCACGGACGAGGCGCGTAGTGCTGTCGATGCCGCGCCTGCCATGGGGTCCATGCTGCATGCGGGGATTCTGCAGCACGACAGTTTCGATGATGCGCTGGCCTACCGGATCGCGATGAAACTCGCGTCGTCGGAAATGTCGGCGCAGGATCTGCGCGAGATTGCCGACGAGGCCTACGGGCAGTCCGATTCGCTGACGCTTGACGCGCGCGCCGATCTGGTCGCCACAATGGACCGCGACCCCGCCTGCCACCGTTTCATGCAGCCCCTGATGTTCTTCAAGGGCTATCAGGCGGTGCAGGCCTACCGGCTGAGCCACTGGCTGTGGACCGACGGGCAGATCGATCTGGCGTATTTCATGCAGATGCGCGTGTCCGAGGTCTTTGGCGTCGACATTCATCCGGCCGCCAAGATCGGCAAGGGCCTGATGATCGACCACGCGCATTCCATCGTCGTCGGCGAGACGGCGGTTGTCGGCGACAATGTGTCGATGCTGCATTCCGTGACCCTTGGCGGCACCGGCAAGGAAGAGGAAAAGCGCCATCCGACTATCGGCAACGGCGTGCTGATTGGGGCGGGGGCCAAGGTGTTGGGCAACATCACCATCGGCTATTGCAGCCGGATCGCCGCAGGTTCGGTCGTGCTGCACGACGTGCCGCCGATGAAGACGGTGGCGGGCGTTCCCGCCAAGGTCGTTGGCGAAGCGGGATGTTCGCAACCGGCCCTGTCGATGAACCATATCCTCGCCGAAGACTAGGCGCTCAGCTGGTCGAAGGCCTCCAGTGCCTTCGCGCCATACATGAACGACGGTCCGCCCCCCATGTACATGGCGACAGAGATCGTCTCCGCGATCTCTTCACGGGTGGCACCGGTTTGAATCGCGCCCTTGACGTGAAATCCGATGCAGTCGTCGCACTGCTTTGCGATCCCGATCGCCACGCAGATCAGTTCCTTGTGCCGGACGCTGATCGCGCCGTCGACCAAGGCGGCCTGTGACAGGGCGCCGAAGCCTTTGGCCGTATCGGGGGCTGCCTTGCGAAACAGCGCCAGATTGGCGGCAGCGTCAGAAAGGTATGTCTTCCAGTCCATGAGAAACGGGCTCCTGCATCATGTCAGGAGCCCGTAGCACATCGCATAAAGGTCGGCGTTGATCTGGATCAGGCCAGCATGGTCATCGGGTTCTCAAGGTTGTCCTTGATCGCGTTCAACAGGTTGGCCCCCAGCGCGCCGTCGATGACACGGTGATCGACCGAGAGGGTCACCGACATCACCGTGCCAACGGCCAGTTCGCCGTCCTTGCCGACGATGGGTTTCTTGACGCCCGCACCCACCGCGAGGATGGCGGAGTGTGGCGGATTGATGATCGCGTCGAAATTGTCGATCCCGAACATGCCAAGGTTGCTGATCGCGAAACTGCCGCCCTGATACTCTGCCGGGGCCAGCTTGCGGTCGCGCGCACGGGTGGCGAGGTCCTTCATTTCGGCGGACAATGCCGAAAGCGACTTCATCTCTGCGTCTTTCAGGACCGGCGTGAACAGACCGCCTTCGATGGCGACGGCCACGGCCACGTCGGATTTGGTGAACTTCAGCGTACGGTCACCGGCCCAGACGGCATTCGCCTCTGGCACCTGTTGCAGGGCCAGCGCGCAGGCCTTGATGATGAAGTCGTTGACCGAGAGTTTGACGTTCCGCGATTCCAGCTGTTTGTTCAGCTGGGCGCGGAACTTCATCAGGTCGTCCAGCACGATGTCCCGGCGCAGGTAGAAGTGCGGCACGGACTGCTTGGCCTCGGTCAGGCGGGCAGCGATGGTCTTGCGCATGCCGTCCAGATTGACCTCTTCGAAAGGTCGTCCGTCGTACATCTTGATGACCTGTTCGGTCGATGGACCGGCGGCCATCGCGGCACCCTTGGCGGGAGCCGGTGCGGCGGCCTGTGCCGCAGGTGCATCGGCCTTGGCGGCCTTGGGTTGCGCCGTCGCACTTTCGACGTCCGCCTTCACGATGCGACCGTGCGGGCCGGAGCCCTTGATGTCGGCCAGATCCAGACCCTTGTCGGCCGCGATACGCCGCGCGAGGGGAGAGGCAAAGATGCGTTCGCCGTCCTTTTCGCCTGCGGCGGGCGCTTTGGGCTTGTCCTGCTGGGCGGCGTCGCCATCGCGTCCATACCCCTTGGCGGGTTCTGTCTGCGCGGACGCCTCGGCGGGTGCGGCGTTGGACGATGCGTCCCCCTTGGGTGCAGAGGTCTTGCCGATGTCATCGGCGCTTTCGCCGTCCATCAGGAGCACGGCGATCACGTCGTTGACCTTTACCCCTTCGGTGCCGGCGGCGACCATGATCTTGCCGATCACGCCTTCGTCCACGGCCTCGAATTCCATCGTGGCCTTGTCGGTCTCGATTTCCGCCAGCAGATCGCCGGAGGAGACGGTGTCACCCTCCTTGACCAGCCATTTCGCCAGCGTGCCTTCCTCCATCGTAGGGGACAGGGCGGGCATCAGGATTTCTGTGGGCATCGCTCTGGTCCTTACCTGTAGGTGACTTTTTTGACGGCGGCGATGACTTCATCGACGGTCAGCAAGGCATGCTTTTCGAGGTTCGCGGCATAGGGCATCGGCACGTCCTTGCCGGTGCAGGTGATGACCGGCGCGTCGAGGTAATCGAACGCCTCTTGCATGATGACGCCGCTGATATAGCCGCCGACGCTGCCCTGCGGCCAGCCTTCCTCGACGGTGACGCAGCGGTTGGTCTTCTTGACCGACGCAAGGATCGTCTCGGTATCCATCGGGCGCAGGGTGCGCAGGTTGATGACCTCGGCGTTGATGCCATCCTCGGCCAGCTTTTCGGCGGCTTGCAGGGCGTAGGTCATGCCGATGCCGAAGGACACGATGGTCACTTCGTCACCGCTGCGTTCGATCTTGGCCTTGCCGAAGGGGATGGTGAAATCGTCCATGACGGGCACGTCGAAGCTGCGACCATAGAGAATCTCGTTTTCGAGGAAGATCACCGGGTTCGGATCGCGGATCGCGGATTTCATCAGGCCCTTCGCGTCGGATGCGGAGTAGGGCATGACCACCTTCAGGCCGGGAATCTGCATGAACCATGCGGCAAAGTCCTGAGAGTGCTGCGCACCCACGCGGGCGGCGGCGCCGTTCGGGCCGCGGAAGACCATCGGTGCGCCCATCTGGCCGCCGGACATATAGAGCGTCTTGGCGGCAGAGTTGATCAGGTGGTCCATCGCCTGCAGGGCGAAGTTGAAGGTCATGAATTCCACGATCGGCTTCAGACCGCCGAAGGCCGCTCCGACCGCGATACCGGCAAAACCATGTTCGGTGATCGGCGTATCGACGATGCGCTTGGCGCCGAATTCATCCAGCAGACCCTGGCTGATCTTGTAGGCGCCCTGGTATTCGCCGACTTCCTCGCCCATCAGGAACACGGTGTCGTCGCGGCGCATTTCCTCGGCCATCGCGTCGCGCAGGGCCTCGCGGACGGTCGTGGGTTTCAACTCGGTGCCTTCGGGCCAGTCGGGGCTGGTGTCCGCCGGCTTGGGCTCCGGATGAGACTTTGCGGCAGCGGGTGCCGTTTCCGACGATTGTTCCTTGTCGGCGGGCACGGGGGCCTGCGACTGCTTTTCGTCGAATTTGGCGTCGTCCATCGACTCGCCGTCTTCCAGCAGCACGGCGATCACATCGTTGACCTTCACGCCTTCGGTGCCTTCGGCCACGACGATCTTGCCCATGATACCTTCGTCCACGGCCTCGAATTCCATCGTCGCCTTGTCGGTCTCGATCTCGGCCAGAATGTCGCCAGAGGAGACCTTGTCACCCTCCTTGACCAGCCATTTCGCCAGCGTGCCTTCCTCCATCGTGGGGGACAGGGCGGGCATCAGAATTTCAGTTGCCATCGCTCAGGCCTCCTGCGGAACTTCGGTTGCGTAGATGTCGGTCCAAAGCTCGTCGAGCGCGGGCTCCGGGCTCTCTTTCGAGAATTCGGCAGCCTCGTTGACGATCGCCTTGATGTCCTTGTCGATGGCCTTCAGGTCGTCTTCGGTCGCGTGCTTGCCGGTCAGCAGCATGCCGCGGATTTGTTCGATCGGGTCACGCTCGTCGCGCATCTTCTGCACTTCCTCGCGGGTCCGGTATTTCGCGGGGTCCGACATCGAATGGCCGCGGTAGCGGTAGGTTTTGACTTCCAGAATATACGGTCCCTTGCCCGCGCGGCAGTGGGCGACGGCCTTCACGCCGGCGGCCTTCACGGCCAGCACGTCCATGCCGTCGACTTCCTCGCCCGGGATGCCGTAGGCGGCACCGCGTTCCCACAGGGACGGCGATTTGGTGGAGCGTTTGACGGAGGTGCCCATCGCATACTGGTTGTTTTCGATCACGAAGATTACCGGCAGGTCCCAGAGTTCCGCCATGTTGTAGGCCTCGTAAACCTGACCCTGGTTCGCCGCACCGTCACCGAAATAGGCAAAGGTCACGCGGTCGTTGCCCAGATACTTGTCGGCAAAGGCAAGGCCCGCGCCCAGCGGCACCTGTGCGGCAACGATGCCGTGGCCGCCGTAGAAATGTTTTTCCTTCGAGAACATGTGCATGCTCCCGCCCTTGCCCTTTGAAAAGCCGCCCTCGCGGCCCGTCAGTTCGGCCATGATCCCCTTGGGGTCCATGCCGCAGGCCAGCATATGGCCGTGATCGCGGTAGGATGTGACGCGCTTGTCGCCTTCCGAGGCCGCGGCCTCGAGGCCGACGACGACCGCTTCCTGTCCGATATAGAGGTGGCAGAACCCACCGATCAGGCCCATCCCATAAAGCTGTCCCGCCTTCTCCTCGAAGCGGCGGATCATCAGCATTTCACGGTAATGGCCGAGCAATTCTTCGGCGGAGACATTGGCTCCGGCGTCCTGTTTCTTCGGCGGCATGGTCACTCCCTCTGCGCTGGAACAGATAGTTTAGCGTTAAACTACCTAGCGATGATAGAGGGGTGGTTGCCGTAACGCAATGCGATGCGGCCAAATTCTGCCGGGACTACTGGATGACGATTTCGTCGGTGCGGACCATGCCCAGAACGTCGCGGGCCTGACTGTCCAGCAGATCAAGGTCGAGGAAGTCATCCGACAGGCGCTTGGTCAGATTTTCCATCCGTGCGACTTCGATATTGAGGGTCGCAAGTTCCTCGATCAGACTGCGGCCTTCCTCGTCGACTTCGGCCCGTTTGAAGGCGCCGTAATCGCCCTGCACGGCGGCGAACATGAAATAAAGCCCCAGCATCAGCGTGACCAGAAAGTAGATCAGAGAGCCCAGTCCGGGTCGGGTCCGCTCGTTCATCTTTGCCTCATGCGCCTCGGGACGGGCGCTTTGACGCTATCTTTCCATATCCGCGACCCCAGGAAAAGGTGGTCGGGGGGCAGCCATGCCGCAAATTCCCCGACCGTGTCCTGCAAGACTCAGCTTGCGACGGATGCCGCGTGGATCGCGTCGATCGTGTCCGCGATATGGGCGTTGAAGCTGTCGTCGGACTGGTCCACGGACAACCCTTCGGTCAGCGCGCGGCTGAAGCTTGCGATGATGCCGGGGTTCAGGGCCAGACGCCGCGTCGCTTCGTCCCGGCTGTAACCGCCGGACAGGGCCACGACCCGCATGACCTTGGGATGATCGACCAGCACCTGATAATGGCCCGGATTTTCGGGCAATGTCAGTTTCAGCATGACCTCGGTGCCCTCGGGGATCTCGTCCAGATGCCGCAGGATGCTGTCGCGCAACAGGCTTTCGGCCTGCGCCTTGTCGGGGATGCTGATCGTGATCTCGGGTTCAAGGATCGGCATCATGTCGTGGGACAGCACCTGCTGTCCGATCTTGAATTGCTGCGCCACGATGGCGTCGATTCCCTTTGGGTCGGCGGACTGGATGACCGACCGTTCCTTGGTGCCAAAGACGCCCAGGGCATGGGCGCGGTCCAGCAGGGTATCGAGGTCGGGCATCGGTTTCATCAGTTGCACGCCGTCGGCCTCGGCCTCCAGCCCCTTGTCGATCTTCAGGAAGGGCACGACGCCCTGGGTGTTCCACAGGTGGGCCGGTGCCGGTTCGCCGGCAAAATCGCGGTCCATCGTGTCCTCGAACAGGATCGCGCCGACGACCTTGTCGCCGTTGAAGGCGGGGGCCGCGACGATGCGCGCGCGCATGGCGTGGATGGCGTCGAACATTTCGGCGTCATTGGCGTAGGCATCCTCGCTCACGCCGTATTGGGACAACGCCTTTGGGGTGGACCCGCCGCTTTGATCCAGTGCCGCGATAAAGCCGTTGCCAGCGCGCACCTTGGCCGCCATGTCCTTGTTCACCCTGTCGCTCCTCATAGGTATGGGGCAGAAAATGCCCCCGGCCTGTGGATAGGCGGGGGGCGTCCCGGTGACAATTCTGGTAACGCTAACGCGATCTCAATTATTTCTCGAGTGCGGCGACACCGGGCAGGGCCTTGCCCTCCATCCACTCCAGAAACGCGCCGCCAGCGGTGCTGACATAGGTGAAATCGTCCGCAGCCCCCGCCTTGTTCAGCGCGGCGACCGTATCGCCGCCACCGGCGACAGAGATCAGCTTGCCCGCGCGCGTCAGATCCGCCGCAGCCTTGGCGGCTGCATTGGTCGCCGCGTCGAAAGGCTCGATCTCGAACGCGCCCAGCGGGCCGTTCCAGACCAGCGTCCTGGCCCGTTCGAACACCTGCACGATATGCGCGACCGAGTCGGGGCCTGCGTCGAGGATCATCGCGTCAGCAGGGCAATCCTCGGTCTTCACGACCTCATTGGCAGCACCGGCCTTGAATTCACGCGCGACGACGACGTCGCGGGGCAGCAGGATCTCGCAACCGCGCGCGGCGGCTTTTTGCGCGATATCGCGGGCGGTCTGGGCCAGATCATGCTCGCACAGCGACTTGCCCACGTCGATGCCAGAGGCCGCGAGGAAGGTGTTCGCCATGCCGCCGCCGATCACCAGCACGTCGACCTTTTCCACAAGATTCGACAAAAGATCGAGCTTGGTGGAGACCTTGGCGCCACCGACCACCGCCACGACGGGGCGTTCCGGCGTGCCAAGGGCCTTTTCCAGCGCGCCCAGCTCCTCGGCCATCAACCGGCCGGCGCAGGCGGGCAACAGGTGGGCGAGTGCCTCCGTGCTGGCATGCGCGCGGTGCGCGGCAGAGAAAGCGTCGTTGACATAAACGTCGCCAAGCGAGGCGAGGCGCTTTGCAAAACCCTCGTCATTGCCTTCCTCGCCGGGATTGAAACGCAGGTTTTCCAGCAGGGCCACGTCGCCGTCGTTCATCGCAGCGACACCTTCGCCGTAGCTGCCATCCAGGAAGATCACGTCCTGCCCCAGTGCCTTTTCCAGCGCGGGCACGATCTGGCGCAGGGACATTTCCGGCACGACGCGGCCCTTGGGCCGGTCGAAGTGCGCCAGCAGGATCGGCTTGCCACCCTTGGCCTGAATGTCCTTCACCGTCGGCACGATCCGGTCGATGCGCGTGGTGTCGGTGACGTGGCCGTCCTCGACGGGCACGTTGATATCGACCCGCACCAGCACGCGCTTGCCGCCAAGGTCCATGTCATCAAGGGTCTTCCAAGCCATGTCCGGCCTCCATCAGCTGTTCGCGGCCATTCCTGTGGCAAGCCTGCGGCCACGTCAACCGGGCGTGACTTGGCAACGGGCGGCGTTCGCCATATGTCATGCCCAAGTTCTGAACAATGAGGTGCCCCAATGGCCGATATCAAAGATCCCGAAAACACGATCATCCTGACCCTGAAGGATGGCGACGTGATCATCCAGCTGCTGCCCGACATCGCCCCCAAGCACGTCGAGCGGATGAAGACCCTCGCCCGCGCGGGTGCCTATGACAACGTGGCCTTTCACCGGGTGATCGACGGCTTCATGGCGCAGACCGGCGACGTGGATCACGCGAACATGGAAAAGGACTACAACCCCGGTCGCGCCGGCACCGGCGGGTCCGAACACCCCGACCTGCCCGCAGAATTCGGCAAGGTGCCTCATGCGCGCGGGTCGATCGGTGCGGCGCGGTCCGCCAACCCGAATTCGGCCAACAGCCAGTTCTTCATCAACTTCAAGGACAACGATTTCCTGAATGGCCAGTACACGGTCTACGGTCAGGTGATCGAGGGCATGGCCCACGTCGACAAGATCGCCAAGGGCGAGCCGCCGCGCAACCCCGACCGGATCATCAGCATGAAGGTGGCCGCCGATGCTTAAGCTTGCAGCAGCCCTGACGATCCTTGCCGCACCGGTGATGGCCGACGGTCTGGACATCACGATTGCGGGTCAGGCCAACGGCACGATCCATGTCGACCTGTTCAAGGACAGCGCCCCCCAGCATGTCGCCCAGATCGAGAAGATCGCCGAAGAGGGCGGTTACGACAACGTCGTGTTCCACCGCGTCATCGACGGCTTCATGGCGCAGACCGGCGACGTGCAGTACGGCAAGGCCGGCGGCGATACGGCGCAGGCCGGCATGGGCGGATCGGAGCTGCCTGACATTCCCGCGGAGTTCAGCAACGAGATGAGCTTTGACCGGGGTGTCGTCGGCATGGCCCGCAGCCAGGATCCGAACTCGGCCAACAGCCAGTTCTTCATCATGTTTGCGCCGGGTCCGTTTCTGGACGGGCAGTACACGATCGTCGGTCAGGTTACCGAAGGCATGGACGTGGTCGACCAGATCAAGCGCGGCGAGGGTCCGAACGGGTCGGTCACCGGCGAGCCGGACGTGATGACAAAGGTCGTCGTCACCGAATAAGCGGTCGGTTTCGACCTGACGGAGCGGGCCCTGCGGGGCCCGCACTGCATTCCGGGCGCCGGTTGCCACCCGCATCCCGGACGCTGCGATCTTCGGAGGCTTTGCATGGGCCGGAGCCTCCGGCGGGGATATTTTTAAAACAGAGAGACGGTCAGGTTCCGCAGAATGTCGCGGTCACGATCTCGGCGCTGGTCGGCGGGGCGGCGAGATCTGCGCGCGCTGCGTCAAGCGGGGCGTAAGGGGCGGTGACCGCGTCCAGCAGGGCGTCGAACGGGGCCATGTCGCCGTCTACGGCGGCGGCGATCATCTGTTCGACCCGGTGATTGCGGGGGATGATCTGCGGGTTGGCACCAGCCATGATTGCTGCATGATCCGAGCTGCGCCGGCGGTGCCAGTCGGCGGTCCAGCTGGCGAAGGCCTCCCTGTCGGCGAAACGGTCCTGCAGGTCGCTGGTGGCGAGGCTGGCAAAGGTCTGGGTGAAATCCGCGCCATTCTGTGCCATCAGGGTCAGCAGGCGCTGGATCAGGTCGGCGTCATCCGGTTGCGGGTCGGTGAGGCCGATCTTGGCGCCGAAAACGTGCAGCCATGCCGCCTGATAAAGGTCCGGGAAGTGGTTGATCCGGGTTGTGAAATCGGCAATGGCGGCGTCCTGATCGGGCATCAGCGGGATCAGGGCCGTGGCGAATTGCGCGAGGTTCCACAAAGCGATGCCGGGCTGATTGGCATAGGCATAGCGGCCCTGCCTGTCGATGGAACTGAACACCTTTTGCGGGTCGTAGGCGTCCATGAAAGCGCAGGGGCCGTAGTCGATCGTCTCGCCGCTGATCGCCATGTTGTCGGTGTTCATGACGCCGTGGATGAAGCCCACGCCCATCCAGCGGGCAATCAGGCGGGCCTGTGCCGCGACCACGGCGTCCAGCAGGCCAGGGATGCCGTCCGCGTCAGGATAATGCCTTGCGATGACGTGATCGGCCAGTGCGCGCAGGGCGTCGGTGTCCTGACGGGCGGCGTGGACCTGAAAGCTGCCGACGCGGATATGGCTGGCGGCGATGCGGGTCAGGACGGCGCCGGGCAGGCGGGTTTCGCGGATCACCGACTCTCCGGTCGCCACGGCGGCCAAGGCGCGGGTCGTGGGGATGCCCATCGCGGCCATCGCCTCTGACACGAGATATTCGCGCAGGACCGGGCCAAGCCACGCGCGGCCGTCGCCGCTGCGGCTGTAGGGGGTTGGGCCTGCGCCCTTGAGCTGCACATCGCGGCGCTGGCCGTCGGTTCCGACGACCTCGCCCAGCAGGATCGCGCGGCCGTCGCCCAGTTGCGGGTTCCAGTTGCCGAACTGGTGGCCTGCATAAAGTTGCGCCAGCGGCTCTGCGCCATCGGGGATTGCGTTGCCAGCCAGCACTTGTGCGGCCTCCGGCGACGCCAGCCACGCAGGATCGATCCCCAGCTGGTGTGCCAAGGCATCGTTGTGGGCCAGCATGCGCGGCTGTGTGACCGGCGTCGGGGCCTGACGTGTGAACATCCGGTCCGGCAGGCGGGCAAAGCTGTTGTCGAATGCGATCACAGCGGGTCTGTCATCATGCGCACGCCCGGAAGCGCGCGAAAACCTGCCTTGGCGCAGAACCGGGCGGCCTCGTCTTCGGCGCCGCGTGGCAGGATGGCGTGCATCGCTTGCATCCCCGCCCGGCCAAGGTTCACGGCGACCGCATGCAGCACCTCTGTCCCGATGCCGCGACCCCGGACGGAGGGACGGATGTAGCATTCCTCCAGCCAGCCGACCATGCCGCCGTGGCCCATCGACCAGCCGAAGGTCACCATGACATAGCCCAGCGGGCTGCTTTTCGGGCCGATCAGCCAGACAGCCCCCAGCGGCGAGCCATCCAGCAGCGGGCCGACGACGGTGGCGCGGTGGGTGTCGTCGTGGGGCAGGCCCGCATCGGTGTGATAGCGCGCCATCAGGTCCAGCACGCTGTCGGCGTCACCGGGGCCGGCAAGGGCGATCCCGGTGCTCATAGCCGAGCCAGGCGGTCGGTGAGCAGGGCAAAGAAACCCTCGGCGTCGATGTCGCCCATGAACATCGCGTTCGCCGGGCGTTTGGTGACGCGCCACCAGTCGGCGACAGTCATGCCGAGTGTCAGGTCCGATCCGGTTTCCACCATGACGTTGATGTGCCGCCCGGTGAACAGCGCCGGCCGCAAGAGGTAGGCGATGACGCAGGGGTCGTGCAGAGGTGCGCCGGCAGAGCCGTATTTTTCCTTGTCGAAGCGTTCGAAAAAGCTGGTCCAGGCTGCGACCATGTCGCCGACGCGTGTGCCCATCGCGCGGAAGGCGTCGACGCGGGCCTGCGTGGTCAGCGCCTTGTGAGTCACATCCAGCGGCATGACGACCAGCGGCACGCCTGCGGCAAAGACCTCTGCCGCGGCCTCCGGGTCGACGTAGATGTTGAACTCGGCGGTGGGTGTGATGTTGCCGACCTCGAAATAGGCGCCGCCCATCAGCACGATCTCCTGCACGCGCGGGATGATGTCGGGGGCGCGGCGAAAGGCGGTCGCGATATTGGTCAGCGGGCCGAGGACGCAGAGGGTCACGGTGCCTGACGCGTGCGTGCGCAGGGTGTCGATGATGAAATCGACCGCGTGGGCGTCCTGCAGCGGCATCGTCGGATCGCTCAACTGCGGCCCGTCGAGGCCGGTCTTGCCGTGGACATGCTCTGCCGTCACCAGCTTGCGCGACAGGGGCGCGTCGCAGCCGGCATAGACCGGGATATTGGGGCGGCCTGCGAGTTCGCAGACGATGCGGGCGTTGCGCTGGGTCAGGGGCAGGGGGACGTTGCCGGCGACCGCCGTCAGGCCCAGAACGTCGAGTTCAGGGGATCCGAGCGCCAGCAGGATGGCTACGGCATCGTCCTGGCCCGGGTCGGTGTCGATGATGATCTTGCGCGCCATGCCCTGTCCTTTGACATTTGGCGGCAATGTGCCTGCCATGGACGGCAGGGGCAAGGGGGCGCGGGCCCCCTCGCGATCGCGTGAGGGGCGTCAGACGTGGCTGTCGCCACCCCGCGCCAGCGCCGCCACACCGGTGCGCGCGACCTCTTGCAGGCCCAGAGGGCGCATCAGTTCGGCGAAAGCGTCGATCTTTTCGGGCGTGCCGGTGATCTCGAACACGAAGGATTCGAGGGTGCTGTCCACCACGCTTGCGCGAAAGATATCGGCCAGACGCAGCGCCTCGACCCGTGCATCGCCGCGGCCCGTGACCTTGAGCAGCGCCAGTTCGCGTTCCACAGACGGCCCCTCGACCGTCAGGTCGTGGACCTCGTGGACCGGCACGATGCGGCCCAGCTGTGCCTTGATCTGCACGATGACCTGCGGCGTGCCGGTGGTGACGATGGTGATGCGGCTCCGGTGTCCGGTGTGGTCGATTTCGGCCACCGTCAGGCTTTCGATGTTGTAGCCGCGACCTGCGAACAGGCCGATGACGCGGGCCAGCACGCCGGGTTCGTTTTCGACGATGACGGCCAGCGTATGCTTTTCGACGGTATCGCCAAAGGTCGAGCGCAGGTCGTAAGCCGAATGGCTGCTGGCGCCCTTCTTGATGTTCAGTGCGGACATAGTGCGTTCCTTAATTGTATCGCGTCAGGGCAGGGGATCAGACCAGAACCGCGCCGGTTCCGGTGATGGCGCCCTGCACCTGCGCATTGGCCAGCAGCATCTCGTTATGGGCATTGCCCGAGGGGATCATCGGGAAGCAGTTCTCGTGCTTTTCCACCAGACAGTCGAAGATCACCGGGCCGTCGTAGGCGATCATCTCCTTGATGGCCTCGTCCAGATCGTCAGGATTGTCGCAGCGGATGCCCTTGGCGCCAAAGGCCTCGGCCAGCTTGACGAAGTCGGGCAGGGATTCGGACCAGCTTTGGGAATAGCGCTCGCCGTGCAGCAACTGCTGCCACTGGCGGACCATCCCGAGGCGTTCGTTGTTCAGGATGAACTGCTTGACCGGCAGTTTGTACTGCATCGCGGTGCCCATTTCCTGCATGTTCATCAGCCACGACGCTTCACCCGCCACGTTGATGACCAGCGCATCGCGGTGCGCCATCTGCACGCCGATGGACGCGGGCGTGCCGTAACCCATGGTGCCCAGACCGCCGGAGGTCATCCAGCGGTTCGGATCCTCGAAGCCGAGGTACTGTGCCGCCCACATCTGGTGCTGGCCGACCTCGGTCGTGATGTAACGGTCATGGCCCTTGGTCAGGGCCTCAAGGCGAGAGATCGCGTATTGCGGGCGGATGATCGGGCCGTCCTGCGTAAAGCCAAGGCAGTCGGTCGCTTTCCACGTCTCGATCTGCTTCCACCACTTCGCCAGCGCGTCCTTGTCGGTCTTGCGGCCCTTGGCCTTCCAGATCTTCAGAAGGTCTTCCAGCACGTGGGCGACATCGCCGAGGATCGGCATGTCGACGCGGATGACCTTGTTGATGGAGGAGGCGTCGATGTCGATATGCGCTTTCTGCGATTTGGGGCTGAAGGCGTCGATGCGGCCGGTGATCCGGTCGTCGAAGCGTGCGCCGATGTTGATCATCAGATCACAACCGTGCATCGCCATGTTGGCCTGATAAAGCCCGTGCATGCCCACCATGCCCAGCCACGCGTGGCCGGACGCAGGATAGCAACCCAGACCCATCAGGGTGGAGGTGATGGGAAAGCCCGTCGCTTCGACCAGTTCGCGCAGCAACTGCGATGCGGCGGGGCCGGAGTTGATGACGCCGCCGCCGGTATAGAAGACCGGGCGCCTGGCGGTGGCCATCGCCTCTGCCAGTTCGGTGATCATGTTGATGTCGCCCTTGACCTGCGGGGCGTAGTGGGACTTGCGCTTGGCCTTTTCCGAATAGGTGCCCTTGGCGAACTGGACGTCCTTGGGGATGTCGATCAGGACCGGGCCGGGGCGACCGGACAGGGCGACGTGGAACGCCTCGTGGATGGTGTTCGCCAGCTTGTCGGTGTCCTTGACCAGCCAGTTATGCTTGGTGCAGGCGCGGGTGATGCCGACGGTATCCGCCTCTTGGAACGCATCGGTGCCGATCATGAAGGTCGGGACCTGACCCGTCAGGACGATGATCGGAATGGAGTCCATCAGCGCGTCGGTCAGGCCGGTGACGGCGTTGGTCGCACCGGGGCCAGAGGTGACGAGGGCGACACCGGGCTTGCCGGTGGAGCGAGCGTAGCCTTCGGCGGCGTGGACGGCACCCTGTTCGTGACGGACGAGGACGTGCTGGATGTGGTTTTGCTGAAAGATCTCGTCATAGATCGGCAGCACGGCACCGCCGGGATAGCCGAACACGACCTCGACCCCCTGATCGATCAGGGCCTGAACCACCATTTTCGCGCCAGTCATCGTCTTTGTCATCGTCTTGTCCTTGTCAGCGGCTGTATTCGCCGGATCGTCTTGTCGCACAAAAAAGCCCCCGTGGGTGACGGGGGCGCATGGGGAACCTGAATGGTCAAACCGTTACCGGCCCATGCGCGTTCTTCCTACGATTAGTACGATCTTGTTCATGCGAGATTCCCTTGCGTGCGCCCGTTCTAGGCACAGCGCGCGGCAGGGTCAACCACCGCGCTGGAGAAAATGTCGCGCAGGCGCGGTTTGTCGCAACTTTCTTTCAGTCAGCGGTCATTTTTCACGGCGGGTCAGCAGCAAGGCACCGGCCAGCAGTGCCACAGTGCCAAACGTCAGTTTCGCCGGCGGCGTGGCGGACTGGGGGTGCTGCCGGGGCGACGGCGTCTCTTGTGGCGCGTCATCCTTGGGCTTTTCGCCACCGATCAGGGCGGCGGCGCCCTGGTCCAGACGGTTGGAATCAGCCGTGTCCGCATCGGCGTCCGCCGGTGACGGGTCCTGCTTGGCCTGCGCCTCGATCTCGGAATCGACCTCTGCCCCCAGCAGCACGATGAAGGACGACAGCCACAGCCACATCAGCAGGACGATGACGCCGCCCAGCGTGCCGAACGTCTCGTTATAGCTGGCGAGGTTCTGCACATACCACGCGAACAGGACCGATCCCCCCAGCCAGAGCAGGCAGGCAAAGGCCGCCCCCGGTGTGATCCAGCGCCACGCGCGGCGCTTGCGGGCCGGGGCATAGCGGTAAAGGATCGCGAGGCCGGCGGCGACCAGCAGCAGCACGGCGGGCCAACGGATCAGCAGGACCAGCCATTCGGTATTCGTGTCCAGCCGCACGAATCGCAGGACAACCGGAATGGCCACCAGCGTCAGAACGATCAGAAAGAACCCCACGACTGCGCCCAGTGTCAGGACCAGACGCGCCAGTGTCGCCCGCAGGTAACTGCGCGTGTCGGACACGCCGAAGGCCACGTTCAACCCCTCGATCAGGGCGGCCATGCCGGCGCTGGCCGACCAGACGGCGGTCAGCAGGCCGATGATCGCGGCAAGGCCAAGCCCGCCGCTGTCGCTGCCCGCCACGGATTTCGCCTGATCGATGACGATCTGCGCGGCTTCTTGCGGCATAAAGCGGGTGAGGGTCTGCAACTGGTCCACCAGACCCGTCGGATCGGTGAAAAGTCCCGCCAGCGCCATTGCGGCGACGACGCCGGGGAACAGCGCCAGCAGGCCGTAAAAGGCACAGCCCGCCGCGATCAGCGTGACGTGATCGCTGCCAATGCTGGCCGCGATACGCTTGGTCGCGGCGAACCAGCCCTTGGCGCTGATGTCTTTCGGGCTGGCGGTGTCGGTCATCGGTCACGTCCTGTGCAGGTGTCGTGGAACCAATGCCCGCTGATCGGCCAGGTTCCGCTTAAGCGTCCCCTTTGCCGATCTTGTCCTGCGTTTGCGAGTCGAAATCCGACGCGGCGTGACGTTCGTGCAACTGTTCCGCCGGATCGCCGAACAGCCGGTTAACCATGCGGCCCCGCTGATAGGCGGGACGGTTCATCACCGTGTCGGCCCAACGCTGCACGTTGGTATAGCTGCCTGCGTCAAGATATTCAGCGGCACTGTAGACCTGATCCTTGACCAGCGCGCCGTACCACGGCGCCGTTGCCATGTCGGCGATGGTATAATCGGGACCGTTCAGGAATTCGCGGTCGGCCAGATTGCGGTCCAGCACGTCCAGCTGACGCTTTGTTTCCATCGTGAAGCGATTGATAGGGTATTCGAACTTTTCGGGTGCATAGGCGTAAAAATGGCCGAAGCCGCCGCCCAGATAGGGGGCCGACCCCTGCAACCAGAACAGCCAGTTCATCGCCTCGGTCCGCGCCTTGCGGTCCTTCGGCAGGAAGGCGTCGAATTCCTCGGCCAGATACAGCAGGATCGCGGCGCTCTCGAACACGCGGCTGTCGGTCTTGGTGTCCAGCAACGCCGGGATCTTGGAGTTCGGGTTGATCTCGACAAAGCCCGACCCGAACTGGTCGCCATCACCGATCCTGATCGGCCATGCGTCATATTCGGCGGCCGTATGCCCGGCTTCCAGCAACTCCTCCAGCATGACGGTGACCTTGACGCCGTTGGGCGTGGCAAGCGAGTGCAGCTGAAAGCGGTGGTCGCCGCGGGGCAGGGCCTTGTCATGGGTCGGGCCCGCGATGGGGCGGTTGGTCTTGGCGAACTGGCCGCCGTTTTCGGCGTCCCATGTCCAGACCTTGGGGGGCGTGTAATCGGTCATTTCTGGCCTCCTTCTTGCATTGAAATCAGATGTAGGTCGCTTGTCTGGTCCGCACAGTGCGCGGGTGCAGCCCTGATGTGCAGACCGGAAGATGATGTGGTTTCGCGCTTGCCAAGCCCGGGTCGAGGTTACAGATATGCCCCAGAGAGCCAAAGACGGTCGATCCCATGCGCCTTTATCTGTCTTCCCATCGCTTCGGACGCCACGCGGATGCCCTGCAGGGGCTTGTCGGCAGGCGACGCAACACGCTGGTGATCGGCAATGCGCTGGATTACATCCCCGCCGCCGCACGTGCGGTCTATACCGCTACCACCTATGACCCGGTGGCGGCGTTGAATGACATGGGGATGCCGGCAAGCTGGCTTGATCTGCGCGATTACGTGGGGTCGCCGATCCGGCTGCACGACCAGTTGTCGACGTGCGGTCTGGTCTGGGTGCTGGGCGGCAATGCCTTCGTGCTGCGCCGCGCGATGCGGGCCAGCGGCTTTGACGGCGTGATCCACGGGCTTCTGGCACAGGATGCACTGGTCTACGGGGGGTCCAGCGCCGGTGCGATCGTGACGGCACCGACCCTGCGCGGTCTGGACCTGATGGACGACCCCACCGTCGGCACCTGGGGGGACGAGGTGATTTCCTACGAAGGCTTGAACCTGTTCCCGAAATCCGTTGTGCCACATGTGGCGTCAGGTCACCGGGATTCCGCCGGTGCCGACAAGGCGGCACACTGGCTGACCGATCAGGGCATGCCCTTCGTCGCCTTGCAGGACGGGCAGGTCATCGTGGTCGAGGGTGGCACGACGACCCTGCTGCCCTAGCGGACGACGCTGGCCCCGTTGGGCAGGTTGATCCGCGCGACCTGTTCCGCGATGGGCGCGGTCGACAGCGGGTGCAGGGCGGCGTCATAGCCGTCCGGATCGCCGATGTCGGACCAATACCCGTTGCGATAGATTTCGAGTGCTGCGAAATTCGCCTTGTAGCCCATCTTGGGGCTGCCCGGCACCCAATAGCCAAGATAGACGTAAGGCAGGCCCAGTTCGCGCGCGATCGCAACGTGATCGAGGATCAGAAAGCTGCCGGGGCTGAGGCGTTCCATTGTCGGTTCGAAGAACGAATAGACCATCGACAGCCCGTCATCGAGGATATCCGTCAGGCAGGCCGCTTTTGGCCCGGCCTCGCGGTCCGTGCGATCCGTATATTCAATCAGGCGCGACCGGACCGGCGTTTCCTCGACCATGGCGGCGAATTCGAACATGTCCATGTCGGCCATGCCGCCGTCCGCGTGCCGCGCATCCAGGTAGCGGCGGAAAAGGTCATACTGCTCTTCGGTCGCCCAAGGCGAGGTTGCGCGCCGCTTGAGGTTCGCGTTGCGCTTGAGAACTCTTCGCTGACTGCGCGAGGGCTCAAAGTCCGCGACCCGGATCCGCGCCGACATGCAGGCGGCACATTCGGCGCAGGACGGGCGATAGAGCACGTTCTGCGACCGACGAAAGCCCTGTTTGGACAGTGTGTCGTTCAGGGCTGTCGCGGCCTCGCCCTGCAGGGCCGTGAACAGTTTGCGCTCCATCCGCCCCTCCAGGTAGGGGCAGGGTTGCGGGGCCGTCACGTAGAACTGCGGCGTCGGAGGAAGAAGGTGGCGCATCCCCCAAGATTGGAGGCTCTGCAGCGCCCTGACAAGCCCCCGGCGTCACGGAATTGCGCAAGGTGCGCAAATTCCGCCGAGGGCCTGAGGGACGCGGTCGACCGTTGCACCTCAGACCGGACGATTGATCGCCGTGGTGCCCAGCAGGTGATCGGTCAGACCCTGGCCGCGCGGCGTCAGGGCCATCATGCCCGCACTGATCAACTGCAGCGGTGCTGTGACGACGGACACCGTGTAGCCCAGCGTATGGAAAAAGGCCGTCGTGGCCGAAAGGCGCGCGCCCGACATCTCGCGCAGTTCGATCCCCATCAGCCGCATGCCCCAGGTGGCAGAGGCGCCAGCAATGGTGAACCAGCGATAGGTGAAGCCCACCGCCAGCATCAGCAGCGGAAAGAAGAACAGCGCCGTGAATGCGGTGAACGGCACGATCACCAGCGACACGATCAGCACGAGCGTTACGTCCAGCGCCCAGGCAAACGCGCGCTTGGTTGGCACACGGGCATAGAAATCGGCATCCCTGTCCGGATCGGGCAGGCCGGTCATGCGGGACATCGGTGCGGTCATCATGGGGGCGTCTCCTGTCGGTCTGTGGCGGTTGGGGCGGCCCGTCCAGCGGGCCGCCCGGTCGAAATCACTTGTCGTCGTGCGGTTCCTGCACCGTCGTGTCGCCCTTGCGGTCGGCCATGAACTGGTCGAACTCGGCCTTGTCCTTGGCGTCGCGCAGACGGCCCAGGAAGTCGGAAAAGCTGTCCTGCTCTTCCTGCAGGCGGCGCAGGGTTTCAGCCTTGTAAGCATCAAAGGCGCGGTTGCCGGAAGATTGCGACATGGCGCCCGCAAAGGGACGGGCTATGGCGCGGACGGGGATATTGCGGGAAAACATGCGTTTGCTCCAGATCATGTAGGCCAGAAAGGCAAGACCAGCGGGCCATGCGACGACGAAGCCTGCGATCATTGCAGCGATCCAGGCACCGCGACCGCGGGCATCAAGCCAGGCTTCTGCACGCCGCAGCCATACCATCGGGCCCGTGGCAGAGGCGTAGGTGGGTGTCGAATACATCGGGTGTGCTCCTGTCGGGTTGAGAATGTAAATATCGTTCACATCCCCGATATGTGGACGTCGACCGAACCGCGCAAGAGGTGATGTAAATGTTTTTTACATTGCGTTTAGTGTAGCGCGCAAAACTGCAAACTTTGACAGAGAAACTTGCCGCAATCGATTATCTGCCTCGGCTCCGCTCCCCCATTCTGGACCGCCGGATATTGGCGTTTTTCGGCTCTGATAGCGACGACGGGCTGGCTGCGTCACCGGTAAGGTGCATGGTGATCGGGACGTTGTATCCGATCGCGCTGTAAGGTCTGTCTTTATTGTCGTGCCTACGCCAATCATTCAGCTTTTCGCGTGCGTCACGACCGATCGGCCTGACCGATGAGAGCAGGACGTCGTTGGTTCCATCGGATTGCACGGTGTTGAAATTGGAGGTGCTCGCGTCTGACATCATGGACGTGTTGAAAGCCGGCCTGCGCCCTTCACTAAGCGGGGACCTGTGTGTGACGGTCTTACCGAAATTGTCACATGCGATGGGGGCCGTTGGCACAGGCTTGATGCCATTGCACAGCAAGCGCTTCAACGCGCGACCGTCGGACGCGCCAGCTCATTTCGATCCGATGCCGGCCAAATGCAGAGTATCGGCGTGGCGGTCTCGGCAAGGACCGCGACGGTCGGATCGGTCGCGGGGCCGAGCAGCGCCGGCGCAATCAGTGGCACGGTTTTGTCATGCACCATATGCTGGGGTAGGCCCGTTCCCGCCTGTCGGGGCCGGAACGGTGTGGCGCGGCGCGGCGGGTTCAGCCTTCCGTTGCCAGACCATTGCCGCCGAGATACGCGCAAATTGCACGCGTTGACCGTCATGTGGTGCCGGCTTGGGGGCGAGACGCCGATGCGGCGTCAGGCCACCGCGTTCGGCACGCGCTGGCCGGTGAAGAAGGCGTCGAGGTTGTCGGCGACCATGTGGCCCATGTCCTCGCGCGTTTCCGTCGTGGCGCTGCCGAGGTGCGGTAGAAGGACAACGTTCTCCATCGCGATGAGTTCGGCAGGCACCTTCGGCTCGTCCTCGAAGACATCCAGCCCCGCGCCCTTCAGTTGGCCCTCCCGTAAAGCCGCAATCAGGGCGGTCTGGTCTATGACGTCGCCGCGCGCGGTGTTGATCAGAAAACCGTCGGGACCGATCAGCGCCAGACGTGCCGCATTCATCAGGTGCGTGTTGTCGCCACCGCCGGGCACGTGGAGCGAGACGACATCGGCGGCTTCCAGCACCGCTTCAATGGTATCGAGGCGGCGGGCATCCATGCCTGCGATCAGGTCGTCAGGCACGTCCACGAGGTTGTAGTAGATCACCTTCATGCCAAAGGCCGCGTGGGCGCGTCGCGCCGTGGCGATGCCGATCCGGCCCATGCCGATGATGCCCAGCGTCTTGCCGCGCAGCCGTGTGCCCATCATGTGGGTGGGCCGCCAGCCCGCCCAGTTGCCGGCCCGCAGCTCGCGCTCGCCTTCGCCCGCACGCCGCGCCAGCATCAGCATGAGCGTCAGGGCCGTGTCCGCCGTGCAGTCGGTCAGCACGCCCGGCGTGTTCGTCACCGTCAGGCCCGCGCCGGTGGCCGCGGCGATGTCGATGTGGTTGAACCCCACACCGAAGTTGCCCAGGATCCGCGCCCGTTGGCCGCCAGAGAAGATTTGCGCCGGCAGGCGATCCGACACGGTGGGGCACACCGCGTCGTAATCGTTCAATGCGGCGCCGATCGCCTCGGTCGTCATCGGCACGTCGTCCGTGTTCAGTGTCGCGTCGTAGTCCTGTGACAGGCGGCGTTCCACGGCCGCGGGCCAGCGCCGGGTCAGCAGGATGCGGGGCTTGGTCATGCGGCCACCCGCTTGCCGGACAGGACGGATTCGGCGGTTTCGCCGAAGGCGGCGGGGTGGGGGACGATGGTGTGGCCCAACTCCCGGATGATATCGACCTTTTCCTGCGCGGATTCGCCGAAGGCCGAGACGATGGCACCCGCGTGGCCCATGACCTTGCCCTTGGGCGCCGACAGGCCCGCGACATAGGCCATCAGCGGCTTGGTCATGTGTTCCGCCGCCCACTGGGCTGCCTCCGCCTCTTGCGGGCCGCCGATTTCGCCGATCATGACGACTGCGTCCGTGTCGGGGTCCGCCTCGAACAGTTTGAGGATGTCGCGGAAGGACGAGCCGTTGATCGGGTCGCCGCCGATGCCGACAGAGGTGGAGACACCGATGCCGCGGGATTTCATCTGGCTGGCCGCCTCGTATCCCAGTGTGCCAGAGCGTCCGACGATGCCGACGCGGCCGGGCATGTAGATGCTGCCGGGCATGATGCCCATCATCGCCTGACCGGGCGTGATCGTGCCGGCACAGTTCGGCCCCGTCAGACGCATGCGCATGTCGGACCGGTAGCGGCGCATGTAGCGTTTGACGCGCATCATGTCCTGGGCGGGGATGCCGTCGGTGATGCAGGTGCAGTATTTGATGCCTGCGTCGGCGGCTTCCATGATCGCGTCGGCGGCAAAGGGGGGCGGGACGAAAACGATGGATGCCTCTGCCCCGGTTTCCGCCACCGCGCCCTTCACGGTGTTGAAGACCGGCACGCCAAGGTGCGTGCTGCCGCCTTTGCCGGGTGTGACACCCCCCACGACACGGGTGCCGTAGTCCATCATTTCCTGCGCGTGGAACGATCCGATGCGCCCGGTAAAGCCCTGCACGAGAACGCGCGTGTCTTTCGTCAGCAAGATTGCCATGTGATCTTTCCTTTCAATCAGGCTGCGTTGCGGTTGACCGACTGAAGCGCCGCGACGGCGGCCTCGGCGGCTTCTTTCAGGGTATCGGCGACGGTGACGTTGGGTGCCTTTTCCGCGAGGATGCGTTTGCCTTCCTCGACCTTGGTGCCCGACAGGCGCACGATCAGCGGGCAGTTCACGCCGACCTCTGCCAGGGCCTTGACCACGCCTTCGGCCACCCAGTCGCAGCGGTTGATGCCCGCAAAGATGTTGACCAGAATGACCTTCACGTTCTTGTCGGCCAGCACCACGCGGAAGGATTTCGCGACCCGGTCCGGCGAGGCGCCACCGCCGATATCGAGGAAGTTCGCAGGCTCGCCGCCGGCGATCTTGATCATGTCCATCGTCGCCATCGCAAGGCCTGCACCGTTGATGATGCAGCCGATGTCGCCGTCCAGACCGACATAGGACAGGCCCCGGTCGGACGCGAAGGTCTCGCGCGGGTCTTCCTGGCTCTTGTCGCGCAATTCCGAGATTTCCGGGCGGCGGAACAGGGCGTTTTCGTCAAAGCTCATCTTGGCGTCGAGCGCGATCACGTCGTTGCCGCTGACGACCAGCGGGTTGATTTCCAGCATCGAGGCGTCGAAGTCGCGGAACACGCGGTAGCAGGCGAGGATCGTGTCCACCGCCTTGCCGATCACCGCAGCGTCAAGGCCGAGGCCGAAGGCAATCTCGCGCGCCTGAAACTCGCGCATGCCAAGGCCCGGATCGACCGAGGCGCGCACGAGGCTGTCCGGCGCATCCGAGGCGATCTGCTCGATCTCCATCCCGCCTTCGGAGGAGGCGACGATCATGATCCGCTCTTCCTTGCGGTCCAGCACGAAGCCCAGATAGAGTTCCTTGTCGATCTTGACCGTCTCTTCGATGTAAAGCCGGTTGATCAGCTTGCCCTGCGGGCCGGTCTGATGCGTCACCAGACGCTGGCCCAGCAGCTTTTCGGCGGCTTCAGACACTTCGGTATCGCTGTCGCACAGGATGATGCCACCCGCCTTGCCGCGGGCGCCGGAGTGCACCTGTGCCTTGACGACCCAGCGGTCGCCGCCGATTTCGGTGGCGCGGTAAGCCGCCTGTTCGGGACTGTAGGCCAGCCCGCCGCGCGGCATCCGCACACCGTGCGTCGCCAGCAGTTCCTTGGCCTGGTATTCGTGAATGTCCATATCGTCCTCCTCCCATGTTCCCGTCGGCTTACGCGGCGCGTGCCTTCAGGACCTCCTGCACCGCCAGAATGTTTCTGGCCATTTTCTCGGACGCGGCATCGACCATCTTGCCGTTCAGGCTGGCTGCACCGCGACCCTGTGCCGCCGCTTCCTCCAGTGCGACAAGGATCTGGCGCGCGCGGTCGACCTCGGCGTCGGTGGGCGAGTATTCCTCGTTCGCCAGCGCGATCTGGCTGGGGTGGATCGCCCATTTGCCTTCGATGCCCAGCGCCGCGCCCCGCTTGCAGGCATCGCGGAACCCGTCCGGGTCCGAGAAGTCGCCGAAGGGGCCGTCGATCGGGCGGATGCCGTAGGCGCGGCAGGCGGTGGTCATACGGCTGAGCGCCGCATGCCACTGGTCGCCGGGATAGTTCGGGTTCAATCCACCGATGTTGACGGTCCGCGCCTTGTGAAACGCGGCATAGTCGGCCACGCCGAAGTGCATCGCCTCCAGCCGGGACGGGGCGGCGGCAATGGCCTCGACGTTGGCCATGCCCAGAGGTGTCTCGATCAGCGCCTCGATGCCGATCTTGCGCTTGAGGCCCTTGGCCATCTCGATCTGGTTCAGCATCGCCTCGACCATGTAGACGTCGGCGGGCAGGCCCACCTTGGGGATCAGGATGACGTCGAGCTTGTCGCCTGCCTGTTCCACCACGTCGACCACGTCGCGGTACATGTAGTGGGTATCAAGGCCGTTGATCCGCAGGGACGTGACCTTGTTCTTGCCCTTCCAGTCGATGTCGTTCAGCAGCTGGATCGCGTTCTTGCGGGCTTGTTCCTTGTCATTGGGGGCGACAGCGTCTTCCAGATCGAGGAAGACGACATCAGCTTCGGAGTCGGCGGCCTTTTCGACCATGGACGGGTTGGACGCGGGCACCGCGAGGGTCGAGCGTTGCAGACGCGTGGCACGCATGCCGTGAACGGTATGGGACATTGTGGTGTTTCCTGTCTGGAAAGAGGATCAGGCGGCGGCCTTTTTCTGGGCCGCGTCCGCCGAGGTCTGGCTGTAGTGGGTGATCGCGGCACCGACGCCGGAGCCGGCCTCGATCTTGATGCCCGTATCGATCAGCGCCATTTCGGCGACCGACAGGGCGGTGCAGACCATGCCTTCGTTCAGCCAGCCCAGATGACCGATGCGGAACACCTTGCCCGCCACCTTGGACAGACCCGACCCCAGCGATGTGTTGTATTTGCTGTAAGCGGTCGAGATCACGTCGCGGGCGTCGAACCCCTCCGGCACCATGATTGCGGACACGGTGTCGGAATACCACTTCTCCTCTTTGGCACACAGCTCCAGCCCCCATGCGGCGACGGCCTTGCGCACACCCGTGGCCAGCCGGTGATGGCGCGCCCAGATGTTTTCCAGCCCTTCGTCCAGCATCATGTCGCAGCTGGTGTTCAACCCGTGCAGCAGTTGCGTCGCGGGCGTGTAGGGGAAATAGCCGTTGTCGTTGTTGGCGATCATGTCCTCGAAGCTGAAGAAAGTGCGCACGTAACCGGCGCGCTTGTTCGCCTCCAGCGCCCACTTGCTGACCGACAGCAGGCCAAGGCCTGCGGGCAGCATGAAGCCTTTCTGCGATCCCGACACGGCGCAGTCGACGCGCAACGCATCCTGATCGAAGGGGATCGAGCCCACGGCGCTGACGCCGTCCACCATCAGAAGCGCCGGGTGCTTGGCCGCGTCCAGCGCCTCGCGCACCGCCTTGACGTTCGAGGTGACGCCGGTTGCGGTCTCGTTATGGGTGACGAAGACGGCCTGGATCTCGTGGGCGATGTCGGCGTTCAGACGCTCTGCGTATTGCTCGACCGGGACACCGGTGCCCCACTCGCAGTCGATCAGTTCAACGTCCAGACCAAGGCGCGTCGCCATGTCGGCCCAGAGGTGCGAGAACTGGCCGAACCTGCTCATCAACACCTTGTCACCGGGGGACAGGGTGTTCTGGATCGCCGCCTCCCACGCGCCGGTGCCGGAGGAGGGGTAGAGGAAGACGCGGCCGGTGGTGTTGCGGAAGACCTTCGCGACCTTGTCGAACAGGGGCTTGGTGAAGTCCGGAAAATCGGGGGCGCGCATGTCCTGCATGGACACGTTCATCGCCATCCGGACCTGATCGGGTACGTTCGTCGGACCGGGGATATAAAGGTGGTTAAAGCCGGGCATGCGGGGTTCCTCCCATGGAATACTGCAATTCAATCTGACCTCAGGATGCGGGCAGCGGGCCGCTGTCAGAACACCTTGCAGGATAGGAAACGCCGTCGCAGCGGGGGGGGCGACCCTACCCGATCGGGGTTCGGGCCACTGGCGGCGGGAATGCAGAAACACCCCGCAGCGGGGGCTGCGGGGTGCGCCGGGCCAAGGGCCTTGCGTCAGTCTGCGGCTTCGCGGGAAAAGACGGCGACGGCCATGGCGCGGTTATGCACGCCCAGCTTGTCGTAAAGATTCTTGAGGTGATATTTGACCGTGTTTTCGGAAATGCCGGTGCGGTTGGCGATCTGCTGGTTGGTCCAGCCGCGCGCCAGCACCGACAGCAATTCGCGCTCTCGCACTGTCAGCTGCGCCAGCGGCGTGTCGTTGATCGTGGTCACGTCGATGAAGGGCACGCAAAGCCTGCCGTTGGCGACCGCATGCAGGGTATCAAACAGGACGGCGGGTTCGTCGAACTGATAGCAGAAGCCCAGCGCGCCAAGGCGCACGGACAGGCGCACGTGGCCCAGATCGCGGTTGTTGGAAAAGACGGTGACGGGCAGGGCGCAGCCCCGCGACTTGATGGCCCGCAGCACATCGGGGGCCGTCATGTCGGTCAGTTGCCAGGCCAGCACGACAACATCCACCGATGCGGGTGTCACGGCCAGCAGCTGCTCTCCGCTGTCGACGCTGCCGATCAGGCGAAAGCGGCTGTCGTTCGCAAAGCAACCGGTCAGGGCGGACACGACGAATGGATTGGCCTCGGCCAGCAGGATTCGCACGGGTTCTGCCACCGCGGCGCGCGGTACAGTCGAAACGGTCATCGGTCTCCTCCCGCTTTCGCGTCGTGGGGGACGGCAACCGGCTGTATCCCTCCCGCCGGTTGTTTTCCCTGACCTTAGGTTGATCCGCAAAGGCGCTTGAGTCTACTAGGTCTTTTGGTTGTATCACAATGCGTTACGGCATACGGACGTATACCGGGTTTCCCGCCCGACCGGGTAGTGGGGCAACATCCGGCAGGACGGAAACTTGCGGCAAACCGGCAGTCGGTGTCATGTGTCGATTGCCGAGGCGTTGTGGTTCATGGCAGCACCGTGACAGACACGGGTTTTGGGAGGAACTTGAATGGCGGTGAAGACGGATATCCAGATTGCACGCGAGGCAATCAAACAGCCGATACAGGACGTGGGCGCCCGTCTGGGCATCGGGGCTGTCGACATGCTGCCTTACGGCCATGACAAGGCCAAGATCAGCCAGAGTTTCATCTCGGGTCTGCAGGACCGGCCGAACGGCAAGCTGATCCTTGTGACGGCGATCAACCCCACGCCCGCGGGCGAAGGCAAGACCACGACGACCGTGGGACTGGGCGACGGGTTGAACCGGATCGGCAAAAAGGCCGCCATCTGCATCCGAGAGGCGTCGCTGGGGCCGAACTTCGGCATGAAGGGCGGGGCCGCAGGCGGCGGCTACGCGCAGGTTGTCCCGATGGAGGACATGAACCTGCACTTTACCGGCGATTTCCACGCCATCACCTCTGCGCACAACCTGCTGTCGGCGATGATCGACAACCACATCTACTGGGGCAATGCGCTGGACATCGACCTGCGGCGCGTCGTCTGGCGGCGGGTGCTGGACATGAACGACCGCGCCCTGCGCGATGTGGTGACCTCGCTGGGCGGTGTCGCCAACGGCTTTGCCCGGCAGACCGGGTTCGACATCACGGTGGCCTCCGAGGTCATGGCGATCCTGTGCCTTGCGCGCGATCTCAAGGATCTGGAAAAGCGTCTGGGCGACATGATCGTGGCCTATACCCGCGACAAGCAGCCCGTCTATTGCCGCGATCTGAAGGCCGATGGTGCCATGACCGTCCTGCTGAAGGACGCGATGCAGCCCAATCTGGTGCAGACGCTGGAAAACAACCCGGCCTTCGTCCACGGCGGCCCCTTCGCCAATATCGCCCACGGCTGCAATTCGGTCATCGCCACGACGACGGCGCTGAAACTGGCGGATTACGTGGTGACAGAGGCGGGATTCGGCGCCGATCTGGGCGCCGAGAAGTTCATGAACATCAAGTGCCGCAAGGCCGGTCTGTCACCCAGCGCCGTCGTCCTCGTCGCAACCGTGCGCGCGATGAAGATGAACGGCGGCGTGGCCAAGGCGGACCTTGGTGCGGAAAACGTGACCGCCGTGCAGGACGGCTGCCCCAACCTGGGTCGCCATATCGCCAACCTGCAGGGCTTTGGCGTGCCGGTGATCGTGGCGATCAACCATTTCTCGGGCGATACAGAGGCCGAGGTGCAGGCCGTCCGCGACTATGTCGCGCAACAGGGGGCAGAGGCGGTGCTGTGCAAGCACTGGGCCGACGGCGGTGCCGGGATCGAGGAGCTGGCCCACAAGGTCGTGGCCCTTGCCGACAGCGATCAGGCTGATTTCCGCACGCTTTACCCCGACGAGATGCCGCTGTTCGACAAGATCGAGACCATCGCGACCCGGATCTATCACGCCGACGGCGTCGCCGCCGACGGCAAGATCCGCGCGCAACTGAAAGAATGGGAGGATCAGGGCTACGGCCACCTGCCGATCTGCATTGCCAAGACGCAGTATTCCTTCACCACCGACCCGAATCGCCGTGGCGCGCCGACGGGCCACACATTGCCGGTGCGCGAGGTGCGCCTGTCTGCCGGTGCGGGCTTCGTCGTGGCCATCTGCGGCGAGATCATGACCATGCCCGGCCTGCCGCGACATCCTGCGTCAGAGACCATTCGCCTCGACTCTGACGGCCAGATCGAAGGGTTGTTCTGACGATGGTCCCGACCTCCTGCAAGACGACAAGGAATCCCCGATGACTGCAACGATCCTCGACGGCAAGGCCTTTGCCGCAACCGTCCGCGACAAGGTCGCGACCCATGTGACCAAGCTGAAGACCGATCACGGCATCACCCCCGGTCTGGCCGTCGTGCTGGTGGGCGAGGACCCGGCCAGCCAGGTCTACGTCCGCGCCAAGGGCAAGCAGACGGTCGAGGTCGGGATGAACTCGTTCGAACACAAGCTGGACGCCGAGGTGTCAGAGGCGGACCTGCTGGCGGTGGTGCATCAGCTGAACGACGATCCGGCCGTGCACGGCATCCTCGTGCAGCTGCCTCTTCCTGCGCACCTCGATTCCGACCTGATCATCAATGCGATCAATCCGGCGAAGGATGTGGACGGGTTCCATATCTCAAACGTGGGCCTGCTGGGGACGGGGCAGAAAAGCATGGTGCCCTGCACGCCGCTGGGTTGCCTGATGATGCTGCGCGACCATCACGGATCGCTTTCGGGGCTGGAAGCGGTGATCCTCGGCCGGTCCAACATCGTGGGCAAGCCGATGGCACAACTGCTGCTAAATGACAGCTGCACCGTCACCATCGCCCATTCCCGCACGAAGGATCTTGCGGACGTCGTGCGCCGCGCGGATATCGTGGTCGCCGCCGTGGGCCGGCCAGAGATGGTGCCGGGCGACTGGATCAAGCCGGGTGCGACGGTCATCGATGTCGGCATCAACCGTATTCCGGCGCCCGACAAGGGCGAGGGGAAGACGCGGCTGGTGGGCGACGTGGATTTCGACAGCTGCGCCGCCGTCGCGGGGGCCATCACGCCCGTTCCTGGCGGTGTCGGTCCGATGACCATCGCCTGCCTGCTGGCCAACACCCTGACCGCCTGCTGCCGTGCCAACGGCGTGGCAGAACCGGAGGGGCTGACGGCCTGATGGACGCCACGACGGGGGGCAAGGCAGGCCCCCCGCGCCGGACGCAGCAGATCCTGACCGGAACATGGTGGCATTGGCTTACAGCCCGGCTTAACCTGACCGCAGGGCTGCGCTGGCGGCCCCGACATTCCGGGAGGTTTTCATGTCCGTTTCCTTGCAGGTGCTGTATCCGACGACCGGTGGCACGACATTCGACCACGACTACTACGCTGACACACACTTGGGACTGGTGGACACACATATGGCACCGCACGCCCAACGCATCGTCGTCGTGAAAGGCACCGGCGATGCTGCGCCTTTTCACGCGATCGCCACGTTTGTCTTTGCCGACGCTGCCGCGCGCGACGCCGCGCTGGCTGCGGCCGGTCCGGCGCTGGACGACATTCCGCACTTCTATTCGGGCGCTCCCGTGGTTCTGACGGGCGACGTGCTGGACTAGGCCGTTTGCACGGCGCCGCGCCATCGCGCGGCGCCGTGACGGCTGTCAGTAGATCGGGAACCGTCCCATCAGTGCCTCGGCCTGACCGCGTACCTCTGCCTCGACCCCTGCGTTGTCGTCACCGTTGGCGACCAGACCGTCGATGACCTGCAGGATCATCCGGCCCACCTCGCGCGCCTCGGCCTCGCCCAGACCGCGTGTCGTGATCGCGGGCGTGCCGAGGCGGATGCCCGACGGTTTCATCGGCGGGGCGGGGTCGAAAGGAATGCCGTTCTTGTTGCAGGTGATGTGCGCGCGTCCCAGTGCCTCTTCGACCACCTTGCCGGACAGGCCCTTGGGGCGCAGATCCGCCAGCATCAGGTGCGTGTCGGTGCCGCCCGACACGATGTCCACGCCGCCCTGCTGCAGCGTGTCCGCCAGCGCGCGGGCGTTGTCGACCACCTGCCTGATGTAGTCCTTGTAGGCGGGCTGAAGGGCCTCGCCAAAGGCCACGGCCTTGGCGGCAATGACGTGCATCAAGGGGCCGCCTTGCAGGCCGGGAAAGACGGCTGAGTTCAGTTTCTTGCCCAGTTCCTCGTCATTCGACAGGATGATCCCGCCACGCGGGCCGCGCAGGGTCTTGTGCGTCGTGGAGGTCACGACATCGGCGAAAGGAAGGGGCGAGGGGTGCATGCCACCGGCCACCAGACCTGCGAAGTGGGCCATATCCACGAACAGCTTCGCGCCCACGGAATCCGCGATGGCACGGAAGGCGGCAAAGTCGATGTGACGCGAATAGGCGGACCCGCCGGCGACGATGACCTTGGGTTTATGCTCTTCCGCCAGCTGCGCGGCCTGATCCATGTCGAGCAGATGGTCGTCCTCGCGCACGGAATAATGCACGGCGTTGAACCATTTGCCCGATTGATTGACGCTCGCCCCGTGGGTCAGGTGACCGCCCGCGGCAAGGTTCAGGCCCAGAAACGTGTCGCCGGGCTGCATCAGCGTCATGAAGACGGCCTGGTTGGCCTGCGATCCGGAATTGGGCTGCACGTTGGCATAGGTGCAGCCGAACAGCTGCTTGAGGCGATCGCGGGCCAGATCCTCGGCCTGATCGACATACTGGCAACCGCCATAGTAGCGGCGGCCCGGATAGCCTTCGGCATATTTGTTCGTCATAACAGAGCCCTGCGCGTCCATGACGGCGCGGCTGACGATGTTTTCCGACGCGATCAGCTCGATCTCGTCGCGCTGGCGGCCCAGTTCACGGGTGATCGTGCCCTGCACCTCCGGGTCCGTGTCTGTCAGCCGGCTGTGGAAAAAAGCGTGGCGCGCGTCCACGGCCTTCGTTGCGATGTTCATGGTTCTCTCTCCCTGAGGTTTTGTTCAACCGGTCCAGCCCAACCCGCTGGATATGACGTGAATGGACATGAGCAGGCTGTCGACGTCCGCGGGGTCCGCGCTGTCCGCGCCGCCCGCGCGACGGACCCGGTCAAGCAGGTCGATCTGCATCCGGTGGACGCCGATCATCTGGGGGCGGATCGCGTCGGCCTGCGCGCGGTAGTCCGGGAACCGCCGCGACAGGTCGCCCCCGCCGGTGACGGCAAGGATCATGTTGCGCGTCAGGTCGTATTCCCGCTCGATCTTGGCAAAGACCGCGTCGCGCACGGCGTCGTCCTGCACCAGCCCGGCGTAGGCGCGGGCGATGGCCATGTCGGCCTGGAACAGCACCTTTTCAGCCTCGTCGATCACCAGCCGGAACAGGCGCGACCGTTCGAACATGCGGCGCAGCAGGTCCAACCCGTCGTCGCCGCGCACCCGGGTAAAGGACGACAGGGCCGACCCGATGCCGTACCAGCCGGTCAGCATGTGGCGGTTCTGGCTCCACGCGAAAACCCAAGGGATCGCGCGCAGGTCGCTGAGGTCGCGCACGCCGGTGCCAAAGCGTTTCGCAGGGCGCGAGCCGATCTTCAGCAGCGCCAGTTCCTCGACGGGGCTGGCCGCGTTGAAATAGTCGATGAAGCCCTGCGTGCCTGTCAGGTCGAGGTATTTCACCTGGCTCAGACCGGCGAGGGCCGCCAGCGCCTCGTTGAACTCCGGCGAATCCGACGACCGGCGGTCGGTCGGCTGTTCCAGCGTATGCCGCAGTACGGCGGCGGTCAGGAATTCGAGGTTGCCCAGCGCCGTGCCGCGGTTCGCGAACTTGGCCGAGACGATTTCGCCCTGTTCGGTCACGCGCAGGCGGCCGTCGACGGTGCCTTCGGGCTGGGCGGCAATGGCGCGCCCGGCGGGGGCGCCGCCCCGGCTGACCGATCCGCCGCGGCCGTGAAAGAACGAGATGGCGATGCGATGCCTGGCACCGATGCGCTGCACGGCGGTCTGCGCCTTCGACAGCTCCCAGTTGGAGGTCAGAAACCCGCCGTCCTTGTTGCTGTCCGAATAGCCCAGCATGATTTCCTGCGCGTCGCCGTGATCGCGGATCGCGCGGCGCACGGTGCGGTTGGCGAACAGAGTCTCCAGTATGTCGGTCGCGGCGCGTAGGTCGTCGATCGTTTCCAGCAGCGGCACGACCTCAATGTGCAGCGGCGCGTCCTGCGCGGCGTCGGCGGCGGTCGCCGTCCAGCGGGCCAGCAGATAGACCGCGAGGATGTCGTCGGCCGAGGTCGTCATCGACAGGATGAAGGCACCGATTGCGCCGCGCTCGCGGGCGCGTGTCTCTGCCATCAGGCGGAACAGGTCGAGCGTCTCTACCGCTTCCTCCGGCAGGTCAGCGGTATCCATATCCAGCGCCGTGTCGTGTTGCAGCACATGGGCGATGACCTGCGACCACGCCGGGCTGCCTTCATCCGGCACCACCTCGCCGCGCGCGCGCAGGACGGCGGCGACGGTGCGGTTGATGACCGTGGCGTTCTGCCGGATATCGAGGGACACGGTATGAAAGCCGAAGGTCTCGATCCGGCGCATCAGGGGCCGGGTGCGCCGGGCCGAGGTGTTCTGTGCCCCCACCGCCAGCAGGCCGGCGTCCAGCGCCGTCACGGCCGTCAGGAACTCGCGCGCGTTGCGGAAGGGGGTCGCCTGCGGCGTCTCGCCCGCATCCGCAGCAATCGTGGCATTCAGCCGGATCAGCAGGGCCGTGGCGCCTTGCCGGAACGGCTCTGCCGCGTTGTGCCACCGGGTCGTGTCGGCCGCCGGCCCGCACAGGTCGAGCTGTTCCGCCACCATCGCCAACAGCGGCTGCGGCACGTCGGCCACCGACAGGCTGAGCGACAGGTCATGGCACATCTGGTCCAGCACTGGCCGGTAGGACGCCAATGCCGCGCGCCTGTATGCGCGCAAAGCCGCGCGGGTGACATCGGCGGTCACATGCGGGTTGCCGTCGCGGTCGCCGCCGATCCAGCTGGAAAACCGCAGGAAGGCACCGGGGGTCGCGTCATAGGACAGACGGCGCAGGGCGTCGGTCAGCATCTCGTGCAGGGTCGGCACGGCGTCATAAAGGACTTCGCCAAAGAAATAGAGGCCCCAGGCCACCTCTTGTGCCACAGTGGGCTTTTCCAGACGCAACTCTCCGGTCAGCCACAGAAGCTCGATTTCAGAGGTCAGCGCCTGTAGATGGGCGTCTTCTTCGCGCGGGGCCCAGCTGCGCCCCAGAAGGTCCGTCAGGCGGCGATAGATGCGGCGATGGTTGGCCAGTACCGTGACGCGCTTGGTCTCGGTCGGGTGTGCGGTCATCGTCGGGCCGACCCGCAGCCGGCGCACCGCCGCGTTGACCGTGGCGGCAGAGGCGCCGGACTGCGCGACCCGGCCCAGCACTTCGGCAAAGGATCCCGCGATATCCGCCGCTTCGCCCGCGCGTTCGGTCGTCCGGCGCTGCTGCACCGCTTCGAACTCGCGCGCGATGGCCAGAAGCTGATGCCATGTGCCCAGCAGTTGCAGCGCCAGAAACCGGTCGCTGCGCGCCACAAGGTTGATCGGTGTATGGCCGTCCAGCAGACGCGCCACGTCGGGGATCTGGCCTTGCGTCACCGCGATCAGGCTGCGCTTGAGGATCGCGCGCACGCCAGAGGCATCGCCGCTCGGTGCGGGGTCGGTGGCATCTGTCCGTGGCGCTGGCGCCCGTGTTTTGGTCTGGAGCATGATCGGTGACCTTGCGTCGGGGGTTGACCCCCATGACACACCGATTGTCCCGCCCGCGACAGAACCGTTGGTATAGAAACCCCCCGCCGACGGGTAGGGTCCTGCCTTACCCGATCGGGCAGATCACGCGCAAGACAAGGCAATGGCGGGCCGTCCGCGCGCGGCTTTGGCGCGCGAGACTGGCGAAAGACCGGATCGCAGTGATGCGGCCGCCCCGCGATGCGCGCCCGTACCAATTGCGGGCCCGATGGTCGCACCGGTGTCAAGGCTCTGCGCCGTGGCGCATGCGCGGGCGCGTATTTCCGGGTCCGCGAGGGCAGGGCCGTTAGTCGCGGGGGAGAAGTCCGCTGCCGCTGGGTCAGGCGGCGAACCGTCCGCCTGCGACGATCCGGGCCATGCCCATGGTTGTCAGCGTCGCCAGCAAGGGCCGGACGGTCGTTGCGCGGCCAGCGGGCAAACTGGTGGGCGACCTGTGCGGGGAAGGCCACTCCAAGATCGCCCAGAGTGCGGTGCACGGCGGACATCTGATCTGGCAAAGACTTTGAGGTGCCCCCCGAAAACTGGACACTGACGTAAGCTCCGATTTGCTGTCTGTTGATCTTCACCACGAAGGAGATCGAAGATGTCGAAACGAAAGCAGCACGCCCCTGAGTTCAAGGCGAAGGTGGCGCTTGAGGCGCTGAAAGGTGAGGCGACGGTGTCGGAGCTGGCGAGCCGGTTCGGCGTGCATCCGACGATGATCAACCAATGGAAACGTGCGCTGCTGGATGGCGCGTCCGGTGTCTTTGAACGCGGCGGCCGCAAGACGCCGGTCATCGATGAAGACCAGGTCAGGGATCTGCATGCCAAGATCGGGGAGCTGGCGGTGGCCAACTCTTTTTTGGAAAGAAAGCTCAAACCTTGGGGCGGGAAGTGAGGCGCAGCATGGTCGAGCGCGACCATCCGGACCTGTCGATTGGCCAGCAGTGCGCGCTTCTGTCGATACCGCGGTCGTCGTTTTATTACATGCCGCAGGGTGAGACGGAGCAGAACCTCGCGCTGATGCGGCTGATCGACGTGCAATTCCTGGAGACGCCCTTCTTCGGCGTGCGCCAGATGACGTGGCACCTGCGCAACGAGGGACACGCGGTGAACGAGAAGCGCATCCGTCGGCTTATGCGCCTGATTGGTTTGATGCCAATCTACCAGAAACCCAACACCAGCAAGCCGGCGAATGGGCACAAGACCTATCCCTACCTCTTGCGCGGGCTGCGCGTAGAGCGGCCCAATCAGGTTTGGTGCGTGGACATCACCTACCTGCCGATGCGCAGAGGGTTTCTCTATCTGGTGGCGATCATGGACTGGCACACCCGAATGGTTCTGGCCTGGCGGATCTCGAACACGCTGGACGCCGACTTCTGCGTCGACGCGCTGAACGAGGCAATCTATCGGTTCGGGCCACCTGACATCATGAACAGCGATCAGGGATCGCAGTTCACATCGTTTGCCTGGACAGATCGCCTGCGGCGGTCGGGCGTCCGTATATCGATGGATGGCAAGGGCCGCTACTTGGACAACATCTTCATCGAGCGCCTGTGGCGCACGCTGAAATACGAGTGCGTCTATCTGCATGTCTGGGAGACCGGGTCTCAGGCCCGCGCGGGTGTCCGGACATGGATGGGGTTCTACAATCACCGCCGCCCGCACAAAGCCCTTGGCGGCCAACCACCGGCCGTAGTCTACTCGCTGAAAGTCGAAGCAACGCAACCCGATCAGCAGGAGCAGATCAGAGCTTAGAAAGCGCCAGATCCTGTCCAAGGGAAGGGGAGCACCTCACTTCGCCCAGGGCGCCTTGACAGCGGTCGCCGCGACACCGAGGTCCATGGCCCCCTGATCCGGCACAGCGAACAGTAGCGACAGCGGTGTCTTTCGGTCGTTCAGATGAGGCTCCAGCACACGGCTGTTGAAGGTCTGGCGCAGGAAGGTCGTCGTGATGAAGCCCATGCGGCGGGTGTCCTTGGCCTTTGCCTTGTCGCTCCCGAGCTTCAAGGCGCGGGTGGCGAGGGCTGCCTTCTCCCACCAGAATATGACGAAATCGGCGCTTTGCGGCATCTTGGGTTAGGCTGTCCACAGCGCCTCGGCATAGCCGTCGCCCAGTGCGTCCCGCATCCGGCTGGCGCCGATGAAGGGCGGGTTGCCGACGATGAAATCCGCCTCTGGCCATTTCGCGGGTTTCGGGTTGGCGTCGTCGATGATCTGCCCCCGCGCATCGGGGTCAGGGTCGGGGATGGGCTGGCTGGTGATCGTGGTCTCGCCGTCCCAGCGGGTGACGGGCGCGCCGTCCGCGTCCAGCCAGGGCGTCACCGCGTCCCATGTCCGCACGGCGTCCCGGTTTTCGATGGTCTTGATATCGCGCAGGACAGGCTCTGCCGGACTGGCCTTGCCGCGGGTGCAAAAATGCCATTGCAGGTAGCCGATCCACAGCACCAGTTCCGCCACCGCGGCGGCCCATGGGTTCAGCTTGATCCCCAGAAACGGGTGCGGATCTACCGTATGCCCTTCGAGCGAGAGTGACACCTGATCCTCGCCCCGCTGGGTCATGACGACGGTGACTTCGCCTTCCAACCGCTACATCGGTTCAAGCGCCACTTACAGGAAGTTACCGGACCCGCAGGCGGGGGCCAGCACCCGGATCGCGCAGATGCGGCGGTGAAAGGCCTTGACGAGGTTTAGCGCGTCCTTCTGCCGGCTCTGATCGGTCAGGATCAGAGCAGAGGCCTGCACGGCGACCCAGTCAGCGCGCAGCGGTTCCATCACGGTCGGGTTCACCAGCCGCTTGACATAGGCGGGGGGGGGTAGTGGGCGCCCAGCTTGTGCCGGTCCTTTGGCGGCAGGGCGCATTCCAGCAGAGTGCCGAAGTGAGCTGCTGCCGGTTTTGTGGACACGAAGATAAGATCGTGACCATTGAACTGGAGAGTGGATATGACGAGACGGAAGTTTAGCCGCGAGTTCAAGATCGAGGCGGTAAGGCTGGTGACCGAGCGAGGCGTTGCGGTCGCTCAGGCGTGCCGGGACCTGGATCTTGCGGAGAGCGTGGCTCGCGTCGCTGGATGCGGGAATTGATGGGAGCGCCTGTTGCGGCGTTTCCCGGCAATGGCTTGCAACGCGCAGAATTGGCCGAGATTGCGACCCTGAAGAGAGAGGTCGCCAAGCTCAAGGCGGAGCGTGACATCCTAAAAAAGGGCGAGCCATGTGCGCCATTGGTTCGAGCACAATGGCGAGCGCCTACTTCGCGCGGGAAGCGACATGACGTTCGCTTTCGTGGCAAAGCATCGGCACATTTGGCCCCTCTCGGCGATGCACGCATCGCCGAGAGGGCAACGGGATCAGCTGGATGTGCGCGGTGCTGGGCGTCTCCCCGATCCGGCTTTCATGCCTGGCTCAGAAGGCCGATAAGCGAACGCGCGGCTCAGGATGCAAAGCTCGTCCAGTCGATCGACAAGAGCTTCAAGGCCAGCGATCGCACCTATGGCGCCCGCCGGGTCTGGCGTGACGTTCTGGAAGAAGGTCTCGCATGTGGACTGCACCGGATCGAACGCTTGATGCGGCTAAATGCAATGAGAGCGCGGCCCAAACGCCGCGGGAACCCGAAGGATGACGGCGAGCGGTCGGTCATCGCCGACAACATCCTTGACCGCGACTTCACAGCAGACCGGCCGAACCAGAAGTGGCTTGCCGACTTCACCTACATCTGGACCGCAGAGGGCTGGCTCTACGTGGCGGTCGTGCTGGACCTGTTCTCCAGGGTTCGCCATTGTGCTTGAACCAATGGCGCATCAATGGCTCACCGTCGGCTGGTCCATGAAGGCGGAACGGGATGCTTCACTGGTCATGGATGCGCTGATCCCTCTCATGGTTTGCCAGTCATTCCACCGGAATGACCTGCAAACCACTGCCGGGCAGCGGATGGCCGTCTGGCGGCGCGGAAAGGCTGACGCGCTGCTCCATCACTCAGACCAAGGATCGCAATATACCAGTGAGCAGTTTCAGCGCCTGCTGCTGGACAACGGCATCATTTGCCGGGTGAGCCGTGCGGGCAATGTGTGGGACAACTCAGCAATGGAGAGCTTCTTCTCGTCGCTGAAGATCGAACGGACAGCCCGCAAGGTCTACCGCACCCGTGACGCGGCACGCGCCGACGTGTTCGACTACATCGAGCGCTTTTACAATCCGAGGCGACGGCATTCGAAGCTGGGCTATCTCAGCCCTATGGCGTTCGAGGACCGAGCTATGCAAACCTAACCCGGTGTCCACGAAACCGGCAGCAGCTCACGGGCGAGTGCGGCGGCGAAGGCGAAGCTCGCGACCGATCCCGCCGCCTAGGACCGTCTGCGCGACATGATGCGCGTCGATGACGATGCAGAGTTCAAGGCCCTGCAGGAGGGCTTCAATGCCGGAACACCCGCCGCTGGCGCCGTCGATCTGGCCGCGGCGGACCGGATGCTGAAGGTCATGGCCGACCTGGGCGGTTCAGACCTTGTGGGCGAGGTCACGGCGCTGCCGGACGGCCTGTTCTATATACCCGCCGAATGACGGTCATTGAACTTGATCTGCCGGGGTTTTCCTTCGGGCGGACCCCGGTCCTCGGTCCGCTGACGCTGCGGGTCGACAGGGGCGAGACGCTGGCCCTGACCGGCCCCTCCGGCATCGGCAAGTCGACGCTGTTGCGCATCATCGCCGGCGTCTATCCGGCACAGGGCAGCCCACGGATCACCGGCCGGATGGCCTTCGTCTTTGAGGAACCGACGCTGCTGCGCTGGCGCAGCGCACAGCGCAACATCGAAATCGCGGCGAAGGTCACACCGGGCAGGGCTGCGACGGCGCTCGACGAGGTCGGCCTCGGCACCTTTGCCGACCGCTTCCCCGACCAGTTGTCGCTGGGTCAGCAGCGCCGCCTGGCGCTGGCCCGCGCCTTTGCCTGCGATCCCGATCTGATGCTTCTTGACGAACCCTTCGTGTCCCTGGATGCCACCGCGGCGGACGAGATGATGACCCTCTTCGCCGCCCTGCGCGCCCGCCGCGACATGGCCAGCATCCTCGTCACCCACGCAGGCGAGGAAGCCCGCCGTCTTGCGACCCGGACCCTGACCCTTGCCGGACGCCCCGCCACGCTCGCTGCAGACACCCACGTCACGGCCTAAGGCGCGGTCCCCTTCTTCTGGTCAAAAATACTTCGGGGTCCGGGGCTGGCCCCGGTCCGACGCGTGCCACCGGAGCAGGTCGCCGGCGCAGGGCTCCAGTGGTTCGCAGCGCGGTTGGCCTGCTCCGGGCCATAACCTGCGGGTGCGGCGAGAGCGGCGACCCGTTTGAGCGGTCGCATCACGCAGCACACACCCCGCCGTGTCGTCCTGTGCCACACCGGAACCGCGCTGCAGCGACAGGTCAAAGTTGATCCGTCCCGCGGATGAGCGCGCCTTGGGGACGTCGTCGAATGCGTATCGAGAAAATGTGCACGACGAAAAGGGCGCCGTAAGCGCAATCAAACATTTCACATCTTATGTCGCCCTCTCTGGCAAGAGCGACCGTGCGCGCCTGCAGGTCTAAACGCGGTTCCCCTGACCAAGAGGAGAGGATCGCGCCGTTCTTCCTCGCGGGGATCGGCACGGATATGTCGATCCCAATGACCTGGCGTGACCCGGCCTTCTGCATTCCGTGGCCCCCATGCCAAACGGTGGTGTCCCCGTTATGACGCGGGTGGCGCGCCGTTGCTGGCCGGCCTGACCGACGCGGGCGTCGTCGATCGCGCGCTGCCGGCGCGTCTGTCGGCCGGGATCAGAAGGCAGCCTCTGGCGATGCACATGGTCCACCGCTCTCATTGTTATGCGGTTGACGTTGCGATCGTCCCGGCGCTTGATGACGGCATGATAGCCGTGACACCCTTCGGATCATGGTTGGATCCGTGCGTTGTCGCGGCATTTGAGGTGAGGATTGAGTGTATGGAACTGAAGGACGAGCGGGAGATTGCGGCGGCGCCGGAGGTGGTGTGGGCGGCTTTGCTGGATGCTGATGTGCTGCGGCGGTGCGTGCCGGGCTGCACGCAGATGGAGGGATCGCCGGAGGCGGGCTTTACCGCGACGGTGGTGCAGAAGGTGGGTCCTGTGAAGGCCACGTTTCTGGGCGAGGTGACGCTGTCGGCGATGACGCCGCCGCAGAGCCTGACGATCACGGGGGCGGGCAAGGGCGGGCCTGCGGGCTTTGCGTCGGGCGGGGCGGATGTGGTGCTGACGCCGAACGGGGCGGGCACGACGCTGGCCTACGTGGTGAACGCCAAGGTCGGCGGCAAGATGGCGCAGCTGGGCAGCCGGATCATCGACGGCTTCGCGCGCAAGATGGCGGACCAGTTCTTTGACGACTTCAAGGCGGTGGTCGAGGGCGTCGATGCGGCCGATGCGCCGGCACCGGATGCGCCTGAGGCGGAGAAGAAGGGCTGGGTCAAGCGGCTGATCGGCTCGAAGGACTGACGGGAATGCAAGGGAGGACGACGATGAAAGTTTCGATGAGAGTGAACGGGCGTGCGGTGTCTGGTGATGTTGAGGGCCGGACGTTGCTGGTGGATTTCCTGCGTCAGGATCTGCATCTGACGGGGACGCATGTGGGGTGCGACACGTCGCAGTGCGGGGCGTGCACGGTGCATGTGGACGGGTTGCAGGTGAAGGCCTGCAGCATGTTCGCGGTGGAGGCGGACGGGGGCGGAGGTGGCCACGATCGAGGGGGGGGTGGCTGCGGCTGACGGGACGCTGTCTGCGATCCAGCAGGCGTTCCGAGATCACCACGGGCTGCAGTGCGGGTTCTGCACGCCGGGGATGGTGATGGCGGCGGCAAGCCTGCTGAAGGAGAACCCCGTGCCCAGCGAGGCGGAGGTGCGGCACCACCGGAGGGCAACATCTGCCGCTGCACGGGCTACCATAACATCGTGAAGGCGATCATGGCGGCGTCGGGGCAGGAGATGCCGGCGCTGGCGGCGGAGTGAGTTTGCGGGGGTGAGGGTGGCCGGGGGGCATCGTCCATTGTTCTTGAACCAATGGCGAACAATGACGATCCCCGGCTTCGCCTCCCCCCGAAGTATTTCAAACCAGAAGAAGCAGGGGGAGGGGCGCATGCGTCCGACCTGCAGGGAGAGGACCAGATCATGCCCAAGGACAGCGGAATCGGTGCCAGCAGCAAGCGGCGCGAGGATGTGCGGTTCCTGACCGGAACCGGCAATTATACGGACGACATCAACATCTATGGCCAGTTGCACGTGCATTTTTTGCGCGCGGATGTGGCCCATGCGGTGCTGAACGGTGTGGACACGGCTGCGGCCGCGGCGATGCCTGGGGTGCACCGGATCTTTACGGGTGCCGACTTCGAGGCGGTGGGCGGTCTGCCGTGCGGCTGGCTGATCACCGACCGGCATGGTGCGCCGATGCAGGAGCCGCGGCACCCGGTGCTGGCGCAGGGCAAGATCCGCCACGTGGGCGAGCCCATCTGTGCGGTGGTGGCCGACACGCTGGCGCAGGCGCGCGACGCGGCGGAGGCGATCGTGCTGGACTACGACACGCTGCCGGCGGTCATCGACATGAAGGAGGCGGTGAAGGCGGATGCGCCGAAGGTGCACGACGATCTGACCGGCAACCTGTGCTATGACTGGGGCTTCGTGGAAGACAACCGGCAGGCCGTCGACGACGCGATCAAGGGGGCCGCGCATGTCACCACGCTGGAGCTGGTGAACAACCGCCTCGTCGCCAACCCGATGGAGCCGCGGGTCGCCGTGGGCGAGTACAACCGCGCCGACGACATGCACACGCTGCACACGACGTCGCAGAACCCGCATGTGATCCGGCTGCTGATGGGTGCCTTCGTGCTGGGCATCCCGGAACACAAGCTGCGGGTCGTGGCCCCCGACGTGGGCGGCGGGTTTGGGACCAAGATCTTTCACTACGCGGAGGAGGCCTTCTGCACCTTCGCGGCCAAGGCGCTGAACCGGCCGGTCAAGTGGACGAGCACGCGGTCCGAGGCCTTCATGTCCGACGCGCACGGGCGCGATCACGTGACCAAGATCGAGCTGGCGCTGGACAAGGACAACAACTTTGTCGCGGTCCGGACCGAGACCTATGCCAACATGGGGGCGTATCTGTCGACCTTCGCGTCCTGCACGCCGACTGGCTGCACGGCACGCTGATGGCGGGCAACTACAAGACGCCGCATATCTACGTGAACGTGAAGGCGGTGTTCACCAATACCGTGCCCGTCGATGCCTATCGCGGTGCCGGCCGCCCGGAAGCCACGTTCCAGCTGGAGCGGGTGATCGACATGGCGGCGCGCGAGCTGGGCGTCGATCCGATCGCGCTGCGACGTCAGAACTTCATCACCCAGTTCCCCTATGCGACGCCCGTGGCGGTGGAATACGACACCGGCGACTACCATGCGACGATGGACAAGCTGATCGACATCGCGGACTTTGCGGGGTTCGACGCGCGGCGCAAGGCGAGCGAGGCGAAGGGCAAGCTGCGCGGTCTGGGCGTGAACTGCTACATCGAGGCCTGCGGCATCGCCCCCAGCAACCTGGTGGGACAGCTTGGCGCGCGGGCGGGTCTTTATGACGCGGCCACGGTGCGGGTGAACGCGACGGGGAGCATCAGCGTCATGGTCGGCGCGCACAGCCACGGGCAGGGGCACGAGACGTCCTTCCCGCAGGTGATCTCGGAGATGATCGGCATCCCCGAGGACCAGATCGACATCGTGCACGGCGACACCTCCAAGATCCCCTTCGGGATGGGCACCTACGGGTCGCGGTCGCTGGCCGTCTGCGGCTCGGCGATGGTGCGGGCCGCCGAGAAGGTGATCAACAAGGCCAAGAAGATCGCGGCCCACCTGATGGAAGCCTCTGAGGGCGACATCGAGCTGAAGGACGGCCGGTTCAGCGTGGCGGGCACGGACAAATCCGTGGCCTGGGGCGACGTGACGCTGGCGGCCTATGTGCCGCACAACTATCCGCTGACGGATATCGAGCCGGGGCTGGAGGAGACGGCGTTCTACGACCCGGCGAACTTCACCTATCCCTCTGGCGCCTATGCCTGCGAGGTGGAGCTGGATCCGGAGACGGGGCATGTGAAGATCGAGCGCTTCTCGGCGGCGGATGACTTCGGCAACATCATCAACCCGATGATCGTGTCGGGGCAGGTGCACGGCGGGATCGCGCAAGGCATCGGTCAGGCGATGCTGGAAGGCTGCGTCTATGACAGCGACGGGCAGCTCTTGAGCGCGTCCTACATGGACTACGCGATGCCGCGGGCCGAGGACGTGCCGTTCTACACGGTGGACCATTCCTGCCAGACGCCCTGCACCCACAACCCGCTGGGCGTGAAGGGCTGCGGCGAGGCGGGGGCGATCGGCAGCCCGCCGAGCCTGGTCAATGCGGTGCTGGACGCGATCAACTCGGGGGGCGGCAAAACCGTGGCGCATATCAACATGCCGCTGACGCCGAGCCGCGTCTGGGCGGCGATGCAATAGGGTGAGGGGGTGTTCCGGGGCGCTGCCCCGGACCCCGAAGTATTTCTGACCAGAAGAAGGGGGGACCCTGCGCGTCTGGTCACAGGACAAGGATAAAACATCATGTATGCATTCGAATTGGAGCGGCCCACGACGCTTGCCGACGCGGTGGCGGCGATTGGTGCGGGCGGGCAGGCGCTGTCGGGCGGGCAGACGCTGATCCCGACGCTGAAGGCGCGGCTGGCGGACCCGGGGCGGCTGGTCAGCCTGCACAGCATTCCGGAGCTGAAGGGGGTCTGCACCGACGACGCGGGCCGCATCTGCATCGGCGGGGCCACGACCCATGCGCAGGTGGCGCGCGAGGCGGCGGCGGGCTATCCGGCGCTGGCCGCACTCGCGGCGCGGATCGGTGATCCGGCGGTGCGCAACCGGGGCACGATCGGCGGGAGCCTGGCGAACAACGACCCCTCGGCCTGCTATCCGGCGGCGGCGCTGGGGTCCGGTGCGGTGATCGTGACCAACACGCGCGAGATCGCGGCGGACGATTATTTCCAGGGCATGTTCGCGACAGCGCTGGAGGAGGGCGAGATCGTGACGGAGGTGAAGTTCCCGGTGCCCGTGGCTGCGGCCTACGAAAAGTTCATCCAGCCCGCGTCGCGGTTCCCGCTGGTGGCGGTCTTCGTGGCGCGGTTTGGCGACGGCGTGCGGGTGGCGATCACCGGCGCGTCCGAAGGCGGCGTGTTCCGCTGGACGCAGGCCGAAGAGGCGCTGAGCGCCCGCTTCGACCCCGCAGCCCTGGACGGCATCGCGATGGACCCCGATCCCATGATCGCCGACCTGCACGGCGACAAACCCTACCGCGCACACCTCTGCAACGTCATGACCAAACGCGCGGTCATGGCCGCCACGTGAGGGTCCTGCCGCACTGAAGCAGACCCCCCGTCGCAGGACTGCGGCGGGGGCCGTGTCATACTGACAGCAGGTTGCCGTGACGGACGGGCGGGTTGCGTGGCGCGGGGCCGATATTGCGGCGATGCAGCCGTGTTGCTGAGCCCGGCGGTCAATGACGGCGTGAGCCGTTCGCACCAGTGTCGGGGCCAGGTGATCTGAACCGTTAAACACGGCGTGACTTGGCGGTGAAACGACAAAGGCCGCGCCAGTGGAGCGCGGCCTTTGCGAAACAGGGCGGGTGGCGGATCAGGACGCCTTGGCGAGGTTCCGCAGCACGTAGTGCAGGACTCCGCCGTGCTCGATGTACTCGATCTCGATTGCCGTATCGATCCGGCACTTGATGTCGATGGTCTTGGTCGTTCCATCGGCCATCGTGATATGCGCCTTGACGACTTCCAGCGGCTTGATCGTGTCGAGGCCGTCGATGCTGACCGTTTCTTCGCCCGTCAGACCCAGCGTCTTGCGCGTGTCACCACCCGTGAACTCGAACGGGATGACGCCCATACCGACGAGGTTGGACCGGTGGATCCGCTCGAAGTTCTCGGCGATCACGGCCTTCACGCCCAGAAGGGCCGTGCCCTTGGCCGCCCAGTCGCGGGAGGAGCCTGCGCCATATTGTTCGCCGGCGAAGATCACCAGCGGGGTGTCTTGCTCTTCATAAGCCATGGCGGCGTCGAAGATCGAGGTCTGGTTGCCGTCGGGGCCCTTGGTGTAGCCGCCTTCGACGCCGTCAAGCATCTCGTTCTTGATGCGGATGTTGGCGAAGGTGCCGCGCATCATGACTTCGTGGTTGCCGCGACGCGATCCGTAGGAGTTGAATTCGCGCACGGGCACCTGGTGTTCGGTCAGGTATTTGCCGGCGGGACTGCTTTCCTTGAACGATCCGGCGGGGGAGATGTGGTCGGTCGTGACCATGTCGCCCAGAACGGCCAGCACCTTGGCGTCCTTCAGGTTATGGATCGTGCCTGCGTCCTTGGGCATGTCCTTGAAATAGGGCGGGTTCTGGACGTAGGTCGACTGCGGCGGCCAGTTGTAGGTCTCTGAGTCCGTGACCTCGACCGCCTGCCACTTTTCGTCGCCCTTGAAGACGTCGGCATATTTTGACTGGAATGCCTCGCGCGTGACGGTCTTTTCGACCAGCGCGTTGATTTCATCGGAGGTGGGCCAGATGTCCTTGAGGAAGACGTCCTTGCCGTTCTGGTCCTGCCCCAGCGGCTCCTTGGTGATGTCGACGTTCATGTCGCCGACCAGCGCATAGGCCACGACCAGCGGCGGGGAGGCGAGATAGTTCGCGCGCACGTCTGGCGAAATACGACCTTCGAAGTTGCGGTTGCCCGACAGGACGGAGGTCGCGATCAGATCGCCCTTGGTGATGGCGTCGGACAGTTCCTTCTGGATCGGGCCGGAGTTGCCGATGCAGGTGGTGCAGCCGTAGCCCACGAGGTTGAAACCGATGGCGTCCAGATCCTTTTGCAGATCCGCCGCCTCCAGATAGGCCGAAACGACCTGAGAGCCGGGCGCGAGCGAGGTCTTGACCCAAGGCTTGCGCCTCAGGCCGAGGGCGTGCGCCTTGCGCGCGACAAGGCCTGCGCCGATCATGACGTAGGGGTTCGAGGTGTTCGTGCAGGAGGTAATCGAGGCGATCACGATGGACCCGTCGTGGATCGTGTAATCCTCGCCTTCGACTTTCTGGGATTTGTGGTGGCCCTGATCGCCGGGGATGTGGTGCGGGGCTGCGGGGCCGCCTTCTTCGCGCATGTCGGCTTTCTGTTCGGCGGGAACGGACTTTTCGGTCCGCTGGCCGGCGATGTACTTGCCGAACGCACCGGCGGCTTCGGTCAGGGCGATGTAGTCCTGCGGACGCTTGGGGCCAGAGATCGCGGGGACGATGGTCCCCATGTCGAGGTGCAGGGTCGAGGTGTAGACCGGCGCGTAGGTGGCATCGCGCCAGAAACCGTTGGCCTTGGCGTAGGCTTCGACCAGCGCAATGCGGTCTTCCTCACGGCCCGTGTTGCGCAGATAGCGCAGGGTTTCGTTGTCGATCGGGAAATAGCCGCAGGTGGCGCCGTATTCGGGGGCCATGTTGGCGATGGTCGCACGGTCGGCCAGCGGCAGCTTGTCGAGGCCTGCGCCGTAGAATTCGACGAACTTGCTGACGACGCCGTGAGCGCGCAGCATCTCGACGACCTTCAGCACGAGGTCGGTGCCGGTGGTGCCTTCCATCATCTCGCCGGTCAGCTCGAATCCCACGACTTCGGGGATCAGCATGGAGATCGGCTGGCCCAGCATCGCGGCCTCAGCCTCGATCCCACCGACGCCCCAGCCGAGGACGGCGAGGCCGTTGACCATCGTGGTGTGGCTGTCGGTGCCGACGAGGGTGTCGGGATAGGCGATCATCTCGCCGTTCTGGTCTTTGTCGGTCCAGACGGTCTGGGCGAGGTATTCTAGGTTCACCTGATGGCAGATGCCGGTGCCCGGCGGCACGACCCGGAAGTTGTTGAACGCGTTCTGGCCCCACTTCAGGAACTGGTAGCGTTCCATGTTCCGCTCGTACTCGCGGTCGACGTTCATCTGGAACGCGCGGGGGTTGCCGAATTCGTCGATCATGACCGAGTGGTCGATGACCAGATCGACCGGGTTCAGCGGGTTGATCTGCTGCGCGTCGCCACCCAGCGCCTTGATGCCGTCACGCATGGCGGCAAGGTCGACGACGGCGGGGACGCCGGTGAAGTCCTGCATCAGCACGCGGGCCGGGCGGTAGGCGATCTCGATCGGGTTCTGACCGCCCTGATCGGCCCATGTGGCAAAGGCCTTGATGTCGTCCACGGTGACGGTCTTGCCGTCCTCGAACCGCAGCATGTTTTCCAGCACGACCTTCAGCGCGGCAGGCAACTTGCTGAAATCGCCAAGACCGGCCTTCGTGGCCGCGTCGATGGAATAGTAGGCGACGGACTGGTCGCCCACGGTCAGTGTCTTGCGGGTCTTTGCGGTATCTTTGCCGACGGTGACGGTCATTGCGGTTCCTTCAGGTTGAGGAAAGATGGCTTGCATCGCTTTTGCCCCATGCTGCAGGTGCGATCAAGGGGCAGTCACGATCAAATGTATGCAACAGTATACAAAAAGGGGTGCCTGCTGCGATGGTGTGCAGAAAGTCACGTTTCCGGATTGTCGCAATTGCTTGATTGGTCATTTCAGACCGGTCTGTTTAGACAAAAGCCAGCTTCATCATCCGGATATGTCCCCTCATGCGCCATCTTGTGTCTGCCTTTGCCTTCGGTGCCATGATGGTCGCGCCGCCTGTCGTGGCACAGGAAAGAGGCACGGTGGTTGAACTTTATACCTCTCAGGGATGTTCAAGCTGCCCGCCGGCGGACCGGATCCTGGCGCAGCTGGCGGACCGGGACGACGTGATCGCGCTCGCGCTGCATGTCGATTACTGGGACTACATTGGTTGGACCGACGATCTGGGTCAGGCGGCCTTTACAGAGCGTCAGCGCGGCTATGCGCAAACCTGGCAGGCGCGGCAGGTCTATACGCCGCAGATGGTCGTGGCGGGGGTGGACGAGTTCGTGGGGTCTCACCCGGTCGTCGCGATGGACAGCGTTGCGTCGCACCCGGCCTCGGCCGATCCGGTCAGCCTTGATCTGTCCCGCGCGGGTGACATGTTGACGCTCACCGGGCAGGCTGTGGGTCCGGTGCCCGAGACCGCCCTCGTGCAGCTGGTGCGCTATGATCCCGAAGTCGTGCGCGATATCGCAAAAGGCGAGAACGCGGGCAAGACCGTCGTCTACCGCAATGTCGTCACAAGCTGGGCGCCGGTTGGACCGTGGAGCACCGCGCAACCGTTGCACATGCAGATCAGCGCACCGGGGGATCAGCCGGTGGTGGTGATCGTGCAGGACGGGGCCAATGGCCCGATCCTCGGGGCCATCCGCCTGCGCTAGGCCGGGCTGCGCCAGCGCCGGTGGACCCAGAACCACTGGGCGGGGTCCGCTGTGACCCGCGCCGCCAGGCGGTCCGTCGCCTCGGTCATCATGGTGACGGGGTCGCTGTGCGGGATCGGCGCCTCGACCGTCACGTCAAAGGACAGACCATCTGGCTGCCGGGTGCCGAAGTAGGGAATCAGCAGCGCGTCGAAGCGCAACGCCATCTCGGCCGCGGCGAGCGAGGTCAGCGCGGGTTGGCCCAGAAACGGGATCGGCGTCGCGCGAAAGACGTGGACGTCGAACAGCAGCGTGCCCATGCCGCCGCCCTTGATGTGGCGGGCAAAGCCGATGGTGCCGCGCGATCCTTGGGCAAAGACCGGGCCGCCCCAGCTTGTCATCGTTTCGCGGTAGTGGCTATCGACGAAGGCGTTCGCCATGGGCCGGTAAAGGCCGCCGATCGTCATGCCGGCCTGCGTCAGAACGTGGCGCGGCGCCTCGAAGTTGCCGAAATGCCCGGTGACGAAGATCACGGGCCGCCCGTCCGCGCGCGCCTGCGCCAGCGGGGCCAACCCTGCGCCGGTCGGCTTCGTGTCCGCTAGATGGGCGGCAAAGTCGCGGTTGGCGTAATTCTCGATCAGGGTGCGGCCGAAATTGTCGCAGACCCGGATCGCCAGATCGCGCCGGGTAGCGGTGTCCATGTCGGGATAGATCAGCGCCAGCTGCGTCATCGCCCGCCGCCGGTAGCCCGCCAGCGGCCCTGCCGCGCGGGCCATCACGGACCCCATCGTCCTGACGCGCGTCGCATAGGGCAGGCGGTTCATCGTCGCGATGATCGCGCGCAGGGCGCGGTCCTGCAGCCACTCGCTGCGGCTGCCGTGCGGTGCGTCGTGGGTGTCAGGCTGCGTCATGCCCGTCAGGTAGCGTCACGCCGCGGATTTTGGAAGCCCCGTGCCGATCATGCTGTCGCGTGTCACGAGGGTCGCGAGCCGTGCGGCGTCCCAACCTTCGGTCCCCGCGGGGCGCTGCGGCACGACCAGATAACGCATGTCGGCGGTGCTGTCATGGACGCGCACCTGCACGTCGTCCGGCAGGGTGACGCCGAATTCCGCCAGCACCCGACGCGGTTCGCGCACGGTGCGGGCGCGGTAGGCGCGGGATTTGTACCAGTCCGGCGGCAGACCCAGCAGGTTGCGCGGATAGCATGAACAGAGCGTGCAGACGACGACGTTATGCAGGGATTCCGTATTGGGCAGGGCGATCAGGTGCATCGGGCCAAGGTCGAACCCCATCTCCTTGACCGCTGCGGTGCCGTCCGCCAGCAGCGCCGTGGCAAACGCAGGGTCAGTCCAGAACCGCGCCACGACGGCGCCGCCGTTGGCGGGCGTGCGGTCGTCCATCGCCGTGATCTGGTCGGCAATCTGCGCGGCGGTCAGCACGCCCTTGTCGATCAGCAACTCGCGCACGGCGATTTCCATCGTCTGCCAATAGGACAGACCGGTGTCCTGATCCGCCCGGTAGGGGTGGCCCGAGGGGGACAGGTGTCCGTCTTCGTGATGATCGTGGGGCATCAGGCGTCCTCCAGCCAATGGGCGTAGATTTCCGCCTCCAGCGTGTCGCCGGGGGTGGCGTCGGGCCAAAGGTCTGCAGCCGCGAACCGGACGCGGTAAAGGGGCAGGGGCGTGCCGGGACGGCGATAGGCTAGATCCTCGGGGTTCGGGAACGGTCCCAGCACACGTTCTACCGTGCCGATGCGACCACGCAGGTAGGCGGGCGTGCGCACGTGGCCGGGCGGCGCCCAGTCGCGCACCCGCACCCGGGCGCCCGGTTCAGCGTGCAGTGGCGTCGGCATAGGTCTGTCCCCGCTGTGCGACCTCTGCCATCCGTTCGGCCAGTTCGGCGGTGGTGAAGCTGCCGGACTCGATCAGGTTCTGGCAGATCGCGGCGATCCAGCGGTCATAATAACTGCGGCTGGCAAAGGTCTCCGGCCCCATGTCTTCAAGCACGCGGCGCAAGCCGTCGACGGTAAACAGGCCCTTGCCGGAACACAGCACCATCAACGCATCCACGCGCTTTTCCCATAGGGCGAAGTCGTGGGATGCATCCGGCACCGGACCGGCCGAGGTGCCGCCCATGTCGTGCCAGCGGTGGCCGGGGGATGTGTCGTCCTGTGTCATGCGACGAAGGCTAGGCCAGTTGTTCTGCGGCGTCCAGCGCTTCGCGCGTGGGCCTGAAGCGCGCCGCGCAACCGATACGCGAAATTATTTGTGACCTGCGACATTTGCGCTAACATCACCGTGAAGACGGGCGGTCGGTGCGACATCCGGCTGTCCCCGTGCAGACCAATCAGGCCCGGCTGGGGCCGTTCAGACCGGGAGGGGAAGATGAAAGATACTGCACCCAAGGAACTGGGAATCCTGCTGATTGCCGGCGTGTTCGGCTTCATCGGCGGTGCCGTCGGCTTCGTGATGTATGACTACGGCATCGCCGGGTCGATCTTCATCATGGCGATCGTCGGTGCCATTGTCGCTGTGGCCCTGCTGTTGGGGTGGAGAGAGCCGAAGGTGCGCCCGATGGGGCTGGGCATCGGTCCGGTCACGCCATTGCCCGCGTCGGAGGGTGGCCGCGACAGACCCGGCACCCAGACGCCGCACCGCGCCGCGGCCCCTGCCGCAATGGCGCCGACGTCACCCTCGGCAGAGCGGTCCGGGACCGCATCGCAAAAAGACGGGATGGCGACACCGACACAGCCCTACGACGCGCCACAGGGCCATGAAACCGTCGTGCAAACGCCGTCCGGCGCTGCGGTGACGCATGCCGGGACGGCGACCGCCAATCCCGATGTGCCCACCGCCGCCACGCCGGACGCAGCCGATGCAAAGGCCCCCGCGCCACAGGCAAACGGTGGGTTGAAACCCTCTGCCCGCCTGGCGGGGCAAGAGGAACTGGCGTCGCGCAAAGGCAGCTGGACCTATACCGCCGACCGTGGCGCGTCAGAGGCCGACGCGCAGCCCGACGCAGATACGGGGGCTGTGGCACACCCCGGCGCACCCGGCACCTCCGAGGCGGAAGCGCAGCAGCCGTCCGTGGCCGACAAGCCGCAGGTGATGACCGCCCCGCGCGACGGCGGGCCGGATGACCTCAAGCAGATCAAGGGTGTGGGGCCGCGGCTGGAGGAAACATTGCACGAGATGGGCATCTATCATTTCGACCAGATCGCCGCGTGGTCCGCGCCGGAAGTGGCCTGGATGGATGATAACCTGAAGGGCTTCAAGGGCCGCGTGACCCGCGACGACTGGATTCCGCAGGCGCGCACCCTTGCAAGTGGCGGCGAAACAGAGTTTTCCAACCGCGTGGATAAGGGCGGTGTTTACGACGCATGACGGACCGACATGATGACGAGACGGGACGACAGGGGCGCATCGCCGCTGTCGTGATCGCGACCGCCGGGGTGCTGGCGATGCTGGCACCCTGGATCGTGGCGCAACTGGGCCTCGCGCCGAAATACGAGATCCTGATGTATCTGGTGTCGATGGCTGCGTTCATTTGGTCACTGGTTGTCACGCTCAGAATCTGGCAGAAGACCCGGCAATAGGGGTGCTTTGCCGCATTCCGATCCTCTGGGGGCCCGTCCCCCGCCCCAGCTTTCAAGGGACAATCCGATGCTGAAAGACCAGGACCGCATTTTCACCAACCTCTACGGGATGCACGACCGTTCGCTGAAGGGCGCGCAGGCGCGTGGCCATTGGGATGGGACCAAGGACATCCTTGGCAAGGGTGCGGGCTGGATCGTGGACGAGATGAAGGCGTCGGGCCTGCGCGGACGCGGCGGTGCCGGTTTCCCGACCGGTCTGAAATGGTCCTTCATGCCCAAGGAATCGGACGGGCGGCCCAGCTATCTGGTCGTGAACGCCGACGAATCGGAACCCGGCACCTGCAAGGACCGGGAAATCATGCGCCACGATCCGCATACGCTGATCGAAGGGTGCCTGATCGCCAGCTTCGCGATGCAGGCACATGCCTGCTATATCTATATCCGCGGCGAATACATCCGCGAGAAAGAGGCGCTGCAGAACGCGATCGACGAGGCTTATGACGCCGGTCTGGTCGGCAAGAACGCCTGCGGGTCCGGCTGGGACTTCGACATCTACCTCGCCCACGGCGCCGGTGCCTATATCTGCGGCGAGGAAACGGCGCTGCTGGAAAGCCTTGAAGGCAAGAAAGGCATGCCGCGGATGAAGCCGCCGTTCCCGGCCGGCGCGGGCCTTTATGGCTGCCCGACCACGGTGAACAACGTGGAATCCATCGCCGTGGTGCCGACGATCCTGCGCCGTGGCGGGGCCTGGTTTGCGGGCATGGGGCGGCCGAACAACGCGGGCACGAAGCTCTTTGCGATTTCGGGCCACGTCAACAACCCCTGTGTGGTCGAGGAAGAAATGTCGATCCCCTTCAAGGAGTTGATCGACAAGCATTGCGGCGGCATCCGTGGTGGGTGGAAGAACCTTAAGGCCGTGATCCCCGGCGGATCCTCCGTGCCCTGCCTGACGGCAGAGCAGATGGAGGGCGCGATCATGGACTTCGACTGGCTGCGCGAACAGCGCTCGGGCCTCGGCACCGCGGCGGTGATCGTGATGGATCAGAGCACCGACATGATCAAGGCGATCTGGCGGCTGTCCAAGTTCTACAAGCACGAATCCTGCGGCCAGTGCACCCCCTGCCGCGAAGGCACGGGCTGGATGATGCGCGTCATGGAACGGCTGGTGCAGGGCAATGCCGCGGTCGAGGAAATCGACATGCTGCTGGACGTGACCAAGCAGGTCGAAGGCCACACGATCTGCGCCCTGGGCGACGCCGCCGCCTGGCCGATCCAGGGTCTGATCCGCAACTTCCGCGGAGAGATCGAGGACCGCATCAAGCACAAGCGTATCCCGGTCGCCGCAGAGTGAAATATCTCGTCCTGCGCGGCAGCTTCGCCCTTTGGCTGATCTGCGGCGCGGGGCTGACATGGGCCGATACGTCGGCCACCGACAGCGCGGACGGTGCGGGACCGCGCACTTGGACTGTCAATGTCGCGGTGCGGCGCAAGGGTGCCGCCTTGTCAGAAGTCGATATCAAGCAATCGAAGGCCGCGGCGGAAATGTCCGGCTGCCGCTATCCGGACTGGGGTGTCGCGGTGTCGTCCCGACTGGCATCGATCAAGGATGGCATGATGACGTTCGAGGTGCTGTGCGCGCCCGGAAAGCAGCCAGGCGCGCCGGCCCGGCAATAATCCGCCACGCCATGCTGGCGCAAACGACACGCTTGGCGGCCAAAGATGTGCTACCGTATCGACAAGCGGTCGATGGTCTTTAAGCTTTACCACGACGCGGACAACGTGCCGCCGTCTGCGCTGTCGACGGTCGCCCTGTCGGTCTGACTGCGTGTTTCATGTGACCGGGTGTGAAGGATAATACCTATGAAATTCGTGATGATGGCAGCCGTTCTTGTCGCTGCAACCGCCTGCGCCAAGAAGCCCGAACCGATGGAGCCGATGATGGTCGCGCCGGTTCAGGAACCCGTCTACGACACGACGTCCAAATAACGACGCAGGGTGCCGGATGCCTTTGGCGGAATTCAACTTCGGCACCCTGAAACACCCCTTTGGCGATCCGCGCATCGCGGATTTCGAAACCGCGATCGGGCGTGTGAACGCCATCGCACAGCGCAGTCCGGGGTTTATCTGGATGCTGGACGACGCCGGCATGGATGCCGTGCAACGCGATCCGGACGGGCCGCTGGCGGACAGGCCCAACACCGCATCGACACTTTCGGTCTGGGCAGATGCCGACAGTCTGTGGCGCTTCGTCAACCAGACCCTGCACAGCCGGTTCCTTGCGCGCGGTGCCGAATGGTACCTGCCCGATGACCGCAGTCATCTGGTGATCTGGGACATACCCGACGGTCACCGTCCGACTGTCACGGAAGGCATGGCACACTGGCGCGACCTGAAACAGCAGGGCGAGACGGGGACGGTCTTCGGCGCTGCCAGCCTGATGCAGCGTCTGCGGTCATGACCCATCTGGCCGAACTGAACATCGGGCGGCTGGTCGCCCCCACCGATGATCCGCGGGTGGCAGAGTTCATGGCGAACCTCGACCGGATCAACGGGCTGGGCAAGCGGATGGCGGGATTCGTCTGGATGATGGAAGGGTCAGGCGCGCCGGGCACGGGCAACACCGATGCCAAGATCGATGGCGACCCGCGGTTCGTCAGCAATCTGACCGTCTGGCGCGACTTCGCAAGCCTCGACGCCTTCGTCCACAAGACGCTGCACGCACGCTTCATGGCCCGGCGCCGCGACTGGTTCGAAGTGCTGGCGGACCAGCATTTCGTCATGTGGCCCATCGCAGAGGATCACGAACCGACCCTCGACGAGGCGCTGTCCATGCTCGACCTGCGCCGCACCAAGGGCGACACGGCGCAGGCTTTCGGCTGGGACTGGGCGCGGGCGAACCTGACCTAGTCCTTCATCGTCTTTTTCAGCGTTTCCTTGTCGCCCTGCGGCATGTTCTCGGTCACATGGGCGCTGGTGTCGGGCGTGTCGTCCGCGTGCGCCTGACCGGTCTTGCGGAACTTCTCGGTCTGGGCGTCGGCGGTTGCGGCGGTGTCGTGCAGATCGGTCTTCTTCACATCGGTCATGGCTGTCTCCTCCAGAGTGACGACAGGTCAACCCGCAGTGCGGCACGGCGGTTCCGGAACCGGACGTGCCGGGGCATCGTTAGGCACAAACGCCCGCGCGATATTGCATAGCAGGGGCCCCGCACCGATGTAGCGGGCCAAGGGGATGCAAACATCCCGCAGACAGGAGCAGACACGATGCGCACTTTCCTCACGATCGCCGCCGCTTTGGCATTCGGCCTTGGCAGCACCGCGCAGGCCGCGGGGTTGAAGGACGAGGCAGAGATTCGCGACGGCCTTCTGGTGGTCGGGATGGCCTACGAGATCAGCGAGAAATGCGGCAGCATCGACGCGCGCAAGCTGCGCGGGATCACGACCTTGTTGAACCTGAAAAGCCGGGCGCGCGAACTGGGGTATTCCAGCACCGAAATCGACACCTATGTCGACGACAAGGTCGAAAAGAAACGGCTGGAGGGGATCGCACGGGCGCAGCTTGTCCAGCTGGGGGTCGTCCCCGGCGAAGAGGCGAGCTATTGCGCCGTGGGCCGTGACCAAATCGCCAAGGGCACCGGAGTCGGGCGTCTGCTGCGGTAAGCCGCAGGGCACAGTCCGAAAAAAGAGCGGCACCGTCTGGCATCCCAGCGGTCAAAGGGATAGAACGCCCCTCAAACGCCCGGACCTCGCGCCCGGGCAAGGGTCCGGAAGCCGGAGGCGTTCATGTCCGATCTGCGCAAAATCAACATCGATGGTCAGGTGATCGAGGTCGAAGGGGCGATGACGCTCATTCAGGCCTGCGAGGTCGCCGGCATCGAGATCCCGCGTTTCTGCTACCACGAACGGCTGAGCATCGCAGGCAACTGCCGCATGTGTCTGGTCGAGGTCGTGGGTGGCCCGCCCAAACCGACCGCAAGCTGTGCCATGCAGGTCAAGGACCTGCGCCCCGGCAAGGACGGCGAGCCGCCCGTCGTGAAAACCAACAGCCCGATGGTCAAGAAGGCCCGCGAGGGCGTGATGGAATTCCTGCTGATCAACCACCCCCTCGACTGCCCGATCTGCGATCAGGGCGGCGAGTGCGACCTGCAGGATCAGGCGATGGCCTACGGCGTCGATTTCAGCCGCTTTCGCGAACCCAAGCGCGCGACCGAGGATCTGAACCTTGGCCCGCTGGTCGAAACCCACATGACGCGCTGCATCTCCTGCACCCGCTGCGTCCGCTTCACGACCGAGGTCGCGGGCATCCACCAGATGGGCCAGACCGGGCGCGGCGAGGATGCCGAGATTACGTCCTATCTGGGCGAGACGCTGTCGTCGAACATGCAGGGCAACATCATCGACCTCTGCCCGGTGGGCGCGCTGGTCAGCAAGCCTTATTCCTTCACCGCGCGTCCGTGGGAGCTGTCCAAGACTGAATCCATCGACGTGATGGACGCACTCGGCTCCAACATCCGCGTCGATACCAAGGGCCGCGATGTCATGCGCATCCTGCCGCGCAACCATGACGGCGTGAACGAAGAGTGGATCAACGACAAGACACGCTTCGTCTTCGACGGTCTGCGCCGCCAGCGTCTGGACACGCCGTACATCCGCGAAAACGGCAAGCTGCGCAAAGCCGACTGGCCGGAAGCGCTCGCCAAGGTCGCATCCGCCATGAAGGGCAAGAAGGTTGCCGGCCTCGTGGGTGATCTGGCCCCGGTCGAGGCGGCCTTTGCCCTCAAGCAGCTGATCGAGGGGCAGGGCGGTCACGTCGAGTGCCGCACGGACGGCGCAAAGCTGCCGATCGGTAATCGCAGCGGCTATGTCGGGACGGCCGCGATTGCCGACATCGACAATGCCATGATGATTCAGTTGATCGGCACCAACCCCCGCGCCGAGGCACCCGTGCTGAACAGCCGTCTGCGTCGCGCGTGGAGCCGTGGTGCAGACGTCGGCCTGATCGGTGAAGCCGTCGATCTGACTTTCGAGGCCATTCACATGGGCAACGACCGCGCCGCACTGTCCAAAGTGCTGGACAACACCTTCGACAAGGTGCTGGAGCAGGACTCGCTCGTCATCGTGGGCCAAGGCGCGCTGACCGGTGACGACGGTGCTGCCGTGCTGAACAAGGCCATGACGCTGGCCGAGCGGACGCAGTCGAAATTCATGGTGCTGCACACCGCCGCGTCCCGTGTGGGGGCGATGGATGTGGGTGCCGTGACCGAAGGTGGCATCGTCGCCGCTTTGGACGGGGCCGAGGTCGTGTTCAACCTCGGCGCCGACGAAATCGACATCGCAACGGGTGCCTTCGTCGTCTACCAGGGCAGCCACGGCGACCGTGGCGCGCACCGCGCTGATGTGATCCTGCCGTCCGCCGCCTACACGGAAGAAAACGGCCTCTTCGTGAACACCGAAGGCCGCCCGCAGCTGGCGATGCGTGCCAGCTTTCCGCCGGGGCAGGCCAAGGAAAACTGGGCGATCCTGCGCGCGCTCAGCGCCGAACTGGACGCCACGCTGCCGTTCGATTCGCTGGCGCAACTGCGCCGGGCGCTGATCGAGGCGCACCCGCATCTGGGCAAGATCGACGTCGTCGCCGAAAACGACTGGGTGCTGGCCGAAGGTGGCGATCTGGGCACCGGCGACTTTACCAATGCGGTCAGCGACTTCTACCTGTCGAACCCGATCGCGCGCGCATCGACCCTGATGGCAGAGCTGAGCGCCAACGCGAAGATGCGTGTGACGGACAAGATCGCGGCGGAGTGATCCCGGTGCGGTGGGTTTGCGTGGCCGCCGTGGTTCTGGCGGGGTGCAGCGGGGCAAATGACGCGCCGCCGTCGGCACAGGTTCAGCGTCCGGAATATCTGGGCGTGCGTACGGAATTGCTTGACGGCGATCTGGTGAACTTCAAGGTGTCCCTGCGGGGGCCCGATACGCCGGAAGCGGTGGAAAAATACGCAGAGTGTGCTGCGGCGCAGTATGCTCTGATCAGGGGTTACAATTTCGCCCGTCTGGTGCGGACGAACGTGACCGAAGAGGGTGGCACTTGGGCCGCGGATGCTGTTTACACCATCTCGCCGGACCTGCCGCGCGGATTGGTGACCATCGACGCGGTCGTCACCGTTGCAGATTGCGGCACGTCGGGCATACCGACGGTCTGAAGACGAAGGGTCAGAGGAAACCATGGTCAACTTTTTCACCACGACGAACACGGGGATCATCCTGCTGATCCTGGGGCAGTGTCTGCTGGTTCTGATCCCGCTGCTGCTGGGCCTTGCCATGTTGATGTATGCCGACCGCAAGGTCTGGGCCGCCGTGCAGATGCGCCGTGGTCCCAACGTCGTCGGACCTTGGGGCGTTTTGCAGTCCTTCGCGGATTTCCTGAAATACATCGTCAAGGAAATCGTGGTCCCCGCCGGCGCGGACAAGGCGGTCTATTTCATCGCACCGCTGCTGTCCTTCGTCCTGCCGGTGATCGCGTGGTCGGTCATTCCCTTCAACACCGGCTGGGTGCTGTCGGATATCAACGTCGCCATCCTCTTCGTCTTCGCCGTCTCATCGCTCGAGGTCTACGGCGTCATCATGGGCGGCTGGGCCTCGAACTCCAAGTATCCGTTCCTTGGCTCGCTGCGCTCCGCCGCACAGATGATTTCGTATGAGGTCTCGCTCGGCCTGATCATCGTCGGCATCATCATCTCGACCGGGTCGATGAACTTCGGCGACATCGTCGAGGCGCAGCGTGGCGCGGGCCTGCTGTCGTGGTACTGGGTCGCCCACTTCCCGATGCTGTTCCTCTTCTTCATCTCGGCGCTGGCTGAAACCAACCGCCCGCCGTTCGATTTGCCAGAGGCCGAGTCGGAACTGGTCGCGGGCTATCAGGTCGAATATTCCTCCACCCCGTTCCTGCTGTTCATGATCGGCGAGCTGATGGCCGTCGTGCTGATGTGCGCGCTGGTGTCGCTGCTGTTCCTTGGCGGCTGGCTGTCCCCGATCCCCGGTCTGCCTGACGGCATCCTGTGGATGGTGCTGAAAATGCTGGCCTGCTTCTTCATGTTCGCCATGGTGAAGGCGATCACGCCGCGCTACCGCTACGACCAGCTGATGCGGATCGGCTGGAAGGTCTTCCTGCCGCTGAGCCTTGTCTGGGTCGTGCTGATCGCCTTCCTTGCGAAATTCGAGGTCTTCGGCGGCTTCTGGGCGCGCTGGACATGGGGCATCTGACCGTGACACGCGCTGCCAACTCTCAACTAACCGCCCTCACTGGGCTGGAGGTCTGGATCTGATGGACTACACCCGCGCCGCGAAATATTTCCTGCTGCAGGACTTCTGGAAAGGGTTCGGTCTGGGGATGAAGTATTTCTTCGCCCCCAAGGCCACCGTGAACTATCCGCACGAAAAGGGGCCCCTGTCGCCCCGTTTCCGCGGTGAACACGCCCTGCGCCGCTATCCCAATGGCGAGGAACGCTGCATCGCCTGCAAGCTCTGCGAGGCGATCTGCCCGGCACAGGCGATCACCATCGACGCGGCGCCCCGCACCGATGACGGGTCGCGCCGCACCACGCGCTATGACATCGACATGACCAAGTGCATCTACTGCGGCTTCTGCCAGGAAGCCTGCCCGGTCGATGCCATCGTCGAAGGTCCGAACTTCGAATTCAGCACCGAGACGCGCGAAGAGCTATACTACGACAAGGAAAAGCTGCTGGCGAACGGCGACCGCTGGGAATCCGAGATCGCCCGCAATCTTGAAATGGATGCGCCCTACAGATGACCGACGCCAAGAACCCCTTCGAGGCCATGATGACCATGGGGCAGGACTGGGTGAAACAGCTCAACCCTGCGATGGAATCCTTTACGCCCAAGGGGTTCGAGGCGCTGTGGCCGACGATGCCCAAGGAAATGATGGAAACCTTCTTTGGCAAGGGGTTGAATCCGGACGGACTTGACGCCAAGACGCGGCTGTTGATGACGTTGATGGGGCTGACGATCATGGGCGCGCAGGCCGAGGCGCAGTTGCGCCTGACTGTGCGCCATCTGGTCGAGGCGGGTGCCACCCAGAAGGAAGTCGCCGAGACGATCGCCATGGCCGCCATGTTCGGCGGCGTGCCGTCGATGCAGAAGGCGATGGAAATCGCCAACGACGTGATGAAAAAGGACGACGAGGCATGACCCCATTCGTGTTCACCTTCTACCTGTTCGCGATCACAACGATCATGGGCGGGCTGATGACAGTCCTGTCGCGCAACCCGGTCCATTCGGTGCTGTGGCTGATCCTTGCGTTCCTGTCCTCGGCGGGCCTGTTCGTCACGCTGGGCGCCGAATTCGTCGCCATGCTGCTGATCATCGTCTACGTCGGCGCCGTCGCCGTGCTGTTCCTGTTCGTTGTGATGATGCTGGACGTCGATTTCGCCGAGCTGAAGGCCGAGATGTCGAAATACCTGCCGCTGGGTCTGCTGATCGGCGTCGTGGTGCTGATGCAGCTGGCCATCGCCATGGGTGCCTGGACCTTTTCCGACGATATCGCGTCGCGCCTCGCGGCACCGGTGCCGGACAGCTATAACACCACGGGTCTGGGTCTGCTGATCTATGACCGCTACATCATCCTGTTCCAGCTGGCGGGTCTGATCCTGCTGGTCGCCATGATCGGTGCGATCGTGCTGACCCTGCGCCACCGCGTCGACATCAAGCGCCAGAACGTCATCGCCCAGATGCACCGGGATCCGGCGCTGGCGATGGAACTGAAAGACGTGAAACCGGGGCAGGGCCTGTAAGGCCGCCCCAACCGAAGGACAAGACCGATGTCGAATACAACCATTGCCGCGCTGATCATCGTACTGATCCTCGTCTTCGGCGGCGGCTACACTTTCTTCGGCTAAGACCAGAACAAGACGGGCGAAACGCCCAGAGGGACCAAGCGCATGATCGGACTGGAACATTATCTTGTGGTGGCGGCGGCGCTGTTCGTCATCGGCATCTTCGGGCTGTTTCTCAACCGCAAGAACGTGATCATCCTGCTGATGAGCATCGAGCTGATGCTGCTGGCGGTGAACATCAACTTCGTCGCGTTTTCCAGCTTCCTTGGCGATCTGGTGGGGCAGGTGTTCACCCTGTTCGTCCTGACCGTCGCCGCGGCCGAGGCTGCCATCGGTCTGGCCATTCTGGTCTGCTTCTTCCGCAACCGCGGGACCATCGACGTTGAAGACGTCAACGTGATGAAGGGCTAAGGCACATGGAAACGATCATCCTGTTCGCACCGCTTGTCGGTGCCCTGATCTGCGGCTTTACATGGCGCATGATCGGCGAAAAGCCGGCGCAATGGGTCGCCACATCGCTGCTGTTCCTCGCGGCTTTCTTGTCCTGGGTCGTGTTTCTGGGCTTTGATGGTCAGACACAGGACATTCAGGTGCTGCGCTGGATCGAAAGCGGGTCCCTCTCTGCGGACTGGGCAATCCGGCTGGACCGCCTGACCGCGATCATGCTGATCGTCATCACGACGGTCTCTGCGCTCGTGCACCTCTATTCCTTCGGCTACATGGCGCATGACGACAACTTCAAGGACGGCACGCCGTACCGGGCGAGGTTCTTTGCCTACCTGTCGTTCTTCACCTTCGCCATGCTGATGCTGGTGACCGCCGACAACCTGATCCAGATGTTCTTTGGCTGGGAAGGCGTGGGCGTCGCATCCTACTTGCTGATCGGCTTCTACTACCGCAAGCCAAGCGCCAATGCCGCCGCGATCAAGGCGTTCGTGGTCAACCGGGTCGGCGACTTCGGCTTCGCCCTCGGGATCTTCGGCCTGTTTTACCTGACCGACTCGGTCAAGTTCGCCGATATCTTTCCGCAGACGCCAGAGATCGCGCAGACGCAGATCGTCTTCCTCTGGACGGAGTGGAATGCCGCCAACCTGATCGGCGTGCTGCTGTTCATCGGTGCGATGGGCAAGTCCGCGCAACTGTTCCTGCACACCTGGCTGCCCGACGCCATGGAAGGCCCGACACCGGTGTCCGCGCTGATCCACGCCGCGACCATGGTCACCGCCGGTGTCTTCCTCGTCTGCCGCATGTCACCCCTGTTCGAATACGCCCCCGAGGCCAAGCAGATGATCGTCTTCATCGGCGCCTCCACCGCGTTCTTTGCCGCGACCGTGGGTCTGGTGCAGACCGACATCAAGCGCGTCATCGCCTATTCGACCTGTTCGCAGCTGGGCTACATGTTCGTGGCAGCCGGCGTCGGCGTCTATTCCGTCGCCATGTTCCACCTGCTGACGCATGCCTTCTTCAAGGCGATGCTGTTCCTCGGTGCAGGCTCGGTGATCCACGGGATGCACCACGAACAGGACATGCGGAACTATGGCGGTTTGCGGAAAAAGCTGCCTTATACCTTCGCCGCCATGCTAATCGGCACGCTGGCGATCACCGGCGTCGGCATTCCGCTGACCCACATCGGTTTCGCAGGCTTCCTGTCCAAGGACGCCGTGATCGAAAGCGCCTGGGCAGGCGGCACCGGCTACAGCTTCTGGATGCTGGTCATCGCGGCGCTGTTCACCAGCTTCTACAGCTGGCGTCTGATGTTCCTGACCTTCTACGGCACGCCGCGCGGCGACCATCACACGCACGAGCATGCCCATGAATCCCCGATGGTCATGCTGGTGCCGCTGGGCGTGCTTAGTCTTGGCGCGATCTTCGCAGGCATGATCTGGTATGGCCCGATGTTCGGCGAGACGCAGAAGGTCGCATCCTTCTTCGCAATCCCCGCCGCCGGTGAAGTGCAGGCCGAGGAAGGCGCACCCGCTGCCGACGCAGCCCACGGTGAAGGCCCCGCCGTCGCCATCGAACAGGCCGCCGAAGGCGACGCCGCCGGTGCCGTCGAGGCGATCACCGCCGAAGGTCACGCCGGCGACGATCCTGACACCGAAGGCCACCACTTCGTCTTTGGCGGAGAGCCGGGTGCCGGTGCAATCTTCATCGGGCCGGACAACCACACCATCGACGGCGCGCACGAAAGCCCGATCTGGGTCAAGATCAGCCCCTTCATCGCGATGCTGATCGGGTTCCTGACGGCCTACCAGATGTACATTCGCCGTCCCGACCTGCCAGCCAAGCTGGCCGCGAACCAGTCGCATCTGTACCAGTTCCTGCTGAACAAGTGGTACTTCGACGAAATCTACAACTTCATCTTCGTGCGCCCCATGCTGGCCGTCGGCCGGTTCCTATGGCACCGCGGTGACGAGGGCACGATCGACGGCGGCATCAACGGTCTGGCGCTTGGCATCGTGCCGTTCCTGACCCGCACCGCCGGGCGGATGCAGTCGGGCTACGTCTTTACCTACGCCTTCGCCATGGTGGCCGGCATCGCACTGCTGCTGACCTGGATCACGCTCACCGGAGGGGCCAACTGATGGGCAACCTGCTATCTCTCACCACGTTCATTCCGCTGATCGGGGCCGTCATTCTGGCGCTGTTCCTGCGCGGCAATGACGTGGCGGCCCAGCGGAATGCCAAGTGGGTGGCGCTGGCCGCGACCTCTGCCACGTTCCTTGTGTCTTTGTTCATTCTGTTCGGCTTCGATCCCGCGAACACCGATTTCCAGATGGTCGAGCAGCATTCCTGGCTGCTGGGTCTGAACTACAAGATGGGCGTCGATGGCATTTCGGTGTTGTTCGTCATGCTGACGACTTTCCTGATGCCGCTGGTGATCGGCGCCTGCTGGGGCGTCGAGACGCGGGTCAAGGAATACATGATCGCCTTCCTGCTGCTGGAAACGCTGATGTTGGGCGTCTTCATGGCGCTGGACCTGATCCTGTTCTACCTGTTCTTCGAGGCCGGCCTGATCCCGATGTTCCTGATCATCGGCATCTGGGGCGGGGCGAACCGGATTTACGCAAGCTTCAAGTTTTTCCTCTACACCTTCCTCGGGTCCGTCCTGATGCTGGTGGCGATGGTCGCGATGTTCAGCATCGCGGGCACGACCGACATTCCGACGCTGATGACGACGGATTTCCCGTCCACCGACTTTGCGGTGCTGGGTATCACCATCGTCGGCGGCGCGCAGACACTGATGTTCCTCGCGTTCTTCGCCAGCTTCGCGGTCAAGATGCCGATGTGGCCAGTCCACACCTGGCTGCCCGACGCCCACGTGCAGGCGCCGACCGCAGGCTCCGTGGTGCTGGCCGCGATCCTGCTGAAGATGGGCGGCTACGGCTTCCTGCGGTTTTCGTTGCCGATGTTCCCGGTGGGGTCAGAGGTGATGGGACCGATGGTCCTGTGGCTGTCGGCCATCGCCATCGTTTATACCTCGCTCGTCGCGTTGGTGCAGAAGGACATGAAGAAGCTGATCGCCTATTCCTCGGTCGCGCACATGGGTTACGTCACCATGGGCATCTTCACGGTGAACCAGCAGGGCCTCGACGGCGCGATCTTCCAGATGCTCAGCCACGGCTTCATTTCGGGCGCGATGTTCCTTTGCGTCGGCGTGATCTATGACCGGATGCACACCCGCGACATCGATGCCTACGGCGGCCTCGTGAACCGGATGCCGGCCTACGCTATGGTCTTCATGTTCTTCACGATGGCGAACGTCGGCCTGCCGGGCACCTCCGGTTTCGTCGGTGAATTCCTGACGCTGATGGGGATCTTCCAGGAAAACACTTGGGTCGCCGTCGTCGCGACCTCGGGCGTGATCCTGTCGGCGGCCTACGGTCTCTGGCTCTATCGCCGGGTCGTCATGGGCGACCTGATCAAGGAAAGCCTGAAGTCGATCACCGATATGAACGGCCGCGAGCGTGCGATCTTTGCGCCGCTGGTGGTGATGACCTTGTTGCTGGGCGTCTATCCCAGCCTTGTCACCGACATCATCGGCCCGTCGGTCGGGGCGTTGATCGGCCAATACGATACGGCACAGGCGGCCTACGAGGCAGCCTCTCAAGTTGCTGCGAACTAAGGAAACGGACCCATGATTTCTGCCGATATCCAGACCGTCCTGCCGGAAATCGCCCTCGCGGTCTATGCGATGGTCGCTTTGCTGGGCGCGGTCTACACGGTCAAGGACGGGGCCGCGTCCACGCTGGTCTGGCTGACGTCGGGCGTGTTCCTGCTACTGGCCGCCTGGATCGCGACGCGGCAGGGCGGTGCCGTGCCCGCCTTTGACGGCATGTTCGTCTCTGACGGTTTTTCCCGCTTTGCCAAGGTCACGATCCTGCTGTCCGCTGCCGCCGTGTTGTTGATGAGCGAGACCTACATGGCGCGCCGCAACCTGCTGCGGTTCGAATATCCGCTGCTGGTCGCGCTAGCCGTCGTCGGCATGATGGTCATGGTTTCGGCCGGTGACCTGATGTCGCTCTACATGGGGCTGGAGCTGCAGTCGCTGGCGCTTTACGTCGTGGCCTCGCTGCGCCGCGACAGCATCCGCTCGACCGAGGCCGGGCTGAAGTATTTCGTCCTTGGCGCGCTGTCCTCGGGCCTGCTGCTCTACGGTGCCTCGCTGACCTACGGCTTTGCCGGCACCACGCTGTTTTCGGGCATCATCGCGGGCGTGCAGGACCAGCCGTCGCTGGGACTGCTGTTCGGCCTCGTGTTCCTGATCTCGGGCCTTGCGTTCAAGGTCTCGGCAGCACCGTTCCACATGTGGACGCCGGACGTCTACGAAGGCTCGCCCACGCCCGTCACGGCCTTCTTTGCGACGGCCCCCAAGGTGGCGGCCATGGCGCTGTTCGCCCGTGTCATGTTCGACGCGTTCGGCGGCATCACTGGCGACTGGCAGCAGATCGTGGCCTTCCTGTCGGTCGTGTCGATGTTCTTGGGCTCCATCGCCGCGATCGGTCAGCGCGACATCAAGCGTCTGATGGCCTACTCCTCCATCGCGCACATGGGCTATGCCCTGATGGGTCTGGCCGCCGGCACCGCCTTCGGCGTGCAGGCGATGCTGATCTATATGGCGATCTACGTCACGATGAACGTCGGCACCTTCGCCTTCATCCTCGGGATGGAACGTGACGGGCGCCCGGTGACGGATATCCAGAGCCTGAAGATGTATGCCAAGGATCAACCGACCCGCGCGCTGGCGATGCTGGTCCTGATGTTCAGCCTTGCGGGCGTGCCGCCGATGGTGGGCTTCTTCGGGAAGCTCTACGTCCTGCGGGCGGCCTACGACGCCGGTCTGGCGTGGCTGGCGGTGGCCGGTGTGATCGCCTCGGTCATCGGGGCCTATTACTATCTGCGGATCGTCTTCTACATGTACTTCGGCGAAGAGGGCGAAAAGCTCGACGCGCCGACCCAGCCGATCCTGGGCGGCTTCCTGCTCGTCTCGGCGGCCATGATGGTCTTCGGCGTCGTCAACCTTTTCGGCATCGAGCCGATCGCGGCAGCCGCCGCCGCAGCCCTTGTCAACTGATCCGACCACGGACGCCCTCTGGCCAGAGGGCGTGCTGTGCCGCCACCTGAAGACCGTGGATTCAACCATGTCAGAGGCGGCGCGGATCGCGCCGACCCTTGAGGCCCCGACCTGGATCATCGCCGACGCGCAGACCGGTGCAAGGGGACGGCGTGGCCGGAGCTGGCAGACGCCTGACGGTAATTTTGCCGCAACGCTGGTCTACAAGCCCAATTGCACGGCCCAGCAGGCCAGCCTGCGGTCGTTCATGGCCGCCGTCGCCCTGTTCGAGGCGCTGGCGATGTATGTCGACCGCACCAAGTTGTCCCTGAAATGGCCCAACGACGTGCTGCTGAACGGCGGCAAGGTCGCTGGCATCCTGCTGGAAACCAGCGGGCAGGGGCCATACGTGGACTGGCTGTCCGTCGGGATTGGCGTCAACCTTGCCCATGTACCGGACGGCATCCGCGATGCGGCCTTCCCGCCGGTCTCCCTTGTGGACGCGTGCGAGCGGGTGCCGACACCCAATGACTTCCTGATCCGCCTCGCCGCTGACTACGCCACGCAGGAAGCCAAGCTCTGGGAGTTCGATTTCGAGATCATCCGCAGCGACTGGCTGCGCCACGCCGCACGTCTGGGCGAGGTCATCACCGCCCGCACGGCGCGCGAAGACATCACCGGCACGTTCGACACCATCGACAACGACGGCAACCTTGTCCTGATCACGCCGGAGGGGCCGCGCGTCATTCCCGCCGCCGACATCTACTTCTAGAGAGGAGGCGGACATGCTGTTGGCCATCGACTGCGGCAACACGAATACCGTGTTCTCGATCTGGGACGGGACGCGCTTTCTGGCGACCTGGCGGACCAAGACGGACTGGCAGCGCACGGCTGACCAATACTACGTCTGGCTGCAATCGCTGATGGCTATGCAAAAGGTCGCGGTCGACATCGACGAGGTCATCGTCAGCGCCACGGTGCCGCGCGTCGTCTTCAATCTGCGCGTTCTCGCCGACCGCTATTTCAACTGCCGCCCCATCGTCGTGGGTAAACCCGAATGCAAACTGCCGGTGGCCCCGCGCGTCGATCCGGGCACGGCCGTCGGGCCGGACCGCCTCGTGAACACGGCGGGCGCCTTTGATCGTCACGGCGGGAACCTGATCGTGGTGGATTTCGGCACGGCGACGACGCTCGATGTGGTGGACGATGACGGCGCCTATGTCGGCGGAGTTATTGCCCCCGGCGTGAACGTGAGCCTCGAGGCCTTTCACATGGCCGCGGCCGCCCTACCTCATGTGGACGTGACCAAGCCAGACCGCGTGATCGGAACGAATACCGTCGCCTGCATGCAGTCCGGTGCGTTCTGGGGTTACATTGGTCTCGTGAAAGAGATAACCGCACGGATCAAAGCCGAACGTGGCCGAGAGATGACCGTCATCGGGACCGGTGGACTGGCCTCACTCTTCGCCACAGGCGACCAATTATTTGACCGGGTCGAGGATGACCTGACGATGCACGGGCTGACCGTCATCCACAATTACAACAAGGACCATACATGAGTGCTGCAAAAGCAAACGACCGCCTGATCTACATGCCGCTTGGCGGTGCCGGAGAGATCGGGATGAACTGCTATGTCTACGGCTACGGCCCCAAGGGCAAGGAGCGCCTGATCGTCGTCGACCTCGGCGTGACCTTCCCCGACATGGACGGGACACCCGGCGTCGACCTGATCTTTCCGGACATCACCTGGCTGAAACAGCGCCGGGCCCAGATCGATGGCATCTTCATCACCCACGCGCACGAGGACCACGTCGGCGCCGTGGGCCTGCTGTGGGAACAACTGGGAGCGCCGATCTACGCGCGCAAGTTCACCGCCAATATTGCCAAGCGCAAGCTGCAGGAACAGGGCCAGTCCGACAACGTCGTGACGGTTGTCGAACCCTATCCGGCAGTGATCGACTGCGGCCCCTTCAAGGTCTCCTACGTCCCGATCAGCCACTCGATCCCCGAAAGCGCCGGTCTGGTCATCGACTCGCCCCACGGGCGCATCGTTCACACCGGTGACTTCAAGGTCGACCTGACCCCGGTCGTCGGCGACCCTTTCAACACCGAGCTTTGGCAGGAAATCGCCAAGGACGGCGTCAAGGTGTTGGTCTGCGACAGCACCAACATCTTCTCGCCCCACGCTGGCCGCTCAGAGGTCACCATCGGCCCGGCTATCACGGACCTGATGAAGAACGCCGCCGGCATGGTCGCAGCGACGACCTTCGCCTCCAACATCGCCCGCCTCAAGACGCTGGCCGATGCCGCCGTCGCCGCGGGCCGTACGGTCTGCCTGCTGGGCCGGTCGATGAACCGCATGGTCGAGGCGGCCAAGGAAACCGGCCTGCTGACCGATTTCCCCAATACCGTCGGCCCGGAAGAGGCGCAGAACATCCCGCGCAACCAACTGATGCTGCTGGTCACCGGATCCCAAGGCGAACGCCGCGCGGCCTCTGCCCAGCTCAGCCAGGGTACCTACCTCGGTCTGAACCTGAAAGAAGGCGATACCTTCCTGTTTTCGTCCAAGACCATTCCGGGCAATGAGAAAGGCGTGATCCGCATCATGAACCAGCTGAGCGAGCTGGGTGTGGACATCGTCGGCGACGACGGCGGTAAGTATCACGTCTCCGGTCACGCGAACCGGCCCGATCTGGAAACCATGCACCAGATCATCAAGCCGCAGTTCCTGATCCCGATGCACGGCGAACACCGCCACCTGCGCGAACACGTCAAGGTCGCAGGCCTTTACGGTCTGCCGGGGATCGTGGCTGTGAACGGCATGATGGTCGACCTGTCGGGCAACAAGCCCTCGGTGGCCGAATACGTCGAAACCGGCCGCACCTATCTGGACGGCTCGGTGCAGATCGGCGCCATGGACGGCGTCGTGCGCGACCGGATCCGCATGGCGCTGAACGGCGTCGCGGTCGTCACACTGATCATCGACGAAAACGACGATGCCTTGGGTGATCCGTGGGTCGAAATCTCGGGCCTCGCCGAAACCGGACGGTCCGATGCATCACTGGCAGAGGTAATGGAGGCGGATCTGGCCCAGTTCATCGGCCGCGCCGACGCCAAGACCCTGCGCGACGACGTGAAGCTTGAAAAAGAAATTAAGAACATCGCCCGCCGCTCCGCGCAAAGCGAGATCGGCCGCAAGCCCGAAGTCATCGTGGTGATCAGCCGCCTCGGCTGATCCAGACTTTCCTTGAATCGAAAAGGGCGCGCACCGAAAGGTCCGGCGCCCTTTTTCACATCGTCACGCGCGCTACCGCGCTCCTTCTTCTGGTCAAAAATACTTCGGGGGTGCGGGGGCAGCGCCCCCGCGGATCGGCCCGGCGCCAGCCGGGTCGATCCATCACTCCGAACAGACCCAGACCGCACCGCCCACCGCCACGGCGGTCACGGCGGCGGCCCCGATCGCAACAGGGGCGCTGACGATGCCAGCCGCACTGGTGGCCGCCGTCCCGAGGGCGCTGGTGATCGAGGCGTGTGACCCTGACAACAGCACCGCGCCCGAACTGTGCGTCACCTTGCTGAGTGTCGAATCACCGGTCCCCAGCACCGTGCCGACGACGGCGCCGGTGGCATGGGTCAGGGTATCTTTCGTCCCGTTCACCTTTTTGCAAACGCCACCACTGGAACAGCGCCCGCGAAAGTTGCGGGTGCCCGGCACCAGCAGGAAACCGGTCTCGGCATCGGTATACTGCAGGCACATCTCGTCGACGGGTTCGATCTCGCTGACGAAGGCAAAGACCTCCTCGCTGGTGCAGGCGCGCTGGTCGCCCGTCAGCCAGTCGAAGGATCGGCCCGGAAAGTTTAGCAGCCGTTCGCGCCGGGTCGTCGGCGCCGGGGAAACGGTCAGCGTTTCCGTGTCGATCTGCAAAGAGATCGATTCGATCGTGCTCTGGCACACATCGGCCATGGCCGACTGGCCCAGCAGCAGAAAGGGAATGATGATGGATTTCAGCATGGCTCTGGCCCCTGTTTTTCAGGAACCATGCCGCAGCCGCCCCGTCCCGTCGATGTGAAAGCGATCACATCGGCGGGACATGGTGCAGGCTCAGGAGGCGCCGCGCTCTGCGAAGCTTTTCGCGATGAAATCCGGCGTGTCGTCGCCCATGCCGACGACGTCGGCCTGACGACCGCCGCCAGAGCGGTCGTTGCGGCCGCGGTTCCGGTCAGTGCTGTCACGCGGCGTGCTGCGATCCTGCTGATGGCCGCGGTCATTGCGGTCGTTCGTGTCGCCACGGTCGGTCCGATCTGCCGTGTCACGCGGCGCGCGATCCTGATCGCGCCGCGGGCGACGACCGGTCTCGGCAGCACCCGACGCAGGCTCGGCAGCGGTCTGCGGCTGTGCGTCGCGCACCTCCTGTGCCGGTGCCGCAGCGGCCGCAGCACCCTCTGGCGCCGCTGTGGCCGCCGCGACCGGTGCCGTGTCGGCCTGCGGCGCATCCGGTGCGGAGGCCTCTGCCGCGGGCGCATCCTTTGGCGCGGCCTTGCGGCGGGTGCGCTGGCGGCGGGGCTTGTCCTCGCGCGGGGCATCGACGTCGTCGATTGGCGATGTCGTGGTCGGCGGCGTGGCGTCGCCCATTGGGTTGTCCAGACGCGGGATCGGGTTCTGCACCAGACGTTCGACGTCGGCCAGGTTCTTTTCGTCCCGTGGCGCACAGATCATGATCGCCGTACCGGTACGGCCCGCGCGGCCGGTGCGGCCGATGCGGTGGACATAATCCTCGGCGTGGCTTGGCACGTCGAAGTTGAAGACGTGGGTCACGGCGGGGATGTCCAGACCGCGCGCGGCCACGTCAGAGGCGACGAGGAACCGGATCGACCCGTCGCGGAACCCGTCCAAGGTCCGCGTGCGGTGTGACTGGTCAAGGTCGCCGTGGATCGGCTCGGCGTTCATCCCATGCTTTTTCAGCGACTTCGCCACCACATCCACGTCGGACTTGCGGTTGCAGAAGATGATCGCGTTGGAACAGGCGTCGCCTTCGGCGCCGATCAGGCGGCGCAGCAGTTCGCGCTTTTCCGCGTCAGCCTTGGTCTTGTGCGTGCCTTGGAACATCACGACGCCCTGCTTGATGTTCTCGCCGGTCGTGGCGGCGCGGGCCACTTCGATCTTGGCGGGATTGCTCAGGAAGGTATTCGTGATCCGCTCGATCTCTGGCGCCATCGTGGCCGAAAAGAACAGCGTCTGACGGGTGAAGGGCGTCATCTGGAAGATGCGTTCGATATCCGGAATGAAGCCCATGTCGAGCATCCGGTCGGCTTCGTCAACGACCATGATCTTGACGTCGGACAGGATCAGCTTGCCACGCTCGAAATGGTCGATCAGGCGGCCGGGGGTGGCGATCAGGACGTCGACGCCCTTGTCGATCAGCTGGTCCTGTTCCTTGAACGAGGTGCCGCCAATCAGCAGGGCCTTCGTCAGCTTGGTATATTTGGCGTAGGTCTCAAAATTTTCGGCAACCTGAGCCGCCAGTTCGCGAGTCGGGGCCAGCACAAGACTGCGCGGCATCCGGGCGCGGGCGCGGCCGCGGCCCAGCAGGGTGATCATCGGCATGGTAAAGGCGGCGGTCTTGCCGGTGCCGGTCTGGGCGATACCCAGCACGTCGCGGCCTTCAAGTGCCGGGGGAATCGCCCCTGCCTGGATCGGCGTGGGGGTTTCATACCCAGTGTCGATGATGGCCTTGAGGACCTTGGGGTCGAGGTTCAGGTCGGAAAACTTGGTCATGTAGCCCTTTCGCAGATGCGGCTGATATGGCCGCAGAACTGCGCGGCCCGCCCGACCAGATTGCCGAGGCGTTCGACTGGCATGCCGTTACGCCATAGTTCTGCAATCGTCAAGGTTTAGGCGGAACAGGGGGCGGATGATCCGCGTTGAGAGGACGAATATCACGAAAGGATACGACATGATCAAGAAGCATGGCACCGCGAACTGGCAGGGCACACTGAAGGACGGCATCGGCAAGGTCTCGACCCAGACCAAGGCGCTGCGCGACCACCCCTACGGCTTCAAGGCGCGTTTCGAAGACGGCGCCGGCACCAACCCCGAAGAGCTGGTGGGTGCGGCCCACGCCGCATGCTTCGCCATGGCGATGTCCCTGAACTTGGGTGAAAAGGGCTATACCGCCGACAACATCGACAGCAAATCGACAGTGCATCTGGAAGAGGTCGATGGCGGTTTCGCCGTGACCAAGGCGCATATCGAGGTGACAGCCACGATTCCCGGCATCAGCGAGGACGAGTTCATGGAGGTTGCCAAGGCAACCGAAAAAGGCTGCCCGATCAGCAAGCTGCTGAACGCCGAAATCACGATGGACGCGAAACTGGCCTGAGGTCAGACGACAGCCGTGTCGTGCAGCGCGGGCGCGTAGCCTGCGCGCATGACCGCTACGAATGGGGCAGGGGTCAGGACGATGACCTCTGCCCCTCGCGTTTTTGACAGGGCCAGGCGGTATCCGCCGGGGGCATACCCCTGCAGCCCCTGCGCGCCGACAAGATGCGGGCGATCTTCCCACAGCACGAACGTCCCCGGCGGCAGCGTCGCAAGCCGCGCCCTATGCCGCCTTTGGTGGCGGGTGCCGGCCTCGGTGCGTGCGGCATGCAGGACGGCGTCGATCTCGGATGCCTTTGCGCAGCCGCCCGTGGCATCGGTCCAGGCATGTTGAAACGCCACGTAGGCCGGTCTGCGGCACAGGGCGCAGGGCCGGTGACCGGCGGCCATGGCTGCGGCTTCATCCAGAAAGAACAGCTCGGTCCAGTTGCGGCCTGTCATCGGCTGGCGGCGCCGGCCCTTGTAATCCAGCGTGCAGCAGATCCACGCCTTGTGGCGCCACCGTGCCGCCCCCAGAACCCCGTCCGAGGTGTGCAGGATACCACGGTTGCCGGTCAACGTACCGCGTCCGGGGTGGGCGACGATATCGCCGGTGGGCAAGACACGGTTCTGCAAGGTCATGGCCGCAGGTTAGGGCGGGCTTTCGGCCTTTTCCAGCACTCTTGCAAAGGCCTCGGCCGGGACCGTGCCGTCACAGCGGCCGCGTACCCCCCAGACGCGCAGCGGCAGACCCGTCACGGCGGCAAGTCGGAACGCGGCTTCGCTCAGGGTGATCGCGCCGACCTCTGCCGGCTGGCAGCCGTCGATGCAGTGGGTGAACCGCCGGTCGTGCGCGGCGTAGGTCAGCGTCGCGTTGCCAGAGGTGATGCGTTCGATCAGCGGCCCGTTGGCGTCACGCCGTCGCACGTTCGTCAGCACGCCGTAAGCCCGGCCCTGCGGCCCCATGACGATCACCGGCCGGGCGGTCATTAACCCATCGCCATCCGCACCGCGAAAGATCTCGCGTTCGTTGGTGGTGAACGACGTCGTGCCCAGCCAGTCGTCATAGGTCTGCAGCACCTCCTGACCGATGGGTACGCAGGCGGTCAGAACGGAACAGAGGCAAAGCAAAAGGACGGTCCAGCGCATGCCAGACCGTCCCGCATTTCGGTTAACAGGGGGTGAAGATCAGACCATCATTTCCTTGGTCGCCGACAGCGTGATGCCGGGATAATCGCGGCCCACCCGGTCGATGTCCCACTGCAGGCGGGTCAGGAACACGGTGTCGCCGTCGTTGTCCAGCGCGATATGCTGCTTGTTGGCGGCGGCAAAGGCGTCCACCGCCTCTTTCGTGCCATGCACCCAGCGGGCCGAGGTGAACTGCGACCCTTCGAACCGGACGGGCAGGCCGTATTCCAGCTCGATCCGCGACGCCAGCACCTCGAACTGCAAGGCGCCCACGACGCCCACGATGAAGCCCGAGCCGAAGGTCGGCTTGAAGACCTTGGCGGCGCCTTCTTCTGCGAATTGCATCAGCGCCTTTTCCAGATGCTTGGCCTTCATCGGGTCGCCCGCGCGGGCGGTTTGCAGCAGTTCCGGCGCAAAGGACGGAATTCCGGTGACCTTCAGCACCTCGCCCTCGGTCAGGGTGTCGCCAATGCGCAACTGCCCGTGGTTCGGGATGCCGATGATGTCGCCGGCCCAGGCCTCCTCGGCCAACTCGCGGTCGGCGGCGAGGAACATGACGGGGTTGGTCACGGCCATCTGCTTTTTGGACCGGACGTGGGTCAGCTTCATGCCGCGTTCGAAATGCCCCGATGACATGCGCACGAACGCCACGCGGTCGCGGTGCTTGGGGTCCATGTTGGCCTGCACCTTGAAGACGAAGCCGGTGACGGCTTCTTCCTCCGGCGCGATCATGCGCGGCTCTGCCCGCTGGATCTGCGGTTCCGGGCCATAGGTGCTGATGCCCTGCATCAACTCCTTCACACCGAAGGAATTGATCGCCGATCCGAACCAGATCGGCGTCATGGTGCCCGCCAGCATGGCATCGTGGTCCAGCTTCGGCATCAGCTCCTGCGCCATCTCGATTTCCTCGAGGAAGGTGCCCAGCAGGTCGGCCGGGATCAGGTCGCGCAGCTTGGGATCATTCAGACCCGAAATGCGCACCGACTGCGCCACCTTGTTGCGGTCGGCGCGATCCATCAGGTCCAGCCGGTCGTTCAGGATGTCGTAGGTGCCGATGAATTCGCGGCCCTTGCCGATCGGCCATGACGCCGGTGTCACGTCGATCGCGAGGTTTTCCTGAATCTCGTCGATGATCTCGAAGGTATCGCGGCTTTCGCGGTCCATCTTGTTGCAGAAGGTCAGGATCGGCAGGTCGCGCAACCGGCAGACCTCGAACAGCTTCTGCGTCTGGCTCTCCACACCCTTCGCCCCGTCGATCACCATGACGGCGGCGTCCACGGCGGTCAGCGTGCGATACGTATCTTCCGAGAAATCGGAGTGGCCGGGCGTGTCGACCAGATTGAAGCGGTAGCCGTCGAAATCGAACGACATGGCCGAGGCCGAGACAGAGATGCCCCGGTCCTTTTCCATCTGCATGAAGTCCGACCGCGTGCGCCGTGCCTCGCCCTTGGCGCGCACCTGTCCGGCCATCTGGATGGCACCGCCATACAACAGGAACTTTTCCGTCAGCGTCGTCTTTCCGGCGTCCGGGTGCGAGATGATCGCAAAGGTCCGGCGGCGGGCGATTTCGGGGGGCAGGGCGGGGCGATTTGTCATGGGCCTGCCTTAGCGCGGCGCCGGGACAAGGGCAATGCGGCGTGCCATGACGTCTGACGATCACTGCGGCCCATCGGCGGTCGCCCTGCCGCAGGCCAGTCCCTGCGGCAGGATGGCGGTTGGTATCCGATAACAGGCCCGCTGTTTTTGTTTAGCGGCACACGCTCATCCCATGATTGTCCCAGACCGCCGCACCTGACTGCGGCCGATATTCAGCAAGAGGATCCTGCCATGATCTCGAAAACTCGACTGAGCCTTGTCGCCATTGCGCTTGGCGCATTGACGGCCTGCGGTGGGACCACGGTGCCGCTGCCGGCCCCCGGGGGCAATGTCTCGCCCGGCGATAACCTGCTGCCTTCCGGTGGATCAGGCCGCCTGTCGCTGCGTGAAATCGGCACCGTCAGCGACAGGCTGGCGCCCGGCTACAATGCCGCCGGCATCACCCCCAAGGCGTCAGTGCCGATCAGCGGCGGGGCCAATTACCTCGGTTATGTCGCCGGCAACCTGAGCGCTGCGAACCTCAATTCCGGCCATTCCGTCGGCCTGAACGGCGTGACAGAGATGGGCGTCGATTTCGGCACCCGACGGGTCGCCGGCACGGTCGGCAACTTCGTGACCGAGACCGGCAACCAGATCGAAGGCACGCTGAACGTGAACGGCACGCTGGACCGGGCCGTCAATCCGTCGCAGGTCACGATCCGGGGCGATGTGAACGGCGTGATCAACGGCGGCACCGTCGGCGTCAACGGCATGATCACGGACAACAACGGGCGCGCCGGCGGCTTCAAGGGGAGTTCCGGCCAGTACATCGGTCTGCCGATGCGCGGGGCAATCAACGCCAACGGCACGCCCGGCACCTTCGCGCTTGACGGTGTGTTGGGGCGGACGTCGCGCTGACCCCTGCGCCTTCGTCCGGATCGCGGTTAATACGATATTAACCGCGATCCGGTCAGAGTGGGGACGGTCCGCAAGGAGGTCTTCGATGCGCGTGAACAGCCTGATTCTGATGGTGTCCCTGCTGGCCGGTTGCGGCGGCGTGGGTGGTGGCGCCGGTCCCGGCGGGCTGACGCCGGACGCCATCGACGAAAGCCTCGGCGGTCTGCCCATCAGCAACCCTGCCGATCTGCCGGCGACGGGGCGCGCGGAATATGGCGGCTACATGCGCGCAAGGCTTCCGACCGGGCCTGATGGCGCACGGGTCCAGTATCTGGGCGATCTGCAGATGGATGTGAACTTTGGCGCAGGTTTCGACCAGATCCGGGGCAGCGCCACGGGGTTCGAGGCTGCGGACACCCACACGCTGGACGGCGCGCTGACGATTACCAACGGCGCGATCTATCGCGATACCAATCCCGATGCCGCCTACAGCTTTGACGGCGACGTGTATGGCACCCTGTCAGACGCCAGCGGCCGCTATGCGGTCGACGCGCAGATCGAAGGCGAGTTCCTCGGGACCGACCAGAGCGCGGTCAGCGGGTTGCTGTTCGGCGATGTGACGGGGCCTGCGGGGCTTGATGTCTTTGACGGGACCTTTGCCGGCACCCGCCGCGCGAACTGAACCTTAATCAGACGACGCGCGGCGCAGCATGGCGACCGCGTCACCGGCGCTCAGCAATGACTCGCGGACCTCGTAATCAAGGTGATGGCGGTGGCTGTGACCGCGGCGTACATTTTCATCCAGATGGTCCGGCAAGGCGTTGCGCGTCCGCGGGTCGATCAGCAGGGATTCGGCCGCGATCCCTTCGGCATAGATGATCTGATGCTGATCGAACAACAGCTGGAAATAGTCGACGAAGCCGCCGTCCTGTTGAAACACCGTATCGCCGTTGATCAGGTGACGCACCTTGACCAGCACCTCGTGGCGGCCGGCACCCAGACGGTCCTGCCGCTGGTAGACGAACAGCCTGTGATCGGGGCTGAGGACCAGGTCATTGGCATTGTGCAGCGCGCCCTTGCGGATGACGACGGGGGCAAAGTCGCCCACGGCGCGCAGCGTCGTCTCGCCGACCCAGCGCACGACCTGCGGGCCGTCGTCGCGGGTCAGGACCCGGTCGCCGATCCGTACATCCTCGATCGCGACCTGCGCACCGGACGCCATGGTGATCCGGGTGCCGCGGGTGAACGACACGCTCGCGACCTCGGCAAAGCGGGTCGTGGCGATCTGTCTGTCGACGCCGACAAGACGGTAGGGCAGGTTCGCCGCAAGGTTCGCCAACGGCAGCATATAGACCGCCTCGACCCCGCCACCGACGACTTCGACCAGGATCAGGGCCTCGTAGGTCTTGCCGTCGATCGCCATCAGGGTGATGCAGCAATCCAGATAGACGTCGCTGCCCGGCATCCCCGTCTGACCGCCCGGTGCGATACGGAACCGCCCGGCATCGTCCTGCGGTTCCAGCGACAGGGCCAGCGGTTGCACCTGCGCCGTCATCTCGTAGATGTCGTCCAGCACAAGCTCGTCGGCAAACGTCATCGCCTCTCCGGATGCGACACCGTCCGTCACCCGAAAGGCATCCGCGGGCAGGACATGCACGCTCTGGCTTTTCTGGGATCGCGGCGCCATCGTATTCCTTTTCGGGCGAAGATTTCCGTTGCAGCCGCCTGCTGCACCCGTCGGACCTTGTCAATCCATGGCCTAGTAGGGTTAACACGGTCTGAATCGTCAAGAGGTTGCAGACGTCACAGCAGAAGGAGGATTGAAAATGGATCTGGGGATCAAAGGGCGCAAGGCGCTGATCTGCGCGGGATCGAAGGGACTGGGGCGCGGCTGCGCCATGGCGCTGGCCGAGGCCGGTGTTGATCTCGTGCTGAACGCCCGCGGCACGGAGGCGCTGGAACACACGGCGGACGACATTCGCACAGCCTTCGGCGTCACGGTCACGACCGTCGCCGCCGATGTCGCCGACGCCGAAGATCGCGCGCGCCTGCTGGATGCCGCAGGGCAAGTCGATATTCTTGTCAACAACGCGGGCGGTCCGCCGCCCGGGGTCTGGTCCGACTGGGACCGCGCCGATTTCATCGCGGCCCTGGATGCCAACATGCTGGCGCCGATCGCGATGATGACAGCACTGCTGCCCGGCATGATCGACCGCGGCTGGGGCCGCGTCGTCAACATCACATCGGGGTCCGTCAAGGCGCCGATCCCGCAACTGGGGCTGTCGAACGCGGCACGCGCGGGTCTGACGGGCTATGTCGCCGGCACGTCGCGGCAGGTCGCACCCCACGGTGTCACGATCAACAACCTGCTGCCCGGCATCCACGCCACCGACCGCGCGGACTCGCTCGACGGCAACGTGGCCCGGGCGCAGAATATCTCGGTCGAGGATGCCAAGGCCCAGCGGATTGCCACCATTCCCGCGCGTCGCTACGGCGAGGCTGCGGATTTCGGCGCGATGTGTGCGTTCCTGTGTTCCGAACGGGCGGCCTTCATCGTGGGCCAGAACATCCTGCTGGACGGCGGTGCGATCAACGCGACGCTGTAGCTGTGCCTTGTGATCGCGGGCCGGTGTTGCTAGGTCAAAGCCCGAGTCTTTTGATAGAGTAACCCATGCCCGCGATCCCGCGCCTCGAGATATCCCGGCTGGCCAAGCGGTTCGGCGACCATACCGTTGTCGATGACGTCAGCCTCTCGGTCATGCCGGGGCAGGTGACCTGCCTGCTGGGCCCTTCGGGCTGCGGCAAGTCCACGACCCTGCGCATGATCGCGGGGGTCGAGGATCCAGACGCGGGCCGGATCGACGTGGACGGCCGCACCCTGTGGCAGAACGGGCAGAGCGTGCCGCCCGAACAGCGGTCCATCGGATTGATGTTTCAGGACTTTGCACTGTTTCCGCACCTGAGCGTGGCGCAGAACGTGGCCTTCGGCCTGAAACTGGACCGGACGGCGGCGCGCGCGCGCGTGGCCGATCTGCTGGACAAGGTCGGCATGGGCCGCCACATCGACCGCTTTCCGCACGAACTTTCTGGCGGCGAACAGCAGCGGGTGGCCCTGGCGCGGGCCTTGGCGCCGCGGCCCAAGGTGATGCTGATGGACGAGCCGTTCTCGGGCCTCGACGACCGGTTGCGCGACGATATCCGGGACGAGACGCTGGACGTGCTGAAGGCCGAAGGCACCGCCGTCCTGCTGGTCACCCACGAGCCGGGAGAGGCGATGCGGATGGCCGACGAGATCGCGCTGATGCGCGATGGCCGCATCGTGCAGCGCGGCGCGCCCTATAACATCTACAACACGCCGGTCGACAGGCGTGCTGCCGCATTTTTTAGCGACATCAATGTGATACGGGGTGAAGTTCACGGGGCGCTGACCGATACGCCCTTTGGTCAGTTCCTTGCCCCCGGCGTGCCGGACGGCACCGCCGTCGATATCTGCATCCGGCCCCAGCACCTGAAGATCGACTTTGACCGCGCCGGGCGCGGCCCGAATCCGACACCCACCGAAGGCACCCCCGCGCGCGGTGTCGTGCAGCGCGCCCGGTTCATGGGATCTGAATCGCTTGTCGAGTTCCGGATGGATTACGATGGCACCATCCTGCGCGCGCAGATCCCGTCGGTCTTTCTGCCCAAACCCGGCACGCCGCTGTGGATTATGATCCGGCGCGACCGCTGTTTCGTGTTTCCGGCCGCCGCGTAAGGCAGCAGGCGTCGGTCAGTCGTCCTTGGCCAACCGCCCGGCGCGTCCGCCGCGCCGCTGGGTGATCTGGCCTGCGCGTGACGAAAGCTCTGCCATGACCTCCCGACGCGCATCTGGCGTCATCCGTGACCATGCGCCGATTTCGTCGATGGTGCGCAGGCATCCGGTGCACAACCGGCTGGCAGGGTGGATCACGCAGATCTTGATGCAGGGGCTGTCGATCTCGTCGCGTTTCCAGACGTTGTCGGTGCTTTCGGTCATGGGTTGGCCTTCATGTGGCGGATGCGGTCCAGCGCACCCTGCAGGATATAGGCCGCCGCGACGTGGTCGATGACCTCCGCTCGGCGTTTCCGAGAGGCATCCGCCTCCAGCAGCGCACGGGTGGCGGCGACGGTGGACAGGCGCTCGTCCCAATAGGTGATCGGCAACGGCGTCAGCTTTTCTAGATTGCGGGCAAAGGCGCGTGTCGCCTGACAGCGCGGCCCCTCGCTGCCGTCCATGTTCAGCGGCAGACCCAGCACCAGCCCGGCGATCTGGCGCCTGTCGCACAGGGCCAGCAAGGCCGCGGCATCAATGCCAAATTTCTTGCGCCGGATCGTCTCCAGCGGGGTGGCCACGCCACGCAGCACGTCTGACACGGCAACGCCGATGGTCACTGTGCCAAGGTCCAGCCCCGCCAGCGCCCCCAGCGGCGGCACTTCCGCCAGAAACGCCGGGACGTCGTCGCAGATCATTTGGCGACGCCTGCGGATTGTGCCGCCGTTTCAAGGACCTGCATGGCGACGCTGTCATCGGCAAAGGTCGTCTGTGCCTCGGCCCAGACGGTTCCGGCCTTTTCCGTGTCGCCCAGCACGCCGTAGGCCGTGATCAGCCGCGCCCATTCAGAGGCGGGACCACCCTGGGTCGCCAACCGGTCGGCCAGTTGCGCCACCATGCCGCCGATCATCGCCTGACGGTCCTCTGGCGACATGTCCTGGGCTGCGGCCATGTCGGCCATGCCCGGACCCTTCACCTCGGGAAGGCTGTATTCGATTCCGGCGCGGGCGGCGGCATCCTCGATCTGCGCGCGGGTCAGGTCGGCGTGAAACGAGGTGTCGCCGCTTTCCACGATGGGCCGCCAGAACCGGAAGGCGATGTCGGGCCGCCCGGTCTGGTTGTAGAGCGCACCCATGTAATAGCGCCCTGCCACGTTCGCCTCATCCCGGGTCAGCAGATCGCGGGCAATGACCTCGGCCTCTGGCGAGACGACGCCGTTTGCAGCGGCAACCATCAGGTCAAGCTGGCGCTGCAAATCGTCCAAGGTCACCGTGTCACCCTTCAACGCCACGACACGGTCCTGTGCCACAAGTGCCGCCGCATAGTTGCCAAGCCGTGTTTCGTGGAACGACAGCAGGGTCCAGCCTTCCAGATCGTCAGGCCGCGTGGGCACGATGGCCCGCAGCTGCGCGATCTGGTCGGTGTATTCCTTCGGCGCATCGACGGGGGGTGCGGCTGGCGCCGCCGCCTCAAGTGCTGCCTGATCCGGCCGGTTGGCGCGCATCTCTTCGGCCTGCGCCAGACGGGCGGCGATGGGCTGGTCGGGCTCTCCGGGGGCGCCGAGATCAAGATAGGTCGCACCCCCCACGCCAAGCAGCACGACGGCGATCAGACCGGCGACGGCACGGCTGGCCCAGGCGGGCGCGGTCCCGGTGGCCTGTTCCGTCCGGCTGACATTCAGCAGACGGCGCGAGATTTCGGCGCGGGCGCGCTCGGCCTCTGACGGGTTCAGCACGCCGCGGGTCACGTCGCGGTCGACCTCTTCCAGCTGGCCCTTGTAAAGCGCGATCTGCGGGTGTTCGACGGGGGCCGCCACCGGTCGCAACAATGGTGCAGCCAGCAGCAGGGCGATACCCAGTGCCATGACGATGCAGATGATCCAGAACACGCAGCTTCCCCCATACTTCCGCCCCTACCTAGTCGCCCGCAGGCCCACTGAAAACCCCGCATGCCGCGCCCTGCGACGCGCCACCGCAGAAGGATGTCGCAAAACCCCGCTGTCTTGCCGCTGGCAGTATCCTCCTTTATGCCCGGGCAGGTCAGGAAAGGCGTGCAGACCCGCGCGCAGCCCCTTGAGGAATCAGGCCCCATGAAACGCTATTCCGCCTTTGCCATCGCCCGCGAAGCGTTCCGCCAGCACACCGGCTGGACCCGCGCCTGGGGCCAGGCGGAACCCAAGCCGCGCTATGACGTGATCATCGTGGGCGCCGGCGGCCATGGCCTCGCGACGGCCTATTACCTGGGTAAAAACTTTGGCATCACCAATGTCGCGGTGCTGGAAAAGGGCTGGCTGGGCGGCGGCAACACGGGCCGCAACACCACGATCATCCGCAGCAACTATCTGCAGGACCCCTCTGCCGCGATCTATGAAAAATCGCGGAGCCTATATGAAACGCTGTCACAGGACCTGAACTACAACGTCATGTTCAGCCCGCGCGGCGTGATGATGCTGGCGCAAACCCAGCACGAGATCCGCGGCTATCAGCGCACCGCCCATGCCAACGCGCTGCAAGGGGTGACGACCGAATTCATCGGCCCCGCGCGGGTCAAGGAACTGTGCCCGATCATGAACATCGACGGGCCGCGTTACCCGGTGCTGGGCGCGCTCTGGCAGGCCCGCGGCGGCACCGCGCGGCACGATGCCGTCGCCTGGGGCTATGCCCGCGCCTGCGCCGACATGGGCATGGACATCATCCAGCAGTGCGAGGTGACGGGCGTGGTGACCGAAGCCGGTCGCGTGACCGGCGTCAACACCACGCGCGGCGACATCAAATGCGACAAGCTGGCGATGGTGGTCGCGGGTCATGCGAGCGTGCTGGCGCAAAAGGCCGGGTTCCAGCTGCCGATCGAATCCGTGGCGTTGCAGGCTTTGGTCAGCGAGCCGATCAAGCCCTGCATGGACGTGGTCGTCATGGCGAACACCGTCCACGGCTACATGTCCCAGTCCGACAAGGGCGAAATGGTGATCGGCGGCGGCACCGACGGATACAACAACTACACCCAGCGCGGCAGCTTTCATCATATCGAAGAGACGGTCCGCGCCCTGGTCGAAACCTTCCCCATTGTCGGGCGTCTGAAGATGCTGCGCCAGTGGGGCGGCATCGTGGACGTGACGGGGGACCGCTCTCCGATCCTGTCGAAGACGCCGGTGGAGGGCATCTTCGTCAACTGTGGCTGGGGCACCGGCGGGTTCAAGGCGATCCCCGGCTCCGGCTGGGCGATGGCAGAGCTGGTGGCCAAGGGATCATCGCCGCTGACCGCGGAATTCAGCATGAACCGCTTCCGGCACGGCAAGTTCATCGACGAAAGCGTGGCGGCCGGGGTGGCCCACTGATGGCACCTCATCGGCGGAAATCCGTCATCTTTCACAAGTGCGGGAACCGGACTGATGGTTGCGACGTTTTGTCGCCAACTGATCAATGCATGGAGAATTCAGCATGTCCGACCGTAACACCGACCCGAACCGCCCCAACACGACCACGATCCACAACAACACGACTCCCGTCGTCGAGAAGCGCAGCAGCGGCAGCTCTGCTCTTATCATCGGTGTGGTCATCGTGGTCCTCGCACTGCTGGCCTTCCTGTTCCTCGGCGGCGATGGCGACGGCAACGTCGCAACGACGGCGCCTGCCGACACGACCGCCGCTGATACCGCAGATGCCGTGGGCGATGCAGCCGCCAGCACCGCTGACGCGGTTGGCGATGCAGCAGCCGGCGCTGCCGCAGCGACTGACAATGCCGTCGACAACGCGACGGACGCGCCTGCTGCCGACGCACCCGCAGCCAACAACTAAGCGGTCTTTACCGTCCGACGCTCAAGCCGTCCGATCCTTGACTGGGTCGGGCGGCCTTTGTGTTTTTCCACGCCCATTGCCAGAGGCCGTCCTATGCTGATCCTGCATTGTCCCCACTGCGACCGCATGGTCGACGAAACTGACCTGCACGCGGGCGGAGAGGCGCATGTGAAACGGTTCGGACCGGGGTCCGAGGCCGAAGCCTTCGAGAATTACCTGTTCATGCGCGAGAACCCGAAGGGTGTGCATTTCGAACGCTGGCGGCACGTCTATGGCTGCGGCAAGTGGTTCCTTGCCGCGCGCAACACCGCCACGCTGGAGGTGTACGGCACCTATCCCGCCCAGACGCACGAGCCGCCGCAGACGATCCGTGACACGATCACCGAAAAGCAGCCCGGTTGGGCCTGGGGAGATTTCAAATGAGGCTGCGCACCAACGGACGGCTGGTCCGCAAGAACCGTCCCGTGCATTTTTCGTTCAATGGCAAGGCGATGCAGGGCTATGCTGGCGATACGCTGGCCAGCGCCTTGTTGGCGAACGACCAGCTTCTGGTCGGCCGGTCATTCAAGTATCACCGCCCGCGCGGCATTGTCGCCGCCGGGGCGGAAGAGCCGAACGCCCTGGTCGAACTCGGTCGCGGCGACCGGCAGGAACCGAACGCGCGGGTGACACAGGTCGACCTTTACGAAGACCTTGTGGCGCGCAGCCAGAACCACTGGCCCAGCCTTGAATTCGACGTGGGCGTGATCAACGCAAAACTGTCACGCTTTCTGCCCGCAGGCTTCTACTACAAGACCTTCATCCAGCCGCGCGCCTTCTGGAAGCACATCTATGAACCCATCATCCGCAAGTCCGCGGGTCTGGGGGCGGCGCCAGAGACGGGCGACGATCACACCTACGAACACTTCAACGTCACCGTGGATGTCCTCGTTGTCGGTGGCGGAATCGCCGGTCTGGCAGCAGCCTTGGCTGCGGGTCGCGCCGGTGCCCGGGTGCTGCTGATCGAACAGACGTCCCACTGGGGCGGACGTGCCGTCGTGGACCGCCCGCTGATCGAAGGACAGTCGGCGCAGGACTGGGTCAACGCCACGCTGGGCGAGCTTCACGCCATGCCCAACGTCGACATGCGCGTGCGGTGTCAGGGTGCGGGTGTCTTCGATCACGGCTATGCGCTGGCGCACGAACGGCTGACCGACCACGCGCCAAAGCAGGGCGGCCCGCGCCAGCGTCTTTGGCGGATCAGGGCTGGGCAGATCGTCACCGCAACGGGTGCGATCGAGAGGCCTTTGTCCTTTGCCTACAACGACGTGCCGGGTGTTCTTCTGGCGGCGGCGCTGCGGGACTATGTGGTGAACTACGGCGTTGCCGTGGGGCAGCGCACGGTGATCGTGACCAACAACGACGACGCCTATCGCACCGCACTGGCATTGCATGACGCCGGGCTGACGGTGTCTGCGGTGATCGACGCGCGCCCGGCTGTGAAAGGCGCGCTGCCGGAACAGGTCCGCGCCCTTGGCATCCGCGTCCTGACGCATAGCGCCATCGGCGGTGTCGAAGGCGGCAAGCGCGTCACCGGCGTCAGCATCTGCGCGCAGGACGGCACCGGCGGGCAGACGGAACAGATCGACTGCGATTGCGTGGCGATGTCCGGCGGCTGGTCGCCGGTCGTCCATTTGTGGTCCCACTGCGGCGGCAAGCTGATCTGGGATGACGCGCAGGCCATGTTCCGCCCCGATACCGACCGCCCGCCGACCGGCGCGGACGGTGCAGGCTTTGTCACCGCAGCCGGGACGGCGAACGGCCATCTGTTCACCGCAGAGGCGATTGCCGACGGCTTTGGCGCTGGTCGCAAGGCCGCCTCTGCCGCCGGTCACGTGAAAAAGCCCGGTCAGGCCCCGATGGGCGACGATGCGGCAGAGGATCCCATGGCTCCGGTCTGGATCATGCCGGCGCAGGCACCCTACGATCTGCGGGCCAAGATGTGGCTGGATTATCAGAACGATGTGAAGGTCAGCGACGTGCAGCTGGCCGCACAGGAAGGCTTTCAGTCGGTCGAACATGCCAAGCGGTACACCACGCTTGGCATGGCGACGGATCAGGGAAAGCTCAGCAATGTTAATGGGCTTGCCGTACTTTCTGATGCGTTGGGTGAGGCGATCCCGCAGGTCGGCACCACGACTTTCCGCCCGCCCTATACGCCGCTGCCGCTGGCCGCGATTGCCGGTGTGGCGCGGGATGAGTTGTTCCAGCCGGTGCGGCGCATGCCGGCACAGGCCTGGCACGAGGATCACGACGCCGATTTCGAACCCGTCGGCCAGTGGCGCAGGCCCTATGCCTATCCGCGCGGCGCCGAGACGGTGCATGACGCGGTGACGCGCGAGGTGAAGAACACCCGCGAAGCCGTTGGATTGCTTGACGCATCCACGCTGGGCAAGCTGGTCGTCAAGGGGCCTGACGCGGGCCGGTTCCTCGACATGATCTATACCAACATGATGTCCACGCTGCCTGTGGGCGCCTGCCGCTATGGCCTGATTTGTTCCGAGAACGGGTTTCTGATGGACGACGGTGTCGTCGCGCGTCTGGATGACGACACGTGGCTGTGCCACACCACGACCGGCGGCGCGGACCGCATCCATGCCCACATGGAGGACTGGCTGCAGTGCGAATGGTGGGACTGGCAGGTCTATGTCGCCAACGTGACCGAGCAATACGCCCAGTTCGCTGTCGTCGGTCCCAAGGCGCGGCGCCTGCTGCAGGACATGGGCGGCATGCCCCTGACGCAGGACGATCTGCCGTTCATGCGTTGGACCGCAGGCACGCTGGGTGGTTTCGGCGTCCGGATCTTCCGGATCAGCTTCTCCGGCGAATTGTCGTTCGAGATTGCGGTGCGGGCCGGGCAGGGTGCGGCCTTCTGGGATCTGCTGGTCAAGCACGGTGAACCCCTTGGCCTGATGCCCTATGGCACCGAGGCGCTGCACGTCATGCGGGCCGAAAAGGGGTTCATCATGATCGGGGATGAAACCGACGGCACCGTCATTCCGCAGGACCTGAACCTCGACTGGGCGATTTCCAAGAAGAAGGATGACTTTCTTGGCAAGCGCGGCCAGCAGCGCACGCACATGCAGGATCCCGACCGCTGGAAGCTGGTGGGACTGGAGACGCTGGACGGATCCGTGCTGGCCGACGGGGCCTATGCGGTCGATGTGGGCGAGAATACCAACGGCCAGCGCAACACGCAGGGCCGCGTGACCTCGACCTATTATTCGCCGACGCTGGGCAAGGGAATCGCCATGGGACTGGTCCGGCGCGGACCCGACCGGATGGGCGAGGTGATCGCATTTACCAAGGAAGGCGGCGGCACGGTCGATGCCCGCATCTGCGATCCGGTGTTCTATGACAAGGAGGGAGAGAAGCAGAATGTCTGACCCCGTCAGCGCCCTGCAGGGCCGCTCCACATCCGGCAGCGTTCAGGTCAGCGATATGGGCCTTCAAGGTATGATCAGCCTGCGCTGCGATCTGTCCTTCGGCAAGCTCAAGGCGCTGTGCAAGGACCTTGTCGGCGCACCGGCCCCCGGCCTGCGCGAGGCGTTGCTGCGCGACGACCGTGCCGTGCTGTGGATGTCGCCTGACGAGCTGTTGTTCCTGATGCCGCACGCCGAGGTCGCTGACGCCCTGGCCCGAATCGCCAAGGCGATGAAGGATCAGCACCATCTGGCGCTCGACCTCTCTGACGCGCGCGCCATGCTGCGGGTCGAGGGGCCGTTCGCCCGCGAGGTCATAGCGAAGCTGGCCCCTGTCGATCTGCATCCGGACGTTTTCGGCCCCGGTCAAGTACTGCGCACGCGGCTGGGTCAGATCGCGGCGGCGTTCTGGATGACGGATGCCCAGAGCTTTCAGGTCATCTGCTTCCGGTCCGTGGCCAACTATGCCTTCGATCTGCTGGAAGCGTCGGCCAAGGCCGGGCCGGTCGGACATTTCCCGCGTGGAACTTGACTTGGTTTCAGGGGTTGACCCGGTGAGCAATCGCGCTTCCATTCGCGCGAACGAACCGTAATAGAAAAGGGGTCACACCATGGCTTTCGAACTTCCCGATCTTCCCTATGCCCACGACGCGCTGGCATCCAAGGGCATGTCCAAGGAAACGCTGGAATATCATTACGATATCCACCACAAGGCCTATGTCGACAACGGCAACAAGCTGCTGGCCGCCTCGGAATACGAAGGCATGTCGCTTGAAGATGCGATCACCCAGACCTATCAGGCTGGCGCCGTGGCGCAGAGCGGGTTGTTCAACAACCTCTCGCAGCTTTGGAACCACAACCAGTTCTGGGAGATGATGACCCCGGAGACATCGAAGATGCCGAGCGAGCTGGAGCTGGCGCTGGCCGAAAGTTTTGGTTCGGTTCAGAAGTTCAAGGACGAATTCGCGGCCGCCGGTGCCGGGCAGTTCGGGTCCGGCTGGGCCTGGCTGGTCAAGGACAAGGACGACAGCCTGAAGATCACCAAGACTGAGAACGGCGTGAACCCGCTGTGCTTTGGCCAGACAGCGCTGCTGGGCTGCGACGTGTGGGAGCATTCCTACTACATCGACTTCCGCAACAAGCGCCCTGCGTATCTGACCAACTTCCTCGACAATCTGGTCAACTGGGAAAATGTCGCAAGCCGGATGTAATCCTGCCGCCGATTGATCTAACAAAGGCCCGTGCGTTTTGCGCGGGCCTTTTGCTTTGGAACATAAGATGATTCTGCCGACTCAGGACGATATCGCCCGCGCCGCCAAGGCGATCGCCGCCCAGACGATCCGCACCCCGGTCCTGTCCCTGACATCGGACCGCTGGCGGGGCATCCTGCCCGATGCCGCCAGCGTCACGGTCAAGCTGGAGCTGTTCCAGCAGGCGGGATCCTTCAAGGCGCGCGGCGCGCTGCTGGGCATCCGGGCGCTGGACGACGGACAGCGCCGGGTGGGCGTGGTGGCGGCGAGCGGTGGGAATCATGCGCTGGCTGTCAGCTGGGCTGCACAGGCCGCAGGCGTCAGCGCCCGCATCGCCATGCCCGAAACCGTCGATCCCCTGCGCATCGAAGGCTGCCGCGCGATGGGGGCAGAGGTGACGCTGTGCGCCGACATGCCTGCCGCCTTTGCCGAGATGGACCGCGTCGTTTCGCAAGAAGGTCGGGCGATCCTGCATCCCTTCGACGGCGACCACATGATGCTGGGGGCAGCGGTCTGCGGTGCGGAATATGCAGAACAGGCGCCGCATATCGACACGCTGATCGTACCCGTCGGCGGTGGCGGGTTGATCGGTGGCATGGGTGCGGCCTTTAAACTGGCCAATCCGGGGTGCACCGTCATCGGGGTGGAGCCTGTCGGTGCCGACAGCATGACGCGCAGCCTTGCGGCAGGGCATCCCGTGGCGCTTGACCGGATTACCACCATCGCCGACAGCCTCAGTGCGCCGCGCGCGATGCCGCAGTCCTTTGCCGTCGCACAGGCGGTGATCGACCGGATGGTGCATGTCACCGACGACCAGATGCGGGCTGGCATGGGGCATTACATGGATGTGCTGCGCATTCTGGCAGAACCCGCCTGTGCCGCCTCGCTGGCCGCGATCTGTGGGCCGTTGCGCGACGATCTGGCGGGGCGGCATGTGGGCATCATCGCCTGTGGGTCCAATATCTCTCTGCCGCGCCATGCCGCGATCATGGCGGACTAGCCCGGAACAAAGACGCCCTCCCGTCCGTTGGTTTCCCAAGGAAATCAAAGAAGAGGAGAGCCACCATGGCCGAGCGCAAACGCTCTACCGACGGACACTCGGAAACCGAGGAACTGATCGGCAATCCCCCGGCAGCCCCCGACCAAAGCGGCACAGCAGGCGGAGCATTGGCCGAAAAGGTCGGCAGCCGCGACGCTGAAAAGCGCGTGACCGACAGCCCCGACACCCATACCGACGCGCTGAAGTCGGACAAGATTGCAACCCATCAGGATGTCCGCAATGACTAAGATCAAGAATGGCACATGGGTCGTCGTGGCCGACGGCGAAAAGGCATTGTTCCTGCGCAACGTGACGGATGGCGAGGACCCGAACCTCGAGGTCATCCGCAAGGAAGAGCAGGACAATCCCAAGGACATCGACCAGTCCGCCAACCGGCCCGGTCGCGTTGGCCAGTCCGCCAACCCTGGCAAGTCGGCCTATGACGACACCGACTGGCACGAGCTGGCCAAGGACCGCTTTGCCGCAGACTTGGCCGACATCCTTTACGAGCGGGCGCACAAGGGCAAATTTGACAGCCTCGTGCTGGTCGCAGCCCCAAACGTGCTGGGCGAGTTGCGCGACAAGCTGCACCAAGAGGTGACGGACAAGATCGTGGGCGAAATCCCCAAGACCCTGACCAACCATCCGATCAAGCAGATCGAGGATATCGTGAAAGCCGACCTCGCCGCCTGAGGTGGTCGCAGCACAGGACAGGGGCCGCACCTAAGGGTGTGGCCCTTTTTCGTACCTTGCGGACGGCTGCGACTTGGGATCACAAGGGCGCACCATTCCAAGGAAGTTTCCATGCCATTGACGCCCGGTGCCAAAGGTGTCCTCGCCCTCATCGTCACCTGCACGATCTGGGGGCTGTCGTCGCTATACTACCACCTGCTGGCCCACGTCCCCTCGCTCGAGGTGCTCTGCTACCGCACGCTGTGGTCGCTGATCTTTTTCGCAGGGCTTCTGGCGGTGCAGGGTCGGCTGGGCGAGGTCCGCGCTGCCCTGACCAACCGGCGCACATTGGTCGTCATCGTGGCCTCTGCCGTGATGATCTCGCTGAATTGGTTCGGCTTTATCCACAGCATCTCGATCGGCAACGCGCTCGAGGCATCGCTGGGTTATTACATCTTCCCCCTCGTCGCTGTGGTGATGGGGGCGGTCGTGTTCAAGGAACGGCTGAGCAGGCTGCAGATCGCGGCAGTCCTGCTGGCGGCCCTTGCCGTTCTGGTCCTGACCGTGGGGCTGGGCGTGGCGCCCTGGATCGCGCTGTTTCTGGCCGGCACCTTCGGCGCCTACGGGGTGCTGAAAAAGGGCCTTGATCTGGGCGGCGTCGTGTCCGTCACGGCAGAGGTCACGGTTCTGGCGCCCTTTGCGCTGCTGTGGCTGATCTTTCAGGGGACAGAGGTGGGCCGCCATACCATCGACTGGTCAGACATGGCGCTGCTGGCGCTGTCCGGTCTTTTGACCGGGTTGCCGCTGATCCTGTTCAGCTTTGCCGCGCGGCGGGTGCGGCTGTCGACCGTGGGGCTGGTGCAATATCTGAACCCGACCCTGCAGTTCGCCTGTGCGGTCCTGTTTTTCGGCAACCCGCTCACCCTGTGGCACGGCATTGCGTTCCCGATGATCTGGGCGGCGCTGGCGCTGTATTCCGGGTCGTCGATCAGTGCGGACCGGGCCGCGCGCCGCCGTGCAAGGGCCGCGGCCTGAGGCGACCTGTGGTGCGCAAGCCATTGTCGCCGCACGCGATGCCGCAGATGTGATCGGCGGCCTTGCCCATGCGCCTTGTTTGCGCCAGCCTGTGCGGCAGGCGGGCCGGACAGAGGCGCGCCGTCACCCGGGGGGGCAGGACATGGCGCACAACACGGCTCGGATGGTGGGCGGCGCGGTTTTGGCCGTGGCACTGGCCGTGGCCGTCGTGGCGCTGCTGCCCCGTATCGCACCCGACCTTGCCAATGTTACGCCGCCTGCTGCCGACGCGTCTGTCCCCGCCACGACCGCCATGGGCGCACCTGCGCCGCAGGCCACGCCTGACGCGCCGCCCACCGGCCCGCGGGTCGATACCTTTCTGCTGGGGCTGGACGGCGTTGCCGTGGTCGCCGGGCATGCGACGCCCGGTGCGCGGGTGACGATCCTGCTGGACGGCGCGCCCCTGACCGAGGCGCAGGCCGATGGCGGCGGCGGCTTTGCCGCGACCGCGCAGATCGCGGCCTCTGACAAGCCCCGCAGCCTGACCTTTGCCGAAAACGATGACGCGCCGAGCGGCGAGACGGTTCTGGTGCGGCCGGGCGCCGGGTCCCCGAGACTTGCCGCGCCCACTGTGGCCGCAAATGCGTCGTCGACGCCGGCGGCGGATGCGGCCATCGCGTCCAATGACACGACGCCCTCTGTGCCTGAAACGTCGTCGGTATCGGGCGATGAAACCCGTGCTGTGCCGATCCCGCGTGAATTGCCCGCCGACGGCGCAACTGACACTGTGGCCGCCGATGCAGGCGACCCCACGGCCGCGGGCCCAGCGGTCGCACCGAACATTAAGCCGGATGCAAGCGACGCGCCAGCACAGGACACCGTACCGGCCCCGACCATCGTCGTCGATGCCGCAGGGGCGCGGGTGATGGGCCCGGGGCCGCAGGTCATGGACCGTGTCGCCCTCGATGCGATCACCTACGACACGGCGGGAGAGGTGCTTCTTGCGGGGCGCGCGCCCGGCGACGGCACGCTTCAGGTCTATATCAACAACCGCCCCGTGACGACGGCCCCGGTGGGCGTCGACGGCGACTGGCGGCTGACCCTGCCGCCGGTCGATGCGGGCACCTATACCCTGCGGATCGACGCGCTGAATGCGCAGGGACAGGTCGCAAGCCGGGTCGAGACGCCGTTCCGCCGCGAGGCCCCCGCCGACGTGCAGGCCGCGACGGACGCCGGTGCCGCCATGGGCGCGCTGACCCAGACGGTGCAGCCGGGATCGACGCTTTGGGCCATCGCGCGGGACAACTTGGGCGACGGGATGCTTTATGTCTCGGTCTTCAATGCCAATGCCGACCAGATCCGCGATCCCGACCTGATCTATCCCGGTCAGGTCTTTGTCATCCCCGACCGCTGACGGACTGGCCATTGGCCGGGGCTGCGCCTAGGTAGAACCATCAGCCGAAGGAATTCCATGCGCCGCCTGTCCAAGACCGAAGCCAATTTCGACCCTGATGCCAAGATCGAGGGCTGGAACGTGATCCGCCGCGTGGCGCCCTACCTCTGGCCCAAGGGCGACCGGAATACGCAGGTCCGCGTGGTCGCGGCGATCAGCGTACTGCTGCTGGCAAACGCCATCGCGGTGGGGACGCCGTTTCTCTACAAGGCGGCGGTGGACTCGTTGGCGGCAGAGGCGCGGGACGATACTTGGCTGATCGCCCTCGGCGCCGTCTGGCTGACGGTGCTTTACGGACTGTCCCGACTGGCGACGACGGGTCTGACGCAATTGCGCGACGTGATCTTCACCCCTGTCGGCCAGCGCGCGCTGCGGACGCTGGCGCTGGAAACCTTCACCCATATCCACCGCCTGTCGATGCGCTATCACATCACCCGCAAGACCGGCGGCCTGTCCCGCATCATCGAGCGTGGCGTGAAGGGCGTGGATTTCCTGATGCGCTTCCTCATCTTCTCGATGGGGCCGCTGGTGCTGCAACTTCTGATGATCTCGGTCGTGCTGTTTTTCAATTTCGACGTCTGGTACATGGTCGTCGTCGTCGTCACGATCGCACTTTACGTCTGGTTCACCTTCACCGTCACCGAATGGCGGGTGAAGATCCGCAAGGTGATGAACGAACAGGACACGGATGCGAACCAGAAGGCGATCGACAGCCTTCTGAACTTCGAGACCGTCAAGTATTTCGGCGCCGAAAAGTGGGAGGCCGGGCGTTACGACAATGCCATGCGGCTCTATGAAACCGCCGCCGTGCGGACGAACTACTCCCTCGCGTTCCTGAACTTTGGCCAGTCGCTGATCATCACGGCGGGGCTGGTGATCGTCATGGTCATGGCCGCCATCGGTGCGCGGGCGGGGACGCTGACCGTGGGCGATTTCGTCATGGTCAACGCCTACATGATCCAGATCACCATGCCGCTGAACTTCCTCGGCACCGTCTACCGCGAGATCCGGCAGGCGCTGATCGACATGGGCGACATGTTCAATCTGCTGGAACAACCCGCAGAGGTGCTGGACAAGCCCGGTGCGACCGATTTGGTCGTCACTGGCGGTCATATCGCGCTGCGCGATGTCCACTTCGGCTACGATGCCGCGCGCCCGATCCTGAAGGGCGTCGATCTGGATGTGCTGCCGGGGCAGACCGTGGCGATCGTCGGCTCCTCCGGTTCCGGCAAGTCGACCATCGGGCGGCTGCTGTTCCGCTTCTACGACGTGACCGGCGGTGCCGTGCGGATCGACGGGCAGGACCTGCGCGATGTGACGCAAGAAAGCCTGCACGCCCAGATCGGCGTCGTGCCGCAGGACACGGTGCTGTTCAACGACACCATCCACTACAATATCGCCTATGGCCGCCCCGGTGCCTCCGAGGCTGACATCCGCGAGGCCGCGCGCGCGGCCAATATCCACGACTTCATCATGTCGCTGCCTGACGGCTATGACACCACCGTGGGCGAGCGCGGGTTGAAGCTGTCGGGTGGCGAGAAACAGCGCGTCGGAATCGCGCGCACCCTGCTGAAGAACCCCCCGATCCTGCTGCTGGACGAGGCGACAAGTGCCCTGGACACCGACACGGAACGCGAAATCCAGCGCGAGTTGCGGATGATGGGGCAGGGGCGCACGGTCATCACAATCGCCCACCGCCTGTCCACCATTCAGGACGCCGACCGGATCGTCGTGCTGGAAAACGGCGAGATCGTTGAAAGCGGCACCCATGACGCGCTGCTGGCGGAACCGGGGCGCTATGCGCAACTGTGGAACCGGCAGAGCGAGGAAGAGGCCGCTTGAGCGCCAAGGACTATCCCGAAACGCCGGACGGGCGGTATTTCGTATCCAATGGGCGGTTGTGGCGGCGCACCAATCCGGCGCTGGACGACACGACGCGCCGGGCGGCGGTCAAGGCGCTGATGCAGGCGCGCCGCGCGGTCGGGCAGGCGAGCGACGAGGCCGAGACCCGTGCCGCGCGCGACCGCGTCGATCTGGCCAAGCGCGACCTTGGCGAGCGCGGTCCGGTCTGGTGGGATGACGGTGCCCCGGACGAGGGCGGCAAGCACCCCAAGAACTCATCTTACGCCGACTGGTGGACCGGGCTGGATGCAGAGGCGCAGGCGCGCGGCACCTGAACTGTGCGTCAGCGCGCAACTCTGCGGCGCGGCATCGCGGATTGTCAGGCCCTGCGTCGCGGCGTAGCGTCGCCGTAAATCTCATTCAGATCAGGTCTCATACGATGTCCCTCTTCCGCATGGCCCTGATCCTGGGTCTTCTGTCAGCTGTCGGTCCCTTTGCCATCGACATGTATCTGCCCGCGATGCCGGCATTGGCCGCATCGCTGGGCGTCAGCGAGACGGCGGCGCAGATGACGCTGACCAGCTATTTCGTGGCCTTCGGTCTGGCGCAGCTGATCTATGGCCCCTGGTCCGATCAGGCCGGGCGCAAGCGGCCTCTGTTCGTGGGCCTGGCGATCTTTATCCTGGGCAGCGTCGTGGCCGCGATGGCACCGACCATCGGCACGCTGGTTGCCGCCCGCGCGGTGCAGGGCATCGGTGGAGCTGTCCTGATGGTCGTGCCGCGCGCGGTGATCCGCGACATGCATACGGGCACGGCGGCGACCAAGATGATGGCTTTGGTGATGCTGGTGATCTCGGTCTCGCCCATGCTGGCGCCGCTGGCGGGGTCCGGTCTGATCCAGCTGGGCGACTGGCGGCTGATCTTCTGGGTGCTTTGCGGTGTCGCCGCGATCGCGCTGCTGATCACCGGTTTTGCCTTGCCAGAGACACTCGCGGTCGAAAAGCGTCAGCCGATTCACTTTGGATCGCTCATCGCGGGGTCCAAGGTGCTGCTGACCGACCCGGTCTTCATGGGCCTGACCTTCATCGGCGGCTTCGGCATGGCCAGCTTCTTCGTCTTCATCGCCAGTGCGGCTTTCGTTTATGTCCAGCAGTTCGGCCTGTCGCCCACGGGCTTCTCATTGGCCTTCGCGATCAACGCGGTCGGCTTCTTCTCGGCCAGTCAGGGAGCTGGGCCGTTGGGGGAACGGTTCGGCATCGTGCCGCTGATGCGCTGGGGCGTCATAGGCTTCGCCGGGTTCACGCTGGCCCTGCTGGCGCTGACGCTGGCGGGGTTCGTGTCGTTCTATCTGATCGTTGCCATGCTGTTTCTGGCCAATGCCTGCCTGGGCGTGGTCATCCCCACCACGATGGTCATGGCGCTGGATGCGCATGGGCGGATCGCGGGCCTTGCGTCGTCGTTGGGGGGCACGCTGCAGATGCTGGCGGGCGGCGTAATGATCGCGCTGACGGGGCTGTTCTTTGACGGCACCGCCTTGCCGATGGTCGCCGCCATCGCGCTGTGCGCGGTCTGCGCGCTGGCCCTGGCGCTGGCTACATTGGGGCGGGTCGCCCGCAGTCAGGCCGCGCCAGCCTGATCGGGCAGCACAATCCGGCAGTTGCGCGGGCGCAGCCCTTGGCAATCCGTGCCGTTTCAAGGTAAGACGCGGGCAAAGGCGGCCCCGTCAAGGGGCCGCGCGCGGGGGACGGCCATGAGCGATTCGGACAGTTTCATCAACGAGGTCAGCGAAGAGGTCCGCCGCGACCGTCTGTTCGCGACGCTGAAGAAGTATGGCTGGATAGCCATCCTCGCCGTCATTCTGCTGGTTGCTGGCGCGGCCTGGACCGAATACCGCAATGCACAGACCCGCGCCGCCGCTGAGGCGACCGGCGACGCGCTGCTGGCCGCCCTTGCCACGAATGACCCCGCCGCCCGCGCCGCCGCACTGGACGCGCTGCCGCAGACCGGGTCTTCTGCCGCCGCTGGGATGCTGATCACCGCCGCCGCCCAGCAAGAAGCGGGCGAGGCCGATGCCGCGGCCCAGACGCTGGATGCGCTGGCCGCCCGCACGGACGTCCCCGCGATCTACCGCGATCTGGCGGCCTTCAAGGCCGCGATGCTGGACGCTGGCACCGATCCCGCCGCGCGCCGCGCTCGGCTGGAGCCGCTGGCCGCCCCCGGTCAGCCCTTTGCCCTGCTGGCGCAGGAACAGCTTGCGCTGGTCGATCTTGCGGCAGATGACCGCGACAGCGCCGTGACCCGGCTGACCGCGATCCTGAACGATGCCGGCGTCACGCAGGGCTTGCGTGACCGCGCGCAAAGCCTGATGGTGGCGCTGGGTGCGCCGCTGCCTGACGCCGCCGCCACAGCCGACGCCCCCGCCGAGGCTCCTGCCGACGTGACACCGACCAATCCCTGAAAGGGCGCCTTGCCGTGACTTCCAAGACCCTTTCCATCGGCCTGCTGGCCTTGGCCACCCTGACCGCCTGCGGCGAAAAGGACATCATCCTGCCTGGTGTGCGCGAACCGATCCGCAGCGATATGGCCGAGGTCAACTCTGCCCGTCCGATCAGCATGCCGGCGGCCCAGTTCAACGCGTCCTGGAGCCATCGTAACGGCGCGGCCGACCACACCGTGATGCAGCCGGCCCTGGCCGCACAACTGTCACAGATCTTTGCCGTGAACATCGGCGAGGGGGACGACAAGAGCGCCCGCATCACCGCCGACCCGGTCGTCTCTGGCGGCCTTGTCTATACACTCGATGCGCGGTCCCACGTGACCGCCGTGACCACCGGCGGCGCGCCCGTCTGGACAGCCGACATCACGCCGCCCACGGATATGCACACCGATGCCTCTGGTGGCGGTCTGGCCATCGGGTCCGGGTTGCTGGTCGTGTCGACCGGCTATGGCACGCTGACGGCGCTGGACCCGGCGACGGGCGGCACGGTCTGGGTGCAGGAATTGAACGCCCCCGGCACATCCGCCCCGGCCGTCATGGGCGATCTGATCTATGTCGTCAGCCGCGACAGCACGGCCTGGGCGATCGACGTGGCGAACGGGCGCATCCGCTATCAGGTCAACGGTATTCCGTCCGACACGTCCTACGGCGGTGGTGCAGGCCCCGCGGTCAGCGCCGATCTTGCGGTCTTTCCGTTCCCCTCGGGTGAAGTGACGGGCGTGTTCCCTGAAGGCGGCATCCAGCGCTGGTCGCAGATCGTCAGCGGCGACCGTCCAGGGCAGGCCTACGGCACGCTGACCGATATCGCGGGCGACCCGGTGATCGACGGCGACCGCGTCTATGTCGGCAACTTCACTGGCGTGACCGTCGCCATCGACGCGGCCTCTGGCGAGCGGATCTGGACCGCAGGCGAGGGGGCCTCTGGTCCGGTCTGGCCTGCGGGCGATTCCGTTTTCATGGTCAACGACCTGAACGAGCTTGTGCGTCTGGACGCCGCCGACGGGAGTGCCATCTGGCGCGTGGCCCTGCCGGACCTGAAAGAGCAAAAAGGCTTCTTCAACCGCCAGAGCACGGTTTTCGCCAACTACGGCCCGATTCTGGCGGGCGGGCGGCTGATCGTCGCCTCATCCGACGGGCTGCTGCGGTCGTTCGATCCGACCTCGGGCGCGCTCGTCAGCTCCGTGCCCTTGCCTGGTGGGGCGGCCTCCACACCCGCTGTCGCGGGGGGGGTGTTGTACGTCGTGACCAAGACCGGGCAACTGCTGGCTTTCCGTTGAGGTAAAAGAGGTGTATGGCCCGCTCTCTGACTTGCCGGAGTGCGTGACATGACCTTTACCCTTGCCCTTGTGGGCCGACCCAATGTCGGCAAATCCACCCTGTTCAACCGTTTGGTGGGCAAGAAGCTGGCACTGGTCGACGACCAGCCCGGCGTGACACGCGATCTGCGCGAAGGGCCGGGGCGGATTGCGGACATCAAGTTCACCGTGATCGACACCGCCGGTCTGGAAATGGCCACGGACGAATCGCTGCAGGGCCGGATGCGCAAGCTGACGGAACGCGCGGTCGAAATGGCCGACGTCTGCCTGTTCATGATCGACGCCCGCGTGGGCGTGCTGCCCGCCGACCGCGTCTTTGCCGACATCCTGCGCAAGAAGAACGCCCACGTCATCCTTGCCGCCAACAAGGGCGAGGGCAAGGCCGCCGACGTCACGATCCTCGAAGCCTATGCGCTGGGTCTGGGCGAGCCGATCCGGATTTCGGCCGAGCATGGCGAAGGCATGGGCGAGTTGATGGACGTACTGCGCCCGCTGTCGGAACAGTTCGAAGAACGCAGCTTGGCTGACGCGCCCGACACGGATGTCGCCGTCGATGACGAGGATCCGGATGCACCCCGCGTGCCGACGCGTGCCAAGCCCTTGCAGATCGCCGTGGTCGGTCGCCCCAACGCTGGAAAATCCACGCTGATCAACAAGATCATCGGCGAAGACCGTCTGCTGACCGGGCCGGAACCGGGCATCACCCGCGACGCGATCTCTGTCATGACGGAATGGGACGGCGTGCCCATGCGGATCTTCGATACCGCTGGCATGCGCAAGAAGGCCCGGATCAACGAAAAGCTGGAAAAGCTTTCCGTCAGCGACGGGTTGCGTGCGGTCAAGTTTGCCGAAGTCGTTGTCGTGCTGCTGGACGTCGACATCCCCTTCGAACAGCAGGATCTGCGGATTGCCGACCTTGCAGAGCGTGAGGGCCGGGCCGTCGTGATCGGCGTCAACAAGTGGGATACCGAAGAAGACAAGCAGGACAAGCTGCGCGAATTGCGCGAGGAGTTCACCCGCCTGCTGCCGCAGCTGCGCGGCGCGCCGCTGGTCACGGTTTCGGCCAAGACCGGCAAGGGGCTGGACCGCCTGCAACAGGCGATCATGAAGGCCTACGATGTCTGGAACCGCCGCGTCACGACGGCGCAGCTGAACCGCTGGCTGACGGGGATGCTGGAACAGCACCCGCCACCCGCACCTGGCGGCAAGCGGATCAAGATGCGCTATGCCACGCAGGTCAAGACGCGGCCGCCGGGATTCGTGGTGATGACGTCTCACCCGGACCTCGTGCCCGAAAGCTATAAACGCTATCTCGTCAACGGGTTGCGCGAAGACTTTGACATGCCTGGCGCGCCGATTCGCCTGACGCTGCGCGATCAGGGGGACAAGAACCCCTACAAGGATAAGAAGTCGTCGCAGCCCTCACGGCTGAGCAAGCACAAGAAGGCGCCCGGCAGCGACCGCTAGGCCTGCCGGTTGATGCGTGGCGCCCACATGGCCATGATGCAGACCAGCACCACGATCCCGGTGATGGCCAGTGCCGTGACCAGAAAGTTGTGCATGCCGTTGTTGACGCAGATGCCGATCAAGGCCCAGATCACGGCCCCGAGGTAGATCGGTGCCGCGGTCCGGGCGTAGGTCGCGATGGTGACGGCCAGCGCCCCCAGAATGCCGACAAAGGCCCAATGATATCCGTTCAGCAGGATGTCATAACCTGCCAGCGTCGTGCAGAGCGACACAAAGCTGGCCGCTGTCAGCCACCCGGCATAAAGGGCGACCGGCCCGCGCAACCACCGACGATCCGACAGGGGCGTACGGTTGAGGGCGACGATCGCCGCGGCGGCCATGATGAAGATGGTGATCGTGGCCCAGATGGCGCTGACCTGCGCGATCAGAAGCCAAGGAATGCCAACGCCAAGGCTGACGCACAGTGGCACCCGGACCCGGCTCCATGCGGGATCGCTGACCCTGTAAATGACGCCGTAGATGGCAGAGATCACCAGCCACAGGTAGATCGGCCCCCAGATCGCAAAGGCATAACCCGCCGGCTGGATCGGCGGGTTGATCTGGGGGACAGGCAACTGATCCGCCGTGAAGCCGCTGAAGTCACCCGACAGCAGGGGGGCTGCCGCGAAGGCAGCCGTGACGACAAGTGTCAGATATCCGAGTGATTTGCTCATACCAGCCAACGCAGCCTGCAAGACGAAAGTTCACCCTTGTCTTACTTTAATTCGCCGGTTGCCGAGATCGTGTTCCGACCCCCCAGATAGGGCGTCAGAACATCCGGCAGAACGACGGACCCGTCGGCCTGCTGGCCGTTTTCCAGAACGGCGATCAGGCAACGCCCGACAGCCAGACCGGACCCGTTCAGCGTGTGGACGAATTCTGGCTTGCCGCCGCCCGCAGGCTTGAACCGCGCATTCATCCGCCGCGCCTGATAGTCGCCGCAGGTCGAGATGCTGGAGATCTCGCGGTAGGTGTCCTGACCGGGCAGCCAGACTTCAAGATCGATGGTGCGGCGGGCCCCGGCGCCCATGTCACCGGCGCAAAGCAGCATGCTGCGATAGGGCAGACCCAGCTTTTCAAGGATCGCTTCTGCGCAGCCGGTCATCCGGGCATGTTCCGCGTCACTTTCATCCGGGTGGGTGATGCTGACCATCTCGACCTTTTCGAACTGGTGCTGGCGCAGCATCCCGCTGGTGTCGCGGCCTGCCGATCCGGCCTCTGACCGGAAGCATTGGGTGTGGGCGGTATAGCGACGGGGCAGGGTGTCTGCCTCGATCGTCTCGCCGTTCACGAGGTTGGTCAGCGTGACCTCTGCCGTGGGGATCAGCCACCAGCCGTTCGTGGTCTGATAGCTGTCCTCGCCGAATTTCGGCAGCTGGCCGGTGCCATACATCATCTCTTCTCGCACGAGGACCGGCGTGATCGTCTCGGTCAGACCGTGATCGTCGACGTGGGTGTCCAGCATGAATTGCGCCAGCGCCCGGTGGACACGCGACACGGCCCCGCGCAGCACGACAAACCGCGAGCCTGACAGTTTGGCGCCAGCGGCAAAGTCCATGCCCGCCTTCACGGCGGGTATGTCGTAATGCTCAAGCGGTTGAAAGTTGAACTGGCGCGGCGTGCCGGTGCGCTTCTGTTCGACATTGTCGGCCTCGTCGCGGCCTGCGGGCACGTCGTCATAGGGCAGGTTGGGCAGGTTCAGCAGCAGGTCGTTCAGCTGACCGTCCAGATCGCGGGCCCGGTCGTTCAGCGCCGCGATCTCGGCCTTCTTGTCGGCCATCAGGGTCCGCAGGCGGTCGAATTCCGCATCGTCGCCCGCAGCCTTGGCGCGGCCCACATCCTTGGCGGCCGCGTTGGCGGCGGCCTGCGCATCCTCTGCCTGCTTGATCGCCTGACGACGCGCGGCGTCCAGCGCCAGGATCGCGGGCGAGACGGGGTCCAGACCACGCCGGGACAGGGCGGCGTCGAAGGCGTCGGGTGTCTCTCGGATCATGCGGATGTCGTGCATGGGTCTGGTCCTTCCTGTCGGCGTGCGTGGTGGCGCGGGTATGCACCAAGTCCGCCGCGCATTGAAGGGGGGAAAGGCCATGGGTCTGGCGCGAATGTGACCGCGGCGGACAGCGATTTGACGCAGCCCCATTGACGCCCCGCCGCATCCCCCCGATATCGCGAGGGCGCAGACGGGGGAATGGTTGCCATTCGTGAACCCCAGACCTAATGTGCCGCGACTTTGACGGGGGGCCTGTGCACCCTGCGACAGACTTTGGAGGAACCGCCATGCAGGGCACCCAATCGCTTATTCTGATGCTGATCATCTTCGGGATCATGTATTTCCTGTTGATCCGTCCCCAGCAGAAAAAGCTGAAGGAACATCAGGCGATGGTGGACGCGCTGCGCCGTGGTGACCGCGTCATCACGCAGGGTGGCATTCTGGGCAAGGTCACGGCCGTCAACGACGCCGACAAGGAAGTCGAGGTCGAGATTGCGACCGGTGTGAAGATCCGCGTGATCCGGTCCACCATCGCGACCGTCGTGAACAAGACCGAACCGGCAAAATAAGCCGCGATACCTCTGGCCCAAGGGCTTTTATTACATGCTGCACCTCTCTGCCTTCAAACAGGCCGCGATCTGGCTGACGGTCATCGTCGGTCTGGCGCTGGCGCTGCCCAACGCCTTCTACAGCCGGGTCGAGACCCATAACGACGCCATCGCGCAAGGTCAGGTCGACACGACCTGGCCGTCGTTCCTGCCCTCGGGCCTCGTGAATCTTGGCCTTGATCTGCGCGGCGGTGCGCACCTGCTGGCCGAGGTGCAGACGTCTGACGTCTACGCCACGATCATGAACGCCACATGGCCAGAGGTTCGGGATGCCCTTGCGGCTGATCGTAACACCGTCGGTTTCGTCACCCGCGAAAGCAGTGCACCGGACGAGCTTATCGTCCGCATCTCTGAACCAGCCGGTGCTGATCGCGCGCTGGAAATCGCGCGCGGTCTGGCGCGGCCCATTACCTCGCTGACCGGGGCCGGGTCCACGGATATCGAGGTGACGGGCAACGGCCCGCTGCTGACGATTCGCCTGTCGGACGCCGAAAAGCTCGCCGTGGACGACCGGACCATGCAGCAATCGCTGGAAATCATCCGTCGCCGCATCGACGAGGTCGGCACCCGCGAACCCACGATCCAGCGTCAGGGCGAGACGCGGATTCTGGTCGAGGTGCCCGGCGTCGGATCGGCGCAAGAGGTCAAGGACATCATCGGCACCACGGCGCAGCTGACCTTTCAGCCCGTCGTCGGCCGCGCCGCCAGTGCCACCGAACAGGCGGGCGTCGGACAAGAGGTGCTGCCCTCCGTCGATCAGCCCGGCGTGTTCTACGTCCTCGACACCGCGCCCGTCGTCAGCGGCGAAGAGCTTGTCGATGCCCAGCCCGCCTTCGACCAGAACGGGCGGCCTGCGGTGAATTTCCGCTTCAACGTGACCGGCGCGCGCAAGTTCGGCGATTACACGCTGGATCACATCGGCGAACCCTTTGCCATCGTGCTTGATAACGAAGTCATCAGCGCCCCCACGATCCAAAGCCATATTCCCGGCGGATCGGGCATCATTACCGGCAACTTCACAGTCGAGGAATCGACCAATCTGGCCGTGCTGCTGCGCGCCGGTGCCTTGCCGGCCAAGCTGAGCTTCCTCGAAGAACGCACCATCGGCCCGCAACTGGGGCAGGACAGCATCGACGCGGGCAAGCAGGCCGCCGTCGTGGGCTCTGCCCTTGTCGTGATCTTCATGCTGATGACCTACGGGTTGTTCGGCCTTTTTGCCAATATCGCGCTGATGATCAACATGGGGCTGATCTTTGGCGGATTGTCCCTGATCGGGGCGACGCTGACCCTGCCGGGCATCGCGGGCATCGTGCTGACCGTCGGCATGGCGGTGGACGCCAACGTGCTGGTGTTCGAGCGGATCCGCGAAGAACTGCGCACCGCCAAGGGGCCGGCCCGCGCCATCGAACTTGGCTATGAACGCGCCCTCTCGGCCATCGTGGACAGTAATGTCACCACGCTGATCACCGCCGCGATCCTGTTCTACATGGGGTCCGGTCCGGTTCGCGGCTTTGCGGTCACGCTGGGTCTGGGCATCATCACGTCGATCTTTACCGCGATCTTCGTCACGCGGTCGCTGATCGTCATCTGGTTCGCCTGGCGGCGTCCGAAAACAATCGAGGTTTAGGGTCATGCGTCTGCGTCTTGTTCCCGACGATACGAACATCAACTTTTTCGGCCTGTCCAAGATCACCTTCGGCGGATCCATCGTCCTGCTGGTGCTGTCCCTTGTCGCCTATCTGGCCTTCGGACTGAACTACGGCATCGACTTCAAGGGCGGCACGACGATCCGCACGGAAAGCACGCAATCGGTGGACGTGGGCGCCTACCGCGCGGCACTCGACCCGCTGCAACTGGGCGACGTGACCATCACCGAGGTTTTCGATCCCGGCTTTGGCCCCGACCGCAACGTGGCCGAGGTGCGCATTCAGGCGCAGGGCGACGCCGAGAGCATCACGCCGGAAACGATGTCGTCCATCGAAGGCGCATTGACCGCCGTCGATCCGAATGTGCAGTTCGCCTCTGTCGAAAGCGTCGGCCCGAAGGTGTCGGGCGAATTGATCCGCTCTGCCGTGCTGTCGGTGCTGGGGGCGATCGGTGCCATCGTCGTCTACATCTGGCTGCGCTTCGAATGGCAGTTCGCGCTGGGAGGGATCGTCGCATTGGCGCACGACGTCGGCCTGACCATCGGCCTTTTCGCGCTGCTGCAGATCAAGTTCGACCTTGCGATCATCGCGGCCCTGCTGACCATCGTCGGCTATTCGATCAACGATACCGTCGTCGTTTTTGACCGAGTGCGTGAAAACCTGCGCAAATACAAAGTCATGCCGCTGATCGACGTGCTGAACCTGTCCGCCAACGAAACACTCAGTCGGACCCTGATGACCTCGGGCACCACGATCCTTGCGCTGATCGCGCTTCTGGTGCTGGGCGGCGACGTGATCCGGGGCTTTGTGTTCGCGATCACCTGGGGCATCATCGTCGGCACCTATTCGTCGATCTATATCGCCAAGAACATCGTGCTGATGCTGGGCGTCAAGCGGGACTGGTCCAAAAAGGACCCCAAGACGGTGGGTCGTTACGCCGACGTAGAAAGCAAGTGACATGCGCCTGACCGAGATCACCTACGACAACGCGAAACCCATCGACGGCTACGGCCCCGGTTTCTTTCGCATCGGCGGCAAGGTGATCGAGGGCGCTGTCACGGTCATGCCATCCGGCATCGCACCCTGGGGCGGCTATGACGACACCGCGGCCCTGATCGCTGCTGCGGACAAGGTCGACGTCGTCTTCGTCGGCACCGGCGCCGAAATCGCCCATCCGCCCGCTGCCTTTCGTCAGGCGCTGGAGGCCGCGGGCCTTGGCGTCGAAACCATGGCATCCCCCGCCGCCTGCCGCACCTACAACGTGCTGCTGAGCGAGGGCCGCCGGGTCGCACTCGCCCTGTTCCCGGTCTGAGCGCCGTGCTGCAGGTCCGTGACCTGCGCTGCGCGCGCGGCGGCGTGCCGGTGCTGGACCACGTCTCATTCGATCTGAAAGCGGGCGAGGCGCTGATCCTGCGCGGGCCGAACGGTGTCGGCAAGACGACACTGCTGCGCACGCTGGCGGGCTTGCAGCCGCCGCTCGATGGCACGGTGGATTACTCCGAGGGGACCAGCGCGTATGCCAGCCACGCGGACGGCATCAAGACGGCGCTGACGGTCACGGAGAACCTGACCTTCTGGGCGCAGGTTTATGGGCTGAGCGTGCCGGATGCCGTCTATGCCGCCTTCGATCTGGACGGGCTGCGGACCCGTGCGGCTGGCACCCTGTCGGCGGGGCAAAAGCGGCGGCTGGGTCTGGCCCGTCTGGGCGTGATCGGGCGCAAGGTTCTCTTCCTCGACGAGCCGACCGTCAGCCTCGATGCCTTTTCCGTGCGCAACTTCGCCAGTTGGATGCGGGACGTGCATCTGGGACAGGGCGGTTGTGCCGTCATCGCCACGCATATCGACCTGGGGCTGGAGGCGCCGACGCTGGACCTGACACCTTTCGTGGCCAAACCGGACGCGACCGGCGGGTCCGACGAGGCGTTCCTGTGACGGCACTCCTCTGGCGCGATCTGGCTTTGGCTGTCCGGGCCGGTGGCGGCTTCGGGCTTGGCCTTGCGTTCTTTCTGATCGTCGTGGTGCTGGTGCCCTTCGGCGTCGGCCCCGACCGCAGCACACTGGCGCTGATCGCACCGGGCATCCTCTGGGTCGCGGCGCTGCTGGCGGCCCTCCTGTCGCTCGACCGCATCTTTGCGCTGGATTTCGAGGACGGGTCGCTGGCCCTGCTGGCCACAGCGCCCTTGCCGTTGGAAGGCGTGGCCCTGATCAAGGCGCTGGCGCACTGGATCACCACGGGCCTGCCGCTGACGCTGGTGGCCCCGGCACTTGGGTTCTTTCTGAACATGCAGCCCGCCGCCTACGCCTATCTGCTGGTCAGCCTTGCCATCGGGACGCCGGCGCTGTCGATGATCGGCAGCTTTGGTGCGGCGCTGACCGTCGGCCTGCGACGCGGTGGCCTGTTGCTGTCGCTGCTGGTTCTGCCGCTTTATGTGCCGACGCTGATCTTCGGGGCAGAGGCGGTGCGCCGCGGCGTTGACGGGACGGGGGCCACGGCGCCCCTGATGCTGATGGGGGCGATCACTTTGGGATGTTTCGCGCTTTTGCCCTTCGCCTCGGCGGCGGTGCTGCGCATCAACCTGCGGTGATCGGGGATTGAGGGGCGCCAAGCGCCGGGGTAGGGGTAACACATGTCGATCTGGGAATATGCAAATCCGAAAAGGTTCATGGACTGGACCGCGCCCGTCATGCGCGTGGCCTTTGCCGTGGCCGGCGCCTGCCTGTTGGTCGGCCTGATCTGGGGCTTCTTCTTTACGCCAGAGGAAGCGCGTCAAGGTTCGACCGTCAAGATCATCTACCTGCACGTGCCGAGCGCGCTGATGGCGATCAACGCGTGGTTCATGATGCTGGTCGCATCTTTGATCTGGCTGGTGCGCCGCCATCACGTGAGCGCCTTGGCTGCCCGCGCCGCAGCCCCCGTCGGGTTGGCCATGACCGTGATCGCGCTGATCACCGGGGCGATCTGGGGCAGCCCGATGTGGGGCACCTACTGGGCCTGGGATCCGCGGCTGACGTCCTTCCTGATCCTCTTTCTGTTCTACCTCGGCTACATCGCACTCTGGGCCGCGATCGAGGATCCTGATACCGCAGCCGACCTAACCTCGGTCCTGTGCCTTGTCGGATCGGTCTTTGCGATCCTGTCGCGCTATGCGGTGAATTTCTGGAATCAGGGGCTGCATCAGGGCGCGTCCCTTTCGCTCGACAAGGAGGAAAACGTGGCCAATGTATTCTATATCCCGCTGCTGGTCTGCATCGCGGGCTTCGTCGCGCTGTTCCTCGCGCTGGTCCTGCTGCGGACCCGCACGGAAATCCGCGTGCGCCGGACGCAGGCCCTGTTGGCGAGGGCGCAGCGTGGCTGATTTGGGGAAATACGCAGCCGAGGTGCTGACCGCCTATGCCGCCAGTATCGCGGTGCTGACGGTCCTCGTCGTGCTCAGCGTCCGCCGCGCCCGTCGCGTCAAGCGCGCGCTGGAGGCAATTGAGCGTGTCTAAACTCTCCCCCCTTTTGATCGTGCCGCCGGTGATCTTTGCGGCCCTCGCGGGCCTGTTCTGGGGCGGCCTGATGCGCGACAACGCGGGCGAGTTGCCGTCGCAGTTCATCGGCCAGCCCGCCCCCGCCTTGCCGACCGAGGCCGTCGCCGGCACGACGCAGCTGACCCCCGCCGACCTGTCGGCAGGCGAAGTCACCATCGTCAATTTCTGGGCCAGCTGGTGCCCGCCCTGCCGCGCCGAACACCCGACGCTTGAGGCGCTGAGCGAGCAGGGCTACCGCGTCGCGGGCGTCAACTTCCGCGATCAGGCGGACGATGCGAGCAGCTACCTTGCGGACAACGGCAACCCGTTCTTTGCCACCGGTTTCGATCCGCGCGGACGGTCGGCCATCGACTGGGGCGTGACTGCGCCGCCGGAAACCTTCATCGTCGGACCCGACGGCACCGTCCTGAACCGGTTCATCGGACCGCTGATCGGGTCGGATTACGAACAGCGGTTCCTGCCCATGTTGCAGGCCGCAACGCAGTAACGGGCGTCAATCGCGCGTGAAATCGGCCACCGTTGCGCCGGACACCCGCAGCAGATCCGTCGGCGCGACCCCAAAGATGTGGCGTGGCGTGCCAGCCGCCGCGAAGACCGTGTCGAACGCCATCAGGTGGGCGTCCATGAACGCCTCCACCGGCGTCAGGTGCCCGACCGGAGAGACGCCGCCGATGGCGAACCCCGTCCGCGTCCGCACCGCCGCGGCATCGGCGCGCACCAGCGCGGTGCCCGCCACCTGTGCTGCGCGGTCCGGATCGACCTGACGCCCGCCCGCCGTGATGAACAGCACGACGGCCCCGCTGTCCGCCGCCTGGAACACGATAGATTTGGCGATCTGATCGAGGGTGCAGCCCGCCGCAGCGGCAGCCTGCGCGGCCGTGCGCGTGTCTGCCGCCATCTCCAGCGGTGTGATGTCCAGTCCGGCCGCGCGCAAAGCGTCCGTGACACGCCGCAAACTCTTGCTCATCGGGTATCCTCCTGCGATCCTTCAAGGATTGCAGATCGGCGCAAGTCGCGCCAGTCCGCCGTCGCGACCGCAGACGGACCCCGAGAAAGACCGACCCATGACCCTGACCGCCCGCATCACCCGCAGCCCGCGCCCTTTCGATGTCGACCGGGCCGGCGGCGCGGTCGAGGCTGCGCCCTGGGCCACGGACGGTCTGCGCGCCCTGATCGCCGGAACGGCCGGATGCAGCCCCTACCTTGCCGGTCTGATTGCCACGGAATCGGCCTGGCTGGAAACGGCAGCCGACGATCCAGAGGGCGCCCTTGCAGCCACCCTCGCAGCGATCCCCGCGATTCCCTTTGCGGACCTTGGCCCCGGCCTGCGGCAGGCCAAGCGGCGCGTCGCCTTGCTGACGGCACTCTGCGACCTGGCGGGCGTCTGGCCGCTCGCGACGGTGACGCAAGCGCTGACCGATCTGGCCGCCGCCGCCGTCCAAGCCTGCATCGTCCCATTGGTGGCGGCCGAGATCGTCCGCGACAAGCTGCCCGGCCTGACGCCCGACGATGCGGCCACGGCGGGCGGCATGGTCGTCCTCGCCATGGGCAAGCAGGGCGCGGGAGAGTTGAACTATTCCTCCGACATCGACCTCATTTGCCTTTTTGATGACGATCGCTTCACGCCAGAGGATAGCGTGACCGCCCGCGCCGCCTTCGTCCGCGTGACGCGGCGGATGTGCGCGCTGCTGTCTGACAACACGGCACAAGGTTACGTCTTTCGCACCGACTTGCGGTTGCGGCCCGATGCATCGGTGATGCCGGTCTGCCTGTCGATGACCGCGGCAGAGCGCTATTACGAAAGCGTCGGCCGCACGTGGGAACGCGCGGCCTTCATCAAGGCGGCCCCCTGCGCCGGGGACCTCGCGGCGGGGCAGCGGTTCCTCGACACCCTGCGGCCCTTCGTCTGGCGCAAGCACCTCGACTTTGCCGCGATTCAGGACGCCCACGACATGCGTCTGCGGATCCGCGATCACAAGGGGCTGGGCGGCAAGCTGTCGCTGCCGGGCCACAACATGAAGCTGGGCCGCGGCGGCATTCGCGAGATCGAGTTCTTCACACAGACCCACCAGCTGATCGCGGGTGGCCGCGATGCCAGCCTGCGGGTGAGGGGCACGCTCGACGGGTTGGCACGGCTGGCAACGGCGGGCTGGATTCCCGGCGACCTGCGGGACGCGCTGAGCGATCACTACACCGCGCACCGGACCGTCGAACACCGGTTGCAGATGATCAACGATGCCCAGACCCACAGCCTGCCGCAGGATGACGCGGGCTTTGACCGGCTGGCGGCCTTTATGGATACCGATGCGGACAGCCTGCGCGCCGATCTGACCGCGCGGCTGACGCAGGTCCATGCGATGACCGAAGGCTTCTTTGCCCCCGACGCCCAGCCTGCGGCGACGGCGGACGACTGGGGCAGTCAGGTCACCGCCCGCTGGCCCGACTATCCGGCCCTGCGCAGCGACCGCGCCGCCCAGATCTTTCGCCGGCTGCGCCCCGACATCCTGTCCCGCCTGGCCGAGGCCGCCAAGCCCGACGAGGCGCTGAACACCTTCGATACCTTTCTCGCCGGTCTGCCCGCAGGCGTGCAACTGTTCGCCCTGTTCGAGGCGAACCCCGCCCTGACCCAGCTGATCGTCGACATCTGCGCCACGGCACCCGCGCTGGCGCAGTATCTGTCGCGCAACGCGGGCGTGCTGGACGCGGTGATCGCTGGGGATTTCTTCGCGCCGTGGCCCGGTGTCGGCGCGCTGACCCAAGGCATTGCCCGCGCCATGGAGCAGGCGGCGGATTTCGAAACGGCGATGAACGCCGCCCGCCGCTGGGCCCGCGAATGGCACTTCCGGATCGGCGTGCACCACCTGCGTGGTCTGACCGATGCGGCGACCAGCGGACAGCACTATGCGGATCTGGCCGAAGCGGTGATTGCCGGCATCTGGCCCGTGGTCGTAGCGGATTTCGCACGCAGGCACGGGCCGCCGCCGGGGCAGGGTGCGGCGGTGCTGGGCATGGGATCGCTGGGGGCCGGGCGGCTCAATGCGCTGTCCGACGTCGACTTGATCGTGATCTACGACGCCGATATCTGGGGCAATTCAACCGGCCCGCGCCCGCTGCCGGTGCGCAGCTACTACGCGCGCCTGACGCAGGCGCTGGTCACGGCGCTGTCCGCCCCGATGGCGGATGGCAGGCTTTACGAGGTCGACATGCGTCTGCGCCCGTCTGGCAAGCAGGGGCCGGTGGCCACCTCATGGACCGCCTTCCGCGACTACCAGCAGGAGGAGGCCTGGACCTGGGAACATCTCGCCCTGACCCGCGCCCGGCTCATCGCGGGCGCCCGCGTCCTCGCCTCTGGTATCGAGGCGTTCCGCCGCAGCCTGCTGAAAACCAAGGGCGGTGGCGGGACCGTGGCCGCCGACGTGGCCGACATGCGCGCCCGGCTGGCGGATGCAAAGCCTGCGCAGGGGATCTGGGACGCCAAGATGGGGCAGGGTCGCCTGATGGATGTGGAGCTTGCGGCCCAGACGGCGGCTCTTGTCACCGGGTCCGATCTGCGCGATGTCCCCGGACAGATCGCGGCAGGTGTGTCCGGTGGCTGGCTCTCGGACGAGGATGGTGCGACCCTGACACAGGCCGCCGCCCTGTTCTGGCGCCTGCAGGCCGCCGGGCGGCTGCTGACCGGCGGCGTGCTCGACCCCGATGCCTTGGGCGAGGGCGGCCGCCGTTTCGTGCTGCGCGAAACCGGATGCGACACGATGCAAGAGTTGGAGACTGCCATGACCACCGCCGCCACCGCCGCCGACCGCGTCATCACCCGCCGCCTGAAGGTGGGATCGTGAAGGGCGACGCCCTCGACCCCGCCGGTCTGATCCGCGAGGCCTACCGCATCCCGGACATTACCGCGCGCGACTGTCGGGTGATCTTTCTCGACTGGGCGATGAAGGGAGACGCGGCAGACGATTTGCGCAAACGGGTCGAGGCGCTGCTGACGCAATACGCCGACCAGCCCGCAGACCATCCGATGACGCAGACCCTTCTGGCGGGCCTTCAGAAAGCGCCGACCCCGCACCGCCGCGGCGGGCGCGCGGGGCGATCGGGCCTCACCTGATCCCGGCCAACGCGCTGTCCGGTCCTTCTTCTGGTCGTAAATACTTCGGGGGTGCGGGGGCTGGCCCCCGCGGATCGGATTGCGCAGCAATCAGATACCACTCCGCTGTACCTCAGCGCGGCAGGCCGGCAGCCTCGCGGGCCAATGCCTCGATCCCGGCCCAGTCACCGGCCAGCATCATGTCCTTGGGCGCGACCCAGCTGCCACCGACGCACAGCGTGTTTGACAGCGCCAGATAGTCCGGCGCGTTCTTCAGGCTGACGCCCCCCGTGGGGCAGAACTTGACCTGCGGGATTGGCGCGCCGATCGCCTTGAGGGCGGGAACACCGCCATTCGCCTCGGCGGGAAAGAACTTCTGCACCGTATAGCCGCGTTCCAGCAGGCGCATCGCCTCCGACGCGGTGGCGGCGCCGGGCAGCAGCGGCAGGTCGTTGTCCTCGCAGGCATCAAGGATCAAGTCCGTCGCACCCGGCGAGACGCCGAACTTGGCACCGGCCTTCTTGGCGTTTTCCACATCCCTGGGCGTCAGCAGCGTGCCGGCCCCGACGACACCGCCGGGCACGCTGGCCATCTCGCGGATCGCATCAAGGGCGGCTGGCGTGCGCAGCGTCACCTCCAGCGCGGGAAGGCCACCGGCGATCAGCGCGCGGGCCAGATCAGCGGCGAGCGACGCATCGTCCAGCACCAGCACCGGGATCACCGGCGCCAGCATGCACAGGTCGCGGTTGAGTTCAGAGGCTTGTTCGGGGGTCATGAGGGATCGCCTTCGTTTGAGCATGTGACCGCAGGCCGGAGCCTCCGGCGGGAGTATTTCGAAAAAAGCGAGGATGTCACAGCGCTAGACCGCGACACCGGCGCCGTCGGTCACCTGACCCACATTGCGGCGGAAGACCTCGAACAGCTCTCGTCCGACGCCGGTGCCATTGCCCGACAGGTCGGCGATGGCGTCCGTGCGGTTGTCCAGATCCACCCCCAGCACGTCAATGGTGCCGTTGACTGCGTCCAGACGGATGACGTCGCCGTCGTTGATCTTGGCGATCGGGCCGCCGTTCGCGGCCTCTGGGCAGACGTGGATCGCCGAGGGCACCTTGCCGGACGCCCCCGACATGCGCCCGTCGGTGACGAGAGCCACCTTCAGGCCGCGGTCCTGCAGAACCGCCAGAGTCGGTGTCAGGCCGTGCAGTTCGGGCATGCCGTTGGACTTCGGACCCTGAAAGCGCACGACGATGATCGTGTCGCAGGTGAACTCGCCGGCCTTGAACGCGGCCTTGACGCTGTCCTGATCGTGAAAGATGCGGCAGGGCGCTTCGACGATATGACGCTCCTCTGCCACGGCAGAGGTCTTCATCACCCCGCGCCCGAGGTTGCCGCTGAGCTGCTGCAAGCCGCCGTGTTTCTGGAACGGGTCGTCTGCGGGGCGCAGGATCTTGGTATTCAGGCTTTCCCCGGCCCCCTTGGCATAGGCGACGCGGCCATCCTCGAGCTTCGGCTCTTGCGTATAAAGCGTGAGCCCGTCGCCGGCGACGGTCTTGACGTCGTCGTGCAGAAGCCCTGCGTTCAGCAGCTCTCCGATCATGTAGCCCAGACCGCCCGCGGCGTGGAAATGGTTCACGTCGGCCAGACCGTTGGGATAGACCTTGGCCATCAGTGGTGTCACGTCGGAAATATCGCTGAAATCCTGCAGGTCGAGGATGATCCCCGCCGCCCGCGCCATGGCGGGCAGGTGGATCACGAGGTTCGTCGATCCGCCCGTCGCCATCAGGCCGACGAGGCCGTTCACGAAGGCTTTCTCGTCGAGGATGTCGCTGACCGGGGTGTAGGCATTCCCCAGCGCGGTGATCTGCGCCGCGCGCTCGGTGCCGGCGACGGTCAGCGCGTCGCGCAGGGGCGTGTTCGGGTTCACGAAGGAGGCACCGGGCAGGTGAAGCCCCATGAATTCCATCAGCATCTGGTTGCTGTTGGCGGTGCCGTAAAAGGTGCAGGTGCCCGGCCCGTGGTAAGAGGCCATCTCGGCGGCCATCAACTCTTCACGGCCAATCTCTCCGGTGGCGAACTGCTGGCGGATCTTCGATTTCTCGTCGTTGGGCAGGCCGCTGACCATCGGGCCTGCAGGCAGGAAGACGGAGGGAATATAGCCGAAGGTCGCGGCCGCCATCACAAGGCCCGGCACGATCTTGTCGCAGACACCCAGATAGATCGCGGCGTCAAAGGTGTTGTGCGACAGACCGACAGCAGCGGACAGGGCGATGACATCGCGGCTGAACAGCGACAGCTCCATCCCGGTCTGGCCTTGCGTGACACCATCGCACATCGCGGGCACGCCGCCTGCGACCTGTGCAGTGGCGCCCGCTGCGATGGCGGCACGCTTGATCAGGGCGGGATAGGTTTCGAACGGTTGGTGCGCCGACAGCATGTCGTTGTACGCGGTGATGATGCCGATGTTGGGGGCGGCGTCCGCCACCAGCGCGTCCTTTTGATCGGCCATCGCCGCATAAGCATGAGCCTGGTTGCCACAGGTCAGGTGCGACCGGCGCGGCCCGGCGCTCGCGGCGCGGGCCATCGTGTCCATGTACTGGCGACGCGGCTTTTCGGACCGGGCGCGGATACGGTCGGTGACTTCGGCGATCTTGGGATGCAGGGCCATTGGGCTCCCCCTTCGGATTCAGGCTTTGAGCTGATGATATCACGTCAGGTTAGCGCTAACAACGGTGCGGCCGCTGGAAACGGGCATATTCCGGCGCCATGGCCGTCGTTTCGCTGGCTTTGCCCGAAAACTGCCCACTGGCGGCGCGTGCCGTCCCGCGTTACAGGGGAACGCATGAATATGCCCCCATACCCCACCGTCCGCCTGATGCCCAAGGGCGACGCCCGCGCGATCCGCCACGGCTACCCTTGGGTCTACGCCAACGAACTGGTCACCGACCGCCGTACCAAGGGTCTGACCCCCGGCGCGCTGGCCGTGCTGGAGGATGCGAACCGCGTCCCCCTTGGCCTCGTGACCGTGAACCCTGCGTCCAAGATCATTTGCCGGATGCTGGACCGCGACCCGGAGGCGGTGATCGACACCGCGTGGTTCGCGGCCAAGCTGACCCGCACGCTGGCGCACCGTGCACGGCTTTATGACCAGCCCTTCTATCGCCTCGTCCATGCCGAGGCGGACGGTCTGCCCGGCGTCGTCATCGACCGCTTCGGCGATGTGGCCGTAATCCAGCCGAACGCGGCCTGGGCCGATGCGCTGATCGAGCCGCTGACCGACGCGCTGGTGCAGGTCACGGGTGTCACCACGGTGATCCTGAATGCCGCCGGGCGCGCGCGCAGCCTCGAAGGTCTTGACGATCGCATGGCCGTGCTGCGCGGCACGGCGCCAGAGGCGGCCATCCCGGTGCCGATGAACGGTGCCACCTACATGGCTGACGTCACGGGTGGGCAGAAGACCGGCCTGTTCTTCGACCAGCGCCCGAACCACGCCTTTGCCGCCAGCCTTGCGCGGGACGCGCGCGTGCTGGACATGTTCAGCCACGTTGGCGGCTTCGGCCTCGCCACACTCGCTGCCGGGGCGGCCAGCGTGCTGGCGGTGGACGGGTCCGAGCCCGCGCTGACGCTGGCGGCCCAAGGCGCCGCCGCGATGGGCGTCACCGACCGTTTCACCACCCGCAAAGGCGACGCCTTCGAGGTGCTGGAGGCGCTGGCCACCGAGGGCGAGACCTTCGATCTGGTCGTCTGTGATCCGCCCGCCTTTGCCCCCGGCAAGGCCTCGTTGGAGGCGGGCTTGCGCGCCTATGAACGCATCGCGCGTCTGGCAGCGGCGCTGGTCAAAGACGGCGGATACCTGATGCTGTGTTCGTGCAGCCATGCGGCGGACCTGACGCGGTTCCGCAACGCCTCTGCCCGGGGGATCGGGCGGGCCGGGCGGCGCAGTCAGGTCATCCAGACGGGGTTTGCCGGGCCGGACCACCCGCTGTTGCCGCACTTGGCCGAAAGCGGCTACCTCAAGGCGGTGACGTTCCGCCTGTGAAGGTTCTGATCGACGCCTGCGTCCTGTATCCGACAGTGATGCGCGAAGTTCTGATCGGCTGCGCCGCCGAGGGTCTGTTCGCCCCTTGCTGGTCGCCCCGTATTCTGGAGGAATGGGCGCGGGCGACCGTCAAGCTGGGGCCGGAGGCGGAGGTCTTTGCCCGTGGCGAGATCGCGGCGCTGCAGGCGCGGTTTCCTCGCGCCAGTGTTGTGCCCGACGACGGATTGCTGCGGCGCCTGTGGTTGCCGGACGCCGACGATATTCATGTGCTGGCGGCGGCGGTCGCGGGGCACTGCGACGCGATCCTGACGCTGAACGCTAAGGATTTCCCCGGCAACCTGCTGGCCGACGAAGACCTGTTCCGCGCCGATCCCGACGGCTTCATGCTGCGGATGCATGACGAGGCACCGCAGGTCGTCGCCCGCATCTGCGACAATGTGCTGCGCGAGGCGAACCGCCTGTCGCCGCAGCCCTGGACGATCCGCGCGCTGATGAAAAAGGCCCGCATGCCCCGTCTGGGCAAGCGGCTGATGTAGCCAGACCTACTGTGACCAGCGCGCCTCGTTCGCCGCGATGGCGGCGATGCGCAATTCAGTCTTGGGGTGGCTCAGCAGCCATGCGGGTGTGCCACCGCCCTTGGCCCCCGTCAGATGTTCCAGCTTGTGGAACAGCGATTGCTGCGGCGCGGTGCCGATCCCGGCCTTGACCAGCAGGGCAGAGGCATAGGCATCCGCTTCGAATTCATCGGCGCGCGACAGGCGCGCCGCCAGAAGCGACATCAGCCCGTTGCCGATCAGCGCCCCGATGCCGGGCAGCACCCGGTTCAGAACCATCGCGATCGCCGTCCGCATCGCGTTCTGCGCGGCAAAGTCGGTCATCCGGCGGCGCGAATGGCCCAGCGCCACATGCCCCAGCTCGTGCGCGATCACACTCGCCAGTTCCTCGGCACTGACCTCCTTGTTGCGGTAGCGATCGAAGAAGCCGCGGGTGATGAAGATGCGACCGTCGGGGGCCGCCAGCCCGTTGACCATCGCGACCTCGTAGATGTGCACGCGGATTCGGTCGATATCCAGCGCGCGGGCCATCCGGTCCGTCAGCGCGCGCAGGGTGGGATCGGCCAGTTCTGTCGATGCGGAATCAAGCTCTCGACGCGTCCGCCAGGCCGAGAAATGATACATCGCGAGGCCGTAGACGATGGCGAGCAGGAGGGGTGTGAACTTCAGCATGGTTTCAATATGGGACCGGACGCGCGCGATTGCCACAGCCGCACTGTCGCACGGCAACCGGTGTTCAGGTCAGCAGCTTCATTGCGGCACCGATGCCCGACAGGGTCATCGGCTGCATGCGGTCGGCACCGAAGATCTGCTGGATCATGTGGACCGACTGCGTATGGGCCCAAAAGCGTTCGGGCAGGGGATTGATCCAGACGTGGTTGGGCCACTGGTCGCGGGCGCGGGCGAGCCATGTGGACCCGGCCTCGGCGTTCCAGTGCTCGTTCGCACCACCGGGGGCCGCGACCTCGTAGGGCGACATGCTGGCGTCGCCCACGAAGATGCATTTGTAGTCGCTGCCGTACTTGCGCAGCACGTCCCATGTCGGAGTCTGTGCATTCCAGCGGCGACGGTTGTCGGTCCAGACGCCTTCGTAGAGGCAGTTGTGGAAGTAGTAATGCTGCATGTGCTTGAACTCGGCGCGGGCGGCGCTGAACAGCTCCTCCACCACCTTGACGTGCGGGTCCATGCTGCCGCCGATGTCCAGAAACAGCAGCACCTTGACTGCGTTGCGCCGTTCCGGCCGGGTCTGCACGTCAAGGTAGCCGTGCTCGGCGGTCTTTCGGATCGTCCCGTCGAGGTCCAACTCCTCTGCCGCACCGTCGCGCGCCCATTTGCGCAGACGTTTCAGCGCCACCTTGATGTTGCGGGTGCCCAGATCGACGGTGTCGTCCAGATCGCGGAATTCACGCTTGTCCCAGACCTTGACCGCGCGCTGGTGGCGGGACTCGGATTGTCCGATCCGCACACCTTCGGGATTGTAGCCATAGGCCCCAAAGGGCGAGGTGCCCGCCGTGCCGACCCATTTGCTGCCGCCCTGATGGCGGCCCTTCTGTTCGGCCAGGCGCTGCTTCAGCCGCTCCATCAACGCCTCGAACCCGCCAGAGGCTGCGATTTCGGCTTTCTCGGCCTCGGTCAGGTGCTTTTCGGCCAGCTTTTCCAGCCAGTCGGCGGGAATGTCGACGGCGTCCAGCACCTCTTGGTCCGGAATGCTTTCCAGCCCTGCGAAACTGGCGGCAAAGGCGCGGTCGTAGCGGTCGATGTGACGCTCGTCCTTGACCATGATCGTGCGGCCAAGGTGATAGAAGGCGTCGACGTCATAGGTCGCAAGACCCGCCCGCATGCCTTCGAGGAAGGCGAGGAATTCGCGGATCGACACCGGCACGCCGTGCTGGCGCAGGGTATCGAAGAACCGCAGGAACATCCCCTCAGACCACCGCGGCGCGCTGGATGTAGACCAGCACGAACAGGCCGACGATCGCGACGATCACGCCGCAGGCTGCCCCCCATTGCAACATGTCGAGCACGCGGCCGCCCCGCATCCGGGCGCGGACCGCACCGATCAGTGCGCCAAGGACGAAGCCGCCGAGGGGAAGGATCATGGCAGGGGGCCGCTTTCAGTAGGGGCGCAACCCTTTGACCTCGGCCATGCGGGCGCGCACGTTATCATCACTGCCAAAGCCGTATCGCGCCCATCCCAGACTGTCCACCCGCACCGCCTCGGCCGCGATCTTGTTGCCCTGCATGTCCAGCGCCTCGGCCTTGAACATCATCAGGGTCGCCATCAGGGCGGCGTTCTGATGGCGGGCCGCGACCGGGATTGCCTGATCGGCCAGACGGATCGTCGTCATGGCGTCACCCGCCGACAGGGAAAAGGCGGCCTTCTGCACCGCGATATGCGCCGCATGGATCTCCATCAGCGGCGAGGCGGAATAGATCGCATCCGCCGTATCGAAGGCCGCCAGCGCCGCTGCTGAATCATAGCCCACCTGCAGACGTCCCAGCGCGTAGTAAGAGAATCCTTCGCGCGGTCCGCCCCAGCGGAACTGATGCGCGATCCGCACCGCCCGGATCACGGCGTCGCGCCGTGCGGCGGGGCTGGACCCGCTGGTCAGCGCCGTCTCGATCGCGGTGATCCAGTCGCGCGAGGTGTCGGGAAAGACGCCATAGCCGCTGCGCTCGCCGCGCGGGTTGAGCCGCGCGAGCAGCGGGCCGATGACTTCGGCGGCGTCGTGCCGGCTCATGCCGTTGTGCATTTCGGGCGCATAGATCGCGCGTAGCATCAGCATGTCGAACCCGGTCAGCACCGCGTGGATGTTGTCGTCGTTGAAGACCGAATCCGGCAGGCGGTAAAGGTCGTTCAGCGGACCCAGCGACTGGGCCAGCTCCTCGTGCAGGCAATCGCGGATTTCTTGCGGGGCGGCGTCGCCGGGGATGAAGATCGTGGCGGTGTCACGCACCGTCAGGGTGGACCAGTCCACCGCAGGTGACTTGCGCATCTTCAGGTATTCGGGCCAGTCGCGCACGCGCGGCACTGTAAAGCAGGCGGCCTGCGGCACGGCGCGTTGCAGCGCCTTCTGCGGCACCGCCTCGACCGTGATGTTCGCGGGGCCGCTGACGCGAGTGATCTCGATCCCGGCCTCGCTGCGCAGACGCGCCAGCAGGGCGTCCAGATCGGGTGTCAGCGTAGCCGGCGCACCGGGGGCGACGCGCACGGTGATCGGTCCCTCAAAGCGGGTCATCGCCGGCAACGCGCGACCGCTTTCAAGGCGGAAGGTAAGATCGAGGAAATCCTGTGCCATTTCCGGGTTGCTGCGGGTAACCGGCACGACGGTGGTATCGGCAAAGCCGCGCATCGCAGGCAGACTGTTGGAGTTGGTGGCAGCCCGCGTGGGCGGTGTCGCCACGGGGGCCGGCGCACAGGACGCCAGACAGGCGGCAACGACCAGGGCGCTGACGCGGTTCATGACCGCACCGGTTTGCGCCGCACGGCGCTGCTGCAAAAACAAACGATCCGGTCAGGTTGAACTGCCGACGCCACCCGGTCCTGAACAAGACGGGGCGATTTACGGTGGACGACTGACATGGGTGCCTTGGTCAAGACGGCTCTCCTTTTGAATGTCCTGACCCATGTGCCGCAGGACTTCGACGCGATCTGGACCCCATTAAGGCAATCTTAAGGTGTATCGACCGAACGACATGCGCCGCAGAATCACCCGGCGCGGCGACAGCTAACGACGCGCGAACCTATCGCGGCGAGGGGCATCCGCCAGCGCGCCGCGCTTTGCCGTTAGGCGTTGCAAGGAAGGCGCGGTCGTTTGTGGGACACCAGTGAGCGTCCCACAAGATGTGGCCCTTACCGCTGCGACCGCGCCATGAAGGCCAGACGCTCGAACAGGTGCACGTCCTGTTCATTCTTCAGCAGCGCACCGTGCAGGCGGGGCAGGGACGTCTTGCCGTCGCGCCGCAGGTCCTCGGGACTCAGATCATCGGCCAGCAGCAGTTTCAGCCAGTCCAGCACTTCGGAGGTCGAGGGCTTTTTCTTCAACCCCGCCGTGTCGCGCAGCTCGTAGAACTGGGTTAGCGCGGTGGTCAGGAGCGCATCCTTGATGCCCGGATGGTGGACCGCCACGATTCGGCGCATCGTGTCCATGTCGGGAAAGCGGATGTAATGGAAAAAGCAGCGCCGCAAAAAGGCATCCGGCAGCTCTTTTTCGTTGTTCGAGGTAATGATGACGATAGGTCGCACCGCGGCGCGCACGGTCTCTCCTGTCTCGTAGACGTGGAACTCCATCCGGTCGAGCTCTTGCAGCAGGTCGTTGGGAAACTCGATGTCGGCCTTGTCGATCTCGTCGATCAGCAGGACAGAGCGCTCGGCGGCCGTAAACGCCTGCCACAGCTTGCCGCGCTTGATGTAATTCGCCACGTCGTTGACCCGCGCGTCGCCTAGCTGGCTGTCGCGCAACCGGCTGACGGCGTCGTATTCATAAAGCCCCTGTTGCGCCCGCGTCGTCGACTTGATGTGCCATTCGATCATCGGCATCGCCAGCGCCGCACTCACCTGCCGGGCCAGTTCGGTCTTGCCGGTGCCCGGCTCTCCCTTGACAAGCAGGGGGCGTTCCAGCGTGATCGCGGCGTTGACGGCCATGGTCAGATCATCGGTCGCGACATAGGCGTCCGTGCCGGTAAAAGTGGTGGTCATGCGTCATCTCCTGTCGTTTGCGCGCAGGGTGTGGCCATGACCTGCCAAGGGCAAGGGGAAACAACGTTAGAACCAGATAAGCAAAGGTTAAAATCCGTTTGTTTATGGGGGTGACAGCCTCGCCCTATGGGGGTAAACGTCCGCCAATCTAAGGGAGACCGCCAGATGTCCGGGGATACTGCTTTGAAGATGACTGGCACACATGGGGAACGCGATATGAAAGCTGAAGCTTTTCTGCCGGACGACTACCGCCCTGCCGAAGACGAGCCGTTCATGAACGAGCGGCAGATCGAATACTTCCGACGCAAGCTTTTGACCTGGAAGGCCGATCTGCTGGAAGACAGCCGCGACACCGTCGCCGGCATGAAGGACCAGACCCGCAACATTCCCGACGTGGCCGACCGTGCCAGTGAGGAAACCGACCGGTCGATCGAGCTGCGCACCCGCGACCGCCAGCGCAAGCTGGTCAGCAAGATCGACGCCGCCCTGCGCCGCATCGACGAGGGCGAGTTCGGCTATTGCGTCATCTCGGGCGAGCCGATCAGCCTCAAGCGGCTGGACGCGCGTCCCATCGCCACCATGACGCTGGAGGCGCAGGAGCGTCACGAGCGGCGCGAGAAGGTGCATCGCGACGACTGACATGATCGCAAGGTCACAGGTCGCCGTCATCGGTAGCGGCATCGGCGGACTTGCCACAGCGCTGGCCCTTGCAATGCAAGGTGCCAGCGTTCGCGTTTTCGAACAGGCCCCCCGTATTGCAGAGGTCGGCGCCGGCCTGCAGATCACGCCCAACGGTGCCCGCGTGCTGGACTGGCTTGGCCTGGGCGATGCCTTGGATGCCAAGGGGTTACGCGCCGAAGCTGTGGTGCCGATGGACGGCCTGACCGGCCGCGCGGTGACCCGGTTCGACCTGTCGCGGCAATCACCGCCTTACCGCTTTGTCGCGCGACCCGACCTGATCGACATGCTGGCCACCGCCTGCCGCCACCGCGGAGTGGAGATCGTGCTGGATCACCGGGCAGAGGCCCTGCCAGAGGCCGATCTGGTGGTCGGGGCTGACGGCATCCGGTCCGTGACGCGCGGCCTGCTGAACGGTGACGCCACGCCGCAGTTTACCGGTCAGGTCGCATGGCGTGCGACGATTGCCAGTGCGGCCCCGCCAGAGGCGCGGATCTGGATGCTGCCGCGCCGCCATATCGTGACCTACCCCTTGTCCAGTGGCCTGCTGAACATCGTGGCGGTGCAGGAACGCAGCGCCTGGGCCGACGAAGGCTGGCACCACGCCGACGATCCGGCACACCTGCGCGACGCTTTCCCCGATGCCTGCGGTGCCTTGCAGAAGCTGTTGATGCAGGTGGAACACCCGCATCTGTGGGGCCTGTTCCAGCATCCCGTGGCCCCGGTCTGGGTGACGGACCGAGTCGCGCTTGTTGGGGATGCGGCGCATCCGACGCTGCCGTTTCTGGCGCAGGGTGCGAACCTCGCGCTGGAGGATGCAGCCGTTCTTGCGCGTCAGCTGGCGCTGCACGGTCTGGCGGACGGTCTGCCGCGCTATCAGGCGGCGCGGCGCGCCCGCGTGACCCGCGCGATTGCCGCGGCCAGCGCCAATGCGGCGAATTATCACTTAGGGGGACCGCGGCGGGTTGCGGCACATCTGGGGCTGCGGGCCTTGGGTCGGATCGCACCCGACGCCTTCATCGGGCGGATGAACTGGCTGTATGGTTTCGATGCCACGGCCTAGGGCCAGTTGCGTCCTGCCTGCGCCGTCACGTTTTCCAGCACTTCCAGCGTGACGTAGTCGACGCGGAACACGTCGCGGCCGATCCGGAAATAGACCCAGCCGTCCTGAGCCGGCGGCAAGCCGTACCACGTCGCGTCCATGACCATGGAATAGGTGCCGCGTTCCAGTGTATCACCCACCGCGACCAGTGGGGGTGGCGGCGCCGGGGCCTTGATCGTCTTTGCGCCCGACTGGCCGAGGCCGAAGGCGCCGCCGCAGCCCGCACCGGTGATCGCCATCGCGCATTGCGCTGACGTCGAGACCGGCATGATCACCAAAGCCAGCGCCGCCAACAGGTTATGGGGCAGTCTTTGCGTCACGCTGCAAGATCGATCCAGACGGGCACGTGATCGCTGGGTTTTTCGCGACCGCGCACTTCGGATTCGATGGAACAGTCGCGCAGCAAATCAGCGCATTGCGGCGTCAGCAGCAGATGGTCGATGCGGATGCCGTCGTTCTTGTCCCAGGCCCCGGCCTGATAATCCCAAAAGGAATAATGGCCCGGTCCGCTGGTGCGGCTGCGGAACGCCTCGGTGAACCCAAGGTTCACGATTCGCCGGAACGCCGCACGACTGTCGGGGCGAAACAGTGCATCCTCGCGCCAGGCGTCGGGGCGGGCGGCATCCTCTGACTGGGGAATGATGTTGTAGTCGCCGGCCATCAGCGCCGGCATCTCGTCGGCCAGCAGCGCCTTGGCGCGCGCGTGCAGACGGTCCATCCAAGCGAGCTTATAGTCGAACTTCGGGCCGGGTGCGGGGTTGCCGTTGGGCAGGTAAAGACAGCACAGGCGCACGGCCGTTTCGCCCACGACCGTCGCCTCGATCCAGCGGGCCTGTTCGTCGGCATCGTCGCCGGGCAGGCCGCGGGTCACATCCTCAAGCGGGAGTTTCGACAGGATCGCAACCCCGTTGAACCCTTTTTGCCCATGGGTTTCAACGTTGTAGCCAAGGTCTTCGATGATCTGTCTGGGAAAGCCGTCGTCGACGGATTTAATTTCCTGCAACAGCGCCACATCCGGGGCGCTGTCCTGCAGCCATTGGGTCAGGCCTTCGATCCGGGCCTTGACGCCGTTGATGTTGAACGTCGCAATCTTCATGAACCACCCCTATTTGCGGCCACGCTATGCGGGCGCGCCGGGCGGCACAAGGTCAGCGGTCGTCGCGCCGGACCCGCACGGGGACGCGCACCGGCTGGTCCGCCATCTGACCGGCGGCCACGGCAGCGATACCGGCAAGGATGGTGATGGCGATGATGACAGTCATGGCAGTCTCCGTCTGGTCAGATTATATTCTAGCAACGGCGTCTGAGGAAAGATAGTTCCACGATGCCGCATCACATCAGATTGAAAAGGACGTCCCGCAGCCGCAGGACGAGGTGGCGTTCGGATTCTCGATCACGAAGCGGGCGCCGATCAGCTCTTCTGAAAAGTCGATGACCGCCGAGGCGAGAAAGGGCAGGGACACGGAATCAATCACGACGGTCTCGCCTTCGGCCTCCAGCTTCAGGTCGTCGGCCTTGGGGTCGTCCAGCGCGATTTCGTACTGAAATCCCGAACAGCCGCCACCTTCGACCGCGATCCGCAGGGCCTTGCCTTGCGCGGCTGCACCGATCTCGGCCAGGCGGCCAAAGGCGCGGGGGGTGACGGTGGGGGGCAGGGTCAGCATCTTGCACCTATCGGTTGCGGGTTGATTTCAATATAGGAAGCCGAACCGCAGGTCACAAGCAGGCAAGACATGGCAGCCCCCTACGCGACAGATCCCGCCACCGCGCGCGGCCGGCTTTATCCTGAAGAGGAAAGCCATTTCCGTTCGCCCTTTCAAAGGGATCGCGACCGGATCATCCATGCGTCAGCGTTTCGCAGGCTGAAACACAAGACGCAGGTCTTCATTGAACACGAAGGCGATTATTTCCGCACGCGCCTGACGCATTCGATCGAGGTCGCACAGGTCGCCCGCACCGTGGCCGCCGCACTGCACCTGAATGTAGAGCTGACCGAAGCCGTGGCGCTGGCGCACGACCTTGGCCACACGCCCTTTGGCCATACCGGAGAGGAGGCGCTGGATCGCCTGATGCAGCCCTACGGCGGCTTCGATCACAACGCGCAGGCGCTGCGGATCGTGACCGATCTGGAACGGCACTATGCCGAGTGGGACGGCCTGAACCTGACGTGGGAGACGCTGGAAGGCATCGCCAAGCATAACGGCCCGGTGCCCAAACCCTACCCCTGGGCGCTGACGGCCTATAACCAGCGCCACGATCTGGAACTGGACACCCACGCGAGCGCCGAGGCGCAGGTCGCGGCCCTGTCCGACGACATTGCTTATAATAACCATGACTTGCACGACGGTCTTCGCGCTGAATTGTTCAGCACGGACGAGCTGGCAGAGTTGCCGGTGCTGAAAGATTGTTTCGCCCGCGTCGATGCGAAATATCCGGGCCTGAATTATTACCGCCGCCGGCACGAAGCGCTGCGGCGGTTCTTTGGCGTGCTGGTCGAGGATGTGATCAACGTCAGTGCTGCGAACCTCAAGGCCTTCGATCCGAAATCCGTGGCCGACATCCGTCACGCCGGGCGCATGATGATCCAGTTCACCCCGGCGCTGTGGACCGACCTCAAGGTGATCCGGCAGTTTCTGTTCGAACGGATGTACCGCGCGCCTGCGGTTGTCGACATGCGGATCGCTGTCACGCAGATGATCGACGAGCTGTTTCCGTTCTATCTGACTAATCCAGATGAACTTCCCAAACAATGGCGCAAGGAAGTGGCCGATGCGCGGGACGATCAGACCTTGGCGCGGATCGTGGCGGACTATATCGCCGGGATGACCGACCGATTTGCAATTCAGGAACATGCCCGTCTGATCGGCGGCACCGACGTTCCGCCCGGAGTGACCGATGGCCATTGAGACAGTCCCCGGCGCGTTGAGCCCCGTCATTGCCATAGCACTTGTGGGCGGCCTTGGCGTGGGCAGCCAGTGGCTGGCGTGGCGTCTGCGGATGCCGGCCATCGTGCTGATGTTGCTGGCGGGAATCATCATCGGCCCGGTGCTGGGCGTCTTCGATCCAGCCCGCGACATCGGCCCGCTGATGGCGCCGATCATCGCCATCGCCGTAGCGATCATCCTGTTCGAGGGCGGCCTCACGCTCAATTTCCATCAGTTGCGCGACGCCGCCGTCGGCGTGCGCCGCCTCGTGTTTATCGGCGCGCCGCTGGGCTGGCTCTTGTCGGCGCTGACACTGCATTTCGGGGCGGGCCTCACGTGGTCGTCGTCATGGGTCTTCGGCGGCATCCTGATCGTCACGGGGCCGACCGTCATCGCCCCCCTGTTGCGCACCGCGCGCCTGTCCAAGCGCCCCGCCAAGCTGCTGCAGTGGGAGGCGATCGTGAACGACCCCCTCGGCGCCATGGCCGCCGTGCTGGCGTTCGAGGTCGTGTTGGTCCTGAACCGGGCCGAGACCGTGGGCAGTGCGATGCTGGATCTGGTCGTCGGCATCGGCGCCTCGATCGCGATGGGGCTGGCGGCGGGCTACGGTCTGGCCGCGGCGTTCCGGCGCGGCTGGGTGCCCGAATACATGAAGGTCTCGATCCTGTTTGCGCTGCTCTTGGGCATCTTTGGCATATCCGACGCGGTGCTGCACGAAAGCGGCCTGCTGGCCGTGACCGTCATGGGCATCGTGATCGCCAACGCGAACCTGCCGTCTTACGAGGAACTGCGCCAGTTCAAGGAACACGCGACCATTCTGCTGGTGTCCGGCGTGTTCATCCTGCTGGCCGCGAACCTCGATTTTGCCGCACTGGAACTGCTAACGTGGCGGGCCGCGATCTTCCTCGTGCTGATCATCTTCGTCGCCCGTCCGGTGACGGTCTTCGCGTCCCTGCTGGGGTCCGGCATCCCGTGGCGCGAACAGGTGCTGATCGCCTTCACCGGTCCGCGCGGCGTGGTGCTGGTCGCCGTGGCGGGCCTCTTTGCCGAACGTCTGCTGGAACTGGGGTTCGAAGATGCAGCCCTGATCGGGCCGCTGGCCTTCGTCCTCGTGGCGGCGACCGTGGTGCTGCACGGCTTCACCCTCAAACCCTTTGCCCGGTTTCTGGGGCTGGCGGGTGCCGACAATCCCGGTGTGCTGATCATCGGCGGCTCGCCGTGGACGACGGCATTGGCCGAGGCGCTGGTCAAGGCAGAGGTGCCTGTCCTGATGACCGATCCGAACTTTGGCCACCTGCGCGCCGCGCGCTCTGCAGGCATCGCCACCTATTCCGGCGACATCCTGTCCGAAGGGGCAGAGCAGCGGCTGGAACTGATCAGCTATGCCACCGTGCTGGCGGCCACCGACAACGATGCCTACAACACCCTGACCGCCACCGACCTTGCCGCCGAATTCGGCCGGGAAAACGTGTTTCAGGTGGCGCGGACCAAGACCGACTCGGCCCGCCACATGCTGCCTGCATCGCTGGGGGGGCGGCCCTTTGCCCACGGTGCCACCTACGACGAGATGAATGACCACATCGCCGCGGGCTGGACCTTTCGCACCACCCGCCTGACCGAGGAGTTCGGGCTGACGGATTGGGCCGCCAAGCGTCCCGCGTCCCATCTCGTGGCACGGATACTGCCATCGGGCGAGTTCCGGATGGTCAACGACATCGCCGATATGCGCGGCATCCCGGACACCCGGATCATCGCGCTGCGCCCTCCTGAAACCGATGCCGATGGCAGCATCGCGCCGCAGCCGCCCGCAGACGCCTGACGCAGTGCTGCGTTGACCTCTGCGGTGGCGGTGGTATGACCGCCGCACACCTGAACGGAAGCCCTGAGCCATGAACATCTTTGCAGACCTGCGCGCCCTCGTCATCGCCACCCTTGGCGAGATGGAGCGAGACGGTCTGCTGCCGGCAGGGCTGTCCACGGACGCTGTCTCGGTCGAGCCGCCGCGGGATGCGGGCCACGGCGACATGGCGACCAACGCGGCGATGGTGCTGGCCAAGCCCGCGAACATGAAACCGCGCGAGATCGCCGATGCGCTGGCCGCCCGCCTGACCGCCGATCCGCGCGTCGTCAGCGCCGATGTGGCCGGCCCCGGTTTCCTGAACCTGCGGCTGGCCGATACGGTCTGGCAGGCCCTGATCGTCGACGCGCTGACCGACCCCGGTTTCGGGCGCGGCACACTGGGTGCGAACCAAAAGGTGCTGGTCGAATACGTCAGCGCCAACCCCACCGGGCCGCTGCACGTCGGTCACACGCGGGGCGCCGTCTTTGGCGACGCATTGGCCAGCCTGCTGGACTATGCGGGCTATGACGTGACGCGGGAATACTACATCAACGATGGCGGCGCGCAGGTCGATGTCCTCGCCCGGTCCGTTTATTTGCGCTACCAAGAGGCGCATGATCTGAGCGTCGACTGGCCCGAAGGCACCTATCCCGGCGACTATCTGATCGACGTGGGCGAGGCATTGAAAGCCAAGGTGGGCGACATCTGGCTGGACCAGCCAGAGGATGTCTGGCTGGAAGAAGTCCGGTTGTTCGCCACCGAGGCGATGATGGATTTGATCCGCGCGGACCTCTCCAAGCTGAACATCACGATGGATAATTTCTATTCGGAAAAGTCCCTTTACGGCACCGGCAAGATCGAAAAGGCGATTGCGCGCTTGGATGCGGCCGGCCTGATCTATCGCGGCACGCTGGAACCGCCGAAGGGCAAAATGCCCGAGGATTGGGAGCCGCGCGAGCAGACGCTGTTCAAATCCACCGCCCACGGCGACGACGTGGACCGGCCGGTGCAGAAATCCGACGGCGCCTGGACCTATTTCGCGCCCGACATCGCCTATCACTATGACAAGATCGAACGTGGCTTTGACGCGCTGATCGACGTCTTCGGCGCCGACCACGGCGGCTATGTCAAGCGGATGAAGGCCGCCGTATCCGCGCTGTCGAACGGTCGCGTGCCGCTGGACGTCAAGCTGACGCAGTTGGTGAAGCTTTACCAGAACGGCGAGCCGTTCAAGATGTCCAAGCGGGCAGGGACGTTCATCACCCTGTCCGACGTCGTGGACGAGGTCGGCGCCGATGTGACCCGGTTCCACATGCTGACCCGCAAGAACGACGCGCCGCTTGATTTCGACTTTGCGAAGGTGACCGAGCAGTCCAAGGACAACCCGGTCTTTTACGTGCAATACGCCCATGCCCGCGTGAACTCTGTTCTGCGCAAGGCGGGCGAGGCTGGGATCGCTGTGGATGACGCGACGCTGGCGGGGGCCGATCTGTCCGGCCTGGCCCATCCGGCAGAGCTTGCCATCGCGCGCAAGGTCGCCGAATGGCCCCGCATGGTCGAGATCGCGGCCAAGGGTCACGAGCCGCACAAGATCGCCTTCTACCTCTACGATCTGGCATCCGACCTGCATGGCTTGTGGAATCTGGGTAACAGCGACACCAGCCTGCGGTTCCTTCAGGATGGCGACAATGCCACATCGCAGTCCAAGATCGCCCTGATCCGCGCCGTGCAGGTTGTGATCGCAGCGGGCTTGGGTATTCTTGGCGTCACACCGGTCCAAGAGATGCGCTAAGCATCCAAGATGACCAGAGGCAAAAGTGGGTCGCGCGAACCCGCGAAAAACGAGGCAGTAATGGCAGTATATGACGAGGTGAATGCACCCGGCCGTCTGGCGGACGTGGCCGGACGCTATACGCAATACGCGGGCGCGGCCGTCAGCCTGACGCTGATGATCGGTGTCGCCGTCTGGGGCACCCAGACCATCCTGCGCGACGTCAGCGGCGTGCCCGTCGTACGCGCGATGCAGGGCGACATGCGCGTGGCCCCCGACGATCCCGGCGGCGATGTGGCCGACCATCGCGGTCTGGCCGTCAACGCCGTCGCCGCTGTGGGCGAGGCTGCGGCCCCCGAAGATACCCTGACCCTCGCGCCGCGCACCTTCGAGCTGGCCGAGGAAGATCTGGAAACCGCACCGCTGTCGGCCGCGACCCCCGATCCACTGGCGGCCGCAGAGGCTGTTGCCGCACCTGCTGCACCGACCGGGCCAATGACGGCGGACGACATTCTGGCGCTGGCTGACCAGATTTCGGCCGGTATCACGCCGATGGCGGCGCTGGAGCCGGTCGCGGACGCCGAGGATGACGCAGGTGAAAACCCTGTCATGACCGTTGACGGCGAGGAAGTGGACGCCAGCGAGATCGCAAACATCGACGCCGAAGACCCGATCGCCATGGCCTTGGCCGAGGCGATGAATTCAGACGTCGCCGCCCCCGCCGCCACGGTGCCGACCGGCGGCCTGCGGTCGACCGTCCGTCCGATGCTGCGTCCGCTGCGCGCCACGCCCGCCGTCGCCACGGCCAGCGATCTGGCCCCGGCCGTCGTCACTGTCGCCGCAGTCGCGCCGCAGGACCTGGCGGCGCAGCCGGCAGCGGTTCAGACGCCGGCCGCTCTCCCATCAGAGGCGCTGCTGACCGACTCGCTGCCCGTGGGCACGAAACTGGTGCAGCTTGGCGCCTTTCCCTCGCCTGCAGAGGCGGCAAAGGAATGGGATCGCCTTGTCGAACGTTTCGGCGAGGTGCTGGCGGTCAAGGGCCGCGTGATCGAGCCTGCGACGACCGGTGGATCGACCTTCTACCGGCTGCGGGCCAGCGGGTTTGACGGGCTGGAAGGCGCGCGCGCCTTCTGCCAGACGATGGAAGCGGGCCGCACGGTCTGCACCCCCGTCGTTGTCCGCTAACGCCACGATCTTCGGCCTGTCCGGCCTGCGACTGACCGAGGCTGAACGCACGTTCTTTCGCAATGCGGACCCTTGGGGTTTCATCCTCTTCGCCCGCAATGTGGACAGCCCCGACCAGCTGCGTGCGCTGACCGCAGATCTGCGCGACGCCGTGGGACGCGCAGCGCCGATCCTGATCGACCAAGAGGGGGGGCGCGTCCAGCGTATGCGCAGCCCGCACTGGCGCGAGTACCTGCCCGCACTCGACCAGATGACCCGCGCCGCCGACCCGATGCGGGCGCATTACCTGCGCAACCGTCTGATCGCCGCCGAACTGCACGACGTCGGGATCGACGTGAATTGCGCGCCCCTGGCCGATCTGGTCGAGGCGCAGACCCACCCTGTCCTGCGCAACCGCCTGTCGGGCGAAACGGCCCCGGTCGTGATCGAGGCCGCCCGCGTCTGTGCCAATGCCTTCGTCGCCGGTGGCGTGCTGCCGGTGCTGAAGCATATCCCCGGCTACGGCCGCGCGAGCGTGGACAGCCACCTGAGCCTGCCCACCGTCACCGCCCCGCGCGGGGATCTGGAGGCGCGGGATTTCGCGCCCTTCCGGGCGCTGAACGATATCCGCATGGGCATGACGGCGCATATCGTCTTTTCCGACATCGACGCGCAGGCGCCCGCCACGACCTCTGCCCCGATGATGCGGGTGATCCGCGACGACATCGGTTTCGGCGGGCTGATCATGACCGACGACATCGGGATGGAGGCGCTGTCGGGCACACCCGTGGAACGGGCCGCAGCGTCCACCGCCGCGGGCTGCGATATTGTCCTGCACTGCAACGGCGATCTGTCAGAAATGCCCGCCGTGGCAAAGGCCGCAGGGCCGATGAGCCCCGCCGCACAGGCCCGCGCCCTACACGCGCTGGCCGAACGCAGGCCCCCTCAGCCGATTGACATCGACGCCGCCGTTCGCGAACTTGAAGCCCTTCTTGGCTGAGGACGCGGCACATGGCACAGGATCAGCACGCGGCGTCGCCTGACAGTGTCGCCGACCGCATCGCCGGCGAGGCGCTGATTGTCGACGTCGGTGCCTTTGAGGGGCCGCTCGACCTGTTGCTGACGCTGTCGCGCACCCAAAAGGTCGATCTGCGCAAGATCTCGATCCTTGAACTGGCGCGGCAATACCTCGCCTTCGTCGAACAGGCGAAACGCCTGCGGCTGGAATTGGCGGCGGATTACCTCGTGATGGCCGCCTGGCTCGCCTTTCTGAAATCCCGCCTCTTGTTGCCGCCCGATCCCGCCGACGAGGGGCCGTCTGGCGAGGAACTCGCAGCCCACCTCGCGTTCCAGCTGGAACGGCTGGAGGCGATGCGCAATGTCGCCGCCCGCCTGATGGGGCGAGATCAGCTGGGCCGCGACATCTTTGCCCGCGGCATCACCCAGGACGTGACCCGCGTGCGCCGCGTGACATATACCGCGACGCTGCTGGACCTGATGCAGGGCTATGCGCGCATCCGCACCCGCGACGATTTTCGTCCCTTCGTCATGGACCGCGACAACCTGATGACGATGGAACAGGCGCTGGACCGGATGCGCCACCTGATCGGATTTGCGGGCGAATGGACGGATATCGCAAGCTATCTGCCCGCAGACTGGGACCACGACCCGGTCCGCCGCCGCACCGCTACCGCGGCGCATTTCGCGGCCTCGCTGGAACTCGCCAAGGAAGGCCGGATCGAGATCCGGCAGGGCGATACCTTTGCGCCCATCCACATCCGCAAACGGCTACCCCGCGATGTCTGAACCCCGCGACAGCCTGTTCGAGGCGCCGCCCATGGCGGATCAGGAACGCATGGTTGAGGCGATTCTGTTTGCCACCGCCGAACCCGTCACCGTGCCGCAGCTTGCTGGCCGGATGCCGCACGGCTGCGATCCCGCCGCGGCGCTGGCGCTGGTGCGCAAGCGGTTCGCCGGGCGCGGCGTGCATCTGGTCCGCGTGGGCGAAGCCTGGGCCTTTCGCACGGCGCCAGACCTTGGCTTTCTTATGAGCGACGAGACCGTCGAGACCCGCAAGCTGTCTCGCGCCGCAATCGAGACGCTGGCCATCGTCGCCTATCACCAGCCAGCCACCCGCGCCGAGATCGAGGAGATCCGCGGCGTCAGTGTCAGCCGCGGCACGTTGGACCAGTTGATCGAACTGGATTGGATTCGCCTTGGCCGGCGCCGCATGACGCCCGGCCGCCCGGTCACATTCATCGTGACGCAGCACTTCCTCGATCACTTCGGCCTCGAATCCGCGCGCGACCTGCCGGGTCTGAAGGAATTGCGCGCCGCAGGGCTGCTGGACAGCCGCCCGGTGCCGGGGACCGAGTCGGAGGACACGGATCAGGACGGTCAGGACGACCTGTTCGAGGACGACGCCTGAGTCGAATCCGCTCCTCTGGTGCGGATCCGACAAATTGAGTGGCATTTTATATGTTAAGGCGGTCTTGACCAATTCGCCCCCATCCTCTGTCAGCATAAAGCCAGACGAGGTGCGTGGATGCTGAAAATCAGGGACCAGTTCGACCCGATCGACGATCGCTTGGGGGTGGTGATATGGCTTCAGGCGCGCAAGTCATTGTTCGCCATGGTCATGGGCGCCTGCGCCGTTGTCGGTGTGGCGCTGAACGTCGCGATGCACGGGCCCTGGCAGCCACCCCAGGCGGCGTCCGGTGCCGCGACGCATCCCGCGACGGCGCTTGCCCTGATCGCACTGGCCGTGGCGATGTTCCGCACGCCTTTCGCCGACCGCGGGGCGCCTGGCGCGACCGGCCTGACGGCCGCCGCCGGGCTGATCGCAGTCGCTTGGACGGTTCTGGGGGCCATGGGGCTTGACCCGCTGGCCATGGTCTTGCCGGTGCGCGGCAGGATGAGCGTGGATACAGGCGGTGCCATCGTGCTGCTGTCGCTTGCCATCGGACTGCGCTACCGGGCGCCCTGCACCGGGATCGCCTGCCTTGTCGGGCTTCTTGCGATCGTGCTGAACACACTTCTGTCGATGACCTTTGGCGTCCGGCATTTCGGCGGGCTCATGGCGGGCATGACGCTGGCGGCCCTGTGCAGCGGGGCGGTCTGCGCGATTGCGCTGCACGCCGTGCATCCGGTGGTGCGAATCATCATGCTGACGTCTCAGGTCGGCGTCAGGACGCGGGTGATGGCAGCGGTCGGCACGTGCATTCCGTGGCTAGCGGGCATGTTCCTCTACCGCATCTGGGGCGTGCCGCGGCAAGGCTTTCAGATCGAGGCGGTGGTGATCGCCATCGTCATCGCCACGACGATCCTGCTGTCGATCGCCTCTGGCTTTCAGCACCAGATCGCGGACGAGATGCGCCGATCAGTCGAAAAACGTCTGGCGGAACAGGCGGTCACGGATGGTCTGACGGGCCTGCGCAACCGGGTCGGCCTGATGCAGATCCTGCGCCGCCGGATGAGCGAGCTGCGCACCACCGGCAAGGCCGCCTGCGTCGTGATCTTCGACCTCGATCATTTCAAGACGATCAACGACACCCACGGCCACGACGAAGGCGACCGCGTGCTGCGCAACGTCGCCCGCGCCCTGCCGCCGCTGCTGCGTCAGGGCGACGTGTTGGGTCGCTGGGGTGGCGAAGAATTCATGCTGATCGCCGACGCGCGGCAGGAGGAGGAGCTGAAGCAACTGGTCGAGCGCTTGCGTGTCGCGATCTGCGACCTGTCGCGGCAGACGGCGGCGCATTGCCAGACCGGTCCCTTCAACATCAGCGCGTCCTTCGGGGTCAGCGCGCTGCGGGAGACCGATACATCCTTCGAGCAGGCGATCAAGCGGGCCGATCTGGCGCTTTACAAGGCCAAGGACGGCGGTCGCAACTGCGTGGCCTTTGCGTTGGCCTACGACAAGGCGGCCTGACCGCTCAGCTCTGTGCGAAATGCTTCGACAGTTTCAGGCCCTGGCCCTGGTAATTCGAGGCGATCCCGGCGCCATAAAGCGCGCGCGGATGCGACGACATCCGCTCGTAGACCAGCCGCCCGACGATTTGGCCGTGTTCCAGCACGAAGGGGGCTTCGTGGCAGCGCACCTCCAGCACGCCGCGCGACCCGGTGCCGCCCGCGTCTGCCCAGCCGAAGCCGGGATCGAAGAACCCGGCGTAATGCACCCGAAACTCGCCAACCATGGCCAGATAGGGCGCCATCTCGGCGGCCTGCAGGGGCGGGATGACGATCGCCTCGCGGCTAACGAGGATATAGAAGGCCCCGGGATCGAGGATGATCCAGCCGGTGTCCGTGTGGACCTCTTCCCAATAATCCGACGGGGTGTAATGCCCCAGTTTCGCCAGATCGACGACGCCGGTATGAGGCTTAGCGCGGTAGCCGATCAGCGTGCCGGTGGCGGGGCGCAGATCGACCGAAAATCCAAGGCCGTCCGAGATCACCGGATCCGTGTTCACGATGGGCGTCTGACGGTGCAGATCCAGCAATTCGGCATCCGACATCAGCGTCTGGCCCTGACGAAAGATGATCTGGTTCAGCATCTGGCCCGGCTCTGCGACGACGGAAAAACTGCGTGGGCAGATTTCGACATAAAGCGGCCCGGTATAGCCTGCGGGCACGCGATCGAAGGCCGTGCCGCGGTCGGTGATGATGCGCGTCAGCAGATCGAGGCGCCCGATCGACGATTTGGCACTGGCGGCGGCCGTCATCCCCGGCGGCAGAGACAACGCCTCGCGCAGGGGCACGACATAGACACAGCCTTTTTCCAGCACGGCGCCGCCGGTCAGGGGGACGGCGTGCATGGTGAAATCGGCCAACCGTTCGGTCACGGTGCGCGCGGCGCCGGTCAGGAAGGACGCCCGCACCCGGTAGGCCACATCGCCCAAGCGCAGGTCGAGCGATGCCGGCTGGATCTGTCCCTCCGCAATCGGATGGCTGGCAGTGATCGCGCCGGAGGCGATCAGCTGCGCGATCTGATGATCGGCCAGCACGCCGGATGCAAATTCTGTCATGCGCCATCCCCTTGCATCACATAGCAAAACGCCCGCGGCGCGAGGCCAGCGGGCGGTTTGTTTGGTCGGGCTAGCAGGACTCGAACCTGCGACCTTCCGTCCCCCAGACGGACGCGCTACCAGGCTGCGCTATAGCCCGACTGAGGGCTGTTTACCCGATATGGGGCAGAGGGCAAGGCCCGATTTGCGCCCTTGGCCGGGTATTTTCAGCGTCCCGGCATTGCGGCATGAACCCGTTCCAGCCGGACCAGCACGGCGGCCAGCGATGCCGCGCGCGTGACCGAGAGATTGCGGTCCATGCGGGCCAGATCGGCCAGCACCCGCGACGGCACCGGCGGCCGCGGCGACGGGGCCGGTGGCAGGGCCATCGGTTCGGTCGCACTTGACATCGCCGCAGGCAGATCGTCCCCGGTATCCGTATCCGTATCCGTATCCGTATCCGTATCCGTATCCGTATCCGTATCAGTGTCGGGTGCGGCGCTTGGCGATTCGTCCGATGTGGTCACGGCCAGTGACACGACATTGTCGACGCCGTCGAAAGGGGTCAACGGATCGTCAAGCAGCGCCTCGGCTTCGGTCACTTGGGCGGGCGGGGACGGTGTTGCGATCATGTCGATCGCATCGACCATTCCGTCATCGTCGGGCTGGCCAAGTGCCATCACGACCTTGATGCCGCGTTCGCGCATCATCTTCTGCGCGCCCTTGATGGTCATGCCCTGATCGTGCAGCAGTGCCTTGATCCCGCCCAGCAGCGCCACGTCGTCGGGGCGATAGTAGCGTCGACCACCGGCCCGCTTCACCGGTTTGACCTGCGTGAACTTGCTTTCCCAAAAGCGCAGCACATGCGCCGGCGTGTCCAGTTGGTCGGCCACTTCAGAGATGGTGCGAAAGGCGTCTGGGGCCTTGGCCACGCGGGTCTCCCTTACGATTTGTTGCCCGCAGCGACCTTGTCCTTCATCAGGTGGCTGGGACGAAAGGTCAGAACCCGCCGCGGGTGGATCGGCACCTCTTCGCCGGTCTTGGGATTACGTCCCACGCGGGCCGCCTTGTCACGGGTCGAGAAGGTCCCGAAAGAGCTGATCTTGACCTGTTCGCCTTCGACCAGCGCGTCGGACATATGCTGCAGGACGCTTTCGACCAGCTCGGCACTTTCGTTGCGCGACAGGCCCACCTGCGTATGCACGGCGTCGGACAGATCCATCCGAGTCAGTGTCTTGTCAGTCATGTCGTCCCCCAAAGATTTCGTGAACAGTATGTGAGGGGGAAATTGAAAGTCAATAACAGGCAGTTGCGCGGTGTTTATAACGGCGTGGAATCACCAGCGTAAAACGACTGATCCCCAGGCCAGACCGCCGCCGATCGCCTCGGTCACGACGACGTCGCCGCGCTTGATTTGACCGCGGTCCCGGCCGACGGACAAGGCCAGCGGAATCGACGCGGCAGAGGTATTGCCGTGATCCTGAACGGTGACGACGACGCGGTCCATGCCGACGCCCAGCTTTTTCGCGGTCGCCTGAATGATGCGGATATTGGCCTGATGGGGGACGACCCAGTCGACGTCCGGGGCCGCGAGGCCCGCCTTGTCCAGCGCAGCCTCTGCGGTGGCGGCCAGTTTCTCGACCGCGTGGCGAAAGACTTCCTTGCCTTCCATCCGCAGCTTGCCGGTGTTCTGGGTCGCGACACCGCCGTCGACATAAAGCAGATCGCGGTAGCGCCCGTCGGAATTCAAGTCCGTCGCGAGGATACCACGGTCGGCAGGCGTGCCATCGCCCTCCTCGGCGCCCAGAATCAGCGCACCGGCACCGTCACCGAACAGCACGCAGGTGCTGCGGTCGGTCCAGTCCATGATCCGGCTGAAGGTTTCGGCCCCGATCACCAGCACCCGTTTTGCCTGACCCGAGATGATCAGCGCATTCGCATTGGCCAGCGCATAGACGAATCCCGCGCAGACGGCCTGCACATCGAAGGCAAAACCGGTGGTGTTGCCGATCGCTTCCTGCACCATGGTCGCGGCAGAGGGAAAGGTCATGTCCGCGGTGGAGGTCGCGAGGATGATCGCGTCGATGTCGGACCCCTGCAAACCGGCGTCGGCCAAGGCAGCCTTGGCCGCACGCGACGCCAGATCGGAAGTGGTCTGACCGTCGGCGGCGAAATGACGCCGCTCGATCCCGGACCGGCTCTTGATCCACTCGTCGCTGGTGTCGAGCGATTCCGCGAACCAGCTGTTCGGCACGATCCGGTCCGGCAGATAATGCCCGACTCCCTCTACCACGGCGCGGCGGGTCATGCGGACTCTCCCTTGGGGCTGGTGCCGGTATCGTGGGGCAGGGCGCCCGCCAGCCGGGCGGCCAGCTTTTCCGAGAATCCCTGTTCGGCCAGACGGTAGGCCAGTGAAATCGCCGCCGCGACACCGGTGGCATCGGCAGAGCCGTGGCTCTTGATCACGGTCTTGGTCAGGCCGAGGAACACGCCACCGTTGACCCTGCGCGGATCGACGCGCTTTTTCAGCGCGCGCAGCGCACCGCGGGCGAGCAGTGCGCCCAGCATCGACAGCGGCGTCTTGCGCAGCGAGCTGCGCAGCAGGTCGGAGATCAGGTTGGCGATTCCCTCGCCGGTCTTCAGCGCGACGTTGCCGGTAAAGCCGTCGGTCACGATGACGTCGCAGACGTCGCCGGGCAGGTTGCCGCCCTCGACAAAGCCCACGTATTCAAAATCGCCCTTGGTGGCCGCTGTCCCGATCAGTTCGTGCGCGACCTTCAGCTCTGCCCGGCCCTTGTGTTCCTCGGTGCCGACGTTCAGCAACCCGACGCGCGGGCGTTTCAGATCAAAGGCGTTGCGGGCATAGGACGTGCCCATCAGCGCATAGATCAGCAGATCGTCCTGATCGGCGCGGATGTCGGCGCCCGCGTCCAGCATGACGTTGAAGCCTTGCGGGTTGCGCGACGGCCAGAGGCAGGCAATGGCGGGGCGGTTCACGCCGTCCACCTTGCGCAGGCGCAGCATCGACATGGCCATCAACCCGCCGGTGTTGCCGCAACTGACCACGACGCCCGCCTCGCCGTTACGCACGGCCTCGATCGCGGACCACATGGAGGTGGCTTTGCCCTGCCGCAGCACGAGGCTGGGTTTGTCATGCATGGTGACGACGTCGGTGGCATCGCGCAGCGTCACCTTGCCCGCCAGCCCGTGTTTCGCAAGCAGGGGGGTCAACTCGCTCGCGCGGCCATGCAGGATGACCTGCGTGCCGGGTTTCTTCTTCAGAAACAGGGCGAGGCCCGCAACGACAGTTGCAGGCCCGTTATCGCCACCCATGGCGTCGATCGACAGAACGCGCGACGTATCTGTCCCGGTCAGGGTCGTCCCCGTCTGGGTCATGGTCACGCCTTTCCGCTGATCAAGATATTAACGCGCGGCCTTACGCTGCGTCTTCGTCCATCTCGATCGCGTCGGCCACGATCACTTCGCGGGTCGCGTAGTGGCCGCAGGACGGGCAGATGTGGTGCGGGCGCTTCTGCTCGCCGCAGTTGGTGCAGTTGTTGGGGTTTGCTGCCGTCAGCGAATCGTGTGCACGACGCATGTTACGGCGGGATTTGGAGACTTTGTTCTGCTGGACGGCCATGTCGCAACCTATCTGTTAATGATGGGCACGAATGGCCCGTGTTTCATGTTCTCGAAGGGGCACCTATGCCATCACGGCGGCCCTGTCGAGGGGGTGTTGAAGAGGTCGCGAACATACTGCGAAAGCGTATTTGTGCAACCCTTTTGTAATGCAGGGCTCAGGCCTCGTCCGCGTCGTCCTTTGACAGCTTGTCACGCAGCGCGCCAAGGCCCGCGAACGGCTTTGCGTCGTCGTCGGTCATCGGGGTCACACCTTCGGCGGCGGCCAGCACCTGACCCAGTTCGGCGCCGTCGGCACGAGGGAACGGCGGCAGGCCAAGGCTCAGCGCCTCGACCATGACGGCGCCCAGATCGAGAGTCTGCGGCAGGGGTTCCACCGCGTCGTCTTCCGGCATCTCGGCCTCGGCGCCTTCGGGATAGGTGAAATCGCGGGCGTAGACGCGGCGGATATCCTCGTCCAGCCGCGTGGTGACCGGCGCCAGCGTGGCCACGCAGGCCTGCACGACCGTCGCGCCCAGCACCCCTGTCAGCTGCCAGTCGCCGCGCCCCTGCGGCGTGATCTCGCCCGCGAAGGTCAGCTTTTTCACACCAAGGATGTCGAGGTGGGCGGCCACCGCATCACGCTCGGCTTGCGTCGTGGTCAGCGCAAAGGTCGTGGCGTGGCGGTTGGTCAGATCGGCCAGCCGCAGGATCTTGGTCGGTAAGTCACTATGACCGTTCATCGGGCGGTTCCATTCTTGAACAAGGGGCATCGCATGTTGTAGGTGAGTTAAAAGGCGTATCGCGCCAAGGCAAGGGCCGCGGGTCCGAAGAAGACGGGGAAGAGCGGTCCATGACAGACAGCATCACGAAGGGCCTGCGCAGCCTGATCATGGTGGGCGGGCTGGCCCTGACGATGGCCTGCACGCCGATCGTGCGCAACTATGGCTATGTGCCGACCCCGGACGATCTGGCGCAGATCACCGTCGGTCAGGATACCCGCGACAGCGTCACGACACTGATCGGCCCGCCGACAACCACGGGCATGCTGGGGACGGACGCCTATTTCTATGTGCAAAGCCGGTTCGAGACGGTCGGCGCGCGTGCGCCGGTCGAGGTCGACCGTCAGGTGCTGGCCGTCAGCTTTGCCAGCGACGGCACGGTGTCCAACGTCGAACAGTTCGGCCTGCAGGACGGCCGCGTGATCGCCCTGTCGCGCCGTGTGACCACCGACAACGTGCGCGACAGCACGTTCCTGCGCCAGTTGCTGGGCAGCGTCGGCCGCTTCAACGCCGGCGACTTTTTGGGCGAGAGCGGCGGCGCGCCGTAAGCTAGGGTCGGGCGGCGCTCGCCGCCCGCTGTGCTGATCCGGCCGGATCAGTCCTCGTCCGGTGCGAACGTCATCGCGACGCCGTTCATGCAATAGCGCAGGCCCGTGGGCGCCGGACCGTCCGGAAAGACGTGGCCCAGATGCCCGTCGCAGCGCGCGCAATGCACCTCTGTGCGGCGCATGAACAGGCTGCGGTCGGTCTGCTCGCCCACGGCATCATCGTCGATGGGGGCATAGAAGGACGGCCAGCCGGTGCCGGATTCGAATTTGGTGTCCTGCGTGAACAGCGGGTTGCCGCAGCCCTTGCACAGGAAAGTGCCTGCATCCTTGGGAAAGTCGTCGTGGGTGCCCGCCCGCTCCGTGCTGTGCTTGCGCAGCACCTTGAAGGCCTCCGGTGACAGTTCTTCTTTCCATTCGGCGTCGGTTTTGTTGACTTTGTCCATGAGTCTCATCTTTCCTGCAATGTGTTGGTTTACATGTAGGGCGCGGTTCGCAGCTCGCCAAGTCGGGGTCAGATGACGGCATCATTTCACAAGGGGCGTCTGGGCGTCCGGCTGGCGCAGGATGCCGCGGACTTGGCCGCGTGTCAGGCCCTGCGGCACGCCTGTTTCTTCGGCAAGCCCGGCGTCGATGCGGATGATTTCGATGCCGTCTGTCAGCACATCATGATCGGAGGAGAGGGCGGTCTGGTCGGCACCTGCCGGGTTATGGTGTTGCAAGACGGTGCGGCCCTGTCCGCCAGCTATGCCGCGACCGCCTATGACTTGTCACCTCTGGCTGCTTTTGAACGGCCGGTGATGGAGATCGGGCGCTTTTGCGTGACCCCCACCGCGGGCACGGTGGACGTCCTGCGGCTGGCCTGGGGCGCGCTGACAGGGCTGGTGGACGCGCACGGGGCCGGGATGCTGATCGGCTGTTCCAGCTTTGCCGGTGCCGATCCGCAGCGCCACGCGCCGGCGCTGGCGCTGCTCGGCGCGCATCATCAGGGGCCTGATGCGCTGCGACCCTTGCGCCGGGCCGCGCGGACCGTGTCACTGGCCGGTGCCGTGCCGGACCGGCGGGCGGCGCTGGCGGGACTGCCGCAGCTGTTGCGCAGTTACCTGGGGATGGGCGGCTGGGTCGGCGATCACGCGGTGGTGGATGACGTGATGGATACGGTTCATGTCTTTACAGCCGTCGCCGTCGATGCGGTGCCGCCGGCCCGGGCGCGGGCCTTGCGCGCGCTGGCGGGCTGATTTGCCGTGCGGTGCACGGCAAGCCTCCGGCGGAAGTATTTTCGACCAGAAGAAGGCGACGCGTCGGCGCGCCTGACGTGACGGTGTGTCGCTTGCCCCTGCCACGGGGCGGCCTTAGGTTGCGCGCAACGATCAGGAGGCCTCTGTATGGCAACGAAATCCCGCAGCATCTTTGAAGAAGTCGGCACGACGGCCAAGCCGTTAGCCAAGCCCGGTGGCATCGACAGCCGCGGGCAGGGCGCGCGGGGCGCGATCCGGGTCTGGTTGATGGTGCTTTTCGCCTTGCTGGTGGCGATGATCGCCGTGGGCGGGCTGACGCGTCTGACGGATTCGGGGCTGTCGATCACCGAATGGCGGCCCGTGACCGGCGCGCTGCCGCCGCTGGACGATGCCGCGTGGCAGGCGGAGTTCGCCAAGTATCAGGCGAGCCCCGAGTATCAGTTGCAAAATGTCGGCATGGACATGGCGGCGTTTAAGCAGATCTTCTGGTGGGAATGGGGCCACCGGCAGCTGGGCCGCGTGATCGGTCTGGTCTGGGCGCTGGGGTTCGCGGGCTTTGCCGTGACCCGCAAGATCCCGAAGGGGTGGACCGGGCGGTTGTTCCTTGTGGGCGTGCTGGGCGGCCTTCAGGGCGCGATTGGATGGTGGATGGTGTCCTCGGGCCTGAAGGGCGGGATGACGGATGTCGCCTCTTATCGGTTGGCCACGCATCTGGGGCTGGCCTTCATCATCTTTGGCACGATCACGTGGCATATCTTGAAGATCGGGCGCCGCTCGGCGGATCTGCTGACTGCGCGGCGGGCGGGCGATGCGCGGCTGTGGCAGCTGTCGAACGCGCTGATGGGGCTGGCCTTCCTGCAGATCGTGCTGGGCGCGCTGGTGGCGGGTATCGACGCCGGGCGCGGTTATCCGGACTGGCCGCTGATGGCGGGCGGCTGGCTGCCCCCCGACATGTGGCAGCTGACACCGATCTGGCGGAACCTGTTCGAGAATGACGGCACGGTGCAGTTCATTCACCGGATGAGCGGGTATGTCCTGTTCCTGTTTGGCCTTTATGTCTGGTGGCGCAGCCGTGGCAGCGCGAACCGGCGGACGCGGGCCGCCTTTGCCATGGTGATGGGGATGCTGGTGGTGCAGCTGGCGCTTGGCATCGCAACGGTCATGACCATGGCCATGGCCCATGTCGCCATCGTTCACCAGCTGGGTGCGGTATTGCTCTGGGTGCTGATCCTGCGCGCCCGATTCCTGTCACGTTATCCCTTCGCCCAATCCGTCAGAGAGGCCCGCCCATGACCACCGCCTATCACGATCTGCTCGATTTCACGCGCGAGACCGAGGCGCTGGCCCAGGTTGCGGGTCGCTTGGGTTGGGATCAGGAAACCATGATGCCGGACGGTGCGGTGGAACAGCGGGCCGAGGAGCAGGGCGCCATGGCCGTTGTGCTGCACGCCCGGCGCATCGACCCGCGGATCGGCGGCTGGCTGGAACAGGCGGTGGCCGAAGGTGACGTGGCTGCGGCACAGCTGCGCCAGATCCGGCGCAGTTTCGACCGCGCGTCTAGGGTGCCTGCGCAATTGGCCGGTGCCATCGCGCGCGAGACGAGCCGCGCGCATCGGACATGGGCGCAGGCCCGCGCCGACGAGGATGTCGCGGCCTTTCTGCCGGCCCTTGCGCGGGTTCTGGCGCTGAAGCGCGAGGAGGCGCAGGCGATCGCCGGTGACGCCGATCCTTACGACGCGATGCTTGATGATTATGAACCCGGTGCCACGGCGGGGCAGGTGAGCGCGATGTTCGGCGCGATGCGGCCCCGGCTGGTGGCGCTGCGGGATGCCGTCCGGGCGCAGCCGTCAGCCCCCGTGCTGCGCGGCGATTTTCCCGAGGCCGCGCAGATGGCGCTGTCGCGGGACCTGGCGCTGGCCTTCGGTTACGATCTGGGAATGGGGCGCATCGACAAGGCAGTGCATCCGTTCTCTTCGGGCTCCGGCCTCGACGTGCGGATCACGACGCGGACCAATCCGGTCGATCCGTTCAACTGCTTTTATTCCACGATCCACGAGGTCGGGCATGCCTGCTACGAGCAGAACATCGACCGCGCCTATCTGCTGACACCGCTGGGTGGCGGCGTATCGATGGGAGTGCACGAGAGCCAGAGCCGGATCTATGAAAACCAACTGGGCCGCAGCCGCGCCTTTACGGGATGGCTATTCGGGCGGATGAAAGACACCTTCGGTGATATCGGGATCGCGTCGGAGGATGACTTCTTTGCCTGCGTGAACAGTGTCGCCGATGGCTATATCCGGACGGAAGCGGACGAGGTGCAGTACAACCTGCACGTCCTGCTGCGGTTCGATCTGGAACGCGCACTGGTCAGCGGCGATCTGGCCGTGGGCGATCTGGAGGCGGCCTGGAACGACCGCTTTGCAACCGATTTCGGATTTGCCGTCGACAGGCCCTCCAACGGTGTCTTGCAGGATGTGCATTGGTCGGAGGGGCTATTCGGCTACTTCCCGACGTACTCTCTGGGGAACGTTTATGCAGGGTGTCTGCACGCCGCCCTGCGCGACGCCGTGCCGGACCTTGATGCGGATCTGGCGCGGGGCGACACGTCGCGGGCCACGGGCTGGTTGCGCGAAAACGTGCAGCGCCATGGCGGACTCTATCAGCCGCGCGAGGTCATCACCCGTGCAGCCGGGGCCGCGCCCAGTGAGGCGCCCTTGCTGGACTATCTGGAGACGAAGTTCCGCGCGATCTATGGTGTGTGAAGCCGCATTCGATTTTTCTGTGAAAAATCGACGGGGGGCCAGCCCCCCGTCCGTGCCGGACTCCCCCAGGGATATTTCCAAAACAGAGAGGGGCTCAGGCCGGCCAGTCGGGCTTGCGCTTGGTCAGGAAGGCGTCGATGCCTTCGGCGGTCGCGTCCAGGGCCATGTTTTCCACCATGACCTCGCCGGTGTAGGCATAGGCCTCGGTCGTGGTCATCTGGCTTTGGGCATAAAAAGCGCGTTTGCCGATCCGGACGGCGGCAGAGAGTTTAGCCGCGATCTGATCGGCCAGTGCGCGGGTGTCGCGGTCGAGGTGGTCGGTGTGCACGACCCGGTTCACAAGGCCTTGGAACTGCGCCTCTTCTGCCGTCAGGAAACGGCCCGTTGTCAGCATCTCGAACGCCATCTTGGTGCCGATGTTGCGGGTCAACGCGACCATCGGGGTCGAGCAGAACAGGCCGATGTTGACGCCGTTGACGCCGAACCGCGCCTCGTCACCCGCGACGGCGAGGTCGCAGGTCGCGACCAACTGGCAGCCGGCGGCGGTGGCGAGGCCCTGCACCTGTGCGATGACCGGCTGCGGCAGGGACTGGATGCGCGCCATGACGGCCGCACAACGGTCGAAGAGGGTCTTGAGGCCGGCGGCACCGCGGTCGGGCTGGGCGCGCAGGTCGCGCAATTCGTTCAGGTCGTGGCCGGCGCAAAAGGCACGGCCGGCGCCGCGCAGGATCACGACGCGGACTGTCGTGTCTTCGGCAATCGTGTCGAGGGCGCCGTGCAGGGCTGACAACATCTGCGTCGACAGGGCGTTCAGCCGGTCCGGCGCGTTCAGCGTCAGGGTCGCCACATGGGCGGAATCGGCGCGGGTCAGGATTGTCATGGGCGGCCTTCTCTGTTGTCTTAGGGCAAGGTTAGGGCAGGGAGGCCGCTTTTGGAACCGAAGATGGACGAGGGCGCGCTGATGGCGTTTTTGGCGCGCGAATTCCCGCAGGTCTGCGACGATTTCGCGATCGACCGGCTGGATGCGCAGGGCCTGCGGGTGCGTCTGCGGGTGGCCGACCGGCACCTGCGGCCCGGCGGCACCGTGTCGGGGCCGTCGATGTTCGCGCTGGCGGATGTGTCGTTGTATCTCGCGATCCTGGCGCGGCTGGGGCCGGTGGCACTGGCGGTCACGACGAACTGCAGCATCGATTTCATGCGCAAGCCGGCCAGCGGCGCGGACCTTGTGTGCGATTGCCGCCTGCTGAAGCTGGGGCGGCAACTCGCCGTGGGCGATGCGCTGCTTTATTCCGAAGGGCAGGATCAGCCGGTGGCGCGGGCCGGGCTGACCTATGCGATCCCGCCCGCGTAGAAAAAAGGCCAGCCCGCAGGCTGGCCCAGTCGCTCGGGTCGAAGGGTCAGCGCTGGAAGAAGGCCTTGGCGGCCTCGCGTCCGGCCTGACCGGGGGTTAGGCCGACGTCGCGCAATTCGTGCGGGTCAAGGCGGGACAGGGACTTGCGCGTGCGGCGGCGCATGTCCCAGACGGTCACCGCAACGGCGGCAATCACGCAGATCTGCGCCAGCTTGGGCAGGGCCTGCTGGTTGTTCAGAAGGGTGAGTTGCGCGGTGTGCAGTGCGGCTGCCATGGGTCCAGTCCTTGGATTGTATTGACACAATATAGCGTGATTGCTATGCTGTATGGATACAAAGCCAGTACGGGGGCGTCCAGAGAATGATTGTACCTGATACAAAATGGACGCCCGATCTGTCTGCGGCCACACGGTCGAAGTACGAAGCCCTCGCTTCGGCCATTCGCGATGGCGTCGCCGACGGGCAATTGCCGCCCGGCGCGCAACTGCCCCCCGTGCGCGATCTGGCCTACCGGATCGGCGTGACGCCCGGGACCGTGGCGCGCGCCTATCGCCTGTTGGTGGATGACCGGGTGCTGGTTGCCGGTGTCGGGCGCGGCACTTTTGTCGCCAACCGTCCTGCGCATATCCCGGTAGGCCTCAGCAGCGATCTGGCGCAGATGCCGCAGCTGACCGCCGATCCGGCGCTGGAGGAGCCTGATCTGGGCTACCTCGTCAGTCCGCGGATGCCGGATATGGGTCAGGCGGCCCTGATGACGCGGGTCATGGGCGATCTGGCGAGCCAGCCGGTGCAGATGCTGATGCGCTATCCCAGCCGCACCACGGACCGTGTGGCGCGGGCGGCCTTTCATGCGACGCTGGACCCAGAGGCCGTCGGGCCGGTGCAGGTGGACGATATCGTGCTGGCCCATGGCGGCCAGAATGCCGTCGTGATGATCATGCAGACGGTGCTGCACGGTCCGACTCCGGCGATCATCGTGGATGAACTCAGCTATAACGGGTTCCGCAGTGCGGCCGAACTGTGCCGCGCCGAGGTGCACTCCGTGCCGTGGGACGCCGAGGGGCCGGATCCCGCAATCTTTGCCCAGTTGATCCGGGAACACCGGGTGCAGCTTTATTGTACCGCGGCCGAGGTTTGTAACCCGACGACCCGCGCCACATCCGCCGCCCGCCGCGCGCAGATCGCGCAGATCGCGCGGCACCACGGCGTTCATGTCATTGACGACGACTGCTACAGCCGGACCGTGCGGCTTGGCCCCAGCTATCGCGCGCTGCTGCCGGAACTTGGCTGGTACGTGACCTCTCCGTCGAAGTCGCTGACGCCGTCGCTGCGGATCGGCTTTGCCGTGGCGCCGTCGTCCTGCGCGCCCGCCTTGGTCCGGACGGCGACGGGGCACAGTTTCGGCATCTCTCAGATGATCTGTCATACCTATGCCACCATGATGGCGGACCCCGCGTTGCCGGGCATTCTGGCGGCCGTCACCGGGCGGATCGCGCAGGACATCGCTTGCGCGGTCGAGATCTTGCGCGGCTACGATCTGACCTGGGCCGATGGCGCGCCCTTTGTCTGGCTAACCTTGCCGTCGCCCTGGCGGGCCGGGGCCTTTGCCGATGCGGCAAAAGCCAGCGGTGTCGTGCTGAAATCGGCAGAGGCCTTCGTTCAGCGTGACAGCCGCATGGTCCACGCCGTCCGCATCGCCGTGAACGGAGAGATCAGCCATGCGGATTTTCGCAACGCCATGCTGCGCCTGCGGGGCTTGCTGGACGCGCCACCCGCCAGAATCGCCGTCTGACTATGGGGTATTATTATACCTTAATTGCAGGCCATTGATTTCGCGTCGTTAATTCGCGATCAGTGCGCTTGACCGTAGGTTCAGCGTCGCTATAACCCGCTCATCCGAATGACGGGTCAGTGATGGCCCCCGAATAACTCTGGTGAGATATGAAAACCTTTACCGCTACCCCGGCGGATATCGACAAGAAGTGGATCATCGTCGACGCTGAAGGCGTCGTCCTTGGTCGTCTTGCGTCGATCATCGCCATGCGTCTGCGCGGCAAGCACAAGCCGTCCTTCACGCCGCACATGGACATGGGCGACAATGTCATCGTGATCAACGCTGAAAAAGTGCAGATCACCGGCAACAAGCGCGAAGAAAAGAACTACTGGCACACCGGCCACCCCGGCGGCATCAAGTTCCGCACCACCGGCGAGATCCTGGATGGCAAGCACCCCGAGCGGGTCGTCATGCAGGCCGTCAAGCGGATGCTGCCCGGCGGCAAGCTGTCCCGTCAGCAGATGACGCACCTGCGCGTCTTTGCGGGCGACCAGCATGGCATGGAAGCCCAGAAGCCCGAAGTTCTGGACGTCGCGTCCATGAACAAGAAGAACACGAGGACCGCATAATGGCCGATCAGATCAACTCTCTCGAAGAGCTTGGCGGCGCTGTGACTGCCGACATCGGCGGCGTGCAGGGCACCGAGACCGAAATGGCCCCGCGCGAGCCCGTCCGTGACAGCCTTGGCCGTGCCTATGCGACCGGCAAGCGCAAGGACGCGGTCGCCCGCGTCTGGATCAAGCCGGGTTCCGGCAAGGTCACCGTGAACGGCAAGCCGATCGACGATTACTTCAGCCGTCCCGTGCTGCAGATGATCCTCAAGCAGCCGTTCCAGATTGCCGGCGTCGTCGGTCAGTTCGACGTGATGGCGACGGTCGCCGGCGGCGGCCTGTCCGGTCAGGCCGGTGCGGTCAAGCACGGTGTTTCCAAGGCGCTGCAGCTTTATGATCCGACCCTGCGCGCGGCCCTGAAGGCTGCTGGCTTCCTGACGCGCGACAGCCGCGTGGTCGAGCGTAAGAAGTACGGCAAGGCGAAAGCCCGTAAGAGCTTCCAGTTCTCGAAGCGTTAAGTTTCAGAGACGGATTTTTGAAAAGGGCGGCCTCGTGGGCCGCCCTTTTTCGTGTTGGCCGGCGCCTTAGCCAGCGGTCTTTGATTCTTTCGCAGCCTGCGTCAGATCGTCCCGCAACCGGCGGTTCTGTTCCGCGCTGCCGACGCGGGACCGCGCGATCGCCCAGAAGATCACGCCGGCGATGGTCCAGCCGCCGACGATCAGCCACTCCGCCTTCCAGATCAGGGCGGACGGCATGCCGGGCAGGTAAAGCACGCCGAGTGCCGCCGAAAGGATGACCGCCGCCCAGCCCACGACGCGGCCGTAGGGCACAAGGTAGGGGCGCGGCATGTCAGGTTCCTTGCGGCGCAGGATCAGGAACGACACGGCGACAAGGCCGTAGGCGATCACGATGCCAAAGCCGCCGGCGTCCACCAGCCAGACCAGCGCGCTGCGGCCCAGAAAGGGGGCCAGCGCCGACAATGCGCCGATCAGCAGGATCGCGTTGACCGGCGTGCGGTGTTCCGGGTGCAGTTTGGCCAGAAAGCTGGGCAGCATGCCGGAATGTGCCATGGCATAGATCGCGCGGCTGCCGCCCACGAAGAAGGCGTTCCAGCTGGTCAGGATGCCGCACAGCCCCGCCAGCACCAGCGCCGTGCCACCCCATCCGGCGTTGACCACGGCGCTGAGCGCATCTGCCGGGGCCAGTTCGGTATTTTCCAGCGCGGAGCCGTCCAGCATCAGCGACACCGCGACGATAATCAGGATATACCAGACCACGGCCAGCAGCACCGACAACAACAGCACCTTGCCGATGGCGTTGGGTGACAAATCAATCTCCTCGGCCGCCTGCGGGATCACGTCGAAGCCGACCAGCAGGAAGGGGATCATCACCAGAACCGCCATCCAGCCGCCGAAGCCGTCGACAAACAGAGGCTGCGTGTGCGCGACCTCTCCGGTGAAGACGCTGCCGATGATCAGCAGCAGACCGACGAGGGCGAGGGCGAAGACGAAGATCTTTTGCAGCGCCGCACTGAACGAAATCCCGCGGTAATTCACCCAGGTCATGAACACGGCGCCGGCCACACCGGTCAGCGCCCAGGTCAGCTTTACGTCCCAGCCCGCGATGGTCCACAGATGACCCACGGCGTAGTTCGGCACGATGTAGTCAAGGACGGTCGGCAGGGCCACGGCCTCGAACGCGACGACGGTCACATAGCCCAGGATGATCGCCCAGGTGCAGATGAACGACCCCGCGACGCCCAGCGCGCGGTAGCTGTAGATGTGCTCGCCCCCCGTCATCGGCATGGCAGCGCAGAGTTCGGCATAGGTGAGCGAGATCAGAAAGACCGCAAAACCGCCGCCTATAAAGGCCAGCGACGCCCCGACGGTGCCGCCGACCCGCAATTGTTCGCCTGCCAGCACCACCCAGCCCCAGCCGACCATGGCGCCGAAGGCCAATGCGAGGATATCCCAGCGTCCCAGAATGCGTTTGAATTGAGCATTATCCGACATGTCTTCTCCGATATGACCTTGAACAGAACCGGGGTTGACGTCCCGGCGGGTGATCTTGATCGGAGTGTGATCAGGCGCAGAGTAAACGCTTGACGGCCTGTTTTTGCCTGAACGTTAAAAGCAGATCAGTGTTTTTTACAACCTTATGGCGATTTTAATGGAAAAGGGGACGCCATATCAGCGTCCCCCGCCCCACATCAGCCCGTCAGGTCGAGGGATTGCGGCTCGTGGTAAGGGCAGCCGTTCACCCGCGCGCGGTAGTCGGCAGAGGTGCGATAGCTGTCCTTGCGCGCGCGGTTCACGGACCCCAGTGGCTGGTGCGCTGCAAGGCCGGTCCAGGGCGAAAACCGCATCCCCTCGTCCACCGTATCGGCGCGCGCCTCTGACCAGCCGGTCTGCGGGTCTGCCGTCAGGGTGGCGACGGTGACGAAGGGGCTGGCCTGCTCGTCCCAGACGACCGTGGCATCCTCGATCGGCATGGTCTTCAGATCGCGGCACAGTTGCACGCGCAGGTGCCAGACCATCGGGCCTTTCTGCGCGTCCCTTGCCACCTCTTCGCGGATCGCGTCGTGCCGGTCAGAGGCGTCGATGATCTCTCCGGTCAGGTCGCGCAGGGTGTCGGACGATGGTGCCAGCGAGAATTTCGCGATGTAGTCGCCAAAGCGGTAGGGGGTCTGCGAATAATAAGTCTCGCCCAGCGGATGCACGTTCGGCGCGCCGCCCATCAGTTCTACCGTGGCACTCTCGGTCCCGACGGCGTGCAGCGCCTTGTTGACGCCGCGCAGCACGGCAGAGGCGGCTTTCTTGGCCCATTCCACCCGGTCGGTGGTCTTGGCCAGCAGCTTCAGGCTGCCAAGGAAGGCCTTTGGATCGGGTGCGGCGAACGCGGGGCCGTTGATCATCACGAAATCCTGGCAGTTGCCTTCGCTGCCGGTCAGTCGCGGACCCTCCACCTTCAGCACCTTCAGCGCGAGGCCGCGGGGCAGGGAGATCTTGTCGTGCAGGATGTCCCCGGGATTGGTCGAGATTCGCAGCACGGCGGGGTGCGCGCCGGGGGTGGCGAACAGCCCCTGGGCATAGTCCGTCGGCAGGTCTGGCATGATATTCAGCGTGCCCTGAATGATCCCGTGGCTTTTCGCATGGACCGACCGGATCGCATGGCCGCCGTTTTCCGACGTGATATCCATGATGTCGGTCAGCGTGTCCTTCAGACCTGCGATCGTCTCGGTTTCATCCTCCATCAGGGTTTCAACCGAAGGGCTATATGTGACAGGGTTTTGCACGGGTGATCCTTGTGAAGCGTTGCTGGATCATCAACGTGACGCACGGGCCCCGGTTCCGCCGGACGATTCCCCATTGATCTTTTTCTGCAACAGCGAAACGATTGGTCTTATGGCGATTCTCACCAATATGACACAGGATCAGGGGCGCAGCATCAAGCTGCTGGGCCTGCCGTTCACCTATGCGCTGCTGCTGCTGGCGATCCCGCTGGGGGCCATCATGCTGTTCAGCTTTTGGACGCAGGATTTCATGACCGTCGACACGACGTTCACGACCAAGAATTATCAGGAAATCTGGAACAGCCCGATGTACGGCCAACTGCTGGGCCGGTCGCTGATGGTGTCTGGCATCGTGACGGCGGTGACCGTCCTGCTGGCCTATCCGGTAGCCTATTTCATCAGCTTTCACGTCAAGCCCAGCAAGAAAAGCCTCTGGCTGTTCCTGATCACGATTCCCTTCTGGACCAGCTACCTGATCCGCGTGTTCCTGTGGAAGGTGATCCTTGGCTACAACGGCGTCATCAACTCCGGCCTGCTGGAGCTTGGGATCATCAACGAACCGCTGACCTTCATCCTTTATAACGTAAACGCCGTCATCATCACGCTGGCCCACGCCTTTGCCCCCTTCGCGATCCTGCCGATCTTCGTCGTGCTGGAAAAGATCGACCGGTCGCTGCTGGAAGCGAGCCAGGACCTGGGCGAGAGCAAGTTCGCCACCTTCCTGCGCGTCACCCTGCCGCTGTCGATGCCCGGCGTCGTGGGGGCGGTGCTGATCGTCTTCATCCCGACCATCGGCGACTACGTGACGCCAGAGTTGATGGGCGGTGCCGGCGGCAAGCTGATCGCCAACATGATCCAGACCCAGTTTTTGCAGCTGAACAATGCGCCGCTGGGGGCGGCGCTGGCCATCGTGGCGATGATCTGCGTGACCGCCATTTCGTTGATCTTCGTGTTCCTGAACCGCAAATATCTGCGGGGCCGGTCATGAAGCTGCGCATTTACGCTATCGCCTACCTGATCTTCCTTTATGCGCCGATCGTGCTGCTGCCGATCTTTGCCTTCAACGATGCGACGATCATCGCCTTTCCGCTCTCGGGCTTCACGACGCATTGGTTCACAGAGCTGACGCAGAACGGTGCGCTGCACGCGGCCGTGAAGAACTCCTTGATCATCGCGGCTTGCACGGCGATCTTTGCGACGATCCTTGGCCTGTGCGCGGCGCGCGCCGGCGCCATGCCAACCTTTCCCGGCAAGAAGGGGATCACCGGTTTCATCATGCTGCCGCTGGTCCTGCCCGAGATCATCATCGCCGTCTCGCTGCTGGTGATCCTGCGACAGGTGCTGGGCCTTTCCTTAGGCAACTGGACGATCATCCTCGCACACGTGCTGATCTGCACGCCATTTTCCATCGCGATCCTGAACGGCGCCTTCGGCGCGCTGGACCCCGCGATGGAGGAAGCGGCGCTGGACTTGGGCGAGACGCGGTGGAGCGCCTTCCGCCTGGTCACCCTGCCGCTGGTGATGCCGGGCATCATCTCTTCGATGCTGATCGCCTTCACGATCAGCCTTGATGAGTTCATCATCGCCTTTTTCCTTACCGGATCGAACCCGACGATGCCCGTCTACATCTGGGGCCTGCTGCGGTTTCCGTCGTCACTGCCGGTCATCATGGCGCTGGGGACGATCCTTGTGGCGCTGTCCATCGTGCTGCTGACCATTGCCGAAATTTTCCGCCGGCGGGGCGTGCGACGCTCCGGCGGCACCGATACCGGGGGCTTCCTTTGACCGACCTGATCAAGCTGCGCGGCGTGCAGAAATACTATGGCGACTACCACGCCCTGCGCGACATCAACCTGACGATCCGGGCGGGAGAGTTCTTTTCCCTGCTGGGCCCGTCCGGTTGTGGCAAGACCACGCTGCTGCGCGTCATCGCGGGGTTCGAGGGCGTGTCGGACGGGTCGGTGATGATTTCCGACAAGGACATGAAGGACGTGCCGCCGAACCAGCGCCCGACCAACATGGTGTTCCAGTCCTACGCGATCTTTCCGCACCTGACCGTCGCCGAAAACGTGGCCTTCGGTCTGCGCAAATCGAAGATGAGCAAGACCGAAAAAGACGATGCCGTGGCCGAGGCGCTGAAGATGGTCGGCCTTGACGGTTACGGCAAGCGCGCGGCGCATGCGCTGTCGGGTGGTCAGCGGCAGCGTGTGGCGCTGGCCCGGGCGCTGATCCTGAAGCCCAAGGTGCTGCTGCTGGACGAACCGCTGAGCGCCTTGGACAAGAAAATGCGTGAACACATGCAGGTGGAGTTGATCCGCCTGCAACGCGCCGTCGGCATCACCTTCATCCTCGTGACCCACGATCAGGAAGAGGCGTTGGTCATGTCAGACCGCATCGCCGTCATGTTCGCGGGAGAGATCGGCCAGATGGACGATCCCGAAACGCTCTACCGTCGCCCGAAATCACGCCGCGTGGCGGAATTCATCGGCAAGATGAACTTTTTGCCCGCCACGGTGACATCCGTGGGCGAAACCATCGGCCTCGACATTGCAGGCTTTGGCAAGACCGAAGTGCCGCAGGCGCAGGCGCCGGAAGGTGCCACGCCGGGCGAAGCTGCGGTGGGTATCCGGCCGGAAACGCTCGCGATCCTTTTCGACGGTGAAACCGCCAGCCGCCATGAAGCACCCGCCATCGTGGACGAGGTCGTCTATTACGGTGACATGACCTATTACGACGTCCGCGTGAAGGACGTGCCGGAACCGTTGACGATTGCTATGAAAAACCTGATCGGCCGCCCGGTGCTGGACGTCGGCGTCAGCACCCGCATCGCCTGGGACGAGCGGGCGCTGGTCGTCTTCTAGAACGGGATCGCATACCGGATCGAGGCGACTTCCAGCCCCGGATTGGTCCGGTTGGTATCGGCGTTCGACCGGTGGTCATAGGCCACGGTCAGCGTCGCGCCGTTGTCGAAGGCATAGCCGACGCCGACGCTGGATCTGAACTGCAGATTGCCGCCAAGGTCCGAATCAGCGCCCGCCGCATAGAGGCCCGGCATCAGGCTGGTCTCGAAGAACACAGGCCCCGGCAGCAGACGCGTCGACGTCCACTTGGCGCCGATCCCGACCCATGTTGCGCCGTTTTCCGTGATCGAGGCGCCCATCGTCGGCTGGAACGGCCCGGCCCGGTACCCAAGGTCGTAGCCAAGGTAGACTTCGGCGCCCAGATCATTCTCGTCCAGCTGGGCCTGTCCCAGTTGGAACGACAGCCGCGCTGGCGCGTCCTTGCGGGCCACGCACCCGGTCTTGCAGTCGTGAAGCCCCATATCCGTCAGGCTGGTGATCACGAAGATCGCGGCAAGGGTTCCGTTCATGGGCGTGGCTCCTGTGGGGCGGTTCGGCCTGTTGTGCGTCTTCGTCGCACGACTGGCAAGGCGCGATCCGCGGGATGCGCGGCGCCTCTGGCGGGCGTTTTCCAGGTCAGATAAACGGGAGGCGTCACGCGTCGGGCGGCAGGATGCCCAACCCGCGCAGGTAGATGCCGATGCCGGTTTCCAGCAGATCGTCGGGGGGATAGGGGCTTTTGGTGCCGGGGCTGCCGCGCTGGAACAGTTCCACCACGCCATGCGACAGCGCCCAGATGTGGGCGGCGAACATCTGCGGCGGCGGTCTGCGGTTCGGGGGAATGTGCTGGGACAACTTGTCCGCCGCATGTTCCAGCACGCCCAACCCGCGGGTCGCTGCGGCGTTCAGCGCCGATGACCGGTTGATCGAGATGCCGCTTTCGAACATTGCGACGTAATGGCCGGGTTTTTCACGGGCAAAGTCGAGGTAAGCCGCACCCGTCGCCAGAAATGCCCGCAGATCAGAGGGTTGACCGTCGGCATAGGCCGCCTCCATCCGGTCGGCAAAGATCGTGTAGCCCTGCAGGGCGGCCTCTGCGATCAGGTCCTCGCGGCCTTGAAAGTGTCGATAGACCGCAGCCGGCGTGACGCCGGCATCCCGTGCCGCCTCTGACAGGGAAAAGCCGGTGGGGCCGCGTTCCTCGATCAGGTTCAGACAGGATTCGACCAGCGCTTGCGCCAGATTGCCGTGGTGATAGCCGCGTTTAACCATGACGCGGGACGGGGTCTCCGGCAATTTTTGGGTCGGTCGTGCCGATGGTGTCGTTGGACTTGCCGGCATAGGACAGGGGAGTCAGCACGGCGCGGATCGCGTTTACCCGCGCGCGGCGCTTGTCGTCGGCGCGAATCACGGTCCAGGGGGCGGCCTTGGTATGGGTGCGCGCCAGAGTCTCCTCGATGGCGGCGGTATAGGCGTCCCATTTACCCAACCCGTCGACGTCGATCTGGCTTAGCTTCCACTGCTTTAGCGGATCGCTTTCGCGGTCAAGGAAGCGTCGCAACTGCGTGGCCCGACCCACGTTCAGCCAGAGCTTGAAGAGCTGGATGCCGTCATCGACTAGCATGGCCTCGAAGGCCGTGACCTGTCTGAACCAGATCTCGCGTTCTTCCGGTGTGCAGAAGCCGAAGACATGTTCGACAACGCCGCGGTTGTACCAGCTGCGGTCAAAGAAAACGACTTCACCTGCGGCTGGCAAATGCCTGATATAGCGCTGGAAGTACCATTCCGTGGCTTCCGTCTCCGTCGGCTTCGACAGGGCCACGACGCGGGCGTGGCGGGGGTTCATGTTCTCGCGGAAGCGCGCGATGGTGCCGCCCTTGCCGGCGGCATCGCGGCCTTCGAACACGACGACGATGCGCTGGCCGTCCCCCTGCGCTGCAGCTTGCAGCTTGGCGAGTTCGATCTGCAACTTCGCCAGCGCGTCCGCGTAGGGTTTGCGGCCCCACTTTTCATCGTAGGGAAAATCGGGGTTCAGGATCTCGCCCCGCTTGGCGTTGCGGATCGTGTCGCGCACGGACGGCGTGGCGTGCTGTTCGAAATAGCGGCTGATGCCGCCATCAAAGGGCTTCTTCATCCTGACCTCCGGCGTTTGCAACACTATGGGCGGGGGCCGGGATCAGCGCAATCCGGCGCGCGACGCCGCACGGTCGATGGCGGCGATGGCCGCTTGCGGGTCGACGTGGTGCGGCATGTGGCCGACACCCTCCATCCGCGTCAGATGAGCGGAGGGCACGAGCTGGATCACTTTTTCCGAATGGATCTGGATCGGCACGGTGGTGTCCGCCGTGCCGTGCAGGATCTCGATCGGCAGGGTCAATTCCGGATAGCGCTTTGCCATCTCGACTGCGTGGGGGCGCAGGGTGTTGACCTGCCGCACGTTGGCGCGGAAGGTCTCTGGCCGCAGGGCCAGCGGCGCGCCGATATATTCGGCGTAGCCTTCCGGTGCCACCTGCGGCGCAAAGGTGCCTTCGATCACATCCTCGACCTTGGATGTCGGCACGAAGGCCGAGATCAGCGGGATCGTCACGGCGCCACCAAACGCGCTGCCGTTGATCTGGTAATAAGGACCGAGCTCTCCTGGCCAGGGCATGGCGACGCCGGCAAAAGAGACCATGGCAGAGGCGTTTACAGGGCTGTCCTCATCCAATCCCATCACCGCCCATTCATAGGCCACGATGCCGCCAAAGCTGTGGCCGACGACAATCGGGTGGGTGACTCCGAGTTGCCCCGCTGCCTGACGCAGCATCGTGGCCTGCTGCAATGGGCTTTCGCCTGCGGTGGCAAGCGGACCGTCGGCGATGCCCGGATAGCGGTCGGTATAGCCAAGGCCGGGCCGGTCGAAGGCGGTGACGCGGTAATGATCGGTCAGCCTGTCGAACAGGTCGAACTTGAAATCCCGCAGGTTGCCGCCCGCGCCGTGAATCAGCACGACGTCAGGCCCTTCGCCCGCCTGAATGTAATGCACCCGAGCGCCGCCATCGACGGTGACGAATTTGCCGATGGGCGGAAACTCCCGTTCCGCCTGCTGTGTGCGGTAGGTCGTGGTGCAGCCGGTCAGGACTGCAGCCACGCCAAGGGTCAGGATGGAAACGGTGACGGTTCTACGTGCCAATTTCATTCAAATCATACTTCGTGGTCTGGTAAATCTCGTTGATCCAATTGCCATATAGAAGGTGCGCGTGACTTCTCCACCGGTTTTGCGGCGGATTCGCGGGATCGTCATCGGGATAGTAGTTGCAGGGCACGTTGATCGGCGTGCCAGAGGCCACGTCGCGGTCATATTCCTGCTTCAGCGTGCCGCTGTCGTATTCGAAGTGGTTGAAGACATAAAGCGCGCGGTGGGATGGATCCTCGACCAGACAGGGGCCCGATTCGGCGCTGGTGATCAGCGTGTTCAGCGTCGGATGGGCGTCGATCTCGGCCTGCTTCATCTCGGTCCAGCGGCTGACGGGCACCACGATGTCGTCGGAAAACCCGCGCAGGTAGGGCGAAGCGGGGGCCATCACCGTATGGCGGAAACAGCCGAAGGCCTTGGCGTCCAGCAGGTGCTTTTCCACGCCGTGCAGGTAGTTGATCATCGCCATGCCGCCCCAGCAGACGCCGAAGGTCGACTGCACATGGGTCTGGGTCCAGTCAAAGACCTGCTTCAACTCGTCCCAGTACGTCACCTCCTCGAACGGCATATGCTCGATCGGCGCGCCGGTGATGATCAGGCCGTCGAACTTCTCGCCGCTGGCCAGAACGTCAGAGAAGGGGCGATAGAATTCCTCCATATGCTCGGCCGCGGTGTTGCGGGTCTGGTGTTCGGACATGCGGATCAGGCTGAACTCGATCTGCAGAGGGGTCGCACCGATCAGGCGGGCGAACTGGTTTTCGGTCTGGATCTTCTTGGGCATCAGGTTCAGCAGCGCGATCCGCAGGGGGCGGATGTCCTGACGGTCGGCGGCATCCTCTGCCATGACCATGACCCCTTCGCGCGACAGCACGGCATAGGCGGGCAGGGTGGATGGCAGTTTGATGGGCATGGGCGTGTTCCTTGCAGGCGGGGCTGACAGATAGGCGCGTCAGCTGCGCATCTCAACCCGGGTCAGCGCGCCTGCGACAAGGGCGTCGAAATCGGCAGCGGTGCGGATCGCGCCGATCTCGGTGGCGGGGATGGTCAGACCCCAGCGGTCGGCCATGGCGCGATAGCGTGGTTGGCGGTGGGCGAGGGCGCGGGCATAGGTCCAGCGGATGAAGGCATCGGGATCGACCTCCGCCTCGGTGCAGTCGTGGCCGGCGAGGTAGGCGGTCCAGGCGTCCAGCAGGAAACCGGGCTGGTAGGACATCGGCTTTGGCGCCGCATCGAACCGGCGCACCAGTTCGGCGGTATGCGCGTCGGTGCCTTCGATCCAGATCATCAGGGCGCGCGCGGCCAGGTGCTGCATCACCGCATCGTCGGGATCGTCCGGATCGACCCATTCGCAGATCGACCCGCCGGTGTCGCAGACGAAATGCGGATAACCATAAAGCGACGCCGCGCGGTCGATGAAATGTCCGGTGTCCAGCAGGGCCGCGACCTCGGCCCGGCGGAACTGGTCCTGACGGCGGGTGTATTCGGCCAAAGGCAGGCCGCCCCTGTCAGGGCTGCCGGGCTTGCCAAGGTAGGTCGAGACAGGGTCGAGGTTGTCGAAGGTGATGTTGGACCCGATGTAGATGCTGTCCGACAGCAGCAGGTCGCGCAGGAACGGCACCTTCATCGCCTCGGCCTTGGCGTTGTCGGCGATCAACTCGCCCATGTAGCGGGTGCCGATGCGGTAATCGACCGAGTAGTGGAACCAGTCGCCGGTGCGGCGCAGCAGGCTGGCAACATGAGTCTTGCCCAGCCCGGACATGCCAAAGAACAGGACGCGTTTCTGCGGGGCGGCAAGCCAGTCGGCGGGAGAGCTGTAAATCATGAACCAGAGGAGTAGGGTCAAGGCCGGGGAAATTCCAGACCATTTCACGATGATTGTCGCGGATGGACCGATCTGCGCCATTTCAGTCGCGACCGCAAGGCACGGGGCGATGCACCTTGCCGCCGCTTGCGAACGACGTGTCACATCTTCTTGGTTCTCGGGCGCCGCTGGTATATACTATAACGTGTGCCGGCCGAACCGCCGGGCATCACGTCCATATTCATGCGAGCCCTGTGTTTCAGGGGCCGGACCGTCGCGCCGCACCTTTGTCGGGCGCAGGACGGCAAGACCCTGCGGCCATGGCCCGTGTGGTGCTGACCGGGCGTTCATGCGTTCAAGGTCAGTCACAGCCCACACGAAAGGGAAGCGCACATGGATTTTCTGCTCTATCGAAGCAAGGCCCTCGTCCCAACGCCGTCAGAGGCCGTCCGAGAGATCGTGTCGCTGTCCGTCATCAGGAACGCCGCGACGGATCTTACGGGTTTCCTGCACGCCGAGGATGGCATGTTCATACAATACCTCGAAGGGCCGTCATTGGCGCTTTGGGCCTTGTACGATCACCTGCATCACGACGCGCGTCACCGCAATCTGACACTGCTCGCCGAAGGCACAATCAAGCGCCGACGTTTTCACGACTGGCGCATGGGTTATTCGGCCCGCTCGGTCATGTGTTTTGCGGATTTCCTGAATGACATCTACGGTCGCAGTCGGCCCGAAGACGCGAACGGGAATGAAGCCCTGATCTTCTTGATGGCGGTGTGCCAGCGCATTGACCTTGGCATCTGCGAACAGCCGTAAGGGGCGGCGATCGCGGCGTCAGTGCCCGCGCCAGATCCAGCCGCCGCCCAGCACGCGGGTGCTGGCGGGGTCATAGAACACGCAGGCCTGCCCGGGGCTGACGCCTTCTTCGGCGGCCAGCAGCTCGACCTCCGCCTCGGTGTCGGAAATCGGGCGCAGGATCGCCTCGGTCGGCGGCTTGGTGGATCGCACCTTGACCGCGATCTGGCGCGTTCCACCCGCAAGGAAACCGCCGTCGCCCAGCCAGTTGATCTCTCGCAGGGGGACACGGCGGGTGGCGAGCATCGCCTTCGGGCCGACGACGACCTGCCGCGCTTCAACGTCCAGCTTGACCACATAAAGCGGATCGACGAGGCCGCCGATGCCCAGACCCCGGCGCTGGCCGATGGTGTAGTGGATGACGCCGTCATGGTGGCCCAGCACGTGACCTTCGTTATCCACGATATCGCCGGGGACAGCGGCACCGGGGCGCAGTTTCTTGATCACGGCCGCATAATCGCCGTTCGGCACAAAGCAGATGTCCTGACTGTCGGGCTTGTCAGCCACGGTCAGCCCGAATTGCGCGGCCAGCGCCCGGGTTTCGGCCTTGGTCGACAGATGGCCCAGCGGAAAGCGCAGATAATCCAGCTGCTCTTCGGTGGTCGAGAACAGGAAATAGCTTTGGTCGCGTTGCGAATCGGCAGCGGCGTGCAGTTCCGCGCCGGCCGCGCCCATCTTGCGCTGGATATAATGCCCCGTTGCCATGCAGTCGGCGTCCAGATCTTTTGCGGTGGCCAACAGGTCCTTGAACTTTACCCGTTCGTTGCAGCGGATGCAGGGCACGGGGGTGGCACCACCCAGATAGCTGTCGGCGAATTCGTCGATCACCGCCTCGCGAAAGGTGTTTTCGTAATCCAGCACGTAATGCGGAAAGCCCATGGTTTCGGCCACACGCGCGGCGTCCTGAATGTCGCGGCCTGCACAGCAGGCGCCCTTTTTCGCCAGCGCCGCACCATGATCGTAAAGCTGCAGCGTCACACCGACGACATCGTAACCTTCGCTGGCCAGCTGCGCCGCCACCACAGAACTGTCCACGCCGCCGGACATCGCCACGACGACGCGGGTCTGGGCAGGCGGCTTTGCAAAACCAAGCGAATTCAAAGGGTGATCGAGGGACATCATGCACCGTCAGATGGGATTTGAGGCAATATAAACGAAAATGCCCGATATACCTATGGCCGGCTGCTTACCAGTCTTTAAAGGATTTCGACGACCAATCGGCATGGGGACGCCGGAAAGAGGGTTGAGCATGTTTTTGAAAAAGATCGATGGACCGCGGTCCGTGACCCTTCCGGATGGCACCGTCATGACCCGTGCCGACCTGCCGCCCGCGCGGACCCGCCGCTGGGTCGCATCGCGCAAGGGGGCTGTGGTGATGGCCGTGCTGCACGGGTTGTTGCCGCGCGCAACCGCGCTGGACACGTATGGCTTGTCAGAGGACGAATTCGCCGAGTGGGAAACTGCCGTCCGGCTGCATGGACAAGAGGCCTTGAAAACCACGGCGCTGCAACGCTACAGACAACCTAAGGGTGATTGATCACATTTCGATATCGTGGTAACGGAGAGTTAACGTTTCCCGGCGAGATTGTGTTTATCAACATTTAGCGGAGTAGCCCGATGCGTGTATTGCTGGTCGAAGACGATCCCACAACCTCTAAAAGCATCGAGCTGATGTTAAGTCATGCGAACCTGAACGTCTATTCGACCGACATGGGCGAAGAAGGGATCGATCTGGCAAAGCTTTATGATTACGATCTGATCCTGCTGGATCTGAATTTGCCGGACATGAATGGCCACGAGGTCCTGCGGCAATTGCGCCTGGCCCGCATCGACACGCCGATCCTGATCCTGTCCGGCGAGGACGATACCGAAAACAAGCTCAAGGGCTTCGGTTTCGGGGCCGATGATTACCTGACAAAGCCGTTCCACCGCGAAGAACTGGTCGCCCGGATCCATGCCATTATTCGCCGCTCCAAGGGGCATGCCCAATCCATCATCAAGACTGGCGGCATTGCCGTCAATCTGGACGCCAAGACGGTCGAGGTGGACGGCAATTCCGTGCATCTGACGGGTAAGGAATACCAGATGCTGGAACTCCTCAGCCTGCGCAAAGGGACGACGCTGACCAAGGAAATGTTCCTCAACCATCTTTACGGCGGCATGGACGAACCCGAATTGAAGATCATCGACGTCTTCATCTGCAAGTTGCGCAAGAAACTGTCAGAAGCGACGGGCGGTGACAATTTCATCGAAACGGTCTGGGGCCGGGGCTACGTGCTGCGCGACCCGGAAGTGCAGACCGGTAAGGCCCGCATCGCCATCGGCGCCTGATCTGCATGCGGCCCTATGCGGGCCGCATGGATTTGCTGCCGCCGGTCAACGCCCTCAATTTGAATTGAACGCGGCGCGCCTGCGCCGAAGAAACCGTCGCAAAGCCGGTGCGATCGTCGGGTCGTCTGCCACGCGGGCGACCGGGGATACGATATCAAGTCCTTTCAGACGCGCGGCGATGCTGGACCTTGGCTGGACGCGGCTCTAAATTACGATCAACCCGCTTTGACGGGACGACCGAACCAAAGGCTGCGCGATGAACATGACCTGCGACCGCAACGATCTGACGGACACTGGGCCGGCGGTCCATCATCAGCGCAAGGGACCGCACGCCGGATCGCCATGGATTGCAGACGGCATGCGTCCCGTCTCGCGAACCGCGTCAGGCCACTGCGTGCGATTAAGAGGATGCTTTGCATTCTTGACGGCGGTATGCCTGTGACCGATCCGCGCGACGACATCCCGTCACTGACTCGGCAGGCGGCGGCAGATGAACTCGCGTCACTGGCTGATGCGATCAATGCTGCGAACACGGCCTACCACAGGGACGATGCGCCAACGCTTTCTGACGCGGAGTATGACCGGTTGAAGCGGCGTAACACGGCATTGGAAGCCGCATTTCCCGATCTCAAACGGGCGGATTCGCCCACAGACCGGGTCGGCGGCGATGTGGCGGACGGCTTTGGCAAGATTACCCACGCGCAGCGCATGATGTCCTTGGCGAACGCATTTACAGCCGAGGATATCGTCGATTTCGACGCGGGTATCCGGCGCTACCTCGGGCTGACCGGCGATGCCCCGCTGTCCTACACGGCCGAACCCAAGATCGACGGCCTGTCCCTGTCCCTGCGATACGAGGATGGCGCGTTGGTGCAGGCCGCGACCCGGGGCGACGGGGCCGTCGGCGAAAACGTCACCGCCAACGCCCTCACCATCGCCACGATCCCGCAGCATCTGACCGACGCCCCGCAGGTGCTGGAGGTGCGCGGTGAGGTCTACATGCGCCACGCCGATTTCGCCGCCCTCAACGCGCGGCAAGAGGACGCAGGCCTGCGCCCCTTTGCCAATCCGCGCAACGCGGCCGCCGGATCGCTGCGCCAGCTTGATTCCGCGATCACCGCCGCGCGTCCGCTGCACTTCTTCGCCTACGCCTGGGGAGAGGTGTCGGAACCGCTGGCCGAGACCCAAAGCGGTGCGATCGCCCGCCTGTCCGCGCTGGGGTTCGACACGAACCCGCTGACGGAGGTCTGCAAGACGACGGAGGCGCTGATCATGCATTACGACCGGATCGCAGCCGACCGCGCCGCCTTGGGCTACGACATTGATGGCGTCGTCTACAAGGTCGACGATCTGGCGTTGCAACGGCGGCTGGGGTTCCGGTCCTCGACTCCCCGCTGGGCCATCGCGCACAAGTTCCCGGCCGAACGCGCCTGGACGCAGCTTGCGGGTATCGACATTCAGGTCGGGCGCACCGGTGCGCTGTCGCCGGTGGCGCGGTTGATGCCGGTCACGGTGGGTGGCGTCGTCGTCTCGAACGCGACGCTGCACAACGAAGACTATATCGCCGGGCGCAGCAGCGACGGGACGCCGATCCGCGACGGGCGCGACATCCGCATCGGCGACTGGGTTGAGATCTATCGCGCCGGCGACGTCATCCCCAAGATCCGCGACGTGGACCTGTCGCGCCGTCCAAGCGACGCGCAGCCCTATGATTTCCCGACACTTTGTCCCGATTGCGGATCTGCCGCGGTGCGCGACGACGGCGATTCCGTACGCCGCTGCACGGGCGGTCTGATCTGTCCAGCGCAAGCGCTTGAAAAGCTGCGGCATTTCGTCAGTCGCGCGGCCTTCGACATAGAGGGGTTGGGCGCAAAACAGGTCGAATACTTCTTCGGCGACGAGACGCTGCCAATCCGGCAACCCGCCGACATCTTCACCCTGCAGGCCCGCGACGACAAGGCCGTTGCCAAGCTGGAAAACCGTGACGGCTTCGGTCGGACCAGCGTCAAGAACCTCTTCCAAGCGATTGACGAGAAAAGGACGATCCCCCTCAACCGGTTGCTCTTCGCCCTCGGGATCCGCCACGTGGGCGAAGTTGCCTCCGCCGACCTCGCACGGCATTTCGGAATGTGGGAGGCACTTGTCGCCGTCGTCGATGCTGCAGGCCCTGCCGCGAGCGCCCACCGTGCCGCCGATGCGGCAGAGGCTGCCGCGCGTGCCGCCGCCGCCGATGCGGGCAAGCGCGCCAGCCTGAAACCCGTCCGCGATGCCGCCTGGGCCGACGTGCCACCGGACGCCGTGGCAGCCTGGGACGAACTCACCGGGATCGAGGGGATCGGCGCGACCGTGGCCGTCTCGCTCGTCACAACGTTTCAGCAGACGGCCGAGCGCGCCTCGATCGACCGGCTGGTCGCGCAGTTGAACGTGCAGGCGGTCGCAGCGCCCACGCAGACAGACAGCCCGGTGGCCGGCAAGACCATCGTCTTTACCGGCACGCTGGAACGCACGACCCGCGCCGAGGCGAAGGCGCGGGCCGAGGCGCTTGGCGCCAAGGTGGCCGGATCGGTCAGCGCCAAGACGAACCTGCTGGTCGCGGGGCCGGGCGCCGGGTCGAAGGCGACGAAAGCCGCCGAACTGGGGGTCGAGATCATCGACGAAGACGCCTGGATCGCCCTGATCGGCGAGGCATGACCGGCAGGCCTGAAATCCTGTTCCCGCTGTTCGCGGGGCTGACGCAACTGCCCGGCATCGGCGCGCGGACAGAGGCGCTTTTGGCGCAGATGGGCGTGACGCGCCCGCGCGATCTGTTACTGACGCTGCCGCAGGGCGGTGTCGACCGGCACCGCCGCGCCTCGATTCGCGAGGTCGTGGCACCCGCCGTCGTCACGGTCGAAGTGACGGTCGGACCGCACCAGCCGCCCACGGTGAAGGGACGCCCTTACCGCATCGTCGTCACGGACGCCGAGACTACGTTCCAGCTGATCTTCTTCCACGCCAAGGGCGATTACCTGCAGAAATTGCTGCCGACCGGGCAGCGTCGCGTCGTCTCTGGCCGGATCGAACTTTTCGACGGCATCGGCCAGATGGCGCATCCTGACCACATCCTGCCGGTGGCCGAGGCAGAGGCCATTCCGGCCTTCGAGCCGGTCTATCCGCTGACCGCAGGCATAACGCAAAAGCTGATGTTTCGCGCGACGCGGGGTGCGCTGGACCTCGCGCCGGATCTGGCCGAGTGGATCGATGGGCCACTTCAGGCACGCGAAGGCTGGCCCGGCTGGCGCGCGGCGCTGCTGGCAGCGCATGCGCCCGGGGCCACGACCGATCTGTCGCCGCTGGCGCCCGCGCGGGTGCGGCTGGCCTACGATGAATTCTTCGCCCATCAGGTGACGCTGGCCTTGGCGCGGTCGACGCAGCGGCGCAAGGCGGGCCGGGCGACCAAGGGCACGGGTGCGCTGCAAACCCGCGTCCTGCAAGCCTTGCCCTACAGCCCCACGGCGGCGCAGACCCGTGCGGTGTCCGAAATCGCCGCCGATCTGGCGGCCCCCCACCGCATGAACCGCCTGTTGCAGGGCGACGTGGGTGCCGGCAAGACGCTGGTCGCGCTGATGGCGCTGCTGGTCGCGGTCGAAGCGGGCGGGCAGGGCGTGATGATGGCGCCCACGGAAATCCTCGCGCGCCAGCATCTGGACGGGTTGCGCCCGCTGGCCGCCGATGCGGGTGTCGTGCTCGATATCCTCACCGGCCGCGACAAGGGGCGCGAGCGTGAGGCGAAACTGGCCGCCCTTGCGGCCGGAGAGATCCAGATCCTCGTCGGCACCCATGCCGTGTTCCAGAAGGACGTCGTCTTTCACGACCTGCGGCTGGCGGTGATCGACGAACAGCACCGTTTTGGCGTGGCCCAGCGGATGGAACTGGGCGCCAAGGGGCGCGCCGTCGACGTGCTGGTGATGACCGCGACGCCGATCCCACGCTCGCTCAGCCTCGCGCAATATGGCGAGATGGACCTGAGCGTGCTGGATGAAAAGCCGCCCGGCCGCACCCCCGTCACCACCGCCCTGATCAGCACGGACCGCATGGACGAGGTGATCGCCAAACTGCGCGGCGCGGTGGCCGACGGGCGGCAGGCCTACTGGGTCTGCCCGCTGGTCGAGGAGAGCGAGACCGTCGACATGACCGCCGCGGAACAGCGTTTCAAGCTGTTGCGCGCGGCTTTGGGAGAGGGTGTCGTCGGTCTGGTGCATGGTCAGATGCCGCCGGCAGAGAAGGACGCGGCGATGGCGCGCTTCGTCGCGGGACAGACCAAGGTGCTGGTCGCCACGACGGTCATCGAGGTCGGGGTCAACGTCCCCAATGCCTCGATCATGGTGATCGAACGGGCCGAGAGTTTCGGGCTTGCGCAGCTACATCAGTTGCGCGGTCGCGTCGGGCGCGGGGCCGCGGCCTCGACCTGTTTGCTGCTTTATCAGACTCCGATGAGCGAGACGGCGCAGCGGCGGCTGGCGATCCTGCGCGAAACCGAGGACGGGTTCCGCATCGCAGAGGAGGATCTGGCGATCCGGGGGGCCGGCGACATGATCGGGACCGCGCAATCCGGCCTGCCACGGTTCCGAATCGCGGACCTCGAACGGCAGGGCGCGCTGATGGCGCTGGCGCAATCGGACGCGCGCAAGCTGTTGCACGACGATCCAGACCTGACCAGCGACCGGGGCCGGGCGGCCCGCGTGCTGCTGTGGCTGATGGAACAGGATCGCGCGATCCGTTTGATTTCAGTGGGTTGATCCCTTCGGTAACTTTTTGTTCACGAATGTTCTTAAAAAGTTCTTTACAGGTGGTTAATGAAATGAGAACAAAGAGGCAACAGAAGTTAACCAGAGGAGAGACCCCATGGCCAAGGACATCAAGACCGCGATCCACCGCAGCCGAGAGACCCTTTTGGCCGACGCGATCGGGGTCGCATCACTGGTTGTCATGCTGTTCGTCGGGTTGTCGTTGCCTGCGATGATCTGACCTGCCTCGCATCCCGGCGATCCCGGCGCGCCACCTGTCCCACCTCGTGGACGCCAGCCTGCCTGTTCCATGCGCGATCTAGGGTTGCCTGCCCCGATTGCCCGTCGCCTGGGATGCATCACTCACCGCCGCCACCCATTGGGTGCGCGGCGGTTTTTTTAGGCGGAACAGGTGCTTACGACGTAACCTTCGCGTCATCCAGTGCCGCAAGCGTCGCATCGAAGGCGAGCATGATCGAGGCATGGCGGTTCTTGTAATCGCGCGCCGGTTCCAGCACGGCCAGACCGTCGAAGGGTGCGGTGGGCACAGGGCCGTCCGATTTCAGCATGGCGTTCAGCTCGTCCCGGCCGCGCTGCACGGTGGCGCGGTCCTGACCGACGATGGCCTGCCCGATGACCGACGCTGCGGCCTGACCCAGTGCACAGGCCTTGACGTCCTGACCGAAGCCGCTGATCCGCCCGTCGGTCACGGCCACGTCGACGGTAACGGTCGATCCGCACAGCGGAGAGCGCTTGCGCGCCGTGCCGTCGGGGGCGGGCAAGCGGGTGGTATGCGGAATCTCTGACGCCAGGGCGAGGATGCGCGTGGAGTAGAGTTTGATCATGTCGGTCTCGGCGCTCACCGGTTTGCCCTTTCGCTGGATGATCCCTAGATAGGGCGCCACGCGTTCAAAGAAAAGGTTGCGCCCATGTCCTTCGACCCCGCCACGCTGCGCTATAACGATGCAGGCCTGATCCCCGTGATTGCGCAGGACGCACAGTCGGGCGAAGTCCTGATGCTGGCCTGGATGAACGCAGAGGCGGTGTCGCGCACGCTGGAGACCGGCGATGTGACCTACTGGTCGCGGTCGCGGTCGGAGTTCTGGGTGAAGGGTGCGACGTCGGGGAATGTGCAGAAGCTGGTGGAATTCCGTCTGGACTGCGACAGGGATTGTCTGCTGGTCGAGGTCGATCAGACCGGGCCGGCGTGCCATACCGGGCGGCGGTCGTGCTTTTATACGAAGGTCACGGATGGGGCGGAAATCGTCACCGATGCGCCGATGGTGGACTGAGGACGCCTGCGGCGGGCGAGTATTTGAGGAAAAAGCGAGGAGGGGTGCGTCGCAGCGGACCTCATGGTGTTTGGGGGAGTGAAACGCGTGCGGCGGATGGGTCTATCCTGGTGATGCAAGGGGAAGCCCGACCATCTGTCTGATGTCGGTCGGTGTGGCGCCCTCGGCCCGGTAGGTCGCGATGGCGCGGGCGTCGTCGCGTTTGGCAAGCCGTTTGCCGGCCGCGTCGCGGATCAGGCGGTGGTGGTGGTAGGTGGGCGTTGGCAAGCCGAGAAGGTGTTGTAGCAGGACGTGGATCGGGGTTGCCTCAAGCAGGTCTGCGCCGCGCACGACGTCGGTGATGTGCTGCGCGGCGTCGTCGATGACGACGGAGAGGTGGTAAGACGTCCCCATGTCGCGGCGGGCGAGGACGACATCGCCAATCGTCGAAACCAAATCTGCAGATGAGTCACTTTTAACAGTGGTTTGGAGAGCGAGCTTCATATCGAGGCGCAAGGCCCTGTCGCTCGGTCGCGGCCCACTGCGCGGGTTGTGGCGGCAGGTGCCGGGGTAAATGACGCCGTCTGGGCCCATCGCGGCGCCTTCCTGCGGCGCACTGGCGGCGGCGAGGATGTCGCGGCGGTTGCAGGTGCAGGGATAGAGCAGGCCGCGGTTCCAGAGCGTGTCGAGGGCTGTGGCGTAAGCGGCCAAGCGGTCGGACTGGCGCATGACCGGCGTAGGCCATGTCAGACCAAGCCAGGTGAGGTCCTCGGTGATCTGCACCTCCCACGCGGGGCGGGCGCGGGATTGGTCTATATCCTCGATCCGCAACAGGAAGGTCCCGCCCGCGTCCCGTGCCATGTCGTGGGCCAGCATGGCCGAATAGGCGTGACCCAGGTGCAGCGGGCCTGTCGGCGACGGGGCGAAGCGGGTGATCAAGCGGGAACGGTTTCCGTCTGTGCCAGCCACGCGGTCCAGTCGGCCTTGGCGCGGTCGGTATAGGCCTTGTAGCGGTCCTTGCGGTTGCGGCGGCCACCCTTGATGCCAGTACCCTCCAACGGGGGGAACAGGCCGAAGTTCACGTTCATCGGCTGGAACGTCTTGGCATCGGCGCCACCGGTGATGTGGGTGACGAGCGCACCCATCGCCGTGGTCTCTGGCACCGGCGGCAGGTCGATGCCATGCGCCTGTGCGATGGCAAGGCGCGCGGCCAGCAGACCCATCGCGGCGGATTCGACGTAGCCTTCGACACCGGTGATCTGGCCGGCAAAGCGGATGTTGGGCCGCGATTTCAGGCGCATCTGGTGGTCGAGCAGCGTCGGAGAGTTGATGAAAGTGTTCCGGTGAATGCCGCCCAGACGCGCGAATTCTGCATCCTCCAACCCGGGAATCATCTTGAAAACAGACTTTTGCGCGCCGTATTTCATCTTGGTCTGGAAGCCTACGATATTGTAGAGCGTGCCAAGCGCATTGTCGCGGCGCAGCTGCACGACCGCATAGGCCTTGGTCGCGGGATCGTGGGCATTGGTCAGGCCGACGGGTTTCATCGGGCCAAAGCGCAGGGTTTCGCGCCCCCTCTCGGCCATGACCTCGATCGGCAGGCAGCCGTCGAAGTAGCCGGCGGTCTCGCCTTCCTTGAATTCGGTTTTTTCGGCCTCCAGCAAGGCGTCGATGAAGGCCTCGTACTGGTCCTTGGTCATCGGGCAGTTCAGGTAGGCGGTGCGCTCGTCCTCGCTCTCGCCCTTGTCATAACGGGACTGTTTCCAGGCCACGTCCATGTTCACCGTCTCGGCGTAGACGATGGGGGCAATGGCGTCGAAGAAAGCCAGCTGGTCGGCGCCGGTCTCGACCCGGATCGCCTCGGCCAGCGCGCCGGACGTCAGCGGGCCGGTCGCGATGATCCATTGGCCGTCATCCGGCAGGGACGTGATTTCCTCGTATGAAACCAGGATGTTGGGGTGCGATTTCAATGCAGCCGTCACGCTGGCGGCAAAGGGGTCGCGGTCGACGGCCAAGGCGCCGCCAGCGGGCAGGCGATGCTGCGCCGCGGTCTGCATGATCAGGCCGTTTGCCTGACGCATTTCCCAGTGCAGCAGGCCCACGGCATTCTGCTCGTGGTCGTCGGACCGAAAGGAGTTGGAACAGACCATCTCTCCCAAATCACCCGTGCGGTGGGCGAAGGTGCCGACCTTGGGGCGCATCTCGTGGATGACGACCCGCAGGCCCGCATTTGCGGCCTGCCAGGCGGCCTCTGATCCGGCCATGCCGCCGCCGATGATGTGCAATTCATGTGTCATGCCCGCGATGTAGGACACCGCGGGCCGATTTGCAAAGGCTCAGAAGCCCGGCAGGACCTCGAAGATGCTACGGTTCGTGAAGGTGGTGCCGCGCGAGGCACCAAAAGCCACTTTGGCGCCGACGGTAAAGAACCCGACGCCGTCGGATTGCCCGTCGTAGTTGCCGGTGATCCGGCCGACCTGCGCATAGAATTGGGGGCCGACCTCCATCTGGTATTCCGCGCCGACGGATACCTGGCTGAGCGTTGCCCCTTCGACGTTGTAGAGATCCACGTTGCCCAGCAGCGAGAAGCCGTTCCGCAGCGCATAGCTGCCGTCGACGCCGAGCAGCGTGCCGTTCTCATCCTCGCTGACGGTGCGGCCAAGGTAGCCGCCGACGTCGCCGCCCATGAACGCGCTGGACCCCTCGATACCGATCAGGCTCGCGTCGCCGCCGTCCGCGCTGTCGTAGGCATAGAAACCGCCAACCGATGTGGCAGAGGACAGGTGATACGTGCCGTGCAACGTGACGTTGCTGGCGGTCGTGTCGAAATTTTCGGGCTTGTAGCCGGCCGCATTGGCGGACAGGCTGAAGGTCTGCATGAACCCCACTTCGACCCCGCCGGAATAAGTGGTGCCGCCGAAGTCGGACCCGTTGGTGGGAGCATTGTATTCAATGCCCAGTTCACCGCCGGTAACCTCCTGCGCCATGGCGGCGGATGATGCGGCCACCAGAACGGTGGCAGCAAGTGCTGCTTTATAGATCATGTTACACGCCTCAATTATTGTTTCCAAGGCTTGCTGCCTCTTGCACGTCGAAATTATCCGGCACGAAGTCCTATGGCAAGACGCGGCGTGGCGCGCGGCTGGCGCGCGCCACAATCTGTTGCGTCAGGGTTTCAGCGGATCAGAAGCCAAGAAGGGTTTTGGCAATACCGCGCTGCTCGAATGTCGCGCCACGCGGCCCGCCAAATGAATAGGTAGCAGAGACATTGGCGTATGTCGCGTTATCGGAATAGCCAAAGACATCGCCTTCGATGCGACCAACTTCTGCAGCCAGTTCGAAATCGTTACGGAGTGTGGCACCAACACCTGCACCAATACGATTTGCACCGATAGCGTCGGTCAGGCGAATACGGTCATAGCGTCCGCTGACCGTGAAGATGTCGTTCACCATGAAGGTGGCAGACATACCGATCTGATTCAGGTCGACATCACCCACGCCACCGTCGATAAAAGGGCCACTGTCAATTGCCGTGACACCGAAGTAGCCGTCAACCTTGATTTGATTGTAGCCGTAACCGCCTTCCACACCATAGAATTTGATGCTGTCTCCGTCCGAGGAGTCTTGGCCTACATAAATGCCGAATGAAGCGTTTTCGCTGGCGTTGTAGATGCCATGTGCGGCGAGTGAAAGGATATCGCCGTCAAACCCGCCAATTTCGCCATTCGTATAGCCGAAATCGCCTTGAACCGAGAGTTCACGAGTCAGTGCAGCTTCGCCGCTCGCATTCAAAGCATATCCGGACGTCTTCAAATCGCTGTCAGTCAAACCGGCATACCCGAGCGAAATATCTCCGCCGGAAAAAGTCTGTCCGTAACTTTGCGAGCCGCAAAATGTCAGAACCATGCCGATAATGGCACAGAAATTGGTGTTCATGCTTTACCTCATAACTGGCCGCGCGTGAGTGGCGGCCTGATTATGCTCTTAAGCGAAATGAACAGCGGCCGAAAATGCCGGAGGACAAAGCGCGTATTAAATGCGCTGCAGTGGCATTAGCATCACGCCTCTTCCACACTTTCTCCGTCGGCGTCACCCTGATCGGCGATCCATGCGACGCTGACGACCTCTTCGCCCTTGGCGGTGTCGAACACCTTGACGCCGCCAGCCCCGCGCGAGCGGAAGCTGATGCCGTCGACGGGGACGCGGATCGACTGGCCGGTCGAGGTGACCAGCATGATCTGGTCCGACAGATCGACCGGGAAGGAGGACACGAGGTCGCCGCCGCGCATCGCCTTGTCCATCGCCGTGACCCCCATGCCGCCACGGCCGCGGACAGGATAATCGTGGCTGGAGCTGAGCTTGCCTGACCCTTTTGATGTGATCGTGAGGATCAGATTCTCGGCCGCGGACATTTCGGCATAGCGTTCTTGGCTGATCGCGCCCGGTGCCACGTCGTCCTCGTCATCGGAAACTTCGGCGTCGTCGGCCAGACCCGCCATGGCGCGGCGCATCTTCAGATAAGCTGCGCGTTCAGACGCTTCCGCTTCGAAGTGGCTGATGATCGACATGGAGACGACCGTGTCGCTGCCGCTCAGGCGGATGCCGCGCACACCGACCGAGGCGCGGGAGTTGAAGACCCGCACATCCGTCGCCGGAAAGCGGATCGCGCGACCCGAATTCGTGACCAGCATGACGTCGTCGTCGTTGGACGCGATGCGGGCGTTGATCAGGGTGTTGTCGGCCTGTTCGTCCTCGAACTTCATCGCGATCTTGCCGGCGCGGTTCACGTTGGTGAAATCAGACAGCTTGTTGCGGCGCACGGTCCCCTTGGACGTGGCAAAGACCACCTGAAGATCGTCCCAGTCCGCCTCTGGCCGGTCGACGGGCATGATCGCGGCGATGGAGACGCCGGGCTGGATCGGCAGGATGTTGACGACGGCCTTGCCCTTGGCGGTGCGGCTGCCGAGCGGCAGCTGCCAGCACTTCAGCTTGTAAACCATGCCGTCCGTTGTGAAAAACAGCAGTTGGGTATGGGTGTTGGCAACGAAGAGGGTCGTGACGACATCCTCTTCCTTGGTCGCCATCGACGATAGCCCCTTGCCGCCGCGGCGCTGCTGGCGGAAGTCGGCGAGTGCCGTGCGCTTGATATAGCCGCCGGAGGTGACGGTGACGACCATGTCCTCGCGCTCGATCAGGTCTTCGTCGTCCATGTCGGCGGCCCAGTCGACGATTTCCGACCGGCGGGGGACGGCGAACTGGTCCTTCACCTCGTTCAATTCGTCGCGGATGATCTGCATGATCCGGTCGCGCGATCCGAGGATTTCGAGGTAGTCACGGATCTTGGCGGCAAGCTCTTTCAGCTCGTCGGTGACTTCCTTGACGCCGATCTGGGTCAGACGCTGCAGGCGCAGTTCCAGAATGGCGCGGGCCTGTGCTTCGCTCAGGTTGTAGGTGCCGTCGTCGTTCGCCGTATGGGTCGGATCGTCGATCAGGGCGATGTATTCAAGGATGTCGCGCGCGGGCCAGCGGCGGGTCATCAGCGCCTCGCGCGCTTCGCCCGCATCGGCAGATTTACGAATGGTGGCAACGATTTCGTCGATGTTCGTGACAGCCACGGCCAGACCGCACAGGATGTGCGACCGCTCGCGCGCCTTGCGCAATTCGAACGCGGTGCGGCGGGCGACGACGTCTTCGCGGAAATCGACGAAGGCCGTGAGGAAGCGGCGCAGGGTCAGCGTTTCCGGCCGGCCGCCGTTCAGGGCCAGCATGTTGCAGGCGAAATTGGTCTGCATCGGCGTGAAGCGGAACAGCTGGTTCAGGACCACGTCGGCGGTGGCGTCCCGCTTCAGCTCGACCACGACGCGCACGCCGTTGCGGTCGGATTCGTCCTGTACGTGGGCGATGCCCTCGATCCGCTTTTCGCGGGCCGCTTCGGCGATGCGGTCGATCATCGCGGATTTGTTCACCTGATAGGGCACGTCGTCGATGACGATGGCCCAGCGATCCTTGCGGATTTCCTCCGTATGGGTGCGGGCCCGCATAATGACCGAACCGCGCCCCTCCAGGTAGGCCTTGCGCGCGCCGGAGCGGCCAAGGATCAAGCCGCCGGTCGGAAAGTCGGGGGCCGGGATGTAGTCGATCAGGTCTTCGGAGGTCAGGTCCGGGTTGTCGATCAGCGCCAGCGTGGCATCAATGACCTCGCCCAGGTTATGGGGCGGGATGTTGGTCGCCATGCCGACGGCGATGCCGCCAGCGCCATTGACCAGCATGTTGGGATATTTGGCAGGCAGAACCGTGGGTTCGCGGTCCTTGCCGTCGTAGTTGAACTGAAAATCGACGGTATCCTTGTCGATGTCGTCCAGCAGGTAGTTCGCGACCTTGCGCATCCGCACTTCGGTATAGCGGTAGGCCGCGGCTTTGTCGCCGTCCATGGACCCGAAGTTGCCCTGACCATCCAGCAGCACGAGGCTCATGGAGAAATCCTGCGCCATCCGCACGAGGGCGTCATAGATCGCGGAATCGCCGTGCGGGTGGTATTTGCCCATCGTCTCGGCCACGGGGCGCGAGGATTTGCGGTAGGGCTTGTCGAAGGTGTTGTTGGTGTCGTGCATCGCGTAAAGGATGCGCCGGTGCACCGGCTTCAGCCCGTCGCGCAGGTCCGGAATCGCCCGGCTGACGATGACCGACATTGCGTAATCGAGGTAGGCCGTCTTCAGCTCGTGTTCGATGGTGACGGACGGGCCGTCATAGGTCCACTTTGGCGTGGCATTTTCGTCATCGTTTTCAGGGGTTTCCGGTGTATCGTTCACGTGACTGCCTTGCTGGATGCCGAACCTAGATTTGGGTTAAGCCAACATAACAGATACCCGATCTGGTGTGCAACGCCTGATGCCTGCTTGCCTTGGCAGCCGCTGGTCGTGATTGCCAACAGCATGTTTTCATTGACTTTTAAGTGTCCGATGAAAGTCTGGGATCATGGAGGCGCAACAGAGCAGGAGACAGGCGATGACAACCGAGACGGAACTGATGTTGAAGGGCTACGGGCTGACCACGGCCGAACTGACCTACCACATGCCCGATTACCCGCATGTGCTGAACACCTACATCTGGCAGGATTACGATCTGGCCCCCGATCACGACCGTCTACTGAAATTCATTGGCTTCTGGCGGGACACCCTAGACGGCCCGCTGCGGTCCGTGCGCTACTGCCACCGCAAGCTGATCGCGCCCGGCGAATGGCGTAACGTCGTGGGTGAATTTCACTACCACTGACGCTGGCTGCCGGGCTTTCCGATTTTTCGTGGAAAAATCGGCTTGGGGCTCTGCCCCAAACCCCGAAGTATTTTTGACCAGAAGAAGGTCAGGCGTGGCTGCGGGTCGGTCTGTCGAAGACCCGGCGGCCCAGAAGCGAGGCGGTCAGGTCGACCATCAGGGACGCCGTCTTGCCGCGGTCGTCGAGGAAGGGGTTGAGCTCCACCAGATCGAGGGAGGTGACGAGGCCGCTGTCGCAGAGCATCTCCATCACCAGATGGCCTTCGCGCACGGTGGCGCCGCCGGGGACGGTGGTGCCGACGGCAGGGGCGACGCCGGGATCGAGGAAATCGACGTCGAGGCTGACGTGCAGCATGCCGTTTGCGGCCTGCACTCGGTCGAGGAAGGCAGCGAGGGGCGTGCGGATCCCCGTCTCGTCGATCACCCGCATGTCGACGACGTCGACGTTCATGTCGAGCAGGGCGGCGTGTTCGGCGCCGTCCACGGACCGCAGGCCGATCATGCAGATGTTGCCGGGATCGACGCGGGCGGGCAGGGGCGGGAAGGCCCCAAAACCCTCGCGGCCGATGACGTAGCCGACGGGCGTTCCGTGCAGATTGCCGCTGTCGGTGGTGTTCGGCGTATGGATGTCGCTGTGGGCATCAAGCCAGAGGGCGTAGAAGGGGCGATCCTGCGATGCGGCATGGGCTGCCATGCCGGCCACGGAGCCCAGCGCCAGTGCGTGATCGCCGCCAAGGAAAATCGGCAGGCCGCGCGGGGCGGCTTCCTGTGCTGCGGCCATCAGGGTCTGGGTCCAGCCAACGTTTTCGGCCAGCGCGTGGACTTTGGGATTGGCGTGGGGCGCGACATTCACCTGTGCCGGGGACAGGTTGCCCAGATCCTCGACCGTGTGGCCCAGCGCCGTGATCGCCTCGGCCAGACCGGCGGTGCGGTAGGCGTCGGGGCCCATCAGGCAGCCGCGGCGGCGTTTGCCGCAGTCGACCGGGGCGCCGATCAGGATGCAGTGGGTCTTGGACATGGGCTGACCTTTCAGGTGCGGGCGCGGGCGGCGGCAATCCAGACGAGGACCAGCAGCGCCGAGAACAGCGCGTTCCAGCTGGCCATGGAGAGATGGAAGAGCTCCCAGCTGACCTGATCACACATGATCAGGCGCGGGCCTTCGGTCGACAGCAGATCGCCGGACAATGCGCCGCCACCGCCGCCGGTGCAGGAGGAGGGGCCGGGCCACCAGCCACGCTCCACCCCGCTGTGAAAGACGCCGATGCCGCTGGTGATCGCGGCGGCAAGCGCGCCGAGCACGGGCAGGGCGGCGCCGGGGATCGCCAGCGCCAGCGCACCGATCACGACGGCGGCGGCGTGGGGCCAGCGCTGCCAAAGACACATCTCGCAGGGCAGGTAGCCCATGAACTGAAACAGAAAGGCGCCCGCCAGCAGCAGGGCAGAGCCGCCGGCGGCCACAAGGATCAGCGTGTTGCGCATCAGACCACCTTGAGCAGGGCAAAGCCGCCGACCAGCAGGACGACGAATACGGTAAAGACGAGGCCGAGGCGCCGCTCGATGAATTCCTGAATGGGCGCGCCGAACCGCCACAGAAGTGCGGCCACGATGAAAAAGCGCAGCGCGCGCGCCACGATCGACGCCAGAATGAAGATCGGTAGCGACAGGCCGGTCACACCGGAGGCGATGGTAATGACCTTGAACGGAAAGGGCGTGACACCGGCGATCAGCACGGCCCAGGCGCCCCAGTCATTATACTTGACGGCAAAAGCGTCGAATTCCGCACCCTTGCCGTAGAAGTCCAGCACCGGCTGGCCCACCGTCTCGAACAGGGCGGCACCGATGTAATAGCCCAGCAGCGCACCAAGAACCGAGGCCACGGTTGCCACGGCGGCAATCAGAAACGCGCGGCGGGGCCTGGCGATGATCATCGGGATCATCAACACGTCGGGCGGGATCGGGAAGACGCTGCTTTCGACAAAACTGACGATGGCCAGCGCCCAAAGCGCATGAGGCGATCGTGACAGGGACATTGTCCAGTCATAAAGGCGGCGGAGCATGGACGCGATCCCGTAGTTTCTGGCGCGCTTAGGCCATACAAGACAGGCAGGCGTCAAGCCATCCGCCGCGCAACCGCTTTTTTGCGCATTGCAGCGTCCGATTGCCGCACTACCCTGATGATCACAAAGCAGCGATCAGGCCGGGTGCTGCCCGGTTTTCAGCGAGAGGATCATGACATGAAGTGGCAGGGGCGGCGGGTCAGCCGGAACGTGGAACGGCGCAGCGGTGGTGGCGGTGGCCGCGCCATCGGCGGGATCGGTGGCATCGGCGGGATCGTGATCCTGCTGCTGGGCTGGTATTTCGGTGTCGATGTGTCCGGCATCGTCGGCAACGGCGGCGCCGGCACGGGCACCCAGCAGGTCGACAACAGCACCATCGACGCGCAGGATCCGGAGATAGAGCAATTCGTCGGCGTGGTGCTGGCCGATACCGAGGATGTCTGGGGCGCGATCTTTCAACAGCAGGTGGGCGAGGCCTACAACCAGCCCAAGCTGGTGCTGTTCGATGGCATCACCCGGTCGGCCTGCGGCACGGCAAATGCGGCCACGGGGCCGTTCTACTGCCCGTCGGATCAGGACGTCTATCTTGATACGGCCTTCTTTCGCACGCTCCAGCAACAGCTGGGGGCCGGCGGCGACTTTGCCGCTGCCTATGTCGTGGCCCACGAGGTCGGGCATCACGTGCAGGACGAACTCGGGATCCTGGCAGAGACCAACCGGATGCGGTCGCAGATGAACGAGGCGGATGTCAATGCGCTGTCGGTCCGGACCGAACTGCAGGCGGATTGCTATGCGGGCATCTGGGCACAGGGGACGCAGGCGATGAACGGTACGCTGGAACCGGGCGACATCGAGGAAGCCATGAACGCGGCATCGCGGATTGGCGACGACACCCTGCAGCGCAACGCGGGCCAGGCCGTCAGTCCAGACAGCTTTACCCACGGCACCAGCGCGCAGCGCCAGCGCTGGTTCCAGCGCGGTTTCGACAGTGGCGACATGACCGATTGCGACACCTTTTCGGCCGACCAACTTTAACGCATTTCGATCTACGGGCCCGATTGACGCGGGCCCGTAGCTTGTTTACCTGAACCCACCGGCCGGTGTGGCGGAATGGTAGACGCAGGGGATTCAAAATCCCCCGATCGCAAGGTCTTGTCGGTTCGAGTCCGACCACCGGTACCAAATGAAATCAGCCCCTTAGCGGGGCTTTTTTCATATCATCCGGGATGGCAGTGCGAAATGTTTCCCACATTGTTTCCCACTTTCACGTTCTGTCCCCGTTCTGTTCTCGTCGCTGTTGGGCCGTCTTCGACAGCTTCTTCTGCCGTGCGGCCGATCGATACTTCGCGACCATCTCCAGCGATTTGTGACCGGTAACCGCCTGAATCTCCGAGTCGGTGCAGCCGGCCTCGGCCAGTTCTACCGCGGCAAGGTAGCGGAGGCCGTGCAGGGTATAGATCTTCGCCTCGGGCTTCTCCTCGATGATCTTGGCGCGCAAGGCCCGGAACACCTTTTCGATCCCGTCGTAGCTGATGCCCTGTGTTAGGTTCTTGGCGGAGATGAATTTGCCACGCTTAGGCAGCGTCTCCAGATAGTCGCGCAGCAGCTTGGGGCAGTAGATGGTCAGGCGGGCATCCGTCTTGTCTTGGGCGACGCTCATGTACTCGCCATCGAAATGAGACCACTCCATCTTGGCGACATCACCCGGGCGCTGTACGGTGCCGGCGCCGACGTAGAATGCCGCGAGAGCATGACCCTCGGCCCGGGCAAGATACTCGGCCTGAAACCATGCGGGCCACGGCTGGAATTCGCGCTGCGCCCCGAAGAGCTCGATGCCGGCGGCCGGATTCGTTGTCATCCATTCGAGCTCGATGGCATGGCGGAACAGGATGCTGCTGATCTGGACGTACCAATCAGCCTTGCGCGGAGTGTCAGCATACTTCTCGTGGATCGCCACGATGTGCCCGCGGCGTGTAGCGGTGACATCCTTGTGGCCGTTCTTGATCCCGAATTCGTCCAGAACGGGCAGGTATTTGCGCTTGGTACCATCGGCCAGCTGGCGGAACCTGCGGCTGGCTTTGTAGCTCTGGATCAGCGCCGCCCAGTTCCGCTTCGGCTTTGGAGCCGCATGTTTGCCAGACCGGATTGCCCAGTAGATGCGGTCGTATTCATGGGTACCTGGCTCCGCATTGATCGGAATGTATCGTTCTTTGCGCTGCCCATCCTCCATCACGGCCTGACGGTAGTAGTGATAGGCTCGACCGTTGCGGTGCTTCGTGACCGTGTTCGGCTTCGATTCCTTCTTCAAAGATCCAGCCCTTCCATGTGCCGTGCAGCATCGCCACGCATGATGGCTTCCAGCTCCTGCACGTCCCATCTATTCAGACGGCACGGACCCGGCAAAGCCCCATCGTCGACCAACCTGCGGAATTCGATCGGCTTCATGTCCAGAAGCAAAGCCGCAGTCCGTTCGCTGGCAAAGAGGGGTTTCGCCATGCCCATCAGTCGCGAACCTTCGACCCGACTTGATCCGGCTGCCCGTTCGCCAGTTCCAGCAGTAAGTCCGCATGGCAAGGGCCATCCAGTGGGCACCAGCAGGCGAGGTTCTTACCGCGCAGTTGAACGCGAACACTGGCGACCAGATCTACCTGTTCGGGGCGTTCCAGATGGGCGCGATAGAGCTGCACCAGGTAGGCGCGATCCCCACCCCCGTCTGCCCCACCCTGATAGGGATTGCCCCAGTTCGATGGCCGGGCCACGACGACGGTGTTCGCCGGCTTGCGCCAGCCTTTTTTGCGGGACAGTTGGATGCGGTCCGGCTGGTCAACCATCGGCCCTCACCTTCGTGGTCTTTGTCTTCTCACGAAGCAGATGCTCGAGCTTCGCCGTCGCCATGATGACCGGCTTCAACTCGGCCGGCGCGGCGTCGTAGCCGCGGCCGAAGCGGCCATTCAGCCGCGGGCCGAGGGCCTTGGGGATCGCCTCCCAGTTCGACGGATCCGTGTTCGCCTTGTCGCCGTCCAGGCATTTGAGGCGCATGCCCTCCGGTACTGGACCGTTCTGCTTCTCCCAGAGCCAGCGGTGCTTGTGCACCGGCCGGGTCGCGGCGCCCGTCCAAGGGTTCGGTTCGTCGACGATCAGGATGACGTATCCGTCCTTTCTGTCGATCCGCTCGTGGCCGGCGCCACGGTAGGTGTGCGGGGTCTGCCCCTTCTTAAACCGGGTCCGGGCGCTGTTCGGGTTGAAAGGCATCCTCTTGCCCTTGTTCTGTGGCACCTGACCTTTCGTGAAGCAGCCGGTGCGGCCCGTCATCCAGCCCTTGCGATGGCACAGGTGCTTGATGGCGTCGATCGACACGTCCGTACGACCCGTCCATTTGCAGAACGCCGCGTGCAGGTCGCGCCGGGGCATCTGTGCCAGCTTCTCGATGAACAACAATTCCGCATCGCTGTAGGGGATCTGGCGGCCCTTCATGATGCCTCCTTCGGCAGCGAAGCCTGACCCACCTGCGGCAACATCGGCAGCAGCTTCTCACCGTGCTCGGCGAAGAGCTTGGCGGCCTTAAGCTGCAGATCGGCGTTGCCCGTAATCTTGTCGGCGACCTGGACCATTGCGCCGGCGCGCTTGACCTCCTTATCGAGATCCTCGGGCGACAAGTCCTCATCGGACAGCCGCTCGAGCTGCGCGAACAGGTGATCGTTCAGGTCGGACAGCTTGTTCTTGGTCATACGTCCATTCCCGTCACCGACATGTAGAGCTCCAGATCCTCGGCGTTGCTGCGCCGCTTTGCGTGGCCGGCCTTGTCCATCGCGCGGAGCTTGATGATCTGGTTGATGGCGCCGACGTTGTAGCCGCGCCCCTTGGCCTCTTTCTGGACCTCTTTGCGATCGTCACGCAGGTCGCCCATCTCGGCGATCAAGCGTTCCTGCCGCTCGATGAAACCGATCAGCTCGTCGGCGGTGACGCGGAAGGCATTCTCCCGGGTCTCCCGGTCGGCGTCGTCTTCCTTCATGGGCTTGGCGGCGCGCTGTTTGTCGGCATAGATCTTAGCCTGCGGCGACAGCTCTTGCGGGGTGGTCTTGGTCACTGCAGATCCTTTCGGGCTGGGGTCAAATCAGGGCGAACGTCGCGGCGGTCGCGGCGATCCAATATAGCGGCACGACAATCAGGGCCGCGCCGACGATATTGGGGCGCGGCGACGCGATCAGGATGCCCGCGAACATCAGGGCTGCCGCGAACATCAGAGCGATCTGGACAGCCACGACGATCATGCGACGGCGACCCGCATCAGCATGAACATCACGAAGGCGAGCGCGAACAGGACGGCGGTCGTGCCGCTGTCGCTTTCCGTGTCGACGCCGGTTCGGATCGCGTGGACGATTTCGCAGATGCCGCGTGTCGCGGAGGCGATGCCGATCGCGATGCAGGTGAGGGATGCGATGCAAAAGAACAGGCCCACCGCATCGCCGAAGCTGCCGGGGATCATGCCGCCACCTGCGGGCCGGTGTCGGCGGTCAGGACGCGGGCGGCGACGGTGAACCAGTAGGCGACGGCGCTTTCGGCTGTGTCGCCGGTGGCGGTCACACCGAACAGGTCAATTTCGTGGAGGTGGGTTGCGGGGCGGCTGCTGGCGTTGGTTGCTGACAGCCATGTGCCAAAGCCGGTTGCGACACCAGCGCGGATCGCGTCGGCCCGCTTTTCCGGGGTCGCGACAGTGTAGCGAAGAAGGAAGAATTCAGAAAGGGTCTGCGGGTCTGACATGGGATCACTCCTGCGGTTCATGCAGGAGTGATAAATCTATCAAACTTAGACGGTCAAGAAGTTTCGTCTAATTTACATAGATTTCATTTGCTAGACATACGAGGCTCTGCCCGTAAAAGCGGTGCGCCGAGCTCGCCGCTAGATCGTTGATCGGGGGCCGGTCGCTGCATGATAGCCAGCATCGCTGCAGTGTTTTCGGCGGTGGCGATCATCGTTCGGGTCAACTGGGCGGCAGTCGTCAGTGTTAGGCCGATCGCGATCGCCGTCGCGGGCAGAACGTAGGTCTGCAGCGCGACGCCGTTGCTGAATGCCAGGACGGCAACGACGCCGCCGACGATGGTCAGGCCGATTCCGGCGATTTCCTGAAAGCCGGTTAAAATCTTTGCAGTGGTGTAGCTTGGCATCTGTAATGGTCTTTCAATGCTATAACGTGGCGGTGGGTGGATACTGAATGACGGTATCGTGCGCCGCAACTGTTGGATGAGCATGGATTGACGGGTGCAGCGCCAATGGCTACGAATGTTCCTTAATTGTTCTTTGTAATTTCTGAGGCGAAGTGGGTGACGGACGGCAGACTATCAGCCCTGATCAACTTGGCGGATCAGTCGGGATTGACTGTCGATGCGTTGGAATTTTTGAGCAGAGGGCTTGATGATACCGCGTTCGCTATTTTCGCGGGCAACGTATCAACGCTACCTAAGTATATGAAATCAAGAGAAATTCCATATCTTTCTCGAAGCAGGATGGCGCCGTCGATAGATATCCTGTGATCGCCGCTTTCCCATTGTGAGTAGGACTTAGGGTTCACGTCGGCTTGCTGGGCGTACTCGATCGAGGAGTAGCCGTAGTAAGCGCGCACCGCGCGCAGACGATGCGCAATGTCGGCAAACCGCCCTGAAACTTTCTTCTCTATCATGCGCTTACCGTATCATGTCGCAAAAACTTAGACGATCCGGTCGGCATAGGATTGACATTATCCAAATTTGATAGATTTTATGCCGCATGACCAATGTGCGCGAAATCTTAGACCGGCTGGGCCGTGACGCTGTGGGGACCGCCCTTGGCGTGACCGGCAAGTCGCTGTCTGCTGCGGCTGTCAGCAATCGCTGCCCATCGAGCTGGTGGCTTGTCCTGTCGGAACTTTGCAAGGAGCAGGGCATCGAATGCCCTGCTAAATTGTTCACGTTCAAACCTGCACCTGTTGAATTGCCCGATCGGGTGGCGTCATGACCGACGCCGCCCGATCCTTATGTTTTTCCGTGTCTGACTTGCACCCCAGACATAGGAAAGGATCTACCGGAATGTCTTGCCGAAAGTTTTCCGCACGGTCGAAGAAGGCCGACACACTGACCTATCGCCAGCAATTCGCCGCGACCTGGAGCCTGTTTGTCAGGGCGAATTTCGACAGCGCGGCCGAGGTTGCCACCATCTTTCGCGTCGATCCATCCACTGCCGAAAACTGGTGGACGGGATCGAACGCGCCGCAGGGTTGGGTCGTGGCTCGCGCGATGACGGACCCCGATCTGCGCGACGCGGACTGGTCCGCATTCGGTGGGCACTGATGTGGTGGCGCGTGATCATCGGCAAGTTCTGGCAGGTGACCAGTCCCGCCTGGGGGCGGCTCTACGGCGCCGAATTCTGGGCTGCGGCGCATGTCGCGACGATTGGCAAACGCTGGTCGATGGTGCTGCTGGTCAGAGCCGGGGAAGGGTGGGCGGCTTCGGCCGCCCGTCGCCTCAGAAAACTTTCCGGAAGGGGTGCCGCATGAGCTGCACCCTTTTCCCCGTTATCGGGACCAGTGCGGCGGTCCCTCTCGTGTCGGCGCTGCCAGTGCCTGGTGTGCGTCTGCCGGGGGCGTTCGCGCCCCAACCTGACGGATGCGGTCGGCGTCTACCCGCCGCCGCATCCGCTTTTTTCGGCAAACCCCACGTCGCGACGTCCTTAAAAGACCCAGAGGTCCGGGGCCTGACCGGGGGGCCAAGCTGTCGCATCGACGTGCCCCCCGCATTCCGAGTGCTCGAGTATGACGGGTACGGTTCCTATTTCGGCGGATGTCACTGCATCTGCCCCGACTGCGCCTTGGCTGCAGCGCGTCGAGGTCGGCCCGATCACGCTCTACCTCGGCGATGCACGCCAGATCCTGCCGACGCTGCCGGGCATCGCGGACTGTGTCGTCACCGACGTGCCCTATGTCCTGACCTCTGGCAGGAATGCCGTGCAGGTCATGGGCGGCATCTTTGCCCAGGACGCCTATGATAACGGCGGCAACCTGATGGACACGGTGCGCTGGTCGGAGATCGGAGGGCCGATCTTCCGCGCCTGCAAAGCGGACGCCGATGCCTACATCATGTCGAACGACAAGAACCTGTTCGCCGCCCACGGCGGGTTCACCGGGGCCGGCTGGAAATTCCACAACCTGCTGGTCTGGGACAAGATCCGCGTGACCCGCAACCGCTGGTACATGAAGAACCTCGAGTTCACGCTGTACCTCTGGAAGGGGCGCGCCAAGGTCATCAACGACTGCGGGTCGAAGCAGTCATTCGCGCTGAACGCCGCCAAGGCTACGCAGCACCCGACCGAAAAACCGGTCGCCCTGATGGCGCAGTACATCCTGAATTCGACGCCGCCCGGCGATCTGGTGCTGGACCCGTTCATGGGCACCGGCGCCACGTTGGTCGCGGCCGCACAGGCAGGGCGCCACGGCGTCGGCATCGAGATCAACCCCGACCATTTTGACGTCGCCGTGGCCCGCGTGCGCGCTGCCCTTGCGACGTCGCCCTCACCGGAGGAACAGGCATGACGAATCTGGACATCCTCGAAGGCCATATCGAGCGGCAATCGGAGATCTGCGCCGCTGCGGCCCTTCGGCTTGAGGTGCTGCTGCTGGCGAGGCACGTTTTGAAGGGCGGCGCCGCCGATGCGCCTTATGCCGTGGCGCTGCAGGTAGATCCCGCCAGCGTCTCGCTGGTCGTGCAGATGCAGGGCGGGGCGCAGGCCGGAATTGCTGCCGAGCTGCTGAATGACGTCGCGCAGGATGTTGCTGCGGCCGATGTTTCCGCCGGCGCTGACGCGGTGCCGTCCATCGATCCTGTCGAGAAGGATGATCACGCGCCGGCGGAGGAACCCGAATCCGATGCAGGACCAGCGCCCGTGATCGACAACCGGGCGGCGCTGGCCCGGGAGTGGTCGCCTGAAGAGATCATCGATCTCCGCCGCCGTTTTGCCGCAGGCGAAAGCCCCGCCGATATTGCGCGGGCCTTGAACAAGTCGGCCAAGCAGGTGTCGAACAAGACGTTCCGCCTCGGCCTGCGCCGCGGCAAAGTGCCGTGCGACCAAGCGCTGCCAGTAGCGTCGGTGCCGTCACGCTCGACGGCACATGCCACCCCAAAACTTACGGCCAAGAGCAAACCGAACCAGACGATCGCGCAGCGGCTCGACCAGCTCGGCAAGAGCAAGGTCTGGACGCTCGAGCGCGACCTGATCCTTGCGCTGTCTTTCGTGCGCGGCGAAAGCGCCGCAAAGATTGGTGCGGCGATGAAGCTCGACACGGCGGACGTCACAGATCGTTGGCAGGCGCTGTGCCCAAACCGGAACGACAAGGCGGCAATCAATGCATTGGTGCGTGAGCTGAAGGTGCGGGCCAATGTCTGACCTCGAACGCAACTTTGCCCCAGTTTTCCTTTCCGAGGTCGGTGACGTCTATGGCGTGCTGAGCTTGGGAACCTCTCAGGTGACCCGCCGTGCGATAGCAGCACGTGGCAGGGTCTCTGGCAGCTGGTCGGGGTCCCACCCCTCGATCGGCACCGGCGGCGGCGACGCACATCCCCGGCTTCGCGCCGCCGGATTCTTTGATCTTTCGGACCTTCTGCGTGGGGCGCGGCATGTCTGAGGAGTTCGGTCCCATTATCATGCACGACGGCAAAGGTTGCCCGATACCGCTCGGCACCGTCATCCGCGTGACGGTAGAAATGTGGCCGGAAGACTACCAGACCGTCGTCGAGGTCGTCCGCGTCGCTGGTGCTGCCTGGACGTGGAGCAACTGGCTCGCGGCCTTTCCGAATGGAGATCTCTGCGGCCGTGTGGTGGCCTATGCTGTCAAGCGGCCTGATGCAATGGCGCAGCTGCGCGCGATTGCGGCCGAACCGCTTGCGATAACACCCGCATCGGTGCGCGCATGATCGGTGTCATCCTGCCCTGCCTAGCACGCGCCGTCTTGCTGGCCCGCGAGGGTCAGTCGGTGATCTACCTTGTGCCCTCCGTGGATGCCCGCCGCGAGGCTTGGGGCGTTTCGAAAGCACTGGGCGACGACGTCGGAGTGGCCAGTGAGAAGTTCGGCATTCTGTCGGTTGCGACCGGAAGCTTGCAGATCCTCACCACCGTCCGGGGTGATCTGAGCGACTGCGTCCGAGGTCGGGCGGGGCTGATCGTGCTGCACGCCGGGCTCCGATGGCATGACTGGCGGGCAGCGGCGAACGCGATGAACGCCCATCGATACGGCGTGGCGCTGGCAGAGCGGGCCAATGGCCACGCGCCGGTCTCCAACTTGGCGGAAGCCTTCACCACGACATGCGAACTGGACGTGAACAGGGAGGATCACTCATGACTGACGATCGACGGAAGCCGGACCGGGGCCTTCTTGCCGAATTCACGCTGCCCGCGCCTGGGTGTCTGCGCATGGTGCTGACCGACAGTGCATTCGGATCTTGGAAGTGGTTGACGGCAACCCGTCTACGCCGGGCGCGTATGGCTGCTTTCTGGGGGCAATCGACGCCACGGGGCAGGCGCTGCCGCTGCAGATCGAATGCGACTTTGCGCATGTCGCAGGCCGCGCCACAGCGCGGAATTCGCGGATCAAGGCGGTGCTCGCCTCCGCCGCCGCAGCGCAGTCTGTGGAGGTCGTCTGATGCCGGGCCGCAAGTACGACGACGCGACGATCGCAGCCGCGGTCGATCGGCGGTGGCAAGGGCAAGGCTTGTCGCGCATCGCAAAGGATCTCGGGATGACGCGCGGTGCTGTCGAGTATCACTGTCTGGCTCAGGGCGTCGTGCCTGATGGCGGATCGATCGTGTGGCTGAACCGCACGAAGGTCGTGCGACGCGGCAATCACTTGGTGCGCCTGTTCACTGCGGCGGAAGATCGGAAGACGGAGGCGCTGCGGATTTCCGGCGCTTCGATCACTGAGATTGCGCGGGCGCTCGGGCGTAAGCTGGTGTCGGTGCGCAGCCGGTTGCAAACGCTGGCCCGGCGCCTTGAAGCGCGGGAGGCTGCGGCGTGATGGAACCCCTCGATATCTGGCGCGGATCGTTCACGCGCCGCTGGCACACGCACCCGGACCTCGCGGTGCACGACGATCCGATTTGCGGCCATCAAGGCCGCTGCGCGCTGCTGGTTATCGTCCTGTGGCCGGATCATTCCTCTGAGCTGCTCCGGGCAGCTGTGACCCACGATATGGGCGAATTCCGTGTTGGCGATCTGCCGGCTTGGCTGAAGGAAGAGGCGGGGGACCTGATCGAAGACCATGCCGCTGCGGAACATCGCGCGCTGGCGGCGATGGGCCTTCTCGTGCCGCTGGACGACGATGACCGGGTCCGGCTGCACCTCGTGGATAAGCTCGACGCCTACCTCTTCGCACGGCACCGGGTGCCACATGTGGTCAACCACCCGGCCTGGCGCGCCGCGCGGATGCGGATTTTTGAGGCCGCCGCTCAGACAGGCGTCTGGACCGCGGTGGAAAGCATGGTGACGGTATGAACGCCCTTAACTTTCATGCCGTCCCTGAGACCGGTCTGCCGGACTACCCGATCGGGCGCGAGGTCCGCATGGCCGGGCACTTCTTCACGATGTGGGACCATGTCCGCTGGCTGAACAGCACGATGTACCGCAAGGCCACGCCGGAATCACAGTGCTACTTCATGAACCTGTGCTTCATGGCCCAGTCCCAGCGCCCGGTTGGCACGCTGCCGGCCGACGACGGCGAACTCGCGCACATGCTCCGGCTGCATCCGGACCGGTGGATGGAGTTGCGGCGGATGAAGTTCGGTCCCCTGCGGCACTGGGAAAAGTGCCTCTGCGACGACGAGGTCCGCCTGTTCCATCCGGTCGTGCTCGAGGTCGCCCTCGATGCGCTGGGGCGGCGGCAGGCGCGAGAGGCCAGCAACGCGGAAAAGGCCGTCACGATGCGGCTCGTGCGGATGCGCGAGCAGCTGGCCAAGCTCGGCGTGCACAAGGCGGTGCTGTCCGACGACGTCCTGATCGAGCGCATGGATCAGTGGCTCGCGGATCATCACAAGGGCCAGCGACGCACGCCCGCCTTCCAGCGCGTGATGGAGCATGCCGCCGCGCAGGGATGGTTCAACCCGAGGCGTTAGATAACAGCGGCTTAGACCGTCATTCCGTTACCACCACAGATTGACACGTTCCAATAACGGAATGGAACAGAACGGAACAGTTCCGCACGGATTGGAACAGTTCTGCGTATAGGAGAAGAGAAGATATGAAATGAAAAGATAGATACGAAACCGCCACGAAACGGCGGGACGGAAAAGGTGGCAGGTGAAGCAGGGCTGAGAGAAAGAAGGGCCGATGATGCAGACACAAGCGAGTGATACGGTCAGCACGACGACCACGAGAGCGGGACTGAGTGCGGCGGCGGTGGAGCGGGCTGAGGCGCGCGCGCGGGTGCAGGCGCTGTTCTGGGACCGGATCGACGAGGCGGGGATGCAGCGGCCCCGGCATGGCGGGTCGCTGATGACGCTGGAAGATTACCAGGCAATGCGCCGGCGGCTCTGCGACCGGCTGGCCTACCTCGAGCCTGACAACCTGCTGACCCTGGCCGAGTTGATGATCTGCAACGCGGCCGGTGCCGGTCGCCCCCGCCATGGCGTCTGGCCGGAGGCGGCGATCCTGTCGGAGGCGAAGGCACTGCAGACACCACCGGTGACAGACATGCCGATCGTAACCAGCTGGCTGGCGTCGATCGAGGGACCACCCGCGGTGGCCGGCGGTTTCGAGGTCGAACTGTTCCGGCACCTACGCCGCACGGGTCGCCCGCCGCTGCCCTACGACATGCACAAGATCCGCGAGGATGGGATCGAGGCGAACCGCCAGATCGAGCTGGTGCAGAGCCGGATCGACCGGGACACGGCGACGGCGGAGGATCGCGCCTGGCTGGAAGCCTACCAGCGCGACCGCCAGGCGGTGGCACAAATCGTCAAAGCAGGACAGGACAAGCGGTTGGAGCAGAGCGCATGATGATGGCACGGGACTTCACGAGGGCGTCGCGCGGTGCCGCACAGGATATCGGCATCTGGCCGCTGCTGGTCTGGGCCTTCCGCACCGAATGCGCGCAGCTCGATCTCGGGGGCGGACGCGATCGGCTGGGCCATGGCTACGGCTACGCCAGCATGACCAGCATCATCGCCCAGCACGAGCAGCTCGGCTGCCGCATTGACGGCGGTGGCCGGTCAGATCCACATCCGGATGCCGACCTCGTGGCGGCGGCAGTGGCGGTGCTGCCGGAAGGGTGTGGCGGTGCGCGGATGGCAGTGACGATCGCGGAGCTGGCGCGAGCGGGGATGATGCCGGAGTGGCACGTGCCGACGTGGATCGAACCGTTGAAGTGGGGGACCAGCAGATACGGACGCTACGCTGTCACGGCGGATGCGGCAGAGCTGGGTGCAGGGGGCTGGCCACACCAGCCATATACCACCCGCAAGGGCGGCAACCGATTTGAAGAGGTCAGATATTGCCCGGTTAACATCCGCGGCGGGGTGGCTGAAGTGACAGCAAAGCGCCGTGCCTGGCTGCTGTGGTGGTCTGCCCTGCTCGAGCTGCGCAATACTTTCCAGCTTGGCGGTGATCTTTCGGCCTGGAGCGTGACGGCAACGATGCCGCCTCGCGAACCCTGGAAGGTAACCGCATGATCAAAGCGGTCGCTTGGTGCTACCTGAATGAATGTCAGCTCTAAGATTGTGCTACCATGTCACTGAAGCATGCTGTTTGTTCTTTCGAGCCGCCAGTAATAGTCTGGACAAGATATTTGGTGCGAGTTATTGACCAAACATCAGTGCTCCCAGTCCTTTAGAGATTCCCATGGCGAAATCAATTTTAGCTGAAAAACCATTTATTCTTGAGAGAACCAAGGACGACGAAGTGACCATGCACTTTAGGATTCACGCGACACCTGCGGTCGGCGGATGGGCCGCAGCTGGGCCATTACTCGCAGCATGGATGATATTTTTGGGATGGTGGCCCGGCGCGGCACTTTCGATGATTCTTACAGGTGGAGATATAAATGTCCCTTTATTGTTGGTTGGGTGGGGCGCTTCTATTGCTATTCCAATATTTTTCTCAAGGCGAAGCGATAAAAAGCTGAGGGCAAAAGGTTCGCAGTTTACCCGTTTGATCTTCAATCGCGACACAGTGCAGACAACAACTAATTCGTTGCTTTCACGCATAGATATTGAGGGCAGTTTTTGGCAGGGAGCGGATACAAACTTTACTTACAAAAGCGAAGCACAGCGAAAAGTTAGGCAATCTATTGCAGATGAGAAAGCTAGGTCAGAGAACGCGGTTGGTGTGAACTATGGCACTCAGGAAGTCATGTTGACACACCAGACTCTTACCCAACTACAGGCTCAAAAGATTGCGGATGCAGTGGCCGCTTGGGTCTCGAATCCAAATTATCTACTAAATGTTGTAGATAACGAGGCTCTCAGAGTTGCATAATAATCTCTATTTCCACGGGGCCCTTATCAGAAACGCGTGTTACCGCTGTTTTGTTTTCGCTGCATGTGGCAAACCGGTAAAGCCTTGCTTGCAACTGTTTTCTCGTTCCCCTTCCCGTAGCCGAGATTGAGACCGGAACTATAACGGTAACTTTATCCGCGTAGTTGACCTCCATCTGAGTTCGGAAGCAGCCAAAACGGAGCGCTGGGGGTTCAGTTTTGAAAAACTTGTTGACCGGGAAATTCATCCCCCCTAGCCAAGAACCCAATAGAACATCTGCGCCCGCCGGTACTAACCGTGCGGGCGCGTCTCGTTTCAGCCCACCGCATACCCCCGGCCCTTGGGTCCTTCCCGGGTTCGGAGCGTATACGGGCGGGCGGAGCGCATGTGTTTCGCGCGGCTCAACTAACCGATAAGCCTCAACTATCCTCAACTTTAGCCAGTTGGACTGGAGATCATGACCCTGCTGAGCACCACTGATCTTGCCAGGACGCTAAAGGTGACGACCGGTCGGGTCAGTCAGTACGTGTCTGAAGGCAAGCTCGAGGGCTGCTACACCGGGTCCGGACGGCAGCGCCGGTTCGATCTGAGCAAATGCGCCGATGCTCTGGGCCGCCGCCTCGACCAAGGGCAGATGCTGGGCAACGGGTCGCGGACCAAGGTTGCCATCCAGGCTGTCAGAGCGGGCGACGATGGCGACGATGACCGGGCGCCGGTGGCACGCCAGCGATCGGACACGCCCCTGCGACCGAACGATCCGGACCTTTACGAGTTGGCCCGGACGCAGAAGGTCACCGAGGAAGCGCGGCGGGCCCGGCGGCAGAACGAGTTGGACGAAGGCAGCTTCGTGCTGGCAGCGGAAGCGGCGCGGCAGACGGCGCGGATCGTGGCGCAGGAGATCGCGGGTTTCGAGACCGTCCTGCGCGAGGCGGCGCGCAAGATCGCCGACACGATGGGCGTGGATTACAAGGTGGCCCGCAAGATCCTGCTCGACACCTGGCGCGGCCACCGGGCCGTGCGGTCCGAGGCGCTGGCAGAGGAGGCAGAGGAAGCTCCGATGACCGACGCCGAGCGGGCCGCGGACTTCTGAGATGGGTTTTTTGAGGTCTGCCGAATCCATCGTCACGCAGGCGGTGGCCGAGGCACTGCGTCCGCCACCGCCGCCGGACATCACGCGGTGGTGCGAGGACAACATCGTCTTCGACGAGCGCTCGCCGATGCCGGGGCCGTTCCGGATCGATCGGTTTCCGTTCCTGCGCGAGATCCACGAGGTCCTGTCGCCGGAGCACCCCAGCCGGGAGGTAACGCTGCGCGGATCCGCCCAGTGGGGCAAGACGGTCTCGGTGGTAAACCCCGTGATCGGGGCCTGGCATGAATACGGACCGCTCGACAGCCTGGTGGTGCATCCGACGTCGAGCTCGGCGACTGAGTGGGTCGACAACAAATGGTTGCCGATGCGCCGGCAGGCCCCGGGGCTGATCGCGGTCTTCGGCAACGGGCGCGGCGGTGACCAGAAGGACGCCAAGTTCAACCAGGAGACCCTGACCCGGAACGGCAGCCTGAAGGTGACCTCGGCCGGATCGCCGGATGACCTGGCCGGCACGTCGCGGCGGCTGGTGATCATGGACGATCTGGCCAAGTTCGAGATGAGCCAGAAGGGCGACCCGGAGGCGATGGCCACCTCAAGGGCCTCAGGGTTCGAGGACGCCAAGATCCTGCGGGTCTCGACGCCGCAGATCCACGGCACCTGCCGGATCAGCAAGGCCTACGCCCGCAGTGATCGCAGGCTCTACTACGTGCCGTGTCCGCACTGCGGCCACGCAGCACCGCTGACCTGGGAGAACTTCAAGCGCAACCTCGATCCCGCGCGGCTGCATGCGGCCGGATTCTCCTGCGACAGCTGCGGGGCGGTGATCAGTCACGCGCACAAGGAAGCGATGGTCGGCGCGGGTCGCTGGATCGCGGGCAATCCGGGCGGCGATCATCCGGGGTTCCACCTGTGGCGGGCCTATGCGCCGCAGCGGGACTGGGCTTCGATCGCGATTGAGTATGCCCGCGTCATGGGCTGGACCTCGGTCGCCCTGAGTGGCGAGGGCGAAGAGTCGCTGCGCGACGCGGTCGAGGCCGAGACCGAGCAGACCTTTTTCAACGACGTCCTCGGTCTGCCGCACGTGCAGGCGAGCAAGGGGCCGGACTGGGAGATCCTGCGCGACCGGGTCGAGAATGCGCCCGCGGGCGAGGTGCTGCCGCGGGGCATTCTGCCCGCACGCGGCTTCATCTTCACGGCGGGCGTCGACTGCCAGCTCGACCGGACCGAGGTGCATTTTGTCGCCTTCGGGCGGAACTACCAGCGCTGGTCGATCGACTACGTGGTGATCCCGCACCACATCGACGACGATGAATGCCGGGTGGCGCTCGATGCGATCCTGAAGACCGGGTACCGGACCGAGGCCGGACTGACGGTGCCGCTGGACATGATGGCGATCGACGTCGGCACCTATACGGAAGCCGTCTGGGCCTACGGCAAGCGGCACCCCTGGAGCCGGGTCATCCTGGTGAAGGGGTCGGGGTCACAGACCGGCCCCGTGATGTGGCCGATGCGGTTCGAGCGGCGCAAGGACGGCAAGGCCAAGCGGGCGCAGAACCGGGCGTTCAACCTCAACGTCAGCCAGATGAAGGCGGACTTCTACGCCTGGCTGGCCAAGGAAGACCCCCTCGAGCGGGGCTATTGCCACGTTGCGGCGGGCTTGGGCGACGAGTTCTTCCGGATGATCACGTCGGAGATCCGCGTGCTGAAGCGCACGCCGAGCGGCGTGGTCACCAGTAGGTGGGACCTCGTGGAACCGAGCCGGCGCAACGAAGGCCTCGACACGATGAACTACGCCGAAGCCGCCGCGCGCCGCAAAGGCTGGACCACGATGACGGACGAGCAGTGGGCGGTGCTGGAGGGTGAGCGTGCCGCGGCCCCCGCAGTACCGCAGGGCGACCTCTTCGATACCACGCTGCACGTCGTGCCAGTGCCAGCTGCGACCGCACCTGCCAATACGACGATAGCCGCCACTGCTGAACCGGAGCGGATGGGTCCGACGGTCGACCAGATCAACGCGCCGGCACCTGCGCCAACCAAACCTGATGCCGCCGACACCGGCGGGGCATGGATCAAGACCCGAAAGGACTGGCTATGAGTTACACCGCTGCCCAGCTGACAGCCCTGCGCGCCGCTGCGGCCAGCGGTGTCACGCGGGTGACCTACGACGGCCAGACCGTGGAATATCGGTCTGTCGATGAACTTCTGAAGATGATCCGCCTGGTCGAGGCCCAGCTGACGCCGCGGCGCGTGACCCATGTGAATCCGACATTCCAGAGGTCCACGTACAGATGAACTGGCTGGATCGGGCCATCATGAGCGTCGCACCTGTCTCGGGTGCGCGCCGTATCGCTGCGCGTGCGGCCATCACGCGGCTGACTGCGCACTATGAGGCGACGCAGCCGGGCAACCGTGGCACGTCCTGGCGGGCGACCCGCACCGATGCGGATGCCGCGGCGGCCAGCCGGCAGCGGTTGTCGGGCATTGCCCTCGACATGGTGCGCAACTCTCCACTGGCGACCCGGGCACAGCAGGTCATCGCATCCAACGTGGTGGGCGACGGGATCATCCCGAAGGTGATCGCCAAGAAGAAGGGCGAGCGAGAGGCCGCCCTGCGGCTGATTGAGGCGCATTTCGACACGACGGACATCAACGCCGACGGTCGCAACAATCTCTACGGCCTGCAGCGGCTGGTGGTGAACGCGCTCGTGGCCTCCGGCGAGGTGCTGATCCGGCGCCGGCGGCGCGAGCGGCGCGACGGGTTCGCCCTGCCGTTCCAGATCCAGGTGATCGAGATCGACTTCCTCGACTCCTTCGCCTTCGGCAAGGGTGAGGCTGGCAACGTGGTGCGCGACGGCATCGAGTACGACGCGATCGGCCGGCGTGTGGCCTATCATCTGCTGAGCGAGCATCCAGGCGCCCGCGGCTGGCGCAACCTCAGCCGGGCGTCGCGCCGTGTGGCGGCGTCAGAGATCCTGCACATCTACCGGCAGGACCGTCCGGGGCAGATGCGCGGCGTGAGCTGGTTCGCCCCCGTGGCGCTGGCGCTGCAGGACATGGCGGATCATCAGGACGCGCAGCTGATGCGCCAGAAGATCGCCGCCTGCTTTGCGGCGTTCCGGGTCAACCTCGACGGCGAAACGCCGGCGGCAACTGCGGATCCGGGCGGGCTGTCCACGCTGGTGCCGGGCAGGATCCAGAACCTCGCCCCCGGTGAGGACATCCGCTTCGCCGAACCCCCGGGCGTGCAGGGCTACTACGAGTTCACGCGCTCGGTGTCGCGTACAGTCGCCGCCGGCATCGGCGTCACCTACGAAGCACTGACCGGGGATCTGACTGGGGTGAACTTTTCCTCAGCCCGCATCGGACGGCTCGAGATGGATCGCAACGTCAGCGCCTGGCAGTGGCTGCTACTGATCCCGCAGATGATGCAGCCGCTGGCCGGCCTGGTTCGACGAGGCCTGGGCCATCGCCGACCCGGTCCGGGCCCGGCAGGTCAAGCTGCAATGGGTGCCGCCGCGGCGCATGCTGATCGACCCGAACCGCGAGATCACCGCCCTACGCGACAAGGTGCGCGGCGGCTTCGCCAGCCGGTCAGAGGGCATCCGCGAGATGGGATACGATCCGGAGCGCGTGCTGGAAGAGCAGATCGCGGACGCCGAGGCGGCGGACAAGGCCGGCATGATCTTCGACACCGACCCGCGCCACGTCTCGATCTCCGGTGTGGCGCAAACCGCGTCACCTGAACCCCAAGGCCAGCCGACCACAGATGGCCAGAGCGACCCCACACAGGAGGGCGAAAATGCCTGAGAACGAAATCCACCTCTACGGCAGCGTCGGCGGCGACTTCTGGGATGAAGACTACTTCAATGCTCAGGACGTCCGCACGATGCTGGCGAACCGGTCCGGCCCGCTGACGGTGCGGCTGAACTCGGGCGGTGGCTACGCTACCGAAGGGCAGGCGATCTACACGATGCTGGTCGATTATCCGGATGCCGTGCACATCATTATCGATGGCGTCACAGCGTCTGCGGCCAGCCTGATCGCTATGGCCGGCGACACGATCACCATGCGCTTGGGGGCGTGGATGCTGATCCACGATCCGGCGCAGCCCTTTACCGACGGTCGCGGTACCGAGGCCGATCATGTGCGCCTCGCGTCTGAACTCCGCGTTGTCAGTGGCGCCTATGCCAACATCTACGGGAAGCGGGCCGGCATCAGCCGCGACGCCGCCCGGGCGATCATGTCCGCCGAGACGGTCTACGACGGCCCCGCAGCCGTCGCGGCAGGCTTTGCCACCGAACATGACGCCGCGACGGAATCGGCGATCGCCGCGACCTTCGATTACCGGATTTACGCCCACGCGCCGCAGGAGCTGCGCGAGGCATCGAAACCTCTTGCCTCAAGCAAGAGCAAAGCGGCCGCGCTGGCCATTTTTGCGGGCATGCCCCGCGCAACACAAGAGGACCCCATCATGCCCCCCAAGCCCGGCGCCACAGCAGTGGTCGACGATACGAGCCCCAACCCGGTCGATACCCAGAGCCAGACGCCGCCTGCGCCCGACAGCAAGTCCGCCATCATGGCGGAACGTGCCCGCGGCCGCCGGATCACGGCATCTGTGGCTGCTGCCGGCCTGCCGGCGGAGATGGCGGACGAGCTCATCGAGTCCGACATGACCTTCGAGCAGGCCTCCGACAAGATCACCGCCGCCTGGAAGGCGAAGGGTGACACCGACACGCCGATGCCGGGCCGCACGTCGGCCACGATTACCGCCGACGCCCGCGACAAGTTCGTCACCGGCGTGACCAAGGCGCTCCTGGCCAAAGCGCACAACAAGGACGGCGAGCGCAACGAGTTCAGCAGCCTGACACTGTCGGAGATGGCCAAGGAATCGCTGGCCGCCGCGGGCGACCGGCAGACCTACCGCAGCCGTCAGGACATGGTCGGCCGCGCGCTGACGATGGCGGCCGCGCGCTGACGATGGCGGGCGCGCACACGACGAGCGACTTCGCGAACATCCTGTCCAACGTGGCGCAGGCCTCGGTGTTGCGCGGCTGGGAGCAGGCGGACGAGACGTTCGAGGCCTGGACCGTCACCGGCACGCTGCCGGACTTCAAGGAGGCCAAGCGCATCGATGCGGGCTTCTTCGAGCGGCTGCCGAAGGTGCCGGAAGGGGCCGACTACAAGTACGGCACCGTCGGCGACCGCGCCGAGAAGATTGCGCTCGCGACCTATGGCAAGCTCTTCCGGATCACCCGGCAGGCGATCATCAACGACGATCTGTCTGTGCTGGACCGGATCCCGATGAAGATGGGCCGCGCTGCGCGCCGCACGATCGGCGGGCTGGTTTACGGCGTGCTGTCGGGCAACCCGCTGATGAGCGACGGCAAGGCCCTGTTCAGTGCCGATCACGGCAACCTTGCCGCGGCCGGTGCCGCGCTGTCAGTGGCATCCCTGTCGGCGGCGATCGCTGCGATGAAAACGCAGAAGTCTGGCGACGAGGTGCTGAACGTGCGGCCGCGCTACCTGATCGTCGGCGCGGGGCTCGAGATGGTCGCCCGCCAGCTGCTGCTCTCCGCCGTCGATCCGACGGCCACCAAGGGCATGGCGATGAACCCCGTGGCCGGCGCGCTGGAACTGATCGTCGACGCGCGGCTCGAAGGCACCGCCTGGTACCTTGTAGCGGATCCTGCAGCCTACGACACGATCGAGGTGGCCTACCTCGATGGCGAGCAGGAACCGTACCTGGAAGAGAAAGACAGGTGGGGTAGCGACGGTGTCGAAATGAAGGTCCGCATGGACGCCGGTGTCAGCCCGCTCGACTGGCGCACCTTCTACAAGAACGCCGGCGCCTAACGCCGCCTGATTGGAGCCTCGCTCTGACTGGACACGGCCACCCCCGGCCGTGTCGCCCCATCCTCTGACCCTGAAGGGATCACCCCATGAAAAACTACGTCTACTCTGGCGAGAAGATCGATCTTCCCGCCCCCGTCACCGCCGTGTCCGGCGCGGCCATGCTGATCGGTGCGATGTTCGGCGTCTGCCAGAACGCCGCCGCGGTCGGCGAAGACCTTGTCCTGATCACGCAAGGTGCCTTCGATCTGCCGAAGCTCGCGGCTCAGGCCTGGACGGTCGGCCAGAAGGTATATTGGGATGACACCGCCAAGCTGGTGACCTCGGTCGCGACCGGCAACAGCCTGATCGGTGTGGCGATCGAGATCGCGGCCAACCCGTCCGATATCGGTCGCGTGCGCCTGAACGGCATCTCGGTCTGACGGGGCCGGTCTGATGACCGCCTTCGCCGCCGCCATCGATGTGATCTTCGCGGATCCCCACGTGGCGGCGAATGCCGTCTGGACCACGGCCGCGACCTCCGAGGTCATCCCGGTGCGCGTCATCCGCAAATCGCCCGACGTGCTGCAAGGGTTCGGCGGGGCTCAGTTCCAGTCGGAATCGAACATGTTCGATCTGCGCAAGTCGGAGATCGATGCTCCTGCCAAGGGCGATACTTTTGTTGTCGGCATGGCGCGCTACGTGGTTCAGTCGGAGCCGATGCTCGATCGCCTGCAGCTGGTCTGGACCCTCGACGTGCGGCCAATCGCATGAAGGCCGGGATTGAGATGAACCTCGACGAAGACACGCTGCGGGGCTTTCCGCAGGTCTATGGTCGAGCCCAGACCGCCGTGACAACGGCGATGCGCCGCGCCGGCATGACGATCAAGAATGAGATGCGCGCCGAAGTCCGACGAGCTGGGCTCGGCAACAAGCTGGCGAATTCGATCAGGTCACGTGCTTATCCTGAAAGCGGCAAGAGCATCAGCGCCGCGGCGCTGGTCTGGACCAACGCGCCCGAGATCATCAACGCCCATCTGAAGGGTCCCCTGATCCGGTCGAAAAGCGGCTTCTGGATGGCGATCCCGACGGACGCCGCCGGAAAGGGACGCGGCGGATCACGCCTGACGCCGTCCCAGTGGGAGCAAAAGACCGGGCTGAAGCTCACGTTCATCTATCGGCCCGGGCGTCCGAGCCTGCTGATCAGCGAGGCCCGCATCAACACCCGCGGCATCGCGGTCAAGTCTCGATCAAAGACCGGGAAGGCCCGCGTCACGGTGCCGATCTTCATCCTCGTCCCGCAGGTGAAGCTGCGCAAGCGGCTGGACTTCAACGCGGCGATCAACCGGGCAGCGGCGGCGCTGCCGTCGATGATCATCCAGAACTGGAGCGACTGAGATGCCCAGCAAGCGCGAGACCGTGATGCAGGCGCTCTTCGATCGGCTGCAGGCGGATTTATCCGTCAAGGTGCTGCGGGACGATGTCCTGCCGTCGGTCATTCCCCCGGCGGGCGTCGTAATCCTGCGCGACGGAAACCCGGGCGAGCCGGAGATCCTGCTGTCGCCGCTGTCCTACACCTACACCCACGCCGCCCTGGCCGAAGTCTTCGTGCAGTCCGACACCGACCGCGCGGCGCTCTTCGATGCGATCGGCGTGCAGATCGATCTGGCCCTCACCGGGGACTGCACGCTCGGCGGCGCCTGCGAGTGGGTCGAGGCCGCAGCACCCGATGGTGATGAGTTGCCGATCGACGGCGCCGCCACGATCCGGGCCGTCACGGTCCAGATTGATTTGACCTACACGACGACGTCACCCCTTTCCTGACCCTCACTCCAAGGAGACCGACATGGCACGTGCCCAAGGCGCGCGGTCGCAGCTTGCTGCGGCCTTCGAGACGACATACGGCACCGCACCCGCGACAGGGTTCTCGCGGTTGCCCTTCGCCAGCGAGACGCTGGGATCCGAGCAGCCGCTGCTGGAGAACGAACTGCTGGGCTACGGTCGCGATCCGCTGGCCCCGATCAAGGACGTGGTGACGACCTCCGGCAGCATCGTGGTCCCCATCGACGTTGCAGCCTTCGGCTTCTGGCTGAAGGGCGCCTTCGGCGATCCGGTCACGGTCGATGGCCCACCGGCCGTGCACACGTTCCAGTCCGGCGCCTGGGACCTGCCGAGCCTTTCGATCGAGAAGGCCATGCCGGAGGTACCATACTTCCCGATGTTCACCGGCGCTGTCGTCGACAAGCTGTCCTGGACGATGGCACGCGGTGGCCAGCTGACGGCGACGGTCGATCTGATTGCGCAGGGCGAGACGCCGGCGACGGTGTCCAACGCCGGCAGCGTAGCGGATATCCCGGTCCAGCGGTTCGGCAACTTCAACGGTCAGATCAAGCGGGGCGGCACGGTGCTGGCCAACCTGATCACCGCAGATATCGCCTACGGCAACAACCTCGACCCGGTCGAGGTCATCCGCGCCGACGGCAAGATCGACGGCGTCGATCCGTCGATGGCCATGCTGTCGGGGCGGCTGACCAGCCGGTTCGCCGATACGGTCCTGATCGATCAGGCCACCGCCGGCGATCCCTGCGAGCTCGTCTTCGCATACAGCCTCTCGGCCTCGGCGAAGTTCACCTTCACGGCGCATGCGGTCTACCTGCCGAAGCCGAAGGTGACGATCGATGGGCCCAAGGGCGTGCAGGTGACCTTCGACTGGCAGGCGGCCATGGCGGATGTACCTGGCCGGATGTGCACGGCCGTTCTGACCAACACGGTGGAGGGTTACTGATGCTGCGCCTGCGTTTGAACCGCGCGCCCACCTGGATCGATCTGGCTGGTGGTGTCCGCGTCGAGGTGGTCCCGCCCTCGTCGCGGCTGATGCTGGAGGTCCGGGAGACCATCGATCTGGGCGATGGCGAGGCGGACATCGGCAACGCTGCCTTCGTGCTGGCCTACGGCAAGGCCCTCGCCGTGGCGGCGATCACCGACTGGGAGGGCGTCGTGGGCGAGGACGATCAGCCGGCGCCGGTCACGCCGCAGAACGTCGCGGCCCTGATGGACATCTACCAGTGCTACCTCGCGTTCCGCGACGCCTACATCACGCCGGCCCTGACCCTGGCCGCGGAGGGAAACGTCTCTGCGCCCTCGCCGAATGGCACTTCGGCGGCGGCGCCAGCTACTGTGCCGGATGCGACGGCCTCTGCGAAGAGTGCCCAGGCCGCGCCCAGCAACCGGTGACTTGGGAGGGGCGGCGGATGTGGGACCTCGTGCAGTCGCTGCAGGGCCAGATGCGGATCGTCAGCGGGCAGACCGCCACGGGGTACGTGGCCTTCGACATGACCGCGGCGCTGGCGCTGGCCCGGGCGATGGGCCTGCCGGCCGCCCTTGCCGCAGACCTGCTGCCGCGGATCGAGACCGTCGCCGTCGCCAAGATGAATGAACAGCTGAGGTAACCGACCATGGTCGAGAAGAGAGCGATCGTCCGGCTGAGTGCCGAGGGCGGGGAGACCGTGCGCGCCGAGTTCGTCTCGGTCGGCCGGTCCGCGAAGGCGATGGGGGCCGACCTGCGTCTTGTGGGTCAGGATGCGACCCGGATGTCGACGGACATGCAGAAGGCCATCGCCAGCTTTGCCGGCATCGAGACGGAGCAGAAGAGCGCCAGCAGCAGCGCGCAGGCCTTCACGGCGGCGCTGGGGCGGGAAGCCGCACAGTTCAAGTCGCTGAAGGCCGCGGTTGATCCGGCCTATGCCGCGCAGATCCGCTACGAGTCCGCCGTCCAGAAGGTCCAGCGCGCGCAGCGCCTCGGCATTGCCACCAACGCCGAGGCCGAGAACACACTGGAACTGCTGGAGCGGCAGTACCGCACCACAGGGGCCGCGACGGAGCAGATGATGGCGGCCACGGCGCGCGGGACCGGGAGGATTGGATTCCAGGTGCAGAACGCGAGCTATCAGGTCGGCGACTTCTTCGTGCAGGTCGCCGGTGGCACCGCCGCCAGCCGGGCGTTGGCGATGCAGCTCCCGCAGTTGCTCGGGGGATTCGGTGTGGTCGGGGCGGCAGCCGGTGCCGTGGCCGCCATCCTCGGCGCGCTGGTCCCGATGATGTTCGAGACCGCCGATGCGGCCAAGGAGATCGATGCGCTCACCCTCGACGGCGCGCGTTCGGCAATCTCGGCGCTCGCGGACCTCGAGGACCGTTACGCGCTCGCCGTCCGGACGCGGGGCGTAGCGCAGGACGCCGTCTCCAGTCAGGCCGTCCTGATGCTGGGGCAGGAGTTGGAGGCGCAGCGCGCTTTGCTGCGGGTCGAAGAGGCGCGGATGAACAACCGCGCAGCGCAACTGCGTCAGCAGATCGCCGACAACCGTGCCGCCCTGCAGTCGCAGATCGACGCGGCCACGCTGGGCCTGACGCCGGAAGTGGGTCTGCCGGATTCCGTTCGGTCCCAGACAGCGGATGCGGCTCTGGCCGCGACACAGCGGGTGCTGGATGCCAACGAATCGGTCACGCTGGAGCTGCAGCAGCAGAACGCCGAGCTGACCCTGCTGGAGATCGGCCTGCGGACCATCGAAGCGGCGAACCAGGACGGCGCCGCTGCGGTCTCAGCCACCTCGGCGGAACTCGAATCCCAGGTCGCGATGCAGGCGCTGATCGCGCAGTACGGCGAAGACAGCGTGCAGGTGACGCGCGCCCGCGCGGCGGCCGAGCGCGATGCGTTCATCGAGATCGTGGCGGCTGGCGGTGAGACCGATGCCATGAAGGTCTCGATGATCGCGGCTTATGATGCGGCGAACGGCATCGCCTCGGCCGACATGGCGGGCGGTATCGCGCAGGGCGCCTCGGAGGCCGAACGGCTCGCGGCATGGCTCGGCATCTCTCTGTCGCGGGCGCTGGAGATCTCGCGGACGACCTCGGCCATGGCGGCGGAAGATGCGGCGATGGGCGTGTCTGTCACGCCTGATGGCAGCACACGGGCGCAGAACCGCTCCGCCGTCGACAACCTGATCCGGCTGACGACGCCGCCGAAAGTGACCGGGCGTACCGGTGGCGGCGGCAGTCGCGGACGCACCCCGGCGGTGTCCGACGCGGAGCGCAAGGCGGAGCAGGAGCGCAACCGCATGGGGCGCGAGGCCGAACGGGTCATCGCATCGATGCGGACGGAGACGGAGAAATACAACGACGAGCTGCGCGACCTGGCCGAGCTGAACACCCTCGGCTACTTCAAGGACGCGCCCGAGGCCTACGCCCGCGCAGTGGCCGACCTCGATGGCAAGCTGAACGACGCCAAGTTCGGCCCGATGCTCAAGGGCATGCAGTCGGTGAATGCCGAGATCGCCCGCGCCATCGTCACCTCCGGTGATCTGGGTGATGTCTTCACCAGCCAGTTGCAGCGCATGGCGGAATCCCTGCTGACATCCGGGCTGGATCAGCTTGCGACGGCCATCTTCTTCCCGGGCGCCACCGGAGGCCAGGCCAAAGGGGGTGGCCCGGGCAGCCTGCTGAAAGCGGCGTTGAACCTGCCGTCCTTCGAAGGTGGTGGCGGCACCGGTACCGGGTCGCGGTCCGGCGGTCTGGACGGACGCGGCGGTTTCCTCTCGCTGCTGCACCCGAATGAGACCGTCCTCGATCACACCCGGTACCAGCGCAATGCGCCGACATCGATGACGCAGAACATCGTCGTCAACGGCGCGACCGGCAATGCGGAGATCCGCGCCATGGTGGCGGCCGGTGTAAAGCAGGGCAACGAGGCGATTCGCAGGGAAGTGCCCGGCATCATCGAGCGCCACACGAAGGTGGCGGGATGATCTTCGCGACCTTCCCGCACCAGGCGCTTTACCAGTCCGTGCGGTTCGAGCTTGTTGGGCGCGGCGCCAGCGGTGGCGTCGGCCTCTCCGGTGCCACGACCCGCGTCGCCAGCAATTCCGCGCACTGGAAGGCCGAGGCCACGTTCCGGATCCGCGGCGAGGAGGCTTATCTGGCGTTGCAGGGGTTCGTCGCGCAGATGCAGGGTGTGCTGGGCGAGACGCTGGTGCCGGCGTGGTCCCGGGTTCTGCCGTGGGACGGTCAAGGCCGCGCCCTGTCACGCACGGCGGCTGTGAGCCTGCCGGCGGAGGGCTTTGGCGACGACACGGGCTTCGGCCAGACCGTCATCAAGCACGCCTCGCTGGATGTGGCGGCTGCGCTGCGCGATGGGCAGATCCGTGTCGATTACGACAACACCAACGGTCTGCGGCCCGGGCATCGGATTGGCATCGGTGAGCGCTGCCATGACGTGATGAGTGTCGTGGATATGGGGAACGACAAGGCTCACGTCAGGGTCCAGCCGCTCATGCGGCAGGCCTATCCGGGCGGAACATACCTCGTCCTCGACCGGCCAGTCTGCCGGATGCGGTTCGAGACCGAAGGCGAAGGTATTCTGCCCTACACGACCGAATTCCGTCAGTCGGTCACCGTGAACTTCAGGGAGGTGGTGTGATGCGTTCAGACAGCGAAGAAATGTACAACCTTTCAGCCACGGGCAGGCTCACCAGAGCGAACACGCGGGCTTTGGTGAGAACGATGGCCGAAAATATCACCAGCCTCGAGCGCGTGCTGGAGCGCCTCAAAAAGACATCATCACAGAGGGGGGAAGCCATGACCGTCCGCGACGACATCATCGCGATCCCGGACGAGAAGCTGCGCACGGCGCCGATCGCTGCGGACTACCTGATCTTCATGGACTAACCTGGGCGCACCGCGCCGCGTCTGGACGGGCTGGGGTGATCTGGTGACCGGGGGCCAGACCTGGCAAGGAGTAGGCTCGCTGATCGGCGTGTCGGAGATCCCGGCCTCGATGATGGCCACAGCCGAAAGTGTGACCCTGACGTTGGAAGGGGCGACCAGCGAGATGCAGGAGCTGGCGCGGGCAGCCACCTCCCGGGTGCGGGACCGGTCGATCGTGATCTACCAGCAGTTCTTCGACGTCACGCCGATCGACGTGAACCAGCAGCCCTGGTCGCCACTGATGCCGGCCTTCGCCGTCTACAGCGGCAAGATGGACCGCATGACCTACAGCGCGGAACGGGACGGCGACGCCGCCTACCTGCGCACGATCGAGCTTTCGACCTACAACCTGTTCACCAATCGCAACGCGCCGGCGAACGGCCTCTGGACCGACAGCGATACCCAGCGCCGCTATCCCGGCGACAAGGGGGCCGCTCGCATGCCGCTCTACGCAGGATACAGCCCGATTTGGACCGTGTGAGGCTGGCCGCCGACGGGGCGGACGTGTCGCATGTGGTGAGGCTGGTGCTGGCCCTGACGGCGGCCGTTGAGGGGCCGCAGCGCGTCGATGTCGCCCACACTGGCGCTCATGTGCTCCGCCTCATGCAGAGCCCCACTGGCGTCGTCTACGTGAGCCCTGGCGGGTTCATCGCCGGCGAGGTGGGCACCACGATCATCACCCCCGAATTGGTGGCCATCGAACACGGGTGGTTCGCAACGGACCGATCGGGGCTTCGCCTACTATCCGCCTTCGAGATTTGGGCGGCCAGCATGGGGTGCAAAGGCATCAAGATGAGCACCGGGCCCACGCATGCTGCGGCGGCCCGGATCCTTGAGCGGCGCGGCTATCGGCCCGCAGAACTGGCGTGGTACAGATAATGGCGATCTTCTCGGCAATCGCCTACGGCGCGGCCTACCTTGCGGCGTCGGCCGGCTTCTCCGTCGCCGCCGCCACGGCGATCAGAATGGGTGCCGCCAACCTCGCGCGGTCCTTCGCCGTCTCGCTCGTGTTGCGGGCGCTCACGCCGAAGCCCAGCATTCCGAAGCAGCAGATCCGTGCCACGATCAACCAAGCGACCGGTCCACGCACCCGGCTCTATGGTCAGGGCCTGCTGGGCGGCACGCGGGCCTTCTGGGAGGTGCTGGGGAACGGCCTTTACCAGATCATCGTGATGAACCACGGGAGGCTCGACGGGCTGATCAGCTACTGGCTGGACGGTAAGCCGGTGACGGTCGTGGATGGCTTTGTCACCGACAGCATCTACGACAACAACGTCCTGATCGACTTCAAGAACGGGTCAGCAGGGTCAGAAGGCGGCGACTATGCGCTGCCGAAGGAGACGTTCCCGACACTCTGGACTGACGACCACAAGCTGCTGGATCAGGCCACGGTCTTCACGCGGTTCCTCGCCCCCGGCGCCGAGAAGTTCAACCGCGCCTTCCCGAAGGGCGCCAACACCGATGTGCAAATCGCGGCGCGGGGGGCACGGGTCTACGACTTTCGTACTGGTACCACGGGATACAGCGACAACGCGACGCTCTGCATCGGCGACTATGTATCGAACGGCGATGGCTTCCGGATCGCGCGCAGCGACATGGATGCCGGCATCTGGTCGGCGCACGCGGATTTGTCCGACACCGAGATCGTGCGACGGGCCGGGGGCACACGGCCGCTCTACCGCCTCTGGGGCACGTACAGCCTGACCGAGGAGCCGAAGTCGGTCCTGGCGCGGATGCTGACCACCTGCAACGCGACGGTCTACCAGACCGCTGAAGGCAAGGTGGGCATCATGGGCGGCGTCTATGCCGCACCGGACGTCACGATCACGGCCGACGACATCTTCCGCTTCGTGCTGATCGACGGGACCGAGAAGCTTGATGCCTTCAATGTGGTGAAGGGGATCTACACCAGCGCCGACCACGACTACCAGGACACCGAGGCGCAGCCCTGGGAAGACATCACGGCACTGCTGACCGAGCCGGAGCGGTCGATCCAGTTCGACGCCGACATGGTGCCGGACCATGGCCAGATGCGGCAGCTGATGAAGCTCGAGCTCTACCGGCAGAACCGGCCGTTCAGCCTGTCGATCACCACGAACCTCGTCGGCATCAAGGCCCGCTTCCCGCGCGGCACGAGCTACCACGTCATCCGCGTGCAGAACCCCGACATGGACTTCGACGAGGTCTGCGAGGTGGTCTCGCACAAGACTTACGCCGAGGCCGACGGCAACGGGGTGCTGCAGTGGCGCTGCCAGATCGAACTGGTCGGCATCGATCCCGCCTGGAACGCCTGGGACGCGATCACCGAAGAGGGCGACGCGCCGATAGCACCAGCCGTCCTGGAGACCGAAGGTATCCCGGTGCCGGTGATCTCGGAACTCGCCCAGTTCGCGGCCGGTGCGGGGCAGGGGGTTCGCGTCACCGTGGCCGATATCAGTCGCCCCGACCTCGTGTTCGCGGCCCAGATCCGGCTGGCCCCGAGCGGTAGCTGGTCCGCCATGGTCGCAACCGACTTCGAGGCCGAGAGCGTCGGCCGCACGATCGGCAATACCTACGACGTGCGCGTCAAGTATAACGGCGGGGCCTATTCGGATCCCGCATCCATCGAAATCCTTGATCCGGAGGCGCCGTAGATGGCCGACCCACTGATTTTTCTGCGCGACTTCAATCGCTACACCGGCGACGGCAAGCCCAATGCACCGATTGGCGCACCACTACCAATCGGCGATCCGGCGTCGGGCGCCTATGTGCCGACGAAGAAGGATTTGCGTGATTTCGTGTCGGCGCTGGCGATTCAGGTTTCGGATGAAGCGCTGGTGCTGACGAAAACCGGCAATTTCGCGGGTCTGACAAATCTGACCGCCGCGAGGGCGAACCTCGGGCTTGGTAGCGCTGCAACCTTTGCCACCGAGAGCCTTCCGGTCAGCACTCCCCAAGCGACGGCCACCGCTTCGGCGATTGATACGCTTTTCACGCTGCTTAAGACTCTCGGTATCGGCGCTGGACCGACAAACGATCCAAACATTCTGATTGCTTTTACAGACGAGGCGCAGCAGCGAACATGGCTGGAAGTCGATACTTCCACTCTTGGCCCAAGTGCGCTCGCCGTCCTTCGGATCATCAGTGCCATTGGTAAAGACCCAGCGAACGCGAAGGCGCTGCGAGATGCGATTGGATTGGGTGGGGTCGCGGTAACCTACGATGACCCAAACCTTGAGGTGCTCCCCTTCCCTTGGACAGGATCTGGCGCTTTCTAAGCTCTGATCTGCTCCTGCTGATCGGGTTGCGTTGCTTCGACTTTCAGCGAGTAGACTACGGCCGGTGGTTGGCCGCCAAGGGCTTTGTGCGGGCGGCGGTGATTGTAGAACCCCATCCATGTCCGGACACCCGCGCGGGCCTGAGACCCGGTCTCCCAGACATGCAGATAGACGCACTCGTATTTCAGCGTGCGCCACAGGCGCTCGATGAAGATGTTGTCCAAGTAGCGGCCCTTGCCATCCATCGATATACGGACGCCCGACCGCCGCAGGCGGTCTGTCCAAGCAAACGATGTGAACTGCGATCCCTGATCGCTGTTCATGATGTCAGGTGGCCCGAACCGATAGATTGCCTCGTTCAGCGCGTCGACGCAGAAGTCGGCGTCCAGCGTGTTCGAGATCCGCCGGGCCAGAACCCTTCGGGTGTGCCAGTCCATGATCGCCACCAGATAGAGAAACCCTCTGCGCATCGGCAGGTAGGTGATGTCCACGCACCAAACCTGATTGGGCCGCTCTACGCGCAGCCCGCGCAAGAGGTAGGGATAGGTCTTGTGCCCCTTCGCCGGCTTGCTGGTGTTGGGTTTCTGGTAGATTGGAATCAAACCAATCAGGCGCATAAGCCGACGGATGCGCTTTTCGTTCACCGCGTGTCCCTCGTTGCGCAGGTGCCACGTCATCTGGCGCACGCCGAAGAAGGGCGTCTCCAGGAATTGCACGTCGATCAGCCGCATCAGCGCGAGGTTCTGCTCCGTCTCACCCTGCGGCGTATAGTAAAACGACGACCGAGAAACCTGTAGCAGCGCGCACTGCTGGCCAATCGACAGGTCCGGATGGTCGCGCTCGACCATGCTGCGCCTCACTTCCCGCCCCAAGGTTTGAGCTTTCTTTCCAAAAAAGAGTTGGCCACCGCCAGCTCCCCGATCTTGGCATGCAGATCCCTGACCTGGTCTTCATCGATGACCGGCGTCTTGCGGCCGCCGCGTTCAAAGACACCGGACGCGCCATCCAGCAGCGCACGTTTCCATTGGTTGATCATCGTCGGATGCACGCCGAACCGGCTCGCCAGCTCCGACACCGTCGCCTCACCTTTCAGCGCCTCAAGCGCCACCTTCGCCTTGAACTCAGGGGCGTGCTGCTTTCGTTTCGACATCTTCGATCTCCTTCGTGGTGAAGATCAACAGACAGCAAATCGGAGCTTACGTCAGTGTCCAGTTTTCGGGGGGCACCTCAGATATTAACCCGAACCGGAACGCTTGTGACCGTCGCAGTGTGGAAGAGATCGGTAACGGGAACATCTGTCAGATTGGTACTGAGGATTCCGTACCTAGTTTTGCGGTCATCGGTGATAGTTTCGCCGATGCATTCATGCCTGGACTAGCGGCTGCAGCAACTCAGGCCGGTGTGTCAGGCTTAGTCCTCACCTACAGCGGATGCTATCCACTTCTCGGAACCTTGCAGAAAAATGGCGTATGCGATGAGTTTTATCAAGCAGCGGCAGACGCAGTTTTGACTAACGAACAAATCGCTGGAGTTTTTTTCATTGCAAGATGGAGCTCCGCATTTGAAGCATCTCGGTATGGAGAAAATATGAAGTCAGATATGTTTGTGACTGATAAAGAGCATCAATTCCCTTCAGTCGACACTAACCGTATCGTTGTTCGCAATGGGTTGGACAGGCTGCTGGGCGAAATTAGTGATAAGGATATTCATTTAGTTACAAGTATTCCAGAACAGGCCGTCAACGTGCCGCGGACTGTTGGTATCAGCCTGCTTATGGGTTGGAAAGCTGCGCCATCTGTCTCTCGCGATGCCGTCAATGCTCGCTACGAGTTTGCAAATGATATCTTGGAAAATTTTGCCGACAAATACGATGCCGATATTATAAATGTGGCTGATGCGCTTTGCACGGCATCAAGCTGTTCTGGCGTATCTCACAATCTGCCGCTGTATGTTGATGATAATCATATCAGTAGAACAACGGCGATAAGTCTGAAGGAATTGTTCCGGCCAGCTCTTGCTGGGGACTGACTGACGTGGTCTCTATATGGGCTTTTCATTGAAACTACTCGAAAATTGCGAGCGGCATCGATGTCGAACGGCCCTTACTTTTCTGTTCTGTTCACAACGCATTTGGAGGGAATATTTCTATAGGTGATAATAACTACTGACAGTCGCAGGAAATCAAGACGGTCTGGGATGAGGCGGTAGGGTCGGCAGAGATCACTGATCGAGGGGCAATGTCGATCATGTGGAGCTGGTAACGGGAATCGAACCCGTTACTGAGGCTTGGGAAGCTCAGTTGTATGAACCGTTGTGGAGCGGTTTGGGCGGAATGAACCCCGCGGCCAGATCCACCATCGGGAACGTCATTAAGAATGCCTGGGCATCATCGATCGACATGAAATTATAGGCCGCGGCATCCATCCCTGCCGCCACGGCCGGACCCTGGCCAAAGCCGTTCACGCCGAAGGTTGCCTCCAGCCACACCTCCATCTCGACGAGCATCGTGCCAAGGCCGGTGGGCGGCACGCGCACCTTCACCCGGATCGGAAACTTGCGATCGACCTCGTTGGCTGTGGCACTGGTGCGTCGTGGCATAAGAACGGTTCCTGAACATGCTGTACAGGATTTGTACGTGGGTATCCTGAATGTTGCTGTCATGTTCTGCATTTTCTTGCAGACCTGATACAACTCTCCAAAATCACACGGCGCAAAAGCCCATATTTTAAAGGGAATTTTGGTGACCTCGACAGGATTTGAACCTGTAACCTATCCCTTAGGAGGGGGGGCTCTCCTTGCCTTGCGCGAGAGGGACTATTCAACTTTCGCGTCGTCAATATTTACCGTTCGCAGGATGGAATGCGAGACTTTGGCAGCCAAAGCTTGTGGAATGACAAACTTGACGGTCTGCGAAGCGTCGTCGCAAGCACCGCAGGATCAAATTTTATTTTGATACACTAACCATCGACAACAGGGAAAGTCTGACAGGGCATTCCTTCACTACCGTATGAAGGATAAAAAACGAGCCGCAAAAGCAGATCTTCGCAGTTGGCGCTATCGATCTCATCCCGGGTCTCAACCCTCGTTGCGTAAGTACATATTAATGCATCACATTTTAAGCATCCACTATATATCGATATTGAATCAGAAGTAAGAAATCTAGCGGACATTTAAACTCACCAGTGGTCTGAGGTAAGAATGTTTTAGGACGACATCCTTAACTTCCTGTTACCATGCGAAAATGTTGATCTCGGATCGCTTTGGTCTGGTGGCAGATCAAAGAATGAAATCGTTGAACGACAGACCAGTGAGGCCGTCCAAGTGGATAGTCATGTCAGCCCGACCGTCACCATCAATATCGACGAGCACCCGGATTCCGTCGCTGACCTTGTCCCATCGCACGTCCCCGCGGTTATCCAAGTCGTACGACCGATTGCCGACGTACTCAAAACTCTGGTCGCCTGCCTGCCGCCGGTCGGCGTCGATCGACGCAAGATCGATCTTGTCCAATCCGCGCTGGAAATCTTGGATGACGTCCCGCGTTGAACTTGTCAGTCCGCTATCCGTTAACTTAGTAGAGACAAAGACATCTGCGCCATAGCCTCCTCGCAACTGATCGGCACCCGCTCCGCCAACTAGCCTGTCAGCCCCGTTGCCGCCGGCAAGGGCATCATTGCCTCCGCCGCCAAACAATCGATCATTGTCGCTTCCCCCGAACAGGAAATCATTTCCGCCGGCCCCAGAGAGCCAATCACGTCCAAAATCTCCGTAAATCTGGTCGTTCCCACCACCGCCGGACACACTATCATCGCCCCTTTGCCCGTTAATGAAATCATTGCCGAGTCCTCCGAAGATCCGGTCATTCTCCTTTCCGGCCCTGATCGTGTCATCGCCAGACCGGCCGTAGATCAGGTCAGAGCCGCCGTAGCCAAAAACCGTGTCATTGTCATTACCTCCATCCAATACATCATTCCCTGAGCCACCATAGAGACTGTCTTTCCCATCACCGCCCGTCAGCCGATCAGCGCCGTCGCCGCCCATGAGGATGTCCGAGCCATCATCGCCACCGATCCAATCATTACCGAAACTACCTTGGATACGGTCGTCACCGAAGCCGCCATAGATTGAGTCGTTTCCATTGTTCCCGAAAAGGACATCATTTCCGACCTCGCCGTAAATTGTGTCATGCCCGCTGCCGCCCCAAACACGATCGAACCCATCGCCAGCTCTGATGGTATCCCCGTTAAGACCGCCTGCGATCAGATCACCAGAAGCCGTACCGTAGACGATTTGCAAAACATCAGCGATGTTTACATCATCATCATTGATAATGACGCCACCATTCGGGCGGTAGCCCGCAGGAACCACATTTACCGGATCGACGTAGGCTACCGTTCTCAGCTTAGACGTATCTACCGGAGCAATGATGAAATGACTTTCGTGGTCGCCGTTGTTCGCGCCGCCGTTTCCGGTCAGATCCACCCTTGCTCCTTCGAGCGCATAGAAGATTTCACCGCCATTGGTCTTGATTGATAGCCACTGCTGAGGTTCTGTCCCGGCATCGTTGTGTGCGCCGTTGAATTCCACTACTCGAACATTAGAAGGGAGTTTGCTTAGATTGAGAACCTCACCTTCAATCAGGATGGAGTCTCTGGAAAAGTCGAAATCCTCCAGTCGACCGACAATCATGTTGTTGATGTTGTCGAGGTTTTGAAACTGGAAAGTGTCCATTCCTCCGCCACTTCTCGCGTGATGGCCGTGCGAGAACTTCGTGATGTTTTCAAAGCCCAAGATAAGGTTCGTATTAGCGTCTCCAAAAAACATGTGAATTTGTGAGACACCATCCTGTGCAATAAAAAATTCCATCTCGGGATCAGCTGGGTGCTCATCATGGCTGCCAGCATGCAGAACATAAGAAATCTCGGTGTTTGACATTTTGCTAACCCTCCATTCAAGTCGATGGCCGGGTTATGCTGCGTGAGTTCCAATAACTCCTAAATAGGATTGGAAATTAAAAAGAAGAGACTTCTTGAATTTTATTAGAATGCGTAATGTTTACTATTTATTCCCAATTTTGACGCCGTTATCTCTATTAAATATTTCTATTTTGGCAAGCGCCGTGGACGTTTGAGCGGTGGCAGCCAATAGAATTTCGCTGATTTCATCGAGGTCGTTTTTTTGGGAAAACTGCTGCAGATCGTGTAGAACATTCAGGATCCAACGCTTGTCAGTCATTTTATTACCCTATTTACTTCAATTTTGAAATAGAGGCGAATGGTTAACGAATGGTAAAATGATGGCGTCAGGAGTATCTCCAGCCTCAGGATTTAATCGTGCAATGAAGCACGGTTAGCTTGGAGAGTACCTCCGACCAGACCTTTGGCGAGCTGACTGGCACGCTGACGCAAAAAAACTTGGACCTGCGTCAGAAGTTGTTTAAATGTTCGTCGAACATCAGCTTGCCTGCGCTCTAATCGGCAGGACAATTCCGCCGGGCGAAATTTGATCCTCGCTGTGGTCATACTTATACGGGCTGAGGCCGCTTCTAGTCCCGATTGTCTGCGCTCATGCTGACGGCAATAAGGAGCCATAGTGGACTTAGTCTGTCCGCCTGTTGCAAGCCCCGAAGCTCTTCCGGTTAAGACTATCCATGACTCCCATCAGCAATCTCGCCTACAGCAATGTCCATCAATATCACTCTTCAGGGCGGCCGCTGAAGTTTCCAAAGCTCAATGTAACCCATTAGTAGACCGTACGACATTATCGGAGCGGCTTCCGTACTACTGCGTTAAATTGGCTCTGTTTGCGCAGTCCTGTCGGGATAAGAATGAGGGGGAGCGGGGCGGGGGCCACATTGCTTATAACCTATTGATTCGCCTGCCACCAATTCGGCCGTTGCGGGGGCCACATGCGTCAACGCTTCAACGGACTTCGTGCGAAAGTGCTGGCCCGGCCGGGAGCACTACTTCGTTGTAAGGGGCGCCGTCAGTCGGCGGCCTGGGAGGGGTTGACCGCGCTCGCATTCCGACGCGGTTCAAGCGATGTCTCTGCGAAAGTCCGGCAGCACACATTCCGTGTTTGTTCGCGGTCTGTCCAACCATACGGAACACATAATGTTATGGAATTTCAACGTGGCGAAGCGAATTTGCAATCCGCTGCGTTGAACCGTTTACTGCGGAAAGATATGTTTTGGCCCCCTTTGGTGCAGATCCATAGACTTACCAAGTTCTTGCCCAAAAGCGGGGGGCACAGTCCCCGTAACCGCTTCTTCTACCTCGCCAAATTGCGCATGGGCGGGGACCACATGCGCCACATGGTATCGGACAATTTTCGTTTAATACGCGTCCGGCAGGGGGCACCACTTCGTTATTAGTAAGTCTTGGGTGCCGGCCCTGGGCAGTTTAACCGTTCCCGAATCCCACCGGACGTTCGTGCTACCTGCGGCGAATGTCCGGTTCGAGCCTGACCTACATCTTTCCGCAGCGCAGCGAATTTCGGCTACGCTGAAATGTAGAACTGCGAATTTTTCTCAGCGTCGGCGCATCGCAAAGTCTTGAATGATGACATTTTACAATTCATGCTTTGCCAATCAAAGTGAGGTAGCCTCGCGAAAAGATTAAGCTACGTCTGAACTTGAAGGGCTCGCATGAAAAAGAAAATTTTGTTATCGCTAATTATTCTTCCGTTCATTTGTGGTCTTGCTGCTTTCACCCTCCTGCTTTACCCGCGAACCGACTTGCAGCCGTTGCCTGACAGTCTGATTAGTTTTGCTTCGCCTCAAGGGCAAAACCTCTTTGTCAATGCTGATGCCAAATCAGATTTTGACGAATTGGCGGAAAATTTTAAAACGCAATGGCTTAAGAGCTACTGCGGCGTTGCAAGCGCTGTCGCGGTTCTGAATGCCATGGATGTGCAGGTGACACAGCCAACTTTCTTCAACTCTGATACATCATCTGTCAGGTCCCGTTGGAAGGTTACATTTACAGGGATGACCTTGGAGGCTTTTGGCGCTCTACTGCAAGCGCATGGTGCAGTCGCGTCAGTTCGGCACGGAGGCTCTTTCACTCTAGATGAATTTCGAGAAATAATTGTGCGAAACTTTTCGAATGATGGCGACTATTTTGTTGTCAATTATCAGCGCGAGGTCTTGGGGCAAGACAGGGTCGGGCATATATCACCGCTTTCAGCTTAAGATCTAGAAACCGATATGGTCCTGATCATGGATACTGCGGGCTATAAATATCCACAAACATGGGTTCCCGTAGCCGTGCTCTTTGACGCGATGGAAACTTTGGATACTGAATCGCAATTGAAACGGGGGTTCGTCGAGGTGCGCAGCGCGAGCTAAACTTCAGAACAAATGATTATCGATGGTGAAAAAGGTTTTTGGCCTTTGACTTCGTTTACAAGCATGCAAGTGAACGTTGAATGAGCTTGTGAGCCGAGCAAGGACCTCGCAATTTAACTTAGTGATTTACACGTCATTCAGAGATGGTTTTTGTTGTGGCTGTCTTTCAAAGCAGCCATTTAAGCAATTTCAGCGAAATGTAACTTTGTCCGCTTAGCGGACGTTATTGCCGGCCGCGGCGAATGTCCGTCTCATGCTTCCCTATCAAGCGCTTTGAAAGGCTAGGAATCGAAGTTCCCACCTTCCCGTTTCGTTCACGTCTTGTCTTGGGAGCTAATTCTTCTAAGGGGCTGTTAACACTGCTGGTCGAAGGAATTCAAAATCCCCCGATCGCAAGGTCTTGTCGGTTCGAGTCCGACCACCGGTACCAATGCGCGCGTCCGTAGGCGCGGCATGAGGCGATGTGATGACATGCCCTGACATCGCGCCTGATTATACATTTTGAGACTTGCAGACTGTGCGTCATGGCCGTGGCAAGGTCGTCCTGCTTGACATCGCGTCTTTGCCATCGATTCCGGTTTGGCGCGGACGGGTGTCGCCAAAACGCGGTCAATGGTGGCGATCGAGACGGCCTGTCGACGACACGGCAACAAACCCGATCGGAACTCGTCCAATTTCGCCACAATTCGCGGCAGCTTTGAATGTCCGGGCGATTGTTTCGAAATACTACCAACGTGTCACACCTTGATCTGTGCGATCTTGTGACGCAACGGCTAAAATACGGATTTATGGGCGATTTTGAACGTTTAGGCGTGGTGCTCTGCAGGATATTGTTTCCAGATGTGCAACAATGATGTGCCTTAGAGTTGTGCAGATGCAGCAAGATCACCCGAAGATCGAAAATTACTGATCGTTTTGCCTCATTCTCACCAATATTTTTCTTTTTCGCGGCCAAGAGTCTGTCTATTGGTGAGCATGCCCAACTGGGGGGCAAAACCGGCCGATTGGGGCGGTCGGGTCGATGCTAAGGCGCGTTGGCGAATTTTGGTGTCTGCGGCGAAGGGTTCTCCCACGCTGAGATGAATGCAATGCGGCCTGTGTCGCGCTGCAATTTATGTCGCGCCGGTTTTTTGCCGGTGCTGTTGAAGCATGGGATGACGCCTTTTGCGGCGTTTTGGAGTTCTGTATAATGACGACGAGCAGCTATTCTTACAAATGGTGCGATCTGGGCGGTTCCTGGCATGACGGATACCCAAACAGCATTCAGAACTGCCTGAAGATCGAATATTGCGAGTCGGGCAAGACCGACTATTACGACTGCACGCCGCCGGAATGCCAGAACAACACCCCCACGACGCCGGGCGGACAGGCGGTTCTTGACGGAATCGTTCAGGGGACGAGTGGCGCGGATATCATCGATACGGCCTACTCCGGCGACCCACAGGGCGACCGGATCGATGCCAACGACCAGATCCTGGCCGGCGAAGGCGTGAACGACGACATCGTTCTGGGCCTCGGCGGCGACGACAAGATCTTTTCGGGCAAGGGCAACGACGACGTCTATGCAGGCAGCGGCAACGACTATGTTGACGGCGGCAGCGGCAATGATGTCATCTATGGCGACAAGGGCGGCAGCGCACCCAAGACCGTCATTACGCGCGAAAGCTTCGAGTGGGACAAGGCGGCGGACCAGTCGCAGGGTTGGTACGATTACAACAACAGCGGCACCATCGATAATGGTGACCACCTTGGCAGCTTTACCCAGAACACCGGCAGCGTCAACGTAAGCTTCGGTGTGGTCAAGACGACCGGCTACGGCATCGACACGACCTTCACGACCGACAAGCAGAACATCGCCGGCATCGTGGCCGACGGGTCGCCCGTGGCGGACAACAGCTCTCTGGCCAGCGAATTGGACAGCAGTGGCGACAAGATTGAATACAAGCTCGGTTTCGACAAGCCCGTGTCGAATGTGTCGTTCAACATCAACGACATCGACGGCGACGGCGTCGTAAAGGTTCTGGCCTATGACGCACAGGGCAACGAAATCAACGTCGATCTGACCGGTGGCAGCAAGGTGACGCTGAAGGACACGGACGGCAAGTTCGGTGTCGATACGGCGGACAGCAACGGCGGCTACGAGTCCGACACATCGGCCAATTATTCGGTGACCGTCACGGTCCCCGGTCCGGTGTCCAAGATCGTCATCATCCACAGCCAAGACGGGTACAACGACTCTGGCGTCAACGTCACGGACGTCTATTTCGACGCTGGCACGCCGATCCCCGACGATACCGGTGCCGCTGGCAACGATACACTGCTGGGCGGTGCCGGTCACGACACCATCTTTGGCGAAGACGGCAACGACACGTTGTTCGGCGGCAGCGGTGACGACAAGGTTTACGGCGGAAACGGCAACGACATCATCTATGGTGACCGCGGCGTCAACACGACCGCGGGCCCGACAGGCCCGAACCTGATCAAGAACGGCTCTTTCGAGGATACGACCGGCACCACGAACATGGGTGGCCATTATACCGGCCACGGTTCGATCCCGCAGTGGACCGAAACCAACGGCAAGGACATCGACGTCCACTATGATGACCGCGGTGGCGTCAAGCCGACGGACGGCAAGAACTGGCTGGACATGGCGGCGTCGCCGTCCAACAGCGTCGTCGGCCAAAACGTCGCTGGCGTCACGGCCGGCACGACGTACACGCTGGCGTTCGATGCGGGCGACAACGTCAGCAGCGACGATGGCACGACGCAGGACAACACGATCACGGTCAAATGGGGCGGCCAGATTGTGGCCACGATCAACCCGACCGACGGATCGATGTCGCACTATGAATTCAATGTCACGGGCGGGGCCGGAGACGGGTCCAACCGTCTGGAATTCGTCGGCGGCGGTCGTCTGGACAACTACGGCGCGTCCATCGACAGCGTGTCGCTGGTGGCCCTGTCGGGCAACGGCGATACCGGACCGGACGGCAAAGACTATCTGGTGGGTGGCGCCGGTGATGACATCATTGCGGGTCAGGGCGGGGACGACAGCATCCTCACCGGGACGGGGCGCGACGTGGCGACCGGCGGGACGGGGAACGACACGATCGACGCCAGCGGTGACGGTGCGACCTCGACCGGGGCCGCCAGCGGTGCGCGTCCGGCTGCCAGCTACCAGAACGTGCTGGCCGGCGGCGCGGGCGATGATACGATCATCGGCGGCGACGGCGATGACATCATCACCGGCGACGACGACAGCCGCGCCAGCAGCAAGACCGGCGAAGCCTTCAATGCAGGCGCAGATGGCCGCGATGTCATCTACGGCGGCAAGGGCAACGACGAGATCCACACCGGCAGCTGGGCTGACGGCGAGCAGGGGCTGGGCGACACGCAGACCGGCGTGACCGGCGATGTGGCCTACGGCGGCGACGGCGACGATATCGTGCTGGGTGCCGGTGGCGACGACAAGCTGTACGGCGATGCGGGCAATGACCGGATGAACGGCGGCGCTGGCCTTGACCATGTCTATGGCGGCACGGGCGACGATGCGATCGACGGCGGCGCTGGCAACGACTTCCTTTATGGCGGCGACGATCGTGACACCTTTACCGGTGGTGCTGGCGATACGGTCGACGGCGGTGCCGGTGGCAACGATTTCGACACGCTGGTTCTGCCGGACGGCACGTTCTACCAGAACACTGGACCGGGCGGCACGGGCGCACCCGTTGCTGATGCCGACGGCAACAGCTTTACCGGGCGCATCATCTTTACCGATGCGCAGGGCAACCCGACCGGTGGCGTGATCGACTATACCGAGATCGAGAAGATCCAAGGCGGCACACCCGCCAACGGCGCACCCGATGCGATGAACGACGCTTTCCCGGTCCAATCGACCGAGTTGGGCGGCGACATCGACGGCAACGTGCTGGCCAACGACAGCGATCCGAACGGCGACACGCTGACGGTTGTCGGCGTCGGTGCGGCGAACACCGGTGTCGGGACGCCGATTGCGGGCAGCAACGGCGGCCTGATCACGATCAAGGCCAACGGCGACGTCGATTTCAACGCCAACGGCGATTTCAACGATCTGGGTCTGAACGACACCCGTGAAACCAGCGTCACCTACACCGTCAGCGACGGCAAGGGCGGCTTTGACACGGCGACAGTGACCTTTCAGGTCGGCGGCATCAACGATGGCACCGTGTTCGGCACGAATGGCGACGACGTGATGAACCCCGACTATGTCGACGCCAACGGCGACATTATCGACGGCAACGACGCGATCCTGCCGGGTGACGAAGTCGACGACGACCTGATCTACGGTCTGGGCGGCAACGACACCATCAACGCCGGCAACGGCAATGACGAAGTCTATGGCGGCACCGGCAACGACTCGATCACCGGGGGGGCCGGCAACGACACCGTCTTCGGTGACGACGGCAACGACACCCTGCGCGGTGGCGCGGGCAACGACACGGTCTTTGGCGGCAATGGCGACGACACCGAGTTCGGTGGCGACGGCAATGACACGCTCTATGGCGGTGCCGGCAACGACACGCTGAACGGCAATGCCGGCAACGACGCAGTCTTTGGCGATGATGGCGACGATTCGATCAACGGCGAAGGCGGCGACGACGTCCTGTCCGGCGGTGCCGGCAACGACAATATCGCGGGCGGTCGCGGCAGCGACATGGTTTACGGCGGCGACGGCGATGACGTGATCGACACCGGAAACGGCATCGACGCACGGTTCGACAACCCCTATCCCGGCATTCCGGCGCCGGCCGGTGAGGCCGACACCGATCCGTTCGATGACCGCGACGTCGTCTACGGCGGGGATGGCAATGACCGGATCACCACGGGTGACGATGCCGACAGCGTTTACGGCGGCAGCGGTAACGACTTCATCGATACCGGGTCCGACAATGACTACGTCGAAGGCGGTGACGGCAACGACACCATCATCGGTGGTGAAGGCGTCGACATCATTTACGGCGACGACGGCGACGACCTGATCTATGGCGGTCTGGACAACGACACGCTCGACATTGTCGATTTCGATGCCAACGGGACCCCGGTCGACAAGCTGCCCGACAACAACAAGGATACGATCTTTGGCGGGAACGGCAACGACACGATCTTTGGCCGAGACGATGCCGACAGCATTGATGGCGGTGCCGGCAACGATCTGATCTACGGCGGCATCGACGACGATATCGTGTCCGGCGGCGACGGGAACGACACCCTGTATGGCGATCAGGGCAACGATACCCTGTTCGGTGGCGCCGGCAATGACACGCTCGATGGTGGCGACGGTCAGGATACGCTGTCGTCTGGTGACGGTGCGGACATCGTGCGCGGCGGCTTGGGCAGCGATCGCTTCACCGATGCCTCCTCGGGCGACGTGATCATCGGTGGTGAAGACCCCGATGACAGCGATATCGACACGTTCAACTTTGATCAGGCGACGCTGGACAAGATCGACCGCATCGTGCGCAACGGTGGCGCCACCGCGACTGAGGAACTGCGGGAATCCGGGACCATCTATTTCAAGGATGGCACCACGGCGACCTTCAAGGAGATCGAGGCACCCTGCTTTACGCCGGGCACCACGATCGCCACGCCGAAGGGCGAGCGGCTGGTCGAGGATCTGCGTCCGGGTGACAGGATCATCACCCGTGACAACGGCATCCAGGAAATTGCCTGGGTCGGATCGAAAGAGATGACCGGCAAGGAACTGGCCGCCAAGCCGCACATGAAGCCGATCCTGATCAAGGCGGGTGCCTTGGGCCACGGTCTGCCGGAACGTGACATGTTGCTGTCGCCAAACCACCGGGTGCTGGTCGCAAGCGAGAAGACGCAGCTTTACTTTGAAGAGCGCGAGGTTCTGGCGGCGGCCAAGCACATGACCGGCGCGCAGGGGATCCATACACTTGACGTGATGCGGACGACCTACATCCACTTCATGTGCGAGCGTCACGAAGTCGTGCTGTCGAACGGGGCCTGGACCGAAACCTTCCACCCCGGCGACTACTCGCTGAACGGTCTTGGCAACAGCCAGCGGAACGAGATCTTCGAACTCTTCCCCGAGCTGCAGACCGAAGCAGGTCTCGAAGGCTATCAGTCCGCCCGCAAGGCGCTGAAAAAGCACGAAGCCCGGCTTTTGATGAAATAACACCTTTGCAGCCCTCCCCCGATCAGGGGGCTGTGACGGGGACAAAGGAAAGCGGGCCGCTGATGCGGCCCGCTTTTTTCATGTGACGCATGAAGATCGCGCTGTAGTCGATTGTAAATGTTGGGATATCAGTTGTGGCGGGCGTGATAGGCCGCCCAGGCCTCCGGCGTGTCGAGGTCCAGTCGCGCACGGTCATCGTCGAAACGGACCAGCACCGTCTTGTCCTGCAGCGGCTTGACCAGCGCCGCACCACCCTCGTCGCCGGTCAGATCGGCGAATTGCGGGCGCAGGCGCGCATCGAACAGGATGGGATGCCCGGCACGACCGTCGGGCGTGGCAGCGCGCCAGATCAGCGCGTCGGGCTGTGCCGTGCGCGCCGCGATCACCGCTGCCATATCCTGTCCGGTGATATCGGGCAGATCGCCCAGCACGACCAGAAACGCGTCACAAGCGGGCAGGCCGGCCACAGCGCCGCGCAATGTGCCTGACTGCCCCTCTGCCGCCTCGGCCACCAGCAGGGGAGTCACGGCCAGACCGTCGATCAGCGCCAGACGCGCCGCGGCGTTGTGGTGCAGGGCCACGAAGGTCGGCGCGACGCTGGCCGCCTCTGACGCCACGCGGCGCAGCAGGGGTTGACCGCCCACGACCTCTGCCAGTTTGTCGGCGCCGCGCATGCGGCGCGATTGCCCGGCAGCCAGAATCAGGATCGGGATCATCGCAGCGACCCGCGCACGGACCCTACGGGATGATGCGGGTGTATTTGGTGCCTTTCAGCGTGGCGCCGATGCGCAGGCCGGATTGGGCAAAGACGACCGCGATGACGGGGGCCAGCGATGTGATCGTCTCGGCCCGCAGCACGTCGCCCTGATCGGCAGCGACGTATTCCAGATCGGCGCCCGCCGCCCAGCCCATCGAGGACCGGAAATCCGCCAGCGCGTTCTGCGTCATGAAGAACAGCACGTGGCTGTATTGCTGCGCCCCGATCTGCAGACCGGCAGAGCCGGAGGCGGCAGAGTAATAATCGACCGTCGATCCGTTGATCTGCAACGCACCGCGCCCGAAGGATCCGCCAAGACCCAGCCCCGCCTCGGTCACCAGCGGCATCACTAGGACACCGGCGGCCTTGTCGCCCAGATCCTTGGTCCCCGGATAGGTGTCGTACATGAAGCTGAGGGTCGAGGCGACGCGCGCGTCGATGGTCGCCGCACCGTTCGAATTCACGCCGTTGCCGCAGGCGGCCAGCGGGATGGCCGCGGCTGCCAGCACAAAGTGCCGTCTGGTCAAATGTGTCATAGCTGTCTGCCCTATACTGCCGTGGGGACGTTTGCCGCCCTTTTGTGCGTGAAACTATAGGCATGCCAAGCGAATCTGTCACACGTTAAATGCGAGTCAGCGCGTAAACGCAGACGTGACGGCGCCGGGATACCGTGGCGGGCCGGTCGAAGATCGTGCAGCCTTTCCGCAGTTCGTCCTGAAACGGTCACAATTTGGCTGCGCTTGGCGTGTCAATGGCAGGCTGTCACATCCCTGCGCGCCGACCGTCAATCGACGAAGGGCGAGTCGCAGCGGATGCATACACAGGATCATCGCGATGGCGGTTCGGACAGTTTTCGGTTTTATTTTCTTCGCGATCAGCGTTTTTGCAGACGCCGCCCCGGCCGCGACGCTCAGCGAGGATGGCGGCAATTACTCCGACATCTGGGCCGCGCCGACGGTCGTGGCGAGCGGCACGACGACGGTGACAGGTGGCAATGCGCTGGGGGCCGACCGGACCGACGTATTGCAATTCACCGGGCTGCGTCCCGGCGCGTCCGCGATCACCTTCGATTTCGCGGTTGCCGGCAATTATCGCAGCGGTGACTATGCGAACGGTGGCGGCACCCTCTACTACAGCTTCGTGCCGTTCACCGGCGGCTATTACATTACCCCATCCAGTGCGGCGACCGCGGCGCAGGAGAGACTTTACAACAGCACCTTCGGCGTCACCTACGACCCGTGGGATGCCGCCAATCCGGCGAGCCAGGGCACCTCGCGCTTCACGCTCGCCTTGGGCGACACCTTTGCGGGCAGTCTTTTCGTGGCGCTCGACACGACCTACGGCAACGTCAGCTACGCGATCAGCGGCCTGACCTATCCCAGCAGTGCGCCGCCGGACTCCCCAAGCCCCGTGCCGTTGTCGGCGGGAGGACTTTTCATGCTGATGGGTCTGACCGGCCTTGCCGCGATCGGTATCCGGCGCAGGCGCAGCTGACGGCGGGGCCGGTTACAGCCGGCCCAGCAGTTTCGCCGCCTCTGGCGCAAAATAGGTCAGGATCCCGTCGCAACCCGCACGTTTGAAGGCGAGCAGGCTTTCCATCATCACCTTGGGCCCGTCCAGCCAGCCGTTCTGGATGGCGGCCTGCAGCATCGCGTATTCGCCGCTGACCTGATAGGCATAGGTCGGCACGCCGTACATGTCCTTGACCCGCCTGCAGATATCCAGATAGGGCATGCCGGGTTTCACCATGACCATGTCGGCGCCCTCCATCAGATCGCGCTCGACCAGCCGCAGCGCCTCGTCCGCGTTGCCGGGGTCCATCTGATAGGTGTTCTTGTCGCCGGTCAGCGCCGTCGAGGCACCGACCGCATCGCGGAACGGGCCGTAGAACGCGCTCGCGTATTTGGCGGTATAGCTCAGGATCGCCACGTCGATGTGGCCTGCGGCCTCCAGCGCTGTCCGCATCGCCCCGATGCGGCCGTCCATCATGTCAGACGGACCAAGGATATCGGCGCCGGCCTCGGCCTGCGCCAGCGCCATCTTGACCAGCGCTTCGACCGTGCGGTCGTTGACGATGCGCCCATCCTCGACGAACCCGTCGTGGCCGTTGATGTTGTAGGGGTCCAGCGCGATGTCGGTCATGATCGCCATGTCGGGCACCGCGTCCTTGATGGCGCGGATCGCCTGATTGCTGATGTTGTCCGGCGACCAAGCCAGCGCGCAATCCTCGGTCCGTTCCGCCATGCCCGTATAGGGAAAGATGCACATCGCGGGGATGCCCAGCTTGTGCGCCTCTTGTGCGGCCTGCACGGCGCGGTCCACGGTCTTGCGCGTGACACCGGGCATCGAGGGGATGGCGTGTTCATCATCGCGGCCCGCCATCACGAAGATCGGCCAGATCAGGTCATCCACGCTCAGCCGGTGCTGGCGCGACAGGCGGCGCACGGCGGGCATGGCGCGCAGGCGGCGCAGGCGGGTGGCGGGGAAGGGGGCGACGGTCGGTTTCATGGGGCAGGGCCTTTCTGGTCACAGGTCAGACCTTGCACGGAAAATCACGCACGACAAGGCTGGGCATTGCCGGGCGGCGCGACTAGGGTCCGCCGCAGAACGGAACGACAGAAAGACAAGCGGTTTGGACTGGAACAACATCCTCTTTCAGGTCATCGACCTGAGGTCTTTTTCGTCGGTCTGGTACTGGATCATGCTGGCGGTCCTGTGGTCCTCGATGAGCTATTACGTGCTGGGCGTACCTTTCGATCTGATCACCAAGGCGCGCCGGCGCGGCGGGCAGGAACAGGACGACATGGTCGATCTGGTCCGCATCAACGTGAACCGTCTGCTGAACCTCGCACAGACCACCGGTCCAATCATGATCGGTGTCGTCAGCTTCATCCTGACGACGCTGGCGCTGCTGGGGTTCGTCTACGGGATCGAGTTGGCACAGGCGACGTTCCTCGTGGCACTGCCGCTGTCCATCGTCGGCGCGATCAGCCTGTCGAGCGCGCGCCGGATCCGTGCCGCCGACCCGGAGCCGGAGCAGCTATATGCCATGCTGATGCGGCACCGGTTGTGGACGCAGATCATCGGCATGGTCGCGATTTTCGTGACCGCCATGTACGGCATGTTCCAGCTGCTGGGCACGTTGCGCGGGTTGTGACGCGGCGGGCGCTTGACACGGACCGCGATGCGGATAGGTCAGCGGCCATGGCCACACCCTCTCATATCGCCGTCAGCGGCGCGCCCGAAGGCTTTGACGCCCGTCTGATCCTCAAGGAGCTGGAAAGCTCTGCGCGGCCCCTTCTGCACGTGGCCCGCGACGACAAGCGTCTGGCCGCGATGCAGGCGGCGCTTGCGTTCTTTGCGCCCGGCCTGCCGGTCTTTACTTTTCCGGCGTGGGACTGCCTGCCCTACGACCGGGTGTCGCCCAACGCCGATGTGTCCGCCGCCCGGATGGCCACGCTGGCGGCCTTGGTTCACGGGATGCCGGACCGCTTCGTGCTGCTGACCTCGGTCAACGCCGCGACCCAGCGCGTGCCAGCCCGCGCCACATTGCGAGAGGCCGCCTTTACCGCCCGCGTCGGTGACCGCATCGACGAGGCCGCCCTGCGCGGATTCCTGACCCGCATGGGCTTCAGCCAGACCGCCAACGTGATGGAGGCGGGGGATTACGCCGTGCGCGGCGGGATCATCGACATCTACCCGCCGGGGCAAAGCGGCCCGATCCGGCTGGATTTGTTCGGCGACACGCTGGACGCGGCCCGCCGGTTCGACGCGGCGACCCAGCGCACGACGGAAAAACTGCTCGACATCGAACTGGCGCCTGTGTCTGAGGTCATCCTCGACGAGGCCGCAATCACCCGGTTCCGGCAAAGCTATCGCATCGAATTCGGCGCCGCCGGCACCGACGATCCGCTCTATGAAGCGGTCAGCGCCGGGCGCAAGCATGCGGGCATCGAACATTGGCTGGGCTTCTTTCAGGACGATCTTGAGACCCTCTTCGACTATCTGCCGCGCTGCACGGTCACGCTGGACGACCAGACCAGCCCGCAGCGGCTGGCCCGGTGGGAATCGATTGCCGATCAGTACAGCACCCGGATGCACGCCCTGACGCAGAAGGGGCGGATGGATTCCGTCTATAAACCGGCCCCGCCGCAGCAGCTCTATCTGGACGATGCCGCCTGGGATGCCGCTGTGGCGGACCACCGCGTTGTCCAGTTCCACCCCCTGCCGCAGGCGACGGGGCTTGGCGTCACGGATGCGGGCGGGCGTCCGGGTCGCAATTTCGCGCCGGAACGTCAGCAGGAAAACCTGAGCCTTTTCGGCGCTTTGGCGGCCCATGTGAAGGCACGGGTCGCGCTTGGCCCGGTCGTCATCGCGTCATACTCCGAAGGGGCGCGTGAACGCCTGACGGGCCTGATCGAGGACGAGGGCATCGGCGAGGTGATCCCCGTCAGCGACTGGTCCCGCGTCGGCAAGCGCGGCGTGCATCTGGCGGTCTGGGCACTGGATGCGGGCTTTGAAGGGCCGGTCGAGAACGGCACGCTGACCGTCATTTCCGAACAGGACGTGCTGGGCGACCGGCTGATCCGGCAGACCAAACGCAAGCGCCGCGCCGACAACTTCCTGACCGAGGCGAACGCTCTCAGCCCCGGCGATCTGGTCGTCCACGTCGATCACGGCGTCGGCCGCTTCATCGGGCTGGAGGTCGTGACCGCACTTGGGGCAGCGCACGAATGTCTGGCGCTGGAATACGCCGAAAGCAGCAAGCTCTATCTGCCGGTCGAAAATATCGAACTGCTGTCCAAGTATGGCCACGAAGAGGGTCTGCTGGACAAGCTGGGCGGCGGCGCATGGCAGGCCAAGAAGGCGCGCCTGAAAGAGCGCATCCGCCAGATCGCCGAACGCCTGATCCGCGTCGCGGCAGAGCGTGCCCTGCGCAAAGCCCCTGTGTTAGAGCCGATGGAGGGGATCTGGGACCAGTTCCTTGCGCGCTTTCCCTATTCGGAAACCGGTGACCAGCTGGCCGCGATCGACGACGTGCTGCAGGATCTGGAAAGCGGCCAGCCGATGGACCGGCTGATCTGCGGCGACGTGGGCTTCGGCAAGACAGAGGTCGCAATCCGCGCCGCCTTTGTCGCCGCCCTGTCCGGCGTGCAGGTCGCGATCATCGCGCCGACGACCTTGCTTGCCCGCCAACATTATCAAAGCTTTGCAGAGCGTTTCCGCGGATTTCCCGTCACCGTGCGGCCCCTGTCGCGCTTCGTGTCGGCCAAGGATGCCGCAGCGACGCGCGCCGGTCTGACCGACGGCACCGTGGACATTGTCGTCGGCACCCACGCCCTGCTGGCGAAGTCCGTCAAATTCCGCAACCTCGGCCTGCTTGTCATTGACGAGGAACAGAAATTCGGTGTGCAGCACAAGGAACGTCTAAAATCGCTGCGCACGGATGTCCACGTCCTGACCCTAACCGCCACGCCGATCCCGCGCACCCTGCAGCTGTCACTGTCCGGCGTTCGCGACCTGAGCATCATCGGCACGCCGCCCATCGACCGCCTTGCGATCCGCACCTACGTCAGCGAATTCGACACGATCACCATTCGCGAAGCCTTGCTGCGTGAGCATTATCGCGGCGGTCAGAGCTTCTTTGTCGTGCCGCGGATCAGCGACATGGACGAGATGGTGGATTGGCTGAAGACCGAGGTGCCTGAAGTCACCTATATCACCGCCACAGGCCAGATGGCGGCGGGCGAGCTCGACGACAGGATGAACGCCTTCTACGACGGCAAGTATGACGTGCTGATGGCGACGACGATCGTGGAATCGGGCCTCGATATTCCGACGGCCAACACGATGATCGTCTGGCGCGCCGACATGTTCGGTCTCGCACAGCTCTACCAGATCCGGGGCCGCGTGGGTCGGTCCAAGACCCGCGCCTATGCCTATCTGACCACGATGCCGCGCCAGAAACTGACCGACACGGCGCAGAAGCGGCTGCGTGTGCTGGCGAGCCTCGACAGCCTTGGCGCGGGTTTCACCCTCGCGTCGCAAGACCTCGACATTCGCGGCGCCGGCAATCTGTTGGGCGAGGAACAATCCGGACAGATGCGCGAAGTCGGCTACGAGCTCTATCAGCAGATGCTGGAGGATCAGATCAACGCGATCCGGTCAGGTGCCGCCGAAGGTCTGCAGGACGACAGCGAATGGTCGCCGCAGATCAATCTGGGCGTGCCGGTCCTGATCCCCGAAGACTACGTGCCCGATCTGGACGTGCGTCTTGGCCTTTACCGTCGTCTGTCCGATCTGACGACCAAGGTGGAACTGGAAGGCTTTGCCGCCGAACTGATCGACCGTTTCGGCAAATTGCCCAAAGAGGTCAATACCCTGCTGCTGGTCGTACGGATCAAGGCGATGTGCAAGAAGGCCGGCATCGGCCAGCTGGACGCAGGCCCCAAGGGCGGCACGATCCGGTTCCACAACGACAAGTTCGCCAATCCCGCGGGATTGGTGGACTTCATCGGGGATTACAAAGGGCAGGCCAAGGTCAAGGACAACAAGATCGTCGTCATGCAGGACTGGACGCGCGAGCGTGACAAGATCCAGGGCGCGTTCAACATCGCCCGCGATCTGGCTGCAAAACTGGCCGCTGCCAAATGAAAAAGGCGGCACCTTGCGGTGCCGCCCAAACGACTTTGGTCCAAGACGATTTACGGAGTGACGTTGACCGTGCCGACCATGCCCTCTTCGGCGTGCCCGTTCGAGAAGTAGCGGTAGGTGCCGGGGATCGAGAAGGTCTGGTCGTAGCTGCTGTTCGGCGCGATTTCGCCCGAATCGAAGGGTGCAGCGCCGACGGGCAGCAGAACGACCTTCGTTTCAGCCGGGGTATCGGCCGTGGTTGATACCGTCTGCGCGAAGGACGAGATGTTCTGGAAACGCACCGTCTGGCCCGCCTGAACCGTGACGGCGGCCGGCGTGAATTGCAGGCTGTCGGACATCGTTACGGTCGTGGCTGCGATCGTCGAACCTGCGCCGCCAACGGGCGCCATGCCACCGGCTGGCGTCATGCCGGACCCGGCGCAGGCCGCGACCAGAGCGAGAGGGGCAAGAGCGAAAAGTGAACGGCGCATGGAAATCTCCAGTATTTATTTTTTGACTCATTGACCAACGGGTGGTGCGGCGAGTTGTTCCCTGCGCGCGCCTGAAAAGGCCGGTCAGGCGGGGTTCCGCCCGTTGCAGACCGCCAGAATCAATCCGCCTCGGCCATCTGGGACATGATGTCGGCGATGGTCTGGGTCCACATTTCGGTCGATTGCGCACCGGGCACGGCATGCTGATTGGCCACAATGAAGGTCGGGACGGCGCTGATGCCCATCTTGCGGCTGTGGGCGTCACGGTCGCGGATGTCCTGCAGGTCGGCGTCGCTGTCCAGCAGGCGGGCCACGATAGCCGCATCCAGACCCGCCGCATCGGCGAGATCCGCCAGCACCTCGTGATCCGCAATGTCGCGGCCTTCGACGAAGTAAGCGTTGAACAGCAGGTCGACCATCGGCGTCTGCTGCTTTTCGATCCCGGCCCAGTGGATCAGGCGGTGCGCGTCCAGCGTGTTCGGCGTGCGCGCGATCCGGTCGAGGTTCAGCGTGAGACCCGCAGCCTCGGCCCGGTCCACCACGGGGGCGTAGGCCTTGACTGCCGCCTCCTTGCCGCCGAATTTCTGCTCAAGGTAACTGCGCCGGTCCATGCCCGCGGCGGGCATGTCCGGGTTCAGCTGGAAAGGATGCCATTCCAGCACGAAAGGATGGTCAGGAACCGCCTCCAGCGCTTTGAAAAGGTTTGCCTTTCCGATGTAGCACCAAGGGCAGATCGGATCAGAGAGAATATCAAGCTTGACCATGTGCGGTCTCCCGTTTGCGGCGCGGCCCTTGGCGTCGCCGTCGTTGTTGTCGTGGACCTTGCCCGTGCAGCGGCCCATATGCATTTGCGCCGGTTTGCGCAAATTGCAGGATCGGGGGCCTTCTATCACGCCCGCGCAGGCATGACACCACCGCAGTTGATCGCGATGACACAGCGCAACAGGAAATCCCTCGCGCGGCGCAGGAATCGGGAAAATATCATTTGGGGGGGGTATCGGATCGGTGAAGCACCGCCGCAGGTCGAAGGCCCTTGGCGGTGCGTCGTCGGATCAGGAAGCGCGGCCGATGGGGGCTGCGGTCTTGTTGTCGTCGCCGAACTTGGCGTCGTCGTCGGTCACGTCTTCACCGGCGGGCACATTGGCGGCACTGCCGTTGATGTTGGCGTTGTCGTTCTGCTCGGCCATCTTGACGTCGATCGGCTCTCCGCCCATCAGCCAGTCGGCCAGTTCCATCTGAGCGGCGACGCGGTCTTCGCCCTTGGATTTGGACAGGTAGGCGAGGAAGGCATCCTGATCGCCGTCAATCGACAGGACCTCGGATTCGTTCAGGTTCGGCCATTGCGTCATGATGCGCGGCGTGTAGGCGGCCCAGTTCTGAGAAACGTCTCTCCATTGCATGGGAAATCTCCTTTTGTTGTTCGTTGCGGGACCAACGGCCCGATCGTCACTTCTGTTCCGCGCCCGGTCCCCACAAATGCGGCAGCAGCAGCAGGGCCAGCCCTGTGCCGCACAATTGCGCAAATATGAACATCGGCACATTGGCCGGATTGATGCCCGCGAAGGTATCGGTCAGGGCGCGGGCCAGCGTGACTGCCGGATTGGCAAAGCTGGTCGATGAGGTGAACCAATAGGCCCCGGTGATGTAAAGTGCAACCAGTGTCGGCACCGTGTCGGGCCTGTGCCGGACGCCCGCAAAGATCACGAAGACGAGACCGAAGGTCGCGATGCATTCCGACAGCCATTGCGCGGGACCGGAGCGGGCGGTGACGGAAAACTGGATCACCGGCAGCGCGAACATCAGGTGCGCCAGCCAGACGCCGAGAATCGCACCGATGATCTGGCAGAAGGTGTATGACAGGGCCTGCGGGGTGGTGATCTCTTGCCGCCACCAGAAGGCCCAGGTGACCGCCGGGTTGAAATGCGCGCCAGAGACGGGGCCAAGGGTCGTGATCAGGACATGCAGGATGCAGCCCGTCGCGATGGCATTGGCCAGCAGCGCAACCGCGTCGTTGCCCTGCGCCAGACGGTCGGCCATGATGCCCGATCCCACGACGCCGATCAGCAGGAATGTCGTGCCAAGGATTTCGGCGATGAGGCGGGCGCGCAGTGGGGGCTGGGTCATGGGCTGCAGCTATGACGGATGCGTAACGGTTTCATGACAGTACGGGTGGCGGGGGCAGGACCGGGGCTCTGCCCCGGACCCCGAAGTATTTATGACCAGAAGAAGGGGACGGTGCGCACCTGTCAGATGACCACGTCGGCGGCGCCCAAGGCCAGATGGCCGGCGCCAATGGCGGTCTTGCCCGCGATGCGTGCCGGGGTGCAGGCGGTTGCGGCGATGAGGGCTGCGAGCATGAGGAGGCGACTCACTCCTGCCACCACCACAGGTCAGGCTGCCAGCCGGGGGAATCGCCGAAGACCGGGATCACCTCTGGGTATTTCAGCTGCTTTGCATGGGCGAGGCGGCTGACGTTCCACTGGTAGATCGGGATATAGAAGCGGCCTGCCGTCAGCACCCGGTCGAGCGCCTTGACCGAGGCCACGAAGTCCTCTTGATCGGTCGCGGTCAGCAATTGGCCGATCAGCGTGTCGACGGCGGGCGATTTCACCCCCATCAGGTTGCGCGTGCCCGGTGTGTCGGCATTCTGCGATCCGAAATAAAGATACTGCTCGTTCCCCGGGGACAGCGACAGGGCGAGGCGGCTGTAGGTCATGTCGAAGTCGAGCGCGTCGGTGCGGGCCTTGTATTGGGCGGGGTCCGTGACCTCGACCGACGGCGTCACGCCGATCCGGCCGAGGCTTTCGACGAACATGTCGACGATCGCCTGATTTTCGGACCCGCCGCTTTGCAGCAGGATGTTGAAGGTGAAGGGTTCGCCCGCCGCGTTCTTCATCACGCCGTCCTGCACGGTCCAGCCCGCGGCTTCCATCTGCTTCAGCGCGGCGCGGGTGCCGCTGCGGTTACGCTCTGTCCCGTCGGCCACGGGCAGGGTGTAGCCGTCCAGCGTGCCTGGGATCAGGTCGGCGGCAAAGGGGGCCAGCATGTCGGCCACGCGGCCCGTGGCGGGACCCGCGTCCATCGCAAGCGGCGAGTTCGACCAGTAGGAGGTGATGCGCGGCTGCGCGCTGCCGGTCATCGCCTCGTTGATGAATTCGAAATTGAAGACGTGCAGCATGGCGTCGCGGACCCGCCAGTCCTTGAACTGGTCGTGGCGGGTGTTCATCACGAAGCCGGTCATGCCGGACGGCAGTTCCTGCGGCAGCACGGATTTCACCACATCGCCGGACTGGACGGCGGGAAAGTCGTACTGGCTGTCCCAGCGCGCCACGTTGAATTCGCGGTTGGAATTGACCTCTCCGGTCTTGAAGGCCTCGAAGGCTGCGGTCTCGTCGGCGAAGAATTCGATGCGGACCTCGTCGAGGTTGTGCAACCCGTTTTCCGTCGGCAGGTCGGCACCCCAGTAGTCGGGGTTGCGTTTCAGGCTGACGAAACGCCCCGCCTCGAAATCGTCGATGACGTAAGGACCGGTGGTGATCGGCACCATGTCGAGGCCGCTTTGCGCGAAATCGACGCCGTTCCACTGCGCCTTTTTCAGGATCGGCCGCAGGCCTGCCAGCATCACCAGTTCCCGGTCGGGTGTGTTGAAGGTCAGGCGGACGGTGCCGGGGGCGGTTTCCTCGATCTTGTCGACCTTTTCCCAGAACCCGCGGTAGCGGCCGTTGCCTTCGGTGCCCAGCGTCTGGAATGACCAGATCACGTCTTCGGTGGTGACCGGCGTGCCGTCCGAGAATTTGGCCTGCGGGTTCAGCACGTATTCCACCCATTCGCGGTTCGGCCCGGTTTCGACCGATTGCGCGATCTGGCCGTATTCGGTGAACGGCTCGTCCAGGGACCGGACCATCAGGCTTTCGCCGATCAGGAACCGCAGTTGCCATGGCACGCTGCCTTTCAGGACATAAGGATTGAGGCTGTCAAAGCTGCCGACCTCTGCCGTGACGATGCGCCCGCCGGTGGGCGCGTCAGGATTGGCATAGGGCAGGGCGGTGAACCCGTCGGGCAGGGCGGGGTCACCGTACATGGCGATGCCGTGCTGCGGTTCGGCCCATGCCGCACCTGCGGCCAGGCCAAGGATCGCGGCAAGCGTCAGCGGACGCAACAGGCTGCGCGGGTCGTGTGTCATGTCGGTGATATCCCTGTGGGTCCGGTTGTTTCCAAAGACGCTAATGAAGGTTTCGAGGTTTTTCAAACTTTTGCCTTGGATACCTGCGTGGAAAGGATTATACAGAACTCACTGCTCGATAGGTTTCTTGCCTGTATGAAACCTGCCTCAATAACTATACCCCGGCTTCGTGCCGGGGTTTTTTTTGGCCCGACGTCAGGATCTGCGGCGATATTTCGAGGTTTTGCAGGGGTTAACGCGGGGCGAATCGCGGTGCAAGGGTCAATCGGACGGGTCTGCCGCAGACGACCGAGGCGGGCGACTCAGGTCTTTTTCATTACGGTCCGCAACCCGCTGGCCTGAGTCGGTTTTTTGCGAATCAGGGTTGTCCGACCCATTTTGGCAGTGGACGATTTTTTCTCAAAGCATCGTGACCCTGCCAATGGGCGGCGGCGCACGGCCTTGGCATCCTCGGGCCGTTCGTGCGATCATGCTGCACCTGCAGCATGAAGAGGTTCGACCATGATCCGCATCAATCTGGGCCTTCAGGGCGGCGGCGCGCACGGCGCATTCACATGGGGCGTGCTGGACCGTCTGCTGGACGAGGATGATATTGAAATCGCGGCGATCTCCGGCACCTCGGCCGGCGCGATGAACGCGGCGGCCTTCAAGGCGGGGCTGGTTTCGGGTGGGCGAACCGGCGCGCGAGAGACGCTGGACTGGTTCTGGGAACAGGTCGGTGCGGTCAATGCGCCGGTTCTGCAGGACTGGTTCGCGGCGCTGGCCCCCTCGATCAAGGGATGGGCTGCGGCGCTGGAACTGTCACCGGGCTACCGCGCCTTCGACAGCATGACGCGGATGACCTCGCCCTATGTTTACGGGCCGATGCTGCGCAATCCGCTGTCACGGATTCTGGGCGATCTGCGGTTCGAACATGTCTGCAGCGACGCAGGCCCCCGCCTGTTCGTGGGGGCGACCAACGTGCGGACCGGCAAGATCCGCGTCTTTTCCGGGACCGAGATTACGGACGACGCGCTGCTGGCCTCGGCCTGTCTGCCGACGCTGTTTCAGGCGGTCGAAATCCATGACCCCGTGACCGGCCGGATGGAGGCGTTCTGGGACGGTGGCTATACCGGCAACCCCGCACTTTTTCCTTTGTTCGAAAGGGATTTGCCTGACGACATCCTGATCGTCGGGATCAATCCCATCGTCCGCGACGACCTGCCGAAAACGCCCGAGGCCATCGCCAACCGGATCAACGAGATCGGGTTCAACACATCGCTGTTGCGCGAATTGCGGGCGGTCGAGTTCGTGCGCCGCCTGCTGGACGATCACAAGATTACGCCCGGCACGATGAAACGCGTGCTGATCCACATGGTTGACGACGATGCGCTGATGAACGAGCTGAACGTGGCGACCAAGACGATTCCGGTGCCGATCATCCTCGCGCGGCTGAAAGCGGCGGGGCGCGCGGCGATGGATGCGTTTCTGGTGGATCACAAGGCCGATCTGGGCAAGCGCGACAGCGTCGACCTGCGGGCGATGTTCAGCTGAGCAGCTTGACCGCCAGCGCCCACATCACCAGCCCGATTCCCGTATCCAGCACCCGCCACGCCCGCGCCGATTGCATGACTGGCCCCAGCAAACGGGCGCCGTAGCCGAGGCTGAAGAAGAAGACGAAAGAGGCGAGGACAGCGCCGGCCCCGAAGGCGGTCTTCAGCGCCGACCCATGGAAATCCGTCGAAATCGCACCGATCAGGCCCAGTGTGTCCAGATAGACATGCGGATTCAGCCAGGTAAAGGCGGCGGCGGTGGCCAGCGTCGGCCACAGTGCCCGGGTCTGACCGCCCAATTGCAACGCGTAATCCCCGCGCCAGGCCGCGATCAGACGTTGCAACCCATAGACCGCAAGGAACGCGGCCCCTGCCAGCGCCATGACGCGCGGCAGGTCAGGCCACAGGGCGACGATGGCGCCAAAACCCAGCACGCCCGCGGCGATCAGCACCGCGTCGGAGGCGGCACAGAACAGGCACAGCCAGAACACATGCGCCTGCGCCAGTCCCTGCCGCAAGACAAAGGCATTCTGCGCGCCGATGGCGAGGATCAGGGAAAACCCCGTCGCAAATCCGGTCAGCGCCGCCGCGATCACGCGGTCACGGGCGGCAGTTTCGGATCCTTGGGATTGGGATAGACGAGGCCCGCCGAAATCACGAGTTTCGCCGCATCCTCCACGCTCATGTCGAGGATGATGACCTTGGACCGGGGCAGGAACAGCAGAAAGCCCGATGTGGGGTTTGGCGTCGTAGGCAGGAACACGGTCGCGATCTCCTCGTCGCCCGGCAGCTTGGCCGCGATCTCTCCCTTTGCGGCGGTCGAGATGAAGGCGATCGCCCAGATCCCCTCCTTTGGATATTCGACAAGGCAGGCATGATCGAAGGAGGTGTCGCGCTGGCTGAACACCGTCTCGGCGATCTGCTTCACGCCGTTGTAGATGCTGCGCACGACGGGGGTGCGGTCGACCAGGTGTTCGCCGAACCGGATGATGGCACGCCCGATGAACCCCTTGCCCAGCCAGCCGACGATCACGGTAAAGACGAGGAAGATCACGACGCCGATGCCGCGCACGTTGACGGCGATGGGCGGGCCGCCGTCGGTGCCGAACCAGCGGTTGACCAGCGCGTCGGGGCGAAAACGGCCCGGGACGAAGGGCCAGACCCAGCCGTCGATCCAGCCCACGACCGTATAAATTAGCCAGAAGGTCAGCCCGATGGGCGCGATGATGATCAGACCGGCCAGAAAATTGCTACGCAGCCGCCCGATCAGGCTGGGGCGGCGCGGGCGCTTGTGGTCGTCGGGATGGGGGTCGAGGCTCATGAACGGGTCCGTGCGAAGATGCCGCACAGATAGGCGGCGGCGTGCCGCTTCACAAGCGCGGGCGGCACGCTGGGGGCCTTAACCGGCAGCGGTGCCCATTTCGATGGCAATCGCGGCGGCCAGACGTGCGTTGTTGCGCACGAGCGCGATGTTGGCGGTCAGGGACCGGCCGTCGGTCAGGGTAAAGATGCGGTCCAGCAGAAAGGGGGTCACGGCCTTGGCGCTGATCCCCTGCGCCTCTGCATCCACAAGGGCCTGCGCGATCATCCGTGACAGGTCGTCGGCCGGGATCTCGTCCGCCTGCGGGATCGGGTTGCAGACCAGTTGCCCGCCGGGCAAGCCCATCACGTTGCGCACGATCTGCGCCGTGGCGATGTCGCGGGCGGTGTCCATGCGCAGGGGCGCTGCCATGCCGCTGTCGCGCGACCAGAAGGCGGGCAGGGTGTCCTGACCGTAGGCGATGACGGGAACGCCAAGGGTTTCAAGCACTTCGTAGGTCTTGTTCAGGTCAAGGATCGCCTTTGCGCCCGCAGCCACAACCGTCACCGGCGTCTGTGCCAACTCGTGCAGGTCGGCGCTGATGTCGAATGACAGCTCCGCCCCGCGGTGGACGCCGCCGATGCCACCCGTGGCAAAGACAGCGATGCCCGCCAGATGCGCGGCAATCATCGTGGCCGCGACTGTCGTGGCCCCGGTGCCGCCGATGGCGATGCAGGCGGCGATATCTGCGCGGGACAGCTTGGCGACGTGTTCTGCCTGACCAAGGGCGGTCAACTCTTCCTCTTCCAGACCGATATGCAGCATGCCGTCGATCACGGCGATGGTCGCGGGTGTCGCACCAGCGTCACGCACGTCCTGTTCGACCAGCCGCGCCGTTTCCACGTTCTGCGGATAGGGCATGCCGTGTGTGATGATGGTGCTTTCCAGCGCCACGATGGCGGTGCCCGCGTCTAGTGCGCTCTGCACCTCGGCGCTGTAGGTCATGGGGATCATAGGGGAGTCTCTCCGGATACGTAGGTGGCGGCGGCGTCGAGGGCGCGCGCGAGGGCGGCGGGACGATCAAAGCCCTGCCGTTCGGACGCGATATGCGCGGCCATGAAGGTGTCGCCGGCACCAGTCACGCGGGTGACGAGGACCTGTGGCGGTTGGGCGGTGATGACGTCGCCTGCGGTGCCCTCTGACGCGGCGCGGCCACCGTCGGTGACTAGCACCCGGTGCGCCCCGCGCTTTAACAGTGCAGCACAAGCAGTTGCACTATCAGCGAAATGCGACTGGCAGAGCAGTCCGGCTTCTTCGAGGTTCACGTAAAGCGTGGCAGAGGGGTGACCCTGCAAGGCCAGCAACCGCTCCGCCTTGCCGGGGGACGCGGGGGCCACACGCAGGTCAGCGCGCGCAAACAGCGGCGAGGTGGCGATGCTGCGCAGCAGATCCTCTGTCAGGTTGCCGTCAAGGGCGACGCACCCGTCATAGGGGGCGTCAGTCGATCCCAGCCGTCCGTCCGACAGGGGCCGCAGGATTTTGTCGCCCGCAGCCTCCAGCGAATGGGCGTCGGCGATGGCGGCGATCAGGCCGTTCGCGGCCTCGATCGCCATGTAGACGTCCGTCGGCAGATCGTCAGAGCGGTAGATGTGGTCGCAGATCAGGCCCATGGCCTGCGCCTCGGCCACCAGCGCCTCGCCGTCCGTGTCGCGTCCAATGACGGTCAGCAGGGCAGGAGTCAGGCCAAAGCGTTTAAGCGTCATGGCGATGTTCATCGCGACACCGCCGGGCAGGCGCGTGATGCGCCCGGGCACGTCCGCACCCGCCCGCATGTGGCTGGCGGTGCGGCCGATCACGTCCCACAGGACGGAGCCGATGCAGATGATGTCAGGCGCGGCACTCATGCCGCTCTTTAAGCGCGGCGCGGCGTCCTGTGCAAGGTGTCAGCCTGGCACGGCCCAGGTCATGTTCGCCCACAGCGTTTCCCACAGCGCGCCTGTCTCTTCGGCGAGGGCCGCTTCGGGTTCACGGATCACGACGGCGTCGGCCATGTACATGTAGCCCGGCTTGACGGGCACCGTGACCATGCCCTGGTCGTCTGTCGTCAGGAAGGTCTGCGTGATCTCGCCTGCGGGGCTGTAGTCATAGACTTCGAACCGGACGTTGGCGCGTGGGCTGTCGCCGTACCACAGCTGGAATTTCATGCCGTCCTTCATGTCGTCGGTATAGGGATTGGTCAGGGCGACGATTTCCGTCTCCAGCCCGGTGCGCTGATCCTGTCCGGCGCCGTCACCCACCGCGACCAGCGCCTTGGAGTAGCGGGAGTAAACCTCGCGAAAGGCTTCTTCCGGAAAGCCGCGTGCGCGGTGCTTGTCCAGAATGCCCGGGAAATCCTTGTGTTCGGTGAACCGCACGAAGGTGTCCCAGTCCTTGTAATCGACGGTGGCGTTCTGGGCCTGATAGGCCAGCACGTTCAGCCCCGGCTGGGTGGCCTGCATCGTGACAGCGGGCAGGTCGCCGGTCCGGCCCTCGACCGGGGTCGGTGTGCCGTTCACGTAATCGTCGAACCGCGCGATCCGCTGCGGTAAAAACGGCAGGCTTTGCCCGGTATAGTCCGACCCGTTGACAATCCGCACGATCAACGTAGCGTCCGGCTCCACAGAGTAATCCACGGGTTGCAGCCAGAATTCATGGGCGCTGACGGGGGATGCCAGCAGGGCCAAGGCAAGGGTAAGACGACGCATGACGAGTTCCTTTTTTACCGCCATCAGGGTGTGGCTTATCGGGCTGTTGTCAAGCGTGACGCTTGGCCTGCTCACGCTCGCGTCACCGGCGCGCGCCCACGAGGTTTTGCCGTCGATCACGGACATGACGCAGGACGGGTCGGTGCTGGTCTTCGACATGCGCCTGAATATCGAAAGCTTTCTGGCGGGGATCGATCAGGACACGGTCACGGATACCGCAGAATCGGCCCAGGCCGCGACCTATGACCAGTTGCGCGCCTTGCCCGCAGATCAGCTTGACGCGCGGTTCCGCGACTTCTGGCCCGACATGGCTAAGAACATCACCGTGCAGGCAGGCGAGGACCGTCTGGCATTGACCCTGACCGCAGTGCAGGCGGCAGACGTCGGCGACGAGAGCATCGCGCGCCTGTCCGATGTCCAGTTCACCGCAGCCTTGCCGGAGGGGGCCGACAGCGTGCAGGTCGGCTGGATCCGGCCCTACGGCACGCTGGTCGTGCGCCAGATGGGCGTCGACGATCCTTACGACGGCTTCCTCGAGGCCGGTCAGATGTCAGACCCAATCACGCTGACCGGCGGGAACGCCATGGGCGCTGCGGCGACGTTCTTTGCCTACGTGCCGACAGGGTTCGACCATATCGTGCCGCTGGGCGTCGATCACATCCTCTTCGTGCTGGGGCTGTTCTTTCTGTCCTCGCATCTGAAGCCGCTCTTGTGGCAGGTCAGCGCCTTCACGCTGGCGCATACGATCACGCTGGCGCTTGCGGCGCTTGGATACGTCACCGTCCCCGCTGCAATCGTAGAGCCGCTGATCGCCCTTTCGATCGCCTATGTTGCGGTCGAGAACATCTTTCTGCGGACCCTGTCGCCGTGGCGACCCTTCGTCATCTTCGGCTTCGGTCTGTTGCACGGGCTGGGGTTCGCATCCGTCCTCGCGCAGTTCGGCCTGCCAGAGGCGAATTTCGTGCCCGCGCTGATCGGCTTCAATATCGGCGTGGAAATCGGTCAGCTTTGCGTGATCGCGGTGGCCTATCTCTGCGTCTACATGGCGCGTGAATACAGTGAAAAGGGCGAGCGGAGCGCCACGGCGGCGGCACTTTACATGGCAGCAGCAGCAGTCGTGCTGGCCATCGCGATCCCACTGTCGATCTGGGCGCCGGACCTGCTGGGCGATCTGCTGCCCTTGCTGGGGATCATCGCGGTCATGCTGGGGCTCTCGGCGGCGGCGGTGAACGTGGGGCAATACGACACCTATACCACCATGGTCGCGATGCCCGCGTCCGTGCTGATCGCGCTGGTTGCCGTCTACTGGGTGATCGAACGCGTCTTCCTCTAGGCTCTTGCCAGCGTGCGCGCCCTGTCATATAGGCCGCGCACGTAATCCCGCAGGCGGGGGCGGGTGAGACGGGGAGAAATCCCGCATCATCCACCGGTTGGACCACAAAGGTCTGATACCCCCGCCGAGGCTAAACCGGAAAAGGATAAGACCATGGCTCTTCCCGAGTTCTCCATGCGTCAGCTGCTTGAAGCTGGCGTTCACTTCGGCCACCAGACCGCCCGTTGGAACCCCAAGATGGGTGAATACATCTACGGCGCGCGCAACGGCATCCACATCATGGACCTGACGCAGACCGTTCCGATGCTGGATCAGGCCCTGCAGGTCATCCGTGACACCGTCGCCAAGGGCGGCCGCATCCTGTTCGTCGGCACCAAGCGTCAGGCGCAGGCCCCGATCAAGGACGCTGCAGAGAAATCCGCACAGTTCTACATGAACCACCGCTGGCTGGGCGGCACGCTGACCAACTGGCAGACCGTGTCCCAGTCGATCAACCGTCTGAAGCAGATCGACGAAGCCTCTGAAAACGGCTTTGCCGGCCTGACCAAGAAAGAGCGTCTTGGCATGGAACGCGAGCAGGGCAAGCTGACGGCATCGCTGGGCGGCATCCGCGAAATGGGCGGCGTGCCCGACCTGATCTTCGTCATCGACGTGAACAAGGAAGACCTTGCGATCCTTGAAGCGCAGAAGCTGGGCATCCCCGTCGTGGCCGTGGTCGATACCAACTGCAGCCCCAAGGGCGTTGACTATGTCATCCCCGGCAACGACGACGCCGCCCGTGCGATCCAGCTGTATTGCGATCTGGCCGCCCGCGCCGCCCTTGACGGCATGAGCGCGCAGCTTGGCGCCGCCGGCGTCGACATGGGTGCCATGGAAGAGCTGATGGCCGAAGAAGAGGCCGCTGGGCAGCAAACCGCAGCCGCCGACGCGTAAGCGTTACGGACCGGCACGATAAGACAGGGCAGGGGTGTACAGCACCTCTGCCCGTTTCAAATGAATTCCCCCTATTCAGGAGAGTGAACATGGCAATCACCGCTTCAATGGTCAAAGAACTGCGCGAATCCACCGGCGCAGGCATGATGGACGCGAAAAAAGCGCTGACCGAAACCGACGGCGACATGGAAGCCGCGGTCGACTGGCTGCGCACCAAGGGTCTGGCCAAGGCCGCCAAGAAATCCGGCCGCACGGCTGCCGAGGGCCTCGTTGCCGTGGCGACCGAAGGTGGCAAGGGCGTTGCTGTCGAAGTGAACTCGGAAACCGACTTCGTCGGCAAGAACTCCGACTTCCAGACGATGGTCAGCAAGATCGCAACCGCCGCCATCGCCGTGGAAACGGTCGAGGACCTGAAGGCCACTTCTGTCGACGGCAAGACCATCGAGCAGACCGTGACCGACGCCATCGCCATCATCGGCGAGAACATGTCCGTGCGCCGCATGGCGACCGTGCATGGCAGCAACGTCGTGTCCTACGTCCACAACTCGGTCGCACCCGGCATGGGCAGCATCGGCGTTCTGGTCGGTTTCGACGGTGACAACGAAGGCTTTGCCCGTCAGGTAGCCATGCACATCGCCGCCGCCAACCCGGCCGCCCTGGGCGAAGCCGATCTGGACCCCGCCGTGGTCGAAAAGGAAAAGTCCGTGCAGATGGACATCGCCCGCGAGTCCGGCAAGCCGGAAGCTGTGATCGAGAAGATGATCGTCGGCCGCATGGCGAAGTTCATGGCCGAATCGACCCTGATGGGTCAGGCCTTCGTCGTGAACCCCGACCTGACCGTCGAGAAGGCCGCCGAAGAAGCCGGCATCAAGATCACCGGTTTCGTGCGTCTGGAAGTGGGTGAAGGCATCGAAGTCGAGAAGGAAGACTTCGCCGCCGAGGTCGCCAAGCTGAAGGGCTAATATCTCAGTCAGGACTAATAGGGCGCGCCGGAGGTTTCTTCGGCGCGCTTTTTCGTGGGTTGTGCGTGGGGCAGGGGTTTCGGTTTGCCTGTCGCAAACCGACAGTGCGGGGGGCGTTGCCCCCCGCATCCCCCAAAGTATTTGCGACCAGAAGAAGGGGGGCGCGGCATACCGTGACCACCTCGGGGTTTGGTCAACCCAGATATATCTGCCCGGCGGGGTAGCGCACGCGCGGGACGCTGCGTGTGGCGAGGAAGAAGCCAATCGTCAGCGGGCCGACCCGGCCGATGAACATCATGATCATGATGAGGGTGAGGCCGAAGGTGTCGAGCTGACCAGTGGCGCCGCGCGACAGGCCGACGGTGCCGAAGGCGGAGGTGACCTCGAACATCAGGTCGAGGAAATTGCCGTCGTGGCTGATCGAGACCGCGAACAGGCCGAGCGCCACCAGCAGCATGCTGACGGTGGTCAGGGCCATGACCTTCATGATCTCTTCCATCTTGAGGCTGCGCCCGAAGACGTGCAGCGTGGTCGTGCGCCGAAAGAAGGCGCCGGTGGCCAGCACCAGTACGATGAGTGTCGTGACCTTGATGCCGCCGGCGGTCGAGGTGCTACCGCCGCCGACCAGCATCAACATCATCGTCATCAGCGTCGTGCTGTCGTGCATGGCGGCGGTGTTTATCGTGTTGAACCCGGCGGTGCGCGGTGTCACCGCCTGAAACCAGCTGGCCCAGAGCTTGGCCCCGGTGGTGGGCAAACCGCCCAGCGTGCCCGGATTTGTCCATTCCAGCGTGGCGAAGGTGACGAAGCCCCAGACGATCAGCCCCGCGGTGCCAACCAGCATCAGCTTGGAATGCAATGTCAGGCGAGACCAGTGACGTTTCTGATAGATGTCGCCGACGACGATGAAGCCAAGACCGCCGAGGATGAACAGGGCAGGGATCACGATATTCACCACCGGATCGTCGACATAGAGGCTGAGGCTGCCGGGAAAGAGCGCGAAGCCTGCGTTGTTGAAGGCCGAGACCGAATGGAATGCCGCGTACCACAGGCCCTGCGCCCAGCCGAACTGTGGCACCCAGACCCAGGCCAGCGCCAGCAGGCCCACCGCCTCGCACAGCAAAGCGACCGAGAAGATGATCCGCACCAGTACGGTCAGGTTGTTCAGCGCCGTCTGGTTCAGATCCTCGCGCAGGATCAGGCGTTGCGGCATGCCGATCGGAATGCCCATCGCCGACAGGACCAGCACGGCGAATGTCATCAGGCCAAGGCCGCCCAGCTGGATCAGGACCATGATCACCGCCTCGCCGAAGAAGCTGAAGGTCGTGCCGATGTCCACCGTCGACAGGCCCGTCACCGTGACCGCCGAGGTCGAGATGAAGAGTGCTGTGAACAGGCTGATCGGCTCTTGCGTCGAGACCGGCAGCCACAGCAGCAGACCGCCCACGATGACCGAACCAAGGTACAGCAGCGACAGTACCGCCGGCGGCGGGATGCGAAGGCTTTGCAGGCCGAACCGGCCGCGGGCGCGTTTCAGCTCCATCGTGTCAAAGGCTCGCGGCGAAGTCGCGCAGATCCTTGCGCTGGCCCAGCAGCAGCAGCAGATCGTCACGCTGCAGGGTGCAGCCGGATCCGTCCTGACCCACGAACTCTGTGCCGCGCATGACACCGACACAGCGCAGGTCGTAATCCTTGGTGTGCGGCAGCTCGGACAGCCTGCGGCCCTCAAGGCTTTCGGGGATACGGAAGTTCACCACGTGGTAGCCATTGCCAAGGCTGACGTAGTCGCGCACCAGCGGGTTGTGCATGACCTGCGCGATGTGCTGGCCGACCTCGGCCTCTGGCTGGATGACGCGGTCGACGCCCAGTTTCAGCAAGATGCGGTGGTGGGTCTTGGTGCGGGCCTTGGCCCAGACTGTCGGCACACCGATCAGCTTGAGGTTCATGACCGCGACGATCGACGCCTCCAGATCGTCGCCCATGGCCACGAGGGCCACGTCGCAATCACTGATCCCGGCCTCGCGCAGGGCGGTGTCGTCGCGGGCATCCACGATCATCGCCTGAGAGATCTTTTCGACCATGTTCGCCACGGCCTGTTCGTCCGTATCCACGCCGATCACATGATTGCCGAACCGCGCCAGCTCCGTTCCGACGGTGCTGCCGAAGATGCCCAGACCGACGATGCCGAACGTCCGTTTACCCTGTGCCATGCGCGCTTTCCGAAACCTGCTGTTCATCGGCAAGCTATAGCATTGGCGGGTGGTGAAAAGGGCGAAGCGGCAAAAGACTGCACTGCGTGCACAGTGCAGCCCGCCATGCGGCCCGGACCGGAGAGCCTGATAATTGTCAGGTTGCACGGCCCGGATGTCCGGCGAGGCCTAAGGCCCATTGATTGCCGAACGTGGTAACCCTGCCGCTTGACGTAGCGTAATGAAAGTCAGGTTTTCCTGACCTCGTGGTCAATCTTTGACCGGACGACAAACATCTGGTTCGAAAAGGCGGCCTTCAACACCGCCTGGGCGGTTGTTTCCACGCCAAGGGCAGACCGGGCCAGACGCAGGTGTTTTTCCACCGTGGCCGGGGTCCGGTTCAGCAAGGTCGCGATATCCTGTGTCGTCTTGCCGTCACCGGTCCATTGCAGGACTTCCAGCTGGCGCGGCGTCAATGGCCGGTGACCGGACTGCGGCAGGGTCATCAGCTTCAGGTGCATCACGTTGTTGAGGATCACCAGTTCGGTCTGATGATCGCGCCAGATTGCGTCGATCTCGGCCTGGGACCGGCCGGGACCTGCGGCCAGCGCGATGGCGGCTGCGGTGCGGTCGGACGCCGTGGGAAAGCTGATCGTCACACCGGCGGTGATGCCAAACTTCTGGTTGAAGGCCAGCACCTCCATTTCGCGCTGCGACAGCGCGTGGCGCTCGACCATCGACCTGATGATCTGCCAGCTTGTCTGCTGACCCGGATGATCCAGCGCCCAACGGACCATCGGCGCATGATGGATGTGACCCAGACCGACGTAGTCGCGCATGTAGCCGTCCGGGTAGGTTGTCAGCACGGTCCAGTCCAGCGGATCGCCCAGTGACGTCGGGCTCAGATACCGCGTGCAGCCGTACAGCAGATGATCGAAACCAAAGCTCTGCATTGCGGCGCAATGGCGGTGCCACAAGACTTGATCTGTCTTGGCACCAGTCAGTGCGTCCAGATGCGCAATCAAATCGGTCATGACGGGATTACCGGCATGTTTCGGTGGCGCGGGATATGACGCTCAACACAGATCACGACAGAAAGATAAACTGGATCGGGGTATCGACGCAATGAAACGGTTGCTGCGTATGTTTCTCTTTTTAACATAATACTGATTACACGCATCAGTACATGCTGCGCGACACATTCTCATCTCGGTTCCGAAAAATCCCCTATCCCGCTGGAAAGCAAGAAGAACGCAAGATGGCCCACACTGCGTTGAGTGCGCGCGCACCACGCACGATCAAGGAGATGTCGCGCGCCAGAAACCTGTAACCGCAATCGTGACTGAGATCTGCCGGCATCATGCGACAGTGTGTCGCGAGATCAACCGGAACCGATATGTCGGCGATGAGCTGCCAAAATTGATTGGTGGCGATGAACTGCCAAAATTGATTAGTTACGACGGCATGGCTGGGCCATTCCACGTTGATAACACGTTCAGTTATTTCGAGGCGCTGGCAAGTTATCTTCTCAAACACGGCCGTCCAAGCCAGAGTTGCATGACGCGGCGAAACGCGCAGCGGCGGCACAGATACAATCCGAAAGCTGACATCCGATGATTTGGCCAGAGGTCTGCTATGCGGACAAAGCCGACCTTGTCCAACACTACATTAATGTCCGCTTAAAAAACTGTCCAAAATGTTCGTTGCCGGATGCTTCGCAGGTCGACCAACGCCATCTCTGCACCTCTGCGCTAAGGTGAGTTGACGAGTTTGCAAGTCGCATGCTGAGACTCGATTGTTAGGGTGTATTTGCAAAACGAAATTGCCGTAAATCCCGATGCGTTAGGAATATCCCTCCGTGCGCCGAGGTCGATGAGGATTAGCGCCGCGGCGGCCAAGTTCCCGTCTATGGCGTGATGAAGGGGTGTGCGGCCATCAATATCCTGATGGTTTAAATCAGCACCATGTTTGAAGGCCTGCTCAATAGCGTCAAGATTTGAGTTGTTCAAGATCGCTGAATGAACTGCATTCTGCCCCCTTTCAGATACATATTGCGCTATTTCGGACTCGGGTTTTAATAATAGATAGTCCGCTAGCTCTGCCCTGTCGAATGTTGCAAATGCTCTGGCAGTTCCAAGATCATCAGCAAGGCAAGCGCTTGTTGACAGCAATATTATTGTTGTGATCAGGCGAAGCATGATGCGTAATTCCTGTATCAGATCAAAGGTCTCGAACAACATTACCTAATGCTGCCACATCTCTTGTTTCAAGCAAATTTGCTGGCTTAAGATTGCTAGCTGTGTCCTGAGAGCCGCCATTCGCTACGTAGCAGAACTCTCATAAAGTGGGCTCCTTCCGGACCTTCGCTGCGTCTAGCCCGAACGTCCGCTTGGCGATCCCACAAGGCTTATCATCTCATCCCTGCGATATTTGAACTCGAATGGCTTCAGCCTCAGTGCCGTCACCACTCTTGGTGGCATGCCTGCCTTTCACAGCGGCTGACATGTCCGGAGGGTTGCAACAGAAGAAGTCCGCGGCCTGCCCCTCAATCCGGTTCGGTCCGTGCGGCTGAGAGGCCCTGTCTGGCAAATGCGGGCACATAGGCCCCCAGCTTGGCGGCTTTCGCGGGGTTGGCTGCGTTGCCGGACTGGCCGCGCGCCTTGACCCCCTGCAGGATCGCCGCCATGCGGAAAAAACAGAATGCCAGGTAGAAGTTGAACCGGTCGATGCCGTCCAATCCCGTGCGTTTGCAATAGGATGCGATGAAAGTCTCATCCGTCGGCAGACCCGCCGCCGCGCGGTCCACGCCGGCCAGACCGCGCCCGTCAGGCCCAGGCGGCATCCGCCACTGCATGATGACGGCCGCAAGGTCAGCGAACGGATGGCCCAGCGTCGACAGCTCCCAGTCCAGGACGGCCACGACATCCGTGCCGCCATTTGCAAACAACAGGTTGTCGATGCGGTAATCGCCGTGGACCAGCGTGCGGCGCCCGTCGTCGGGCGGCTGGTGATCCTCCAGCCAGCGGATCAGCGCCTCCATGTCCGGGATCTCTTCCGTGGCGGAGGCGCGGTATTGCTTGACCCAGCGCGTGATCTGGCGGCCATAGTAGTCGCCCCCCGGCCCGTAATCAGACAGACCCACGGCGGCCAGATCCACGCTGTGGATCGCCGCGAGTGTCTGGCCCATCGCGTCGATGATTGCACCGCGCGCCGCCGGCGTCTGGTCCGGCAGCCGCGGATCGTCGAAACTGCGCCCCGCGACATGGTCCATCAGGTAGAACGGCGCGCCGATGACGTCCGGGTCTTCGCACAGCAGATGCATCTGCGGCACAGGCACATCCGTTTGCCACAAGGCCTGCTGCACCGCGAATTCCCGTTCCACCGCATGGGCGGATTTCAGAAGTGCACCACCGGGCTTGCGCCGCAAGACGTAGTCGCCTGCAGGCGTTTCGATCCGGAATGTCGGGTTCGATTGTCCGACCTGAAACCGGTGCACCGTGACTGGGCCATCCAGACCCGGCAGCCGCCCGTCCACCCAGGCCGCAACGGCAGAGACGTTAAGATCATCAGTCATCTAGCCCTCGTTCTTCACGTGTTTCTTCAGCTCGGCGCGGGCCACCTGACGCCGGTGCACCGCGTCGGGACCGTCGGCAAAGCGCAGGGTGCGCAACTGCGTCCACATCCACGCCAGCGGCGTGTCCTGTGAAATCCCCATGCCGCCGTGCATCTGCATCGCCTCGTCCACAACCTCCAGCGCCATCAGGGGGGCTGCGACCTTGATCATGCTGATCCACGGTTGTGCTGCCCGTGTCCCTGCGGTGTCCATCATCCACGCGGCCTTGAGGCACAGCAGTCGCGTCTGCTCGATCCCGATGCGCGCATTGGCGATGATGTCGAAATTCGCCCCCAGTTCCGCCAGCGGTTTGCCAAAGGCGCGGCGGGTCAGCGCACGGTCGCACATCAGGTCCAGCGCGCGTTCCGCCTGCCCGATGGCCCGCATGCAATGGTGAATGCGCCCCGGTCCCAGACGACCCTGCGCCACCTCGAACCCGCGCCCCTGCCCCAGCACCATCTGGTCCGCCGGCACCCGCACGTCGCGGAACGCCAGATGCATGTGACCGTGCGGCGCGTCGTCGTGACCAAAGACCTGCATGGGGCGCAGGATCTCGACCCCCGGTGTGTCCATGTCCATCAGGAACATGGAATGGCGCTGGTGCTTCGCCGCATCCGGATCGGTTTGTGCCATGACGATCAACAGCTTGCAGCGCGGATCGCCTGCGCCGGAAATCCACCATTTTTCGCCGTTCAGAACGTAGTCATCGCCGTCGCGCAGGGCCGCCAGCGCGATGTTCACGGCGTCCGAGGATGCCACGTCCGGTTCCGTCATCGCATAGGCGGACCGGATCTCGCCCGCCAGCAAGGGCGCCAGCCAGCGGTCCTTGTGGGCCTGCGTGCCGTAGCGCTCTAGCACCTCCATGTTGCCGGTATCGGGCGCGCTGCAGTTGAAGACCTCTGCCGCCAGCGTCGATTTTCCCATCTCTTCCGCAAGATAGGCGTATTCCACCGTCGTCAGGCCGTGGCCTGCACCACTGTCAGTCAGCCAGAAGTTCCACAGCCCGCGCGCACATGCTTCGGCCTTCAGCCCCTCCATGATCGCGATCTGGCGGTCGGTCAGGCTAAAGCGGCCGTCCGGGTGGCGGCCGACCTCGGCCGCGTATTCCGCTTCCTGCGGTGCGATCTGCTCTGTGATCATCGCCTTGACGGCGGCGATCAGCGGGGCGGCGCGGTCCGTGATACCAAGGTCCATCACAGCGCCAGCCTGTGCCGCGCGGCAGCGTATTCACGCCCGATGCGGGCGACCAGATCGGCGGCCGGCACGACGTCCTTCACCGCACCGATGCCCTGCCCCGCACCCCAGATCGCGCTCCACGCCTTGGGCTTGGACGACCCATCGGCAAAGCTCATGTCGGTCTGGCTGGCGGGCAGGTTGTCGGGGTCCAACCCTGCGTTGCGGATCGATGGGCCGAGGTAATTGCCGGAGATGCCGGTAAACAGGGCCGAGGTCACGATATCCGCAGCACTGCTGTCGACGATCATCTGCTTGTAGTCCGGGGCGGCGTTCGCCTCCGTCGTCGCGATGAAGGGCGAGCCGACGTAGGCGAGGTCCGCGCCCATCGCCTGTGCCGCCAGCACCGCATCCCCCGTGGCGATGGACCCGGACAACAGCAGCGGCCCGTCGAACCAGTCGCGGATCTCGCGGATCAGGGCGAAGGGCGATTGCTGTCCGGCATGACCGCCTGCACCCGCCGCCACAGCAATCAGGCCATCGGCCCCCTTCTCGATCGCCTTGTGGGCAAAGCGATTGTTGATGACGTCATGCAACGCAATACCGCCGCAGGAATGGGCGGCCTCGTTCACCTCTGGCCGCGCACCGAGGGACGTGATCCAGATCGGCACCCGCCAGCGTGCGCAGATCTCCAGATCACGCTCCAGCCGCGCATTGGACCGGTGCACGATCTGGTTGACCGCAAAGGGGGCGGCGGGCGTGTCGGGGTTGGCCTGATTATAGCGGTCCAGCGCCTCCGTTATCCGCTTCAGCCAGACCTCCAGCATGATGGGATCGCCGTCGCCCTCGCGCGCGTTCAGCGCAGGAAAGCTGCCGACGATTCCCGCGCAGCACTGGGCGATCACCAGATCGGGGGTCGAGACGATGAACAGCGGGGCCGCCACCATCGGCACCCGCAAATGCGACAAGACGTCTGGCAACATGTTGATCCCCCTCAATTATCCTACGCGCGGCCACGCGCCGCCCAAGGGTCTCCACCTCGGTGGTCCTCCTCCGCGCTTGCCGCCACCTTATGGTCTGGCGCGGGCGGGGCAACCCATCACGCTGTTGTTTCGTCGCGTCACGCCCTATGTCGTCACCAGACACGACATCGGAGACCATCATGACCAAAAGCGACATCGGCCTGCTGGGCCTTGGCACCATGGGGGCAGCCCTTGCCCTGAACATCGCGGACCACGGGTTCGACATCGCCGTCTTCAACCGCACCACCCAGGTCACCCGTGATTTCAAGGCGCAGGCGGGCGATCTGTCCGACCGGATCACCGCGACCGAGAGCCTGCAGGACTTCGTCGCCGCCATCGCCAAGCCCCGCGCCATCATCCTGATGGTGCCCGCGGGCGACCCTGTCGACCAACAGATCGCCGCCCTGCGGCCCCTGCTGGACGATGACGACCTGATCATCGACGCGGGCAACGCCAACTTTCACGACACCAACCGCCGCGCGCGCGCGGCGGGCGACAAGCCGTTCCTCGGCATCGGCGTGTCCGGTGGCGAGGAAGGCGCACGTTTCGGCCCGTCGATCATGGGCGGCGGCAAGAAGTCGTCATGGGACCGCGTCGCCCCGATCCTGACCGCCATCGCCGCCGATCACGACGGCACCCCCTGTGCCACCTGGATGGGCGAAGAAGGGGCCGGCCATTTCGTCAAGGCCGTCCACAACGGCATCGAATACGCCGACATGCAGATGATCGCAGAGGTCTACGGCATCCTGCGCGACGGCATGGGGCTGGACAACGATGCCATCGCCGCCGTCTTCGACCGCTGGAACGCGGGCCCGCTGAAATCCTACCTGATCGAAATTTCGGCCCGCGTGGCAGAGGCTGTGGACACCGACACCGGCCGCCCCCTGCTCGACATCATCACCGACGCCGCAGGGCAAAAAGGCACCGGCCGCTGGACCGCGATCGAGGCGCAGCACCTTGGCGCCCCCGTCCCCGCCATCGAGGCCGCCGTCGCCGCCCGCAACCTGTCCGCCGCGCGCGACCAGCGCCGGATCGGCGAGGATATATTCGGCGCTGCCCCGCAGCCGCTGGACGGCGCGCTGATTGAAGACCAGTTGGAGCAGGCGCTGATCGCGGGCAAGATCATCTGCTACGCCCAAGGCTTCAAGATGATCTCTGCCGCCTCGACTCAGTTCGGCTGGAAACTGCCCTTGCCCGACATTGCCCGCGTCTGGCGCGAAGGTTGCATCATCCGGTCCGTCATGCTGGACGACATGGCGACGGCGCTGACCGAGACGCCGGACGAAAACCTGATGTTCTCCAACACGTTCTCTGATGATCTGAAGGAAAACCATACCGCCCTGCGGCAGGTCGTGGCGCAGGCCGCACTGCACGGTCTGGCGGTGCCTGCGCTGTCCTCGGGTCTGGCCTATTTCGACACCATGCGCACCCATCGCGGCACGGCCAACATGCTGCAGGGTCAGCGGGACTATTTCGGCCGTCACGGGTTCGAACGGCTGGACCGCGATGGCACCGACTACCACGGGCCCTGGGCCGACTAGGGTTTGACCACCAGACCGGGGGGCGTGGCGCAAAGCCGTTCCGCCCCCTCATCGGTAATCAGGATCGGCTCCGTCATCTCGATCCCGCCGTCGTCCAGCCAGAGGGCGGGCATGAAGTGGAACGTCATGCCCGCCTGCAATGTCGTGGTATCGCCCGCGCGCAGCGACATGGTGCGCTCGCCCCAGTCCGGCGGATAGCTCATGCCGATGGAATAGCCGACGCGGCTGTCTTTGTGGAATCCGTGACTGGCCAGCGTCCCGTTGAACACCCGCGCCAGATCCTCGCAGCGCACGCCGGGTTGCGCCATGCCCAGCACCGCCTCTGTCGCCTCGCCCACCGCAGCCTCTGCCCGGCGGTAGGTATCGGGCACCTGCCCCAGAAACAGCGTGCGCGACTGCGGACATTGGTAGCGCCTGTAAGCGCCTGCAATTTCAAAGAATGTCGGCACGCCACGGGTCAGCGGGCTGTCGTCCCACGTCAGATGTGGCGCGGTGGCATCCCGGCCAGAGGGCGCCATCGGCACGATCGCCGGATAGTCGCCCCAGTGCCCGTCGGCGCCTTCGATCCCCGTCGCCATGATCTGCGCCACCAGATCGTTCTTGCGCATGCCCTCTTCCGCGACTTCTGCAATATGGGCGTGCATCCGCGTGACGATGGCGCCGGCGCGGCGCAGATAGGTAATCTCGGTCGGTGATTTCAGCGCCCGGCACCAGTTCACGAGGCCGGTCGCATCGACAATCTCGGCCTGCGGCACACCGGTCAGGATCGTCTCGTAAGCGGCGGCAGTGAAATAGTAATTGTCCTTTTCCACCCCCAGCCGCCCGGTATCCCAGCCACAGGCGCGGATCAGGCTGCACAGGTCCAGCATCGCGTGCTTGACCGGATTCTGCACAAAGCTGTCGTCGTAGCCGTGGATCAGCTCGTCGGCCATCCAGACCGTGCGCAAGGCCCCCGCCGCGTCCATGCCGCGGCCCCACCAGCGCGGCGGGCCATCGCGGCCAACCAGCACGCCCTGATGGACGTAGAACGACCAGCCGTCGTAGCCGGTCAGCCACCCCATGTTGCTGGGATCGGTGATGAACAGGCAATCAAGGCCCGCATGTTCCATCGTGGATTGCACGCGGGCCAGACGGGCGGCGTATTCGGCGGGCGCGAAGGCGGGATTCGGATGTGTCATGGCACGAATATGCGCCCGACCCCGCGCACCGCGCAACGATTATCCCAGCGCGTAGCCCGCGCCGCGCACCGTCCGCACCGGATCGCTGCCGCCGGTGGCCGTCAGCGCCTTGCGCAGGCGCCCGACGTGCACATCGACGGTCCGTGTGTCGACATAGATGTCGCGGCCCCAGACCCGGTCGAGCAGCTGGTCCCGCGACCAGACCCGACCCGGCTTTTCCATGAAGGTGGACAGCAGCCGAAATTCCGTCGGACCCAGCTTCAATGAGGCCCCGTCGCGGGACACGCGGTGGGTTTCGGCGTCCAGCAGGATGTCGTCGAAAGCCAGCACCTGCCCCACGGTCGTCGGCCGCACCCGGCGCAACTGGCTGCGCACGCGCGCCATCAGCTCGGTCACGGAATAGGGCTTGGTGACATAATCATCCGCCCCGGTTTCCAGACCGCGGACCTTGTCCACTTCCTCTGTGCGAGCCGAGAGCATGATGATCGCGATCCCTCGCGTGGCCGGGTCCATCTTCAAGCGGCGACAGACCTCGATCCCCGTCACGCGCGGCAGCATCCAGTCCAGCACCATGACGTCCGGCGCGTCCTCTGCGACCAGCATCAGCCCTTCCTCGCCATCCTCGGCGCGGCTGACGCGAAAGCCTTCGGCTTCGAGGTTGTAGGCCAGCACTTCGCGCTGCGCCTCTTCATCCTCGACGATCAGGACGTGGGGTTGGGCGGCCATGGCGCTTACTCCGGCTCTTTCATGTAGGATGTGCGGTCGCTCTTGGGCCGCGCTTCCTCGGGCATCTCTCCGGTGATCAGGTAGATCACCTGTTCGGCCATGTTGGTGGTCAGATCGCCCATGCGTTCGATGTTTTTAGCCATGAAATGCAAGTGCATGCAGGCCGTAATGTTGCGCGGGTCTTCCATCATGAAGGTCAGGAATTCGCGGAACAGGGCGTTGTACATCTGGTCGACGTCCTGGTCGTGCTGGCGCACGTCCTCGGCCAGTTGCGCGTCGCCCTTGATATAGGCGTCCAGCGTATTCTTTAGCATGCCCTGCACTTCGCGGGCCATGCGGCGCAAGCTGGCCTCGGCGCCGGCGATGGGCGTCATGTCGACCAGAACGGACGTGCGCTTTGCCATGTTCTTGGCGTAGTCGCCGATCCGTTCCAGCGCCGCGGCCAGCCGCAGGACGGTCAGCAGCGACCGCAGGTCCCGGCTCACGGGCGCACGCAGGGCGATGGTCCGGGCCGCCGCCTCGCTGATTTCCAACTCCAGTGCGTCGATGACCTTGTCGCCCTTGCGGACCTTTTCGGCCAGTTCGACGTCGCGGTTCGCGAGACTCTCGGCGGCTTGCAGGATCGCATCCTCGACCAGCCCGCCCATTTTCAGGATCAGCGTCGTGATCGCGTCCAGATCGCGGTCGTAGGCCGAGGAGATATGTTGCTCTTTCACGGGTGTCATTCCTTTTCCAATCCGGCCTTATCCTATCCGGCCAGAGATGTAGCTCTCGGTCCGGGGGTCTTCGGGGTTGGTGAAAATCTTGTCGGTCTCGCCGTATTCCACCATGTTACCAAGGTGAAAGAAGGCGGTCCGCTGGCTGACGCGCGCCGCCTGCTGCATCGAGTGCGTGACGATCACGACCGAGTAGCTTTGGCGCAATTCGTCGATCAGCTCCTCGACCTGTGCTGTCGCGATGGGGTCAAGGGCCGAACACGGCTCGTCCATCAGCAGAACCTCGGGTTCCGTCGCCACGGCGCGGGCGATGCACAGACGTTGCTGCTGGCCGCCGGACAACCCGGTGCCGGGTTCCTGCAGGCGGTCCTTGACCTCTTCCCAGATCGCACCGCGGCGCAGGGCACGTTCCACGATCTCGTCCAGATCGGATTTGTTACGGGCGAGGCCGTGGATTTTCGGGCCGTAGGCCACGTTGTCATAGATCGACTTGGGAAACGGGTTCGGCTTCTGGAACACCATGCCGACCTTGGCGCGCAGCTGCACCGGATCGACGCGCGGATCGGTGATATCCTCGCCGTCGATCAGGATGTCGCCGGTGACGCGGGCAATATCAATTGTGTCGTTCATCCGGTTGATACAGCGCAGAAATGTCGACTTGCCACAGCCCGACGGGCCGATAAAAGCGGTCACGGTCTTGTCGGCAATCTCGACACTCACGTCCTTGATGGCGTGTTTTTCGCCGTAATAGACGTTCACGTTCCGGGCCGAGATCTTGACGTCCTGCTGTGCGTTCATCGCCTTGTCCATTCGATACATGTCTTCCATTGCGGCAACTCCTACCAGCGGCGTTCAAAGCGGCGGCGCAGGATGATGGCCACCGTATTCATGATCAGCAAAAAGACCAACAGCGTGATGATGGCACCCTGCGCGCGTTCGACAAAGGCCGGGTCGGCGCGCTGGGTCCAGTTGTAGATCTGCACCGGCAAGGCGGTCGAAGGATCGCCGAAGAGGCCCGTGGCGCTGGAATAGGCCTCCGGGTAGTCGCGCACGAAGGCGACCATACCGATCAGCAAGAGCGGTGCGGTTTCCCCCAGCGCCTGCGCCAGACCGATGATCGTGCCGGTCAGGATGCCGGGTGCGGCGAGCGGCAGGACGTGGTGGAACACGCTTTGCATCTTGCTGGCACCGACGCCCAAAGCCGCATCGCGGATCGACGGCGGCACGGCCTTGAGTGCAGCCCGGGTCGAGATGATGATCGTCGGCAGCGTCATCAGCGCCAGCACCATGCCGCCCACCAGCGGCGAGGACTGGTTGAACTGCATGAAGTTGATGAAGATCGCGAGGCCCAGGATGCCGTAAACGATGGAGGGTACGGCGGCGAGGTTCGCGATATTCACCTCGATCACGTCGGTCCAGCGGTTCTTGGGGGCGAACTCCTCCAAATAGATGGACGCTGCCACACCGATCGGCAGGGCCAGCACCAGTACTACGATCATCATGTAAAGCGAGCCGAGGATCGCGACACCGAGCCCCGCCGCCTCTGGCCGTTGGTCCGACGCATCGGGGGCGGTCAGGAAGGCCCAGTTGAACTTGACCTGCATGATGCCCGCATCGACCAGTTTGTCAGCCAATTCCAGCTTTTCCGGGCTGGTGTTCTTGTCCAGCGCGGCGCTTGCCATGGTGACACGGCCCTTGAAATAGCCGTCGACACGGCCGTCGGCCAGCAGATCGAACCGGTGCGGACTGCCGATCATATCGGGGTTGGCCAGCACCATGTCGCGCACCGTGGCGGGGGCTTCCTTGGAAATCAGGCTGCCGATGTCCTTTTTGGACAGGTCAGTCTGGATCCCGGCGGCGGCAATCGCATCGACCAGACCCTGCTCCAGCAGCGGTGCATACCCGATGGTCGTGACCTTGCTCATCACCGCCAGATCGCGGGTGCCGGACTTGTCCAGCTTGGCCTCCGGCAGGGGCACGTCGACAGAGATATAGGTCTGGCGGAACGCCCCGATGCCTTGCGTCACCACGGATGTCAGCAAGATCACAAGCGCCACCATGGCAATGCCGATGGCTGCCGCGCCGTAGGCCCTGAACCGCCGCTCTGCGCCGTTGCGCCGCTTGGTGCGGGCGTCTTCGGTGTAAAGGGACTTGGTCATTCGTATTGCTCCCGGTAGCGGCGCACGATGAAGAGGGCGAGGACGTTCAGCCCCAAGGTGATGACGAAGAGCGTCAGCCCGAGCGCGAAGGCGACCAGCGTTTCGGGCGAGGCGAAGTCGGTGTCGCCCGTCAGTTGGCTGACGATCTTGACGGTGACGGTGGTCATCGCTTCGAACGGGTTGAGCGAGATGCGGGCCGCAGCCCCTGCCCCCAGCACGACGATCATCGTCTCGCCGATGGCGCGCGATGCCGCCAACAGGACGGCGCCGACGATCCCCGGCAAGGCGGCTGGCACGACGACCTGACGGATGGTTTCCGACTTGGTCGCACCCAGTCCAAGCGATCCGTCACGCATCGCCTGCGGCACGGCGTTGATGATGTCGTCGGACAATGAACTGACGAAGGGGATCAGCATGATCCCCATGACAAGGCCAGCGGTCATCACGGACGAGGCGCTGTCGCCGAACCCCATCGGCTGCGCGAAGTAATCGCGCAGGAACGGGCCGACAGTGGTCAGCGCGAAAAGGCCGTAAACGATGGTGGGGATACCGGCGAGGATCTCGATCGCCGGTTTGGCGATACCGCGGACCCGCGGGCTGGCGTATTCGCTGAGGTAGATCGCGGCGAAAAGGCCCGTCGGCACGGCAAAGGCCAGTGCGATGAAACTGATGTAAAGCGTGCCCCAGAGCAGCGGCAGGATGCCAAGGTCGGAATTGCCGCGAAAATTGGGCGACCAGTTGGTCGAGAAGAAGAACTTTTGCCAAGGATACTGCTGAAAGAAGCTGACGGTTTCGAACAGCATCGAAAACACGATGCCGATGGTCGTCAGGATAGCGATGGTCGAGGCGCCGATCAGCAGGACCTTGATCCATGTTTCGGACGCGGTGCGGGCGCGAAAGGTGTTCGACACCTTCAGCACCGACAGGATCACCCCGGCCAGCGCCAGCGCCATGATCGCAAGCGGCACCCAGATCGGGGCCAGCCCCCGGTATTCAAGGATGCGTGCTGCCATCAGCCAGACGACGATCGCCAGCAGTGGTGGGACGACCGTGGACAGGATCGCGTTCAACCCGTGCTGTTTTGGCAGGGACGCCAGATGGCGGATATCGCCGCCGGAGACGGACAGGGCGCGCCTGCGCGCAAGCAACGATCCGATGACCGCCAGCACGATGATGACCACAAGGGGAAGCGTCAGGGACATGGGGCAGCTTTCGGTCTGACGTATGGGACAGGACGGGCCGGGCATGCTGTCGCACGCCCGGCCCAAGGATCAGGCAAAGGCCTGATTACATCGTGGTCTCGTCGGCCACTGCGGTCTGCGTCGCGGCCAGCTCGGGGTCGGACACCAGACCGTATTCGGCCAGCGGGCCGTCGGGGCCTGCCATGTCGTCGCTGACGAAGAACTCGGTGTATTCCTTCAGGCCGGGAATGACGCCGATGTGCTGCTTCTTGACGTAGAAGAACAGCGGACGCGACACCGGATAGTCGCCCGATGCGATGGTCTCGGTGGACGGGGCCACGCCGCCCATGGTCGCGACCTTCAGCTTGTCGGTGTTGTTCTCGTAGAAGGACAGACCGAAGACGCCGACGCCGTTCGGGTTTGCGTCGATGCGGGCCAGCGTCTCGGTGTAGTCGCCGTCGATGTCGACAGAGGCGCCGTCGGTGCGGATCGCGGTGCAGGCGGTCATGGTGGCGTCCTCGTCAGCGGTGATCGCCATGATCGCCTCTTTGTTGCCCGAGGATTCGCAGCCGGCCTCGATCACCTTCACTTCGAACACTTCACGGGTGCCGTGCTTGGTGCCGGGGATGAAGGCCATGATGTCTTCGGCGGGCAGCGACGCATCGACGTCGGCCCAGGTCTTGTTCGGGTTGGCGACCATCTTGCCGTCGACGGGCAGTTCGGCGGCCAGCGCCTTGTACCACTGATCTTCGGTGAAGGCGGTAAAGGCCGGGCCGTCGATCTGGCTGGCAAAGACGATGCCGTCATAGCCGATGCGGACTTCCATGATGTCGGTCACGCCGTTCGCGTTGCAGGTCTCGATCTCCGAGTCCTTGATGGCGCGGCTGGCGTTCGCGATGTCGACGGTGTTTTCACCCACGCCTTCGCAGAACCGCTTCAGACCGGCCGAAGAGCCGCCGGATTCGACGACAGGCGTCGGGAAATCGAAATTCTCGCCAAAGGCTTCCGCGACGATGTTCGCGTAGGGCAGGACGGTGGACGAACCCGCGATCTGCACGTTGTCGCGGCCTTGCGCGGCGGCGACGGTGACGGTGGCGGCAGTGATCGCAAGGGCAGAGGTTGCGATTTTCATGAATGACATGTGTTGCTCCTGTCAGGCTTCATGGATCGAACCCCCCGGGTCCGACCGCTGCCGTCCACCTAGGGTCCGGCCACTACGCTTTTGTGACAACCTTGTAAAAGTTTTATGACAGCGCGGAAATTAACTTGGCGGTAGCTATTTTCTGCGCAGCGCCTAGGCTGCGCGCAGCCCCCTTAGCATCCCGGTGATCGCCATGCCGCCCATCGACCCCCGCCGCATGTCCGCCCGGATCGAAGGTGATTTCGTCGTCTTCCTGATCGGTCTGCGCATCAACGCCTGGCACAAGCCGCACAAATGGGTGCCCGCCCTGATGGCCATGCCGCGGATGTTGCAGGAACTGGCGGCCCGCCCGGTGTCAGAGACGGGTTTTCTGGGCCACAACGGCCTGAACCGGCAGTGCATCGTGCAATACTGGCGCAGCTTCGATCACCTCGAATCCTACGCCCGCGCGCCCGACCGCGCGCATTTTCCCGCCTGGACGGCCTTCAATGGGCGTATGAAGGACAGCCGCGGCGACGTCGGCATCTGGCACGAAACCTATCTGGTCCGCGCCGGTGAATATGAAGCAATCTATGCTGGCATGCCGCCCTACGGCCTTGGCCGCGTGGCAGAACGTCTGCCCGCGACCGGCAACCGCAATGCGGCGCGCGCGCGGTTGCGCGGTTAGGCTGTGGGCAGAATCACCGTAAAGGTCGTGCCCTGCCCCAGCGTGCTGTCGATCAGCAGCCGCCCCCGGTGCCGGTTCACGATATGCTTGACGATGGCCAGCCCCAGCCCGGTCCCCCCCAGCGCCCGGCTGCGGTGGGTATCGACGCGGTAGAACCGCTCGGTCAGGCGGGGAATGTGATGCTGCGCTATGCCCGGCCCGCGATCCTGCACATGCAGCGCCACGCCCTCGCCGCGCAGCACCCGGTGCTGCGTCACGGCGTCCAGCGTCACGATCAGCACACCGCCGCTGCTACCGTATTTGACCGCGTTCTCGATCAGGTTGCCGATCACCTGCCGCAATTGGTTGGCGTCCGCCTTGACCAGCGCCCTCTCGCTGTCGTCCGTCAGCGTGACGGTGACGCCAGAGGCCGCGATCACCGGTTCCAGATCCGCCAGCGTCGCGGCGACCAGCGCGCCCAGATCGACGGCGGCGGCGGGGCGCATCCGCTCGTTCTCCTCGACCCGGCTCAGCGACAGCAGGTCGTCGACAAGGTGGGTCATCCGCGCCGTCTCACGCTCCATGATGCCCAGGAACCGCTCGCGCGCCACGGCGTCGTTGCGGGCGGCCCCGCGCAGGGTCTCGATGAAGCCCTGCAGGGCGGTCAGCGGCGTGCGCAGCTCGTGGCTGACGTTGGCCACGAAATCGCGGCGCAACTGGCCGACGGCCTCGGCGGCGGTGCGGTCCTCAAAAGTCAGCACGATTCGCCCGGCGTCCGGCGTCACATGCACCAGCCAGGTCGTGTCGCGCCCGCCGTCACTGCCCAGCCAGCGGGTCTGGCCGGGCTGGCGCGTGCGCAATGCGGTCTCGATCGCCTCCAGCGTGATGGGCTGGCGCAAGGCGTTGATATAATGGCGCCCGACGACGTGGTGGCCCAGCACCGCCGCCAGCGACGGGCTGATCGCCGCGACCGTCTGGTCGGCGGCGATCAGCATGACCGGAAACGGCAGGGCGGCTGTCGGGATCGCGGAGGTGTCAGCCATCTGCGCGCGCCCCGCCCCGGGTCACGTCGCGGTGGCGGCCGCGACCGCAGTGCGCAGTTCGGAAATCAGCAGATCCGCATCCTCGACCCCGACCGAGACGCGGAAGAACCCTTCGGTGATCCCGAGTGCTGCGCGCCCTTCGGGCGTCAGCCCGCGGTGGGACGACGACGGCGGATGCGACAGCGTCGTGCCGATGTCGCCCAACGTGGGCGCAAAGGCGATATCCGGCGCCGCCTGCGTCAGTTTGTTCGCCGCCTCGCGCCCGCCGTGCAGGGCAAAGGACAGCATGTTGCCGCCCTGCCCGTCCAGCAAGGCCACGGCGCGGTTGTGGTCCGGGTGGTCGCTGCGGGTGGGATAGAGGACCTGTTTCACGCCCGGCATCTCGGCCAGCGCATCGGCCAGACGGCGCGCATTGTCCTGTGCCGCGCGGTGGCGCAGGTGGAAGGAATGCAAGCCACGCTCTGCCAGCCAGCAGTCGAAGGGGCTGGGCGTCAGGCCCCATGTCACGTTGGCGTCGTTCATCTGGCGCCGCAGCTCCGGATCCTGCGTCGCGACATAGCCCAGCGTCGCGTCCGAATGGCCCGCCAACAGCTTCGTCACCGAATGCACGACGATATCCGCGCCCTGCAACAACGGCTGGTAAGCCACGGGAGTCGTGAAGGTATTGTCCACCACCAGCAGGATGCCGCGCGCCTTTGCCAGTGCGACGATCCCCTCCATATCCGCCACGCGGATCGTGGGGTTCGACACGACCTCGACCAGGATCATGCGCGTGTTGGGCCGCAGTGCGGCCTCCATCGCCTTCGCATCCGTCGGATCGGCCAGCGAGGTTTCGATCCCCAAACGCGGCAGATCCTGCGCCATCAACCGCAAGGAGCGTCCGTAAAGCTGATCGCCGCCCAGCACATGGTCGCCCGCCTTCAGCAGGCCCAGGAACACGGCCCCGATCGCCGACATGCCGGACCCTGTGACGATCCCGCCGCCCGACGCCGGATCGACGCCTTCCAGCATGTCGATCTTCTCAGCCAGCACCTGCGCGTTGGGGTGGCCTTCGCGGGCATAGGTATAGCCGGACTTGTCCGCGTATTGCGCGTCCAGCGCATCGGGATCGGGGCTGCTGTAGACGACGGACGGCTGCAACGGCGTCACCACGGGGCGCGACACGGACGTCGGCCACTGGGTGCGGCGGACGATGCTTTTCAGAGGGGCTTTCGAGGGCTGCGTCATTTGATTTCTTTCAGATCGCGGGCAAAGCGCGCCGCATTTTCGCTGTAGTGAAGGGCCGAGGCCCGCAGGCGGCCGATGGCTGCGTCATCCAACTGCCGCACGACCTTGCCCGGCGCGCCCATGACAAGACTGCCATTGGGAATGACCTTGCCTTCGGTCACCAGCGCACCGGCCCCGATCAGGCAGTTGGCGCCGATCACGGCACCGTTCAGGACCGTCGCCCCCATGCCGATCAGGCTGTTGGCGCCGATGGTGCAGCCATGCAGCATCGCCTTGTGGCCAATGGTGCAGCCCGCATGAATCGTCAGGGGAAAGCCCATGTCCGTATGCAGCACGCAGTTTTCCTGAATGTTGCTGCCCTGACCCACGCTGATCAGCTCGTTGTCACCGCGCAAGGTGGCCCCGAACCAGACGCTGCTGCCCGGTTCCAGCCGCACGCGGCCCAGCACATGGGCACCGGGGGCGATCCAGACATCGTCGGCAAGATCAGGTGTCAGGTTGCCAAGCGCATAAATGGGCATTCAACGATCCTCGAACTGTTGTTGCAGGGTGCGGACGTGGTCCAGCAGGTCAGGCTGCTGCGCACGGCGCAGGCGTTCCGCGCTGATGATGGTGCGCAACTGCGCCTCTGTCGTGTCCAGATCGTCGTTCACGAGGACGTAGTCATAACCGTCCCAGTGGCTGATCTCGTCCCAGCTTTTCTGCATCCGGCGGTTGATCGTCTCTGGCGCGTCCTGCCCGCGTTCCACCAGCCTGCGGTGCAGTTCCGTGATCGTGGGCGGCAGGATAAAGATCGACAGAACAGCGTCTTGCAGGTCGGAATTCGCGATCTGCTGCGCGCCCTGCCAGTCCACGTCGAACAGCACGTCCGACCCGGCTTCGATCGCATGCTGCACGGGGGCCTTGGGGCTGCCATAGTAGTTGTCGAAGACCCGCGCGTGCTCCAGCATGCCGCGGTCGTCCACCAGCTTGCGGAACGCAGGCTCGGCCACAAAATGATAGTCGACGCCGTCAATCTCTCCCGGTCGCGGGGCACGTGTCGTGGCCGAGACCGAGAACGACAGCGACGGATCCCAGGCCATCAGGCGCCGCGCCAGCGTCGACTTGCCCGCACCGGAGGGTGACGACAGGATGATCAATAAACCGCGTCTTGCCATGGGGTTATTCCACGTTCTGGATCTGCTCGCGCATCTGGTCGACGACCAGTTTCAGCGCAAGGCCCACCTGCGTCAGCTCCGTATCCTGCGACTTGGCACAGAGCGTGTTGACCTCGCGGTTCAACTCCTGTGCGAGGAAGTCGAGGCGGCGACCGGCGGGGGCGTCATCCTCAATGATGTCCCAGGCGGCGGCGACATGAGCCTTCAGGCGGTCCAATTCCTCGGTCACGTCCTGTTTGACAGCCAGCACCGCCAGTTCCTGTACCAGACGGGCATCGTCGGCGGCGGTCACCTCCATGATGCGGGCATAGGCTTCGCGCAGGGTCTGGCGCACGCGCGGCTGGCGCGCCTCGGCCAGCGTGCGGGCCTGATCCACATGGGCACGTATGCGGTCCAGCTGGTCGGCCACGATGCGTTGCAAGGCATCGCCCTCCTGCTTGCGCATGGCGCGGAAGTCCGACAGCAGCGGCCCGATATCCGTGGTCAGCGCCGCGATCAGCGCGTCGTCGTTCCCCGGTGCCGGGGTGCCCACCACACCGCGCGATGACAGCACGTCGGCGGCGGTTGGCTGGCCGAGTGTCACGCCAGCTGCAAAGGCGCGTTCCTGCACCAGATCCAGCGCGCGCAGCACGCGGTCCAGTTGCGCCTCGTCAATATTCAGATCCACCGCGTCAGAGGTCCGCGTCAGCCGCAGGCTGACCGTGACCGTGCCCCGGTGCAGCGCCTTGCCAAGGGCCGTGCGCAGCGTCTGTTCCAGCCGGTCCATGCCGTCTGGCAGACGGGTGCGGATATCCAGACCGCGTCCGTTCACGCCCCGCATCTCCCAGTGCCAGCTGGCGGTGTCGGTCTGGCCGGTGCGGCTGGCAAAGGCGGTCATCGAATGCGTCATGCGGGGTCCCCGTTGGTCGTGGCAGCACCTAAGGGAATTCCGACGCCCGGGGCAAGGGGCCGCCGCACCTGTCATCGTCCCGGGGGCCGATTAACCGCTTAAGACTTTCTTAAGTGATTTCGGCCGATAAAAATTTAATATTCTCTTAACAAACGCATCCCCCCGGCGGGATTGCCGTCCCCGTTGCCAGAGAAGGTTTTTGCCATGTTCGACCGCAGTGATACCCGTTCCGACCATCACACCACCGCGCACCGCCTGCCCCAGGCCGAACAGGCCGTCCTGCGCCTGCTGGAGGCGGACTGGCGGCAGATGTGCAGCGGCACCGAGATTCCGGTTCACGCGCAGCTGGACCCCCACGCCCTGCACGACGCCCTGCCCCATGCGTTCCTGCTGCACCGCACGGCCCCGTCGGCGGTGCGCATCCGCGTCGCGGGCCAGCGCCTGCACGACCTGCTGCGCATCGACCCGCGCGGCATGTCCTTCGGCACGTTCTTCACCGCGGCAGCGCGCGATGTGGCGATGAACATTGTCGAGTCCGCCTTCGACGCCCCCGCCATCGTGGGCCTGCCGCTCACCGCCGCGCGCGGACTGGGCCGCCAGCCGATGAAGGCGGAACTGCTGCTGCTGCCGATGCGTGACGCCGCCGGTCAGACCACGCGCATGATGGGCGCGCTGGTGGCCGCCGGCCCGCTGGGCAACCGCAGCTATCGCTTCGACATCGCCGAGGATGCGACCCTGCGGTTCGACGATCTGGACCTGCCCTTCGCCGACCGCCGCAGCCACCGGGCCCGCCCGGTGCCGGGGCAGCGGCCGATGCTGCGGCTGGTCGTCAACAACGGTTGAGGCGACGTCAGGCCTGATGCGACGCCCCGTCTATTGACTGCGCCCTGATCGACGCGTCGCGCCAAAGTTCGCGTCGCCTCCTTTCCGCCAGCGATGCGCTTGGCATGGGTTGCGGCGAAGTCGCTTTGGCCCGCCAGCCATGACATGCGGTCGCCTTGACACCGGTCGTATTCTGCATGACCCTCTTGTCAGAGCCAGGGGCGCCGCAAGGCTGAGATGCACCCTTTGAACCTGAACCAGATAATGCTGGCGGAGGGAGGTTGTGTCTGACTTTGGGTTTTGGCGCATCTCTCCGTCTTGTCAAAGATTGGAGAGACACTCATGACACCCAACGAGGCCCTGCGGGCGATGCGGGCCCAGACGCCGCTGGTTCACTGCATCACCAATTATGTCGCCATGAATATCGCAGCGAATGTCACGCTGGCGGCAGGTGCGTCCCCCGCGATGATCCACGCCGTCGAAGAGGTTGGCGACTTTGTGCCCGTCGCAGGTGCTTTGACGATCAATATCGGGACGCTGTCCGCACCGTGGCGCGACGGGATGCTGATCGCAGCACAGGCGGCTAAAGCGCATGCCGTGCCTTGGGTCCTCGACCCGGTCGCCCATTTTGCCACACCTTATCGCGCGAATGTGGCGCAGGACCTTCTGGCGCACGCCCCCAGTATCATCCGCGGCAATGCGTCTGAAATCATCGCCTTGGCCGGCGGGGCTGGCGCTGGCAAGGGGGCCGACAGCGGCGACCGCGTGTCCGATGCGCAGGGGAACGCAACCGATCTTGCGGTGCGGCAAAGCTGCGTCGTTGCGGTGACCGGTCCGGTCGATTTTGTCACGGATGGATCGCGGTCCGTCACCGTGCGGGGCGGGTCCGACCTGATGCCGAAAGTCACGGCGCTGGGGTGTTCCCTGACCGCCGTCATGGGAGGATACGCCGCCGTCGCATCACCGTTTGATGCAGCCGTCGCGGCCCTCGTTCATTTCGCCACAGCCGGAGAACGCGCCGCTGCAACAGCCACTGGCCCCGGCAGTTTCGCGGTTGGCTTCCTCGACCAGCTTTACGCGATCCAACCCGCAGATCTGGATGAGAGCCGGCTGACATGGCTTTGATCCGCGACCATCTCAGGCTGTATCTTGTGACGGATCCTTCGTTGTGTGCGCAGCATGGCCTGGTTGCGGTCGTGACGGCGGCCGTGCGCGGTGGTGTCACCTGCGTTCAGCTGCGCGACAAGACGGGATCCACACGAGACCGCATAGCCGCAGCCCGTGCGGTCAAGCAAGCGCTGGCGGGCAGCGGCGTGCCACTGATCATCAACGACGACGTTGATGCCGCCTTGGCCGCCGATGTGGATGGACTTCATCTGGGTCAGGATGACTTCATGGTCACTGCGGCGCGCGCGCGGCTGGGACCCGACAAGATCATCGGTCTGTCGTGCGAAACGGTGGATCAGGTGCGCGCCGCCGATCCGGACGCGGTGGATTATCTCGGCCTCGGGACCGTGTTTCCGACAACGTCGAAGGCCGATCACAAGCCAAGCATCGGCATGGACGGTCTGGCGGCACTGGCGCGCGTCGCCGCCTTGCCCTGCGTGGCCATCGGCGGACTGAAGCACGATCACGCGGCGGGCGTGCTGGCCGCCGGATGCGACGGCATGGCCGTCGTGTCCGCAATCTGCGGTCAACCGGACCCCGAACGGGCCGCCCGGGCCCTGCGCCACGCCCTGACTGTTTCAAACGGAGACGACAGATGATCAGAAATGTCCTGACAATCGCCGGATCGGATCCATCCGGCGGCGCCGGCATTCAGGCCGATCTGAAGACCTTTGCCGCGAACGGAACCTACGGCATGGCCGCGCTGACGGCGCTGACGGCCCAGAACACGCAAGGCGTCAGCGCTGTGGAATGGGTGCCGTCCGCGTTCGTGGCGGCGCAGATCAAGGCCGTCTTCGACGATGTGCGCGTCGATGCGGTCAAGATCGGCATGATCGCGACAGCCGAGATTGCCCGCGTGATCGCAGATGCCTTGGCAGTGCATCGCGACATCCCCATCGTTCTCGACCCGGTGATGGTCGCGAAGGGTGGCGCGTCGTTGCTGGCAGAGGATGCAATCACGGCCCTGCGCGACGCGCTTTTGCCGCTCGCGACCCTTGTCACCCCCAACTTGCCCGAAGCTGCACAGCTTTTGGGACGGGACGAGGCCACAGACCGGGCGGCGATGGCGGATCAGGTCAGGGCACTGGCCGATCTTGGCCCCGCAGCGGTGCTTGTAAAGGGCGGGCATCTGGCGCAGCCGGACAGCCCCGATGTGCTGTTCGCGCAGGGGCAGTTGCATTGGTTCGACGCGCCGCGCAGGCCGGGAAAAAACACGCATGGGACTGGATGCACGCTGTCATCCGCCATTGCGGCCCAACTGGCGCAGGGGGCTGACATCGCCACGGCGGTCGATGTGGCCAAACGCTATGTCACCGGCGCGATCGGTGCCGCAGACGCGCTGTCCGTCGGGCGCGGGCATGGGCCCGTCCATCATTTTCACACCCTCTGGAAGGACTGACGATGTCGCAAGCAATCAACGCGCAGACCGTGCTGGTGACCGGCGCGGGGCGCGGGCTTGGCGCGGCCATCGCGACCGCGTTCGCCAACGCAGGGGCCGGCGTGGTCATCAATTATCGCAACAGCCAGTCGGCGGCGCAGGCCCTGGCCCACCGCCTGGGGGACCGGGCGATTGCGGTGCGCGCGGACGTGACGGACGCCGATGCCGTCGCCGCGATGGTCGCAGAGGCGACCGACCGGCTGGGTCCGATCACGACCGTCGTTCACAACGCGCTGGCTGATTTCAGCTTCAACGGCGATGCGAGAAAGACTCTCGCCAGCCTGCCTGCCGCCGACATGCTGACGCAGCACGCGACAGCGGTGCTGGGCGCGCTGAACGTGATCAAGGCGGTGGTTCCGGCGATGGAGGCCGCGCACTTTGGCCGCATCATCACCATCGGGACCAATCTGCTGCAAAATCCCGTCGTGCCCTACCACGATTACACATCCGCAAAGGCCGCCCTGCTGGCGCTGACGCGCACCGCTGCCGCAGAACTGGGACCGAAGGGCATTACCGTCAACATGGTCTCTGGCGGTCTTTTACGCACCACCGACGCCAGTGCCGCGACACCGGAGGCGGTGTTCGATCTGATCGCCAGCAGCACCCCCCTGGGGTCGGTCACCACACCAGAGGAAGTCGCGGACGCGACACTCTTTTTTGCCAGCCCATGGGCGCGGGCCGTGACCGGGCAGAACCTGATTGTCGACGGTGGGCTGGTCTTCGGTTGAATGGGCTATGGCGGCCACGTGGCTCTGCCATGCATGGTCGGTTTGTCCCGCTCAGCAGTCCTCTGTGATATAAAAAAGGCGCCCCTAACGGGACGCCTTTTTTCATACGCATTGCCGGCTGATCAGCTGGCCTTAGCGTCGGCCATTTTGACGCGGCGTTCGCCCAGTTCCTCGGCCACCAGAAAGGCCAGTTCCAGCGACTGGCTGGCGTTCAGACGCGGGTCACAAGCGGTGTGATAGCGGCTGGACAGGTCCTCGTCCGTCACCGCGCGCACGCCGCCGGTGCATTCGGTGACGTCCTTGCCCGTCATCTCGAAATGCACGCCGCCGGGGATCGTGCCCTCGGCATTGTGGATGTCAAAGAATTCGCGGACCTCGCGCAGCACACTCTCGAAGGGCCGTGTCTTGTAGCCCGAGGAAGATTTGATCGTGTTGCCGTGCATCGGATCGCAGGACCAGACGACCTTTGCGCCTTCCTCTTCCACGGCCTTGATCAGACGCGGCAGGTGATCGCCCACCTGCCCCGCGCCAAAGCGCGCGATCAGCGTCAGGCGCCCCGCCTCGTTGTCGGGGTTCAGCGTGTTCATCAGCGCCTTGAGGTGGCCTGTGGTCATGCTCGGCCCGCACTTCAGCCCGATCGGGTTCATCACGCCCTTGCAGTATTCCACATGCGCGCCGTCCGGCTGCCGCGTGCGGTCGCCGATCCAGATCATGTGGCCCGATCCCGCCAGCCACTTGCCAGAGGTGCTGTCCACGCGGGTCAGCGCCTCTTCGTATTCAAGCAGCAGCGCTTCGTGAGAGGTATAGAACTCCACCGTCTGCAACTCGTGGTTCGTCTCGGTGCTCAGCCCCGCCGCTTCCATGAAGTCGAGCGTATCGCTGATCCGGTTCGCCAGATCGCGGTATTTCTCGGCCTCCGGCTTGTCGGTGAACCCCAGCGTCCAGGCGTGGACCTTGTGCACGTCGGCATAGCCGCCGGTCGAGAACGCGCGCAGCAGGTTCAGCGAGGCTGCGGCCTGCAAATAGGCCTGTTCCATCCGGGCAGGATCGGGAATGCGCGACTCGGGCGTGAAATCGAAGCCGTTGATGATGTCGCCGCGGTAGCTGGGCAGTTCCACGCCACCCACGACCTCGGTCGGGGCAGAGCGCGGCTTGGCCATCTGGCCCGCCATGCGGCCCAGTTTCACCACCGGCACCTTGGCGCCATAGGTCAGCACCATCGCCATCTGCAGCATCACCTTGAAGGTGTCGCGGATGCCGTCGGCGCTGAACTCGGCAAAGCTCTCGGCGCAGTCGCCGCCCTGCAGCAGGAACGCCTGACCGCGGCTGACCTTGGCCAGATGCGATTTCAGGCGGCGCGCCTCACCCGCAAAGACCAGCGGCGGATAGGAGGACAGCTTGCGCTCGACCGCGTCGAGGGCTGCCGCATCGGTATAATCCGGCATCTGCACCCGCGGCTTCGCGCGCCAGTCCGATTTTTTCCAGTTGGTCATCTGACCCTCCCGTGGCCGGTCCGTGTACATAAGAGCGGCGCTTATAGCGCGGGCGCTGCGGCGGGCCAATGGGGAATCGGGGGCGAAAAACGGCGGATTGTGTCGCAAAAGGTCATTATTCAGGCAGGCCCCCCTTGTGGCATCCGGGGATAACGGATTGTGTTCCCGCACAGCCAGCGGGGCCGCCATGCAAGTCGCACCACAGATCATCGAGACCCTTCACATCGGCAAACCGCGCCGGTTTGTCTTCGTGTTGCTGGACCAGTTCACCATGCTGTGCTTTTCCGCCGCGATCGAAAGCCTGCGCATCGCCAACCGCACCGCCGGGCGCAAGCTCTATGACTGGACGATCCTTGGCGAGGGCGGAGAGACCGCCACCTGTTCCAACGGCTGCACTTTCCGGCTGGACGGCGACCTGATCGAACTGGACCGCGACGACACGATCATGCTGTGCGGCGGCATCGACATCGCAGAGGCCACGACGCGGCGGATGCTGAACTGGCTGCGCCGCGAGGCGCGCCGCGGCACCGCCGTCGCTGGGCTGTGCACCGCCGGTTACACCATGGCGCGCGCGGGACTTCTGAACGGGCGTAAGGCCACCATTCATTGGGAAAATCAGGACAGCTTTGCCGAGGAATTCGAGGATGTGAACCTGACGAAATCGGTCTTCGTGATCGACGGCAACCGGATCACGACCGCCGGCGGCACCGCCTCCATCGACCTGATGCTGAAGATCGTCGCCGATGACCACGGCGAGGATCTGGCCAATGCCGTGGCCGACATCCTGATCTATTCCTCGATCCGCACGGATCAGGATACCCAGCGCCTGTCGATCCCCACGCGGATTGGCGTGCGGCACCCCAAACTGAGCCGCGTGATCCAGCTGATGGAAAGCAATATCGAGGATCCGATCAGCCCCGCCACCCTCGCCCATGACGTCGGCATGTCGACCCGGCAGCTGGAACGCCTGTTCCGCCGCTACCTGTCGCGCAGTCCGAAACGCTATTATATGGAGTTGCGCCTGTCCAAGGCGCGCAACCTGCTGATGCAGACCGATATGACGGTCATCAACGTGGCATTGGCCTGCGGTTTCGCCTCGCCCTCGCACTTTTCCAAGTGCTACCGGTCGCACTATGACACCACCCCCTACCGCGAGCGGGGTGCCCACGCGGGCCGTCCGCAAGCCTGACGTGCAAGGTGGTCCGAACGGCCCGCAAACCTTGCGTCAATCGGGCGGAACGCCTTGAAATCCCCGCTTCACAATCCGTTTATCGCTGTTAGTCTGCCCGACAGAATAATAAACCAACCTGGGAGACTTTCGATGAACAAACTGCTTCTGGCGACCGCCGCCACCGCCCTGATGGCTGGACAGGCCTTTGCCGCAGCCCACACCGGCGACGTCAAGATCGGGGTCGAACTCGGCTTTACCGGTCCGCTGGAATCCATCACCCCCGCCATGGGTGCCGGTGCCGACCTTGCGATCAAGGAAGTGAACGACGCAGGCACGCTGCTGGACGGCGCCACCGTCACCGCGATCCGCGCCGATTCCACCTGCATCGACGCCGGTGCGGCGACTGCCGCTGCCGAAGGTCTGGTCACAGGCGACATGGTCAACGCGATCATGGGCGCCGATTGTTCCGGCGTGACCGGCGCGATCCTGCAGAACGTCGCCCGCCCCAATGGCATCGTGATGATCTCCCCCTCCGCCACCTCGCCCGCGCTGTCCTCGGCCGAAGATGACGGGCTGTTCTTCCGCACCGCGCCGTCTGACGCCCGTCAGGGTGTGGTGATGACCGAAATTCTGATGGACAAGGGCATCAAGACGGTCGCGCTGACCTATACCAACAACGACTACGGCAAGGGTCTGGCCGACAGCTTCGCGGCCGCCTACACCGAAGCGGGCGGCACCGTGACGATCTCTGCCGCGCACGAGGACGGCAAAGGCGACTATTCGTCCGAGGTCGCAGCGCTGGCCGCCGCCGGCGGTGACGTGCTGGTCGTGGCCGGTTACACCGACCAGGGCGGCAAGGGCATCATCCAGAACGCCCTCGACACCGGGGCCTTCGATACCTTCGTGCTGCCTGACGGCATGGTCGGTCAGCAGCTGGTCGACGATATCGGCGCGGGCCTGAACGGGTCCTTCGGCCAGTTCCCCGGCACCGACAGCCAGGGCGCGGAACTGTTCCAGGCGATGGCGAAAGAGGCAGGCTTTGACGGCACCGGCGCCTTTGCACCGGAATCTTACGACGCCGCAGCACTGATCATGCTGGCGATGCAGGCCGCAGGGTCGAACCAATCCGCCGATTTCAAGGACAAGGTCATGGACGTCGCCAACGCGCCGGGCACCGAGATCTTCCCGGGCGAACTCGCCAAGGCGATCGAACTGCTGAAGGCCGGCGAGGACATCGACTACGTCGGTGCGACGGCGGTGGAGCTGATCGGACCGGGCGAATCCGCCGGCAACTACCGCGAGATCGAGATCAAGGACGGCAAGATCGAGACCGTGAAGTTCCGCTAAGCGAACTGACGGACGGCGCGGGAGCAATCCTGCGCCGTTTCAATAATTTACGGCACGCCTTGCGCGTGCCGGACGGGGACACTGCATGATTGTCGTGGAAAACATGGTGAAGACCTTTGGTGGTTTTCACGCGGTGGATGGCGCAAGCCTGACGATCCGCGAAGGGTCGATCACCGGATTGATCGGGCCGAACGGCGCCGGAAAGACCACCCTTTTCAACGTGATCGCAGGCGTCCTTCAACCCACCTCCGGCACGGTGACGATGCAGGGACAGGATATCACCGGGCTGCCGCCGCACGATCTGTTCCACCGCGGCCTGCTGCGCACCTTCCAGATCGCCCATGAATTCCCCTCCATGACCTGCCGCGAGAACCTGATGATGGTCCCCGGCGCCCAATCGGGCGAAAGCCTGTGGAACACCTGGTTCGGCCGCAAACGCATCGCGGACGAAGAACGCGCCTTGCGCGCCAAGGCCGACGAAGTGCTTGATTTCCTGACCGTCAGCCATCTGGCCGACCACAAGGCGGGCCAGATTTCCGGCGGGCAGAAGAAGCTGCTGGAACTGGGGCGCACGATGATGGTGGACGCCAAGATCGTGTTCCTCGACGAAGTTGGCGCCGGCGTGAACCGGACGCTGCTGAACACCATCGGCGACGCGATCCTGCGGCTCAATCAGGAACGGGGCTATACCTTCGTGGTCATCGAACACGACATGGATTTCATCGGACGCCTCTGCGATCCGGTCATCTGCATGGCCGAAGGGCGCGTGCTGGCGCAGGGCACGCTGGCGGAAATCAAGGCCAACGAGCATGTGATCGAGGCCTATCTGGGCACCGGGTTGAAGAACAAGGATCAGGTGGCCTCCGCATGAGTACGCTGGCTGTCTTGCGGGCGGCGGCAGGGGGGCTGTCTGCCCCCTCTGCGCTGGCGCGCATTCACCCCCGAAAGTATTTTCGACCAGAAGAAGACCCGACCGAAAGGGCAGCGGCATGTCTGACAACCCTTACCAGGACGGCCGCGGCAACAAGGACCGGTCGATCACCAAACCCGGCGGCGGCTCGGCCCAGCCGGTGCGGCACGGCGCGTCAAGCCCCGCCCCCGGCACACCGTTCCTGATCGGCGACGCCATGACTGGCGGTTATGGCAAGGGGCCGGACATCCTGCACGCCTGCACTATCGCCGTCGAACCCGGCGAGATTGCCGTGATCGTGGGGCCCAATGGCGCCGGCAAATCGACGGCGATGAAGGCGATGTTCGGGATGCTGGACGTGCGGTCGGGCCACGTCATGCTGGATGGCGAGGATATCACCGCCCTGTCGCCCCAGCAGCGGGTGGTCAAGGGCATGGGGTTCGTGCCGCAGACGCACAACATCTTCACCTCCATGACGGTGGAGGAGAACCTCGAAATGGGTGCCTTCATCCGGCGTGACGATTTCCGCGATACGATGGCGCAGATCTACGACCTGTTCCCGATCCTGAAGGAAAAGCGGCTGCAGCCGGCGGGCGAATTGTCCGGTGGGCAGCGCCAGCAGGTTGCCGTGGGCCGTGCGCTGATGACGAAGCCCAAGGTCCTGATGCTGGACGAACCCACGGCGGGCGTCAGCCCCATCGTGATGGACGAGCTGTTCGACCGCATCATCGAGGTCGCACGCACCGGCATCCCGATCCTCATGGTGGAACAGAACGCACGGCAAGCGCTTGAGATTGCGGACAAAGCCTATGTCTTGGTGCAGGGTGCCAACGCCCACACGGGCACCGGCAAGGAGCTGCTGGCGGACCCAGAGGTTCGCCGCAGTTTTTTGGGCGGGTGACGATGCGACGTCTGTCTTCTGTCCTGTTTGCCCTGACGGCGATGGCAACGACGGCCTTTGCCGAAGGTGCGGTGCAGGTTCTTGACTGCACGCAGACGACCACCTGCGATGCCGCAGGCGCCTGCGGCCCGGACGACGCGGCCATCGTCTTTACGCTGACCCCCGTCGACGTCGGTCCCGGTGGCGCAGGTGAATACACCATCGCCCATGGCGGCGCGGCCTACCCGATGACGAACACGGACACGATCGGTCCCTTCGTCTGGGCAGAGGGGGCCGATGACGTGCAGACCCTCATGCCGACGGGTCCAAATACACTGCTCTGGGTGCGTCAGAACTCTGTGACGGCGCTCACCGCAACCACTCATTTTCTGACCTGCAAGGATCCGGCCTGATGGAATTTCTCAACGGCCTCGTCTTCCTGACCAACTTCGTTATCGTGCCGGCCCTTGCCTATGGCGCGCAGCTGGCGATCGGGGCGCTGGGGGTCACGCTGGTCTATGCGATCCTGCGGTTTTCCAATTTTGCCCATGGCGACACCATGGCATTCGGCACCGCCGTCACGATCAAGGTGACGGCCCTGCTGGTGGCGCTGGGCATCACGCTGGGGCCGCTGCCGACGGCCCTGCTGGCGCTGCCCGTGGGGATCATCGCGACGGGGCTGTTGCTTCTGGGGACCGATTGGCTCGTGTATAAATTCTACCGCGAGCAGAAGGCGAAGCCGGTGATCCTCGTGATCGTCAGCCTTGGCGTCATGTTCGTGCTGAACGGCGTGACACGCGTGTTCATCGGCGTGCGCGACATCCAGTTCGCGGACGGCGCGCGGTTCCTGTTCACCGTGCAGCAGTTCAAGGCCTGGACCGGTCTGGACGAGGGGCTGGCGATCCGCACCACACAGGCGATCACGCTGGTCACGGCGGCGATCACGGTTGCCGTGCTGTTCTGGTTCCTGAACAGGACGCGCACCGGCAAGTCGATGCGCGCGTTCTCAGATAACGAGGATCTGGCCCTGCTGTCGGGCATCGACCCGGACAGGGTGGTGCGGGTCACATGGCTGATCGTGGCGGCGCTCGCGACCATTGCCGGCGTGCTTTACGGTCTGGATAAATCCTTCAAGGCTTTCACTTACTTCCAGCTACTTCTTCCCATTTTTGCCGCCGCCATCGTCGGCGGGATCGGCAACCCGGTGGGCGCCATCGCCGGCGGGTTCCTGATCGCCTTTGCCGAGGTCACCGTGACCTATCCGCTGAAGAAGGTGCTGACCTACTGGCTGCCCGATGGCATGGGGCCGGACGGCCTCGTGCAGCTGCTGTCCGGTGACTACAAGTTCGCCGTCAGCTTCATGATCCTGCTGATCGTGCTGCTGTTCAAACCGACCGGCCTGTTCAAGGGGCAGAACATATGACCGACCGTGTCCGCACCGCACTTTTCGCGGGGTTTGTTGCCTTGCTGATCCTTGGCACCGGGTTTCTAGACAATTGGAACCTGGCACTGGTGATCCTGAACTACGGTCTGATCTCGGCCATCATGGCGCTGGGGGTGAACCTGCAATGGGGCCTCGCGGGGCTGTTCAACGTGGGCATCATGGGGTTCGTGGCCCTTGGAGGTCTGGCGTCCGTCCTGATCTCGATGCCGCCCGTGGCAGAGGCGTGGTCCGCCGGCGGCGGGCGCACCTTGCTGGGCCTCGCCATCGGGGCGGCGGTGATCGTGGCGCTGGTGACGGTCTACAAGCGCATGACGCGCGGCCGGACCCGCAACATCGTCATGCTGGTCCTGATGATCGCCGGGTTCTTTGCCTTTCGCAGCGTCTTCGACGGCGGTGTCGCGGCGATCGAGGCGGTCAATCCGTCCCTGACCGGCTACCTTGGCGGGTTGAACTTCGGTGGCGACGCGGGCCGTGACTGGTGGTGGATGCCGATCATCGCATGGCCCGTCGGTGGTTTGCTGGCCGCAGGCGCCGCCTGGGCCATCGGCAAGACGGCGCTGGGGCTGCGGTCGGACTATCTGGCCATCGCGACGCTGGGCATCGCGGAAATCATCATCGCCGTTTTGAAGAATGAAAACTGGATGTCACGGGGCGTTCTGAACGTGACCGGCCTGCCCCGGCCCGTCCCTTACGAGACGGACCTGCAGGCCGATCCGGCCTTTGTCACCGCGGCTGCGGACCTTGGGATCGACCCCACGACGGCCTCGACCCTTGCGGTGAAACTTGCCTATGCGGGCCTCTTCGCCGTGTTCCTGATCGTGCTGCTGATCCTCGCGCAGCGCGCCCTGCATTCCCCTTGGGGCCGCATGATGCGCGCGATCCGCGACAACGAGGTCGCGGCAGAGGCGATGGGCAAGGACGTGACCCGCCGCCACCTGCAGGTCTTCGTCATCGGCTCGGCGATCTGCGGGCTGGCGGGGGCGATGATGACGACGCTGGACGGGCAGATGACGCCCGCCGCTTACCAGCCGCTGCGGTTCACCTTTCTGGTCTGGGTCATGGTGATCGTCGGCGGGTCCGGCAACAACATCGGTGCGGCCCTTGGCGGTCTGTTGATCTGGTGGCTGTGGGTCGCGGTCGGCGAATACGGGCCGGACCTGATGATCTGGGCGACCTCTGCCCTGCACGCCGACAGCGCGCTAAAGGCCAGCCTGATCGATTCCGCGCCGCAGATGCGGTTCATCGTGATGGGGACGGTTTTGCTGCTGATCCTGCGGTTCAGCCCGCGCGGCATCTTGCCCGAAAAGTAGGCGCGTGGCGTCTATCGCCTTGCGCTTCGCGCCCCTACACCTATGACGGGTGCGACTGAACACGTCACGGGACCGACACGCATGAACATGGCCAGCACCTTCATCAAGCCGATGCACCCCGAAGGGCGCCGCTTCGTCGCGATCTTCGCGGCAATCGCGGTCGTGCTGTTCCTGATCTGGCAGCCGCTGGGCTGGCTGGGCGTGCTGCTGACGGTCTGGTGCTATTATTTCTTCCGCGACCCCGAACGTGTGACGCCGCAGCGGGCAGACCTCGTCATCAGCCCCGCCGACGGCATCGTCAGCCTGATCGAACCCGCCGTGCCACCGGCAGAGCTGGGGATGGCGGACACGCCCCTGACCCGCGTCAGCGTCTTCATGAACGTGTTCAACTGCCATGTGAACCGCGCCCCCGTGAGCGGCACGGTCAAGGCCATCGCCTATCGCCCCGGCAAGTTCTTCAACGCCTCCCTCGACAAGGCCAGCGTCGATAACGAGCGGAATTCCGTGGCGATCACCATGGCGGACGGGCGTGACATCGCCGTCGTGCAGATCGCGGGCCTTGTCGCGCGGCGCATCGTCTGTTTCGTCAAGCCCGACACGGCGCTCGTCCCCGGCGAACGCTTTGGTCTGATCCGCTTCGGCTCGCGCCTCGACGTCTATCTGCCAGAGGGGGTCGCGCCCTTGGTCAGCCTCGGCCAGACGATGGTCGCTGGCGAAACCGTCATCGCCGACCTGAAAGGTTAAGGCGGTGGCCCGCGCCCCCCGCCGCGATGTCGCCCTGCTGCAACTGCTGCCGAACGCGCTGACGATCACGGCCATCGGTGCGGGGCTGTCGGCGATCCGCGCCGCGGTCGAGCATGACTTCAAGACCGCCGCCCTGCTGATCCTCTTTGCGGCCCTGCTGGACGGGATCGACGGGCGCGTGGCGCGGATGTTGGGCAGCCATTCCAAGGTGGGTGCCGAACTCGACTCACTCGCGGATTTCGTCAACTTCGGCGTGGCCGCCCCCCTGATGCTGTATTTCTGGGCCTTGCAGGACTACCGCAAGATCGGCTGGATCGCGGTGCTGATCTTTGCCGTCTGCTGCGTGCTGCGCCTCGCCCGTTTCAACGTCGATGCGAAATCGGAAACACCGGGACCCAAGGCCGACCACTTCGTCGGCGTGCCCTCGCCCGCCGGTGCCATGCTGGTGCTGCTGCCGATGTTCACCTCCTTCGCCTTTGCCAATGCGGCGGTCCTGCCGGACCCGGTCCTGTGCCTTTACATGGCCGCGATTGGCCTGCTGATGATCAGCGGGATCAAGACCGCATCCTTCAAATCCGCGCGCATCGCACCGGGCAACGTGCGCTACGCCCTGCTGGGCGTCGTCGTGCTGATTGCCGCGGTACTGACGTATCCGTGGATCACTTTGGTCGCCCTGTGCGTTGCTTATATCGTTGCGGTTGTATGGGGTGCCATTCGCCGCAAGACCTGACCCCGAAAAGGACCGGACCCTTGGACATCACCGCCGTCGAGAAAAGCTATGCCCGCTGGGCGCCGGTTTATGATCACACCTTCGGGCGGATCACCGCGATGGCGCGGCGGCGCACGGTCAATCACATCCTGCAGCACGGCGGCAACGTGCTGGAGGTCGGCGTGGGCACCGGCCTTGCCCTGCCGCTGTATGACGACCGGGTGGCCGTCACCGGCATCGACTACAGCGCGGACATGCTGGGCAAGGCGCGCAAGCGCGTGCGGCAGGACGGTCTGACCCATGTGCGCGAGTTGCGCCAGATGGATGCACGCGACCTCGACTTTCCCGACAACCACTTCGACACCGTCGCCGCCATGCACGTCCTGTCCGTCGTGCCGGAACCAGAGCGTGTGATGCAAGAGATCGCCCGCGTCTGCAAACCCGGCGGGCAGGTCGTCATCGCCAACCATTTCCAGCGAGAGACCGGCGTCATGGCAAGGATCGAGCGGTTGTTCGCACCGCTGGAAAACCAGCTGGGCTGGCATTCGGATTTTCCCCTGTCCACCGTGCTGTCGGACCCGCGCCTGAGCGTCGTCGTGCAGAAAAGCCTGCCGCCCCTTGGCCTGATGACCTTCCTCGTGCTGCAAAAGGCCCACGACTGACCCCTTGCCACCGACCGCCCATGCGCCTATCTATAAGGTGTCCTTCGGGACTATGGACATAAACGCGCTCGTAATAAGCGGATCGGACCCGGGGGCGGTACCCGGCGTCTCCACCAACACCCTGGTCATTTGCCAGCGATGGGGACGAAACAGGATCGACGAACGTCTAAAGGGGTAATGCTTTGTCTCGGTGAGTTACCACCGTTATCGGTACAAAAAAGCTAGTTGCAAATGACAACAAAGCACCGATGGCCCTCGCAGCGTAAGCTGTGCGGAATATCGAAACCTTAAGCCCTTAGGTTTTGCGACTTAAGGCGGGGTCCGCAGGTACCTGGCAACAGAAACCTGCACCTTTCCCCCCTTTGATGATGCCCCTTTTCCGCAGGACCGTGGCCGTCTAGCCTGACGCCAAGCCCCGTGCAAAAGGACTCCATCATGCGCCTCCTCCTGCCCCTTCTCCTTGCCGCCAGCCCGCTCGCGGCACAGGACGCGCAGCCAAAGTTGGGGCCGAACGCCGTGCCGATCACCGCCGACAACGCCTGGCTGCGCGATACCCCCGCGCCGGATTACTGGGCCTTCGCGCCCTTCGTGAAACCGCAGTTCACCACCTCCGCCTGCTCCATCGCCACGGTCACGGCGGCGCTGAACGGCCTGACCGGCCTTTTGCCCCATGCCGAGGATCAGGTGATGACCCAGCAAGCCCTGCTGGCGCAGACCGGCGATCCCACTTGGGCCGCGCTGTCGGCAGAGGGGGGCGATGGCGTCACCTTCCAGCAACTGGCCGATTTCACCGCCCTTGCGCTGGCCGCCGACGGTCTGGCCGACCGCATCGTGACCGTGCTGCAGCCGACCGATGACGCCGCCATCGAAGACGTCCGTGCCATGCTGGCGGAAAACGAGGCCACCGCCGACAATGCGATCCTGCTCTATTTCAATCAGGGCGTCGTGACCGGCGACTGGGACGGACCGCATATCTCGCTGATCGGTGCCTATGACGCGGAGGCGGACCGCGTGCTGATCCTCGAGGTCGATCAGGAGTGGTATATCCCCTACTGGACGCCCGTCCCGGTGCTGATGGAGGCGATGACGAAACCCACGAGCGCCGAACACGGGCCCTTGGAGGGCGAGACCGGCGGCCTCGTGATGATCGGCGCCCCCGTCGGATGAAGGCGCGCGTCTTCGGTCTGCTGGCCTGTCTGGGCGCGCCGGGGGCGGCCGTGGCCTGCGACACCGCCTTGATGCTGACCATCGACGTGTCGAACTCCGTCGACGTCGCCGAATATCGGCTGCAGGCCGAGGGGCTTGCCGACGCCCTGACCGATCCCGATATCACCGACGCGCTGGTGCGCGGGCAATCGGCGCTGTCCGTGGTGCAATGGTCCGGCGTGGACCGCCAAAGCGTCACGGTTCCCTGGACCCGCATCCGCACGGCGCTGGACGTGGCGCGCCTGTCGGATGCGGCCCGGCTGATGCCGCGTGCCTATACCCTCTCCGGCACCGCCCCGGCCGAAGCGATCCTGTTTTCGTTGTCGAACTTTGCCCCCGTGATGGACTGCACCCGGCGCATCATCGACATCTCCGGCGACGGCACGCCCAACACCGGCGGCGACGTGGCCGCCGCCCGCCGTCAGGCAGAGCGTGACGGGATCACGATCAACGCCATCGCCATCGAATCGCTGGGTCAGGCGATCACCAATTTCTATGCCCGCCAAGTCGTCACCCGCGACGGTTTCGTCATGACCGCCCGCATGCACCGCGACTATCCCCGCGCGATCCGGGCCAAGATCCTGCGCGAACTCACACGGGTCATCAGCTGACCGGATGCCCTTTCATCCCGCCGCAATTTGGCTATGCTAAGACCCAGACACTCGAGGGAAGATCAGACATGTCGCGCACCATCGACTATGGAAACCTGATGCACCGCGCCATGCGGAGCCTGATCCAGAACGTCCTGACCGACATTCAAAAGGCCGGGCAACTGCCCGGGGCACATCACTTTTTCATCACCTTCGACACCCAGCACCCGGACGTCGAAATCGCCGACTGGCTGTCCGACCGCTATCCGGGAGAGATGACGATCGTCATCCAGCACTGGTTCGATAACCTTGAAGTGACCGACGAGGGATTCTCGATCACGCTGAACTTCGGCAACGCGCCAGAGCCGCTTTACATCCCCTACGACGCCATCAAGACCTTCGTCGATCCAAGCGTGGAATTCGGCCTGCGGTTCGAAACCCAGCCCGGCGAGGACGACGACGAGGACATCGAGGCACCGATGGACGAAATGGTCGAGGACGACGACGACGCGCCCCGCAAGGACGCCGAGGTCGTCAGCCTCGATAAATTCCGCAAATAAGCGGACCACTGGAATAACAAGCCGGGACAATTCAATGACCGACCAACGCAGCGAAACCGACAGCTTCGGCCCTATCGACGTGCCCGCAGACCGCTATTGGGGCGCGCAAACCCAGCGCAGTCTGGAAAACTTTCCCATCGGCTGGGAAAAGCAGCCCGTGGCCATCGTGCGCGGTCTTGGCGTCATCAAGCAGGCCTGTGCCACCGCCAACATGGCGCGCGGCAAGCTGGACGCAAAGGTCGGTGACGCCATCGTCGCCGCAGCGAAAGAGGTGGTCGCAGGCAAGCTGGACGATCATTTCCCGCTGGTGGTCTGGCAGACCGGCTCCGGCACCCAGTCGAACATGAACGCGAACGAGGTGATCAGCAATCGCGCAATAGAGATGCTGGGCGGCACCATCGGGTCCAAGGATCCGGTCCACCCGAACGATCATTGCAACATGGGCCAGTCGTCCAACGACACCTTCCCGACTGCGATGCACATCGCCGTCGCGCGCACCGCCCACGACGTGACCCTGCCAGGGCTGGAGCATCTGCACAAAGCCCTGCAGGCCAAGGTCGATGAATTCGACGACATCATCAAGATCGGCCGCACCCACACGATGGACGCGACGCCGCTGACCCTGGGGCAGGAATTTTCCGGCTACACCCAGCAGGTCGCCATGGGCATCCGTCGGATCAAAGCCGCCCTGCCCGCGATCTATGAACTCGCCCAAGGCGGCACCGCCGTCGGCACCGGGCTGAACACGCCCAAAGGCTGGGGCGAGACCGTGGCCAAGGAGATCGCCGAGATCACCGGCCTGCCCTTCGTCACGGCGCCGAACAAATTTGAAGCCCTCGCGGCCCACGACGGCCTCGTGGAAATCTCGGGCGCGATCAAGACCGCCGCCGTGTCGATCTACAAGATCGCCTGCGACATCCGCATGTTGGGCAGCGGTCCGCGCTGCGGGTTGGGCGAATTGATCCTGCCGGAAAACGAACCCGGCTCCTCGATCATGCCGGGCAAGGTGAACCCGACGCAGGTCGAGGCGATCACGCAGGTCTGCGCCCATATCATGGGCAACGACGCCGCCGTCGGTTTTGCTGGCTCTCAGGGGCATTTCGAACTGAACGTGATGAAACCAATGATGGCCTACAACGTGTTGCAATCGCTGCAACTTTTGGGCGACGCGGCGATGGCCTTCACCGACAACTGCGTCGTCGGCATCAAGGCCGACCGCACGCGGATTGAAAAGCTGATGCGCGAATCGCTGATGCTGGTGACGGCGCTGGCGCCGACCATCGGCTATGACAACGCCACCACCGTCGCCAAGACCGCCCACAAGAACGGTACCACGCTGAAGGAAGAGGCCATCGCGCTTGGCTTCGTCGATGCCGAAACCTTCGACCGCGTGGTCCGCCCCGAAGACATGATCGGTCCGAAATGACCGACAACACGCCGATCAACCTCAACCGCGCGCGCAAGGCCCGCGACCGCGCCGCCGACAAGGCCGAGGCGGACGTGAACGCAGTCAAGTTCGGCCGCACCAAGGCCGAACGCCTGCTGGACGCCGCCCGCGCCGACAAGGCGCGGTCTGCACTCGATCAGGCAAAGTTCGAGGAATGACACCGTCGGTTTCCGCGCGCCCGGTCAAGCATTCGCTGACCCTGCGCGGGCACCGCACCTCTGTCTCGCTCGAAGATGCCTTCTGGCAGGCCTTCCGCGATCTGGCCGCCCGTCAGGACATGACGATCAACGCCCTCGCCAGCCAGATCGACGCGGATCGCGGCGATGTGGGCCTTGCCTCTGCCATCCGGGTGCATGTGCTGCGCGACTTGCAGGGGATGCCTTAGCGCCCCGGACAGCGCAGGTGATTTCGGGTCACGCCAAGGCGCCCACCTTTGCTTGTGACGTCAAACGGTTGCCGGGCGACATTCATGCTACTGACCGGCCAATACTTTAGATCGCGTTCATAAGGATCGTGCCGCTCGGGATTGAGCGTCGCCCAAAGCCAAGTCGCACCTTTGCCAAGGAGGAGAGCGAGTCTGCTGTGTCTGGACATGATGACGCTGCCGATCTGGGGGACGTGACCTCACATCACCACCGACCGAAAAAGATCGGGTAAACAACGGCGCGATGTCCCGCGCCCTTCTTGTCAGCCGCTGCGCGGCGTCATGCGCAACCACATCCCGTTAGCCGTCCGCACGGTCAGATGCGCAACGGGGACCGGCGGGCGGTCGGCTACCAGCTCGAAACGGTAAGCTGCCAGCACCTGCGCCAGCAGCACGACCCCTTCGATCATCGCAAAACCGGCGCCGGTGCAAACGCGCGGTCCGGCCGAAAACGGCATATAAGCCGTGCGTTGCCCGGTCTTGCCGTTCTCGGTCTGCCAGCGGTCGGGATCGAACGCGTCCGGGTTGTCCCAGATCCGCGTATGCCGGTGCAGGTGCCAGGGCGACAGCACCACCTGCGCGCCGGCCCCCACAGGCCGCTTGCGAAAGACCTCTTGCCGCGTGGTTTCCCGCACCATCATCGGAACGGGCGGATAAAGCCGCAGGCTTTCGCGGAAGACGTCCCGCGTCGTGCGCAGGCCCGACAACCCGGCAAAGCTGCCGTCCCACGCGACAGCCTCGGCCGTCACGCGGTCCTGCCAGTCAGGATGCAGCGCCAGCAGATACAGCGTCCAGGCCAGTGCGGCCGCACTCGTCTCGTGCCCCGCCAGAAAGAAGATCGCGACCTGATCGACCATCTCCGGCACATCGAACGTCTGCCCGGTCACAGGATCCGCCGTCGTCATGATCTTGGTCGCCAGATCGTCTGGGGCGGTTCCCGCCTCGATCTGCGCCAGCCGCGCGGCGGTCATGTCGGTGATCAGACGCCGGATCAGCCGCGCCGTCGCCCGCGTCTCGCGCCTAAAAAAGCGTGGCATCCAGCGCGGGCCGGGGATGAAAGCCGCAAGGTTCAGGATCGGCTGGGTCCGCTGGTAGGTCTTGAAGGCGGCAAAGACCTCTGACGCAACCCGGTCTTCGATCGGGACGGAAAACAGCGTGCGAAAAATCACGTCGGCGGCGGCGTGGCTCGTCTCGGGCTCGATATCGCGCGGCGTGCCATCGGCCAGCGGCGCCATGCGGGCGACAGCGGCCTGCCCGGCGGCCAGGATCGCGGGGAAGGTATCGCGCAACCGCCCGCCGGCAAAGGCCGGGTCGATGATCCGACGCTGTTGCTTCCACAGATCGCCATTGGTCAGGAACACCGATTGCCCCAGCAAGGGCCGCAGCCCCGCGCCCACCCGGTCGGATTTCGGGAAATCATCGGGTCGGTCGTTCAGCACCAGCTTCACCACCTCCGGGTCGTTGACCATGTAGCTGCGAAAGAACGGCGTGCGAAACTCCGCCATCCACGCGCCGTAGAGCTTGGCCGGCTGTGCCGAGAGGATGTCCTGACGAAAGAGCCTCAGGTACCGCCAGAGCGAGACCTTGTCGGGCCGCGCCGGCGGTTTGGCCGGGATCACGGCGCCATATCCGTGTATTTTGATGCCGGCACGTCGATCCGAGAGGCGGATGGCGCCCGTCCGCGATACCGGTCACCCAGCGTCAGCGGACCCGCGGTGATGCGGAAATAGTCATAATCGCCGGGCCGGTCAAAGGCGCAAAGATATTGAAAATGCAGGCGAAAGAACTTCCACCGCAGCTCTTTCCACCGCGCGGGCGACAGGGTCTGCGTAAAGGCGGCCGAGATCACCAGCGGCCAGCGCTTGCCAGCGCTTTCCACCCCCGACACGCTGACCGGATCGCACAGCGCAAAAGCGCAGCCATCGCCGGGTGCGGTGACGTCCACCCAGGGCATTGCCTGTTGCGACAGAAAATGAAGATCGCGCCGCAACTGCTTGGCACCCTTTAGGAATGACACCATCGGCACGACCTGTCCCAAGGACAGGAAGGACAGCGCTGGCCCGTGCGGCGGCACGCGCCCCGCGCGGTGCAGATCTGACAGGATCGACACGCCCAAGTGCGCGCCGGACGAATGGCCGACCACCAGCACCTCGTCCAGATCCTCGCCCAAGGCCTCTGCGATGCAGTCGGCGAAGGTGGCCATGCGCTCTTCCAGTTCGGGGGGATTGGCCCCGTTCAGCCGCGCGGAATAGGCGTAGTCGTGCATCAGGTAGTAGGCAAAGAACTTGCCGTCCTTTTTCTCGAACCAGCGCAGCACGACGATAGCGACCGCGACCCAGACGATCCACGACAGGACGGTCAAAACCTGTCCCAGCATCCCGCCAAAGGGCAGCAGGGCCACGATGGCCGCCGCCAGCCGCCCCAGCAGGATGGCGACAAGAAGCTGCACCAGCAGCATCCCCACAGGATAGAGTGCTGCGATCACAGGTCCCTTGCGCAGCCACATCAGCCGCCGCAGCGTGCCGCTGGCGATATAGGTCCAGGCGGTGCGGACCAGCTGGGCATAAGTGGCAGGGATGGAATTCGACATGCTGTCCCGCACGATATCGGACCAGACCAGCACGTCGACCTCTGCCGCGACGCAATTGCCGTCCATCACCGCATCGACGCGCCAGCCATAGGTCTTGCCGCGCGGCTTGGGGCGCAACGTCAGGTCATAGCCGCTGATCGCCGCCTGTGTCGCGCCCTCGGTGCGATAAAGCTCGCGGTAGCGGCGCGGATGAATGGGGTCATAGCCGGGGATGTAGAACACCCGCCGTCTGGCCACCTGCCCGTCCTGTGCCTGCACATCGCTCATGCCCGGACCCTAGTGCGTAAACCGGGCGAAATTAAGCCACTAACCGATCGCGCCCAAGGCCGGAAACCGTTCCAGCAGCCAGAAGCTGAAGGCGCTGAACTGCCCCGTCAGCATCATCAGCCCCACCGTCCACAGCAGCAGGCCAGAGGTCCGCTCGATCCGCTCCATATGGCGCTTCATCCAGGCCATCGGGCCTTTCAAGCGGGGGAAAAAGGCCGCGACCGCGAGGAACGGCAGGCCCAGCCCCAGCGCATAGACCGCCAGCAGAACCGTGCCGCGCGCGACGTCGCCCTCTGATGCGGCCAGACCCAGAATCGTCCCCAGGATCGGGCCAAGACAGGGAGTCCACCCAAACGCAAAGGCGAGGCCGAGGATATAGGCACCAAAAGCGCTGCCGCCGTTGTCGCCGGTGGCGACGCGGGCCTCTCGGTCCAGAAACCGCAGGCGGAAGATCCCGATGAAATGCGCGCCAAAGATCATCACGACGATGCCCGCGATGGGCACGAACCATCCCTGCCATTGCAGAAGCGCCCGCCCCAGCGTCGAAAATGCCATGCCCAGCAGCAAAAACACCGTCGACAGGCCCAGCACGAACATCAGTGCGGCCAGCATCACACGGCGGCGTGCCGTCGCGGTCTGGTCCAGTTCCGTCACCGACACGCCGCCCATATAGGCAAGGTAGGGCGGCACGATGGGCAGCACGCAGGGCGACAGGAACGACAGCAAGCCCGCCAACAGCGCGATGGCCATTGCGGGCAGCAGGCTGGCGTCCAGCAGCGACAGATTTTCGAACATGAAGACTCCTGCGATTGTCTGCACAGGCTTAGGCCATCGCGCCGCCCGCGTCACGCCGCGATCCGTCACGAGGGCGTTTACAAACTGTCACAGGCGCCCTAGCTCTGACGGCATGAACCATGATGCCGAACTTGATGCCGTCGGGCTGCTGTGCCCCCTGCCCGTATTGAAAGCCCGCAAACGCTTGCAGGCGCTGACCAGCGGTCAGGTGCTGCGCATGCGCGCCGACGACCCCGCCGCCGTCATCGACGTGCCCCACTTCTGCGCCGAGGCCGGTCATGCGCTGGCCGCCAGCGAAGACGACGGCCCAGTCCAGATCTACTACATCCGCAAGGGCTGACCCGACCGAAGCGCGGACATTAAAAAAGGCGGACCGTGAGGCCCGCCTTTTTCATGTGCGTCGCGCGGGGCTTAGCGGCCCAAAGACCACCAGCCGCGCTTCTTGGGCTTCTCGTCGACGTCGGCCTCAGCCTCGGCCTCGGGTTCTTCCGCTGCGGCAGGCGCTGCGGTCTGCACGGATTTCACCTCCGGCGCGGCCTCTTGGGCCATGGTCTCCGGCGCTGCGGCGGGTGCCTGCTCCGGTGCGGTCTCCGCAGGCGGAACCTCCACGGCCACCGGGGCCGTCTCGGTCGTTGCATCCGCCGCTGGCGTCTCTGCCACGGCGACGGCGGCTTCGGCTTCCGTCACCACTTCGGGCGTTGCGGCCTCGACCGGCTTCTTGGCGCGGCTGCGACGCTTGGGCTTGGGCGCCTCTTCGGTCGGGGCCTCAGTGGCCTCGCCTTCGGCAGCGGCAGCGGGCTTGCGCCGCGTCCGGGTCCGCTTTTTCGGCGCTTCGTCTGCTGCGGGCGCGTCTGCGGCGGCAGGCGCCGCCTCGGCCGGTGCATCGGTCGCCGTCTCGGCGGCCACCGCGTCGGTCGCGGCTTCTGCCGTCACCTCTGCCTTGGGCTTGCGGCTGCGCGAGCGGGTACGCTTGGGCTTCTCCTCGGCTGTAGCCTCGACCCCCTCAGGCGTCGTGGCCGCGCCGTCATCGGACTCGTCGCTGTCGTCGTCATCGCCCTGGGTCTGATCGTTCGCCTGATCGCCACCGGCGCCACCCCGCCGCCGCCGCCGCCGGCGCCGCTTTTTCCGGGGCTGGTCGTCGGCCTCGGCATCGGGTGCCGTGCGCGCCTGCGGGGCCTTGTCCTCGGTCGACGCGTCGGCCTCGACCGCCACGGGTGAGGCCACCTCTTCCGCCTCGACCTCGTCGAAGACATGTTCGTCAGCCTGATCGCGCGCGTCCATCGCGGGCGGCACGAAGGGCTGCGCATCCGGCACGACCCGCGTCGCGGTCTTGAACTTGTCGATGGCAAAATCCGGCGAGACCAGCGTCACGTCGCATTCGACACGCACGGACATGCCGTAGCGCGATTCGATGCTGGCGATATGATCCCGCTTGCCGTTCATCAGCACATTGGCGATGGACACAGGCGCGCGCACCAGCACTTCCTTGGACCGGGCACGGGTGCCCTCTTCCTCGATCTGGCGCAGGATGTTGAGCACCACGTTGTCGTCGGACCGCAACAGGCCGGTGCCATGGCAATGCGGGCACGGCTGCGTTGTCGCCTCCAGCATGCCGGGGCGCAGACGCTGGCGCGACATTTCCATCAGGCCAAAGCCGGAGATCCGGCCCACCTGAATGCGCGCGCGGTCGGTCTTCAGCGCATCCTTGAACCGCTTTTCCACCGCCACGTTGTTGCGGCGTTCGTCCATGTCGATGAAGTCGATCACGATCAGACCGGCCAGGTCGCGCAGACGCATCTGGCGCGCCACCTCGTCGGCGGCCTCCAGGTTGGTCTTCAGCGCGGTCTGCTCGATCGACCCTTCCTTGGTCGCCCGGCCAGAGTTCACGTCGACCGCCACCAGCGCCTCGGTCACGCCGATCACGATGTAACCGCCAGAGGGCAGTTGCACGGTCGGGTTGAACATGCCCGCAAGGTAGCCTTCGACCTGATAGCGCGCATACAGCGGCATCTGCTCGGCGTATTGCTTCACGTTCTTGGCGTGGGACGGCATGATCATCCGCATGAAGTCCTTGGCGGTGCGGAACCCTTCGGCCCCGGCCACGATGACCTCGTCGATGTCCTTTGAATAAAGGTCGCGGATCGTCCGCTTGATCAGATCGCCCTCTTCATAGATCTTCGCGGGAGCGATGGATTTCAGCGTCAGTTCGCGGATCGTTTCCCACATCCGCTGCAGATATTCGTAGTCGCGCTTGATCTCGGTCCGGGTGCGCTGGCTGCCTGCGGTGCGGATGATCAGGCCGGCGCCTTCGGGCACCAGCATGTCGCCTGCGATATCCTTCAGCTTCTTGCGGTCGGCGGCGTTGGTGATCTTGCGTGAAATGCCGCCGCCCCGGGCGGTGTTCGGCATCAGGACGCAGTAACGACCGGCAAGCGACAGGTAAGTGGTTAGCGCCGCACCCTTGTTGCCGCGCTCTTCCTTAACGACCTGCACCAGCATGATCTGGCGGACCTTCACGACCTCCTGGATTTTGTAGCGCTTGGGCCGCGGCTTGCGCGCCGGGCGCACGTCGTCGCTGTCATCCTCGGCCACGACGTCGATGCTGTCGTCCTTGTCGGCGGCCGTCGGCTGATCGTCATGATCATCCTCGTCGTCGTGGCTCGGGGTATCGACCGGAGTCTCTCCGACCAGTTCCATCGGGCTGGAGCCTTCGTCAGGATCGTCGAGGTCGATGGTTTCCATCCCGGCGACGTCACGCTTGGCCGTCGCATCATCGCCCGACGCATCCGCTGCGCGCGATCCCCGACGGCGCGTGCGGCGCACGCGGGGCTTCGATCCGGTGTCGTCGCCAGCGGCTTCGGCCTCGTCCGCCTCATCCTCGGCATCGTCGTCAGCGCGCTGGCTGGCGGCATAGGCCTTTTCTTCGGCGATCAGCGCCTGCCGGTCGGCAATCGGGATCTGGTAATAGTCGGGGTGAATCTCGGAAAACGCGAGGAATCCGTGGCGGTTGCCGCCGTAATCCACAAAGGCCGCCTGCAACGAGGGTTCGACCCGCGTGACCTTGGCCAGGTAGATATTGCCAGCAAGCTGTCGCTTGAACTGGCTTTCGAAATCAAATTCCTCGACCTTGTTTCCGTCTACCACAACGACGCGGGTTTCTTCCGCGTGGGTGGCGTCGATCAGCATTTTCTTCATGATATCCAATCACATGACGCACGCCATCGGCCCCGGGGGGCGCGATCGTGCGGCTGTCATGTCTGATGTAGGCGATGGGTGCGCGGGCCACGACGACACCCCTTGGGGTGCGGATCGTGTGGCCATCTGTCTGCGCGCCTCGCATCGCGGTCCTTATCTGGCCCGTGCGAACAGGGGCCGGTTCAATGCCCGGTCACAGTTGTTCACATGCAAACCAAGGGCGTACTTGCGATCGTTTCCGATCCAATCAGCTGAGCGGAACCGCAGACATTGCCCGCGTAGACCGCACCAGAGAATCTCACCGGGGATTTGCGCATACCGTCATGGCAACCGCCCGTACCACCTTCATAGGGGAGATGACTGTCATAAGACAATCACAAAGTGCGTTTTGCCGCGGCCTGGGCCGCAGGCTAGCGCCCGATGCTGAAACCACCGGCATAAAAGCGGCTGCCGCCCTGCCCGGTCACGGTCGCCACCGCGTCATTGTTTCCCAACACGCCCGCAAACCGCCCCGGCGTGCCGTTGTAGGCGGCGTCGCCGGCGAACCCGTTGGCAAAGCCCCGGTCGCCCTGCGCGGTCAATGTCAGCGCACCGTCGCCGGATTGGCCGGTCAGACGGCCGGTGGAAAAGTCGATCTCTGCCGACATTGTCCCGGTGGGGCGCGTCACGGTCCATGTCGCAGGGTCCGTGGCCGTCGTCGCGTTGTCGACCACGACCATGTTGTAGGTGCCGGTCATAAGGGCCGAGCCTGTCATCGGCGTGATCCCGACATCAGTGCCCGGCAGCAGGCCCGCGATCGCCAGATTGGCCGGCCCGCTGCCACTGCCGAAGTCAGAACCATCCACCTCCGCATAGGCAAAGGCATAGCCGTTGCCGGTGGCATCCCTGACGACCGTGCGGTCCGCGTTGGCGATCCCCGCAAAACTGCCCGACGTTGTCGGCGCCGCGACGGCGGCCCCGAACCGGTTGCCGGTCGGCGCATCGCTGCCGAAATCATCCGCAAAGGTGCCCACGCAGCCGCCAAGCGTTGCCGCTGCGATCATCAGTGTCAGTCTGCGCAGCATCGCCACGGCTCTCCTGTGAAATTGGGTCAGAGGTAATCCGACCGGCTGAGGTTATACTTCGCCATCTTCTCGTTCAGGGTCCGGCGCGGCAGGCACAGCTCCTCCATGACAGAGGTGATGCTGCCCTTGTGACGGCGCATGGTGTTGTCGATCAGCATCCGCTCGAAGGCTTCGACGAACTCTTTCAATGGCTTGCCTTCCGTCGTCATCGCGGGACGGCTGTCGTCGTTGTCGGCCATCAGCAGGGACGCAATGGACCCGGTGCCGCGCCGGTTCTGCAACACGGCGCGTTCGGCCACATTGATCAACTGGCGCACGTTGCCCGGCCAGGGTGCCTGCAGCAGCTGTGCGGCCTCCTGCGCGCTGACCTCGGGGGCGTCACAGCCGTATTCGTCGGAAAACTGGTCCGACAGGCGGGTGAACAGGGTCAGGATATCCTCGCCCCGTTGACGCAATGGGGGAACAACGATCCGCAAGGCACTGATACGGTAATACAAATCCGGACGCAGCACACTTTCGCAGGTCTTGTCCTGTTCCTGCAGGTTGCAGATCGCGACGATGCGGGTTTCGGCCGGGTTGCCCTGATCGTTGATCGCGGTCAGCAGACGCGCCTGCAGGGTCTGGGACAGGCTCTCGATATCCTCCAGCACCAGCGTGCCGCCGCGCGCCTCTTCCATCGCGGGGATCGGCTCCTCCTCGCCCGCCGGGCCGAACAGGCGGCGGGTCAGCGTCGCCTCGTCAAAGGCCGCACAGGCGACCAGCACGAACTTCTTCGTGGCCCGCGCACCCACCGCATGCAGGGCATGGGCCACCAGCGTCTTGCCGGTGCCGGTCTCGCCTTCGATCAGCACATGGCCGTCGGCCTGCCCCAGATCGAGGATGTCTTCCTTCAACCGCTCCATCGGGGCGGACTGACCCATCAGCTTCTTGATCAGCGCCGATCCGTCGGACAATTCCTTGCGCAGCGCGCGGTTGTCCAGCGTCAGGCGACGGGCGGTGCAGGCGCGTTTCGCCAGTTCCGTCATCCGGTCCGGGTTGAACGGCTTTTCAAGGAAATCGAAGGCCCCGACGCGCATCGCCTCGACCGCCATCGGCACATCGCCGTGGCCGGTGATCATAATGACCGGCAGCGCCGAATCGACGCCGCGCAGCTTTTTCAGGAACTGCATGCCGTCCATCCCGGGCATCTTGACGTCGCTGACGACGATGCCAGGGAAATCGGCACCGACGCTGCGCAGCGCCTCTTCGGCGCTGGCGTAGGCTTCCGTCTCGAAGCCCGACAGGGCCAGCCACTGGCTGATCGACTGGCGCATATCCTTCTCGTCGTCGACGATCGCGATCTTCATGGCTTTGCTCATGGACATCTATCCTTATTCCGCCGCTTGCGCGACTGTCTTGAAAAGCGGCAACTGCACTTCGAACACAGCGCCGCCGTCAGCCCCGTTGCGCGCCGTCAGGCGCCCGCCAAGGTCGTTTACGATACCGGAGGAGATCGCAAGGCCCAGCCCCACGCCATCACCGGGTTGTTTGGTCGTGTAAAACGGCTCGAACAGCTGTTCGAGGTCGTCGATCCCCTCGCCGTTGTCGCGCACGGTCAGGGTCACGGTTTCACCCACGGCGAGGATCACGTCGATCCGCGGATCGTTCGCGGATTTCGTCGCGTCGATCGCGTTGCGTAGCAGGTTGATGATGACCTGTTCCAGCCGCAGACGGTCGCCATAGATCAGCGCAGGTTCACCCGGCAGGGTGCGGCTGATCTCGACACGGCGGGTCTTCAGCTGCGGTTCCATCATCGACAGGGCCGACGATACGGCGGCACGGGTATCCACCGGCTCGAACGCCTCGGTTCCCTTGCGGGCATAGGATTTCAGCTGCCGCGTGATCGCGCCCATCCGGTCGATCAGGTCGTCGATGCGCTGGAAGGACGACAGCGTCTCCTCGGGTCGCTTGCGTTGCAGCAACAGCCGCGCGCCCGCCAGATAGGTCTTCATCGCGGCCAGCGGCTGGTTCAGCTCGTGGCTGACCGCCGCCGACATCTCGCCCAGTGCCGCAAGCTTGGAGGTCTGCGCCACGGTCTGCTCGGCCACCTCCAGATTGCGCTCCATCTGCTTGCGGGCCGCGATCTCGCGCTGCAAGGCGACGTTCAGGCTGCGCAACTCTGCCGATTCGCGGGCAAAGATTGCAAGGCGCGAGGTCGCCTTGCGGCTGGACACCCAGAACAACAGCGCCAGCAGGATGGCAAAGCCCATCACCTCCAGCGCCAGCACGCCATTGACCCGCTCGCGGACGGACGAATAGGCGGTATAGCTGACCATGCGCCAGCCCTGGAACGGTACGCGGGCCTCGCGGCGCAGCACCGCCTCGCCACGCAGATAGGCGTCGATCGGCAGGGCGGCCCAGTCCTGCGTCGCACGCAGGGCCATCTCGATGGCACTGGGGGGCGTCTGGCGGCGCAGCGCCTCGGCCTCGTCCAACCCGCGCCAGCGCGGTTCCGTCGACAGGATGATCTGGCCTTGCGAATTGGTGACATAGACCGCGTCCGACACCCCCGCCCAGCCGCGTTCCAGCTTGGCAAGGTCCACCGCGACCGAGATCACGCCCATCGTCGTGCCGTTCTGATCCACCCGCCGCGAATAGACGAAGCCGAAACCGCCCTGCGGCGTCTCGCTCAGGGTAAAGACCGTGGTATTGCTGCGCATCGCGTTGACAAATGACGCATCCGTGCGGTGCTGTTCGCCCAACCGGTTGCGGTCCGTCGCAGCCACGGCGCGCCCGTCGCGGTCCAGCAGCATCAGGGACGCGGCGCCGATTTCATCCACGAAGGACAGCAGCCGCTGGGTCGACAGGGTATAATTGCCCTCTGACAGGGCGTTGATCAGTTCGGGGTCGCGGGCCAGCAGTTGCGGCACGATGGAATTGCGCTGCAATTCGCTCATCAGGTTGGCCACGTAAAGCGTCAGGCGCACCTCTGCCCGATTCCGCGTGGTTTCCGTGAACCGTTCGGTCAGCAGCAGATTGGTGGTGTAGATCGTGCCGATTCCCAGCAGACAGATCAGCAGAACGCCCAAGCGCAGCAGCCAGCGGCCCTGCCCTCCTGTGGTGCGGTCAGTCGTGGTGGCCGTTCTGTTCATCACCCATAAATAGGTGACACGTTGCCCACCGGCAAGCGATGGCTCACGCGTGGGCGAGTTGCTGCACAAGGCCCCGGAACAATGCGCTGCCCGCGGTGCTGCCGGTTGCGGCATCCACTGCACGCTCCGGATGTGGCATCATGCCCAGTACACGTCGATTCGCGCTCAGCACGCCGGCGATGTCATTGCGGCTGCCGTTGAAGTTGTCGCTGTAGGTAAAGGCGATCCGGTCTGCATCCCGCAGCGCATCCAGCGTGGCGTCGTCGGCGGTATAATTGCCGTCGTGGTGCGCCACCGGCAGGCCGATGGTGTCGCCCGCATTATAGCCTTGGGTAAAGGCGCTGTCAGAGGTCGCAACGGTCAGCGGCACGGTGCGGCAGACGAATTTCAGCCCCGCGTTGCGCATCAGCGCACCGGGCAGCAGGCCGGTTTCGGTCAGCACCTGAAAGCCGTTGCAGACGCCAAGGGCGTAGCCGCCCCGGTCCACATGCTGCTTCAGCGCCCGGCAGACCGGCGACTGTGCCGCAATCGCGCCGCAGCGCAGGTAGTCGCCGAAGGAAAAGCCGCCGGGCACGGCCACCAGATCGACATCCCCGATCTCGGCATCCTTGTGCCAGACCATGGTGACGTCGGCACCAGCCGCGCGCAGGGCCACGGCCATGTCGCGGTCACAGTTCGATCCGGGGAATACGATGACGGCGGCCTTCATGCGGACATCTCCTGCAAGGTGGAATGGGCGTGATCCCAGTAGGTCAGGCGGTGCGGCCAGTCGACGGTCGCATTGTGCAGCGCGTCGAACAGCAGGCCCTGCCCGCCGAACCCGTCGAAATGCCGCGCATGATCGTCGATCAGCACGTCGGCCTTGATGATGCTCTTGTCGCCGCACAGCACAAGCCGGTCGAGGTCGAAGAACGGAAAGTGCCGCATGACCCAGGCCACCTTGTGACCGCAGGACGCAGGGTATTCCATCGCGGCGGTCGCGATGAAGACCTCGTGCGTGGCGCACAGGCGGCGCAAGGCCGCGGTCGCACCGGGCATCGGGTCGAGGTTGGCAAAGAACGTGCCCTGATGCAGGTGCCGTTCCACGGCGATCACCGCCTCATGAGGCGCCACGTCGCGCAGCCTGCGCCCGCGCAGGTCGGCATCGTCGATCGTGAAACCGGCATCGGCATAAAGCGCCCGCTGACCGCCATGGGCGTCGGCCAGCACCTCGTCCATGTCGATCGCGATGCGCATTACAGGATTTCGATCCGGTAGGATTCGATCACCGTGTTGGCCAGCAGCTTCTCGCACATCTCGGCGATCGCGGCCTCTGACGTGCCGTCGGCCAGATCAAGGGCGATGACCTTACCCTGCCGCACGCCGTTGACACCGTCGAACCCCATGGCCCCCAGCGCGTGGCGCACCGCCTCGCCCTGTGGATCCAGTACGCCGTCTTTCAGCATCACATGAACATTGGCTTTCATGTCATTGGTATCCTTAGTTGATCAGCGTGGGCTTCGGCCGGTGGGTGACATTGCTGGGCAGCACGCCCAACCGACGCGCGACTTCCGTATAGGCATCGGCAAGGTTGCCAAGGTCCTGACGGAACACGTCCTTGTCCAGCTTCTGTCCGGTTTCCACGTCCCACAGGCGGCAGCAATCGGGGCTGATCTCGTCGGCCACGACCAGACGCGGGAATTCGTTGTCCCAGATCCGCCCGACCTCGATCTTGAAATCGACCAGCTTGATGCCGACGCCATACATGGTGCCCGACAGAAAATCGTTCACCCGCAACGCCATGGAGACGATATCGTCCATATCCTGCTGGGACGCCCAGCCGAAGGCGATGATGTATTCCTCGGGGACCAGCGGGTCGCCCAGCTTGTCGTCCTTGTAGGAAAACTCGACGATCGGGCGCGGCAGGGCAGCGCCCTCTTCCATGCCCAGACGTTTCGCCATGGATCCTGCGGCAAAGTTGCGCACGATGATTTCCAGCGGAATGATCTCGACCTGACGGATCAACTGCTCGCGCATGTTGATGCGGCGGATGAAGTGGGTGGGGATTCCGATATTGCCCAGACCCACCATAAAGAACTCTGACAGGCGGTTGTTCAACACGCCCTTGCCTTCGATCACGGCCTTCTTGGCGCCGTTGCCGGCGGTGGCATCGTCCTTGAAATACTGGACGTAGGTGCCCGGCTCGGGTCCTTCGTACAGGATCTTCGCCTTGCCTTCATAGATCAGTTTGCGGCGCGCCATGGGATGCCTCACGTCTGGGGGCGGCCCCGTTGGCGGGCCACCGCTTTCCGCCTCTTACGCCAAGCCCCCCTTGCGGGCAAGCGGTGCGGTCCCCATAACTTCTGCAATGCAACGCCGCACAAAGGACCCAGCCCCATGTCGACGATGAAAGACCGCGAAAACGCGTTCGAAAACAAGTTCGCCCATGACGCCGAAATGCAGTTCAAGGCCGAGGCGCGCCGCAACAAGCTGCTGGGCCTCTGGGCCGCCGACGTGATGGGCAAGTCGGGCGACGACGCGCAGGCCTATGCCAAAGAGGTCATCAAGTCCGACTTTCAGGAAGCCGGCGACGAGGACGTGTTCCGCAAGGTCCACGGCGATCTCGGCGACACGGTCTCCGAGGCCGATCTGCGCGCCAAGATGGAAGAGCTGATGATCGCCGCCAAGGCGCAGTTGCTCGACGAGAACTGATCGCATTTGAAAGGGTTTCGCGGCCTTTCGGGGCCGCGTTTACCCGGCTTTCATGCGGCCTGCGCTAGGGCTCTGACATCGCAGTCAGGAGGCCCCGGATGCACGGCATATCTCTCTCGCTCCGGGGTGCCGCGCGCACGGCGCTTGCGCTGGCCTTCGGCCTCTGCCTGCTGATCTGGGGCGCGGGCCAACTGCCCCCCCGCGCGCTGCAGACAGCGCTGCTGGGCCTGCCCGCTATCGCCCCCTGGCGCTGGATCGCCGCCATCGCCCTGACCGGCCTCAGTTTCATCGCCATGGGCCGGATGGAAGCGTCGTGGCACATCACCCTGCGCCTGAACACGCAACCCTGGGCCGCCCGCCGCACCGGGCGTCTGGCCGTCGCTGTGGGCCAATGCGTCGGCGCCGCCAGCGTCGTCGCGGCCCTGCTGCGCTGGCGCCTGCTGCGCGACACCGCCCGCACCGCCGACATCGCCCGCCAGTCGCTCGCGGCCTCGCTGTCGTTCATGCTGTGCTGGGCGCTGACGGCCCTGGTGGCGATCTGGTGGATCGCACTGGCACAACTGCCATCCCTGTCGCTGTCGGCCCTGCCGCTGCTGGTCACCTGTGCAGCGCTGGCGCTGTGGCGCTATGGCCCGCTGCTGTGGCGGCACCGCAGGCTGGCCGCTGCCGTCATGGGCTGGTGTCAACTGGACCTGCTTTGCGCGTCGCTCGTTTTCGCCCTGCTGGCGCCCGCCGATCTGCCGCTGGCGGATGTGCTCGCGGTCTTCGTCCTCGCCCTCGGCGCGGGGCTGGCCACCCACCTGCCGATGGGCCTCGGCGCCTTCGATCTGGTGGTGCTGGCCCTGCTGCCTGTCCCGGTGGCGGACATGCTGCCCGCGCTGCTGGCCTACCGCCTGATCTACGGCGTGCTGCCGGGTGTCGCGGGCCTTGTGTCGCTGCACACCGCCCCAGTGCTGCCCGGCCGCGACGCCCTGCGTCACCTGCTCCGCGACCGGGCCCCGGCGCTCTGGGGGCTGGCGGCGCAGGGGGCCTCTGTCTGGCAGGACGCGCGCGGCGCCGCACTGGTCGGTCAGGCCCCCCTTGCCAAAGCGATTATCGGAGAGACCTTGGGCCAGACCCCCACCGCCCTGTCCCGCACCGGCCGCTACAAATGCAACGCCCGCACCACGGCCCGGCTGCGCCGGCGCGGATGGACAGTCATGGTCATCGCCACCGAGTCGGTCATCGACCCGCAAACCTGGTCTCTGGACGGCCCCGACCGTGCCGCCCTGCGGCGCAAGCTGCGGCAGGCGCAGGCCAAGGGGGCCACGGTCGCCATCATCGACCCCGCCGACCACGGCGACACCATGTCGCGCATCGCCGCTGCCTGGGCCCGCGCGCATGGGGGCGAGCGCGGCTTTTCCATGGGCCGCTACCAGCCCCACGCCCTGCGCGACCAGCTTGTCCTTGGCATCCACGCGGGCGGCACCCTGCGCGGCTTCGTCACCTTCCAGACCGGCCCGCAGGACTGGGTGCTCGACCTGATCCGCTATGACGGCACCCTGCCCGCGGGTGCGATCCATGCGGCCATGGCCGCAGGCTTCGCCGCCGCGAAATCCGCCGGTGTGACAGAGGTCAATCTCGGCGCCACCGTGGCACAACGCGGCCCCTTCGGCTGGCTCGGCCGCCGCCACGCCGGGCTGGCGCAGTTCAAGGGCAGTTTCGCCCCACAGACCCGCCCGCTCTACTATGCCGCACCCGGCGCGCTGCGGTTCCTGTGGTCTGCAACGGCGGTCCTCTGGGCCGTCCAGCGCCCCCATGCGCGCCTGACCTCACGGCTCGGGCGATTGTCTTTTGCCGCGCCTCATGCGACGGAAGACGCGACCGTCCGCTCCGGACCCCCTGCACAGACCGAGGCCACCGATGACAAACGCATTCGCCCAACTTCTCGCCGCGCGCGACTGGATCCTCGCCGATGGCGCCACCGGGACCAATCTGTTCAACATGGGTCTTTCTTCCGGCGACGCGCCAGAGATGTGGAACGTCGAACATCCTGACCGGATCGCGCAACTCTATCAGGGCGCCGTCGACGCAGGCTCCGACCTCTTTCTGACCAACAGCTTCGGCGGCAATGCCTCGCGCCTGAAACTGCACGACGCGCAAGGCCGCGTGATGGAGTTGAACAAGGCCGCCGCCGAAATCGGGCGCGAGGTCGCGGACAAGTCCGGCCGCACGGTCATCGTCGCAGGCTCGGTAGGGCCGACCGGCGACATCATGATGCCGATGGGCAGCCTGACCCACGAACTCGCGGTCGAGATGTTCCACGAACAGGCCGAAGGGCTCAAGGCCGGCGGGGCCGATGTGCTCTGGGTCGAAACCATTTCCGCCTTCGAGGAATACGCCGCCGCCGCCGAGGCCTTCAAGCTGGCCGACATGCCGTGGTGCGGCACGATGTCGTTTGATACCGCCGGACGCACCATGATGGGCGTCACCAGCCGCGAGATGGTGAAATCCGTGGCCAAGCTCGCCTACCAGCCGCAGGGCTTTGGCGCCAACTGCGGCACCGGGGCCTCGGACCTGCTGCGGACGATCCTTGGCATGGCGGACGCCGACCCGGACCTGCCGCTGATCTCCAAGGGCAACGCTGGCATCCCGAAATACCACGACGGCCACATTCATTATGACGGCACGCCGGAACTGATGGCCGATTACGCGGAACTCGCCCGCAACTGCGGGGCCAGGATCATCGGCGGCTGCTGCGGCACCACCCCCGAACACCTGACCGCGATGCGCGAAGCGCTGGAAACCCGCCCCAAAGGCGACCGCCCGACGCTCGACCAGATCACCGCCGCTCTGGGCACCTTCTCGTCTGAATCCGACGGTACCGACGGTAACGGCCCGGTCCGCGCCGCCCGCCGCGGTAAGCGCCGCGGCTGACCCCAGCGGCGGCACGACAGTCCCGCAGCCTGCACCACCGCAGGCTGCACAGACCCACTACGCCCAAAACGCCGGCCCCCTCTCTGTTTCAAAAATATCCCCGCCGGAGGCTCGGCCGTCAGGCCGACACCCGCGGCCACGCACCGGCCAACCTCACAACAACGAAAGCTGATCTCCCGCCCGCGGCGGGGCTGCGAACAGGTCGGTCCGCAACGGCGGCAACCGCCTGTCCAGTCCCAGCCGCCGTGCCGCCAGATCGAATCGCTGCCGCAGCAGCCGCGCCCATTCCCCCTGCCCGGTCATCCGCGTGCCGAACGCAGGGTCGTAATCCATCCCGCCGTGCAATTCCCGCACCCGCCCCATGATGCGCGCGGCGCGGTCGGGATAGGTCTCCGCCACCCAGTCGCGGAACAGCCCCGCGACCTCGCGCGGCAGCCGCAACACGATGGATGACGCGGCCACCGCCCCAGCTTCCGCCGCCGCCTTCAAAATCGCCTCCAGCTCGTGATCCGTCAGCGCGGGCACGATCGGAGAGACCATGACCCGCACGTCGATCCCCGCCTCCGTCAGCGCCCGGATCGCCCGCAGGCGCACGGCGGGCAGCGGCACGCGCGGCTCCATCGCGCGGCTGGTGGCGTTGTCCAGCGTCGTGACCGAAACTCCGACCCGCGCCAGTCCCTTGGCCGCCATCGGCGCCAGAATGTCGATGTCGCGTGTGATCAGCGCGCCTTTGGTCACGATGGCCACCGGATGGTTGAACTCCGACAACACTTGCAGAATCCCGCGCATGATCCCCCTGTCACGCTCGATCGGCTGGTAGGGATCGGTATTCGTGCCGATCGCGATGGTGCGCGGCACATAGCCCTTGGCCCGCAACTCCCGCGCAAGAACCTGAGGCGCATCGGGCCGCGCGATCAGCCGCGTCTCGAAATCCAGCCCCGGCGACAGGCCCAGATAGGCGTGACTGGGCCGCGCAAAACAATAGATGCAGCCATGCTCGCAGCCGCGGTAGGGATTGATCGACTGCTCAAACGAAATGTCAGGCGAGGTGTTTTTCGAGATTACCCGCCGCGGCACCTCGTCGCTGACCTGCGTGCGCAGCACCGGCAGATCATCGTCCAAGGTCCAGCCGTCGTCCGCACCCTCCCGCGTCAGCCGGTCGAACCGGACATCCGGGTTCCCCCCGGCGGCCCGTCCGGGCGTGCGATAACGTGGCGGCGGTCCCAAATCCATGCCCGCAAAATGGAACAAAACGGAAACAAACGCAACCCCGCGTCGGTCACACCCGCCCAGATGTCGCAATTTATCGCGTGCCGGTCTGGGCAAAGGCGCATGACGAAACTACAACCCCGGTGAAAGCCGCGCCAAAAGGATCGCCCCATGTCAGACGACGACGACATCATCCTCGCCGACCTCAACGACGAAGACCTCGTCGCGCAGATGTTCGACGACCTCTACGACGGCATGAAGGAAGAGATCGAGGACGGCGTCAACATCCTGATCGGCCGCGGCTGGGAACCCTACCGGGTGCTGACCGAGGCGCTGGTCGGCGGCATGACCATCGTCGGCGCCGACTTCCGCGACGGCATTCTCTTCGTGCCAGAGGTGCTCTTGGCCGCCAATGCGATGAAGGGCGGCATGGCCATCCTGAAACCCCTGCTGGCCGAAACCGGCGCGCCGACCATCGGCAAGATGGTCATCGGCACCGTCAAGGGCGACATCCACGACATCGGCAAGAACCTCGTCGGCATGATGATGGAAGGCGCGGGATTCGAGGTCATCGACCTTGGCATCAACAACGCCGTCGACGGCTATATCGAGGCGCTGGAAAAGGAAAAGGCCGACATCCTCGGCATGTCCGCCCTGCTGACCACGACGATGCCCTACATGAAGGTCGTGATCGACACGCTGATCGAAAAGGGCATGCGGGAAGATTACATCGTGCTCGTCGGCGGCGCACCTCTGAACGAGGAATTCGGGCGTGCCATTGGTGCCGACGCCTATTGCCGAGATGCCGCCGTCGCGGTCGAAACCGCAAAGACCTGGATGGCCCGCAAACACAATCGCGCGAGCGCTGGCTGACCTGGTTTCAGGTTCCGGCACATCGCACTTTACAGGTCGTCCGAAAACTCTCTACTGGGCCGCATCTGGGAGAGAGGAAACATCATGCGCATCGGATCGTTTCTATGGCTGCTGACCGCGGTGCTCGCCTTGTCCGCGCTGACCGTCTGGCTCGCCAGCACGTCGGGCCTGCTGGCCCTGATGCCGGCGGTGGCGGCAGTGTTGCTGGTGCTGTCGGTCCTGCTGCGCCGGGCCCACTGACGCCGACACCCGACCTGCAACTGACCGAAGACGGTCTGGCCCCCACGGGGCGTGGCCGTGTCCTGCTGCTGGCCTGCGGCGCGCTGGCGCATGAAATCATCGCCCTGCGGCGCGCCAACGGCTGGGATCACCTCGACCTGCAATGCCTGCCCGCGATCTGGCACAACCATCCCGAACGCATCGTCCCGGCGATCACGCAGGCCGTCGCGACCCATCGCGCGGCTTACGACCGCATCTTCGTGGTCTACGCTGACTGCGGCACCGGCGGCCAGTTGCATGCCGCCTGCGACGCTCTCGGCGTCCGCATGATCCCCGGCCCGCATTGCTACAGCTTTTTCACCGGCAATGACGCCTTTGCGCAGGCCGACGACATGACCGCCTTCTACCTCACCGATTTCCTGACCCGCCAGTTCGACGCCTTCGTCTGGCGCCCCCTCGGCCTCGACCGCCACCCCGAACTGCGCGACACCTACTTCGGCAACTACACGGCGCTGATCTACCTCGCCCAGACCGATGATCCCGCCCTGACCGACAACGCCCGCGCCATCGCGGACCGCATGGGCCTCGCCTTCAGCCGCCGCCAGACGGGCTACGGCGACCTCACACAGGCCCTCGCCACCGCCTAAGCCCTTCTTCTGGTCGAAAATACTTCGGGGGACGCCGGCACGGCGGGGGGCAGAGCCCCCATGGCCGATTTTTCACCGAGAAAATCGGCTATCCCGCCGCCGCCACGCTGCGGATTCGTTCCACCATGGCGCGCAGCCCGTTGGACCGCTGGGCCGACAGATGATCCGTCAGCCCAAGCCGCCCCAGTGCGTCGCCTGCGTCGATCCGGTTCACCTCGTCCAGCGGCACACCGTCGTAAAGCGCCCCCAGGATCGCCACCAGCCCGCGCACGATCATCGCATCGCTGTCGCCGCGGAAATGAAAGACACCGTCTTCGGGCAGCGGCACCAGCCAGACCTGGCTCGCACAGCCGTCGACCTTGGTCGCCGGCACCTTCAGCGCATCCTCCAGCGGCGGCATCGCCTTGCCCATGTCGATCACATGGCGATAGCGGTCCTCCCAGTCGTCAAGGAATTCAAAGGTCTCCACGATCTCCTCGAAAGCGGGCGTCGCCATGCTGCGGTCTCCTGTCTGGTCAACTCTGATCTAGGCACCAGGGCCGCAAAGGTCCAGTCGCAGGCACTTTCCACAGGGCTGCAATTCGGCTAGGTCATGGATCACACTGCGAAAGGCCCGCCATGCGTCCCGTCCTCTCTCTTCTGCTGATTGCAACGCTCGCCACCACGGGGTGCGCCCGGATCGCGGATTCGCGGCTCAACCCGCTCAATCTGTTCAAGGGCTCCGGCGCCGTGCCGCGCGATGCCGATGGTAACGTGAAACCCCTCGTCACGGCGCGCGACCTTGCCGTGGCCGACGACAGCCGGACGCTGATCGCCAGTGTCGACACGGTCACGCTGGAAAATGTGCCCGGCGGCGCCGTGCTGCGGGCCACCGGCCGTGCGGCGGGTCAGGGGTTCTATGACGCAGGCCTCGTGCCTCTCGCAGGCAGCGATGGCACGCTGGTCTATGAATTCCGGGTGCGGGCCCCGGCGACGCAACCCGCAGGCCTGACCCCGCAGCAGATCACCGTGGCCACCAAGATCGACAGCGCGACCCTGGGCCGTGCCACGTCGATCATCGTGATGGCGGCCCAATCGGGCCGCAGCGTCGGCCGCTAGCGCGGCACCGTCACCACGCGCTGGCCATCGACGGCCAGCGCCACCTTGCCTTGCGTCAGCAGCAGCGCGTCGCGGCCAAAGACCTCGTTGCGCCAGCCTTTCAGCGCCGGAATGTCGCGCTGTCCTGCCGCCAGCAGATCGAGGTCGGCAGAGGAGGCGATCAGCTTCTGCGCCACATCTTCCTCATCGGATTTCGCCTTCAGCAGGACACGCAGCATATCGGCAATGGCCGGGTTCACCTGCAGCTTCTCGCGGCTCAGATCGGGCTTCGGCAGCTTGTCGTTCGGCACCGCCAGCCCCTCCTTCACCGCGTTCAGGATGCCGTCGGCGATGTCACCGCGCCGCGCCTCGCGCAGCAGCAGGCGCAGACGGCCCAGATCGGCCTCGTTGGCGGGCTTCGCGCTGGCGATCTCGACCAGCGCATCATCCTTGTAGACCCGGCTGCGCGGCACGTCCTTGCTCTGGGCATAGGTCTCGCGGAACCGCGCCAACTCGCGCACGATGCTCAGGAACCGGCCAGAGTTCGTGCGCGTCTTGACCTTTTCCCACGCCGTATCCGGGTCGGTTTCATAGGTCGCGGGATCGTTCAGGACCGCCATTTCCTCGTTGACCCACTTCTGCCGCCCGGTGCTGCGCAGTCGGTCGCTCAGGTATTCGTAGATGTCGCGCAGATAGGTCACGTCGCCCACCGCATAGGTCTTTTGCGCGTCCGTCAGCGGCCTTCGCGACCAGTCGGTAAAGCGGCTCGACTTGTCGACACCGTCCTTGCAGATCTTGCGCACCAGCGTCTCGTATCCCGCCTGATCGCCAAAGCCGCAGACCATCGCCGCGACCTGCGTGTCGAACAAGGGCGAGGGAATCAGCTGCGCATCGACCCAGAAGATCTCCAGATCCTGCCGCGCGGCATGGAACACCTTGACCACGCCCTCGTCCCGGAACAGATCATACAGCGGTTCCAGCGACAGGCCCTCGGCCAGCGGATCAACCAGCACCTCGTCATGGCCGCCCTCATCCTGCCACGCCAGCTGCACAAGGCACAGCTTGGCGTAATAGGTGCGTTCCCGCAAAAATTCCGTATCGACGGTGACATAAGCGCGCTTGGCGGCTGCGGCACAGAAGGTGGCCAGCGCCTCGGTCGTGGTAATGGTCTGCATGAAAGCCTTGATTTCCTATACCGCGATGGCGCGGACAGGTCCGTGATAAGCGATCATGTCCGCGTTGAAAACCCTGTGGCGTCAGGCGTCCAGCATCACCGGCGTGCGGTCGCCCGCAAGGTAGCGGCGCAGCACCAATGGATATAGCCGGTGTTCCAGCGGCAGCAGCCGTTCGGCCAGGCTCTGCGGTGTGTCACCGGGCCGCACATCCATGGCCGCCTGCCCCAGAATCGGCCCGTCATCAAGGTCTGCCGTCACCTCGTGCACGGTGCAGCCGTGCCGGGTGTCGCCTTCATCCAGCACACGCGCATGGGTGTGCAAACCCTTGTATTTCGGCAGTAACGACGGGTGGATATTCAGCATCCGCCCGGCCCATTGCGCGGTGAACGCGGGCGTCAGGATCCGCATGAAGCCTGCCAGCGCCACGACCTCGATCCGCGCCTCTTCAAGCGCGTCCTGCAAAGCACCCTCGAACCCCGCGCGATCCTTGGGAAAATCGCGATGATCCACCACGGCGGTCGGGATCCGCAGGGCATTGGCCTTCAGCAGACCTCCGGCACCGGGATCGTTGGCGATCACCAGCCGCGCACGACCGGGATGATCCCCGGTCATGTCACGCGCGAGTGCGACCATGTTGGACCCGCCGCCGGAAATCAGGATGCCGACACGTGTCACGCAAGCGCGCCGGTATAGCGTACGCCCGCACCCGTCGCTACGCGGCCGATGCGGTGCACCATCTCGCCCTCGGCCATCAGCAGGTCCACCAGCGCATCGGCCCGGTCAGAGGCCACGACCAGCACCATGCCGATGCCTGTGTTGAAGGTCTTCAGCATCTCGGCCTCGGCCATGCCGCCTGCGTCGCGCAGCCAGCCAAAGACCGGCGGCAGCGCCCAGGATGACAACTCGATCTCGCAGCCCAGATCGTCCGGCAGCACGCGGGGCAGGTTTTCCGTCAGCCCGCCGCCGGTGATATGGGCCAGCGCATGCACGCCCCCTGCCCGCACCGCCGCCAGGGCCGGTTTGACGTAAAGCCGCGTCGGCGTCAGCAGCGCGCCCCCCAGCGGCCCATCCGCAAAGGGTGCCGCATCCGACCAGCCCAGCCCAGACGCCTCCACGATCCGCCGCACCAGCGAATAGCCGTTGGAATGAACGCCGTTGCTGGCCAGCCCCAGCAGCACGTCGCCAGCCGCGACCCCCGCAGGCAGGTCCGACCCGCGTTCCATCGCACCCACGGCAAAGCCCGCAAGGTCGAAGTCGCCGCCGTGATACATCCCCGGCATCTCTGCCGTCTCGCCCCCGATCAGCGCGCAACCAGAGGCTTCGCAGCCTGCCGCGATGCCTTCGATGATGCGTGTCGCGGCGTCCAGCTCCAGCTTGCCGGTCGCGAAATAATCGAGGAAGAACAGCGGTTCTGCCCCCTGACAGACCAGATCGTTGACGCACATGGCGACAAGGTCGATCCCGATCGTGTCCACATTGCCCGTGTCGATCGCGATGCGCAGCTTGGTGCCCACACCGTCCGTCGCCGCCACAAGGATCGGGTCGGTGTAACCGGCCGCCTTAAGGTCGAAGAGCGCGCCGAACCCGCCCAGACCGGCCATCGTGCCGCTGCGCTGGGTGCGCTTGGCGGCAGGCTTGATGCGTTCGACCAGCGCATTTCCCGCGTCGATGTCGACGCCTGCGGCAGCGTAGGTCAGTCCGTTCTGTGTCATGTGGCGATCCCCGTATCAGGCCCCGTTCCGGCCCCTGCGCGATACCCCAGGTCCGCGCTTGGTGCAACGGCGCAACACGACAACAGCCTGCGCGAAAAACCGCCGAATGTGATGCAACCTTTTGCGCGGGACCGGGTTAAACTCGCATGATGATACACCGCATGATCCCCCTGATCGCCCTGCTCGCCACCCCCGCCACGGCCGAGGTCGTCTCCATGGCGCCCATGCCGATGGACGATCTGTGGGTCGATGTGCCGGTGGACGCGACCTTCAACCCCGGCCCGCCCAGCTATGACGATATCGTCGCAATGGCCGACCTCGACGGCGACCCCAGCGTGATTTCCGACAAGGAGCGTGAGATGATCGTCCTGCTGACGCAAGTCCTCGGGTCCGCACCGATCACCAACTGACTTGACCCTGCCGTCCTGCGCGTTATTGCTGACATGGGGGGCCTGTAGCTCAACGGTTAGAGCAGGGCGCTCATAACGCCTTGGTTGCGGGTTCAAATCCTGCCGGGCCTACCAGAAACCCCGATCATGACAGCAGCTATCGGACATCCCCAGTCTCCCCGACCGCTGACCAAAGCGCTGTCCTGACAGACAGCCGAATCGCTGTCAGGTTGAAAGGCGTGGCGGCAGGATGCCTGAACACACCTGTCGGTTTTGTGCATCTGAGCAAAATTAATGCACGTCATAATAATTGAGAGTTGTTAACGACTTGTAAACTTTATTGGGATCCGGGATTCAAACCTAAGTTGCAATCGAGCAAAACAAGCGTTTACGTCGCCCTGTCAGCGCGCCAGAGTTTGCACGACGCAGGGGGGCGTATTTCGTCCTGCCATCGTGTCGCGGCGCTTTGGACACCGAACCACAGGACACAGAACCGATGGAGGGAGCCAAGAACGTCGCCTGAATGCCAAGCTCCGTCACGCCGCAGCGATTTTTAGCGATTTTCCATTGGATTTAGATTTATGCCGATACTATCGATCACCTGGGGCGCCATGGCCACGATCTTCACGACGATCCTGTATTTCGTCACGGATCTGCGGCTTTTGACATGTTACATTCTGGGCGGCCTGTGCGCCGGTATCATCGTCATCGTGGCGGCCGGCGTCTGTAGGCATTTCGACCGGCAGGACCAAGGCAAATCGCCCTGTCGCATGGGACGGCGCGGATAAACGCCCAGACGTTATCATGAAAATGGTGCACCCGACTGGATTCGAACCAGTGGCCTCTGCCTTCGGAGGGCAGCGCTCTATCCAGCTGAGCTACGGGTGCCTTGGACCGTCTATAGCGGCGCGAAAACCGCGCCGCAACACCGAAAGCCCCTAGGCAAAAAGTTCGTGGCACAGCTCCAGCGCATCGACCAGCGCATCGACCTCTGCCGTGGTGTTGTAGACGCCGAAAGACGCCCGGCAGGTCGCCGTCAGCCCCAGATGATCCATCAGCGGCATCGCGCAATGGGCCCCGGCACGCACGGCGACACCCTTCTTGTCCAGCACGGTCGAAATGTCGTGCGCATGTGCAGGCCCGTCCAGCGTAAAGCTGAAGATCGCGCCCTTGCCCGGCGCATTGCCTTGCACCTGCAACCAGTTCAGCCCGTGCAGCTTGTCCTGCGCATAGTCCCGCAGGCCCGCCTCGTGGGCCGCGATGTTGTCCATGCCGACATCCATCATCCAGTCCAGCGCGACCCCCAGACCGATGGTCTGCACGATCCCCGGTGTGCCCGCCTCGAACTTCATCGGCGCATCGTTATAGGTCACCGCGTCGCGGCTGACCTCGCGGATCATGTCACCACCACCAAGGAAGGGGCGCATCTCGGCCATGCGGTCTGGGTGGACGAAGATCGCCCCGGAACCGCTTGGCCCATAAAGCTTATGTCCGGTGACGGCATAGAAATCGCACCCCATGTCCTGCACATCGACGGACATGTGGACCGCGGCCTGAGAGCCATCGACCAGCACCGGCACGCCCTTGGCATGGGCGCCCGCACAGATCGCCTTTACATCGACCAGCGTGCCCAGCACGTTCGACATATGCGTGACGGCCACCAGTTTCGTCTTTGGCCCGATTGCGTCGATCACGGCCTGCGGGTCCAGCGATCCGTCGGCCCCCGTCTCGACCCACTTGATGACCACGCCCTGCCGTTCGCGCAGGAAATGCCAGGGCACGATATTGGCGTGGTGCTCCATGATCGACAGTACGATCTCGTCGCCCGCCTGCAGGCGCGGCGCGGCCCAGCCGTAGCTGACCATGTTGATGCCCTCGGTCGTGCCGGAATTGAGGATGATGTCATCCTCTGACTTTGCATTGAGGAACCGCGCGATCTTGCCGCGCACGCCTTCGTAATGGTCGGTCGCCACATTGGAAAGATAGTGCAAGCCACGGTGAACGTTGGCATATTCGTTCTCGTACATCTGCGTCATCGCATCGATCACGACGCGCGGCTTCTGCGCGGATGCCCCGTTGTCGAGGTACACCAGCGGCTTGCCGTTCACCTCGCGGCTCAGGATGGGAAACTGCGCGCGGATCGCATCTACGTCGAACATCAAAGGGTGCCTCCTTGCAGGGTCACGCCGATCAGGGCCAGCAACAATGCGAGCCCAAAAGATATGCCAAGCACGCCGATCACGACCGTGCCCAGCGATTTCAGCAGGCTGTCAAACCCGTGCAACACGTTGACCAGATGCAGCAGCGCAAAGACCAGCCACGCGAGGCCTGCCAGCGTCACGATCCCCGCCAGCGGCGGAAACAGCAACAGGGCTACGGTCTGCACGACCTGAATGACCAGCGCCATCCCCTGCCACCACACAATCAGCAGAATCGCTGCGGCAAACCGTCCCTGCCCGCCGATCATGCGCCCGGTCCAGAAGATCGCGGCGACCATCATGACCAGCGACGACCCCAGAATGACGCAAAGGGTAAAGGGACTGGCCGCGACCATCGACGCCTCGGTGGGCGACAGCAGCAGACCCAGTTCCAGCACCAGCACCGACAGGATCGTGACCAGCGCCGCCATCTGCCACAGAATGCCGCTTGGCAGGGCCACCGCTGTCAGCCGCCGCGCCACGCCGGCAGGGTCCCGCAGCGACGTCGCGATGAATTGGCCCGGCGTCACGCCTCGGCCTCGCGCAGGCTTTGCAACCAAATCACGGCAAAGGCCACGATCCAGACCGCACCCACCAGATGCGTCCCCGCCACCTGCCCCAGAAACCCGGCCATCAGACCATAAAGCAGCAGCACCGGCACCGTGGCCAGCAGCGACCAGAACAGCGCCAGCCGGGCGGAATAGAACGTCCCCTGCCCGCGAAATGCCTTCGCGACCAGATGACTGATCCCCGCCAGACCATAAAGCGCCAGCGGCCAGACCGTCAGCCAGGCGAAAAGCTCGTAGGTCATCAATTGTCCGATCTCGCGCGGCTCTGTCCCCGGCGCCAGATCAAAGCCCGCCGCCGTCCGCGCCAGCCGCGGCCATTGCGCGACGAAGACCAGCAGGCAGAACACGATCAGATAGGCCAACGCCCGGTCCTCGCGCTTGCCGCGGGACAGCAGGTCGCGCATCACGGCGCGGGGGCCGCGCCATGTGCGCACAATGTCAGCCGTGACCGCCATCAGTGCTGATGACGGTCCAGCCAGCCCGCAAGCCTGTCGCGCAGATCATCCGCAAGGCTTTCATCCGCGATTTCCTGCAGGGACTCGGCCAGGAACGACAGGGTCAGCAACGTCGTCGCCGTCTTGTGCGGCACACCGCGGGACCGCAAATAGAACAGCGCATCCTCGTCGATCGCACCGGACGTGGACCCATGCGAACAGGCCACATCGTCGGCATAGATCTCCAGCTCCGGCTTGGCGAGGAACTGGCTGTCGCCGTCCAGCAGCAGGCTCTGGCTGATCTGATAGCCGTCGGTCTTCTGCGCGCCGTGCTTGACCAGGATCTTGCCCTGAAACACGCCCACGGCGCCGTTGCGCAGCACCTTCTTGAACACCTGGCGGCTCTCGCAGCCGACCGCGTCGTGGGTGATGAAGATCGTATCGTCGTGGTGAAAGCCTTCGCCGTCACCGACGCAGGCACCTGCCACATGGGCCGTGGCATCGTCGCCCACGATCTCCATGATGCAGTCGTTGCGGGTCAGCGCCCCGTTGACGCTCAGCGTGAAGGACTTGAACGTCGACTCGGCGCCGATCCGCGCAAAGGTATGCGTGTTCATCCGGCGGCCATGGTCGCGGCCCTGCGCGCGGACATGGTGGAACGCGGCACCCGTTGCCACGTCGACCTCCATGTTCGACGCAAACCGCGCCGCACCGGCACCGCTTTCCAGCAGCGTCACGACAGCCCCGGCGTCCAGCTTGACCACATGGTGCAGCGCCACGTCGGCACCTGCGTCCTTGCGGTCATAGCGCAGATGGATCGCGCGTTCCGCCTGACCCGTCACATGGATCAGCAGACCGTCCGTCGCCGTGGCCGTCGTCAGCGCCGCCAGAGGGCGTTCCACCGGCTGCTGCCCGCGCGTCTCCAGCGTGCCCAGCAGGTCGGCGGCCCAGGTGATATCCTGCGCCGCGGCCAGACGGGTGATCGTCACACCGGCGGCCGTCAGATCGTCAGAGGCGTCCGCATCGAATACACCGTCCACGAAGACCACACGCAGCGCGTCGGTCGCGGAAAACTCCGGGTCTTCCTCGATGGCCAGCACCTCGGCCGGGATCGCGGCCCCGTCGGTCAGCGTCGTGGGGTCGGTGAAGCGCCAGTATTCATCCCGCCGCGCGGGCAGACCCATGGCCGCCACGCGCGCCAGCGCCGCCTTGCGGGCGCGTGTCAGCCAGGCCGGGCCGTCGGGCAACGCGATGCCGCCCAGCCGCGCGTCCGTCGCATCCTGTTTGCGTTGCGCAAGCGCCATTACGCCTCCTCCGCCATCAGATCGGCGTAACCGTTGTTCTCGACCTCAAGGGCCAGCTCCGGCCCGCCGGTCTTGATGATGCGGCCGTTCGCCATGATGTGGACGACGTCCGGCTTGATATGGTCCAGAAGGCGTTGATAATGCGTGATAACCAGAAATGACCGGCCTTCCGACCGCAGCGCGTTCACGCCATCGGCCACCAGCTTCATCGCGTCCACGTCAAGGCCAGAGTCGGTCTCGTCGAGGATACACATCTTCGGTTCCAGCATCGCCATCTGCAGGATTTCGTTGCGCTTCTTCTCGCCACCCGAAAAGCCCACGTTTACGGGGCGCTTCAGCATCTCGGCATCGATCTGCAGGTCCTTCGCCTTGGCGCGGACTTCCTTCAGGAAGTCACCGGCCGACAGCTCTTCCTGCCCGCGCGCTTTGCGCTGTGCATTCACCGCCGTGCGCAGGAACGTCATGTTGCCGACACCCGGAATCTCGACCGGATACTGGAACGCCAGAAACAGGCCCGCCGCGGCACGCTCTTCCGGCTCCATCGCCAGCAGGTCCACGCCGTCCAGCGTCGCCGTGCCGGCAGTGACTTCGTAGCCGTCCTTGCCAGACAGCACATAGGACAGCGTCGACTTGCCGGACCCGTTCGGCCCCATGATCGCATGCACTTTTCCGGCGGGAACGCTCAGGTCCACACCCTTCAGGATCGACTTGTCCTCGTCCTGCAGATCGACCTTCAGGCCTTTGATTTCCAACATAACTCTGTCCTTCTATCCTTTGAACACCATGGCCGCCCCGCACACGATCAGCACGAAACCACCCAGCGTCATCCAACTCACGCCTTCCTTCAACCAGAAGACCGAAAAACCCGTGAAGACCACCAGCGTGATGACCTCCTGTATCGTCTTCAACTGCGCCGCCGAATAGACCGTGTGTCCGATCCGGTTCGCCGGCACCGCCAGCCAGTACTCGAAGAACGCGATCCCCCAGCTGACCAGCACGACGACCCACAACGCCTGCCCGGGAAACTTCAGATGCCCGTACCACGCGAAGGTCATGAAGACATTCGACGCGACCAGCATCAGCACCGGCAGGACGTAGGGGGTCACCGCAGAGAACTCATCATTACTACCCGACAGAGCCTTCGAGGCTGATCGCGACAAGCGCCTGTGCTTCCATGGCAAACTCCATCGGCAGCGCCTGCAGCACTTCCTTGCAGAACCCGTTCACGACCAGTGCCACGGCCTCTTCCTCATCCATGCCGCGGCTGCGGCAATAGAACAGCTGCTCGTCGTCCACCTTGGACGTCGTCGCCTCATGCTCGACCCGCGAAGAGTTATTCTTCACCTCGATATAAGGCACCGTATGCGCCCCGCAGTCCGACCCGATCAGCAAAGAATCGCACTGGGTATAGTTGCGCGATTCCTTGGCCTTGGGGTGCATCGACACGAGGCCCCGATAGGTGTTCTGCGCCTTGCCCGCCGAAATCCCCTTGGACACGATCCGCGACTTCGTGCGCTTGCCCAGGTGGATCATCTTGGTCCCGGTATCGGCCTGCTGCATGTTGTTCGCGATGGCGATGGAGTAAAATTCGCCCTGTGAATCATTGCCCCGCAGGATGCAGCTTGGATACTTCCACGTCACCGCAGACCCGGTTTCCACCTGCGTCCACATCACCTTCGCCCGGTCGCCCCGGCAGTCGGCGCGCTTGGTGACGAAGTTGTAGATGCCACCCCGGCCCTCGGCGTCGCCCGGATACCAGTTCTGCACCGTGGAATACTTCACCTCCGCGTCTTCCTCGACGATGATCTCGACCACCGCCGCGTGCAGCTGTGCGACGTCGCGCTTGGGCGCCGTGCAGCCTTCAAGGTAGGACACATAGGACCCCTTGTCGGCGATGATCAGCGTCCGCTCGAACTGGCCGGTATTCTCGGCGTTGATCCGGAAATAGGTGCTCAATTCCATCGGGCAGCGCACGCCGGGCGGGATATAGACGAAGGACCCGTCCGAAAACACGGCCGAGTTCAGCGTCGCATAAAAGTTGTCCGACGGCGGCACGACGGTGCCTAGATACTTCTTCACCAGCTCCGGATGCTCCCGGATCGCCTCCGAGATCGAGCAGAAGATCACCCCGGCCTTGGCCAGTTCCTTCTGGAACGTCGTCCCCACGGATACACTATCGAACACCGCATCCACAGCCACCTTACGGCCCTCGGCGGGCGGCGCCTCGGCGCCCTCGACGCCTGCCAGAATCGCCTGCTCTTTCAGCGGGATGCCCAGTTTCTTGTAGGTCTCCAGCAGCTTGGGATCGACCTCGTCCAGGGACTTCGGCTTCACTTCCATGCTTTTCGGCCGGGCGTAATAATACAGATCCTGAAAATCGATATCCGCCAGCTTCAGCATCGCCCAGTTCGGCACTTCCATGCCTTCCCAGCGCGCGAAGGCCGAAAGACGCCAGTCGGTCATCCACTGCGGCTCTTCGTTCTTGGACGAAATCAGCCGCACGATATCGGGGTTCACGCCCTTGGGCGCATAATCCATCTCGATCTCGTCGTCGTTCCAGCCGTATTTATAGGCCCCCGACAGCTGCGCCACCGCATCGACGGTCTCCTGATCGACGCCGTCTTTGACGTCCACATCCATTGCAGCCATTTTACTCACCTCTCTTGCGGCTCACGCCGCCATCATCCGTTGGGCCTTGGCGCACCACGCATCGGCAAAGCGCAAAACCTCGTCTTCCGTCGTCTCGACACCCAGCGACACGCGCAACGCGCACCGGGCCTGTTCGTCGTCGTATCCCAGCGCCGTCAGCACCGGCGAGGAGCGGACCTTGCCACTGGAACAGGCCGATCCCGCGCTGACCGCGAACCCCGCCAGATCCATCGCCATCACCTGCGTCTCGCCCCGCCAACCGGGACAGATCATGCAACAGGTGTTCGGCAGCCGGTCCAAATCATTTCCGACAAAAATAGTCTGCGGCACGATATCCGCAACCGCCTTTTCTAGAATATTTCTAAGTTCCGCAACCCGCTCCCACGCGCCAGAGGCCAAATCGTCCTGCGCCGCGACAGCCGCCGCGGCCATGCCCGCGATCGCCACGATATTCTCGGTCCCCGACCGGCGGCCCAGCTCCTGCCCGCCACCGCGCAGCTGCGCTGCCACATCGAATCCCTGCGGCACGACCAGCGCGCCGACACCCTTGGGCCCACCGAACTTGTGGCCTGACAAAAACACCTGTTCCACACCGGCCCAGCCATAGGAAAACGCAACCCGGCCAAAGCCTTGCGTGATATCGCTCACGGCCAGTCCCGCAGGCAGCGCCTGCACGATCCCGGTCTCGGAATTCGCAAGCTGCACCACCGACCGTGCCGGCGATGCCACCTGCACCCGCCCCCCCACGACGGCCAGATCGCAATCCACCCAGCCACGCACCGCCTCATGTTCCAGATCCGACCCGTGCAAGCCGCGCCCGGCCAGCGCCAGCGCCGCCGCTTCCGTCGCCCCGGACACAAAGATGACATCCGCCCCCGATGCGCCAACGGCATCGGCCACCGCAGCCCGGCTCCGCTCCAGCAGCGCCTTCGCCGCCCGCCCCTCGCCATGCACGGAACTCGGGTTGCCCACGACATCCATCGCCGCGATCATCGCCGCCCGCGCCTCGGCCCGCAAAGGCGTCGTCGCATTATGGTCCAGATAAACCCGGCTCACCGCGACACATCCTCGCTTTTTCCGAAAATACTCCGGGGGAGGCCCGTCAGGGCCGGGGGCAGAGCCCCCTGAGACATCTCACTCATCGACCACCTCGAACAGTGCCGGCACCGCCGGGCAAGGCGCCATGGCATTGCCCACCACATCACTCAGCCGCGTCTGGTGCAGGAACACATAGACATGCGCGCTCAAGCCCTCCCACAGCCGGTTGGTCAGCGACTGGGCGCGGGACCCCGACGCGCCACCCGAGGCACCCGCCCCCTTGTGCATCGCACTCACCGTCTCGTCCACGGCGCCAAGGATGTCGGACACGCGAATCTCGGACGCAGGACGTGCCAGCCGATACCCGCCACCGGGGCCGCGGACGGAGTCCACCAGCCCCTCGCGCCGCAGCTTCACGAAAAGCTGCTCAAGATAAGGCAGGCTCACGTCCTGACGGCGCGCGATCTCGGTCAGGCTGACCAGCGTGCCGTCCGGCTGCAGGGCCAGATCGGCCAGCGCCACCATCGCGTAACGCCCCTTGGTGCTCAATTTCATCGCAAACGCCCTCCAACCGCCATAAACCCAGTCGCCATAAACATTGACGAACCGCCGCGGCCTGATTAGGTCACGCCAATCCCGCCGCGCGGCTCCGTCGTGCGGATTTAGAATCTTTCTAAGGTGCCCGAGCGTTTTCGTCAAGAATTGACCGCCGCCACGGGCACCCACAGCAGTTGGAACGCGCATGCCCGAAGTCATCTTTCCCGGTCCCGAAGGCCGCCTCGAAGGCCGCTATCATCCGCAAAAGGACCGTGACGCGCCGATCGCCATCGTGCTGCACCCGCACCCGCAGTTCGGCGGGACGATGAACAACCGGGTCGTCTACAACCTGCATTACGCGTTTTACAACATGGGCTTCACCGTGCTGCGGTTCAACTTCCGCGGCGTCGGGCGTAGCCAGGGCGAATATGACCAAGGCATCGGCGAACTCTCCGACGCGGCCTCCGCCCTCGATTACCTGCAGTCGATGAACAACAACGCCAAACACTGCTGGGTCGCGGGCTTCTCCTTCGGGGCCTGGATCGGCATGCAGCTTCTGATGCGCCGGCCGGAAATCACGGGCTTCATCTCGGTCAGCCCGCCCGCCAACATGTATGACTTCAGCTTCCTCGCCCCCTGCCCGGCGTCGGGCCTGATCATCAACGGTGCGGCCGACCGCGTGGCGCCACCCGCCGATACGGTCAATCTGGTGAACAAGCTGCACGACCAGAAAGGCATCACGATCACCCACGAGGAAGTCCCCGGTGCCGGCCACTTCTTCGAGGATCCGCACATGGACCCGATGATCGGCAGCGTGAAAACCTACGTCCGCCGCCGCCTCACGGAAAGCACACGGTAAGCCCCATGTCCTACGTTGACGATGTCGCCCTCGAACTCGCCCAGCTGGCCCTCGCCGATGCGGAACGCACCGGCGAGGACAAGATCGTCGACCAGATCGGAGAGCTTCTGGGCGCCTCCTCCCAGACCCTGCAGGAAAGCTACCTGACCTTCGTCCGCGTGCGCCGGGCCGAGGCGCGCGCGCGCCAGATCCTCGCCGCCCGCGCTGCGAAACCGGACGCTTAACGCCCCGCGCGGTGCGGTTAAGCGTCCGTGAAATATGACATAATATGTTTCGCACGCGAAACATTTGCCTTTTGAAATGTATTTCATGCCCCCCCTATCCGACCGCCTGACCCGCCAGCTTGCCTTCCTGTCAGAGGCCGACCGCCTGAAATCCGTGGTCCGGGCCAACGTCCTGATGGACGGCTCGCGCCATGAAAATTCCGCCGAACATTCCTGGCATCTGGCCCTCTGGGCGCTGGTCTTCGACGCACCCTGCGCCACGATCCACATGGCGCTGCTGCACGACATCGTGGAAATCGACGCGGGCGATCACCCGATCCACCTGCCCCAGGACCATGCCGCGATCGCGATCAAGGAACGCGCCGCCGCCGACCGGCTCTACCCGATCCTGCCCGCCGATCAGGCCGCGACCTTCCGGAGCATCTGGGAGGCGTTCGAGGACGCCACCACCCCTGCCGCCCGGACCGCCCGCATCCTCGACATGGCCCAGCCGCTGATGCAGGAACTGGGCAACGTGGCCCAGACCGAGACAGAGCGGGACATCATCCGCGCCCTCCTCGCCACCGGGCGCCCCGCCGCCCTCGCCAATGACTGGCCGGAGCTCTACACTTATGCCCTCGGCCTGCTCGACCACACAGGCTTCCGCCTCGATCCCGACACCACCGCCCGCCTGCGCTTTCTGGCCGAGGCGGACCGGCTGAAGACGGAATTGCGCGCGACGACCCTCTTCGACGGCTCGCGGCGCGAGAACAGCGCAGAGCATAGCTGGCATCTGGCGCTCTTTGCGCTGACGCTTTCGGAACACGCCATCCGTCCCGTCGATACCGACCGCGTCATCGCCATGCTGCTGATCCACGACCTTGTGGAAATCGACGCAGGCGACCTGCCCATTCATACCACCGCCGCCGACCAGAACGCCAAGGCCGCCGACGAGGCGCGCGCCGCGGACCGGCTCTTCGGTCTGCTGCCGGGCCAGCAGGGGGCAGCCCTCCACGCGCTCTGGACGGAATTCGAGGCGGCCGAGAGCGACGACGCGATCTTTGCCAAGGCGCTGGACCGGGTGCAGCCGGTGATGGCCAATCTGGCGACGGATGGCGGCACGTGGCTGTCCTACAACGTGACCCGCGACCAGTTGCAGTCGCGCGTCGGTGACAAGGTCACGCGTGGCGCGTCGGCCCTGTGGGACGCCATCCTGCCGCAAATCGAGGCGTTTTTCACCGAAGCGTGAGGCGTCAGCCCAAGCGGCGCCCTGACCGCTGGTCACGGCAGACCTCATCAGACATGGTCGCGACAACCGCCACAGGATATCCCATGCGTCCCTTCTCGACCCTTGCCCTGCGGTATCCCGCCGCCGTCGCTGCGGTGATCCTCGGGCTTTTCGCGGTTTGGTTCGCGCTGCCGACGATTCTGGCAACGCCTGTGGATGCGACGGGCGGCACCGGCACCTTCGATCTGTCGGACCTGCGCCCCTATATCGTGACCGAGGCGACCGTCGCCACCGCGCTGCTGGTGCTAATCGCCCTGTGCCGCTGGGGCCGCTTCACCGGGTTGCGCGGTCCGGTCGACGCTAAGGGCATTCGCCTGTCCCTTTGGTATCTGGTCCCCGGCCTTGTGATCATAGCACTGGTCTGGGGCGGTCTGCTGACGGCGGGGACGGATCAGGCGCTGGGACGGCAGATCGCCATGATCGCCGTGATGACCCTGCTGATCGGACTGTTCGAGGAGACGTTGTTCAGGGGCGTCGTGCTGAACGGGTTGCGGACCCGGATGAGTCCGGGGCTGGCGGTCTTGGTGTCCGGGGTGCTGTTCGGCGTCTTTCACGTGGTCAATGCGCTGGTCGGTCAGGATATCGCGCTGACCGCGATCCAGATCGTCAGCGCCACGGGGCTTGGGTTGTTCTTTGGTGCGATCACCGTGCAGGCGCGCAGCGTTTGGCCGGCGATTCTGCTGCACGCGATCTGGGACGCCTTTGCCCTGTCGATGGCGCTGGCGTTCCGCCTTTCGCCACAGGCCGCCACGACAACACTTCCGCAACCGGGATATGCCGCATTGATCGGACCGGCCCTGCTGACCTTTGCCGCCTGGCGCATCCACCGGCGCTGGCGCAGGCGGACCGCACAGGCGGAAGAACGCCAAATGCCCGCCATTTGAGGCTGGACAGACAGGGTCAAGGGGCATAGGGCGCGAAGCTTATATTCAGACCGGACCCTTGCCCCATGATCGATTCCCTTGCCAAAGCCCTTGCCGAAAAGGGCTATGACGCCCTGACCCCCGTGCAGGAGGCCGTGACCGATCCCGCATTGGACGGGCAGGATCTGCTGGTCAGCGCGCAGACCGGGTCCGGCAAGACCGTGGGCTTCGGTCTGGCGATCGGTCCGACCATTCTGGCCGAGGACGGCACATTTGGCCCGGCCGGCCGCCCGCTTGCGCTGATCGTGGCGCCGACGCGGGAACTGGCGCTGCAGGTCAAACGCGAATTGTCGTGGCTTTACAAGGACACCGGGGCCGTTCTTGCATCCTGCGTCGGCGGCATGGATGTGCGCGACGAACGGCGCAGCCTTGATCGCGGGGCGCATATCGTCGTGGCCACGCCCGGTCGTCTGGTCGACCACATCAAGCGCAGCAACATCGACCTGTCCGACATCCGCGCCATCGTGCTGGACGAGGCGGACGAGATGCTGGACCTCGGATTTAAAGAAGACCTGGAATTCATTCTGGGCGAGGCCCCGCCCGAGCGCCGCACGCTGATGTTCAGCGCCACGGTGCCGCCGATGATCGTGAAGCTGGCAAAATCCTACCAGCGTGACGCGGTGCGCGTCGCCACGACCACCAAGGAGGGCCAGCACGCCGATATCGAATACCGCGCGCTGAGCGTCGCCCAGCATGACGCCGACAATGCGATCATCAACGTGCTGCGATTCTACGATGCGCCCAACGCCATCGTCTTTGCCAACACCCGCGCGATGGTCACGCGGCTGACGACGCGGCTGAGCAACCGTGGATTTTCCGTGGTCGCCCTGTCCGGCGAGTTGAGCCAGCAGGAACGCAGCCACGCGCTGCAGGCGATGCGCGACGGGCGGGCGAAGGTCTGTGTCGCCACGGACGTCGCTGCGCGCGGCATCGACCTGCCGAACCTTGAGCTGGTGATTCACGCCGAACTGCCGACCAATGCGGAGATTCTGCTTCACCGGTCCGGCCGGACGGGCCGTGCGGGCCGCAAGGGTATTTCGGCCATGATCGTGACGCCCAAGATGCGCCGCCGGGCCGAGAACCTGCTGACATGGGGCAAGCTGCAGGCCACCTGGGCGATGCCGCCCTCTGCCGACGAGATCCTGCGAAAGGATGAAGAGCGTCTGCTGAACGACGAGATCTGGTCCGAGACGTTCACCGAGGACGAGACCGCCTTTGCCGCGCGTCTGCTGGAGGCGCATGACGCGACCCAGATCGCCGCGGCCTATCTGCGTCTGTATCAGGGCAAGCAGTCCGCCCCGGAAGATCTGACCGAATACAACGCTCCGCCGCCGCGCGAAGGTCGCGAGACCGCGCCGAAAGAGCGCAAGGAGCAGTTCGGCCCGTCCAAGTGGTTCCGCGTGAACGTGGGCCGCGACCAGAAGGCCGAGGCGCGCTGGCTGCTGCCGATGCTGTGCAAGGCCGGTGACATCACTAAGAAGGAAATCGGCGCGATTCGGATTCAGTCGGACGAGACCTTCGTCGAGATTGCCGAAAGTGCCGCCGCCGGTTTCATGGCCGCCGTCGGTCCCGACATGGTGCTGGAGAATCAGGCGGAACTGTCCGAGGTCGACGGTATTCCGCAGATTTCCGACCGTGGCGCGCGTCCCGACAAGAAAGCCTACGTCAAGCGCGACGATGCGGCGCCCCGCGCCTACAAGCCGCGCGACACGACGCCGCCGCCGCCCAGCCGTCAGGATGACGTGGCCGCGATTGCGCCCGTGTCCGGCGACGCGCCCAAGGAACGCAAGCCGCGCGCCAAGCCCTTTGCCAAGCCAGAGCGCAAGGATCATGGCGACGCCGTCGTCGATCTGAACAAGAAGGCGAAACCGGTCTGGAAGGGCAAGTCCGACGAGGCCCGCCCGGCCCGTGCCCCCTACCGCGCCGTTGGCGATGCCAAGCCTGCCTACAAGGGCAAGACCGATGGCAAGCCTGCGTGGAAGGGCAAGTCCGACGACAAGCCCGCCTACAAGGGTAAGGCTGACGGCAAGCCGCCCTATAAGGGCAAAAGCGACGGCAAGCCCGGCGAAAAGCCCGCGTGGAAAGGCAAATCAGACGCCAAGCCCGCGTGGAAGAAGCCTGACGGCGCACCTGCGAAACCGAAGGCCAGCGCCTCCGACACCTCCAAGCGGTTCGTGCCGCCGGGGGCGAAGGCGGGACCCCGCAAGCCCGCAGGCAAGGGTCCGCTGAAGCGTGGACCGAAGTGACGATTGTGGCGGCGGCCCGGTTGAAAATGCCTTAATTCCGCCACAGTTGTGCCCAGAGCGCGACACGATTCGACCCCATCCTCAACACATCGTCCGGCAAGAGGCGATGGGTTGGGGAACGACAACAACCGACGGCAACTTTACAGGACCTAAAATGGCCAGCCAGCACCCCGCCCAGTCAGAGGCAGAGAACCAGCAACAGGGCGACACGCACGCCCTGCCGCAGCAGACAGGCACCCCCTTGGCGCCGCAACCGATGCAGCAGCAAGAACAGCAGATCCCGATGTTCCGGGATTTCGCCAGTATCTGAGCGACGCAATTTGTCCGCACCGCCGATCCTCCCATCGGCGGTGCGGATTTTTCCCTTTGCGGTGGGCGCGCGCCTGTTCCACGATGGCGCATGACCGCAATTTCCAGCATCCGCAATCTTGGCCCCGCGATGGAAACCGCATTCCGTGATGCGGGCATTCCCGATGCCGAAACGCTGCGCGCCCTTGGCGCCAATGCGGCCTATGCCAAGTTGCTGGACAATGGCCACCGCGCGCATTTCATTTCCTATTACGTGCTGCACATGGCGTTGCAGGGCCGCCCCTGGAACGACTGCAAGGGGGCAGAGAAGACCGCCCTGCGCCAGCAGTTCGACGCGCTGAAGGCCACGCATGGCGATGCGGGCCGGTCGGAGCTGGAGGCGTTTTTGGACAGGATCGGTGTGACGGACCGCCACCTGCGCGACTGAGGGAACCGTTGTGCGCGCCTGCGCATTGATTTGGTGAACACTGCAAGGAGATCACCATGACCCTCGTCCGCATCATCCTGTCCGTCCTGATCCCGCCGCTGGGCGTCTTTCTGAAAGTCGGACTGGGAGGCCAGTTCTGGCTGAACATCCTTCTGACCATTCTGGGCTACGTCCCCGGTCTGGTCCACGCGATCTGGATCATCAGCCGCAGCGAGCCGGTTGCCGCATGACCGATCATCACGCGAGATTGCAGCGGCTGGAAAAGGTGGCGCACCGGATGGATTCGGCGATCCGGATTCCGGTCATCGGGCTGCGGGTCGGCTACGATTCGATCATCGGGATGATCCCGGGTGTGGGCGATCTGTTGACGCTGGCACCCTCTGCCTGGATCATCTACGAATCCAAGCGGTTGGGGGCGCCGGCGCATGTCATCAGCCGGATGGTGGCGAATACGGCCACCGACACGCTGGTCGGCATGATCCCCCTGATCGGCGATCTGTTCGACGCCACGTTCAAGTCGAACCGCAAGAACGTTGCCCTGCTGCGCGCCCATCTGGAACGCAAAGGGGCCGTCCCGACAGGACAGCCCCGATTCGCCTGAACCGGCGAAAATCATGCAAAGGCGGGCACTTGGCCCGCCTTTTTCATGTTCAGCCGACCAGTTCGAGGCCGGAGAAGAAATAGGCGATCTCTTCCGCTGCGGTTTCCGGCGCGTCAGAGCCGTGGACCGAGTTTTCACCGATCGACAGGGCGAAATCCTTGCGGATCGTGCCCTCTGCCGCGTCGGCGGGGTTGGTGGCGCCCATGACGTCACGGTTCTTCTGGATGGCGTTTTCGCCTTCCAGCACCTGCACGACGATCGGCTCGGAAATCATGAACTCGCACAGCTCGCCAAAGAAGGGGCGGTCCTTGTGGACGCCGTAGAATTCCTGCGCCTGGGCCAGCGTCAGCTGGATGCGCTTGGAGGCGACGACGCGCAGGCCGGCATCCTCGAACTTGGCGATGATCTTGCCGGTCAGGTTGCGCTTGGTGGCGTCGGGCTTGATGATGGAGAAGGTGCGCTGAATGGCCATGTTGGTGCCTCTGTCTGAATGTGCCGCACTGCGGCGTTGAATGCTGGCGCTGCCCTAGCATGGCCCCCGCGCGGTGAAAAGGCTTTGCCTTGACACGTGGGACAGCCGGGCCTTGACTGGCGGGCGACCCGATACGGAGTGTCCCATGCGCCTGTCCGTCCTTGCAGCCCTGATCCTTTCTGCCGCCCCGGCGCTTGCGCAGGATACGCCGACCAGTTTTCCGGCACAGGATTTCACGCTGGATCCCGCCCACGCCAGCGTCGTGTTTTCGGTCAATCATCTGGGGCTGTCGCATTACACCGGAGAGTTCGACACGCTGGAGGGGACGCTGCGGTTGGACCCTGCCGCACCGCAGACCGCTGATGTGTCGTTCACGATCAATGTGGCCTCGTTGGATCTGAACACACCGCCGCTGGGGTTTCGCGAGGAATTGCTGGGGCCGAACTTCTTTGACGCGGACGTTTTTCCGCAGATCACCTTTGTCAGCACGCAGGTCGCACGCACGGGCGACACCACGGCCGACGTCACCGGCGATCTGACGATGCACGGGGTAACGCAGCCGGTGACGCTGCAGGCGACCTTCAACGGTAATACCACCGCAGGCATGTTCGAGCCTTGGGTGCGGATCGGCTTTTCCGCGGTCGGAGAGGTCAGTCGCACGGCCTTTGGCATGGGGATGGGCGTGCCGGAGGCGGGCAGTACCATCGGCGTCGGCGATACGGTCACCGTCCGGATCGAGACCGAGTGGACCGGCGCAGATATCACGAAATAATACGCATGCGGGTTTGTCAGGCCGGCACAGGGCACTAGGGTTGAGTCACAATCAGTTGAAAGGACCTGCCTCGTGAATGCGATCGTCGATTTCCTGAACACGGTGCTATGGGGGTATGTGCTGGTTTACGGCCTGCTCGCCGTCGGCATCTTCTTTACCATCCGGCTGGGCTTTATCCAGTTCCGCCATTTCCCCGAATACTTCCGCGTCATCACCGGGTCGCGAGAGACCTCTGGCGAGGGCATCAGCCCGTTGCAGGCGCTGACGATTTCGCTCGCCAGCCGCGTGGGCACCGGCAACCTCGCGGGGGTGGCCGTCGCCATCTATCTAGGCGGGCCAGGGGCGATCTTCTGGATGTGGATGGTGGCGCTGGTGGGCATGGCCACGGCTTACGCCGAATCGACGCTGGCGCAGTTGTACAAGGTGCGCAACGGTGACGGCCAGTATCGCGGCGGGCCTGCGTTCTACATGGCCGCCGGTGTCGGCAGCCGCGCGATGGGTTACGCGTTTTCGATCTGCCTCATCCTGTCGTTCGGCCTGATCTTTTCCGCCGTGCAGGCAAATTCGATCTCTGAAGCCATGACCGAAGCCTTTGGCGTGCCGGGCATCGTCACCGGCGTCGTGATCGCAGCCTTGGCGGGCATCGTGATCTTTGGCGGCATCCGGTCGATCGCCAATGTGGCGGACAAGATCGTGCCGGCGATGGCCGGCATCTACCTGCTGGTCGCGATCTACGTGCTGGTGATCCACATCACCGAGGTGCCTGCGATGCTGGCCCTGATCGTCAAATCCGCCTTCGGGTTCGAGCAGGCGGCGGGCGGCTTCACCGGCGGCATTATGGCGGCCCTGATGAACGGCGTGAAGCGGGGCCTGTTTTCGAACGAGGCCGGCATGGGATCGGCGCCGAACATCGCCGCTGCCGCCGTGCCGGACCCGCACCACCCGTCAAGCCAAGGTCTGGTGCAGGGTCTTGGCGTGTTCATCGACACGCTGATGATCTGCACGGCGACCGCCCTGATGATCCTTTTGTCCGGTGCGGTGGACTACGGCCCCGACGGCGCGCAGGGCATGGTGCTGACGCAGAATGCCCTTGGGGAACACATCGGTGTCGCAGGTCCCTATTTCGTCGCCATCGCGATCCTGTTCTTCGCCTTCACCTCGATCATCGGCAACTACTCCTATTCCGAATCCGCTATGGAGTTTCTGGGGCTGGGGGGCCGTGTGCCGCTGATGATCCTGAAGGCGCTGGCCATGGCGATGGTGATCTGGGGCGCGGTGCAGCCGGTGTCGGCGGTCTTCAATCTGGCCGACGCCAGCATGGCGGTGATGGCGACGATCAACCTTGTCGCGATCCTGATCCTGTCGAAAACCGTTGTGGTGCTGACCAAGGACTATTTCGGCCAGAAGGCGGCAGGCCGCGTGCCGCTGTTCCGGTTCAGCGAACACCCGGATATCGACAAGGGCGTGGACCCCAGTATCTGGAACCGCGACGTCGCGCAGGAACGGCAATAAAGCACGCTTTCCCATGGCCGCCGCCTCTGCTATGCGGCGGCCATGCTCAAAATCTCAGACATCACATATTCCGTCGAAGGCCGCACGCTGCTGGAAAACACCAGCGTGACGATCCCCACGGGTCACAAGGTCGGTCTGGTCGGTCGCAACGGCACCGGCAAGACCACCCTTTTCCGCATCATCCGGGGTGAAATGATCCTCGACACCGGCACGATCAGCCTGCCGAAGGGCTGGAAGATCGGCGGCGTCAGCCAGGAGGTGCCCGGCAACGAGGTCAGCCTGATCGACACGGTGCTGCGCGCAGATACCGAACGCGAGGCGCTGCTGGCCGAGGCCGAGACCGCCACCGACCCCATGCGCATCGCCGAGGTGCAGACGCGCCTTGCCGACATCGATGCATGGAGCGCCGAAGCGCGGGCGTCCACGATCCTCAAGGGTCTGGGGTTCACGGACGAAGAACAGCGCATGCCCTGTTCGGCGTTTTCGGGCGGCTGGCGGATGCGCGTGGCACTCGCCGCGGTGCTCTTCGCGGAACCCGACCTGCTGCTGCTGGACGAGCCGACCAACTACCTCGATCTGGAAGGCGCGCTGTGGCTGGAGGCGTATATCGCCAAGTATCCACACACGGTGCTGATCGTCAGCCACGACCGCGAGCTTTTGAACCGGTCCGTCGGCGGGATCCTGCATCTGGAAAACAAGGGGCTGATCTATTACACCGGCACCTACGACCAGTTCGCCCGGCAACGCGCGGAAAAGATTGCCCTTCTGACCTCGGCCGCGAAAAAGCAGGACGCCAAGCGCGAGCATCTGCAAAAATTCGTCGACCGCTTCAAGGCGAAGGCGTCCAAGGCCAAGCAGGCCCAGTCCCGCGTCAAGGCGCTGGAGAAGATGGAGACGATCCGCGTCCCCGCCGACGCCGCGCGCACGGTCTTTACCTTCCCCGAGCCCGAGGAGTTGTCGCCCCCCATCATCAGCGTCGAAGGCGGCGCCGTGGGTTACGGCAACACGATCGTGCTGCATGACCTGAACCTGCGCATCGACCAGGACGACCGGATCGCCCTGCTGGGCCGCAACGGCGAGGGCAAGTCGACCCTGTCGAAGATGCTGTCGAACCGGCTGGAACTGGCCCGCGGCAAGATGGTCACCTCCAACAAGCTGCGCATCGGCTTTTTTGCCCAGCATCAGGTGGACGAGCTGCGGATCGAGGAAACCCCGCTGGAACACCTGCTGCGCGAACGCGCCGAGGAAGGTCAAGCGAAACTGCGCGCCCGCCTCGCGGGCTTCGGCCTTGGCGCCGATCAGGCGGATACAGAGGTTGGGCGTCTGTCCGGCGGCCAGAAGGCCCGTCTGTCGCTGCTTCTGGCCACTCTGCCCGCACCACACCTGCTGATCCTCGACGAGCCGACGAACCACCTCGACATCGAATCCCGCGAGGCGCTGGTCGACGCGTTGACCGCCTATTCCGGTGCGGTGATCCTCGTCAGCCACGACATGCACCTGCTGTCGATGGTCGCGGACCGGCTGTGGCTGGTGAAGGGCGGCAACGTCAAACCCTACGATGACGACCTCGAATCCTATCGCAAGATGCTGCTGACTCCCGAAAAGCAGCAGGAGAAGGCCAAGGCCGCCGCCCCCGTGGTCAAGAAAGCCACGCGCGAGGAAATCATGGCCCTGCGGTCCGACGCCCGCAAAAGCGAGGAGCGTGTGCAGAAGATCAACGACATGCGCGACAAGCTGGCCAAGAAACTCGCCGACCCCGCCCTCTACGAGGATGCGCGGATCGGCGAACTGGCGACGTGGAACAAGAAATACGCCGAAGTGATGGACGGCCTCGGTCGCGCCGAGGCCATGTGGATGGCAGCCCTTGAAAAACTGGAAAAGGCCGAGAAGGCCTGACGCCCTCCTCGCTTTTTCCTCAAATACTCCCGCCGGAGGCTCCGGCGGCAGACCGGGACGGCACCTGACCTTCGGCGTGCATCCCTTTGATCTAAAACACCAATCGCCCGCCACGAAAATTTACCCGAGGCAAAACTCACCGCAGAGGCATTCGAGGCCACCACATGACCGACCTGCCCACCCTGATCGCCGCCTTCACGGCCATGTTCATCGTCATCGACCCGATCGGTCTGGCGCCGCTGTTCATCGCCATGACCCAAGGCATGTCACAGGCGCAGCGCCGGGCGATCGGCGTGCGCGCCTGCACCGTGGCGATCGGGCTACTGCTGCTTTTCGCGGTCTGCGGCGAGGCGCTGCTGGAGTTCATCGGCATCTCGATGCCGGCCTTCCGGATCGCGGGCGGTGTGTTGCTGTTCATCACGGCCCTCGACATGCTGTTCGAGCGGCGTCAGGCGCGGCGGCAGGACAATGCTGATGACGCCGTCGATCCCGCCCACGATCCGTCGATCTTCCCCCTCGCCATTCCTTTGATCGCGGGGCCGGGTGCCATCGCCACGATCATCCTGCTGACCGGGCAGGCCGACAGCGCGCTGGGGTTCGGGGCGGTGCTGGGCGTGATGATCCTCGTCATCGCAATGGTTTTCGCCATGTTCATGGCCGCCGGCCTGCTGGAGCGGCTTCTGGGCAAGACCGGCATCAATGTCGTCACCCGCCTTTTGGGGATGCTGCTGGCGGCGCTGTCGGTGCAGTTCATCCTCGACGGGCTGAAGGGTTTCGGTCTGGCGGGCTGACCCCTATATGGGTGTCATGGACACCGACCGCATCATGCAGATCACCTACCTGACCCTTTTGGGGGGTGCGATTGCCGTCAGCTATATCGTCAGCCAGCGCGGGCAGATGGGCAAGGTGGCCCAGCAGGCCAGCATCTGGGGCCTGATCTTTGTCGGCGTGATCGCCGCCGCTGGCATGTGGGGCGACATACGCCAATCGATTGCCCCGCAGCAAAGCGTCATGACCGGCGGAGACATCGTGTTGCCGCGGCAGGTGGATGGGCATTTCTATGCGCAATTGGACGTGAACGGGCATCCGGTGACCTTCATGGTCGATACCGGCGCCAGCCAGATCGTGCTGAGTGCGGCGGACGCCGCCCGTGTCGGGATCGACACCGCCACGCTGCGCTACCTCGGGCAGGCCAGCACGGCGAACGGCGTGGTGCGCACGGCGCTGGTGACGCTGGACAGCGTGACGCTTGGCGACGTGACACAGGCCGACGTGCGCGCGGTCGTCAATCAAGGCGCGATGGACGGATCGCTTCTGGGGATGACCTACCTGCGGAACTTCAGCAATATCCAGATGACCGCCGACGATTTGATCCTGACGAGGTAGACCGATGCGCCGCCCCCTTTCGACACTTGCCCTGATGCTGGTGACAGCGATGATGCTGACCGCCTGTGCCAGCCCGAACGCCCTGCCAGAGAATTTCGATTCGAGCTTTGCCTATTAGGCGCCGCCGCTTTCGGCCTTCTTGATCCAGCGGCCGTCGTCCTGCGCCCAGTATTGTGCCGCGACCGCAGCCGCCGTCAGCGCCTTCCACTGACCGCGCGCCCGTTGCAGGGCGTCGCCGTCGTGGCCGTCGAAGAGGACGCAGGCGCGGGCAGCTGTCGCGATCTCGGCGGGCGTCAGGTCGGCGCCGTCAACGCTCATCACGCAGTCAAAACCTTCCGCAGGCGTGTCGATGCCCAGCAGGATCGGCTGATCGGCGTCGTGATCACCGGCCATTCCGTGCGCGCGAAAGCTGTCGGGCGGACCCTGCCAGAGGACCGCATCCAGCCGTTCCAGCAGCGGCATGCGCCGCCCCCGGATCAACACGCGCCAGCCCTGCCCGGCCGCCCGGTCGACCAGTTGCGGCAGCGCCTGGTCGATCGGGCTTTCGGTCAGATGATAGAAGTAGACCGCCCCCATCAGTGCTCGTAACGGTCTGCGATCAGACGGTTCAGCGCCATGACGCCCCAGCCGGTCGCGCCCTTGGGGGCGAGCGGTGTTTCCGCCTTGATCGAGGCGACGCCAGCGATGTCGAGGTGGCACCACGGCACGTCGTCCTTGACGAAGCGTTTCAGGAACTGCGCCGCCGTGATCGACCCCGCCAAACGTCCGCCGGAGTTTTTCACGTCGGCGATGTGGCTGTCGATCATCTTGTCATAGGCCTTTGACAGCGGCAGACGCCAGGCGCCTTCGCCCTCGGATTCGGCCGCCTTGAGGAACGCGTTCGCCAGATCGTCGGAGTTGCTGAAGACGCCCGCGTTTTCATGGCCCAGGGCCACCAGCACGGCACCCGTCAGCGTCGCGAGGTTGATCATGCCGGTGGGCTTGAAGCGGTCTTGGGCATACCAGAGCACGTCGGCCAGCACGAGGCGGCCTTCGGCGTCGGTGTTCACGACCTCGATTGTGTCGCCCTTCATGGAATGCAGCACGTCGCCGGGGCGATAGGCGGTCGATGACGGCATGTTTTCGACGATGCCGACGAGGCCCACGACGTTGGCCTTGGCCTTGCGCAGGGCCAGTGTCCGCATCACGCCAGAGACGACGCCGGCGCCGCCCATGTCCATCGTCATGTCTTCCATGTTGGCACCGGGTTTCAGGCTGATGCCGCCGGTGTCGAACACGACGCCCTTGCCCACCAGCGCAAAGGGCGCCTCGTCCCCGCCGCCGTTCCACTGCATGACGACGACCTTGGAGGGGCTGGCAGAGCCTTGCCCCACGGCCAGCAGTGCGCCCATGCCGAGTTTCTTCAGGTCGTCCTCTTCGAGGATCTCGACCTCCAGCCCCAGTTCCTGCATCGCCGCCAGACGTGCGGCGAAATCGTCGGTGGTCAGCACGTTGGCGGGTTCGTTGGTCAGGTCGCGGGTGAAGAAGACGCCTTCGGCGATGGCCATGCCGGTCTGTGCGGCCTTCGCGGTGGCTTCGGGGTCTTCTGTCATGATCGTGACGTTGCCCGGCGGGTTGCCCTTGTCCGACTTGTGGTCGGTGAAGTTGTAGCCGCGCAGAGCCAGCCCCAGTGCGATGTCGGGGGCGTTGGCGGTCTTGCCCAGCAGCAGCGTCATCGGGTGCTTGCCCTGCGCCTTGGCCAGTTGCGCGCCGATGCGGCGGGCGGTGGTCTGATCAGGCCGGGGGCCGGATTTGGCGACCAGCACGGCGTCTGCGGCAAGACCTGTTGGATACGACAGGCGCATCACGTCGCCGTCTTTTGCCTTGGCGAAGGCCTCGCTCTCGGCCAGACGGGCGAGCGCCTTGCGGGTCAGGGTGTTCACGCGACGGGCATTGGCGTCCATCTTGCCGCCCTCGCCCACCAGCACGGCAATCAGGCCGGTCACATCGGCCAGCGTGTCAGTGTCTGTGGCGGCAAAGCGGATATCGGCGATCTGAGTCATGGTCGGGCCTTTCGAGCGGCTTCAATCGGGGTTGCTGCCTTGCTAGCGGTCCCGCGCCGCAATGACCAGTTTGCAGTTTCGGAAGCGGCAGCCTTCGGCTAGTTTGCCGCAACCTCTTGCACGGGACTTCGCCAGACGTGGGACGCTTCGACCGCTACATGCTGAGCCAGCTGATGGTGACCTTCGGGTTCTTCTCTCTGGTGCTGGTGATGATCTACTGGATCAACGCCGCGGTGCGGCTGTTCGACCAGCTGATCGCGGGCGGTCAGGGGATCGGCGTCATCGTAGAACTGGTCGCCCTGTCGCTGCCCAACGTGATCCGGCTGGCGCTGCCGCTGTCGGCCTTTGCGGCGAGCGTCTATGTTACCAACCGGATGATGCAGGACAGCGAGCTGGTGGTGATGCAGGCGACGGGGTTCAGTCCGTGGCGGATGGCGCGCCCGGTCCTTTATTTCGGGCTGATCGTGGCGGTCCTGATCTCGATCCTGATGCAGGTGCTGGTGCCGCTGTCGACGACGGCGCTGAACGTGCGGCAGGCGGAAATCGCGCAGAACATCACCGCCCGCATCCTGACCGAGGGGCAGTTCATCGAACCCACACCGGGCATCACGATCTATATCCGCGCGATCACGCCCGAGGGGGAGTTGCAGGACGTCTTCCTGTCGGACCAGCGCGATCCGGCGACGCAGACGACCTATACGGCGCGGCGCGCCTACCTGGTGCGTGACGCGGGTGATGCGCAGCTGGTCATGGTGGATGGCATGGCGCAAAGCCTGCGCAGCAGCGACCAGCGGCTGTTCGTCACGGATTTTCAGGACTTTTCCTACAACATCGGCAACCTGATCAAGATCACCCCGCGCGACAGCCGCACGGCGCGCGAGCTGTTCATCAATGATCTGCTGAACCCGACCGCAGCGCTGGAGGCCGAGACCGGCCGCACCGCGGCGCAGCTGGTGACAGAGGCGCACGACCGCATCAGTCAGGCGCTGCTGGGGACGGTGGGCGCGCTGCTGGGCTTTGCCGCCTTGATGCTGGGCAGCTTCAGCCGGTTCGGAGTCTGGCCGCAGATCATCTTTGCCATTTTCCTGATCATCGTCATCAAGGCGCTGGAGACGACGGGTCTGAACATCGCGCGGACCACGCCGCAGGTCTGGTTTGCGACCTATCTGTCGGTCGCCGTGGGCTTTGCCATCGTGACGGCGCTGCTGTTTGTCGCCGCACGCCCCTACCTGTTCCGGCGCACCCCGCGACGCGGGGTGGCGGCATGATCCTTGATCGGTATTTCGCGCGGCGGTTTCTGCGGATCTTTGTGGGCATGTTCGCGGTCTTTACCATCATCCTGACGTTTCTGGGGCTGGCGGACAACCTGCGCCGCTATGGTGGCGATACCGCGGGCTTTCGCGACATCCTGAACCTTGCCCTGCTGGACGCGCCGCAGGGGGTATACCAGATCCTGCCGTTGATCATGATCATCGCCAGCGTCGCGCTGTTTCTGGGGCTGGCGCGCACGTCGGAACTGGTCGTCACGCGCGCCGCCGGGCGGTCGGGGTTGCGTCTGCTGGTGGCGCCGCTGGTGACGACCCTGCTGATCGGGGCGCTGTCCGTCGCGGTGCTGAACCCCCTTGTCGCAGCCACATCGCGGGCGTTCGATGCCAAGGTGGCCGACCTGCGCGGCGCGGGATCGGTGCTGAGCCTTGCGTCGTCGGGCCTGTGGCTGCGGCAGGGCGATGCGGACGGGCAGACGGTCATCCACGCGACCAGCACCAACCTGTCGGGCACGACGCTGTCCGGTGTGACATTCCTGACCTACGCCCCCGACGGCATGCCGCTGGCGCGGATCGCGGCGGACAAGGCCGTGCTGAACGACGGCGGCTGGGACCTGAGCGGGGTCAAGACGTGGCCGCTGGACACCGACACCACGCCAGAGGCCGCGGCGACGCTGGCGGCGACGGACCGGATCGCGTCGACCCTGACGGCGGACCAGATCCGCAACAACTTCGGCACGCCCAGCAGCATTTCGATCTGGGATCTGCCTGCGTTCATAACGCGGTTGCAGGCGGCGGGATTTTCGGCGCAGCGCCATATCGTCTGGTTCCAGATGGAGCTGTCGCAGCCGCTATTTCTGGCGGCGATGATGCTGATCGGGGCGGCCTTCACGATGCGACCGCAGCGCGGGGGGCGCGTGGGGCTGAACGTGATGATCGCGATTCTGCTTGCGTTTTCAATTTACTTCATCCGGAACTTCGCGCAGATCCTGGGCGAGAACGGGGATGTACCGGCAGCCCTTGCTGTCTGGGCGCCGCCGCTGGCGGCGGCGGGTCTGGCGATGGGCATCCTGTTGCAACGCGAGGACGGGTGATGCGGTTTTTCTGGGTATGTCTGGCGCTGTTGCTGCCGCAGGTGGCTGTGGCGCAGATGGCCGCGACGCTGGTGGCCGACGATGTCTTTGTCGAGGGGCAGAACCGCCTGACGGCCACCGGCAATATCGAGGTGCTGTATGACGGCAGCCGTCTGACCGCGTCCCGCGTGATCTATGACAAGGCAGCAGACCGGTTGCGGATCGAAGGGCCGATCCTGATTACCGGCCCGGACGGCGAGATCCTGACCGCCGATCAGGCAGACATGGACCCGAAGCTGGAAAACGGCGTGCTGCTGGGCGCGCGGCTGGTGCTGGACCAGCAACTGCAGCTGGCCGCGAACCAGATCGACCGGGCGGACGGACGTTATAGCCAGCTGTACAAGACCGCCGTGACGTCCTGTCAGGTCTGTGGCGGGCAGAAACCGCTATGGGAAATCCGGGCGGAAAAGGTGATCCACGACGCCGAGGCGCAGCAGTTGTATTTCCGCAATGCGACGTTCCGGGTGAAGGGGGTGCCGATCCTTTATCTGCCCTATCTGCGGCTGCCGGACCCCAACAACACCCGTGCGACGGGCCTGCTGCTGCCGCGGCTGCAGTCCAGCAACCGGCTGGGGATCGGGATCGAGGTGCCCTATTACATCGCCCTGTCCGACAGCCGCGACCTGCTGCTGACGCCGTATCTGTCGTCCAACAGCCGCACGCTGACGACGCGCTACCGGCAGGCGTTCCGCAACGGCACCATCGCGATCACCGCCGCCGGGTCGAACGACGATCTGGGCGTGTCGGACGGATTGCGCGGCTATGTCTTTGCTGAAGGCGACTTTGCGCTGGCGAACGGGATCAAGCTGCGGTTCGATATCCAGAGTGCCTCCGACGCTGCCTATCTGAGCGATTACGGCGTCACGGATGTCGACCGGCTGTCGAGCATCGTGGCGCTGACCAAAGTGACGGAGGACATGCTTTGGTCCACCAGCCTGTCCTATTACCAGACCCTGCGGACGGGCGAGCGCAACGCCAGCCTGCCGCCGCTGGTCGCGAGTGCAGGCCTCGTGCGGCGGTTCTATCCTGCGGCGGGTGGCACCGTCACGGCCACCGCCAGCGCCGACACACTGCTGCGCTATGGCAGCGCCACCGGGCAGTTGGGGCGCGATGTGACGCGCACGGGCGGCAGCCTGCGCTACATGCGCGACTGGCTGAGCGGGAGCGGCGTGCTGCTGACCGGCACGGGGGCGCTGACGGCGGATGTCTGGCAGGTGAACGACAGCACCCAGTTCGATGCGACGATCGCGCGGACAGTTCCTTACGCGCAGGTGCTGCTGCGCTATCCGCTGGTGCGGCGCAATGGACGCACGCGGCACGTGCTGGAACCGGTCGCGGCGCTGTCGTGGTCCCGCACCCTTGGCAGCACGCCGCCGAACGAGGACAGCACCCGGCCCGAGCTGGACGAAGGCAACCTGCTGGCGCTGACCCATTTCCCCGGTCAGGACGCGGCCGAGGACGGGTTCCGGCTGGCGCTGGGCCTGACCTGGACCCGCGCGGGGTCCGAGGGTGTGACCTCGACCCTCGGGTTCGGGCGCATCCTGCGGGACACGGCCGATCCGCAGTTCACCCGGACGTCCGGTCAGACCGGCGATGCGTCGGACTGGCTGGTGGCGGGGCAGATCATCCTGCCGCGCGGGCTGACCTTTGACGGACGCGCCCTGCTGCAGGACGATGGCACCACGACGCTGGCCACCGCGCGGGTGTTCTGGAGCCGGCCAGAGGTGCAACTGGCCGGCGGCTATATCTGGCAGCAGGCCGATGTGGCGGGCGGACGGCCCGGCACGGTGTCGGAATACAGTCTGGACGGCACGGTGCAGCTGACACCCGCCTGGGACGTCAGTTTCGACACCCGCTATGACATCGCGCGCGACAGCCCGGTGCGGGCGGGGTTCGGCGTGGGCTGGCGGAATGAATGCGTCACCGTCTCGCTTTCGGTCTCGCGCCGCTATGCGTCTTCGACTACGCTGCAGCCAACGACGAACTACGGCCTGTCGGTGGCTTTGCAGGGGTTTTCCGCCAATGGCGTGCCACGCATCACCCCCGCCACCTGCCGCAAATGACATCACGCCAGCCGGACCCGGTCCGGCCCCGACCCGACGACACATAGACGATAGGACCACCCCCCGATGCGCCTGACCGCCCTTCTGACTGCCCTGCTGCTGCCCCTTGTCGCCACCGGTGCGGTGGCGCAGGGCCAATTCTCGCCCGTCATCACGGTGAACGACGATGCCATCACGGGATACGAGCTGGACCAGCGGCAGCGCCTGCTGACCCTGTTCCGCACCCCCGGCGACGTGGCGCAGCTGGCCCGCGAACAGCTGATCGAAGAGACGCTGAAGCAGGAAGAGCTGGACCGCCGCGGCGTCACACTGCCGCCGGAAGCCCTTGCCGGCGAAGTCGATGCCTTTGCCGAACGGGGTGGATTGTCGACCGAGCAGTTCCTGCAGGTGCTGAACCAAGGCGGCGTGGCGCCGACGACGCTGGAGCAGTTCGTGCGCGTGGGCGTCACCTGGCGCGATTATATCCGCCAGCGCTACGGCGCGCAGGCGCAGATCAGCGATGCCGAGGTGGAGCGGGCCGCCAACCAGCAGGGCAGCAGTGCCGACGCGCTCGAAGTCCTGCTGACCGAGATCATCATCCCCGCCCCGCCGCCCCGCGCGGCCGAGGCGAACGCGATCGCCGAACGGATCAGCCAGACCCGGTCGCAATCGGCGTTCGAGGCGGCGGCACGGCAGTATTCCGCCCTGCCCAGCCGCAGCAACGGCGGCCGTCTGAACTGGCTGCCGCTGTCGAATTATCCCCCCGCGCTGCAGGGGCTGATCAGCTCTCTTGCCGTGGGCGAGGTGACGGCGCCGATCCCGATCCCGAACGGCGTGGCGTTGTTTCAGTCGCGCGGCATCCGCGAGGTGAAGCAGCCCCGCGCGCAGCCGACCAGCGTCGATTACGCGACCTATGCGGTCGGTGGTGATGCCGCCGCGGCCGCCGCCGTGGCCCTGCGCGTCGATACCTGCGACGACCTTTACGGGATGGCCAAGGGGCAACCCGAAGGCGTTCTGACCCGTCAGACCGTGTCGCCCGCGCAGATCCCGCAGGATGTGGCGCTGCAACTGGCGCGGCTGGACCGGAACGAAACCTCGGTCGGGCTTGCGCGGGGCAACGCAACGCTGCTGGTGATGATGTGCGGCCGGACCTATGGCGATGCGGCCGCCGACCCCGAGGCGCTGCGCGGCCAGTTGCAGAGTCAGCGTCTGGAAGGTTTCGCTAACGCCCTGCTGGCCGATCTGCGTGCGGCGGCCACGATCCGTCCATGACGGTCTTGCGGGCGATGGGCGCGTGACGGTGTCGGCATGAGTGCGGTTGACGGGCCACAGGCCGCGGCGCAGGCGCCGATCGTGATCAGCTGCGGCGAACCTGCCGGCATCGGGCCAGAGGTCGCCGTGGGCGCCTGGCGCGCGCTGGGGGCCGAGATGGCCCTGCTGTGGATCGGCGATACGGCGCATCTGCCGGATGGCACGCCGCACCGGGTGGTCGCTTCTGCGGCAGAGGCGCACGGTCCCTGCCCCGATGCGCTGCCCGTGCTGGCACGCGACTTTGGCGGTCCGCGTCGTCCCGGCCAGCCGAACCCGCGTCATGCGCAGGGTGTGATCGACGCGATTGCCGAAGGCGTGCATCTGACGATGACCGGTCAGGCCCGCGCGCTGTGCACGGCGCCGATCAACAAGGCGGCGCTGATCGACGGGGCGGATTTCGCCTATCCCGGCCATACGGAATACCTCGCAGCCTTGGCAGGCGATGTGCCGGTGGTGATGATGCTGGCCTGCGCGCAGCTGCGCGTGGTTCCCGCGACGATCCATATCCCCCTGTCGCAGGTGCCCGCCGCCCTGACCGCCGAGAGCCTGCGCCAGACCCTGCGGATCACCCATGCCGCCCTGATCCGTGATTTCGGCATCATGGCCCCCCGGATCGCCGTGGCTGGCCTGAACCCGCACGCGGGCGAGGACGGCAAGATGGGGGACGAGGAGATCGCGATAATCGCACCCCTGCTGGACGCGTTGCGCGGCGATGGGATGATCCTGCGTGGCCCGCTGCCCGCGGACACGATGTTCCACGCGGGCGCGCGGGCGGGCTATGACGCGGCGGTCTGCATGTATCACGATCAGGCGCTGATCCCGATCAAGACCATCGACTTTGCCGGTGGTGTAAACGTGACGCTGGGCCTGCCTTTCGTGCGGACCTCGCCGGATCACGGGACGGCCTTCGATATCGCGGGCACCGGTGTGGCGGATGCGACGTCGATGATCGCGGCGTTGCGGATGGCGCGCGACATGGCTGATGCGCGGACGCGTGGCGATGTGGGAGCCTCCGGCGGGAGTATTTGGGAAAAAGCGAGGACATGAGCCAGATCGATGATCTTCCGCCGTTGCGGGCCGTAATCGAGACGCACGGGATCGCGGCGAAGAAATCGCTGGGCCAGAACTTTTTGCTGGATCTGAACCTGACGGCAAAGATCGCGCGGATGGCGGGCGATCTGAAGGGGTCGGATATCCTTGAGATCGGGCCGGGACCCGGCGGGTTGACGCGCGGGTTGCTGGCCGAAGGCGCGCGGCGGGTGCTGGCGATCGAGAAGGACGCACGCTGCATCGCGGCGCTGGAGGAGATCGCGAGCGCCTATCCGGGGCGGCTGGAGGTCGTGAACGGCGATGCGCTGGAGATTGATGTGGCAGGGCGGCTGACGGCCCCGATCCGGGTCGCGGCCAACCTGCCCTATAATATCGGGACGGAACTGCTGGTGCGGTGGTTGTCGCCGCCCGCATGGCCGCCGTTCTGGGAGAGCCTGACGCTTATGTTCCAGCGCGAGGTGGCGCAGCGGATCGTGGCGATGCCCGGCGACAAGGCTTACGGGCGCCTCGCGCTGCTGGTGCATTGGCGCACGGATGCGCGGATTGTCATGGACCTGCCGCCGGAGGCGTTTTCGCCGCCGCCCAAGGTGAGTTCCGCTGTCGTGCATCTGACCGCCCTGCCCGCACCGCGCTATCCGGCGGATGCCGCGATGCTGAACCGGGTCGTCGCCACCGCATTCAACCAGCGGCGCAAGATGCTGCGGTCGGCGCTGAAGCCTTTGGGCGCGGATGTGGAGGATCATCTGAACGCGGTGGGCATTCCGCCCACGGCGCGGGCCGAAGAAATCGGGCTGGAGCAATTCTGTGCCCTGACCCGCAGCCTGACCCCCTGATGTGAAAAAGGCCCCCGGTGCGGGGGCCTTTTCATCTATTCGGAGGCGTCTGGCGCCGGTTGGGCCGGTGCCGCGTCGGGCTTGGCGCGCGGCTTGCGCGGGGCGCGGGTTTTGCGCGGTTTCGGCGCAGGCGCGTCACCGCGGGATTCCGGCGTATCGACAAGGGTGCTGTCGCTGTCAGAGGCCTCGACCGGGGTCTGTGGCGCATCGGTCTGCGGGCGCGGCTGGTCGCTGTGACGCGGCTGATCGTTCTGACGCGGCTGATCCGCGTTGCGCGGCTGGTCGTTCTGGCGGGGTTGGTCGGTCTGACGCGGTTGGTCGTTCTGACGTGGCTGGTCGGCCGTCTGGCCGCCCGATGCCTCTTCCTGCGCGCGCAGGCGTTCGTTGCGTTCGCGGTCACGGTCGGCCTGACGCTGGCGGTTCAGCTCTTCCTGCTCGTTGCGCTCGCGGTCGCGTTCGGCCTGCCGGGCGCGGTTCTGCTCTTCCTGCTCTTCACGCTGGCGATCGACCTCGCGCTGCGCCTCGGCCAGCATCCGCAGGTAGTGTTCCGCGTGCTGGGCGAAGTTTTCGGCATTCACCCGATCGTTGCTCAGCTGCGCGTCGCGGTGCAGCTGGTTGTATTTCTCGATGATCTGCTGCGGAGTACCGCGCACCTTGCCATCCGGGCCGGAGCTGTCGAAGACCCGGTTGATGATGTTGCCGCCTGTGGGGCGGTTGGTGTTGCGGTTCTTGTTGCCCCGCGACCGTGACTTCGATGATCTCATGTGAACTTCCGTCAAGCCCTTGGCTTTGTTGCGCTGGTCCCCGCAGGTCCGTGCCTTGTGCACGGCGGGCGACGAAGCGGTGTCTGGCGGCTAACCGGAGAGAGCGCGTGAGCACTCTGCGCGCCGGTTGATCTGAATTTGCACGTAGGGGCTCCGGTGGCAAGCCAAAAACGTCAGTGTGACCCGCTGTCGCGTCAAACGCGCGGTTTTTGCCCTGCCACGACGCGGTCCCGCCCGTCGAGGTCGGGTGACACGGTGATCGCGGTCAGGCCGTGGGTGCGGAAGAGGTCGCTGACGACGGGCCCTTGCGTAGGGCCGATTTCTACGATCAGCCAGCCGCCCTGCACCAGATGCGCGGGGGCGGCGTGCAGGATGCGGCGATAGGCGCCAAGGCCGTCGCCTTCGTCCGTCAGGGCAAGGCGCGGCTCGTAGAGGCCGACGTCGGGGGCCAGAGCGGCGTAGTCGTCGAGCGTGATGTAGGGCGGGTTCGACACGATCAGATCGAAGGCGGCGGTGCTGACGGGCAGCGCGCCGAGCCAGTCGCCGGCGTGGAACTGGACCCGGTCGCCAAGGCGCAGGTTGGCCGCGTTGCGCATCGCCACGGACAGGGCGGCGCGCGACAGGTCGGTGCCGATACCGAAGGTCTGGTTGCCCCGTTCTGCAAGCAATGTCAGCAGGATGCAGCCCGAACCTGTACCAAGGTCCAGCACCCTTCGCCACGGCCGGGCCAGCGCCGTTTCGATCAGGATCTCGGTCTCTGGCCGGGGGTCGAGGACGTCCGGTGTCACCTCGAACACGCGGCCGTGGAACTGGCGCGATCCGGTCAGATGAGAGACCGGGACCCGGCGGGCGCGCTGGGCGACGATGCCGTCGTACAGCTGCACGATGCCGGGCGGGACGGTGTCCTGCGCGATCAGCGTGATGCGGCTGGCCTCGATTCCCATGACGTGGGCGGCGAGCCTGCGGGCGTCGCGGGGGGCGTCGGGGATGCCTGCGGCGGTGAGGGTCTGGATGCCTTGCCGCAGCAGGTCGGACCAGATCATGCGCCCATCTCGGCCAGAAGCTGGGCCTGTGCGTCCGATTGCAGGGCGTCGATGATGGCATCGAGGTCGCCCTGCATCACCTGCCCCAGCGAATAGAGCGTCAGGTTGATGCGGTGGTCGGTCAGGCGGCCCTGAGGAAAGTTATAGGTGCGGATCCGTTCCGACCGGTCGCCGGTGCCGATCTGCGCCTTGCGGTCGGCGGAGCGTGCGCCATCGATTCGCTGGCGTTCCAGATCGAAGAGCCGGGTGCGCAGCACGTTCATTGCGATCTCGCGGTTGCGGTGCTGGGATTTTTCGGCGCTGACGACGATGATGCCCGTCGGCAGGTGCGTGATGCGGACGGCCGAATCGGTCGTGTTGACGTGCTGGCCGCCGGCGCCGCTGGCGCGCATCGTGTCGATGCGGATGTCGGTGCTGGGGATCTGAACGTCGACCTCCTCTGCCTCTGGCAGGACGGCGACCGTCGCGGCAGAGGTGTGGATGCGGCCGCCGCTTTCGGTTTCGGGCACGCGCTGGACGCGGTGGACGCCGGATTCGTATTTCAGGCGGGCAAAGACGCCGTCGCCCGCGATCCGCGCGGTGACTTCCTTGATGCCACCGAGTTCGGTGTCGCTTTGATCGAGGATCTCGAACTGCCAGCGCTGGCTTTCGGCATAGCGCTGGTACATGCGCAGCAGGTCGGCGGCAAAAAGCGAGGCCTCGTCGCCACCAGTGCCGGGGCGGATTTCCAGAAGCGCCGGGCGCGCGTCGGCGGCGTCGCGGGGCAGCAGGGCCAGTTGCACGGCCTTTTCGCTGACCGCGAGCTGGTCGCGCAGGTCCGGCAGCTCCTCCTCCGCCATGCGGCGCATTTCGGGGTCGGACAGCAGGTCCTCGGTCTCGGCGATCTGGCGGATCAGGTCCTGATAGGCGCGCAGGGTGCCCACCACGGGGGTCAGGTCGCTGTATTCCTTGGCCAATGCGGCGATGTCGGCGCCTGCGACGTCGCCGGACATCTTCGCCTCCAGAAACTGGAAGCGGTCGATGATCTGGGCCATGCGGTCTGCGGGTATCATGGCTGTCAGGTGGCAGGCCGTGCGGCGCCCGTCAAGAGGCCGGGACGACCAGCGGGCCGAGGCGTGCGAGCCAGCCTTCGACCCGCGCGCGGTTCACACCCAGGTCGGAGGAGCCAAAGCGCGAGCGGGCGTTGATGACCAGCAGCGGACCGTCGGCGCCGTCGACGACCGTGACGGTGGTATAGTCCGGATAGCCCATGAGGGCCGAGCGCGTCTCGTAGGTCATCAGGCCCTCACCGACGGAGCCTGCGACAAGCTCCGTGCGCGCGGTCGCCAAGGCCAGCGTATCCACAGCGCGCAGGACGTCGGCGGCGGGGGCCGTGATCTGGCGCGCGGCCTTGAAGCTGTGTTCGCCTGCATCGTCGCCCGCCATCGTGGCGATGGGGGCGATGTGATAGGTCGCAAGGTCCGTGGGCGACAGGCGGACGTAGGCCACGCCAGCGACGGCCACGATGCCGACACTGATCAGGATTTTCTTCAGCATGGAATGCTCCTTTGTTGCCTTGCGATATGGGACGCCGGGCCGGATCGACAATATCCGCGGGGTCCGATTTCCGGGCCATTGGATGCAGGAGAGGTCAGTGCCCCAGCGGCAGCGCCCTTTCGATCAGGCGGGCAAAGAAGGACGCGCCATAAGCCGCTGTTTCGTCGTTGAAATCGTATTTCGGGTGGTGCAGCCCGGCGGTGTCGCCGTTGCCCACGAAAAGGTAGGCGCCGGGGCGTGCTTCGAGCATGTAGGAGAAATCCTCGGCACCCATTTCGCGCGGCGCGTTGGCGTTGCAGGATGACACCTCTGCCGCGACGGAGGCTGCGAAGGCGGCGCAGTCGGGGTCGTTGACCGTGGCGGGATCGCCGTTGCCGTAGTCGAGCGTGGCAGTCACGCCGAAGCTGGCGGCGTGGCCTTGCACGACCTCCTCCAGCCGGCGGATCACCATCGCCTGCACGGCAGGATCGAATGTGCGGACGGTGCCGTTGATCATGGCGGTGTCAGGGATCACGTTGAAGACCGTGCCCGCGTGGATCTGCGTGACGGAAATCACGAGCTCGTCAAGGGCATAGTGGTTGCGGCTGACGATGGTCTGGATCGCCTGCACCATCGCGACGGCGGCGCTGATCGGGTCCACCGTGGCGTGCGGCGTGGCGCCATGGCCGCCGCGTCCGTTGATGTTGATCGTGAATTCATCCACCGCCGCCATGATCGGCCCCGGCGTGGTGTAGAACTGGCCGACCGGCGTGCCGGGGGCGTTGTGCAGGGCATAGACCTCGGCAATCTCAAAGGTGTCAAAGATGCCTTCTCTGCGCATCCGCTCGGCGCCGGCGCCGCCTTCTTCGGCCGGTTGAAAGATCAGCGCCACGCGGCCCGCGAAATTGCGCGTCTCGGCCAGATGACGCGCAGCACCCAGCAGCATCGTGGTATGGCCATCGTGGCCGCAGGCGTGCATCGCTCCGGGTGAGAGGCTGGCGTAGTCCAGACCCGTCTCCTCGGTCATCGGGAGTGCATCCATGTCGGCGCGCAAGCCGATGGTGCGCCCCGGTTTTTGCCCGTTGATGATAGCGACGAGGCCGTTTTCCGCGATGCCCTCGTGGATCTCGTCCACGCCAAATTCGCGCAGCCGTTCGACGACGAAGGCGGCGGTCCGTTTCGTGCCGTAGCGCACCTCTGGGATCGTGTGCAGATGCTGGCGCCATGCGGCGAGGTCTGGCGCCATGGCGGCGATGGCATTGGTGACGGGCATGGCTGGCACTCCGGGGCTGTGATCCCTAGAACAGTGGCAGAGTGACCGGAGGCCCGCAATGTCGAACGACCTGATCCATGACCCCAAGGGCGGCATGCCGCGCCTGTTGCAGATCATGCGCCGGTTGCGCGATCCCGAAACGGGCTGCCCGTGGGATATCGAACAGGATTTCGGCAGTATCGCCCCCTACACGATCGAGGAGGCCTACGAGGTGGCCGACGCCATTGCGCGGGAAAGTTGGGGCGAGTTGCGCGGCGAATTGGGCGATCTGCTGCTGCAGTCGGTCTATCACACGCAGATGGCCGAGGAGGCGGGGCTGTTCACCTTTGACGACGTGGTGCGCGACATCAGCGACAAGATGGTGGCGCGGCATCCGCATGTCTTTGGCGACGAATCACGCGACAAGTCCGCCGACCAGCAGACCGCCGACTGGGAACGGATCAAGGCCGCCGAGCGTGCCGCCAAGCGCGAGACGCGCACGCTGGACGGCGTGGCCATCGGCCTGCCCGCCCTGATGCGGGCTGTCAAGTTGCAGAAACGCGCGGCGCGGGTCGGCTTCGACTGGCCGGATATCGGCATGGTCGTGGACAAGATCGCCGAAGAGGCGGCCGAGCTGGTCGAGGCGCGCGACGATCTGACGCCCGACAAGGTGGCCGAGGAATATGGCGACCTGCTGTTCGTCATGGCGAACCTTGGCCGGCATCTGCGCGTCGATCCGGAAGAGGCTCTGCGTGCCGCCAACGCCAAGTTCACAAGGCGATTCGAGGCGATCGAGGACGCGCTGGCCTTGGACGGTCGCACGCCCGCGCAAAGCGATCTGGCCGAGATGGATGCCCTGTGGGACGCGGCGAAACTGCGCGAACGAATCTCTGACTGAATTGATCGGGTATTGACCCAAGTGAAAGAGTCGGGTTTACCGTTGCCAACAGCAATGGAGACACCGATGACCCTTCGCACCCTTCTTCTGGCCACCGCCGCCAGTGCCTGCGCCCTGCCCGCCCTGGCCGAGGTCAATATCTACACCACCCGCCAGCCGGAACTGATCCAGCCGGTGATGGACGCCTTTACCGAGGAGACGGGGATTGCCGTGAACCTCGCCTTCGTGAACGAAGGCCTGATCGAGCGGTTGCGCGCGGAAGGCGCCCGCAGCCCCGCCGATCTGGTGATGACCGTCGATATCGCCAATATGCAGCGCGTCGTGGACAGCGGCACCATCCAGCCGATGGATGATCAGGTGCTGCGGGACGCGGTGCCGGCCAACCTGCACGCCGCCGACAACACCTGGTTCGCGCTGACCACCCGCGCCCGCATCGTCTATGCGAGCAAAGACCGCGTGCCCGAAGGTGAGATCACGACCTACGAGGATCTGGCCGACCCGAAATGGAAAGGCCGCATCTGCACCCGGTCCGGCTTGCACGACTATAACCTCGCGCTGCTGAGCGCCTATATTGCCCACCACGGCGAGGCCGAGGCCAAGGTCTGGGCGCAGGGTCTGAAGGACAACCTGGCGAAAAAGCCCGAAGGCAACGACCGGTCACAGGTCAAATCCATCTGGGCCGGGGAATGCGACATCAGCCTTGGCAATACCTATTACATGGGCCAGATGCTGGCCGATCCCGAGCAGACCGAATGGGCGAACAGCGTCAGCATCCGGTTCCCGACGTTCGAGGACGGCGGCACGCACGTCAACATCTCTGGCATCGCGATGACGCAAAGCGCGCCCCACAAGGCCGAGGCGCAGCAGCTGATGGAATACCTCGTGTCCCCCGCGGCGCAGGCGATCTATGCCGAGGTGAACAACGAATACCCTGTGCTGCCCGGCGCGCCGCTGTCGGATCTGGTGAAAAGCTGGGGCGACTACACCGTGGACGACATCGATCTGACCGAGGTCGCCGGTCACCGCGCCGCCGCCCTGCGGATCATGGAAGAAGTGAACTTCGACGGGTGATGACGATATAGGCGGGGGGCCGGGGGATGACCTTGCGCCCCCTGTCGGTTTTGACCCGCCGACGCGTGCTCATTTGGCTTGTGACCGCGTCGCCCGCCGCATACCCATTGAAAAGGGTGTGACACCACGTCGCACTCGGCCATCGCGCGATGGTCCGCTGTGTCGGGGTGCCTGAAATGCTTTCGTACTTCACCGATTTCGACCAATACATGCCGCACGGCATGTGTCTGCTGTGGCAGCCGTGGTTGCTGCTGCTGTGGGCCGGGTCCGATCTGTTGATCCTGGCGGCGTATTTCGCGATCCCCTTCGCCCTGCTGCGCGTGCTGGCGAAACGCAATGACATCCGCCAGCGGGGCCTTGTCGTGCTGTTCGCATCCTTCATCATGCTGTGCGGCATCACCCATGGGCTGTCGGTGGTGACGCTGTGGGTGCCGATCTATCCGCTGGTCGGCATGGTGAAACTGGCGACGGGAATCGTGTCGGCCATCACGGCTGTCGTCCTATTCCGGCTGATCCCCACCTTAATTTCACTGCCCAGCTTGCAGAACATGCAGGACGCGAACGCGAACCTGCGGGCAGAGGTGGAATCCCACACAGCGACGATGGAGACCCTGCGCCAGACCCGTGACGCGCTGGAACTGACCGTGGCCGAACGCACGGCAGAGCTGAAGGACCTGAACGCCAAGCTGTCCATCGCCGCGAGAGAGGCGATCCACCGCAGCCATAACCTGATTGCGGTCGTCACCTCGATGGCCCGGCAATCGTCACGCATGCAGACCGACGTCGGCGCATTCACCGAGGTGCTGATCGGCCGGCTGAGCGCGCTGGCCGACGCCACCGGGGCCATCGTGGGCGGACAGCACGAATCCACAGCCAACCTGCATGATGTGGTCACCCGGCAGCTGGCACCGGTGATGCAGACCTATGCGGACAAGGTCACGGTCACGGGGCCCGAGTTGCAGATCGACGCGGAAGCGGCCCAGCAGATCAGCCTTGCGATTCACGAACTGGCCACGAATGCGCAAAAGCATGGGTCGCTGGCGGCAGAGGACGGGCACATCGCGGTTAGCTATGCCGTGACCGACGCGGTCGATCCGGATGCCGCGCGCGTCGTGCTGGTCTGGCACGAAGATACAGGCACGGCGCAGGCCACGCCCATGCCCGTCGGGCCGCGCCAGGGGTTCGGCACGCGTTTGCTGATGCAGATCGTGCCGACGATGCTGGACGGCACGTCATCGCGCAGCGTGCAGGACGGGCAGATGACTTATACGCTGGATGTGCCGCTGGCGGCGCTGATGCCCAACATGGCACAGACCCGCAACGAAGCCTTTGTGGCCGGCATGCTGGATGGTAATTTCGGCGACGACTGACGCCGGGCCGCCGGTCATGTCCCCGCCTTTTCCTCCAGCGCCAGCCATTCGGCCTCGGCCTCTTCCAGCTTGCCGTGACGGTCGGTCAGCGCATCGGTCGCCTTTTCGAACTTCACCGGGTTCTGGGTAAAGAGGTCGGGATCGGCCATCAGCGTTTCCAGCTTGGCGATCTCGGCCTCCAGCCGGGCGATGACGCCGGGCAGCTCCTCCAACCGGTGCTTTTCAGTGAACGAAAGACCCGTCTTGCGGGCCACAGCCTGCGGCTGTTTTCCCTTGGTCGACAATTGCTTGCCGACCGAACTTGCAGCTTTCGCCCGATCCCCGCGCTGCGCCTGATAGTCGGTCCAGCCACCGGCATAAACGGTCGCCTGACCGTCGCCTTCCATGGCCACAGTGGTCGTCGCTGTCCGGTCGAGGAAGTCGCGGTCGTGGCTGACCAGCAGCACGGTGCCGTCATACTCGCCCAGCAGGTCCTGCAGCAGGTCCAGCGTCTCGATATCCAGATCATTGGTCGGTTCGTCCAGCACCAGCAGGTTGCTGGGCTTGGCCATCAGGCGGGCCAGCAGCAGACGCGCCTTTTCACCGCCCGACAGGGCACGAACGGGGGCGCGGGCCTGCGCCTCGTCGAACAGGAATTCCTTGAGGTAGCCCACGACGTGCTTCGGCACGCCGCGCACCATGATCTGGTCGGCCTTGCCGCTGACGCCCATCTCTGGGTCGTTCACGAGGTTGTCCCAGAGGGTCATATCGGGGTCGAGTTGCGCACGGGTCTGGTCGAAAAGCGCGATTTCCAGATTGGTGCCGAGCTTGACCATGCCCTGATCCGGTTCAACCTGTCCCAGCAGCATCTTGATCAGCGTGGTCTTACCCACGCCGTTCGGCCCGACAAAGGCGATGCGGTCGCCGCGCTGCACGGTCAAATCGAGCCCCTGCACGATCTGCTTGCCGTCGAATTCCTTAAACAGGCCAAAGGCTTCCATGACCTTCTTGCCCGATGTGCTGCCGCCCTCGAAGGCCATCGCGGCGGTGCCCTGCCGCTGGATCTGGTTCGCGCGCTCGGCGCGCAGGTCCTGCAGCGCGCGCACGCGCCCCTGGTTGCGCTTGCGGCGGGCGGAAATGCCTTCGACGGCCCAGCGAGCCTCGGCCTTGATCTTGCGGTTCAGCTTGTGGCGCTGCTGGTCTTCCTCTTCCCACAGCCGGTCGCGCCAGGCCTCGAACCCGTCAAAGCCTTCCTCGGCACGCCGCACCTCGCCCCGGTCGATCCAGAGCGTCGCGCGGGTCAGGTTGCGCAGGAACGCGCGGTCGTGGGAAATCAGCACGAAGCCCGCCTTGGTGGACTTCAGTTCCGCCTCCAGCCAGGCGATCGCCTCGATATCAAGGTGGTTCGTCGGCTCGTCCAGCAGCATCAGCTCGGGCGCTTCGGCCATCAGCTTGGCCAGCGCCGCGCGCCGCTTTTCGCCGCCGGACGCGGTCGCGACCAGCCCCGCCGGATTGAACTTCAACCCCTCCGCGACCATGTCGACGCGGTAGGTTTCGTCCGGGTCCAGACCCGAGGCCGCATAGGCGCCCAGCGTCTCGAACCCCTCCATCGTGGGGTCCTGTTCCATGTAACCGACGGTCACGCCGGGGGCAGCGGTGCGCTGACCTTTGTCAGCCTCCACCAGACCGGCCATGACCTTCATCAGGGTCGACTTGCCAGACCCGTTGCGGCCCACAAGGGCCACCCGGTCACCGGGCTGGACCACCAGTGAAAGGTTGTCGAAAATGGGATCGCCGCCAAAGGTAAGCGAGATCTCGGAGAGCTGAAGAAGGGGTGCGCGTGCCATGGCGGTCAGCTACGCAGGCGCATGCCAAAGCGCAAGGCCCCGCCCCGTGCCTGCGACGAAAATATCGCTGTGACGGATCACGACCCGGCCTCGCTTTTTTCCAAATACTCTCGCCTCGGTGATTTTGGCAAAGCCAAATTCACCTGTAAGGCTTGGGCCGGCACGGGCCAAATCAATCCCTGTCCCGCCAGCGCACCATCTGCCGCATCATGCCGTGCAGCATCCGCACGTCGTGGCTGGTCAGGGGCATGCGGGACCACAGGTTGCGCAGGTTCAGCTTCATGCTGTCGGCCTTGTGATCGGGATAGAAGAACCCCGCCTGCCCCAACGTGTCCTCGTAGTGTTCGGCCAGCTTCTGGATCTCGATGGTCTCGGCCATGTCCGGTTGCACGAAGGCCTCGCGCAGCGCACTGCCCTGTTGGCGCTGCCACTCGTAGGCCGTCAGCAGCACGCATTGACCCAGGTTCAGCGACGCGAACTGCGGGTTCACGGGGACCGAAATGATGGCGTTGGCCTGCGCCACGTCGTCATTCTCCAGCCCCGCACGCTCAGGACCGAACAGGACGGCGACCCGCTCGCCCGCGGCAATGCGCGAGGCGGCGTCCTGCATCGCCTCTTCCGGCGTCAGGACCGGCTTGGTCAGTTCGCGCGGGCGCGCGGTCGTGGCATAGGTATAGTGGCAGTCGGCCAGCGCATCGGCCGTGGTGTCGAACAGCATCGCCTCGTCCAGCAGGCGGCCGGCTCCTGACGCCATAGCGACCGCGCGGCTGTTGGGCCAGCCGTCGCGCGGCGCCGTGATCCGCATCCGGTCGAGGCCGAAGTTCCACATCGCGCGGGCGGCGGCACCGATATTTTCGCCCATCTGGGGACGAATCAGGACAAAGGCGGGTTGTGGCGTGGTGCTGGGCATGGGCGTATCCGGTGAGGTGAGCGTCTGATAGGCGCAGGCCCGCCCGGTGACAAGCCGCTCGCGCCGTAGCCAAGCCCGCGAAACCGCGATAGAACGCATGAAATTTCACACCGGATGCCCGCCATGACCGATACCGACGATCTGCCGCAACTTTACCTGATCACGCCGACAGCGCTTGACCTCGCGACCTATCCCGACCGTCTGGCGGCCGTGCTGGACGCGGCGCAGATCGCCTGCGTGCGGCTGTCGCTGGCGACCCGCGACGAGGATCTGATCGGGCGCGCCGCCGATGCGGTGCGCGCCGTGACGTCGGAACGGGACGTGGCGCTGGTGATCGAGCGGCATGTGCAGATGGTCGCACGGCACGGTCTGGACGGCGTGCATCTGCTGGACGGGGCGCGGTCCGTGCGCGCCACCCGCAAGGAACTGGGCGAGGATGCGATCGTGGGCACCTTCTGCGGCCAGTCGCGCCACGACGGCATGACCGCCGGAGAGCTGAATGCCGATTACGTCAGCTTTGGCCCGGTGGGCGAGACGGCGCTGGACGACGGCAGCCGGGCCACGCTCGAATTGTTCGACTGGTGGTCCCAGATGATCGAGGTGCCCGTGGTGGCCGAAGGCGCGCTGGACATCGAGTTGATCCGCGCCGTCAGCCCGTACGTCGATTTCTTCGGCATCGGCGAGGAGATCTGGCGCACCGATGATCCGGCGGCCACCCTGCGCGACATGATCGGCGCAATGTCCTGACAGGACAGGCGCTTACAGCGCGTTCCTCACATCACGCTCCAACATCGCCGCCAGCGGTTTGCGTGCGGTGTCAGGCGTCAGGTGCCGGACCGCGTGGTAAGTCAGCGTGACATGGCCCTGCTGCGGCAGGGCCAGCGTCGCCGCCAAGTGCGGCCCGAAGGCCATGTCGCCCCACCAGCCATAAACGCGGGGGTCGGCACCGCGCGGGGCCGCGTAGGACAGCGTCACCGGCTGCACGGCCAGACCCATTTCGATCAGCGGCGCGAAGAGCGTCGGCTTGAACGGCAGGACGCGCAGCCCGTCGCTTGACGTGCCTTCGGGAAAGAAGACCAGCGTCTGCCCGCGCGCCAGCCTGTCGCGCAAGGTGGCGATGTCGCGGGCGGCATTGCGGCGGTCGCGCGTGACGAACACCGTCCCCGTGGCGCGCGCCAGCCAGCCGATGCCGGGCCAGCGGGCGACTTCAGCCTTGGAGACGAAGACGATGCAGCCGCCCGCATTCAGCACAAAGATGTCGAGCCAGCTGACGTGGTTCGACACCATCGCCCCCGGCCCCGTCATGGCCACGCCCCGCACGTGGCGCGGCAGGCCCATCAGACGCAGGGCGCCACGACAGACCGTCCGGGTCAGGTAGGGTGTCCAGGGGCGGGCGTGGCCGTGAAACGCCCGCTCTGGCAGGCGCAGGATCAGCAGCAGTCCCAACCCGCCGAACACCAGCAGCGCCATCGGGACAGCACGGCGCAACACGCGCAGCATGACGCGCGGGCCAAAGGCGGGTGTCGCCGGTGCGGGGTCGCTGGCCCAGGTCATGCGCGGGATCCCGGTGCAAAGCGGGCGCGCTGGCCTTCCGTCATCGCGGCGGTGTCGAGGATCATGCAGACATCCGTGGTGTTGAAGCCTGCGTCGATACAGGCGCCGTCCCCGACGACGCCCCCCAGACGCAGGTAGGTCTTGATCAGCGGCGGCACGGCGCGCAGGGCGGCCTTGCGGTCGGGTGCCTCGGCGCGCGGCAAGGGCAGCGCACCCGGACCGATGGGACGGGTCCGCAGGTGCGGCGGCGCCAGATGGGTATGCCCCAGATAAGCAAGCGGTGCCGTCAGGGCCGCGGCATCGGTGCCATGAAACGAGGCCAGCCCGAAGAGCAGCACGCCCGGCATCGGCGCCACGTGCCGTGCGAGGCCCGCAAAGAGGTGCATCATGCCCGGCCCGCCGCGATAATCCGGCAGCAGGCAGGACCGCCCGAGTTCCAGCAGCGGGCGGCCACTGGTCAGCAAAGGGGTCAGATCGAACTCTGCCGCCGCCGAAAAGCCGCCTGCGGCAACCGCCTGTGCGGCGGTCATCACGCGGTAGACGCCGACGACGGGATCGTGCGGGCGCGACAGATCCTCCAGCATCAGGTGATCGCTGTGGGCGTCGAAGGCGTCGGCCTCGGTCGCGGTGCGGTGGTCGACGCAGGTGCCACTGGCGCCCAACTCGTCGACGAAGACGCGGTAGCGCAGGTGCTGCGCCGCGCGCAGATCGGCGGCGGTGCTGGCCAGACGCGTGCGAAACTGCGGCAGCGCGTGGGTCATGGTGGAATCCATCATCTCGGGCGTCGTCCGCTTCGGTCAGGATAAAGGCAGGTCATTAAGTTTTTGGCAACCATTTGAAGTCACGCTCACTTCATCGGATTGACAGGTGCGGCAGGGTTGCTACCGTGGGTTGATCATGGCTTGAATACGGGGACCAACATGACCTGCGATCCGTCGATGACGACCTTGCCCTGCTCTCGGAAATTGACCGTGATGCGGCCGTCGATATTGGACTGGACCTGTCCGGTGCCCCAGTCGGGCGCGGCCGGGTTCTGCACCAGCATTCCGGGTTCCAGCATGGCGTTCAGGTCGTCTGGCATAGGGTCTATCCTTTACGGGCGGGGGCTGACGTGATGACCAACGATCTGGCCACCCTCGTCGGGTCCCGCATCTGCCATGACCTTATCAGCCCGATCGGCGCGATCGGCAACGGGGTCGAGCTGATGTCGTTGACCGGCGGCGGCGACAGCAGCGCGGAAATGGCGCTGATCGCGGATTCCGTCGAAAATGCCTCTGCCAGGATCCGGTTCTTTCGGGTAGCCTTCGGGGCGGCGACGCCCGGCCAGACCTTTCCCCGGCGCGAGGTGATCAAGATCCTTGCCGATATCGCCCGCGGCGGGCGCATCAGCTATGACTGGCAGATCGAGGGCGACTGTGACCGGACCGACGTGCGCAGCGCCTTTCTGCTGTTCCAGTGCTTCGAGTCCGCGATGACCCACGGCGGCGATATCACCATCAGCCGCGCGGGGCCGACATGGACCCTGACCGCGCGGGCGGAACGGTTCCGGATTGAACCCGACCTTTGGTCCGGGTTGACGCAGCCGGGCGTGCAGGTCGTTGATGCGGCCTCTCAGGTGCAGTTTGCGCTGCTGCCGCAGGTGATGGCCGAATGCGGGTGCCGGCTGGAGATTGTCCATGACGAGACGGCGTTGACCGCGACGTTTGCACCGCATTAGCGGCGCGTCAGGCGCGGATCGTCCCGTCGCCCGTGACCAGATACTTGAAGCTGGTCAATTGCTCTGCCCCCACCGGGCCGCGGGCATGTAGCTTGCCCGTCGCGATGCCGATCTCTGCGCCCATCCCGAACTCTCCACCATCGGCGAACTGGGTGGAGGCGTTGCGCAGCAGGATCGCCGAATCAAGGTGGCGGAAGAAGTGGTCGGCGGTGGCGTCATCCTCGGTCAGGATCGCCTCGGTGTGTTGAGAGCCGTAGCGCCGGATGTGTTCGATGGCGGCATCGACGCCGTCGACGATCCGGGCGGCGATGATCATGTCGAGGAATTCGTGGCCGAAATCGTCCGGCTTGGCGGGCACGGTGCCGTCGATCCGGGTCGCGCCGTCGGCGCGCACCTCTACCCCTGCGGCCAGCAGGTCGCGGATCAGGACGTCGCCGTGGCGGTCCCAGAAGGCGCGGTCGATCAGCAGACATTCGGCTGATCCGCAGATCCCGGTGCGGCGCGTCTTGGCGTTGACGACGACGGCGCGGGCCTTGTCCAGATCGGCGGCGCCATCGACGTAGACGTGGCAGATGCCTTCGAGGTGGGCAAAGACCGGCACACGCGCCTCTTTCTGCACCAGACCTACAAGGCCCTTGCCGCCACGGGGCACGATGACGTCGATGTAATCCGTGGCCTGCAGCATGGCCGTGACCTCGGCCCGGTCGCGGGTGGGCACAAGCTGGATCGCGGCCTCTGGCAGACCGGCTGTGCGCAACCCGGTGACGAGGGCCGCATGGATCGCCGTGGAGGAATTGAAGCCTTCGGAGCCGCCGCGCAGGATGACGGCGTTGCCGGATTTCAGGCACAGGGCGCCTGCGTCTGCGGTCACGTTGGGACGGCTTTCGTAAATCACACCGATCACGCCGATGGGGGTGCGGATGCGGCGGATGTGCAGGCCATTGGGCCGGGTCCAGGCGTCGATCTCGGCCCCCACGGGGTCGGTCTGGGCGGCGATGGCACGCAACCCGTCGACCATGCCCTGAATGCGATCTTCGGTCAGCAGCAGGCGGTCCATCATGGCGTCGGACAAGCCCTTTTCGCGGCCATAGTCCATGTCCAGCGCGTTCGCGGCCAAGATGGTGTCGCGGGTGGCGAGGATGGCGTCGGCTGCGGCCAGAAGGGCGCGGTTTTTCGTGTCGCTGTCGGCGGTCGCAAGGTCGCGGGCGGCGGCGCGGGCGGCCTGCCCCATACGGGTCATCATCTCGGTCATGGGGTGCCCTTGTCCTGGAGAACCATGTCGTCGCGGTGAATCAGGGCGGCGCGGCCCTTGTAGCCCAGCAGCGCCTCGACCTCTGCGCTGCGGTGGCCCCTGATCTGGGCGGATTCGACGCTGCTGTAGTTCGTGAGGCCGAGGCCGAGTGTGGCGCCGGTCGTGGTCACGATGGCGACGGGATCGCCGCGATCGAAGGTGCCGGAGACGGTGGAGACTCCAGCTGGCAGCAGGCTTTTGCCGTCATGCAGGGCGGCGTCGGCACCGGCGTCGACGGTAAACGTGCCGCGCGGCTTCATGGCGGCGATCCAGCGCTTGCGGGCGGCCTGCGGTGTGGTCTGTGCCGCGAACCAAGTGACCCGTGCGCCGTTTTCAAGCGCAAGCAAGGGGTTGGCGGGTGATCCTAAAGTGATGCACAAAGCGCAGCCTGCCTCTGTCGCGACGCGGGCGGCCATCACTTTGGTCTTCATCCCACCCTTGGACAGGCCCGATACGGCATCGCCGGCCATCGCCATGATCGCGGGGTTGATCTGGGGGACGTTTGGAATGAACTCCGCCGTCGGATCGCTTTGCGGGTTGGCGGTGTAGAGGCCGTCGACGTCGGAGAGCAGGACCAGCTGGTCGGCGCCCACGGTCACGGCGACCTGTGCGGCAAGGCGGTCGTTGTCGCCGTAGCGGATTTCGTCGGTGGCGATGGTGTCGTTTTCGTTCACGATCGGCACGACGCCGAGGCCCAACAGAGTCTCCATCGTGGCGCGGGAGTTCAGATAACGGCGGCGGTCGGTGGAATCGTCAAGGGTGACAAGCACTTGCGCGGTGACGATGCCGTGCGGTTCGAGCACGTCCTGATAGGCCCGCGCAAGCTGGATCTGCCCCACGGCGGCGGCGGCCTGGCTTTGTTCGAGGGGGAGTTCACCACGCCCCAAGCCCAGCACGCCGCGCCCCAGCGCGATGGAGCCGGAGGAGACGAGGATCACATCCGTGCCGCGCGCCCGGATGCGGGCAACGTCCTGCGCCAATGACGCCAACCAGTCGGACCGCAAGGCCCCGGTGTCGCGGTCCACCAGCAGGGCGGAGCCGATCTTGACGACCAGACGACGCGCGTCGGTCAGGGTTGCCATTGCTCGTCCTCGACGGGCGCCTCGGTCGCGATGCGGGCCCGCAGGCGGCCCTCGTCGATCTCGGCCCGCAGGGCGCGCAGCACGTCGGTCACGCCTTCGCCGGTGACGCCGGACATCAGCATGACGGGGCCGCCGGTGGAGGATTCCATCTCGTCCTTGAGAAATTCCCGCTCTTCGGCATCGAGCGCGTCGATCTTGTTCAGCACGGTGATGCGGGGCTTGGACGCGAGGTCGCCACCGTAGGCCTCGAGTTCGTCGATGATGGTCTGGCAGTCCTGCATCGGATCGCCGGAGGTGCCGTCGACGAGGTGCAGCAGCACGTTGCAGCGTTCGACGTGGCCAAGGAACATGTCGCCCAGACCGCGCCCTTCGGAGGCGCCTTCGATCAGGCCGGGAATGTCGGCCACGACGAATTCGACGTTGTCCACGCCCACGACGCCGAGGTTCGGCACGAGGGTCGTGAAGGGATAGTCGGCGATCTTGGGCCGCGCGTTGGAGGTTGCGGCGAGGAAGGTGGATTTGCCGGCGTTCGGCATGCCCAGAAGGCCCGCGTCGGCGATCAGCTTGAGGCGCAGCCAGATCGTACGCTCGACCCCCTCTTGCCCCGGATTGGCGCGTCGCGGCGCCTGATTGGTCGCGGATTTGAAGTGCAGGTTGCCCCAGCCGCCGTTGCCGCCACGGGCAAGAACTACCTCCTGGCCCACCTCGGTCAGGTCGGCGATGACGGTTTCCTCGTCCTCGTCGATGATCTCGGTGCCCACCGGCAGGCGCAGGATGATGTCTTCGCCGGTCTTGCCGGTCATGCCCTGCCCCATGCCGTGCTGGCCGGATTGTGCAAAGAAGTGCTGCTGATAGCGGAAGTCGATCAGCGTGTTCAGCCCGTCCACGGCGACCGCCGTGACCGAGCCGCCATTGCCGCCGTCGCCGCCGTTCGGCCCACCGTATTCGATGAACTTCTCGCGCCGGAAGGACACGCAGCCCGCACCGCCGCCGCCGGACCGGATGTAAACTTTGCAAAGATCGAGGAATTTCATGGGGAGGCGGCTTTCGGACTGTTAAGCGGCGCTGTTACGCCACTTGGCGGTGTTTCTCAAGAGAGCACACGCCCGGCAGGTCGCCGGATCAGAGCCCCGTTTTCAGCATGTAGGTCCATGTCGGCACCAATGCATTGCGCGCGACCGAGAAAGCCTCGGCGTCGCCCAGATAATCGAAGCCGCAGTTCGTCAGCACGCGGGCAGAGCCGGGGCTGTCCTGAAAGGCTTCGGCGAAATACTGGCGCGCCTGATGCGGGTTGTGGGCCAGCAGGGTGCGCACGGCCTCGGTCGCGAAGCCGACGTTCCAGAAGGCGGGCGCGACCCAGTAGAACAGCTCTGACTGCGCGCGGTCCATGGGGGCGAGCGAGATCAGGCCCAGCACCTCGGCGTGGCCGGTGCAGGTGCCGTCCATGACCCAGATATCCTCGGCCCGGTCGGGGTGGGACGCGCGCGCGATCATCGCCTCGATCACGCCGGGCGGCAGCGGGTGCGGAATGGCACGGGTGGCGCGGGCGAGCTTGCGGTCGGCGGCGTACATGGAAATCAGGCCGACGTCGGACGCGCGCAGGGGGCGCAGCGTGAAACGATCTGACACATAGGTGGCCTGCGTCGTGACCGGGGCAAGGATCATGGGTTTCGCTCCTCCTCAAAACCTATGGTGCGCCCTAAATATGACGGGCGCTTAAATACAAAAAGGGGGACCGGTCTGCACCGATCCCCCTCATCTTGTCAGGTGTCTCGGCTTACTCGGCGGCCTCGGCCACCGGCAGGACGGAAATGAAGGTGCGACCCTTCAGGCCCTTGTGGAACTGCACGTTGCCTTCGACCTTGGCGAAGATCGTGTGATCCTTGCCCATGCCGACGCCATTGCCCGGCCACATCTTGGTGCCGCGCTGACGCATGATGATGTTGCCCGGAATGACGACTTCGCCACCGAACTTCTTGACGCCAAGACGACGACCGGCTGAGTCGCGTCCGTTACGGGATGAACCGCCTGCTTTTTTGTGTGCCATGTGTCGGTCTCCTTACTTCGAAAGTTCTTTGGCTTGCTCGATCCAGCCTTCACGCTCGATCCGGCCCTTGAAGTTCAGCTTTTCGCCGAACTCTTCGACATCTGCGTCAGACCAGGCGGCGATCTGTGCGAAGGTGGTGATGCCTTCGGCGTGCAGTTTCTTTTCCAGCGCGGGGCCCACGCCCGACAGCTGCTTCAGATCGTCGGCACCGGCGGGTGCGGCAGTCTTGGCGGCCTTGGGAGCAGCGGCTTTCTTGGCGGGCTTCGCGTCAGCGGTATCGTCCTTGCGGGTCGCGGCGTAGGCTGCGGCGGCACCGGCTGCGGCCATGGCCACGGCACCGGTTGCGAAGGCAATGCCACGGCCCGACAGGGCAGCGCGGATGCCGGAATCAGACGCGCCCGATTCCAGGATGTCGCCGATGCGGACCAGCGTCAGCTGCTGACGGTGACCCTTCTTGCGCTGAGAGCCGTGCTTACGCCGACGCTTGACGAAGTTGATCGTCTTGGGGCCCTTGATCTGGTCGATCACAGTGGCCTTGACGCCAGCGCCTTCGACCAGCGGTGCGCCGATCGTGTCGCCGACCATCAGCACGTCGTTGAACTGGATTTCGTCGCCGGCTTGTGCATCCAGCTTTTCGACCCGCAGCACATCGCCCGACTGGACGCGGTATTGCTTGCCACCGGTCTTGAGAACCGCAAACATATGTCTTTCCTTTTGTCTTTCGCGTCGGTCAGGTTCCCCTAAGGGCATTTGCGGCCTAAGCCACCCGTCAACAGCGCGCCCTTGGGCGAATTCACGTATCAGTCCCGACAAGGGTCTTGCCGGGATGGCGGCTTATCTGACCTATGGGCGTTCAAGTCAACCCCGAAGAAGAGGTCCACACCATGCGTATCGCCCTGCCCTGCCTGATCCTGCTGACCGCCTGCGCCCCCGGTGAAGGCATCCGCAATCCCTTTACCGGTGTCACCGGCGCGTTTACCGCGCCGGACCAGCAGCGCGGTGCGGTGGAACTGGCGGTCAAGTCGGAGTTTCCGGCCATCAACGCACAGATCGACGCGGGCGGCGGTCCGGCGCTGACGGCGGCGTTCGATGCCGCAGGCGTGCCGTCAGAGGATCGTCCGGCCCGGATCATCCAGTTGCAGAACGACCGCGGGCTTTACGAGGCGAACCCGGCCGCGCTGACCTCTGCCCTGCTGATCTGGGGTGGCGGTCAGATGTCCTGACCGGCCATCGTCAGGGCCGAGGCGCGGCCCAGATCGCGGCTGATCGTGACGAACATCTGGTCGAACGCCTCGAACATGGCGACGTTGAGGTCCTGACCGGGCTTGGTTCTGGAAAAGTCGATGTAGGCCTGCAGGTCGTCATCGCTAAGCGGCTGGTAGGCCATGCTGAGGAAGCCGTAGACCCATTCAGTGGTGTTATTGCGAATCTCGGGTTCCTGATTGTAGACATCGGCCAGCACCTGATCCTCGGTCAGGGCGCTGTCGTAGGCGCCGCCGTCCTGCAGGCCCATGTAGAAGGCGAAATTGGCGTTCATCGCGCCGACCACATTGGTGTCGATCAGGTCGTTGGTCTGCGCGAAGGTCGTGATCATCCGCGATCGCGGCGTGTCGTCCGCCAAGGCGATGGCCGCGGCCTCTTTCGCGGCGGTGTCGACGGCATCATCCAGCAGCGCCCGGCGGGCAGAGGTTTCCAGCCCGATGATCTCTTGCCCCAGATCCGAGGTGAAGAAGGCCAGCATGGCATCCACGTCCTTGCCCGACAGCGCCGTGTTCAGCGCCGCCGCGGCCCCGCCGCGCATCCGGTCGACGTCATAGATGTCGCTGACCGTCTTGTCCCAGGCGGCGCTCGCGGCGCCAGAGAGCAGCCCGTCGTTGATGTCCTGACCGTAGGCCAGCCCTTCCTCGCGCATGATCTCGATCATCTCGGGCAGGCCGAGGGCATCGAACAGCGCCGCGCCCTTTTCCGCATCGACTGCCTGCGCATGCGCGCCAGTCAGCGTGGCGATCAGTGCGAGGGGGGCCAGAAACAACGTGCGGGCGGCGTGCAGCATGGGGCGTCCTTGGATCAACGGGGTCACAACTTGATAGGGTGATAAGATGAATAATCCAAGCACCGCGTCGTGCGCGCACGACAAAGTCACCTTGTGTCATCACGGGGGGTTGCGGTTTGGTCAGTGCCGTTCTAAATCCCCTGCCAAGACGGCCCCCGCGCGGAGAGGTGACGGAGTGGTCGAACGTGGCGGTCTCGAAAACCGTTGAGCCTGCAAGGGTTCCCAGGGTTCGAATCCCTGTCTCTCCGCCACAAGCCTCTGAAATCACGTGATTATGCCGCCAACGCTATGACGGGCGCCTGGCCTCGGTCAGGAGCAGACACGGCATAGTATGCCGTCTTTCTGCGTCTCCGCACGCGCCGACAATGCCGTCAGGGCGCGGAATAATGACTGGTGGCTACGGGTTCGAACGGTTCCAAACGACAAAGCCCCGCCATTTCTGGCGGGGCCTGTCATCTGCCACGGTAGATTGTCTCAGAGGCCGACGTTGCCATCGGCGTTGGCGACCTCCTGCTGCTCCTGCGACAAATAGCGGAAGTAATACCGCTCGGTCGTCTTTACCGAGCCGTGTCCGATGTAGCGCTGCACCCGGTAAACCGACCAGCCTTCCTTCAGTCGCTCGATCGCGAACTTGTGTCGAATGTCATGAAGGCGGGCTCCGAAACACGTCTCCTGTGCATAGCCCCAGAATAAGTTGGCAGCAGAACGGTAGTAACCTTCCTCCGTCCTGTTCCAGAAGATGTAGGGTGACCGGTTGGAACGTGAGATCTGCAAAAGGATATCGATCGCCGCCTGACGCAATGTAATGGTCCGAATCTTCCGCCCCTTCGTGTGTCGCAAGGTCAGAGTGACGTGACCCTCGATCGGCTGATCCAGACCGCTCACATCCTTCCACTTGATCATCGACATCTCGGTGACCCGACCGCCCGTCTCGTCGAGGAACGCCGGAAAGAAAACCAGCGTCCCCGGTGCACGCTGACCGAGCTCCTGAATTGCCTGATCAGTCGGGAGGACGATGTCCGGCAGCTTCTCCTTCATACCCGTCTTCTCGAATTGCAGCACAGGGTTCATTTCGATCCACCCCTTGTTCTTTATATGCGACATGAGGTGGTTGAACGCCGTGAGATCGCGATTGATCGTGGCGATCGAGACCCCTTCGTCCTTCCGCATTGCGACGAACTCCGTGACCAGTCTTAACTCGATTTCCCAGGCGCCAATCATCTCGATATCCTCACCCCTCTCTTCGAGGATCTCGGAAAGTGTCAGACCAATCTGACGCAGGCTGGTTTGGTAACGCGCACGGGTCTTTTGTGACCACCCATGGTCTTCGTCGTGCTCATCCAAACTGTCGAAGAAAGATGTAAAACCGGCGTGAAAGAGCCAGTCAGCCTCACCGCGCTCGGCCTTGCCCTTCAGTTCCTCGATTCGGTGACGCGCTTTCTTTTCCGCGACCCGTTTAGACGTTGTTTGAAGGGACTCTCGGTATTCTTTTCCGTCGATTGTGACGCGGAGGTGGTAATACTTGCTGTTGCGGGGGATGTAGACATTTCTTGCCATTTGTTGCCTTTCTTAAGCCAGAGGGCGAGAAGATCCTGATCAAAGGTCCAAAGCCCACCGTGCTTCTGAGCCCCAGGGATCTTGTTCTTTGATGCGAGGTCGGTGATGGTGCGACGCTCGAGTCCCGAAAGTTCAGCAGCCAATTTGGCGCGCACTCTCGGCTTCAGGTCCGCCAGTGCGGGCGATGAATTGTCGAAAGCGCTCGGTATTGCGTGTGTCATGTATCTGCTTATTTTCTGGGTCGAGTGGCCGGGTTTTCGCCACCATGCTGGTGACAAGAAGAAGACTGGGTTCACATCATTCGGCCGAGTCGCTGAACGAGCGGAAAACCGGCAACTTTTTGCGATGTTTTCTCGTAAGCCACTGACGGAAATTGATTCATTTTTCGATCAGAGGTGAGTAACCGCGGTCAATGGCGTGCCGATCTGGCAGCAGACGGAGCAATTCCGGCACGCCTGCCCACGGTGATCCAGCCGCGGGCGGGTCTTGCGACCCTCAAGCGAGTGGCGCCGGCCGAACCTGGCGCCACTTCTTTTCAGCTGTCGATCAGCGATCCCGTCTCCCGAACCGCGCGTGCGGCGGAGAGTGTTGCGAGGATGATATCACCGAGCAGCGCCAGCTCAGTGGCCGCGCTGGCCAAGTTGCTGGCCTCGCGCTCACGGTAAACAGCCTCGTATCCACCGCGGACGTGGTTTTCGTCGCCGTGCCAGTAGAGATGCGTCCCGCCTTCGATCTGGCGTTCCAAGAGGTCGAGAAACGTCTCGAAGTCGCGTAGGGCGTCTTCCTCGAGGAACGCGCCGCGTTCGATGCGGCGGGCGATGCTTTCTGCGAAGGTTCTCTTGGCCGGAGGCAGTGACGGGATCACGACCTCGTGGATCATCGCAGCGACAATGTGCGCTTGCATGAATGCAAGGGTTGCAAACTGTGAGACCATGTCGGGGGTCATCTCGACCGATTTCGCAAGGTCGGACAGGCGGAGCATTGCGCGATGTCCCGCCCTCATGCCGCAACCCTCGGGCTGGAGCTCTTGCAGGCCTCGGTCTCCGTCTCCTCGCAGGCGGCGAGCAGATCGCCCAGCTGATCCGCGAGTAGGCAGATTTCCTCGGCGCTGGCGCTCGCCGGATCGAGCGTAGCGAAGAGCCCGGCCTCGATACGGAAAGGATCGTGCACGTGTTCGAGCATCAGCAGGTCGAGAAGCTCGCCGAACGCCCGCATCGTGCGGCGTGATGGCGTCCCCGGCTCAGCCAATCCGTCGATGGCCCTCTGGGCGAGTCGAATGCCTGGGCTTGCGCCGAGCAGGCCGGCCGCATCCAGCAGGGCATCCCGATGGACGCCCGCGAACGAACGCAAGTCGCCGAAGGTTGTCAACGGCGCGAGATCGATAGTTTCATTACTTGAAATGGTGTCGAACATGGTAATTTCCCGTGTCGGGTTTCCGGATCGGTGTCCGGGTCAAGCAGGTGTTCGACCACCCGGTTCTTCGCCATCTGAAGCCCCGGTGCAGCTTCCGGCATCGGCTCTCCGCAAAGAGCCGATGCCGGTTGATGTCCGCGGCTTCACCATCGTCAATCTCGCTTCTACGTCACGGCCGATCCGCGTCAGTGCTGTGGCTCTCTTTTCAGCGACAGGCATTGGCAGGATAGACTCCGAGCAGGTCGACCCGATCATCGTCAGATGATCCGGGTGAAGACCGGGCCTGCGAGAGCAACCACATTCGCTCATGGGCAGACATAACTGCCACAGCCTCCAGAAGTCGGATCAATGTGGTCGTGAAGAATTCGGCAACCTCGTCGGCGCTTCCTGGTTCGGTGGGCGCAGTCGACCAGAGATGCGTCGCGCCGAGCCAGGCTTCCAGATTGCGGTTAGCGAGGTTCGATACGATCAATATTGAATTTGAAGACGAGAGAGCTGTCATCTGGCGTTCGATTTTACTGGTTGCACCGCGGCGTTGTCCGGTTCTTGCCCAAGGAACCGGACAACGCCGCGGTGCCCTTCTCCTTCGCCACTTTCAGAAGTGGCAGTGGGGAGTGGAGAGGGGACACCCCTTTCCCCCGCCGGAGACGCTCAGCAATTTTTTTCTTCCAAGTGTTTTGGCACTGCGCGGAACGATACGAGATTCTGATTACCGAGATGGTTCAAACAATGGATTAGTCATGATTACCACAGGAATTAACATCCCCGCTGCCGTTCAGAAGAAACTGGCATCCGCAGTCGCCGCCATACGTCGCGATGCCGAGCATTTCACCATTGCGGATTTCCGCAAGCGCGCGCGAGGATGGGAGGGCCAAGACGGCTCACATCCCGCGTTCTTCCGCATGAATCTAAGCCAGAAAGGTGCCGTCAAGGCTTTTGAAGCTCATTTGCTGCCGAAGGTTGGCGATAAATTTACGCGATATGGCTTCGAGGCTCAGGTTGCACTCTTTGGGCGGACAAGCACGGCCGTTCGCAATGTCATGCCCATTCTGGCAGAATATAAAGTATACCGTGAAATTGAACGCCGGAAATCTCTCGGCCTTCGAGAGCTGATAAAGTGGTCCGAGAACGAGCTTCAGGATGCTGCACACATGGGCAATCGGACCGCTACTGAGACCTTAAGGTATTCTCACGACTGCGGCACGGTAAGTGAAGTCTTTCGGGCCCGCCTCGCGGAGCATGAGATTGCTTGCCGCGAAAAAGAGTCTCATCATGAGCACCTTGACGCCAGATCGCGCAACACTGAATTTTTGAAACAGTGCGAATGTTGGATGGCTAAGGAACGCGAGGCTGCAAATGAATGGGCTGAAGTTCGAAAAGCTGCTGGTTGGGGATTTTACACTCAGTATATTTTCGAAAGTCGCAGCGAGGAAGATCGCATCATGATCGCATACCGCGACAGAATCGGGTGGTAAACAGAGCACCGCTTTTTGGGGTGGAGACTGACGACTATTCGGATCTCCCCCGCACCCTGGTAGTGGACACTCTGAGGTGCTCCCCTTCCCTTGGACAGGATCTGGCGCTTTCTAAGCTCTGATCTGCTCCTGCTGATCGGGTTGCGTTGCTTCGACTTTCAGCGAGTAGACTACGGCCGGTGGTTGGCCGCCAAGGGCTTTGTGCGGGCGGCGGTGATTGTAGAACCCCATCCATGTCCGGACACCCGCGCGGGCCTGAGACCCGGTCTCCCAGACATGCAGATAGACGCACTCGTATTTCAGCGTGCGCCACAGGCGCTCGATGAAGATGTTGTCCAAGTAGCGGCCCTTGCCATCCATCGATATACGGACGCCCGACCGCCGCAGGCGGTCTGTCCAAGCAAACGATGTGAACTGCGATCCCTGATCGCTGTTCATGATGTCAGGTGGCCCGAACCGATAGATTGCCTCGTTCAGCGCGTCGACGCAGAAGTCGGCGTCCAGCGTGTTCGAGATCCGCCAGGCCAGAACCCTTCGGGTGTGCCAGTCCATGATCGCCACCAGATAGAGAAACCCTCTGCGCATCGGCAGGTAGGTGATGTCCACGCACCAAACCTGATTGGGCCGCTCTACGCGCAGCCCGCGCAAGAGGTAGGGATAGGTCTTGTGCCCCTTCGCCGGCTTGCTGGTGTTGGGTTTCTGGTAGATTGGAATCAAACCAATCAGGCGCATAAGCCGACGGATGCGCTTTTCGTTCACCGCGTGTCCCTCGTTGCGCAGGTGCCACGTCATCTGGCGCACGCCGAAGAAGGGCGTCTCCATGAATTGCACGTCGATCAGCCGCATCAGCGCGAGGTTCTGCTCCGTCTCACCCTGCGGCGTATAGTAAAACGACGACCGAGAAACCTGTAGCAGCGCGCACTGCTGGCCAATCGACAGGTCCGGATGGTCGCGCTCGACCATGCTGCGCCTCACTTCCCGCCCCAAGGTTTGAGCTTTCTTTCCAAAAAAGAGTTGGCCACCGCCAGCTCCCCGATCTTGGCATGCAGATCCCTGACCTGGTCTTCATCGATGACCGGCGTCTTGCGGCCGCCGCGTTCAAAGACACCGGACGCGCCATCCAGCAGCGCACGTTTCCATTGGTTGATCATCGTCGGATGCACGCCGAACCGGCTCGCCAGCTCCGACACCGTCGCCTCACCTTTCAGCGCCTCAAGCGCCACCTTCGCCTTGAACTCAGGGGCGTGCTGCTTTCGTTTCGACATCTTCGATCTCCTTCGTGGTGAAGATCAACAGACAGCAAATCGGAGCTTACGTCAGTGTCCAGTTTTCGGGGGGCACCTCACCATGCAGGGGGCGTGCATGGAGATAAACGCACGACATCGGAGACCCTGAGGTCGGCATACCGGCCGTCGACATCAATCTTTGCAGCGAGAAAACCGATCTGGCGATTTGCACCGCCGCGATCGGGGAAGACGCCACGTCCGCTTCCCATCCCTCAACCACCAAGAGTTACCGCATCGCCAATCGCCACCTTTGCCTTGATGTAGTCGTGTAGTCCCTCAGGATCGGCCTTGGAGCCCCTGACATCCGAAGTCCATACGAGCTCGACCTCATCTCCCTTGCCGTCCAGGAACTTCACCGCTTCCGCGATATGCTGCCCGTGCGTCGTCGCAGGAAAGCCACTTCAATTGGGCGCGTGGTTCATTTCTCAGCGTCGTAGAGCGAGCGCCAGCACTATGCCGTCCGACTATGCCGCCCTGCCCCGCTCAGGCAGCCGAAACTGCTGATCTTGCAGCAGCAAAACCCAATAAAATATGAACTCTGGGACGCCGCTTTGACTGAAAAACGGTCTCGAAAACCGTTGAGCCTGCAAGGGTTCCCAGGGTTCGAATCCTGTCTCTCCGCAATTTATTCCCGATGTCATTATAAGGTGCGACCGCGTTCTTTGCAGAGCGCGGGGATTTTGCTCTCCAATAGCGTCGTTGCTCTCAACCTAGTGGTCGTGAGCGGTGTGCTCGTGGGACGCGTGGTCGTGGGATGCGGCTGGTTGGTCCGCCTCGGCGCTGGTGAGGGTGCTGTCCAAGCCGTCGAGTTGCTTTCCCAGATAGAAGATCAGGTCCTTTGCATCCGTTTGGGTCAGGCCCATGAAGGGCATTTTAACATTGGGGAACCGGGCGTTCAGGGCGACGGCGGTGGGATCGCCGTCCCGCAGCAGGATGTCGGGCGCCTGCAGGTAGCGGGTCAGCCAGTCGTGATCGCGGCGCAGGGTGACGCCGGCGAGGTCGGGGCCGAATTTCACCCCTGCCCCGATGGTGTGGCAGGCGGAACAGATCTTGATGAACATCGCCTCGCCCCGCCGGTCGGAGATGATGAAGTCTGTGGCCGGGCGGTCGCCGGTTTCAATCAGCGCGGGAGAGACTGCAGGCGCCCGCCAGTCCGGGTCCATTTCGAGGATCGTCTGGGTCGCGAGCTTGAGGCTGCCCATCACCGAGGTGCGGCGCCAGAAATCCCGGTCCGCGTTGCCGATCAGCATGTCGCTGCGATGGTCATACAGATTGTCGCCACGCTCGCCCAGTTTCCTGCGGATCACGTCGATATCCGCAGGATCGCCTGTCAGAAAGGTCCAGCCCAACCCCGGTTCAATCCCGAAGCCGGCGGCGAAGGCGCGCAGCTTTTCTGGCGTGTCGTTCACGGGGTCGAGCGAGATCGAGTAGATGAAGATGTCACGCCCGACCCGGTCGCCCAGCCAGTCGGCGATCTGCACCATGCGGGCCGTGGTGAAGGAACACAGGTCGTTGCAGTCGGTATAGATGAAGTTGAACACCACGATCTTGCCCGCGATCAGATCGTCGTAGAGCGCGACGGTCTGTCCGTCCTGCGTGACCAGCGGCAGGTTGGTGAAGTAGCCCGCGTCGCGTTTCGGCCCGGCTGAGGCGGGCAGCGTCAGGGCCAGAAGCCCCGCCGCCGCCGCAAGTGTCCGGATCGGTGTGAAATGCATCATGAGATTACCCGTCCTTTGTCTGTCTGGCATTGGCCTGTGTCACGGCAAGGGCGGGATGATCGGGAAAGGCTCGAACTTGGGATCGAACGGATTGCCTTCGGGCAGGAACTCCGGCGTGGTGTAGGTCACGCCCTCGGGCGTCGGGTTCGGGGTCGGCATAACAGCCGAATGCGTGCGCGAGGAATAGGGATTGTTCGGGTCCGTCAGGATGTCGAACCGCATGATCATCGCCGAGTCCTCGTGGACGGTGTTGTGGCAATGGCTGACGTAGGCGCCGCCGTATTCGCCAAACTGGACCTGAATCCGCACCTCTCCGATCTCGCCCAGACGCCAGACGTCCTTGCGGGCAAGCCTCTCTGACCGCGACGTCGGCTTGCCACCGCGGTCGATGGTGATGCCCTCCTCGAAGTGCAGGTGTACCGGATGGTCCCACCCGCCAGACGGGTTGCGCAGCACCCAGTGTTCGACCTCGCCCGGTTTCGGGATCAGCGCCGAGATGTGGTTGGCGTTGAAGCCGCCGAGGATGTCGCCGTTCACCCGCATCGACCATGGATAGATCTCGCGCCGCAGGCAGGATGGATTGCAGTCGCCCGTCGCGGGATCGATGGGATTTTCCTGCCCACGGCGCAGTTCGATCAGGCGCACGCGGGTGGGTTCGACGACCTGAATTTGGTCTGTCAGGCGCCCGGGGACCTTGCTGAGATCGGGCTGCGAGGCGTAATGCGTCACACCCGGCACGTCCACGCTTTCGACCTGGTCGACGATGCGGAACTGCAGCAGCGAACCCGTGGCGGGGTCCCCGGAGCGACCACTGTCCGCCATCCGGTAACCCACCTGACCTTTAGGTCCACGGCCGCTGGTATGGGTGATCAGGTTGGTCATGTTGATCGTCTGACCGACCGCGAAATTGCTGAAGTCAACGACGATATCGAAGCGTTCCGCCACACCCTGTGTGTCCAGCAGATTGACGTCGAAGGGCCGTGGCACGAGGTTGCCGTCGGTCGCGATCACGGTCATCGGCACCGCGTCACCAAAGGCCGTGCGCAGCTGCAACCGGATGAACCGCGACATGCAGGCGTTCAACAGGCGGAACCGGTACTTGCGCGGCAGCACCTCCATGAAGGGCTTGTAGGCGAAGTTGACCAGCATCAGGTCGCCGAGGAAGCCGTCGGTGTCAAAGATGTCGAAGAAATACTGACCATCTTCGTCGGTCCCGCCGTCCGAGATGACAAGGTTCACGTCGAAGTCGATGTTGCCCCAATCCAGCAGCGATCCGCTGGGCAGACGCTTGTTCACGCCGTCATTCAGCACCTCGTTGCCGCGGTCGGGTCCGCTGTAGTAGTTGATTGCGCCCAAATGGCCCTTGTAAACGTTCTCGGCCGTGTAGAAGAACCTGTGATCGTGGAACCACAGGCTCGACTGCAGCTCGCGGTAGTCGCCCTTCACGTGGACCAGTCCGCCGTTGCCATCGGGACCCGAGGCGCGCCTGTCCGTCATGTTCTTGTTGATCGTGTCGGCCCGGGCGAGTGTGGTGCTCCAGTGATAGTCGTAGAATTGGCCGGGAAAGAAGTGGGCATTTGATGCGCCGTCGCTGGCGGAAGCGTTGTGGGCGTTGTGGTTGTGCGTCGCCTGACTGTTGGAGCCGAAGCCGCCGTTCTGGGCGTGATCCTCTGGCAGGCCGTTGTAGTGGCGGAACAGGACCGGCTCGCCGTAGCGCACCTTGATCAGCGGTGGCTTGGTCGTGGCCTCGGTGTTGCGACCCTTGCAGAAGGTCCAGACCTGGTTGGCATTCTGCTTGGGCAGGTCCGGATGAAAACCCCAGGAAGGCGCCGTCGGCACCAGCGACATGACGTAGCCCTTTTGGGGCAGGAATTCGGCCCACCGCTGGTGCGCGAAATAGGCCCCCGGCGGGCGCCCCTCGAGCGGACCGCGACCGTTCAGAGGGTTGCCGTACATCTGGCGGCCCGACATCAGGTAATCGGTATGATAGGACATGCGGCGACCGGCCAACTCTCCACTTCCTGCGGGAAAGGCCACGTCGATCTCGCCGCCGCGCAGGATCGGGGTCAGCGGAATCGGCTCCTGCAGGTCCAGCCGTTTCAGCGGCTGGCTGAAGGGCATGACGCCGAAGGTCGGGCTGATCGGCACGCCGGTATCTTCCGTCTGCGCATAGGCGCTGCTGGCAAAAGGGCTGAGGCCGTTGATATTGGCCAGCGCGCCCGTCGCTGTGAAGATGCCCCATCTCATCAGCTCGCGCCGGCTCACCTCGCCGGTCGACAGCGCCTTGACGATTTCCGCCCGGTTGTCGCGGGCATTCTGCGCCTCGCGCTGGCGGCGCTTGGAGGCATTGTGCGGCAGATACATGGCTTTATTCCCCGTATTCTAATGTCTGACGCGCCAAGGACTGGCGCGGACTATCCCGATCGGTTTCAGGGGTGCGAGACATCACGCCAGTGCGTGACATGGCGTCCGCTCCGGCAAAAAGGGAGGACGCTTGACCCATAATCCGATGCAAGGAGGTTAACATCGCTGCCACCTGATCGGTCATGCGGAGGTAGAACGATCATTTGCGACAAAGGTCTTAACCTTTCGGTAACCTTTGGTCGTGAGACTGTGGCGGCTGGGGGGCGTCTTGGGCTAGGTCAGGTCCAGCAGCTCTGCCTTGAGGGTCCGCGGCGCGGTGCCGGTGAAGCCGCAGGTCTGGCACCCTGCGCCTTGGCACGACGGGCAGTCGCGGATGACCAGCTCCTGCCCCAGCACGCCGCGCAGCACGTCGCGCACGATGAAATCCGGCACGCCCAGATCAGTCAAGCGCGGGGCGGCACCGGCGGGGGCATTCGTGTGCAGCGTCGACAGCACCATGCGCCCGACCTGGGCCGCGCGGCAGGCGATCTCGGCGGTTTCCTGATCGCGGATTTCGCCAACCAGAATGACGTTCGGATCGTGGCGCAGGATCGCACGCAGGACGCGGGCGAAAGTCAGGCCGACCGCCTCTTGCACCTGCACCTGGCTGATGCCGGGCAGGTTGTATTCGACCGGATCCTCGACCGTGATGATCTTGACGCCCGTCCGGTTCAGGTGGGACAGCGCAGTATAAAGGGTCGTGGACTTGCCGGACCCGGTCGGCCCCGTCACGAGGAACAGGCCGCTGGGCCGTTCGACGATGTGCTGGATGCGTTTCACCATTGCCTCATCAAAGCCGAGCCGGTCCCAGCCCAGTCGCAGCGCACGCGGATCAAGCACCCGCAGCACGATGCTTTCCCCCGTCCGCGTCGGGATCGAGGAGAACCGGAAATCGATGGGGCGGCCGGCAATATTCGCAGTCATACGGGCATCTTGCGGCATCCGCCGCTCTGTCACGTTGGCATTGGCCATGACCTTCAGCCGCGCCAGAACCGCATCCGGCGACAGGCTGCGGTCGACGGGCTGGGCCGCCAGGATGCCGTTCACCCGCAAACGCACGACAAGGTCGCTGGCCGTCGCCTCGAAGTGCAGATCAGAGGCGCCGAGGGCGACCGCATCCGCCAGTTTCGAGGCGACGAAACGGATCACCGGCCCGTCGATATCCGGTCCCGTCTGCGGTGTCGTCGAAGGCGCGGCGGCGGGCTTTGCGCTGACATCTTCCGGTGCATCCACCCGCGACAGCATCAGGCGCACGGACCGGGCCGTGGCCGCGATGACGACGATGGGCTGGCCCAGATGAAAGGCCAGTTCCGCCCGCAGGTCGGTGTCGAGGGGTGTGGCCATCAGGACCGTGCAGCCCGAGTCCTCGAAGCCCAGGACCGGGACCGCGGCCTTGGCCGAGAGGTACCCCGGCGACAGGCGCGCGACGGCGGCGGGGTCGGCCATCAGGCCGTCGGCCACGGGGTCGGCGCAGAACGACAGCCCCGTCAGGGCGCAGACATGGGACAGCAGCACGTCCTCCTCCAGCTGGCCCTGTTCCAGCAGTGCGCGGTCCAGTGTCGTGCCCTGCCCCTGCGCACGGTCCAGTGCGCGGTCGAGCTTTTCCTGCGACACCGCGTCCGTTTCGCGCAGCCGCCGGGCGAGGGCTGCGTTGACCTCTGCGATGGTCGCCCAAGACTTTTTCATAGCGACAGGGCCTTTTCCATGTTTCAATTGACCACGTCAGCAAGATTAAAAATTTCTTAACTTATTTCATCATCTGCGTTTGGTGTCCCAATGCAAGTCCGACACATCTTTTGGTCTGCAGGTTTGCGGCGCGGGACGTCTGCCGCAATCTTTGCCGCGGGGCTGCCGCCCCGGCGCGCTGCACGCGTGGATGTGGCGCAACTGCCGCTGAGCGAGTCGGTGCTGAGCATTCTGCGCGGTCACGCCGCGCGGCAGCGGCCGGTCGATCTGATGCTGTCACCGACGTTGTATCTGACCAAGCAAATCAGCCTGCCCCGGGCCGCCCGGCGCGCCGCGACCGCGGCCATCGACCTGCAGATGCGCCAGCAGATGCCGGCGCGCGCCGCGGGACTGATCTGGCGTGCAGCACCGGTTGGGCGGCGGGGCCAGACGCAGGATTACAGCGTTCACATCCTGCGCCAGCAGGACCTGACGGATCTGCTACAAGGGGCCGCGCAGACCGGGGCAGAGGTCGGCCGCGTGCAGATCGCCGGTTCTGCGGCGGCGGCGCCTTTCTTTCACAGGCTGACCCGCAGCGACCGCATCACCCACGTCTGGCACGGCGTGGCTGTGGGGCTGGCCGTGCTGGCGCTGGGGACCGTACTGGCGGTGCAGGTGCGGGCCACGGCGGCGCTGAACGCGCGCACCGCCGCCTTGGCGGACGAGATCACGGACCTGCTGGATCAGGCCGCCCTTGCAAAGGCGCGCGCGGTGGAAACGGAGGCCGCCCGCAGCGGTCTGGTGACGGACGTGCAGCGGTTCAACGCGGATTATCGCCGCTTTCCGATCATCGCCGATCTGACGGACGGGCTTGATGACGGCGTGTGGATTTCGTCCCTGTCGCTTGACGGCGACGTGCTGCGGCTGGCGGGATTTTCGCGCGCCGCGCTGTCGGATACCGTGCAGGTGGTGCAGGCCACGCCTTGGGCGGCCGAGGTCGCGATCGACGGGCCGGTCGTGGTCGATCCGGTGCGGCGGGAAAACCGGTTTCAACTGCGGGTCACCCTGCGCCCCGACGCGGTGCCGCAGTGAACGGGCTGCGCATCGCGGGACAGGCGGTGGCGCTGGCCGCCGTGGTCGCAGGCCTGGCTTTCGTGCTGACGGGCATCGGCGCACGGCGCCTGGATGCGGCCCTGGCGCAGCACGCGGTCCTGTCGACGCGGGCCGCCGCGCTGCGCGTCCGCTTTGGAGAGGTTCCAAGCGACACAAGCGAGCAGGCCCTTCCCGCGGCATTGACCCATACGGGCGAGACGGCCGCCGCCGCCACCCTGTCCCTGCAACAGCGGATCGTGGATCTGGGGACGACGCACCGTCTGACGCTGCTGACCTTCGGCGCGGGGCGGACGCCCTATGATCTGGCGACGCCCACCGTCGCGGTCGAGCTGGAGGCGCAGGGCGAATGGTCCGATGCGATCCGGTTCCTTGCGGCGGTCGAGGCGCTGACCCCCCGCGTGGCCGTGGCCAACCTGACCCTGCGCGCCCTGCCCGGTGCGGCCCAGCAAGGTCCGGGCGCACCGGTGTCCCTGCGGGTCGTGGTCTGGGGCCTTTACCCCGGTGGGGAGGGCTGAGCATGGGCCTGTTGATCTGGGCGCCGCCGCCCGCGCATCTGGCGATCCTGCTGGCGCTGGGTGCTGTCTGCGCGGTCCGGGTGGGGCAGATGCCGACCCTGCCGGATCTGGATGCGCCCCCTGCCCTTGCCGTCGTTCAGGCCGCAGAAGACAGTCCCTTTCTGCCCCTGCCAGAGGTCGGCCTTTACGACGACGCGCTGCCCTCAATGGACGCGCGCCCGCTGTTCAGCGCAGGGCGGCGGCTGGCGACCCCGAGCGGGATCGCCCAACCCGCGCCCGAGGCAGGCGCCCCCGCACCGCAGGCAGGTGACGCGGACCTTGGTCTGCACCTGAAGGCCGTCATCGGCCGCGGTGACGCCCGGCGCGCGCTGGTGATCACGCGGGACGGCGCTGAGGAGCTGTGGGTCCAGGAAGGCGATGATCTGGCCGGATGGCAGGTCATGGCGATCGGGTCGCGCAGGCTTGATCTGCGCCTTGGCGAGCGGACCGCCACCTTTGAAATGTTCGACTAGCGCCGCGCGCGGAAAGGACCGGATGCCCGTCTTTACCTACAAGGGCTATACCGCCGAAGGCCGGGTCGAGAACGGCCAGCTTGACACCCTGTCCGAGGCCGCGGCCTATGACACGCTGCGCGCGATGGGGCTGGCGGTGGTCGATCTGCGCGACGGGGCCCAGTCGCGGCCAGAGCCGTGGTACAGGCGCGAGGTCAGGCTGACATCCGGCACCCTGCCCCTGGCGGAACAGGCGGCGCTGGCGGAACAGATGGCGGTGCTGTTCCGCGTGCGGCTGCCGCTGCTCGATATCCTCGGCATCCTGCATGATGGGGCCGATCATCGCGACACCCGCGCCCGCTTTGCCCGGATCCGGTGGCTGGTGTCGGAAGGCGTGACCTTTCCCGATGCCTTTGCGCAGGCGGGGCCGCGGGTCTCGACAGTGTTTCTGACGCTGCTGCAGATGGGCCACCGGTCCGATGCCATGCCCGCGCTGATGGCGGATCTGGCGGATTATCTGCGCGAACAGGAAAAACTGCAGGGCAAGATCCTCGGCGCGCTGCTGTATCCGGCCGTTCTGATCGTGGCGACCTTCGGGCTGCTGCTGATCGTGACGCTGTCGCTGGCCCCGGCGCTCGCGCCGATCTTTGCCGGACAGGACCGCCCCATGCCCGGCGGGCTTGCGGCCTTTCTGACGATCGGCACGGTGCTGAAGGCTCATGGGGCCGCGCTGGGCATCGGGGCGGTGCTGGCGGGTCTGGCGCTGTACCTGTTGCTGCGACGCGTGGGGTCGCGGCTTGCGCTGCGGCTGCCGCTGATCGGCCCGATCATGCGCGACACCGCCCTGCTGCGGCTGAACCGGGCGCTGGTCCTGCTGCTGCGCGCGGGCTGGCCGCTGAACGATGCGCTGCAAACCTGTGCGACGCTGGCGCCGCGCGACCCCTTTGCCCCCGCCCTGCGTGCGGCGTCAGAGGCGCTGGAAAAGGGGGGGCGCGCCCATGGCGCACTGGCGCTGGCCGGCGGCATGCCGTCGCTGTTCCTTGATCTGTTCCGGATCGGAGAAGAGACGAACACCCTGCCAGAGGTGCTGGCCGCCGTGTCGCGGTCACTGGCCGACCGGACCGCGCGGCGGACGCAGCGCCTGCTGGCTGCCCTGACGCCGGCGCTGACGCTGATCATCGGCGGGGTCATCGGGCTGCTGATCACCACGATCATGGGGGCCGTTTTCTCGGTCAACGACCTTGCCTTTTGACCGCCCGCCTGCCCGGCGGCGCGACGCAGGCTTTACGCTGCTGGAAACGCTGGTGGCCGTGGCGGTGCTGGCCATGGTGCTGGGCGGCGTCATGGGGACGCTGGGCTGGTCGATGCGGACGCAGACCCTGCGTCTGGAACGGGCCTGGCTGGCAGAGCTAAACCGGTCCGTGCTGGAGGATTATCTGCGCAGACCCGACCCCGCCGCCCGCAGCGGATCGGCGCCGTCCGACTGGCGCTGGCGCATCAGCGACGTGCCTGTGACCCAAGGTGACGGCACCACCGGCCTGCGCGAGGTTACTGTCGAAGGGTGGTCGGACAGGCGTCCGGACCTTGTCGTTTCGCTGTCGACCCTGCGATGATGCCCCGCCGCCGCCGCACGGCCGGGGTGACCCTGCTGGAACTGCTGGTGTCGCTGGCGATGATGGCGGCACTGGCGCTGATCCTTGCGTCAAGTTTCGGGGTCATCGGCCGCGCGCTGGCCCGGCTGGACCCTGCACAGACGGAGATGGCGCTGCTGTTGGACCGCGCGACCCTACGCCGCTGGATCGAGGACATGCCCTTGGAGGCGGCCTTGCAGGCGGATGGCGACAGCCTGACGTTTCAGACGCTGATCGACGACGGGCTGTTCTGGCCCGGCGTGCTGGCCACGGTGACGGTGGCGCAGGACGGCGACGCGCTGGTCGCCACGGCCGCGACACCGGACGTCGGCGAACATCCGGGCCACACCCAGCGCATCACCCTGTCCACCAATGCGTCGGACGTGGACCTTGGGTTTCTGGCACCGCTTGACGGCGGATCTGCCGATTGGGTGCCGGACTGGGCGATGGGGCCGGTGCTGCCGGACCTGCTGCGGATCACATACGCCATCGACGGCCGCATGGCGCCGCCGCTGATCGTCGTGCCGGCGCGGACCGCGCGTTACAGCGTGATGTCGCTGTCTTCGCGCGCACCGCCCGGCTGACCGTCGCGACCCAGCGTCAGCAGATCGAAGGTGCCGTCGGCGCCGGGAAACCGGTAGAGGTAATCACGCCCCCAAGGGTCCACCGTCGCGGTGGCGTCGTCCAGATAGGGGCCACCCCAGCCGGTCACGCCAGACGGCTGCGTCATCAGGGCCGACAGCCCCTCTGCCTCTGACGGGTAGCGGCCGGTGTCGATGTAATAGAGTTGCACCGCGGCTTTGACGTTGGCCATGGCAGCGGCAGCGGCCTGTCCCTTGGCGCGGCCGAAATTCTCCATCAGTCGCGGCGCGCCAAGGCCCACGACCAGGGCGATGATCGCAAGCACGACCATCATCTCGAGCAGGGTCAGCCCGGCGGTGGGCTTGCGGGGGGGACGTGAAGCGGAAATGGCCATCACTCACCTAAAGCTTGAAATATAAATACAATACAGGTTTCATAACGCAAACGCGGCGCGATGGGAATGCCGGAGTGCAGTGTCGATCAGGGCGTGCCGCCACGCGCTGCGTTCAATGACGGCCCTTTTCAGGATGTGTCACATGCCGACCGGCCATGACAGACCAGGGATCGCAATTGGTGCCATGCCAAGGCGCGAGACCCGGCACGGGATCGTGCTGATCACGACACTCGTCGGGTTGATTCTACTGTCTGGCATGGTTGTGACCTTGCAGGTGCGGACACTGGCGAGTGTGAAGGTCCTCGCCCGGCTGGAGAGCCTTCACGTCGATGCCATGGCTGAAACCGCCATCCGGGCACGGCTGGCGGCACGGCTGGACAGCACCAGACCGCCGCCCCTGAACGGCACGGTCACGCAGGACGTGTTTGCTGGGCGGACTTACGGAGTGCGCCTGACGGATGTCGAAGGTCTGGTGGACCTGTATCTGGCGCCACCAGAGGTTCTGGGGCTGCTGCCGTTTCCCGCAGAGCAGGTCGTGCAGATGCGCGAGGTCGCCCTGGCGTCGCTGACGGCGGGAGAGCGGTTCCTGACCGTCGACCAGACGCTGGTACGGTTCGGGTTCGACCGGGCATCGCGACTGACCCTCGCCCCATTGGTCACACAATCGGCGCGCACGGGACAGATCAATCCGGCAATGGCCCCCGAATCAATCCAAGCCAAATCCCGCCTGTTGGATGCGCAGGATGTCGCAAGTGGCCTGACGGCGGAGGTCGCAGTCTGGCGCATTTTACAACCTTGAATTGCATCGCATCAATGACCCAACGATGGGTGTTGTATCCTTGCAAGACGTTCCGGTTGAATATTGCAAAGTGGGCCAATCGTTGCGCCAACCGCACAAAATCTAAAAATTCATGAATTCACAAGATGATGCCGCGCGGCTGCAATGCGAATCGTTTGAAGATCGTACGGTTTGCAGCGTCTTGACGCGGCCCGTGGCGCTCTACCAGAAAGTGTAGAACGAAATTTATTCTCCTGACCTGCTTTAGTATGGTAAGAATCTGTATGGACGGCGAGTTTCTGCCGATCCGTACAACCGCTTTTCCGGCTGTGGCGCACCGCACGCGTATTTTTCGATCGTGCTGCCTGTCGGGACTGGAATTTGCTGCGTCTGCACGACGTCCAATTTTAGTGTTTGCCCTTTTGTTGTAGTGATGTCGTTTTTTTCCACAGCGCCCCGATTAAGGGGTCTTAGCTGTTATTTTTATAATCACACGACCAGTCCTCACTCCGGATTAAACGAACGTTTAAGGACACGATAATATGACAACTATTAATATTATATTAATTGACGACCATCCCGTTCTGTTGGGCGGGATTCAGGCGCTTCTCGACTCGGATTCCGAATTCAGCATCATGGCCACCGGTGGTTCGGCGGAAGAGGCCGTCAAGCTTGTCCGCACGCACGTGCCTTCGGTGATCGTGATGGACGTGAACATGCCCGGCAACGTGATCAAGGCCTTTACCGACATCGCGCAGATGAACGAGGGCAAGACCCGCGTGCTGGCCTTCACGGCCGTGGCGGGCGTCGACTATGCCATCGCGGCGCTGGAGGCCGGTGCTGCCGGCTATATCCTCAAGGGCAGCACCATCGCCGAGTTGAAGCAGGCCATCCTGGCCGTCCACAGGGGGGATACGTTCATCTCTCCGGCCTTTGCCAACAAGGTGCTGACGGGATTGCGGACCGAAAAGCTGCGCCGCGCCGCGCGCGAGAACTGCCGGTTCAGCGTCCGCGAGGAACAGGTGGTGCGGCTTTTGATGACCGGGCTGACGAACCGTGAAATCGCCGAGGCCCTGACGATCAGCGACAAGACGGTCAAGCACTACATGACGATCATCATGCAGAAGATGAACGTGCGCAGCCGGATCGAGGTCGTGATCGGCGCGCAAAAGCTGGGTCTGGTCGAAACCGCGGCACAGCGGGGTGCGATAAACTGATCCGCGCCTTCGGGCGCGGTCAGCGGCCGGTCCCCTGACGCGCGGTGACGCGCAGCGTCAGGTCCATGCCGCCGCTGGCATTGGGGGACAGGGTGATCTCTCCGGCGAAAACCTTCAGCCGGTTCCGGATCCCCTGAAGTCCCAGACCGCGATGGGACGTGACCGGAGCCTTGCGGGCCCCGGCCCCCTTTCCGCGGTCACTGACAGTCAGGACGATCTGGTCGCCCTCCAGCCTGCCGGTCACCTGTTCGGTCGGGGTCCCGGCATGGCGGAACGCGTTGGTCAGACCTTCCTGCACGAAACGGAAAAGACAGACGGCCAGTTCCGGATCGACAGTCTGCGGCAGTTCCGACAGATCGGCGGCGACGCGGTGCCCGGTCAGCATCTCGTGGCGCCCGATGGCCAGCTGTATGCTGTTTTCCAGTGACGACGGGTCCATGTCCGGCAGGATCAACCCGTCCGAGATCGCCCGCAGTTCCGTCATCACGGAAGAGATCAGCGACTTGCGATCCATCCCCGCGCTCTTGATCGTCTGCTGCTCGTCCAGATCGTTGGACAGCATCAGCAGGCTGAGGACCTGTACCGGGCCGTCATGAATCTCGGCGCCCAACTGGTTCAGCAGCGCCTCGTTTGATTGACTGGCGGCGACACGGGCCCTGTCTGCGGCCTGCCGCAGCCGGTTGTTCTGCAGGACGAGGTGCCGGGCGTCGGCCAGATGGCGTAACAGACGCTGGCGTTGCAGCAGGGTCAGCACGACCAGCGTGCCAAGCCCCAGACTGGCGAGGGCGCTGGCGATGATGACCGAGCGTGCGGCGTGGCGCCGGGTCACCAGCATGTGCGAGATGTCGATCAGCGTCTCGCCCACACCGATCAGCTCGCCGGTGTCGGCCCTGCGGATCGGTGCATAGAGCTCCAGATAGGGCAACGGCACGGTATCGTGACGGCCGAAGGCATCCAGCGACGTGACCTCTGAATGAGAGCTGCCGCCCAGCACCGCGGTCTGGAAGTCGCTTTGGGGAAACATGTCTTCGGTGATGTAGCCGATGGAACTGTAGATCGGCTGGCCCTGCAGGTCCCACAGCACGACCCCGAGCATCGCACTCGACTCTGCGATCCGGTCGAAATCAGCGTTCATCTGCTTGGCCTCAAAGGGGCTGATCGCGCCGTTGCGCAGGGCGCGCCGCGCATGGGGGGCGAGGAACCCTTCTGTCAGCAACTCACCGGCGGCCTGCGCATCCAAAAGCTGGGCCTGACGGAATTCGCGGGTGACGTAGAGGGCGAGCGCAAGCGGGATCGCCATGCTGAGCGCGACGCCCAAGATCAGCCCCACGGAACTGCGCCGCAGGTTCCGGCGCAGATCGAAGTTCAGACCAAGGGGTCGACGGAGAGGCAGTGGCGTCATCGAAAGCGTCCTGCGTGTCGGACCAATGGCCGTAGCGTGTAATCCGGGCCATCCGGTCGGTGAAAAGCCTTTATTATAAGATATTTCGCATGACATCACGCTATGGCGCGTTTCCAGACCGGTCAAGTTTTGCCTGTGGCGCGCCGCACAATCATCAGACCTTGGTCCCAGTCCGACCCGGTCAGAATGTCGCAGGAAATCGCTGCCCCTCTCGTCCTGCCCGGACGGGCGCGCCTGCCGTAGCCTGCTTGCAGTACCGAGGGAACAAGGTGCTGTCAGCCGCAGGGGCTGCACGCTGGCCATGTTCCGCAACAGACCAATTCACGGTGGCCGACAGGGCCACGCATAAGCCAAGGGGACACCGACATGGCCACCACCGATTTCAACGTGAACCAAGACGACCTCGCCTTTATCCTGCGCAACATCAAAGTCGCCGAGGCGCATTCCGGCGGCATGACCCTGACGGCGGCCATTCAGGCGGCTTACGGGGTGGACGCGAACGATGCCAATCTGCTGCCCGCGGGCCTGCGGACCGTCACGGGGGTCTACAACAACCTCGCCCCCGGCAAGGAGATGCTTGGTGCGGCGGATACGCCCTTTCCGCGGATCACCGACCCGGCCTTCGTGAACGACCCAGACGGGGATTCTATTGACTTTGACGGACCCGGTGGCCAGCCCGCGACCGTGCAGGGCAACTACGGCATACCAGGCAACGTGGTGGACGCGGACCCGCGCACGATTTCAAACCTGATCGTCAACCAGACCATCGACAATCCGGCAGCGATCGCAGCGTGGTTTTCCAATCCGCTGGCGCTGGACGCGTTCCACGAACGCTACGGCCCCAATGCCAAACCCATTGATCCCAAGGATGCGATCGTCGCCATCACCGATCCCAGCTTCGAGGCGACGTCCCTGGCCGATGGTCAGGCGGGGGTCATATCGAACCCGTTGGGCAACTTTACCACAGCCGCACCGGCGGGCTGGACGCTGACAGGGGGTGGTGGCCTGTTCGCCCCCGCTGCCACGACGACCAGCGCCGCGGGCCACACAGGCGGCAACGTCGCTTATCTGCAGGGCGGCGGCAGCCTGTCGCAGAACCTGTCGGGCGTCGTATTGCAGACCGGCGGATCCGTGTCACTGAGCCTGAATGTCGGCGACCGGACGGACATCGCGTGGACCGGTGGCGAGGTGCGCCTTGTGGACGCCAATGGCGTCGTGCTGGCCACCGCCATCCTGCCGGAACCCGCCGACGGTCAGTGGTCGAGCGTCACCCTCGACAGCGGTCCGGTGCCTGCGACCTCGAACGGTCTGGGCGTACGGCTGGAAATCGTGAACACCGGCGGAAACCAGTTCCTGATCGACAACGTGGCGGCCACGGCGCTGGGCGCGAACGAGGTGCCGTTGGACAACGCGGATATTGCCACCATTCCGAACCAGTCGCCGGACATCGGCCTGTCGCCGGGGTTCAACTCCTGGATGACGTTCTTTGGGCAGTTCTTTGACCACGGTCTGGATCTGGTGACAAAGGCGGACAACGGCACGGTCTATATCCCGCTGAACCCCGACGATCCGCTGATCAAGGGCGATGACGGAATCCTTGGCACGGCGGACGATCTGCCGCCGCACCTGCAGTTCATGGCCGTCACACGCGCTAAGGTCGATGCCAACGGCAACGCCGAGAACACGACGACGCCCTTCATCGACCAGAACCAGACCTATACCTCTCATCCGTCGCACCACGTGTTTCTGCGGGAATACGTCATGGGCAACGCCATGGACGGCAAGGGCGAGCGCCCCTTGGCCACCGGTCACCTGCTCGACGGCCAGCAGCCCGGCACGATCGCCACCTGGGCCGACGTGAAGGCGCAGGCGGCCAGCATGCTGGGCATCGCGTTGAACGATTTCGACGTGCACAACGCACCGCTGCTGGTCACCGATGAATACGGCGAATTCGTCCGCGGGCCGAATGGCTATCCCATGATGGTGATGACCGACGGATCACTGAAGGAAGGCAACCCCGCCGCACCGATCACCACCGCGGGTGCGGTGGCAACCGGCCACCAGTTCCTGGTCGATATCGCGCACCATGCGGGTCCGGGGATCGTGGACCCCGACCATAATCCGGGCACGGACAATTCCGTGGCGCAGATTGCCGACTTCGACATGATCGACGCCAATGGCGACGGCGTGTCTGACGCGGCCGATGTCACGTTGCTGGCTGGCAGGCTGACCGATGTGACAGGAGACGGCGTGATCGACGTGGCCGATCTGGCGGACGTCAACCTTGACGGTGTCATCGACGCCGCCGATCTGGTCGCCGACGACCACAACCCGCTGACGTATGACGACGAGATGCTGGACGCCCACTACCTGTCCGGCGACGGCCGCGGCAACGAGAACATCGCGCTGACCGCCGTGCACTCGGTCTTTCACGCCGAGCACAACCGGCTGGTCGAGGAAAACAAGCTGACGATCCTCGAGTCCGCCGCCGGTGGCGACGTGACCTTCCTGAACGAATGGCTGCTGGCCGACGTGACCGAGGTGCCCGCCGACACCTCTACCTTGGTGTGGGACGGCGAGCGCATGTTCCAGGCCGCGCGCTTCGTGACCGAAATGCAGTATCAGCACCTTGTCTTCGAAGAGTTCGCCCGCCGCATCCAGCCCAACGTCGATCCCTTCGTGTTCACCAACACACCAGACATGGACCCGTCGATCATCGCGGAGTTCGCGCATACGGTTTACCGGTTCGGCCATTCGATGCTGAACGACACGGTCGACCGGCTGGACAATGACCTGAACCCGCTGGGTGGCGACCATGCCACGCTGATCGAGGCTTTCCTGAACCCGCAGATGTTCGCGGCCTCCGGTGCGGACGTGGGCGAGATCATCGCCAACGTGGTGCGCGGTGCTGTCGGTGACGTCGGCAACGAGATCGACGAATTCGTGGTCCCTGCCCTGCAGTCGAACCTGCTGGGCCTGCCGCTGGACCTCGCTGCGATCAACATCGCCCGCGGCCGCGAGACCGGCATCAAGTCCCTGAACGAGATTCGCAAGGAGCTCTACAACGACTATGGCCACGCGGACCTCAAGCCCTACACCAGCTGGATCGACTTCGCCCAGCACATGAAGCATCCGCAGTCGCTGGTGAACTTCGTGGCGGCCTACGGCACCCACGCCGCCATCACCGGCGCCACCACGCTGGAGGAGAAGCGCGCCGCAGCTTGGGAGTTGATCACCGGCACAACGCTGGATGGCGTTCCTTCGGCCAATCCCCTCATCGCCGATCGACTCGATTTCCTCAATGCCCGTGGGACCTACGCCACCGCTGCCCTCGGCGGCATGAACAACGTCGACCTGTGGATCGGCGGTCTGGCCGAAGAGCTGAACGAATTCGGCGGCATGCTGGGATCGACCTTCAACTTCATCTTCGAATACCAGATGGAGCATCTGCAGACCGGCGACCGCTTCTATTATCTGAGCCGCACGCAGGGCACCAACCTGCTCAACCAGCTGGAACCCAACACCTTCACCGATCTGGTGATGCGCAACTCTGACCTGTCCGATCCTCATGCGACGCACCTGAACGGGTCGCTTTTCGTCACGCCGGACTTCGTCTTCGAACTGGACCGCGGCATCGCACAGCGGCACGGCACCGTCGATCCGACGCATGATGATCCCTTCCTTCAGATGATCGATCCCAAGGTCGAGCGCGACTATTCCAATACGGTCACCATCGACGGCCACGATTACGGCGGCACGATCCGGTTCTCTGGCGGCGAGCATGTCGTGCTGGGCGGCACCGAAGGCCGCGACAGCCTCTACGGCGACAAGGGCATCGACACCCTGTGGGGTGACGGCGACGACGACTATCTGAACGCGGGCATGGAATCCGACAACGTCTTTGGTGGTGCCGGCAACGACATCATCGAGGATCCCTTCGGCGACGACGTGCTGCGCGGCGGCGAAGGTGACGACGTCATCAGCGCCGGCTCCGGCCTTGACCTGATCTTCGGCGACGAGGGCAGCGACTTCATCATCATGGGGATGGACGACAAGGAAGGCTTCGGCGGCGAGGACAACGACTTCATGCTGGGCGGCACCGGGAACGAGCTGGTGCAGGGCGGCGAAGGCGACGACTGGCTGGAAGGCGGCGACGGTTTCGACACGCTGGCCGGCGACAACTCTCAGCTGTTCTTCAACTCCACCATCGTCGGTCACGACGTGATGTGGGGCCAGGGCAACGACACCGATTACGACGGTGAAAGCGGCGACGACATCATGCTGTCGGGCCCCGGCATCCAGCGTTTCAACGGGATGTTCGGCTTCGACTGGGCCATCGCCAAGCACGACACGCAGGGCGTCGATTTCGACTTCGGCATCCCGCTCTTCGTGAACGACCCCGGCTTCATCCTGCGCGACCGCTTCGATCTGGTCGAAGGCGGATCCGGCTGGAAATACGACGACGTGATCGCCGGCGACGACCGCGGCAACACCCGTGTCGACTTCGGTATCGATGCGGTGTGGGAAAAGCACCAGCTGGACCAGGCGGGCATCGACCGGATCGAAGGTCTGGCCGAGTTGCTAAATGTCGTAGGCGTGGCGGGCGCGTCCTTCCGCGACGGCAACATCCTGCTGGGCGGTGACGGCAACGACCGGCTGCAGGGCAATGGCGGTTACGACATCCTCGACGGCGACGCCTGGATGAACGTGCGTCTGGCCATCGGCCCGGATGCCAACGGGGTGGAGGCTCCGGTCACCACGGCGGAAAGCCTGGCAGAACTGGTCCCCTACATGCTGAACGGCACGATCAAGCCTAGCCAGATCAGCATCGTGCGGGAAATCCTGTATGACGAAACGCCGGACGACAATATCGACACCGCCATCTATCGCGGCACCCGCGCGGAATATCTGATCGAGGGCGCCGACACGATGATCATCGACGGTCTGGAGGTGCAGGGCTTCTTTGGCTATGCCTTCGACGCCAACAACGATGGCTTCATCTCGATAATGGACCTCGACGACGGGATCACCGGCGCCACGGTCAACGGCACCCCGCTGATCAGCCGCAGTCTGGTGGTCGACGATACCGACAAGCTGCGCAACATCGAACATCTTGAATTCACGGACCGCACCCTTGTCGTCGGCTCTGACCAGATCCTTGGGATCGGGACAGTGGCGATCAACGATCCCACACCCTTTGACGACGGCACGACCATTCTGGTCACGCCCTATGTCGGGCAGGAACTGACGGCGACCCTGACCCTCGACCCCTCGATTTCCGCGCCGCTGGATGCGAACGGCAACCCGGTCGGGCTGACCTTCGAATGGCAGCAGAAGCTGGAAAACGGAAACACCGGCTGGCAGACCATCGGCACCGGCCTGACCTATGTGGTCCAGCCCGGCACTGCTGGGCAGCTGATGCGGGCGGTCGCAGTGTTCGAGACTGCGGGCGGCATCACCGAGCGGATCGGCGGTCCGGCCACGGATCTGGTCGAACGCCCCCTGTTCGTGAACGAGGAATCGCCAGCCGGCACCGTGGTCATCGACCGCGTTCCCTTCGACACCGCGGGTGCCCTCGTTCCCAGCCAGTACATCAGTCACGCCATCGTGCCGGGTCAGGATGCCGGTGGGCGCTTTGCCATCGTGACGAACGGCCTCGATCCCAACGGCGCACCGCGCTATTCCATCGTGGTCGCGGACCCGGCGCCGGTCATGGATTACGAGATGCAGGATGCCTTCCAGACGGTCGACAACCAGTATCAGATCGTGGTCCAAAGCACCGATATCCGCGACGGCACCATCATCGACACGCGCCAGCTGACGGTGCTGCTGAACGACGTGGCAGAGGTGAACGTCGCACCGACCGACATTCAACTGAATGTCGTGGCCGCAGGCGATACCCTGCCCGATGTCGGCCTTCTGGGCACGCTGTCCACCACGGACGACAATGCGATCACCGGCTTTACCTACCAACTGGTGGGTGGCAGCGTCGGGTTCGCGGTCTCGCCGAGCGGTGAGGTGTCGCGGCTCGACACACCGCTGGACGCAGGCACGACCTATACCCTTGATATCCGGGTGACGGCCCCCGATGGTCTGACCCGGACCGAGACCTTCGTGCTGACCACCGGCGACAACGGCAACAATGCCATCGTCTTCACTACGGCCAGCGATGCCGTGGGCTATGGCGGCAACGGTGCGGATGTCATCGTCGGCAACGTGGGCAACGATGCCCTGTTCGGTCAGGTTGCGCGCGACCAACTGTTCGGCGGTCTGGGCAACGACAGCCTCTACGGTGGTCGCGGGGTCGATGACCTCTTTGGCGGCGACGGCAACGATACTCTGATGGGTGACGAGGCCAACGACGCGATCTTCGGTGGCAACGGTGACGACCGGATCGTCTGGACGTCGCGCAACGGCGGCGGCATCGATGGTCACGACGTCATCGACGGTGGCGCGAACGATGCGGGTGGCGATACCTTCGTGCTGAACGGGCGGTCCGACATCTCGGAACTCTACCGCATCTACACACGCGCAGAGGCCATCGCGGCCGGTGCGACGGAAGCCAGTCTGGCACCGGGCACCGAGATCGTCGTGACACGCGGCAACAACCTATCCTTCGATGTCCGCATCATCGCGGAACTCGATAACATCGAGGAGATCGTGGTCAATCTGGCCCGCGTGACGCCGCTGACGCCGAACGGCGTCATCAACGGCAGCCGGATCGAGGTGATCGGCGACTTTACCGGTACCAGCCTGCGCCCGAACACGATCCACATCGACGGTGGCTCGGGAGACGATACGGTCGATATCTCGGCCCTGACCTCGGCCCACCGGATCGTCTTCAAGTCGAACGGCGGCCACGACACGGTGATCGGAACGCCGCGCCCGCAGGACGTGATCGACATGGGTGACACCCCGTTGCCCGATGCGCCCGTCGGGGTTCCGACCAGCACGACCGATGACACCGATCAGGATGACGACGACAGCGGTGAAAGCGGCAGTGACGATGGCGCGGACAATTCCGGCAATGACGGAGCTGACAACGGATCAGACGGATCCGATGACGGCAGTGCAACCGGCAGCGGGTCGGACGATGAGGGGTCCGTTGACGACGACGGGGGTGACGACGCGACGTCTGAGCCTGTGTCTTCGGATCCTGTTGTTTTGGTTCCTGCGGTTGTGGACATGGTTTTGACGGGGACGGATGCGGGGGAGACTCTGGTGACCGAGACCGGGGCGGATCATGTGTTTGGCGGCGGCGGCGATGACAACATCATCACGGGTGCTGGGGCGGACATGGTCTTTGGCGACGGCGGGAGTGACCGGATCTTTGCCGGCGACGGGGCGGATTACGTCACCGGCGGGGCCGGAACGGATCTGGTCTTCGGCGGGGCCGGCGACGATACCTTCGTGGCGACTTATAGCGACGGCGATGACATCTATCATGGCGACGGTTTGGGGGGTGACAGCGGGTCGGACACGCTGGACATGGCGGCGATCAAGCTGGCCGTCACGGTCGATCTGGGGACCGACGGCAACAGCCGCGGCAGTGCCTACAGCGGCTGGACCGGGACCGATATCCTTTACGACATCGAGAATGTCGTGACCGGGTCCGGCGACGATGTCATCACCGCAAGCACGGCCGTCAACGTGATCGACGGCGGGGCGGGCATGGATATCTTCCGCTTTACCAGTGCGGCGGCGGCGGACGGCGACACATTGTCGAGTTTCCAGCCCGGCGACACCATCGATCTGTCGCAGATCGACGCGATGGCCGGACAGGCCGGGGATCAGGCCTTCACCATCACCAGCGGCGCGCTGACCGGTGCGGGGCAACTCCTGATCTCGGAGGAGGTGCGCGACGGCCAGACCTTCACCTTGGTGCAGGGCACGGCGGACGATGACGCAGAGGCCGACTTCACCATCGCGATCCGCGGATCGCATCACCTGACCGCGGGCGACTTCAGCCTGTGATCCCGCAGGCCCCGGGCGGCGTCACGCCGCCCGGGGCCCCCCACACGTCAGTCACATCACCTGAGGGGAAGCGTCATGCGCGCAGGGGACACCAAAGACCACATCAAGATGAAGCAGGTGCAGAAGATCACCGCCGGGCTGAAGTCCGTGCTGGTCTATATCTTCGGTCTGTCGGGGATCATCAACATCCTGGCCCTGACCGGGTCGATCTACATGCTGCAGATCTATGACCGCGCGCTGGGCAGCGGCAGCATTCCGACACTGCTGACGCTGTCGGCGCTGGCGATCGGGCTCTACCTGTTCCAGGGGCTCTTCGACATCCTGCGCTCGCAGCTGCTGGTGCGGGTCGGGGCGCGGCTGGACCGGCAGATCGCCCCCCTCGCCCACCGCGTCGTCGTCGACATGCCGCGCTTTGGCTACAGCACCGCCGAGGCGCTGGAGCGGGGCCGCGACGTCGATACGGTGCGCGCCTTCCTCGGCAGTCAGGGGCCGGTCGCGATCTTCGACATTCCCTGGATGCCGGTCTTTCTGATCTTCGTCTACATGCTGCACCCGCTTCTGGGCGCGCTGACGCTGGGCGGCATGGTCGTGCTGGCGATGATCGCCGTCGTCACCGAACTGCTGACCCGCCGCCTGACCGGGGCCACGCAGGCGGCCGTGATCGCGCGCAATGCCATCGCGGAATCCAACGCCCGCAACGCCGATGTCATCAAGGCGATGGGCTTTGCCGGCCGCGCGGTGGAGCGGTTCACCGCGGCCAACCGCGACCATCTGGACCTGCATACCAAGGCCAACGACATCTCGGGCACCTTCGGCGCGCTGTCGCGGGTGCTGCGGATGATCCTGCAGTCCGCGCTGCTGGGTCTGGGCGCCTATCTGACCATCACCGGCGATCTGTCGGCGGGGGCGATCATCGCCTCGTCCGTCGCCTCGTCGCGGGCGCTGGCGCCCATCGACATGGCGATCGGCAACTGGAAGCAGGTCGTGGGCGCCCGCGCCGCCTTTGCCCGCCTGAAGGAGACGGCCATCGCCACGGCCAGCGCCCCCCGCCCCGCTGTCTCTGCCCACACCGGTCGGATCCCTGCGGCTGGACGCGATCACCGTGGCCGCCCCCGGATCGGGCCGGGTGCTGCTGGCGGATGTCACGATGGAACTGGTGGCCGGTCAGGCGCTGGGGATCATCGGGCCGTCGGGCAGCGGCAAGACGACGCTGGTCAAGGCGATGACCGGCATCATGCCGGTGCTGCGCGGGGCGGTCCGCCTTGACGGCGCCGACCTGCCCCAGTGGCCCGAGGCCGAACTGGGCCGCTACACAGGCTATCTGCCGCAGGACGTCAGCCTGATGGACGCCACGATTGCCGAGAACATCGCGCGCTTTGCCGAACATCTGGACATGACGGCGATCGTCGCGGCAGCGCTGGCCGCGGGCGTGCACGAGATGATCGTGAAGATGCCCGACGGCTACCAGACGCGTCTGGGGGCGGGCGGCATCGCCCTGTCGGGCGGTCAGCGGCAGCGGATCGCACTGGCCCGCGCGCTTTACGGCGACCCGTTCCTGGTGGTGCTGGACGAGCCGAACTCCAACCTCGACACCGAGGGCGAGGCGGCCCTGACCGAAGCGGTGGCCAAGGTGCGCGCGCGCGGCGGCATCGTCGTCGTCATCGCGCACCGCCCTACGGCGCTGGCCGCGGTCAACATGGTCGCCGTCGTGCAGGGCGGGCGTCTGACCGCCTTCGGCCCGAAGGACGACATCATCGGGCCCAAGCCCGTCCCGCAACCCGCAGCAGACCGACCCGCAGCAGACAGGCCCGCCACAGACAGGCCCGCGGCGGCAGAGCCGCAGCCGATGGTCCTGCAACCGGCACACCGGGTGACGGCATGATCAAGGTCAAGAAGACACGGTCCGATGCGGATCAGAAAGACCCGTCGCAGCCCTACGGCTTTGACGACGGCGCACCGAAGGGCGGGTTGCCGCAGGCGATCGCCATGGCGGTCCTGTCGGTCGCCTTCTACCTGCGCTCAATGGTGAGCGGGCACACCGAAGCCGCCCGGCCCCAGACCGACGCAAGGCCGGACCAGCCGCGCCCCGCGGCGCCAGAGGATCCGCAGGTCGGCGCGGAACCCGTGGCGGCCGAGGCCGATGCGGCACCGGCGCAGGCCCCCTTCGTCGACCCCGATGCCACGGCCTTCATCGCGACCCTGTCGATCAGCACCGGCCGCAATGTCGTGTCACTGTTCCACAACACGGTGGCGCTGGACCGGGCGGGTCCGGGCGCGCTGCACGGCGGGACCGTCCCGCAGGCCGCAGGGGTCCAGACCTTCCACGGCGGCACTGCGCCGCACGCGAACAGCCTGCACCGCGGCGCTGACGTCGCAGGACCCGGCGGGCATGAGGCGCCACGTCCGGCCCCTGCCCCGCAGACGCCACACGCCCAGACACCACACGCCCAGACACCACACATCCAGACCCCGGACCCCCAGGGACCCCGTGACCGACACGCCGGCACCGCCGGCGGTCCCGCCGGCCCGGCCCAACCGGGCGCCGGTGCGGCTGCGGTCCGTGACCCTTGACGACATTCTGGGCACCGGCGCGATCCTGATCGGCACCGCACACCTGCTGGAACATGTCAGCGATCCGGACGGCGACGTCCTGCGGGTCGTGGACATCACCGCCTCCGCAGGCACGCTCATCCCGGTTGCGGGCGGGTTCCTCTATACGCCGGACCCCGGCTATGCCGGTGTCGTGCAACTTGCCTATCAGGTCAGCGACGGTCAGGCCGCGGTCGCGCAGATGGCGCACCTGAACATCCGCCCCGTGTGCAAGGACGGCACGGATGCAGCCGACGTCCTGACAGGGACCGATGGCGTGGACGTGATCGCCGGGGGCCGCGGCGATGACCAGATCGCGGCACAGGGCGGCGACGATGTCATCTACGGCGGCGACGGGGCCGACCGCATCCTTGGCGGGGCCGGCGACGATCTGATCTATGGCGGGGCGGGCGACGACATCATCTATGGCGAGGCCGGGCACGACCGGATCGACGGCGGCGCGGGCCACGACATGATCTACGGTGGCGACGGGTCCGACGTCCTGACCGGCGGCGCGGGCGACGACGCGCTGTTCGGCGGCGCGGGCTCCGACATGATGGACGGCGGCACCGGTGACGATGTCCTGTCCGACGGGGCCGGGTCCGATATCGTGACCGGCGGTGCGGGGTCGGACACCGTCATCGTCAGCGCAGACCGCGCCGACGACACCTTCCAGGGCGACGCACCCGAACCGGGCGTCGCACCGGACACAGGCGCCGTCGATACGCTCGACTTCAGCGCCGTGACCGCCCCCCTGTCCATCGACATGACCACAGGTGTGGCCGAGAGCACCGACAGCGGGCACGACAGTTTTGCCGGGTTCGAGGTCGTGATCGCGGGCCGTGGCGACGACGTCATCCGCGGCAGTGCGGCGGACGAGGTGATATACGGTGCAGACGGCGCCGATGCGATCACCGGCGGGGCCGGCGATGACGCGCTGTTCGGCGGCACCGGCGACGATGTCCTGTCCGACGGGGCCGGGTCCGATATCGTGACCGGCGGTGCGGGGTCGGACACCGTCATCGTCAGCGCGGACCGCGCCGACGACACCTTCCAGGGCGACGCACCCGAACCGGGCGTCGCACCGGACACAGGCGCCGTCGATACGCTCGACTTCAGCGCCGTGACCGCCCCCCTGTCCATCGACATGACCACAGGTGTGGCCGACAGCACCGACAGCGGGCACGACAGTTTTGCCGGGTTCGAGGTCCTGATCGCGGGTCGCGGCGACGACGTCATCCGCGGCAGTGCGGCAGACGAGACCGTCGTGGACGGCGCGGGCCGCGATACCGTCACGCTGGCGGAGGGCCGCGACCGGATGGTCGTCACGCAGGACATGTCGGCGGACAGCTTCGACGGCGGTGCGGGTCAGGATACGCTGGATCTGTCGCAGATCGAGGGCCCCGTCGTGGCCGACCTCAGCACCGGGCGCGTCGCAGGCGTCACCGGCCCCGCGGACAGCTTTGACAGCTTCGAGGTCATCATCGGCACCACAGGCGGCGACCGGTTCATCATCGGCGACGGGTCCGTGACCCTGACCGGCGGTGCTGGCGACGACGTCTATTGCTTCAACACGGTCGATGGCATCGCGCAGAATACCGCGACGATCACCGACTTCGGCATCGGCGATGCGATCGAGACGCGGATCTGGCGCTTCTTCGAGGACGACGGGCGCGACGATCACGGCGGCCTGCGCCTCGATGGCGCAGCACCGCCCGACACGCTGCGGCCGCTCAACCTCAGCTTCAGCTACGAGACCGGCACCGATGGCGACACCACCCGGATCGACATCCACGAGGATGACATGTTCGACGCCTTCATCACCCTGACGGGCCACCACGTCCTGATCCTGCACGATGCCCTTTGATCTGACCAACGGAGAGACACGATGACGATGACCTATCCCGGCACGGCCCCGATGGCCCTCTCGGCAGACAAGGACGCCCTGCGCCTCTGGCCCCGGATGCTGACCGGCCTCGTGCTGGCCACGGCGCTGATCGGCGGCGTCGGCGGCTGGATCGCCACGGCCGAACTCGGCGGTGCCGTCATCTCGCAGGGCGTGGTCGTGGTCGAGGCGAACGTCCAGTCGATCCAGCACCGCGACGGCGGCATCGTCTCGGCCATCGCCGTGCGCGAAGGCGACGTGGTGACCAAGGGGCAGCTGCTGATCCGCCTCGACGACGCGCAGACGACGTCGGAACTGGCCATCGTGCAGGGCCAGACGACCGAACTGGAAGTGCGCAGCGCCCGGCTGACGGCGGAACGCGACGGCCGCGACCGGCTGGCGCTGGACCCCGACTGGATCGCCGCCCACCCCGAGGCCGCCGAGATGATCGCCGGCGAGACGAAGCTTTTCGACGGTCAGCGCCAGACCCGCGACAGCCAGCGCCAGCAGCTGGAACTGGGCATCTCGCAGATTACCGAGGAAATCGCGGGCCTGCAGGGCCAGCGCACCGCCAAGGCCGCCGATGCCACGCTGGTCGAGGCCGAATACGACCGCACCCGGTCCATGACCGAACGCAAGCTGATCGAGGTCTCGCGGCTCTACGGGGTCGAGCGCGAGCGCGTCCGCCTCGCCGGCGAGATGGGCGAGATCGAGGCCGCGATCGCCCGCGCCGCCGCCCGCACCAGCGAGATCCGCCTGCAGATCCTCGCCATCGACGACACCGCCCGCACCGAGGCGCAGCGCGAGCTGAGCACCGTCGTCACCCGGCTGGCCGAACTGACCGAACGCGAGATCGCGATCCGCGACCGGCTGAGCCGCACCGAGATCCGCGCCCCCATCGACGGCGTCGTCAACGAGCTGAACATCCACACCCTAGGCGGCGTCGTCACCCCCGCCGAGGTGCTGGTCACCCTCGTCCCCCGGGACAGCCCGCTGCGCGTCGACATCAAGCTGCCGCCCACCGCGATCGAGCAGGTCAGCCTGAACCAGGTCGCCCGCCTGCGCTTTCCCGCCTTCAACCAGCGCGTCACCCCCGAACTGCGCGGCGCCATCGTCCACATCTCTCCTGCCACCACGACCGACCGCACGACCGGCCAGTCCTACTACCAGGCCACCGTCGACATCGCCCCCGGAGAGATCGCAAAACTCCACGACAGCCACCTCATCCCCGGCATGCCCGTCGAAGTCTTCGTCACAACACAAGACCGCACCGTCGCATCATACCTCATCAAACCCATCACCGACAGATTCGCACACGCCTTCAGAGAACGCTGAAAGAGGGGGGCGATCCGGTGCCAAACGTTCCGGATCGCCATGCGCGACATGTCTTTCAGATTTCACTGACACGGCGGTCCAGGCACCGGCGGGTTCACGACAAAACTTGCAGCACGGACGCCACGCAAAGAACAGCCAAGCCCTGTCATGCAACACCGCAGGTGTACCTGTGCTGCATGACATCCTGTGATCTATTCCGCCCCCTACCGGAATGCCGACACAGCCGGCATGGGCCGATCCAGTCAAAGTATGTCCATTTGCGTAAACGAGCCGCAGAACGCAATTACTGCTGCAAAATAGACGCGGCGTTTCCTTTTCCATTCTGGACAAGATTGCCGATATTGGCTGCCCCTGACTGAGATATCGCGGACTAATTTCCAGATCCGATAATAGTCATGAAAAGGCGGTGATCGTCGCCGGATTGAAACGTCCCCATGATATTCGTATCACCGAACACAAAGACCGATGCTTCATTTCCCTTGCCGTCCTGCACAAATTCGCCGACAGAGGCAACAGGCAAAATCGCGGTCGCGCTGGCGGCAAGATTGTTATTGTTATCGCCGAAAATCTCTACCGTCGCCAAATTGCCGCCGTATTGCCGGACCAGGCCAATATTGCCATTCCCAAAGACCGAGATTGCGGCCACATTGTTTCCGCCACGCCCAACGCTGTCATAATCCTGGTCAATCCGAAAATCGTTGTCATCGCCTTTCAGATCGAACGTCACGCCATTGGTGCCGTCCTGACGGATGAAAACACTGTTACGGTCGCTTTGCGCGCCCCCATCACCCGCAGATGCCATGTCCAAAGAAAGTATGGCCGCATTCGTCCCCAGCTGGTCGATACCGATAATATTGAAAGCGCATTCGATCGGTGCCGCAATGACGATATCGTTTTCCGTGCCATCCTGACGCAGACCCAGCTGGTTTTCGTTGCCGTTTATGGTGATGAAGCCCACGTCATTCATGCGCCCGCCCTGCCGGATTCCGAAACGGTTGAAATCGCCGGTGATCAGCAGATCTACGCGGTTGCCGTTGCTGCGGATGTCGCCGTTTCCGGCCTCTTGGACGATGCCATTGTCGGTCACAATGGTTTCAGCCGCAGCGCCCGACAACCCGATCTGCCCATTGCGGCCCCCCGTCATGCGCAGGGTTATCTGGTTGTCCGCGTCATAGGCGTTGTTGTTGGCAAGCTGGTCGATCAGCGCGACACGGTTGAACGCTCCGGTCTGCTCGCGCAATTCAATTCGGCGAGCGTCACGCAGTCCGGTTTGCAGAACATGGTCGTCATTTCCAAGCACTAATGGTGACTTCAATTTCAGTCTGCTAGGAGGAGGGTTGATAACGTTTGTGCGAGATGTTTTGGTCTTGCCAAGCGCACTTCTGGTGTCCTTTGCAGGTGACGGGCCTGCCATCGCGCCAAACAACAGGATCGTGATTAATCAGGGCAATCCGATCATCGGTGCCACCGGCAATACGCTGGTCGTCGATAAAAATGCCGCCAGCAATTCAATGGTTGCGGTTGCAGAACCGGATCAGGCCGTGTAGACACAGGACGTCGAAAGCCGTCCCCCGCGCACAGCCTATATCATCAATTCTGGCTTACCTACCGCTCAGTTCAAAAGGACCAATTCGGCTAGCATTACCATTTCGGGTAACGGCAATATTGTCGGGCTGAACCTGCCTGCCCTGTCGCTTGCCAAGGACTTCGCCACAGAAGGGTCGACGGACTGGCGCAAGGCCGACATATCCGAAAATTGCAAGGCACCGCTTCAGGATCCCGTCGTCTGGCGCATTCTCGATGGGATGATCTATCTGCGCGCCGAAAGTGGTGCGGATATCGCAAAATTGGGTGGTGATCCGAACCGCCTGACCGGAGACTTTGCAGCCCCTCCTGGCGCAATCGTGCTGGAGCGGAATGAAGGCAGCGGAGCGAAAGCCATGCTTGTGGCCGCCATCACGAAACACAAATGCTATTACCTTGGATATCAAAGTGTCTGCGCCGCACCGGACGCAACGGCCGCACCAGATCTGTCGGATGGAGAGGCGGCCGTTCAGGTGCTTGTCACGCTCAATGTGCGCAGCCAGCCGCGCCGGGCGGCGCCGCTGATCGGCACCGTCCCCAAGGACTCCAATGTGGTCGTGAATCTTTGCCTAACCACGTCCGACGGCATCTGGTGCCGGGCGGATTTCGGCGGGAAAACCGGCTGGATGGCAAAATCTGTCGTGCGGCAACAGGAATGGCCCGTCATTTCGTTCGTGAACGCCAAAGAATAGGGCGCGTAAAGATCAGGGCAGCCGGTACTGATCGCGCCACCATATTGGCGGCAAGGTCAGTCCCTGCGCACCGGTCGATGCGTCACTGCCGGGTCATGGCCTTGCGCCTGAGATGAGCGGACTGGACCCGTCTGAACGTTCGCCCTTGTGCCAGACACCCGACGGTCAAATCTCAGTGCAGGCCAAGCCTGACTGAAAGCGCGGTCTCGATCCGCTGCGCGGCAGACAGCAGAAACGCGTCGCCCGCCCGCGGACCCGTTACCTGCAGGCTCACCGGAAGGCCATCCACCCGGCCGCAGGGCAGCGCGATCGACGGGTGCCCGGTCAGATTGGCAAAGCCCGTGGCGCTGATCTCGCTGTCGCCGCCGTCTTCGATCAGCGGATCCTCGAAGGGTGCGGTGAATGGCACAGTCGGTGAGAGCAACACGTCGCAGGTGTCGAACATCATATCGACGGCCTCGCGGATCGCGGTCTGGCGTTCCTTTGCCCTGATGTAGCGGATGGCAGGCACGACGGCCCCGGCGCGGATCTGCGCCAGCGTGGCGGGGGCGTATCCGGCGGGATTGCGGTGGGACAGAGCCTGATGGATCAAGGCCGCCTCTGGCAGCAGCAGATCCATCAGGACGGCGTTGGCGTCGTCGAGCGCAGGCAAGGTCACGTCGCGCAAGGTCATGTCGGTCAGGCAGGCTAGCGCGGCCTCGATCTCATCCGCGACGGGGCGGTTGGCTGGATCGGTGGGAAAGTGCTGCCGCAGGATGCCGATGCGCAGCGGCCCGGTGTGATCGCACGACATCTGGCTGCCCGCGATGCAGGCCAGCACCAAGGCTGCGTCAGCCACGGTGCGGGTAAGCGGCCCGGCATGGTCAAGAGCGGGCGACAGGGGAAAGACGCCCTCCAGCGGCACGCGGCCAAAGCTGGGCTTCATCCCCACGATGCCGCAATAGGCGGCGGGAATCCGGATCGACCCGCCGGTATCGGTGCCGATGGCGGCTGGCACGATGCCGTCGGCCACCGCAGCGGCGGAGCCGCCGCTGGACCCGCCGGCGGTGCGTGCGGGGTCCAGCGGATTGTTCGTCTGGCCGACCTCCGGATGGGCCACGCCGTAGGCGTATTCAAGGCATTCGGTCTTGCCCAGGATGATGGCCCCAGCGGCGCGCAGGCGCGCGACAAGGACCGCATCCGCTGCCGCGATCCGGGGCGATTCCGCGCGCGTTCCCCAAGCTGTCGGGGCGCCCGCGACGTCGATGATATCCTTGATCGCGACGGGGATCCCGTGCAGCGGGCCAAGGTCGGCACCGCGCGCCAGGGCGCGTTCTGCTGCTTCTGCCGCCGCTTGGCTGGCGGCCACCATCGGATCGGCGAAGGCGTTCAGCACCGGGTTGCGGGCCGCGATGCGCGCTTGCGCCTCGGCCACGACCTGCACCGGGCCGAGGCTGCCCCGGCGATAGGCCGCAGCCATGTCGGCGATGGTCATAGCGCCAGCCGGTCGAAGAGCCGCGCCCAGGCGATCTGGCCGCTGCGTAAGGAGGACAGGCGGTAGAACTCGTTCGGCGCGTGATAATCCTCGTCCGAGGTCGAGAAGGAAAAGAAGATCGTGCCGACGTCCAGATGCGCCGCGAAGACCGCACCGATCGGGATCGTAGCCCCCATCGCAACCCGCAGGGGGCGCGTGCCCATGATGTCCGTCAGGATCTCCTCGGCCACGGCGAGGCCGGGCATGTCGGGGTCCAGCGCGAAGGCCTTCGACCCCGGTCCGTGGCGGTGCAGGTCCATGGTGTATCCGGCAGGCCGTACGGCGGTCAGGTGATCGCGGATCGCGGCAAAGACCGCATCCGGGTCCTGCCCCGCGACAAGGCGACAGGTGATCTTGACCGCGGCCTCTGACGGGATGACCGTCTTGGTTCCCTGCCCCGCGTAGCCGCCGGAAATCCCGTTGAACTCCAGCGTCGGGACCAGCCATTGGCGGGTCAGCAGCGCCGGTCCGTCCGGCAGCGGATCGGGTCGTGGCGCACCGATGCTGTCGAAATAATCGGCAACGTCAAAGGCAACATCGTTGATCGCGTCAATAATCGCGGGGTCCGGCGGCGTTGCGGCATCCGCAAAACCGGGCACCGTCACGCGGCCATCGTCGTCGTGCAGGCTAGCCATCATGCGCGCCAGTGCGCGCACCGGATTGGGCGCCGACCCGCCGTGGCGGCCAGAGTGCAGGTCCTTCGACGCCCCCCTGACCGTCAGTTCCATCGCGAGCATGCCGCGGCTGGCCACGGTGATCGACGGCAGGTCGGCGCGCCACATCGCTCCGTCGGCCGAGACGACGAGGTCGCAGGCCAGACGGTCTGCCATCGCGGCGACCGTGGGGGCAAAATGCGGCGAGCCGCTTTCCTCTTCGCCCTCGATCAGGAACTTGAGGTTCAGCGGCGGCGCGCCATGCACGGCGGCGTAGGCGCGCGCGACCATCAGCGGGATCAGCAGCGAGCCTTTGTCGTCGGATGCGCCACGGGCATAGAGGCGGTCGTTGCGGATATCCGGCTCGAACGGCGGCGTCTGCCATTTGCCCAGCGGATCGGGCGGCTGCACGTCGTAGTGGCCATAGATCAGGATCGTGGGCTTCGCCGGATCGACGATCCATTCCGCAAAGATGCAGGGGTGGCCGTCGGTTTCGACCAGTTCGACGGTGGGCAACTGCGCGTCTGTCAGCCGGTCCACGACGAACTGTGCCGCACGGCGCACGTCCGCGGCAAAGGCCGGATCGGTGCTGACGCTGGGGATGCGGCAGAAATCCTTCAGCGTTTCGATGGTGGCAGCATCCTGTGCCGCCAGCCAGTTTTCGACGTCCTTCGTCATTTGCCACCATCCACGCCAAGGGTTTCGCCGGTGATCCAACCTGCGTGGTCAGAGGCAAAGAACAGCACCGCGTTGGCGATATCCGCGGGCTTGCCCAACGTGCGCATCGCGATGTTGTTCAGAAGGGCGGTCTGCCCCGCCTCGCCCATCGCCTCCCACTGACGCTCTGTCGTGGGGTTGGACCGGACGAAACCGGGGGCCACGCAGTTGACGGTGATGCCGAACTGGCCGAGTTCGTGTCCCAATTGACGCGTCAGGCCGATCTGGCCCGCCTTGGCGCTGGCGTAGGCCTGAATGCCGGTCAGGCTGATCGTGCGCCCGGCACCGGAGGAAATGTTGACGATCCGCCCGCGGACCTTGGCCTTCATCCCCGGCGCCACGGCCTGCGCCATGAAGAAGGTGCCAGAGAGGTTCACGTCAAAGATCGTCTGCCAGTCGGCGGCGGAAATGTCCTCGATCGGTCGGCCCACCTGACCGCGCACGCCACCGGCACAGTTGACCAGCACATCGGCGTCGAGGCCGGGGATCAGCGCCTGCACCGCGTCGCGGTCGCCGATGTCGAGGGTATGGGCAGTGATTGCGTCATGCGCGGCCGTCTGCGCCAGCCCGTTCGCGTCCACGTCCACCGCGTGGACCGTCGCACCAAGGTCAGCAAAGGCCAGTGCTATGGCGCGCCCGATGCCTTGGGCCGCCCCCGTAACGATCACGGTCTTGCCGTCAAATGCGATCTTCATGCCATGACCTCTGCCAGTTCCTTCAGGTTTTCGCGCGCCAGCGGGCGTTCGCCCCGTTCGATCTGCGCGATCATCGCCATGAGGCGTTCCGTCAGCGGCGTCGGGACGCCATTGGCCCGCCCGGTCGCCACGATGGGGCCCAGCTGCGCCTCGCATTCTGTCTTGCGCTTGCGCACCGCCAGATCACGCCAGATGCCGGAGTGGGTCTTAGTCGAGGTGCGGTTATGGGCCACCATCTCATCAAACGTGCGATCCAGCGCCGCCTGCGGCGCGCCGGGCGCGAAGGCCTCGGGGTGGAAGCCGTTGAAACCGACAGGCGTGACACCTTGGGACGCGGCGACAGCCCCGGTTTCCTGTCCCAGTGCTGTCAGCACCGCGCGGCAGTCTGCGCCGTCCAGCACATCGACGATGGAATCGTCCGTGAGCGCCGTGCCGAACAGCAGCGCGCCATAGGTCATCTTGCCCCAGAGGTAGCCCCAGATGTTGTCGGTCGTGACCGCCCGGTCGTCGAATGTCAGCATCAAACGGTGCAGGTCGCGGATGCGGTCCGTATCCTGACCGTCCAACTCTCCGACCACGACCGCACCGCGCCCGGAATAATGGACGACGCCCGGCGACAGGTAGTCGGCGCCGAAGTTGACAAAACAGCCGATGGTCCGATTTGCCCCCACGACCTGTGCGATGCCAACCTCGTTCAGACCGTTCTGGGCCGAGACGACGTAGCCGTCCGCTGCCAGATGCGGGGCCAGTGCGGCGACCGCATCTTCCGTGTGCAGTGCCTTCACGCAAAGAAAGATGCGATCAAACGTGCCGGTCAGATCGGCGGGCGTGACGGCGCGGGCCGCCCTGTGGTCGGGATGAACGGGGCCTTCGATGGTCAGCCCCGCGTCATTCATCGCCGCGACATGCGTCGCGTCGGCATCGACGTAAAGCACATCCTCGCCCGCGCGCTGGAATGCGGCCCCAAGCGAGGCGCCGATGGCCCCCGCACCCCAGATCAGGATCTGCGTGCTCACTTCTTCACCTGCGGCCAGGGGCCTTCCATCAGCGCGCGGGTCTCGGCCACGCCGGTCTCCCAAAGGTCCTGCATCTCCGCATCGTCGCGCTGGTAATAGCCGCCGAAGTTGCCGTCGCCCAGCAAGGCCCGCGTCTGGGCCGGGTCCATCGCGCGCATGGCGACGAGGTCGGTCATCGGTTTCTGCTGCGTCGGTAAATCACCGGGCAGACGGGTCCAGAGGAAGTTTTCCATCCAGGAGGCGTGGCTCGCCACCGGGTCGATGTCCTGCACCTTGGCAAAGGTCTGCGGCGCGTTCCACCAGTTATGGAACTTTACGGAGGTGCCGGGATGATCGGCCATCCACTCGATCGCGAGCGACCCGGCGGGGGCGTTGCCGCCGTGGCCGTTGACGATAAAGATGCGGCGGAAGCCCTGATGGTAAAGACCGTCGAGGATGTCGCGCACGACTGCGACGTAGGTCTCTACCCGCAGGCTGATCGTGCCGGGATAGGCCATGAAGTAGGGTGTTACGCCATAGGCCAGCACCGGGAACACCGGCAGACCCAGCGGCTCTGCCGCATCCAGCGCCATCTTTTCAGCCAGGATCGAATCGACGGACAGGGACAGGCCCGCGTGCTGTTCGGTGCTGCCCAGCGGCAGGACACAGAGGTCATCGGTCTTCAGGTAGTCCTCGACCTGTTGCCAACTCATGTCAGAGATTTTCAAGACGCTTCCTTTCGCGCAGAGGGAGGGAGAAGACCGAGCAGCGGCGCGACCTGTCGGTCGATGTCGCCGGGGTCCGGCACGTGGCGGTATTCGATCAGGGTGGCCCCCGCGGGCGCCTGATCGGCGGCGCGTTCGGCACCGGTGGACATGACGACGACGTCCGCACCGGCCAGCAGATCCGACAGATCGGCGTCGCCCATGACTCGCGCGCTGACCGTCGGCACATGGGCTGCAAAGCGGCGCATGCCGGCGGTCAGCACTGGCAAAAAATCCTCGAATCGCGACACGGCGACGACCTTGGCCAATGGATCAAGGCCCGCAAGGGCGAGGCGCGTCGCCTCGGCCGGGATGAACCGCAGGGAGACGATCCGCGCCTGCGGCGCCAGCGCCGCCAGCCGCGGGTGCAGGTTGTCGAAGGTCAGGATCAGGTCCGCACCCGCCAGCCGCGCCGTCAGATCGGCGTCGGACGGCTCCTCGTCCAGCAGCGCCACGGCGGCGACGGCTACGCCGGTCTGCGCCGTGACCCGGGCCGCATAGCTGCGGGTCGCCGCGATGAACAGGCCGACCATGACGACGTTGACCGTGGCCGTCGCGGCACGGTCGCGGGATGCGACCAGCGACAACAGATCGCCCACGCTGATACCACGCCTTGTCGCGTCCGCGACAAGATCGTCGATGGCCTGCCAGATCCCCGCCGCAGCCCCGCCCGCACCCAGCCGTGTCAACGCGCTTTCGGCGACAAAAGTGCCGGACCCGGCCCGCGCCTCGATCAGCCCGCCTTGCTTAAGGTCCGCATAGACCCGCGTGACCGTCATCGGCGCAAGGCCCGACCGGTCGGCCAGATCGCGGACCGACGGCAAGGGCTCTCCGGTCCGGAGCGCGCCGGAGGCAATCTGGGCGACGATGGTCGCGCGAATTTGCTGGCGGGCGGAAACCGAACTGTCTCGGTCAATCTCTACGTCCATGATCTGTCCGACAAGTGTGCTATGAATTAGGGACGGTTGTTACTGATTATGCCTCATATTGCAGCACGCTTTGCGCTTTGCCCAGTATAATTTCGAAAAATTGTATTGTTGACTTGTAACGGGCTTGGTGAAAGTCTTTCCAAAAATATAACAGTCTATCAACAGCAGAGGGATAACCCATGACCCGACTTTCACTGATTGCGACCACGGCCGCCGTGCTGTTGTCGACGACGGCACTGGTGCAGGCGCAAGAGCGTGGCGGCATCATGACCTACGGTCGTTACGCCGATTCGATGTTCCTTGATCCGGTCCTGAACGACGCCAACGTCGACATCTGGATCCTGTCGAACATGTACGACACCCTGCTGCTGCCGACCGATGACGGCCAGTCGGTGCAGGCGGGTCTGGCGACCGACTGGTCCGTGTCCGACGACGGCCTGATGGTCACGCTGACGATGCGCGACGGGATCATGTTCTCTGACGGTACACCGATCACGACCGATGACGTGATCTGGTCGCTGGACCGCGCCCGCAACCCCGACAACGGCATCTGGAACTTCCTGCTGGCCGCCGTGTCCGAAGTGACAGCACCCGACGACAAGACGATCGAGATCAAGCTGGCGCAACCCGATCCCGCGATCCTGCCCGCTCTGTCGGTGTTCAACGCAGCGATCATGCCCAAGGCCGCGTTCGAAGCGATGCCCGGCGAGACCGACCTTGAAAAGGCCACCGCCTTTGCGGAAAAACCCATCGGCTCCGGCCCCTTCGTCTTTGACAGCTGGGAACGGGGATCGACCCTGAAGCTGGTGAAGAACGCGCATTACTGGGCCGACGGTGAAGACGGCGAGAAGCTACCCTACCTTGACGGCGTAACATTCGAGGTCATCCCCGACGACGCCACCCGCATCCTGCGCGTTCAGTCAGGTGAACTCGACGGGGCCGAATTGATCCCCTTCGCCCGCGTCAAGGAACTGCAGGACGATCCGAACATCAACATGGAGCTGTTCCCGTCGACCCGTGTCGCCGACATCATCATCAACGTCCGCCCCGAACTGGCCGGCGAGGCGAACCCGCTGTCCGACGTGAAGGTGCGTCAGGCGATGAACTATGCCGCCAACAAGGACGCGATCATTCAGGTCGTGACCTTCGGCGTCGGCACGCCAACGTCGTCCTTCATGTCCTCCACCACGCCGCTGCATACCGGCGAAGGCGCGGTCTTCCCCTACGATCTGGAGAAGGCCAAGCAGTTGATGTCCGAATCCGGCTACCCGGACGGGTTCAGCGCCAGCATCCTGACGCTGGCCGGCAACCAGGACGAGTTGGGCATCGCCACGGCGCTGCAGCAGATGTGGAGCCAGATCGGCATCACGCTGGAAATCCAGCAGGTCGACAACGCGACTCGTACGGACCAGTACCGCGCAGGCACGTTCGACATGCGTGCAGGTGCATGGACCAACGACATCGCCGACCCGAACCAGATCACGTCCTACTTTGCCTATTCGCCGACCATCGACGCGCTGCATTCGGGCTGGAAAAGCGAAGAGGTCGACAGCCTGTTCGAAGCCTCCCAATCCGAACTGGACACGACCAAGCGGGCCGAGCAATACGCCCGCATCCAGGAGATCTTCAACCAGGACGGCCCGACCGTGCTACTGTACGAGACCCCCTATCCGGTCGCGTTGCAGGACAATGTGAAGGGGTTCAACCAGATCCCGCTGGGCAACAACATCTTCCGCGAAGCCTACCTCGAAAAAGAGTGACGCTGACCTGCGGGGGCGGCATCCGCCCCCGCACCTCCCGACTGACCCTCCCCCCATCAAAGGCCTCCTGATGTCGATGACCGCGTTTCTTGGCCGTCGCCTGCTGCAACTCGTGCCGACGCTGATCTTCATCCTGATCGTCGTCTTCGTGCTGGTGCGGCTTCTGCCCGGCGATCCCGCGAGTGCCGTTCTGGGCGACCGGGCGCTCGACGCGGATGTAGAGAGGATCAACCGGGAACTGGGCCTTGACCGGTCGCTGCCGGTGCAGTTCGTGGCCTTCGCCAAACAGGTCTTCACCGGCAACCTCGGCAATTCCATCGCGATGAAGATCCCCGTGACCCAACTGATCCGGGACCGGCTGCCGATCACGATGCTGCTGACGTTCATGGCAGCGGTGATTGCCATCGTCTTTGCTGTGCCGCTGGCCTTCGTCGCGGCGCTCAAGCGGGACCGCCTGCCCGACAGCGCCATCCGCGGTGCGTTTCAGGTCGGCCTGTCGATGCCAGTTTTTTACGTCGGCCTGATCCTGCTGACCGTCTTCGGGGCCAAGCTGCGCTGGTTCCCCGTGGGCGGTTACGGAGACGGATTTCTTGACCACATCTATCACCTGTTCCTGCCCGCCGTGACGCTTGCCCTGTCGCTGAGCGCCATCCTGATGCGCAACCTGCGGTCGGCGATTATCGGGGTTGTGGACGCGGAATACGTGACCTTTGCCCGGGCCAAGGGGCTGCGGTCCAACCTGATCCTGTTCCGCCACATCCTGCGCAACGCGCTGATTTCAACGCTGGCGCTGTTCGGCCTGTCGATCGGCACCCTGCTGGGCGGAGCCGTCATCACCGAGACGGTCTTTGCCGTCCCCGGTGCCGGCCGCCTGATGGTCGACAGCATCTATGGCCGCGACTACCCGGTCGTGCAGGGGCTGACGATCGCACTTGCGGTGCTGGTGTCGGTCACCTTCCTGCTGACCGACATCCTGCAAGCCTGGCTTGACCCGCGGGTGACGAAATGACCGTCGTTCCCATGTCCCGCCTGCGCCGCCTGCCGCGTGCCTTTCTGTTCGGCGCGGCGATCCTGCTCACCTCGGTGGTCATCGCGACTTTTCCTGCGGTCTTCGCACCTTACGATCCGTTGTTGATGGACTACGTGAACTTGTTGGCGCCGCCGAGTGCGGCACATCCCTTCGGCACCGATAACTTTGGCCGCGACGTGCTGAGCCGGGTGATCCATGCCTATACCATCGACATGCAGATCGCACTGTTTGCGACGCTGTTTCCGTTCATCTTTGGCACCATCGTCGGGGCCATCGTCGGCTACGTCGGCGGCGTGACCGAGAGCATCTTTGGCCGCGTCGTCGATGCGGTCATCACCTTTCCCTTCCTCGTGCTGGTCATCGCCATCGTGTCGGTGCTGGGGCCGGGGCTGATCAACATGTATATCGCCATCGGCGTCGTGGGCTGGGTGTTCTATGCCCGCATCATCGCGGCAGAGGTGAAGGTGCAGAAGCGCCTCGACTACGCCGATGCGGGACGCGCGATGGGCTATACACACACGCGGATCGTGTTCCGCCATCTGCTGCCCAACGCGATCACCCCCGCCGTCGTCTACTGGATGACCGACATGGCGCTGGCGATCCTGCTGGGGTCATCGCTGGGGTATCTGGGCTTGGGCGCGCAGCCGCCAGCAGCCGAATGGGGCGTGCAGATCGCGGATGGCAAGAACTTCATGGCGACAGCGTGGTGGATTTCCGTGTTTCCCGGCATCGCCATCGTCATCACCGGCCTAGGGTTTTCGCTGCTGGGCGACGGGCTGGCCGAAATCCTGCGGGGGCGCAAATGACCGATCCGATCCTGAGCGTGCGCGACCTGACGGCGACCTTCGGACAAGGGGCAAGCGCGTTGCGGGCCGTGAACGAGGTCTCCTTCGACGTCATGCCTGGCGAGGTGCTTGGGCTGGTCGGCGAAAGCGGGTCCGGCAAGTCCGTCACCCTGCGGTCGCTTTTGCGGCTGCTGCCTGTGGGCGGCTATGTCGGCGGCTCTGTGCTGTGGCACGGCCGTGACATCGTGCACATGAACGACACCGATCTGCGGGCCGTGCGGGGCGGCCAGATCTCGATGATCTTTCAGGAACCGATGACGGCGCTGAACCCCGTCCTGCCGGTCCGCGTGCAGATCGAGGAAAACCTGCGCGCGCACACTGACCTTGACCGCAAAGGCCGCAATGCCCGCGCGAAAGAGCTAATGGACCTTGTCGGCATCCCCGACGCCGCCCGGCGGCTGGACGAATTCCCGCACCAGTTTTCGGGCGGGATGCGCCAGCGGGTGATGATCGCCATCGCCCTCGCCTCTGACCCCAAGCTTTTGCTGGCGGACGAACCGACGACGGCGCTGGACGTGACCATTCAGGACCAGATCCTGAACCTGATCCTTGATTTGCGGGACGAGTTGGCGATGAGCGTCGTTCTGGTAACCCACGACCTTGGCGTCGTGGCCGCCACCTGCGACCGCATGGCCGTGATGTACGCGGGCCGGATCGTGGAGGAAGGCGATGTGCGAGAGGTCTTCGCCCAGCCGCGCCACGCCTATACGCGCGGCTTGCTCGGCTCGATCCCGCAGGCCGGGACGGAACGCAGCATGCTCCTGTCCATCGACGGCACGCCACCGGGCTTGACCGCGATCCCGCAGGGCTGCGCCTTCAACCCCCGCTGCGATTTTGCGACGGAGGTGTGCTGCAAGACCCGGCCGCACCTGGCCGGCGAAGGCCACCGCGCCGCCTGCCACAACAGCGCCGCGGTCATTGCCGCCGGATCGCCCGTGAAGAAGGCCCTGTCCCATGTCTGACGCCTTGCTGTCCGCCGAGAACGTGTCCAAGGACTTTGCCTTCTCGCGCTCTTTGCTGGATGTCATCAAGGGCGCCCCGGTCAAGGCCGTCCACGCGCTGAACGGCGTCAGCCTTGACGTGAAACGCGGCGAGACGCTGGGCATCGTGGGCGAGAGCGGCTGCGGCAAGTCCACGCTGGCGCGCTGCCTCGTGCGGCTGCACGACTGCGACGGCGGGCGGGTGGTCTATGACGGCACCGATATCGCCACCCTGTCCGGGTCCGACCGGCGGGCGTTCAACGCAAAGGTCCAGATGATCTTTCAGGACCCCTATTCGTCCCTGAACCCCCGCATGACCGTCCGCCAGATCCTGTCAGAGGCGCTGCGCGTCCACAACATGCGCCCCGCGGACCAGATCGACGCGCGCATCGCAGAGCTGCTGGACCTCGTCCGCCTGCCGCAGGACGCCGCCGACCGGTTGCCGCACGCCTTTTCCGGAGGCCAGAGGCAACGCATCGGGATCGCGCGGGCGCTGGCTGTGGAACCCGAGGTGCTGGTGGCCGACGAACTGGTCTCGGCCCTCGACGTCTCTGTGCAGGCGCAGGTGGTGAACCTGTTGCTGGAATTGCAGGACCGGCTGTCGCTGACGGTGGTGTTCGTCGCGCACGACCTGCGGCTTGTGCGCCATATCTCTCACCGTGTCGCAGTCATGTATCTGGGCAAGGTGGTGGAGGTCGCACCGACCGAAGCGCTGTTCAAGGCGCCAAAGCACCCCTACACGCAGGCCCTGCTGGCGGCGGCCCCAGAGGTCGATCCGACCCGCCGCACGCGCCGCGTGGCGGCCAAGGGCGAATTGCCCAGCCCGATCAACCTGCCGACCGGCTGCCTGTTTCACACCCGCTGCCCCCACGCTTTCGACCGTTGCCGGTCGGACGTGCCGCACCTGACCCCCCGCGGGCCCGGCCATGTCGCCGCCTGCCACCTCGATGACCCGGAGCTTCCATGAGTTACGCCGATTTCCAACACCGCATCGCGCGGATCAATGATGTGCTGTGCGCGCTGAACGTCCTCGCCTGGGACAGCCGCACGATGATGCCCGCAGGCGGCGTCGATGCGCGGGCCGAACAGGTGTCCACCCTGACGATGCTGGCGCGCGAGATGGCCACATCGGATGCGATGTCGGACACGCTGAAGGCGGCACAGGACGAGGTCGGTGATGGATCTGATCTGAAAGCCCGCGCCGTGGCGCTGGCCGTCCGGGACATCGAGATCCTGAAACGCATCCCGGCCGAAGTCACGCAGGAAAAGGCGGCGCTGTCGTCGCGCGCCCATTCTGCCTGGGTCGCGGCGCGTCAGGCCAATGACTTCGCCGCCTATGCGCCGACCTTGGACAAGATGATGAAACTGCAACGCCGCATCGCCGACGCGATCGGCGGCGATCACCCCTATGACGCGATGGTGGGTCAGTTCGAACCGGGCATGACCCATGCACGGCTTCAGGGCATCTATGGCGAGCTGAAAGCGGCCCTGGTCCCGCTGATTCAGCGCGCCGCTGCTGCGAAACAGCCGCGCCACGACTTCATGACGCGCGCCTTTCCGATCCCGCAGCAGAAGGCCTTTGGCCTGAAGATGGCGGAAAAGATGGGCTATGATCTGAACCGGGGCCGTCTGGACGACACGGCGCATCCGTTCGAGATTTCCTTCACCCGCGGCGACGTGCGCATCACCTCGCGGTTCCGCGAGGATTGGCTGCCCGGCGGCACCTTCGCGCTGTGGCACGAGGCGGGGCACGGCATGTACGAACAGAACGTGGCGCCAGAACATACGCGCAGCATCTTCACAAGCGATCTGGTGAACCTTTATGCGGTCGGCGGCGCCAGTTTCGGGATGCACGAGGCGCAGTCGCGCATGTGGGAAAACCGGGTCGGGCGGTCGCGGCAGTTCTGGGCGCTGCACTTCGACGACCTGCAGGCGCATTTTCCGGATCAGTTGTCGGACGTGAGCCAAGATGAATACTGGCGCGCCGTGAACCGCGTGCGGCCCGACTTCATCCGGGTCGAGGCGGACGAGTTGACCTATGACATGCACATCATCCTGCGCTCCGAGATTGAGGCGGACCTGATGACCGGCGCCATCGCCACCGCCGACCTGCCCCATGTCTGGAACGCCAAGATGCGCGAGACGCTGGACATCGACGTCCCCGACGACACGCGCGGCGTGTTGCAGGATGTCCATTGGAGCCACGGCTACGTCGGGTCGTTCCCGACCTACACGCTGGGCAACGTCATGTCCTCGCAGCTGTTTGCCGCGGCACAGGACCGTACCGGCGTGACGGATGGTCTGGCGCAGGGCGACTACAAACCGCTGTTCGACGACATGCGCGACAATGTCTGGTCCCATGGCCGCTCCTCCACCCCCGAAGAGACGCTGGTCCGCGCCACCGGTCGTGGCCTCGACACCGCGCCCTATATCGCGGACCTGACGGCCAAGGTGGATGACCTGACATCATGACCCTGCCCCCTCAGCCTGCGATCGTGACCGCGGACCTTTACGACCTGCACCACGCCGCCGTCGGCGTTATCGACCTGCCGCTGCGTGCCTTCGGCGGGGTCGAGGCGTTTTTCGGCCCCTGCCAGACCCTGCGGGTCCACCGCGACCACACGCCCGTTCTGTCTCAGCTGGAGGAACCGGGGCTGGGTCGCATCCTGATCGTCGATGCCGGTGGCATCACGGATACGGGCGTCATGGGTGATCGCCTTGCCGCCAAGGGCGTCGCGAACGGCTGGCGCGGGGTGGTGATCTGGGGCGCGATCCGCGACTCCCTCGGGATCGGGGCCTTGCCGCTGGGTGTCATGGCCCTTGCCGCGACGCCGCGCCGGGGCTGGACGCCCCAGCCGTCACTGGTCGGAGAGGCGCTGTCCCTTGGCGGCGTGACAATCAGGGCGGGCCAATGGATCTACGCGGATCGCGATGGGGTGATCGTATCGGATGCCGCCCTGGCGTGATCCGGCCGACGGGCGCCGGGCCGTAGGAGCGACTCAGCCTGTTACCAGCATACTGGCGCGACCGGGTGGCCAGAGTCGGCACGGCGGTTCCGTCGCCCAGACATGGCTGCGAGGCACAGGCTGAAGGTTGCCGCTTCGGACCGTGCCCCGCACGTTTCGCGACCGGTTGCATGACCCGGCGCAGACCGTGCCCCTCCTGTCACTGAACTAGGCTATGGCCATCTGAAACACGAAGACGACGTAAATGGCGAAGGCCAGAAACGGGCCGAAGGGGATGCCGCCCTGCGCACCCGGCCTGCGGATCCGGTCGATGACCGCGAGGACGATGCCCCCCAGCGCCGCGATCAGTACGACCCACCAGATGGCAAAGGGGCCGACGCAGAGCACCCCTGCCCCCAGCAGTTTCGCATCCCCGATGCCAAGCCCCTCTTGCCCGCGCATGCGGTAGTGCAGCGCGCCGGCCCCCCAGAAGACCGCCGTGACCAGCGCGGCAATGACCACCGTCACGCCGAGGGTTGCGGGGTGGAACAGCCACTGCGCCGTCAGACCGGTCACCGCCACGACCAGCGTGGCTGCGTCGGGGATCGTGAAATCCGCCAGATCCTGCAGGCTAAGCCAGATGCACGGCACCGCGAGCACCGCAGCCAACGCAAGCGCCAGGCCATCGGCACGGGTTGCGGCCCACAGCCCACACCAGACGGCGGCATAGCACAGGACGAACGCGGCACCGATCGGCGTCATGACGGTTCGCAAAACAGCCTCTCTGACGTGGTTGGCCAATCCTAGACCGCGCAAGCAACCGATGACAACCGCAAGACGGCCGCGCCGATGCAGGCGGTCAGAGAGCCGCAGCACCCGTCTACGCCCGACACATAAGCGGCGAACGTCGGGAAGCCTAGCTGTCCGTCCAGACCAGATCGCCTTCCCAGATGTCGCGGCGGACCATTTCAGCGGCGACCTTCAGCGTCATCCGCGCGACCGCAGCGCAGGCCCGGCTTTGTGCGACGGCCCGGTTCCGCACAAGGTAGACGGGGCGCGAGATCACCGGGTCGATGATCGGTGTCTTGATCATGCGCCCGGCCTGCACGACATCGTGGCAGGCCGCGGGTGCGAAGATCGAACAGCCCGACCCGCGCGCCACCAGTTCCTTGATCTGCGTCATCGCATCAAGCTCGGTCACGACGTTCAGCCGGACACCGGCCTGCGCCGCCGCCGCCTCGACGATCCGGCGCAGGCCGTGGGGCTGGCCCGGCAGGACCAGTTCGATGCCCGCCAGCTCCCGCAGCGGCACCGGCGTGCCGGGCGGCGTTTCGAGCGGCCAGTTATCGGGGGCGGAAAAGAAGAAGAGACGCTCGTTCAGCACATGGGTGATCTCGAAATGCGCGACACCCGTCAGATCGTAGAGGAACCCGATCTCGACCGTGCCGTCGTCGACCCAGGTCTTGATGAAGCCGCTCATCGCCTCACTGACCCGCAGGCGGACATCGGGCAGTTCAAGGCGGACGGTTTCCGCCAATGGCACCGACATGACCATTGAGACGGAAGGCGGCATGCCGAAGCGGACGCTGCCTGCGACGTCTTCGGACAGGTCGCGCATCTCGGCCAGGCAGTCGTTCAGGCTGGCGCAGATCGCCGTGGCGTGGCGCAGCAGCACGTGCCCCTCGGCGGTCAGGGTCGATCCGCGCGGCGAGCGGGCGAGCAGCCGTACACCCAGTTCGCGTTCCATGTTCGCCAGATGCTGCGACAGGGACGGCTGCGCGATACGCAACTGGCGGGCGGCCAGCGACAGCGATCCCGCCTCGGCGATGGCGACGAAATATTTCAGCTGACGGATGTCCATTTGCTGCCCCCCGGCGTCACGGCCCAAACCGGCGCGCTGCGCAAGGTTTAAGGCACTTTCGCGCCGGGTGCATCATCCAAGGACTGAGTCGCCGATCCCGTCGTCCGGCCAAGAATCGCATCAATCGTCAGGCAAAGAGGATGTCGGTCAACGCCTTGGTGTGCGACGCGTCCCTTAAACCCGCCACCGCCTGCCACAGCGGACCCGAGACGTCCGTTCCCAGCAGGGACGCTGACTTGTCCTGCAGGCGCTGGCGCACTGCCTCGGCAGGTCCGGTCGCCATCAGGTCGTGAAAGGCATCCTGCGTGCCCTCTGCGGTGGTCACGCTGACACGCGTCTGCATGTCGGTTAGTGCGGGGTCGCCGATGACGGTGACCTTGTTGCGCAGGGCGACCAGATCGGCGCGGCTGGTCATAGCATCGGTGTAGCTATCCAGTGCCGCCGTATCGACGCCGGCAAAGGCCATCGCGGCGGTCAGGCGATAGCTGAACTTTGCACCGAGGCCCATCTCGGGTGATGGCTGGTTGCAGACCGCCAGCCAGCGGGGATGCGTGTGGATCGTGATGGACTGGATCGCGTCGGCTGTGACGGCGTTCCGCAGGCGGCCCGCGGCTTCCAGCATGGCGTGCAAGCCGTGACAGCAGGCGTGGAACTTGTAGGACACGTCAGGAAAGACCCATGTCTGCCCCAGCCCGTCCAGCGCCTGATCGCGCGCCATGCCGGCGTGGGTGGGGCCGAACCCCTGCGGGCCGGCGATGGCGTCCGGGGTGGATTCGACCCCCTGTGCCGCGAGCATAGCGCAGGTCACGCCGACCTCTGCCGCGAAGCCCGCGTTCAGCGGCTTGCCCATGGTGCCGAACTGGCTTTTCAGGCCGGCGGCGCGGGTGGCGGTCAGGGCCAGCGCGTGGGTCATCTGCCCGGCGTCCAGCCCCAGCAGGCGCCCCGCTGCCACGGTCGCGCCGAACGCCCCGGCGGTGCCGGTCTGGTGAAACCCAGCCTCGTAATGCGCGCGGCCCAGCCAGTCGCCGATCCGGCACGACGCCTCCAGCCCCAGCGCCAGCGCGTCAATAAAGGCCGCGCCAGAAGCATCCTTCCACTGCGCAACTGCGAGTGCTGCGGGTGTCACTGCCACACTGGGGTGGCCGATGTGCAGAAAATGCGTGTCGTCATAGTCGAGCGCGTGGCTGGTGGCACCATTCACGAGCGCGGCAGACCGCGCATTGCTGCTGCCACCGCCGAACAGACCCGCCTGCCCTGCACCGCCCTCCTCCAGCACCGCAGCGCGGGTGCGCTGGGCGACAGGCTCGCCCCGGCCCGCAAGGCCGACGCTGGCCCAATCAAAGACCGAGGACAGGACAGAGGCCCGCATGGTGTCCGGCAGGTCGACCAGTGCTGCGGCCCACTGGGCGAGGGTTTCAGTGACGGTCATTCAATAGCTCCGCGGCATGCCAAGGACGTGTTCGGCCAGATACGACAGGATCAGATTGGTCGAGATCGGCGCCACCTGATAAAGCCGGGTCTCACGGAACTTGCGCTCCACATCGTATTCCTCGGCAAAGCCGAAGCCGCCGTGCGTCTGGACGCAGGCCTCTGCCGCCTCCCAGCTGGCCTCAGCGGCCAGCATCTTGGCCATGTTCGCCTCGGCGCCGGGGTTCTTGTCGGCCTGATACATGGCGATCGCCTCGTGCAGCATCAGTTCTGCCGCGCGCATCCGGGCATAGGCCTTGGCGATGGGGAACTGGATGCCCTGGTTCTGACCAATCGGGCGGCCAAAGACGACGCGGTCGTTCGCATAGGCAGTGGCGCGTTGGATGAACCACTTGGCGTCGCCAATGCATTCCGCCGCGATCAGGATACGTTCGGCGTTCATCCCGGACAGGATATAGCGAAAGCCCTTGCCCTCTTCACCGATCAGGTTCTTGGCGGGCACCCGGACGTTATCGAAGAAAAGCTCTGTCGTAGCGTGGTTCATCATCGTGCGGATCGGGCGGATCGTTAGGCCGTTTTCCTTGGCGTCGCGCATGTCCACCAGCAGGACAGACAACCCCTGCGTGCGTTTTTCCACCTTGTCGAGCGGCGTGGTGCGGCACAGCAGGATCATCAGGTCGGAATGTTCCGAGCGTGAAATCCAGATCTTCTGCCCGTTCACCACGTAATCGTCACCGTCCAGCACGGCCGTCGTGCGCAGCGCGCTGGTGTCGGTGCCGCTGGTGGGTTCCGTCACGCCGAAGGATTGCAGGCGCAGGCTGCCGTCGGCGATCTGCGGCAGGTATTGCTGCTTTTGCGCCTCTGACCCATGCCGCAGCAGAGTGCCCATCGTGTACATTTGCGCGTGGCAGGCGCCCGCATTGCCGCCCTGACGGTGGATTTCTTCCAGAATGACGGCGGCGGCAGAGAGCGGCAGGCCAGAGCCACCGTATTCCTCGGGGATCAGGGCCGAAAGGTAGCCCGCGTCAGTCAGGGCCTTGACGAAGGCCGTGGGATAGGCGCGGTCGGCGTCGAGCGCGCGCCAGTAGCTGTCCGGAAAATCGGCGCAGAGGCGGGCAACGCCGTCGCGGATGTCGTCGTGGTTTTCGAGGTCGGGCATGTCAGTCGGTCCTGTCCTTGGGTCGGTGGGTCGCGGTGTCTGTCAGGTCCGGTGGACCCAGACAGCCTGCCGCAGCATCATGGTCAAAAGCGCGCCGCGCAGTGCGGCATGGAAACGCCGTACAGTCGGCGCCGGGTTCGCATCAGTCCGGTCCGAACTCTGCCCGCACCCGGTCGCCGTGGGCATCCAGCGCGGGCACCGGACCGAAGTCTGGCGTCTGGCCGTCGATGACGGCACCGGGCGCCAGCAGGCGGACGGGGCCGGTCGGGGTATCGACCTCGACAAAGCGGTTCTGGGGATGGTGGGCCAGATCGTCCATGCTGTTGACGCGCCCGTTGGCGATGCCGGCCGCCTCCAGCCGGTCGGCGATGGTGTCGCGGTCGTCGGACCGGAAGGCGTTCTCGATCAGAGTATCCAGCGCCGCGCGGTTGGCGACCCGGTCAGAGTTGCTGATGAAGCGCGGATCGGTGGCGAGGGCGGCATCGCCCAGAAGGGCGGCGCAGAACCGCGCCCATTCCCGCTCGTTCTGGATCGAGAACAGCACCTGTTTCCCGTCCTGACAGGCAAAGGCACCATAGGGCGCGATGGTCGGATGGCTGAGGCCATTGCGGTCTGGCGATTTGCCGCCATAGGCGAATTGCAGGTAGGGCACGTTCATCCAGTCGGTCAGCGCGTGGAACAGGCTGACCGCGATATGCCGCCCCTTGCCGGTGGTGTGGCGCGCATAAAGCGCCTGCAGCACCGCCTGATGCGCCGTCATCCCGCAGGCGATGTCGCAGACCGAAACGCCGACGCGGGCGGATCCTTCGGCGTTGCCGGTAATCGCGGACAGACCACTTTCGGCCTGTACCAGCAGGTCATAGGCCTTGCGGTCGGCAAAGGCCCCCTCCTCGCCATAGCCCGAGATCGAGACGGTGATCAGCCGGTCGTTCATCGCGCGCAGGCGGGCGGGATCGAAGCCGAGCCGCGTGATCGCACCGGGCGCGAGGTTCTGGATGAAGACGTCGGCCTGCGCCAGCATCGCCTCCATCACCGCCTTGTCCGCGTCCTGCCGCAGGTCCAGCACGACGGATTCCTTGCCGCGGTTCAGCCAGACGAAATAGGCGCTTTCGCCATGGACGAGGTGGTCATAATTGCGGGCGAAATCGCCCTCCGCACGTTCGATCTTGATGACGCGGGCCCCGGCCTCGGCCAGACGACCCGACAGATAGGGCGCGGCCACAGCCTGTTCGAGCGAGACCACCAGCAGCCCTTTTAGATCATCGGTCATCGGAATCCTCCCGCGCGTTGCGTGTCTGCCCTATCTGGCATGGGGACGCGCGCTGTCCAAATAGGTATTGCCTTTAAGAGGCATAGATTATTGCGATGGCTCATGTCCTGATGCGGCGCTGTCAGCCGCGTTCGGCGCTGGCCTGCATCGTGACGACACCGTCGGCATCGCGGCGCACGCGCAGGTCCAGCCCGGCCTCGCTGTCGATCGCCTCGATCGTGACGGGCTGGCCGACAAACAGCGGCGACAGGCCGCGGTAGCGAAAGACGCCGGGATGCGCGCCGAAGATGCTGGCGGCGAGATTTTGCAGCCATGTCGCCTGCATCGGGCCATGCACCACCAGACCGGGATAGCCCTCGATATCCTGAGCGTAAGGCAGGTCGTAATGGACGCGGTGGCCGTTGAAGGTCATCGCGGAATAACGAAACAGCATGACCGTATCGGGCGTCACACGCCAAGCGTGAAGAGCGGCCCAAGCATCGCCCGCAGGTGGCGTCGCAGCGGGCCGGTCCGGATCGGGATCGGACCGATAGACAATGTCATGGCGTTCCGACACGCAGGGGCCGCGGACGCTATCGTAGACATGTTCGACTGCGACGAAGCCCAGATCGCCGCTGCGCCCCTGTTTGAAGGTTACGTCCGTGATCGTCGAGGTCCGCGTGACCGTGTCGTGCAGTGCGAACGGGGCACTGTAACGCACCTCTCCACCCGCCCACATGCGGCGCGGCAAGGACAGGTCCGGCAGGAAAAGGCCCAGCCGCGGGTGCCCGTCGCGGCCCAGCTCCTGAGCGTCATGGATGTCCGGCGCGAGGCACCACATGAATCCGGCAGGGAGTTCGCCCGGGCCGCAGCGGTCCCCCAGCATGACGCGGAATTCCGCCAGAAGGCGCGGCGTGATGACATCCGTCATGGTGCGGGTCCGACCGATCCAGTCCTTCGCTGCCTCTTGCATCGCGGCGCCTTTCGTCCTTGCTACGTGTTTGCCACCGTGTAGCCGCCCGGGGCAAAACGGGGCAATAGGATTATCAGATGACGGTCATCGCGTCAGCTTTGGGGATGACTGCGGGGCGGTCGGCGCTGGTCACGGGCAATCGGGCTGCATGTGGCAGGCCGTCCGGTCGCACAGCCGCTGGCCGACGCACGCCAGCGTCGCACAGTCAGACCTGCGGGCGGAAGCCAGTGATCAGGCGGCGGTTTTCCATGCGACCGGATGCACATAAACGATGTGATCGCCGACGCTGACCATGACTTCGCCGTCCTGAATGTTGACCTGCAGCTTCATCGCGCGGCTGGCCAACTTGGCCAGTTCGCCCGTATCCGTCTCGGAGAGATTGAAGACCTGCAGGTTGTCGAAACGCGTTGTGCTGTTCTTGATCTTGTCCCACCAGACGTCCGCCGTCCGGCCGCCGTAGGGATAGATGATGACCTTGCCGGCCTTGCCGCAGGATTGACGCACGACCTTCTCGCTGGGCAGCCCCAAAGCCACCCAGACATCAAGCTCGCCGCTCAGGCTTTTCTGCCAGATGTCCGGCTCGTCGTCCGTCGATAGGCCCTTCGTCATTTCCAGATGCTCGTGGGCATTCAGGGCAAAGGCGACGAGGCGCACCATCAGCCGCTCGTCCGTCTCAGACGGATGTCTGGCAACGGTCAGCTTGTGGGTCTCGTAATAGTGTCGATCCATGTCCGAGACGGACAGTTCGACTTTGTAGATGGTGGCCTTTTGCGCCATGACCTGCCCCAGATATGAATGATTGCGCTGCCTACTGCGTCTGCCGGGCATGTGAAAGCGGATAAGACTGCACGGACGACGGCCAGAGGCGCCGGGGGATTTGCGCCCCGGTCCGCGCGCCACACGGCAGTCCGGTCCGTCGGTCCAGGACCTGCCGCGCCCATCGTCTTAGCTGGCGGTGTCTTTCACCTGGCGTGCAGCGGACCGGGCGGTGAAGTGATTGAGACGCGATGCACTCAGATCATCGATCTGAAGTGATGGCGGCAGGACTTCGGATTGACGCGCCTTGTCCAGTTCCACGAAAAACGTCGTTCCGGGGCCGCTGTTCTTTGTATAACCGATCAGCCCGTCATGCGCTTCCATAATGCGACGAGAGATATTCATGCCTAACCCGGTACCGCTGAAATTCCGGGATTCCGAGGCGTCGATCTGACTGAAGCGATCAAAGACCTTCGGCGCCTCCGATTCCTCGAGCCCGATACCAGTGTCGCGGACAGAAATTCGGATCCGTCCCACATGTTCGAAGACCGTGATCTTGACCGTGCTGTCGCGCGGTGAAAACTTGGCTGCATTCGACAGAATGTTCGATAGGACCTGTGACAGCCTCTGAAAATCGCCATGAACAAACACTGGCTTGGATTTGCCATCGAAATCCAGCGTGACACCCAGTTGATCGGCATAGGGCGCATTGACAGATATCGAATGATTGATCAGATCGACGATATCCAGTTTTTCCATGTTGTAATTCATATTCCCGAACTCGATTTTCTGCAAATCGAGAATATCATTGATAAGCGTAATCAGGATACCACAATTTCGCTGTGCAATACTCACCACGGATCTGATCCGATCCGGCAGTTCGCCAAAATGGCCAGAGCCGATGATATCGATGCTGCCGCGGATGGATGTCAGTGGCGTGCGCAGCTCGTGACTCATGGTTGAGAGGAAATCCGTCTTGATCCGGAGCGCATCGGTTGTCGTTTTCTGCTGATCTCGCAATTCATCCAGTTGAAGCTTGGACTGGCGATAAAGGGCGCGGTGGATCCGAGAACAATCCACAACGAAATACAGCACGAAAAACGATGCGAAAAGCTGCGCCCACAGCTCGGAGTGAATACCGGCCCCGGTCGTGTAGACGTCATATACAGGAATAAACACGAACGCGAGTCCGTAGGCCGTCAGCCTCAGGACCAGGACGGACATGACCTGATGATTGCTCATGGCGGCAAAAATGGCGGCTGAAAACAGAAAGAAAAGAGATATGAAGTGCGATCCCGGCCCCTGGATCAGCGCAATACCGATAGCATAGAAGATAATGTTGATCGCACTGATCACAGTCGCAACCATGAGCTGGATATAAAGCGATCTGGCAGTCTTGGCACCTTTGCCATCCCACCGGACTATTCTGCGCAAGACGGAATAATCATAAATCTCTGACACGATCACCAAGACAGCATTGGCCATCGCAAGCTGGACGCTGTAGTAAAAGCCGGCCAAGACCAACGCAGCCGTGTAGGTGACGACTCGTTGCGTAATCGATTGGATCGTGGCGTCTGCAAAATCCTTCAGCTGACACATGAAGTCGCCCTCACCGGTCAAGGTGCAAGGTTGCGATACGTTTCGTATTTCACGTCCCACTGCTCTGTCCTCTGTCGATCAGATGTTGTGCTGCCGCGTCAGTCGGTTGAGGAACTCTCGAAGATGTTGCCGCAGACGTGGCGGCAAAATGTGGCATGAAGATGAAACGAACTTGTTGATTCTGCTAAAAATCTTCGCGGCAGCGGTTGGAAGGTAGCCAGCACCTCGTCAGAATGCCGCGACAGCGCAATCAGGTGCGCGCCGCTCGGACCCCGTAGGTGCCCGAAAGCCAGTTCGTCACCGTCTTCTCGTTGGCACCCGTCCAAGCCGACAGGGTCTTTACACCCGCCCGACTGTCGTCGAGCGACCGTTGTAACGGCGATGCAATTTCATTGACAAAGCATCCGTTCGTCTGATGACCGCCTTTCCCGTTATATGCGGTTTCTTTTGGAAAGAACTTGCCCTCTTTCGGAAACGACATTCCGCACTCCCTCGCTTTACATGGATGCGAAGAATTCAACCGTTGATTCCGACGCAAGCGATGGATTTGCCCGGAAATATGGGGAGATACGCATGTGACTGGTCGATGGGCGGCCCATTCCGACAAGAGCGACGAGCCGCCTGAAACGGATGTGCCGGCCGTCGCCGATGTGCGGATGTCGACCGATCACCAGAAGTACTCGACCGAGAACCAGCTCGACATCATTCGGAATTACGCCACCGCCCGGGGTTTGCAGATCCTGCGCGTGTTCGAGGACTCCGGTCGGTCCGGGTTGCGATTGGACGGCCGCGAGGCGCTGCCGAACCTGATGGCCGAGGTCCAAACCGGGCAAGCGGATTTCAAGGCCATTCTGGTCTATGACGTCAGCCGCTGGGGCCGGTTTCAGGATGTTGATGATGGGGCCTACCACGAGCATGTCTGCTCTCGTGCCGGGATCCGGGTCCACTATTGCGGCGAGCAGTTCGAAAACGACGGCAGCATCGGATCCAACCTGCTGAAGACCATCAAGCGGGTGATAGCGGGTGAACACAGCCGCGAGCTTTCGGTAAAGGTCTTCACGGGGCAAAGCCGCCTGATTGAGATGGGGTAACGCCAAGGCGGTGCGGCCGGATACGGCCTGCGCCGGGTGCTGATCGACGAACACGGCAACCCGAAGGGCGCGTTGTCCCGCAGCGAGCAAAAGAGCCTTCAGACCGACCGGGTCGTCCTCGGTCCAAGCCCTGATCAGGAACAGGATGGCGTGCGCCGCATGTACCGAATGTTCGTCGAGGATGGCCGCTCGGAGCGTGAGATTGCGGAAACCCTGAATTCCGACGGGCATCTGACCGATCTTGAGCGGCCACGGTCCCGGACGTCCGTTCATCAGGTCCTGACCAACGAAGAATACATCGGCAACAACGTCTACAACAAGGTGTCCTTCAAGCTGAAGCACAAGCGAGTGGTGAACCCACGCGACATGTGGATCCGTGCAGAAGGCGCCTACCCCGCCATTGTGGACGAGGTGCTGTTCCTGCGCGCGCGCGCAATCGTCGACGCGCGCAGGAAACATTTCACGGAAGCCGAATTGCTCGAAGCCCTGCGCGCCGTATTGAAACACAAAGGCGTGCTGTCGGGACTGATCATCGATGAACAGGACAACCTGCCGTCGTCCAGCGCCTTCCGGAGCCGCTTCGGCAGCCAGCTGCGCGCCTACCAGATGATCGGCTACGAGCCGGAGCGCGTTTATCGCTACGTCGAGATCAATCGGGCCTTCCGGCGGGCCCACCCCGACATCGTAGCCCAGATCCGTGACGGTATCGGCGAACGCGGCGGCCTGGCAAGGCAAGATCCGGAAACGGACCTGATCTGCATCAATGACGAGTTCACTGCGTCGGTGGTCCTCGCCCGGTGTGTCAAGACGCAGGGCGGTTCCCTGCGATGGCGCATCCGTCTCGACACGGGCCTCATGCCCGACAGCACGATTGCCGCGCGGATGGACGAATTGAACAGCGGCCCATGCGATTATTACCTGCTGCCGCGCATCGACATGACCATGGCCAGGCTGAGGCTGGGCGAGCGGAACGGGCTGTCGCTGGACGCCTACCGCTTCGACACGCTCGATTATTTTTATGCGCTCGCGGGCCGGGGCCGGATCAGGGAGGCCGCCTGATGCCCGACGACGACCAAGACATTGCCCAGAAACACGTCACGCTTATCCCCACCGACCGAATTCGCATCCTCAACCCCCGTGTGCGCAACCGGCGCACTTTTGAGGAAATGGTCAAGAACATCGCGAAGATCGGTCTGAAGCGACCAATCGCCTTGGCGCAGCGTGCGCGAACCGACCCTATCGAATATGACCTCGTCTGTGGACAAGGGCGGCTTGAGGCGTTCATGGCGCTTCAGCAGGATGCCATACCGGCCATTATTATCGACGCCGACGAGAGCGACTGCCTCGTCATAAGCCTCGTGGAGAACTGTGCGCGACGGCAGCACGCGCCCGTAGACCTGATGCGCGAGATCAACAATCTGCGCAAACGCGGCTACAATGATCGCCAGATCGCAAACAAGATCGGCGTCACGCCAGACTATGTCGGCATGATCGCGGGGCTGCTGAAGCGCGGGGAAGAACGGCTGGTCTCGGCTGTGGAAACCGGTCTTCTGCCGCTGAACCTCGCCATCGACATTTTAAAGACAGATGCCGAGGGCGGACAGCGCGCTTTGATGGACGCCTATACCCAGAAAGAGCTGCGCGGCAAGAAACTGGCCGCCGTGCGCCGCCTTATCCAGCAGCGCGATGCACAGGGTCCGCACCTTCATCGCAACCGCTACGGCAGAAGCGACGGCACCAAGCGCCTCCTGACCAGCGACGCGCTTGTGCGTGCCTATCAGCAGGAAGCTGAACGCCAGAAGGTGATGATCAAGAAGGCCGAACTGACGCAGGGCCGCCTGATGTTCGTTGTGGAAGCGTTTCGCGCGCTGAAGGGCGATGACCAATTCCTGACGCTCTTGCGCGCGGGGGGGCTGGATACGCTGCCCACCTATCTTGGGCAATCACTGGATGCGGGAGCGGCAGAATGAACCGGGGCAAGCGCAAGACACCGGACGCGGTCACGCTCGGTTTTGAAAGCGATTGCGTCACCGTGCCGGCAGAGGCCGTCCTGCCCGTGCGCGCCCTCAACGCGTCGGTCAAATCGAGCCGCAAGTACCGCCAGATCACCGCGTCGATCAAGGAGGTTGGTCTGGTCGAGCCGCCGGTGGTCACGCGATCCCCGGGTGCGGAAGACACCTATATGCTGCTGGATGGGCATATCCGGATCGCGGTGCTGAAGGATCTCGGCATCGAACGGGTCGAATGTCTGATGTCCGCGGATGACGAGGCCTTCACCTACAACAAGCGGATCAGTCGCCTTGCGCCCATCCAAGAGCACAAGATGATCCGCAAGGCCATCGAGCGCGGTGTCTCCAAGGAAAAGATCGCCCTGGCGCTGGACCTCAATCCGCGCAGCATTGTGCGCAAGGCCAAGTTGCTGGACGGGATCTGTGAAGAGGCCTTCAGCATCCTGAAAGACAAACACTGTGCGACGGCCGTGTTCGAAGTCCTGCGCATGATGAAAGCCATGCGCCAGATCGAGGCGGCAGAGTTGATGATGAACGCGAACAATTACTCGCAAGCGTACATCTCTGCAATTCTGGCGGGAACGCCCGAGGCGCAGCTGGTAGACACCATGAAACCCAAGAAGATGAAGGGGATCAACAACGTGGCCATGGCCTGCAGGAGCACGAATTGGCCCGGCTGCAGGAGGGGATCACCTCGATTCAGGATTCCTACGGCCAGGACCACCTTCAACTGACCGTCATCAAAGGGTATCTGGCAAAGCTTCTTGGGAACGCCAGGATCGTCCGCTACCTGATGCAGCATCGACCGGAGTTTCTGGCAGAATTTCAAGCCATCACCGAGATGGCATCCGCCCCGCCAACCGAGGCGGACAAGGCTCTGAACGCATAACCAGAGATCACGGTCGCGGCGAGCGCGATGGTTGATGGAAAGACCTTTGGGTCTCGGTCGCAGCGGGTCGCCACGCGCCGCCGGTCTTTCAGGCGCCCGCACATGATGTCGATCCGGCTGCGCTTCCAATAGCGGCGCGTGTCGTATTTGACGATCTTGTCGCGTGACTTTCGACATTGGATGAAATGCGTTATCTTCCTGTCGACAAGGGCTTCGCGGCACAAGTCCGCGCCATGTCCAAGGTCTCCCAAGAGCCAGTCAGCGGTCGGACGACTGCTCGGCAAGCCGCTCCCTCTAAGCCTCGCTCAGCCAATACAGATTGCTCATCAAGCCCTCCTTGGTTCGGGGAAGGTGAGCCATGCTGACCTCGCAGCCTCGACCCGATTGATAGGTCCCAGAACGAGGGTCAGAATACATTACCATAACATGACGCGTGCGGCGAGAGCGTAAGCTGACGGGAAAACCTTCGGGTATCTGCCGTAGCCTTGCTGCTGCATCGCAAAGTGAAACAGACGGCGCGGGTCGAAATTCAAGACAGTCGTCAGCACAAAACCCGGTCGAGCGGCACTTTCGCCGCGCCGGTCGTCAGCATCGACACGACGTTCGGGTTCGGGACAGCTGCTTCCCGTGCCATATCGATCTGGCTTTCCGGTTTCATTTGGAGCACGCGCTTCGCGATGAAGTCAGCCAGTTCAGTGTCGGCGCAGGGTCTTTTCATGTCTGCTTTCCGTAAGAACACGCAGCGAAATGCTGCACATTGTTTAGAGCGAGACGCTCATCGGGGCTGCGCAGGACCCATCTGGATCGGCAAAGCAGGACGACATCAGTTTTCCCGTTTACGTCTCAGTTTCACAAATTGCGCATCGCTTCCTCGAGGATTGCGATGTGCGGTGCCAAGTCGCGCGCGCGGAGCCGGTTCTGCGGGGCCACCAACAGGGGCCATGGTCCAAGCATCCCGCGATCGACCGCTGCGATCAGGTTCTGCGCAGGTGGTAGCGCGTCGTCGATCAGATAGTCGGTTTGATCGGCCCGGGCCCGCAAGGCCGCTGACATGCCATCCTGTGCCCGACCGTCCAGTCGACACGATGCTCTGACGATCACATCGCCGGCGTGAAACACATCGTGTCCCGTGGCTTTCAGGCGACGCACAAGATCGCGGTCCTCGCCGGTGACCAAATCTGCAAATCCGCCAACCGCTTGATAGACGGTGCGATGCACCGCCAGACTGGCGCCAGCCGCATGTCCATGATCGCCATCAAGACCCAAGGGGCCGGGCCGATGAAGGCGGTAGAACGCTGTGACGAGCGCCTCATAAAGGCCCTCCATCTCAGCAAGGGACACATCCATGTCCTCCAGCACGAAAAGCTCCTCTGCCATGGGCGCGACCCGTCCGCAGACCGCCGCGACACGCGCCAGATGGTGCCGGTTTCGGGCGATCCAGTCCGCGCCGGTCAAGCAGTCGGCATCGGTGGACAGCACCGCGTCCGCATCGGGCCAAATGCGCAAGGCATGATCGCAGCCCATCCGCCGCGCCGTACCGACTCCTGCGCCGGACCCGAGGGTCGCACTGAGGACCTCCAGTCGGAGTCCTGTGGATGCGGCGCAGGCGCGGGCGATGGTTTCTGTCCCGTCGTTGCAATTGTTGGCCACCAGCACGACGGCCATATCCAGCGCCTGCTGTTGCGCCAGCGCCGTCAGGCAGGCGCCGATGCGCGCCGCCTCATTGCGCGCGGGTATGACGACGACGGTCCTGACATCGCGATCAGGTGTCACGGTGCAGCGCGCCCAACGACGCCACGGTCGATCCGATAGGTGCCCGTATCGACGATCCGCCGCAGCGGCAAGACAGCATGAAACGCCGCCAGTGCATCAACGCCCTGCAAGGCCTGCGCCGTCTCGCCAAGATAGGTCACGCATAGGATCTCTGCCCCGGGGGCGATTGCCACAAGGTCGCAGGCCAGTCGGGCAATCGTCTGTGGCGTCAGGAAATAAAGAACCTCAGACAGCACGATCAGGTCAGGTGCCGCGACGGGCAAGGCACAGGGATAGACTTCCTGCAGAAACCGCGCATGCGGGACGTCCCTGCGTGCCGCGATCACGGCCCGTTCTATCGCATCGATACCGGTATAGGTGTCGCACAGAGGCGCGAGATGCCGTGCCAGTGCGCCGTTGCCGCAGCCGATCTCTAATGCGGACCGGTAGCGGTCGCGCGTCAGGGCCTTGCGCGTGGCCCTGAACTTGGCCTGCTCATAGGGGCTGGTCGCGAAATGCCACGGGTCGTCGGTGTCGGCGTAGAGCGTTTCCAGATGGTCAAGGACCGACGACATCAGGCGGCCCGCCAGAAGATTTCGGGTTCGGTCGCGAAGGCGTCGATGAACGCCTGTGGCAGACGAAACCCGGCCGGGTCGTCGTCGACCACCAGCCCGCGCTGGGTGCGATGCGCCGCGATGGCAAGGACCTTGCGTGCGCGCCACGCGGCGGATTCCAAGGCCACGGGATGGCGATCGGCCACGTGATCCAGAAGATCGGGATCGTCCCACCTGCTCCAGACCGGATAGCTGAAGAGCGTGAGGTCCGGCATCGCAAGTGCGACCCGCTGTGCAATGCACGCGGTCGTGCGGTGATCCTCGTGATGATCCTCCGGCGCCGGGGCGAACAGGTGCTGCACGCCGCGGTCGTGGCAGACCGCCACGATGTCAGCAACGATCCGGTCCGCGTCCTGCAGGCCCAGCCAACCGTCCGGATGGCCAAGCCAGGTCATGTCGGTTGGCATCCCGCCCAGCCGCACGATGGCATGCGACAACTCCTGCCAGCGCATCGCCGCCAGCCGGTCGGCGGGCCAATCGGTCGATCCGGGATGAGAGCCGCCGCCATCCGTCATGCAGATGACATGCGCGCCGTGATTGTCGAAGGCATGGGCCAGCAGGGCACCGCAGCCGAGACTTTCGTCGTCGGGATGCGGGGCGAGCACCACGATGGGCGCGCCGCCAGTCAGGCTCTCGGCCGAAACGCGTGGCAGATCCGGGGTCATATGAAGTCCCACAGGGTTCTCTCCTCGTTGAAACAGGCCTCTCCCACGCGGGTCTGGAAGGCGTCACGCGCCGCCTGCCGCAAATAGACCGAGAGGTCGCGGGCCTTGCGCCCGGTGACCGCGCCGTCGGCGAAATGCGCCAATCCGACGGATTGTTCCACGGCGCGGATCGCGTCGAGAGCCACCTCCTCTGTCGCCAGCCGCGCGGCCGCCGACAGGATCGGTGCGCGGTGCGCCGCCCCGTCCGCGTCAGGCGCCGCGGCACGGGCTGCGCGGGTCACAAGGGCCGCGGCGGCCATCGCCCTGATCGCGACGGAGGACAGGCGCGCCATCTGTGCGGGGGCCGACAAGCGGTCACGCGCGCGCAGACCGTCGGCGGCAGCCTCGAGCAGGCCGAGGGCTGCGCCGACTTGCAGGGCGGCGATGCGCCAGACGCCGCCGATGAAATGCGGCTCTGTCACGTAGGCGCCGGGGGCGCCGAGCCAGATCACGTCCTGAAGCGCGATGCCACTGGTGTCGAAGCGGCCAGAGGCGGTGGCCCGCATCCCCAGCATCTGCCATGTCTGCGCATCGGCGCGGCCTCCGTCGCGCACGTCGATCAGCCCGAGGCGTACGGCGAGACCGGAGGATACGGTGACGATCGCATGCGTGACGGTGCCGAGGCCGGAGGCAAAGGTCTTGTCCCCGACCAGCCGATCGTTCTGCCCCGGGGCGACTTGCACGGCGCCGTCGGCGCCCCAGACGCCAAGGATGGCACCGTCGGCGGCAAGGGACCGCACGGCGGCTTGTGCTGCGGCATCACCGTGAATACCCGCAAGGTATAGCGCGTTCATATGACCTTCCCACAGGCGTCCGACCGGCAGGTTGGCCGCAGCCACACGCTGCAGACGCTGCACGGTTCTGGCGGGGCTGACCGTCCCGTCGTCGTCCAGCCAGCCTGCCGCGCGCACAACCTTAAGCGACCCGCCGATACCAGTATGGCCCGTCTCCTCGGCTGCAGCGGCAGCGTCGAGCGCCTTGGCTACGGCCAAGGTCTGATCGGCCTCCGGCAAAGCGCCGATCGGGTCAGAAGTGGCGGGAGCATGGTCATGCGCGATGAGCATTCAGGCCACCTTTTCCAAAGAGATCTCCGCCCGGGCGGGTGCGGCCAGAAGCTTGCGCCAGCGGTCGCATACGGCGGTCAGGGCGAAGGCCGGATTGCCCCTCACGACAGGCCGCACATCGCGCCACGCCCTCAGCCGCGCCAGAATCCGGGCATCATCCCCGGCATCAAGGAGTTGACCGGTGTCCGTGACAACCTCTGCGTTCGCGCCCAACGTATCATGTGCCAGCACCGGCAGACCCACCGCCTGCGCCTCGGCCATCACGAGGCCGAAGGTCTCGGCAAAGGTCGTCTGAGGATAGAAGAGGCAAAGCGCCCGGCGCATCTGGGCGATCAGATCCGCGTGGGGCAATGGGCCGAGAAAGGTCACGCCCTCCGGCACCGGTCCGGTCTCCCAGACAAGGTAGCCGGGATCGGCCACGGCCAGCGTCAGCGACGGGATGGCCGCGCGTGCCGCACGAAACCGGGCGAAGACCTGCGCCAGCCCCTTGTGCGGTGAACTGGCGAACAGCAGACGGTCCGGATCATGGGCCGTCCCGTCTGGCATCAGTCCCGGCGCGATGGGGTTGTGGATGTGGTCAATCGCCAGTGGCGGACCATCCGCGAGGAAGCGGCGCAGGGACGCCGCGTGGCTGGCCGAGACGCAGATGACCTCTACCCCGGTCGCGGCAAGGGCCTGGGCCATCGGACGGTTGTGCCGGCCGGGATGGATGTGCAGCCACAGGATGATCCGCGCGTCAGGTTGGACCTTGCGCAGTTTGCAGGCGACCTTCCAGGCGTTGATGACCACGATGGTCGCAACGAGTCCGGGGGTGAAAGCATTCTCAAAGGGATGCATGACGCCTGCGTCCGTTTGCTCGGTGACCAGACGCCCGCATTGGTAGTGCAGAATCGTCATGTCGGTCGCCAAGGCTGTCGCAACGCGCAGCACGGTCGCCTCTGTCCCGCCCAGACCGCCGGCGTGCAACGCGTCCGGCGTGTAACCGCGCGCGCAGCAGGGATCGACAATTGCGAGGGTGTGCATGGTCATTCCGCCGCGACCGGGCGCGCCATCGCGGCGCCGGGCAGGCAGCGCGCAACGGCGGCGCGGGTGGCCTCGGTCATCGGCAGATCGCGGGCGCGCAGGTGCGCGGGGTTGCTGACGAAGGCGAGTGCGAGGTCCGGCAGGTCAACGGGGACCGGATCGACGCGGCCCGTCGTCCGCCACTGGCTCACCTTGTCCCAGACCATCGCGCGGTCGGTCTTGCGCCGCGCGCTGTCGTAGTCGGTCTCCTGCGACTGGGTCAGGCTGTCCGGCGTCTCGATCTTGGTCAGCAGAAGTTCCTGCACGATCCAGATGATCTCGCCGTTGAACATCAGGCGGTTGCGGAATTCGCGGTCCTCTTCAATGCAGGGCGCAAAACCGCCGTTGCGCGCCAGCACCTCCTGCCGGAACAGGCCAGAGTTGATGTGGGTCCATTCCCCCGGCACCTGCCCGCCCATCTGCATGTTGGGAAAAACGTCGTCGAACAGCGACAGGTCGCGCCGGATCGCGACGCGACGGCCGTCGGGCAGGACAAGTTCGTGCTGCACCAAGGCTGCGCCGACCTGCAGGGTGCTGCCCGGTTCATGGCCGACCATGCGCCAGTTCAGACACTCATGCGCGCCAATGGCCGGTTGGGAGAGGATGCGCACCTGATGCAGGACCTTGTCGCGGTGCGGAATATCGTCGGAATCGTGGAAGGTCACCGCATCGCCGCCGGTCAGCAGCAGACCCGCATTCTTGGCCTGCGCCGTACCGACGTTCTGCGCCAGCCGGACATAGGTAAATCGCGGATCATCGAAGTAGCGTGCCAGCCGCGCCTGTGTGCCGTCGGTGCTGCCATCGTCGATCACGGTCACGTGCGTCTTCCACCATGACTGGTCGAGGGCCGCACGGACCGCGGTGTCGATCAGATGCGCGCGGTTGTGAGTCGGGATGATGATATCGACGGACAGTTCGGTCATGGTCAGGCTCCGCTCAGGGATGGGGCGACGTGCAGGCGATAACGATCAAGGGTCCGCGCCGTGACACAGCCTGCCGGCAGGGGCAGAAGCAGCACCAGCACGGCACCGGTCACAATCATGCCGTGGCTCGGCGCCAGCGGCACCGCGAGGGCTGCTGCGGCAAACAGGATGGCGCTGGCAGAGGAGACGCCGCCGGGCCGTGCGGCACCCGACTTGTCGGTCACGACAAAACGCAAGGACCGGCCGCAGATCGCTTCCAGCGTGGCGGAGGCGGCCACGGGGACCAATGCCAGACGGTGGCAAATTGCTGCGGCACGGACGCGAAGCGTAGCGGTTTCAGGTCGTCCTTGCCCCAGCAGCCGCAGGGCGATGTCGAGCAGCGTCAGCCAGACCGAGACGCCCGCCAGCACGATCAGCGCGTCGCTGCCCTGTCCTGTCGCGAGACCGAACAGAAGTGCTGTGGCAGGCAGCAGCGACAGGTTCAGCCAGGCCGTCAGTTGCGATACGATTGCCGCGCGCCCCTGCAGTCCCATGCCGCCGTGCCACGATACAAGCGCCGGGGCATGCGCCATCAGCGTCTGCAGGTTGCCGCTGGCCCAGCGATGACGCTGCCGCTCCAGATCGTGCAACGAGAGTGGCAACAAACCGCGTCCGACGATCTGGTTGATGAACCGGCCGGTAAAGCCCATCCGACACAGCCGCACGCCCAGATCCGCATCCTCGGTGATGGTGCGTCCTGACCAGCCGCCGACGGCCCGCAAGGCCGGTGCGGAAATCACGCAAAGCGTGCCGGTCAGCAGCACCGCCTCGGCCACATCAGCCATGCGCGCGTTGGTCTGGAAATATTCGGCGAGTTCCGCATCGACGCCCGAAGCAACGTCCGCACAGCCCTTGTACGCCTGCGGAAACTGCACATAGTCGGCGCCCGTCAGGGCAAGCGCCGCAGCGGCCCGCGTCAGAAAGTCGGGATCGACGACGTAATCGGCATCAACTGTCACGACATGCGTCGCATCCGGGCGGGATTCCGCCAGTGCGATATTCAACGCACCGGCCTTGGCGCCGACGACACCGGTGCGGTGCAGAAAACGGACAGGGCGGCCAAGGCGGTCACAGGCGTCGCGCACCGGCTGCCACAATGCGGGATCGGCGGTGTTGTTGTCGATCACGATAACCTCGAACCCGGATACGTCCCAGTCCTGTGCGGCCAGCGCGGCCACGGTCGCCATGACCATCGCGGGCGGTTCATTGTGCGTCGCCACATGGACCGTGAAGACCGGGCGCGGCGCCGCCGCATCCTGCAATCGCAGGCCCACCGAGTGCCCATTGGCACACGCACGAATGACAAGGCCCGCAAGCTGAATCAGGATCAGCAGACCGCACAGCGCCGTCACCAGTCCCGGCAGGACCACGACGCACATGCAGATGGCCGCCAGAAAAATCGGCAGGACGAACATGACTTGGCTCCACACGGGGCGTCGGTTTCGGCTTGTCGGGAATTCAGGTGATCCTCACCCGTCCGAACAACGCGCAGACCGGTCGCCGGTTCCGGACGGCGGACAGCCTTCGGTCCACCGATCGCGCAGGTCCAAGATGTCACGTGCCGGCGCGCGTGACTTCAAACTGAATTGACGCAGTATGATTTAGTGTCCCGGAAACCAGGACGTGTCCATGTCCGCATAGCGGTCGCGAAAGTCGGTCATATCCGACAATTCGTCTTCGCGCAGGATCTGCATCCGGTCGCCATGTCGCAGGATCAATCCGTCCTCTTCCATCTTGATGAGGGTGCGGCTGATGTAGACGTTCGTCAAACCAAGGTAGTCGCCGATCTGGCTTTGGGTCAGCGGCAGGCGGATCGTGTCGGTCATCTTGTGGTTGGTGATCCGCAGGCGCGCGATCAGGTCCAACAGCATGTAGGCCACGCGCTCCTGCGCTTTCATCCGGCCCATCGCGCGCAACAGGTCGATGAAGACGACCTGATCACGCAATCCGATCGACAGTAGCAGCGCCGACAGACGCGGCGATTCGCGCAAAATCACGTCGAGCGAGGATTTTGGAAACGGGCAAAGGGTGACGGCCTCTGCCGTGCACAAGGTCGTCGTCATATGCTTCAGCGCGACATCGGGAAAACCAATGATGTCGCCGGGATGGTGGATCTTGACGATCTGGCGGCGCCCGTCCGGCAGGTCGGTATAGCTGAACAGCCACCCCGTCTTGACGACATAAAGGTCTTTTGCCGTGTCGCCGTTCTGATAGACCTCTGTGCCCTCGCCATAGTCGCGCTCCGCTTTTTCGAGGCTCGCGAGTTGCGCCTTGTGATCATCATCGAGCGCAATGTAATGGGACAGCTTCGTCACGAGGCAGCTGGATCGATCAGACATTGGGTGCCTTTTGTTAAGATCAGGATTGTCACGCGGACCGCACGATCACGGTAGCGTGAATTAATTGACTTTGACCAGCACCCTCGCAATTCGCAAGACACGCACTTCGTCACGTTTCGAACCAGGGTCAGAGAATTCAGGAGTTGGACATGCAGACGCTTCACATCGAGAACGTTCAGGACTGTCCGCGACCGCCAATCGTCGAGGACGTGCCCCAGCACCTGCGCGTGATGCTCTCCGATCAGATTGCCGCCGATACCACCAAGGGGCTGCGCGTTCTTGAAACGCACCATGCGCCGACCTACTATTTCCCGCGCAATGACATCCGCGCCGATCTGGTCCCTGTGGATGGTGGCAGCTTTTGTGAATGGAAAGGGCAAGCGCAGTATTTCGATGTCCTGATGGCTGGAAAGGTCTCGCGGCGCGCGGCATGGACCTACGCGCGCCCCTCGGCAAGCTTTGTGCGCATCGCGGGCCACGTGGCGTTTTACGCAGGGCTGATGGACGCTTGTTTCGTCGGGGATGAGCGCGTGATACCGCAGCCGGGGGACTTCTATGGCGGCTGGGTGACCTCCAATCTGAGAGGCACGCCGAAAGGTCATCGAGGCACACTGCACTGGTAAAAGGCAGGATCACATCGCGCAGCTTTTCGTGAAGGTCACCGCTGTGCTGACGATCGGGATGTTGTGACAGCCAGGTCAAGCACTGTCCTATGCACCCGTAATCATGCCGCCGTGGTCAGACTTCAATCCTTCTCCACGCTGGTGGATCACCATGCGCTCCGCAGGGAATGGCTTGATCAGCGCACAAGCCTCGACCGGCGTGCCGGTCAGCCATTGCGCGTAGTCCTCGGGGGCGAGGATCATCGGCATCCGGTCCGGGTGCGTGTCCTTGACCAGCGCGTTTGGCGTCGTGGTCACCATTGAGCTGGTCATCATCTCGCGCATCTCGCCGCCGCCGTCGTTGCCCTTGTAGGCGCGCCAGACGCCCGCCAGGGCAAAGGGTGGCCGCGCGCCCTCCCCCGTCACGCCGAACCAGACATACGTGGCCGGGTTGTGGCCCTTCGCCTCGCAGAAACTGGTCGCGGGGATCAGGCAGCGGCGGTCCTCGAAGCTTTTCTTCCAGAAGCGTGATGTGCGCAGCTTGTCATCGCGCGCGTTGTTGACGGCCTTCGGCTGGATCGGCTTGCCCGTCTTCTTTGAGACCTGCGGCATCACGAAGCCCCAGTGAGCGGGTTCGAGCCAGCGCGTGCCGTCGGCCTCGGCCCCGACGATCGGTGCCATGCCTTTCGGGAAGATTGCGGTCATCGGCTCTGCATTGCCGAGCGCGTCGTGTGCCGCATCGACAGCGAAGAGCTGCCGCATCGCGTCCTTGGCCATCGTATTGGAGTAGAGGTTGCACATGAGGTCGAGGATACTCACTCGGACGCACAAGGGCACCTGTTTTCGGCGGTGCCTCTCATGCTCAGTTACCCGCCACCAAGGATCTCAGTGGCGACCTTCGGTCGTTGGTAGGTCCATCAGTCGGGCATACAACCCGCCGAATTTTGCCAGCGTCCCGACGCCTGTGCTGTGATTGTCGGGGAAACAAGGATCGGCTGGCCCGTCTGCGACCAAGCCGACTGAAAGGGCGGCGTTTAGCATCATCAAGCGCCGTCGCGAGGCAGATGCATCGGATCGTCTGCCGCCCCGGCCACCAGAAACCCCCGGTAGCGCACCAGCGGCGCCTTTGTCAGCGGGGCCAGCAGTGCGACATCGAAATGGAACTTGCCGTCAAAAGCGAACTCGCGTGCGATCGACACCGGAAGCAACCAGTCTGGCAGGCGGATCGGCCCGATGCGCCCGTCTGTCACCGGATAGTGGAGCGCGCCGTCTCGTAACTCCAGTCCAATCAGGAAGCTGAACGGGCCGAACCTCTCGCGAAGGCCAGTCGCATCCAGGGAAAGGTGGGACCGGAACGCGTTCCCACCGAACCTGCGCAGCCATGTCTCGCCGTGCGGCGTAACCGTCTTGGTCACCGTGACAGGGACATCGGTCGCGTCAGGCGGAAACCGGAAGATCGCGCAGAGCAGAAGGGACCATAGGCCAGCGCCCCGGCGGACCTCGCATCTCCCTTCCCAACGTGAGACATCGAGCGTCAGATGGGTTGCCCGGACCTCTTCGGGCAGCGCATCGAAGGCAGGCCCCAGCACGTGCGGGAAGATGTGCGACGTCGGCGCGACGACGCGCTCTGTGACCACGCGAAGATCCGCCATCGCAGCTTCCGCCTCTGCCAGGGTTATCACCTCGAGAGCGGGGCCCGCACCGACCGGCAGATCGGCGCGGCGCAGAAGCGCGCGGGCCGCCACGGCCGGGATGAAGGGTCCGTCGCCATCTTCGGCCAGAAGGCGCCAACTGCGGATCTCGTGGTGCGTGGTGACCGTGACGGACATGCCGCCCCGGCCGCTGCCGAACGGTGCCATCACATCGGCGAACACCTTGAACAGGCGCACAACAGACGGACCTACAGCAAGAGGCACCACCCGGCGCAAGGCTGCGAACATGGCAAGCCCGTAGCGCATGACGGCCAGCTCCAGCCCCGCGCGGAACCTGACAGTCTGCGCACCGAAATGGGCAGGAAACAGTCGCTGGTCCGGCACCTCGATCTGCCAGCCCTGCCGGACCGCGCCCCCCGGAAGCGTGTAGTTCGCAGGCGCCGACCAGCCGGTGGCCCGCTCCCATCTGTTGCCGACCCAGACCGGCATGGGCCGCCCCGCCTGGGACAGGATCGACTGCATGACGGACAGACCGCGCGGCGCGCGGTTCCCCGGCAGGATCGCCGTGTCGATCACAACGGGAACATAGTCACCGGCCAAGGCGCGCACGGCGGCAGAGGACAATGCAGGCACAGAAGAAAGACCGGAGAGCACGCATAGCCCTTCCGCCCGCGCGTCGGAGTCCAAAGTAACGATACCGGCGCAGAAATCGGCATTGTCAGAGAGGTCGAGGTAGTGGACCCCTGCGGCAATGGCCGCCCGGGCAAGGCGATATGGGTCGTCTCCGTAGGTGTGGAATGGACCTGCGGCATCAATGACGACATCATATCCATCAAGCGCATAAAGGCTGTCCGCGCGGTCAAACCTGATGGCCCGGCAGCCCAAATCCTTCGCGCAAGCGCTGGCCTTCTTGATGCTCCGTCCGGCGATGCAGACGTCATGCGCGTCGGCGACAAGCAGGCGTGCAAGCCGCGCGCCGAAGACGCCGTATCCACCCACAATCATGATATTCACCGGAGCAGACGCTTCTGAAAATCGGGATCGGAAAGCGCGCACATGTCGCCGCGCCCGAAAAGGGCGTATCTGTTCCGGGCAAGACGCTTGTAAAGCCAGTCCCGCACCGGCCGGGGCAAGAGCAGCAGCACGCTGGCCATTCGCCCCCATCCGCCGAACCGCCGGGCGGCGTAGATGACCGCCTCGAAGTCCTGATGCGCGATGCCCTCATCGATGAACAGCCAGCTTGAGGGATCTGTCGGTTCGAGCCCGTAATGGCGCAACAGCGCCGCTCCGAGTGGGGTCTGGATCGGGCAGATGCGCACGGTCTGGCTGCGATCCAAGCGATGGATCATGCGCGCGCCCCAGCTACAGATTGCACATTCCGCATCCATCACGGCCAGCGGCGATCTGTCGTCAAAGCTTGCAACCAGCGGGTCTTGGCGAAAGGAAAAACGTTCCGACTGGCGTCGGTCGTGCTGTGCGTCCACTTCCAGCCTCCAGCCGCCAAACTTTGGAAATCTACTCGCGTCAGGGATGAAGGAAATTGCGGTCGTTTGCAACGATCCCCGACGACATCGCTTATGTAGCGGTGATGTACAGACTGGTGCTTGCACTGAGGCCCGCACGGTCGCGGACACCGGCGTCAATCACGCATGCGTCGATGCGTCGATGCGTTGCTGCAGTGGCTGCGCTGGTCGACTCGGAGCCGTTTTCGGGCTGCCCGAACAGGCGTCGCCTCGGCTGTCCTGTTGCAAAGCGCGACTGCCGTGGCCGGTTTCGTGTCGTCAGGTGCAGTTGCATCGGCGGTGGGGCTGGTGATCTTTCCGGGCGCTGACACCGGGTCGGCGGTCGTGGCAAAGATCCTGCTGGTCCGGCTCTCGGTGCTGGCCCCCCTTTTCTTGCTCATCGGTGTCGGGCTGTTCATGCGCATGCAGGAAGGGCGGGTCGAAAACATCGAGACCAGCAATATCCATCACGAACCGCTGCAGGCCGTGAAATGCGCGAATTTGGCTTTTTTTGATGGTAGTCCACCCAATCCTGATGGAATCCGGGGAGCTGATGGAAAGACGTGTTGAAGCGAAAGTTTGAGTGAATAGCGTCACGGCTGCAACCATTCTGTGCCCAGAAAAGTGAAGGCCCTGTTGATCGCACACGACATGTAGATCGACACCCTGTGCCGGATGCCGACGACGTTTGCAGCCTGCGGTTCGGCATAACCAAGCGCATCACGTTCCGCATCGACCGCGATCCCCCGTGACGTGCTGCCTGCCTAGGTGCGGCGTCCCGCAACGGCGGGGAAAGATACCAGAAAAACCAGACGACCGGCATAGGCAAGGTAGAACAAACCTGCCGGCGCCAGCATGGGGCTGTTTTGCATTGCTTCGCCCAGATACCAGTGCTTGAAAACCGACCGCATCAGCTTTCAGCCGATATCAGAGTTTTTCTGACGGTTGGTGTCTTGCAAGGGGCCCATCAGCCGGGGCCTTAGCCTGCTTGGTTATTCCCGAGACAGGCCCCCCACCCCGCAGCGTTCATATCCTGTGACGAAAGATTCCCGCGGACAAATGACATAGCACCATCGACTGCAGTTTGCCTCATGTCCGTAGAATTGTCTTGTCGCACACTCCGGCATTGGTCCGATGGCGGTTGCCATTCTGATCACAGCGTTATGGTGGACTGCGCTTGACGTTCCATCGACTTCACGTGGACGAACGCGTCGTCCATGGTGACGGTAAGCGCAAATTTTCCGCATTTGCTAGAAATTGCGCCGTTTCATCGGGATCTGGCTCTCCAATCTGCAAGTCATCTTGACCATTCGTCGATTGGTTGATCCTCTCACCTTGCGTAAGAAACATACAACAATGTCAAACTTCCCTGAGATTTGTCTTGAGAGGCAAAAGGTTATGTCTGTCCAAATCACCGAAGCCGACATCGCCGCGACCGAGCGGATGCTGGGTCTGGCCTATACGGCGCAGGAACGTGCGCAGATGGTCGGCAATCTGGACGGACAGCGCGATCTGGCCGTGGCCCGCCGCGCCGTAAGGCTCGACAACGCGACGCCCACTGCGACCCGGTTCGACCCCCGCCTGCCCGGTTTCGCGATGCCGCACGGCATGGATGCGCTGCACCTGTCGCCCGTCACCGCTGCCCTGCCGGACAGTGCCGAAGACATCGCCTTCGCACCCCTCACCCACCTGTCGCACTGGGTGCGCAGCGGGCAGATCACCAGCCGCGCGCTGACCGACCTCTACCTCGACCGCATCGCCACCCTGAACCCCCGGCTGGAATGCTACGCCACCGTCACCGCCGATCTGGCAAGGGCCGAGGCGGACGCGATGGACAGCCTGACCTCTGCCGGCATCTGGCTCGGCCCCCTGCACGGCATCCCCTACGGGCTGAAGGATCTGTTCGACACCCGCGGCATCACCACCGGCTGGGGCGCCGAACCCTATGCCCACCGCATCCCCGACACAGACGCCACCGTCACCCGCAAGCTGCGCGCAGCGGGCGCGGTCCTGCTGGGCAAGACGACGCTGGGCGCGCTGGCCTACAACGACCTGTGGTATGGCGGCTGGACCCGCAACCCTTGGAACCTGAACGAAGGCTCCTCAGGCTCCTCCGCCGGATCCGCCTCGGCCACCGCCGCGGGCCTCTGCGGGTTTTCCATCGGAACGGAAACCCTCGGCTCCATCACCTCGCCGTCGCAGCGCTGCGGCACCACCGGTCTGCGCCCGACCTTCGGCCGGGTCAGCCGCGCAGGCGGCATGACGCTCTCCGGCTCGCTCGACAAGGTCGGCCCGATCTGCCGCTCGGTGGAGGATACGGCCCTGGTCCTCGCCGCGATCAACGGCGGCGATCCCGCCGACCGCGGCTCCATCGCCGCCCCCTTCCACTTCGACGCGCAGGCCACCATCTCCGGCATGACCCTCGGCTACCTGCCCGCGGCGTTCGAAGAGGGCGCCACCGACATCGACCGCGCCGCCCTCGACGCCGCCCGGACCCTTGGCATCACGGTGAAGGAGGTCACGCTGGAGGACCTGCCCTACGCCTCGCTCATGGCCATCCTCTACGCCGAAGCCGCCGCCGCCTTCGAGGATCTGACCCTGTCGGACGCCGACGACACCCTGCGCTGGCAGGACGAGGGCGCCTGGCCCAACACCATGCGCAAGGCGCGCTTCCTCTCTGCCGTCGACCACGTGCAGGCCGACCGCCTGCGCTACTGCGTGATGCAGGCGCTGGGCGACACGATGGGACAGGTCGACGCCCTGATCGGCCCGTTCCAGACCGGCCCGATGCTGGTCGCCTCGAACTTCACCGGCCACCCCTGCCTGCACCTGCGTGCGGGGTTCTCGGAGGTCGCCACCCGCTCTCCCGCCTCGCTCGGCAGCGGCAAGCTGACCACCGGAGAGGCGGTGGGCGATACCACCTTCACCGTCCCGCAGGGCATTTCGCTCTGGGGTCAGCTTTTCGACGAAGGCCCCCTGCTGACCCTCGGCTTGGCGCTGGAATCGACGCTCGACGTCGCCAGCCGCCGCCCGACATTTCCGACCTGACGACAAGACCCGGACAACCGGGCGTCACCCACGTGCCAATGGCCCCCAACACGGAGAGACGACATGAAACGCAGAACCTTCCTTGGCAGCACGACCGCGCTGTTTGGAACGACATTCTTCACCGGCGCGATGCCGCTGGTTGCCACGGCGCAGACCGCACCCGTCACCGGCGGCACGCTGATCTGGGGCCATTCAGAAACGACCCAGAATCTGGACATGCACCAGACCGGAACCGCATCGACGGGCCGGGTGCTGCAGAACGTCCACAATTCCATCGTGACCGTGGACAAGGACCTGAAGGTCATCCCGATGCTGGCCGAAAGCTTTGAGCAGAGCGACGACGGTCTGACCTATACGTTCAAGCTGCGCCCGGGCGTGAAATTCCATGACGGGTCCGATATGACCGCCGAAGACGTGAAATACAGCTTTGAACGCTGCGCGGATCCGGCGACCGGGGCCGTGAACTTCGAGGTCTTCAACGCCGTCGAGACGATCGAGACGCCGGACGACATGACCGTGGTGGTCACGTTGAAGACTGTCAACGCGCCGTTCCTGTCACGGCTGGCCGAAAACGGTGCAGGTGTCGTGATGCCTGCCGGATCCGGCGATGTGCAAGGCGAGACCCCGATCGGCTGCGGTCCCTTCAAGTTCGTCAGCCGCGAATTCGGCAACAAGGTCGAACTGGCGCGCTTCGACGACTACTGGGACGGCCCCGCCTACCTGGATGGCGTCACGGCCCGCGAGATCCCGGAGCCGACCGTGCGCCTGACCGGCCTGCGGACGGGCGAGTTGCACATGATCAACGACATCCCCGCCGACCGCACGCAGGAAATCGAGGACGATGCATCCCTGCAGGTCGTCAAATGGTTCCCGCTGAACTGGGATTTCGTGAACCTGAACCACACCTTCGAGCCGTTCCAGAACCCCGATGTCCGCAAAGCCTTCGACATGATCATCGACAAGGAGATGCTGCTGGAAGGCGCGCTCTGGGGACAGGGGGCAACGACCGCGTCGCCCAGCTATCCGACATCGGCCAGCTATGACGAGGCGCTGACCCAGCGGGCACAGGACGTGGCCACCGCAAAGCAGATGCTTGCCGACGCGGGCTATCCCGAAGGATCGCTGAACATCGTCTTCAAGGCGACGACGAACTATCCCTATCACATTGAATCGGCTCAGATTCTTGTGGAATGGTTCAAGGAGGCCGGCGTCAATCTGACCATCGAACAGCTGACCTGGGCCGACTGGCTGTCGCAGTGCTGGGTCGACAAGGACTACCAGATGACGATGATGAACTTCTTCACGCTGTGGGAGCCTGATTTCCTGTATTACAGCCTGTGGAACAGCACCGGGGCCTTCAACTATCGCGGCATCAACGATCCGGAGATCGACAAGCTGACCGAAGAAGCCCGCACCACCGTCGATCCCGCCGCCCGCGCCGACATCTACAAGGCGGTGCAGCAGCAGATCTTCGATCAGGCGCACGACATCATCCTGTGGTTCCGCAACGGCAGCATCGGTGCGCAACCGGGCGTCGGTGGCCTTGATACCGTCGTGCATCCCAACGGGTCGAACTTCAATTTCCATAAGGTCTGGCTGCAAGCCTGATCCGTCACCGGGCGGCGACCCCGCCGCCCGGTCCCTTTCCCCAGCCCGAGGGGCGTCATGGCCTATATGATCAATCGCCTGCTATCGGTCGCACTGACGCTGTTCCTGATCTCGGTCATCACCTTCGGTGTGACCAACATCCTGCCGGGTGACGTGGCAATGATGATCATGGGCACCCAGTCGAACCCCGAAGCCCTCGCCGGGTTGCGAGAGACGCTGGGACTGAACGATCCGCAGATCGTCCAATACGGTCGCTGGATCGGAGGCATCCTGACCGGTGACTGGGGCACCTCGCTCGTCTTCAAAGAGCCGATCGGTCCGCTGATCGCGCAGAAGGTGACAGCGAGTGCGCTGATCGTGGTCATGTCGATGACCATTGCGCTGGTCTGTGCCATTCCGCTGGGCGTCTGGGCCGCGGTCCACCGGGACCGCTGGCAGGACAGCACGGCCAGCACGGCGGCACTGATCGGCGTCAGCCTGCCGGACTTCTTCTGGGGGATCATGCTGATCCTTCTGTTTGCCCGCGGCCTTGGCTGGCTGCCGTCCAGCGGTTTCGTGCATCCGGCCGACGACTTCCTGCTGGCGGTCCGCCACGCCTTTCTGCCGTCGCTGGCGCTGGGTCTGGGGCTGATGGCGCACCTGACCCGAATGACCCGTGCCACAATGACGGGCATCCTCGGGCAAGAGTTCATCCGCGTCGCGCGCGCCAAGGGCTTGCCGGAACGCACAGTCGTCTGGCGTTATGGCCTTGCCAACGCGATCGGCCCGGTGATGACCGTGGCCGGTTTGCAGGTCGGCTACCTCTTCGGGTCGATCATCGTGGTCGAGAGCCTGTTCAACTACACCGGCATGGGCTGGCTGACGTATCAGGCGCTGCTGAACCGCGACATCCCGCTGATCCAGGGGTCCGTCTTCGTCATTGCGGCCGTGGTGATGCTGTCGAACCTTGTGGTCGACCTGCTTTATACCCTCATCGATCCGCGGATCAGGTTGGCCTGATGCGTGGTTTCCTGACCCCCAAGGGCCTGATCGGCGCAGGCATCGTCCTGATCGTGCTGGCCGTCGCGTTGTTCGCGCCGCTCTTTATCCCCGACAAGCTCGCGACCGCGATGGACATGCGTGCGCGTCTGGTCGGCCCGACGCTCAGCCACATCTTCGGCACCGACCAGCTGGGGCGTGATCTGTTCTATCGCGTGATGCTGGGTGCCCAGACCTCGATCCTGATCGCAGGATCCGCGGTCCTGATGAGCATCGTGATCGGCCTGCCGCTGGGCATCGTCTCGGGCTACTACGGCGGTGTCATCGACAATGTGCTGATGCGGCTGGTCGATACATTGCTGAGCTTTCCCGCCCTGCTGCTGGCGCTGACCATCTCTGCCGTGCTCGGGCCGAACCTGACCAACACCATCATCGCCATCGGCATCGCCTTCACCCCCTTCCTCGCCCGCATCATCCGTGGAGAGGCGCTTCGCGTGGCGCAGATGCCCTATGTGGAGGCCGCGCGCGCCGCCGGCACCACGGACCTGATGATGATCGTGCGGCACATCCTGCCCAACATCATGCCCGCGATCATCGTGCAGGGCACGATTTCACTGGCCTTCGCCATTCTGGCAGAGGCTGGTCTGTCGTTCCTCGGCCTTGGCACCCAGCCGCCCGATGCCAGTTGGGGCCTGATGATTCAGGCCAGCCGGGATTATCTGGACGTGGCCCCCTGGACAGCGCTGGTGCCGGGGGCCGCTGTCGCTGTCACCGTGCTGGGGCTGAACATGTTCGGTGACGTGCTGCGTGACGTGTTGGACCCGAGGACTGCATCATGACCGCCCCCATCGTCACCCTCGATCACCTGCGCGTCACCTTCGGCAAGGGCGCCGAGACCGTGACCGCCGTGAAGGATGTCAGCTTTTCCATAGCACCCGGGGAAACCGTTTGTGTCGTGGGCGAGAGCGGGTCCGGAAAATCGGTGACCTCTCTTTCGCTGATGCGTCTGGTGGAATTCGGCGGCGGCACCATCGTTGACGGTCGCCTGACCCTGATGCGCCCGGACGGGCCGATTGATCTGGCACAGGCGGACACGGCCACGATGCGCGGCATTCGCGGCCATGACATCGGCATGATCTTTCAGGAACCGATGACGTCTCTCAACCCGGTCTTCACGATCGAGCGGCAACTGACCGACGGCTTGCGCATGCACTTGGGCCTCGGCGCCGCCGCCGCGCGCGACCGCGCGCTGCAACTGCTCAAGGAAGTGCGCATCCCGGAGCCTGAGCGGCGACTGAAGCAATATCCCCATGAACTGTCCGGCGGCATGCGCCAGCGCGTCGTGATCGCTATCGCGATGGCCTGCGAACCGCGCCTGTTGATCGCGGACGAACCGACGACCGCGCTGGACGTGACGATCCAGGCCGAGATCCTGGCCCTGATCAATCGCCTGAAGCGGGAAAAAGGCATGGCGGTGATGCTCATCACCCACGACATGGCGGTTGTCGCCCAGATCGCCGACCGGGTCGTCGTCATGTATCGCGGCGACGTCGTGGAAGAAGGGCCGGTGGCCCAGATCTTTGCCAACCCGCAGGCCGACTACACCAAGGCCCTGCTTGCCGCGGTGCCGCGATTGGGCGAAATGCGCGGCAAAGCCGCCCCGGAACCCTTGCGGCTTGTCGGAGACACCCACGACGCCAAGCCGCTTACGCCCGCAGCCAGTGCCGAACCGCTGCTGGTCGTGAAGAATCTGACGACGTATTTTCCGGTCAAAGGTGGCCCTCTGCGCCGCCATGTCGCGAACGTCCACGCGGTCGAGGATGTCAGCTTTACCCTCAACAAGGGGGAAACACTCTCGTTGGTGGGCGAATCCGGGTGTGGCAAGTCAAGTTGCGGCCGGTCGATCCTCCGACTGATAGAGCCGACCTCGGGCAGCGTCATCCTCGACCGCAAGGATGTGCTGGACCGCAATCCCCGCGACCTGCGCCGGTTGCGGCGCGACATGCAGATGATCTTTCAGGATCCCTTCGCGTCCCTGAACCCCTACATGCGGCTGTCGGCCCAAGTGGCCGAGCCGCTGCGCAACTTCGGCCTGGCGTCCGGCTCTGACCTGACCGACCGGGTTGCCGCACTTTTCGACCGGGTCGACCTGCCACGCAGCTACCTGCGGCGGTTTCCACACGAGCTGTCAGGCGGACAGCGGCAGCGCATTGCCATTGCACGGGCCCTGGCGGTGAACCCCAAGCTGATCATCGCGGATGAAGCCGTCTCTGCCCTCGACGTCAGCGTTCAGGCGCAGGTGCTGAACCTGATGATGGAACTGCAGGCAGATCTGGGACTTTCGTTCCTGTTCATCAGCCACGACATGGCCGTCGTGGAACGGGTCAGCCACCACGTCGCGGTGATGTATCTGGGGCGGATCGTCGAAATCGGCCCCCGCGCCGCGATCTTCGAAAACCCGCAACACGACTACACCAAGACGCTCATGCTCGCAGTGCCGATCGCCGATCCTGCGACCCGCAAACTGGACAGCGACCTCAACTTCAAGCCGATCCCGTCACCGATGCATGATCTCAGTTATTGCCCGGCCCCATCGATCTACAAAACCGTCTCTCCCGGCCACCTCGTTCTGCTTTGAATGGTGGCAGAGGCAGATCTCAGGACCAATATTTCGCGCGGCGCGTGTCATTTTTCGGGGCGGGACTTCGGTGTTTTTAGACGTGCGTCGTTGCATGACCTTCCGAAAATTCCACCACAGACAGTCTTTCCCGCGGACGGTGTTTATTTGGTCCTGGGTCATGTAGGGGGCAGATATCGCGACTGGCTGCAGACGTTTCACACGAAGGAACGTCCCAACAGCCCGTCAGCAGCAGGTCACCTAAAGGGAGACACGACATGAATGCCAACGCGACCCGCAAGACGGAAGCAGATCGGATCTCCAGGCTTCTGGGGCTGCCGGACAGCATCAACGACATGACATCCCTTAAATCTGCGGTCGCGCAGGGGCTGCCAGCCTCTTCAGTCGAAAACATTCTGGGCGTCATGCAAGGCGACCCCAAGGTGAACCTGATTGCCGAACGTGCCTTTCGCAGGGCCAAGGCCGAGAAACTGCCGTTGAGCGCCGCTAAAAGCCAAACGCTCTACGACCTGGCCCGCGCCTATGTCGTCGCGGATGCGTTCTACGGTGGCGAAGGTATCCTCATCATGCGCTTCCTGGAAAAACCGAACCCCGATCTTGGCGGGACGACGCCATTGGCGATGGCGATCACCAGTCCGGCTGGCGCGGATGCAGTGATCGACCTGCTGAAAACCTAGGGCATCACGTGCCGCTGGAACGGCCGGTGCGCCGATGAAAGGCCCTCAAGGCGGGGCTCTCGACCGGCGACCACGTGAAACCGTCCGATTGCGTCGCGGCACAGGAGATGCAAACGCCCGCTCCGATGCCGCGACCGATCTATCGGCCGCTGCGGCGCGCACTCTCGGGGTCGGTGGATTGGCGAGACGGCACCAGCGCGCGGACGAGTTCCCGCATGTTCAACGTGCCGACTGACTTGCCGTTCTGAAGAACACGGTAGCTCAAGTCAGTATCTCCTTCAGACTTGGCGATCACGGATTCCAACGTGTCGTTGTAGTCGATCTCGCCCGCACAGGCGTTGCCAAGATCTGGCGTCGTCTCCATGACGGACCCGACCCGCAGCACGCGGGCGCGGTTGATGTCGGCCACGAAGTCTTCGATGTAAGGTGCTGCCGGATGAAGAAGGATATGCTGCGGTTCGCCTTGCTGGATGACAGAGCCGTCCTTGAGGATCACGAGATGGTCCGCAAGTTTCAACGCCTCGTCCAGATCATGAGTGATGAAGACGACAGTCTTCTGCAACTCGGCTTGTAGCTCGTTCAGAAGGTCCTGCATGTCGGTCCGGATCAGCGGATCGAGGGCCGAGAAGGCCTCGTCCATCAGCATGATATCGGAATTGCTGGTCAGCGCCCGGGCGATGCCTACCCGCTGCTGCATCCCGCCCGAAAGCTGGTGCGGATACTGGTCGCCCTGCCCTTCCAGACCGACACGATCCAGCCAGCGGCGCGCCTCGTCCGCGTATTTGCGTTCGTTCTGACCTGCGATCGCGGGCGCGAGGCCCGCATTCTGCAGCACGGTCCGGTGCGGCAGCAATGCGAACTTCTGAAAGACCATGGACATGCGGTGCTGCCGCATCTGCCGCAGCTGTGTGTCGGTGTAGTCGAGGATGTTGTCGTCATCGACCCAGACCTCGCCCGCCGTGGGCTCTATCAGCCGGTTCAGGTGCCGGATCAGCGTCGATTTGCCCGACCCGGACAGGCCCATGATGACGGTGGTCTTGCCCGTCGGCATATCGACATTGATGTCGTTCAGGCCAAGGACGTGATTGTGCTTTTCCAGCAGTTCGGTCTTGCCCATGCCGTCCCTGACCAGCTGCAGCGCAGGCTTGGGATCGTCACCGAAAACCTTGTAAAGTTTCCGGATCGAGATCTTGATGCTTGTATCGTTCATGTCTGTTACCCCTTAGCGCGACTGGCTGACGTTGATGCGGGCCAGTGCCGCCTTGGTGACGCGGTCCAGAATGATCGCCAGCAGCACGATCCCGAGGCCCGACAGCAGACCGACGCCGAGTTCGAGAGACCGGATACCGCGCAGCACCAGCACGCCCAGACCGGGAGCCGAGACCAGCGAGGCGATGACGACCATCGCAAGGCTCATCATGATGGTCTGGTTCACCCCGGCCATGATGTTCGGCAAGGCCAGCGGGATCTGCACGTTGAACAGCTTCTGCCGTTTGGTCATGCCAAAGGCGTCCGCCGCTTCGGTCACGTCGGGATCGACCAGACGGATGCCCAGATCGGTCAGCCGCACGACAGGCACGATCGCGTAGAGTATGATCGCAATGCCGTAGAGCTTCGGCTCGGTCACCGAGAAGAGGAAGATCAGCGGGATCAGGTAGACGAAGGGCGGCAGCGTCTGCAACATGTCGAGGATCGGGATCATCGTGCGCTGCACCCGGTCGCTGCGCGACATGGCAATGCCGATCGGCACCCCCAGCACCACGCAGGTCAACGCACAGACGAAGATGATCGCCAGCGTCTGCATCGTGTAGCTGTAGTAATCGACAAAACCGAGGAAGCCGAAGCAGAGGGCGACGAGTGCGACCAGTTTCCACTGCCGGCTGACGACGTAGGAAATCAGCATCAGTAGCGGGATCATGATGAACCACGGCACCGCCTGCATCACCCACAGCGCCTCGTTCAGCGCCCAGCTGAGCGGTTGGGTCAGCGGATCGACCACGACCTTCAGGCCGTTCTTGATCGAAAGAAAGCCTTCCTCCAGCCCGCTGGTCAGCGCGCGGGACTGCGGGAAGGACGTGCAGGCCTCGTGCATGGCATCCATCGAGGGGAATGGTGTGTCCCACGGTGACACCACCACGTCGCTGCCGGAGGTCTGCGCCAGCAGCTGCGCCATCGACGTCATGCCGCCGCTGTCGTCTCCACTGGCACCGCACCAATTGCGCAGGCCCAGCCCGTCGAACAGAAAATCATACGTCGCCATACATACCTCATCCGGGCATGCAGCGCCCCAAGTTGTCGTGTTTTTCAATACGAGCAGAGCCGGATCCGATGAATCCGGCTCTGCCTTCGGTCATGCGTTCAAACGCCTCACGCTGCGCCACCGGATTGGTGCCACAGCGCAATCCGCATCAGCCTATTGCAGCAGGGCTGCCAGCTTTTCGCGCGCTGAATCGTTGATCCAGCTGCTCCATGCGTCGGGGTTGTTCTTCAGGAAATACACCGCCGCTTCCTGATTTGACGCGTTGTTGTCTTCCTTCCATGCCAGAAGCTGGCTCATGACCTCGGTCTTGAAGGTGACCTTGCCCATCATCTTTGACACGTCCGGATGGCTGTCCATGAAGTCCTGTGTGACGATCGTCAGCACGGGTGCCGACGGAAAGGACGACGGCGTGGGATCGGGCGCATCGGCGTTCTGCATCGCCTTGAAGGCCGCCTCGTCGTAGTCACCCAAGTCGATGCTGGTCATGTCGAACATGCCCAACGGCGTCGTCGGCCCCCAGTAATAGCCGAACCATGGCTTCTCGTCGCCATATGCCGAGGCCATGGATGTGGCGAGGGTTTCACCAGACCCGTGATTGAAGATCTCGATGCCCTTTTCGTCCAGACCGAAGGCCCGGATCAGGTTGTCGTTCACGATGCGGCAGCCCCAACCGTCGGGGCAGTTGTTGAACATGCCGCCGACCAGTTCGGGGTTGGCCGTGATGCCGTCGATCGTCGCGAGTTCGGGATGCGCCTCGACCAGGTAGGTCGGCAGGAACCAGCCTTCGACGCCGCCCGGATCCAGCACGCTGCCCAGCTCGACGATCTTTCCGTCGGCCTTCAGCTTGGTATAGGCGTCGCCGGCAGAGTTGGTCCAAAGCTCTGTCACGATGTCGGGTTCGTTGTTTTCCGACAGCGACGTCATGGCCGGCGTGGTGTCCGACGGCACGGCCGTGACGTTGCAGCCATAGCCCTGTTCCATCAGGAATTTCGACACCTGCGTCACGATGGCCGCAGAATCCCAATTCATCTGCGTGATGGTGACATCACCGCACTGGTCCTGGGCCAGGGCTGCCGTTGGGGCGGCCAATGCAGTCAGTGAAGCCGCGAGAATATAGCGTTTCATATAAAATCTTTCTTCGATCATCCACGTTGAGGAATACCGCACGCGTCCCGTGCAGCGCCTACCAAGGACGCAAATGCGCTGCAGTCGCCATTCAAGGCGTCAGCCCGCCATCCATTTTAAAAGATAGGAAAATGTCGATTTGCGACAGCGTTGCGTCGCTTTCAGACCCCACTTACGCGAACGTGGTCGGATTGCAACCGCTATCGCAAAGCAGCGCAGTCCTGCGACGATGATGCGGACAGAAGGCGCCGCATCGAACCTGCGCCACAGCAGCGCGCAACAGTCAGGCCTCCGTTCTGCAATCGGGGATTAAAGAAAGACACGCACAGGAATGCGAACATCATGATTCCGGTCAATCTGCGACACACCGAATATCTCGACAAAGCCGTCTCAACCGCAGCCGATATCGCGAAACGTCATGGCCCCGCTGCGCATTTCGCCGGCGTTGTGCCGACAACCCTCTCAGAGGTCGCGCGCGCCGGCCGCGTCTGCTGAAAAGCGCGCTGTCTCCCTTATGATCGATGCCACATATCTCAAGGTCCGTCAGAGCGGCCGCATCGTGTCCGTCGCGGTCACCATCGCAGTCGGGGTGAACACCCTAGCCGCTTCAGCTTCGCGTTCTTGTCCTCATGCTGCTTCCGGCACAGCTCCGCCGTCGGCAATCCAGCCTTCTGCTCTTCGATCATCCCGATGATCTGCTCCTTCAGGTTGGCAGACACGACATCAGATTAAGGGAATTTCCGGAGCGCAGGTCACATCAGATTACGCTGCAAAGCCGGTTTTCAGAACGTCTCTGCTTACAGGCCTATCGTGGTCCATGTCGCAATCCGATTGACGGCCAAGACATCGCGCAACACCTCTAGACCGCGATATCAATGCTGTTGATGGCGAAGTTGACGGGATCGACGCCATTGATGCCGTGCCTGAAGACCCAAATCGTAATCCAATCGAAGCAGACGGGGCCGTTTCCCCGCGCCCCGCAGAACACGGTGGCGTCTGCCGGCACGTTTGCACGGGAAAGCGACATCCAGTGCAGCTGTGGGTGGTCGCTGACCTCGACCGCAACATCGTAAACATTCCCGGGGTCGCCGCGCGCAAAGTCCACATCGACACCAAAAGCCGTAATGCTGGTTTCGAAATGCAGCACCAGTGCCTCGTGGCCTTCTTTCAGGGCAAGAGGTTCGTCGGCATCGGCGAAATGTCCGTCGAAAAATCCCGGTGGCTGAGCGCCTTGGCTCACGCTGCGGATGCTGCCGGGATGCCAGATGGCGCAGACCGTCGAATCATTCTGCGCGCGAAAGCGGATGGTGCCACTGGAGTTACGGTTCATCAGATTTCCCGGGGCCGCGCGCCCGCCCCATCCGATGCAATCGGTGGCGCCGACCTCTCCCCGGTTATTAAGCCACTTGACGTCAAGGTCTTCGGGCATGGAAGCCTCCTGTTGGTAAGAGCGCGGCGTCAAGGGCCACAGAAGATGCTGGCCGGGACCGCCGCCGGCACCGGATCGCCGGGCCAAGGATCAAGCTGACCGACCTGGTCGGGCCCGTTATGGCCATTGGTTGTCAGATTGCCGGTGCCTGTCACCAAAAACGGCAGGCATTCGAAATTATTGGGCAGGATTTGTTCGCCTACGGATTTGTTTTCAGGGAAGATGAACTCGCCGACCGGGGCGCGGTACTGCCCCGCAACCAGCCCATTGGCGAACGTCGGGCCAGAGGGCACCGGCGCGCCATCGGGCAGCCTGCCGTTACGTGCGAGGCGGACGAGGATTTCGCGCACAGCACCCCTGCTAACGCCGTTGCCGTCAAAGAGGGCGTTGGCGTTCTTGCCGAGGACCAGGTTGAAGCGACCGTAGGGCGGCTCTTTGCGGGGCGCGGATGACAGGAAGCGGACGCTTTCGTTACCTGTGGGGTCGACGTCGATTGCATAGATGTCAATGCCGAGCGTCGGGTCGGTGGTCGCACCCTCTACCCGGAGGCGGTCCTGCGTCTCTTGGTCGATGAAGTCGTTCGGCACGGCAGGATCGCGCAGGATGCGGGGGCCCATGGTGCCCAACAGGCTGCCCTCGATGGCGATATAGGCAGGCGCGACGCCGGGCTGGGTGTAGATGCCGACGTTGGCCTGGATGGTATGGGCAGAGATATAGATATCGGCTCCGTCGCGGGCCAGTGTGCCGGCATAGATGATGTAGTCGCCCGGCCGCATCGGCGCCTGCTTTTCCGGCATGCAGGCGGGGCATTTTGGCAGAGGCGGCGAGCCGGCGGGAGCGATTGCAAGATCGGCTGGTCCCATGATGAACCGGCTCAGCGGCTTGCCCGCGTCTTCGGGGCGATTGGCATCGGGACATTCGGGATCGTTGGCTGCGCGCGGTATACACATCGGGTAGCCGGACATCGACATGATGGTCGGGTTCTCTCCGTCCACCATGAAGCGGGGATCGCTGTCCAGGTTCGGATCCTGCGGCGCGAAGACGCTGTCGGGGTCATTGATGCGGATTCGCGTCTCGGGCTGCGGCGCCGCGTCGGTCGGGTCGGCGACGAGGGTGATCTCGCCGTTCGCGGCGATGGATTTGATGTACCCCGCGCCCTCGGCCAGCGGATCCTGCGAGATCCAAACGAGGCCTGCGACATGCCGACTGCCGACGATGTTTCCGACGATCGAGGCCTGATAGTCGCCGGGCCGGGGCGCGCTGTCGTTGATGGCCAGGCCGGACTCGGCAGGATTGCCGGGGTTCAGATCGAAGATGTCCTTCGGCGTGAGGAAGGTTGCCGGCATCTGCACGATCAGGTTGCGGGGAATCGTGACGGTGGTGCCCTCGACCACCATCGACCCGCCGGTCAGAAGATCTCCGGCGTCGAGTGTGAAGCTCTGGATCGGGCCGGTGAGAAAGAACTGCGCGGGCCGCGTTTGCGCCGTGGCGGCGGAGGCCATGGCGAGGACGGCCAATAGAACGAGAGGCAGGATGCGGCGGGCAGTCATGGCAGGCTCTCCTCTTGGAATGCGTCGTCGGGCGACGGCCGGATTGTGACATAGGAAGGCGCGGCGTCGGTCGGGCCGAGCCGCCGCGACACCGAGCTGATGGCAAGGCCATAGCGCCCGCCCTTGGGGAAGCTGAACGTGGCGGAATAGATGCCGTCGGCGGTCTCTCTGGCGACGGTGCGCTTTTGCCAGACACCCGAGGGCGAGTATGCGAGGATCCGCAAGTCGGTCACGCCCAAGACCGGCGCGCCGGAGGCGGGATCAGCAAGCCGCCAGGTGAAGGTCTGCTGCCGCCCGCCCTCCGCAGGGTCTGTCAGGGCGGCGGTAACGGAAGGTCCGGGATTGGTCTTGTCCCCGGCTGCGCCCGGGTCGACCGATGCAGGCTGGCAGACGACCAGGTCCGGCCGGTCGAGGGCCATGACCAATTCGTAGGGGCCGGCGGAGGTGATGATCGCGCGCGCCTCGTAGGTGCCGGGCTGCGTCTCGCGGAAGCCACGGTCGATTGCGAGCATTCCGGTCACCGCGGTGCCATAGATCGGCACTGTGCCCATCGGCACGTTCATGCCCTCCATATAGTCGTAAGCGACACGCTCGGCCGGATTGGCGATCAGCGCGCCATGGCCTGCAGGCGCGATCAGACGGGCGCGGACGGCCGCAGGGTCGTCTGTCGGGCGCTTGGGCGCAGCAGCGTCCTGAATGGCAATTGGGGTCAGCTTGCCATCACGCAGCTCTTCAAGCTCCAGCGCCGTGAAAGTATCGCCGCCAAGGCCGCGCACATAGGCGTATGCGTGCGAAAAGCCGATCTCGACCGGCGTGTCGGCGACAGGTCCGGTGGCGATCACCCTGCCCGCTTCGGCGTCGATCACCGATATCCGGCTGCCAGCACGGTCGAGGGCAAGAACGAGACCGCTTTGCGGATCAAGGGCCAGCGCCGTCACCGGGGCTGACAGCGGAATGCTGTCGGTCTCGGCCAGTGTGACGGGATCGAACAAGCGTAGAACGGGATCCTGCGCAGACCCAATGGCAAGGCGGCCGGGTCCGGGGAGCCAGAGCATGGCCGACAAGGCCGACAGAGTTGTATCGGCGGTCACGGCCATGCGGGCGGTGTCGACAGCAACGACATGGCCGTCCGCCGCGGCGGCAAAGACGCGGCCAGTGGCCATGTCAGCGGCCATGATCAGGGGCGCTGGTCCAACCGCGACCGGGCGCGAGGACGCCTCTGATCCTGCGTCGATGATCGCCACGGCGCCTGTCCCGGCGAGTTCCACCGCGGCGCGGTTCCCGCCGAGCGCGGTGACGGTTGCCGGGCGCGCGCCGCCGCCCATGTCGACCAGCCGCACAACGGTCAGATCCAGCGTATCGATGGCGACGGCAAGGTCCAGCGTCGGCAGGGTGACGAAGACGGTCGATCCGTCACCCGACATCCGCCAGTCGAAGGGCGCCGCGGGCAGCGGGATCACCTTCTCCATGTTGGTGATGGTGAAATCGACATGTGGATTGACGACAGAGACCGCGCGGTCGGCATTCAGCATCAGAAGCTTGTAGCTGTTCAGGTCCACGTCCGCCTTTGCGGTAACGTTACCGCGGGCGAGAAGCCGTGCCCGTGACCGGCAGGAGATTTCCGCCGTCACCTGCGCGTTACGCACCAGTTCCATCCAGCCATAGATCTGCCGATTGGTGACCGGTGCGCCGGTCTCGCGGTCGGTGAGGGTCACGACGATCCTGGCCTCTCCTCCTGCCACCGCCGGCCCTCCGTCCGGACCTTCGACACGGCTGGTCAGCGTGATGCGGTCCGCCGGGACATCACGGGCGGCCTGCGGACTTGCCTCTGGCGCCGCGTGGATCATCGGCATGGTATGACCGGAATGGTCCATCGCCTGTTCCTGCCCCTGCGCCGCCAGTCCTGCGACTGCGAGGGCGACGGTCACGAGGAGGACGGGCTTTAACATCCGGCATTCCCCTAGTTGCAGACCACATTTCGGCCAAGCGCATCGGACGTGGTGCGACTGCCGACGGCGCAGGCGTCTTTCGGCAGCACGCGCATGAGGCCCCATTGTCCGCCCGAGAAGGCAAAACCCTCGTGCGAGCGGTAGAGGTAGTCGCCCGCAATCTCCGACTGGCCACCGGCACTGGGCAACAGGATGTTGACCCCGCGACCCGGACCCATGCCGTTGACGACACCTTCCACATGCTGGCGGTCAGGGTCAGCGCTCTGGACTGTGGAGTCCTGCGCATAAGGCTGACTAACCCATCCGTGACCCGCCAGTTCAAAACCGCTGTTGCGTGGATGGCCAGCAGGATGCACCACCCGCAGCCGCACGGGCGTACCGGCGGTCGCGGTGAAAAGCGGCGTCTCCGGATCGCCGTAGCCATCCGAAGGCTTGGACGACAAGACATTGGTATAGTCGACATCCGCCATGTCATCGGGATCAGCGGCCGGATTGGCACCGATCCGAGTCCAGAAGGGCTCGAAGGCGTAGTTGAACGTTTTCTGGCCGGAATCCTCGGCATCGTCGCCATTCCTGAGGTTGGCCAGCGGCTGGCCACGGTAAGACATGCTGGCATCGTTGCCGTACATCAGGACGAATTCGCGGAATGGCACAGCATCAGGAGTCGTGACGGTGGCGGCAGCCGTTAGGCAGGGTGCGGTCCCCTGACCTGCATCGCGCAAGATGTCGCAATCGGTTTCCCAAGTTGCATTTTCGGGCTCAATGACCAGAACGCCCGCGGTGCCATGCGAACTCGCCTTGATCGGGTCGGCGAGGTCGCGCAGACCAATGACGCCGAATTCGATGGGCCGGGCAAGGCGATCCTGCTGACTGGGCGTGGTACCGAAGTCACCGGCATACCACGTCAGCGTGCGTTTGTTGGTCCAGCGGAATTGCCCGGGCTGCAGCGCGATCTCGTCGCTATCGCCAGCGGTGCGGTAGCAGGCCTTGTAATCGGGACCAGCTTGTTCCAACGGGCACTGACAGACCAGCCCCTCGACACTGCCCGTTGGTGGACAAGAGAAGGCGACAGTCGGAACGTTCAGGCCAACAGTGGCGCCGTCGGACTGCACCGCACTCAGGGCCACAAGCTGCGGGCTCAGCCCGACGGTGGTCGCGGCGGCAACCTGATTGAAACCAAAGCCATCGACGATGGGCGGCATCATGTTCCAGGACCAGGTCTTCGGATCGGTGATGTCCTCGGGAACGTCAGGCACGCGGTTCCAAAGATCCACATTGATGCAATCGCCGGCGTTTGCGCGCAGGATCAGGGGCTCGATGGCCTTGCCGCCCTTCAGGAGTCCGAATTCAGAGGTGTCGAGTCCGGACGTCTGGCCCGGCGCGACACCCCGCAGCACCTTTTCCCCGTCGCCTGCATCCAATGTCTCTTGCGTGATGACATAGACCACGGCGTTGGCGTCGCTGGCGCCCGTGTCCGTGCTATACACCAGACGGCCTGCTCCGGGCAGGTCGCGGACGCGCCAGGCCTCGACACTGAAGGTGCGCAGCGGCGCGCTCTCAGGGCAGATATTACCATTGTAGACCAGTCCGGTTTCGGGAAAGGGGTTCGACGAGAGGCGATCCAGCGCAGCTAGGGGCGCTTTCCAGCCAAGGACCCGCATCAGGCCCCACTGGCCATCCCACAGATTGTCAGTGGCGCTGGTGCCGTAGAGATGGTCGACGGGCAGATTGGGCGTCGGGTTTTCGACCGAGATCTCGAATTCGAAGTGTTCGGAAATGCCGATGTGCTGGGCAGAGCGCCAGCCCGAGTTTGACGAGCCGGGTTCGGCCAGCCATTTTGCGCCGTTCATGAAGAAGATATGGTTTTCCTCCTGCGCGCCCTGGATCAACCGGACCATAACCCGGTCACCCTCGTTCGCCGCAAGGATCGGCGTGGCCGGATCGCCCGGATTGCGCAGTCCCGCCGGTTCCGAGCAGGGCGTCATCTGACTGTCAGCACAGGGTGCGAGATAAGTGTCCAGGAAGATCGCTGCGGTATCGTAGGCGCGGTCGCGCTGGGCAATCTGTGCCCGAATCCCGTCCTCCTCGTCAGCATGAGTCAGCGAGGAAAAGACGTTTGAAAGGTCCCCCGCGTCACAGCGGCGGGCGATATATGCGTTCTCGCAGGCCACGGACGCAGCGCTGTCGGCGCTGGCAAAGCACGCGGTTTGCACTTCCCGGCTGCCACGAAGGCTTGCCTCACAGGCCTTCAGAACCCCGGCGCTGAAGCTGCGCTGTTCCCACTTACCCCGCAGGCCTGAGGGGGATCCGACGCGCAGCGGCACCGGTTCGTTGCGGTAGTTCAGAAGCTGACCGCCGGGATCGGACACCGATATGCCTTCGGGCATCGGGACCGAGGCGTCATACGTGACATCCGGAAGGTCATGGTCAAGCCGCGCGGGCGGACCGACCGGCTTGTTCTCGGGTGGCGCGGTATAAAGCAACGCAAAGTCAGCCACGGCGAGGTTATATTCGCGGCGGTTGAACTGCGGGTCTTCGGGCAGCAATGGATTGACGATGTTCGCCGCGAAGGATGTTGGGCCGCCATCGGGGCGCACCGTGATCTGCGTGCCGTCGGGATGGCGCCCGCCCATCACCTCGCCCCCCAGCGTCTCCCACCGCGAGTCCTTCGGTTCGATCACCAGAGCGCCATAGAAGCCATGCTGCTGGTGCGACGACGGGCCGAAGTGGTCGTGGGTGAACACGGTGCGAAGCGTGCGGTCCTTGCCTTCCCGGTTCAGAAGCGGGTCCGCCCACCACCGTTGCACGGTGGTTTGGGCACCGCACCAGGGATGGTCCATCAGCAACGCCTCGGCAGCGTGCGGATCGGCCGGGATGTCGTCGGGGCAGATGCCCCGCGGATCGCCCGCCATCGGGCCGCCGGGTGCGAACAGACGATGGGTCAGCGGTTTGACGACCGTGGCGCCCATGAAGTGGTTGAAGGCGATCATCCGCTCGCGCAGCTCGTCCGGCGAGAATGTCCCGTCCTCGTAATTCCAGCCGTTGCCCGACCCGTCAGAGGAGGTGACGTCGAACTTCACAAGGTGAATGTGCTGGCCGATCGTGTCGGTCGGGGTGAACACCTGAAAGTCGTCGAGGTTGAGGTTCGAAGGGATCAGGTTGGTCGCCTCGAAGCGGATGCAATCGCCAGAGTTAGCGCGCATGAAAAGCGGCTCTGGCGTGCGGGTATGGTCGAGCGTCGCCTTGGCATCTTCTTCCAGCGTCAGGATGCGCGCTTGCGGGTCATGCCAGCCGTGCTTGTTCACCGGCATGTCGAACTGGATGTAGGCCGCCCGATAACGCCGGTCGGGCGTCAGGTCATGCCAGTATGTGGGATCCCACTTTCGATCATCCTCGCCATCGAAGTAACGCGCGGGGCACGGGTCGGCAAAGGGCGCGCCGGGCTTGGGAGCGAGTCCGTTGACGCGGAAGAGGACCTTCTCGTCCGGGCTGTCGCAGGTGCCGTCAGGACGGCAGGACGGGTATCCGACTTCGGGCACGCCATAGTCTGACGCGGCGATCGGCACGGCGCCGGGCGCAGCGCCGGCATGGTAGGCCATCGCGCGCTGCTCGGCCGGGGTGCCATCGGATGGCAACTGGGAAATCTGCGCCGAGGTCAGCTTGGCCGCCAGCACCAGCAGCCCGTCGTCGGAGTTCTCACGGTGGACGCGGTTGGCAATGCGGTTGGACTGCCCGTTCGGTGCGTCCTCGGGGACCGAGGCATCCAGGTACTTCTTGGCCAGTTCCTTTGGCGATCCATCGGCCTCGGGCCCGAACAGCGCGCCCCCGATCTCGCGCTCGCCAGAGACGACGACATGGCGCATCAGCGTTTCGGACGGATCGCCCGCATAACCCGCCGGGTCGATGTCGAGCGGGGGCTGCGGCGGCCGGTGGCCGGGAATTCCGGCGATGTAGAACGGATAGCCCTTCATGGCGTCGGTGGGCATGGGCGGCATCGCGGCGTCCGGCAAGGGCACCACGGCGGGATTAGGCGTGCCGCCCGTGATCTCGCCGTCAGGCAGCCAGCGGTCCCGCGTGCCGGCTTCGAACACGTCGTGGGTGCGCCACAGCTCCCACATGCCCTGGGCAAAGTGAGGATACAGGTGGCAATGGAAGATGGAGTCGCCGACTGTCATGTTGCGGTTGCCCGCACCGCCGTAGTGCACGTCATAGTCGAAGGTCGCACCCGGTGAGATCGTCTGGCTGTCGAGGTAGATTGAGTTGTCGTCGTTTCGGTCCTGAACCCACTGATGGGCGTGGAGGTGAAAGACGTGGGTTTCCTTCGGTCCGGCATGCAGGTTACGGAACCTCACCGGATCGCCGAGATAGGAATGGTGGACGTTCGAGGGATCGTCCTCATAAATCGCCCGCAGCGGTTGGTTGTCAGCGTCGCGTTCGACAACCAGTGCCGGATCACCCATCGCCCAGGATGTCAGGAAAAATTCCTCAAGCTTGCATTCGGCGCAGTTGCGGGCGGGTCCGATCCCTTTGCGGTTGGCAAGAACCATCGCCCCAAGACCCGCGGCGCCGTAGTTTATCCCCATACCGTCGCGCAGCGCGTGCATCGGGCTGTCCTCGCGGTCCAGTTCGGCAAAGGCCTGCACTGCGGTGATCTCGTCGTGGAAAATCACGGTGAACTCGCGGAACGCCTGGTCACAGCTGGTGCCCGGTCCCTCGCGGCCAGAACAATTGCCTGCACCAGGCACGATGATGGCGTTCAGGTCGCTGTGGACGATCTCACGGTGCATCGGGTCACGTTCGTCCAGAATGTTCAAGACCGGAAGGCCGTCGGCTGTTCGGCTGGTATAGTCGATTCGCGGCGTCCCCATTGCGTTGGTGCCGAGTGTGCTGTCCTGCATTTGCGATGCGGTGACCTGCGAACGGTACCAGACCGAGCCGGCAGGTTCGACGTTGACCGCGCCAAAGAGGCCGAGACCGAGCTGCCCACCGTCGCCCTCGCCGCCTGCCATTGCGCCGCCCGAGTAGATCAGGAAAGCGCCTTCGGCGCTGGCGTGCCAGATGTATGTGCGTGTCTCGCCCGGCGCGGCGAGCGAGGACGGATTGAGACCGATGTTGCCACCGTCCGAGCCGATATCACCGGCGAGGTCCAACCCGGTCACGCGCAGCGAGGCGCTTCGGGTGGCTGGTTCATCGGAATCCTCGGGGATCAGGCGGCCGGTCTGCGGATCCGTCAGGATTTCCTCGCCGTCGAGCACCGGCGACAGAAGGTTGGTGAAGGTGACACGAAGGCAGTCTCCGACATTCACCCGCAACACCAAAGGTCGCGGACGCTTGTCCGACCGTAACCTGACGTTTCCCGCAAGACGTGAATCGATTGGTCCGGGATCCGCGGGGATGGCGTTACCCTCTGCCAAGCCGGTGTCCTGTGGGAAAACCGCGTCATCGGGTCCAGTCGAAACGACGTCCCGCCGCAATGCGTAAAGCATTCCACCGGGATTGAAGGCGCCAAAACGATTATAAATATAAGCCTGCTCCAAAGCGACGACCTTGGCATCGACCGTACGTGAATCAACGCACGGTTTCGGATCCTCCGAAATTGATGATGGCGTTTCCGACGAAGATTTCTGCGGCAGAAAACTTAAAAATGAAATGAGAACTAAGATCGGGAAGCGCATGGTCATCTCCATACCCGAATATTAGACTACTTTTATTATACTCAATTTTGTCGTTTCTGTAAATCAACAAATTCTACCACCGGAAGATCGCAGTAACCCACTGCCGTAGCCGGGGAAAACGGTCAATTGCCCGGACATCGCGAAGGCGTTCTGTCACAAGGATCGCGAAGGCGGCGTCGTCAAACTAAGTTGAGTCGGTAGCGCCTCCGATGGCGCGGTCGAGGACAGAACTTTGGAATCTCTACCTGACGATCAGCAGCTTACCCAATTAGCCGTGCAGCACCTGCAGATTGTCGAGCGCGGGGGTGTTGATCAGCAGCTTGCCGCAACCGCGGCAGTCCATCGCGGTGAAGCTGAAGCCGGGCTGCGTCAAGTGCCGTCAGACACGTCGAACCAATGGTGCTGCAATGACGTCGTCTTGAGACCTCGCAAACGAAAAGCCCGCCTTAAAGGCGGCTGTCGATGGGCTGATGGATTGGGGCCGGGCGGGATGATGACTACCGCCGAATTTAAGAAACGTGCTGGCGATGCACACCAGTAATCTGACTACCGATCAACAATCACAGCGCTGGGCGGCCATCAATCCCACACAAGTTCAATGCCAGAACCGCCCGAGAACACTAAAGAGAAAAAATCGAAAAAGCAGAATTAGAATATGTGAATTTCCTCAATGGGATGAAGCTATTCACCGGAACAGGCGCGGTTAACTGGTCCGGAGAGTATCGGCCAAGGGAGACCACTTTAGGACATCCCAGTGCAGAAGCCGGTGAACAGCACAACCTGCATGACCCCCCGAAAAAACAGGACAATCCGACCGCGGCGAGATTGGGAGAACAGTTTCTCTAAGGCAAATGGCGGACAGACAGGGATTCGAACCCTGGAGACGGTTCCCCGCCTACACACTTTCCAGGCGTGCGCCTTCGACCACTCGGCCACCTGTCCGTTGCGGGGTCTTTAGCCAAGGCCCCGGCGGGGTGCAAGAGGTGAACGCGAAAATCCTGCGCCTGCCATTGAAACCCGCGCGCAGCCTGCGCATAAACGTCTGGTCGCGCAACAAGACCGGGTGCCATGAAACACACGCCTCCGCCAGAAGACACCAGCGCCGAACGGTTCGAACTGGCGCGGGTGCAGACGGCGGCGCTGGTCATCATCGCCTTTGCCGTGGTCCTGTTCCTGCTGGTGCAGGCGCGGTTCATCCTGATCTCGCTCGCCGTGGCGATCATCCTCTTTTCACTGACGGCGGACATCATCAGCTTTATCGCGCGCCAGCGCATCGGGCCCGTCAGAATCCCGAACTGGATCGCCAGCATCGTGGCGCTGCTGCTGATCGGCGCGGCGCTGCTGAGCGTGACCTCGATCATCGTCGCACAGGTGAATACAATCCTGCAGATCACCCTGGCCTACGCAGAGCGCGCGCCCGATGCCATCGCCGCCCTCTTCGCCTGGGCCGGTGCTGATACCGAAGCCGCCGTCCTGAATTCCATGCGCACGATCGAGCTGTCGGGCTATCTACGCGGGGCCGCAGGCGGGGCCACCAGCCTGACGCAGGGCACGGTGCTGGTGATCCTCTTCGTGGGTTTTCTCTTTGCCGAGCGGGTCTGGTTCCAGACCAAACTGCTGAATTTCACCGGCAGCCCGGCGCAGGCGCAGCGGATCGGGCGGATCATCACTTCGATCATCCACCGGGTGAACTACTACCTGCTGGTCAAGACCGGCATCAGCCTTGTCACAGGCGCCATGACCTACGTACTGGCGCAAGCCTTCGGGATGGAGGTCGCGATGCCGCTGGGGGTCATCACCTTCGTGCTGAACTTCATTCCCAATGTCGGATCCATCGTGGCGACGGGGCTGGTGGCGCTGGCGGCTTATGTGCAGTTCGGCGATCCGTGGCTGACGACCGTCATCTTTGCCATTGCGAGCGTCATCCAGTTCATGAATGGCTCGATCATCGACCCCATGCTGATGGGGCGTGCGTTGCGGCTGTCGTCCTTCGGCATCCTGCTGAGCCTTGCGTTCTGGGGGGCGGTCTGGGGCGTGCCGGGGATGTTCCTGTCGGTGCCGATCATGGTCATGCTGCTGGTGGTCTGCAGCCATGTGCCGTCCCTGCGCCCCATCGCGATCCTTTTGTCGCGCGAGGGGTTGCCGGAAACCGAAGGCATGCTGGACCGCGACAGCGCGCCCGGCAGCCGCTAGCGCGCCATCACGAAAGTCAGCGCGATTGCCAACTCCAGTCCCGCCGCCACCAGGATCGCGCGGCTGGCGCTGCCACTGGCATAGGTCCAGATGCCCGTGACGGCGATGCCGCCAAAGGTCAGCGCCGCAGCCCAGACCGTGCCGTCGCGCAGTGGTCCCGGGCCTGTGCCACGCAGTACCCAGAAAAAGACGGCCAACCCCAGAAACAGGGGCGCGGCCCGGCGGCCCAGAAAGGCGGCACCGGCGTCAGGGGCCACGCCGTAGAGCGCGATGTAGTGCCCCGGCGAGACGAGGAAGACCGCAAAGAGCGCCACGCAAAGGACCGACGTCGCGACACAGAGCACCGCGAACATCAGGCGTCATCCAGATGCAGGTAAACTCGGCGGTTCTGGCGGCCCTTCTTTTCGATCCGGCCGATATGAACGCGCCCGACCTCTGACGTCCAGCCGACGTGGGTGCCGCCGCAGGGTTGCAGGTCGGCAGTGGCGTCGCCTTCACCGATGCGGATGAGGCGGATCTGACCCTGCCCGCGCGGCGGTTTCACGGTGAGTGTCTTCACCAAGCCCGGTTGCGCGTCCAGCGCGGCCTCGGTGATCCATTCGGTCAGCACCGGCAGATCGCGGGCGATCAGATCATTCATCGCCTTTTCCAGCGCCGCCTTGTCCTGCGGGGCCTGATCCATGTCGAAATCCAGACGGCCCTTGTCGGCGGCGATCTGGCCGCCGGTGACGGGGCGCGGAATGACCACCGACAGCAGATGCAGCGCCGTATGCACGCGCATCATCCGGTGGCGGCGGTCCCAGACCAGCGCCTGCCTGACCCGCGTGCCAAGGGGCGGCAGGGGCGACGGCTCTGCCGGCACAAGGACGATGTCGGTCCCCTGCCCCTTGACCGTCGTCGCGATGTCGATGGCGCCGTCGTCCCAGACCAGACGCCCCGCATCGCCCGGCTGACCGCCCGAGGTGGGATAGAAGATCGTGGCATCCAGCACGATCCCCCCTTCGAAGGTGTGCCCCACGACCTGACCCTGCGCCTCGCGCAGATAGGCGTCGTCGTGATACAGCGCCCGCGTCATTGGGTCTCTCCCTCGGGTGCTGGATCGCCGTCCGCGTCGTCGTGCATGTCGCCCGCATCCATCATCGCGCGGGCCTCTCGGGCAGTGTCCGGGCCGTCGTCCGGCGCGCTGGTGGCGGCCGCGGGAGTCGCGTCGGGCTTTGCCGGATGCAGCGCCTCGGGGTTGCGCAGCCAGATGTCCTGCTGGGCAAAGGGAATCTCGATCCCGGCCTCGGCAAAACGGCGGTCGATGTCGCGGTTCATCTCGTCGGTGACGATCACCTTCCAGTTCACGTCCCGCAGGATCACCCGCAGTTCGAAATCGAGAGAGCTGGCGCCGAAGGCCATGAACAGCGCCTGCGGGCCGGGATCGGCCAGCACCATGGGCTGCGCGCCACCCACCTCCAGCAGGATCTTGCGGACCTGTTCCACGTCGCTGCCGTAGGCCACCCCGACGGGGATGATCAGGCGCCCGACAAGGTTGCCGCGGGTCCAGTTCGTGACCTGCCCCGACACCAGATCGGCGTTCGGGATGATGACGTCGGTGCGGTCGAATGTCTCGATCCGGGTCGACCGCACGCTGATGTCGCGCACGAAGCCGACCTGCCCGTTCACCTCGATCATGTCGCCCTCGCCGATCGGGCGTTCGATCAGCAGGATGATGCCGGACACGAAGTTCTGCACGATGGTCTGCAGGCCGAAACCGATACCGACGGACAGCGCACCGGCCACGATGGCAAGGCTCGACAGGTCGATCCCCGCCGTGGTGATCGCGATCAGGGCGGACACGATGATACCGATATAGGCGACGCCCGCTGCCACCGCGTTCTGTCCGCCAAGGTCCATCTTGGTGCGCGGCAGGACCGATGTCTTCAGCTGCCGCTTGACGAATTGCGTCAGCAGGTAGCCGCCACCGAAGATCAGCACGAAGGTCATGAAGTCCGTGGGCGAGATCGTCGTCTCTCCGACCTGGAACCCGGCGCTGAACTGGGCCCAGACCTCCAGCAGGTCGGTCAGGCGCGCGCCCCAGACCAGCGCCAGCACCGGCACCGCCAGCAGGAACAGCGCGAAGCCGATGACGACGGGCATCAGCGGGCCGGTGTCGGTGCTGTCCGTGGCCGGTGCATAGATGTCGTAGACCAGCCGTTGCAGCACGATGATCACGCCGAAGATCGCCAGCGTCATCACCCCCGGTGCGAACAGCGCGTCAGAGGCCGCGGCATAACCCGCCGCCGCAAGGATCGGCGTCACGATGGCGACGATCATGCACAGCAGACCCACCGTCGTGCGGACCCGCCCGGAAGACGTCTCTCGGCCATCCTTTTCCATCGGCGCATGACGCAGCAGATAGCCAAGGCGGAACAGCACGACGGCCAGCAGCACCTGCAGCGGCAGGACCACTACGCCGGTGGCGGCATCCGACGCACCCGCACCGTGCATCAGCGCGCCGACGACGATGATCGCCGCAAGCCCCACACCCAGTGCAACACCGTTGCGCCGGATCTTGGCGCGGATCTCTGGCGGATAGCCCAGCGGGCCGCCGTGTTCGCCCACGGGGAACAGCTGCCCGTTCAGCCAGCGTGCGATGATGATGGTAAAGCCCGCGCCAAAGATCGCCTGCGACAGCGTATCGCCGGACCGGGCCAGAACGCCGATCTGGCGCAGCGCGAGGATCAGAGCCGACAGCCCCAGTGTCGGCAGCACGATCACCCAGAGCGACAGCAGGAACGACCAGACCGCACGGCCCCGTGAATGACTGCGCTCGACCCGGCTTTGCAGCAGCCAGACCCATTGCCGCGACCGGAACAGCAGGATCAGCGCCGCCACCATATACATTACCGCCAGCGGCAGGGTGCGCAGCAGCCCGCCAGAGGACAGGTTGCGGTCCACCCGTGCCATGGCAGAGGACACGACGCCACCGACCGCATCGCTTGCCCCCTGCAGCGCCGCCGGCCAGTTGGCCGGGTTCAGCGGCGACGGGCCGCGCGCGCTCAGCCGCGATGTCTCGCGGGCGCGGAGCTGGCTGTCGACTTCTGCGATCAGACCGTTGGCGCGGGCGTAGGCTTCTCTGGCCAGAATGCCCGGTGCACGCAGCACATCCAGTTGGCTGTTCAGCTCGGCCCGGCGGGCCGCGATGGCGGGTTGTTCCTCGCCGCTTTCGGGCTTGGGCCCCAGCGCCTCGATCTGGGCCTGCACCGTGCCGATGCGTCCGGCATTCAGCGATCCCAGCGCCTGAAACCTGTCGCGCCAACCAAACAACGTGTCACGCGTGCGGGTCAGGGCCAGAGATGACCCGTTGCCTGCCTGCAGCAGCGCCTCGGCGGTCTTCACGCGACTTTTCCAGTCCTCCAGATCGGGCACGGCGGTCGCCAGCGCCTGTTCCGCATCGCTCAGCGCCGCCGCATCCGCTGCGGTGTCGGCCGCGGTATCAGGTGCAGGCTCCTCTGTCGCGTCGGGCGCAGGTTCTTCGGTCTGCGTCGGCGTGCCCAGCAGACCGTCCAGCGACACCTGCGCCGTGGCGCCCTGCGCCGCCAGCAGCAGCGCCAAAGCCGTCAGAAGGGATCGGATCATGCGTCCTCGAAGACGCCGGGAATCGATTGCGGGCCGGTGGTCAGCCATTCCGGCACTGGCAGCCCCTTGGACCGCAGGAATTCGGGGTTCCACAGCTTGGACTGATAGCGTGTGCCGTAGTCGCACAGGATGGTGACGATGGTATGACCTGGCCCCATGTCGCGGGCCATGCGGATCGCACCGCCGATGTTGATGCCCGACGATCCCCCCAGGCACAGCCCTTCGTGCTGCAGCAGATCAAAAACGATCGGCAGCGCCTCGGCGTCGGGGATGTTGTAGCTCATGTCGGGCGTGAAACCTTCGAGGTTGGCGGTGATCCGCCCCTGCCCGATGCCTTCGGTGATGCTGTCGCCTTCGGACTTCATCTCTCCGTGTTCGTAGAAATTATAAAGTGCCGCACCGTCCGGGTCGGCCAGACCGATCTTGACGCCCTTGGGCTGCAGCGCCATCGCGACACCCGCCAGCGTCCCGCCAGAGCCTACCGCGCAGATGAAGCCGTCGACCTTGCCGTCGGTCTGATCCCAGATCTCGGGGCCGGTCGTTTCGATATGGGCCTGACGATTGGCCGTGTTGTCGAACTGGTTCGCCCAGATCACGCCGCCGGGGGTCGTCTTGGCTAGCTCTTCAGCCAGACGGCCCGAATAGCGGACGTAGTTGTTGGGGTTCTTGTAAGGCGCCGAAGGCACCTGCACCAGTTCGGCACCGGCCAGACGCAGCATGTCCTTCTTTTCCTCGGACTGGGTTTCCGGGATCACGATGACCGTCTTGAACCCCATCGAGGCACCGACCAGCGCCAGACCGATGCCGGTGTTGCCTGCCGTGCCTTCGACAATCGTGCCGCCGGGTTTCAGCAGACCCTTCGCGATGGCGTCCTTGATGATGAAAAGGGCGGCGCGGTCCTTGACCGACTGGCCAGGGTTCAGGAACTCGGCCTTGCCCAGAATCTCGCAGCCCGTCGCCTCGGATGCGGCGCGCAGGCGGATCAGAGGGGTATTGCCGACCGCGTCGGCCAGATCGGATTTGATGTGCATGACAGGGGCCTTTCGGATGCGCGTGTTGCGATCTGTCTAGGGTGCGGCGCTTGCAAACTCAAGCCGCAGGGCGTCGCGGTGCAGCGCCAGCCAATAGAGCAGCGTGATTCCCGGACCGACGGCGATTTCGCCCGTGGCGACCAGAGAGAGCGCCCGATCCAGCGTGAGCACGTGCAATGCCAGATCTTCATGTTCGCCCGGCAAGCCGCCAGAGTAGCGATGCAGATCAGGCAGATCGCAAAACCCCACGAAACAGTGAAAGTAATCCGTGGCATTCCCCGGCGAGGGGTAGTGCGAGGTCACGTGCCGCAGGGTCACGTCCAGACCCGCCTCTTCGCGCGTTTCGCGCAACGCGCTCTGCTCCGGCGTCTCGAAGGCGTCGATCATGCCAGCCACAGGTTCCAGCATCCACGGATTGGGGTCGCCGCGTTCCAGCACCCCCATGCGAATCTGCTCGACCAGCACCACCCGGTCGCGGACCGGATCGTAGGGCATGACCATCACCGCATCGACGCCGACCATGACCTCGCGCGGCAACGGCCCCTGCCGCGTGCCGTCAAAGCGGGCATGCGTGACCTCGAACCCCTGCAGGCGAAAGAATCGGCCCAAGGGGGCGGCCCGGGCACTGACGATGACATCGCCCGGCCGGGCCGCATGGCGCAGGGTCGCGGGGCGATCAGATGTCGCCGCCAGATGCCGCGCCCATGCGCGTTTGAGCATGACCGGATACTGCCAGCGCAAATTGTCGGGATCAGGACGCACGGCCGCGCCAAAAATTTCTTGCGCTGCACTGATCCACACGGCAGCGCAGCGCGTCTGCCAGTCCGGCAGCGACCAGTGGCCGGGGCCTGCGGACAGATCGTGGGGCGTCTGCCACATCTGCGCCGCGACCTCTGCCCTGTCACCCAGCGTGACGTTCACCGTCACCCGCTGGCTGTCAAAGGCGCTTTCGTAAAGCGTCAGCCGCGCGACCGCGTCAGCGGACAGGTTCCGCCACAGCAGGCCCTGTGCCGCGGCCCCTGCCTGCGCCACGATCGGGGGCAGCGCGTCATCCGCCACGGACAGCACCGCATAGCCTGACAAGGTGGCGGGCGTCACATCGCCCGCGTCGCCCGCAACGGCGCGACGCAGCCCTGCATCCTGCAAGGGCCCGCAAACAAAGACATCCATTTACCGATACCGCTTGCCAAAGGCATCTGTCAGCAATCCCGCGACAATCCCGCCGCCCAGCAGGGCGACCAGAATGACCGGCGCATAGAATTGTTGCGCATATTCGGCCATGATGCCGAAGGTGCCGACGACGGCATCCATCGGTCCGTCGAAACGGCCCCGCATCGACACGCGGATCATGTCAGATCCGGACAGCAGAAAAAGCACCCAGAACGCCACCAGGATGGCCCCCGTCAGCCCGGTGCCGATGGCGACACCCGTGCCCTGCCCGGTCCGTGGCCCCACGAAGATCCAGCCGATCAGCACACCGACCACACCGCAAAGCGGAAACCAGAGTTTCGGTGTCCGCGTCTCCTCGAAGAAGGGCACCAGAAGCCAGGCCAGCACGCCCCCCACAATGCCGAAGAATATCGCCCCCGCAAGGCGCCCCATGGTCGGCATATCCGTCTCCCTTCGACGCGCCTCAGGCGGCGCGCGTAATCGTGATCTGTGTCACGTCGCAGTTTTCACTGGCAAAGGTCGCGGCACAAGAGGTCAGATAGAAGTTCCACATCCGCCGGAAGCGGTCGTCAAAGCCAAGGGCCGCGACCTTGTCCCATTGCGCATTGAAGGTCTCGTGCCAGCGGCGCAGTGTCTGGTCATAGCTGTGACCGAACTCGATGGACCGCACGACGGACAGGCCGTTCTTGCCGATCACCTCGCGCAGCTTGCCGGGGCTGGGCAGCATGCCGCCCGGAAAGATGTATTTCTGGATGAAATCCGGCCCGCGCTTGTAGACCTCCCACCGCCGGTCGGCGACGGTGATGATCTGCAGCGTGGCGTTCCGTCCGGGCTTCAGCCGCTCGCGCACGGTCTTGAAGTAGACCGGCCAGTATTGTTCTCCAACGGCCTCGAACATCTCGATGCTGGCGATGCCGTCATAGGTGCCGGTCTCGTCGCGGTAATCCTGCAGCTTGAACGTGACCATGTCGGAAAGTCCCGCCTTTTCAATGCGGTCGACGGCATAGTTGAACTGTTCCTTGCTGATCGTCAGGCAGGTGACGCGCAGCCCCCGCTCTGCCGCTGCATATTCGGCGAAACCGCCCCAACCGCAGCCGATTTCAAGCACATGGTCGCCGGGCTTCACGTCCATCTGATCGACCATGGAGGCATATTTCGCGATCTGCGCCTTCTCCATGCTTTCCTGACCGCTGTCGAAGATGGCGGAGGAATAGGTCATCGTGTCGTCCAGCCACAATGCGTAGAAATCATTGCCCAGATCATAGTGGTATTCGATGTTCTTGCGGGCCTGCTTCTTGGAATTGCTTTGCAGCCAGAAGCGGATCCGCTCGAACGTGCGGACGAGGAACTGGCCCGGAAAGCCGTCATAGATCTCTTCCGCGTCGTCATGGATCAGGTCCATGAAGGCCATCAGGTCCGGGGTCGACCACCAGCCGTCAAGGTAGGCGTCGCAGAAACCAAGGTCCCCCTCGCGCACGATGCGGGAAAACAGGTCCGGGTTGTGGACCGTGATTTCGGCCACGTGACCCGCATCGCGTCCTTCGGCGCGGAAATGACGCCCGTCCGGCAGGATCACGTCGATCCGCCCCCGCTTGAGCGCATCCATCATCTTGAAAACCGCCGAAAAGTAGCGCGGCAAGCCAGTCTGGCCATCAGTGGTCGTCAAAATCATGCGTGGTCCTGTCTGTCCTCTGACGTCTCTGGCGCGGACGTCTTAATCGTTTTTAATGTTTTAAGTGGGGAAGTCACGCGGTTACACCCAGAAAGTTGCGCCCCGTGCCGCACCGTGACGGAAGGTCGCGCGTCCGTTCTTATCCGCGTCATGCCGTCGAATTTACTTGTTTCCAACCATATCTCGTTTATCGCAGGCACATTGCCCCAACGGACAGTATGAAAAACATGTCACGGACGACCTCCCTGCCGCCCGAAACCCCTGCTGCGCGCGATTGGGTGCGCATTCTGGCGGCCTATCGCGATCCCGACACCCTGCGCAGCGCGTTCGAGCTGGGGGTGACAGTGCTGGGTTTCGTGACGCTTTGGGTCGCCGCATGGTTCGCTGTGCAGGTCAGCTGGACGCTGGCCGTGGCGCTGGGCATCGTCAACGGCGGATTTCTGGTCCGTCTGTTCGCGATCCAGCACGATTGCGGCCACGGGTCGTTCTTCAACAACCGGCACCTGAGCGACTGGACCGGCCGCGTTCTGGGCATCGTGACGCTGACGCCCTACGACGTCTGGCGCCGCACCCATGCGCTGCACCATAGCCATGCGGGCAACCTCGACCGCCGCGGCATCGGTGACGTGCATACGCTGACCTTGGCCGAATATCAGGCCTTGCCGCGGTTTCAGGCCTTCATGTACCGGGTCTATCGTCATCCGTTGGTCATGTTCGGTCTTGGCCCGACGTGGCTGTTTTTTGTCCAGAACCGCCTGCCGCTGGGTCTGATGACCGCCGGGCGCAGTTACTGGGTGTCCGCCATGGTGACGAACCTCGCCATTGCCGCTGCCTTGACGTTGATCGTCTGGTTCGGCGGCTGGCCCGCGCTGGCCTTCGTCTTCTTCCCGCCCACGCTTGTGGCGGCCTCGGCCGGGGTCTGGCTGTTCTATGTCCAGCACCAGTTCGAGACGACGATGTGGGAACAGGACCCGGACTGGCAGCTGCACGAGGCGGCGCTGCACGGCAGTTCGCACTATGACCTGCCGCTGGTGCTGCGCTGGATGACCGCCAATATCGGCATCCATCACGTCCATCACCTCTACAGCCGGATCCCGTTCTACCGCCTGCCAGACGTGCTGCGCGATCACCGCGAGCTGGTCGAGGTCAGCCGCATGACCCTGCGCCAGAGCCTGAAATGCGCCTCGCTCGACCTCTGGGACGCGGAACGCAACCGCCTGATCTCGTTCCGGCAGGCGCACGCGGCCTAGAAGTCGCGGTTCTCGTAGGCTGCGAGGGCTGCCTTGCGGCCTTCGTCGGCCGTCACGACCGGGTCGGGATATGCATCTTCTGGCGACATGTTCCACCGCAGCGGGATCGCGTCGTAGAACGACAGCGCGGTTTTCGAGGGGGTCTTGTACTCCTCGGCCAGCCACGCCCTGACGTAGTCCCTGTCCTTGTCGAACTTGTCGAGCTGCGTGACCGGGTTGAACACCCGGAAATAAGGCGTGGCATCGGGACCGGACCCCGCCGACCATTGCCAGCCCATGGCGTTCGACGCCGGGTCCCAGTCGATCAGTTGGTCGGCGAACCAGTCCAGCCCGATCTTCCAGTGGCACATCAGGTGCTTGGTCAGGTAGCTGGCGACGATCATCCGCCCCCGGTTGTGCATCCGCCCCGTCACCTGCAATTCGCGCATCGCCGCATCGACAAAGCGGATACCGGTGCGCCCCTGTTTCCACGCCTTGACCTCGGCCAGCCGCGCGTCGGTCTTCCACGGAAAGGCATCCCAATCCTCGCGCCAGTTAGCGGTGGTGATGCGGGGGGTATGGTGGACAAGGTGATAGGCGAACTCGCGCCAGACCAGCTCTTTCAGAAATGTCTCGGAGTCGGATTTGCCGTCGTGCAGGGCGCGCCAGCCGGCGTGCCAGCAGGACAGCGGGCTGATCTCTCCGTAGGTCAGGTTTTCCGACAGGCCGGAGGTGCCGTCGACGCCCGGAATATCGCGCGCGGCTTTGTAGTCTTCGATCCGGTGGGCAATGAAGGCGCCCAGCCGGTGGCTGGCCGCTGACTCTCCCACAGTACAATGGGGCAGCACGACATCGTGCCCCCGCTGCATGTCGGCCCCCATCTGCCAACCATCCAGATCGTCGCTAGCAGGCCAGCTACCCGGTGCGGGGATACGGGACGGCGTGCTGAGCGTCGCCGGCAGCTCGCGGTCCCGCACGGATTTCCACATCGGCGTGTAAACCTTGTAGAAGCCGCCCGTCTGCGTCTCGACCGTCCAGGGTTCGAACAGCAGATGGCCCGCAAAGCTTTGCGCGTCGATACCGTCGTCCTTCAGCGCAGCTTTGACGGCGGTGTCGCGGGCCTTGGCATCGGGGTCATACAGCCGCGACCAGTAAACGGCGCCGGCCCCCGTCTCTTTGATGACCTCGCGCAGCACGTCAAGCGCGCGGCCCTTACGCAGGATCAAACGCGAGGCCTTGTCCGTCAGGCTGTCGCGCAGAGATGCGACCGACAGGCCCAGTCGAAAGCGCGGTGCGGCGCCCTGCCCGTCCACGACCTCGTCATGGATGAACAGCGGAATGACCGGACGGCCCGCGTTGCAGGCCTCGGTCAGGGCGGGATGGTCGCCAAGGCGCAGGTCGCGCCGGAACCACAGGATGATGGGGGTTTTATCGCTCATGCCCCAAACTTAGTGCGCGGCGGCGGGGATCAACGGGGGGCGGGCGGCAAAATCCATGCCGCCCGCAATTTTGCATCAGGTGTTGGCGCGTTCGGATTGCAAGCCGCGATAGATCGCGACGCACATAACCAGCAGCACCACGGTAAACGGCAACCCGGTCGAGATCACCATCGACTGCAACGACTTCAATCCGCCCGCCGACAGCAGCAGCACGATGGCCACCGCCCCTTCGAACAGGCACCAGAAGACGCGCTGCGGCACGGGGGCGTCGATCTTGCCGCCCGCGGTGATCGTGTCGATCACCAGGGATCCGGAGTCGGACGAGGTCACGAAGAACACGATGACCAGCACGACGCCGATCAGCGATGTGATCGTGGCCAATGGCAGTGCGTCCAGCATCACGAACAACTGGCGCGGCAGTTCCGCATCCTGTGCGAGGGTATAGCCATCCTGCACGACTTGGGTGATCGCCACGCCGCCAAAGACGCTCATCCACAGCACGCAAACAAGGCTTGGGATCAGCAGGACGCAAGTGATGAACTCGCGCACCGTGCGGCCCCGGCTGACGCGGGCGATGAACATGCCGACGAAGGGTGACCAGCTGATCCACCACGCCCAGTAGAAGGACGTCCAGCCCTGGACGAAGTTCGTGTCCGCGCGACCGATCGGATTGGCCAGTTGCGGCAGATACTCCACATAGGCCAACAGGCTGGACCCGAAGACGCCGAGGATTGCCAGCGTCGGCCCCACCAGCAGCACGAAGGCCAGCAACAGGAAGGCCAGCCCCATGTTGATCTCCGACAGGATCTTGACCCCGCCATCAAGTCCCCGCAGGACCGAGATCAGCGCGATCGCGGTAATGCCGGTGATCAGCAACACTTCCGTCGTGTTGCCAATCGGCAGGCCGAAGACCTCGTTCAAGCCCGCATTCGCCTGCGTCGCCCCAAAGCCAAGCGATGTCGCAAGGCCAAAGAGTGTCGCAAAGACCGCGAGGATGTCGATGACGTGACCCGGCCAGCCCCAGACACGTTCGCCCAGCAGCGGATAGAAGGCGGACCGCATCGTCAGCGGCAGGCCCTTGTTATAGCTGAACAGCGCCAGCGCCAGACCCACGACCGCATAAATCGCCCAAGGGTGCAGACCCCAATGAAAGATCGTCGCCGCCATACCAAGGCGCATGGCCTCCGCCTCGTTGCCTGCAGCGGCACCCAGGGGGGCCCAGTCGGTGCGCAGACCATCCTCGACCGTGGTGCCGCCGAGGGCGGTGGAGAAGTGCGTCAGCGGCTCTGACACGCCATAGAACATCAGACCGATGCCCATGCCGGCGGCAAACAGCATCGAGAACCAGCCGAGGTAGGTATAATCCGCCGTCGCCGCCTTGCCGCCAAGGCGCACGCGGCCCAGCGGTGACACGATCAGAAACAGGCAGAACAGCACGAAGATGTTCGCCGCCGTCAGAAAGAACCAGTCGAAGCCTTCGGTGACACTGGCGAACAGCCAAGTGAACAACGCGCCGGATTGTTCCGGCAGCGCGAGGGTATAGAAGACGAACGCCACAACGGCGGTCGCCGAAATGCCGAACACCGGATTGTGGATGTCAAAGCCAAGGCCCACGACCTTGCCTTCCAGATTGTCCTGACCGATCGTGTAGTCGGTATCGATCAGGTCGGCCTTGCCGTCAGGGGCCGGTATCCCCTCGCTCGACATGTCGCTCATGCGCCCGTCCTTTTTGTTATAATTGTCAATTCACGTCGCGTTTACCACAAACAGCGGCGAATTCCCACCGACAGCGGGCTCTTGTCTTGCAAAGTATTGCACTGAAACGAAAAAAGGCCCCGGCATTGCCTGCCGGGGCCGTCTTTCAATGGACTATGCCCGGATTATTCCGCGGGCGCTGCGGTGGCCTGCGCCATGGATTCGGCACGCCGCCGCGCATCGCGGTACAGCGCCTTGATCAGCGAAATGCACATGAGGACCATGACCACGCTGAACGGCAATGCCCCGATGATCATCGCCGTGTTGATCGCATCAAGGCCCCCGGCCACCAGCAGCGCACCGATCACCAGTCCAAGGATGCAGCCCCAGACGACGATGTGGATGCGGCCCTTGTCGGTCTCGTCCCCCGCCGCGGCGATGGTGTTGATAATCAGAATGGCCGAGTCCGCCGAGGTCACGAGATAGGTCAGCAGCAGCACCACGATCACCACGCTCATGATCTTGGCCAGCACCGGCGTCAGCATGAAGTTGATCATCGCGAACAACTGGCTGGAAATGCCCGCCCCGGTGATCTGGTCCCCGGCGCCGCCATTCAGCGTCAGGTCGATGGCTGTGCCGCCGGCAAACGCGAACCAGACGAAACACATGACCGACGGCACGATCATGGCACCCAAGACGTATTCCCGCACCGACCGGCCCCGGCTTATCCGTGCGAGGAACAGGCCGACGAAGGGCGCGAAGGCGATCCACCACGCCCAGTAGAAGATCGTCCAGCTGCCCTGCCAGTCGGCCAACTGGTTGGCGACGCTGTCGCCCCCGGTGCCGTCACGGCTGAACATGTGGATCGACATCCACGGCAGCGCCACGATGTAATCCCACATGCCCACGAACAGCGCCTTGAAGGCAAAGGCGGTCGACCCGAAGATCAGGAAGAACGCGAGGATGAAGAACGACAGCCCCATGTTCAGGTTCGACAGCCACTTGATGCCGTTCCCTACACCGGACAGCGCCGACAGGATCGAACAGGCCATGACGATGACCAGCGCCGCCAGCATCGCGATGACGGTGGGCGAGCCTGCGTCGTTCATCAGCCAGGCCGCTCCGGTCACGTTGAACACACCCGATGCGAATTGGGACACGCCGTAGCCGATGGTGACCGCGACGCCCAAAATCGTCGCCACGACCGAGACGATGTCGATGACGTGGCCCAAGGGCCCCTCCAGCGTCTTGCCGAACAGCGGCGTCAGACCCGACCGGATCGTCAGCGGCAGACTGCGGGCGTATGAAAAGAACGCCAGCGCCAGCCCGACGATGGCATAGCAGGCCCAGGCCGACAGGCCCCAATGCAGAAACGCCCATTTGAACGCGTTGCGCACGTTGTCGGAGCCGCCTTCGCTGGCCAGCCCCTGAATGGTCTCGGGGTTGGTGCCGAAGTGATAGAGCGGCTCTGCCGTGGCATAGGTCAGCATGCCGATGCCGATGCCCGCGCCGAACATCATGGAAAACCACGAAAATCTGTCGAATTCCGGTGTCTGGCCCGGTTTGCCCAGCATCAGTCTGCCGGTGCCGGGGTACAGCGCCAGCGCAAAGCAGGTGACGATAAAGAACGCGACAGCGGCCATGTACCAGGGGCCAGTGTTGGCGTCGATCGTGGACCGGATCGCGCCCAGCGTGGACCCCGCCTGATCGGACCAGACCGCCGCCCAGATGATCAGCAGCACGATCACGATCTTGGCGCCCAAGGTGACGTAGGTGTTGAAGCCTTCGTAAAAGCCGCTGTCGGCGGTATCGATATCGAGTGTCCGCAATGGCGGCTTGATGGGCATCGGATCGAGTCTCCCGTGTCGTTTCGGTTGATGAAACGATCTAGGGCGGCGACCCCGACAGGCAAACCTGTGCCGACCGGGGTCACATAAGGGCACCTCCACCAAGGCGGGGTGTCTCAGGCGTTCACGTCTACGACGACACGCCCGCGCACCTGCCCTTTCAGGATGTCCGCCCCCAATTTCGGCAGGTCGGACAGGGTCGCGGTACTGACCATCGCCTCCAGCTTGTCCATCGGCAGGTCCGTGGCAATCCGCTGCCACGCCCGCAGGCGGTTGTCATAGGGCTGCATGACGCTGTCGATGCCCAGCAGGTTCACGCCGCGCAGCAGGAACGGGATGACCGTCGCAGGCAGGCCCGCCCCCCCCGCCAGTCCGACGGCGGCGACAGAGGCACCGTATTCCATCTGCCCCAGCACCCGCGCCAGCATCGTACCGCCGACCGCATCGACGCAGCCCCCCCAGCGCTCGGCCTCCAGCGGCTTCTTGATTGTCTCGGCCAACTCATCCCGCGCCACGATCTCGGTCGCGCCAAGCTCCGTCAGATAATCCGCGCTCTCCGGCCGGCCGGTCACGGCCGCCACCTTGTGGCCCAGATGCGCCAGAATGGCCGTCGCCACCGATCCCACACCACCGGAGGCTCCGGTGACCAGCACCGGTCCCGCCTTGATCCCGTGGTCCTGCAGGGCCATGACCGCAAGCATCGCGGTGAAACCGGCGGTCCCCACCGCCATCGCCTGACGCGTCGTCAGCCCATCCGGCAGCGGCACCAGCCAGTCCGCCTTGACCCGCGCCTTCTGCGCATAGCCGCCCCAATGTGCCTCGCCCACACGCCATCCGGTCAGCACGACCTTGTCGCCAGCCTTGTAGCGATCATCGTCCGACGCCGCGACGGTTCCCGCAAAGTCGATGCCCGGCACATGCGGATAATGCCGCACCAGCCCACCCCCTGGCCCGATGCACAGGCCGTCCTTATAGTTCACGGTGGAATACTCGACGGCAACGGTCACCTCGCCCGCCGGCAGGCGGTCCTCGCCGATCTGCTGCACTGCGGCATGGGTCTTGCCGTCCTCGCCCTTCTCCACGATCATTGCATTGAACATGACGTCCTCCTTGCGCGGGACTCTGGTCCTCGCTTTTTTCCAAATACTCCCGCCGGAGGCTCCTGCCCCCGCCAGCAGCGCCTCAGATCCAGAATGTCTCCTGTACGGTGGCCTCACGCATGCCATCCGGCGTCTTCACCTGCAACACCGTCCCCGCATCCCAATGCGTCATCCGCACCATGCCGATGGCCACACCGGTCCCGAAATCCGGCGAGGCCGCAGCCGAGGTCACCAGCCCGACCCGCAGATCGCCCGCCATGATGGGCCAACCCCGGTCACAGGGCGGCACGTCGCCCGCGATGGCAATGGCGCGGATCTGCTGCAGCGGACCTTCCTTGGCGACCCGCAAAAGCGCGTCGCGCCCAACGCAGCCGATCGCCGTCTGGGTGGAACAGAACCGCCCCAGACCGGCCTCGTGGGGCGTGTTGTCGCGCGTCATGTCGTTGCCGTAGGACAGGAGTCCGCCCTCGACCCGCTCGATCAGGTTGGGGCAACCGGCATGGACGTCCAGATCGGCGCCCGCCTCCATCAATGCATTCCAGAGCGGCATGCCGTTGGCCGTGCCATCACAATAGATCTCGAACCCGCCCTGCTTGGAATAGCCCGACCGGGCGACGACCATCGCCGAGCCCTGAAAATCGAACCAGCCAAAGCGGAAGAAGCGCAGGTTGCGCACCTGATCGCCGAACACCCGCGCCATCAGATCGTCCGCCTTCGGTCCCTGCACCGCCAAAGGATGCACGTCAGGCTCGTCGACCAGCACGTCAAGGCGAAAGCCATAGACGATCCCCTTGACCCAAAGCAGCAGATCGCTGTCGGCGATGGAAATCCACCAGCGGTCGTCGGCGAGCTTCAGCGCCACGGGATCGTTCAGCATGCCGCCCGTTTCGTCCACGATGGGGACGTAATAACATTGTCCGGGCAACATCCCGCGCAGGTCGCGCGGCGTCAGCATCTGCATCAGCCGCCCGGCGTCGGGGCCGCGGATCTCGATCTGGCGCTCGCAGGCGACGTCCCAAACCTGCACCGCCTGTTTCAGATGGTGATAATCCTCGACCACGGACCGGAACACCGTGGGCAGCAGCATCCGGTTATAGACGGTATAGCCCTTGACCCCCGCTGCCTCGACACCGTCGGAAAAGGGGGTGCGCCGCACCCGGCGCGAGGGGGAAATGCTTGCCATGAAAGCCTGCCTTTCAAAGGGGTTGCGTAAGGTGTCCTAGTCGCGCGGCATCAGGAACAGCGCCGTCGGCGGCAGCGTCTGTCCCGCTTGCGACAGAACCTGACGCACCCGTGCGCACTGGTCGGTCTGCTGGTTGAACATATGCATCACGCAGGTCGCACGCGGCACGATGACGTCGCTTTCGCTACTGAGGGAATAGAACGCGATGTCGCCCGTTAGATCGACGCTGGACAGGGTATCCGCCCACATCCGCAGCGCGCCGTCCGCACGGAACCGCGCGGCCCACCACGTGGCGGGCGACGGCGTTTCCTGTGCCGCGCGCGCAAAGTCGCTGGGCGGCGCCTTGACCTTGAACAGCCGCGACAGCCACATCTGATCCAGCCAGAGCAGGTGGTTCAGCGTGCCCAGGACAGAGCCCTGAGGCAGGCCCTGATCGCGCAGCAGCGCGACTTCATCCACCTCCTCAAGAACGCCCCACAACAGCTTGTTCTGCCAAGCATTATAGCGGCTCATCGTGCGACAGTAGGCGCGGTCGATCACGCTTTGACTCCCTTCCAGTCGATCGGGCAGATCTCGGCGGACTTGCCGCCGAAATCCCAGACGCGGCCATAGTCGCGGACCTTGGATTTCACCCCCGCGGCGGCGATGATGTCCGGCCCCATCCAGTATTTCGAGTTGCTGACCATGACCGGATGATCCGCGTCCAGACCCTTCATCATCTCGATCGCGCCCTGGATCTTGCGACCGATGACGATGCTGCGCTTGTTGCCTTCCCGCACGATCTCGACGGTCTCGCGCTCGGCCCCGATGATCTCGGACACCAGCATCGTGAACAGCCCCGTCGTGCCGCCCGCCTGACCCGAGAAGATCTGCAGCAACCCGTCATAGGCCTTGTCCGTCGCACGCGCGTCGACGTAGGCCGCGACCTTCCAGTTCCCTTCGGCCATGCGGCCGGGGATGTCGACCAGCAGGCCGACATTCAGGCCCGCCAGATCCTCGCCCTCGTAATGGCCCGCGTCGATCGCGATCGCCATCCAGGCGTGGCAGTATCCTTCGGTCGGAGGATAGGCACCGAGGCTGACCACGCAGGGGCAAAAGACGGTGCAGGAACAGTTCAGAAAGAGCTCGCCCTTGATCGCCCAGTCCGTGGGTGTCGCGGTGCGGCGCATCGGGTGGGCTTTGGCAGTCATCGTGTCGGCCATGCGGCGATCCTTCAAGCGAGTGACAATAAGGCGGTAACGAGACCCGAGGCGATCAGGACGCCGCCCGCCGGTCTGATCAGACGATGCCCGATGGCGGGCAGTTTTTCAAAAACCATGAACAGTGTCGCCAGCCCCATCCAAAGCAGGGACATGACGCCCCCGACAAAGCCAAGCGCCATGAAGCCCCAGCAACACAGGACGCAATAGCCGCCCAGCCGCAACCCCATGTCGAGGCCACCGCCGACCCCGGCGCGCCAGTGGACCAGAAAAAATGTCATGGGCGCGTGACAGCGACCGTGGCAGACCGCCTTGGTCCGGGTGAACTGGAAGGCGCCGACGGCCAGCAGCAAGGCCGCCGTCAGCAGGCCCGATGTCGCGGCCCCCAGACCATTGATCCATCCAAGCGCCATCAGCCCGACCTGTGCGGCCGCGATCACTGCGGCAAATCCGAGCCACGCGATGAAATAGCCCAGCAACACGCCCGCCCAGCCGGCGCGGGTGCCGTCCGCCGCGGTCATCAGGCGTTCGTAGTCGGCCAGCGTCGGCACCATGGTCGGCAGCATCATGGCGGCCATCATGACCGCCCACATGGGAAAGAGAGCACCGAAGGTCGTCATCGGCATCATGTTCATGCCGATGGGGCGGCCCAGCACGTCCACGCCGCTCATGCGGGCCATGGCGAACAGCACGACCCAGGCGGCGAGGATCACGGCGAAGACCAGCAGCCACGACACGGTGCGCAGGGCAGGACGCATGGCAGCCGTCGTCATCCGTGATCCCCCCTTGCAGTCATCCTCGGGACCATGCTGGCACACAATCACGGACCCTGCAAACCCCGTAACCGCCCAAGGTGCCTGCAAAAACGGCATTTCCGGCATCGCTGCGCCGCAGCGGCCAATTCGGTCTTGTAGCCCCCCGGACCCCACCCTAACCTCGGTCCGATGCGATCAAAACGGGAGTACTTGACGATGAACACGAAGACCCTTCTTGCGGGCACGGCCCTTGCGCTGATGTCCACCACCGCCATTGCGCAGGACAGCGGCCTTCTGGTGCTGGATTATCCGGGATTCGAGGAACCGGCCTATCACACCGCCTACCTCGAAAAGAACGGCGACGAGCCGACGTTCAGCTTTTTCGGTGACGAGGATGAAGCCTTCCAGAAAATCCGCTCGGGCTTTCAGGCCGATGTCGCGCACATCTGTGCAGGCTCGGTCACGAAGTGGGCCGAAAGCGGTATTCTGGAGGAATGGGACACCGCCAGGATCGACGCCTACGCCGATCTGGACACCAATCTGACCGGCACCGACGTATCGGCCTCCGACGGCGTCTATTTCATTCCGACGGACTTCGGCTCCACCGCCATCGGCTACAACCCCGACGAAGTCCCCGCAGAGGATGTCGCCTCTCTCGATGTCTTCAAGAACCCCAAGTATACGGGTCGCATGTCGCTGCCCGACAACGTCGACGATGCCTATGCGCTGGCCTATCTTGCCACCGGCGTCGACAACTGGACCGAAGCCACGGACGCACAGTTCGAGGCCGCATCCAACTGGCTGCGCGAAGTGCATCCGAACCTGCGCACCTACTGGACCGATCCCGCGGAACTGGCGCAGCTGATGGCCTCTGGCGAGATCCTGATCAGCTGGGCATGGAACGAGACGTTCCCCACCATGGTCGCGGAAAAGCGTCCCTTTGCCTTCCAGCGGACCGCCAAGGAAGGCTCCTCGCTGTGGCTGTGCGGTTACGTGAACCTCAAGGACGGTCAGGGGTCAGAGGACAAGGCCTATGACTACATCAACGCCATGCTGGCCCCGTCGTCGGCCATGCCGCTGCTGGAAAACGGTTTCGGTACGTCCAACAAGGCCGCGCTGACATCCGAGATCACCGAGGACGAGCTGAAGGCCGCAGGACTGGAGCCGATCGACGCCCCCGTGCTGGCGCAGCTGCCGATGAGCAACGAGATGCGCGAACGTCAGGCCGAAACCTTCGAGCTGATCAAGGCCGGTTTCTGAAGCCCAAGGGCGGGCGTCCTGCTCGGGACGCCCGTCCACGTCATATCGGTCAGGCGACGATAGTCGTCTTCACCGCTTCCAGACCGTCGATGCTGCCGGTCAGCACGTCGCCGACCTGCACCGCACCCACGCCCGCCGGTGTCCCCGTCATGATCAGATCGCCCGACCGCAGATGGTAAAGGGTCGAGAGGTTGGCGATGATCTCTGCCACCGTATGGACCATGTCGGACAGGGGCGCTGACTGGCGTTTCTCTCCGTTCACGTCGAGCCGGATCTGAGCGGCGTCCAGCAGCGTATCCGCCGCGGGGGTGATCGCGCCGATGATGGCGGATTGTTCGAAATCCTTGCCGGTGTCCCAGGGCTTGCGCCCGTCCTTGGCCGCGCCCTGCAGATCGCGGCGCGTCATATCAAGCCCCACTGCGTAGCCGAATATCTCGACCTCGCCCGCGGGCGCATCGGTCAGACCGACAGACGGGCCGATGGCGACCACCAGTTCGATTTCGTGGTGCAGGTCGGATGTGCCCTGCGGATAGGTCATGTTCTGCCCCGAATGCAGGATCGCATGGGCGGACTTGGTGAAATAGAAGGGTGCGGCCCGGTCGACCGTATTGCCCATCTCGGCGGCGTGCGCTTCGTAGTTGCGGCCCACGCAAAAGATGCGGCGCACCGGAAACCGGTCGCCGGACCCGGCAATCGGCAGATCGGGTTGATCTGGCGCGGGAAATGAATATGTCGTCATCTGATCCTCCGGGGGCGTGGCCATGACCGCAACTTGCGTCTAGTCTTCACCCAATCGTCCTCGCAGCAGCTATCCCGCACAGCATAAAGTCAAGACCGCAAGCCATGACATTCGCACCATGACCATCGACCCGGACGCACTGCCCCCGCTGGACGACATGTTCGCCTGCCCGCATTGCGACACGCTTTACATGGAGCGTGTGCTGCCGGAGGGGTCGCGCGCCTATTGCCGGCGCTGCGGCGTGCTGCTGCTGACGTCCGAACCGCGGGCCATCGTGCGCATGGTCAGCTTCGCCAGTGCCGGTGTGGTGCTCATGGTCGCGGCGATTGCCTTTCCGTTCCTCGACCTCGACGTGCAGGGACAGCACAACGCGACCTCGGTGTTCAACGCGATCATGGCCTTCAGCTCCGGCAAGGGCATCCCGCTGGCTATCGCCGTGGCGCTGTTCATCGTGGTGCTGCCCGTGGTGCGCCTGCTGGCGCTGATCCACGCGCTGGGTCCGCTGGTGCGGGGGGCGAGACCGCACCGGTCCGCCCGCGTGGCCTTTGCCCTGACCGAACAGCTGCGCCCCTGGGCCATGGCCGAGATCTTCATGGTCGGTGTCAGCGTGGCACTGGTCAAGGTTGCAGGTCTGGCCACAGTCACCGTGGGCCCCGCCTTCTGGGCTTTCGTCGCCCTTGTCGTCATCACCGTCGCCAACGATCAGATCATGAACAGGTATTCGATTTGGAAAGCACTGGACACGGGCTTCAACGCCTGATCACCGCCCGCGAAGTGGGACTTGTCGCCTGCACCCGCTGCGGTCAGGTCCACTCTGCCGGTGCAGTACGCTGCAAGCGGTGCCACGGCCCGCTGGAAAGTCGCGACACCCAAAGCCTGCAAAAGGTGTGGGCCTGGCTGATCGCGGGCATCGTGGCCTTCATCCCCGCCAATATCTACCCGATGCTGATCACCAGCACCCTGGTCGAACATTCCGAATCCACGATCCTCGGCGGTGCGATCCAGCTGGTGGAACACCACAACTACGGCATCGCACTGATCGTCTTCGTCGCGTCGCTGATGATCCCGATCGGCAAGTTCATCGCCATCGCCTATCTGGCGATCAGCGTGCAGCGCCGTCAGATCCTGAAGATGCACCAGCGGCACAAGCTTTACGATGTCGTGGAATTCATTGGCAGATGGTCGATGATCGACGTCTTCGTCGTTGCAATTTTATCGGCTCTGGTGCAGTTGGGCGGGGTTGCCACGATCAATCCCGGCGTGGCTGCGATGAGTTTTGCCCTGTCGGTGGTTTTCACGATGCTGTCGGCGCTGGCCTTTGACCCCCGGTTGATCTGGGATGCTGACAGGACCGCTTCATGAGTGACGAGAATTCCCAGGGCCCGGCCGACCTCGACGTGCGTCAGGCCAAGCCCAGCATCTGGCGTCGCCTGTCCTTCGTCTGGATCGTGCCGATCCTCGCACTGATCGTGTCGGTGACGGTCGCATGGCAGTCCTTCGCCAACCGCGGCGTCGAGATCGAGATCAGCTTTGCCAACGCCAGTGGCGTGACCGCGGGCGAAACCGCCATCAAGTACCGCGACGTCGATGTGGGTCAGGTCGAACGGATCGAGTTTTCGCCCGACCTGCAAGAGGTTCTTGTCTACGCCCGCGTCGACAAGAACATCGCGCCTTTCCTCGATGCGGACGCCAAGTTCTGGGTCGTCCGGCCAGAGGTCGGCCTGCGCGGTGTCAGCGGCCTCGATACGGTGCTGTCCGGTGTCTACATCGAAGGCGACTGGAATAAGGACCCGCAGGTCGCGCAGACTTCTTTTATCGGGGCGGAAACCGCGCCGATCACGCTGGCCGATCAGGCCGGCAGTGAGATCGTGCTGCGCACCAACGACGGCAGCGCCCTCTCCGCCGGGGCGCCCATTCTGCATCAGGGCATCGAGGTCGGCGTGCTGGGCTCTCCCGAGTTGCAGGAAGACGGCCTGACCGTGCTGGTGAATGCCTTCATCAACGCGCCCTACGACAAGCTGATCACCACCAACACCCGGTTCTGGGACACCGCAGGCTTCAGCGTCTCGCTGGGCGCCGCGGGCGTGTCGCTGAATGTGGGATCGCTGGCCTCCCTGCTTGAAGGCGGTGTCGCCTTCGATACCGTCGTCTCTGGCGGCGAGCCGATGAAGGACCTGCAGGTCTTCGATCTGTTCACCGACGAGGAAACCGCCCGGAACAGCCTGTTCAACGATGCAGGCCGGCCCAAGCTGAACGTCGCCGTCCTGTTCGACGGGTCGGTCAGCGGCTTGTCCGTCGGCTCCGAGGTCCGCTTTCAGGGCCTGCGGGTCGGTCAGGTTGCCGAACTGGGTGCCGTCGTGATCGACGACCCCAACGAGACCCGCGTCGAACTGCGCACCGTGCTCGCCATTGAACCCGGCCGTCTGGGTCTGGGCGAGAATGCGACACCGCAGGACGCGCTGGATCTTTTGTCGGACTTCGTGGGCCAAGGCCTGCGCGCCCGTCTGGTGACCGGCAACATCCTGTCGGGCTCGCTTGTCGTCGAACTGGTGGATGTGGCTGATGCGCCAGAAGCTGTCCTGAACGTCGACGCCAAACCCTTTCCGGTCATTCCCACGACGGTCAGCAATATCACCGACGTGGCCGATCAGGCGCAGGGCGTGCTGAACCGCATCAACAACCTGCCCATCGAGGAAATCATGACATCCGCCATCGATCTGATGGACAGCGCCAATGCGCTGGTCCGGTCCGACGGCGTGATGCAGACGCCGGAACAGGTCGCGGGCCTTCTGTCGGATGCGCGGGGCCTGATCGGCTCGCCTGCCATTCAGGCCGTGCCTGACCAGATCGCCGCGGTGGTGGCGCAGGCCCAGAAGATCCTCGGCCAGGTTAACGGTGTCATCACGCAGATCGGCAACGCCGATCTGGTGGGCAGCGTGACCCGCACCGTGGCCAACGTCGAGGACGGCACCAAGAACCTGGGCGAGATCTCGGCCTCGGCCCAGTCCCTGCTGGACAAGGTCAACGCCCTGCAGGTCGAGGCACTGCTGTCGCAAGCCACTGACGCAATCGATTCGATCCAGGTCCTGGCCGAGAATCTGGACCTCAAGCAGGTCCCCGTCTCGCTCAATCAGCTGCTGGACCAGACGCGCGGGTTGATCGCGAGCGGCGACGTGCAGGCCTTACCGGGCGAGTTGCGCAACGTGGCCGTCAGTGCCAACCAGATCCTGACGGACCTGACCGCTGAAAATGTCAGCGGTCAGCTGACCAACGCCATCGCGGCGGCGGCCTCTGCGGCGGAAAGCATCGATACCGCATCCCAGCAACTGCCGGCGATCACCGAACAGCTGAACACGCTGTCCGCGAACGCGGCCCAGATGGACCTGCAAAGCCTTGCGACCGCTGCGGAAAAGACCCTCAACAGCATCGACGCGCTGATCGGCACACCCAGTGCGCAGGCCTTGCCCGCGTCGCTGTCGTCGGCACTGGACGAGGTGCAGCTGTTCCTCAACGACATCCGCGAAGGCGGTGCGGTGGAAAACGTGAACGCGGCACTGCTGTCGGCCAACAACGCGGCCCAAGCGATCGAGGAAGCGGCCCGCACCCTGCCGGAACTGTCGCGGCAGGCCGGCACGCTGGTCACATCGACCGGTGCGGTGCTGTCGACCTACGGCGACCGGTCGCGGTTCAACGCAGAAACGCTGTCCACCCTGCGCGACATCCAGGAAGCGGCCGATGCGGTCAGCAATCTGGCCAAGGCGATCCAGCGCAATCCAAGTTCATTGATCACAGGGCGTTAACATGACCAGAACCACGCTATCCTTTCTCGCTCTGGCCGCCCTCGCAGCCTGCGGCAGCACCATCACGCGGCTCGATGCGCCGCCCACGGCCTCTACCCTGCAGATTCCAGCTTCCGTCGGGTCGGTAATGATCCGCACCGTCTCTCTGCCGACCTATGCCGCGGCAGAGGAAATCGCGATCGAAACCGACCCCGGCGTCATCACCTCCGACGGCGATCTGCTGGCGGCCGACGATCCCAGCCGTGCGGTCACGCTGGCGTTGACGCAATCCCTCGACAAGATCCTGAACGCCACCGTCGGCCCCGACCCCTGGCCCTTCGCTGGCCTGCCGGACGTCGCCGTGGACATCCGCATCTCCGAGATGCTGGGCAGCGCGGTAACGGGCCAGTTCCGTCTTGCCGGACAATACTACGTCGGCGGCGACGGCATCGACTTCCCCAACCGCTCGCGCACCTTCGCCTACACGGTGCCGATGCCCACACCGGACATTCCCGGTGCCGTCGTGGCCCAGTCGGCAGCCGTCACCCAACTGGCCGAGGATATCGCCCGCCAGTTCGCCCGCTAGAATCCGCCCCCCCCTTCTTCTGGTCGAAAATACTTCGGGGGTCGGGGGGCTGGCCCCCCGGCGATCTTGCGACGAAAGATCGGTCCGTCGCCGCCGCCCGCGCAGCCGCACATTCCGGTTCCCCTTGTCAGCCGCCCTTGCTAGCGTCGCCCGACATCACAAGGGGCACCCGACATGGCAGATCCACATATCCGGCTGGGCGCCGACATCGGCGGCACCTTCACGGATATCGTGCTGGAGGTCGGGACGGACCGCTTCTCGACCAAGGTCCTGACCACCTATGCCGCGCCAGAGGATGCCATCGTCACCGGCCTGCATCAGGTCTGCGCCAAAGCGGGCATCCTGCCCTCCCGCATCGGCCAGATCATCCACGGTACCACGCTCGCCACCAACGCATTGATCGAACGGCGCGGCGCGCGGACGGCCCTGATCACCACCGACGGCTTTCGCGACGTGATCGAGATGCGTTCTGAATCCCGGTTCGAGCAATATGACCTGAACCTGACGCTGCCCCTGCCCCTGCTGGCCCGCAACCACCGCCATACCCTTGTGGAGCGCATGGACGCCGACGGCGGTGTGCTGATCCCGCTGGACCACGCCGATATCGTCAGCCTTTGCGACACGCTGCGCCATCACGACTATCAGTCGATCGCCGTCGGCCTGCTGCACGCTTACGCCAATCCCGCCCACGAACGTCTGATCCGCGACGTGCTGGCCACGGAACTGCCGGGCGTGATGGTCTCGCTGTCCTCCGACGTCTCGCCGCAGATGCGCGAATACGAACGCTTCAACACCACCGTCGCCAATGCCTACATCCAGCCCCTGATCGCCAGCTACCTGCACCGCCTCGCCGACCGTCTGGCCGCCGAGGGGGCGGATTGCCCGGTCTTTTTGATGCATTCGGGCGGCGGAATCATGGATATCGCGACCGCAGCCGACTTCCCCGTGCGGCTGGTCGAATCCGGACCCGCGGGCGGTGCGGTCTTTGCCGCCGACATCGCGGCGCGCCACGGTCTGGACCGCGTGCTGTCCTTTGATATGGGCGGCACCACGGCCAAGATTTGCCTTATCCGCGACCAGACTCCCAAGACCGCCCGCGTGTTCGAGGTCGCCCGCTCCTACCGTTTCAAGAAAGGCTCCGGCATGCCGATCTCGATCCCCGTGATCGACATGGTGGAGATCGGCGCCGGCGGCGGGTCGCTGGCCCATGTCGACGCCCTGCACCAGATCCGGGTCGGACCCGAGAGTGCCGGATCGGAGCCGGGCCCCGCCTGTTACGGGCGCGGCGGTACCCGCCCCGCGGTCACCGACGCTGACCTGACGCTGGGCAAGCTTGACCCCGCGACCTTTGCAGGCGGCAGCATCCCGCTGGACGCTGCCGCCTCGACCGCCGCGCTGATGACCCATCTGGGCGACGCGTTGGGGATGGACGCCACCGAAGCCGCCTGGGGCCTGGCCGAGGTCGTGGACGAGACCATGGCCAACGCCGCCCGCGTCCACGCGGTCGAAAACGGCGAGGATCTGTCGGACTACACCATGATCGCCTTCGGCGGCGCCGCCCCCCTGCACGCTGCGCGCCTGTGCGAAAAGCTGGGCATCAGCCGCTGCCTGATCCCGCCCGGCGCCGGTGTCGGCTCTGCCATCGGCTTTCTGCGCGCGCCCTTCAGTTTTGAAGCGAACCGCAGCGTCTTCATGCCGCTCGACGCCTTCGATGCCGCCACCGTCCACGCCCTGTTCAACGAGATGCGGGAGGAGGCGACGGCCTTCGTGCGGTCCTGCGATGCGACCGCATCCATCACCTGCGATTACAAGGTCTTCATGCGCTACAAAGGTCAGGGCTGGGAAATCCCGGTTCCGCTGACCCGCGAGACGGCGGAAAGTGCCGATGCCACAGCCATCCTCGCGCGGTTCGAGGCCGACTACGCCGCCCTCTTCGGCCGCACCGTGCAGGGCATGACGGCGGAAATCACCGTCTGGTCGGTGAACGCCCAGACCCCCACGCTGCCGGCCACCCCCGCCTCCCCCGTCGCGGCACACCCCGCCCCCGCCCCCATCGGCGCGCGTGCGCTCTTCGATGCGGCCCTCGGGCGGGCGACCGCGGCGCAGGTCTACGCCCGCGCTACCCTGACACCGGGCGCCCACCTGCCCGGCCCCGCCGCCATCACCGAGGACGAGACCACGATCATCGTCCCCGCCAGCCGCCATGCCACCGCCCTGTCGGACGGCTGCATCGCGCTCGACGCAAAGGACCCGTCATGACCCTGTCCCAAGTACAATATCAGGTGATGTGGACGCGCCTGATCTCGGTGGTCGAGGAACAGGCGCAGGCCTTGGTCCGGACGGCCTTTTCCACTTCGGTGCGCGAGGCGGGCGATCTGTCTGCGGGTGTCTACGATGCCGACGGCGCGATGCTGGCGCAGGCCGTCACCGGCACGCCGGGCCATGTCAACGCCATGGCCGACGCGGTGCCGCATTTCATTCGGGAAATCGGGCACGAGACGATGCGCGACGGCGATGTCTACCTGACCAACGACCCCTGGATGGGCACCGGCCATCTGCACGATATCACCGTCGTTACGCCGACGTTCCACGACGGCACGCTGGTCGGCTTCTTCGGCTGTACCGCCCATGTGGTCGACATCGGCGGGCGCGGCTTTGGCGCCGACGGCAATTCGATCTACGAAGAAGGCCTGCAACTGCCGATCATGCGCTTTGCGGACGCTGGCCGCGTGGACCAGACCCTGATCCGCCTGATCCGTGCCAACGTGCGCGAACCCGACCAGCTGATTGGCGACCTTTTCGCCCTGTCCACCTGCAACGAGATCGGCCAGCGCCGCCTGATCGAGATGCTGACGGAATTCGACCTGAGCGACCTGTCTGATGTCGCCGGTTTCATCCTCGGCCACTCCCGCGACGCCACGCTGGCCCGAATCGCGGCGCTGCCAAGGGCCAGCGCCACCGGCCACATGCAGATCGATGGCTATGCCGTCCCGGTGGACCTGAACGTCACCGTCAGCTTCAACGGCGATCATGTGCTCTGCGACTGGACCGGCACGTCCGGCCTCGATCCCAAGGGCATCAACGTGCCGCTGGTCTATACCAAGGCCTACGCCTGCTACGCGCTCAAATGCGCCATCGCGCCCGACATCCCGAACAACGCGGCCAGCCTCGCCCCCTTCCGGATCACAGCGCCTGCGGACACGATCGTCAATGCCGTCCATCCCGCACCCGTCGCCCTGCGCCACGTCATCGGCCATCTTGTGCCGGACACGATCTTCGCGGCCCTCGACCAGCTCTTGCCCGGCGTCGTCCCGGCAGAGGGCGCGGGGTGTCTGTGCAACTTCCAGCTCTCCCTGCGCCCTGGTGACGGTGCCCCCACCGGCGCCCGCCGGGCCGAGGTGTTGACCTTCAACTCCGGCGGGGCCGGTGCGCGGCCGACCCTCGACGGGCTGTCCGCCACCGCCTTCCCCTCCGGCGTGATGACCATGCCGGTCGAGGCAACGGAACACGCGGGCCCGGTTATCATCTGGCGCAAGGAACTGCGCCCCGACTCGGGCGGTGCCGGTCAGTTCCGCGGCGGTCTCGGTCAGGTGATGGAGGTCGGCGCGCGGGACGGCTACGTCGCCGATTTCTCAGCCATGTTCGACCGCGTCGACCACCCCGCGCGCGGACGCCATGGCGGTGCAGACGGCGCGCCGACGACGGTGGCACTCGACGACGGCACCCGCCTGCGCGGCAAGGGCCGCCAGCCGGTACCGCAAGGTGCCCGCGTCATGCTCGCCTTCCCCGGTGGTGCGGGCTACGGCGCGCCCGCAGACCGCGCCAAAGACGCCGTCGCCCGGGACCTTGCACTGGGCTACATCACACTGCAGACCGCCCGCGACACCTACGGGATGTCCCAATCCGAAATCGATCCAGACGTGGCCCCCGGTCGGTAAGTCCCCCCTTCTTCTGGTCCCAAATACTTCGGGGGGAGTCCGCGCAGCGGACGGGGGGCTGGCCCCCCTTTCATTCGAGACACGGCTTACCGCCCCGTCGCGACACCACAGGCCGCGGGAAGGCCCCGACGCTGGGCCGGGTCTGGACCTTTTCCCGCGCGCGCGCAAAGGTGCGCTGGCGCGGCCCGCGGGCGGCGCGCACAGGCAGGGAGTGAGGCACAATGGATATCGCAGGACAGGCCGCCATCGTCACGGGCGGCGCATCGGGACTGGGGGCCGCGACGGCGCGCGCGCTGGCGGCGGCGGGGGCGCGGGTCGCGATCCTCGACATGAACGCGGATAAAGGTGCTGCCGTCGCAACCGAGATCGGCGGCCTGTTCTGCCAGACGGATGTGACCGATCCCGCCAGCGTCGCGCAGGCGTTGAAGGGTGCGGACGGTCTGCACGGTGCGGCGCGCATCGTGGTGAACTGCGCCGGCATCGGCCCGCCCGCCAAGGTGGTCAGCCGCGACGGCGATCCGCTGCCGCTGGCGGATTTCATGCACGTGATCAACGTGAACCTCGCGGGCAGTTTCAACGTGCTGTCACAGGCCGCGGCGATGATGCAGCCGCTGGACCCGCTGGGCGAGGAGCGTGGCGTGATCATCAACACGGCCTCTGTTGCGGCCTACGACGGGCAGATCGGTCAGGCGGCCTATGCGGCCTCCAAGGGCGGCATCGTCGCGATGACCCTGCCCGTGGCGCGCGAAATGGCCCGCTTCGGCATCCGGGTGATGACCATCGCGCCGGGTCTCTTCCTGACGCCGCTCTTGGAAAGCCTGCCGCAGGATGCGCAGGATTCGCTGGGCCGTCAGGTGCCCTTCCCCTCACGCCTTGGCCATCCGGACGAATACGCAAAGCTGGCATTGGCCATCGTCGATAATCCCATGCTGAACGGCGAGGTCATCCGTCTGGACGGCGCGATCCGCATGGCACCCAAATGAGCGCGACACTGGAACGGCGCGGGATCAGCGACCGCGCACTGGCACTGGCGGACCGGGTCGAAGCCTTTGTCCGCGACATCGTCGTCCCCTTCGAAAAGGACCCCCGCCAAGGGGCGCACGGACCCTCGGAAGCCCTTGTCGCGGATCTGCGCGCCAAGGCCCGCGATGCTGGCCTGATGACGCCACATATCCTGTCGTGCGGCGGCCACCTGACCCAGCGCGAGACGGCGGCGGTGCTGATCCGCTCCGGCCTCTCGCCCCTCGGTCCCGTGGCGCTGAACACTGCAGCCCCCGACGAAGGCAACATGTTCCTGCTGGGCCGCGTGGCGAGCGACGACCTGAAGGCGCGTTTTCTGGCGCCTCTCATCAGCGGTGACGCGCGCTCCGCCTTCTTCATGACGGAACCCGACGGCGGTGCCGGATCGGACCCGTCGATGATGAAGACGACCTGCGTACCCGACGGCAACCACTGGGTCATCAACGGGGCCAAGACCTATATCACCGGGGCCGAGGGGGCGCGCGTCGGCATCGTCATGGCGAAATCCGACACCGGTGCGTGCATGTTCCTCGTCGACCTGCCGCATCCTGCGATCCGGACCGTGCGGATCCTCGACACCATCGACAACTCGATGCCCGGCGGCCACGCCGAGATCGCGATTGAAAACCTCCGCCTGCCCGCCGACCAGATGCTGGGAGAGCCCGGCGAAGGGTTCCGCTACGCACAGGTGCGTTTGGCCCCCGCGCGTCTGTCGCACTGCATGCGCTGGCTGGGCGCCTGCGTGCGTGCGCAAGAGATTGCGGTCGACTACGCCAACCGCCGCCACGCCTTTGGCAAACCCCTAGTCGAACACGAAGGCGTCGGTTTCATGCTGGCCCAGAACCGGATCGACCTGAAACAGGCAGAGCTGATGACGCTCTGGTGTGCCGATGTGCTGGACAGCGGCGCCTATGGCACCACCGAATCCTCGATGACCAAGGTCGCGGTGTCAGAGGCGCTGATGCGGGTCGCCGACAACTGCGTGCAGGTGATGGGCGGTCAGGGCGTCACGGCGGACACGATTGTCGAGAAGGTCTTTCGCGAAATCCGCGCTTTCCGCATCTACGACGGTCCGACCGAGGTGCACAAATGGTCGCTCGCGGGCAAGATCGCGCGGGACTGGAGGAAACTCCAGCCCGAGTAGCGGTCAGTGCAGCATCACCGCCAGCCCTGTCCGTGCCGAAAGCTGCGCTGCAAGGCCGATCTGCACCGCGCGCGTCCCGTCCGCCACCGTCACCTCGACCCGACCTCCTTCACGAACCACCCCGGCAAACCGCTGGTGCTGATAGAATGTCGATCCGTTGTGATCACCGGCCTGCAGAAGCAGCGGATCGACCGGGATCTCGACCGTGTAGGGTCCCTTCGGACTGCGCGGGCTGACCGTCAGCAGCGGCGTCGGCGCGGGGCCAAGGGTCGCAGGCCAGAACCGGCCGGGTCCGGGCACCTGCGCCTCGATCTTGCCCAAGGGCCCCATGGCGCTGATCTCTTCCTGATACCGCGCACCTTCGGCGAACATGCACAACTCCAGCATCGCCCGCGCGCCGCTGGCGAAATCCACGATCACATAGCCATTGTCCCAGATGTCGGGCATCCGCCCGTCGTAGCGTTCGTCCTTGTGGTTCACGTCCTGACCGGCGCTGGCCATCACACGGACCGCCTCTGACCCAAGGATCAGCCGCATCAGGTCGAAGAAATGGCAGCATTTTTCGACCAGCGTCCCGCCAGAGCGGGCGTTGAACCGGTTCCAGTCGCCGACCTTGGGCAAGAACGGAAAGCGGTGTTCGCGGATCGTCAGCATCCGGATGCCGCCGGTCGCCGCCGCGGCCTGCGCGATCAGGGCGGCCACGGGCGGCATGTAGCGATATTCCATCGCCACCCAGACCGGGTGGCGATAGCCATCGAACAGCGCGGCAACCGCCGCCGCCTCGGCGTCGGCCGTGAACAGCGGCTTTTCGCATAGGATCGGCAGGGGCCGTGTTTCCACGATCCGGCGCAATTGCGGCACGTGGCAGTCGTTCGGACTGACGATCACCAGCGCATCCAGCGCAGGCTCTGTCAGCAAATCATCGAGCGACGCCGCAACGCGCGCGCCCCCCGCCATGTCTGCCGCCGTCCGGGCGAGACCCACGACCGGATCATAGACGACGCCGACCCGCGCCCCCGGCACCAGCGCGATGTTGCGGATATGCTCCTGGGCCATCATGCCGCAGCCGATCAGCCCATATGTCAGTGTCTTCACGACGTCAGCCCCTGCCCATGCGCGACACGTAGCGCGCCTTGTGATAATCGAACCATGTCCGCGAAAATTCGACCCGCGCGCCTGCGCTGTCCCGGCTGACGCGGCTGATATGGGCCGCGAGTTTACCCGGTGCCAAATCGAAAGCCGCCGGCGCCCAGTCCGGCACCGGGGCCACCCCCAGCCGGTCCTCCACCGCCGCGATCGTCAGCCCCAGCCGGTCCCGGTAGTACTGATACAGCGACTCGGACAGATCCTGCGCCGTCAGGGTCGTCGCCCGGTCCCCGTCCAGCCAGATCTCCTCGACCGCGACGACCGTGCCGTCCAACCGCCGCAGACGGCGGATGCGCCAGCCCGTCGTCGCGGTGCCGAATGCCGGGGCATCGCCCGGCTTGTCCCGCAATGTCACATCCAGCACCTGCGCCGTCGGCAAGCCGCCGCCACGCGGCAGTTCCAGCCGGAAGAAGCCGTAGACCGAGGTCACACCCGCCCGCTGGCGCACATAATTGCCCGACCCCTGCACCCGCGAAAGCAACCCCTTGTCTGCTAGCACCGCCAGCGCCTTGCGCAGCGTGCCGACCGACAGGTTCAGATCGCGGGCCATGTCACGTTCGTTCGGCAGCCGCGCGCCGTCCGCAAGGTGCCCTGCGGCAATCTCGCGGATCAGCCGTTCGCTGACCTGAATGTATTTCGGCAGGGTCGATGACGTGGGCACGGTGCAATCCGGATTGATACACCATTGTTACACCCCGTGCTTCATGCTACGCAAGAGCCGGCGATACGTCTGCGAGAGGGGCCCATGACCGACACCATCGTACCCGTCACCAGCGCCGACCTTGACGCGGCAGAGGTGTCGTGGTTCTCGGCACTCTGCTCCGACGACTACCAGTTCCTCGGCGTGCCCGACCCCGACCTGCGGTCGAGCTGGGAGCATTGCCGCGACATCGGGCTGGAGGCAGAGCATCAGGGGTTCCGCAATCTGCTGGCGCCGTCGTCCTATCAGGTCGGACAGGACACCCTGTCCTATGTCGCCGCGATGGCCCCCCTGACCACGCGGATCAACTTCCTCGCCGCGATCCGTTGCGGCGAGATACAGCCTATCATGCTGGCCCGCACGATCGCCACACTCGACCACATGCTGCAGGGGCGGCTGACGCTGAACGTCATCTCCTCGGACTTTCCCGGCGAAAAGGCCGACAGTGCCTTTCGCTATCGCCGCAGCCACGAGGTGGTCGAAATCCTGCGCCAGGCCTGGACCCGAGACGAGATCAACTTCACCGGTGAGGTCTATGATTTCAAAGGCGTTTCCACCGATCCGGCCAAGCCCTATCAGACCGGCGGACCGCTGCTGTATTTCGGCGGCTACTCCCCCGATGCGCTGGAACTTTGCGGTGCGCAATGCGACGTCTACCTGATGTGGCCAGAGACGCAGGATGTCCTTGCACAACGGATGCGCGACGTGAACGCCCGCGCCGCCGCCCATGGTCGCACCCTGGACTACGGCCTGCGCGTCCACATGATCGTGCGCGACACGGAAGCCGAGGCGAAGGAATACGCCGAATATATCGCGTCGAAGCTGGACGACGAATATGGGCGCGTGATCCGCGACCGGGCGCATGACAGCATCAGCCTCGGCGTCGCGCACCAGACGCGCGCCCGGGAACTGGCGGACCAGTTCGGCTATACCGAACCGGGCCTGTGGACCGGGATCGGCCGCGCGCGGTCGGGCTGCGGGGCGGCGCTGGTCGGGTCGACTGATCAGATCCTGTCCAGGATCGAGGATTACCAAAAGATGGGCATTCGCGCCTTCATCTTCTCGGGCTATCCGCATATCGAAGAAGCGCGGCACTTCGGCCAAAAAGTCATGCCGCATCTGAAAACCTGCTCGCTTCCGCACGCCTACGGCCGCGTGCCCACTACCACCCCGCAGACGCCGCTTGGCGCAGGACCCCGCCGATGAACCGCATCTCCCTCACCGATACTGTCGACGTCAGCCGGATCATCTACGGCATGTGGCGCCTTGGCGACGACGCCGACACCAGCCCCGCCCATGTGCAGGCCAAGATCGAGGCCTGCTTGGCCCAGGGCATCACCACGATGGATCAGGCCGACATCTACGGCGGCTACAAGGCGGAAGAGATCATGGGCGCGGCCCTGAAACAGGCTCCTGCCCTCAAGGACCAGATCGAGGTCGTCACAAAATGCGACATCGTCATCGACGCGGGCCGCCACGCCGGCGCTGAGGTCAAGCACTATGACACCAGCCGCGCGCATATCGAGGCCTCCGTCGACGCCTCGCTGCGGCTGATGGGCCTCGACAGGATCGACCTGCTGCTGATCCACCGGCCCGATCCGCTGATGGACCATCACGAGACCGGCCGCACCCTCGACGACCTCGTGGCGTCAGGCAAGGTCCGCAGCGTCGGCGTGTCGAACTTCCGCCCCTGGGACTGGTCGTTGTTGCAGGCAGGCATGGACACGCGCCTCGCCACCAACCAGATTGAAGTCTCGCTCGCCGCCCTCGACCCCTTCACCAACGGGGACATCGCCCATCTGCAGCAGCATGGCGTGCCCGTCATGGCCTGGTCGCCGCTGGGCGGTGGCCGCCTGATGGACTCCGCCGGCGGCCCGCAGTTGCACGATCTGATGACGCAGATGGCCGACGCGCACGGCGTCGACAACGCGGCCATTGCGGTTGCCTGGCTGCTGGCGCATCCTGCGAACATCTTGCCCGTCATGGGCACCAATACCCTGAGCCGGATCGCCACGCTGGCGGACGCCCTGAAAGTCAACATGAGCCGTCAGGCGTGGTATCAGCTCTATACCGCCGCCCTCGGACACGAGGTTCCCTGAAATGGATGCAGGCACGATCCAGTCGTTCGACCCCTCCGCCGATGCAAACAGCTTTCGCGGCGCCTTGGGCAGCTTCGTCACCGGCGTCACGGTCATCACGACCGACAGCCCGGACGGCCCCGTCGCCATGGTCGCGAACAGCTTTGCCAGCGTGTCCCTCGACCCGCCGCTGGTGCTGTGGTCACCGGCCAAATCCAGCAAGCGGTTCGAACATTTCGCAGGCTCCCGCCGCTTTGCCGTGCACGTCCTGTCCGCCGACCAGCGCGATGTCTGTGCAGCGATCATCGCGTCCAAGACCGCCATCGCGAAGGTGCCGATGCATCTGTCCCACTGCGGCATGCCCCTGATCGAAGGCGCGCTCGCGACCTTCGAATGCAGCCTCGAGGCGACCCACGATGCCGGCGACCATGTCATCATCGTCGGCCGCGTGACCAAGGCCCACCATACGGGCGGAGCGCCGCTGGTGTTTCACGCGGGTACCTATGGGCGATTTGCCCGCCAAGGCTGACCGGCCCCGGCGCGCCCTTCTTCTGGTCGAAAATACTTCGGGGGAGGCGCGCAGCGCCGGGGGCAGCGCCCCCAGCGGTCGGCGCCCCCGGCAGCGAGACCTACGCCAGCGACATGACGGCCGCGTAGGCCGCCCGATACCGCACATGCGCCGCCGCAAAGTCGTCCTGCAAGGCGGCGACTGGTTCTAACGTGCGCGCGATGGGCGGCGTGCCGCAGACCTCGGTCCCGGCGCCGGTAGCCGCCATCAGGCCCAGGCGCGCGGCACCATAGGCGCCGCCGAAATCGCCCGCCACCGGCAGATCGACGGGCAGGCCCAGCGATGTGGCGATTGCCTGCACCCAATAGTGCGACTTCGTGCCACCGCCGACACCGATCAGGCGGTCGATACGGGTGCCGGTGCCGGTCAGTGCGTCGAAACTGTCGCGGAAGGCATGTGTCACCCCTTCCAGCACGGCGCGGGTCATCGCGGCACGGTCGGTCGCGTGATCGAGGTGCAGAAACTGGGCGCGGATCCGCGCGTCGTTGTGCGGGGTGCGTTCACCACCCAGATACGGCAGGAACAGCGTGCGGCCCGGCGCCTGCAGCGCGCCCAGCGATCCGGTCAGTGCGGCAGAGGATTCGCCCGCCACCCCGGCCCACCAGTTCAGCGCATCGGCAGCAGCCAGAATCACGCCCATCTGGTGCCAAGTGTCGGGCAGCGCGTGACAGAAGGTGTGCACCGCGCTCGTCGCGTCGGGCTGGTACGCGTCAGAGGCAGCAAACAGCACGCCGGAGGTGCCGAGCGACACGAAGGCCTGCCCCGGCTTCACGATGCCGACACCCACGGCGCTGGCGGCATTGTCGCCACCGCCGCCCGCCACGACGACGTGTTTCATGCCCCAGCGCGACGCCAGTGCCGCGCGGACGGTGCCGGACACGGCAGAGCCTTCGACAAGGCGCGGCATCGCGTCCCGGTCCAGACCCGTCGCGGCCAGCAAGTCGTCGGACCAGTCCCGCTTGCCCACGTCCAGCCAAGCGGTGCCAGCGGCATCGGACATCTCTGACACGTGCTCTCCGATCAGCCAGAGGCGCAGATAATCCTTTGGCAACAAGACCTTGGCGACCTTCGCGAAAATCTCCGGTTCATGGTTACGCACCCAGGCCAGTTTCGGCGCGGTAAAGCCCGGAAAGACGATATTGCCGGTCAGGCGGCGAAAGTCCGGGTTGTCGTCCAGCACCGCAGCCTCGCGGGCGGAGCGTGTGTCGTTCCACAGGATGCAGGGCCGCAGCACATTGTCCGCACTGTCCAGAAGGGTCGCACCGTGCATGTGGCCGGACAGGCCGATACCGCGCACGGCGGACATGTCGACCTGCCCCGCCAGCCCGTCCATCACCGCCTCTGCAGCCGTGATCCATGACGCCGGGTCCTGTTCGGACCAGCTGTCGTGCGGGCGCTGGACCGTCAGGGGGGCGGTCGCCTCGGCCAGCACGTTTTGGGCATCGTCGATGACGATGCCCTTCAACCCGGACGTGCCGAGGTCCAATCCGATATACATTCAAGCTGCCTTCTGGCCGGGTTTCTTGCCGAGGATGATCATGCCCAGAATGTCGTCGTCGGTCACGTCCTCGACCTTTTCGGTGCCGACAAGCTGGCCGTTCTTCATCACGGACACGCGGTCGCACAACTCCATCACGTCGGCGATGTCGTGCGAGATCAGAAAGATGCCAAGGCCCTGCCGCTTCAGCTCCTGCACCAGTTCGGCGACCATCTGGGTTTCCTGCGGACCAAGGGCGGCAGTGGGTTCGTCCATGATCAGGATCTTGGCGTCGAAATAGACGGCGCGGGCGATGGCAACCGACTGGCGCTGACCGCCGGACAGCGCGCTGACAGGTTCTGCGAACTTTTTGAAGTTGGGGTTCAGACGGTGCATGATCTTGCGGCACTCCGCCTCCATCTGGGCGTCGTCGACCATGCCCATTTTCGTCGTCAGCTCGCGCCCCAGAAACAGGTTGCTGGCGGCGTCGAGGTTATCGGCCAAGGCGAGCGTCTGGTAGATCGTCTCGATGTTGTAGGTGCGCGCATCGCGGGGATTGGTGATCGTGGCTTTCTCACCGTTGACGAAGATCTCTCCGCTGTCGGCCTGATAGGCGCCGGACAGGATCTTGATCAGCGTCGACTTGCCGGCGCCATTGTGTCCCAGAAGGCCAACGACTTCACCGGGATAGAGGTCGATGCTCACGTTATCCACGGCCTGAATGCCGCCGAAAGAGATCGACATGTTGCGCATCTCGACCAGCGGGGTGCCGGTGCGGTCGATGAATGGTTTATCGCTCATGATCAGGCCCTTACTTGGATTTGCGACGGTAGAGGATGTCGAGGAACACGGCCAGCACGAGGACAGAGCCGACGACGACCTGCTGCATGCCGGCGTCAAAACCGATCAGCACCATGCCAGACTGCAGCGACTGCATCACCAGCGCGCCCAGGATCGCGCCGAAGATCGTGCCGACGCCCCCCGCCAGCGAGGTGCCGCCGATCACGGCGGCGGCGATGACGTAAAGCTCGTCCAGCGTGCCAAGCGCGTTGGTGGCAGAGTTCAGGCGGGCGGAGGCGACGACCGCCGACAGACCAGCCAGACCGCCCATGATCGCGAAGATCTTGACCGTCATCCACTTGGTGTCGATGCCGGCCAAGGCGGCGGCTTCAGGATTGCCGCCGATTGCAAAGACATAGCGGCCAAAGCGCGTGCGGTTCATCACGAAGTTCATCGTGACGGCGACGACCATCAGGATCAGCACCGGGATCGCGAAGCCGTGGCTGATGAACAGGTCGGACGGTTCCGCGGTCAGGTTATTGGCGGCGATGTACTGCTTCACGATCCCCGTGGGCCAGGGATAGCTGTTCACCAGCAGCACCGCGCCAATGGCCGCAGCACAGCCCAGAATCGCGAGGAAGGCATCGGCCCAATAGGGCCGCTTGGCGAACTTGAATTTGGTGCGCTGGCGGCGGCCGTTCACGATCATGAAGATCACGCCGGCACAGATGATCGCGCCCACGATCCATGACCCGACAAAACCGACCGACCCGTAAGGCCCGCCGCCCAGCAGAGAGAACGTGGCATCGACAGGAGAGATCGTCTCGCCGCGCGCGACGAGGAAGGCGCAGCCGCGCCAGACCAGCAGGCCGCCCAGCGTCACGATGAAGGCCGGGATGCCGCCGTAGGACACAAGCGCGCCCTGAAATCCGCCGATCAGCATGCCGCAGAGGATGCCGAAGACGACGGTGATGATCCAGATGGCCGGATGCCCCAGACCCAGATACTGCGGCAGGATGTTGACTTGCATCATGCCCATCAGGATCGCGGTAAAGCCGAGGATGGACCCCACGCTCAGGTCGATGTGGCGGGTGATGATGACCAGCACCATGCCCGTCGCCATGATCCCGATGGACGCCGTCTGGACGCTGAGGTTCCAGAGGTTGCGCGGTGTCAGAAAGAAGCCCTGACCGTTCACCAGCACGCCGTACATGTGAAAGCCGCCCCAGATCAGGATCAGCGCCGCGACCATGCCGATCAGGCGGGTGTCGAGTTCCGTTGCGGTCAGGAACCGCGACCAGGCGCTCTTGTTCATGGCCTGGCTGGGCGGCGGGTTCGACGGCGCCGCGGGGGCGTTCGTTGTATCGGTCATGGCATGTCCTGCGAGACTGGGGCGGATGGGGGAACGTGGTTCACCCGGGCAACAGCCCAAGGTGATCCATCACGTAAAGAACGCGACGCAAAGGTGCGTCTATAATGGGAAAAACCGGCGCAGGTGTAACCTGCGCCGGTTCCGGTCATGGCTTACTTGCAGGCAGCGACGGTATCCATCGCACCTTCACAGGCCTGCTCTTTCGAGATCTGGCCCGCGTCGATGGCGAGGTTCAGGTTGTCGGCGGTGATCGGCGTGGGTGCGAGGAAGATCGCGTCCATTTCGACACCCTTTTCGCCGCCGGCCCACTTCTGGGCCTCGGGGATCGCGTCCATGGCGGTGCCACCGGCCAGAGCGACGGCGATTTCAGCCGCGCGCTTGCCCAGATCGCGGGAGTTCTTCCACACGGACACGGTCTGCGTGCCGCGCGCCACGCGGTTCAGCGCGGCAAGGTCGCCGTCCTGACCGCCGACCGGCACGTCCATGCCCTGTGCGGTCAGAGCTGCGATCGCACCACCGGCCAGACCATCGTTCTCGGCCAGAACCGCGTCGATCTCGTTGTTGTTCGAGGTCAGGATCTGCTCCATGTTCTTCTGGCCGTTCTCGGGCTTCCAGCCGTCAGAGAAAGCCTCGCCGGCGATCTTCACGTTGCCTGCGTCGATCATCGGCTGCAGCACTTCCATCATGCCGTCCAGCAGGAACTGGGCGTTGGGGTCACCGGGATCGCCCTTGATGATGGCGATGTTGCCGCCAGCGGGGTCCGCATCCATGACGGTCTGCGCGATGATCGTGCCGACACCCTTGTTGTCGAAGGTCAGATAGAAGGCGCGGTTGTCCTCGATCAGACGGTCATAGCCGACGACCGGGATGCCTTCTGCGGCAGCCTGATCCAGCGCCGGGGTGATCGCGTCCTTGTCCATCGCGAGGATGATCAGCGCGTCGGCGCCTTGGGCGATCAGTGCTTCGATGTCGGTCAGCTGCTTGGCGGCAGAGGCCTGTGCGTCGGACGAAATGTAAGTCGCGCCAGCGGCTTCCAGGGCTTCCTTGATCGCGGCTTCGTCGGTCTTCCAGCGCTCTTCCTGAAAGTTCGACCAGCTGACGCCGACGGTCAGACCGTCCTGCGCAAACGCGGCAGAGCTGAAACCGACCGTCGCAATGACGGCGGCGAGGATGTGCTTGTTCATGGTGTCCTCCCAGACAGAATGTCCCGCTTGGCGGGGATTCGGGGCCTTGCGGCCCTGTGCCGCTCAAAATGCCGATAATAGTTCAGTTGTCAAAATAATTTGCGCGGGCGCGCGGAATAATCTTGCCAAAATCGGGGGTCGAAGGCGTAATGCGCCACGATGACGCTGCCGGGAGGGCGGACGCGACCAGGAGTCGTGTTCGCAGGCGCAGCATTATCTTTGGGGGTTGAAGTTATGTATGACGCAGGATCGGCCTCCGGGCCGGCGATGCAGGGCTGCGGCCCTTTGCAGTCGTCTCAGGCCGACCGCACGGGCGGATTGCGCCAGCAGGTCTTCTTGCATGTGCGCGCCACGGGGCAAAGCAGCCGTGCCGACATCGCCCGCGGCCTTGGCATCAGTGCCGGCAGTGTCTCGGCCCTGACGTCCGACCTGATCCAGAACGGGTTCCTGGAAGAGGTCGAGGATACGCCGCGCGAGGCAGGACGCGGTCGCCCGCCCGTCGCCCTGCGCGTGGTGCGCGGCACGCGGTGCGTCATCGGGATCAAGGTGGCCGACACGCGCCACTCTGCCGTGCTGATCGACCTGTCCGGCCAGACCGTTGCCGATGTGACCCTGCCCACGGCGGGCGCGCGCAAACCGGTCGCAGCCCTGGTAGCAGAGGTCGCCACCCTGGTCGACCGCCTGCTGGCAGACGCGGGGCGCGACATGTCCTGCGTCGCGGGGCTGGGCCTTGGCATTTCCGGCATCGTGGAACACGACATGGGACAGGTTCCGTGGTCACCGCTGATCGCCGGGCGGGACGCCCCCCTTGCCGCCCTGCTGGAAGACAAGCTGGGTGTGCCGGTACGGATCGACAACGACGCCAACGTGCTGACCTTGGCGGAACTCTGGTTCGGCACCGGGCGCGCGCGGTCCGATTTCGCCGTGGTGACCGTGGAACACGGCGTCGGCATGGGCCTGGTACTGAACAACCGCCTGTTCCGCGGCAGCCGCGGCATGGGGCTGGAACTGGGCCATACCAAGGTGGCCCTCGACGGGGCACTCTGCCGCTGTGGCCAGCGCGGCTGTCTGGAGGCCTATCTGGCCGATTACGCGCTGGCCCGGGAGGCCGCGACGGCCCTCGACCGGCCAGCGCGCGATGCAGGCAACGCGGCCCTGATCGACGCCCTCTTTGCCGAGGCGAAGGCGGGCAATACCGCGGCCGCCACGATCTTTCGCCGGGCCGGGCGCTATCTGGCCTTGGGGCTGTCGAACGTGGTGCAGCTTTTCGATCCGGCGCTGATCATTCTGGCGGGGGAACGCATGCGTTATGACTACCTCTATTCCGACGCGGTCCTGCGCGAGATGCAGGCGCTGACCCTGACCGAGGGCCGCACGTCGTGCGAGATCGCAACGAACGTCTGGGGGGATCTGGTCTGGGCGCAGGGGGCGGCCGCACTGGCGCTGGCCGATGCCACCGACGCGGCACTGGGGGCATGATGCGCCTTGCCCTGCTTCTGGCACTGATGGCGGGCCCGGCCGCGGCACAGGTCAGCTTTACCGACCTCTCGCAAGCCCTTGGCGATCACACCTATGCGGGCGGGTGGGAGCATTTCGTCGGCGGCGGTGTCGCCGTGATGGACTGCAACGGCGACGCGCGGCCCGACATCTTTGCCGCCGGTGGCACCACCCCAGCCGCCCTCTGGATCAACCGGGGCGATTTCCGCTTCGATCCGGCCCCCCTACCGGATCTGACCGAGACGACGGGCGCCTATCCCATCGACATCGACGGCGACGGCCTGCTGGACCTCTACGTCATGCGCGTGGGCCCCGACGTGGCGCTGAAGGGGGGTCCGGATTGCCGCTTCACCGATGCGACGGCGGACTGGGGCATCCCCCAGACCGACCAGTGGACCACCGCCTTCACCGCCTGGTGGGAGGCGGAGAGCGACCGCCCGGTGATGGCGGTGGGTCACTACGTCGACCGCAGCAATCCAGATGGCCCGTTCTTTGCCTGCGACACCAACACCATCCTGCGCCCCGCACCGACGGGCTACAGTGCCGAAACGCTGGCCCCCGGCTTCTGCCCGCTGTCGATGCTCGCCGCCACCGACGCCCGCGGCCGGATGACCCTGCGTCTGTCAAACGACCGGCAATACTACGTCCGCGGCGGTTCGGAACAGATGTGGGACATCATGGACCGCCGCTTCCTGACCGAGGCTGACGGTTGGAAAGAGGTCTCGCTCTGGGGCATGGGGATCGCCAGCGCCGACGTGACCGGCGACGGGCGCGACGACGTCATGCTGACCTCGATGGGTGACCAACTGCTGCAACTGGCCCAGCCAGACGGCACTTACGTGCCAGCCCCTTACGGCATCGGCACCTACGCGCAGCGCCCCTACCTTGGCGACGACGGCCGCCCCTCGACCGGCTGGCATTCGGAATTCGGCGACGTGGACAACGACGGACGGCTGGATCTGTTCATCGCCAAGGGCAACGTCGACCAGATGCCGACCAACGCCATGGCCGACCCCAACAACCTGCTGATACAACGCCCCGACGGCACGTTTGAGGAGGTCGCGGCCACCGCAGGCCTCGCCGACACCCACCGTGCGCGGGGTGCGGCGCTGGCGGATTTCGACGGCGACGGCCGCCTCGATCTGGTGGTGGTGAACCGCCGCGCGCCCATGCTGCTTTATCGCAACGACACACCCGCCACGGGTCAATGGCTGGGTTTGGCACTGACGCAGGCCAACGGCAACACGCAGGCCATCGGCGCCCGCATCACGGTCACCACGCCTGACCTGACCCAGACCCGAGAGATCCGTGTCGGTGGCGGCCACGCGGGCGGACAGGCCCTGCCGCTCCACATCGGCCTCGGCCCCGCCACTGCCGCGGATGTCACCGTCACCTGGCCCGACGGCACGACCACCACGCAGACCTTGCCCGCAGACACACTGGCACGGCTTTCACACGACTAAGTGCGCACCACCTCGCTTTTTCCCAAATACTCCCGCCGGAGGCTCCGACGCCTGCCAAGACGCACGGACAGGATGCGGGCCTACGGCACCGGCAACCCGCTCGGCACCGCCAGCGGCACACCCAGCCGTCCCTTGATCGCCGATGGATCGGTCAGGCTGTCCAGGAACGCGACCAGCGCCGTCACATCCTCCGCCGACAGCACGACCGGCGGCCTGCGCACCGCTGCGGCGATGGCTGCGACTTCGGCGGGGTCGGACATGATCGCGTCGTCGCGCACGTCGAGCTTAGGCAGGATGGCCTGCGCGATGTCATAGCGCGACAGGGCCGCCACCGGGTCGGCGTGATCGGCCACGAAGCCTGCCAGAGTCGCATGGCTGCCCGCGTGGCCGTAGGGCGCCGTCAGGGCCACGTTACGCAGCGACGGCGTGCGGAAGGCGAACAGATCCTCCGGCTGTCCCGTGACCTCGAACCGGCCCTCGTCCCGGTCAGAGGATTCGAACCGCGCGCCCTTGCCGGGACCGATCTGTGGCGCGCCCATCGCATGGTAGCCCTGATCGGTCAGCAACGGACCGCTGTGGCAGGTGCCGCAGCCGGCCCGGCCATAGAAGAGGTCCATGCCCGTGGCCGCAGGCTCCGGCAGTGCCGCCGCGCCCCGCAGGACGGCATCGAAGGGTGACGCGTCGGACCGCCACTCCGCCTCCATAAAGGCCGCGATCGCGTTCGAGATGTCGGTGAAGCCGATATCCTCCGGACCGGTCACCTGTGGATAGACGTCCCGGAACATCTGCGCATAGGCGGGGATGTCTGCCACGCGGCGCGCGATCAGGTCCCACGCCCCGCCCGGGCCCGTCAACAGGCCCTGCCGCACGGCGCGCGAGACATCGCTTTCGGCGTAGTGTCCGGCCATCTCGTCGGGGCTCAGCACCGGAAACATCGTCTGCGCCGACAGCAAAGACGCGAACCCCGTCACCATGTCGTCGTCCAGCGGCGTGCGGATGCCGCCGGGGCGGCTGGCGTCAACGCTGATGCGCCCGTCGTCGAACAGAACCGTCAAGTTGCGCAGACCGAGGTTGAACAGGGCGGGCGCGTTGCGCGGTATCCGCTCTTCCGGCAGATTGGCGGGATCGGCGGTCCGCGCTGGTCCGAGGCCAATGCCACCGTCGCCAAGGCCCAGCGACAGCCCGTCGGCGGTGCCGAAACGGGGATGATGGCAGGTCGCGCAGGCCACGTCACGGCCCCCCGACAGGACCGGATCGTAGAACAGAAGCTGCCCCAGAGCGGCCTCGCCCAGGTCCACGGGCAGGAAATCGGCATCCAGCAAAGGCGGCGGCAAGGGCGATATCTGCGCGGGTGTCTGCATTTGCGTCTGGGCGGACGCCTGCGTGCCAGCCACCACTGACAGAACCGCCATGATCCGTGTCGCTCTCATGCCAGTCTCTCCCCCGTCAGCCCCCGCAGGTCCGCAGACCTGCCCTGTCCGGCGCACAATGGCGGAACGGAAGATGCACCGCAACGGCGATCCCGCAGCCGTTTCACCGTGCCGCATGCGACGGCGGGGTGCCCCTGCGGCACAGGCTGACCGTCGCGCGGGTACAATCCGGTACCGCCTCGTTTCGGGTCAAAAGGATATCTTGAAGATTTGACGAAAGGCCCGGCACGGTATAGAACAAATGAGGAACAAATGGAATCGGATGCGCCTGTGACCACGCCCCTCGACACCGCAGGAACCTTCTTTGCAAGCCGCATGTCACCGGGCCGGGCTGCCCCTGCCGGTCACGATGCGGATCACACCGCACTCTGCGTGGCGGACCCGACCCTTTCGGAATACTTCACGGACAATGCCGCCGACGGGGCCGTGACGGCCTTCGTCTTTGGCCAACTGACGCAGATCGCGGCCTCGGGCAAACCGGTCCTGTGGGTGCAGGACCGGGTGACCCAGCGCGAATCGGGCAAGCCCTTTCCCGCCGGCCTTCCCGCCGGCCTACGGCTGATCCTCGTGACCGTGAACCGGGCCGTCGACGTGTTGTGGAGCATGGAGGAAGGCCTGCATTGCGATGCCTTGGGCGCGGTGCTGGGCGAGCTTTGGGGCGATCCGCCCGCACTGGACTTTACCGCGACCAAGCGTCTGGCCCTGCGGGCAGAGGCGCGGTCGATTCCCGCCCTGCTGATCCGGCGCGCCGCCCATCCGAACCTCAGTGCGGCGCGCCAGCGCTGGCGAATCACGTCCCTGCCCGCCCGCCTGGACCCCGACGACAACCGCGCACCCGGCGCGCCGCTCTGGCAGGCGGACCTGTTCCGCGCCCGCGGTCGGGCGCCGGGCCAATGGGTCGCGGGTCCGGGGGATGCAGGTGTTGTGCTGTCGCACAATGTCCACATGAACGACGCCCCCCATCATGCCGCCCGCATCGCCGGCTGAATATCCCAGGCCTCTGGCTGTTATCCTTCAAAGTCTGACCCCGATGACCAAAGACAGCACCTCTCGGATCCTGCCGTTCCCCGCCTCCCGCGTGTGTCGCGCCGCGGTCGGACCAGGCCATGCCTCACGCACTGCAGCGGCGGTCGTGCACCCCGTTGAAGCGGCCCGCTTGTCCGGTGCGCTGGACATCATGGATCTGGCCCGGACCTCGCTGGCGCCCGGATCACAGGGGGCCAGCGTTGCAAGGCTTGGAAACCTCCTCCCAGCCGTCCAGCCGGATGCAGGGCAGACAGCCCCCCGGCCGCAGATGCGCCCCACCCTGACGACCGTCTCGGACAAGGCGATACCGGTCCTTCACGCGCCGGTGCTGCGCGCCAGCAGCCCTGTCCCGCCCCCGCCACCGGTGACCCGGCGCGGCACCGACGACAGCACCGACCGGGACACCGGGTCCGGACCGCAGACGGATCGCACCCTTCTGACGCGCCGTATCGTCAGCGTGCATCTGACGGATTTCGCGATGGCCCGCTGGCTGCGCTGGGCCCATGCACGCCATGACGCGCCCCCCGATGACCTGCCCGTGATCCTGGCCGCCGAAGGGCCGCACGGCCCCGTCGTGGTTGCCACGAATCGCGCGGCGACGCTGGCGGGGTTGCATACCGGCGCACGGGTCGTCGACATGCGCGCCCTGTGTCCTGCGGTGCGCGTGGTGCGCGCCGACCCCGACGGCGACCGTGCGGCGCTGGAGAAGCTGATGCTCTGGGCGCGACGCTGGTGTCCGTGGACCGCCGTGGACGGCGCGGACGGGATCGTGATGGACACGACCGGCTCCGATCATCTCTGGGGCGGAGAGGACGCTCTGCTGCGCGAGATCGAAGGCACGCTGGGCACCCTGGGGTTCGCCAGCCGCCTTGCGATGGCGCCGACCCATGGTGCCGCCTGGGCGCTAGCCCGCTTCGGCCCCGTGCGCAGCATCGCGACACCCGACACGCTGACGGACCGCACGGCCCCCCTGCCCGCGCGGTCCCTGCGGCTGGCGGCAGACACGGTCCTGCTGCTGCAAAGACTGGGCCTGAAATCCGTGGGCGACATCGCCGCCGTGCCGCGCCTCAGCCTGACCCGCCGGTTCGCGAACGCGGCCCTCGCGCAAAACCCTCTCGCACGGCTGGACCAATTGCAGGGCCGCATGGCGGAACCGGTCAGCGCCGGTCAGGACTTGCAACACTTTGCCGTGCAGGTCCGCCTGCCTGAACCGGTGCAGGATCCCACACCCTATCTGCCGGATCTGTGCGCCAGCCTCTGTGCCGCCTTGGCCGACGCCGGCTGCGGCGCCCGCAAGCTGACCGTCACTGTCTATCGCACGGACGCAGAGGTCAGCGCGGTTACCGCCGCCACCGCCCGCGCCAGCCGCGACCCCATACACTTGCGCCGTCTGTTCGATGACCGCCTGGACAGGATCGACCCCGGATACGGGTTTGAATTGATCACGCTCGATGCAGATATCACCGAAGGCATGGCAGCGGTCCAGACCACTCTGGAAGGCCGCGCGGAAAACGGTGCGGCCTTGGCGCAGATGGTGGACAGGCTCTCGGCGCGCCTTGGGGCACAGGCTGTCCGCACGCCCGCCTCTCACGAAAGCCATATTCCCGAACGCAGCCTCGCATGGGCGCTGGCCTTGTCGCAGGCCCCGCTGAAAGCGGATGCGCTGGATTGTGCGCACCGCCCGCTGCGGCTTTTGGATACCCCGGAAGAGATCAACGTTCTCTACGCAGTTCCCGAAGGACCACCCGTGCAGTTTCGATGGCGGCGTGTCCCGCACCGGATCACCCGCTTTACGGGGCCGGAGCGGATCGCACCGGAGTGGTGGTATGACCGCCCTGGCACGCGTCTGCGCGATTACTATCGCATCGAGGACGACAGCAACCGTCGCCTGTGGATTTACCGTGATGGTGTCTACGGTGACGAGGGAGCCGGAGCGCCGCGGTGGTTCGTGCACGGCATCTTCGGCTGATGCGCCCGTTGGCCCCTGTCGCTCAGGGGGCCAGCCCCCCAGGGCCGGAGGCCCTTCCCCCCGAAGTATTTTTGACCAGAAGAAACAACGGTTTGTTAACCGATCTGCTGCATTCTAAATCCGCGGTACAGGCGGAAGCGCCGATGACTGCACCAGGAGAAGGCGTCCCGTCGCCCCAGAAGGCCACGGGACGCTCGACCCACCTCAGGTATTTGGGCCTTCTTCTGGTTCCAAATACTTCGGGGGGGCCGCCTTCGGCGGCGGGGGCAGTGCCCCCATGCGACCCCGATGCGGGGGATGCCCCCGATGCCTGAGAACGATCACACCCATCCCCGGCGCACCCTGCCGGAGGATGGCGTCTACACGAAGAACCCCAAGGCGCCTTTCGTCGAACTGGGGGTCTTCACGTGTTTTTCGTTCCTGCGCGGAGCCTCGGACGCGGTCGACCTGGCGGCAGAGGGCTGGGCCTTGGGTTACGATGCGATCGGTTGCGCCGATCTGAACACCCTCGCTGGCGTCGTGCGCCTGCATACGGAGGCCCGCAAGACCGGCATGCGGCCCCTGACCGGCGCCCGCATCGCCCTGCTGGGCGGAGAGACATTTCTGGCCTATCCCCGCAATCGGGCGGGGTACGGGCGCCTCAGCCAGCTGATTTCCAAGGGGCGCCGGCACGATCCCGACGGGGCGTGGCAGGCCAAGGGCATCTGCGACCTGACGCTGCAGGATCTGGCCGATCATGCGGACGGTTTGCAGCTGATCGCCGTGCCGCCACGGGATCTGCGGGGGTTTTCGCGCACATTGCCGCGCCTTGTGCGGGCCTTGCCGACGCTGAAATACGTGGCTGCCAGCTATCTTTACCGCGGCGACGACCGGGCACGGATCACGCGGCTGGACCGGATGGCGGGGCAGAACGGGTTGCGGTTGCTGGCGACCAATGATGTCCTTTATCACGCACCCGCCCGCCGCCCCCTGCAGGACGTGATGACCTGCATCCGGGAAAAGACCACACTCGCCCGCGCGGGTTATATGCTGGAGGCGAACGCCGAGCGGCATCTGAAATCGCCCGCCGAGATGCAGCGGCTGTTTGCCGAATGGCCGCACGCCATCGCAGCAACCCGGGCGGTGGCCGATGCCTGTCTGTTCGACCTGCAGGAGCTGTCTTATGAATACCCTTCGGAAGTGATCCCCAAGGACAGCACGCCACAGGCGCATCTGGAGAAGCTGACGTGGGAGGGCGCCGCCCTGCGCTATCCGCAAGGAGTGGCCACCGAGACGCGGGCGACCCTGGCCAAGGAGCTGGCGATGATCCAGAAGCTGGACATCGCCCAGTATTTTCTGACGATCCACGACATCGTCCTGTTTGCCAGGTCGCGCGATATCCTGTGCCAAGGCCGCGGGTCGGCGGCGAATTCGGCCGTCTGCTATGTCCTTGGCATCACCGCTGTGGACCCGGCCCAGCATGCCCTGCTGTTCGAGCGTTTCATCAGCGAAGAGCGCAAGGAGCCACCGGACATCGACGTGGATTTCGAGCATGAGCGGCGCGAAGAGGTGATCCAGCATATCTACAAGAAGTATGGCCGACACCGGGCGGGCCTCTGTGCGACGGTCATCCATTACCGTCCGCGCAGCGCGATCCGCGAGGTCGGCAAGGTCATGGGCCTGTCGGAGGATGTGACGGCCGCACTGGCCAAAACGGTCTGGGGCAGTTGGGGCACCGATATCGGCGAGAGCCACGCGAAGGAGGCGGGTGTCGATTTGTCGGACCCCTTGCTGCGTAAGACATTGATCGTGGCGCGGCAGATGATCGGCATGCCGCGGCATCTGGGCCAGCACGTCGGCGGCTTCATCCTGACCGAACGCGCGCTGACCGAAACGGTGCCGATCGGGAACGGCGCCATGCCGGACCGGACCTTCATCGAATGGGACAAGGACGATATCGACGCTTTGGGGATCCTGAAGGTCGACATCCTCGCCCTCGGGATGCTGACCTGCATCCGCAAATGCTTTGATCTGATCCGCGCGCATTACGGGCATGACTGGACGCTGGCGAGTGTCCCGCAAGAGGATCCGCGCGTCTACAACATGCTGTGCAAGGGCGACAGCATTGGCGTGTTCCAGGTGGAATCCCGCGCCCAGATCAACATGCTGCCGCGCCTGCGGCCGCGCACCTTCTATGACCTCGTGATCGAGGTCGCGATCGTCCGCCCCGGTCCCATTCAGGGCGACATGGTGCATCCCTACCTGCGTCGGCGGTCGGGCGAGGAACCGGTGAGTTATCCCAGCCCCGGCGCGCCGCACGATCCGGCAGAGCTGAAGAAGATCCTGGGCCGCACCCTGGGCGTGCCGATCTTTCAGGAACAGGCGATGAAGATCGCGATCGACGCGGCGCAATTCTCGGGCGCCGAGGCGAACGAGTTGCGCAAGGCGATGGCGACCTTCCGGTCGCGCGGCACGATCGAACTGCTGCAGGAAAAGATGGTCGGCCGGATGGTCAAGCGCGGCTATGACGCGGATTTCGCCAGCCGCTGTTTCAACCAGATCAAGGGGTTCGGCGACTACGGCTTTCCCGAAAGCCATGCGGCGAGTTTCGCGCAGCTGGTCTATGTCTCCAGCTGGCTCAAATGCCATTACCCGGCGGCTTTCTGTGCCGCCCTGCTGAATTCCCAGCCGATGGGGTTCTATGCCCCCGCGCAGCTGGTGCGGGATGCGCAGAACCATGATGTGACCGTGCAGCCAGTGGACGTGAATTTCTCGGACTGGGACAATACGCTTGAGCCTTACCGAAACGGGTACGCCGTCCGCCTTGGCCTGCGGCAGATCGGCGGTCTGCGCGCCGATGCGGCGGCCCGGATCATGGATGCCCGCGATGCGCCTTACGACGACCTTGAGGCGCTGAAGACCCGCGCCCGCTTGACCGCCCCCATCGTGCGCCGTCTGGCCGAAGCGGACGCGGTGCGGTCCATGTGGATCGACCGCAGGCAGGCCTTGTGGGAGGCGCGCGCGCTGCGCGACGCCCCCGACCTGCCGCTGTTCCGCGACACCCGCGACGAGGGGGCAGAGGTGCCGGTCCCCCTGCCCGTCATGCCGGTCTGCGAACAGGTGGTGGCGGATTACCAGACCCTGCGCCTGTCGCTGAAGGCGCATCCAATGTCTTTCCTGCGGCGCAGCCTGACGCGGCAGGGCTATGCCAGCACCGCCGACCTCAAGGGCTACAACAAGGGGCGCAAGATCAGGCTGGCGGGACTTGTCCTGATCCGGCAGCGACCGGGCAGCGCCAAGGGCGTCTGCTTCATCACGGTCGAGGACGAGTTCGGGGTCGCCAATCTGGTGGTGTGGCCCAAGGTGATGGAACAGTTCCGCAAGGCGGTGATGCAGTCACGGCTGCTGGTCGTCGAAGGCTACGTCCAGCGCGATATCGAGATCATTCATATCGTGGCGCAATCCCTGACCGACCGGTCCGACGCCCTGCTGCGGCTGGCCCCCGATGCCATGCGCCAGACGATGGGGCGCGGCGACGAGGTGACACACCCACAAGCGCCGAACGGCGGCCGCCAGCATCCCCGCAACGTGCGGATCATTCCCAAGAGCCGGGACTTCCATTAGCGTCGCCGTCAAAGAGGAGGACACCATGACCGGCACATTCGACGAAGACCTGTTCCTGAAGGGGCTGGAAAAGCGCAAGGCGACGCTGGGGGCGGACTATGTCACGAACAACCTCGCCGCCGCGGACGACTTCACCCGGCCTTTTCAGGAGGCGATGACTGCGTGGTGCTGGGGATTCGGCTGGGGCGACGAGGTGATCGACGCCAAGACGCGGTCGATGATGAACCTGTCGATGATCGGGGCACTGGGCAAGATGCACGAGTGGGAGTTGCACTGCAAAGGTGCGCTGGCCAATGGGGTGACCCGCGACGAATTGCGGGCGATCATCCATGTGATCGGCATCTATTGCGGTGTCCCGCAGGCGCTGGAATGTTTCCGCGCCGCCCGCAAGGTGCTGGACGCACAGGATGCCTCCGCCTGACCGTCGCAGCCATGCGGGGCGCGCATGGCTGCCATGCCCCCACAAGGGTTGCCGCAGAGGAACGGTGGGATAATTAGCAAGGCAACTACTTTGATCCGGAAAAAACCAATGAGCTTCGTTCTGACCGCGGACGACAGGCGCAATCCTGCCGTCCTGCCGTATTTTGAATTCGTAGCGATGATCGCGTTGCTGATGGCCCTGAACGCCGCGGCGATCGACGTCTACATCCCGGCGCTGCAGGATATCGGGTCCGCCCTTGGCGTCACGGACGAAAACAAGCGTCAGTTCGTCATCACCGCCTATGTCATCGGCTTTGGCGGCGCGCAGATCTTCTACGGCCCCCTGTCGGACCGGTTCGGGCGCAGGCCCGTCCTGTTTGCGGGCCTCAGCATCTATCTGCTGGGCGCCGTGGCCGCCGTCTTTGCGCCGACCTTCGAGACGTTGTTGCTGACCCGTCTGGTACAGGGCATCGGTGCCGCCGCGACACGCGTCATCGCGACCTCCGTCGTGCGCGACCGCTTTGCGGGTGCGCGGATGGCCAGCGTGATGTCGCTGGTGATGATGGTCTTCATGGTCATGCCGGTCTTTGCCCCCAACATCGGGTCTGCGGTCCTCTATTTCGGCACGTGGAGAGAGCTGTCGGGCTGCATGTTCCTGTTCGGGGTCGTCGCACTCGTCTGGTCATGGGCACGCCTGCCGGAAACCCTGAACCCCGAAGACCGCCGCGAACTGCGGATCAAGCCGGTGTTCGAGGCGTTCCGCATCGTGCTGACCAACCGCATCGCGTTTTGCTACACCTTGGCCATGGCGGCCTTCTTCGGCGCGCTTTTCGCCTTCATCGGTCAGGCAGAGCAGATCTATACCGGCATCTACAACGTCGGCCCGCACTTCACGATCTACTTCTCGCTGGTCGCGGTCTTCATGGCGGCGTCGTCCTTTGCAAACTCGCGCCTTGTCGCGCGGTTCGGGGTCAAGCGTCTGTCGCACGGTGCGCTGATCGGGTTCACGAGTGTCGCGGCCGTTCACCTGGCCCTCGCCGTCGTCTTCGGCGGGGCGACCCCGTTCCCGATGTTCCTGACGCTGTTCATCGTGATGATGTGCTTCTTCGGCTTCGTGCCCACGAACTTCAACGCCATGGCGATGGAGCCGCTAGGCCGTGTTGCCGGCGTCGCCTCCTCGGTGCTGGGGGCGGCCCAGACGCTGGGTGGCGGCTTGCTGGGCGGTGCGGTCGGATACCTTTACAACGGGACGCTGATCCCGCTCTTGTCCGGTTTCCTTGGTCTCGCACTGATCTCGCTGATCTGCGTGCTGGTGGCAGAGCGGGGGCGCCTGTTCGGCGCCTGACCAACCGGGTCAGGCCGTCGGGGCCGCGATCCTGAAGCCCGCCTCGTCCAGCGCTGCGGCCAACGTCCGAGCAATCGCCAGCGCCTCTGCCCCGTCGCCGTGGACGCAAATGGTGTCGATGCGCGTCGGCAACCGCTTGCCGCCCGTCGTGGTGATGGCGCCGTCGCGCAGCATGGCGACGATGCGTGCCGCGGCGGCGACAGGATCGTGGATCATGGCCCCCGGCAGTTTGCGGTCGGTCAGGGTGCCGTCGTCGGCATAGGTGCGGTCGGCAAAGACCTCGGCCGACCACGCGGCCCCCAGATCGGTCGCCGCCTGCGCCAGCGCCGTTTCCGGCATCACGACCAGACGCAGATCGGGCTGCACCGCAAGGGCTGCGCGATAGCAGGTCGTGGCCATCTCCAGATCTTCGCAGGCCATGTTGGACAAGGCGCCGTGCAGCTTGAAATGCGCCAGCCGCGCCCCCCGCGCCTGCGCCAACGCCATGGCGGACCCCAGTTGATACTGGATCATGTGGGTGAGCTCCGTGCCGGATAAATTGATCCGCCTGCGCCCGAACCCCTGCAGATCGGCAAAGCCCGGATGGGCGCCGATGGCGACTCCGGCGGCAAGTGCCAGGTCCATCGTGCGCGCCATGGTGTCGGGATCGCCCGCGTGAAAGCCGCAGGCGATATTGGCAGAGCTCACGATCTTGAGCAGCGCCGCGTCGTTCCCCATGGGCCAAGGGCCAAAGCTTTCGCCCATGTCGGCGTTCAGGTCGATGGTCCGGGTCATGGTGCAGGCTCCAGTTCGTCACCGGCGGTCACGCCGCCGATCAGTTGATAGGACAGAAGGTCGGGAATGTCCGCAGGGTCGCGCAGCAGCGGCAGGACGCGGGCGCGGAGTGCTGCAATGACCTGCGCGTCGGACTGGTGCAGGGCGTCCGCCTCGGCCAGCGTCACCCAGTGGAAGCGCAGCGGTGCGTCCAGCGATGCCTGCACCGCGCGCGCCATGTCGGCGCCGATCACGGTGCCGATCCGGGGATAGCCGCCGATGGTCTGGCATTCGGCCATCATCACGAAAGGCGTGCCGTCGCCGGTGATCTGCACGTCGCCCGCGCGCACGAAATCGGACACCGGGCTGGCGCTGCCCACCGCCGCAAAAGGGTCGCCGTCATGGACCAGCGGCGCGCCGGTGCGGCTGGCCCGGGGGCTGCGGGTAAAGGCAGTCGCAGCGAGGCGCGCGCGGGTGCCCGCGTCGAACATCGCGGTCTGCGGGCCGGGCATCAGGCGCAGTACGCCGCCGCCAAGGCTGTCATCAGACGGCAGGCTGCAGTGGGTCCGGTCAGGCTGCGGATCGGTCCCCAGGGTCAGCACCGCGCCATCGTGCAGCTTGTCGCCCAAGCCCACCGACAGATGCGTGGCATGGCTTCCCAGCAGGCCCGGCCCCGCGATCCCGCTTGCCGGTGTCAGATAGCCGTAGGTGCCCGCGACGGCCCCACCAATGCTGAGCGTCTGGCCGGGCATCAGCGTGTGGGTCGCATTCCAGCGCAGGCGACGACCGTCGATCTGCGCGGTCATCACGGCACCCGTCAGGGCAAAGCGCAGGGGAGCGTTGCTGCGAAACTGGCCGCCCAGCCCTGCCATCTCGATCGCTGCACCGGGCTGCGCCAGCCCCAGCAGCGCCGCCCCGCCGATCAGCGCCTGCCTGTCCATCGCGCCCCCCGGCGAAAGCCCCACGCCGATCCGGCCCGGACGGCCCAGATCCTGCAAAGTCATCATGGGACCCGCCTGCACGATGGTCAGCGTGGCACTCATGCCGTCACCTCGCACACGGCGCCGCCCAGACCGTCCGCATCATCACGCAGCGCCGCGATGCGAGAGGCATCGGTCTGCGCAAAGCGGATGCGGTCGCCGGCGCGCAGGGCAAAGGGTTCTGCCCGGTCGGCGCGGAACGGCGCAAAGGCACAGGACCCGATCCAGCGCCAGCCGGTGGGACTGGGGTTGGCGAACAGCACAAGCTGCCGCAGCGCCACGACCAGCGCCCCCGCTGGCACCTGCGGCGTCAGTTCCCGCTGGCGCGGCATGTCCCACGCCTTTGGCAGCAGACCCAGATAGGGCTGGCCGGGGGCAAAACCGATGGCGAGCACGCTGACCTCCGTCTCGGTCAAGGCGGTGATCGCCTCGGCGACCGACAGCCCCGCCAGCTCTGCAGCCTGTGCCAGTTGCGGCCCAGCGTCACCGCCGAAACAGGCGGGGATCGTCCACAGGCGTGTCGCAGGGGGCGCGCCTTTGGTATCGTCGTTCTCCAGCAGGCCCAGCAGGACAGCGGTCAGGTCGGCACGCGTCACCACGTCGGGTCCGAACCGGATCAGCGTCGATGCCAGCGACGTCGCGACCTCTGTCACGCCGGTCAAGTCGGCCCGCCGCACCTTGTCACCGAAGGCCTGTGCGTCCCGTGGCGCCGCCCGATAGCCGTCACCAAAGCGCACCAGAATACCGTCCTGTCCCAACGGGACAATCTGCGGCGGGGACTGCATGTCGTCGTGGGTCATCCAGACCTCTTTCCTAGACGCTTGGCCTATTTTGCATGACGCCTGAACGACAGGCAATGCGTGCCGAAAGAAGACCGCTGTTCAGTTTGGCGTTAGGCCGGGATTGCCCGCGTCAGGTCACGGCGCCACGCACATGATATTTGGCGTCACGCCACGCCTCTGTGGTCAGGATGTCGGCCATGATGTCGACGGCACCGGTGATGTCGTCCGCATCCAGATAAAGCGGCGTGAAACCAAAGCGCATGATGTCAGGCGCACGGAAATCGCCGATCACGCCGCGGTCGATCAACGCCTGCATGGCCGCATAGCCTGCGTCGAACCGGAACGAGACATGTGAACCGCGCTGTGCCGGGTCACGCGGACTGGCAAGCGTCAGTTGCGGGCAGCGCGCCTCGACCTCTGCGATGAACTGCTCCATCAGCGCGACCGATGCGGTGCGGACGTCCGCCAGCGAAACGCCCTCCCAGACCGACAGGGCCTGTTCAAGTGCCGACATCTGGATCACCGGCGGCGTGCCGACCCGCATGCGCGCGACCCCGCCCGCAGGCTGGTAGTCCATGTCGAAGGCGAAAGGCGCGTTGTGGCCCATCCACCCTTGCAGGGCTGGCCGCGCCGTCTCTGCCAGATCGGGCCGGACATAGATGAAGGCGGGCGCGCCGGGACCGCCGTTCAGGTATTTATACGTGCAGCCGACCGCAAAGGCGCAGCCCGATCCCGCAAGGTTGATCTCGAACGCGCCGGCGCTGTGGGCAAGGTCCCAGATCATCACGGCACCCGCATCATGTGCCGCTTGGGTGAGTGATGCCATGTCGTGACGCCGCCCCGTCCGGTAATCGACCTGCGTCAGCATCACGGCGGCGATGTCGTCGGTCATGGCCTGCGCCACATCCTCGGGGGCGACGATGCGCAGCTGGTGGCCCTGCCCGATCAGGTCCAGCAGGCCTTGCGCCATGTAGACGTCGGTGGGAAAGTTGCCGCTGTCGGTCAGCACCACCCGGCGGTCCGGGTTCATCTGCAGGGCGGCGGCCAGCGCCTGATAAACCTTGATCGACAGGGTATCGCCCGCGACGACCGACCCCGCCGGCGCCCCGATCAGCCCTGCGATCATGTCGCCGACGCGGCCGGGCTGGGTGAACCAGCCGGCGTCGTTCCAGCCCTTGATCAGCATCTGGCCCCATTGGTCGGTGACCATGCGCGCGACATGACCGGGCACCGCGGCGGGCAGCGGTCCCAAAGAATTGCCGTCGAGGTAGATCACACCGTCAGGCAGATCGAAGAGGTGTTTGCGCGTGACGCTTTGGGTCATGGGGATCGCCTTTGAAGCTGTGAGAGAGGTGTGACCGGGGCGGCCCGCAAACTAAGCCAGATCGGTGCCAAACGCGCCCGGCAAGGCGACCTCGAGCAGTTCGACATCGTCGGTCGGATCGGCGTAGCGTGTGACATGGCCCGGCGGGATGACGAAGGCATCACCCGGTGCCAGCCGGCAGGGATCGCGCCCTTCGCCTTCGAGGGTCAGGCCGCCCTCCATCACGAAGGTAAAGAGGATGCCGGCATCATGGGTGGCCCAGACCGGGTCGCCCTGCCCGCGCCGCACCACGCTGACACCGGCCACGTTGCCGGTGTTCGTCGCGATACCGGTATCGCGGGCGGTATATCCGGGCAAGCGGAACGGCGTCCATGTCGCGCCTTCGGCCCGGTGATGCACAAAGCGCTGGCCGTCGAAAGTCCGGTCGGGGTTGGCCGGACCGTTGGGCAGGGTCATGACGTGGTCGATGGTCGTGACATGCTCGGCGGGCACGCCGACCTCGATCACCTCGATATTGTCGGAGGCGTAGAGGACCCGGTGCCGAATCTGCGGCGGCTGGATGACGCAGTTGCCGGCGTGCAGGCGGAATGGCTCGCCCTGATCCTCGTAGACCAGATCGACCCAGCCGCGATAGCAGAAGATCAGCTGAAACCCGACCGTGTGGTAATGCACCATGTCGGGCACGGGGCCGCCGTCGGGGATGCGGATGTGGCTGGCGATGATCGACCCGCCCAGCCGGTCGGGGATCAGATCGCGGTAATGCATGCCCGCCCGGCCCACGATCCAAGGCGCCTGATCCGCGAGGCGGCGCACGACGAAGGAATGATTGGGCTGCGGCGTGATCAGGGGCGGGTGCAGATCCGCGATCTCGATCCGGGTGCCGTTGGGGGCGGTCAGGACGCGGGCCCCGTTTGCAAAGCTGTCTGGATCGTCCATGCACAGGCGCAGGGTGCCTGCAGGCTCGGCTGCGCCTTTCTCGATCCGCAGGCGCAGGCCGTGGCCCGAGAAGACCGCGACCGAGGGGTCGTCGGCGGGAAAGATCATGTCAAGGCGCAGACCCAACGTCTTGGTATAGAACGGAATATCGTCGCGCAGTTCCTGCGTCGGCAAGCGGATTTCGCCTTGTATTTCGCGCACTCCGGTCCCTTTCGCCGCGTTTCGGGGCGAAGGTAGTCCGCGGCGTGGCGATGCACAAGAAGCGCCGCGCGGCGGCCGTCAGGCGGTGCGCCGCCAGGCTTTCGGGCCGATCTCGTGGATCGAATTGCCCTTTGTGTCGACGGCGAGCGTCACCGGCATGTCCTCGACCCGCAGGCGATAGATCGCCTCCATCCCGAGGTCCTGGTAGGCGACGGGTTCGGCCTCCTTGATCGCCTTCGACACCAGATAGGCGGCACCGCCGACGGCGATCATGTAGACGGCCCCGTGGGCGGCGATGGCCTTCAGCGCTTCGGGCCCGCGTTCGGCCTTGCCGATCATGACCTTCAGACCGGTCTCCGACAGGATGCGGTCGGTGAACTTGTCCATCCGGGTCGAGGTCGTGGGACCGGCGGGGCCGATGACCTCGTCCCCCACCGGATCGACGGGACCAACGTAGTAGATCGCGCGGCCGCGCAGGTCGACCGGCAGCGCCTCGCCCCGATCCAGCGTGTCGACCATACGTTTATGGGCCGCGTCGCGCCCGGTATAGAGCGTACCGGACACCAGCAACGTGTCGCCGGGGGTGAGAGAGGCCAGCGTCGCGTCGTCCAGCGCGTCGAGGTCGATCCGGCGCGCATGGCGTGCGGCAGCGTCCAGCGTGACCTGCGGCCAAAGCGCCAGATCAGGCGGGGTAAAGGTCACAGGCCCCTGCCCGTCCAGCGTGAAATGCACATGCCGGGACGCGGCGCAGTTCGGGATCAGTGCCACGGGCAAGGAGGCCGCGTGGGTCGGGAAGTGCCTGATCTTGACGTCCAGCACCGTCGTCAGCCCGCCCAGCCCCTGCGCCCCGATCCCCAGCGCGTTGACGCGGTCGTAGATCTCCAGCCGCAACTCCTCGACCCGGTCCTGCGGGCCGCGGTCGATCAGGTCGAAGATGTCGACGGGGTCGTTCAGCGCCATCTTGGCCATGGTCATTGCCTTGTCGACGCTGCCGCCGACCCCGATGCCCAGCATGCCCGGCGGGCACCAGCCGGCGCCCAGCGTCTCGACCGTCTGCACCACCCAGTCCGCGACAGAGGCGGAGGGGTTCAGCACCGCGAACTTCGTCTTGTTTTCGGACCCGCCACCCTTGGCGCTGACGGTCACGTCCACAGTGTCACCGGCCACCATCTCGACGTGCAGCATCGCGGGCGTGTTGTCGCCGGTGTTGGCCCGCAACCCGAAGGGGTCGCGCACGACCGAGGCGCGTAGCGGGTTCGTGTCGAGCAGATAGGCGCGGCGCACGGCGTCGTCGACGATGTCCTGCAAGGGGCGTTGCCAGTCGGTCACGGCCTGCACGCCGACGGTGATGAAGACATTCGCGGTGCCGGTGTCCTGACAGATCGGCCGCTGCCACAGCGCGCACATCCGGGAATTCGTCAGGATCTGGCCGATCGCGTTCTTTGCACCCGGGCTTTCCTCGCGCCGGTAGGCCTCGCCCATCGCGGTGATGAAATCGACGGGATGGTAGCAGGCCACGAATTGCAGCGCATCGGCGATGCTGTCGGTTAGATGAGCCTCGGTGATGGGGGGCATGGGAACCTCGGTCCGGTGAATGGCGTCTGCGCGCAGGTTAGGCGCCGACCGTGGCGATGTCACCGCCCGACGGACCGTCAGACGGTGACGAAATGGGTATCGCCGTCGGCAACAGCGGGGCCGCTGAAATCGGCGGCGTCAGGGATGCGGCCAAAGGCGATCTTGGCCCCGACATAGCCGCCCGGCACCTCGGCCATGGGCCCCAGCGACAGGGCCTGCGGTCCCAGCTTGGCGCGCAGCCCGTCCATCAGGTCGCTGACCTTTTCCCATTTCGCCCGATCTGCCGTACCGGACGCCCCGCCGGACACCCCCGGTGTGGCGCCGAACAGGTCCGTCATCATCTCGGCCTCGGCGATCAGGCCGTGCAGCATGATGCTGACCGACCGCGGCTGGAACGGCAGATGCCGCTCCGCCTCGGCCAGACCCACCGCCAGTGCTGTCAGAAAGCTGTGGTCGTCGCGGGCGGGCGCAAAGGCTGCGTCCCAGGTCCATTGCCGGTCATCCGTGCGCCGGCCCGCGGGGGTCCGTGGGCCACCCGCCCGAAAACCGAGCGTCAGCTTCGTCGCGCGCACCCCGGCCCGTCGCACCCGACGACCGGCACTTTCGGTCAGCAGGCGGGCACAGACCTTGACCTTTTCAGGGTTGCGCCAGTCTTGCGGCAGGATGCGGCTGTGACCGAACGCGCTTTTCTGCGTGGCGGGGCGTTCGGTGTGATAGCCGTGCAGGTCGTTCCAGAACCGCTCGCCTTCGACGCTGCGCCAGATCGCCCGCGCCTGCTTGGGTGCCAGCGCCCAGAGGTCCGTGAAGTCGCGGACCCCCGCCGCCGCCAGCCGGGCGCGCATGCCGGTGGAGACTCCGGGCAGATCGCCAAGGTCGATCCCCGTCAGCGCCTGCGGCAGGTCTTCCGCGCGGATCAGGCTGAACCCGTCCGGCTTGCGCCGCTCGGCGGCGATCTTGGCCAGAAGCTCTGTCGGGGCCATCCCGATGGAGCAGGTGAGCATATCGCTGAAGGCCTCCACCAGCGCTGCCTTGATCCGCCGCGCGAGGGCATCGCCCGCGTCGCCTTCGGCGGGCAGCAGATGGCAGACAACCTCGTCGATGGACCGGACGTGCGCGACGGGGACTACGGTCGCGATGACGTCGAGGATGCGGTTGTGCAGACGCACGTAGACGTCATGGCGTGCGACGACAAAGATCATGTCGGGGATGATCGCGCGGGCTTTCAGGATCGAGGTGCCGGATTTGACGCCAAGCGCCTTGGCCTGACGACTGACCGCGATGCAGCTGGTGTGCAGCGCATCCAGAGGCACCACGCCGACGGGGCGGTCGCGCAGATCAGGGTTGAAATGCTGTTCGGCAGACGCAAAGAAACTGTCGAAATCAAGGTAGAGCCGTTCGATGCCGCGGGCCTGGCCGCGCGAATGCTGGGTCATGGTCATCGTTACCCCGCGCCGTCAGATCTGGCCCTGCGACCAGAACCACCAGACGGCGGCGATGAAGCCGCAGATCCCCACGGCGGCGACGGCCGCCAGCCGGCGCAGCAGGCGCGTGATCAGCTCCTGCGTGGGGTCGACGCCGCGCAGATAGGTCTCGACCCGGTCGGCGGCCAGCCCCACGGATTTTGCGTCCACCATCCGGGCCAGCCGCGGATGGCCTTGGGCCACGTCCGCCCGCACCACCGCGCGCAGATCCCGCAGGACACCGCGCGGCAGGCTGCGTCCGACCTTGCCCGCCTGCTGTTCCAGCGTCGGGCCGCGCAGCTTCAGACGCTGCTCCAACAGAGTGCGGATGCGGGCGGTCTTGCGGGTGAGGGTATCAGCGGCCATACGGGATGTCGTAACCGCGCACCGGTCCATCCTCAAGCCCGATGACGCGGTCCCCTGCGATACCGAACACGAGGCCGCCCCATGCTGCACACCATCGTTCACGGCGAACCGACCGACGCGCCGCCCCTCATGATCGTGCATGGCCTCTTCGGCTCTGCCCGCAACTGGGGCGTCATCGCCAAGCGGCTGTCGGACACCCGGCAGGTCATCGCCGTCGATCAGCGCAACCATGGCGCCAGCCCCTGGATGGACAGTCACACCTATCCCGACATGGCCGCCGATCTGGCCGAGCTGATCGAGGATCTGGGCACGCCCGTCGACGTGCTGGGCCATTCCATGGGCGGCAAGGCCGCGATGGTGCTGGCCCTGACGCAGCCCGCGCTGCTGCGCCGCCTGATCGTGGCCGATATTGCGCCAACGGCCTACAGCCACACGCAGGACGGCCCGCTGGAGGCGATGCGCGGCGTGGACATGACCCGTGTCGCCTCGCGCAAGGACGCGCAGGCGCAGATGGATGTCGACGCAGGCACCGCCGCATTCCTGCTGCAAAGCCTCGATCTGGCACACCCCCGCTGGGTGCTGAACCTTGACGTGCTGTCGCGCGACATGGCCGCGATCGTCGGCTGGCCCGACACGCCGGGCCAGTTCGACGGCCCCACGCTGTTTCTGCGGGGGGCCACCTCGGCCTACGTCCCCGACAGCGCCCTGCCCGCGATCCGCGACCGGTTCCCCGCAGCCACGGTCGAAACCATCGCGGACGCTGGCCACTGGCTGCACGCCGAACAGCCGCGCGCGGTCGAAGCGGCTGTGCGCCGTTTTCTGGAGGCCGCATGAAAAAGACGGGTATCCTGAACGCGGAGTTGTCGCGCCTTGTCGCCACGCTGGGCCACGGCGATCTGCTGGTGATCGGCGACGCGGGTCTGCCGGTGCCGCCGGGCGTGGCCTGCATCGACCTTGCGGTCACCCATGGCGTGCCGAGTTTTGCGCAGGTCCTGACCGCGGTCCTGTCGGAAATGCAGGTCGAATCCTGCGTGATGGCGGCAGAGGCCGCGCCGGCGCTTCTGGCTCTCGCCCCGATGCCGCCCCGCAGTGTGGATCATGCGGCGTTCAAGGACACATGCCGCACCGCACGCGCCGTCGTCCGCACGGGAGAGGTCACGCCCTACGCCAATATTGGTCTTTACGCAGGCGTTGTGTTCTAGATTAAATGCGATGTCAGGAAGGCGGCGAGGCTCAGGCCGCCCAACAGGGCGATGAAAAGATAAGGGATCGTCTGCATGGCATGCCTTTCCACGGTATGAGACCCTTCAACGCAGGCCACCCGAAAGTCCGTCGGTCGGCGGAACGATTGTCACATGACATGCGTTGACCGGTCGTCACCTGCGTCGAAGACATGCTGATGGCACCCATTCTGCGGTCCGGTCAACGGACGTCGCGCCCCCTATCGAAGGTTTCCTGTTCCATGTTCACCCCGCGTAATATCGTGATCGTCATCATCGCCGGCATCCTCGGCACGATCGCCAACTCGATCATCATCAACATCATGGCGGGCGCCCCCGTCATGCCGCTGATCCTGTCATTGGGTCGCAACGCGGTGGCGATCATCGTGGCGCTGCTGCTGATCCCGATCTTTGCCCGCAACGCGAACGCCACGGCCTGGGTCACAGCCCTCGTGGCGCTGACCGTCATCCCGTCCCTGCTGGCCAAGTTCGTCTTCGGCGCGGGCGCGCCATGGACCTTCGTGCTGTGGGTGAATTTCGTCTATGCTTTCGTCGCGACGCTGGTTTACGCGGTGTCTTACCGCCGCGTCTGAACCTGCAAACGCCCAAGGCTCCTGCCCGTAACATTCGTTGCGGGCAGGGGTCGATTTACGGCCCTGCGGCACGGCCCTTTACGGGCGGTCCGACAAATCCTATATGATCAGTCAGGATTAGACGGGGAATGACCATGACAGACCAGACCGCACCGATGGAAGGCACGCCACTGATCGCGCCCTCCAGCACGGACCATCCCCTCCACGAAAAGATCGTCGAGGCCTGTCGCACGGTCTATGACCCCGAAATTCCGGTCAACATCTACGATCTGGGGCTGATCTACACGATCGCCATCGACGACGACAGCGCGGTCAAGGTGATCATGACCCTGACCGCCCCCGGCTGCCCCGTGGCCGGAGAGATGCCGGGCTGGGTCGCCGACGCCATCGAACCCCTGCCCGGCGTCAAGCATGTCGACGTCGAAATGACGTTCGAGCCGCAGTGGGGCATGGACATGATGAGCGACGAAGCGCGCCTGGAACTCGGTTTCATGTAGCCTTTCGCGCGGGACGCCTTATGTCCCGCGTCATGTTGACACACCATGCCATCCTGCGCCTGACGCTCGTCCTGCTGCTGCTGCCGTTTCAGGCGGCGGCGCAAGACGATGTATTCCCCCTCGACCAGCTGAACGTGGGGCTGACGAACCCGGGTCCTCAGGTCGACCGCGACACGCCGCAGGCTGCGATGGAAAGCTTCATCGACCTGACCGACGCCGGCGATCTGGACGCTGCGGCGCATCTGCTGGACCTCAACGACATTCCCGTTCAGGCACAGGCGCAGGCGGGTCCGTTGCTGGCCCGTCAGCTGGCCTCCGTGATCGACCGCAAGATCGTGGTCGACTGGAAGGACCTGCTGGAACGGCCAGACGCCATGGTCACCACGGGCGACGGCCCGATGGTGGGCCAGCCGCAGAAAAGCGTGCTGATCGGCTACCTCGAAAAGAACGACCGCATCGTTGCCGTGCGCCTGAACCGCGTTCAGGTTGGCGAGGACGATCCCGTCTGGGTCTTTTCGCGCGACACGGTGGACAACATCCCCGCCCTCTATAGCCTCTACGGCCCCAGCCAGCTGGAGCAGATGCTGCCAGATCCCCTGCGCCACCCCGCCTTCTGGGGCATGCAGTGGTGGGAGGTCATTGGCCTGCCGCTCATCGCACTGGTGACCGGGCTCGTCACGCTGCTGACTTGGCGCGGCACGAACCTGATCGCCCGCCACCAGCCCTCTGCCCTTGTCAGCGAGCTCTTGCGGGCCACGCGGATGCCCCTGACGCTGGCGATCCTCGCCTTCACGCTGTCGGTCACCACCGCACAGGTGCTCGTCGTCTCGGGCATCGTCGATGCAATCACCGCCCCGCTGATCGTGATCCTCTTCGTCGTCGCGGCGATGATCCTCGCGATCAACGTGATCGACGCCGTGCTGCAGCGCATGACCGGCACGCGCGATGTGGAGGAGCTGGCCTCGCCGGAATTCGGCGACCAGCGCGCCCGCGCGACGACCATCGCGGCGCTGCGCCGCATGGCGATCGTGCTGGCGATCATCGTGGGGGCCGGTCTGGTGCTGACCTCGACCCAGACCTTCAGCGGCGCGGGTCTGTCCGTGTTGGCCAGTGCGGGCGGGATCGCGCTGGTCCTCGGCTTTGCCGCGCGCGAGGTGCTGGGCAACATCATGGCCTCGATGCAGATCTCGCTCAACCGCTCGGCCAAGGTCGGCGACCAGTTGATCTACGACGGCAACCTCTGCACGGTCGAGCGCATTCACTTCACCTTCGTGCAACTGAAGGTCTGGGACGACACGCGGCTGATCGTGCCGGTATCCAAGTTCGTGTCCGACGCCTTCATCAACCGCAGCACCAAGACCTACGGCATGATTCGTCACGCCACTCTGATTTTTGCGCCGCGCATCGACGTGGGCCGCCTGCGCGACCATTTCCACGACTGGTGCGCGCAGGATGACCGGGTCGACGGCGACCCCGACGACATCGACTGCGTCGTGACCGATCAGGGCGACAGCGGCATCCACGTCCGCTTCGACGCCCCTGTCAAGGACCCGACCGAGGGCTGGAACTTCGAATGCGACATGCGCGAGGAGTTGATCCGCTTCGCCGCCACCCTCGAAGACGAGGACGGCACCGAATACCTGCCCCACATGGGCAGCGGCACGGCGGCGGACGCAGGACCGGGCGCGCCCGGCTGACCCCCTTGAGGTCGCGCCGCCCTGCCCCTACATTGGAAGTGTCAATCTGAAAGGACATCCCATGTTCGGCATCCCCGGCAAGCAGGCGGTCAGCATCACCCCCAAGGCCGCCGCCCAGATCGCGAAACTGATGGCCCGCGACGGGCATCAGGGATTGCGCGTGGGCGTCAAGAAGGGCGGCTGCGCGGGTATGGAATACACCATGGACTACGTCACCGACGTCAACCCTCTGGACGAGGTGGTCGAAGCCGATGGCGCGCGCGTCATGATCGCCCCCATGGCGCAGATGTTCCTCTTCGGCACCGAGATCGACTACGAGACGACCCTGCTGGAAAGCGGCTTCAAGTTCCGCAACCCCAACGTCGTCGACGCCTGCGGCTGCGGCGAATCGATCAAGTTCGACGAAAACCTCTCCGCCACCTGATCCGGCGCGCAACACCCCCCTCTCTATTTCTTAAATATCCCCGCCGGAGGCAGGCCGCGTCAGCGGCCTTTCTGCAGGTGAACATAGGTCTGATCGAACCGCCGCTGCAAATGATCGATGGCCAGCACCGGATCGGCACCCGGCGGCGCGACGTTCGCATCGTGATCGGGGTTGAAGAACAGCGGCACGGAAATCCGCTCCTCTGACCCGCCCACGACCCGGTGCGGCGTGGCCTTGATCCGGCCGGCGGTCCAGATCTCCAGCATCTCGCCGAAATTGATGACGAATTCGCCCGGCTGGGCGGACAGCGGCGTCCAGCTGCCGCCGCGGCGGCGCACCTCCAGCCCCGGCGTGCCGTCGGTGGCCAGCAGCGTCAGGCAACCGTAATCCGTATGGGCCGCAATGCCGAAATCCCGCTCGCCCGCCCCCATGGGCCGCGCGGGATAGAAGTTGCCGCGCAGCAGGGCCATGGGCCGCCTGAAACGGTCGGCAAAGAACGCGCCCTCCTCGCCCACCGCATCCAGCAGGGCCACCAGCAGGTCGCGGGCAAAGGCCGTGGCGTCGGCATAATAGGCGCGCAGGACATCCGCGAAACCGGGCGGCGTGTCAGGCCACAGGTTCGGCGCATAGGCGGGCAGTTGCGCCAGCGGATCGCCCGGCGGCAGGGTCAGACCGCAGTCAAAGACTTGCTTGTAATCGGGATTCGCGTCGGGGTTCACCTGCTCCGACCCCGGCGCGCCCCAGCCCCGGTTCGATCCCGTGCGCGCCATGTCCCAGCGGACCTTTTCCGCCGCAGGCAGCGCAAAAAAGGCGCGGTAGGTCGCGATCACGTCGCGGACGCGTGCAGCGGACAGGGGCGTGTCGTGAACGGTCAGGAAACCGATCTCGGATGCGCCCAGCCGGGCGGCCGCCTGCGCTGCGGCATGGTCGGGATGGCCTGCGTCCAGCAACGCCGCGGCACTGATCCGGGGGATGGCGGGGGGTGGGGTCTGGGTCATGGTGCGCTGGGCCTTTCGATCCGTTCACGCAGTTGCTACCAAAGTGCCAGACAAACGCAAAGGATGGATCATGCGCCGCAAACTTGCCGCCGGGAACTGGAAGATGAACGGAACCACCGATGCGCTGGTGCAGGTCAAGGCGCTGACCGACGCGCACCCGGACCCGGACGTGGACCTGCTGCTCTGCCCGCCCGCCACGCTGATCGCACAGATGGCATGGGCGCGTGGCACGCACGCGCTGCAGATCGGGGGGCAGGATTGCCACGCATCCGACAGCGGCGCGCACACGGGCGACATCGCGGCTGTGATGCTGAAGGACGCGGGCGCCAGTCACGTCATCGTCGGCCACTCGGAACGCCGTGCCGACCACGGCGAGACCGATGAGGACGTCTCGGCCAAGGCCGCGGCGGCCCATGCGGCCGGCCTGATCGCGGTGATCTGCATCGGAGAGACCCTCGCGCAGCGCGACGCAGGCGAAGCCCTGCAAGTCGTCACGGATCAGTTGAAGGGATCGCTGCCGCAGGGCGCCACGGCGGCCAACACGGTGATCGCCTATGAACCCGTCTGGGCCATCGGCACCGGACGCGTGCCGACGCTGGACCAGATCGGAGAGGTCCACGGCACCCTGCGCGGCACCCTGCGCGACCTGATGCGCGAGGCGGCGGGCGTGCGGATCCTTTACGGCGGCTCTGTCAAGGGATCGAACGCGGCAGAGATCTTCTCGGTCGCGGATGTGGACGGGGCGCTGGTGGGCGGTGCCAGCCTGACCGCCGCGGACTTCGGCCCGATCATCACGGCGCTGGAAAACGCCTGACGCAAAGTCGCCCGCCGTGCATCGGCGGGCGAGATCTATTCCGCAGGCGTGTCCTGCGGCTTGTTCACGTTCAGCCCGCGCATCAGCAGACCGGTGACGCGTGAACGCCCCCCTTCGATCACCGAGAAAAGCGAGGGGATGAAGATCAGCGACAGCAGGGTCGAGAGCAGCAGTCCGCCGATCACCGCGACGGCCATCGGCGCGCGGAACTCTCCACCCGCCCCCAAGGCCAACGCCGACGGCAACATGCCCGCGGCCATGGCAATGGTCGTCATCACGATGGGCCGCGCACGCTTGTGGCCTGCATCAATCATGGCGTCGTTCCGTGGGGCACCGTGGTGCATCGCCTCGATCGCGAATTCGACCAGCATGATCGCGTTCTTGGTCACGATCCCCATCAGCATCAAAAAGCCGATCATCACCGACAGGCCAATCGCGGACCCGGTCAGATACAGCGCAAGGATCGCGCCGCCGATGGCCAGCGGGAGCGACATGAGAATGGTGAAGGGCGTCACGAAGCTGCCAAAGAGCAGCACCAGCACGACATAGACCAGCAGGATACCCGCCCCCATCGCCGCCCCGAAGGCGGCGAAGACTTCGCCCTGCACCTTGGCGTCGCCGGTGGGCTGCACGCGGGCCCCTTCGGGCAACTCTGGCCCCGCGGCGGGCAGCGCAAAGATCGCCGTCGTGGCCTGACCCAGCACCGCCCCGTCGGCGAGGTCCGCCTGCAGGGTGATCCGGGTCTCGCGGTCGTAGCGCTCGATCGACGACGGCCCGTTCGCCAGCGTCACGTCTGCGACAACCGACAAAGGCACCGGCGTGCCCGCCTGCGTCGGAATCCGCTGGCTGGCCAGCAGGTCGAGGTTGCGGCGGTTGTCCTCTGCGATGCGCACGACGATGGGGATCTGCCGCCCGTCTTCGGTGCTGAATTTCGCAAGGTTCGCGTCGTTGTCACCAATGGTCAGCACCCGGATGGTCGAGGCGAGGTCAGAGGCGGTGACGCCCAGTTCCGCCGCGATCTGCGGCCGCGGGGTGATCCGCAGTTCCGGCCGTTCGAGGCTGGCGGCATTGGTCACGTTCTTGATCGAGGCAACACCCGACATCTCCTGCGCCATCTGCTGGGCGGCCTGCGTCACGATCTCCAGATCGTCGCCGAGGACCGCGACGTTCACCGCGCGCTCACCATTTCCGGCCAGCATATTCACGCGTGCATCCGGCAAATCGGCCAGACGGGCCACCAGTTCATCCTCGATCACGAACTGGCTGCGGTCGCGGGTGTCCTTGGCGCCCAGCGTCACCGTGACGGTCGCCTTGGCCACGTTGCCGCCGCTGCCGCCCTGCACGAGGACATTCTGCACCTCGGGGATGTCATGCGCGCGGCTGGCGATCACGTTGGTCAGTGCGCGGGTTTCGTCCAGCGTGGCACCGGGGGGCAGTTCCACGCTGACCCGCAGACGGCCCTCGTCCGCCTCCGGAATGAACTCCGAAGGCAGCAGGGTCGCGGAATAGATCGAGCCTGCGAAGATCCCGAGGCCCAGGATCATCGTGATCAGCCGGTGGTGCAGCGTCCATTTCAGCACGCGCATGTAGCCGCGCATGACGAAGCCGTCACGCTCTTCATGGCTGACCTTGTCCTTGAGCAGGTAGGCCGCCATCATCGGCGTGATCAGCCGCGCGACCAGCAACGAGAACAGGACCGCGACCGCAACGGTCAGGCCGAACTGCTTGAAATACTGCCCCGCGATGCCGGACATGAAGCTGACGGGCGCAAAGACCGCGACGATGGTGAAACTGATCGCGACGACGGTCATGCCGATCTCGGACGCGGCTTCCTCGGTCGCTTCATAGGCCGGTTTGCCCATGTTGATGTGTCTGACGATGTTCTCGATTTCCACGATAGCGTCGTCGACGAGGATACCCGTGACCAGCGTGATCCCCAGCAGCGACACGGTGTTGAGCGAGAAGCCCAGCATCTGCATGACGAAGAACGTCGGGATGATCGACAGCGGCAGGGCGACGGCGGTGATCAGCGTGGCGCGCCAGTTCTTGAGGAACAGGAACACGACGATGATCGCAAGGGCCGCCCCTTCGTAAAGCGTCTCCATCGCGGAATGGTAGTTGCCCTCGGTATAATCTGTAGCGTCGTCGATCAGGGTGATGTCCACGTCCGGATAAGCGGCGCGAACCTCGACCAGACGGTCGCGGACGCGTTCGGCCACGGACAGGTCCGACGCCCCCGTGGCACGGAACACGCCGAAGGCCACGACGGGCTGCGCGTCGAGGGTGGCGAAATCGCGCGCCTCTGACGGGCCGTCGATGATGTCGCCCACGTCTGACAGCCGGATCGTGCGACCGTCGGGCATCGACAGGGGCGTGGCGGCCAGTTGCGCGATGGTGGCCGCACCGCCGAGGGTCCGGATCGAGAACTCCTGCCCCGCCAGATCGCCGCGCCCGGCGCCCTGATTGATGTTGGTGGCCGAGAGTTGCCGGCTGATGGACGCAGCCGAGATTCCGAAGGCCAGCAGGCGCTGCGGGTCGAGTTCAACCTTGATCTCGCGGTCCGCGCCACCGAGGCGTTCGATCTTGCCCAGACCCGCGATGCCCTGCAGTTCGCGGTTCAGAACCTCGTCCACGAAATAGGACAGATCTTCGATGCTGCGGGTGGGGTCGGACACGGCATAGGTCATGATCGCCTGACCGGTGATGTCCAGACGCTGCACCAATGGTTCGGTAATGCTGTCCGGCAGTGATGACCGGGCGCGGGTGACCGCGTCCTTGACGTCGTTCAGGGCGCGGTCGCTGTCGGTGGACAGTTCGAATTCGACCGTCGTCTGGCTGCTGCTGTCGGTGGCGACAGAGGTGATGTGCTTGACCCCAGTGATCGAGGAGATGCTATCCTCAATCGGCTTGGTCACCTGCGTGATCAGTTCCGACGGCGCGGCCCCCGGCTGGCCCACGGCCACGGTGATGATCGGCACGTCGATGTTGGGAAACTGCGTGACCGGCAGGCCGCGGAACGCAAAAAGGCCCACGAGGACCAGCACGAGGAAGGCGGCGATGGGCGGGACCGGATGCCGGATCGCCCAAGTGGACATGTTCATTCCGTGGCCTCCACGGCGGCCTGATCGTTTGGCGCAGGGGCCGGCGCCGCACGGTCGGCGGGCGGCACCGGCGTCACCTTGTCGCCTGTGCGAAAGAAGGCGCCCGCACGCAGCAGGACCGTGTCGCCTGCCGACAGGCCCGCGGTGATCTCGCGCAGCCCCGCCGAGACGACACCAAGTTGCACTTCCACCTGCTGGACCGTGCCGTCGACGACCTTCTGCACCGTGCTGACGCCACCGCTGGTCGTCACGGCAGAGACCGGCAGCGTCAGTGCGGTCCGCTGCGCCGTGCGGATATCGGCGCTGGCGAAGATGCCGACGCGCAGCCCCGCCTGATCGACGATGCTGACGCGCACGGTGCCAAGGCGGCTGACCGGATCGACCTGCGGACTGATCCGGCGCACGGTGCCGTCGCGCGGCGGGAGGCCCGCCACACGGATGCTGACCGGGTCGCCGACGCTGACCTTGACCAGATCAGTCTCGACGATCTCCAGTTCCGCCTCGATCTGGCCGTCGCGGATCATGTCGAACATCGCCATGCCGGCGTTGGACAGATCGCCCAGCCGCGCGGTGCGGTCGGCGATGATGCCGTCCACGGGCGCCTTGACCGTCGCCCATGACAGGTTAAGGGCTGCGATGTCGCGCGCGGCTTCGGCCTGCGCCAGCTGGGCCTTCGCTGCGGCAACGGCAGCCTGCGCCGACTGCACGGTGGCATTGGCGCCGTCGGACGCCGCCTGCGCCTGATCGAGGGCGGATTGAGAGACAGCCCCGTCGCTGCGCAACTGCCGCGACCGGTCCAGCGCACTTGTCGTCTGCGTCGCATTGGCGGTGGCAGAGGCCACCTGCCCTTCGGCCTGCGCAATCGCGGCCTCGGCTGCGGCACGGTTGGCGTCGGCCTGCTGCAACTGCGCGGTCAGCGTCTGATCGTTGAGTTGCGCCAGCGTGTCGCCCTTTTTGACCGTGTCGCCGACTTCCACCAGCAGCGATACGATTTCGGCACCCGACACGCGGGCGGACACCACGACGTCCTCTCGGGCCAGAAGCCCGCCGGAGGCGCTGACGACCTGCGTCACTTCCGTCATCTGCGCCGGCACGACGGTCACGCTGGGGGCCGTGACGCTGGCAGGCGCCTCTGACGCGGCCTCTTGTGCCGCGACGGCGACCGGCTGGACCACGGCGCAGATCGCAAGGATCAGGCCTGTCACGGTCGCGCGCCGGATGTGGCGGACAAAGACGGTCGGTGTCATGCTTGGTAAGCCCTTGATGGGGCGCGACAGCACATCGGGATGGCGCAGGCTGCGGAACCACCGCCGACCGCACCGGATCCCGCGCACGACCGCGCCTGAATTCTTTCCATGTAAGTCTGACAGGACGCATACAAGATGTCACCCGGCAACCATGCCGCAAGTGTGACCCCGCCGCGTCATCCGCCCGCGCCGTTGCCAGATCGTCACGCTGTTTAGGCCAGACGCGTCTGCACGTCAGACGGGTGCAAACCGCAGCGCAACGACAAGACCCGGCGCGTTGTCCGCCAGCGTCAGGCCCGCGTCGTGCAGGTCAGCGATCACCGACACGAGGCTGAGCCCCAGCCCGCTGCCCGGCGTGGCCCGGCTGCGGTCCAGCCGATAAAGACGCTGCAACACATTTTCGCGCTCGGCCTCGGGGATGCCGGGGCCGCGGTCGGCGACACTCAGCACGATGTGGCCCGCCGTGCGGCGCAAGCCGATGGTGATCGGGGTGCCGTCTTCCGTGTGGCGCAGGGCATTCTCGATCAGGTTGGCCAGAATCTGCCCCAGCAGATCGCGGTCGCCCAGCACCGTGGCCGTCTCCGTCTCGATCTTCAGATCCAGCGTGCGCCCCGTCTCGGCGGCGGTAGGGTCGTAGAGTTCGGCAAAGGTCTGCACCAAGGGCACCAGATCGACCGGCGCGAAGCGGCTTTTCGGCGTCCCCGCCTCGATCTGGGCGATCTGCAGCAATGCGTGAAAGACCGAGACGACGCCCGCGATCTCTGCCGTGGCCTGATCGACGAGGGCGGTGGCATCGGGCGGCAAAGGCAGGCCCGACAACTCGTCCAGATGCACGGAGATGCGCTGGATCGGTGTCTTGAGGTCGTGCGCCACGTCCGAAGAGACCTGTCGCAGCGCGTCCACGCTGGCCTCTTGCGCGCTGGCCATGCGGTCGATCCGGACGCCGATGCGGTGGAAGTCGTCGGACCAGCGTGGCGTCGGATTGACCCGTGCGGCCAGATTGCCGGTGGTCAGCTGATCAAGCGTATTGCCCAGCACCCGCACCTGACGCGCGGCGCGCCGCGCGAGGATCAGCGCGGCGCCCAATGCGATCGTCAGGGTCGGCAGCAGCGACAGCAGGACGATATTGCGAAACACCCGCCACAGCTGATCGATCTCGGCCCGGCTGCGGGCGACCGTCAGTTGCCCGCCGCGCAGGGGCGTGGTCAGGGCCAGATACTGGCCGTCGATGGGGGTGTCGGGATCGTTGATCGTGGTCAGGAAGTAGCCATCCTGATCCTGTGCCAGCACGCCGTTGCCGAAACGCTGCCCCTGCCCCGTGACATAGGACAGCACCATGCGGTTGGGGTCGGTCACGCGCGCCTCTGCCGTGACCAGCGCAGCAAGGGCGCCGGCAGACGGGGCGGCGCGGAACCCCGCAATATCCTGCGTCAGCTCGCGGCGCATGGTGGCATCCAGCGACGACCGGCTGGCGGTATAGCTGGCGGTCAGACTGGCCAAGCTGACGACGGCAAACAGCGCCACCAGTCCCAGCGCCAGACGGACGGGGCTGGCACGCAACAGGGCGCCGATGCGACTCACGCCTCGATCCGGTAACCTGCGCCGCGCACGGTCTTGATCAGATCAGTCTCGAATGGTTTGTCGACCTTGGCGCGCAGACGGCTGATGTGCGTTTCGACCACGTTGGTCTGCGGATCAAAACTGATGCCCCAGACGTTTTCCAGCAACATCGTGCGGGTCTGAATCCGGCCCTTGCGGCGCAGCAGGTGTTCAAGGATCGCGAATTCGCGCGGCAGCAGGTCCAGCTTATGTCCTGCGCGCACCACGTCGCGGGTGACGAGGTCCATGCTCAGATCCTCGGCCCTGAGCACCGTCTCTTGCGCCATTGCACGAGGTCTGCGTCCCAAGGCATTGATACGGGCGGATAATTCACCAAAGGCGAAGGGTTTTACGAGGTAGTCGTCGGCGCCCGCGTTCAGCCCCGCGATCCGGTCGTCGACCGACCCCATGGCGGTCAGGAACAACACCGGCGTCCGGTTGCCCGCCCCCCGCAGGGATTTGACCAGCGTCAGCCCGTCGATTTCCGGCAGCATCCAGTCCACGATCATCACGTCGTGGTCGGCCCCGGTGGCCTGCACCAGCCCGTCGCGGCCGTTCTCGACCAGATCGACGGTGTGCCCTTCTTCGCGCAGACCGCGGGTGATGTACTGGCCGGTGGTCCGGTCGTCTTCGACCACGAGTATCTTCATCATGTTCCCGTGCAGCATGGCGGTTCCCTTCGACAGATGGGGCACGACGCCCCGCTTGGCAAGAAAAAGGCCCCGCCCTGATCAGGAGCGGGGCCGGACCCCGGCCGGTGCATCGCGGTCGGGGCCAATCTGCGGATCGTCCGACGCATCATCGGACGATCCGTCTTCGATGCGAATCAGGCGTCTTTCTTGGCCAGATCACCGACGGTGACGTCGATGGTCATTTCCTTGCCGCGGCGCAGGACGACGGCCTTGGTATCGGTGCCGGGGGTCACGTCGGCCACGGCGCGGGTCAGCGCACCCACGTCCTTGATGTCCTTGTCATTGAACGACATGATGATGTCGCCATCTTCCAGCCCCGCCTTGGCAGCCGGGCTGTCAGCGCTGACATCCTCGATCACCGCACCCTTGGGCGCGTCATAGCCCAGGACAGAGGCGATTTCCTCGGTCATCGGCTTGATCTGGACGCCCAGCCAGCCGCGGGCGATCGTGCCGTCGTCCTGCAGATCGGCCACGACCTTTTGTACCAGATCCGACGGCACGGCGAAACCGATGCCGACCGATCCGCCACCGGGCGAGAAGATCATCGTGTTCACGCCAATCACCTGGCCGTCCGCGTTGAACAGCGGGCCACCCGAGTTGCCCTTGTTGATCGCCGCATCCGTCTGGATGTAGTCATCGTAGGGACCGGAGTGGATGTCGCGGGACACGGCGGACACGATGCCGGACGTCACGGTGCCGCCAAGGCCGAAGGGGTTGCCGATGGCCACGGCCTCGTCACCCGCACGCACAGTGTTGCTGTCGCCCCAGGGCACGGTCGGCAGGTCAGAGCCTGCGTCGATCTTGATCAGGGCGATGTCCGTCAGGGGATCGACGCCGATCACCTTGGCATCGTATTCCTTCTCGTTGTTCAGCTTGACCTTCACCGTCTCGGCCCCGTCGACGACGTGGTTGTTGGTGACGATGTAGCCGTCCTTGGAGATGATGAAACCGGAACCGAGCGCCTGCTGCGGTTCGGGTGCGCCGTTCGGCTGGCTCTGGAACATCGGGCCGAAGCGACGCTCCAGCTCTTCGCGCGGGAAGCCCGGCGGCAGGGCATCGGCGAGGGACTGGGCGTCCTGCGCCTTTTCCGTCACTTCGATGAAGACGACGGCGGGGGACAGGGTCTCGACCAGATCGCCGTACCCCCCGGCGGGGACGGCCAGGGCGGCGTTCGGGGTCATGGTGATCGCGGTCGTACCGGCGAGGGCCGCGACCAGGGACAGGGCGGTCGCGGTGCTGCGGAGGGGCGTGTTCATCTGGGGCATCCTCAATGCTGTAACTCGATGAACAACAGATGCACCCCCGCCCTGTCGATCGCCTGACAGTGGTTATACAGTTTTGTGAGGTTCGGATGCGCCCATGGCGGTGATGCGTCCGGTCAGGTCGATGGCGGCGGTCAGGGCACGCCCCGTCGCCTGAGTCATCAGCGGCAGGACCATCCATTCCAGCGCCCAGGCCGCACCGGACCGTTCCTGTTCGTGCACCATGGCCTGCTGCATCAGCCCCGCCTGCCCCGCGTTGAAGCGCGCCAGCGTCACCAGCAGTTCGGCCAGAATCGGGTTCTGCTTGTGCGCCATGGCCGATGACGTGCCGCCGCCCGCGATGGTGACCTCTGCAATGCCTTGCTGGGCCATCAGGGCCACGTCCTGACCCATCTTGCCAAGGCTGCCGGTGATCAGGGCGAGAAGCCCGGCGTAGGCGACGATGCCGCTGCGGTCCGTGTGCCACGACAAGGGCGCCGCCGTCAGGCCAAGGACCTGCGCCATGGGCCCCGCGACATCCGTGAAATCGCCGGTTCCGGTGGGACCGGACAGCGACAGCCGTTCCACCTGCGCACGGGCGAGGTCAAGGCGCGCGCGGTGATCGACGAGGGGCGCGCGCCAGAGGCGGATGCGGTCGGCCACGGTAACCGGCAGAGCCGCCTGCATCCGGGTGCGGCCCATCAGGGGATGGGCACCAAAGCGGTCTGCAAGGCCCGCAAGATCTGCCGCGAGGGTTGCCAGGCGACTGTCGATCAGGTCCGTCGTCGCCTGCAAAGTCAGGGCGAGGGCCGTGTCCAGCACATCCTGAGAGGTGGCGCCGGTGTGGATCGCCCCTGCAGCATCCCCTGCCCCGGATTTCAGCCGCTTGATCAGTGCCGGCACCGGCAGGCCGTCGCTGGCGGACCCGGCGGACAGCGCGGCCGCGTCGATCGGGCATCGCGCGATATGGTCGGCGGCGCGCTTGGCGAGGGTTTCATCGAAACGTCCGGCCTGCCCCATGGCGCGGGAAAAGGCTGCCTCGAAGGCGCGCATGTGGGCGATCTGGGCATCGGCGTCCCAAAGTGCAGCCATGTCACCATCCGCGAACAGGCCGTCGTAAAGCGCGTTGGCAAAGCTCATTCGACGGCCATGTCCGCGAGGGTGTCCTTGGCGAGCTTGATCGCGTGGTTCGCCTTTGGCACGCCGGCATAGACCGCGACATGCATGAAGGCCTGCAGGATATCCGACGGTGTCGCCCCGGTGCGGGCCGTGGCGCGGACGTGCATCGGGATTTCGGCAAAGTTGCCGGTGGCGGCCAGCAGGGCCAGCGTCAGCATCGACCGCTCGCGCTGCGTGATCGCGTCAGAGGCCCAGACCGTGCCCCAGGCGCCTTCGGTGATCATGTCCTGAAACGGCTGGTCGAAATCGGTTTTGGCGGCCTCGGCCCGGTCGACATGGGCGTCGCCAAGGACGGTGCGGCGGGTCTGCATGCCTGTGGTGTAGCGGTCAGTGGTCATGGTCGTTGTCCTGCAGTGATCGGAGGGATGCGCGTGAGGCGCGGGTGTTCTTTGAGTTTATTTGGCCAAATGAAGATGGGGCACGGCAGCCTTACGCGGCCCCCGGGATCGCGACGCGGCGGGCGCTGTCCTGAAAGGCGTGCATCGACATCGGCCAGACGGTGCCGGGCCAGCGGATTTCCATCTCGCGCAGGCGGGGACGGTAGACGGCGGTGTAGAGAGTACCGAAGCCTGCGCTGAAGGCGGTGGAATAGAGCGGCGGTTTCAGGAAGGCGTCGATGAAGACGTCCTGCGGGTCACGGTGCAGGGTCAGGCGTTGCAGCAGGTAGCGTTCACGTTCCACCGTCGCGGTGAACCGCGCATGGCTTATCCATTCCACCTGCTCCTGATGGTTCGTGGCGACAGCATTGTGGGTCAGCAGCGTCTTGCGGTCGGGGCCCATCATGGCGGTCAGGTAGTCGCGGTTTTCGTCCAGCACGGTGACGTTGTAGGACATGTGGGTGGGGATGCGCATCAGGACTTCGCCCGCTTCCTTGGCCGTGGTACAGGTCTGCAGGATATAGCGCAGGATCAGCGGCACGCCGAAGCCCTTGCCCACCACGCGCCGTCCGCCAAAGGTCAGCGACACGGCCAGCCCTGCGTCGTTCACGCCGTCCACAAGCCCCCAGAGGCCATCGCTGACGCCCATCACCCGCCTGCCCCCCCAGTTGGTATTCAGGATCAGGCTGTCGAAGGCGGCAGGGTTGTAGTCGTAGTTGCGCACCAGAACCGGCTCGGTCCCCGTCCAGATCGCCTGCGAACAGCCTGCCAGATAGGGCGGCGGGTTGTAGAACGACAAAAAGCGTGCGGCGTGGTCGCCGCCGCCGGCCAGTTCGCAAAGCTGGTCGTAGAGAGGGACGAGTTCCGGCATGTTGGCCTTCAGCGCCCGGTGACATTCGAGGTAGGTGGGCCGCGCACTTTCGCCGTCCTTCAGCCACCAGCGCCTGTAGGCAGGCCAGTATTCGGCGAACAGCCCGGCCCACCGGGGGCCGGGCTGATCCTCTGCATAGGCGCGCCAGAGCATGGTTACATGATCTTGAAGGCGGGTTCGGCGAGCGCCGGACACGCGGCGGCGACGGGCAGCGGTTTGCCCGCAACGGATTGCTTGATGCCGTGAATCCACTTGGCAGCCCGGTCGTTCAGCTGGAACGACTTGGTCATCGACCGGCCACGGGTGACGAGGATGCCGATGTCGGCCCCCTCGTAGCGGTAGTCGCCGGGCTGCAGGATCCGCAGAAAGAACGCCTCGTTTTCCGACTCCACCGCGCGGCGGTGATAGTCGAAGCGGTCATAGACCACGCGGCCATCCTCCAGCATCTTGTAGATGCCGGTTTCCGGTGCCTCGGTGCAGATGTCGACGGTGTCGGCGGTGTGCTTGATGACCATCTGCGACCAGCTGTCGATCATGTCCGGGTTGGCCCAGCGGCTATTCAACTCGTCCACGTCCAGCTTGAATTTTTTGCGTGAAAATTCAAGCAGGTGGAACAGGAACAAGGGTGCGTCGGCGTGGGCGAAGGCCGCGTGATTGGTCATCGACGAACAGCCGGTGATGCGGGGGTTCAGCTCGCCCAGCCACAGGTCGCCGGTCTTCTTGTCGATCAGAAAATCGAGTTCGAAATAACCGCGGTAGCCTTCCTTGCGCAGCTGCTCGCCGAACTTGAAGGTCATGTCGCGGGCCTGCTGGCGGACCTTGGGCGGGAAGGCGGTCGCGAGGATCTCGTTTCCGCACCAGCCGCCACGGTAGGGCGTCAGATCCTTGAACCCGACGAGTTCCGTCATCAGCGGGCCAACGATCGTGCCCTGGCTGGTCGCACAGGCCTCGATCGCCGATCCACGGCAGTCGATCCGCTTCATGATCTTGATTTCGCCCTCGCCCACGATCTCGTGCTCGTGACGGCGAAAGTCCTCCTCGGACTTGATGAAGAACGTGGTGTGCCCCGAGTCGCCGTAGGCCGATTGCAGCACCAGATCGTGACCGATGCCCGCTTTTTCGCACGTGGCGCGCAGGCCTTCGTAGGATTTGACCTCGGCCAATGTGTTCGGCACCGACGGCACGCCGGCCTTGTTGCCGATACGGACGGTCTCGATCTTGTTGTCCATCGACTGGCGCAGCTTAGCCTTGGGGAACCAGACGTCGGCGCCCAGCTCCTTGGACAGACGCTCGGTTTCCTCGTCGAACATCAGAAAGACGAACTTCGGCTTGCCGCCGCGGCGCTTGATGTAGTCGATGACCTCCTTGTGCTGCAGGAGGTAGTTGTTGATGTCCTCGATGCTTTGGAACTCGGCATGGGGCTGTTCAGAGGGGCAGAAGACGTTCGGGTGCTTGCCGCCGTAGCAGTCGATGTAGCAGATATACTTGAAATTCTTGACCCACTCGTCGAGGCCCAGAAGATTGAAATTCGTCGCAGAGATGAAGTAGACCGGGTCTTCGTTGCGGTGAAAGAACCGGCGGATTTCGGAGATATTCTTGAGAACTGTCGTGGTCATGAATCGTCCTTATTTTATTCTGCGGCGGTTTTGTCTGTCGTTTTCGAGGCGGCGATCGTCTTTGTGCTTGTCAGTTGTTTCTGTGGCATCAGGTCCGCCAGCGCCTCTGGTGTAAAGACGCGCAGGCCCAGATCGGCGCGGTAGCCGTGGATTTCGTTCACGTCGAGGGCGCGCATGAAGGCGAGGATTCCCGAACTGATCACTTGCCCCGGCACGAGGATCGGAAACCCCGGCGGATAGGGGATGATGAAGCTGGCCGAGACGACCTCCTGCCCCTGTTCCAGCGCGTGCTTCAGCGACCCGTCGAGGTCCATGTAATCGCATTTGCTTTCGTCATAGGCGAGGTAATAGGCCGTGCGGATGTCGCCTTCGCTGGTGACATCATCGGCGCGGAAGGCATCGTGAAAGCGGCTGAAGTCGGGCAGCGGCGGGTAGTTCTGCGTCAGGTTCGCGACGCGACGCTCGAACCCGAGACGTTCCATCTTGGACGCGTCATCCAGCAAATCGTCGAGCGACCGCGCGATTTCGACCAGTACTTCGATCAGGTAGGCGACGCTTGACCGCGTGGTGCCGATGTTCGTCATGAACAGCACCGAGTTGCGCGAGGTCTTGTTGATCTGGATGCCGTATTTATCCATCAGGATCTTGGTCTTGAACGTATCACCGTCCCAGCCGGTGCCGCCCACGGCGAGCGTCACGCGGGTCGCGTCGAGGACGAATTCATCGTCCTCCCACGCCTCCAGCATGTCGATCCAGCCGCGGTCTTCGTCGTAGTAACTCTCGGTCCCCGACTCGCGATATTCCGATGGAATCATCTCGCCGAGCGACAGCACCTTGAAGTATTTCTTCAGCAGCGGATGCGTAGAAATCGCCCGTCGCATCGACATCGCGGCCTCCAGCTGTCTTTGAACGAATTCAAAGCCTTCCAGTTCGACCTGACGGCGCCCCACGTCGAGGGACGCGATGATCTGATAGTTCGGAGAGGTCGAGGTGTGGGTCATGTAGGCTTCGTGGAAGGCCTGTTCGACCTCGCCCTTGAAGTCCTGATCGTTGACGTGGATCATCGACCCCTGACGCAGTGATGTCAGGGTCTTGTGGGTCGATTGGGTGGCATAGACGCGGAGGCGCGCGGTCGGCGGCGCGATCAGGCGGGTGTTCAGGATCGTCTCGGCGTCGGCGCCTTTCAGCGTCTTCTGCTGGGCCTCATAGGCCTGCGTGTGCTCTTCGGTCTTGAAGCGCGCGCGCATCTTGTTGGCGGTGCGCATCGCGGTCCGCTTGCGGTAGGTCGGGTTGAACCGGGCAAAGGCGAACCACGCCTCGTCCCACAGGAAGATCAGGTCGGGCTTGATCGCCAGACACTCCTCCATCACGCGGTCGACATTGTAGACGATGCCGTCGAAGGTGCAGTTGGTCAGCAGCAGCATCCGCACGCGGTCCAGCTTTCCCGCAGCCTTGAGGTCCAGCAACTGCTTCTTGATTTCGCGCAGCGGCACCGCGCCATACATCGAGTATTCGTTAAGCGGATAGCTGTCGAGGTAGCAGACCTGCGCGCCCGCCAGTACGAGGCCGTAGTGGTGCGACTTGTGGCAGTCGCGGTCCACCAACACGATATCGTCAGGCCGCACAAGGGCTTGCACGACGATCTTATTGCAGGTCGAGGTGCCGTTGGTGGCAAAGAACGTCTGTTTCGATCCAAAAGCGCGCGAGGCGAGTTCCTGCGCTTCCTTAATCGGGCCATGCGGTTCCAGCAGTGAATCCAGCCCGCCAGAGGTGGCGGAGGTTTCAGCGAGGAAGATGTTGGGGCCGTAGAAGGCACCCATGTCCTGAATCCAGTGCGACCGTGTGATCGACTTGCCGCGACTGATCGGCATCGCATGGAACACACCTGTCGGCTGTTTGGAATACTCCACCAGCGCGGTAAAGAACGGCGTCTTGTAGCGCGCCTGCACACCGCGGAGGATGTTCAGGTGCAATTCCATGAAGTCTTCCTGATTGTAGAAGACGCGGCGGCAGACACCCAGTTCGGTGCCGGCAATATCCTCGACCGACCGTTCGGTGACGAGGTAGGCGTCCAATTCCGGACGCACGTCGTCGATCAGGCGGCACAGGGCGGGGCCAAAGTCCTTGGTTTGCAGGTCGTTCAGCTTTTCCGTGCCTGCAATGCCTTCCAGAAAACGGGCCAGAATGGGGTGATCGGATTTCGACCGCAGGGTCACCCCGGGGCGCACGACGATGGCCTGGATGTTGTGGTTGAAAAGGACCGCGATCAGCGCATCTTCGACCGACGGCACGACGAGCGCCTCGTAGATGAAGGGATCCTCGGGCCGGCGCATGGCGTGGACGTTGGCCTTCAGCCAATGCTCCTGCGCGTCCGAGACCTCGTCCACGATCAGCACCTCGAAATAGGGCTTGGTCATGGCGCGGACTTCAGGGCTTAGCAGGGCCTCGTCGTCATGTTCCTCGCGGTCGTCACTGTCGTGATCCAGCGGGATGTGACGACGGCGGTAGGCACCCGTCGACAGCGCGCGCGCCGTGCGGTGGACGCTGTAGGACAGTTCGGTAAAACTGTTGTGTTCGAACTGGCGGCGCATGTGATCGAAGACCTGCATGCCGGGGAAGGCCCAGTAAGCCTCGATCTCGGCCAGACCTTCGAACAGTTCCGAAGCCTGACTGCGCAGGGTCGGACTGATCTTGGCGGGCGCTTCTCGCGACAGTTGCGCCGTGACCTCTCTCAGCTCGCTCCATCGGTCGGCACGCAGCTGGGTGGCAGAGTAATAGTCGGTCACGGAATGCATAGCGGTCGTTCCTCGTCATGTCTTGGCGGGACACCGTTTTACGCCTGCCGCCCACAGTTTGCGGGCCGCAGGCAGGGTGTTGCGTCAGCTTCCACCAGTGTGGGGGACAGCCGCCGCCCCTGCAACACCTAGTGCAGGAGTTTTATATTCAACCTGAATCTCAGCTTCGGCGGGCACTTCGACGTGCAGACCGGCGCGGGTGCCCTGATGCGGAATTTCAAGCGGTCCCAATGTGTTAAGGAACGAATCTACACCACTTTCGCGGTCGTAGACGCTGAAATCCACATCGCGGTCACGGAAGGATTTCAGGACCTGACCCAACCCTTTCAGGCCCGTTTCGCGCTGGCGGCGCACCATGTCGAGGTCGACTTCGATGGGGAACATGTCCTCTTGCCCGCCCGACTGGTGCAGCACCATCGAGGTCGGATCGACCACACAAGACTTGCCGATGCCGCCTGCCCCCAGACCGTTCACGTCGATGACGTAGCACTGGAACTGCGCCGCCGTGGCGCGTGCGATTGCAAGCTCTGCGTCGCGGTCCGTGGTGCCGGTCAGGACCGGGTGCAACAGCACCTCGACCCCCTGCGCCGTCAGCTGGCGCGTGGTTTCGGGGAACCACATGTCATAGCAGATCGAAAGGCCGAACCGGCCCACGTCGGGGACGTCAAAGACGCAGAATTCGGTGCCTGCGGCGATCCCGGCCTCGTAGGGCCTGAACGGGAACATCTTGGCATAGCGGCGGATGATGTTGCCATCGGGGTCGATCACGACGGAGGTGTTCAGGATACGCCCGTCGGGGGCGCGCAGGAACATGGACCCGGGGATCAGCCAGACCTTGTGACGACGGGCGGCTTCGCAGAACCGGTCGAGCGCCTCGTTCTGCGGTTCCTGCGCGAATTTATCCAACGGGCCATATGGTGCCAGTTCCGAGAACAGCACCATCTGGGTCCAGGGGAACCGCATCATCAGGACATCAAGCCGCTGGAGCATGCCGTCGATGTTGGGTTGTAGGGCGTTGACGTACATCTGCACGCCAGCGATGGCAAAAGGTGTCATCTGAAATTCTTCTTTCTTGTCTCCGGATCAGACCGGTGTGGACCTGATCCTACAGGCTGGGGCAGAAAAGTTAAACCGGCGTCGTCATGCGACGTCGCATCCCTTGCCCACGAAAAAAGGGCGGACCCGCAGGCCCGCCCTTTGTGTGACGTCAAACGCGTCAGATCTGGTGTTGTTCCGCAACAGCGGCGGAAAGTGCCGCCTCGAAGATCCCCAGACCTTCGTCGATCACCGCGTCGGAGGCCGTCAGCGGCACCATGATGCGCAGGGCGTTGCCATGCAGACCGCAGGACAGCAGGATCAGGCCGCGCTTCAGCGCGTGAGCGATGACCCGTTTGGTCAGATCGGCGTCAGGGTTGGCAGAGGCAAAGTCGGTCACGAATTCGACCGCGACCATGCCGCCCAGACCCCGGATGTCCCACATGCGATAGGGGGCCGCGCGGGCACCGATCTCGGCGAATTTTACCTTGAAATGCTCGCCGATCTCGGTGGACCGCTCCAGCAGGCCCTCCTCCTCGATCGCATCGATGGCGGCGAGCGCTGCGGCACAGGCGACGGGGTTGCCGCCGTAGGTGCCGCCAAGGCCGCCCGGGATCATCGCGTCCATGACGTCGGCACGACCGATGACACCAGCGATGGGATAGCCGCCGGCCATGGATTTCGCCACAGTAATCAGGTCAGGCACGACGCCCGAATGTTCGATGGCAAACCACTTGCCGGTCCGGCCAAAGCCCGCCTGAATCTCGTCCGCGATCAGCATGATGCCGTGCTTGTCGCAAAGTGCGCGCAGGGCCTGCAGCATCTCGAAGGGCACGGGGGTATAACCGCCCTCGCCCAGCACGGGCTCGATGATGATGGCGGCGATGCGTTCGGGCTGCGCGTCGGTCAGCATCAGGTTGTTCAGCGCCGTCAGCGCGTCCTGCACGGTGATGCCGTCACGGACGTTCGGGAAGGGTGCGCGATAGATATCGGACGGGAACGGACCCACGTCCTTTTTATAGGGGCTGATCTTGCCGGTCAGGCCAAGCGTCAGCAGGGTGCGGCCGTGATAGCTGCCGGTAAAGGCGATCACACCCGGACGACCCGTTGCGGCGCGGGCGATCTTGACGGCGTTCTCGACCGCTTCGGCACCGGTGGTGACCAGCAGCGTCTTTTTCGCATGCTCGCCGGGGGCCAGCGCGTTCAGACGCTCTGCCAAGGCGACGTAGGGTTCGTACTGCACGACCTGAAACGAGGTATGCGTGTAAAGGTCTTCCTGCGCCTTGGCGGCGGCAATTACCTTGGGGTGACGGTGGCCGGTGTTCAGCACGGCGATGCCGCCCACGAAGTCGATGTAGCGGTTCCCCTCCACGTCCCAGAGTTCCGCGTTCTCGGCGTAGCTGGCAAAGACGGGTGCGGCAGAGGACACGCCCCGCGGCACCGCCATCTCGCGCCGCTTGAGCAGCGCCGCGTTCGTCTGCTCTTCGACCGGCAGGTCGGGCACGACGGTCAGCGGTGTCCGCTTTGCGGCCTGTGCCGCCTTGGCGGGTTTCATCTTGGTCTTGCTGGTGGTGGGTTTCGTTGTCATGCGCGCAGTCCTTTGCGGGCCAGAGGTGTGTAGAATCCAAGTGGTGTCTGTTTAATATAATTGTCAAACGGGCAATTCGTTCCCTTTTGCGTCATTTATGTTCTGGAAGCGACGTCACGCCGTTTTCGCTTGATCATTGTGCGACATGCCCGCCTAAATGCCGACACGGTGACGATCCCGCACCGCACGCAGGCTGGGAGGCTTCCTTGGATATCGGTGAACGGCTGCGATCCCTGCGCGAACAGCACGGCCTGTCCCAGCGCGAACTGGCGACCCGCGCGGGGCTGACCAACGGCACGATCAGCCTGATCGAAAAGAACAAGACCTCGCCTTCGGTCGCGTCCCTGAAGTCGCTGCTGGACGCGATCCCGATCAGCATGGCGGAATTCTTTACCCCACCGGAGCCGCCTGCCCCCGACGCCTCGCGCTATTTCTTCAAGGCCGACCAGTTTCATGAGATCGCACCGCAGGATGCGGACCCTCGCCCACACGTGTCCCTGCGGCAATTGGGTCGCGCGAACGAACACGCGCTGCAACTGTTGCACGAAACCTATCCCGCCGGGGCCGACACCGGCCCCGAATGGCTAAGCCATGCGGGTGAAGAGGCGGGGATCGTCGTGAAGGGCGTGGTCGAAGTGACTGTCGACGGGGCCGTCGCACTGCTGGGCCCCGGCGACGGCTATATCTTCGACAGCCGCCTGCCACACCGGTTCCGCAATCCCGCCGATGCGGTCTGCGAGGTGATCAGCGCCTGCACGCCGCCGACGTTCTAGGCATCAGTGATCGCAGATCCGGACCTGCGGATCGAGTTTCACGTAGTCCACCGCCTTCATCTTGTGGATCTGTGTCGGCGGAATGTACTGCCACTTGGCCAGATAGCGCCGTTTCGCCTCGCCGCGCAGGTAGCGTGCCATCTGCTGGTTGCCGATCGGCCCCTGATTGATGTTGGACCCGTGAAACCCGACCGAGGCACCGGGACCGAGACAGGCATTGGGCAGCGTCGTGAAGATCACGCAGGCCGAGCGGCAGAAGCCACGGATCTCGACCCGACCGCCCCAAGCCAGCAGGTCGGCGCGATCCGCCTCGGCACTGATCAACTGGCCGCCTCCGTCGCTCATCAGGACGTAGGGTTCGGTCGTGGGTGGTGGCCTGCGGTCGGTGCAGAGCCCCAATTGGCAGGCAATGGCAAACAAGAGCATGTGCGACCCTTTCCGTGGTTACCGCGATCATCGGCGGGCAAGGGTCGCGTCGCAAGGCCGTGCGGCACCGGGTGGCGCAAGCTTGCCGGTGGCCGAAGCGTGGCCACGCCGGAGCCTCCGGCGGGCGTTTATCCGGCCAGGTTAATAGGGGCCGCCGCGCGGCGGGGCGGCGGCTGGGACGTTGTCGGGTGGCGGTCAGTCGGCCATGTCCCAAGCGGTGGTGAAGTTGGACAGGACCGCGCTGATCTGGTCGCGCGATGCGGTGCCGCCGATATGGGCGACGAGGCCCAGTTTCTTGTCTTCGGTGACGGCAGTGACAGTGGCCGGGACGCCTGCATCCTTGAGCGCCGCGTCAAAGACGCGGGTGATCGCCCGGCGGCGCAATTCGGGTTTGAAGATCTTGCCGACGGCGGTCTTGGGCAATTCGCCCATGATTTCGAGGTGGCGCGGGTGGGCGGCGCGTTCGTTGATCTTCGCTTTGGCGAAGTCCAGCAATTCGGCCTCTGTCACCGTGACGCCGTCGACGAGTTCGACGTAGGCGCAGGGGATTTCGCCCGCGTGGGCGTCCGGCTGGCCGATGGCACCGGCAAAGGCCACGGCGGCGTGGCCGGCCAGTGCCTCCTCGATCTCGGCGGGGTCGATGTTGTGACCGCCACGGATGATCAGGTCCTTGGCGCGCCCGGTGATCCAAATATAGCCGTCTTCGTCGATCCGGCCCAGATCGCCGGTGCGCAGGAAGGCCGCGGCGTGGTTATCGTCCGCATAGAACAGGTTCCGGTTCTTGTCCGGGTCCGTATAGGTATGGCCCTGAAAGACACCGGGGTTGGAGACGCAGATTTCGCCGATCTCGTCCACAGCGCAGGCGGTGTGCTTGTCCACGTCCATGATCCGGACGCGGGTGTAGGGGAACGGTATCCCGATCGAGCCGATTTTCTTGGTCCCCTCCGGCGGATTGATCGAGACGAGGCAGGTCGCCTCGGTCAGGCCGTAGCCTTCGCAGATGGTGACACCCGCCGCTTCCTCGAACCGGCGATAGAGTTCGAGCGGCAGCGGGGCGGAGCCGCAGAAGGCGAGTTTGAGCGTGGAAATATCGGCGTTGACCGGACGCTGCATCAGGGCGGACATGGCCGTGGGGACGGTGATCATGAAGGTCACCTTGTGACGCTCGATCAGCTTCCAGAAGTTGTCGAAGACCCCTGCCCCGCGATAGCCCTGCGGCGTCGGAAAGACGATCTGCGCACCCGACGCCAATGAGGCGCCCAGCGAGACGATGGTGGCAAAAACGTGGAACAGCGGCAACGGGCAAATCTGCACGTCCTGTTCGGTAAACAGCAGTTCCGCACCCAGCCAGCCGTTGTAGATGATGCCAGAATAAAGGTGCTGCACGACCTTGGGCATGCCCGTGGTGCCGCCGGTATGAAAATAGGCGGCGACCCGGTCGGTGGGGCTGTCGATGAACTGCAGGGACTTGGGTTGCTTTTTCACGGCCTTGTCGAAGTCCATGATCTTGGCCTTGTGGTCGGCCACGTTCTTGGGCCGGATCCAGGGCACGATCAGCTTCTTGGCGCCGGTCAGATAGCGCAGCAGGTCGACTTCGATCACATGGCTGACGCCGGGGGCGAGCGCCACGGCGGCGGCGGCCTTTTGCGCCACGTCGGACTTGGGGAAGGATTTCATCGTAACCAGCACCTTGGCGCCCGTCTCTCGCAATATGGCCGCGATCTGTTCGGGTTCCAGCAGCGGGTTGATCGGGTTCACGATGCCCGCGATCTGGCCTCCGAAATAGGTCAGCACCGCCTCGGTGCAATTGGGCAGCATGTAGGCCACGACGTCGCCTTCGCGCACGCCCAGGCTGCGGAAAAGATTCGCGGTCTGCGTGGTGCGGTCCAGCGTCTGTTGCCAGGTCAGAGTTTCCGCCGGGCTTTTGGGCCCGGATTCAAGCTGGAACGTGACGGCAGGCCGGTCGGGGAATCGCGTGGCCGTGCGGGTCAGCTGGGCAAAGGTCGTGACGGGCACCTCGCGGTCGGCCCAGCTTGTGGCCTCGTAAGCCTCTGCATCGGCCCGGCTTGCATATCCCATGGTGTCCCTCCCAGAACGTCGGCGGCCGTTCACCGGCCTGTCATTGCCCGCAGACACTGGACGAAAACCCGCAGGGGCTGCAAGTCTGACGCCACGATAATTGCTTATTCCGCCGCCAATCCGGCGGTAAACTGAAGCCGGGCCAGCCGCGCGTAAAGGCCGTTTTCTGCGACAAGGCTGTCGTGGGTACCGGTGGCCACGATGCGGCCGCCTTCAAACACGAGGATGCGGTCGGCCTTTTTCACCGTCGCCAGACGGTGCGCTACGATCAGCGTGGTGCGGGTGCTGGCCAGATCGTCGACGGCGGCCTGCACCAGACGCTCTGATTCCGCATCGAGTGCCGATGTCGCCTCGTCCAGCAGCAGGACCGGTGCGTCGCGCAGGATGGCACGGGCGATGGCGATCCGCTGCTTCTGCCCGCCCGACAGCATGACGCCGCGTTCGCCGACGTAAGAATCGTAGCCTTCCGGCAGGGCGGTCAGGAAATCGTGGGCGGCGGCGGCTTTCGCCGCGGCCTCGACCTGCGCGTCGGTGGCGTCGGGACGGCCGAAGCGGATGTTTTCGCGGGCGGTGTCGCCGAAGATCACTGGATCCTGCGGCACGAGGGCCAGCTGGTGGCGGAACGCGCCGCGGTCCATGTCGCGCAGGTCCACGCCGTCAAGGCGGATCGACCCTTCGCTGGGATCGTAGAAGCGCTGCAGCAGCTGGATGATCGTCGTCTTGCCGGCGCCTGACGGGCCAACGAGGGCGACGGTTTCGCCGGGCTCGACCGTCAGGGTGATGTGGTCGAGGGCGGCCACGGTCGGCCGGCCCGGATAGCGGAAGGTCACGTCGTCAAAGACGATCTGACCGCGGGCCACATCCGGCACGGGCACCGGGTTGGCGGGGTCGGTGACCGCATCCTCAGCGTTCAGCAATTCCACCAGACGCTCTGTCGCACCGGCGGCGCGCTGCAACTCGCCCCAGACCTCGGTCAGGGCGCCGACGGCGCCGGCGACCATGACGGAGTAGATGACGAACTGCACCAGCTCACCCACGCTCATGGCCCCACCGCGCACGTCGTGGGCACCGATCCAGAGCACGCCGACGATGCCCGCGAAGATCAGAAAGATCACGATGGCCGTCATCCAGGCGCGCACACCGATCCGGGTGCGGGCGGCACGATAGCTCTTTTCCGTGACCTCCCAGAACTTCGCGCGGCTCAGGTCCTCGTGGGTGAAGGCCTGCACGGTCTGCACGGACAACAGCGCCTCGGACGCGTTGCCGGACGACTGCGCGATCCAGTCCTGATTTTCGCGGCTGAGCTTGCGCAACCGGCGGCCCAGCACAACGATCGGCACGATCACCGCGGGCACCAGCAGCAGCACGAGGCCAGTCAGCTTGAACGAGGTGAACATCATCAGGACCAGACCGCCTGCAAAGATCAGCGCGTTGCGCAGCGCGATCGAGACAGAGGACCCGATGACCGACAGGATCAGCGTGGTGTCCGTGGTGATGCGGCTCAGCACCTCGCCGGTCATGATGTTTTCGAAGAATGCGGGCGACATGCCGATCATGCGATCAAAAACGGCGGTGCGGATATCGGCCACAACCCGTTCACCCAGGCGCGTCACGAGGTAATAGCGCAACGCGGTGCCCACCGCGAGCAGGGCCGCGATGATGAGTGCGATGGCAAAGTAGCGGTCCAGCAGCTGGCCCGCCTGCACATCGAAATTGTCCACCACGCGGCGCACCGCCAGCGGCAGGATCAGCGAGATGATGGCCGTCGCCGTCAGCGCCGTCGCGGCCAGCGCCATCAGGCGGCGGTAGGGCGTCAGAAAGGGCCACAACTGGCGCAGCGCGCCCATGTTCTTGGATTTGGCGCGTTCCGCGTCGAGGGCATTGGGCGCGTCGGCCATGGTGTTTCGTCCTGCTTGCAATGAATCGCACATAAAACCGCAGCGCCCGCGACACAAGCAAAACGCGCTGCGGCGCATTGCCGGACTTCGTCGGTTTGACGGTAAGGAGCGGTGGAGCGGGCGGAGGGAATCGAACCCTCATCTTCAGTTTGGAAAACTGAGGTCTTAACCATTACACAACGCCCGCGACCGATCGGACAGTTAATTCACCTGCGATACGAGGTCAAGAAGCAGGTTTCAAATCATTCTGCAGTTCAGACAAGAGCAGCAACTTATATCCGCAACGGCACCTTCGCTGCGCTTTGCATAAAGTGCCAACGTGCGCTCATCAGGCCGTACCGCTTGCTGCGGATATCTGCGGCGAATAACAGCCCAGATGTGTCATACCGAAACCGGATTGTTTCGTGGCTGATCGCGATGCCGCGTTCATGCAACAGATTTCCCACATTACTCTGCGAAAGCGGCAACCGCACAGACTGCATCGTGGCCAAACAAATCTGCTGGCATGTCAAGAAGATTAGCGTTTGGTCATCCGTAAACGCTACGGGGCCGCCCCGTCAGCCTCAACCATGAATTCCTCTGGCATTGCCCGCCGCGATCAAGCTGGATGATCTGTCCCGCAAGAACATTGGGCAAGCCTTGTTTGAGGGCGAGACGCATCCAGTGTTTTACCGGATGGGGCATACGGGTGAGGGGTTTTATCTGGACCTGGGCGGCGCGGATTGGACCGTGGTCGACATTGACGCAGAAGGCTGGCGCGAGAGGCCAATGGACAGCCAGCGTTTCGGCCGCTCACCCGGTATGGCGGCCCTGCCCCAACACATCTGCTTAAACATCTTGAGCTGAGTTTCAAAAAGACGCTGGACGCGGAGAGCCTGCGGAAGCTTCGTAAAATGACTGCCTGAATTTGAAGACGTCGAGGCAGATGAAAAGGCGTAGGACCTTGCAGAGGTTTTCCCGGATCTGGAGGCTGCGATCGATTTTCTCATATCCTGGCCAGCATTGGTCCACGCCGCTCGGCTTGCGCTGACCCGTTCGGTTGAACTGGACGGCAATCGATATGAAACAGTGACCCCGGCCGCCGACGCTCTGTCCGACAAACACCCCCTTGCTACCGTCCTATTGCGACGTGCGAAGATCGACGATGCCCTCAACGGCGCGAAATCATCGCGCTACTGTCATGCCGCTTGGCACTTTGACGCATGCCAATCGCGTGACGCAATCATCAAGGACTATCGAACCCATACAGGTCATGAAGCGTTTGCTGCGTATCTGGATCAAATGCATCATTGCAAATCCGGCTTCTAGGACCTTGTCGCGTAGTTTCGGCCCGCACAATCATTGTTGCATTACGCCGCAAACGTCAGCCGCGAGCGCTCATTGCCGCAACGTGCTACCTGGCCAATCGGCAGCGCGGTTTTACCAATGTGTCATGGCAAGCTATTTTCTCGCCCTCTCGGTGGGCGTTCATCTTGCTATAGGAACAGACCGTTTCGCATCTCCACTCCGCCCAAGCCCATCTTAAACCAAAACATAGCTAACGCTTTAACGAGAGATGTGAGGGGTGCGGGGTGTGGGTCAGAGATGCCGCCTCACGACGCAGAACTACCTAATTGACGTTACGGCAGATACGCCTCATAATTGGACCAGCAAGAGAAAAAATGCACTTCGGATGAGGTGATATTTTATGTCGTTTTTGCTCCGCATTTTTACTGCAACGTTTTCGACATTTGAAGGTGCCGTATGACGGCCCTCGCGTCACGTCATGGGGCAGGCTACCGTTTGGTGCTGCGAGAGCGGTCAAACGATGGTCGGCGGAGCCTGGAGGCGGATGTCTTCGGCCCCGACAAAATGGCGAACGATCCGGATACGCCCCTGCTCCTCGACATAGTGGAGACAGCGCGGGGCCGGTCCTTGCAGATCGGTGATGCGGTTGCCGAACGGATCGGGCGTTTGATCCTGCGCATCAGCCCACACGCTTCGGGTGGTCTGTCGCCCCGTGAAGCCTTTATCGCCTCGCCGGTCCGCATCTACGAACGGACGATGGCTGCGGGACCGCCGCCGGATCACGATATGCTCGACCGTCTCGGGCGGCTTGGAGATGCGTTGTTGGTCGACTATGGCTTTGCGCCACTCCCGCCCCTGCCACAGCTGATGGCACAGACGCCGGCCGCCTATACCTATCTCGGTCAGTTTCTGGCACATGAGATGACGGTGTGGAACCCGACGGCTAACCCTGCCCTGCCGCCCTTTGCGGGGCCCATCGACAGCGCCATCGACCTCAAGACGATCTTTCAGCTTCCGCAGGGTTTTCCGGGCACGCTGCCGGTTCACGTGAAAGAGGTCGAGGGGCTGCCGTTAACCAAGACGATATTGGATTCAGGGTCGGGCTTTTCCGGCAGCGGGTTGGACGACGTGCCACGGCTGGCGACCGGTTGGCCCTTGTTGCTGGACCCGCGCAACGACCAGAACCTCGCGCTTTCGCAAACGCATGTCGCTGTCACGCGCTTCGCGCAGGCCGCCATGCGCATACTGAACGATACTGATCTGAGTGCGGATGACATTCGCCGAGTCGTACTCCGGCATTTTCAGTCGGTGGTGCTGCAGGATTATCTGGTGCGGCTGGTGGATCCTGCGACCTATCACGATGTGATGACGCGCGGCCGTGTCTGGGTAGCCCCGTCGGGAGGGGGCATTGCGTTGCATCCGTTCTATGTTTCGCACGAATTTTCCGCCGCGATCTTCCGTTTTGGCCATGCGATGAGGCGCGATGAATACGCACCGTGGAACACGGCCAATCCGGACAACACGGTCGATAGCGCGCTGGCATCGGATTTGCTGGGCTTGTCGTTTGAAGGCATGGGACTGACGAATGGGCGTCTACTGCAGACCTGGACAACCGACTGGCGGCATATGCTCGGGCTGGACGCAATGCCACCGATCAAGGCCACCGGCATCGGGACGGACCTGAGACAGTCGCTTTTCTGCTTGCCGAAGGACCTCTTTCAACACGGGGACCTAGATGTGCCATGCCCTGGCACGTTGACCGAACACATCAATCTTGCGCGACGCACGCTGGTGAGTGGCGCGGTGCAACTGCTGCCCAGCGGCCAGGCCCTGGCACAGGCGGTGCAGGCGGCGTTGCAGGCAGCCGGTTCAACCTGCGAGATCCCGATCCTCGCCCCGGACGCGCTTGACATACCCCACAACCCCGATGCCACAGCCATCATGCGCGAAGGCGCGATCGGCAGCCGGTTTGTCGATCAGACGCCGCTTTGGGTCTATACGCTGCTAGAGGCTGCGGTGATCGGGAATGGCAACCGGCTGGGCCCGCTGGGCGGTCGCATCGTCGCCGAGACGCTGAACGCCGCCATCGAGGCCAGCGGTTCGGACATGATCGTGGATGGCGTGCGCCAGCATTTTGCCCCTGACCCAAGGTTCGGCGGAACTTCAAATGACCGCTTTGACTACAGCGACCTGGTGCGGTTGGCATTTTCCGTCAATCCAGAGCAGATCGACGACACCCAGACCCCAACCTGAAAGGACTGAACATGGCTGATATCGTGGTATTTGACCGAAGCAAGGCGGGCGATGTGGATCAGCGCAGGTCCGGCATGAAATTGCTTGGAGAGGTCTTCAACAAGTATTTCACGACACCGAACCTGTCGCCCGACGATGTAGTGAACAAGACGATCCAGGAAATCATCGAGGATCACGCCGATTTCGACGTCACCTACAAAGGCGACACCAATGTCATGTCCATCGCAAGCAAGTCCGCGGGGATTTACGACTATCAGTTGGGGAAGCAAACGAAGAAGGTCAAGCTGAAGGGCGTGAAGGATCAGGACAATGCGGGCACCGAAGAGATGAACATCGCCATTTCGGAAGGACACAACGATCTGCTGATGGCGGGCAACTACCTGTCGAAGGTCATTACCGATCTTGGCGCACCCGACAGCGACGATCGCAGGAAGTACCTGCTTGGCACGATCACGTATCGGCGTTGCCGCTGATCCGCGCCTCGGTCCGGACCGGCATCGCCTGACGCAACGCAGATGACAGCGCAAGGCGGTCCGCTTCGGTCTGGATCGGATAGGCAGAGGTGAACCAGGCATGCACGCTTTCCGCATCGGGCAGGTGGGGGCCTGCCCAGACCGGGGCCAGTTCCGCCAGCAACTTGCGGAACGCATGCTGCGCCTCGGTCGTCTTGCCTTGGCGGGCCAGAGCGGCGGCGAGCCAGCCCTGATTGTCGACGATCTGGTCGCCTGACCGGCGCGCCGCTTCGACAGCCGCTTCATCCTGACCGCCCAGAAAACGCACCGCCGCAGCATAGCACCATTGATGCGGGCGCAGCATGGGTGCCAGCGCAATCGCGCCGTCCAGCAGATGGCTGGCCCTCAGATGATCGCCCAGAAACGCATAGCCCATCGCGGCTGAGATCGTGGTCGTCGGGCTATAGGGATTGAGCGATGACGCAAGATCAAGATGCACAGCCGCTTGGTCAAACCTGCTCGTCAACGCCGCAGACCAAGCCAGCGCGAGATGGTTGCGGGCATCCATCGGGTCCAGTTCGACCGCCAGAGAGGCATTGATCCGGGCCGCTTTGGCATCCTCGGCTGAAAACGCACTGCCCGGAAATAGGATGTGGCGCACGTTGTAGATGCTCGCAAGGCTGGCGTGGGCCGGTGCGAATTCGGGGGTTCGGGAAATGATGCCGGCGAACAGAACCTTGGCCTCGGCGTCGGCTTCGGGCGTCCATCGCAGCAGAAGGGATTCGCCGCGCAACCAGTCGTCATAATCGTCTGTATTTGTCGGCGAGACATTCAAACATTGGGCAAGCCGGTCGGCCGAGATATAAACTTCAAGCGCTGCCGCGATCCGACCGACGACCTGACCCTGGACCCGGCGCCAATCGGCCGCAGAAACCGGGTATGAAGAACTCCACGCGATCCGGCGCGAGGTCGGCTCGACCAGTCGCAGGCTGAGGTTCGCACCGTTATCCGACATGTCGCAGCGCCCTGTAAGAATGTAGTTTGCCCCGCCAAAACTGTCGTCGGACACGTCGAGTACGGCCCAAGTCCGAAAACGGGACAGGTTAGCCAGAAGATCGGACCGGAATTTTTCGGCAATCGGTTGCGCCTCGGGCACGTCAAAGTCGATCGCACCAACGGCAACCTGTGGCAGGTGCGGTGCGGACCCGACCTTGCTCCGGTCTCGATGTCCGGCGGCCGATCCCCGGACGGACAAGGCAAAGGCGCTCACCTCGGAACCCGGCGTTAGCTGATATACGGCGCCGAGATGCGCCGACAGGCGGTCGAATTCACGCAGGGCGGCTTCGCTTCGGCCCGTCGTCGCAAAATGGCGCATCAGCGCGTGGGAGGCCGGTTCGTGCCCCGGCTCGAACCGCAGCAGTGCCTCTGCCGCAGCGCGGAGCGCGGGTTGCGAATCGTGATGCCGTGTCAGACACGTCTCCAGCCCCGCGATAAATCGATCCCGCCAGAATGCGCGCTGAACCCGCAGCCAAGTCACCAAGAGCGGGCTGACCCGGTCAAGCCCGGCAACGAGACCGTCAATCAGCCGATCCGGATGACGCAGGGCCGGTGCGACGACGCCGGAGATCAGCGACCGGTCGATCAGATGCAGATCCACAGTGACAACACTGGTGTCGAGGCGCAACATGACGCCATCGGCGACGATGATATCCGGCGCGGCAAAGGCGCCGTAGGAATTGACCAGCTTTCGCGTGCGCGCAAGGGCCTGCCGGGCCTTTTTCGGATCCTTTTCGGGCCAGAGCATGGCCGCGATCCGGCTCGCCTCGACCGAGTCATCCGGGTCAAGTGCCAGCGCCCCGATCAGCGCCAACGCATGGGCCGAGCGGATCGCCTGCACCTCATTGTCCTGCGTTTTCATCCGCACACCACCGACGATGTCTAGGCGCAGCGTTCCGCCGGGCTTGCGGTGTCCCGCCCCTTCGACAAGACGATAGACGCTCAGGTCGTCGCCGATGTTCTTCAGCAGCGGCCGGCCAATCGCATCCAGATAATAATCTGTCGACTGTCCCAACAAGGCCGTGACGGGCTGCGACACGATGATGCCGCCCGGTGGAGCCAAAGTTTGGAGGCGTGCGGCGATGTTGACAGCATGCCCGAAGACGTCGCCACCTTGCATCCGCACTTCGCCCAAGTGAAGACCGATCCGGAACAGCGACGGGGGTGCCGCCTCTTGCCGGTGGGTCTGGCGCTGAATCAGACGCGCGCAATCCACGGCATTGCCGACGCTTGGGAACAGCGCGATCCACCCGTCGCCGGTCGTCTTGACCAGAGTCCCGCCAAACCGCATAGTTGCCCGGCGCGCGCGGGCGAAACTGCGCTCGACAAAGTCAATCGTCGCCGCCTCGTCATGTGCCATGTGCCGACTGTAGGCTTCCAGATCGGCGCACATGACGACGAGAATTTGCGGTTTGTTCGGCATGCACCAACCTTCGTCGGGACCAGATTGATCTATGTTACAAGAAACCGCGCAAAACTGCGAGGATCTCGACGTGGATGCATGGCGACTTGGTCATCTGGAGGGGATGTTTGACATCGTTTCGATGCCAAGCGCTGCTCCGGTGCACATTTGCGCGGCTTTGCCCAATTCTCGTGCGCTGGAACGGTGGCCGGATTTCCCGACGGCTGCGCTGCCAACGTCGGGCCGGATTGCAAACGGTTGCGGTCTGACCGCTGCGGCCAGTCGACGCAGCGCGATCGGCGAGGCTGTGGAGCTTTTGAAAACCTGCGCCTGGGGCAATGAGCCGGTGATCCGGGCAACGGTCAAGGACCTGGGTGCCCGCGCAATCCGACCCGAGATGCTGAACGGTTTCTCGCGCAGTCAGATCGAGTCCCGCGTACAGGAAAACCGACGTCTTGCCGGTCAGGACTGGATCCCCGCGTCCCGGCGTGACGATGTGCCACTGGACTGGATGCAAGCCGAGGACGCGCAGACGGGCGGACTGCTTTACGTCCCGGCCGATGCCGTTTTGATCGGACGGCGCGACGCAGGCGACCCGGCCGCTGTTGCGGTGGCCGAAAGTAACGGCTGTGCCTGCGGTCCCACGGTGGAAGCGGCGAAATGTGCGGCGTTGATGGAGTTGATAGAGCGTGATGCCGCAGGGCGCTGGTGGTATGGCCAGCGACGACGCCAAGGCCTCGACCCTGCCATCCTTGGCGCCTTGCCCGAGTTGAGCGCCTATCTTTCCAGCCGATCGCGCCGCTTTTTCCTTTTCAACATCACGACCGATCTCGCTGTGCCGGTCGTTGCGGCGGCATCGTGCGAGCCGGATGGTACGGTTGTTGCGCTGGGTTTTGCGGCAAAGACCAATTTGACCGAGGCGGCGCGTGCGGCCACCATCGAGATGCTCGCGACCGAAACGTCGCTTCCACCATGGCGCGATATCGGGGACGACGCGGTGGCCAGAACCTGGGTCAAGCGGGTGTGCGCCTTCGACCTGCCCGTGTTCTCGGATGTAGAACCGGCTGTCTCGCCTCTGCCGGGCAATGATACCTCCTGGACCCTCGATGCCTGCCTTGCGATGTTGCTGTCGAGGAACTGCCGCGCTCTTTTTGTCGATCTGTCACGAAGGGACGCGCGCGCACCGGTCTTCAGGGCCTTTTCGCCCGAGCTGTGTCACATTCGACCAAGGTTCGGCAAAATGCGCCTGCTCGCCCCGGATGCACTTGACCTCGAACAGGTTAAGGCGGGGGCCGAAATGCCCGGTGCCTGGCCAATCCTGTTTTAACGCTGCCGCGATTTCGGCGGGTACGGCATGTGCCAGCAGTAGAAATCTTGGTCCACACAGAGGGGCAGCAAAGAACGAACCTGAAGGTCACCCCGCAACCAGCACGCTGTGAAAATCGAGTGACCTGTCCCCCCGGTCGTCCCTCAGTCTGATGTCGAATCTGTCAACCTGTGCAAAGAACTCAATCTTCATCCCATCTGCATCGCAGCGAATAGCTGCTTTTGAAACGGCATAGGTTGCGATACGCCTAAGCGGTTCCCAACAGATCTCGCGCAATGCGTTCAAAGATTGCGCTCCCGATCGGAATCAAGTCATCGGGGAAATCGTAGTCCGGATTGTGCAAGGCCGCATGACCTTCGCCGGAACCCAGGAACAACATCGCGGCTTTTGCGCCCCATCCAAATACACCGAAATCCTCTGATGCACGCATCGGTACGTTCTCTTGCCCGTGGGGAACACCGATTGCCTCAATCGCCCTGGTCGCGACATCGTAGGCGTCCGCGTCATTTACCGAAGCCGCGAAATGGTCGTGGATCTCGAACGCGACGCCAAGCCCGTGTTCATCTGCGACAGATGTGGCAATGGTGCGCGCGGCGGCTTCAAGGCTTTCAATGCCAGCATCACCAGCCGCACGCAGGGTTGCGAAAACCTCTGCTTCACCGGGGGCGATGCCAAAGGTCGGCTCCCCGATGTTGACATGAGTGATCGTCACCAACCGAAATGCATCGTTGCGCGGACCGCCTTCGCCATGCCCCAGCTCATCCAGTGCCGGGATCAATTTGGCGACTGCTAACGCAGGTGAGACACCGTCCTGCGGGTTGGCGGCATGGGCCGTTTTCCCGCTGAGCTTAACCTTCAAACCCAGCGACGCACAGTTCATTAAACCAACACGGGTCGAGACGAACCCAAACGGGCTTCCGGGATCGTTGTGAATGGCAAAAGCCCAGTCGGGTTTCACTTCGTCAAAGGCCGGATCAGCGACGACAGCCTTCGCACCGCTTCCGTCTTCTTCGGCGGGCTGAAACATCAAGATGACGCGCCCTTGTGCGACCGGTTTGCGCGAGATCATACGGCCCAGGGCAAGCAGCATCGTCATGTGGCCGTCATGACCACAGACGTGGCTTTTGCCAGGAATCTCCGAGGGCCACGCGATTGCGTCATTGCGTTCCTCGATGGGCAGGGCATCAAGTTCAGCGCGAAAGAGAACCGTGGGGCCGTCCTTGCCGCTGTCAAAGATCGCAGCCACGCCATGTCCGCCCAACCCTGTGAGGATACGCGTCGGACACATCAGTTTCACCGCAGCCACGACAGTCTTGGCGGTTTCCATTTCTTCGCCAGACACTTCGGGACGACGGTGAAGCGCACGGCGAAATTCTGTCAATGCGATCAGATCACTGTTTGTCAGCATGTTTCGCTCTGCTTTCGCATTCAGTTTCATTCATGATTGCAATACCAAACAGCGGACCGATAGCCGCCCTCAAAAAACGACCTATCGCGTACCTAAGATCCCTCGCCCCCATTGGTGCCCCTGCAACGAATTTACGCTTTGTCTGAATTGCACGTGTGCCATGAGCCCCACACCAACTTCCAAGTTCGATATGTCGATGTCTCATATCGACGATGTCTGTCTATGTTGCCACCGCGCAGGCTACGGCTGACAACTGCCGTGCCTCTTTGAAAAAATATTGACGGTCGTGCTGGCATGTCTCCCTCGATGCCGAACGATCTGACACAGTCACTTGTTTGGCCCAACACTGCACGCGCCACCCCGCTTGGTCTAGCAAAGCGCTGGTCCGTGCGAAACTGGATGAGACCTTCCCCCAAAAAAGTCGCCAATAGTCGACGGCTGCAGGCGTTCCTCGACAGTCGGTGATGCCATCAAACTTATCCCAAGATCCTTCGGTTCGAAGCCAAGACGTCTGCGAAGAATTGGATGTGGTGGCGCAACTGGCCGACGATCTCCTCGACCATATGCGTTCGGTTTCAGCCATAAATCCGCCCAGATCAGGCGTTACCCATCCCTGAAGCCGCAAAATATTCCCGACATAGGATCTTACGCCATGAAGCTGTTCGTCGTTTTTTCAGTGTTGATGATCTTTGGCGCAGTCAACGCATCCGCAGCACCTTGCTCGGCGGTCGGCCATACCATCGCGGCAGAGAATGCGGGTTTCGTGCCGAACAAGATGTATTTCTGTGTGGATACGACCCAACCGGCGACAAACGACAAAATCTACATCCAGAACAACAGCGGCAGGACCCTGACGATCAGGTACAAGGCTTTGAACGGCGCTGACATCTATACCAGCACGATCAACAACGGTGCCAAATCGCCCGCTTTGGCGACCCCCGGGGGTGGAGCGTTCACCGCTTTGATCTATACAAACGAACAATATTGCACGAAGACTGACTGGAAAGGACGATGCACTGCCTATGGTAACCGAACTGTTGAATCGTCCTACTACAGCAGTTCTAACGACGGCTCCCTCGTGATCGGCAATGCGCCAAATTCTTATTGAGTCATTCCACCGGTGCGATCAGGTCCTCTCCGACGGCCCGATTTGAATTAACCTGCGTCGACACCTTCGTGAACGTCAGCGCAACGTCGGCAACGGCCCGCATCAAAGGCGCCGCACCGTGACCCGCCTCGCCCAGCCACAGCGGCCAATCGCCGGGTGACAGGATCACTGGCAAGCGGTCGTGGATCGGCGCCATCGCAGCGTTGGCGCCACAGGTGACGACGGCACAGGTCGCCAGTGGCGCCTCAGCCTTCGACCAGTCCTGCCAAATGCCCGCCATGGCCATCGGCGACCCGTCGCTGCGCGTGACATACCACGGCTGCGGCACGGCGCCCGGCACGCGGTGCCATTCATAGAACCCGCTGGCGACGATCAGGCAGCGCCGTTCACGGACGGCGGCGCGAAAGGCGGGCTTGTCGGCAATGGTCTCTGACCGGGCATTGATCAACAGCGGTCCGCCGGACAGCTTGTCATACCAGTGCGGTACGAAGCCCCAGCGCATGGGACGCAGGCGACGCTGCCCCTCGCCCGCCGTCACCACGTGGACGGCCTGCGTCGGGCAGACGTTGTAATCCGGGGTATTGGGCAAGTCATTTGCGGGCGCCGCGTCAAAGACCTGCGCCATCGCATCATGAGGGAGGGTGATCGCCATGCGTCCGCACATGATGACAATCTAGGATCGCCCAGACCGTAGCGCCAGTATCGGTCGTCCGCGTACACGCGTCTTGTCCGAATCAGTCCGGGCCACTCACGCTCTGGCAACCTGCGCGACGCGCGCGTCGTCACGACACTGCCTAAAAACCGAAACTGGATCATGTTTTCAACGCGGACCGGCGCGACAATGCGTCGCCGTGGTCCGGTCAATCGCGTGATCGGCGCAACAGTCACGTGTTTTTCCGGCAACGACAGGTGGTCCCGCGCCGGGTGCGGCTGGCATGGACGAGGGGTTCACCCCTCTTACCTTGAAAGGCCATCAGATGTTCCGGACGACCCATCTTCTACTGGCGACGACCTTGATTCCCTTTGCCGCGGCAGCGGCAGCACAGGACGACGCCGGAAAAATCGCCGCACTGGAGGCCCGCGTCGCGGCGCTGGAAAGTGCAAAATCCGATCCCATGACCTTCGGCACAGGGTCCGGCACGACGCTGGACTTCTACGGCTATGCCAAGCTCGATCTGATCTACGATTTCGGGTATGAGCTGGGTGATACGACCTTCGGCCTGAACGGTATCGGGGCCTCCAGCCCCACGGGCGACTATTTCAACGCCACCGTGCGTCAGACCCGTCTGGGATTCCGCACCACCACCCAGACCGATCTGGGCGAATTGGGCACGCAGGTCGAGATCGACTTTTACGGCGCCGACCAGATCGAGCCGCGTCTGCGCCACGCCACGGCAACACTGGGCGGCCTGCGCGTCGGCCAGTACTGGACCCAATTCATGCCGATCTCGTCCTACCCTTCGACGCTGGATTTCCAAGGGTTCGCCGGCATCCCCTTTGCCCGTCAGGAGCAGGTCGCCTTTACCTACGACATGCCCAACAGCCTGTCGGTCACCGGATCGATCGAGGAATCGAACGGCGAAAGCGACGATCCCGTGCTGATCGCGGCCCTCGCATATGACACCGATCCGCTGCTGCTGCGCGCCTCTGCCCTGACCGGCACCGTGAACAACACGACCGGCGGCAGCGAAGATGTCTATGGCATCAACCTGTCGACCACGGCACAGCTGTGGAACGGCGCGTCGGTCGATGCGGCCTATACATACGGCGAAGGCATCAACAGCTACATGGTCTTTGGCGGCAACGATCTGGACGCGGCCGGCAACCCGATCGAGATGCAGGCCGCCTATATCGGCCTGACGCAGGCGGTCGGCGAAAAGCTGACCCTGCGCGCGATCTACGGTTGGCATGAAAACGACGCGGGCGTCGGCACAGACAGCACCGAGACGCTGACCACCGCGCACCTGAACGCGCAGTATCAGCTGCTGGACAACGTGTCGGTTGGTGCGGAGTATTTCCACGGCACGCGCGACACCTTTGGCGGTGCGTCCTATGACGTGGACCGCATCCAGACCTCCGTTCAGATCAGCTTCTGAACGCAAAGGGCGCCCCGGCTTATACCCGGGGCGCCCTCTTCATCCGATCAGAACCGGCCTTAGTTCACCGTGATGCGGCCATCGGTATAGGGCGTGTAGGCCCCGTTTTCGGCAATGTAGTCCGCCACGACATCCGCCAGATCCGGGCCGAAGTCATAGGCGTTTTCCGCCGTCTGGAACATCTTGTAGCCGTCGCCGCCGTTGCGCACGAAGTTGTTGGACACCACGCCATAGGTCGCCGCGGGATCAAGCGGTGCGCCGCCCACCATCACGTCGCTGATGCGGCTGCCCACCTCTGCCGCCGGATCGACGGTAAAGGTCATGCCCGCCACCTGCGGGAAACGACCGCCGCCGTCGGCCATCTCGGACACGCCATTCTCCAGCGCCTCCAGCAGGACCTGCCCCGGCACCTGGAAGGTGGACAGCGTGTTCTGGAACGGCAGCACCGTCAGCACCTCGCCCTTGGTCACCTCGCCCGCGTCGATGCCCGCACGGATGCCGCCGCCGTTGGTGATGGCGACCTGAATGCCCTGATCCTTGACCCGCGCCAGCATGGCGTCGGCGATCAGGTTGCCGCCCGAACATTCCATCGCGCGGCAGACGTCACGGCTGCCATCGATGGCCTCGGTCGTCTCGCCGATGACCTCGTTGCGGATCGCCTCCAGCGGTTGCGCCAGTTCCGCGATGCGGTCCACGGTCGGCTGATCCTCGGCCACGGAGCCGTCCATCAGGATCGGCTGGCCGGAGGCTTCGGTGATGACGCCCGCATCGTCGAAGGTCACGTTCAGCTCGCCCAGATACTTGCCGTAGGCATAGGCCTGCACGATCGCGGTGTCGCCGACCATGGTGGGATACTTGCCCTTGGCCCCTTCCATGTCGCCCAGCAGGGTGTTGTCGTGGCCACCCACGATCACGTCGACGCCGGTGGTATTGGCCGCCACGTCTTGATCGACCTGGTAGCCGGAATGCGACAGGACGATGATCTTGTCTACGCCCTCGGCGGTCAGCTTGTCGACCTCGCCCTGCACCGCTTCGGCGGGCTGGGTGAAGATCACGTTGGGGCCGGAACTGGAGAGTTCGTCGGTATCGACGGGGGTCAGGCCGATCAGGCCGATCTTTTCGCCCTTCTTCTCGATGATCGTGGACTTGACGATCTTGTCGGCCAGCAGCGCCTCGCCCGACAGATCGGCGTTCGACATCAGGATCGGAAAGTTGACGGCATCGACGAATGCGCCCAGCACTTCAGGTCCATCGTCGAATTCATGGTTGCCCACGGTCATCGCGTCATAACCCAGCTTGTTCATGAACTCGGCGGTCATCGTGCCCTTGTACTGGGTATAGAACAGCGTGCCCTGAAACTGGTCGCCGCCATCCACGAGGATCGAATTCTCGGTCTGCGCGCGGGCCGCTTCCAGTGCCGTCACAAGGCGCGCTTCGCCACCAAAGCACTCGCCGGCTGTGTTGTCCTCGGCGGCGCAGGGACCATCGTACTTGCTGATCGGCTCGAACCGGTCATGGAAATCGTTCGTGTGAAAGATGGTCAGGCTGTAGTCGGCGCTGGCGGCGCTGGCGGTCAGCGCCAGTGCGGCGGTCGTGCCAAGGATGCGTGCGATCATGTGGATATCCCCCAAGTTGTCATGCGGGCAGATTGGCCGCGGGTTTTGATGAAGTCAAACGCGGGGTCAGGTTGATCCAGCGTCACTTTGCGAACTGCCTATTCCGTGTGTGTAACGCGCGATTGACGGGCGGCGCGGGACGCTTGATTTCCCCCCGCCCCTGCGTCATCTGTCATTCCATGCTGATCTATAAAATCTTTCGCGGCCCCGAATGGGACGCCCTGCAGGCGGACGGATCGACGACGGGCGCGCCAGTCGATCTGGCCGATGGTTTCATCCACTTCTCGACCGCCGCTCAGGCCGAGGAGACGGCGCTGAAGCATTTCGCCGATGTCGAGGGGCTGCTGCTGGTCGCCGTCGATGCCGATGCACTGGGCGAGGATCTGCGGTGGGAGCCGTCGCGCGGCGGCGACATGTTCCCGCACCTTTACCGCCCGCTGCTGGACAGCGACGTCGTCTGGCACAGGCCCCTGCCCCTTGTGGACGGGCAGCACCAGTTTCCGGACATGACCTAGATGTATCGCCACCTCGAAGATCTGGCCCTGCTCGCGTTGCAGCAGATAGACCCGGAGCGCGCCCACGGGTTGGCGCTGCAGGCGCTGACCATGGGTCTGGGGCCATCGGGCGGGCCTGTCACATCACCGCGGTTGCGCACGGTCGTGGCAGGCCTTGATCTGCCCAACCCGGTCGGGCTGGCGGCGGGATTCGACAAGAATGCCGTAGCCCTGCGCCCCCTGTCGCGCTGCGGCTTCGGTTTCATCGAAGTCGGTGCCGCCACCCCGCGCCCGCAGCCGGGCAATCCCAAGCCGCGCCTGTTCCGCCTGATGCAGGACGGTGCCGCAATCAACCGCTTCGGGTTCAACAACGACGGGGCCGAGGCGATTGCCAAGCGGTTGAAAGCCCACAAGGGCATCGTCGGCCTAAACCTTGGGGCGAACAAGGAATCGGACTACCGCGCTGGCGATTTTGCGCGGGTGTTGGCCATGTGCGGTGCCGATGTGGATTTCGCCACCGTCAACGTCTCCTCCCCGAATACAGAGCGGCTGCGCGACCTGCAGGGAAAGGCCGCACTCTCCGCTCTGCTGTCCGGTGTGATGCAGGCAAATGCAGCATTGGCCAACCCGATCCCGATTTTTCTGAAGATCGCACCGGACCTGTCCGAGGTCGAGATTGCGGATCTTGCGGAGGTGGCGAATTCCTCTGGCATCGCCGGGTTGATCGCCACCAACACAACGCTTGCGCGTGACGGCCTGCATGGCCCGCACAGGGACGAAAAGGGCGGCCTGTCAGGCCAGCCGCTGTTCGAACGCTCAACCCGCGTGCTGGCCCAGCTTGCCGGTCTGACCCGGCTGCCGATCATCGGCGTCGGCGGCGTCGGCTCGGCAGAGCAGGCCTATCAGAAGATCCGCGCCGGGGCATCGGCGGTGCAGCTTTACACCGCACTCGTCTACGGCGGCATCCGGCTGGCCAGCGAGATCGCGGAAGGTCTTGATGCCCTGCTGGCGCGCGACGGTTTTGCCACCGTGGCGGATGCCGTTGGCAGCGGGCGCGCGGACTGGACCTGAGGCCAGACGACCCCACCATCCGTCCCTGTCCCGGCCTGATCGCCGCCTCCCAGCTGTCATGCCTGCGGCGGATGACCGGGTTCGCCGCGTCAGGCGGCCCCGTGCGATCGCACCGGGCCGCCTGACCGTGGCCGGATCGATCCGGGCCAGTTACAACCCTTTTGCGCGGTAGCTGTCGGCCACCTTGCGGATCGACACGAGGTAGGCGGCGGTGCGCAGGTCGTGGACATCGTCGCGACCATGCCAGACGGCGCGCATGGCCTGATAGGCCGTGCGCATCGTGTCATCGAGGCCGGAGCGCACAAGCTCCAGCTCGTCCGCACCGCGCAGATACTTTTCCTTGAAATTCGGCGTCATCGACCAGCGGTGTTCCAGCATGTCGTCCAGACGCTCCAACTCGTCGACCAGCAGCTGGTGCCGCGCTTCCTCGGCCCGGCGCTGCATCCGGCCAAACCGGATGTGGGACAGGTTCTTGACCCATTCGAAGTAGCTGACCGTCACACCGCCCGCGTTGGCATACATGTCGGGGATGATCACCACGCCCTTCTTGCGCAGCACCTCGTCGGCGCCCGCCGTCGTGGGACCGTTCGCCGCCTCGATGATCAGGGGGGCCTTGATGCGGTCGGCATTGCCCATGTTCAGCACACCCTCAAGCGCTGCCGGAATCAGGATGTCGCAGTCGTGTTCCAGCAGGGTGCCGCCGTTGGCGTCATGCGTGGCCGTCGGATAGCCCGAGACCCCGCCGTGGCCCGCGATCCACTTCTTCACATCCTCCACATCCAGTCCGTCCTCGGCATAAAGCGATCCGTCGTGTTCGATGATCCCGGTGACAAGACAGCCGTCTTCCTCGCTCAGGAACTTGGCGGCGTGATAGCCCACGTTGCCCAGACCCTGCACGATGACGCGCTTGCCCGACAGCTTGCCGGTCAGGTTGGCCTTTGCCACATCCTCGGGGTGGCGGAAGAATTCGCGCAGGGCGAACTGCACACCGCGGCCCGTCGCCTCGGTGCGGCCCTGGATGCCGCCGGCGTTGATCGGCTTGCCGGTGACGCAGGCGGCGCCGTTGATGTCGGTGGTATTCATGCGCTTGTACTGGTCGGCGATCCACGCCATCTCGCGCTCTCCCGTGCCCATGTCCGGGGCGGGGACGTTCTGGGCGGGGTTGATCAGGTCGCGCTTGATCAGCTCGTAGGCAAAGCGGCGGGTGATCTGTTCCAGCTCGTGTTCGTCCCAGGCCCGCGGATCGATGCACAGCCCGCCCTTGGACCCGCCGAAAGGCGCATCGACCAGTGCGCATTTGTACGTCATCAATGCGGCCAGTGCCTCGACCTCGTCCTGATGGACGGACAGGGCGTAGCGGATGCCACCCTTGACCGGTTCCATGTGTTCGGAATGGACGGACCGATATCCGGTGAAGGTGTGGATCGCACCGCGCAAACGCACGCCGAAACGCACGACATAGGTGGCGTTGCAGACCCTGATCTTTTCCTCCAGCCCCGGCGACAGATCCATCAGCTTGACCGCGCGGTTGAACATGATGTCGACGGATTCGCGAAAGCTGGGTTCGGGCTGTGCCATGTCGGACTGGGTCATCTGTGTTTCCTTCCCTGATGCCGGATCGCAGGACGCGAGGTGCTGCGCCCTCCCATGCCTAGCTCAAATCCGGTCTGACCCCAACACATCAGTGGAGCCGCTACAAAACGGTTAAGAAAACCCTCTGACGCGGCATCCTCATCGGGAAATGTCGTCCATCTCGCGCACAGTGACCGCGACGCCTCGTCATTGTCGCAATACCGCGTGCCGGGTGGCACCGCCCTGCCCGGTTGCCGCCCTATTTTTGCCATCCGGAAATGGTTCAACACGATGGTTCGCAACAGGAATGGACCGGGCGAGGCGGATTCCACGGGAATCCCTGGCATGGAAAGACAGACGATGACACAGAAACATCAGTCGACGCAGATCAACCGCAAGGGTCCGGTGCCGCGCCTTGCGACATTTGTGCGCTCGGAAGACGGCAACCTGTTCATGCTGGCCGTGCCGCTGATCCTCATCATGGCGATCTGGGGCGGCATCGCGGTCGATCTGATGCGCTTCGAATCCCGCCGGGCGATGCTGCAGGGCGTCACCGACCGCGCCGTGCTTGCCGCCGCAAACCTGAACCAGACCCAGGACCCCAAGCTTGTCGTGCGCGATTATTTCGCCAAGGCCGGGATGGCCGACCAGCTGGCCGGCGATGCCATTGTGAACCAGGGCTACAAGCGCCGCGAGGTCACGGTCGCGGGCGATTACGAACTTGACACCTTTTTCATGCGCTACCTCGGCGACGCCTACAAGACGCTGTCGGCGCAGACGGTCTCGACCGCCATGCAGGGCGTCGGCGCGGTTGAAGTGTCACTGGTGCTTGACCTGTCGGGTTCTATGGCGAACACGATCGGAAGCACCTCCACGACGCGGATCGAGAAGCTGCGGACCGCCGCCTCCAGTTTCGTGACGAAATTGCTGCTGCCCGAATACAAGGACCGGATCTCGATCTCGCTGGTCCCCTATTCCGAACAGGTCAACATCGGCCCGGATCTGTTCGATTTGTTGAAAATCAATCCGGGCACAAAACACAACTTCTCTCACTGCATCGAGCTGCCGGCATCGGAATTTACCAAGGTCACCTTCAACGATTCGCTGTTTTACGAGCAGACGCAGAACATCCAGACCAACGGCTATGGGTCGGGAAGCTACCGGGACTACAACAACCCGAATCTGGACCAGCCGGTCTGCCCGCGATTCGACTACGAACGCATTATCCCGATCAGCCAGAATGCGACCAAGCTGACGACCGCGATCAACAAGTTGCAGCCTCGCGCCGGCACCTCGATCTTTCTGGGATTGAAATGGGCGACGACCCTGCTTGATCCGTCGTTTCAATCGGTCATCAAACGGTTGCCCACAGGCACCATCGACACGTCGTTCGCCGAGCGGCCGGAACCCTATGACCCGGACAAGAGCAAGGGTCAGACGATCCGGTCCTTGAAGTACATCGTCCTGATGACGGACGGCTACAACGACAACTCTTATCGTCTTTACAGCGAGCATTACGACGACCCAAGCGAGCGCCTCTACTGGGCCTATCACAACCTGCCTTGGGTCACGTATTCATCGGCAGGACCCCAAGCACCGGAAGCGCGGTTCTTCAGCCGAACCAACAAGTTTTACACGGACACCCAGGGTGCCGGCTATATGGACAGCATGTGCGATGCCGCCAAGACTGCGGGGATCATCATCTATACCATCTCGATGTCGGGCGACAACAACGGGCCCCAGGACATCGCCGGCCGCACCGCCATGGAAAAATGCGCCAGCACCAAGAACCACTTCTTCAAGACCTCCGGCCAAGAGCTGAACGAGATCTTCGACCGGATTGCCAAGCAGATCACCGATTTGAGGCTGACCCAATGATGCGACATCGCGACAGGCATCCCGCGACGGCACCCAGCCGCATTCCCGGTCGGCTGACGATACTTCTACGGCGTTTCAGACGGTCCGAAGCAGGCACGTCCACGTTCGAATTCATGATATTGTTCCCGGTCGTCTGGATGATGTTCGGCCTGACAATGGAATCGGGCATGTATTCCATGCAGCAGGTGATGCTGGAACGCGGTCTGGATCTGACCGTGCGCGACGTGCGCCTGGGCGTCATGGACAATCCAACGCGCGAGACGCTGATCGCGCAGACCTGCGCATACGCCCTGATCCTCAACAACTGCGAAAGCAGTCTTCGCATGGAAATGATCCCCGCCGACGTCCGCAGCTGGACGGCCATTCCACGCGAAGTGCCCTGCATCGACCGCAGCGAGGTTGGCATTCCGGTCATGAACATCACGAACGGTGACAACAACGATCTGATGGTCCTGCGCGCCTGCGTGCTGATCAAGCCTCTGCTGCCGCTGGCAGAATTCGGCCGCACGTTGGTCGAAAGCAATGACAAGAGTAACGACGAATACGCACTGTCTGTCACATCGTCCTATGTCATGGAGCCGTTCAAATGATGACGCAGTATCGGTCGTTAGAAATGTCGATCCGCCGGTGGTGGCGGCGCGAGGATGGATCGCTGACACTCGAATTCCTGATCTATGCCCCATTGATGTTCTTTACGTTTCTGGGGACGCTGGCATTCTTCGATGCCTTCCGGGCCGAGTCCATTAACGAAAAGGCGGCGATGACCATCGCCGACATGCTCAGCCGCGAGACCGGCTATATCAATGATACCTATGTCGACGGCACCTACGGTTTGCTGCAGTTCCTGACACGCGGCGACGCGACGCCGGACATGCGCATCAGCGTCGTGCGATTCGAGGAAAAGATGAAAGGCGCGAACACGACAAGCAAGGACCGCTACCGGCTGGTCTGGTCAGAGGCGCGCGGCAGCGGCGTTCACGTGGCGATGACCGACGAGGAAGCCATGACGATGTTGCCGAAACTGCCGACCATGACGCAGGACGAGCGTCTGATCGTGGTCGAGACATGGTCCAACTACAAGACGTTCTTCAACCTCGGCTTCAATATCGCATGGAACACGACAGGGAACGATGCTTCCGAGGCCAAGCCGCCGGAGAATATCCTGCTGTCTTCGCTGATCTTCGTGGCGCCGCGGGTCGGTCTGGCGCAGACCTGCTTCAACAACACCACGGTCGAGGCGAACCGGATCTGCTGATCCGTCAGGAGGCATCTGGCGGCGGTGCCGTGTCCAGCGCGATCCGGTCGGCCATGGCCTTGGCGACCCCCGGCGGGGTCAGACCGCCAATGCCGACGCGACGCCCCAGACGCCAGTAAAGCCCAGGCTGCCATGCCCGCGGCTGCGGGCCCCGCATGGCCAGATTGAACCCGTTGGACGGCTTCAGCGACAGCGGGCTGCGGTCGACCCGCGCGATGGCGTGGCGGGCGGCGATGACCCGCCCCTGCCCGTCGACCACGCCCTGCGCCGTCCAGTGCAGGCTGTCCCCGCGCCCGCGCCACAGGGTACGCGCCAGCGCCAGGGCCACCACCGCCACCGCGATCATCGCGGCCTGTGACAGCGGCGCCTGCCCCAGCGCCGCGCGCAGCAGCAGGGCTGCCAGCGCCACCATCAGGCCGATGCCCGTAGCGGTGCGCGCAGGTGTCGGCGCCAGAACAAGGGCCTCTGTCCGGTCCGGCGGCGGCGATGACGTCATGTTCACTCTCCCTTGTGCGTGCAGCGGTCGGTGGTCTGACCGCCCTGCGCCATCCTCCTACGCGACCCCGCCGCCCGCGTCATGGGCGAAAGACGCGCGGCTGCGGGCCAGGCTCAGACAGGCCGCGCCGCGACGGCGCGGCGCACCAGATCCCAGTAGACCTCTGCCACCTCTACCGCGTCCAGCCGCCCGCCCGGATCGTACCAGTTCGTGATGCCGGTCAGCAGCGCGATCAGCGCCAGCGTCGTGACCCGCGGATCGGTCAGTGCGAAATCGCCGGCCTGCAGGCCCGCGCGCAGGATCGCCTCCAGCCGGTCTTCGTAGCCGCGCCGCAGGGCTGCGATACGGGCGTAATTATCGGGCGAAAGGTTGCGCAATTCCATGTAGCTGAGGAACACGACATCACGGCGCGGCAGGTGGAACGCGATATGGAACCGGGTAAAGGCCTCCAGCTGCGCGGAAGGTGGACCGGTCAGGTCGGCGGCATCGAGGGCGCTGGCCAGTTCCATCATGTGATCACGCAAAAGATCGAACAGCATGGCCTGCTTGTCGGCGGTATAGTTGTAAAGCGCGCCGGCCTGCACACCCACCTCTGCCGCGATCTGGCGCATCGACACGGCAGCAAAGCCGTGGCGTGCGAAAAGATGCAGCGCGGCGTCCTGCACCTTCGGTCCGGTGATCCCGGCATGAGAGCCCTGTTTGCGCGCCATGCCCCCAGATAAATGAACGCTCGTTCATTTGAAAAGCGGTTTCGCCGCCGGGCCGCAGCGCCTATGTTCAGGGCGTGTCCTAAAGGTAGCACCATGATCCCTGCCCGCCCGCCCCTCGCCCTCGTGTTGATCGCGCTTTGCGGCTGCGCCACGCCCCCCGCGCTGGACGATCGGATCTCGGCGGCGGCAGCGGCAGCGCCCTATCCCACCTTGCAGCCGCTGGCCCCGCTTCTGACGCAGGCGGCACAGCCTCCACAGATCACGGCCCAGACGACCAGCGCCACGCAGGGCGATGCCGCAGGATTGCGCGCGCGCGCCGCGGCCCTGCGCGGGCCGGTCGTGGATGCGGCGACGCGCACCCGGATGCAGCAGGGCCTCGCACGGCCTGCGTTGCGGTAGCCCCGGCTTTTCGCTAACACCCCCCGCAACGCAGCCCCGTCCGGAGATCCGCCCATGTCAGACCCCCTTCGCCTTGGTATTGCAGGATTGGGCACCGTGGGCGTCGGAATCGTGCGGATCGTGCAGACCCACGCCGATCTGCTTGCCGCCCGCGCGGGGCGGCCCATCGTCATCACCGCCGTCTCGGCCCGGTCGCAAAAGGACCGCGGCGTCGATCTGTCGGGCTATGCCTGGGAAAGCGATCCCACGGCCCTTGCCGCGCGCGACGACGTCGATGTGGTGATCGAGGTGATGGGCGGCCACGACGGCCCGGCAAAGGCCCTGAGCGAGGCCGCGCTGAAAGCCGGCAAGGATCTGGTCAGTGCCAACAAGGCGCTGCTGGCGATCCACGGGCAGGCCCTGGCCGAAACCGCCGAGGCTGCCGGTCGCGTGATCCGGTTCGAGGCCGCCGTCGCCGGTGGCATCCCCGTGGTCAAATCCCTGATCGAGGGTCTGGCCGGCAACGCGATCAGCCGGGTGCTGGGCGTGATGAACGGCAGCTGCAACTATATCCTGACCCGGATGGAGGACGCGGGCCTGACCTATGCCGAGGTCTTCGAAGAGGCCAATCAGTTGGGCTACCTCGAGGCGGACCCGGAACTGGATGTGGGCGGCATCGATGCGGGCCACAAACTGGCGCTGCTGGCGGCCATTGCCTTTGGCACACAGGTCGATTTTGACGGTGTGGCACTCGAAGGCATCGGGTCCGTCACGATCGAGGATATCCGGCAGGCCGCCGACATGGGCTACAAGATCAAGCTGCTGGGCGTGGCGCAGATGACCGGGCGCGGGCTTGAACAGCGCATGTCCCCTTGCCTTGTTCCCGTAGGATCGCCCTTGGCGCAGTTGCAGGGCGGCACCAACATGGTCGTGCTGGAAGGCGACGCCGTGGGCCAGATCGTGCTGCGCGGTGCGGGCGCGGGTGAAGGCCCAACCGCCAGCGCCGTGATGGCCGACGTCCTCGATCTGGCGCGCGGCACGCGCTATCCGACCTTTGGCCAGCCCGCCAGCAGCCTGCGCCGCGCACGGGCCGCCACGGCCGCGATCCCCGCGCCCTATTACCTGCGCCTGCAACTGCTGGACAAGCCCGGCGCGCTGGCCAAGGTCGCGACGGTGCTGGGCGACGCCGGTGTCAGCATCGACCGGATGCGCCAGTACGACCACACGGATACGGCAGCACCGGTGCTGATCGTCACCCACAAGACGACGCGGGCCGCGCTGGACGAGGCGCTGGCCCGGTTCGCGGACACCGGCGTCGTCACCGCCACACCCGTCGCGATCCGGATCGAAGCCGTCTGATCGTCCGGCGCGCCCCTCGGCGTGTCAAGGCGGCAGCAGGGATGCGATGCATGACGAAAAGCCATGACCGTTAGCGATCACATGGTTGTCATGTCACGGGTTTAGACGCTAGGCCCGCGCAGAGGATCACGAAGGAACCCCAGATGCCCCCCGTCACCGATTTCAACGACCGCACCCTGTCGCTTGGCCTTGCCCGCGTGTCAGAAGCCGCCGCCATCGCCTGCGCCCCCCTGATCGGCCGCGGCGACGAGAAGGCCGCCGATCAGGCCGCCGTGGACGCCATGCGCACGCAGCTCAACAAGCTCGACATCGCCGGTGTCGTCGTCATCGGCGAAGGCGAGCGTGACGAGGCGCCGATGCTCTTCATCGGCGAGGAGGTCGGCACCGGCAAGGGGCCCGGCGTGGACATCGCGCTCGACCCGTTGGAAGGCACGACGCTGACCGCCAAGGACATGCCCAACGCGCTGGCCGTCATTGCGATGGGACCGCGCGGCAGCATGCTGCACGCCCCCGACGTCTATATGGATAAGCTGGCCATAGGTCCGGGGTTCAAGACCGGCGTCGTCACGCTGGATATGACACCGTCAGAGCGGGTCTCGGCGCTGGCGGCGGCCAAGGGCTGTTCGATCAACGACATTACCGTCTGCGTGCTGGAACGCCCGCGCCACGAGGACATGATCGCCGAGATCCGGTCCACCGGCGCCGCGATCCGTCTGATCACCGACGGCGACGTGGCCGGTGTCATGCACTGCGCCGAAGCGGCACGTACGGGCATCGACATGTACATGGGCTCCGGCGGCGCACCCGAGGGCGTGCTGGCGGCAGCAGCACTGAAATGCATGGGCGGCCAGATCTTCGGCCGCCTGATGTTCCGCAACGACGACGAACGGGGACGCGCCACCAAGGCGGGCATCACGAATTTCGACCGGGTCTATACCCGCGACGACATGGTGACCGGCGACGTGATCTTTGCCGCAACCGGCGTGACCGACGGCTCCTTGCTGCCGGGGATCAAGCGCGAACCCGGCTTCGTCACGGCAGAAACCATGCTGATGCGGTCCAAGACTGGATCGGTGCGCCTCATGCGGTATCGCAACCCGGTGGCGTAAGGGATCGGGCCTTTGGCCCGGACCTGCCGCGCGGGCGTTTATCCGGCCAGGTGAAGGTGGAGGCCTGTTCCCGACCCGGTGCCTGTGTCACAAGGCGGCCTGATACCGACGGCGGAGACCAGCGTGACCGAAAAGGCAGCCTTTCTGAACGTGACGGCGTCGCTAACCGGGCGGCGCTGGATTGGGCCGGGTCTGGTCGAGGACCGGGCCTGCGACGCCATGGAACAGGCGACAGGCCTGCCCGCAGCACTCTGCCGCACGCTGGTGCGACGGGGCGTCGCTGCGGACCGCGCTGCTGCGGACACTTTTCTGGCTCCCACCCTGCGCGACCTGCTGCCCGACCCGCGTTCCCTGCGCGACATGGACATCGCGGCGACGCGATTTCTGGCAGCGGTCCGCGCTCGCCAGCGGATTGCGATCTTTGCGGATTACGACGTGGACGGCGGCGCCTCGGCCGCGCTGCTGATCGTCTGGCTGCGCGAGATGGGGCTGCGCGCGACGCTCTACATCCCTGACCGCATCGACGAGGGGTATGGTCCCAACGACGCGGCCATGGCCGCCCTCGCCCGCGATCACGACCTGATCGTCTGCGTCGATTGCGGCACCCTGTCCCACGGGCCCATCGCCGCCGCAAAAGGCGCCGATGTCATCGTGCTCGATCACCACTTGGGCGCCGAGACGCTGCCGCCGGCCGTGGCCGTCGTCAATCCGAACCGGCAGGACGAGGATGGCACGCTGGGGCATCTGTGTGCCGCGGGTGTCGTCTTTCTGATGCTGGTCGAGGCCAACCGCCTGCTGAAGGTGGACGGACAGCGCGGGCCGGACCTGATCGGGATGCTCGACCTCGTGGCGCTGGCCACCGTGGCCGACGTGGCCCCGCTGACCGGCGTCAACCGCGCCTTCGTGCGACAGGGTCTGACCGTCATGGCGCGGCGCGACAGGCCGGGGATCAAGGCACTGGCCGATGTGGCCGGCATGGATCAGGCCCCCACGGCCTATCACCTCGGCTTTCTGCTGGGGCCCCGCGTCAACGCCGGTGGCCGCATCGGTGCGGCAGACCTCGGCGCGCGGCTGCTGTCGACCGCGGACCCGCATGAGGCCGCAGCCTTCGCCGACCGGCTGGATCAGCTGAACACCGAACGCCGCGAGATCGAGGGCCGCGTCCGCGAGGCGGCACTGGCGCAGGCCGAGACGCGTGGCCTTGATGGCCCGCTGGTCTGGGCCGCGGGTGCGGGCTGGCACCCCGGCGTCGTCGGCATCGTGGCCGCCCGCCTGAAAGAGGCAACCAACCGCCCCGCCATCGTGATCGGACTGGACGGCGGCATCGGCAAGGGATCGGGCCGGTCCGTCAACGGGATCGACCTTGGCGCCGTGATCCAGCGGGTCGCGGGCGAGGGTCTGCTGCTGAAGGGCGGCGGCCACAAGATGGCGGCCGGCCTGACCGTGACCGAGGATGGGCTGGACGCCGCGATGGCGCGAATCGCCGTGCTGCTAGAGCGGCAGGGCGCTGGCGACCTGGGACCCTCCGATCTGGCGATCGACACGCTCTTGATGCCCGGTGCCGCGACGGTCGAGCTGATCGACCGGATCGCCGCGGCGGGTCCCTTCGGCGCCGGTGCCCCTGCCCCGCGTTTCGCCTTCCCCGACTGCCAGATCCTGTTCGCCAAGCAGGTCGGGACAGGCCACCTGAAGGTCACGTTCGGCGACGGCCTCGGCGCCCGGATCGACGCCATCGCCTTTGGCGCCATGGACGGCCCGCTGGGGGCTGCGCTGGTCGGTCATGGCGGTGCGCGCTTCCATCTGGTCGGTCGCCTGGAGATCAATACCTGGCAGGGCCGACAAAGCCCGCAGCTCCGCCTCGAAGACGCCGCCCGCGCCTGAAACGCCTGCGTTTCTTGAGCGAAACATGGTCCGATTTTGCACCGCAAACTTTTTCCGGTTTTCCGCCGAAAAGGGACTTGCACCCCCCCAGCGCCTTGCCTAAAAGCGCCTCACCAACTGCGGCCCGTTCGTCTATCGGTTAGGACGTCAGGTTTTCAACCTGAAAAGAGGGGTTCGACTCCCCTACGGGCTGCCACGGTTGGTTACTCCCCCAATGACATAAAATTATTGCGGACCACCGCAAAAATTGATGCCAAATCGGAAGCAGCCGTCAGTGGAGCATCGACACGGACAGCATACTAGTCAGGCGGCTCTAGGGACCAACGTTGAACGCGCAGACAACCTCGGTATCCATGACGACAACGCAGCGCATTTCGCTGGTCTTGACGATATTGAAATATCGGAGGCTGGCTTGGAAAACGAGGTCACGCCGGCAGACTTTCCTAACCGATTGCGTGAGGCCACGAGGCGGCTTCGTGATAAAGCGCCCGGGATACGCGCGGAAGACGGGCTGCAAATCCACGTCACGTCCCTTTGGCCGAGAGCGACGCCAACGGGATTGAATTCATTGCCTGTTCGGCGCCCGTATCTCGGACGATGGTGTCCCGCAACGGAAGACGCATGATGAACAAGGCGTTGCCTGCGATGCCGCTTCGGGTCAGATCCTGCGCGAAATCACCAACCGTCGTGTGCAGGACGCGCTGTGTCTGTTTGCTCATGTCCGCGGCGATGGTCACCTCCGTGTCCGCGGAGATGTCCTTCGCCAAGAGGGATCGCGCAATCTGCGGGGCGGCCGCGACGCCCATGTAGAAAACGAGCGTCGTGCCCGGCAGCGCATGGTCCGCCCAAGCCTCTGCGGCGATGTCGTCGCAATGTCGGCCTGTCGTCAGGACAAGCGTGTCGGTCTTTCCGCGTTCGGTCAGCGAGCAACCCAGAATGGCGGCGGCGGCGCTGGCCGCAGTGACGCCCGGAACGATTTCGATCGCAATCCCTGCGGCCCGAGCGGCGTCAAGCTCTTCGGTCGCGCGACCGAAGATGCCCGGATCGCCCGACTTCAGCCGCACCACGCGACGCCCTTTCGCGGCCTCGGCCACGATCAGCGCACAGATGCGGTCCTGCGGCCAGGCGTGGGCGCCCACCACCTTGCCGACATAGACGCGTTCGGCGTCGCGACGGGCCAGTTCCAGCACCTCCGGATCGACGAGGCGGTCGTAGAAGATCACGTCGGCCTCTTGCAGGCGCTGCACGGCCCGCAGGGTCAGCAGATCGCGCGCGCCGGGGCCTGCGCCGACCAGCGCGATGTGGCCCTGCACCGGTGGCAAAGCGCGGGTACTTATCGTCTGTTTCAGCAGGTCGGCCGCGGCGCGGGCCTGCCCGCCGCGATGCAGCGTCCAAGGCGCGTCGGCAAAGGCCCAGTGCCAGAAGGCGCGACGGTCCTGTTTCGGGATCCCAGCTGCGACCGCTCCGCGCAGGCGACCGGCGAGTGCGGCAAAGGTGCCAAGCGTCGGGTCCAGCATCTGTTCGACCTGCGTCTTGATCTGCCGCGCGAGGACCGGTGCCGTACCTTCGGTGCCGATCGCGACGACGACCGGGTCGCGGTCCACCAGCGACGGCGTGGTCATGTCGCAGAGGGCGGGCTGGTCCACGACGTTGACCTGTGCGCCGCCTGCCTTGGCCAGCGCGTGCAGCGCCGCATCCAGACCCGGGCAACCGGTTGCGATGAAGACGAGCGCCGCGCCGGCGAAGCTGTCGGGCGTGATCGCTCCGGTATCCTGCGTGGCACGGCCCGTAGCGACCAGATCAGCCAGTTCGGCGTCAAGCGCAGGCGCCAGCAGCACCAGTGCGGCATCGGTCTTGAGCATCAGCCGCGCCTTCTGCGCCGCCTGCTCGCCGCCGCCCGCGATGACGACGTGGCGGCCGGTGGTGCGGATGAACATGGGAAAGCTGTGCATGATGACCTCTCAGGCGGCGCAAGCGCGGTGACGCCGCTGCCACAGGTCGGCAGCGGCGCGGGTGGCATCGGTGACGCCCAGCGCGGACAGCGCGAGGGCGGCCGTGCTGGTGATGATGGCGGTGGCAAAGTCGTCCTGCACCGCGCCGTGCCAGACCTGCGCCAAGGGGCTGTCCGTATCCGACAACCGGTGATGGCCGGTCATGGCAGTGCCGGTCGGCCCCTCCCAGACGGTGCCCCCGGTCAGGCCATGCAGGGTGATGTCCTTGGCTGGATGATGCTCGAACTCGCCTCCGCCGCCCTTGAGGACCCGCAGGGTGGGCTGTTCCAGCAGCAGCGCCGCATCGCGTTGCAGTTCGCGGTAGGAGGGGTGAAAGACGCCTTGCAGGGCGACCGGCGCTGCGGCCGGGTTCAGCATCCGCAGGACGGTGTTGATGCAGGACCGCAGGCCGAACACATCGCGCAGGCGCAGCAGGTGCATCAACTGCGGCGAAAGCTGTTCCAGCGGCACATAGGCGATGCCGTCGCGAGATAGGGTCGCGGGGGCGTCAGGCCATGCGACCTGTGCAATCCCCACATGGCACAGTGCGTCGCGGACAGATGCCCCGGTGGCCTGATGCGAATTCCAGCCATGCAGCAGCACCGGATACCCCGCCTGCGCCACCAGTCGGGCTGCGGACAGAAACCACGGCTGGCCCCGCGTCCGGCCCGCGGCATAGGACGGCCAGTCGACGGCGGGGTGCGGGCCTTGCCAGGCTGGTAGCGATGCACGAGCGGCTGCGGTGAACCCGGCAATCTCGCAGGCCACCTCGCCTTTCATCCGCAGCAGCATCAGCAGGGCACCCAGCGCCTCGGGGGCCGCGTCGCCTGCCATGATGCAGGTCATTGCGGCCTGTGCCTCGTCCTGCGTCAGGGACCGCGCGCGGCCCTGACCGCGACCCAGAATGGCGACATAGGGGGCAAGGGTCATTCGGCCGCCTCCAGCCGCTGGGCCGCAGCCAGCAGCACGGCGATTTCCGGGCGGCAGGACCCGCAGTTGGTGCCCGCCCCGGTGCAGGCGCCGACCTGTGCCACGGTCCCGTGACCGCTGCCGATCGCGGCGCGGATCGTGTTCAGGCCAACGCCAAGGCAGGCGCAGACGACCGGTCCGGGGTCCGGCATGTCGGCGCTGGGACGGCCCGACAGCGGCGCTGCGGCCACCTGCCCCAGTTGGGACACCAGATGGTCGCGGGCCAGCGCGACCGGCGTGTTTGAGACGAACAGCGCCGCCAGCAGGCGGTCTCCGTCCATGAAGGCCAGACGGGCCGTGCCGGTGGACGGATCGTTGATGCTTTGACAGGGCGCGTGGGCCAAGCCGAACAGGCGACGGGCCTCTGCCTCCCAATCCTCTGGCGTGTCGCGGCCCGCCAGTTCCGCCCGCCAGCCGCCCGCGACGGCGCTGCGCGCCCAGTAGGGCGATGTGAGGTTCAGCGCCGCCGTGCTGACGGCAAAGCCGAACCATGCGGCAGAGTAAGGTGTCACGGCCACGACGGCGGCCTTGCTTTCGGGCTGGCCGGACAGCGGATCGACGATCCCCGGCACCAGTGCATCGATGCGGCCAGAGGGCGCGGTCTCTCCGGTCCAGTGCATCGGGGCAAAGACCTGCCCCGGTTGCACACGGTCGGTGATCAGCGCCCGCAGGATGCAGCTGCCGGTGGGGCTGTTGACGGTGACCAGCGTGGCGGGCGCGATACCGAGGGACGCGGCATCTTGGGGGTGGATCTCCAGAAACGGCTCGCCCAGATGCTGGTTCAGACGGGGGGATTTTGCCGTGCGCGTCATGGTATGCCACTGGTCGCGGATGCGCCCGGTGTTCAGACGGAAGGGATAGCGTGGGCCGGTGCGCGCGGCAGGGGCGCGGTGCGTCACCGGCACCATGCGGGCGTGACCATCGGACGTAAAGAACTGGCCCTCCGCGAAAAAACGTTCCGTCTGGCCCCACGCCGTGACCGGCCAGCGCGTCGGCGGCAGCGCATCATAGCCCCCCTGCCCCAAGCCCGTCAGACCAGAGATGTCGAAGTCCCGCCCCATCGCCGCCGCAAGGCCCGACAGAACGCCATATTCGTCAAAGATCTCGGCCGGTGAGCTATAGTCGAACGCTGCCCCCCAGCCCATGCGGCGGGCAAAATCCGCCATGATCGCCCAGTCGGGCCTTGCCAACCCCGGTGCGGGCAGGACAGCGCGCTGGCGGCTGATCGTGCGGTCCGAATTGGTGACGGTCCCGTCCTTTTCGCCCCAGCCGGTCGCGGGCAGCAGCACATGGGCCAGACGCGCGGTATCGGTGTTGGCGGTCACGTCGCTGACCACGACGAACTCGCAGCCTTCGATCGCCGCCGCCACACGGTCCGCGTCGGGCATCGACACGGCGGGGTTGGTGCACATGATCCAGAGCGCGCGGATGCGCCCGTCGCTGACCCGGTCGAACATGTCGACGGCCTTTGGTCCCTGCCCTTCGGGCATCGCGGGCGCATCCCAGAAATTGCGCACCAGATCGCGGTGGACCGCATCCTCGATATCCAGATGGCAGGCCAGCGCGTTGGACAGGCCGCCGACCTCTCGGCCGCCCATGGCGTTGGGCTGGCCAGTGACGGAAAACGGCCCCATGCCGGGCTTGCCGATGCGGCCCGTGGCCAAGTGGCAATTGATGATCGCGTTGACCTTGTCGGTGCCCGACGACGACTGGTTCACGCCCTGGCTGAAGACGGTGACGACCTTTTCATGCCGCAGCCACATCTGGCAGAAGGCGGCGATCTGCGCAGGGTCAAGGCCGGTCACGCGGCTGTCCTGCGCCATCGCGGCACGCAGGGTTTCGTCGAAGCCATTGACGTGACGCAGGTAGGCGCCATCAACCGCACCGCCTTCGTGGATCGCGGCCAGCAGGCGGTTGAACAGGGCCACATCGCTACCGGGTTCCAGCGCCAGATGCAGGTCCGCCAGATCGCAGGTCGCCGTGCGGCGCGGGTCGATCACGACGACCTTCATGGCGGGCCGTGCGGCCTTGGCCGCCGCCAGCCGCTGATACAGCACCGGATGACACCACGCGAGGTTGCTGCCCACCAGCACCACAAGGTCCGCCAGTTCGAGGTCGTCGTAGGTGCCCGGCACCGTATCGGTGCCAAAGGCGCGTTTCTGCCCCGCCACAGTGGACGCCATGCACAGGCGCGAATTTGTGTCGATATTCGCCGACCCGATGAAGCCCTTCATCAGCTTGTTGGCGACGTAGTAATCCTCGGTCAGCAACTGGCCCGAGACGTAGAAGGCCACGGAATCCGGGCCGTGACGCGCGATGGTCTGGGCAAAGCGGTGCGCGACCGTGCCCATCGCCGTGTCCCAATCGGTGTCTGCCCCGTCGACGCGGGGGGCCAGCAGGCGGTCGTCCTGCGACAGGGTCTCGCCCAGTGCTACGCCCTTGGAACACAGGCGGCCAAAGTTCGCGGGATGGTCCGGATCGCCGCGCACGGTCACGCCGCCCGCGCCGTCAGGGCGGGCCAACACGCCGCAGCCGACGCCGCAATAGGCACAGGTCGTGCGGATTTCGCGGGCCGAAGACCCATCCATCACGCCACCTGCCCGCGCCGCAGCCGCGCAGTATCCAGCATGATGCGGCCGGATTCGACACGGATCGCGTAAGTGTTGACCGATCCCTCGTCCGCGCCCTGCGCCTGACCCGTGTCCAGCCGCAGCACCATGTTGTGCAGCGGGCACGTGACGGACCGGCCATGCACGATCCCCTCGCTCAACGGACCGCCCTTGTGCGGGCAGGCATCGTCAATCGCAAAAACCTCGTCATCGACGGTGCGGAAAACGGCGACGCAGCCCATGTGCGTCTTGACCACGCGCGCGCCGCGTTCGGGAATGTCGCTCAGCGCGCCGATATCGGTCCAGTCGGTCATTCTGCAGCCTCCAGTGTCAAATCGGCAAGCGGCGCGTAAAGCGCGCGGTAGGCGGGTTTGGTGCGTTCGGCCCAAGGATCCTGCTGCATGAACTGCTGGGCGAAGTAGAAACGGTCGGCGAGTGCGCGGCGGCTATCCGCGTCGGTCACGACCCGTTCCACGATGTGCGGCAGGCCGACGTTGTCCATCCACTTGTACATCCGTTCGAGGTAGGCGGCTTCCTCGCGATACAGCTGCACGACGGCGGCGGTGTATTCCAGCACCTCGTCCTCGGTCTTCACCGTGCACATCACGACCGTGCCCTGAATATGCAGACCCGCCGCCCCGCCAATGTGCAGGACGTAGCCCGAGTCGACGCAAATCACGCCCACGTCCTTGCAGGTCGATTCCGCGCAATTTCGCGGGCAGCCGGACACGGCCATCTTGACCTTGGCGGGTGTCCAAGACCCCCACAGCGCCTTTTCCATGCGGATGCCCAGACCGGTGCTGTCCTGCGTGCCGAACCGGCAATGGTCGGTGCCCACACAGGTCTTCACGGTCCGCAGGCCCTTGGCATAGGCCTGACCGCTGACCATGCCGGCCGCGTTCAGGTCGGCCCAGATGTCGGGCAGGTCCTGCTTTTTCACGCCCAGCAGATCAATGCGCTGGCCGCCGGTGACCTTGACCGTCTGCACCTCATACTTCTCGGCGGCATCGGCAATCGCACGGAGTTCATCCGGCGTCGTGATCCCGCCCCACATGCGCGGCACGACGGAATAGGTGCCGTCCTTCTGGATGTTGGAATGCATCCGTTCATTCACGAAACGGCTCTGGTCGTCGTCATCGTATTCGCCGGGCCAGTCGCACAGCAGATAGTAGTTCAACGCAGGCCGGCAGGACGCGCAGCCACAAGAGGTGGTCCAGCCACATTCCTGCATGACGGCGGCCATGGATTTCAAGCCCTGAGACTTGATCAGGCGACGCACATCCATGTGGGTCAGCGGCGTGCAGGGGCACATCGGCTTGACCGTCTGCGGCGCGAAATCGTCGCCCAATGTCAGAGACATGACCTGTTCCACCAAACCGGTGCAGGTGCCGCAACTGGCACTCGCCTTGGTCTGCGCGCGGACGTCGGACAGCGTCGTAGCCCCGCCCTGAATGGCGTCCACGATCCGGGATTTGCATACGCCGTTGCAGCCGCAGATTTCTGCGTCAGCCGGTAAGGCTGCAACGGCCGCCAAAGGGTCCGATTGGGCACCCCCCTGAAAGGCAGGGCCAAAGATCAACGTGTCGCGCATCGCGGTCACGTCGGTATGATCCTTGATCAGCCCGTGGAACCAGGCAGAGTGCGCCGTGTCGCCATACATGACCGCGCCGATCAACCTCTCGCCTTCCAGCACGAGGCGTTTGTAGATGCCGCGCGACGGGTCACGGAAGACGATGTCATCGCGGCCTTCACCTTCCGCAAAGTCGCCGGCGCTGAACAGGTCGCAGCCGGTGACCTTCAGCTTGGTCGCGACCTCCTTGGGCACGAAGCTTGCGGGGGTGTCGCCCAGCGTGTCGGCGGCCACCTTGGCCTGATCATAAAGCGGCGCCACGAGCCCGAAGATGGCGCCTTGATGTTCGACACATTCACCGAGCGCCAATATGTGCGCATCTGATGTGACCATTGTGTCGTCCACATGGATGCCGCGCCCGACGGCCAGACCGGCCTCTTTCGCCAAGGCCACGTTGGGCCGGATGCCGACAGCCATGACCAGCAGGTCACAGGTGAGTTCGGTGCCGTCGTCCAGCAGGAGCGCGCTGACATGACCGTTCGTCCCGATGATTTCCTTGGAGTTGGCAGACGTGAGGACCGTTATCCCCTTCGCTTCCAGCGCCTTTTTCAAAAGATAGCCCGCCGCCTCGTCCAGCTGCCGTTCCATCAGATGGCCCATGACGTGCACGACGGTGACGTGAACACCCTGTGCCGCCATGCCGGCCGCCGCTTCCAGCCCCAGCAGGCCGCCGCCGATGACGACGGCCTTTGACCCCGGTTTCGCACCAAGGCCCATCATGCGTTCGGTGTCTTCCAGATCGCGGTAGGGGATCACCCCCGCCAGATCGTGGCCGGGCAGCGGGATCATGAAGGGGTTGGACCCGGTTGCAATGACAAGGCGGTCATAGGGCACCGGGCCATTCGCTCCGTAGGCGACACGCGCCTCGCGGTCGATGCGCAGCACCCGTTCGCCAAAGCGGCAGGTGACACCGTGGGTTTCATACCAATCCGCGTCGTGGGTCACGATCTCGGCGTAGGTCTTGTCCCCGGACAGCACCGGCGACAGCATCAGCCGGTTGTAATTGCCGCGCGGTTCCGCGTTGAACAGGGTCACGTCCCAGCGGCCTGCTTGCGTGTCGAACAGATGCTCCAGCATCCGGCCTGACGCCATGCCGGCGCCGATGACGACAAGTTTCTTGGTCATGTGCTACTCCGCCGCGATGGATTTGGGGGCGGGCTTGGCCCCGTGTTCGTATTCGGTCAGGAAATCAAGGACTTCCTGCCGGTATTCGTAGTAGTCGGGATGCGCCAGCAGCGCCTTTCGGGTGCGGGGCCGTGGCAGTTTGACGTCCGTAATCTTGCCGATGGTCGCCTGCGGGCCGTTGGTCATCATCACCACGCGGTCGGCCAGCAGGATCGCCTCGTCCACGTCATGGGTGACGCAGATCGCGGTGACCTTGGTGCGGGACCAGACCTCCATCAGGACCTCCTGCAACTCCCACCGCGTGAGGCTGTCCAGCATCCCGAAGGGTTCATCCAACAGCAGCAGCTTGGGGCTCAGGGCAAAGGCCCGCGCGATGCCGACGCGCTGTTTCATGCCGTTCGACATGGAATGCGCGCCCCGGTCCATCGCATCGGCAAGGCCCACGCGTTCAAGGTAGTATTCCACCACCTCCTGCCGTTCCGCCTGCGTCGCCTTGGGATAGACCTTGTCCACGCCGATCGCGACGTTCTCCTTGGCGGTCAGCCAGGGGAACAGGTTGGGGGATTGGAAGACCACGGCGCGTTCCGGGTCGGCGCCTTCGACGTGGCGTCCGTCCAGACGGATCGCGCCCTTGGAAATGTCGTTCAGACCGGCAGCCATGGTCAGCACCGTGGACTTGCCGCAGCCGGAATGGCCGATCAGGGAGATGAACTCGCCCTGATTGACCTTCAGATCGAAGTTTTCCACGACCGTCAGCGGTCCCTTGGGCGTGGGATAGATCTTGTGTAGCTGGGAAAAGTCGAGGAAGCGCTCTTCGATCATCCCCTCGCGGCTGTCGCGCACGGCGGCCGGGATCATCTTGTGGATCGGTGTCACGTTGGGCAGGTGCCTTGTTTCAGCGACTTTGGCAGCGAAACCGACGTCCATCAGGTATTGCGTGACCTCGGCCCGCAGTTTCTTGAACCCTGCGTCGTGATTCATCGCATCACGGTTGCGCGGGCGGGGAATGGTGACCGCCACCGGATCGGCCAGCGTGCCGTCGGGGTTCAGCACGATGATGCGGTCAGCCAGCAGGATCGCCTCATCCACGTCGTTGGTGATCAGGATGCAGGTTTTCTTGTCGGCCTCCCAGATCTCCAGAATTTCGTCCGCAAGGTTCGCCCGCGTCAGGGCGTCCAACGCTGACAGGGGTTCGTCCAGCAAAAGCAGGTCCGGTTCCATCGCCAGCGCCCGCGCCACGGCGACCCGCTGGCGCATGCCGCCCGATAGTTCCGACGGATAGCGCTGCGCCGCGTGGGGCAGACCGACCATGCCGATGTAGTGGTCGGCCTTGGCGGTTTTTTCGGCCTTGGACAGCTTGCCGTGCACCGCTTCGATCGCCAGCATGACGTTGCCGCGCACCGTCAGCCATGGCATCAGGCTGTAGCTTTGGAACACAAGCCCCCGGTCCGGGCCGGGGCCTGTGATGGGTGCGCCGCGAAACGTCAGGCTGCCACTATCGGGCATCGACAACCCCGCGATCAGGTTCATCAGGGTGGACTTCCCGGTGCCGGAAAACCCGAGGATGGCGAGGAATTCGCCCTCTTTCACTTCAAGGTCGATGTGGTGCAGGATTTCGGTGCGCTGCGTGCCTTCGCCGAACCCTTTGCCGACGTCTTTGAATTGCAGGATGCTCATGCCGTTCATCGCTGCGCAGAGAAGGTGAAGAACGACTGCATCGCGAACATCACGCGGTCCAGCAGGAAGCCGATGATGCCGATGGTCAGCACCGCGACGATAATCCGCGCAAGGCTTTGCGACGATCCGTTCTGGAACTCGTCCCAGACGAATTTGCCAAGGCCCGGGTTCTGCGCCAACATCTCGGCCGCGATCAGCACCATCCAGCCCACACCCAGCGACAGACGCAATCCGGTAAAGATCAGCGGCAGGGCCGACGGCAGCACCAGTTTGGTGATCTTGGCGTAGGGTCCCATCTTCAGCACGCGGCTGACCGAGATCAGGTCGCGGTCGATGGATGCGACGCCCAAAGCCGTGTTGATCAGCGTGGGCCACAGGGAACACAGGGTCACGGTGATGGCCGACACGAGGAAGGATTTGGAGAAGAACCCGTCATTCGTCGCATAGACCGCACTGACGACCATCGTGACGATCGGCAGCCACGCCAGCGGGGATACGGGCTTGAAGATCTGGATCAGCGGGTTGAGCGCCGCGTTCGCAGTGGGCGACAGGCCCGCCGCGATGCCCAGCGGGATCGCGATGATCGACGCGATCAGAAAGCCGAAGAACACCGTCTTGATCGAGGTCCAGATCTGCCCGTAATAGGTGGGCTGTCCGGTGTAGGCGATGTCCTTCACGTCGGCGCTGCGACCTGCCTCGACCAACTTGGCGTTGCGCTCGGCCAGACGTTCCTCGAAGACCGCCTTCTTGTCCCACTTGGCGATCGCGTCGGCGTGCAGGCCGCGCGCCTCGGCCCACACGGCGACGGGACCGGGGATCGCGCCCAGCGACGTGACGACCTTGGGGGCAAGTGCCGACCACAGCATCAGGAACACCGCGATGGACAGCAGCGGCACACCCAGCAGGCGCCAGACGTCCTTCATCTGCGCGCGGGGGTTGTCACCGGCGGCGGCCTTCATCAGCGGTGTGATCCAGCCAAGGCCAAGAACGGCGAACCATGCGTCCGCCTTGTTGATACGGGTGAACCAGACGGCGCGGCGGGCTTCGCGGTGCTGGGCTGCGATGTGGTCGGGATCGACGGTCGTCATGGCGTGGGCCTCTTTGATCGGATCAAGGATAGGGGGGCCGCCCCGGTTGGGGGCGGCCGCGTCATGTCAGCCGCCGGCCACATCGCCGGACTTCAGGCCGATGGGCAGACTGTCGATGTAGGCGTTGGGGGTTTTGCCGTCGTAGGGGATGCCGTCGATGATGTCGGCAGCGGGCGTCGGCGCCTTGTAGCCGTCTGAATCAAAGGGGAAATCGGCCTCGGTCGCCAGACCTTCGTCCACCAGCATGCGGGCGGCCTGCAGGTAGATGTCGGGACGATAGACGGATTTGGCAGTCTCATCGAACCACGCGTCGTCCTTGGGTTCGGCGATCTGCCCCCAGCGGCGCATCTGGGTCAGATACCAGACCGCGTCGGAATAGAATGGATAGGTCGCGTTGTGACGGAAGAAGACGTTGAAGTCCGGCACATCCCGCACATCGCCCTTTTCATACTCGAACGTGCCGGTCATCGACGCCGCGATAACCGCGCGGTCGGCACCCACGTATTCCGGACGCGCCAGCATGTCGACGGCTTCTTCGCGGTTGGCGTTGTCGTTTTCGTCCAGCCAGATGGCCGCGCGGATCAGCGCCTTGGTCAGGGCGATGGTCGTGTTCGGGTTGGCTTCTGCAAACGCGGCGGTGATGCCAAAAACCTTCTCGGGATTATTCTTCCACAGCTCGTAATCGGTGATGACCGGCACGCCAATCCCCTTGACGACAGCCTGCTGGTTCCACGGCTCGCCCACGGCATAGCCGTCGATGGTACCTGCCTCCATCGTGGCGGGCATCTGCGGCGGTGGCGTGACCGACAGCATGACATCCGCACCGATGGTGCCAGAGGTATCGTCAGGCGTGTATGTGCCGGGGTTCAGACCACCGGCGGCCAGCCAGTAGCGCAATTCGTAATTGTGGGTGGAGACCGGGAACACCATGCCCATGTTGAACGGCTTGCCCGCCGCCTTGTAGGACGCCACGACTGGGGCCAGCGCAGAGGCGCTGATCGGGTGCTGCGGTTTGCCGTCGGCATCTACCGGCACGTTCGGCTTCATCTCGGCCCAGACGGCGTTCGACACGGTGATCCCGTTGCCGTTCAGGTCCATCGAAAAAGGCGTGATGATATGCGCTTCCGTGCCGTAGCCGATGGTCGCGGCAAGGGGCTGGCCCGCCAGCATATGCGCGCCGTCAAGTTGACCGCCGATCACGCCGTCCAGCAGCACCTTCCAGTTCGCCTGCGCCTCCAGCGTGACGAACAGTCCCTCGTCGAGGAAATAGCCGTTTTCGTAGGCCACGGCGAGCGGCGCCATGTCCGTCAGCTTGATGAACCCGAACTTCAACTCGTCCTTTTCAAGGTCCAGCATCTCGGCAAAGGCCGGGCTGGCCAGCAGCGTCGTTGTCAGAAGACAGGCGGTAACATATTTCATGTGGTCGTCCCTTTAGGGTCCGGGACTTTTGCCCGGACATACGAAAAATAGCCGCTGACTAACCTCATGCGCTGGCACGAAGGGTCGAGCGGCTCTGCTCGGATAACCCGGACTTTGGGAATGGGATCAGGCGGACGCCATTGCCTGCCTGAGATTCAGTAGCGCGCAGGACAACCTGTTAATCAACGACAAAGACAAATTCGCACCCGCAGCATCGCAAATTTCTGCATCGCGGCATGGTTGTGCCGCATTTGTGGTCAATCAGCGGCATCGCGGCTGAATTCCTGACCGTCGAAAGAACGGTCATCGGACATCAGGCAGGCGACATATCCGGGAATCGCCCCCAGCGTGGCCGTATGAAAGTCCGTCCGAAACGTGGCGACGGCGGCGGCACGCGCGGTCGCGCGGTCCAGGCCCAGCCGTGCGGCCAGTCGCACGCCGATCCAGGCGGCGTGATCCGGTTGCGGCATGTAACGACCGAAATCGATGAAATCCTTGACGATACGGCTGTCGCCCCGGGGCGAGATCGTCAGGTGCCCGGACAGGGCGCGGTCAATCACCTCGCTCTGCACGTCCAGGCGATCGCGCCCCGACAGCATCTCGCAGGCCGTGATACGGCTGCCGGGATCGGCGAGCCACTGACCGGCGTGCCACAAGGCCCGGATCAGCGCGCGCAGCGGCTCCGGTTCGGTGTCCGCCAGATCCGCCCGCACGCCCAGCACCTTTTCCGGTGCTCCGGGCCAGATGGCTGATCCCGGCAGCAGAAGCGTCCCCGCGCCCCGCTCTACCGCCATCGACCCCCACGGCTCGCCCACGCAGAACGCATCGATGTCACCAGAGGCCAGCGCTGCCGCCATCAGGGGTGGCGGCACGGTGCGGATATCGAGGGCGGCGGGCGACGGCAGCCCAAGTGCCGTCAGCCAGTGATACAACAGCTCGGCATGCATCGAAAACGGGAACGGAACCGCGATGCGCAGCGGCCCCGTTGCCGCGGCGATCAAGGCGCTGCCCGCCGCATGGGCATCGTCAAAGTCGAACCCGTAGCCTGCGCCGCGCATCCGGTCCGCAACCGCAGTGCTGACGCAGATGACCTCGCCATTGGTGGACAAGACGGCGACGGCCGCCAGCGGCGCCCCAGCCCCGCCCAGACCAAGCGCGGTGGCGACAGGCATCGGCGACAGCATCTGCGCCGCCATGACCTGCCCGAACGAGACCATATCGCGCAACGCCGACCACGCATTCGCCCGCCGCAGGTCGAGCGAGATGCCCTCGGCCCGGTCGAACCCCATCTCGGCGGCGACGATCAGCGGAGCGGCGTCGATCAGCGGCACAAAGCCTACGGGCATGCGCGTCGTCATGACAAAAGCGCCGCCGTGCTGACCAGAGCCTCTGCCACGTCGACGACCTTGCGCCCCTGATCCATCGCGGCCCGGCGCAGCAAGGCATAGGCCGCCTCCTCGTCGATGCCCTTGGCCTTCATCAGCAGACCCTTGGCGCGGTCGATGACCTTGCGCTCTTCCAGTGCGCGCTTGGTGGCGGCCAGTTCCGTGCGCATCTGGCGGAACATGTTGAACCGCGCGACGGCGGCATCGATGATCGGCTTCAGCCGATCCGCGCGTAGCCCGTCCACGACATAGGCGGACACGCCCGCCTCGATCGCGAGTTTGGTCAGGTTCGCATCGCTCTGGTCCACGAAGAGTGCCACCGGCCGTTCCAAAGGCGCGGTCGCCAGCGTCAGTTCCTCCAGCACATCGCGAGAGGGATTGTCGAGATCGATCAGCACAATGTCAGGGTTGACGGTCTTGATCGTGGCCGTGAGGCGGGTCATGTCCATGACGATATTCAGATCGTAGTGCCCGACCCGTGCAAGGCTTTCCTCGATCAGAGCGGCGCGCGCCGGATCACTTTCGACAATGGTGATTTTCAGGTGTCGCTGCATCGCTGCAGCGTGAGCAGCCCTGACCCACATTGGCAAGATCGGATCACAGAGGCGCTGTTTTTCATGCGTCGTGACGCACAAAAATTGGCGATGCACGCGGATATCGTCGAAAAATGCCGCACGGCATGACCGGTATGCAGGCATTTCGCAGATCGTGGTCGGGACAGTGCCGAAGATTGATGCGCAGCATGTCCGGCTTTCAAGAATCGAGGCGCCTGAGATGGATCAAAGAGGTGGGATGCCTGCAAGATGCAGGTGCGATTGCGATCCCGCCAGATCTTGAAGCGATGCGCATTTAGAAATTTGTCGCGCCATGGTGACTGAGGGGACTCTGATAAAGACGACGAGATTTAGCAAACCCCATATCCTCGCGATCCTGCGTCAAACCGAAGGCCGCGCTTTGCCGCGAGCATGGCATGAGCACGGCGGCGTTCCACAGGTGGCAAGCGCAGTATGGATGCCGCGATGATCCGCCAGATACAGAGTCTGGAGGACAAGAACTGCCGGCTGAAACGCATGTTTGCGGATCAGAGCATGCAAGCCGATTGCTGAAGAAAGCCCGTACAAAAAAGTGCCGTGGCCATCTCTTTGACGCCAGATGGCCGCCAGCCGATGTGCTGCACTTGAACGTCGACCAAGTCGTCGGACACAAAGACGGTGCCGCGCATGGCCGTCGTCTGGAAGTGTCGGGTCATCTGTTGGATGGTGCGACACAAATCGGCACCCATCCCCCGACTAGTGGTGCTTTCTGGAACGTGGGTTACTGGACAGTGCGACCTTGGTCACTTACCCTCCTTCAGGTTGACCTGAAGACCGCCAGAAGATCGTCGCGGTTCTGGTCCGTCAAGGTCCGCCGCCCCTGTTCGATCTCGCACGCGAGCCGGACCACGTGGTCGTTGACCGGTGCGGCCTTGCCGTGGGCTGCCAGCGTCTTCACGACCCAGCCGTTGACCTCGTCGATCTCGGCCCGGCGCCCCTTGCGCCAGTCCTGCAGGGACGTGGTCAGCGTATCGTCGCGCGAAAAGGTCTTCAGCACCTCGTCGAAGATCTCGTCCACGTAGCGTTCGGGATGATTGCTCATGACCGGCGGCATCCCGATGATCGGCATGATCGTGGCTCCGTCGGCCAGCGCCGCGTCCATCGCCTCGTAACCCGCGCGCCGCATCAGATCGAGCATGCCCGGCAGCCGTGCGGCGTCGTTCAGCGCCGTGTCGACAATGGCTGAGGGGATCAGTTCGGCGGCGTTCACCACCAGCTTCATCCACTTGGCGGAATGGATGTCGTCCGTCACCTCGACCCGGCCCGCGTGGCGCAGCAGTGTCGCCACATCCTCCACCTCGGGCTGTTTGGCGGGGTCGAGAGCGCCGAGCGCGAACCAACTTTCGTCGTGGTCGTTCTGGCGGGTCGTCACACCGGGGGTCCACATGTTCGACGCGATCTCGATCACGGCACCGATGGTTCGGTCCCGCCCGACGATGGACGCGATGTCCTCGTGCGTCATGCCGTTCTGCAGGCCGACGACAAAGCCGTCAGGCGCCAGCACCGGCTTGATCAGTTCCGCCGCCCAGCGGGTGTCGTAGGCCTTGACCACCAGGAACACGAGGTCGAAGGGCTGCCTGACCTCGGCCACCTCGCACAGATGCAGCGCGGTGACGGCGGTGTGGATCGTGCGGGTCGGCATGTGGACTGTCAGGCCGTTCGCGCGCATCGCCTCGACATGGGCGGGCCACTGGTCGATGAAGGTGACATCAAGGCCCGCGCGGGTGAAATCGGCGGCGATCGACGCACCCTGCGCGCCGGTGCCAAGGAATGCGATGCGCGGATTGGCCTTCATTGCGTGCCCTCCGGCGTCATGATGAAATCGAAGGTCGATTGCCAGTCGGTCGGGCCCTCTGGAGTGGCCGTGTAGTCCGCGATCAGGGTCTTCTTGACGCCGAACACCGCGTCCGAGGTCAGGTAATCGTCACCCTTCACGAAGGTATGGGTGACGACCGTCTGGTGCCCCGGTGCCGTGACGATGAAGTGCATGTGGGCGGGCCGGTAGGGATGGCGGCCCAACTGACCCAGCATCTGCCCCACGGGGCCGTCGTCGGGGATCGGGTAGGACACCGGCTTGATCCCCTGAAACGCATAGCGCCCGTCGGCGCCGGTGACGAAAACACCCCGGTTGTTCGGCTGCGGCTGGCTCTCGGGCTGCTGCACATCGTAGAACCCGTCGGCATTGTCCGACCACACGTCGATCCGCGCACCCGCCACCGGCGCGCCGTCAAGATCGGTCACGCGCCCCTGAAAGAGGCAGCTTTCGCCGACGCCGTCGCGGCTGATGTTGGTGCCCATCGGCAGATCCGGCACGCCGTCGACATGAAACGGGCCAAGGACGGTGTTCTCGGTCGCACCGTCCGGCCGGCGGTTGTTGATCGCATCGACCAGCATCGACACGCCCAGCACGTCGGACAGCAGAATGAACTCCTGCCGGTTGCCGTCGCACATCTGGCCGGTCCGGGTCAGGAATTCCACCGCCAGCGCCCATTCCGCCTGCGTCAGCTCCACGTCCTTGATGAAGGCGTGCAGATGCGTGACCAACGCGCCCATCACGCGCGTCAGGCGCGGATCGGCCCTCTCGCCCACCCGCGCGGTGACGGCGGCGACAGAGGCGTCTTCGGTGAAATAGGCGATGGCGGGGTCGGTCATGGCAGGGCCTCTCAATGGGTCAGGTCGCGGGGCGGGTGCCGTCGTAGGCCCGCGTCAGTAGCGCAAGGATGCCGTCGCGCGTCACGGGGCGCGGGTTGGCATAGGGATTTTTCACGGCCATGTCGGCCACACGGTCAAGGTCGTCGCGCGCAAGCCCAAGGTCCTTCAGCGCCAATGGCGCGCCAAGGCTGCGGGCCAGATCATGCAGCCCGCCGGCGAGGTCGCCACCGAACAGGGCAGCCGCGGGGGCCAGCGCATCGTGCGCGGCAGCGGCGTTGTAGGCGGCACTGTGCGGCAGCAGGATCGCGTGGGTTTCCGCGTGCGGTAGGTCACAACTGCCGCCAAGCGTGTGACAGAGCTTGTGGTGCAGCGACATGGCGACGGACCCCAGCACCACGCCACACAACCACGACCCGTAAAGCGCCTCGCCCCGCGCATCGATATCGGCGGGGTCGCGGGTTATCGCGGGCAGCGCATCCCGCAGGGCGCGGATGCCTTCGACCGCCAGCAGCGAGGTGACCGGGTTGGCGTCGGGGGCATAAAGCCCCTCGACCGCGTGGGCCATGGCGTTCAGGCCGCTGGCGACGCTCATCGCGATGGGCAGGCCGGTGGTCAGGGTGGGGTCGTAGATCACCACCTCTGGCCTGATCTTGGGTCCGCGTACGGTGGATTTCACGCCATCCTCGGTCTGGCCCAGGATGTCCGTCACCTCTGACCCGGCGTAGGTCGTGGCGACGACGATCTGGGGGGCATCGTTGCGGTATGCGATGGCCTTGCCCAGCCCGATCGTGGATCCGCCGCCCAGCGCCACGATGCAATCGGCCCCGCAGGCGTCATAGGCCGCCAAGGCGCGGGCGGTGACGGCGAGGGGCGTGTGCATGGTCGCATCGGTGAACTGCCCTGCGGCCAGTGGTCCCAACTGATTGGCCAAGGCCGCAAGGTCCGCCGCCTGAAACGACGTGGACAGCAGGAACGCCCGTTTGCAGCCCAGCCGTTCGATCTCCGCGTCCACCTGCGCCAACGTGCCGGGGCCGAAGATCACGCGGCTCGGGGCGACCTGATAAACGAAATCACGCATCATGCGGGCACCTCTGCGCGGCTGCGGGCTGTTGCGTAGATTAAGGCCGCCACGACGATCAGCGCGCCTTGAAAGAAGTATTGATAGGCCTGCGACAACCCCAGAAAGGACACCGCATTGAGCACCTCGGTCAGCAGCACCGCGCCAAGGATCGTGCCGATGAACGTGCCACGCCCGCCGCGCAGGCTGGTGCCGCCAAGAACGACCGCCGTGATGCTGGACAGGGTGTAGGTGATGCCCTGTGCGGGATCGCCCACGCCAATTTGCGCCATCAACATGACGGCTCCGCAGGCGGTCAGCAGCGACACGGCGACATAGCCCAGGATGAACACGCGGTCGACGCGGACGCCAAGGCGGCGGGCGGCGCCTTCCTCTGACCCCACGGCGCGCAGCTGCCATCCACTACGGGACCGGCGCAGCAGCACCTCGCCCACGAGCGCAAAAGCGACCAGCACGATGAAGGCAACGGGGATCGGCCCCAGCTTCCATGTCAGCCAATCCATGACGGTGAAGTTGATATAGCCGCCCGGCCCGTCCCGCAGCACGAAGCTGAGGCCTTGCAGGCCGATATACATCGCCAGCGTCGCCGCGATGGGGGTGAAGTTGGCGTAACGCATCAGGCTGCCGTTCACGGCACCGACCACGGCGGCACAGGCGAACATCATCGCAAAGCCCAGCGCCATGGTCGGCACCGCCTGCCCGTCATTGATGAAGAACGACCCGACGACGACAAGAAACCCCGCCAGCGGCCCGACCGACAGATCGATGCCGCCCATCAGAAGTGCCACAGTCTGCCCCATCGCGATGAAGCCCAAGGCCGTCGCCAGCAGCAGGATGTTGGAAATGTTGAAGGCCGACAGGTAGTTCGCGTTCTGCCCGTAGACATACAGCCCCAGCACCACGATCACCGCCGCCAGCGGGATCGCGGTCGCATTGTCGCTTTGGACCAGATGCCGCCAGCCACCACGGGCCTTTTGCACCTGCGGCGTCGGCTCGCCAACGCTAGGGGCATGGGTCTCTGCCTGAACGGCGGCGCCGACGATGCGCTCCTCGGTGATCGCGTCGCCTTCCAGCACCTGCGTCACCCGGCCCCGCGACATGACGACGACGGTGTCGCAAAGCCCTTCCAGCTCTGCCGCGTCCGACGAGTTGACGATGACCGGCGTGCCGGCGGCAGAGACTTCGCGCAGGATGCGGTAAATTTCGAACCGCGCGCCCACGTCGACGCCTTGGGTGGGCTGGTCCGCGATGATGTAGCCGGGCTGCGACAGCAGCGCGCGGGACATGACGATCTTTTGCTGGTTGCCGCCCGACAGCGACAGCACCTTGGCGTCGAGACCCGGCGTCTTGACCGCCAGCTGGCCAAAGATGTCCTGCACGGCGGCCAGTTCGCGGCCCCGGCTCATGACGCCGCCGGTGGCAAAGCAGCCCAGCGCCGTAAAGGTCGCGTTTTCGCGCACGGTCAGGTCGGTGGCAAGGCCTTCCTCGTGCCGGTCGGCGGGCATGTAGGCGGCGGTGCGGGCAAGTCGGTCGGCCTTCAGCGGTGCACCGTCCAGCAGCACCTGACCCGAGAATGGCAACAAACCCGCAAGGGCGCGCATCAGCTCTGCCTGCCCATTGCCATCGACCCCGGCGATGCCGATGATCCGGCCGCGGGCGACCTCGAAACTGACGTCGGTAAAGTTATGGCCCGTCAGCCCGTTGATGGCGAAATTCACATCCGATGCATCGCCGCTCGCCTTCGGCGGAAAGGCGGACACCAGCGACCGCCCGACGATCATGTCGAGCAGGTCCTGATCGCTGACGTCGCGCACCAATGCCGTCCCGCGCATGCGCCCGTCGCGCAGCACCGTCACGCGGTCGGCGATCTGGCGCAACTCGGCCATGCGGTGGGTGATGTAGATGACGGCCGTGCCCTGTGCGGCCAGGGCGCGGATGCGGGCGAACAGCATGTCCGTCGCGTCCTGATCGAGGGCCGCGGTCGGTTCATCCATGATGAGGATGCGCGGCTGCACCGCCAGCGCCTTGGCGATTTCCAGCAGGTGGCGCTGCGGCACGGTCAGATCGGCGGCGCGCGCCTTCAGCGGCACGTGCAGGCCGACGGCGTCCAGCATCCGCCGCGCGATATCAGCCGTGTCGCCGTCCGCAAAGACGTGACCCGGCAGCGCCAGCGTCAGGTTTTCCAGCACGGTCAGATCGTTCAGCACGGCGGGGTGCTGATAGGCGATGGATACACCAAGGGCGGTGGATCGCGCGGGCGTCATCGGCGACACCGCGTCACCCGCGACATGGATCGTGCCAGCGGTCGGTTGCAGCACGCCAGAGATGATGTTCATCAACGTCGATTTGCCCGCGCCGTTCTCGCCCAGAATGGCGTGCACCTCGCCCGGAAAGATATCGACGGACACCTCGACAAGGGCCGCGACGCTGGCGAAATACTTGGACACGGCCGTCAGCTGCAAGGCCGGGGCTGCGACCGGGCTGTGGCGCGTGTCGGTTCTGGGGATTGTTTCGACGACGGTCATATCCTGTCCTGCATTGGCCGGGCATTGGGGGTGGTCCGGGCGCACACCGCGCCCGGACGCTATGTTCGGTCTACTGCCCGACGGCCTTGGCCTGATCCTCGCCCGCCATCTCGGCAGAGAGGTAGATCGACCCCGGCAGCTCCGGACGGCAATCCACGGCGCTCGGCGTGCCGCTGACGGAGTCTTCAAAGACCGGGGCCTTGAAGATTTCGTCGGTCGGTGGCGTGCCGCCCGTCGCCTCGGCCACGGCCCACTGGACGGCCAGGCGCACGTTGTCGTTGCCGGTCGCGACGGTGAACAGCTTGAAGTCGGGGTTGTCGGCGTTGTTGTCGGCCCAGAAGCAGGACAGCGAATTGCCGTCAGACGTGGCGATCGCCGGGATCGAGCGATTGAATTCCTTGAACACCGGCAGCGCGCCGACGAGGGACGGGCCGAAGTCGGATACTATCATGTCGATCTTGTCGTTCTTGGCGATTTCGGCCGACAGGACCTGCTGCGTCAGCGACGGGTCCCAGTTGGTGACGGCAAAGGGGTCGGGGTTGATGAAGACATAGCTGTCGTCCAGCACTTCCTTCATGCCCGCCAGCTCGTCCACGCCCTGGCTGTTGCCCGCGGGACCAGAGATGAACAGCAGGTTCCCACCTTCCGGCAGTTGCGCCTTGATCCAGTTGCCCCAGTTGACGCCGTCTTCCTTGAACGAAGAGCCGATGAACTTGGTGTAGTTCTTGCCGGCCTCACCGCCGACGTTCACGCGGTAGGGCACCACGATGGCACCGGCGCGGTAGGCGTTCGTCAGCGCGGGCAGCACGGCGGGACCAGCGTCACCGAAGACGACCAGCGCCTTGATGCCGCGCGCGACCATCGAATTGATGTCCGAGATCGCCTTTTGCGTGTCACCCTGCCCGTCCGCATATTCGAACTGCGTGATGCTGGGGCATTTGGCAACCTCTTCCTTGCCCGATGCGGTGGTGACCAGACGCCAGCTGTTGCCGCCAAAGCCGTCCAGCAGCGCCAGCGAGGATTCGTTGGGTCCGCACCAGCTTGGCACGTCCTGTGCCATGGCGCCGGTGGCCCCGAGTGTCAGCGCCAGCGCCGACACCGCGATTTTGAATGTGTTATCAAGCATTGTCCGTATCCTCCATTTTGGACGTTTCTTTGATGGGTGTCGGCCGGCGCCACTGGATCGAATAGACTCCGATGCCAAAGACAAGCGCCAAGGCCTGAATGATGGTCTGCGCCGAAAACGGCACACCGACCGACAGTGCGAACTGGCTGAGAAGGTTGAGAAAGAACGCCGCAATCACCGTGGTGATCGGAAAGCCCCGTCCGCCCAGCAGCGATGTGCCCGCCAGCACGACGACGGCGACGGACGGCAGCAGCAGCGCGTCGCCCTGAAAGGCGGTCGGCTCGCGGGTGATGCCCGCGATCATGATGCCCGCCACGCAATAGTGCAGCTGCGCCAGCACATAGGCCATCGCCTGATATCGGCGCACCGGCAGGCCGGCTGCATGGGCGGCGGCCGGGTTGGCACCGATCACCTCGAACCGGCGGCCCTGCGCGGTCTTCTTCATGACGAAGGTCACGATGGTCAGGATCGCCAGTGCAAAGAACACCGCATGGGGGATGCCAAACGTCTTGCCGCCCGCAATCTGTGCCAGCAGCGGCGTGGTGGTGCGCGGCACCCCGCCGGACACGGCAAAGACGACACCATAAAGCAGCGCATTCATCCCGATCGTCGCGATGATGGCGTTCAGCCGCATGACGCCCACCAGAAAACCGTTCAGCAACCCCGCCACAATCGCCAGGGCGAGGGCTGCCAGCACCGCAGGCAAAAGCTGCGCGTTATCGCCTGACGGCATATGCGTGACCAGCACGACCGCCAGCGACACGCCGCCCGCCAGCGACAGGTCGAACCCGCCCTGCTGGACGACCAGCATCTGCCCAAGACCCACGATCGCGATCACGGCGGCAAAGGGCAGACTACCCGCTAGCCCGCCGTATGACACGGCCGAGGGGGCAAAAATCAGGCACAGGATCACCAGCACGACGGTCGATGCAGCCACGGTAACGAAGCCCCGCGCCAGCGGGATTGCTGTCAGCCCCGTCCGGGGGGCCGTGATGTTTGCGGTCTGTGTCATCTTGAATCCCCCCTCTTTCCGACGTCAGCCGATGTTCAGCGTGACCTTGACGGCCTTTTGCGGGTCCTTACCCAGATCGAAGGCCGCCAGTGCATCGTCGAGGCCGAAGCTGTGCGTCTGGATCGGTGATAGATCGAGGCCGGTACGTTCCAGAAACCGGATCGCGCCGGGCCAGACACCGGGCGAGCCGATGCAGCCACGCACGGTCAGGTCCTTGATCTGGATCTTGCCCAGCTCCACCGGGAATTTCTGGCCGATGTTGATGCCGACCATCGACACGAACCCTTCGGGCCGCGCGTAATCGAAGACATTGGCCAGCGACGCCGGATGCCCCGCACATTCCACGACCAGATCGGCACCGCCCTTGGTCATCTCGGCAATGGCCTCGATGGGGTCGCCGGCGGTGGGATCGACGACTGCATCCGCGCCCAGCTTCATCGCAATCTCGCGCCGCAAGGGGACCGGATCGACGACGATGACTCGCGCACCCATCCCGATGGCCGCCGCCGCCGACACCAGACCGATGGTGCCGCCGCCCGAGATCACGACGGTCTGGGACGCATCGACGCCGCCGTGTCGCAGCACGGCGTAATAGCCGCAGGTAAAAGGTTCGATCAACGCGCCCTTGGCGTCATCCACGCCGTCGGGCAGCTTGTGCAGCCATTCCGGGCGGGCAGCGAAATATTCGCGGTCCGCGCCGTCCATGGAAAAGCCGAAGTGGTGGATGCGTTCCGGCGTGTTGATCACACATTCGCCCACCACGCGGTCACCGGGGGCCAGGCCCTTGACGTTGCGGCCCACCTCGACCACCTCGCCCACCCATTCGTGGCCGGGGGTGACGGGATAGCTGATCGGGATAATGTAATTGCCCGACAGCAGTTCGTAATCCGAATGGCAGATCCCGACGCGGGACGTGCGGATCATCACCTCGTTGTCCGTGATGGACGGCGACTGCACGTCGGTCACGACGGGGGCGTTGGGCTTGTCGAAGATCAGGGCTTTCATGTCGTCTCCTCCCGCTGGCCCTCAGGCCACCTGTTCGATCTTGCCGCTGATGGCCGATGCAAAGACCGCCTCCAGCAAGGCTATGTTGTTCACCAGATGGTCGCCGGTGATCGGATAGGTCTCGGTGCCGCGCACGGCGCGGGCGAAGGCCACGAGGTTGTCCTTCACCGGTTCGGCCTTGCCGATCTCCACCGTCTCGATCGGGCCGCCCGCCATGGCGGATGTCACGATCCAGCCGTCCGGGCTTTCGACATGCGCCTTGTCGCGGATGTCGATCCAGCCCTTGGACCCGTAAACCGTGAACCGCGACATGAACGGGTTCGCCAGCGAGGCGGAAACATAGGACGTGCCACCGCCCGCGAATTTGACGTAGGCCGCGACGGTGTCGCCCTGCGGCAGATCACTGGACAGCTGCTCGCAGATGCACAACACGGAGGAGGCCCGGCCCAGCAGGCGCACGGACAGGTCCAGCAGGTGGATGCCCGTCGCCGTCATGCCGCCAGCGGGGGCCTGATCGGCCTTCAGCCGCCAGTTGTCGCGATCCAGCAACAGGAACTTGTCGTGGCTGAAGTTGGATTCGATCTGGTGGATGCGGCCCAACTCACCCGCGTCCGCGCGGGCCAGCATTGCGGCGACGGGGGGTTCCCAGCGGCGCTCATGCCCCATGCCCAGCACAAGGCCAGCGTCGGCGCAGAGTTTCACTGATGCCTCCGCCTCGGCCTTGGTCAGCGCAAGGGGCTTTTCGCAGAACACATGCTTGCCCGCCGCCACGGCCCGCGCGATCTGGTCGGTGTGCAGGCTGTGCGGTGTCGCCAGCACGACGGCCTCGACGGCTGGGTCATTCAGCGCGTCGGCGTAATCGGCGGACAGCGGGATGCCCTTGCCGTCGCAGACCTCCTGCACCGACGCCACGTTGGGTTCCACCGCGCGGACCACGCGGATGTCGTCGGGGGCGGCCTGCAGGACGTTGAGCATCTTCTGCCCCCACCAGCCCATGCCGACCAGTGCAATACCAACTGGCCCGGTTTTCTGCATGTCGGACATCAGCGATTGTCCACGCGCTTGGCGAAGGGCCGGATCGACACGGTCTTCCACAGGCCCGCATGATGGAACGGGTCGTTGTGGTTGAACGCCTCCACCTCGGCCAGAGAGTCCGCTTCCAGCAGGAAGCAGCTGCCGATCATCGTTTCCTCGTCATCGGCCAGCAGCGGACCGGAGACTAACGTTTTCACGGTCGCGGCGGCGAGATAGGCCTTGTGCGCGTCGTAGTTGGCCAGCCGTTTTTCGACGGCGCCTTCATGGTCAAGGCAATGGATCACGTAATGCATCTGTCTGGTCCTTCAGGCGGGGATGATGCGCTGGGCGCGCAGCGCGACGAACACGTCAAAGAAGCTGGCGGGCGTCGGCTGATAGGCGTCGAAGCCCAGCACGCGGCTGTTGGTCATGTCGGTAAAGCATTCCAGCGTCCGGCTCAGGTCCGCGTCCGAGTGCCACCACGACGCCAGCTTGCCCACGGGGATGTCCTGCAGATCGTGCTTGGCGACAATCTCGGCCCAGACGGCGGGGGCGTCGGCCATCGTGTCCTCCAACGGGGTGGTGTGTCCCGGGTAGTCGGCGACAGGCAGGCCGAAGTAGTCGGCAATCTGCGCCCAGAGCCATGTCCAGCGGAAGACGTCGCCGTTGACGATGTTGAACGGCGTATCGGCGGCCTCTGGCGTGGTCGCGGCCCAGTGCAGCTGTTTGGCAAGGATGCGCGCGTCGGTCACGTCGGTGACGGCGTTATACTGCTCGGGCGAGCCGGGATAGACGAAGGGCCGTCCGGTGTGCTTGCAGATCGCGGCATAGACCGCCAGCGTCACGGCCATGTTCATCGCGTTGCCGACGACGAAGCCGATCATCGTGTGCGGGCGGTGGACGGACCAGGTGAACCCCTGTTCTTTGGCCTTCTCGAACAGGACATCCTCTTGCGCGTAATAGAAATTCGGCCCCGGCAGGCGCGGGCTGCTTTCCAGAAACGGGGTGTAGGGCGTGACCTTGGCGTAGTCGTCGAAGGACCCAAGGTAATGCTTCAACCCCGTCACGAGGGCCGCGTGCTGCACCGGCGCACCGGCGATCCCGTCAAAGAGGTTGCGGATCATCGCCGCGTTGACGCGGACGTTTTCATCCTCTGACGCCTGCCGGGACCACGTGCAATAGAACACATGCGTCACGTCCTGTGCTGCGGCCAGCGCGGTCTTGCTGCCTGCGGCATCTTCCAGATCGGCCGCAATATGGCGGTCGGAAAAGTCGAGGTCCACGGCGCTGCGCGACAGGGTCACGACCGTCCAGCCGTTATCCTTCAGGAAACGCCCGGTGTAGCTGCCGGACAGGCCGGTCGCGCCGACGATCAGTGCGATGTTCTTGGTCATGTGGTCAGGTCTTTCGTGGGTTCAGTCAATTCAGGTGGTGACGAGGATCTTCAGGTGTTCGCCTGCGGGATCGAGAAGCGCCTCGAACCCCTTGGCGACGACATCCTCGGCTTGGATGCGGGCGGTGATGACGCGTTCCACCGGGAAGGTCCCCGCGGCGATCATCCGGGCGATGCGCGGCCAGATCTGGGTGGGGTAGCACCAGGTCGCCTCGACCGTGATGTCCTTGAGCGCCCAGAGCATCGCGTCGATGCTGGCAGGCTTCATGTGCAGACCTACCTGCACCACCTTGCCCTGACGGCGCACGGCGTGGACACAGGCGTTCAAGGATGCCTCCTGCCCCACACATTCGAGCGCTACGTCAACGCCGACACCTTCCTCGGTCAGATCGCCGACGATAGCGACGAGGTCGCTGCTGCGGGGATCGACGACATGGGCGTAGGGCGCGATGTCCTTGATGATGCGGCGGCGGTTCGGGTTGGGTTCGGATACGATGATCGTGGCCGCACCTGCGGCGTGGGCCGCCAGCACCGTCAGCGCACCGATGGGACCGGCCCCAGATACCAGCACCGTGCTCCCTGCGGTCACGCCACCCCGGTCCACACCATACAGCGCCACGGCGGCCGGTTCGATCATCGCCGCCTGTTCGTCGGTGATGTTATCGGGGACCGGCTGCGCGTTGTAATCCTTGACGACGGCCTTTTCGCCCATGCCGCCCCAGGCCCACGACAGACCGACGCAACCCATGGACGGCGACAGATGATAAAGCCCCCGCTTGCCGTAATAGTCATTGCGCGGCGACAGCAGCGGCTGGACCGAGATGCGGTCGCCTGCGGTGACGTGGGTGACGCCAGAGCCAACCGCCAGCACCCGTGCCGAAAACTCATGCCCGAGGATCTGGGGGTTGGTGGCGCCCGTGTAAATATGGGGCTCCTGCGGTGTCACGATAGGGCCGGCGATATATTCATGCAGATCGGTGCCGCAGATGCCGGTCACAAAGGGTGCGATCAGCACGTCGTCGGCGGCAAGATTGCCCGAAGGTTCCGCCACGTCTTCGACGCGGATATCCTTCGCGCCATGGAATCGCACTGCCTTCATCGGGTCTCTCCTCCTGCATGACGACACTGGGCTTGCAGCCCGTGATCGTCCGGTTCGATCTGCCAGCGACGTTGCTCCCGTCATCGCCCTGCACCAAGACCCTATCTGTCCGCTTCGGAGATTATCCGACTGATTTGTCCGAAGCGGATAAATTGCGGCGCACGCGCGCACCTGCCCCGGCATAACGTGTCACGGACGCAGGCCCGAAGGAGCATATCGTGGGGATCAAAACGGACGCCGCAAAGGTGGCGCAGGACAAACTGTCGGTGGGATGGATCGGCGCGGGCAAGATGGGGGCGCCGATGATCCGCAATTTGCTGGCGCAGGGCATTCCGGTCACCGTGACCGATCCTGTCACCGCTGTGGTCGCGGACCTTGCCAGCGCAGGGGCGACCCCCGCGGCGGACATGGCCGCACAGGCCGGCAGTGACATTGTCTTTGCGACCCTGCCCAACGACGCGGTCCTGCGTGCCGTCGTCATGGGCACCGCGGCGGAACCGGGTCTTGCCGCCAGCCTGCGCCCCGGCGCCATCCTTGTCGAAATGAGCACGGTCTCTCCGGAGTGTTCGGCCGAGGTCGCGGTAGCCCTGGAAAACAAAGGGATAAGCTATCTGCGCGCACCGCTGTCGGGCAGCACCGCGCTGGCCGAAACGGCGGCGCTGACGATCCTCGCCTCAGGTGACAAGGCTGCGTGGGACACCGTTCAGCCCTATCTTGCACATCTGTCAGCCCGCCGCTTCTATCTGGGCGCGGGCGAGGAAGCGCGGTTCATGAAACTGGTGATCAACACGCTGGTCGGTGCCACAGCGGCCATCATTGCCGAGGCGCTGGCCCTTGGCGAAAGCGGCGGCCTGACCCGCGCCGACATGATGCAGGTCATCGGTGAAAGCGCCGTCGCCTCGCCGCTGTTGGCCTACAAGACCGCCACCATCGTGGCCGACGATTTCACCCCTGCGTTTTCCGTCGATCAGATGATCAAAGATTTCACTCTGATTGCCGACGCTGCCCGCGCCGGCGACGCGCCGCAGCACATCATCGGGCTGATCCTGCAACAATACCGTGATGCGGCGGCTGCCGGGTTGAATGACGCTGATTTCTTCGCTTTGGTGAAATGGCGCGGAGGCGCGGCGCAATCGTAAGGGGTGAACATGGATCAGCAAACTATCCTAGCCGCGCCCAAGGCCGAATTGACCAGCCACGAGCTGTCGCGGATCGTCGATTTCCTGCGCAAGCTGCGTGCCCCGTTCGACGACGGGCTGCCTGACGCCAAACCGGACGTCTTCTGGAACGTCGTGCTGGAACTGGTCGATGCCCACCTGCGCGACCGCCCCATCGACAAATCCGGGCTGATCACGCTGGCCCGTGTGCCCTACAGCACTGGCAACCGCATGGTCACCAAGATGATCGCGGACAACCTGATCCAGACCGTGCCGCGCGGCCAAGGGCTCAAGACGCATTTCCTGCGACCGTCTGAACGCTTGCTGACCGCCTTCATGGACTACGCAAATCACGTCAAGGCGCATCTGGCCAAGACCTTTGGCCTGCGCAAGGGGTCGGAGGCGAACGAATATTACTTCGGCGGCAGCTACTTTGCCTCTCAGATCATCTCTCCGGTGCAGACCCACGACATCGGCGGCAGCGTACCCAGCGACATCCGCTTTCTGCTCAATGACGACAACTACTTCGCCTCGATGCGGAACATGTGGTCGGATTTCCGCAACGACCTTGGCCGCAAAAGCAGTTTCGACCTGCAACGCCTGCCCGAGCTTTACACCAACGCGCTGGCCGTCGGGCAAAGCCGGGCGCCCGCCTATGACGTCGTATCGGTCAACATGCCCTGGCTGGGCGAATTCGCCGAAAAGGGACTGCTTGCGCCGCTGGACGACCTGCTGACCGATGCGGCGATCAACGCGCTGGACTTTCACCCGTCGGTCTGGGGCACCGGCAACTGGAACGGCACACAATACGGCATCCCGCTCTATTGCACGATCGAGATCCTGGCCGCCCGCCGGGACCTGTTCGAGGAAAAGGGGCTGACCTACCCCAAGACCTTTGACGACACGATCCGCGCCGCGCGCGAGCTGCACCGTCCGGCGTCGGAATTCTACGGCATCGCCTGGAACGGCCAGCGCGGCATGCCGATCGCCAATTCCTTCATGTTCTTTCTGGCGGCCTGTCAGAAAACCATCATCGACATGCCGCTGCACAATCAGGACAGCTGGCGCTTTGACCGGTTCGAACGGCTGAAGCTGCAGATCGATAGCGATGCCTCTCTCGAAGTCATCGACTACATGAAGCAGTTGGCCGAGGTGTCGCCGCCCGACATCGCCAACATGGATTGGGAAAAACGGATCGCCTGCTTCATGTCCGGTCAGGCGGGCATGGCCTATTGCTGGACGATGCGCGCGGCCCGGTTCGAACACGAACTCAGTTCCCGCGTGGCGCGGCGCGTGGCCTACCTGTCGCCCCCCGCCCGCAGACTGGGCAAGATCGCGGCCCCCATCGGCGGGTTCCTGATGACAATTCCGGCGCATGTGAACCCCGCGCGGCAAAAGCAGATCATCAACGCGATCGCCTGGATGGTGTCGCCAGAGGCGATGAAGGCCCACGTCAAGAACGGCTTTCCCGTCGCCCCCCGCTTTTCCGTCTGCGCCGATCCAGAGGCGCTGGCGTCGTCCCCCATCGTGCGCATGGTCGACCAGATGGCACGCCGAAATGAACTGGTCACGTGGTCCCGGCCGCCCGTCCCACAATTCAACCTCATCGAACGGACACTGGGACGCGAAATCCACGATGCTGTCTTCCATGGGAAATCGCCGAAACAGGCGATCCGGGATGCCGAAAACGAGATCCTTCGAAGTCTGGCCTGATCCCGTTCGGGCGGCCACCGCGACCTGTTGACCTGCGCCCGCGCGCCGGGCGGACGATCCCGATATGCCAACCTTTGACTGGCCGCGCATGCGATCGCGTGCGCGGGCCCCACAGCATCAGGCAACTGCCCCGGCAGCGACAGAACCTCGGAGGCCTATCGAGACACCGCAGACCGTCTTCGCGACATAGCGGCAGGCCAACACCCTTCGACCGACCTCACACGAGCCTTGACGCTGTCCATCCAGGAAACCGGCAGCGCAGTCGTCGTGGCCGATCGACAACGGGGACGGCACGCCTCGTCATGGGAATTGGTCTTCACGCTGTCCCAGATGACCTCGACTACGCTAATGCGTCGGATCGCAAAAATGTGGGGACAGAAATGGTGGCAGATCATGACAGAAGCATCAACGCCAATAACAAGACAGACCCTAAGCCACTGATCTTCATATATGAGTTGGAAATATAGTCGATTTGATCTGGCGGAGGCATCGTCAGCCATGGATCTAAATCGACACATCTTCTCACAGCAAATTCAATTAGATACGTGATAACCCCTCACACCTTGGGTAACACGATGTGGAGCAAAACTTCAGTCTCGATATTTGCTGGCGGGAGCTTGCAACCGTCTTCGCTTGCTTACAATTCAGTGCAGAGGACACGCCTTTGGTACTTGAACCTCTTCCACCAGAACCGAACAGTTTCGCAGCTGATTTCGATGCTGCGTCCTTGCAACAGACCCTCCGAAATGCGGAGCGAAAGCTGGAACCGGATGCCCAGCATCACGGCCGGGCACATAATCTTCGAGAATGTGGTGAAGAAGCGAAAGGGACTGTAAGTTCCATTCCGCAACGCGACGGGTCCGCCCTGCCCGCCTCGATATTTATCTCGCCAACAAAACGACAGGCAGGTTTCGTTGCGCATGGCCCGCATAGTTGTTGTCTCTGGATCATAAAGACTTACCATCGCAGGAACGATATCCACGATCGGAGCGGTCGATGACGTCACGGGATCTGCATTTCATGGGATTGCTGGATATTGCCCGCCAGATCACGTCGGGCGAAACGACGTCGCTGAAGGTCACCCGCGCGATGTTGGACCGGATCGAAAAGGTCGATCGAAACTTCGAAAGCTACATCCATGTGTGCAAGGATCGCGCCTTGCAACAGGCGCAGGCCGCTGACGACGAGATAGCCAAGGGATTGCACAAGGGGCCGCTGCATGGCGTCCCGATCGCGGTCAAGGATCTTTGCTACACCACCTATGCGCCCACCCGGGCAGGCACGATGATCCACAAGAATTTCGCCGCACCCTACAACGCGACGGTCGTTGACAGGCTGGAAACGGCGGGCGCGGTGATCCTTGGCAAGCTGACGATGACCGAAGGCGCCTATACCAGCCATCACCCCGACATCCCCCTGCCACCGAACCCGTGGAGCGCGGATCACTGGGTCGGCTCGTCATCGACCGGATCGGGCGTTGCAACCTCTGCGGGATTATGCTTCGCCTCACTGGGCAGCGATACGGGGGGATCAATCCGCTATCCCAGTGCCACCTGTGGCCTGACCGGTATCAAGCCAACCTGGGGTCGGGTCAGTCGGCACGGCGTCTTTGCGCTGGCGGATTCGCTGGATCATATCGGCCCGATGGCACGGTCAGCGGGCGACTGTGCTGCCGTTCTGCAGGTCATTGCGGGCTGGGACCACAGCGATCCGACGTCCATCGACGCTGCCGTGCCGGACTACCTTGCCGAACTGGGCAAAGGCGCACGTGACATGCGTATCGGGGTCGACCGGGCCTATGCCATGGACGGGATCGACCCGCAGGTCTCGGATGCGCTGGAAAACGCCATCGCGGTCTTCGAAACGCTCGGCGCGCGCATCATCGACGTAACCATGCCACCGTACACGGCCCTTGCGGACGCGTGGATCCGCATGTGCGCCATCGAAACCGCCGTGGCCCACGCCGACACCTATCCGGCGCAGGCCGATGCCTACGGCCCCGACCTGATCCAGCTGATCGAGGAGGGCCGCAGCGCCACCGGGATGGATGCAGCACACGGTCACCACCTGCGCATCGCATTCACGCAGGCGCTGGCGACGATGTTCGGCACCGTCGACTGCATGCTGTGCCCCACAATGCCGACACCGACACCCAGCCTGTCCGCCATGGCGACATACGGTGAAGATCCCAGCGTCCTGAGTGAGATCATGCGCTTTACCGCGCCGTTCGATTTTTCCGGCTCTCCGACGATCACGCTGCCCAACGGGATCGACAGCGCGGGTCTGCCGCTTAGCATGCAAATCGTCGGACCCCATCTTGGAGAGGCCGTGATCATCCGCGCGGCAGACGCCTATCAGAACGCGACGGCGTGGCACACGCTCGAACCACCGATGACCTGACGCAACGCAACCTATTCAGTGACGGGACGACGACAAATGGCTTGGACGGATCACTCTTTCATGGCCCGCAATGCGGTAGCAAAGGGCAAGGCGGGTCAGCATCACACGCTGACAGAAGAAGAGCAGGGCGAATACCACTACGTCTACGGCCCCTACGCCACACCGGTTCTGACCATCGCGCCCGGTGACGTGGTCGCGGTCGAAACGCTGGATGCCTTCGGTGGTGCCATCAAGACCGAAGACGACCTGCCCAGCAAGGTGCTGAAATTTCCCTATGTGAATCCGCAGAACGGACCCATTGCGGTCACGGGGGCGCAGAAGGGCGATGTGCTGGCCGTGCATATCCACGCCGTATTGCCACGCGGGCCACAACCGGCGGGTACGACCGCGCTGATCCCCGGCTTTGGCGCGCTGGTGGCGGACCCCAACCTGTTTTTGAACCCGCACATCACCGAACGCGTCAAGAAGATGGAGGTGACGCCCGAAGGGGGCGTCAAATTCTCCGACCGAATCACTCTGCCTTACGAACCATTCGTGGGCACCATGGGCGTCAGCCCGCAACTGGAGGCCGTCAGTTCACTGCAACCCGATTACTGGGGCGGCAACATGGATTGCCCTGACGTGGCCCCCGGCGCGATCATCTATTTCCCGGTGCAGCGCGACGAGGCACATTTCTTCATCGGCGATTGCCACGGGCGGCAGGGCGACGGGGAACTGTGCGGCGTGGCCGTCGAAATCGCAGCAACGGTGACGGTGCAGATCGACCTGATCAAGAGCTGGTCCATCCCCGGCGTGCGGATCGAGACCGAGGATTTCATCATGTCGCTCGGCAGTGCCCGCCCGATGGAGGACGCGGCCCGCATGGCCTACCGCGATTTGGTGCGCTGGCTGGTCGAAGATTACGGCTTCGAGGAGAGCGAGGCCTATTTCCTCGCGACCCAAGCCGGAAAGATGCGGGTCGGGAACATGGTCGATCCCAAATACACCATGGGCGCGTCGATGCTCAAATCATACATCAGCTAGAAAGGGTGCCATCATGGATCTGGGACTGAAGGGACTGCGCGTACTGATCACAGGCGGCACCAAGGGCATCGGCCGCCACTGCGCCGAAATCTTTGCCGATGAAGGCGCAAGTGTCGCCGTCTGCGCGCGCGACAGTGCTGGCGTGGCCAAAACGGTCGAGGCTCTCAAGGCGAAGGGGATTACTGCCATCGGACGCGGCGTCGATGTGGCAGACCAGCACGCCCTGAAATCCTGGGTCACCGACAGCGCCGCCAGCCTGGGCGGCATTGACATGGTGGTTGCGAACGTATCCGCCCTCGCCGTGGCCGACGACGAAGCGGCATGGCAAGCCGGGTTCGGCGTGGACATGATGCACTCGGTCCGGCTGGTGAATGCCGCGATGCCGTTTCTGGAAAAGTCGCAGGCAGCGTCGATCACGCTGATCTCTTCCGTGTCGGGGCGCGAAATCGATTTCACCGGTCCGGCCTACGGCGCGTTCAAGGCCGCATTGGTGCATTATGCGCAGGGCCTTGCGCTGCAACTGGCGCCGAAAGGCATCCGCGCCAACACGGTCTCACCGGGAAACACCTACTTTCAGGGCGGCATCTGGGAGAATATCGAACAGAACAACCCCGACCTCTTTGCCGAAGCCCTTGGCATGAATCCGATGGGCCGCATGGCCAAACCGGAGGAGATCGCGCGTGGCGTCGTTTTTCTGGCAAGCCCCGCATCAAGTTTCACCAGCGGGACGAACCTCGTGATCGACGGTGCGCTGACGAAGGGCGTGCAGCTTTAGGCGCCCGCGTCGGGCCAGATTTCCTCGGCCATGACAACGGTTACCTGACCGTCCAGCAATGCCCCGGCCGCGGCAAAGAACCCTTGTGATCCGGGACCGTCATTGTGCCGCTGCATGGCGGCCTTGTCCGTGAACCGCTCGTAGGTGGTGAACAGGCAGGGGTCTTCCGGGTCCTGGGCCACGTGAAACGCGACGGTGCCCTGTTCATGATCGCGGGCGTAGGCGCCCACGTTCAGCAGTGCGGCCCGCACCGTCGCCACATCGGCTTTGCGGGCACGGATGATCGCGGTCAGGCTGTGCATGGGCGGCGTCCTTTGCGGGTCAGGTCGGGGATGCGATGCCAAGGTCCTTGCACATCGCATCGCGCATCTTGAACTTCTGCGGCTTGCCGGTGGCCGTCAGCGGCATGTCCGTCACAAAACGGACGTGGCGCGGGATCTTGAACCGGGCGATCCGGTCGCGGCACCAGTCGCGCAGCGCCTCGGCGGTCAGGGACGCGCCGGGGCGCAGGATGATCCACGCCGCGACATCCTCGCCCAGCCGGGCATCGGGCAGACCGAAGACCTGCGCCTGCGCGATGTCGGGATGGCCCAGCAGAAGATCCTCGATCTCGACCGGATAGATGTTCTCGCCGCCCCGGATCAGCATGTCGCCCGCGCGTCCCGTGATGCGGGCGAAACCGTCGGCGTCGATGGTCGCGATGTCGCCGGTGTGCATCCAGCCGTCCCGGATCGCCTCTGCCGTGAAGGCCGGGTCGTTCCAGTAGCCCTTCATCACCAGATACCCGCGCGTCAGCAATTGACCCGGTTGTCCCACCGGCAGCGTCTGGCCCGCGTCGTCCACCACCTTGCATTCGACATGCGGCTGCACCCGCCCGACGGTTTCGGCCCGCAGGGCCACGGGATCGTCCGGAGCGGTCTGGAACGACACCGGGCTGGTTTCGGTCATACCGTAACAGATGGTGATGTCGCGGCAATGCATGTCCTGCATCACGCGACGCATCAGCGGCGCGGGACACAGCGATCCAGCCATGATCCCCGTCCGAAGGCTGCGCAGGTCAAAGCTGTCGAATTGCGGATGATCCAGCATTGCGGCGAACATCGTCGGCACGCCGTGGACGGCCGTGCAGCCTTCGGCCTCGATCGCCTGCAGCGTCGCCAGAGGATCGAACCCCTCGCCCGGGAACACCATCTTGGCACCGTAGGCCACCGCCGCCAGATTACCCAGAACCATCCCGAAGCAATGATAGAGCGGCACAGGAATGCACAGCGCATCCTGCGGCGATAGTCGCATTGCCCGCGCCGTCGAAATGGCATTGTTGAGGATGCTGCGGTGACTGAGCGTCGCGCCCTTGGGACGTCCCGTCGTGCCGGAGGTGAACTGGATATTGATTGCATCATCCGGCTTCAGCCCCGCGCAGATGGCATCCAGCCGGGACTTGGGCCCTGCCCGCCGCGCGCCATGACCGCGTCAAAGGACAGCGCGCCGGGCATCGGATTTGCACCCAATTGCACCACGCGGCGCAGATCGGGCAGCCTGACACTGCGCAATTGTCCCGGCTGCGCCTGCGCCAGTTCCGGCGCAAGATCACGCAACTTAGCCAGATAATCGTTGTCGCGAAATCCAGGGGCCATGATCAGCGTGCTGACACCGACATGCCGCAACGCGTATTCAAGCTCGGTCGTCTGATAGGCCGGGTTGATGTTGACAAGGGTTGCCCCGATCCGCGCCGTGGCGAATTGGGCCAGCACCCATTCAGGCCGGTTGGGGGACCAGATGCCGATCCGATCGCCCTTGTAGGCCCCGATGGCCAGCAACCCCGCCGCCAGGCGATCCACCCGCCGCGCCAGATCGTCATAGGTCCAGCGCTCTTTCGTCTGGCAAAACACGGCTGCCGTCCGGTCGCCGTGCCGCTTGCGGACCTCGGCCAGAAAGCCGGGGATCGTGGCGTCGATCAGCGGGCGCGCTGTGCTGCCCCTGACGTGGGATTGCCCGTCGATCGGTCTTGTCATCGCAGCCCCCAGCCTACATCCCGCGCCAATCGCCCGCCTGTTCGAAGGCCGACGCCGCCCGGTAGATGGTGCTTTCGTCATAGCGCCGCCCGACGATCTGCAGACCGACGGGCAGCCCGTCGGACATGCCGCAGGGCACGGACATCGCCGGGTGACCGGTCACGTCGAAAGGTGCGGTGTTCGTGATCATCTCGAACGCGCGCTGGATATAAAGCTCGAGCGAGGCATCTGCGGGCGGCAGTGGCGGCGCCTTCATCGGAGTCGTGGGCGTCAGCAGCAGGTCATAAGAGGCGAAGACCTTGTTGAATTCGTCCCGCAACTGCCGCGACAGGTTCTGCGCCTTGGCGTAATAGCGGCCGCGCGTATGCTTCAGGTGGTACTGCCCGATCAGCATCGAAATCTTCAGTGAATCGCTCAGCTCGTCCGCCCGCGTGCGCCAGTTGGAATGGAATTCGAGAAGCGACGTCGTATAAAGCCCCTCCCAGCCCGTGCCCATGCCGTTGCCCAGCATCATCTGCTGGGTCAGCCCCTCCAGCGCGATGGGCGTCCAGATCGCTACACCGTGCAGGTGCCACGGCACCGATATTTCGTCCACCACAGCCCCAAGTCGCCGCAACGTTTCCGCCGCCGCGCGGACCTTGTCGTTGACGTCCTGTTCCGCGCCGACCTGACCAAAGCCTTCCTTGATCACACCGATGCGCAGCCCCGACACCCCGCGCCCGACGGCGGCGGTATACTTGTCGGTCTTCACGTCATACTGGCGCGGATCAAGACCATCGGCCCCGGCGATCACTTCAAGCATCAGCGCGTTGTCCATGACGTTCTGGGTCAGCGGGCCGGTATGGTCGATGGTGGTTTCGATCGGCATGATGCCGGAATAGGGCACCAGACCGTGGGTCGGTTTCATCCCGTAGCAGCCGCAGAACGACGCGGGCATCCGGATCGATCCGCCCTGATCGCCGCCGATGGCCATGTCGACCTGTCCCGCACCGACCAGCGCACCGGAACCCGACGATGACCCCCCCGCCGAATAGCCATGCTTGTGCGGGTTGTGCACCGGGCCGGTCGCGTTGGTATGGGACCCGCCCGACAGGCAGAATGCCTCGCAATGCGCCTTGCCCATGATCGTGGCGCCCGCATCCAGCAGCCGCGTCACGACGGTCGCATCCAGATCAGGTGTATAGCCCTTGAGCGTGGCAGAGCCATTCATCATCGGCACACCGGCAAGGCAGACGTTATCCTTCAGCGCGACGCTGCGCCCGACCAACGGTCCGCGCGGCGCGCCCTTGATCTCGGTGCGGACATACCACGCGTTCATCGGGTTTTCCTCTGCCGTCGGGCGGTAGCCCGATGTGCGGGGGTACAGCACCGGCGGCAGGTAGTCGGGCAGCGAATCCACAAGATCGTAGGCATCGAGCGTCGGCTGCATCACATCCAGAAATTCCTGAACGCGGGCATCGGACATGCTCATGCCCAGTTCGGACACGACCTCTTTCATCTGGGACAGGGTCGGGCGCTGGACGGTCATGTAAGACATCCTTTCGATGAGAGGGGCCACCGGCGCGGGGCCGCGCGAAGGTGCAAGGGGGGCTGCGGCGGGCGTTGAGACCCCGGGGCGCTTGGGCTGAGCGGGCTTGGCGGTGCTGCCACTGGACGACCCGAAACCGGTAAATTCGTCGATCAGTTCAGGGTTGGACGCCTCGGACCCCGAGACTTCGCCGATGATCGCACCCTTCTGGATCAGCAGCACGCGGTCCGACAGCGCAGAGATGAAATCAAGGCTTTGTTCCACCAGCACGATGGTCACGCCCGTCTGTTTGTTCAAGTCCTGCAACAGCGCGATGATCTCGTCGATGATCGACGGCTGAATCCCCTCGGTCGGCTCGTCCAGCAGGATCAGGTCAGGTTCCGAAATCAGGCAACGCGCCAAGGCAAGTAACTGCTGTTCGCCGCCGGACAATGCGCCACCGTCGCGGTCCAGCAGTCGTTCCAGCCGCGGAAAGCTGGCCAGCACGCGATCGATGGCGTCAGTCTCGTCGACATCGTGGGCGGCGACACCCATCCGCAGATTGTCCCGGACGCTGAGGTTGGGGAAGATCCCCCTGCCCTGCGGCACGTAACCGATCCCCTCGCGGGCACGGCCGGACGCCTTCGTCCGGATCAGATCCTGCCCGTCGAAGATGACTTGTCCCGCGGTCGCAGGCACGATGCCCATCAACGTCTTGAGCAGCGTCGACTTGCCCATGCCGTTGTGCCCCAGCACGCCCAGAATTTCGCCCTCGAACACGTTCAGGTTGATGCCGTGCAGCACCGGCACGCGGCCATACCCGGACTGCAAGCCCTGAACCTTCAGCAGCGCGCTCATGCCCGGTGTCCCAGATAGACTTCGCGCGCACGTTTATCCTTGGAAATCGCGTCCATCGTGTCTTCCATCAGAATGCGACCTTCGTGAAATACCGTGACCTGCCTCGAAATCATGCGGATGAACTGCATGTCATGCTCGACCACGATCAGGGCTGCAGTTTCGTTGATCTCGTGGATCAACTCCGCCGTCCGGGCCGTCTCCTCATGGGTCATACCCGCTGCGGGTTCATCCAGCAGCACCAGCCAGGGTTCCGCCACCACGACCATGCCAAGTTCCACCCACTGCCGCTGGCCATGGGCCAGTTGACCGACCAGTGCGCGGCGGATGTCGCCAAGCTTGAGGCGTTCGATGGTCTCGGTCGTCAGGGTCCGCGCGCGCCGCGCGTCGTGCCAGCGCCGGGCCGACAGCCAGATATTCTCGTCCACGCTCAGCCCGTCAAAGACGTTGGGCACCTGCGTCTTGATCCCGACGCCAAGGCTTGCCACCTGCTGCGGCTCTATCCCGGTGGTGTCCTGGCCGCGGATGATGATTTCGCCCGCGCTGGGTGACAGCTGACCCGTCAGACATTTGAAGAACGTGGATTTACCCGCCCCGTTGGGCCCGATCAGACAGCGCAATTCCCTGTCGTAAAGGGTGAAATCGACCTGATCGACCGCCTTGACCCCGCCGAAATGCATCGACAGGCTGCGCGTCTCAAGGATCACTTCGCGTCTGTCGCGTTTCGATGTCATGAGTGGCCCGCCCCGGCGCGGCGGCGCCTGCGACGCGTGCCGGACACCGGTCTGCGGCGTGTTTTGAACCAGCCGGTGATGGTCGGTGCGACCCCGCGTGGCACCAGAAGAACGAAGAAGATCAGGATGATCCCCAGCACGAGGTTGTTGTTCAACAGGGACTGCCCACCCAAAGCCGAGGTCAGATAGAATAACCCGAAGGTGGCCATGATTGGCCCGATCAGGGTTCCGCGACCGCCAACAATCACCCAGATGATCGTCAAGGCGGCGTTATACAGACTGAAAACATCCGGCGTGATCCGCCCGACCCCGTTACAGAACAGCACCCCGCCGATTGCAGCGATGCCCGCCGCAATCGTGAAGATGCCCAGCTTGTAGAGCCGGGAATCGTAGCCCAGAAGCTCGGCGCGCAATTCGTTCTCTCGGATCGCAGCGCAGACCCTGCCGAAATGGGTCGTGACCAGCCAGCCGCTGAAGACGTAGCACAGGATCAGGGCCGCCATCGCGACATAGAAGACATCTTCGGGAAACAGGAACGCCGAGGTGTCCCACGGCAGGTTCAGGGGTGGTGACGTGATACCGTTGAAGCCCCCCATCAGGGCTTTGCCAATCTTGTATTCCGGCCCAGAGGTGCGCCGGATCAACGAGAAGAAGATCAATGTGACCGTCAGGGTGATGACGCCCAGATACACGTCAGATACCCGCCCGAAGAACATGAAATACCCCAAGAGCGACGCAAAGGCCGCCGCGACCAGGACAGCCACCAGAATCGCCCATGTCGATCCGTCGAAGTTGATCGCAGCGATAGTATAGGCATAGGCCCCGAGGCCAAAGAAGGCGACCTGCCCGAAACACAGGATGCCACCGTATCCCCAGACCAGCGCAAGGCTGAGCGCGAGCACGGCCAATGAGATCGCAGTCGTCAGGTTGATGATCGTGAAGAGTTGTAGCGCATAGGGTGCCGCGACCATGAACACGACGCCGATCAGGGCAAAGATCAGAACGGGCCGCATCTGGGTCAGCGTGCCGTTCCCCATCACAAGGATTTCCTGAAGAAGCGGCCCGTGATCCCGCGCGGCATCAGGCGCAACAGGACGATCGCCGCGACCAGCAGTGCAACCTCGCCGATGGTGGGGCCGGTGATGAATGAAAAGATGCCGTTGATCCCGCCCAGCAGGATGGACCCCGCCGCCGTTCCCGCGAGGATCGCCGATCCGCCAGAGATCACCGTGATGAAGGCCTTGGCGATGTAGATCGACCCGATGGTGGGCAGCACGCCCGTGACCGGGGCCAGCAGTCCCCCCGCAAGGCCCGACACCGCAGCCCCCAGCCCGAAGGTGATCATGTAGATCCGTGTCGTGGATACGCCCAAAGCCGATGACATCTCGGGATTTTGCATGGTTGCGCGGGCGACAAGACCAAGTTTCGTCAGCTTCAACGTCGCATAGACCGCAGCGAAGAGTGCGGCGGTCACGCCGATCAGGAACAGTTCATAGCCTGATGCGGAATAGGAACCGATGCGAATGATCCCGAGCGGTGCAGAGATGGTCGTGGCCGTCGATGCCCCGAAGATCGACGTGACCAGTCCGATCAGCAGCAAAGACAGGCCCCAGGTCGCCAGCAGCGTGTCGACCATCCGGCCGTACAGCCAGCGGATCAACAGCCGTTCCACGATGACCCCGATGATGCCCACGACCAGTGGCGCAAGGATCAGCATCGCGATCCAGACGTTCACGCCCGCGTTCGTCGCCACCAGCACGGTATAGCCGCCCAGCATCAGGAACTCGCCATGCGCCAGATTGATGACCCGCATCATGCCGAATATGATCGCAAGCCCGAGGCTGATCAGCGCGAGGTTAGCGATACCGTAAATCAGTTGAAACAAGACGGCGACGACCAGGTCCAAGGCGTTCTCCAGCGGGGGATAAGGGTGGCCCGGCACACGCCGGGCCAATCGGGTTACTTGATGCCGGCCGCTTCCAGCCCGTTTTCGAACAGGAAGGTTGCCTGATCGGGGTTGGCCACAAGGTCACAAACCATCTGCGTATCGGCAGGCGGCTGGTTTTCAAACGACTCGACGATGTTCCAGGTCTGGTCCTGAAGTTCGGCAATGTAGACGTTCATCGAACAGTGGTTGGTCTGCGGGTCGATCGACACGATGCCGGACGGGCCGTCGTAGCTCAGCCCCGACCGCAACGCCTCGATCACCGGATCACGGTCAGCGGTACCCGCGGCCTTGACGGCTTCGGCCCACAGCATCGCACCCTCGTAGGTCCGGATCGCCAATTCGTTCATGTCCGGGCGGTCCGCACCCAGTTTGGCGGTGATGCGTTCCAGAAACGCCGTGTTGGTCGGAGAGTCGATGCCTTCGAAGTAGCTGTAGGACGCGACGATGCCGTTGCCCTCCTCGGCCGAGATCAGCTTTTGCTCGTTGCCGACGCCAAAGGTCGTGGATGCGATCGGAATTTCCTTCATCATGCCAGCCGCCGCATACTGGCGGTAGAAGGATACATGCGCGCCGCCGACCAGCGCCGAGATGACGAAATCGGGCTTTGCGGTCTGGATCTTGTTGATGGTCGGGCCAAAGTTGGTGACGTCGAGCGGGAAGAATTCGACGTCCAGCGTCTCACCTCCGTTTTCCTTGACGAAACGCTGCATCCACTGCGCGGTGATCTGGCCGTAGTTATAGTCGGCGGCGACGATATAGACCTTCTTGCCCCACTTTTCGATCGCATAGGGCACGACCTTGGCCACCGTCTGGGCGGGTGTCGATCCTGTGCAGAAGGTGTTGAAATCGCAGACGCCGCCCTCGTACTGGGTATTGTAGAAATACAGCGTCTTGAACCGGTCCAGCGTGGGGCGGATCGCTTCTCGGGACGCCGATGTGATGCCGGCGTGGACCACGTCCGCCTTGTCCCCGGCGGCGGCCTGCGTGGCATACTGGGTGTAGAACTGGATGGATGACTGCGCGTCATACATCTTGAGCTCGACCTCGCGGCCCAGCAGGCCGCCCGCCGCGTTGATGTCATCGATCGCAAGCTTGGTGGTCTCGGCCATCGGCGCGCCGTAGATATCGAGACCGCCAGAGAGATCGAGGATCGCGGCGAACTTGATGTTATCCGACTGTGCGCGTGCGATCGTCGCAGGGGCCGCAAGGGCAAGAGCGGAAGAGCCGATGACGAACTGTCTGCGGGAAAGCGTCATGTGAGTATCTCCTTGAGGTGATGAACGACGCGCCTGGCGTCAGCGTTTCTTGTCGGACGCGCCTGCGTCCGTTGCCTTGTCCGGCTTGCCACCGGTCGTTTTCCTGTCGAGCGATTTCGAGAGGCCGCGCACGCCATCGCCGATGTTCATACCGACTTCTTCGCCCAGTTTCTGAACCGCAGGCAGCTGCAGCGCCATGCTCAACACCGAATCGACGACCTGATTGACCGCGGACGCTACGCCCTTCTTGCGGCCGCCCTTGGCGCCATCGAATCCGGTCATGTGATTGATGCGAATGCTTTCGATCTTTTCGGCTGGTTTCATCATGCGTTCGACAACCAGCGGCAACGTCCGCAGACGCGCCTCGTCCATCTTCATTGCGATCAATGCGGGGCTTTGCGCATTCTCTGCCTCAATCATGGCGGCACGGCCCTTGGCCTCTGACAGCATCCTGTCGCGTTCCGCCCCGGCCCGGTCGAGCGTGGCCTTCGCCTGTGCCTCAGCCAGCAACTTGATGGTGTCGGCTTCGGATCTGACGCGCGTGTCGTCGACCTGCGCCTGTTCGGCCGCGCGGATCAGGGCGAGCGCCTTGTCACGCTCGGCCATCGCAGTCTCCCGGATCGTGCGCACGCGCTCTTCAGCCTCGGCCTCTCCGCCCTTGGCGGCGATGGCGTCCGCTTCGGCCAGGGCTTCTTCACCACGTTTACGGGCCAGCACCACGGTATTTTCGGATTTCTTCAGTGCGGAGTTCAATTCCGATTCCAGCGTCTGGCGCCGGACCTCCGTATCGCGGTTGATCCTCGCCGCCTCGCGTCGTTTTTCGGACACGGCCTGTTCTTCTGCCGTCTCGGCGGCCGACCGGGATCGTGCGATCTCGATCTCGCGCTGCTGCGTGATCATCGCCTCTTCTTCCTCGCGCGTGATCGTCAGCTTGCGCTTGGTCGCCTCCAGCTGACTTTGCCGGACCGACACATCGGCATCCGCCTCGATGACCGCACGCTCCTTCTTGTTGACGGCAATGATTTCCGCCAGCCGCCGCATCCCCAAAGCGTTGAAGGCGTTGTTTTCGTCAAGCGCGTGAAACGGCGTCTGGTCGATTCGCGTCAGCGACATCGATTCCAGCATCAGGCCGTTCTGCCCCAGGTTATCGTCCAGCATCGCACTGACTTCGCGGGCATAGTTCGCCCGATTGTCCTGCAGGTCGTCCATCGTGTAACCCGCCGCGACCGACAACATGGCGTTCACGAGTTTACCTTCGAGGATTTCTTCCAAGTCAGACGCGCGGAAGGATTTACCACCAAGCGCCTGTGCGGCCGTCGCGACCCCTTCGACAGTGTCCTTGACGCGCACATAAAACTCTGCCGCCACATCAACCCGCAGACGATCCTTCGTGATAATGGATTTTGCACCCGCCCGTTCTATATCCAGCTTCGAGGTGCGCATATTCACTTCCGACACCTTGTGCAGAAAGGGCAAGGCCACGCAGCCACCGTCCAGAACGACTTTTTGCCCCCCCATGCCGGTCCGGACGACGCTGATTTCGCGCGTCGCCTTGCGATAGTAGCTGCTTAGGAACAGAATGATCAGAACGGCTGCGATGACCAGCACAACGATCACGAAGAACCATGCCATAAACGGACCTTTTCTGTTCCAGATGGGTCGCCGACTCGGGCCATTCCTGCCGCAGTGAGGCTGAAAGGATGGCCGCTCAACTGCAGTAGGTCGATGAAATTTTTGACTGTCAAGACACGACAGTATTTATTCGCATTTTTTAGTTTGCAGACCTATCGGCCGTCATAAATTTTATTCAGATTTGATTCCAGATTGGCCTGGATTGGCTCATCTCGAAATTTCCAGTGGCTGTTCTTAAACGGCCAAAGGCGATTGTGATAATCAGTGGACCGAATCTGTTTTCACCAGAACGGACCGGTTTCGCGGCCGATCTGCATACCGCATTCGTGCAACAAATCCTCGACATTTCGGAACGCAAGCGGGAACGGCGCGTAATCTTTAATTGCAGCGCCCATGATCTCAGAGGACATCAAGGCCCCAAAGAGACTGGATTTTTTTCAACACGACGCGTTTTTCCCGCTCGCCTTCAATAGGTTTCCTTTTCAGCGCCGTCATGACCACCGCCACGCTGGCCGCGTCATACTGCTGTGGTCCAGAAAATCAATCTATCGCCTGATTTTCAATTTTCCCCAGCCACCTCCGTTTTGCGCGCCGAAATAAAGCGGCGATTCCAAATTTCCGATCAGACGGCCGCTTTATGATGCTGCGTTCCCTGCTCATACGCATATGCACATTGGATCAATTTCGCTTCACTCCACTGGAGCCCAAGAAAGATCAATTCAAATGGTGCGCCAGAAGAGTAGTATCCCGCAGGAACGGTCACCCCTGGAATCCCCGCAATGTTCAGCTCGCCGACGGTGGTTTCGAGGATGGCGTCACCCGAATGCAAGCCGGGCAATTCTTGAAGCATCTGCGGGTAGACAAGACCATCCAACTGGTGCCGCTGAAAGACCTCTTCAAACAAGCGCAGGTATTTTCGCTTGATCGCGGTGAACTCGGGTAAATCTGGCGGGAGCCCAGGCGATTTGACGGCCTCGACGAAGTCCGGAAGCGCGTTGAGGTAGCCAAGGATCGCCCCCTCCGCGAGTGGATCTTCGGCCTTCGTGGCGTCCATGAACTCTGCCCATGTCTTGATCGCCGCGTTCGGTCCAAGCCGCTGCAGATAGCAGGTCATGTCATAGGCGATGGATTCCAATCCGCGCCCATCGAAGAATGGCGTGCCAGGCGTGATCTGGCGGAGCGTCGCGAAATCGGTTCCTGAAAAAGGATCCTCGACAAGAACCGCACCAAGCTGTTCCAGCTCGGGCTTGGCACGCCCGTAAAGCGTCGCGGCTTCGGATGACAACTTGTCCTGACGCCATCCAGGGCCATACAGGCCCAAGCGCTTGCCCTTCAAGCCATCCAGGGTGAGCCCGGCGGCGTAGCCGCCTTCCGGGATCTTGTCGACCGACGCGAGAGTCTTGGGATCTTCGGTCGTAAACCCCGCGATTGCATCCAATCCCAATGCTGCATCTGTGACCGTGCGGGCGATGGGTCCGACAACATCCCGATTGCCCGACAACGGCACAACACCGGCATTTGGAACCAGACCAATCGTCGGTTTGATCCCGACCAGTCCTTGTGCCGATGCGGGATTCTGAATTGACCCACCCGTTTCCTCAGCAAGCCCGAAGACGCACATATGGGTCGCCACTGCCGCTGCCGTGCCTGCACTCGAACCACCAGGTGCCCGGTCCTCAATCGCAGGATTGATCGTCGGACCGGCCCAGCTGTCATTGGCATGGGTGCCTGTCCAACTGAGGATCGGCACGTTGGTCTTTCCCAAGATGACGGCATCGGCCGCACGCAATCTGGCGACCACCGGACTGTCACGGTCCGGCATCAGATCTATGCCTCCGGCGCCAGAATAAAGCAGCCGCCACCCTGCCGTCGAAGGGAACCCCTTCATATCCATCGGATCTTTGACCACCACAGGCACCCCGGCCAGAGCCCCCAAGGTTTCCCCTGCCGCGCGCCTGCGGTCAATCGAACGAGCCGTCTCCAGCGCCGCATCCTGATTGTGGAAAATGATGGCGTTATACGTCCCATTCAATGAATTGATCTGGGCGATGCAGGCTTCGGTCAATGCCTCGGCACTGAATGTCCCGGCATCGAGCCCATCACGAATGACCGCCACGCTCAGTGTCGCCAGATCGGGGACGCCGGATTTGACAGTATCGGAATTGGAAGGCGTCGTCATCGAATTCTCCTGTTTGGTGTGGGCGACCGGGATTGCCCCCCACGCGACGGACCACTGGCCAGACCGCATGTTGTTGACGACAAGATGGATGCTTATTCTAGGTGACCTGCCCCCCGTTCGTCCCTCGTTCATAACGAGACTCCTAGGGTTTGATATTCGTCGGTTTCGGGTGTGGCAAGCGCGCCGGGCGCGGTGCCATCAAGTAGCTCAAGCGCTCGGCGCGCTTCTGCGGGGGTCTTGTTGCCGAGTGATGAATGCGGCCTGACGTTGTTGTAATCGTAGCGCCAGATGGCCAGCGTTCGGCGTGCGTCGGTCAGGCTGTCGAAGATTTCCTCGTTGAGGCATTCGTCGCGCAAGCTGCCGTTGAATGATTCAATGTAACCATTCTGCTGTGGCTTGCCGGGATCGATGTAATGCCACTCGACCTTGTTGTCGTTTGCCCATTTCAGGATCGCTTTGCTGGTGAACTCCGTTCCGTAGCATGTTGGGAATGAAGTGCCGTTCAAGGTTATGGCCGCCTGCGCAGCCTCCAAAATTGCGCAGCAGGCGGCCATAACCGGGTCTCGGGTCTCTATGGTGGTTTTGCGAACCACACCACAGAGGAGACCGGCCATGGCCAAGGTTGAACATACTTCGGATGCCCGCGTTCTGGTAGGCATCGACATTTCCAAACACCGGCACGAGGTGCTGATTGCCGTCCCGGGCAAGACGCGGCGGCGGCGCATGACGATCACCAATTCCACCGACGACTTCATGCGCCTGATCGCGATCTTGCGGGAATATGGCCTGCCGGTCCGGATCGGGTTTGAGGCCACCGGCAACTATCACCGTGTGCTGATGTATCATCTCGGCGTCGCCGGGTTCGACCTGAAGCTGGTATCCTCGGTCGCCCTCGCCCGCACACGCGAGGCGCTACACAACAGCTGGGACAAGAATGATCCGAAGGATGCGCAAGTCATCTTGCACATGCTGCAAATCGGCGCGGTGCAGATCTTCCGAGGACCCGATGGTCGCCGGTACGAATGACATTCAGGAATTGTCCAAGACTCATGATGCGGTGTCGCGGTCCAAGACCGAGCTGTGGCATCGGATTTTGACCCACTATCTGCCACTTTATTTTCCCGAGGCCGACCGCTTCCACCGCAGCTCGCGCACCGACTGGTTCCCCGGCCTTCCTCGAGATGTTCCCGTCTCCACACATGATATCTGCCCTGACCAAGGATGAGTTCACCAAGGCGGCTCCGGGAAGTGGTTGGACGCAAGGTCGAGAAGACCCTCATGTTGTCAGATATTTACGAGACGGCGAAGACTTCCGCGGGGCTGCCCGTGTCGCCGGATTCTGACGCCATCAGGATGTTCCGCATGATGCTGGCCGAAGGCAGAAGCCTGATCCGCCAACGCAATGCCATCGAAGGCCGTGCCGTCGAACTGCTCGGCGATCGTCCCGATTACCTGCTGCTGCGCACCATTCCCGGCATCGGGCCGATCAACGCCCTGACGATCCTGGCCGAGACCGGTGACCTGCGCCGCTTCCGTCATCACCGGCAGTTTCTGAAGTTTTGCGGCATGGATCTGGCAACCGTCCAGTCCGGCATGTTCCGCGGTCGAAGCAAGATCTCCAAATACGGCAACGCCCGTTTGCGCCGCACTTTGTGGCTTGCAGGGCAGACGGCGGTCATGAAGAAGGCCAACAGCTTCCGCGACAAGTTCGAGCGTTACATTGCGCAAGATCGTCACAACCCGGATTTGCGCCGCAAGGCTTACACAGCCATCGCCGCAAAGATGGCCCGCACCATTCACGCCGTGATCAAATCCGGCGAACCCTATCGTCCCTTCTTCGAGGGGACGAGCCCAGGCGGAAGGACCCCTCTCTGTAGAGCCGTGGAGGCAGGTTCCTGACCTCGTAGATAATGTTCGGGCCTTCCGCTTGGGATTTAGGATCTCGTCTTAAGGACGGTGAGGGCGGCATCGTGGCCGACCCTGTATTTGCTATGGGAGAGACCACTTCTTGACGGCGGAGCCCGCCTGGGCAACAATTCAAAAGGTATCCGGTAGCTCGGATGCCATGTGATCTGACGCCCTAAACAGCGTTTTGTTCCCGAGCTAGGACGTTGTCGGAAACGATACAAGCGGGTTTCCCATAGATCCGGACTAGTGCATCCAACTCTCGTGCGACCCTGGCCCCGGAGATGCTGGTGTCGGGGACCAAGCATAGGTTTTCGCGCCAACAATCGTCATCGACCGCCAGGATGCGGAATTTGCGACAGGCCCCGAAAGTGTCGGACAGGAAGTCCAAGGACCAGCGCTGGTTCGGGCGCAATGGCATTGGCATTGGTGTGCGGCTGCCTCGCGCCCGTTTCCGGCCTCTACGGCGGCGCACTGACAGGCCCTCTTCCCGGTAAATCCGATAGAGCTTCTTTTCGTTCATAATCATGCCCACGCGCTCCAGCAGGACGCCAATGCGCCCCTCTCGGCAGATTGCTGCGCAATCGCCTGCCGGGCAGCGGGATAACCGAACCGGCGACGTTTCTCAGCAATCTTGTTCATTTCCAGACGGATCTCCGGGTTATCGGGCGGCCTTTCGCACCGCACGGTTTTCGGTTCGACACCGATCAGGACGCAGACCCGGCGTTGAGAGATCTGATGATCCCGCAGCGCTGCGTCCCGCCGTTGCATCGGCGTCGTCAGGGCTTTCCCAAGAGATCCTTCAGCACAACATTGTCCAGCATGACATCTGCCACCAGGCGTTTCAGCTTCGCGTTCTCATCTTCGAGCTGTTTCAGCCGCTTGGCGTCAGACAAATCCATCCCGCCATACTTGGCCTTCAGCTTGTAGAACGTGGCAGGACCCAAGCCATGCTTCCGGCACAGATCAGCCGTCGGCAAACCAGCCTCCTGCTCTTTGATCATCCCGATTATCTGCGCTTCGGTGAAACAGCTTTTCCTCATCTCGTCTGCTCCTTCAGGTTGGGCAGAAACTACATCAGATCGAGGGAACTTCCGGGCAGCAGGTCAGGCGGCATAGTTGCGCGCAGATATGTCGACGCACATTGCCAGACGAACCGGCAATTCCATTTGGCTGGATTTCTGGCTATCGCTCAGCCACCGGGTTCGATTCTGCCGTAAGGCCACTCTCTGAGGGAAATGCGATATGCATGCACTGTTTTTTGAAGTTCGCCCTAAACCCGGACATCTCGACAATTACTTCGAACACGTTGCACTGTTGCGGCCGGTGCTTGCTCGGCACACCGGCCTGAAATTTCTGGACCGTTATACCGCACGCAACGATCCCGATCTGCTGCTGTCGCACCAGCTGTGGGATAGCGAAGACTCGATCATCGCCTGGCGGCGGGATACCACACACCGCCGTTCTCAATCGGCCGGCCGTCAAGTCCATTTTGAAGACTACCGCATCCGTGTCGGCGAACGCGTTCTGCACTGGACGGCCACAGACCAGGATGCCGCGGCAGCCAAGCCGGTTGTCAGTGGCGCCGCCCATGTTTTGGCGCTCTACAGCACAGCTCCGATCATAGCGCCCGCATTTGTTACGTTCGAAAGCGTCAACACGAAGGGCATGTTCGTCGCACTTGCCACGACGGACGACTATGCTGCGGCCGAGACCCTGCTGAACGACAATATCGACGCCCCCGGTTTGGACGAAGGCGCAATTTACAGAATCCTGCGCGATTATGGCCAGTTCGACCGGACGCAAGCGCCGACATGATGGCCTGTCTCATGCGCCGTTGATCGGCTGGAAAATACGGTCACCCTGCCCCGTCCATCCGACCCAGCTGTGCCGCATTGTAATTTCCCCACAGCGGACAAGCGTACACCGCGCAGAATTTTCAAGGTGCTGATGACGGAAGCGCGGGCAACATGTATTTTCGCTACAAGCACGCCAATGGCCGCTTGCCTATTCTTATGGGCACTCCCCCCAGAAGCGCCGTGATTGAAAGCTGACATGTTGATGGAATGCGGCGGGGCTCGAAGCCTCGGCCAACCTGCCGCACCAAGTCAGACTCACGATCGCCTTGGACCTTTTCGCGTGGCAGCAGACGTCAGGTCTCAAGCTGGATGACGGGCACCGGTTTGTCAGCTACAATTCAAAGTCAGCAATGATCACCACATTTTTGGGGGATTGAGATGATGAACCTTGCAGAACGAACGGTGCAACTTGCTCATCTGAAGGACAAGATGCGAGAGCTGGAGGTCCTGTTTGAAGAAACGGAAGCCGCCATCGGCGATATGACTGACGAAGAAAAGAGGTCCTTCAAGGGGTTGGCGAGCGCCATTGAATACCATGCCAGCAAACTGAAGGTCTAACCCCCCGACCCGTCACGCATTATCCGCTTCGCAAAGCATTGCAGACGCTGACCAAAGGATGCCGAAGCGCTGCTGAGCAGGACGTGTCCCTCGTTCGCAACCGTTGCACTCATGTCGGATCATCACCTTAGGCCAATTCAAGGGTCTTCCTTGCAGTCCAAGAAATCTTGTCGGTCGGCCACTCAGCCCTCGGGCTATGCACGATTCCATGGGCGGTCGCCTGTTGCGTCTTTGACGCGCGTGGGCAGACCGATGGTGTCGAGCAGTGTGAATAGCGGCTTGGGGTCAAGCTCTTCGACGTTCAGCATTACGCCTTTGTCATAGGTGCCATCGGCAATCAGCATCGCCACAGCCACCGGGGGAACACCCGCTGTGTAGGAAATACCTTGGCTGCCAACCTCGGTGTAGGCATCCTTGTGATCCGCGACATTGTAGACGAACACTTCGACCTCTTCGCCATCCTTGATGCCCTTCACAAGGTCACCGATGCAAGTCTTGCCGGTGTAATTGGGTGCAAGGCTGGATGGATCCGGCAAGACGGCCTTCACCACTTTGAGCGGCACAACTTCGACGCCCTCTGCGGTGGTCACTGGCTGTTCCGACAATAGCCCGAGGCTTTGCAGCACGGTAAACACATTAATGTAGTGATCGCCAAAGCCCATCCAGAACCGGATGTCGGCCTCTGGATAGTTGGCGGCAAGCGAATGGACTTCGTCATGGCCCGACATATACGCCTTTTGCTTGCCGACGACGGGCAAATCCCATTCGCGGCCAACTTCGAACATCTTGTTTTCCTGCCACGCGCCCTGCTGCCAGCTGTAGACTGTGCCGGTGAACTCTCGGAAATTGATTTCGGGGTCGAAATTGGTCGAGAAATATTTGCCATGGCTGCCTGCATTGATGTCGACGATATCGATCGATGTGACCGTGTCCATGAACGCGTCCACTGCAAAGCGGGCGAAGGCGTTGACCATACCCGGATCAAAGCCGGCACCCAAGATGGCCGTCACGCCAGCAGCGGCACAAGCCTCGCGGCGCTTCCACTCGTAGTTGCCATACCAAGGCGGCGTTTCGCAGATTTCGGCCGGGTCTTCGTGGATCGCGGTGTCGATATAGGCGGCGCCTGTCTGGATGCAGGCCTCTAGCACGGTCATGTTCACGAAAGGCGAGCCGACGTTGATCACGATCTGCGCGCCTGTGGATGTGATCAGGGCCGCGACGGCATCCGTATCCATGCCATCAACCGCATGGGATTGGATAACGCCGTCTTGTTTCATCGCTTTCTTGTCGTGCACGCTGGCAATGATCGCATCGCATTTCGCGATCGTCCGGCTTGCGATATGAAGATCGCCCAGAACATCGTTGTTCTGCGCGCATTTATGCGCGACAACTTGTGCGACACCACCGGCGCCGATGATCAGAACGTTGCGTTTCATGTATCGAATAGGCCTCTTTCGCGTGTGAATTAAGACAGCGCCGCCGCGAAATCGCTGTAATCGAAATCGCGCACCATGCGTATCGTTCCATCAAGTTCACGAACCACGATGCCTGGCATCTTCACGCCGTTAAACCAGTTCTTCTTGACCATCGTGTAGCCTGCCGCGTCCTGAAACGAAAGTCGATCGCCCGATTTCAATGACGCGGAAAATCGAAATTCGCCAAAAATATCGCCAGCAAGGCAGGACTTTCCGCAGATCATCCATTCCTGATCGCCAGTGTCGGGGGATATCTTAGCAGGTTCGCGGTAGATCAACAGATCCAGCATATGCGCCTCGATCGAGCTGTCGACGATGGCAAGGTTCTTGCCGTTGTGCATGGTGTCCAGGACGGTGACCTCAAGCGTCGCAGCCCCTGTGATGGCGGCCTCACCGGGTTCAAGGTAGACCTGAACGCCGAAGGTTTCTGCAAAACCCTTGAGGCGCGCGGCAAGGCGTTCCAGCGGATACCCGTCACCCGTAAAGTGGATGCCGCCACCCAGACTGACCCATTGCATCTTGCCGATCACCGCACCGAAGCGATGCTCAATCAGCGTGAGCATGTCGTCAAACCGCTCAAAGCTGTCGTTTTCGCAGTTATTGTGGAACATCAATCCGCTGATCTGATCCGCAACCGCATCAATCGCCGCCGGATCATGTTCGCCCAACCGGCTGAACGGGCGTGCGGGATCGGCCAAATCAAACTCAGACGTCGACACCCCCGGATTGACTCGCAATCCACGGATATGGCCGTTGGATTTGTCGGCGAATTTGGTCAATTGGCCGATAGAGTTGAAGATGATCTTGTCACAGCATTCCAGCACTTGATCAATCTCGTGATCCGCATAGGCCACAGAGTAGGCATGGGTTTCACCCGGGAATTTCTCGTGACCCAAGCGAACCTCAAACAAGGATGAAGACGTGGAACCGTCCATATACGCTGCCATGAAGTCAAAGACCGACCACGTCGCAAAACACTTGAGCGCCAGCAAGCATTTGACTCCCGATGCGTCACGCAGCCAATCGATCTTTTCAAGATTGGGAAGCAGTCGGGATTTGTCGATGAGATAGTAAGGTGTTTGCAAGATGGGCACTTTCTACGAGACGACACTCTTGGCTAGAGCCATGGGCGATGAGAGGCATCGCCCCTGCGTTGTGCCTGATTATATGGCACAAGCTTGGCTCTCAAGTTTTCGACTGAGCCCTTCGCATACTTCGCGCATTTGGCGCAATCACTAACACGCCACCCCAAGACCGGACCTTCGCTGCGGTGCATAGGATCAGCAAGCCGCCGTTCGTTTTACGATGCCTCAGGGCATGCCGTGCGCACATGATAATCAGGGCCGTCTACCCGTCGGACGAGGCCAACATCTCGCCGCCGCAAGCGTCCATCAGCTCCGCTCCGAATTCCTCGGCCCCTTCGCTCCTGAGGGCTGAGATATGGGCGATCGCGTCATCACGTACCGCGCGGCTGGGGTAGACCGTCACAATGGCAAAACGGTCGAGTTCAGCATCCACAAGCATGGAATGCGTCGCGCCCAAAGCCAGCAGTCCCGGAAAGTATTTCTGCACCATCAGATTCGTCACATGCTGCAGGGTCTCGGTCTCGCCTACCATGCGCCAGGTTGTGATTGAAACAAAACTCATTTGATCGTCCTCCGTTACACACAAGCTTAACACAGTTCGCAGCGTCGGTCCCAAATGTAAGATAATCGCTATTTCGCATAACAGTCATTGGTTGCTCTAAAAAAGGAGAAGAAATAAGGCGCTCAACGGCCTTACGGCAGTGCAGAGAAAAACCCGGTTTCAAGGTCACATGAATCCCAGCTCCTCCTAAAGCCGCATTGAGACGGCGTTTGCTCCGTCTTCGCGATGTCGCGGGCATCAGCACCACCCAAACCGAAGTCAGTGCAGAGCGGCGCGCCGAGTTTAGTGTTCTGACCCTTCACCGTGACCCTCACAACCCAGCGCCGCGCACCGGACCGATCGACGACGAGTTAAAGACCGCACCCGTCGCCGTGGCGACCGGGGCCAAGGTTTTTCCCAAGCGTCTTGTGAATTTGCCAGATAGCGCCCACATCCGGACCACCATTCATACGACGCAATGAACGGATAAAAGACAAACAAAACTAATCGCGAATCGCACCAAGCATCAATGTTAAAAAGAAAAAATGCCGCCAGAGGCGGCCCGGTGAAACGCTATGAAATGCTATGAAATGCTAGTATGGCGGAGGATCAGTCCCCCGAACTAACAATACAACGCATTGCTCTTATTAGATTTTATACAGATATAGGATTATCGTACCACATAAAATACCACCCTTTACTTATTTTTTTCGTCACACCTCACTTGATCGCCCGTAGAATCTGTTCTCGCATATCCAAGCCATCCAGCTCCTTTTCAACCCGGCAGTAGATCGCCTTTCCGCCTGACACCGCTTGCCACTTCTTGCCAATGTTCCGGCTTTCAATCTCCTTCGGGTCTGACTTGCCGCGCTGCCCCTTATACTCGACCACCAGTGCCCGTCGGTCGTGCAGCTCCGCCACGAAGTCAGGATAATGAAAGCCACCTGCCCGTGGCAGAGAGAATGCATTGTGATGCTTAGGGACATTTCGAATCCAGTGTTTCACATCGGGGATACTGTCCAAGACAATGGCACATTGCAGCTCTTCACCTTCACTGCCGTTTTCGCCCTTCCCATCGAACGCCGGGACTTGATCATTTCCTGTGAAGTGTTTGGAAAAGCGTTGCCGCCCGCGATACAGCCGCACGCCCTGAAACATGCCGTCAAAGAACCTGAAACCATCGTCAAAGCTGATGCTTGGAGCAGCTTCATTGCCAAACAGGTTCAACTGATAAGACTTTTCACTTTCAGCTTCATAGATTGCGTCCAGCTTCTTCTGAACACAGCGGGCAAGGACAAACTGGCACCGCATCAGTGACGAAAGCGGAATCCTGAGGTGCTCCCCTTCCCTTGGACAGGATCTGGCGCTTTCTAAGCTCTGATCTGCTCCTGCTGATCGGGTTGCGTTGCTTCGACTTTCAGCGAGTAGACTACGGCCGGTGGTTGGCCGCCAAGGGCTTTGTGCGGGCGGCGGTGATTGTAGAACCCCATCCATGTCCGGACACCCGCGCGGGCCTGAGACCCGGTCTCCCAGACATGCAGATAGACGCACTCGTATTTCAGCGTGCGCCACAGGCGCTCGATGAAGATGTTGTCCAAGTAGCGGCCCTTGCCATCCATCGATATACGGACGCCCGACCGCCGCAGGCGGTCTGTCCAAGCAAACGATGTGAACTGCGATCCCTGATCGCTGTTCATGATGTCAGGTGGCCCGAACCGATAGATTGCCTCGTTCAGCGCGTCGACGCAGAAGTCGGCGTCCAGCGTGTTCGAGATCCGCCGGGCCAGAACCCTTCGGGTGTGCCAGTCCATGATCGCCACCAGATAGAGAAACCCTCTGCGCATCGGCAGGTAGGTGATGTCCACGCACCAAACCTGATTGGGCCGCTCTACGCGCAGCCCGCGCAAGAGGTAGGGATAGGTCTTGTGCCCCTTCGCCGGCTTGCTGGTGTTGGGTTTCTGGTAGATTGGAATCAAACCAATCAGGCGCATAAGCCGACGGATGCGCTTTTCGTTCACCGCGTGTCCCTCGTTGCGCAGGTGCCACGTCATCTGGCGCACGCCGAAGAAGGGCGTCTCCAGGAATTGCACGTCGATCAGCCGCATCAGCGCGAGGTTCTGCTCCGTCTCACCCTGCGGCGTATAGTAAAACGACGACCGAGAAACCTGTAGCAGCGCGCACTGCTGGCCAATCGACAGGTCCGGATGGTCGCGCTCGACCATGCTGCGCCTCACTTCCCGCCCCAAGGTTTGAGCTTTCTTTCCAAAAAGAGTTGGCCACCGCCAGCTCCCCCGATCTTGGCATGCAGATCCCTGACCTGGTCTTCATCGATGACCGGCGTCTTGCGGCCGCCGCGTTCAAAGACACCGGACGCGCCATCCAGCAGCGCACGTTTCCATTGGTTGATCATCGTCGGATGCACGCCGAACCGGCTCGCCAGCTCCGACACCGTCGCCTCACCTTTCAGCGCCTCAAGCGCCACCTTCGCCTTGAACTCAGGGGCGTGCTGCTTTCGTTTCGACATCTTCGATCTCCTTCGTGGTGAAGATCAACAGACAGCAAATCGGAGCTTACGTCAGTGTCCAGTTTTCGGGGGGCACCTCATGCTGCAAGAACTTACCTTGCAGTGGAAGTCTTGTCGGAGCGAATGCAAAACGGGGCTTGTTATGGAAATGTTAAAGTCTCTTTGGAAGGCTGGGTAGACTGGAAAGACGGTCGCGCCTACGTTGAACTGTTAGGATTTGACAGACCATTTTTGCGTACAGAGAACTCAAACACTCTGATTTTGGACACGGTCAAAGAATTTGGCAGCAAATACTTCGCAACCTTGCCAGAGGGCAAGTAAGGGGCTCAGGGCCGTCATCTGACGGTTTCGCGCGGGAATAAGGGTCGGTGTTCTATATCCTGCTTCCGAGGGGAATTTTATGTCAGGTGGCGAACACTTGGGTGGAGACATGACCGGAGCAGAGTTGCAGGCGCTACGCCGCGCCGCAGGGATCAATCAGGCCGACATGGGGACGAAGATCGGCTGCACCCGGCACAGTGTCAGCTATTGGGAATGCAAGGGTCTGTTGCCCCGTCATGCCGTCCGTTGGGGCATACCCGCAAAGATGCTGCAAGCGATGGGCCACCCGTTGCCGGATTATCGGACCCATACGCGCGCGCGGGGGGATGGGGTCTTACCGTGGCAAGGTCTGGAACAAGCATCCCTCGATCGTTGCAATGCTCGCGTTGCCGAACGGATCGCACACTACAACGCCACCCGCCGCGTGATCTGCGCAGCCCGCACCCGCAAGGGCCAGCCGTGCCGTCTGAAATCCGAACCGGGCCGTAACCGCTGCAAGTTTCACGGCGGTAAATCGACCGGACCCCGCACTGATGAAGGCAAGGCCAAGATCGCCGCCGCACAGCGGGCCAGATGGGCCACCTATCGCCAGCAACAGGCCGCGCGGGTGTTGACCAATGCTGACAGTCAGACCGCCTATTTGCCCCATTATGAAAGGGCCAGACCATGACCAGACAGGAACGCCGCAAGGTGAAGGCGACAGCAGCAAAGACCGCCGCCTTGTTCGCCCGCGTCTGCACCGACTATGGCCCGGATGGTCAGCTTACCCCTGTTGACCACCCCAAGGCGGTAGCGGCGCTGCAACGGGCCTTCCACCGGCTATTGCAGAACGGGGGTGAACCCCAGGTAATGCGGTTGACCCTTGCCGAGGCCGAGGCTTTCCCGCGCAAGGGAGCGGATCTGAAAGGCGCACACCCTTACCTTGCCGTAGGGTTGGACCCGGACGTGCGCGGCACATACAGCCTGCGCCACATCTACACCCCCGGCGCACCCGCTGACATGGCCGAGATGTGCAACCGCAACGCCTCCCTGCACCACCTTCGCCCGCACATAAGGACGCGGGGCTTTTCGGCAGGCCCGACCACAGGCGGCGCGTGATCTGCACATGGAAATTCATGGTATCGACGGACCAGTTAGTTAACAGCCGACATGCAACGCCAATGGGATAGCCCGTCTGTGGATCCCGATTTAATCAAAGGATTTCAAACCGTGCCTGGACCTGACCCGCAAGCCATATGGATCGAGGATTGCACAAACGGAGGCTTCTCGATCTATTTTGAGAGGTACTTTTGGACTGGAAAGGCTGGCCACCGCGCCGTGCGCGTTGCCACTATAGCTAAGCGGCTGAAGGCCCGGACGTGGCGCTGCGTGTGGTGTAATGATGATCTGCCGGTGTGGCGCAGGGCCGATGCGCAGTACTGCTGCGAGGGATGCCGCAAGCGGGCAGCACGGGCGCGGCGGATAGCGGCGCAGGCAATTTTGTCAGGCCTTAAAGGCATGGCTTAGGCTGTCACCTCTGCCATATTTCAAAGGATATCGGGGTCACTATTTAATATCCTATCAGAATATATTGGTAGGGTGATTGGTCTGTCCCGTTATGACAAAGAATAGGCGTTTTATGGCAGCTCAAATCCTTCGTTGATCAACTTCATAAGCTCATTGCTCAGTTCAAACTGGCTTAGGTCGCCATCAGATAGTTCGCATAACCGACTAAGTTGGGAATTTACGATCAATATGGTTTGAACCATTTCTGGACTGTCTAGGCTATGCCCTCGGGATCCGGCTATGCCTGCAGCAAGGCCAATGTTGTAGGCATATTTAGCGGACCATTCGGAAGAGCCTTCTGCAGGTTCTTCATTGCTGCACGGACTGGTAAAGACGGCATCCATTGCGTCTTGTGCCGCAACAGGTCCCGCCGCTAACCCCGCCATAATCATCATTGCTTTCATGGTGTGTGTCCCTCCCCTGCGTAGGGGGTAATCGCTTTTTTTTTCAGCCGGTCTATGCCCTCCGAAGGCAGCGCCCTAACCCTTAGATGCCGGGGCCACCGCTATGGCCTTCTTCGGGTTCTGACATGTCCTCTGGGCGTTCAGCTGTTGCATCCAGTTGATGCTGCAACTCTCCTGCTCTGTTTTCCAAGGCCGCGTCCATTGCCGCCTTATAGGCGTCAGTCTCCAAGCGATCAGGACGGGGATCATTCTTCGGAAATCGTGGTTTGAGATCGAAGCCTATTGATCCGAAATATTCGTAGAGTTCTGCCTGTAGAGCGATGCCGACTTGGCGCGGGCTGGTTGGGACGAGGCATTCTTATGCAGCGTTCTCAATGGGCTACAAGAAGCTTGATGCAAAACGCGATTGTCCTGTGTGGAAGACAGCCTTAAATGTAATTAAAGCTCGCGACAGGCTCACTCGAGAAATTGAAACTCGCAAAAATCCAAACTAAAAAGGCAGCCGTTCACTGGCGTGCAGCAGCTGCTATTTTAAAGTAAAAAATTGTCAACACCCAACTCATGAACATGCAGTAATCTTAATTTAAAATCAGCAATCCCGTCACCATCCGAATCTCCCAAAATAATTAAGCTGTCACCACTATTATAGTACCACACTGAATGTGGAGCTGCTACTTGCCCATTGAAAGAGAAAGCGTCGTTGCGGCTCGTGTTCGTGTTTGCATCCATTTGGCGAAGGTCCAAATCGTCATTTCCAGAAAAGTCTTTTATAATGTCAAAATTCGACTTTGTAGTATGCCCATCATTAAAGATGAAATCATCGGCACCGCCGCCCCCTGTCAAGATATCCTTGTTCGGTCCGCCATTTAGCTTATCATTGCCGCCGCCGCCAAGCAAATTATCGCGTCCGCCACCGCCAAGCAAATTATCGCGTCCGCCACCGCCCTTTAGTACATCTTTGCCCTGCGACCCTTCTAAACGGTCATTCCCAGATCCACCTAATATCAGATCGCGTCCGCCACCGCCAAGCAATGTATCGCGTCCGCTACCACCCCTAAGGACGTCGTTGCCATCACCACCTTCAAGCTTGTCATTTCCGAGTCCGCCGAGAGCAACATCACTTCCGCCACCCATGTAAGCATCATCGTCACCCTCTCCTCCTATCAATTTTTCGCGGGCATTGTCAGATCCGGCAAATACGTCGTTACCATCACCAAGACTGTAAACTCGCATAGTATTTTCACTTAATTGTCCAGAATGTGCACGAGCCAAGACTAAATCTCTGACATCACTTCCATGAAATCCGCGAACATCGACGCCTAAAATCGCAACCCCTCCAAGAATTGGGGCACTGGCTCTCAACGTGATATCAATATTTTCTCCGCCCGAAAGGATATTGGTCTCTTGAAGTAAATCAATCGCATCACCTGCAATCTCGGATTGTCGACTTAGCTCATTGACAAAAGTCTGATAACTATCCTCAAGTAGCGCATCGGCACGAGCCGAAAATTCCTTAGCGGACATTGTTTCAAAGTTCGCGATTCCGTCTTCCAGAAGCGTAAATGAATTTCGCATAACTTCGTCAAGGGCAACTTTTACACCTAAGACCCGATCAAAGGTCTCATATAGAGGTCGGAAATCATAGCCCAGACGATTGCTGGCATAGTCTACTACATAAGAGATGGCATCCCGAAGATCAAAATTCGGCGAGGCACTAGCCGAAAGGTCAGCCCAACTTACCGTCGCTTCACCCGAATTCAAAGACCATTCAAAACCTAGATTTCCGCTCGAAATTACATCTGTTTTTGTTATCAAATACGCCGGGTCGATTTCGGCTCCATCGCTTATCTCAATCGTATTATATGAATAGTAAGTGGTGCCTACATTTTCATTAGAAAACCCAAATTCTGAATTCGTAACTAATTCACCTACTGGTGTAATTCCTAATAACCGGACGTAGTTATATCCAATAGGTCCAGAATAGTCGCCATTATAGTATGTTGTACTGCTAAATTGCGATTTTACCTGAACGCCGCCCAATGAGGTATATTCTGTCGGAATCGGATTTTCATCATTCCAGTCATATATTGAATACTGAACGTAGTATTTTGTCACAATCAGATCCTTATCAATAATAGCGGTTTAGGAATAACTTACTGATTATACTATTAATATAATAGTATTGACTAAAACCCACACTCACGCAAGGATTCTATCAGAGGTGGCTCGGAAAAACTGAACAGCATGGATAGGTGTATTTTCCGCGCAACGGCAGCATAATGCTGCAAGCTAGGATATGACCATGACCATGACCATGACCATGACCATGACCATGACGAGACGACCGCGCCGTGGCCGTGATGGAAAGCCTTGGGGCCACCATCACATACGACGCAGTTACCATACGCCTGCCAGCAACCAGCAAGCCTAGTCCCAATAACTGTTGACAGCCTGCCTACGCTATCCGTTACAGATAACGGAAAAAGAGGGCGGCAAATGGCAATCATCGCACTGGCGAACTTGAAAGGCGGGGTCGGGAAATCGACCCTAGCCGTCAACGTAGCCGGGGTGTTGGCCCCGAGCGTGGCCGTGATCGACGCCGATCCGCAAGCGACTGCAACCGCATGGGCCGAGGCGGGTAACCTGCCCTTTCCCGTGATCGAAAGCCCGCTGACAGGCGACAATGTGAAAGCGTGGATTGCCGCCGCTCTGGCAGAGGCCGAAGGGCGCAAGTTTCTTGTGATCGACTTGCCGCCGATGCTGGGGGACGCAACAGCCGCTGCGCTGGCAATCTGTGACTTGGCCGTGGTGCCTGTCAGCCCATCCGGGGCCGATCTAAGGGCCACGAACCGCGCGGTTGACCTGATAGGCCAAGCCCGCGCCCAGCGCGGCACAGGCAAGCCCTACGCTCTGCTGGTGCCGTCCAAAGTAGACCGTCGCACCGCCGCAGGGGCCGAGATTGAGGCGATCTTGCACGACTACGGCGAACCCGTTGGCCCCGGCATATCACAGCGCATCGCCCATGCAGACGCCTTTAGCGCGGGGCAATGGATTGGCGACTACGCCAAGGGCAGCGCTGGTCATGCCGAGATTAAGGCGCTGGCAAGTGTCATCAAACGACTGGCAGGGAAGATCTGATAATGAACTATCAATTAATCACCACCCAAAATGCAAACGAACTTGTGGAAATGGTCGAAGGATATCTTGACGCCGGATGGAAATTGCAGGGGGGGCATTTCAACTTTACATTCCCCCGGGGGCATTTCTCCTGCGGACAACACAATCACTTATTCTCAAGCGCTAGTTAAGGAATCTGACTGATGGTAAAGCGACCATCACTTTCGGGAAACGTGGCAAAGCCCACAGACCACACCGCCGCCGCGACAGAGGCCGCAAAGGTGGCCGGGGCGCTAACCCGCAAAGCCGCCCCAGCTGCCCCCCTGGACGATGGCAGCGACATGGAAACCGTCAGCTACTTTCTGCCCTTGGAACTGGTCGAACTGTGCCGCGATCTGGCAGAGGCGCGGGTGAAGCGTGACCGGGTGGAACGCCGGGAAATTGTCAAAAGGCGCAAGGCCGCATTGAAGGCGGGGCAGGCCGTTCCAGCCGAACCACCAGCACCTGCCCGCCGATCTGCCAGCGCGGTTATCAGGGAAGCCCTAGAGGCGCACCGGGCCGCGATCGAGGCCGAGATTGAGGATCTGAAATAATGGAAGGCGCTGCCCTAAATCTCATCTCTTACGCGGGGCTTGCAGCGCCCGCTGCGTTAATCGGCTGGCTACTAGCGCGAAAGGCGGAAAAGCCTTGGCTCGTTTTTGCTTTAGTGTTTTGCGCGATGCTGGCGATCATGGCCTATGGGGCTAACCTCTAAGGCCGCGATCACCGCAACATGCGCCGGGTTGGCATAGACGATGCGCGGAAAGATCACTTGTCCCTTGCAGCCGCAGGACCGGCAACGCGCACCGGCCACGATCTGCGCAAAGGTCGATTGCCCGCGTCCCTGATTCAACAGGTGATCTACAGACAGCATCGCCGCGTGACCGCAGGAGCATTAAAGGCTTAGAAACTGGCCCGCTATGTCGGTTAGCTGCGTCATGCCCGATCATGTAGCACGGGCGCGTTTCACTCAATGCAGCGAAATCCCTGATCTGGGATTTTGCTGCGCAGTACGCGCGGGAGGCTATTGGCTGGGGACCACATAAAAGGTGCCGGTGTTGTAAGGGTTGTTGATGCTGTCCGGGGAATACTGACTGCCATAGCGCCCGTATGGGTTGCTGGTGGAATCGGCAGCATAAGGGTTGGCACTTAGACGGCCCTGATAATTTCCGCTCTGATCATAGATCGAGGGCGCGTTGGTCGCATTGGGGTTTGTCCAAGAGTTGTTGCTGTATTGGCTTCCCTGCGAACTGTTAGGGTTCATCAAGCCATCTGATTTGTAGGGGCTACCTGCGCCATAGGGGTTGTCCAGGCAGTTGTAATCATAGGGGCAGACTGCCAGCGCAGGGCTCGCAAGGCCGGTCAGAAACATCGCGGCGAAAATGGCTTTCAGCATATCAGAATCCTTAATTTGATACGCTCAACCATGACGGGCCGGAGGTGCTGTGGCAACGGGCTTAGGCGCGTCCCTGCAATCGGCCCAACGCAGCCGACCCGCAGCGTGTGGCGCCCGTTTCCTTTGTATAGCGCCCGCTCATGCCGGGTCTTTTCCATCCGCTCGATTGCATAATCTGGGGCATGGGAACCCCGCTTTCGTTTTGCTCGACAGCATTGCCCACGCGGGTTGAGTGAGCCGAGAACCCGACACCGACCCGCCGATTGTAGATCCGAGACACCTCGTCGGGGGACAGGGCGTCTTTTGTAGCGCGATTGCCCAGTCGGACGAACAGCGGGCTTTCAGCATCGAGTCGCGCCGCCGCGATCCAAGCCCGGACGCGGACCAGCGTGTCGGGAGTCAAAAGTCGATACATGCCAGCGCCGTTCTGGTCTGTCTTTGATCTGGCGATTAATGCCACGCCCCTGCTGGCTGCAGCTGGCGCAATGTCTCTAACCTGCAAGCCGACCAATTGAGTGGCGCTGGAAAGGGTGTCGTACCATACACGAAAAGCGCGCATCCACAGTTTTGGAAATATGCGCTTGGTCCCCTGCTGACCTGACGAAAGCTAAATTTGGGCAAGCAACATGAGTTAAAGAAGAAAGTCGCTTGCGGTCCTTCGGCACTGCGCGCTCTACAAAACTTGTCGTTTCTGCCGATGCTTTGTGGCGCGATTCTGGCTCTGCAACCAAATCAAGCGTTTCTTTTATGTGGGGTAGGATGTTGGGCATCAGCACAATATCGCCAGATTAATCAGCAAAATCAAAGCCACTTGGCGGAGGCTCAGTCCGCCACCATAGATTCCGACCACGTCCCGCAATGTCCGTCAAGCCTTTTCCTGCGTTATATATTTAGCGCTTAGCGTCCGAGAGCGTCTTGCAATGTCCGCTCGCTTCCCCCACTTTTAGGGGGAAGGATTGGGGGAAGCGACATGGCAGATGCGACGACACGGAGGGCGAGCAACGCTTTGTCGGCGGCAATGGTGCGCACGGTGCAGGAACCGGGCAAGTATCACGACGGCGGTGGCACCGGCCTTTTCTTGCGCGTTGATCCAAACGGTTCCCGGTTTTGGGTGCAGCGCGTCACGATACGGGGCAAACGACGCGAATTGGGATTGGGAAGCCCCCCGCTGGTCACGCTGGCCGAGGCGCGGGATAAGGCGACCGATAACAAGCGACTTGCGCGGGCTGGTGGCGACCCCTTGGCCGAAAAGCGGGCGGCACGTGGCACCCTGACGTTTGCCGAAGCCGTGGAACGCTATCTGGAAGGCAAGCTGGCAGAGTTTCGCAATGACAAGCACCGCAAACAATGGCGGGCCACCCTCAACACCTACGCGGCACCCAAAATCGGCAAGATGCAGGTTGAGGCTATCGAAGTTCGCGACGTGCTGCGCGTGTTGGAACCGATCTGGACAACGAAAACTGAAACGGCTTCCCGCCTGCGCGGACGGATTGAAGCCGTCCTGTCATGGGCGACGGTGGCGGGACACCGGACGGGCGATAACCCGGCACGCTGGGGCGGCAATCTGGCAGAACTGTTGCCGAAGCCTTCCAAGGTGACGAAGGGCGGCAATCATCCCGCCTTGGCGCTGGGCGACGTGCCCCGCTGGTGGCAGGAACTGTCCAAGCGTGAAGGCATGGCAGCGCGGGCCTTGGAGTTTCTGACTATGTGCGCGGCACGCTCTGGCGAGGTGCGCGGGATGACATGGGGCGAAGTGGATTTGGGCGGTGGTCACGGTGCGACACGTGCGACAAGTGCGACATGGACAATCCCGGCTGACCGCATGAAGGCCGAGCGTGAACACCGCGTGCCCCTGACACCGGGGGCCGTGGCGCTGTTGCTTTCTATCGGCGGGACTGGCGATGGCGACGACTGGCAAAAACCCGGCGACGACGAACTCGTTTTTCCCGCGCCCCGTGGCGGCGCAATGTCTGACATGACCATATCCGCAGTCATGCGGCGCATGAATGAAGCCGAGGTGAAGGCGGGCGGCGCGGGATGGCTTGATAGTCGGTCCAAGCGTCCAGCCGTGCCGCACGGGCTACGCTCTACCTTTCGTGACTGGGCAGCGGAGCGGGGATATGAACGCGACATGGCTGAAATGGCATTAGCGCACAACGTCGGGACAGAAGTGGAGCGGGCATACCGGCGCACTGACTACGTGGAGCGACGGCGGGCGATGTTGGCAAGCTGGGTATCGTTTCTGAGTGGCGATTCAAACCCGGCGAATAATGTGGTGAAGCTGGGAGGCGTTTGATGGACCTTGCCTATCTCGGACTTACCCTTAGAGAGCCGGACGAGGTGTATGAGGCCGCTTGCGGCAACCCAGAGCCTTTAGCCCAGCGCATTCGAAGTGGCGTTGAGATTTTTGATTTAGAGCGCGAAGCACTCGCAGCGCTGATATGCGGCGAACTAGTACAGCCAAGCCGGAAAATTAAACGGTTGCCGTACCTCGGGAATACTGAGGCCGATTTTCGTCGACGTGACCTTGATAACGCCGTGCATCTCTATCGATACATGATGAGGCAGATTGTGGCTGCTGGTGCGTCAAAGCATGGTTATCGCTCAAAGGTCGCAGAGTACATCGCGGAGCGAGATAACCTTACTGTCGACGCGATTCTTGACCATTACGACCATGCGAATAAGCCTAGCCGGGTGCGGAGGGGAAAAGCCAAAAAGGAGCCCTCGGATGCGGTCCAGCGTTACCACAGGTGGCTTCATGAGCATGGCCGCTTGCCAGAGCATGCCGCTTACGTTTCATTGTTAGATTGGTATGTTCGCAAGCTTAAACGCGGTGCAATCAAGCGCTAAAACGTCCGGCACAATATGCCGATATTAAGTCAATTTTTTACCGGTCCTTTAAATCCCCAATTCCGCCACCTTCCGTGTTGCAACTACTGCAACCGAAAGGAACGGCGATGGCCGACAATTTACTCAGACGCCCCAGCGTAGAAGCGCGCACCGGGCTTTCCCGCAGCACTATTTACGACTGGATGAAGCGGGGCGACTTTCCCCAGCCGGTGAAGCTGGGCGCGAGGCTGGTGGCGTGGCGCGAAAGCGACGTGACCGCTTGGCTCGAAGCCCGCGAAACGAAGGCCGCTTAATATGGGCGGCGGACAAAACGAAACCCCGGTGCGAGGTCAGGCGCAACCGGGGCTGGATAACCGCTATGCGACTGCGGCGGACACCCAAAACATAGCACACCCCAAAGGCCAACGCCACAACGGCGGCACGCTCTACCGTGTCACGCCCAGCGCAGGGGAGCCGTTTGCATTCTTTGCCAAGGGCCGCGTGCGCTGGGCATTGGAACGGCTGTGCGAGGCTGGCGCGACCGGATGCACCCCGATGACAGAACCGGCACCCCGATGGAGCGCATACATCTTTGATCTGCGCGAAGCCGGTCTGGACATCGAGACGCTGCACGAACAACACCACGGGCCATATCCGGGCACGCATGGCCGCTACGTGCTGCGATGCGACGTGCGGAGGGCCAAGCCATGAGGGAACAACAGATAGCGCGTCTGCGCGTCCGATTTGGCCTGACCTACGCACAAGCGGCTGTGGTGGCCGCGCTTCATTATGGGGAGTGTCACCGATGACAGATGCAAAGGAATTGACGGCGGCACTGCGCGGCAAGTGGCATGGAAGCTATGGCGTGGCACCATGTCCCGTCTGCCAGCCCCAAGGACGAAAAGACCAGCGCGGGCTTTCACTGTCCAATGGCACGGGCGGCATCTTACTGGCGCGTTGTTTCAAAGGAGGCTGCGCCTTCCGCGAAATCACGGCGGCGGCGGGCATTGCCCACGGCACCTATCACGCGCCTGACCCCGCCTTGATTGCAAGGCGTATGGCCGAGGAACGGGCCGAGACCGACAAGCGGGCCGCGCAAGCCTTGCGCCTTTGGCTGGAAGCTGCGCCGATAGAAGGCACCCTGGCCGAAACTTATCTGAGGGGGCGGGGCATCACCTGCCCCCTTCCCGACACGCTGCGCTTTGTGCCGTCCTGCTGGCACGCAACGGCACGGCGCTTTCCCGCGCTGGTGGCGATGGCCGAGGGCAGCGAAGCCTTTGCAGTGCACCGCACCTACCTGCGCGATGACGGCAGCGGCAAAGCCGAGGTGGAGCCGTCCAAGGCGATGCTGGGGCGCGTTGGTGGCGGCGCTGTGCGGCTGACACAGGGCGAAGGGCCGCTGGTGGTGGCCGAGGGCATTGAGACCGCCTTGTCGCTGGCGTCTGGCCTGCTGCGCACCACTGCAACGATATGGGCTGCGCTTTCAACATCGGGCATCCGAGGGCTGCACCTGCCCCCACAACCGGGACGGCTGACAATCGCCCCGGACGGCGATGACGCGGGGCGGCAGGCCGCGCACGCGCTGGCCGACCGGGCGCACGGGCTGGGGTGGCAAGTGTCACTGCTACCTGCCCCCGATGGCCGCGACTGGAATGACATTTTGACAGGAAAGGCGGTGGCAGCATGAACGCGCACGCTCAAGAAATCCCCTACGCTCCCGAAGGGCCGCAACCGCTGTTGCGTGAAATCAAAGCAGGCGCACCCTATCCGCTGACAGCACTGGGGCCGCTACAGGCGGCTGTGGAGGCGGTGCAGGGCACGACACTGGCACCGGCTGCAATCCCGGCGCAATCGGCCTTGGCGGCGGCGTCATTGGCGGTGCAGGGCTTTGCAGATGTGGAGACATTGGGCGGCGTGCGCCCCTTGTCGCTCTATTGCCTGACCGTCGCCAGATCCGGTGAACGCAAGTCGTGCTGCTATGATCCGTTTCTGGCGGCACTGCGCGACCATGAAAAGGAACAGGCGCACGCCCAGCGCGACGAAATGGAAAGCTGGCAGAACGCGCACGCACTGTGGAAGGGCGACCGTGACCGGATCTTGGCCGACGCTAAGAAACCGGACAAACGCACGGCGGCGCGGGCCGATCTGGAAGCGCTGGGCAAAGAACCTGCACCGCCTCCGTCGCCTGATCGCACGGTGAACGAACCGACCTATGAAGGGCTGACACGCAAGTTTGCCGAGGGGCACCCGTCGCTGGGCATCTTTTCAGATGAAGCGGGGCAGTTTCTGGGCGGGCACGCCATGAACAGTGAAAACAAGCAAAAGACGCTGGCCGCGCTGAATGACCTTTGGCAAGGCAACCCGATCCGACGCACCCGGCAAGGCGAAGGCTCTTTCACGCTCTACGGTCGACGGCTGGCAGCGCACTTGATGGTGCAACCCGGCGTGGCACGTGCGTTCATGTCCGACCCGATGGCGGCTGACACCGGGTTTCTGCCCCGCTTCCTGCTGTGCGAACCTGCCAGCACCATCGGCCTGCGCTTGCACGCCAACGCAAGGCGCAACGATGACGCCTTGGCGGCTTTTTCCGACCGGATGCGGGCCATACTTGAAAGCCCTCTGCCGATAGAACCTGACACCCGCGCACTGGAACCCCGGCACTTGCCACTGGCACCGGAGGCGCGAGCGCTGTTGATTCGGTTTGCGGATGCTATCGAGGTGCAACAGGCACCCGGCGGCGACTTGGAAAGCGTCACCGGCACCGCGTCCAAGGCGGCGGAGCAAGCGGCACGCATCGCTGGTGTGCTGACCTTGTGGCGCGACCTGACCGCACCCGCCGTCACCGCCCGCGATATGGCCGACGCTATCACCTTGGCGCAATACTATCTGGCAGAGGCCGTGCGCTTGGCCGACGCCTCAACCGTTTCGGCAGAAATCGATAGGGCCGAGGCGCTCCGCAAGTGGCTGTTGGAAGGCTGGGCCGAACGCGAGGTGCTGTTGCGCGATGTGATGCAGAGGGCACCGATCCGTGCACTACGTGAAAACCCAAAGGCGAAAGCAGCGCTAACAATGCTTGAACGGAACGGTTGGCTCGTGCCGCTGGACCCCGGAACAGTGGTGCGGGGTGCGGCACGCAAAGAAGCTTGGCGCATCGTGCGGGGGGCTAGCGATGTGGTTTGACGCGCTACAGGCGCTGGCCGTTATCGAAGGTGGCGCATTTGACCCGGTGCGCCTTCCAACGCCTGCACCCGAAAACCCCTCACAAGTCGCACAAGTCGCACGTGTCGCACGCCCTCAGTCACCAGTCGACAAGCCAACGACGAGCGCAGGCGAACCGCCGAAGCCAAGCCCCTATGGCGAAAGCATCGCGGGCAAACCGGTCACATGGACGGGCCGCATCGTATCGTTGGCCGCGTGGCGCGACCTGACAGAATGGGAACGACACGGACCAAACGGGCAGCACTGGAACGGCATCACAAAATCATGGGAACAGCCAAAATGAACAAAATCGCAAAGACCAGCAACACGCGCAGGATAGCACCAGTCATTTCCAAAGATGACAACGGCGTGTTGCAAGTAGGCGTGATTGACGATGATATGCTGAAAAATTTGTTCGGCATGAAAACGCGGGCAGCAGCAAATGGTGTCCTGCTGACTGGCATGGGAAGCCTTGGAAATCGCGGCGGCGAATACCACAATATGCTGACCAATATGGCTATTGAGATGGAACCGAAAGACGCTGTGGAAGCGCTATTGGTCAGTCAGATGACAGCGACAAACGCAGCGTTGTCATGGGCGATGCAACAGATGGTGGACGCCCATCACCTGCAACGTGTCGAAGCGTTTGACCGCATCGCCAACAAGCTGGCACGGACGTTCACGACGCAGGTTGAAGCGCTCAAGAAATACCGTGCCAAGGCGCAACAGATTGTCAGGGTGGAGCGCGTGGACGTGCGCGAAGGTGGTCAGGCTATCGTCGGCGACGTGACGCATCACGGGGGGCCTACGGATGAAAAGTAACGCTAACCCCATGCACCCGGTGGAAAGGCTGCAAAATGCACCGCGTTGCAGTGCGCATTCAAAGCGTAGCGGCAAGCAATGCAAAGCCCCGGCTGTGCGAGGCTGGAAGGTTTGTAGGATGCACGGTGCTGGGGGCGGTGCGCCGACAGGGGTTGAAAACGGTCAGTACAGGCACGGCGGACGCACGAACGATATTGAGAGGTTGCGGAATCAAGCCGGTGGTTTCCGCCGTCTCGTTCGTGACATGCTGTCGAATGATTGATTGACCCGCCCAGTGCTGCCCCTTCTATTGACCCGGTACAGCTTTAACCCCACGTTCCCCAAGTGGTTATCTGATTTTGCTATCATGACCGCATTATCTACCTTATAAAACATGGCGTTGATGGCTTCGAGAGACATGTTTCATAGTTCACCCATATGATGCGGGCTTGCAGTGGGCAGAGCGGGTTGGTTCAGCCTCTCGCACGCGGTTAGACTTTCGTGGATAACAGCTCACTTCGAACAGCTTGCCTTCTGGTGATGCCTGAGCGACCATGATGCCGAACGGCCTGCGGCTGGGGGAAGCTCAATTCAATTTGCATTGAAGTTTTGAGCGCTCACTTATAACCGGGTACCTGAAAAGCCTGTCTGTCATCAAAACTGTAGTCACTTGGAAAACGCCAATGCACCCTTACTCTGATCTCCCACCCTCTCGGTTTTGGCGAACTGGTGTCGCTGAAGAAAACCCTTTTTTCATTAACGATATTTACGAGAAAAAGTTCGCTTTAGAACCGAAAGAGAAAATTGCGACCGCAGGATCTTGTTTCGCTCAACATATATCCACACATCTAAAGAAAAATGGCTACAATGTATTAGATGTTGAGCCCGCACCGAACGGTCTAGCAGCGGAAAAACACCAGAGATACGGTTTTGGAGTGTATAGCGCCAGATACGGGAACATCTACACCATGAGACAGCTAAAACAGCTGGCAAGCGAGGTGGAGAATGAAAGCGGCGATTCCGGACAGCGCGTTTGGTCTGGTCCTAGTGGCTATGTTGACGCTCTTCGACCAAATGTTGAACCGAAAGGGCTTTCCTCGGCCGAAACAGTTTTGCTTCACAGAAAGGAACATCTTGAAAAGGTAAAAATTCTTTTTGAAACAATGGATGTTTTCGTATTCACAATGGGTCTGACCGAAGCTTGGGAGCACAAAAGAAGCGGCATCGTTTACCCAACTGCACCTGGTACCATTGCAGGTAGTTACGAGGAAGATAGTTATAGATTTGTAAACTATAGCTTCGAGGAAATAGTTTCTGATTTCAGAGATTTTTGCGAAGTACTTAATCGAATTAGGGAGCAACGCCCTTTCAAGGTAATCCTAACGGTCTCTCCTGTACCTCTGGCTGCAACTGCCGAGGAAAGGCACGTGCTTCAATCCACAGTATATTCCAAATCTGTTCTGCGGGCAGCTGCTGGGCGCCTGTATGATACGTTTGACTTTGTGGACTATTTCCCGTCGTACGAAATTGTATTGAATCCCAAGTTTAATTCGGTCGCATTCCGTGAAAACATGAGAGACGTGCGCCCAGAGATTGTAAATGTTGTGATGAACCACTTTTTCTCTCAGCACTTACCTTTGCATGTTAATCTAGCAAATGTAACGTCAGAACTAAATGGTGCGGAAAAAATGACTGAAGTTGTGTGTGAAGAGGCGCTACTGGAGGCCTTTGCGAAATGAAGACAAATGTTTTGGTGGTTGGCGACTCTAACGTGGGCGCAATCAAAGCAGGGTTTGAGAGAGTTCTCTCCAATGAACATAAAGCCGATAGACTGTGCGTAAAGTACTTAGCGTGTGCTGGGCCTAATTTTGGGAAACTGGATATTTCTGGCTCATTATTGACCTTTCCCGAAGAAGTTTCTAACCATATTTGGTTTAGTTGGGGCGCTGCGCCGGGGCCAAATATTCTTGATTTTGACGTAATTATCTTTGCTTCTGGAAAGTCAGTACTGGACCCCCGAAACTTTATTTGTGGAAAATGGCTAAATAATCTGTCGTATGAGTTAATTAGTGACATTGTTCGCAGCGTGCCATCTAGCGTCATACTTTTTTCAAAGATTCTCGCATGCTGTGATGAAAGAGAGTTAATCTTTGTCGGGGCACCTCCACTTTGTGAGCAACAATCACCATTCTTAAACGGAGGGGTAAAGGGCTGTGAGAAAGAATATCTTAACGTTTTATCTCAGGAAATTCGCAGCTTTGTGCAACTTTCAAATGGGGAGAAAAGCTTTAAAACCCTACTGCCTCCCAAAGATGTTTTGAGTGATGACGGTATGCACACTAGGCTTGAAATGGTGCGGGCTGGTCTGCGTTTTGACGGTCGCACAGAGCGCAAGCCGGAGGATCCTGATTATGGTGATTTAACTCACGGGAACGTCGCGTATGGAGAAAGCATTGTTCGATCATTACTTTCAATTATAGACAAGCCATTATCTTCACCAGCTGCCGCGAACTTTGCCCACGGAAAATGAGCCCTTCACGCAATTTTTCATACCAATCTTAGCAGAGCCGCGTGAGTTCTTGTTATGAGGCGAGTGCTGCGTCGGTCTTAAGTAAGGCCTGATCCATCCAGCACATTTATTTTGTAGTGAGAAGGGCACTTCCAGCTGTTTCGTAACTTCAGATTCTGAAGGTTTTTGCAGCAAAAGCCTGGAATTATGGATAGAGGCCACGAGGCCTGTTTGGCCTGAGCGGCGTGCGCATGAGCTCTCTGCAGTGCGCTGCAGTGCGAAAACATCTTCCTTTGCGCATCATTGAAGACAAACTGAAAGGCCTGTGCCAGCGTACTCTGACACCGTGGCTTAACTACTTTCGCAAGCCGAGACCGTGAGCTTCCATCACCTTCCGCAAATTTGCGGGGGAAGAAATGGGGGAAGAGATTTTAGGATTTGATATTAAATCAAACAATATCAATGCGTTCCCAGTAGGTCATGGCGGAGGCTCAGGGATTCGAACCCTGGGAGGGCTCACACCCTCGCCGGTTTTCAAGACCGGTGCAATCGACCACTCTGCCAAGCCTCCGACCCGCGCCTGATACTGCGGTCGTGGCGGCGCGTAAAGCGGCTTCACGCTTTGGCGAAAACAGTCCGCTGTGGCCGGGGCGGTCTTTCAAATGCGGCACTCAGGCGCTAGTGTCCCGCGAAAGGCGGCAGGCCGGTGGCCTGGCCGTGTAGCACGGTGTCGCACAGCAAGGACCGTGTCAAACGGTGGCGCGAGACCCAGAATGGACGAGGGCGAGCGATGGCAGACGGATTGGAGCAGGCTTTTCACCAGATCACCCGGCACGGGGGGCCGTCCGTGCGCCTCGGCTGGCGGCGTGCGACCTGTGCCGTCGCGGTGCTGTCGCTGGCTGCCCTGGCCGGCTGCGACAAGATGCCGAAGATGGGCGGCAGCGGCGCTGCGGATGCCGTGTCCGCCGACGGCATGGCCCTGGCCGAGCGTGATGTCGAAGCGCCGGAAGTCTTCTCCCTGACCGAAGCGGGTCTGTGGGACGGTCGCCCGTCGCTGGGCGGCGTCTGGGTCGCGCACCCCACCGTGACCGACCCCGAACGGGTCATCATCCGCAATACCGCCAACGGCAAATTCGTCATCGGCGCGCTGTTCCGGCGCGAGCTGGATAACCCCGGCCCCGCGCTGCAGATCTCCTCTGACGCGGCAGAAGCGTTGGGCGTTCTGGCCGGATCGCCCGCGACACTGAGCGTGATCGCCCTGCGGCGCGAAGAGGCGCCGGCCTCCGACGCTACCGCGATCACCGACTTTAACGCGCCAGAGGTCATCGCGGCCACACCGCTCGACCCCGCCCCGACCGACCTTGCCGCAACCGATACGACCATGCCAGAGGTGGCACCGGTCGCCACCGCCCTGCCCGCCGCCGCACCAGCGGCCCCTGCACCGGCCCCGACCTCCGGCCTGGAAAAGCCATTCATCCAGATCGGCATCTTCAGCATCGAGGCGAACGCCAATGAGACTGCCGACCGCCTGCGCGCCGATGGGCTCTCGGCCAGCGTGCTGGCGCAGAACAGCCAGGGCAAATCCTTCTGGCGGGTCGTCGTCGGCCCTGCGCCGACCGCCGCCGACCGCACGGCTGTGCTGGACAAGATCAAGGCGCTGGGCTTTCCCGATGCCTACGCCGTCACGAACTAGGACCCCTGCCCCGGAGCTTTTGCCATGCGTGTCATGATCCGCCCCCTTCTGGCCCTGCTGCTGTGCCTGACTGCCGGCACAGCGGGGGCGCAGGCCTTCAACACCAAGGCGCGCGCCGCCTATGTGCTGGACGAGACGACCGGCACCGTGCTGCTGGACAAGAATGCAGACCAGCCGCTGCCGCCCGCCTCCATGTCAAAGCTGATGACGATCTACATGGCCTTCGAGGCGATCGCCGACGGCCGCCTGCGCATCGATGAAGAACTGCCCGTCTCGGCCCATGCGGCGAGCTATGACGGGTCCAGCATGTTTCTGGATACCACCGACCGGGTCAAGGTCGAGGATCTGCTGCGCGGCGTCATCGTGCTGTCCGGCAACGACGCCGCCGTCGTGCTGGCAGAGGCGCTGTCGCCCGACGGCACAGAGGCCGGCTTTGCACGGATGATGACCGACCGGGCCAAGCAGATGGGCATGAACAATTCCACGTTCCTCAACGCGAACGGCTGGCCCGCACCCGGTCACGTGATGTCGATGCGCGATCTGGGCACGCTGGCCGATCACCTGATCACCGATTTCCCGACCTTCTACCCGATCTTCTCGGAACAGGAATTCCTGTTCGACGGGCGCGTGCCGTCTAACACCCAGAACCGCAACCCGATCCTCAGCCTTGGCATCGGCGCCGACGGGTTGAAAACCGGCCATACCGCAGAGGCGGGATACGGCCTCGTCGGCTCTGCCAAGCAGGACGGGCGGCGCATCATCTTCGTGCTGTCCGGCATGGACAGCACCGCAGAGCGGCGTGAAGAGGCCGAAAAGATCGTTAACTGGGCCTTCCGCCAGTTCGCGCAAAAGGACGTGGCCAAGGCCGGCACCCGCATCGCGGATGCGCCGGTCTGGATGGGCGACAAACCGCAGGTCGGCCTGACTGTGGGCAGCGACCTGTCGCTGCTGATCCCGGTCCTGCAACAGGACAACATTCCCGCCAATATCGTCTACGACAGCCCGATTCAGGCCCCGATCACCGCCGGAGAGCAGTTGGGAGAGCTGGTCATCAGCCTCGACGGGATGCCCGAAAAGCGCGTGCCGCTGGTCGCCGACCGCGACGTGCCGCGCGGTGGCTTCATGCCCCGGATGCGGACCGCCGCACAGGTGATCATGGGCAAGATCACCGATGCGACTGCAGACGATGCCACCCCCGCCGAGGCCGACACCGACGCGGCAGCACCGCCCGCATGACGCAGCCTGCGCGGTTCATCTCGTTCGAGGGGATCGACGGGTCCGGCAAATCGACTCAGGCGCGTCTGCTGGCAGACCATCTGCGCGGCAGCGGCGAACGGGTCGTTCTGACCCGCGAACCCGGCGGCAGCCCCGGTGCCGAAGAGATTCGTGCCCTGCTGCTGACCGGCGACACCGACCGGTGGAGCGCGCAGACCGAGATCCTGCTGTTCACCGCTGCCCGCCGCGATCACCTCGAAAAGACCGTGCAACCGGCCCTCGACGCCGGACAGACGGTGATCTCTGACCGCTTTGCCGACAGCACCCGCGTCTATCAGGGTGCCACCCGCGGCGATCTGCGCCACGCCGTCGACCAGTTGCATGCGCTGATGATCGGGCGTGAACCCGACCTCACTTTCATCATCGACATGGACCCCGCCTTGGCCCTGCGCCGCGGCCTCGCGCGCAGCAGCGGAGAGGACCGGTTCGAGGAGATGGGCCTGCAGTTTCAGGAAACCCTGCGCCATGGCTTCCTGACCCTCGCGCGCGACAACACAGACCGCTGCATCGTGATCGACGGCAACCGCGACGCCGCCGCCGTCGCCTCTGAAATCCGGGCGCACCTGTGACCGAGGTGGCCGAACCCGACCGTATCGCCGGCGCGCCGCACCCGCGCGATACGGCGCAGCTTTACGGTCAGGACGCCGCCGTCACCGATTTCCTCGACGCATGGAACGCAGGCCGCATGCACTCCGGCTGGCTGATCACCGGCCCGCGCGGCGTCGGCAAGGCGACGCTGGCGTGGAAGATCGCCACCTTCCTGCTGGCCGACCGCCCGGCCGAGGGTGGATTGTTCGGCGACCCGCCCCCGGTCACGTCCCTGACCATCGATGCGGAAAACCCCGACGCCCGCCTGATCCAGTCCGGCGCCCACCCGCGTCTTTACGTCGTGCGCAGGCCCACCGACGACAAGACCGGCGTGCTGAAATCCGAAATCACCGTCGACGCCGTGCGCGGCATGCGCGATTTCTTCCACATGAGCGCGACCGACGGCGGACGCCGCGTCGTGATCGTCGATGCCGCCGATGAATTGAACCGCTCCGCCGCCAACGCGATCCTCAAGGAACTGGAAGAACCCCCCGCCCGCACCTCCCTGCTCCTGATCGCCCACCAGCCCTCGCGCCTGCTGCCGACGATCCGCTCGCGCTGTCGCGTGCTGCGCTGCGCGCCCCTCTCTGCCGCGGACCTCGGCGCCGCCCTGACGCAGGCGGGGCTGGAAACGGAGGCGACCGAAGCCCTCGCCACCCTCTCGGACGGGTCCGCCGGCGACGCGGTGCGCCTGCTGACGCAGGACGGCTTGCAGCTTTACGCGCAACTGATCGGCCTGATGACGACCCTGCCGCATCTGGACCGCAACGCCACGATCAAGCTGGCCGAAAGCTGTGCCGGCCGCGCCAACGACACCCGTTTCGCGCTGGTCCTTGACCTGATCGACCGCTTCCTCGCCCGCACCGCCCGCGCTGGCCTGTTGGGCGAACCGACATCGCAAGGCGCCACGGGCGAGGCGCGCCTGCTATCGCGCATCTCGCCCCACGACCAGGCCGCCCGCGCCTGGGCCGATCTGCAACAGCGCGCCTCGGCGCGGGCGCGGCACGGACGGGCGGTCAACCTTGACCCTGCGGCGCTGATCCTCGATATGGTACTCAGCATCGAACAGACGGCGCTCGCCACTGCCTAAGGCTTATCCATGACCCCTCCCGCCCTTGTCGACGCCCACTGCCATCTGGATTTCCCGGATTTCGACGACGAACGCGACGCGGTCATCGACCGTGCCCGCGCCGCCGGCGTCACCCGCATGGTCACGATCTGCACGAAACTGCCCAACGCGCCCCGCGTCGCCGCCATCGCCGACGCCCACGACGGCGTCTTCTGGGCTGCCGGTGTCCACCCGATGAGCGTGGGTGACCACGCCCCCGTCACGGTCGAGGACCTCGTCACGCTGGCACAACATCCGAAATTCGTGGGCATCGGTGAAACCGGCCTCGACTACCACTACACCGCCGAGACGAAGACGCAGCAGCAGGACAGCCTGCGCCTGCATATCGAGGCGTGTCGCCAGACCAAACTGCCGCTGATCATCCACGCCCGCGACGCCGATGACGACATGGCCCGCATCCTGACAGAAGAGCATGCCGCAGGCCCCTACACCTGCATGATGCACTGCTTCTCCTCCTCCCGCGCCCTGGCAGAGGCCGCCTTGGCGCTCGACTTCTACCTTTCCATGTCCGGCATCTCTGCCTTTCCAAAGTCTACCGACCTGCGCGCCATCTTCGCCGACGCCCCCCTCGACCGGATCCTCGTGGAAACCGACAGCCCCTACCTCGCACCGCCCCCTCACCGGGGCCGGCGCAACGAACCTGCCTTCACCGCCCACACAGCGCAGGTCGGCGCCGACACCTTCGGGTTGTCCCTCGACGATTTCGCAAAAGCCACCTCCGCCAATTTCGACCGCCTGTTCTGGCGGGCCGCATGACGCATCGCTTTACCATCCTCGGCTGCGGATCGTCCGGCGGTGTGCCGCGCCTCGGCGGCCAGTGGGGCGACTGCGACCCAGCGAACCCCAAGAACGCCCGCCGCCGCTGTTCCCTGCTGGTCGAACGCGACGGCCCCGACGGCACGACCCGCGTGCTGATCGACACATCGCCTGATCTGCGCGCGCAACTGCTCGACGCGAACATCGGCACCCTCGATGCGGTCGTCTACACCCACCCACACGCGGACCACGTCCACGGCATCGACGACCTGCGCATGATCGTCTTCAACATGCGCAAACGCCTCGACATCTGGGCCGACGCCCCCACGGCCGAGGCGCTCCGCGACCGCTTTGCCTATGCCTTCGAGACGCCCCCCGGCTCGGCCTACCCGCCGATCTGCGACCTGCGGCCGATTCGCGGCGACGTCATCGTGAACGGCCCCGGCGGCCAGATCGTCCTGACCCCGTTCGAGGTCGTCCACGGCACCATCCCGGCCTTGGGCTTTCGCATCGCCGACGTGGCCTACCTTCCGGACGTCTCCGACATCCCGGCGGCATCCTGGACCCACCTCCACGACCTCGACATCTGGATCGTCGATGCCCTGCGCCGCACACCCCACCCCAGCCACAGCCACCTGTCCCAGACCCTTGAATGGATCGCCCGCGCAGCCCCCCGTCAGGCCGTGTTGACGAACATGCACATCGACCTCGACTACGCGACCTTGTGCAACGAACTCCCCGACAGCGTCATTCCCGCCTACGACGGTCTGACCCTGACGCGCTCCGCCTGATCCTTCATTTGGCAAGTTAAACGCCCGCCGGAGGCATCCCGGCCCCTCCCAAGGAACCTGCCATGGGCAATCTGATCGACGTCATCCTGCCGGTCTTCCTCGTGATCGGCTTCGGCTATGTCGCGGTCTGGAAGGGGCTTTTCACCGACAGCGGCGTCGACGGGCTGATGCGCTTCACCCAGACCTTTGCGATCCCCTGCCTGCTGTTCCGCGCCATCAGCGGCCTCGATCTGGGACAGAACTTCGATCTGGCGCTGCTCGCCACCTTCTACACCGGTGCCACAATCTGCTTTTTCGTCGGCATGATCGGCGCGCGGGTGCTGTTCAAGCGCGACTGGCAGGACAGCGTCGCCATCGGCTTCTGCGCGCTCTTTTCCAACACGCTGCTGCTGGGCCTACCGATCACGGAACGTGCCTACGGCACCGATGCGCTGCGCTACAACTACGCGATCATCGCGATCCACTCGCCCTTCGGCTACCTGCTGGGGATTACGGCGATGGAGATTGCACGCAACACCGGCAATTCCGCCCGCGCCTTGCCCGCCAAGGTGCTGAAGGCGATGTTTCAGAACGGGCTGATCATCGGCATCACGCTGGGCCTGATCGTCAACCTGACCGGCCTGCCCCTGCCCGGCGTCTTCACCGACGCCATCGACCTGATGGTGCGCGCCGCCCTGCCCGCCGCCCTCTTCGGATTGGGCGGAGTGCTGTTCCGCTACCGCCCCGCGGGCGACATGCGGGCGATCCTCTTCGTCGTGGCCATCAGCCTCGTGCTGCATCCTGCCATCGTCTGGGTGATGTCGGGCGTCGCAGGCCTCAGCGTGCCTGAACTGCGGTCCGCCATTCTGACCTCGGCCATGGCACCGGGGGTGAACGCCTATGTCTTCGCCAACATGTACGGCCGGGCCCGCCGCGTGGCGGCCAGCGCAGTGCTGATCGCCACGGGGGTCTCGATCCTGACGGTCTGGGGCTGGCTTGCCGTGCTGCCCTGACGGGCCCAAACCAGACGGTCAGCCCGGCGACATGCCCCGCAGCCGCTCTGACCGGCGGCGCAGCAGTTCCACGACCGTCAGCAGCGCGATGGACACAACGACAAGGATCGTCGCCACCGCAAGGATCGTCGGGCTGATCTGCTCGCGCAGACCAGTGAACATCTGCCAAGGCAGCGTCTTCTGGGCAGCCGCCCCGACGAACAGCACCACGACAACCTCGTCAAAGGACGTGATGAAGGCGAAGAGGCCGCCAGAAATGACCCCCGGCAGGATCAGCGGCATCTGCACCTTGAAGAAGGTCGTCACCGGGTTTGCACCCATGTTCGCCGCCGCCCGCGTCAGCGACTGGTCAAAGCTGACCAGCGTTGCCGTCACGGTGATGATGACGAATGGCACACCCAGCGCCGCGTGGGCCAGAATGACCTTGATATACCCGCTCAGCGATTTCGAGATGCCGAGGTAGTTCTCCATGAACAGGCCCAGCTGGCTGTAGAAAAAGAACATGCCCGTCGCCGAAATGATCAGCGGCACGATCATCGGAGAGATCAGCACCGCCATGATCGCGCGCCGTCCGGGCACATGGGACTGCGACAGTCCGATCGCCGCCAGCGTGCCGAGCGACACCGAGATGAACGTGGCAAAGGGCGCAATGATCAGCGAATTTTTCAGCGGTTGCAGCCAGGCATCGTTGGTAAAGAAATCGGCGTAATGCTTTAGGCTGTATCCGGCCGGGTCCAGCGCCAGCATCTCCGGCGTGAAGGTAAAGAAGTTCTGCGCGTTAAACGACAGCGGGATGATCGTGATGATCGGGGCGATGAGGAAGAAAAAGATCGCACCGCAGATAAACTTGAAGCTGTTGTGCCACAGCACCTGCCCGGTCGAGGCATAGGGCGGCACGCCGCGCCGGTAGTCGCCCGTGTCCAGCCAGTAGATCGACCAGCCCAGCAGGGCGCCCAGGATCAGACCGCCCAAAGCGCCGGGAAATCCGCCGGCAAAGAACCCCAGCGCCACGCAGACCGCAATCGCGACCCAGCGCCCGGTCTTGCGCGGCAGGAACCGCGTCAGCACAAAGGCCAGCACCGCAGCGATGACCGCGCCGAAGATTGCCCCTTCCAGAGGACCAAGGCCCGCGGCCTGCCCACCGATGAACCCCAGTAGGGCGCCGAAGATGGCGACCAGCGGCAGGGTAAAGGTGATGAAGGGGTGCAGGGGCTTGCCCTTTTCGGGGTTGAAGGCAACGGATGACATGGCTTCAGCCTCCCAGCTTGACGTTATCGATACCGACGATGCGGTCGTAGGCCCAGTAGAACGCCATGACGATGACCAGCAGGATCGCGCCCAATGCGGCCGCCAGGCCCCAGTTCAGCGAGGTCGAGATGTGATAGGCGATCCGGTTCGAGATGAAGACACCCTTGGTGCCACCCACGATTTCCGGGGTGATGTAATAGCCGATGGCAAGGATGAACACGAGGATCGACCCCGCGCCGATGCCCGGCACGCTTTGCGGAAAATAGACCCGCCAGAACGCTGTCCAGTTCGTCGCACCCAGCGACTTTGCCGCGCGCAGATAACTGGGCGGGATCGTCTTCATCACCGAATACAGCGGCAGGATCATGAACGGCAGCAGGATGTGGGTCATGGCGATGACCGTGCCGGTCGCGTTGTTGATCAGCGCCAGCCGGTTCCCGTCAGAGACAAAGCCGATCCAGACCAGCAGGTCGTTGATCACCCCCTGATCCTGCAGCAGCACCTTCCAGGCGGAGGTCCGCACAAGCAACGAGGTCCAGAACGGAAGCAGCACGAGGATCATCAGCAGGTTCGCCTGACGGCTGGGCAGGTTCGCCAACAGCCAGCCGATCGGATAACCCAGCAGGATGCAGGCCACGGTGATCGCCGTCGACATGATTAGCGTGCGCACGAACAGCGTGATATAGACCCGCTCGTTCTCTGGCCGCCATGCAACGCCATCGGGTGTCAGTTGCAGATCGGCGGCATTCAGGAAATAGCCAGTGGTGTAGGGCGCGGAATAGGTCTGGATCGTGCGCCAGACCTCGCGGTCCGCCCAGTCCTTGTCCATGTCGACAAAGGCCGCCTGCAGGTCGGTCGTCTGGAAATTCGGCACCGCAGCCTGTGCGGCGGTCAGAAGTGCGGCCTGCGGAAAATCCGCCGGGATCTGCGCGCCGTCGCGCAGGTCTTCGTACAGGGCAAGGTAGACGCTGTTCCACGGCTGCTCTTCCGCCGGGTTGTCATCATCCTCTACCTGAACTACGCGCGCGAAGTCCCTGTAAATGCTCGCAGTCTGCGGCAGAGCCTCGCCCGATCCGTCCTTCAGGCGGAACGTCGGGCGGCGGCCTTCGCCGTCGTATTCCGCGTTTGCCTCGACCCAGCGGGGACCGGCGAAGATGTCGATGAAGGTCTGCGGGTCTTCCCATGCGGGGTCCAGTGCCACGAACTGATCGGTGTAGCCTTCGCCGATGTCATCCACGCCGCGCCCGCTCTTGCGGAACAGGGACGAGATGCCGGAGACTTCGTAATTCAGGCGCGATCCAAGCCGCGTGTGGTTCTTTTCCTCGACCGCGACCATCATGTCCTTGGTCAGCGCGGAAAAGACCGCAGGGCCCGGCACGTCGGTTTCGTCCGCGTTCCAGTCGGCCAGCACGCGGACCGTCCGCGGCAGCGTGTCGCCGACGATTTGGTTCTCGACGGACCGGAACAGCATTTCGCCGATGGGGTAGATGAAGGTCACGACGATGAACAGCAGCAGCGGTGCGATCAGCATCAGCGCACGACGCTTCTGCCGGCGCAGGGCGCGGTTCAGCGATGTCTTCAGCGGCGTCCCGTCGGCGGCCAGCATCGGACCATCCTGTTCGGAATTGCCGATCTTCAGTCCGGTATCCGGCGTCACGCCGGTCAGGTTGTCGGGTCCGTGGGTGGCATCGCTCATCTCACACTCCTTCGACAAGGATCATGGTGCTGATCGCACAGCGGCGGCGGATCTCGGCGACCTCCTGATAGGCAGGGTCGTTGTAGGCGGCTTTCGCGGCCTCGTAGCTTTCGAATTCGATGATGACATGGCGGCCCATGTCCTCGCCTTCCGGCGTCTCTGACGCGCCACCGCGCACGATGAAATTGGCGCCGTGGGATTGCAGGATCGGCGTGTCGCGGCGGATGTATTCCGGATATCCCTCCGGGTCCGTCACCTTGATATGGCCGATGATATAACCTTTTGGCATCGCGCGTATCCCGTCCCTGTCGTCGTTTCTTATGTGCGGGGCGGGCCGTGATGGCCCGCCCCAGTCTCAGATCAGGCGATTACTGCGCCAGCCACGCCTGGAACTTGGCGTCCAGATCGTCGCGGTAGTCGGACCAGAAGCCGTAGTTCGTCACGAAGACGTTCTTGGCGTTGGCCGGATCGGTCGGCATGTGCTCTGCCATGGGAATACCCAGCTCGGCATGGGTGCTGACCAGCGGTGCAGAGGACGCACGGGCCGGACCGTAGGCGATGTAGGCCGCCTGATCGGCCAGACGCTGGGTGTCGGTCGCGAACTTCAGGAAGTCCATGACGCGGGCCAGACGGTCCTCGGGCAGACCATCGGGAACGACCCAACCGTCAAAGTCCAGCATTTCCGCATCCCAGAGCATGCCGATCGGCTGGTCCTGTTCGGCGATCGCGCTGAACAGACGACCGTTGTAGGTCGACCCCATGACGACTTCGCCATCGGCCAGCAGCTGCGGGGTTTCCGCGCCGGCGGTCCACCAGACGACATCTTTCTTGATGGTGTCCAGCTTGGCAAACGCCTGCGCCTGACCTTCGTCGGTCGCCAGCACGTCGTAGATCTCGTCCTTCGGCACGCCGTCACACAGCAGCGCCCATTCCATGTTCGCCAGCGGGCGACGGTTCAGCGACCGCTTGCCGGGATACTTCTCTTCGTCGAAGATCGCGCAGATATCAGAGGGCGGCGTGTCGCCGACCATGTCCGTGCGGTAACCCACGGTGGTCGAGAAAACGATCTGCGGGATGAAGCAGTCGGATACGAGGCTGTCGCCGAAGTCGTCCGTCGGGGTCGCGCCATCGTCGCCGGGGGCGAGCGCCTCGTCCACGTCGATCTCCATCGCCAGACCTTCGTCGCACAGACGGATGCCGTCAGCGGCTTCGACGTCGACCAGGTCCCAGGTGATGTTGTTGGCTTCGTTCATGGCGCGCAGCTTGGCCACGGCCTCAGCCGAGGATTCGTCCCAGACCACGTTCACTTCGGGGTGCATCGCCACGTAGGGCTCGACATAGGCCTTCAGCTGACTGTTCTGGTAGGCGCCGCCCCAGGACACGATGGTCATGTCGTTGGACATCGTGGTGTGGGCTTCGGCGAACACACCGGTGGCGGCCAGCGTCAGGGCCGTCGTCGCAGCAAGTGTTGTCTTCAAAGTCATTCTAAAACTCCCGTTAGGTTACCCGGTCTTAATATTATCGGGCAAGGCCGCCGGGCGCGGCCTGCCCTGTCTCGCATCAGGCGTCCAGCGCGCGGCAATCCCGCGGCAGCCAGCCGATGTCGATGGTAGAGCCCGGTGTCAGTTTCACCTGATCGGGCGAATTGCGTGTCTTGATGATGAAGTTGTCGATGCCGGCGACCCGCAGCCGCGTGCGGAAAATGTCGCCCATGTAGATGAACTCCAGCACTTCGGCCTTCAGCGTGTGGGCATTGGGGCCCAGCTTGCTCGTGTCCACCTCGACCCGTTCCGGCCGGATGCTGACCTTGGTGCGCTCGCCCACCTTCGTCACGTTCACCGGCACCGCGTCGATCGTCTCTCCGCTGTCCAGTTTCACGACGCAGGCGTCACCCTTGATTTCCGCAACAACGCCTTCCAACGTGTTGTTTTCACCGATGAATTGCGCAACGAAGCTGTTCTGCGGCTCTTCGTACAACTGGCTTGGCGTGGCCAACTGCTGAATGCGGCCATTCTCGAAGACGGCGACGCGGTCGGACATCGTCAGCGCTTCGGTCTGGTCGTGGGTCACGTAAACGACGGTGATCCCCAGCTTGTGCGCCAGATCCGTGATCTCGAACTGCAGCGTCTCGCGCAGCTGCTTGTCCAGCGCGCCCAGCGGTTCGTCCATCAAAACCAGTTCCGGCTCGAACACCAGCGCGCGGGCCAGTGCGATCCGCTGTTGCTGACCGCCCGACAGTTGCGACGGACGACGGCCCGCGAAACTGCCCATCTGCACCATGTCGAGGGCGCGCTTCACCTTCTGCTGCTGTACGTCCTTGGACATCTTGCGGACCTGCAGCGGAAACGCGAGGTTTTCGGCCACGGTCATGTGCGGAAACAGCGCGTAGTTCTGGAACACCATGCCGATGCCCCGCTTGTGCGGCGGGATATCGTTGATCGGTTTGCCCTTGAGGCGGATGTCGCCGTGGGTCGCGGTCTCGAACCCGGCCAGCATCATCAGGCAGGTCGTCTTGCCGGACCCCGATGGCCCGAGCATGGTCAGGAACTCGCCCTTCGGCATCGACAGGTTGAGATCCTTGACGACCAGATTTTCGCCGTCATAGCTTTTCTGAACGCGGTCAAATTCCACGAAAGCGTCGTCGCCTTGCGCCACGCCAATCTCCCCGTTGTGTCCGGCGGGTTATCCCGCACTCTTCAGGTGCGAAATAAAGCAACCGACCGCCCATTATGCAACCGGATTCCCGGGGAACGTCAAAAACCAAGGGATTGCAGGGGATTGTCCTGCATATGACAGCTTTTGCGGGTCAACTGACCGCATATCCGCCTGTCAAAGTGGCGCAGCCGTGATCGCGCCCAGATGGCGCGGCAGCGTTTTCTTGGCGGCGACGAGACGCGCGCGGGTGCTGATGGCGGCCTCTGCCCCCCTTTGCCCGGTCGCGAAACAGGTCCAGCAGTTTCGGCACCTGCAGCAGCGCCAAAGCCGGGCGCCCAAGATCACAGCTCTCGCTCGGGCGACCGTTGGACCAGATGGCCTGCGGGGCCTCGCATATCAGGTGAATGCAGGTAACACCCGCACCCGACCGCCCTGCATTCGGGCCAGATGTGGGAACCATGGGTTGCGCATCCTGATGCACCCGGCGGCTCCCGCCAGTCATCGCGGAAGGGCGTCAGCGGTCCCGACCCCTGTCAGAAAGGATGCACAGACTTTGAAGAGAGGTGCTTCAACAGCATTTCTTGCGGCAAATCCAAGGATTTGACCGTCAAAACGCACGCGAATTCATGGAAAAGCCTGGTGCGGTCGGGGGGACTCGAACCCCCACTCCGGTTAAAGAACAGCGACCTCAACGCTGCGCGTCTACCAATTCCGCCACGACCGCAAGCCAAGGCATGGGCCGCTTGCTAGCCAAAGTGCAAAGCCGCATCAAGCCCCAATCGTGCGTGCCCTGCGCTTTGCGCCACGCGGCGGGACGGTCAGACGCGGTGCACCTGTCAGGGGGGTCATCCTTCGCCTTGGCAGGGCGCATGGAATTGCCTATCCCTGCCCCATGCGCAGGCCTCGCCCCAGTCCGGTGATCTTGGACTGCGGCGCGTCTCTGCTGGATCGCCGTCCTGTCGCCGGACGCGGCCCCCCGCTGGCGATCTGGGCCAAGGATCACTATGTCGACATCCGCACTTCCAAGGGGACGAAATGAGACTGCTGCGCCTGCCCGACGCGATCAAAAAGACCGGCGACACACCGGGCTTTCCGGTTCACTGCCCGCAGTTGACAGCCGTGACCACCGCCCGCCGCAGCGGCCACCGCGCGATCCCGACATTGACGCACGGCACCGACATCCCCGTCAGCCACCGCAACATCCCCGACATCCGAAAGGCCGGGCTGCTGCCCGCGTGAATCCAATGGTCGCATGGCTCACCTCTGACGCCCCCGTCCCCTACCCGCAGGCGCTCGCCTTCATGGAAGCGCGCGCGAAAGGTATCGCAGCGGGAGAGGCGGAGGAGCTGATCTGGCTGCTGGAACACCCAGCCCTTTACACCGCCGGCACCTCGGCCCGGGTCGAGGATCTGGTCGATCCCGACCGGTTTCCGGTCTTCGACGCGCGCCGTGGCGGGCAGTACACCTATCATGGCCCCGGCCAGCGGATCGCCTACGTCATGCTCGACGTGGGCAAGCGCGGCCGCGACGTGCGCCGGTTCGTGCAGGATCTGGAACACTGGATCATCGCCGCCCTCGACCGCTTCAACGTGACCGGAGAGATCAGGCCCGGCCGCGTCGGCGTCTGGGTCGCCCGCCCCGACAAGCCGCTGGCCCCGGACGGCAGCGTGCAAGAGGACAAGATCGCAGCCCTCGGCATCCGGCTGCACAAGTGGGTCAGCTTTCATGGCCTGTCGATCAATGTGGAACCCGACCTGACCCATTTCGACGGGATCGTCCCCTGCGGCATCCGCGACCACGGCGTCACCAGCCTCGTCGATCTGGGTCTGCCGGTCACGATGGACGATCTGGACGTGGCCCTGCGCCAGACCTTTGCCGCGATCTTTTCCGACACACCCGGCACCGCAGGCCCTGCCGCTGCCCAAACCGTGCCCTGACCGGCCAAGGGCCACCCCCCGCAGGCCCCTTACGCCACGCTGATCCACGCAAAGGATCACGACGCCGTCACCCTTGTTTCAGGGCCCGGTCGATGCAGTTAGCACTCTGGATTATTTGTGTTAGACGTTGGTCATCATATGACTGACGACGTTCCGAAATTCAAAAGCGCTTTTTCAAGTCAGCATTTTCCAGACAGACGAGTAACAATGAACAGGTCGCACGACTTTCAGGACGATATCGATGCGATCGGACGGTGCAAATCCGTCCCGACGCTGCTGGAAACCGTCAACCTCGCAACCGGGATGGGATTCGCCGCCGTCGCACGGGTCACAGCCTCGCGCTGGATCACCTGCCGCGCCATCGACCACATTTCCTTTGGGCTCACACCCGGCGACGAGCTGGATGTGGAAAGCACCCTGTGCCACGAAGTCCGGCAATATGACCGCGAAATCGTCATCGACGATGTTCAGGACGATCCGCTTTACGTCAATCACCACTGCCCGTCGCGCTACGGCTTCCGCAGCTATATCTCGGTGCCGATCCGTCGTGCGGATGGGTCCTTCTTCGGCACGCTCTGCGCCATCGACCCCGCACCGCACAAACTCAAGGACGACCGCGTCCTTGCGATGTTCCGGCTCTTCGCCAAGCTGATCGGCGAAAGCCTCGATGCCGAAGAGGCATTGTTGCAAAGCAAGCAGGACGTGACGCACGAACGCACGCTGGCCGGCGTGCAAGAGCAGTTCATCGCGATTCTGGCGCATGACCTGCGCAACCCGGTCAGCGCCCTGACCGCCGGTCTGCGCATGATCGAACGGGGCGACCTCGACAGCCGGGCCAAGCACCTCGTCGACCTGATGCGCGGCTCCGTCAATCGCATGGGCCTGTTGATCGAGAACCTGCTGGATCAGGCCCGCAACCGAAGAGGAGAGGGCATCGTGATCGAGCGGACGCTGACGCCCGATCTGAACGCCGCCCTCAGCCAGATCGTCGCCGAACTTCAGGCGGTGTCTCCGGATCAGGAGATCAGGTGCGACATCGACCTCGCAGTCCCGGTCTACTGCGACGCGCCCCGCGTCTCGCAACTCTTTTCGAACCTGCTGGCGAACGCCATCACCCATGGCGCGCAGGATACGCCGATCCACGTCACGGCCCGCGCGGCGGCAGGGGCATTCACCCTGTCCGTCGCCAACGCCGGCACCCGGATTGCAGACGAGATGTTGCAAGGCCTTTTCATGCCCTACGAACGGGGCGGCGACCGTCCCAGCCGCGAGGGGCTGGGTCTGGGCCTTTTCATCGCGTCAGAGATCGCAAAGGGCCACGACGGCACGCTGGACGTCGACTCTGGCGATGTGCAAACCGTCTTTACCTTCCAGATGCCGAACGTCGCAGCCCCGGTCTAGACCGGGCGATCCCGGCGCAGGCGGGGTCTGACGTGACAATGCGGCGTCACCGGCACCGTTGATTGCGATCTGATCCACCCTGCCTGTCCGACGGGGCGCGCAGCCCTTTGCACCCGCACCGCGCGATCCGGCGCGGCACGGACCGCAAGGCATCCCCTGCGCCAATTTATCCCAGCCCATAAAGCCCTTTGAATGTTGCGATGGGGCCGATGACCCACTAGAACGAGCGGAATGCAGAACGCCGGGACAGTGACTCGCGCGCACTGCTCGTCCGTAGCCAAACCCGAGGGAGAGCCACATGGCAGACGCCGCCATCCACGGCCATGACCATCACGACGAGCGGGGATTTTTCACCCGCTGGTTCATGTCCACCAACCACAAGGACATCGGTGTCCTGTATCTGTTCACCGCAGGCCTTGTCGGCTTCATCTCGGTGGCCCTGACCGTCTTCATGCGGGTCGAGCTGATGGAACCCGGCGTCCAGCACATGTGCATGGAAGGCGCGCGCATCTTCACCGATGCAGCGTCCCCCTGCACGCCCAACGGGCACCTCTGGAACGTGCTGATCACCTACCACGGCATCCTGATGATGTTCTTCGTGGTCATCCCGGCCCTGTTCGGCGGCTTCGGCAACTACTTCATGCCGCTGCAGATCGGCGCCCCGGACATGGCGTTCCCACGGATGAACAACCTGTCCTACTGGATGTATGTGGCCGGCACCGCGCTGGGCGTCGCGTCCATGCTCGCCCCCGGTGGCGGTGGTCAGGCCGGTTCCGGCGTGGGCTGGGTCATGTACCCGCCGCTCTCCACGTCCGAAGGCGGCATGTCCATGGACCTCGCGATCTTCGCCGTCCACCTCTCGGGTGCCTCTTCGATCCTGGGTGCGATCAACATGATCACGACCTTCCTGAACATGCGCGCGCCTGGCATGACCATGCACAAGGTGCCGCTCTTCGCCTGGTCGATCTTCGTAACCGCATGGCTGATCCTGCTGGCGCTGCCGGTTCTGGCCGGTGCCATCACCATGCTGCTGATGGACCGCAACTTCGGCACCACCTTCTTCCAGCCCGAAGGTGGCGGCGACCCGATCCTCTACCAGCACATCCTGTGGTTCTTCGGTCACCCCGAGGTCTACATCATCATCATCCCCGGCTTCGGCATCATCAGCCACGTCATCGCGACGTTCAGCAAGAAGCCGATCTTCGGCTACCTGCCGATGGTCTATGCAATGGTCGCGATCGGTGTTCTGGGCTTCGTCGTCTGGGCGCACCACATGTACACGGTCGGTCTGTCGCTGACGCAGCAGTCCTACTTCATGATGGCGACGATGGTCATCGCGGTCCCCACGGGCGTCAAAATCTTTAGTTGGATCGCGACGATGTGGGGTGGCTCGGTAGAGTTCAAGACCCCGATGCTCTGGGCGATGGGCTTCTTGTTTCTGTTCACCGTCGGTGGCGTCACCGGCATCGTGCTCAGCCAAGCCGGCATCGACCGCGTCTATCACGACACCTACTACGTCGTGGCGCACTTCCACTACGTGATGTCCCTGGGTGCCGTCTTCGCGATCTTCGCAGGCATCTACTTCTACCTGCCCAAGATGTCGGGCCGCATGTATCCCGAATGGGCCGGCAAGGTCCACTTCTGGGCCATGTTCATCGGCGCGAACATCACCTTCTTCCCGCAGCACTTCCTTGGTCGTCAGGGCATGCCCCGTCGCTACATCGACTACCCGGAAGCCTTCGCCACTTGGAACTACGTCTCGTCGCTGGGGGCCTTCCTGTCCTTCGCCTCGTTCCTGTTCTTCATCGGCGTGCTGTTCTGGACCCTGTTCCGTGGTGCAAAAGTCACCGTGAACAACCCCTGGAACGAATGGGCCGACACACTGGAATGGACCCTGCCCTGCCCGCCGCCCGAGCATACGTTCGAGCAGCTTCCCAAGCGGAGCGACTGGGACAAGGGCCACGCCCACTAAATCCCGCCACACAACGAAAAAGGCACCGGAGCGATCCGGGGCCTTTTTTCATGGCTTCGGCGTTGTAATCGCGCCAGCGCTTCACCCGCCGACACTCCGACGCCTCAGCTTCGGCGCACCACGCACCACAAAAGTCTGAAGACCCCGTTGCCGCATCGCCCGTTTTCCCCGCGGATAAGGGTCACAGCTTGATGTCGTAGGTCACCCAATGCGTCCGCGCCGCGACCCGGTCATAGACCCCGCGCGCACGGTAGTTATCCTCGGCCGTGATCCAGCGGATCACCGTCCATCCCCGCGCCATGCCGATCCCGCGCAGCGCCGCGATCAGCTCATCCGCCGCCCCGCTACCCCGCACGTCAGGGTCAACGAAGAGGTCATCCAGAAACCCGCCCGTGCTGGCCGACAGGGGCCGCGCAAAGGCGCGGTAATGCGCCAGACCGATCACCGTGCCATCCGCGGCACAGGCCACCAGCCCTTCGGTTGCGTGACCCGCATCCATCAGCCAGCCCCAGACCCTGTCCCGCATCACCGCCGTCTGGTCGACGCGGTAAAAGGCGGCATAGCCTGCATAAAGCTTGTCCCACACCCCCCGGTCGGCAGCCGTCACAGCCCGAATTGTCACCGTCATTTCCAACCTCCCTGTACGCGCACATCGCATCCATGACACGTCCGCCGTCACCTGACCAAGAAAAATCCCACCGGAGGCATCCTGACCCTCGCAAAGCCGCACCGCCACCGCGACCAAGCGGCACAGTTGCCAGCCGCAACCGTCCTGCTAAAACAGCCTCATGCCCTACGAATGGTCCCCAGAACCCCCACACGCCGACCCGGACTGGAGCCTCGCGCTCTGGCCCTACCGGTCCTTGCTGCGGCGCGATTTCGTGCTGTTCATGGGGGCTACGGCGGCCATCATCCTGCTGCCCTTGCTGACCGTGCTGGGCTCGGTCGTGCTCTGGGCGCTGCTGCCGTTCTTCGCCGCGATGTTTGGCGGTCTCTGGTACGCGCTGAACGTCAGCTACCGGCGCGGCGAGGTCCTGGAGGAGCTGCGCGTCACCGCTGACACCGCCTATCTGGTGCGCCACAATCCCAAGGGGCCACGGCAGGACTGGCGCGCGAACCGCTACTGGGTCAGCGTTCATCTGCACCCCAAGGGCGGCCCTGTCGAAAACTACATCACCCTGCGGGGCGGCGACCGCGAGGTCGAGATCGGCGCCTTCCTCGACGCCGCCGAACGCCTCGCCCTCTACGACGACCTCAAGCGCGCCCTGCGCGGCTGACGGTGACACACAGCCTTCGACATCAGGCCAGCGATGCCCTGTGACGGATCCAGTGACGGGCCGTCCCAGCCCGCGCGAACCTGCAGACCTTCTTCTGGTCGCAAATACTTCGGGGTCCGGGGCAGCGCCCCGAAAAGGGGTGGGCGGGCGGGCCCGTCCACCCCGTCACAATCAGCCCAGACGGTCCTTGACCATCGGCCCGACCCGGCCAAAGTCCATCTGCCCGGTGTATTTGTCCTTCAGCACGGCCATGACGCGGCCCATGTCACGAATGCTGTCGGCCCCGGTCTCGGCGATCGCTGCATCGACGGCGGCGGCAGTTTCGTCGGCGTCCAGCTGGCGCGGCAGGAACTCCTCGACCACCTTGATCTCCGACAGCTCCTTTTCGGCCAACTCCAGACGGCCGCCCTCCTCGTAGGCGCGCGCGCTTTCCTGCCGCTGCTTGACCATGCGGCCCAGGATCGACAGCACTTCGGCACTGTCGACCACCGCCCCGTCTTCGGCGCCGGTGCCACGCAGGGCGATGTCACGGTCCTTGATCGCGGCGTTGATCAGCCGCAGGGTGGACAGACGATCCGCCTCGCGGGCCTTCATCGCATCCTTGAGTGCTGCGGAAAGTCGCTGTCGCACGTCCATGTCAGTGGTTCCATTCCTAAGATCGGCGCAACATAGGGCTGCGGTCCGGCCCTGACAAGCGCTGCCGACGCGGCGTCACGGCCCACCCCTTGACCCCGCCCCGCAGCCTGCGTAGGACAGGCCGAATTTGCGCGCCCGCGCCTGCCCGCGCCCGCCCGCCAGCGCCTGCCGAAGGGGACCCCGGATGACCATCACCGATACCGCGAAGCCCACTGCCTGCCTCGCCCTTGCGGACGGCACCGTGTTCTACGGCCGTGGCTTCGGCGCCACGGGCCAGACCACCGCGGAACTCTGCTTCAACACCGCGATGACCGGCTATCAGGAAATCATGACCGACCCCTCCTACGCGGGTCAGGTCGTCACCTTCACCTTCCCCCACATCGGCAACACCGGCGTCAACGCCGAGGATGACGAGACCGCCGATCCCGTCGCTGCGGGCATGATCGTGAAATGGGACCCGACCGAGGCGTCGAACTGGCGCGCCACCGAAGAGCTGACGACATGGCTCGCGCGCCGCGGCCGGATCGGCATGGGCGGCATCGACACCCGTCGCCTGACCCGCGCGATCCGCCAGCAGGGCGCACCCCACGTGGCCCTCGCCCACGATCCCGACGGCAACTTCGACATCGCGGCCCTCGTCGCCGCCGCGCGCGGCTTTGCGGGCCTCGTCGGTCTCGATCTGGCCAAGGACGTGACCTGCGCTCAAAGCTACCGCTGGAACGAGATGCGCTGGGCCTGGCCCGACGGCTACCCGATCCAGGGCGCGCCCAAGCACAAAGTCGTCGCCATCGACTACGGCGCCAAGCGCAACATCCTGCGCTGCCTCGCCTCTGCCGGCTGCGATGTGACGGTGCTGCCCGCATCGGCCACGGCCGAGGATGTGCTGGCCCTGAATCCCGACGGCGTCTTCCTGTCCAACGGTCCCGGCGATCCTGCGGCCACCGGCGTTTACGCCGTGCCGATGATCAAGGGTGTGCTGGAACGGGCCGATCTGCCGGTCTTCGGCATCTGCCTCGGTCACCAGATGCTGGCCCTCGCCTTGGGCGCGCAGACGATCAAGATGAACCACGGCCACCACGGCGCCAACCATCCGGTCAAGGACATGACCACTGGCAAGGTCGAGATCACGTCGATGAACCACGGCTTTACCGTCGACAGCCAGACCCTGCCGGCCGGGGTCACGGAAACCCACGTAAGCCTCTTCGACGGGTCGAACTGCGGGATCGCACTCGCGGACCGGCCGGTCTTCTCGGTCCAGTATCACCCCGAGGCAAGCCCCGGCCCGCAGGACAGCTACTACCTGTTCGAACGCTTTGCCGACGCCATGCAAGCCCGCAAGATGAACTGAGCCGGGACCGCCTTAACGACTTCTTAACCACCGTCTGCCCTTATGGGACCGCAACACAGGCGGACCCATGACGATTTTTGCGCCAGGCTTTTCCATGGCGGATCTGGATGCCCCCCTGCCGGAGGATCCGGCGGGTCTGCTGCAAAGGCTCGTGCAGGACGGCTACGTCACTGCGGCGCAGGCACAGGCGGCACAAGAGATCGCCGCGCGTGAAAACCTGACCGTGCTGGGTGTGCTGCAGACCCGGTTCAGCTTGTCCCAGCGCAGTCTGGCGCTGGTGCAGAACGCCACATTGTCTGCCCGCATGATCGATCCCATGATCGACGCACCGGACCGCGCCCTCGTGCAGACCTTTGGCGCGGCGCAGGCGATGGCCGGCGGCGTCCTGCCGTGGCGCAGGATGGGCGACTGCACGCTGATCCTGTCGCCCGATTATGCCCGTTTCCTGCGTCAGCAACCGGCGCTGACCGCCGCACTCGGACCCGTCCGCATGGGCGTCAGCATGCCTGACCAGATCACGGGTGCGCTGGCACGCGACTTTGGCGCGGACCTTGTCAGGCGGGCCGAAACGCGGTTGCCCGCTGCAGACAGTTGCCGCGACTGGCGGGCCGGGCGCGCGATGGGATGGGTTGTGGTCGCTGCGTTCGCGCTGGTGGCTGCAACCGTGGCCGCCCCGGTCGCTGTCATCACCGCCTTTTCGGCGCTCGCGGTGGTGCTTCTGGTTTTGACCGGCGGGATCAAGGTCGCCGCAGCGCTGTCCGGCCTGCGGACCGACGCGGCACCGTCCGTTGCTTCACCCGACGGGCCCCTGCCAATCATCACCCTGCTGGTGCCGCTCTACCGCGAACGGGCCATCGCCGACCACCTGCTGACTCGGCTGGAAGCACTGGATTACCCCCGCGAACGCCTCGACGTCTGCCTCGTGCTCGAAGACAACGACACCACCACGAAAGAGGCGTTGGGCCGCACCCGCCTGTTGACGTGGATGCGGTCCATCACCGTGCCCGAAGGCACGCTGCGGACCAAGCCACGCGCGCTGAACTACGCGCTCGACTTCGCGCGCGGCAGCATCGTGGGCGTCTACGATGCAGAGGATGCGCCCGCCACCGACCAGCTGCGCATCGTCGCCGCGACCTTTGCCGGCGCCGATCCGCAGGTGGCCTGCCTGCAGGGCGTGCTCGACTATTACAACAGCAGCGCCAACTGGCTGACCCGCTGCTTCACGCTGGAATACGCCAGCTGGTTCCGCGTCGTGCTGCCGGGCTATGCCCGCATGGGCCTTGTCGTGCCGCTGGGCGGCACCACGCTGTTCTTTCGCCGCGACATCCTGGAACGGCTGGGCGGCTGGGACGCCCATAACGTGACAGAGGATGCGGATCTTGGCCTGCGGCTGGCGCGCGCGGGCTACCGGACCGCCTTCATCCCCTCCGTCACCGAGGAAGAGGCGAACGGCCGCTTCTGGCCTTGGGTCAAGCAGCGGTCACGCTGGCTCAAGGGGTACGGCGTCACGTGGTGCGTCCACATGCGCGAACCGCGCGCACTCTGGCGCGATCTGGGGCCGTGGCGGTTCTTTGGCGTGCAGGTGCTGTTTGCGGGCACGCTGTCGCAATTCCTGCTGGCACCGCTGGTCTGGTCGTTCTGGCTGGTCCCCTTCGGGGTGCACCACCCGGCGGCGGACCTGCTGCCGCGCCCGGTCTTCTGGGCCATGGTGGGCCTCTTCATCACCTGCGAACTCGCGAATTTCGCCATCGCCGCCCTTGCCGTGCGACGCGCGGGCAAGGGCTGGCTGATTCCCTGGGCACTGACCCTGCAGCTTTATTTCCCGCTAGGGGCCGTCGCCTGCTACAAAGGGCTGCTAGAACTCACGTGGAAGCCGTTCTACTGGCACAAGACCGCGCACGGCATCCTGTTGCCAAAGCATGCGCCCGCTACTGCGCCGCCTCGACCTTTGCCGCATCCAGTTTCAGACGCGTGACGAAGGCCTCAGAGATATGCGCCCGCAGCGCCGTATCCGCCGCATCGCCGTCACCCGCAGCGATGGCCTCGACGATTCGCTCGTGCTCCCTCAGCGTATCGCCGCCCCGCCCCTTGGCGGAAATCGAGGTCGTGGCCAGCAGGGCCATCGACCGGTGCACCAGATCCAGCTGCTGCACCAGAAACCGGTTGTGCGACGCAAGGTGGATCTGCTTGTGGAACCGCCGGTTCGCGCGGCTCAGCGCCTCGGGGTCGTCCTTCAGCGCTTCGTCGGCGGCCAGCATATCGCGCAGCACGGCGACTTCCTCTGGCGTGGCATGACGGGCCGCCAGCCGGGCGGCCAGCCCCTCCAGCGTGCCGCGCACGACGTAAAGCTCTGCCATCTGCGTGTGGTCGAGGGAGGCCACGATCAGCGACCGCCCGTCGCGGGTCAGCAGGCTTTGCGTCTCCAGCCGCTGCAGCGCCTCGCGCACCGGGGTCCGGCTGACGCCCAGCCGGTCGGCCAGCTCGCTTTCCACCAGCCGGTCGCCGGGCTTGTAGATGTGGCTGTCGATCGCTTCGAGGATCAGCGCATAGGCATCCTTCTGCGGTGTTGCGCGATCTTGCATGGTGTCCCCCTCGGTCTGGCAGCAGCATAGCGGGGGCTGGACGGCACAGGCAAGGATGTCGCAGCCCGCGACCTTTCCGGGCGCCCTGCGATGCCCTATATCCCGGGCATGGACAAAATACAGACAGATCTTCTGATCAGCGGCGGCGGCGTGGCGGGCCTCGCGGCAGCGGTAGCCTTCGGTGCTGCGGGTTTCGACGTCGTCGTGGTGGACCCGGCCCCGCCCGTCACCGATGCCGCAGACCCCGGCGCTGACCTGCGCACCACCGCCTTTCTGCAACCGGCCCAAGGGGTTCTGGACCGTGCCGGGGTGTGGCAGGCACTGTCAGGTCACGCCACGCCGCTCGCGATCATGCGGATCGTGGACGCCGCAAAGGAGACGCCCGTCAGCCGCGACTTCGCCGCCTCCGACATCTCTGACAGGCCCTTCGGGTGGAACCTGCCGAACTGGCTGCTGCGCCGCGTGATGGTCGACCGCATCGGGGCGATGGACAACGTGACCCTGCGCACCGGCACCGGCTTTGCCGCAATGGTCGCGCGCACGGATCAGGCGCTGGTGCGGCTGACCGACGGCACACAGATCGCGGCCCGGCTGGTGATCGGCGCCGACGGCCGCGGATCTCCGGTGCGAGAGGCCGCAAGCATCGGTGTTGCGACGACGCGCTACGGCCAAAAGGCCGTGACCTTTGCCGTGACCCACCCCGGCCCGCACAACGGCGTCTCGACCGAGGTGCATCGCGCGGGCGGCCCGTTCACGCTGGTGCCCCTGCCCGACCACGACGGCCAGCCCTGCTCCTCCGTCGTGTGGATGGATACCGGCCCACGGATCACAACCCTTGCAGCCCTCTCGGACGCGGATTTCACAGCCGCCGCGAACGATCGCAGCGCCGGTGTGAATGGCCCGCTGACACTGGTCGGCCGCCGGTCGGTCTGGCCGATCATCAGCCAGATCGCGGACCGGATCACCGCACCGCGCACGGCACTGGTGGCCGAGGCCGCCCACGTCATGCCGCCCATCGGCGCGCAGGGCCTGAACATGTCGCTGGCCGATATTGCCTGCCTGCTGGACCTTACGGTCGCGAACCCTGACGCGCTGGGATCGCCCGCAATGCTCGCGGCCTATGCCCGCGCCCGCCACGGCGAGATGCGTCTGCGCGTCACCGGCATCGACGCGCTGAATCGCACGTCGATGGCGCAAAGTCCGCTGATCCACGACCTGCGCGCCCTCGGCGTCCGGGCCTTGCACGACGCAAGCCCGGTCCGCCGCCGCCTGATGAAGCTGGGGCTGGGTGCCGCCTAGAGCACGCGGGTAAGCACCGGCAGCAACCGGTCCAGCGTGCCCTGCACGTTATAAAGCTTGTCGAGCCCGAAGAGCCCCAGCCGGAAGGTCATGAAATCGGCAGGCTCGCCCACCTGCAACGGCACGCCTGCAGCAATCTGCATGCCTTCTTTTACGAAGGCCGCACCGGATTTCACCTCCGGATTGTCGGTGTAGCTGACCACGACGCCGGGCGCCTGAAAGCCCTCTGCCGCGACCGACGCGACGCCCATGCCCGTCAGATGTTTCCGCACCGCATTGCCCAACTCCCACTGGGCGGCCTTCAATTTATCAAAGCCGTAATCCCGCGTCTCCTCCATCGTGTCGCGGAAGGCGCGCAGCCCGTCCGTCGGCATCGTGGCATGGTACGCGTGACCGCCATCCTCGTAGGCCTTCATGATCTGGCGCCACTTCTTCAGATCACCGGCAAAACTGTTCGAGGTCGTCGCCTCCAGCCGTTCCGCCGCGCGGTCCGACATCATCACAAGGCCCGCACAGGGTGTCGCCGACCAGCCCTTTTGCGGGGCAGAGATCAGCACGTCGACGCCGGTCGCCTTCATGTCGACCCAGATGCAGCCCGACGCGATGCAATCGAGCACCATGATCGCCCCCACTTCATGCGCCGCATCGGCCATGGCTTTCAGGTAATCATCGGGCAGGATCAGGCCCGCGCTGGTTTCCACATGGGGGGCAAAGACCACATCCGGCTTGGCAGCGCGGATCGCCTGCACCACATCCTCGATCGGCGCGGGCGCAAAGGGCGCGCGGCTGTCGTTGCCGGTCTGATGCGCCATCTTCACGGTCGTCTCGGCAGCAAAACCGCCGGCGTCGAAGATCTGGCTCCAGCGGTAGGAAAACCAGCCGTTGCGGACGATGAAACAATGCGCGTTCGTCCCGAACTGCCGCGCCACCGCCTCCATGCCGAAAGTGCCGCCGCCGGGGACGATCGCCACCGCATCGGCGGCATAGACCTCTTTCAGCAGGGCAGAGCAGTCGCGCATGACCTGCTGGAACACCTTGCTCATGGAATTGAGCGACCGGTCCGTGAAGACCACCGAAAATTCCATCAACCCGTCCGGGTCGACCGGGGCATGCGTCATCTGTCCGTCCATTGCGTCCTCCATCGCTTTGACCTCTGAGGTAGGCCGAAACCACGCGTCTGGCAAAGTCTATCTTTGCGTGACGCTCACAGCGGCCCCGGCCTGCGCTCCTCGCTCAGCATCACGTTGGCCTCGACCGTGCCGACCCCCGGCAGCGTCATGATCCGCCGCCGCAGCACCCGCTCGAAATCCGCAAGGTCGCGGGCCACGACCCGCAGGCGGTAATCGTAAAGTCCCAGCACATGCGTCACCACCTGCACCTCCGGGATCGCGCCGACCGCGCGCTCGAAATCCTCAAGGCTCACGCGCCCCTTGGTGGCCAGCTTGATCCCCAGAAAGACCGTGACCCCAAAGCCCAGCCGCTCTGCATCCAGCAACAGGCGACGGCCCGTCAGGATGCCGCCCTCCTGCAACCGCCTGATCCGCCGCCATGTCGCGGGCTGGCTCAACCCCAGTTGCCGCCCCAGCGCAGAAGCCGGCTGCGCTGCATCCGCGACCAGTAGCCGCAGCAGGGCGCGGTCCAGATCGTCCAGCGTCACAGCGGCAGGCTTTCATCGGATTTGACGGCTGCCACGTCCATCAGCGCCTCGATATCCGCGATATGGGGCAGCGACAGGATGCGGGTCCGGTAAAGAGCTTGGTAATGCGCCAGATCCCGCGCGACGAGGGCCAGCCGCACGTCGACGCGGCCCAGAAAGGTCTGGATCTCCAGCACCTCCGCCACCTCGCGCGCCGCCGCAAGGAAGGCATCGAAGGCCCCCGGCACGGTCTTGTCCAGTGTCACCCGCAGGCTGACCTGCAACGGATACCCAAGGGCGGCCCAGTCGATCACCGCCGTCTGCCCCCGGATCACACCGTCAGCGGCCATGCGGTCCAGCCGCCGCGCCGCCTGCCCCGCCGTGAGGCCAGCCAGCGCCGCCACTTCCGGAACCGTCAGGCTCGGGTCCGCCTGCAAACGGCGCAACAGCGCCCTGTCCTTGTCATCCAGCATGAAAATCACATACTTTACCCATCTGGCGAATGATAGTCCTCGCTTTTTCCAAAATACTCAAAAAACGACCCTCGCAACCCACAGCAAACTCCGTATGTTGCGCCCCAATGCAACCAACCAAGGGATAACCCCCATGCGCGTTTATTACGACCGCGATTGCGACGTGAACCTGATTAAGGACAAGAAGGTCGCGATCCTCGGCTACGGCAGCCAAGGCCACGCCCATGCGCTGAACCTGCGCGACAGCGGCGCGAAAAACCTCGTCGTCGCCCTGCGCGAAGGCTCGCCCTCTGCCAAGAAGGCCGAAGCCGAAGGCCTCAAGGTCATGGGCATCGCCGAGGCTGCGGCTTGGTGCGATCTGATCATGTTCACCATGCCCGACGAACTGCAGGCCGAGACCTACCGCAAGTACGTCCATGACAACCTGCGCGAAGGTTCCGCCATGGCCTTCGCCCACGGCCTGAACATCCACTTCGGCCTGATCGAGCCCAAGCCCGGCGTCGACATCATCATGATGGCGCCCAAGGGCCCCGGCCACACGGTCCGCGGCGAATACACCAAGGGCGGCGGCGTGCCCTGCCTCGTGGCCGTCCACCAGGACGCATCCGGCAAGGCGATGGAAATCGGCCTGTCCTATTGCTCCGCCATCGGCGGCGGTCGCTCCGGCATCATCGAGACGAACTTCCGCCAGGAATGCGAAACCGACCTCTTCGGCGAACAGGCCGTGCTGTGTGGTGGTCTGGTCGAACTGATCCGCATGGGATTCGAGACGCTGGTCGAGGCCGGTTACGAGCCCGAGATGGCCTATTTCGAGTGTCTGCACGAGGTGAAGCTGATCGTCGACCTGATCTACGAAGGCGGCATCGCCAACATGGATTACTCAATCTCGAACACGGCCGAATACGGCCAGTACGTGTCCGGCCCGCGCATCCTGCCGTATGAAGAGACGAAAAAGCGGATGAAGGACGTCCTCTCCGACATCCAGACCGGCAAGTTCGTGCGCGACTTCATGCTGGAAAACACCGTGGGCCAGCCGACGTTGAAGGCGTCCCGCCGCGCCAATGACGAACACCAGATCGAAGTCGTCGGCGCCAAGCTGCGCGAGATGATGCCCTGGATTGGCGCAGGCCGCATGGTGGACAAGGCCAAGAACTGATCCACACGCCGCAAAGGCCCGCCCCCGTGGCGGGCCTTTTTCATGTGACCAGACGCTGCACCCATGTCGCCAAACGCCTGACCCGGTCGGTATAGGGCGGAAACAACAGCGGCATCACCAGAAAGCGGTTCCGCAACACGGGCCGCATGTGACTGAAGGCTTTGAACCCCGCATGCCCGTGCGCCGCCCCCATGCCGGAGGTGCCGACGCCGCCGAACGGCAGGCCCGCGTGGATGAAGGGCATCACCGTCAGGTTCACGCCAACGCTGCCAGATGTCGTGGTCCGCATGACCCGGTCCGCCAGCACCGGTCCCCCGAAGACGTATAGCGCCAGTGGATGCGGTGCGGCGTTGATCCGCGCCAGCACCTGATCAAGGTCGTCATAAGGGATCAACGGCAGGATAGGACCAAAGATCTCGGTCCCGCTGATCGTCATCTCTGCGGTCGTCCCGGTCACCAGAACCGGTGCCAGCTTGCCTGCGGCGGCTTGCCCCGTGCCGCCCCCCAGAAGCGTCGCACCAGCCGACTGCGCGTCCTGCAGCAGACCGGTCAGACGGTCCAGATTGCGCTGATCGACGATCCGCGCCAGCGCGGGCGAGGCGACAGGATCGCTGCCGTACATCGCCGTGATCCGGTCCTGCAAAGCGCGCACCAGCGCGTCGCGCTTGCTGTCGTGCACAAAGACGTGGTCCGGCGCGACGCAGGTCTGCCCCGCGTTCATGAACCGCCCCCAGGCGATCCATTTTGCCGCCCGGCCCACGTCCGCGTCCGGCCCCACGATCACCGGCGACTTGCCCCCCAGTTCCAGCGTGACCGACGCCAGCGTCTGTGCCGCCGCCGCCATGACGATCCGCCCCACCGCCGGGCTGCCGGTAAAGAAGATATGGTCGAACGGCAGCGCCAGCAATGCGGTCGCGACATCCGCCCCACCCTGAACCACACTGACCAGATCGGGGGCAAAGGTCTGTGCGACAATCTCCGCCACCAGGGCAGAGGTTGCGGGCGTCATCTCCGACGGCTTGACGATCGCCGCACAGCCCGCCGCAAGGGCAGACACCAGCGGCCCCATGGCAAGCTGGAACGGGAAATTCCAAGGCGCGATGATCATCGCGACGCCGCGGGCCTGCGGGACGACACGCGCCGATGTGCCGATCATCAACAGGCGCGGCATGACGCGCCGCGGCCGCATCCAGCGGCGCAGATGACGGCGGCTGTGGCTGATCTCCTGCAGGACAGGCAGGATTTCCGTCAGCCGGACTTCGACCTCGTGCTTGCCGAAATCCGCAGCCAGGGCGGCGACGATGTCATCCTGCCGCGCAAGGATGGCGCGCCGCAGATCGTCCAGCGCCGCGCGTCGCGCCGCCAGACCCTGCGTCACACGCCGCTGGGCGACCCGCGCCTGCTGCGCGGCAAAGACGTCCTCAATCCGGCCATCCATCACAGGCCCGGCCCCTGCAAGGGGCGGAGTGCTACCGCTTGGGCAGGCTCAGCGCAGAGGCTGCGGTCCGGGTCCATCCTTGGCCAGCGACGATTTGGGTGCATTGGGGTCTTTCCGCTTTTTCTCGGTCACAGCCTTGCTATAGAGGGAAAAGACCAGTGCGGCGAGAAGTGTGAACATCGCCAGCAGCGGCAACAGAAAATTGAAATCCATGACAGGTCTCCGAAGGAATAAGGGGGCGTGGTGTGGCACGGCGTTTGGACCCAATGCAGAACTCAACCACAAGTTCCCCAGCCCCCACCGCCGGCAACTGGGCGTCGATCGGCGTCCTGGGGCTGATCTGGGGCGGCACCTTCATGGTGGTCGCCGTCGCCCTGCGCGGCTACGGCCCGCTGACGGTCGCCTGCGCGCGCACCACGCTGGGCGCACTGGCCCTTCTGGGCCTGCGCGCCGCACTCCAGCGGCCCTGGCCAGCCCTGACGCCGCGCCTTCTGAAATACCTCGCGCTGATCGGCGTGCTGAACACCGCCCTGCCCTTCGCCCTGCTGTCATGGGGCCAGCAATACGTCCCCTCGGCCTTCGCGGGCATCTCGATGGCGGCGCTACCGCTCTTTGTGCTGCCCCTCGCCCATGTCTTCAGTGACGAGGCGCTCTCCACCCGCCGCCTGATCGGCGTCATCGTGGGCTTCACCGGCGCGCTGGTGCTGATCGGCCCCGGCGTCCTGCACATCGGATCGGGGTGGGAACCGCTGGGGCAGCTCGCCTGCCTCGCCGCCGCCGTGTCCTACGCCATCGCCAGCATCATGACCCGCCGCTGCCCGCCGATCGACCCGATCGTGCTCGCGGCCTTGACGCTCGCGGTGGGCAGCGCCGTGCTGATCCCGGCGATGCTGCTGGTCGAAGGCATCCCCGGCCGCGCCGCCCCCTTGCAGATGGGCGCCATCGTCTTCCTCGGCCTCTTCCCCACCGCCCTCGCCGCCCTTCTGCGCGTCACGGTGATCCGCTCGGCGGGATCGGTCTTCATGACGCTGGTGAATTATCAGGTGCCGCTCTGGTCGGTCCTCTGCGGTGCGCTGATCCTGTCAGAGACTCTGCCCCTGCGCTTCTTCGCGGCCCTCGCCCTGATCCTCTGCGGCCTCGCGATCAGCCAATGGGCCAGCCTGACGCGCCTCTGGTCCCGCGCCCCCGCCTGAGGGGCCGCCCCCCTTCTTCTGGTCAAAAATACTTCGGGGTTTGGGGCAGCGCCCCAAGGCCTCAGGCGCCGCCCTCACGCCGCGCGCGCGACCGCCGCCACGATCTCGTCCACCACCTGCACCAGCAGGTCCGGATCCTCGCATTCCGCCATGACCCGCACCAGCGGCTCCGTCCCCGACTTGCGGATCAGCAGACGCCCCTGTCCCGCCAGCCGCGCCTCTGCGTCGCGGATCACCCCCTGCACCGCCGCAGCCGCCAGCGGATCGGTCCCCGCCGCGTAACGCACGTTCTTCAGCAGTTGCGGCACTGTCTCGAAACTTTGCGTCAGCGCACTGGCTGGCTGGCCCGTCTCGATCATCGCCGCCAGGAAATGCAGGCCCGCCAGCAGCCCGTCGCCGGTAGTCGCGTAATCGGTCATCACGATATGGCCCGACTGCTCGCCACCCAGATTGTGCCCGCCCGCGCGCATCGCGGTCACGACATGGCGGTCACCGACGGCGGTGCGTTCCAGCGACAGGCCCTGCGCCTGCAGGAACCGCTCCAGCCCAAGATTGGACATGACCGTGGCCACCAGCGTGCCGTTCGCCAGTGTACCCGCCCGCGCCCAGCGGGCGGCCATCAGCGCCATGATCTGGTCGCCGTCCGCCACGCGCCCGGTCTCGTCCAGAATCATCACCCGGTCCGCGTCGCCGTCCAGACAGATGCCCACGTCCGCGCCATGTTCCAAAATTGTCCGCGCGGCGAGTGCTGTATCCGTGGACCCGCAGCCTGCGTTGATGTTGAACCCGTCCGGTGCGGTGCCGATGCCGATCACCGTGGCGCCCAGTTCCCACAGCACCTCCGGGGCCACCCGGTGTGCGGCGCCATGGGCGCAGTCGATCACGACCTTCAGACCGTCCAGACGCATCCCGTGCGGGAAAGACGCCTTGAGCCGCTCCGCATAGCGGAACCGCCCGTCGTCGATGCGCTTGGCACGCCCGATATTGCCGGCCTGCACCGGCTCCACGCCATCCGACACCAGACGCGTGATCTCGTCCTCGGCGTCATCCGACAGCTTGAACCCGTCGGGGCCAAAGAACTTGATGCCGTTGTCATGGTGCGGGTTGTGACTGGCCGAGATCATGATGCCCACGTCCGCCCGCATGGACGTCGTCAGCATCCCCACCGCCGGCGTCGGCACAGGCCCCAGCAGCAGCACGTTCATGCCGGTGCTGGTCAGGCCCGCCGTCAAGGCACTCTCGAACATGTAGCCCGACAGCCGCGTGTCCTTGCCGATCACGACGCGATGGCCGTTCGACCCGTCGTTGCGGAAATAGCGCCCGGCGGCAGCCCCGATCCGCAGGGCCATGTCGGCGGTCATCGGATAGATGTTGGCGGTGCCCCTGATCCCGTCGGTTCCGAAAATCCTGTCCATCGCGCCTTACCTTCCGTTCATCGCCAGCGCCATCGCACAGGCGGCTTTCGTATCGCTGGTATCGTGGACGCGGTGGATTTGCACCCCCTGCGCGATCCCCACCAGCGTGACCGCCAGCGACCCCGCCACCCGGTCCGCCGCGACCGCCCGGTCGGTGATCGTGCCGATGAACCGCTTGCGCGAGGCGCCGAGCAGCACCGGGCAGCCAAGGCTGTGAAACAGCGACAGCCGGCGCAGCAGCGCCAGATTGTGATCCAGCGTCTTGCCGAAGCCGATTCCGGGATCGACCACGATCCTGTCCAAGGCGATTCCCGCAGCGACGGCCGCTGCGATCCGGCTTTGCAGATGATCGTAGACATCCAGCAGAACGTCGTCATAACGCGGGTCCTGCTGCATCGTCGCAGGATCGCCAACGCTGTGCATCAGGCAGACGGGCTGCCCGCTGTCCGCCACGACCTGCGCCATGCCCGCGTCCCAGCGCAGGGCCGAGACATCGTTGATCAGCGTCGCCCCCGCAGCCACCGCCGCCTCCGCCACCGCCGCCTTGCGCGTATCGATGGAAATCGCCACGTCGCTTTGCGTCCGCAGGGCCGCGATGATCGGGGCCGTGCGGGCGACCTCCTCTGCGTCAGGCACGGTCTCGGCACCGGGCCGGGTGCTTTCGCCACCCACGTCGATGATGTCTGCACCCTGCGCCTGCATCGCCAGCGCCTGCGCAATGGCAGCCGCAGGGCTGTCGAACTGTCCCCCGTCAGAAAAACTGTCCGGCGTCACGTTCAGGATGCCCATGAGCCGTGGCCGCAGCATGTCGAGGCCCGCAATCGCAGGCCGCCGCGCCGTCAGCGCCAAAGCCGCGTCGTCCGGCAGATCGGTCGCGGCGATGACGCGGGACGCCGCACCGCGCGCCAGAACCTCCACACGGTCGAACCAGCACCAGCCGCCCGCGAGGGTCAGCGCCTCCGCGGTGCGCGCGGGATCGGTCTGCAAAATGGGCCGATAATACAGGGTCATGCCAGATCGACAGCACTGACCGGCAGGGCGCGGGTCGGCACCTGAGTCTCGGGGGCTGCGGCCCCGATCACCAGCAGCTCTGCGGCCTCGACCTGCGCTGCGAACCACGCGACCAGCGCCACGGACTCTGCCGGGCCCGCCGCAGGGCCATCGACCGCGTCCAGCACGATCTTGGACGGCGCCCAGATGCAGGTCTGGCCGTTCTTCATCGCCCAGTCCAGTTCGGTCCGGCTGCCGACCACGATCAGGCGCGGATCGCGCGCCGCCAGCACCCAGGCGTTCTGCTCGATCGCCAGCAGGTCGATCCGGCGCTGCGCCAGCGCATGACCCGCACGCGGTGCGGCCGTCGCCGCAGGCCCGACGCAGACGATCAGCGGCGCGGACATCGCAATCGCCTGATCCAGCCAGCCGGTCAGCCGGTCGGATTCCAGCGCCGCAGCCGACAAGAACAGCACCCGCGGATGCGGTGCCGCCGTATGGTCCTGCCCCGCGGGCTTGTGGCCGTCGCGGGCGCGCACGATCTCGACGCCAAGCGAGAACGGACCCCTGTCCAGCTTCTCGATCCGCACGAAGACGCGTTCGGCCTGCGGTTCTGCAAGGATGCGTTCGGCCACGCGGGCGGCGAGGGTTTCCAGCAGGTTGATGCGTTCGGCGCGCAACTCCGCGCCGATCGCCTCGGTCACGCGGTCATAGGACAGGATGCGGTCCACATCGTCGTCGATGGGGCCGGTCTGCGGCAGCACCTCGACTACGACGTTGAAGCGGACCCGCTGCAGATGGCCGCGTTCCTGTTGAAAGGCACCGATCTCGACCTCGACGACATAGTCGCGCAGGGAAATCCGGTCGTAAGGCAGATCACCAATGGCCGCCGCCCGCTCTGACGGATGCGCAAAGGCCAGTCGAATGTCGTCGGTCATGGATGAACCCCGGCGGTCAGAAGCGTGCCGCAGGCATAGCGACAGGCCCAGATGGCCGCAAGCCAGCTAAATGGATCACACCGGCGGCAGGGACGTCTCGCGACCCGGGCGCTGGCCGCCCTATCGGCGTACTTAATTCGAGGCGCTGCGCGTCGGCTGGCGATAGAAGTAATGCGCGCCGATGGTGGCCGTCTTGGGGAAACGGCTGGCCCAAGAGGGATGCACGGCCTTGGTGTGGTAATGCGTGGCGCCCTGCGTCAGGCGGCGCGGCACGCCGTCCATCAGCAGCTTGGCGACCTTGCCGACGCGGGCAAAGGCGGTCTTGTTGCCGATGGCGTCAGAGTTGTTGTCGCAGGTCCAGCTGAACTGGCAAGCGAACTTCTTGCCAGACCCCTGATGCACGACACCGCAGACCGTATTGGGATAGGCCGCACTGTCGACGCGGTTCATGATGACCTCGCCCACGGCAAAGATGCCCTGCACGCCCTCGCCCCGCGCCTCGAAGTACAGCGCGTCCGCAAGACACTCCCACTCGCTGTTGCCCTTGGGGGCCGTCATGGTGGACAGATAGGCGTCCGTCATCACCGCGTCGCCGCCGGTCGGGGTCGCCGTGCGGCGCGCACTGTCCGGGACCGCGGTCAGCGCGGACAGACGGTTATCGGGAACAATGGCCAGCGCCTGACGTTCCTGACCCAGAACCGCACCAAGCCGGGCTGCGAGTACCTCCTCTGCCGTGGCCGTCTGGGCGCAGGTCAGAACGGCGAATGTCATGCAGGCGGTCAGCGTACGGCGCAGGGCAATGGTCATCGGACGGGTCTCTCGTTCCGCACGGTCAGCCCCGTGCAGGCAGCGTCCTCCTAACGAAAGTTGGCCGGCAGGTCCACCTGGCGGACTGGCCGAATCCCGCCACGTGAAATCCGCGGCCCGATTCGCCCGATTCGCAGCTTGTTTCTAGTGCGATGGCGCGGGTGAGCGCTGCGCGTCCACCCCTGTCAACCGTTCTTCCAAAGCGAGCTGAGCGGCGGAAAGCCGCGCAAGGGGCACCCGGAACGGCGAGCAGGACACGTAGTTGAACCCCTGCGCCCGGCAGAATCCGATGGCCGCCCGCGTGCCGCCATGCTCGCCGCAGATCGAAACGACGACGTCGGGACGCCCCGCCCGGCCCCGTGCGGCCCCGATGGCCAGCAGCTCGCCCACGCCTTCAAGGTCAAGGGTGTGGAACGGATCCTCCTGATAGACCCCCTGCTGAACGTAGGTCGACATGAACCGGCCCGCGTCGTCGCGCGACAAGCCATAGGTCATCTGGGTCAGGTCGTTCGTGCCGAAGGACAGGAACGACGCGTATTTGACGATGTCCTGCGCCCGCAGCGCGGCGCGCGGGGTTTCTACCATCACCCCCAGCTTGAAGGCAAAGGTGACACCCATCTCGCTTTGCACCGCACTCGCCACCGCATCGACACGGGCCTTGATCAGTTCGACTTCGCGCATCGCGCTGATCAACGGGATCATGATTTCGGGCTGCACGCGCAGCCCCTGCCGTGTGACCTCCGCCACCGCCTCGAAAATCGCGCGGGCCTGCATTTCATAGATCTCGGGAATCGCGATCCCCTGCCGCACGCCGCGCATGCCCAGCATCGGGTTGTATTCGCTCAGCGCCTGCACCCGGTCCGTCACCGCCGCAAGCGGCATCGCCAGCTGCTCTGCCAGATCGCGCTGGCCCGCCTTGTCGTAAGGCAGGAACTCGTGCAGCGGCATGTCGAACAGACGGATGCAGACGGGACGGCCGTCCATGATGCTGAACAGCGCCGCGAAATCGTCGCGCTGCATCGGCAGCAAACGGTCCAGCACGGCGCGCCGGTCGTCGGCGGTCTCGGCAAAGATCATCTCTCGCATGACGCCCAGACGGTCGCCTTCAAAGAACATGTGCTCTGTCCGGCACAAACCGATGCCTTCGGCGGCAAAGTTGCTGGCGGTCTGCGCATCCGCCGGCGTGTCGGCGTTGGCCCGCACGCCGATGTCGCGAAAATCGTCGGCCCAGGACAGCAGTGTCTGGAACGACGCGTCCAGCGTCGCCTCCAGCATCTGCGGGCTGCCCGCCAGCACGGTGCCAGAGGTGCCGTCCACGGTAATCGTCTCGCCCACCGCGAACCGGCGCCCGCCGGGGGCCACGATCTGGCCGCGCTTGCGGTCGATGGTCAGGTCAGAGGCGCCCACGACGCAAGGCACGCCAAGACCCCGACCGATGACGGCGGCGTGGCTGGTGATGCCGCCGCGCATGGTCAGCACGGCCTGCGCCGCATGCATGCCGCGGATATCCTCCGGCGTCGTCTCGCGGCGGACCAGCACGCAGGCCTCGCCACGCGCGGCACTCGCCTGCGCCTCGGCCGCCGTCAGCACGATCCGGCCCGTCGCGGCGCCGGGACTGGCGGCAATGCCGCGCACGATGACGTCGCGGACCGCCTCGGGATCGACCTGACGGTGCAGCATTTCCGACAGCGCGTTGGACGGCACGCGCATCACGGCCTCTTCACGCGGGATGATCCCGTCGCTGGCAAGGTCCACGGCGATCTGCACCTGCGCACGGCTCGACCGCTGCACACGCACCGCATCAAGGATGTGCAACACGCCGTCTTCCAGCGTGAATTCGATCTGCATCTCCTCGCGCAGGCGGCTGCGCGCGGTCCAGCCATAGGCCAGCAATTGCGCGAAGACATCGGGGCATATGTCCTCCAAGGCCTTTCCGCGCTTGTCGCTGGTCAGATAGATCGCGCCCGCCTTGTCGTTCAGCGCATCGCGCCCCTGACTCTGGCTCAGGTACCGGCCCACGACCTGCGGCTGGCCGGTCACGGCGTTGACGTATTGAATGACGCCGGACCCGCTCTCTCCGTCACCGACGCCCAAGGCCATCGCCTGCACGACAAGGCCAAGGCCCGCATCCACGGGCGCACCCTTCGCCTCGCGCAGCAACCGGGCAGAGGTGCCGTCCCACGCCCGCGCCATCGACCGCAACACTTCGCACAGTTGCACGCCGACGTCCTGCGGGAACGGCTCGTCCGCCTCCACCTCGAAGGTATCGAGGGCGGCATTCAGGGCGTGGGCGCCGGTCAGGTTCGGAAAGTCGAAGGCGTCGGGGTCAAGGCGCGCGACATGCACGGCGTAGGACTGCACGAATCGCAGGTACAGTGCGGTCGCCGCCGGCTCGCCCACGCGTTTCATCAGGCGGCGGTAGGTCACGGCGTTCATGCCGATATTCAGGATCGCCCCCGGCCCGCCCCAGTCGGGGTCCTGCGACGACGGGCGCACGGACAGCAGGGGCATCTCGCCGAACGGGTCCAACAAGGTCTCGACCGGCGGCAACTGGCCCTTGGCACAGCGCAGTACGGCGGGGAATGACAGGGCCAGCGTGGTGGGCACCGGCATGTCCAGCCGGATCAGGCGTTGCAGGCATTTCGCCCGCCCGCCGTGCATCGACGGCGACATCTGCGCCGTGGGCGTGATCAAGGTCACATCGGGGTAGATCGACTTTTGCTGCACTGCGGCATTCCCTTGTTCACCTGCAGCATAGGATGTGGGACAGGCGCGTGTAAAGGAAAGGTGACAGTCTTAGCCTTTAGTCGCAGTGTCAGCCCTCGATCCGGGTCAGGTCGGCCACGGACAGACAGATCGTGCGGATGCGTGACAGCAGGTTAAGCCGGTTCCGCCGCAGGATCTGGCTTTCGGCATTGACCTGCACATCCGTGAAAAACGCATCGATCGGCTGGCGCAGCGACGCCATGGCGGTCATCGCGGCCCCGAACTCCTCGTCCTGCATCGCGGGGGCGATCCGGGCCTCGGCGGTATCGAGGGCGGCAAAGAGATCCTTTTCCGCCTGATCCTCGGCAAACTTGAACTCTGCACCGTAGGAATACTCGACGCCGTCCTTCTCCTCGGCCTGCGTCAGGATGTTGTTGGCGCGCTTGAAGCCCTGAATCAGGTTCTCGCCATCGTCCGTCTCCAGCGTCGCCTGCAGCGCGCGGGCTCGCTTGACCAGCAGGGTCAGGTCGTCGTTGCCGGGCATGGCGATGCAGGCATCGATGACGTCGTGCCGGATACCCTGATCCTTGAGGTAGACTTTGAGGCGGTCGTGGAAGAAAGAAAGGAGGGAATTGACGTCAGCGTAGGCATCACCTTCTTCCCGTTTTCTCACGCCGATAAGATCTCTAGCCGAGGAAACCGGTCCGTTGCTGGACAGTAGGTTTGTCTGAATATCATTCTCCAGCACCAGCCGGATCACCCCCAGCGCCGCACGGCGCAACGCGAAGGGATCCTTGGACCCTGTCGGCTTCTCGTCGATCGCCCAGAAGCCGGTCAGCGTATCCAGCTTGTCGGCCAGCGCCACGGCGACGGAGACCGGTGCGGTCGGCACGGCGTCGGAGGGGCCCATCGGCTTCCAGTGCTCTTCCGACGCGGCGGCGACGGCGGCGTCGCGGCCCGCGGCGGCGGCGTAATAACGGCCCATAAGCCCTTGAAGTTCGGGGAATTCCCCGACCATTTCAGAGCGCAGGTCGGCCTTGGCGATCTGGGCTGCCTCGAACGCCTGATCCGGGTCGGCGCCGACCACCGGCGCGATCTCGCGCGCCAAGGCCGCGATCCGCTCGATCCGGTCGCGCTGCGATCCCAGTTTATTATGGAAGGTGACGTTTGCCAGACCGTCCAGCCACGGGTCCATCCCCGCCTTCGCCACGCGCAAATCGTTGTCCCAAAAGAACTTCGCATCCGACAGCCGCGCCGACAGCACCCGCTGGTTGCCGTTCAGGATCGTCGCGCCGTCGTCCGCCGTTTCGATATTGGCAACAGTGACGAAGCGTTCAATCCGCCCCGTCTTGGGATTGCGGACGGAAAAGAACTTCTGATGTTCGCGCATGCTGGTCTGCAGCACCTCAGGCGGCAAATCAAGGAAGCGGTCGTCGATCCGCCCCATCAGCACGACCGGCCATTCGACCAGCCCCGCGACTTCGGCCAACAGGCCGCGATCCTCCACAACCTCCAGCCCAGTGGCAAAGGCCTGCGATGTCGCCTCCTGCCAGATCGCATCGGCGCGCTCTTCGGGGCGCAGCATCACGCGGGCGCGCTTCAGCTTCGCCTCGTAATCCTCGAAAGAGGTGACGGAAAACACCTCCGGCCCCATGAACCGGTGACCGCGCGTCGTGTTGCCCGACACGATGCCGTCCACGTCCAGCGGCACGACCTCTGCCCCGTCGTCACCGACGAGGATGCACAGGATCGTATGCAGCGGGCGGACCCAGCGCAGGGTCCCGTTGCCCCAGCGCATCGACTTGGGCCAGGGGAAATTGCGGATCGTGCGGTCCAGCACCTCAGCCACGATCTCGGCCGCACTGCGCCCCGGCTTGTCGATCATCGCGACATAGAAGGCACCCTTCTTGTCCTCGCGCGTTTCCAGCTGGTCAACAGTCAGACCGACACCGCGCAGAAACCCCTCCAGTGCCTTTTCCGGCGCGCCGACCTTCGGCCCCTTGCGCTCTTCGCGCACGGCCCGGCTCTCGGCCGTCAGATCCTCGACAGACAGCACCAGACGGCGCGGCGTGGCAAAGGCGGCGGCGGCGGCATAGGTCAGCCCCGCCTCCACCAGACCGTCGGTCACCAGCTTTTTCAGATCGGCGCTGGCCTGCGCCTGCATCCGTGCGGGGATTTCTTCCGAGAAGAGTTCGATCAGCAGGTCAGGCATCAGCGCGTGCTTTCCGGTGGGGTGGGACAGCCTTCGGGGGCGGGGTTGCCGTCAAAGACGACCTCGCCGCAGGCGTTGATCTGGTGCCAGGCAAAGGCCCGGCCATCGGGGTAGACGGCGACGATCCGGTCGATGCCGTATTTCACGTCTTTCTGGCCCAGAAAGCCGACGGCAACGCCGTCCTGCAGATCGGCCCCGATCTGTTTGGCGTCGAAACAGTCGAACCACCCAGGGGCCACGCGCGGTTCCGCGTCGTCGGCGATCTGGTAGGTCTCGGTCAGCATGGCAAGGCTCGCGGGCATGTCGTAACAGGCGCGATAGCGCAGCGGGCTGCTGTCACTGTCGATGCCGCGGAAATTGTCAAAAGCGATGGGCTCGGCCTCTCCGCTGGTCAGGGACACCATGTCGACGACGGCCTGATCGGCGGGCACCTCTACGTAATAGGCATAGACCTGCAGGTAATAGAGGGCGACGCCGGCAATCAGGGCGATGATCATGATGGCACTTATCCAGAGTTTCGCGATCACGCCGCAGCGCCCCCGGCGGGGGTCTGCACGAAGGCATCGGCGCAGGCCTTGGCCAATGTCCGCACCCGCCCGATGTAGGCCTGCCGCTCGGTCACGGAAATCACGCCGCGCGCGTCCAGCAGGTTGAACAGGTGGCTGGCCTTGATCGCCTGATCGTAGGCCGGATGCGCCATGCGGATCGTCTTCCCCGTCTTGGGATCGACCGCATCGCAGGCCAAGATACGGGCGCATTCCGCTTCCGCATCCTTGAAGTGCTGCAGCAGCGTGTCCGTATCCGCCACGTCGAAGTTCCAGCGCGCGTATTCCTGCTCGGTCTGCAAAAAGATGTCGCCGTAGGTCAGCGGGATCGGTGCGTCGGGGGCGTTGAACGGCATGTCCATGACGTGATCGACGCCCAGCACATACATCGCCAGACGCTCCAGCCCGTAGGTCAGCTCGCCTGACACGGGCGAACAATCGTGGCCGCCGACCTGCTGGAAATAGGTGAACTGCGACACTTCCATGCCGTCGCACCAGACCTCCCACCCCAGACCCCAGGCGCCCAGCGTCGGGGATTCCCAATCATCCTCGACGAAACGGATGTCATGCAGGGACGCGTCGATGCCGATGGCCCTGAGCGACCCCAGATAGAGGTCCTGCAGGTCCGGCGGCGAGGGTTTGATGATGACCTGATACTGATAATAATGCTGCAGCCGGTTCGGGTTCTCGCCATAGCGCCCGTCGGTCGGGCGCCGCGACGGCTGGACATAGGCCGCGGCCCAGGGCTTTGACCCCAACGCGCGCAGGGTGGTCGCCGGGTGGAACGTGCCGGCACCGACCTCCATGTCGTAGGGTTGCAGCACGGCACAGCCCTGCCCGGCCCAATAGGATGCAAGCCGCAGGATGATCTCTTGAAAACTGCGCGGTTGGTCGGCCATGTCGCCCCCTGTCAAACGTGAGCGTTGCATAGGCCGGGCGGCGGAAAGGGTCAATCGTGCCACAGCCGCTTAATTTGGGCGGACACACGCCGATTTGTGCTGCGGTGCGGAATGGTCCTGCTAAAAACGCGCGCGATAGGACAGTTCCAATTTCAAGGGTTTCAGGCTGATGACACGTTCCGCGATCTGGGTAAGCGCCCTCGCCCTGACCCTTGCGGCACAGGGCGCCGTGGCACAGGTCAGCGGCACCTGGATCCAGCTCGAGGCGCAGCCGACCCAGACCGCTGCCGACACCCGCGTCCGCGTCTATGCCCAGCGGTCCGAGGATGTGGCGGGCTTCGCCCTGGGTCGCAGCTGGTACGCTATCGTGGCCGGCCCCTACCCCGACCGGGCGGCGGCGACCGATGCGCTGCGCGATCTGCGGCAGGCCGGTCTGGCCCCCGGCGATGCCTTTCTGACGAATGGAGAGCGGTTCGGCGACCAGTTCTGGCCCGTCGCAGGTGCCACCCCGGCCGCATCAGCGCCCGAGACTGCCCCGCAAAGTCCGCGGGTCGTGACCATCACGACGCCCGACGCAAGCGCCCCCCAGACCGCACCCCAGATCCCCGAGGAAAGCCTGCAGGACGCCCGCGTGTCGGAACAGGCCTTGTCGCAGGCGCAAAAGGAACAGTTGCAGACCGCCCTGGGCTGGGCTGGCTTTTATGACGCAGCGGTCGACGGCGCCTTTGGCCGCGGCACCCGCAGCGCGATGGAGGCGTGGCAACTCGCTCAGGGCTTCACGCCCACCGGTGTCCTGACGACGGCGCAGCGCGCGCAACTGGTCGGCGCCTACAATGCCGTGCTGGACGGCATGAACCTGCAACTGGTCCGCGACACCGCCGCCGGGATCGAGGTGATGATCCCCACCGGCGCCGTCAGCTTTACCGGCTACGAGCCACCCTTCGCGCGCTATGGTGCCAAGGGCGACGTGCCCGCCCAAGTGCTGCTGATCAGTCAGGAGGGTGACCAGAACCGCCTCTTCGGCCTGTACGAAATCCTGCAGACGCTCAAGATCTTCCCACCCGATGGCGAACGCACCCGCAAGGACGCGAGCTTCGAGATCGCGGGCACCAATGCCGAAGTGCAGTCCTACGTCACCGCCCAACTGGCAGACGGTCAGATCAAGGGCTTCGCCCTCGTCTGGCCCGCCGGCGACAGCGCCCGCTTCGACCGGTTGCGCGCGGAAATGCAGGCAAGCTTTGCCGTGACCGAGGGCGTGCTGGACCCCGCCATCGCGCGCCCCGACGAGGATCAGGCCATCGACCTTGTCGCGGGCCTGCAGATCCGTAAGCCCAAGGCCTCCCGCACCGGGTTCTATATCGACGACGGCGGCCGCGTGCTGACCGATGCCGCTGCCCTCGCCTCCTGCGACGAGATCATGATCGACGGCAGCCACACCGCGACCGCGACGCTGGTGGACGAGGCCCTCGGCATCGCCGTGCTGACCCCCGACGACCGCCTGTCGCCGCAATCCGTCGCCGCCTTCCAGACGCAGGTGCCGCGCATCCAGACCGAAATCGCCGTCGCAGGCTTCCCCTATGGCGGCGTGCTGGTGACACCTACACTAACCTTCGGCCGCCTCGCCGACATCCGCGGGCTGAACGGAGAGGACACGATCAAACGCCTGACACTGACGGCACAGGCCGGCGACGCGGGCGGGCCCGTGTTCGACAACGGCGGCGCGGTGCTGGGCATGCTGCTGCCCAACACGCCGCGCGGCGGTCAGGTCCTGCCGCCCGACGTCAGCTTCCTGCTGGACGCCGGCACGATCGTCACCGCCCTCTCTGCCGCCGGGATCGCGACCGAGACGACCGACACCCTCGCCTTCATGCCCCCCGAAACCCTGACCCTGCGCGCGGCGGAAAGCACGGTGCTAGTGAGTTGCTGGTAAGGCTTTGACCGCTGCGACCGTGCGTGCTGCGACAGCAGTCAAAAACATGCATCAACCGGTCCGGTTTGGGACGGGGTTTGTGGCACGGGAAATCGGCTAGGAAAGAAGCCGTTCAAAACGAGTTTTTGGTACATGCGGAGGAGTGCATTACCGGCCTCCGTGCCTCAAAATAACGTCATATAAAATTACTAAAAATGAATCGATGGATTAGCTTTCACGATTATATCTCACGTATTTTATTCCGAAGATTAGACCGCCTATAATAACAAATAGGATTGCAGCTATTGGCGTTAACCCCAGCGCCAAGTAGGCGACTGCGGTAACCGCTTGTACAAAATTATCAAGCGGGGCAAAATTCGTCGGCAGCCACTGCTTTCGTAAAGCAATTTCTCCAGCGAATAAAATTAGCGTTTGTAAGATAAAAATCCAAAAGAAGGCGGCGAGCATACCGAACCTTTTTCGAAACAATAGCCGTTCAACACCGTATAAGGTTCCCAACGCAAGAGTAGAGCAGATTATAAACCCCACCGCATGATCCATTTTTATTGCCAACTCAAGTTATAACTCGCAACCGTCAATCTGAAGTGTAAAATGTCAGCACCCGGCTGCAAAAACTACCATTTCTAGAACATTTCAAACTGTCCATATCATCGGACCCGACCGGACCGCCTACTCCCGCCAGAACCGGGGCGTCAGGATGACCAGCACGACCATGATCTCCAGCCGGCCGATCCACATGGCGGCGGCCAGCAGCCACTTGGCGGTGTCGTTGATCGGCTCGAAATTCCCCGCAGGTCCGATCACGTTGCCAAGGCCGGGACCGACGTTGGCCATCGCCGTGGCCGCCCCGCTGACGGAGGTGATGAAATCCAGCCCCGTCAGCCCCAGCAGCACCGAAAACAGCCCCAGCAGCAGGATGAAGGCGACAAAAATTGCCATGACCGAGTTCATCACGTCCTGCCCGACGGGCCGCCCGTCAAAGCGCGGGATGAAGATGCCGTGCGGCGAATGGATCGTGCGGATCTGCGCCTTGAGCGAGGCAAAAAGCAACTGGTAGCGGAAGACCTTCAGCGAACAGGCGGTCGATCCGGCGCAGCCGCCGATCAGCCCGATGAAGAAGAACATCACGACCGGGAACGTGCCCCAGGCCATGTAGTTTGCACTCGCATAGCCGGTGCCCGAGATGATCGACACCACGTTGAACAGCGATTCGCGGAACGCGACCTCGGTCACGGCGCCTTCGCGGCCCCAGACCCAGACCGTGATCATCAGAACGCAGAACAGGATGATGCCGAAGAACGTTCCGATCTGGCTGTCCTGCAGGAACGGTCTGGCGGTCCCGTTCAGCATCTGAACGTAGCGGACGAACGGCAGCGCCGCGCTGAACATGAAGAATGCCCCGACATAATGGATGCCAGCGCCATAGATGCCGAAGGACGCGTCGGTGTTCGCCATCCCCCCCGTCGACAGGGTCGTCATCGCATGCACAAGCGCGTCGAACGCCGGCATCCCCAGCGCATTATAGGTCAGCCCGCAGGCGATCGTCAGGCCGACGTAGATGACCGAAATGCTGGACGCGATCTGCCCCGCGCGGGGCAGGATCTTGCCCATCGTCTCGAAGGATTCAGAGCGGAAGATCTGCATGCCCCCGACCCGCAGTTCCGGCAGGAACACCATGGCGACGACGATGATACCGATGCCGCCCAGCCATTGCAGCGTGCCGCGCCACAGCTTGATGCCGGCCGGCAGCGCCTCCAACCCTCCCAGCACGGTCGCACCCGTGGTGGTCAGGCCCGACATCGCCTCGAAATAGGCGTCGGTGAAATTGCAGTTCGTGGCCCCGATGATGAAGGGGATCGCGCCGAAGACCGGCAACGTCACCCAGATGGTCGAGGTCAGCAGGAAGGTTTGCCGCACTGTCAGGCCGGTGCCCACGCCGTTGGCGCAGGCCAGCGCCAGCAGACCGCCGGTCAGGATCGTGATGATTGCGGATTCCAGGAAGATCGGCCAATGCCCGTTGCCCGCCGCCAGATCCACCAGAAACGGCGGCAGCATCGTGACCCCCAACGTGGCCACAAGCAGGCCGATCACGTATCCGACGGGGCGCAGGTCAATCATCGCGCTTGCGTGCCCCGCAGCCGCCGCGCTGTCAAGCGGAGGCTGCAAAGGGGGCGCGTCAGCCGACGTGGAACAGCGATGCAAACAGGCGCGGGTCCAGTGACGGCGTGGCAAAGGTCGGCCCTTCGGTCAGGACGGACACCGCATCATGGCTGTGCAGGCTTTCCTGATGGCTGGCCACGACGCGGAAATCGCCGATCCGCGGATCAAGATGCAGCTGCTCTGTGAACAGACGCGCCGCATCCTCGACAAAGATCGGGTTGGCGGCGTTCAATTCAGCAAAGGCCTGCTCGTCCTCGCGCTTGACCATGACTTGCGTTTCCGTCGGCACCGCCGCACGGGCCATGTCGATCAGATCCTCGAACCACATGACCTTCTGCCCCGGTTCCAGCACCACGGACAGACGCGCCACGGACCGCTGCGAATGCGGCGTGGCCAGTTGGCCGCGGAACTGGCGGGCATGCTCCGACAGCTCCAGCGAGCAGGGGCAAGTGCTGGAATAGACATAATCGAGGTGCACGATCTTGGTGCGCACCCCGGCCCGTTCCACCAGTTCCAGCGCGATATCGTAATACTGGTACCCGGTCAGGCCAGACCGCAGGCTTTGCACCTTCATCGGGAACGAGAACCGCATCTGGATGCGGGCGTCGAAACTTTCGAGGTCGGTCATATAGGCGTCCAGCGCCTGCGCGATCACGTCAAAGCTGAAGGTTTCCTCGGCGTGCTTGTAGAAAGTCCGCATGATGCGGGACATGTTGATGCCCTTCTTTTCCGCCTCCAGGCTGACCGTCCCCGTCACGCTGGTTTCCAGCGTCAGGTCGCCGTTGTCACGCGTGCGGAACCTAATCGGCAGCCGGAAGTTGGAAATCCCGACGTGCTGGATCTGCTGCTGCGCACCCTTGATAAGGCTCGATGGGCCGTTCTGCAGATCGGGCATCGACGCCTTGTAGGCGGCATCGACCTCGAAATCCTCGGGGTAGGCGCGCGCGAGTGCGGGATAGTTCGACACCGCCTGACCGGGCAACAGGCGACCGATCAGGGGATCCAGCGTGACGATCTCTTCGGGGGTGGCGTCGCCGGCCCAGCGGCGCAGCAGGCTAAGTGCGGCTTCCGCCTCGGCCCGGCTGGGCTGGCGATCCATATCGCGGGACTGAAGGTTCATGACGGCGGACCCCTTTTGCGGTGTTGAAGCCCTTAGATGGGGCGCGCGGTTCCGGTTTCCAATTTTATTGCTACAGATTAACGAATTGTCGCACCCTGCGGGTGTGACATAGTGTCAAGGCATCACCCTGCCCCGCCCGGACCGCCATATCAACCGGCGGCTTGCGGCAGATCAAGGGCCATCAGGGTGGTCAGGATTTCCGCCACACCGGCGCCGCGTCGCCTCTGACCCGTCTCTTGCCAGCCCTGCCGGTGAAAGAAGGCGCGGCTTTGCACGCTGGCCTCGACCGTCAGGCGCGGGACGGGCCGGTGGGCCATCTCTGCCAGCAGATGGCGATACAGGGCAAAGGCCAGCCCGCACCCGATGTGATCCGGGTCCACAAACAGCAGGTCGATATGGTGGCCGTCCTGCAGGCTCAGAAATCCCGCAGGCACGTCGTCCACGCAGGCGACCCAGGTCTCCATCCCGTCAAGGCGCTTGGCAAAGACCTCGCCCGACCGGACCGCCGGCGCCCAGTCTGCCAGCTGCGCCGGCGTGTAATGGTCCGCGGCACCGATCCGCACGGCGCGGTAGAAGATCAGCGCCAGCGCGCCTGCGTCCGCCACATCGTAAGGGCGGACGCGGGGCGGCATCAGGCGGCGTCCAGTGCCGCCAGCAGGTCGCGCAACAGGTCGTCCGCGTCCTCCAGCCCGACCGACAGGCGGATCAGGCCAGGCGTAATGCCCAGATGCGCCTTCTGGTCGGCGGGCAGGCGCTGGTGCGTGGTGGACGCTGGCGGTGTGGCGATGGATTTCGCATCGCCAAGGTTGTTCGAGATCAGGAAGATCTGCAGCGCGTTCAGCATCCGGAACGATGCTTCTTGCGAGCCTGTGTCGATCGACAGCACCGTGCCGCCGCAGCCCATCTGTTCCATGCAGACGGCATGCTGCGGGTGGCTTTCCAGCGCGGGATAGATCACGCGGGTCAGCTTGGGGTGGCCTTCCAGCCCCTTGGCGATGTGCAGCGCACTCGCGGTCTGCGCGCGCACGCGCAGGTCCATATGCTCCAGCCCCTTGACCAGCATCCACGCGGTAAAGGGCGACATGGAGCCGCCCGTATGCTTCATGTAAGGCTCGACCGTGCCGCGAATGAACTCTTTCGACCCCAGGATCACGCCCGCCAGCGCGCGCCCCTGCCCGTCGATATGCTTGGTCGCGGAATAGATCACCGCGTCAGCCCCCAGTTCGAACGCGCGGGAATAGACCGGCGTGGCAAAGACGTTGTCGACCATCACCATGGCACCCTTGGCATGGGCCAGATCGGCAATCGCCTTGATGTCGGCCACTTCCAAAGCGGGGTTCGAGATGCTCTCGAAAAACGCGATCTTGGTGTCGGGACGCAGCGCCGCCTCCCACTGGGCCAGATCGGTGCCGTCGACGAAGGTGACCTCGACGCCGAACCGCGTCAGCACTTCCTCCAGCACATACAGGCACGACCCGAACAGCGCCCGCGCGCTGACGACGTGATCGCCCGCCTTCAGCACCGACATCAGCGCGCCGGAGACCGCCGCCATGCCCGAGGCGGTGGCAAAGGCATCCTCTGCCCCCTCGATCGCGGCGATCCGGTCCTCGAACATCGCGGTCGTGGGGTTGCCGTAGCGCGCATAGATGAATTCGTCGTCGCCCGCCTTCAGGAACCGCTGCTGCGCGTCCTCGGCGGTGTCATAGACGAAGCCTTGGGTCAGGAAGATCGCCTCGGACACCTCGTTGTACTGGCTGCGGCGGGTGCCGGCGTGGACGGCTTTGGTGCGCTTGTTCCATTCGGTCATGGCGTGTCCTTTCGGGACAAAGAAAAACCCCGACGCCACGGGCATCGGGGCTGACCCCTCAAACCCTTTTAGCGGAATGTTTAACGTGGTCCGCAATCCGGCATCAACTCACCACGCCGCCGCTATAGGCGTGGCGCAAATGGGCGTCAAGGCGCGCGCTGGTGTCACGGCCCGGTTACGCAATCGCTCTACGCCTTGGCCTGTCAAGATCTTGTGCGGGTTTGCCCATGACCTACCAGACCACACCGGACCGCCGCCCCCTGCGCGACCGCCTTGCCGACCGGATCGCCCTGCCCCCCGACGTGCTGGACGAAGAGATCACCGTCCTTGTGCTGTTCCGCCTGTCGCTGCTGCTGAACCGGGCCACGGGCGGTGCGCCCGACATGACCTTTTCGGCCCGCACCGCGCAGAACTGCCAGCGGGGGGGCTGGCGCGGGCCGTTGTGGCATCTGCCCCGGATCGCCATCGACCTTTATTGCCACCGATACCGGGCCGAGATTGCCCATTGCGCCACGGCGCTGGCCAACTACCATCGCAGGCGCGGCTGACACCGGGCCGCGACTGCGCGAAAGCCCTGCCATGACTGCCCCCATCGACCTCTACTTCTGGCCCACACCCAACGGCTGGAAAATCTCCATCGCGCTCGAAGAGTTCGGCCTGCCCTATACGACCCACCTCGTGAACATCGGTGCAGGCGACCAGTTCAAGCCCGACTTCCTCGCGATCTCTCCCAACAACCGGATGCCTGCCATCGTCGATCCCGACGGGCCCGACGGTGCGCCCATCGCGATTTTCGAATCGGGTGCGATCCTGCAGTATCTGGCGCGCAAGACCGGGCAGTTCGGCGGCGCTACCGAGCGTGACCGCATCGCCGTCGACCAGTGGCTGATGTGGCAGATGGGCGGCCTTGGTCCGATGGCGGGTCAGGCGCATCATTTCCTGAAATATGCTCCCGCGATGGACCCGCCCAACGACCTGCCCTACGCCAAGGACCGCTACCGGACCGAGGTCGCGCGGCTCTACGGCGTCATGGACCGGCAGCTGGCGCAGCATGACTACATCGCAGGTCCGGACTACAGCATTGCCGACATGGCGTGCTGGGGCTGGGCGTCCCTGTGGGAAGGCCAGCAGCAGACACTGGACGACAAGCCGCACCTCGCCCGCTGGCTGGACACCGTCGGCGCACGGCCCGCCGTGCAGCGCGGCCGCGCGCTGCACGCAGACCTCCGCGGCGACATCGCCAAGGATCGCGGCGCGCAAAATACGCTTTTTACCAAGCGCTCCTAACGGGTTTTTTACCGCAGCGGACTAAAGCTGGGCGCAATTGCGCACAGGAGAGTCCGCATGAACCAGCAGTTCCGCCGCCATCGTTACCCGGCCGCTTTGCCCGTCGTCGTCACCACACCGACAGGACGGCAAAGCGCCGTCCTGATCGATGTCAATCAGGGCGGCGCGCGTCTGGAGGGGGTCAAAAACGTCATGCGCGGCGACCGGATCACCCTTCACGTCCTGAACGAACAGGTCGCCGGCACGATCCGCTGGGCGTCGGCGCATCGCATCGGCGTCGCTTTCGTGATGCCCGCCCGCCCGGCGCTGGTCGATGTCCTGCGACAAGGCGTAGGCCGCAGCATCGCCGCGCGTTTCAGTTCCGCCAGTCTGCGCGAAATGCGCTAGGGCTTGGGGTCAGCGTCATCCTCGATCAGATAGGTGTTGAACATCCCCATCTGGGCCACGAAGAACACCATCATCAGCAACGGAAAGCCGAAGGTCTCGATCTTGACCCACAGATCCGTGGACTGGGTCCGCCACAGCACCTCGTTGAAGACCGCCATCGCCGCCAGAAACAGCGTCATCCGGCGGGTCAGGATCATCCAGCCCTGATGCCGCATCGGCATGACCTCACCCATGATCCACTCCAGATAGGACCGGCCGCGCAGCAGCCCGATCCCCAGCGTCACCGCCATCAGGCCGTAGATGATCGTCGTCTTCATCTTGAAGAAGCGTTCGTCGTTGAACCACGCGGTCAGCCCGCCGAAGAAGATCACCATGAACGCGGTGAAAACCTGAATCCGGCTCAAGCGGCCGGTCATCGCCCACAGGATGCCCATCGCCACCAGCAGGATCGGGATGAACACCAGCGTCGCCACGATGAACCCGGTATATTCAGTGCCGCCAAGGGTATAGGCTTCGTCCTTGATGCGGGTATAGATCAGGAAGAACAGCAGCGTCGGCCCCAGTTCCAGCACCTGCTTCAGAATCGGATTGATGTCGCGCGTGGCCATATCGGTCCCCCTCAGCCGCCCATTTCAACGATTACCGCACCAAGCGCAACCAGTCCCATCAGCGCCGCCCGCCGCTTGCCCACATGTTCGCCCAGAAAGAACCAGCCGATCAGCGCCGCGAACACGGTCGAGGTTTCGCGCAGCACCGCCGCCTCGCCCACCTTGTCCAGCCGTGTCGCCAACATGACGCCGCCAAACGACAGCCACGCGATAAAGGACCCGGCCAGCCCGCGCAGCAGCAGCGGTCCCAGCGCGGGCGGATCGTCCATCCCGCGGTAACGGATCACAGCCAGCACCGGAAAGTCGATGACGGTGATTACAAAGAACCACGCAAGGAACGTGAACGGGTCCGCTGCCTGCCGGATGCCGTAGGCGTCGTAGGTCGTGTAGACCGCCACGATGACGCCCCCCGCCACGGCCCACAGCAACCCGATCTGCATCATCGCCGGATCGATCTTGTTTTCACGCAGGTTGACCCAGGCCAACAGCAGGATCCCCCCCGACAGGCACAGCACACCCAGCCATTGCACAGCCGTGAAATGTTCGTGAAAGATCACGCTCGCCGCCAGCACCGTGACCAGCGGCCCGGTGCCGCGCACCACCGGATAGACGACCGTGTAGGCCGCGCGTTCATAGGCCAGCGCCATCGTCACCTTGAAGCCGAAGTGGATCACCAGCGCCCCCGCCAGCAGCACCGCGATCTGCCCCGTGGGCCACGGCACGAGGAACAGCGCCACCGGCGCCGAGATCACGATCAGCCAAGCGTCGATGGACCCCCGCGACAGCCACGGATCATGCCGCCCCTTCTGCAGCGCGCCAAAGGCCGCATGCGACACCGCCGACAGCAGCGCCAGCAATGTCGCCAGCCGCGCGCCCTCCGGCGTGCCGGCGATACCGACCAGCCAGTCGCCCATCAGCGGGCGCGGCTGGGCGGCCAGCTCCCGGAGTTTATCCGGTCAGATGAAAGGATCAATCGCCCAGCCCTACCAGCGCGCGGGCGAAATCCTCCGGATCGAAAGGCTGCAAATCGTCGATCTGCTCACCCACGCCGATGGCATGGATCGGCAGGCCGAACTTGTCAGCAAGCGCCACCAGCACGCCGCCCTTGGCGGTGCCATCAAGCTTGGTCATCACGAGGCCCGAGACATCGGCCAGCTCCTGAAACACCTTGACCTGCTGCAGCGCGTTCTGGCCGGTCGTCGCATCCAGCACCAGCAGGGTGTTGTGCGGCGCGTCGGGGTCCTTCTTGCGGATCACGCGGACGATCTTGGACAGCTCCTCCATCAGATCGGCGCGGTTTTGCAGCCGCCCCGCCGTGTCGATCATCAGCAGGTCCGCGCCGTCCGCCTGCGCCTTGGTCATGGCATCAAAGGCAAGGGACGCCGGGTCCGACCCCTGCGCCGCCGTCATCACCGGCACGCCGGCGCGGTCGCCCCAGACCTGCAACTGTTCCACCGCCGCCGCCCGAAACGTGTCGCCGGCGGCGATTACCACGGACTTGCCCGCCGCCTTGAACTGGCTCGCCAGCTTGCCGATGGTCGTCGTCTTGCCGGAGCCATTAACGCCCACCACCAGCACCACCTGCGGCTTCTGGTTATAGAGCGGCATGGGCCGCGCGACAGGATCCATGATCCGCGTCACCTCGTCCGCCAGAAGCTGCTTGATCTCGTCCACCGAAAGCCGCTTGCCGATCCGCCCCTCGGCCATGTTGGCGGTGACGCGCAGGGCCGTATCGACGCCCATGTCGGCGGCGATCAGCAACTCCTCCAGCTGTTCGACCATCGCGTCGTCCAGAACACGGCGCACGACCTCGGGCTGATCTGTCCCGAACATCCGGCCCAGAATGCCCGGTTTCTGAGGCGCGGCAGCTGGCGGCTCGGTCCGCGCGGCAGGCACCGGGGCCGGAACGACTGGCGGCTCTGGCGCATCCCTTGTCGGTGTCGGCGGCGCTTGTACCGGCGCAGGGGCGACCGGTTCGGGCGCCGCGTCGGCCTCAGCGCTGCCGCCGTCGCTGACGATTGCGTCAAGGCCCTCGTCCAGTTTGGACGACGACCGGAACATCCGGTCCTTCAGTTTCTTGAAAAACGCCATGGGTTTGTCCTGCGATCCTGTTGGACCCTAGCTAATGCCAAGCCGGACCAAAGGAAAGGGCGCGACGCCCCCGGCAGTTGACGCAGCACCGCGACCCGCGTCTAAGCTTGCGTCATGTTGCGCGTGCTGGGTCTTGTCGTTCTGATGTGTCTGCCGGGGGTGACCCGCGCCGAAGGGGGTGCACTGTGCAGCACCGGTCGCTTTGGCGCGGTGCAATGCATCCGGCCCGCCCATTTCGTCCATGACACCTGTCAGGCGATCGATGCCTTCGCCCGTGAAAACGCCCTCGACCCCGCATTCTTTGCCCGCCTGATCTGGCAGGAAAGCCGGTTCGACCCCAATGCCCTGTCGCCCGCCCGCGCCCGCGGCATCGCACAATTCATCGACAGCACGGCCGCCCTGCGGGGCCTGCGCGACAGCTACAACCCCGCAGAAGCCCTTGAATTCTCGGCGCAATACCTTGGTGACCTCGTCCAGCGCTTTGGCAACCCGGGCCTCGCCGCCGTCGCCTACAATGGTGGAGAGGCGCGCGTCGCGGGCCTGATCGCCGGCACCGGGGGCCTCGCGCGGGAAACCGTGGATTACGTCCAGATCATCACCGGCCTCACGGCCGAGACGTGGCGCGACAGCCCGCCCGCCGCACCCGATTTCCGCCTGCAAGGCGACATGGCCTTTCAGCCCGCCTGCCGCGACATGGCAAGCAACCGCAACTTTACCCAGTTCAAACCCCCTGCACCCAGCTACGCGCCTTGGGGCGTGCAACTCGCCTTCGGCACGTCAGAGGCGAAGGCCCGCGCGGCCTTCGACCGCCGCGCGCAGGCCTGCAGCAGCACGCTCGCCGGCAAGCAGCTTGACCTGATCTTCACCCGCAACCGGGTGTCGGGGCGCAAGGGCTACTACATGGCCCGCATCGGCGCCCAGTCGTCCCGAGAGGCGAACGGCTTGTGCAACACGATCCGCAGGCAGGGCTGCACCTGCGCTGTCTATCGCAACTAGATCAAGGCGTTACACTTCGTTCTTGAAGTGCGTCAGCACCGATTTGATCGGGTTCGGCGCGGCCTGACCCAGACCGCAGATGCTGGCATCGACCATGACCTCGCACAGGTCCGTCAGCAACTCGGCATCCCATGTGTCCGCCTGCATCAGCTTGACCGCCTTCTCGCACCCAACCCGGCAGGGCGTGCATTGCCCACAGGATTCATCGGCAAAGAATTCCAGCATGTTCAGCGCCGCACCCCGGGCCGAGTCCCGGTCCGACAGCACCACGACCGCCGCCGACCCGATGAAGGTGCCGTATTTCTGAAGCGTGTCGAAATCCAGCGGCACGTCGTCGATGCTGGCGGGCAACAGGCCCGACGACGGCCCGCCCGGCTGGTAGGCCTTGAAGACATGCCCCTCTGCCATGCCGCCCGCCGCCGCGATCACGTCGCGGATCGTGGACCCGGCGGGCAACAGGTAGACGCCGGGTGCGGCGACCCGGCCCGAGACCGAATAGTTCCGCAATCCATTGCGCCCGTTATGGGCGACGTCCGCCAGAATCTGCGGCCCCTCGCGCAGCACCTTGGCAATCCAGATCAGGGTTTCCACGTTATGCACCAGCGTCGGGCGGCCAAAGATGCCCTTCTGCGCCACATAGGGCGGACGGTGGCGGGGAATCCCGCGCTTGCCCTCGATGCTTTCGATCATCGCGGATTCCTCGCCGCAGATATAGGCACCGGCCCCGCGCCGCAGATCGACATAGCCCGCGGGGATGATCCCCGCTTCTTCCAATGCATGAAGTTCGTCGCGCAAGATACTGAGGATGGCGGGATATTCGTCGCGCATATACAGATACACACGCTCCGCCTCGACCGCCCAGGCCGCGATTAGCATGCCTTCGAGGAACAGATGCGGCGTGCGTTCCAGATACCAGCGGTCCTTGAACGTGCCCGGCTCGCCCTCATCGCCGTTCACGGCCATCAGGCGCGGACCGGGTTCGGACCGCACGAAGCCCCACTTCTTGCCGGACGGAAACCCCGCCCCGCCCAGACCGCGCAGGCCAGAGACCGCGACGCGGTCCTGCACCTCCGCCCAGTCCCCATTTGCGCGCAGGTCGGTCAGCACGTCATAACCGCCAGCCGCGCGATAGGCCGCCAGCCCTTCGTAGTCCGGCACCTCCGCATGGGTATGTTCGGCCACGATCGCCGCCTTCACCTTCTCCAGCGTCGCGTGATCGACGGAGTGGTGGCCCAGATGCAGCACCGGGGCCGTGTCGCAGCGCCCCATGCAGGGCGCGCGGACGACGCGGACCTCATTCGCATCCAGCCCGTCGATCAAGGCCTGCTTCAACGCCTGCGCGCCCGCCATCTCGCAGGACAGCGACTCGCAGATGCGGATCGTCAGGGCGGGCGGTGGCGCCTCGCCTTCCTTCACCACGTCGAAATGCGCGTAGAAGGTCGCGACCTCGTAGACCTCGGCCTGTGACAGCCGCATCTCCTCGGCCAGCGCACGCAGGTGCGCGGCAGACAGGCAGTTAAACCGGTCCTGAATCAGGTGCAGGTATTCGATCAGCATGTCGCGGGCGAGCGGTGCGTCCCCCAGTAGGGCGCGCACCTCGTCCCATGCGGCATCGTCCAGCTGGCGGCCTTTCGGCGTGTGGCGCCCCTTGCCACGGCCCGATTTCCAGATGCCGTCTTTTTCGTCCAAAGCCATGACCGTTCCCCCGCATGCACATCGCGCTGTGCCTAACATAGCCCCCAACCGGTGTCAGCGTCATCCAAAAGTCCTAATGTACCTGTGGCGAATAGTCTTGACCCCAAAGACGTTCGCGGCACCGCCGTCGGATGATGTTATAGCAGAGGCGAATCTCATTCCGGGTCGCCATGTTTGCCGTCATCCTGTTCCCTCTTGCCACGCTGTTGCCGTTGGGTCTGATCGCCGCCGGGGCCCTGTTGGGTGGTCCCTGGGTCGTGGTGGCACTGGTCGGCATGACGCTGCTGACCTATCTTCTGGACCAGCTTGTCGCCGTGACGCTGCCGCCCGCCGACGACGCGAACCGGGAATTCCCCGCCGCCGACGGGCTTTGCGTGCTGCTGGCGTTTGGACATTTCGCGACACTGGCGCTGATCGTGCACGAGCTGGGGGCCAACAATCTGGGCCTCTGGGCCAAGGCCGGGCTGACCATCGCCGCCGGCCTGTGGTTCGGGCAGGTCGGCAATGCCACCGCGCATGAACTGATCCACCGCGGCCCGCGCCCGCTGCACCGCTTAGGCAAATGGGTCTATATCTCGCTGCTTTACGGGCACCACACCTCGGCCCACGTGCTGATCCACCACCGGCTTGTCGCCACGCCAGAGGATCCGGCCACCGCGCCGCAGGGACAGGGCTTCTGGGCCTATGCCCCGCGCGCCTGGATCGGCGCCTTCCGCCTTGGCTATGCCGCCGAGTCCGCGCGCCTCGACCGCGTGGGCCGCGCGCACTGGCACAACCCTTACGTCGTCTATCTGGCGGGGGGTGCGCTGATGCTGGCGCTGGCGATGCTGCTGGGCGGCTGGCGCGGGCTGCTGGGCTACCTCTGCCTTGTCGCTTACGCGCAGGTGCAGCTGCTGCTGTCGGACTACGTGCAGCACTACGGCCTGACCCGTCGCGTGACCGAAGGTGGCAAGCCGGAACCCGTCGGCCCCCGGCACAGCTGGAACGCGCCGCAGTGGTTCACCGCGGCGATGATGCTGAACGCGCCGCGCCACGCCGATCACCACGCCCATCCGGCCCGCGCCTTTCCCACCCTGCGGCTGGAGGACGACGGCCCGACCCTGCCCCGGTCCCTGCCCGCCATGGCGGCGCTGGCACTGTTCCCGCCGCTGTGGCGCCGCGTCATGGACCGCCGGGTGCGCCGCTGGCAATCCGCATGATCCGCGCGCTCGCCCTGTGCCTGATCGCCGGACCGACATTGGCCGACCCGATGACGGCGGCGGATTTCGACGCCTATGTCAGCGGCAAGACCCTGACCTTCACCCAGCCCGACGGCACCCCCTTCGGGGTCGAAGCCTACGGCCCCGACCGCGCCGTCACATGGTCGTCGGAACCCGGCGTCTGCCAGACCGGCGTCTGGTACGACCGCGACGGGCTGATCTGCTTCGTCTACCTGACCGACCCGGTCCCGAAGTGCTGGACGGTCGATCGCACCGACCGCGGCTTGCGCGCGCAATCGACCGAAGGCACCGTCCTGTTCGAGGCGACCGAGGCGCAGACCCCCCTCGTCTGCGCGGGTCCTGACCTGCTGTCCTAGACCTGCACCCGCCCGTCTGCGAACTCGATCTCGACCACGCTCGCCCCCTGCACATCCGCCGTCTGCGTCGCCACCGCGCCATCGGCGCGCACGACCGCGTAACCGCGCCGAAGGGTCTCGCGGTAACCCAGCGTTTCCCGCAGGCGGTCCAGCGCCAGCAGCCGGGCGCGGCGTGCGTCCTGGGCCCGCGTCGCCCGGTCGATCAGGCGCTGAACGCGGGCTTCCAGCCGCTCGCGCGGGCGCGAAAGGTCCGGCGGCGACAGACGCAGGCCCGACAACCGCTGACCGGCATCGCCGACGCGCCGCACCAGAGCCGGGTCCAGCCTTGCCGCCAGCGCATCCAGCCGGCGCCGTTGTTCAGCCACACCGCGCTGCAGCACACCCGGCCGCAGCGCCGCATTCGCCAGCTTCACCCGCTTCGCCGCTGCAGCGGAGCGTAACGCCGCAGGCAACCGCTCGCCCAGATAATCCAGCCGCTGCGCCGGTCCCTGCAACAGCGCCTCCGGCTGCGGCAACGCGCGCGCCAGATCGCGCACCCGCTGCTGGCGCAGCCCCAACCCTTGCGTCACTGCCCGGCTGATCCGCGCACCCTGATTGTCCAGCGCAGCGAACAGGTCCATCCGCACCGGCACCGCCATCTCGGCCGCCGCCGTCGGCGTCGGGGCCCGCCGGTCGCTGACGAAGTCGATCAGCGTCGTATCCGTCTCGTGCCCCACGGCAGAGATCAGGGGAATCCGGCTCTCGAACGTCGCACGCGCCACGATTTCCTCGTTGAAGCCCCAAAGATCCTCCAGCGACCCGCCGCCCCGCGCCACGATCAGCAGATCGGGCCGCGGCAGCGCGCCGCCGGGCGTCATCATGTTGAACCCCCGGATCGCCGCAGCGACCTCCTTGGCGCAATTCGCCCCCTGCACGGCGACAGGCCAGACCAGCACCTTGCGCGGAAACCGGTCGCGCAACCGGTGCAGGATGTCGCGGATCACCGCCCCGGTGGGCGAGGTCACGACGCCGATGATCTCTGGCAGGAACGGCAGCGGCTGCTTGTGGGCCGTGTCGAACAGCCCCTCGCCCTGCAGCTTGGCTTTGCGCTTTTCCAACATCGCCATCAGCGCACCGGCACCGGCAGGCGCGATGTCGTCGATGATGATCTGGTATTTCGACTGCCCGGGGAAGGTCGTCAGCCGCCCGGTGGCGATAACCTCCATCCCCTCCTCGGGCAATTGCGCCAGCGCGTCCGCGCGCCCCTTCCAGATGATTCCCGACAGGACCGCGCGGTCGTCCTTCAGATCCAGATAAAGGTGCCCGGACCGTGGCCGCGTCACGCGCCCGACCTCGCCCCTGATCCGCACATGCCCGAACTCGCCCTCGATCGCCTTCTTCACGGCGCCCGCGATTTCACTGACGGTGAATTCCGGCGCGTTGCTCGCAGGTTCGGCGTGTTCGAAAAGGTCCATCTGGCTGCCCTTGTGATGCGTCTGCGCTGACCTTAGAACGCAACCCAACCAAGGCCAAGCGGAGAGACCCCGATGAATATCCTGATCCTGGGCAGCGGCGGCCGCGAACACAGCCTGGCCTGGGCGATCAAGCAGAACCCGAAGTGCGACCGCCTGATCGTGGCGCCGGGGAACGCCGGCATCGCGGATCTGGCCGAATGCGCCGAGATCGACATCATGGACGGCGCCGCCGTGGTGGACTTCGCCGCCCAGAACGCCATCGACTTCGTGGTGATCGGGCCAGAGGCACCGCTCGCCGCCGGTGTTGCCGACGCCTGCCGTGCGGCAGGGTTGTCGGTCTTCGGCCCCTCCGCCGCGGCGGCGCGGCTCGAATCGTCGAAATCCTTCACCAAGGCGATCTGCGACGCCTGCGACGCCCCCACCGCCGCCTATGCCCATTTCACCCACCCCGACGATGCCCGCGACTATGTCCGCACCCAAGGCGCGCCCATCGTCATCAAGGCCGACGGCCTCGCCGCCGGCAAGGGCGTCGTCGTCGCAATGACGCTTGATGAAGCCCTCGCCGCCATCGACGACATGATGGGTGGCCAGTTCGGCGACGCCGGGGCCGAGGTCGTGGTCGAGGAATTCATGGATGGCGAGGAAGCCTCCTTCTTCGTGCTCTGCGACGGGACGACCGTGCTGCCGATCGGCACCGCACAGGACCACAAGCGCGTGGGCGACGGCGACACCGGCCCCAACACCGGCGGCATGGGCGCCTATACGCCCGCGCCCGTGATGACCGAGGCGGTGACACAGGCCGCCCTCGACCGGATCGTGAAACCGACCATGGCCGCCATGGCCGCCCGCGGCACGCCGTTTACCGGCGTCCTTTTCGTCGGCCTGATGATCAAGGACGGCCAGCCGCGCCTTGTGGAATTCAACGTCCGATTCGGCGATCCCGAATGTCAGGGTCTGATGATGCGTCTGGGGGGTCAGATCCTTGATCTGCTGCACGCCTGCGCCGAAGGGCGCCTGGCCGACCAGCGCGTCCACTGGGCCGACGATCACGCGCTGACCGTGGTGATGGCGGCGCAGGGCTATCCCGGCGCCTATACAAAGGGGACCGTGATCCGCGGCCTGTCTGACCTGCCGGAGGATAGCTTCAACATGGCCTTCCACGCCGGCACGGCCGAGGACGCCGATGGCCATATCATCGCCACCGGTGGCCGCGTCCTCGGCCTGACCGCCCGCGGCGCCACACTGGCCGAGGCGCACGCCCGCGCCTACGCCATGGTGGACGCTGTGGACTGGCCAGAGGGGTTTTGTCGCCGCGACATCGGCTGGCGGGCGCTCACCTGACCGCGAAGGCTGTTTTTTCGCAAAAAATTCGCTTGCGCCAAAAAGAAAGGCCGCACCCTCCCAAGTGCGGCCTCTCCTCCTCCCTGGCAGGTCGGGCTTACGCCGCGCGACCCACCAGAACCGATCCGATCTCTTCCGCAGCGGCCTTCTCGTCGTTGCCGGCCACGGCGGCGATCTCGCGGGTCAGACGCTCCAGTGCCGCCTCGTAAAGCTGACGCTCCGAATAGCTCTGCTCGCGCTGATCATCCGCACGATGCAGATCGCGTACGACTTCTGCAATAGCAATTAGATCACCTGAGTTGATCTTTTGCTCATATTCTTGCGCACGGCGCGACCACATGGCCTTCTTGACCTTGGCCTTGCCGCGCAGGGTCTTCATGGCGTGGCTGACGACGTCGGGCGTCGACAGGGCACGCATGCCGACTTCGGTCGCCTTGTGCGTGGGCACACGCAGGGTCATCTTGTCCTTCTCGAAGGCGATCACGAACAGCTCCAGCTCGAATCCCGCGACTTCTTGGGTTTCGACGGACACGATCTTGCCCACGCCGTGCGCCGGATAGACGACGAAATCGTTGGGCTGGAAATCTTTCTTCTTCGACTTGCTCATGGCAATCCTTTCTGTGACCCGGACGGCAAAAGACCCCGGCGGCGACTGATGTCATCGTCAGGGTGTCGGACGCAGTAAACGGGGTCAGGTCATTTGCGGCATTGCGCAGACCATACCACAAAAATCACCCTCGCGAAAGCGTGACATTTCAGAGGTCAAAATGATCGAAAATCAAGGACTTGCCGTGCGCGACGGCGCGAATCAGCCACCTTCGCCGGCGGCTTCGCTGAACAGGTCCATCTTGCCGGTCTTGCCGTCCATCTCCTCGGCATTCGGCAGCGGGTCCTTCTTGGTGATGATGACCGGCCATTTTTCCGAATACTTGCGATTGAACTCGACCCACTTCTCCATGTCCGGCTCGGTGTCCGGGCGGATCGCGTCGGCGGGGCATTCGGGTTCGCAGACGCCGCAGTCGATACATTCGTCAGGATGGATCACCAGCATGTTCTCGCCTTCGTAGAAGCAGTCCACCGGGCAGACTTCGACGCAGTCGGTGTATTTGCAGGCGATGCAGTTGTCGTTGACGATATAGGTCATGGGCGATCTTCCGAGGCTTGTATGCACGACTTGCTAGGACAGGCGGCAGGATCATTCAAGCGCGAATGGATCGTCCCGGCCCCGTGCTGCGTTCATGTCGCGGCGATCCTTGCCGGTGGGCCGTCCACCCCCGTCATAGCGCGGATTTGCCGGCTCTTGCACCACAGGCGGCGACAGGTCCTCGTAAAGGCCCTGCGCCTCGGTCGCCGGACCGCGGCGGGTGCCGCAGTCCACGATCCGCACGACGCGCACCTGACGTTCCTGCGCAAAGGTCAGCACGTTGCCCGCGCCCACAGCGCGGGCGGGCTTGGACACCGGTGTGCCGTCCACCCGCACCTTGCCGCCACTCACGATCTCGGCGGCCAAGCTGCGCGATTTGAAGAATCGCGCCTGCCACAGCCACTTGTCCAGCCGGATCGTCGGACGCGCCTCGCTCAACTAGGTTTGAAACCCTGAAGGGCTGCGGCAAAGGGATTGTCGGGATCGATCTTCTTCTCGGTCCGGGCGGGTTTGGCCGCAAAGCTTTGTGGCTTGTCGTCGGGCTTCGGCCCGCGCCGTCCCTGCGGCTTGCCGCCGGGCTTACCACCGGGCTTTCCATCGGATTTCCCACGCCGCGGCTGGCCGCCTTCGGCCTTGCGCGGTGCGTCGTCGGACCGGCGCGCGCCCTGCGGACGGCCACCCTGACGGGCGGGCCGCTTGCCCCAGGTGAAGGTATAGAAGGTCTCCATCTCAGGCGCAGGCGCCTCAGTCGTATCCGTCCCCTCCTCGACGATTCCAGTCGTCGAATCACCGATGGCATCCAGTTGCGCGGGCATCGCCGGCGGCATCCCCGGCAGGTCCGTCGGCGCATCGCCGGGTACCGTCGTAGGCTCGTCCGGCATCGGGTTCGGCAGATCGGGACCGGGCGCCTCGCCGGGGTCCGTCGGCACACCTTCGCCGGGCATGTCGCCGGGGGCATCGGCAGGCCGGTCGGGAATCGGCGGACGCGCCGCCTTGACCTTGGGACGCTCGCCCTTTTCGGCCGCATAACCCAGACCGCCCATCAGATCGGCAAACTGGTCCAGCGTGGTCCCGGTGATCGACAGCATGTCGGGCACCGCTTCAAATCCGGTCTTGCTGTTCTGATCGCGCAGCATGTCAGCCAGCCTTTCGAGCATGTCGATGCGGATCGCCCGCGCCCCGGCTGCACGGTATCCCGCCATTGCGTAATATCCCGGTGCGGCGTCCTGCGCCGCGGGCACCGTCACCAGACCGGGCGGCGGGCTTTCGGGAAACTCCTGCAGACCCTGTTGCAAAGCCCACAGGACCAGACGCAGACGGGTGGGTGCGGGTTTCAGCAACAGCGGCAGAAAGATCGTGAACTGGCCGAACCTTATACCATGTTTACGCAAGGCGCCGCGCGCCTCCTGATCCAGCGCCTTGACCTCTTCGGCCACCTCGCCACGCGGGATGATGCCAAAGTGTTCGGCCATCCGGTAGGCAAAGCCCTTGGCCGTGCCCGTCAGCGTCTCGTCGTTCTTCAGCGCCAGCAGCGGCTCGAATGCCGTGGCGACCTTGCGGTCGATGAAATGCTGCAGACGGCGCTGCACCTTGGCGATGACATCAGGACCGGCCTCGTCATCGACAAAGGCCACAACCTTCGGCTTCATGGGATCGTCACCAGCGGTCAGCTTGCCGACCGCCTGATCGCCCCACATCAGGCCGCCCTGCTCGGTGAAATCCATCTCGGTGTCCGGCGCGTTATAGAACCGGTCCGCCCGCAGGTGGAAATGTGGCACCAGCGCCTGCGCGCTCGCCTGCCGCAGCGTCTTGGCCTCGTCCGGGCTGCCCGCCTTGTCCATGCGAAAGCGGAATCCCTCAAGACGGCCGATGAATTCGCCCTCGACCGTCACTTCGCCCTTGTCGTTCACGTCAGCCAAGAGGCTCTCCTTCTGTTTGAGCCGCCGGAGCAATACGGATGTCCGCCGGTCCACAAATCTTTGCGCCAATGCGCCGTGCAGCGCATCCGATAGGCGGTCTTCTACAGCGCGGGTCTGGTCACGCCAATGGTTTTCGTCCCGCAGCCAGCCCTTGCGCTGTGCCACATAGGTCCATGTGCGGATATACGCCAACCGCTTTGACAGCGTATCGATGTCGCCGTCGTCCCGATCGATCCGCGCGACCTGCAGTGCAAACCAGTTTTCGTCGATATGGCCGATCTGGTGCAGGTCGGTGAATATACGCATGAGAAGGCTTGCGTGTTCCCCTTTACTGATCCCGCGAAAGTCTGGCACCCGGCAGACATCCCACAGCAGCCGCACGCTGGGGCCATCACTGGCGCGCGCCGCCACGATCTCGTCATTGCCGAGACTCCGTAACGCGGCAAGGTCGTCGCTCTCGCGTACGCGGGTCAGCCAGTCGTTGTCGGTGCGCGCCTCCAGCGTCTGCAACAGACGCTTGATCGACCCGAACTGCAGGTCGGAATTGCGCCATTGCAGCTTTTTCACCGGCACGAACTGGTGGTTGACGATCTGGTTGACGACGCCCTCGTCCAGCTCCTCCGCCTCGCCAGTCACGCCAAAGCTGCCCGCCGCCAGATGCCGCCCGGCCCGGCCCGCGATCTGCGCCAGCTCGTCGGGCCGCAACTCGCGCATCCGGTGACCATCGAACTTGGTCGTGGCCGAAAAGGCCACATGCTTGATGTCCAGGTTCAGCCCCATCCCGATGGCATCGGTCGCCACCAGATAATCCACATCGCCATTCTGATACATCTCGACCTGCGCATTCCGCGTGCGGGGCGACAGCGCGCCCATCACGACGGCGGCACCGCCCTTCTGGCGCCGGATCAGTTCCGCGATGGCATAGCAGTTCTCGACCGAGAATCCGACGATGGCCGACCGCGCCGGCATCCGACTCAACTTCTTCGATCCGGCATAACTCAGCTCCGAAAACCGGTCGCGCCGCTGGATCGTCACTTGCGGGATCATCGCCACGATCGCCTGCCGCATGGTGTCCGACCCCATGAACAGCGTCTCGTGCAACCCGCGCGCATGCAGCAGCCGGTCGGTGAACACATGGCCGCGTTCGGGATCGCCACACAGCTGGATCTCGTCCACCGCCAGAAAATCGCAGCCCAGCCCCTCGGGCATCGCCTCGACCGTGCAGACCCAATAGGCGGTGCGCGGCGGCACGATCCGCTCTTCGCCCGTCACCAGTGCGACGACCCCCGGCCCCCGCGCCTTGACGATTCGGTCATAGACCTCGCGCGCCAGCAGCCGCAGCGGCAGGCCGATAACTCCCGTGCGATGCCCCAGCATCCGCTCGATCGCATAATGCGTCTTGCCGGTGTTCGTCGGCCCCAGAACGGCCGTAACGCGAGAGGGCTGCATGTTCGTCCCCGCAGGGTCGGTCAAGGCTTCAGAGGGCCAGACCGTCCAGTTTGACTGACAGGCGGTCCATGGCGTCGGTGACGCCTTCCGCATGGGGGGCAATCTCAAGGATTCGGGCGTAGACCTCAAGGGCGTCTTCGGGGCGATCCAGTTCTTCAAGGATCACGGCCAGCCCGCTCATCGCACCGAAATGGCGCGGGTTCAGCCGCAGGGTGGTCTGGATATCGGCCAGCGCAGGGCCGACCTGACCGGCCGTATAATAGGCGGTGGCGCGCTCGTTATAGCCTTCGGCGAAATCCGGCGCATGGTCGATCAGCGCGCTCAGATGCTGGATGGCCAGCGCGGTCTCGCCCGCCTCCATCGCGTCGGCACCCCGGCGCAGCAGCAGGTCCATCGCAGGCGATCCGCTGCGCGACCACTGGGCCGCGATCTGGCCCTGGATTTGTGACGTCTCGTCGGGACCGGCCTCGGCCAGCCGGTCGAACAACGCGTCCAGCTCTGCCGTCTGCGCCTGCACGCCGCTGCCACAGGCCAGCGCCAGCACAAATGCCGCCACGAAAGGATTGATGACTGATCTTCGCTTGGTCATACCGACAATGTAGCGTAACCCGCGTCCGATACCAGTGGCGCGCCCTCACAACCTCGACAAAGGAGACATCACCATGAGCGAAGTCATTACACAGGCCGTCACCAAGCTGAACGAAAAAATGGACGGCGGTTTCGACGGCATCGCCAAGTTCGTGGTGGAGGATGAAGGCGCCATCATGATCGACCAGAACGGCGCCCGCGCCGGCGACGAAGAGGCAGAGGTCACCCTCACCGCGTCCCGCGACACCTTCGAGGGCATCCTGAACGGTGACGAGAACCCCACCGCCGCCTTCATGACCGGCAAGCTGACCATCGACGGCGACATGGGCAAGGCGATGCAACTGGCAGGCGTGCTGGCCTGATGCGTTACGCCCCCCTGCACGCGGACGTCGCCGATGGCCCCGATGCAGGGGCGGCACACTGGATCAAGACCACGGATCATGCCCAGATCCGCGTCGGCCACTGGGTCTCTGACGCCGACCGCGGCACCGTGCTGCTGTTCCCCGGCCGCACCGAATACATCGAAAAATACGGCCGCGCCGCCAGCGCTTTGCGCACACGCGGCTATGCGACCGTCACCGTGGACTGGCGCGGTCAGGGTCTGGCCGACCGCGCCACACCGAACCGCGCCACGGGCCATGTCGCAGCCTTCGGCGACTTTCAAAAGGACGTGGCAGCGATGCTGACCCACGCCCGCGACCTCGGCCTGCCGAAACCCTTCTACCTCATCGCCCATTCCATGGGCGGCGCCATCGGTCTGCGCGCCCTGCTCGAAGGGCTGCCCGTCCGCGCCGCCGTCTTCTCGGCCCCGATGTGGGGCATCCAGATGGCCGCGGCCCTGCGTCCCTTCGCCTGGGGCATCTCCGCCATGGCCCGCCGCATCGGCATGGATACCCGCATGGCCCCGGGGCAAGAGGCGGAAAACTACCTCACCCGCATCGCGGTCGAGGAAAACACCCTGACCTCCGACGCCGAGATGTTCGACTACATGCGCCGCCAGATCACCGCCTACCCGGACCTCGGCCTCGGTGGCCCCTCCCTGCGCTGGCTCAACGAATCGCTGGTCGAGATGCGGCGCATGGCGCGCCTCGCCTCACCCCGCGTGCCCACGACGACCTTCCTCGGCACCGCCGAAGTGATCGTCGACCCCGCCCGCATCCGCGACCGCATGGCCCGCTGGCCCACCGGCACGCTGGAAATCGTCGAGGGCGGCAAGCACGAAACCATGATGGAATCCCCCGCCATCCGCACCCGCTTCTTCGACACCGCCGCCGCCCTCTTCGACGCCCACCCCTGACGGCGGACCCACCAGCAACCGCCCCCCATCCTCACCCACCCCGGGCACCCACGCGTCCGCGCCGCCCCTCCTTCTTCCCACCTCGCTTTTTTCCAAATACTCCCGCCGGAGGCTCCCGCACCCTCCACCCCCCTGCCGCCTCCCATCAGGCCCCCGTTCACCCGACCCGCCACACGCCAGCCAAAGGCTGCGGCGGTCCCAGCCCGGTACACTGGCCAAGCCCGCAGCCCGGCCTAATTCCCCCCTCATGGCTGACGTCCTCACCTTTACCGACCGCGGCATCTACTGCCCCGCCGGCGATTTCTACATCGACCCGTGGCGTCCCGTGGACCGCGCGCTGATCACGCACGGCCACGCGGACCATTCGCGCTGGGGGATGAAGCGCTACCTCGCGACGACGGCCGCCGCCCCCGTCATGCGCCACCGTCTGGGCGACATCGCGCTCGACACGATCAGCTACGGCGAAGCGCGCCGCATCAATGACGCCACTGTCTCGTTTCACCCTGCCGGCCACGTCCCCGGCTCCGCCCAGATCCGGGTCGAGGTCGCGGGCGAAGTCTGGGTCGCCTCCGGCGATTACAAGACAGTGGCCGACGGCCTGTCCGAACCCTTCGAACCCGTCCGCTGCCACGCCTTCATCACCGAATGCACCTTCGGCCTGCCGGTCTTCAAATGGCTGACAGAGGACGCGCTGACCGCCCAGATCAACGCGTGGTGGGCCGCCAACGCCGCCGCAGGCCTCACCTCGATCATCGGGGCCTACGCGCTTGGCAAGGCCCAGCGCCTGCTGACCTGCGTGGACCCCGCCATCGGCCCGATCCTGACCCATGGTGCGGTCGAGAACACGAACGCGGTCCTCCGCGCGCAAGGCGTCAAACTCCCCGACACGATCCGCGTGACGCCGGACACCAAAGCCGCCGATCACCCCGGCGCCTTGGTCGTGGCCACGCCCAGCGCGCTGGGGACCACATGGGCGCGCCGCTTTGGCCCCGCCTCGACCGCCTTCGCCTCGGGCTGGATGGCCCTGCGCGGGGTCAGACGCCGCCGGGCCGCCGACCGCGGCTTCGTCGTCAGCGACCACGCGGATTGGGACGGTCTGAACACGGCGATCCGCGAAACCGGTGCCACGAAAATCTTCGCCACCCACGGCTACACCTCCGCCTTCCAGCGCTGGCTGGCGGACGAAGGCTACGACGCCCATATCGTCAGCACCGAATACAGCGGCGAATCCGTGGACGAGGCGGACGATACCGACAAGCCTGGCACAAGCGGTGCCGAGGCATGAAGGATTTCGCCGCCCTCTACGCCCGCATCGACGAATCGACCAAGACAACGGTGAAGGTCGCGGCCCTGGCCGAGTACTTTCGCACCGCCCCCGACGACGACAAGCTCTGGACCGTCGCCCTCTTCTCGGGCCGTCGCCCGAAACGCACCATCACCGCCACCCGCCTGCGCGAATGGGCCGCCGAACGTGGCGGCATTCCCCTTTGGCTGTTCGAGGAATCCTACGGCATCGTCGGCGATCTGGCGGAAACGATCAGCCTGATCCTACCCGACGCCACCGGCACGGACGCCCGGTCGCTCACCTTCTGGATTGGGGAAATCAAGCGCCTCTCCGCCCTCGACGACGAGGCGCGCAAGGCCGGCATCCTCGCCGCCTGGGACGCGCTGCCGGGGCCGCAGCGCTATCTCTTCACCAAACTGCTCACCGGCTCCTTCCGCGTCGGCGTCAGCCGCAAGCTGATGACCCGCGCCCTGTCCATCGCGACAGAAGGCGACGAGGCCAACCTCACGCACCGCCTGATGGGCGACTGGACGCCGGACACCACAACGTGGGAACGGTTGATCGAAACCACCGACCCCAGCACGGACCTCTCACGCCCCTACCCCTTCTACCTCGCTTACGGCCTCGAAGACCTTGCCGCCCTCGGCCCCGCCACCGACTGGTCGGCGGAATGGAAATGGGACGGCATCCGCGGCCAGTTCATCCTGCGAATGGGCGAACATCACCTCTGGTCCCGGGGCGAGGACCTGATGACCGACCGTTTCCCCGAGCTTGCCCAACTGCGCGACTTCCTGCCCGACGGCACCGTGATCGACGGCGAGGTGCTGGCCTTTCGCGACGAGGCCCCCCTCACCTTCAACGCCCTGCAATCCCGCATCGGCCGCAAGACCGTGCCGAAAAAGCTGCTGACCGAGGCCCCTGTCATCCTCATGGCCTACGACCTGCTGGAGGACGCAGGCGAGGACATCCGCGCCCTGCCCTTCGCCGACAGGCGCGCGCGTCTTGCCAATATCATCGCCAAAGCCCCATCCACCGCCCCCCTGCGCCTGTCCCCCACGGTCGCGGCCAGCGACTGGGACACCCTCGCCGCCGCCCGCGACACCAGCCGCGAAAAATCCGCCGAAGGCCTGATGCTGAAACGCCTCGATTCCCCCTACCTTGCGGGCCGCAAGAAGGGCGACTGGTGGAAATGGAAGGTCGACCCCCTGACCATCGACGCGGTGATGATCTATGCGCAGCAAGGCTCCGGCCGGCGGGCGAACCTCTTCACCGACTACACCTTTGCCGTTTGGGATGGCGACGCTCTGGTCCCGTTCACCAAGGCCTATTCCGGCCTGACGGACGCCGAATTCCGGCAGATCACCGCTTGGGTCCGCAAGAATACCTTGCAAAAGTTCGGCCCCGTACGCCAAGTCACCCCGGAACATGTCTTTGAATTGGGGTTTGAGGGGATACAGGCCAGCCCGCGCCACAAGTCGGGCGTCGCCCTGCGGTTTCCCCGGATGCTGCGCTGGCGGCACGACAAACCACTGAACGAGGCGAACACGCTGGCGGACCTCAAGGAGATGCTGCCCGCCTACGGATAAGAAGGAAGACCCCATGCGCCGCTGGATCGCCCGCCCCATCGCCCTCGCGCTGCTGCTGCTTGTCGCGGCGACCGGCATCGCGATGCTCAATACCGATACATGGTGGATCCGCTTCCTCGACTTCCCCCGCATGCAGATTGCAGCCGCGCTGGCGGTAGGCGTGCTGCTTTATATGGTGATCGCCGGCTGGCGCGGTATCGTGGTGACGCTGCTGGCGCTCGTGGCGCTTGGCGAACAGGTCCGCACCCTCTGGCCCTACCAGCCGCTGGCGGCCAAGATGGTGGCCCAGACACCCCGCTGCGCCGACGACGGCGTGCTGCAGGTGCTATCCACCAATGTTCAGCGCGGCAATCAGGACGCGCAACAGGTCATCGACATGGTCCGCGCCAACGATCCCGACATCCTCCTGGTGATGGAGACGGACGAACGCTGGGACCGCGACCTGACCCCGCTGCGCGACGATTACGACTACGTCATGCAGAACATCCCCGACAACGCGACCTTCTTCGGGATGCACGTCTTTTCCCGCTACCCGCTGGAAAACGCCCGGTTCGAATTTCCCTTCGGCAGCGACACGCCCCTTTTCGTCGGCGACGTCGCCCACCCGCGCGAGACGGTGCAGTTCATCGGCGTCCATCCCCGCCCGCCCCAGCGCGGCCAGTCGTCAGAGATGCGCGACGCCACCGTGCTGACCGCCGCCCAGTTCGCGGCCGACAGCGAGGCTGTCAGCATCATGGCCGGCGACTACAACGCCACACCCTGGAACGACACCGCCCGCCTTGCCATGCGCATGGGTCAGGTCCTCGACCCCCGCCAAGGCCGCGGCCCGATCGTCAGCTTCGACGCCAAAAGCGCCTGGATGAAATGGCCGCTCGACCAGATCCTGTGGCAGGGTGGCCCCGGCCTGCGCGACTTCCAGATCCTGCCCGCCATAGGATCCGACCACTACCCCGTCCGCGCCGACCTGTGCCTGACCACCAACGCGCCGGGCGATCCCGCCGCGCTGCGTGACGGCGACAGGGACGCCGTGCAAGCCGTCTTCGACGCCGCGTCAAAGGGTTGAGGGGGGCGCCCCCAGCCCCTATGTGACATCAAACCATTCAGACAGGACCAGACCCATGACCCATGCCCCCGCCTTCGACGCCCAGACAGACGCTGGCGGCCGGAACCTTGGCGACCTGCCCGAATGGGACCTGACCGACCTCTACCCCAGCCCCGACAGCGCCGAGATCAAGCGCGACATGGACTGGCTGGAAGCCGCCTGCGCCGACTTCGCCGCCGACTACGAAGGCAAGCTGGCGGACCTCGATGCCGCAGGCCTGCTCGACGCGGTCAAGCGTTACGAGAATATCGACATCATCGCCGGCCGCGTCATGTCCTACGCCGGTCTGCGCTACTACCAGATCACCACGGATGACGAGCGTGGCAAGTTCATGGCCGACGCGCAGGACCGCATGACGACCTACACCACGCCGCTGGTCTTCTACGGTCTGGAATTCAACCGCCTCGACGATGCGCATCTGGAGAACCTTTTGGCCCAGAACGCCGACCTGCGCCGATACAAGCCGATTTTTGATCGGATGCGCGCGATGAAGCCGCACCAGTTGTCGGACGAGATGGAAAAGTTCCTGCACGACCAATCCACCGTCGGTGCCGCCGCCTGGAACCGCCTTTTCGACGAAACCATGGCCGGCCTGATGTTCGACGTGGACGGTGCGGCCCTGAACCTCGAATCCACCCTCAACCTGCTGACCGACCGCGACCGCACCAAGCGCGAGGCCGCCAGCAAGGCCCTCGCCACCGTCTTCAAGGACAACGTCAAACTCTTCGCCCGCGTCCACAACACGCTGGCGAAGGAAAAGGAAATCGAAGACCGCTGGCGCAAGATGCCGACCCCGCAATACGGCCGCCACCTGTCCAACCATGTGGAGCCGGAGGTTGTCGAGGCCCTGCGCAACGCCGTCGTCGCGGCCTACCCCCGCCTGTCGCACCGCTACTACGCGCTCAAGGCCAAGTGGCTTGGCCTCGACAAGATGCAGACCTGGGACCGCAACGCGCCCCTGCCGATGGACAGTGACCGCATCGTGGGCTGGGACGAGGCGCGCGACATGGTGCTGGACGCCTACGCCGATTTTGCCCCCGAAATGGCGGACCTCGCGAAACCCTTCTTCACCGACGGCTGGATCGACGCGGGCGTGAAACCCGGCAAGGCCCCCGGTGCCTTCGCCCACCCCACCGTCAGCACCGTGCATCCTTACGTCATGCTGAACTACCTCGGCAAACCGCGCGATGTGATGACGCTGGCCCACGAACTGGGCCACGGCGTCCACCAGCGCCTCGCCGCAGGCCAGGGCGAACTCCTCTCCTCCACGCCCCTCACGCTAGCCGAAACCGCCTCCGTCTTCGGCGAGATGCTGACCTTCCGCAAACTGCTGGACGGCGCCAAGACGAAGCAGGAGCGCAAGGTCCTGCTCGCCGGCAAGGTCGAGGACATGATCAACACGGTCGTCCGCCAGATCGCTTTCTATGACTTCGAATGCAAACTGCACGCCGCCCGCGCGCAGGGCGAGCTGACGCCCGACGACATCAACGCCCTCTGGATGTCCGTGCAGGCCGAAAGCCTCGGCCCTGTGTTCGAGTTTCAGGACGGCTACGAAACCTTCTGGACCTACGTCCCCCACTTCGTCCACTCGCCCTTCTACGTCTACGCCTACGCCTTCGGCGACGGCCTAGTGAACGCCCTCTACGCGGTCTACGCCGAAGGCGACCCGGACTTCAAAACCAAGTACTTCGACATGCTCAAGGCGGGCGGGTCCAAGCATCACACGGAACTGCTGGCCCCCTTCGGCCTCGACGCCGCAGACCCCGCCTTCTGGGACAAGGGCCTCGGGATGATCGAAGGCTTCATCGACGAGCTGGAGGCGATGGAAGACGACGCATGAACGTCGTCACCCTCGCCCCCTACACCCCGGACCAGCGCGACGCCGTCTGCGCGCTGACGGTTGCCCCGGACCAGGTGGTCTTCTCCGGCCAACCGGTGCAATTCGTCACGCAGCCCGACGCCTGCATGGACATCCATGTGATCCACGCAGACGGCGCATTGGTCGGCTTCTTCCGCATCGACCGGGACTACGCCAGCATCCACGACTTCGCTGCCCCCGGCGACCTTGGCCTGCGCAGCGTGATCGTCGACCACCGCCATCAGGGGCGCGGCATCGGCAGCGCCATGGTCCGCGCCCTGCCCGCCTATATGGCGCAGCATTATCCGGCGGCCACTGACCTTTACCTGACCGTGAACCTGCGCAATCCCGGCGCGCGCAAAAGCTACCTCAACGGCGGCTTCATCGACAACGGTGCACACTATCTCGGGGGCGATGCGGGCCCGCAGCACATCCTGCACATGAAATTGGCCCCTTAAGGCGCCAGCATTCAGCCGATCATGTCCTTGACGACCGTCGTCAGCGACGACGCCTCTGGCGCCTCCTTGCGCGCCAGCGCAGGCGTCTGCCGCGACCATCCGCCGTTTTCCGCCAGATCCAGCATGAAATGCGCCACATCGGCCATGCGTGTCCGGATCAGATCCTCGGGGATCACATTGGGGGTCACGGTATAGTCGCCCGTCACCGCCCCCTCCATCAGCCAGCCCGGCCGCACCGCCGTCCAGTCCACGGCGCTGGCCTGCAGCTGCGCTTCCATCTCGGCCATCTGGTCCAGCACGTTGTGCAGCGCCGCCATCACCGGCAACCGGAAATACAACGGCCCGCGATTCTTGGCCTCGACGAAACTGGCAGAGATCACGATCAACCGGTCCACCCCCGCCTGATGCATCCCCCGCAGAATATTCGTCGTCCCGCGGGTATATAGCGGCGGCGGATCCAGCAGCGTCTTCGCCGCATTGCCGACCCCCAGACAGGACAGCACCGCATCCACACCGCTGAAACAATCCGACAGATCGTCCTTCAGCACATCCGCGCGGCACAACTCCAACCCGTCGCGCCCGTCAGCCTCGGGCCAGTCCAGCTCGACCGCGCGCACACGGTGCCCCCGCGCCAGCGCCTGATCGACGAGGGACCGGCCGACACCGCCCGCCGCCCCCAGAACTGCAAATGTCTTCGTCATGACCGACCCCGCTTGATACGCGTCAGGCCAACCCCCGCCCGCCTCAGCGGTTCCCTGCGGCGTCAAAGACCATGTCGATCATCGCCTGCGTGCCGCGGCTGAACTCCAGCGGACAGGCGTAATCCGCTCCCTCTGCTGCGGCGACAAAGGCCTCGACCTGCAACACGTAATGATTCGCCGCGGGCCAGCGTTCATGGGTCCGCTTGCCCGCCTCCGTCTCCAGCACCAGTTCCGCCAGATCGAACAGGTTGGCATTGAACGGACAGGTCAGCCGCAGCAGGCCGGTGTCACCGTGAAAGACGATGGACTGCGCCGGCTGCATCCGAGTGGACACGACCGCACCATAGGTGAAATCGCCGAAATCCGCCGCCACCTGGGCAAAGACATCGACCCCCCCCTCGAAATCCACCCGCGCATGGGTGATCGCCACCGGCTCCGCTCCGGTGACGAAGCGCGCCGCACCGAAGGCATAGACGCCGATATCCGGCAACCCGCCACCGCCCGTCTCGGGCCTGTTGCGGATATTGGCCGCATCGGGGTTGTTGTAGGTAAAGACCACCTCGACGTGCCGCAACCGCCCGATCGCCCCGCCCTGCACCAGCTCGCGCGCGCGCACGAACTGCGGGTGATGCACGATCATGAAGGCTTCCGCCACCATCTTGCCGCTCGCATCCCGCGCCGCGATCACCCGGTCGATGTCGTCAGCCTTCAGGGCAATCGGCTTCTCGCAAAGCACATGCTTGCCCGCCTCCAGCGCCTTCACCGACCAGTCGACATGCAGGTGATTGGGCAGCGGAATATAGACCGCATCGACCCCCGGATCGGCCAGCAGTGCCGCGTAATCGCCATGCACCCGCAACCCCGGCGCAAAATCCGCAAATCCCTCGGCCTTCGCAGGATCGGACGTGGCCAGCGCCACCAGTTCCGCACCCCGCGCCGCATGGATCGCCGGCCCCATCTGCGTCCGCGCGAAATTGGCCGCCCCCAGAATTCCCCAACGCATCGCGATCCCCTTCATCTCGCAAAGAAAACGCCCGCCGCAGGCATCCCGCCGCCGCCGCCATCCTCGCTTTTTTCAAAAAATACTCCCGCCGGAGGCATCCGGCAGGAGCTATGCAGATCAACCCTAGCGAAACGCTCAGACGCTCTCAAGCATCCCCTTCTCGGACGCCAGTTCCCGCATCCGCTTCTGCAGCTTCTCGAACGCCCGCACCTCGATCTGGCGGATCCGCTCGCGGCTCACATCGTATTGCGACGACAGATCTTCCAGCGTGATCGTCTCGTCGTTCAGACGGCGCTGCATCAGGATGTCCTTCTCGCGGTCGTTCAGCACGTCCATCGCCTCGGCCAGCATGGCGCGGCGGTTTTCCAGCTCGTCCCGCTCCTCGTAGTCGCCCGCCTGGTCGGCGTCCTCGTCCTCCAGCCAGTCCTGCCATTGCATCGTGCCTTCGCCCTCGGACCCGACGGTCGCGTTCAGCGATGCATCGCCACCGGACAGACGCCGGTTCATCGACACGACCTCGGCCTCGGTCACACCCAGATCGGTCGCGATCCGCTGCACGTTCTCGGGGCGCAGATCGCCCTCTTCCAAGGCTCCGATCCGGTTCTTGGCCTTGCGCAGGTTGAAGAACAGCTTTTTCTGCGCCGACGTCGTGCCAAGCTTCACCATCGACCACGACCGCAGGACGTATTCCTGAATCGCAGCGCGGATCCACCACATGGCATAGGTCGCCAGACGGAACCCCTTCTCGGGGTCGAATTTCTTGACCGCCTGCATCAGACCCACGTTGGCCTCGGAAATCACCTCGGCCTGCGGCAGGCCGTAACCGCGATAACCCATGGCGATCTTGGCGGCCAGACGCAGGTGCGACGTGACCAGCTGGTGGGCCGCGTCGGTATCCTCATTCTCGGTCCAGCGCTTGGCCAGCATGTATTCCGTTTCCGGCTCCAGCATCGGAAACTTGCGGATCTCCTGCATGTAGCGGTTCAGCCCCTGTTCAGGCGACGGTGCCGGAAGATTCTTGTAGTCACTCATGTCAGGTTCCCCTCTGCCCGATGTTCACGGGCTTAACATTCATATGGGTCGACGAGGTGTGGTTTTCAATCATCCTCATTGCGATAGGTTAACAACGTATGAACCGCTGCGTTCCGTCACACATCAGTAAAGTCTGTGCGAGGCCGCACATCAATCGGGCAAATTCAGCCTTGATGCCGCAGATCGCGCAATAGCTGCTCCATATCTTCCGGCAGCGGCGCCGCGAACTCCAATGTCTCGCCGCTGACCGGATGCACGAATCCCAGCGTCGCCGCATGCAGCGCCTGCCGGGCAAAGCCGCGCGCGGCGGCAACCCCGTCCTCGCCCACGGCCTTCACTGCCAGCTTCTGCCGCCCGCCATAGACCGGATCACCGATCAGCCCGTGCCCGCAATGCGCCAGATGCACGCGGATCTGGTGCGTGCGCCCGGTTTCCAGCCAGCATTCCACCAGCGCCGCCACCGCAGGCGTGCCCAAAGGCTCCACGATCCGCACCCGCGTCACCGCATGCCGCCCGCTCTGGAACGACACCGCCTGCTTTTGCCGGTCGGTGCGGTGGCGACCCAGCATCGTCTGGATCTTCAGGATGTTTCCGGGCTCGAAACTCGTGCCCTTCACCCCGCGCAGACGCGGGTCATTCGCATCCGGCACCCCGAAACAGACCGCGAGGTAGCGCCGCTGCACCGTGTGCGCGGCGAATTGCGCGGCCAAGCCCTGATGCGCCGCGTCGGACTTCGCCACCACCAGCAGGCCAGAGGTTTCCTTGTCGATCCGGTGCACGATGCCGGGCCGTTTCATGCCGCCCACACCGCTCAGATCGTCGCCGCAATGGTGGATCAGCGCGTTGACCAGCGTGCCGTCGGGGCTGCCGGGGGCCGGATGCACGACCATGCCAGCGGGCTTGTTCAGCACGATCAGGTCCGCATCCTCGAACACGATATCCAGCGCGATGTCCTGTGCGACGATGTGGCTGTCCTGCGCCTCTTCCACCGTGATCACGACCGCCGCCCCCTCGGTCACGCGGGCGCGCGGATCGGTCACGACAGCACCGTCGATCGTCACGGCACCGTCCGCGATCAGCCGGCCCAGCCGGGACCGCGACAGGACCGCATCGTCCGGCACGTCGCGGGCCAGCACCTTGTCCAGCCGTGCGGGCGGGTCGGGTTGGACGGCAAAGGTGACGGTGGTGACGGGCATGGGCATTCTCCTTCGAAGGCCGCGTCCTAGCGCGCCCTGTGCTGCTTGTCACGGCTGCACGACAGCCGCCGTCCATTCGGTCAGGAATCGCTGCCGCATCAAGGGGTCGACATAGACCAGCAGGCCGGGGTCCAGCCGGATCGGGCGCAACTGCGGCGCATCCGCGATGGTCGCATCGGAAATCGCAGGCAAGCCGGCCTGCGCCAGCAGTGCCTGCCCCGGCCCCGACAGCAGAAACTCCAACACCAGCGCCCCCAGATCGGGCGCCGCACTGGTCGCGGGAATCAGCGCCGTGCGCAGCAGGACATGGGTGAAATCCTCAGGCTCGATCACCACCACGCCGGGGTCCGCCGCAGCCGTGGCATAGGACCCCAGCACATTATAGGCCAGCGCCAGCCGCCCGCTGTGCACATCGGCAATCATCGCCCCGCTGGTGTCATACAGCTTCGGGTCCAGCCCCCCCACCACCTCGGCCAGCCGCCAGCTGGTGTCCGACTGCCGCGCGTCCTGCGTGGCAAACAGATACCCCGCGCCAGAGGTTACGGGATCATAGGTGCCGATCCGCCCCCGGAACCGGTCGGGGTTGTCGCGCAGGATCTCGACCAGATCGGCGCGGCTGCGCGGCAGGGCCAGCCCCGCGAAATCGCTGGCCCGCGCGATCATCACCACCGGCTCTTGCGCCACGGCGAACAGCCGGTCGCGCCACCGCGCCCAGACCGGCAGGGCGCCGCCCCCGTCAAAGGCCAGCGCATCGCCATCGTTCGCCAGCTTCATCTGCAGGTCCATGGCAGAAGAGATCACCAGATCGAAGGCAGCCCCCTCGTCATGGATCGCGGCAAAGACCGCCTGACTGTTGGCGACCGTATACCTGACCGTCAGGTCCGGCGCGGCCGCCAGCAGGCCCGCGATCACCGGTGCGATCACCTGCGCATCCGTCGTCGACAGGATCGACACCTGCCGCGCGCCTACGCCGAATGTCACCTCTTCCTCCACCTCAAAGGCGCAGGCCGCGCGGGCCAAAAGGATCAGCCCAAGGGCAAGTGCAACGTGGCGCATGTGCCGCCTCCCGTCCGTTCCGCAATCTCGAATGAGCCGCCGCAGGCGCGGGCCGCGTCGCGCACGATGGTCAGGCCCAGCCCCGACCCCACGACATCCGCCACATTCGCCCCCCGCGCAAAGCGCGCCGTCAGCGCGCCCGCCCCGCCGTCCCCCAGACCGCGCCCCCGGTCACAGACGGCGATCAGCGCGGTGCCGTCCTCTTGCGTCAGCGTCACGGTAATCTCCGTCTCCGCGTGGCCGTATTTCAGCGCATTGTCGAGCAGGTTGCGCAAGGCACTTTCCAGCAGCAGCCGGTCCACCGCCAAGGTCACGGGTGCGTCCGGCAAATCCAGCACCACATCCATGTCGCGCATATCCGCCACCGGCCGCACCTGATGCGCCAGATCGCGCAGCACGGCGCAGACGTCCAGCGGTGCCGGCGCACCCCGGTCGCTGCGGTGGATGACGCTGGCATGATCCAGCATCTGCCCGGCAGAGCGTGCGGCCGAATCCACCGCCCGGATCACCTGCCGCAGGCTGGCGCGGGTCGCGTCGTCATCTGCCTGCCGCAAGGCGATCTCGGTCTGCATCCGCACCGTCGCCAGCGGCGTGCGGACGTGGTGTGCTGCCTCGGTGATGAAGGTTTCGGTCCGGTCCAGCGCGGTGCCCAGCCGCGCGATCAGCCCGTTCAGCGCCGCCACCAAAGGCACCAGTTCACGCGGCACCGCACGCGTGACCGGCCGCAGGTCCTGCGGCCCCCGCCGCTCCACGGCCCCGGCCAGCAGGTTCACCGGCTTCAGCGCCGCCCGGGCCGACACCAGCGCCAGCACCGCCGCAAGTGCAAAGACCCCCAGCCCCAGCGCCGCCGCCCGGTTCGCCATCTGCGCCGTGATCGCCGCCTGCGCCGTCCGCGTCTGCCCCAGCAGCACGGTCACGCCGACCCGCTGCCCGTCCACCAGCACCGACCGCCCCACCGCCCCGATCCGCAGGATCGTATCGTCATAGGTCGCGTCATAGAACGCAGGCGTCAGACCCGGCGCCTCGTCCGGCAGCGGCAGGTCCGGATAGCCCGTCACCGTCTCGCCGCCCACGACGATACGGTAGAACACGCGATCCTCGCCCACCGCCCCCAGCATCGAAAACGCGGCATAGGGGATGTCGACGCTGACCGCCCCGGTGCCGCCGCGCAACTCCTCTGCGATGATGACCGTCGCGGTCCCCAGCACCGAATCCTGCACCGTCTGGATCGCCGACCCCGCAACACCCCGCACCGCCAGATACAGCACCAGCGCCAGCAGTGCCGCGATTCCCACACCTTGGATCAACAGCCGCCTGCGGATCGACGCGGCCCGGCGCGGCGCGGTCATAGGGCTGTCAGGCGGTAGCCCACGCCGCGCACCGTCTCGATCCGCGCCCGGCTGCCCGCCAGCTTCTTGCGCAACCGCCCGACATAGACCTCGATCGCATTGTCGCTGACCGCTTCTGACGCCGACAGCAGCCGGTCGTGCAGATGCCCCTTTGAAAAGATGCGCTCCGGCGCCGCGATCAAAATCTCCAGCAACCGCAGCTCGCGATTGCGCAGATCCCGCGCGTCACCGTCCACCATGACCACAGCCCCCAACGGGTCGAACGTCAGGTCCGCGAATGTCACCAGCGTCTGCGCCGCGCCGCCTCGCCGGCGCAACACCGCCCGCACCCGCGCCTCCAGCTCTGCAAAGTCGAAGGGCTTGGTGACATAATCATCCGCCCCGGTATCCAGCAGCGCCACCCGGTCGCTGACCGCCGCCCGCGCGGTCATCACGATGACCGGCGTATCCGCCCGCGCCCGCCTGTGTTCGGCCAGAAAGTCCCGCCCGTCGCCGTCCGGCAGCATGATGTCCAGCAGGATCAGGTCATAGGTGGACACTGCCAGATGATCCCGCGCCGCCCCCAGCGTGCGCGCCCAGTCCACGCCGTGCCCGTCCAGCGTCAGCCGGTCCAGCACCGCCTGACCCAGATCGGGCGTATCCTCGACCAGCAGAAAGCGCAAAAGAATCTCTTTTCATGGGCCCGTGACAGGTTCGCGTCAGCTTGGGGCCAAACAACAGACCCCGCAAGGGTGCGCGGCGGGAGGCTGCGCCCCATGAGACGACATAATGGGAGGACTACCATGTCGCTGACACTTCTGCGTGCGCTCTCCAGCGCCGCCATTCTGGCCGTCACGGCCACATCCGCCTTCGCGGTCGAATGCATCGCACCGTCCGATCCCGGCGGCGGCTGGGACTTCACCTGCCGTCAGGTCGGCAAGATCATGTACGACATCAAAGAGGTCGACACCCCCGTTCAGGTCACAAACCTCGCCGGTGCCGGCGGTGGCCTCGCCTATGCGACCGTGGTGAACGAGCGTAATGACGATCCCGACCTGATGGTCGCCGCCTCCTCGGCCACCGTCACCCGTCTGGCGCAGAACGCCTACGGCGGTGCGACCGCCGACCAGGTCCGCTTCGTGGGCGCCATTGGTGCCGATCCGGGCGTCATCGTCGTGGCCGCCGACAGCCCCTACCAGACGCTGGGTGACCTCGTCGACGCGATCAAGGCCGATCCGGGCTCCGTCGCCTTTGCCGGTGGCTCCGCCGCCGGTGGCTTCGACCACCTCAAGCCGCTGCAGGTCCTCAAGGCCGCAGGCTTCGAGGATATCGCCAAGGTGAAATACATCTCCGTCAACAACGGCGGCGACGCGATCACCCAGCTGATCGGCGGCTTCGTGCAGTCGATGACCGGCGACATGAGCGAAGTCGTGGGCTTCATCCCCACCGGCGACATCCGCGTGCTGGCCGTGCTGTCCGACGAGCGGATCGCGGGCTTCGAGGATATCCCCACCGCCAAGGAACAGGGCATCGACGTGCGCGCCGTAAACTGGCGCGGCATGTATGTGCCTGCGGGTATCAGTGACGAGCGGTTCCAGGAATGGGCCACCAAGCTGCAGGCCGTGGCCGAAAGCGACGAGTGGCAGAAAGCCATGGCCGATAACGGTCTGGCCCCCTTCACGCTGGTCGGTGACGACTTCCAGGCCTGGGTCGATCAGGACGTCGCCCAGACGCAGGAACTCAGCCGCGAAATCGGCGTGATCCAGTAAGATGACCCGCCCCTCCGACCGCATCTTCGGTCTGGTGGCGGTCCTTGTGGCGCTGGCGTTCATCGCCAGCGCCCTCCAGATCCAAACCAGTTTCCTGACCGACCCCGTGGGGTCGAAAACCTTTCCCATCCTGATCGGCGGCATCGCGGCGCTCTGCGGCCTCGTCATGGTCTTCCGCCCGGATGCAGAGCCGGAATGGCCGGTCCTGTCGCGCATCGGTGCGATCCTGATCTCGCTGATCGTGCTGATCGCTTATGCCTACGCGCTGAAACCGCTGGGCTTTCTGATCCCCACGGCGATCGTGTCCGCGATCCTCAGCTACCAGATCGACCCCAAGCCTGCAAAAGCCGTCCTCACCGGCCTCGGGTTGTCGATCGGTCTTTTCATCATGTTCCGCTACGCGCTGGGCCTCAGCCTCGCCGGCGTCCCGAAAGGCTGGTTCTGACATGGAACTGCTTCACAACCTCGCGCTCGGGTTCTCCGTGGCGCTGACCCCCTTCACCCTGTTCCTCGCGGTCTGCGGGTGTTTCCTCGGCACGATCATCGGTGCGCTGCCGGGCCTCGGCCCGTCGAACGGCGTGGCGATCCTGATCCCGATCACCTTCACCATGGGGCTTGATGCCACCGCCGCCCTCGTGCTGCTGACATCCGTCTACTACGGCGCGATGTACGGCGGCCGGATCAGCTCGATCCTGCTGAACATTCCGGGTGACGAGCCTGCCCTGATGACCACCCTCGACGGCTACCCGATGGCCAAGCAGGGCCGCGCCAGCGACGCGCTGGTGATCTCCGGCGTCGCCTCCTTCGTGGGCTCGCTGCTGGCCACCATCGGCCTGATGCTGGTGGCACCGCTCTTGGCGCGCGTGGCCTACCTCTTCGGTCCCGCCGAATACTTCGCGCTCTACCTGCTGGCCTTCTCGACGCTGGGCGGCATCGCGTCGAACAATCAGGCCAAGGCGGCCCTCGCCTCCTGCATCGGTCTGGGCATCGCGATGATCGGTCTGGACAATACCTCCGGCATGCCGCGCTTTACCGGCAACAACATGCACCTGATGGACGGGGTCGATTTCCTCGTCGCCATCGTCGGCCTCTTCGCCATCACCGAGGTCTTCTCCTTCATCGAATCCCACGGCAAATCATCCGCCATCGGCGTCGTGCTGAAAAAGACCGCCGTGCCATGGCGCGACCTCAAGGACAGCATGTGGTGCATGATCCGCTCCTCCGGTGTGGGTTTCATCGCGGGCATCCTGCCCGGTGCGGGTGCCTCGCTGGGGTCGTTCATGGCCTACATGTCCGAAAAGGCCATCGCCGGTGAAAAGGGCGGCTTCGGCACGGGCGTCCCCAAGGGCGTCGCAGGACCAGAGGCGGGCAACAACGCCGCCGCCGGTGGCGCACTGATCCCGATGCTGACGCTGGGCGTGCCCGGGTCGGGCACCACCGCCGTCCTGCTCGCCGTGCTGATGACGCTCAACATCACCCCCGGCCCGCAGCTCTTTGCCGACCGGCCAGAGGTCGTCTGGGGCCTCATCGCCTCCCTGCTGATCGCCAACGTCGTGCTGCTCATCATGAACGTGCCCATGGTCAAGATCTTCGTGAAGATCCTGATGGTCCCGCCGGGCATCCTGATGCCCGCCGTCACGATGATCTCCTTCGTGGGCATCTACTCGCTGACGGGCAGCTACTTCGATCTGCTGATGATGGTGGGCTTCGGCGCGCTGGGCTACGTGCTGCGCAAGCTCGACATCCCCACGGTGCCGATCATCATGGGCATCCTGCTGGGCAACGCGATGGAGGACAACCTGCGCCGCGCCATGGTCCTGTCCGACGGCGACGCGATGTTCCTGTTCTCGACCCCCATCGCGATCGTGCTGTGGATCTGCGCCATCGTCGGCTTCTTCGCACCCATCCTGCTGCGCGGCCGCATCAAGAAGCCGCAGATGGTCAGCGACTGACCCCTGCCGCCACCCACAAGACCCGCAACGGGGGCCCGCACATCCTGCTGGCCCCCGTTTTGCATGGCGCGGCGCCACTGCCTTCTTCTGGTCAAAAATACTTTTGCCAAAGGCATCGGCCTGCACCGCAGGCCGACCGCCATCGCATCGCACGGCAGGTTCAGATGTCATCCACTTTCGTTAACAACCTGATAAATTTTACATAATACGTCTCGCATGCGAAACATTCGGTTTCTGAAATGTAATTTCAGACCGCAGGTCGCACACAGTATTCACGGGAAAGGTATGGTACCACGTCCTGGTCTCGAACCAGGGACCTCTTGATCCACAATCAAGCGCTCTAACCAACTGAGCTAACGCGGCACTGGGGCGGATTTAGCGAACCCCATCCCTGATTGCAAGACCTGAACGCCCCGCGTAAAAGCTAAAAAAACAGGAGTCCCCGATGGGTATCAACGACGAACGCGACCTCGAAGCGAACATGCAGATCGGCCCCACGGAACTGGGCATGGTGCGCCTGTTCATCACCTCCGGCACGATGGAGATCCCGATGGATTTCGATCCCGAGGAAGCCGAGGAAATCGCCGAGGAAATCCGCGCCGCCGCCGCCGCCGCCCGCGCCGTCAAACCGCGCTGAGTGTCAGGCGGTCGCGGCCTTCGCCGCGACCTTTTCATTGAAGCGCGCCACGTCGATGGTGGCGCGCCGGTGCGTCCCCTCGCCGATCAGCCCCTGGGCATCCCAGGCGGTGACGCGGAACCGCAGACTGCGCCCCGCCACCTCGATCAGTTCCGCCTCGGCCCGGATCTCCATGCCTTCTGGCGTCGGCGCCACGTGGGTCACGTTGATGTCGGTCCCCAGCGAATGTTGCCCCGGCGCCTGATGCGGCAGGATGCACTTGATCGCCGTCTCTTCCAGAAACCCCACCAGATACATCGTCGCCAGCACGGGTGGCATCGCCGAGAAGTCGCCAAAGACGCCCTTTGCCCCCGGCACCAGCATCGGCGCGGTCACGATCATCCGCGCCTCGGCACGTAGTCCAACTGTCAGCATCTCACCCTCCGAACGGCAGCACGAACCCCGGGTCCCGTGCGGCCTGCGCGCGCACCGCCGCATGGCGGGCGAATTTCTGGATCATGACCTTTCGCCGCGCCGGCGCAAGCTTCGTTTCCGGCCCCATCGCCAGGATTTCAGCGTCGTAGCTGTCGGCGATCATCAGCCCCGACCCCTCCGGCAGCAGTTCGGTCGGAAAGTCCGGCCCCACCGCCCAGAAGAACCGATCGCACCACGCCAGATAGCCCTGCCACTTCGCGTCCGACTGGTAATCCGCGCGACTGGACTTGCACTCCACGATCCAGACCTCGCCCTTCGGCCCCAGCGCCATCACGTCGACACGCAGGCCGGGCGCAGGCACCAGTTCCACGACCGTCACGAAGTCATGGCTGCGCAAATGCCGCGCGACACCGCGGGCCAGCAACTGGCCGGGCATCAGGGCGACAGGATTGAAATCGTCAGGCATGTCCCAGATATGAACAAACCGGAAACACGGGTCAAGCCCACCGCGCGATTTCCGGGCGACACCCCTTGTCGAAACGCGTCCTTGCGCCTAACTTGAGCGGTGGCGGGTTTCTGCTCTTCCCGTGCGTATGGGGGCTACATTCCAGTGGCCTTAAGCAAATCCGAGGGCGCTGGCTCTGTCCGGACTCTGGTTCGATTAACCGGTGCCCACCTGTACATACAGGTCCTCGGGAATAAGCCCTCGCACGTTTGCAGCGGTTCCCGCCACCTCAGCCCGCACTGCGGGCGAGGGCGACAAAGGCCACGCCGGTCGAGATGAAGTTCACCCCCAGCATCACGCCAATGGCCCAAAGCGCAGTGCCCGGCAGCCCTGCGACCAGCAGCAGACCGAGGCCCAGCGTCACCACGCCATTGACCGCCAGCCAGCCCCAGCCGCGTTCGGGCCGGTGCTGCACCGCGATCACGCCTTCCGCCACACCCTGCATCAGGAACACGACGCCCAGTAGCAGCGTCAGCCCGACCAGCCCGGTCAGGGCAAAGAATGCAAGGTAGACGCCAAGTGCCAGTTGCAGCACCGCAATGAATCCTGCCAGCAGGCCCGACCGCCAACCCCGCGACTGCACCGCATGCCACAACAGGACCGCGCCGGTCAGCAGGAACACCCACCCCAGCGTCACCTTGGCCACGACGGAAAAGATCAGCGGAAACAGGATCGCCAGAACGCCGACGACGATCATCACGATGCCGATGGTACGAAACCGCCCGCGATGCGCGCGCACCGCGTCCATGATACCGGCGGGAAGGGGATCGGGCGTATGGGTCATGATGACCTCCTGATGACTACGCGATCAGCATCAGCACGTTCAGCCGTGTGTTTCCACCTTCTTCTGGGCTCAAATACTTCGGGGTCCGGGGCAGCGCCCCGAAAAGGGGTGGGCGGGCGGGGCCCGCCCCACCCCCAATCAAAATCCGCCGGGCAAAGCCTCATGCGCCATATGATCCAGCACTGCGTTCACGAAACGCGGCTCTTTCCCGTCGGGAAAGAACGCCCCCGCCACGTCGACGAACTCTGTGATCACCACGCGGGGCGGCGTGTCGCCCATGATCAGCTCGGCCCCGGCAGCCCGGAACAGGGCCCGCAGCGTAGGGTCGATCCGGCCCAGCGGCCATTTCGCCACCAATGCTCGGTCGGTCATCTGGTCGATCCGGGCCTGTTCGTCCACGGCGCGCTCCATCAGACCGCGGAACGTGTCCACATCGCCTTCCTGCATCTCGATGTCGTCAAAGATCTCGCCAAAGCGGTGATCCTCGAACTCCTGCATGACGGCGTCGACGGTCTGGCCGATGGCCTCCATCTGAAACAGGGCCTGCACGGCATAGAGCCGGGCCGCGGCACGCATCTTGCGGCGCTGGTTGTTCGATACGGTCATACGGTGTCACCGCCCTTGGCCAGCGTTTGGCTGGTGAAACCCACGGGCTTGCCCGACCGACCCCAGGTGCGCGACAGCGCGATCAGGTGCAGGGCTGCGGCTGCAGCGCCGCCGCCCTTGTTCTGCCCGTCCGCCTGCGCGCGCACGGCGGCCTGTTCGTAGTTTTCAACTGTCAGGATGCCGTTGCCGATGCACAGCCCCTGCAACCCAAGCAGCGTCAGCCCGCGCGAGGAATCGTTGCAGACGGTGTCGTAATGCGTCGTCTCGCCCCGGATGACGCAGCCCAGGGCCACGTAGCCGTCGAAGTTGCTCATCCGCGCGGCAATGCCGATGGCGGTCGGGATTTCCAGCGCGCCGGGCACCTCGGCAATCTCCAACTCGACACCCGCCTGATCACAGATGGCGCGTGCCCCCGCGATCTGCTGGTCGAAGATGTCCTTGTAATAGGGCGAGGCGACGGCCAGCAGTTTCACGGGTGCATCGAAGCTGGGCAGCGGCAGGCTGTAATGTGTGGGTCCGGCCATCATCCGATCTCCGAGATCTTGCGGGTGCCGGTGATTTCCAGACCGTAGGCATCCAGCCCCACGACCTTGGGCTTCGGCGAATTTGTCAGCAGTTCGATCTTGTGCAGGCCGAGGCTCGACAGGATCTGCGCGCCCAGCCCGTATTGCCGCAGGGTCTGGGGTGAGACCTCGTCGTCGGGCACCATCTTCATGTGCAGATCGCGCAGCAGCACCAGCACGCCGCGCCCTTCCGTCGCAATCAGCTCCATCGCGTCGCTGAATTCGTTACGCCGCCCGCGCGGGCCTGCGCCCACGACGTCCAGCATCGGGTCCAGCGCGTGCATCCGCACCAGCACCGGCGTCTCTGTCGTCACGTCGCCCTTGATCAGCGCGATATGCTCGGCCCCTTGTGTTTCGTCCGAGAAGATCCGCATGTCCCAGTCGCCGCCGAATTCGCTGGTGATGGTCTGGCTGGACTGTTCGCGCACGAGGTTGTCGTGGCGGCGGCGGTAGGCGATCAGGTCGCTAATCGTCCCGATCTTGAGGTTGTGCAGCTGCGCAAAGGCGACCAGGTCCGGCAGGCGGGCCATTTGGCCGTCGTCCTTCATGATCTCGCAGATCACGCCGGACGGGTTCAGCCCGGCCAGACGGCTGATGTCGGTCGCGGCCTCGGTATGGCCCGCGCGGACCAGCACGCCGCCGTCCTTGGCGCGGAGCGGAAAGACATGACCGGGGGTCGCGATGTCGGCCGCCCCCTTGGTGGCGTCGATGGCGACGGACACGGTGCGGGCGCGGTCGTGGGCGCTGATGCCGGTGGTCACACCCTCACGCGCCTCGATGGAAATCGTGAACGCCGTCTCGTGGCGAGAGGCGTTGTTGGTGCTCATCAACTGCAGGCCCAGTGCGTCGATGCGGGCGCCCGGCAGGGTCAGGCATATCAACCCGCGGCCGTGGGTCGCCATGAAGTTGATCGCGTCCGGCGTCGCCATCTGGGCGGGGATCACGAGGTCGCCTTCGTTCTCGCGGTCTTCGTGGTCGACAAGGATGAACATGCGGCCGTTGCGCGCATCCTCGATGATGTCCTCGATCGGGGCGATCGCGTCGGACCAGTCGATCTCGACCGGACCGGGGGTTTCGAATGAAGAGGTCATCGCGGATTCCTTGTTCGTGTTGCCCCGGCAGATAGCCCAGACGGGAGCGATTGAAAAGATCGCCGCCCCGGCTCAGGCGCCCGCGTCGAAATACCGCGCGCCAGGCACCCAGCCGGCCGCCCCGGCGGCGGCGACCCAGTCGCATTCCAGCGCCGTTTCGCCCACGATCACATAGCGGTCGGCGGCGGCGCCACGGGCGCGGATCGCGGCCTTCAGGTGATCGCGGGTGGCGGCCCACGACAGGGTGACGGGCGGTGCGGCAAAGGCCGCGTCGATCGCGGCCAGACGGGTCAGGATCGCGGGTGTGACGCGCGGTTGCGCCACGCCCACGCGGTCCGCCTGCACCGCGGCCAGCCGCAGCGCGCGGTCTTCCGGAATGTCGTCGCCGTCACGCAGTACCCGCAACGCGTTGGACGAAAACAGGAAACCGATCAGGTCGTGGCCGGTGCTGGCGCGGATGCCCGCATAGGTCTTGTAGGGCAGCCCGAGCGCCTGCGCGCGTTTCACCCGCAGGCGCACCACCTCGATCGGCAGGGTCGGCATCAGGTCGCGGCGCGCCTTGGCCCAGGCGAAGGTGCGGAAGGCGTGGCCCGGCTCATCCACTTGGCCGGAATTATGGCCGATCCCGGGCATCAGTCATACTCCCGCAGGCGGGCGACGTAGCGGGCCATGGTGTCGACCTCGAGGTTGATCGCGTCGCCGACGCGGGTCTCGTTCCAGGTCGTGACCGCCTTGGTATGCGGGATGATGTTCACGCCAAAGTCGCGACCGTCCACGGCGTTCACCGTGAGCGAGGTCCCGTTGAGGGCGACGGACCCCTTGGGGGCGATGAACTTGGCGAAAGCCTCTGGCGCGCGAAAGGTGAAGCGGGTGCTGTCGCCTTCGTCGTGCATGGCGATGACCTCTGCCACGCCGTCGACGTGACCCGAGACGATGTGCCCGCCCAGTTCGTCCCCGACCTTCAGCGCGCGTTCGAGGTTCAGCCGCTTGCCCGGCGTCCAGCGGTGCCGGCCAAGGCTGGTGGCGTTCACCGTCTCGGCGCTGATGTCGACGTCGAACCATGGCTGCGGATCGCGGCCAAGGGCGACGACTGTCAGGCAGACACCTTCGCACGCGATGCTGGCCCCGATGTCGATGCCGTCCGGGTCATAGGCCGTGGCGATGCGGGCGCGCAGGTCGCCGCGCTGGTCCACTTGCAGCACATGCCCAACGTCGGTGACGATTCCGGTAAACATAGACGCTCCTTCATGGTTTGTTTCGAGGTAAACCCTCATACCGCCGCAGACAAGCGGGGCCGGTTGCGCGCCGCCACCGAAGACGCCTTAATTTCGCCCCGACAAATGGTTAACGTGACGTCCGAGCCGTGATGACGCCACACCGCGATACAGACCGAGATAAAGATTGACCCCGTGACCGATCCCGCCCCCCGCCGCTTTCTGTTCCTGCAGGGCCCTCATGGGCCGTTCCTGCACCGTCTGGCGCGGATGCTGCGGGCTGCGGGCGCCGAGGTCTGGCGCGTGGGCTTCAACGCGGGCGACCGGGCGTTCTGGTTCGGCGCGCCGGGCTATATCCCATTTACCGCGCCGCAGGACGCCTGGCCCGACACGTTCCGCGCCATCGTGGCGGAACACGCGATCACCGATATCGTGCTTTACGGCGACACCCGTCCGATCCACGCGCAGGCGGTTGCAGCCGCGCGCGCGCTGGGGCTGCGCATTCATGTCTTCGAGGAAGGCTACATGCGGCCCTACTGGGTCACCTACGAACGGGGCGGCACCAACGGACATTCGCGGCTGATGGACATGAGTGTGGCGGACATGCGCGCGGCCCTGGCGATGTCGGATCTGGAAATGCCGACGCCGCCCGCCCACTGGGGCGACATGCGGCACCACGTCTTTTACGGCGCACTTTACCACTGGTTCGTGATGTTCCGGAACGGCCAGTACCGCAATTTCCAGCGGCACCGCGAGTTGCCCGTCGCGGTCGAGACCTGGCTTTACACCAAACGGCTGCTGCTGATGCCCTGGATCGCGCTGGACCGGCGGATCGCCACGCTGCGCATCCGCCACGGCGGCTTTCCCTATCACCTCGTCCTGCTGCAACTGGAACACGACGCCAGTTTCCAGAAACATTCGCCCTTCACCCGGATGGAGGAGTTTCTGACCGTCGTGATGGACGGCTTTGCCAGCGCCACGCCGCGGCACCATCATCTGGTGTTCAAGGCGCACCCCTTGGACAACGACCGCAGCCCGACGAAACAGATCATCAAGCGGCTGGCGGCCAAGGCCGGTGTCAGCGGCCGGGTGCATTACGTGCGCGGCGGCAAGCTGGCGCGGCTTCTGGATCACGCGCGCACCGCCGTCACCGTCAATTCCACCGCCGCGCATCAGGTGCTGTGGCGCGGCATCCCGCTGAAGGTCTTCGGCGATGCGGTCTATAACAAACCGGAGTTCGTGTCGGCGCAGGCGCTGCCTGACTTCTTCACCTCCTCCGACCGGCCGGACGGGCGCGCCTACAAGGATTACCGCCGTTTCCTGCTGGAAACATCGCAGGTACCGGGCGGGTTCTATTCGTCGCAGGGGCGCAGGCAACTGATGCGGCAGGTCGTGGACATGATGCTGGCAGAGGCGGACCCCTACGACAGCCTTGCGCTGGGCAAGACGCCGCCCCGCCAGCCGTTACGGATCGTGACCTGATCGCAGCATGCCGGCGCGTCAGTCCGCACCGGACGGCACGCAGGTTTTGCCGGTTTGCATCGGCCAAAATCTCTGGCAAAGCGGCACGAAAGCAACAGTGTCCTGTGACACACCGGGCGTCATGGCCTGCCAAACTATCTTTCCGCGCGTCTTTCCCGTAGCGTAAAAAGAAAAGACGACCGAGGCAGAACAATAACAGGTCGAGGAGACCGAGCAGTGCTATTCCTGACATTGCGCCTTTCACGGGGCGCCGCCCTCGTTGTCACGCTGGGTATTCTGGCCGCTTGCGCCCTGCCCCGTGTGGGACCGAACAAATCCGAGATCTTCTCAGGCTCTGTCCTGCGGGAAGGCGACGCCTACATCCTGACCGTGGACGACCGTGTGAATGCGATCGCCGCCGTGGCCCCCGCACTGGGGTTCAGCGCGGGGTTCCTGAATGCGGGCCAGGTCGGCCCCGATACGATCAACGCCGGCGACACGCTGGGCCTGACGATCTTCGAAAACGTCGACGACGGCTTGCTGGTGCCGACGGGCCAGAACGCCACGATCCTGAACGAGGTGCAGGTCGACGGTCAGGGCTATATCTTCGTGCCCTACGCCGGTCGCGTGCTGGCCGCGGGCAATACGCCAGAGGCGATCCGCCGGATCATCACCGAAAAGCTGTCAGACCAGACCCCGGACCCGCAGGTGCAGGTGCGCCGTCTGGCAGGCAACGGATCGACGGTCTCTGTCTCTGGCGCGGTGAATGCACAGGGCGTCTATCCGATCGAACGCCCCACCCGGTCGCTGATCGCGATGCTGGCGGCGGCGGGCGGGATCGCCCTGAACCCCGAAATAGCACGCGTGACCGTCGTGCGCGGCAACCAGCGGGCCGAGATCTTCTATGACGATCTGTACAACAACGCGCGCAACGATATCGCCCTGCGCGACGGCGATGCCATCGTGGTCAAGGCCGACAGCCGGACCTTTACCGCCCTTGGCGCCACCGGCACGCAGAACCGGGTCAAGTTCGAGACGCCCACGATTTCCGCGATCGAGGCGCTGGCGCAGGTCGGCGGTCTGTCGTCGGTCACGGCCGACCCCACCGGCGTCTTCGTGTTCCGCAACGAACCCGAGGAGATTGCAGAGCAGCTGGTCGGTCAGGATCTGACGGGCACGCAGCGGGTGGTCTACGTGCTGGACCTGACGCGCCCGAACGGCATGTTCATGGCCCGCGACTTTGCCATCCGCGACGGCGATACCGTCTATGTGACCGAGGCGCCCTTTGCCCAGTTCAGCAAGACCATTGCCGCTGCCACCGGGTCGCTGAACACGGTCAACAGCGTCAAGAACACGACCGGTCTGTAACCGGCATGCGCCCTTACGCGCCAGACGCCGCCGCGGGGGAGACCCTGCGGCAGCTTTTCGTTTACAACGGCGGGTTCCTCACGCAGGGCCGTGTGCGGCGCATCCTGACGCTGGCGGGCTGGGACATCCGGCTGGGCCTGCCGGGGGACGGCGACACGGTGGGCGTCTGGGGCCATTCCCCCACCGCACCGCGGGGCGAGGCGGTGGCGCGCAGGCGGGCCAGCCCGGTGGTGCGGGTAGAGGATGCCTTTCTGCGGTCGGTCCTGCCGGGACGCGACGGGGAACCCCCGCTGGGGCTGGTGATCGACAGGCGCGGCATGCACTACGATCCTGCCCAGCCCAGCGATCTGGAATGCATCCTGCGCGACGATCCGCTGGATGATACGGCCGCCCTGAACCGCGCGAAGGCCGCCATGGCAGAGATCGCGCGGCTGGGGCTGTCGAAATACAATGCCTTTGATCGGGGCGCGGCGGTGCCCGATCCGGGCTACGTGCTGGTGATCGACCAGACGCGGGGCGATGCGGCGGTGACGGCCAGCGGGGCGGATGCGAATACCTTCCGCGAGATGCTGTTCTACGCCCAGACCGATCACCCCACCGCGCGGATCGTCATCAAGACCCACCCCGAGACGGTGGAGGGACACCGGCCCGGCTATTTCACCGACCAATATGCGGACGACCGGATCAGCTTGTGCGACGGCCCGGTGTCGCCGCACGCCCTGCTGGCGGGGGCTGTCGCGGTCTACACGGTCTCGTCCCAGATGGGGTTCGAGGCGATCCTCGCGGGGCACCGGCCGGTGGTCTTTGGCCAGCCGTTCTACATCGGGTGGGGGCTGAGCGATGACCGCAAGCCGCTGGACCGGCGCCAGCGGCGGCTGACGCGGGCGCAGCTGTTTCTGGGGGCGATGATGCTCTATCCGGTGTGGTACGATCCCTACCGCGACCGGTTGTGCGGGATCGAGGAGGCCGTGACGACGCTGGCGGCGCAGACGCGGGCGTGGCGCGACGATCATAAGGGATGGACCGGGCACCGGATCAGCCTGTGGAAACGCGGGCCGTTGCAGCAGGTCTTTGGCGCGCAGGTGCCGATGCGGTTCGCCAAGGACGGCGCCGCGCCCGCGGCGGACGGGCGGCGGCACATGGTCTGGGCGTCGAAGGCGCCGCCGGGGTCCGCAATGGTGCGGATCGAGGACGGCTTCCTGCGCTCTCGCGGGTTGGGGGCGGACCTGATCCCGCCGCTGTCGCTGGTGCTGGACGATCTGGGGATCTACTACGACCCGACCCAGCCGTCGCGGCTGGAAGAGATGATCGCGGCCGCTTGCGCCCTGCCCGACTGCGCGCGCGCGCGGGCGACGGCGCTGATCGGGGCGCTGTGCCGGGGGCGGCTGTCGAAATACAACCTCGGGTCCACGGAGCCGCTGCGCGGGCTGCCGGTGGGGCGGCGGATTCTGGTGCCGGGACAGGTGGCCGATGACGCCTCGATCCGGCTGGGGGCCAGCGACGTCGCGACCAATGGCGATCTGTTGCGCGCGGCGCGGGCGGCGAACCCGGCGGCGGTGATCCTTTACAAGCCGCATCCGGATGTCGAGGCGGGTCTACGCGATGGGGCTGTGCCGGAGGCCGCCGCGATTGCCGATGCGGTGCTGACGGGGATGGACGCGATCACCGCGCTGGATCTGGTGGACGAGGTCTGGACCATGACCAGCACGCTGGGGTTCGAGGCGCTGCTGCGCGGCAAGCGCGTGACCTGTCTGGGGATGCCGTTCTATGCGGGCTGGGGTCTGACCGAGGATCGCGCGATGCCGGTGCCGCGCCGGGCCGCCAACCCCGACCTCGCGGCCCTCGTCCATGCGGTGCTGATCGATTATCCGCGCTATCACGATCCCCTGACGGGCCTGCCCTGCCCGGTCGAGGTGGTGGTGGAGCGTCTGCGCGACGGCACGGTGCCGGCCCCGTCGCGGGGCAACCGGCTGCTGGCCAAGGCGCAGGGACTTTTTGCCTCGCAGGCGTGGCTGTGGCGACGCTAGACCGGGTGCCAGACCTGCAGGATGTCGCCGCCGACGGGTGAGAGGCGGTCGAGGCGGAAGCGCGGGGCCTGCGCCAGATCGCGCACGCCGAGGCCCGCGAGCGAAGGCAGGCCGTCGGCGCCGAGGGCGACGCCGGCGCTGATGACGACCAGTTCATCGACCAGACGGGCCTGCAGCAGGGAGGCGGCCAAACTGCCGCCGCCTTCGCAAAGCACGCGGGTGATGCCGCGGGCGGCCAGCGCGCGCAGGGCAGAGAGCGGGTCGACCTGATTGTGCGAGAGGGCGCATTCAAGTGTCTCGACCCCGGCCTGTTGCCAGTCGCGGGTATTGGCGTCCGGGCCGTGGCACAGCCAGACGGGCTGTTGCCGCGCGGTCTGGGCGAGGCGTCCGTTGATCGGCAGGTGCAGGTCGCGCGACAGCACGACGCGGACGGGTTGGCGCACCTCGCCCAGATCGCGGACGTCGAGCATGGGGTCGTCGGCACGGGCGGTGCCGGCCCCGACCAGCACCGCGTCATGGCGGGCGCGCAGGGCGTGGACGGCGCGGCGGGCCAGCGGGCCGGTGATCCAGCGGCTTTCGCCGCTGGCGGTGGCGATGCGCCCGTCGAGGCTGCTGGCGAGTTTCAGGGTCACGAAGGGGCGCTGGTGATTGATCCGCTTGAGGAAGCCCGCGTGATCCTGCTCTGCCGCGCGGCGCAGCAGGCCCACCTCGACCGTGATGCCCGCCGCCTGCAGGCGGGCGATGCCCTGCCCCGCCGTGCGCGGATCGGGGTCGCCGGTGGCCACGACGACGCGGGCCACGCCGGCGGCGATCAGCGCGTCTGCGCACGGCGGGGTCTTGCCCGTGTGGGCGCAGGGTTCAAGCGTGACATAGACCGTGGCGCCGCGGGCCGCATCGCCCGCCTGATCGAGGGCCACACGTTCCGCATGGGGCCTGCCGTAGCGCTGGGTGGTGCCGCGGCCGACGATGACGGCGCCCTGCACGATGACGCAGCCCACGGCGGGGTTCGGCCAGACCTGTCCCATGCCGCGCCGGCCCAAGGCCAGCGCCAGCGTCATGAACCGCGTGTCGGCGGCGGTCATTGGTCCGATTTGGTGTTCGGGCGCAGATCGTTCATGAATTTCTCGAAATCATCGGCAGCCTGAAAGTTCTTGTAGACCGATGCAAAACGCACATAGGCCACCGTGTCAATCCGCGCGAGGCTTTCCATCACGATCTCTCCGATGGTGCCGGAGGGGATGTCGGTCTCTCCCATACTCTCCAACCGGCGCACGATGCCGGAAATCATCTGGTCCATGCGTTCGGGTTCGACAGGGCGTTTCTGGAGCGCGATGCGGATCGAGCGTTCCAGCTTGTCGCGGTCGAAATCCTCGCGCCGGCCGTTCGATTTGATCACGACGAGGTCGCGCAATTGCACGCGTTCATAGGTGGTGAAGCGGCCGCCGCAGGCCGGGCAGAAGCGGCGCCTGCGGATCGCGACGTGATCCTCTGCCGGGCGGGAGTCCTTGACCTGAGTATCGACATTTCCGCAAAAGGGGCAACGCATGGGGCCTGTCCTTGTCTTTTCGTCCGCGTCTTGGGGTTGGCCCCCAAGTTATCCACAGCGACTATAGGCGGCGCCCCAGCCTTTGGGTAGGGGCTGCGCGCACCCCCCGCATCTGGAGGGTCGTGAGTGAGTCTTTTGTAGCACGTCACCCCAGATGGGCCGCGACCTGACGACTGTGCGGGGCGTTGCGATGTTCGAAGAGGTAGATCCCCTGCCATGTGCCAAGCGCCAGATGACCGGCGGTCACGGGGATCGAGAGGGACACCGGCAGCAGGGCGGCCTTGATGTGGGCCGGCATGTCGTCGGGCCCTTCGTAGGTGTGGGTCAGGTATGACATGGCCGGGTCGGTCGCGGGCGGCACGAGGCGGGCGAGGTAGTGCAGCAGGTCGCTCTGCACCTCTGGATCGGCGTTTTCCTGAATCAGCAGGCTGGCGGAGGTATGGCGGATGAAGAGCGTGAGCAGGCCGGTGCCGGTGGCCCAGGCAGCGACCTGATCGGTGAAGTCGTAAAGGCCCTGCCCCCGCGTCGGAATCGTGAAAGTCGTCTGCATCGGTGAACCTCGGGTTGGCGGGCCGCGTTGGGGTGTCAACAGACAGCATAAGGAGACCATCATGGCCGACAAGACACTCTTCATCACCGGCGCATCCAGCGGCATTGGCGCGGCGACAGCGCGCAAGGCGGTGGCCGCGGGCTGGAACGTCGGGCTGTTCGCCCGGTCGGAGGACAAGCTGCGCGATCTGGTGGCGGATCTGGGCGACCGGGCGCTGGCGCTGCCGGGGGATGCGACCAGCTTTGACGACCAGGCGGCGGCGCTGAAGACGCTGAGCGAGACATTCGGGACGGTGAACGCGGCCTTTGCCAATGCCGGGCGCGGCACGTCCAAAGGCGGCGCCGAGAAGGGCGAGGTCGACGACTGGCAGGGGATGGTCGACCTGAACGTCATGGGGATGCTGAAGACGGTGAAGGCCGCACTGCCCTATCTGAAACCGAACAAGGGTCACATGGTGATGACCGGGTCCGCCGCCGGGCGGCGGCATATTGCGGGGTCCGTCTATGGGGCCACCAAGTGGTTCGTGCACGGCTATGCCGGCAATCTGGCCGAGGAGATGAAGGAGTGGGGCGGGCGCTGCACGGTGGTTGCACCGGGGATGGTGAACACCGGGTTCTTTGACGAACGCAAGCCCGACAAGCTGCAGCCCGACGATGTAGCCGATGCGGTGATGCTGGCACTGAATGCGTCGGAGCTGAACGACGTGCGCGAAGTGTTCCTGATGCCGCGCGGGTGATGCCAGCGGGGGGTGACCTGATTTTCGGTGAAAATCAGGTGCCTCCGGCGGGGATATTTCTGAAACAGAGAGGGGGGGGGGCGCCGCGCGTCGATCAGCAGTTCGTGAGGTGTGGGATGGGCGCTTGGCAGAGGGGAACGGTGCGTTAGGCTGCCGGGTGTCGGGGCATGATCTCCGGCCCTGACAGGAAGGATTGCGCGATGACGCGACTGACGGCCAAGGATTTCGACCCCAAGCTGCTGGAGCTTTATGATTTCTATGCCCACGGGATGATCACGAAACGCGAGTTTCTGGACGGTGCCGCAAAGTTCGCCGTGGGCGGCATGACGGCGGCGGGGATTCTGGGGCTGATGGCGCCAAATTATGCGCTGGCCGAGCAGGTGTCATTCAATGACGAGGCCATTACGCCGGAATACATCACCTATCCGTCACCCAACGGGCATGGCGAGGTGCGCGGCTATCTGGTGCGGCCTGCGGGGGTCGAGGGGCCTCTGCCTGCCGTGGTGGTCGTCCACGAGAACCGGGGACTGAACCCCTACATCGAGGATGTGGCGCGCCGGCTGGCCAAGGCGGGGTTCATGGCGCTGGCCCCCGACGGGCTGACATCCGTGGGCGGGTATCCGGGCAACGATGCGGAGGGGCGCGATCTGCAGGCCAGCGTCGATCCGGAGAAGCTGATGAACGACTTCTTTGCGGCCGTCGAGTTCATGATGGCGCATGAGGGATCGACGGGCAACGTCGGGATCACCGGGTTCTGCTATGGCGGCGGTGTCGCCAATGCGGCGGCGGTGGCCTATCCGGAGTTGAAGGCCGCTGTCCCCTACTACGGCCGGCAGCCGGATGCGGCGGATGTGCCCAAGATCGCGGCGGCGCTGCTGATCCATTACGCCGGGCTGGACGAGCGGGTGAACGAAGGCTGGCCCGCGTATGAAGCGGCGCTGGAGGCTGCGGGGACCAGTTATGAGGCGTTCATCTATCCGGACGTGAACCACGGGTTCCACAACGACAGCACGCCACGCTATGACGCAGCGGCGGCAGAGCTGTCGTGGGAGCGGACGCTGGCGCATTTCAAGACGCATCTGGCCTGACCGGGTGACGGTGGTTTCCGGCGCCGGTTGAATCGGCGAAAGGCCCGCTGCGGCGGGCCTTTCGGGCGATACGCCTGATCGGGTCTAGCTGTCGAAAAGGGCTTTGCCCTGTTCGTCGATCATCTGGCGAGCCTTGTTCAGCGAGGCTTTGCGCGCGTCGTCGAGGTCCTGCATCGTGTCGGCGCGGATCAGCTGGTGGACCTTGGCCACGCCGTCGACATCGGCCGTGATGCGTGCGGCGACGCGGTAGGTGCTACCTTCGCGCATCGGGTTGGGCGTGATGGTGAAGCCGTTGTAGTCCTCTGACAATCCCTCTTGTGCGGGCGCGTCAGCGGCAGGTTTCGATCCGAAGAGTTTCGACAGCCACGCCACCCGCCTACTGGTCCAGGAAGCTGCGCAGCTTGCGCGAACGGCTGGGGTGCTTGAGCTTGCGCAGGGCCTTCGCCTCGATCTGGCGGATGCGTTCGCGGGTGACGCTGAACTGCTGGCCGACCTCTTCCAGCGTGTGGTCGGTGTTCATGCCGATGCCGAAGCGCATGCGCAGCACGCGCTCCTCGCGCGGTGTGAGGGAGGCCAGAACGCGGGTCGTGGTTTCCTTCAGGTTTTCCTGGATGGCGGAATCCAGCGGCAGGATTGCGTTCTTGTCTTCGATGAAGTCGCCAAGCTGGCTGTCTTCCTCGTCGCCGATCGGCGTTTCCAGCGAGATCGGTTCCTTGGCGATCTTCATCACCTTGCGAACCTTTTCGAGCGGCATCTGGAGCTTTTCGGCCAGTTCCTCTGGTGTCGGTTCGCGGCCGATTTCGTGCAGCATCTGGCGGCCCGTGCGGACCAGCTTGTTGATCGTCTCGATCATGTGGACCGGGATGCGGATCGTGCGGGCCTGATCGGCGATCGAACGCGTGATCGCCTGACGGATCCACCATGTCGCGTAGGTCGAGAACTTGTAGCCGCGGCGGTATTCGAACTTGTCCACGGCCTTCATTAGGCCGATGTTGCCTTCCTGAATAAGATCAAGGAATTGCAGCCCGCGGTTCGTGTACTTTTTGGCGATGGAGATGACGAGGCGGAGGTTCGCCTCGACCATTTCCTTCTTGGCCTGGCGGGCTTCTTTTTCGCCCTTCTGGACCTGTGACACGATGCGGCGGAATTCGGTGATATCGACGCCGACATATTGGCCGACCTGCGCCATGTCGCCGCGCAGTTCTTCGATCTTGTCGGTGGAGCGTTCGATCAGCGCCTGCCAGCCGCGACCGGCCTTTTCGGCGATGTCTTCCAGCCAGTTCGGGTCGAGTTCACGACCGCGGTAGGCGTCGATAAATTCGCGGCGGTTGATGCGGGCCTGGTCGGCGAGTTTGACCATCGCGCTGTCGATCTGCATGATCCGGCGGTTGATGCCGTAAAGCTGGTCGATCAGCGCTTCGATGCGGTTGTTGTGCAGGTGCAGCGAGTTCACGCGTTCCACGATCTCGGAGCGCAGGGACTGGTAGGTCTCCTCCTCTCCGGTCGAGAAGCTGCTGTCCTCGTTCAGGGTGGCGGACATGCGGGCGTCCTGCATTTCCGACAGTTTGCCGAAGTCGCTGGCGATGATTTCGAGGGTTTCCAGCACGCGCGGCTTCAGGGCGGCTTCCATGGCCGCGAGGCTCATGTTGGCCTGCTCGTCGTCGTCTTCCTCGTCGTCCTTGGCGATGGGGTTGCCGTCGGCGTCGAGTTCGGACTTATCGTCGTCGTCCTTGGACCCGGTGTCGCCGCCGGCGGTGACGACGGGTTCTTCGCTGTCGTCGTCGCCCAGCTGGTTGCCGAAGGTGGTTTCAAGGTCGATGACGTCGCGCAGCAGAATGTCTTCGGACAGAAGTTCGTCGCGCCAGATCGTGATCGCCTGGAAGGTCAGCGGGCTTTCGCAGAGCCCGAGGATCATCGTGTTGCGACCGGCCTCGATCCGCTTGGCGATGGCGATTTCGCCTTCGCGGGACAGCAGTTCGACGCTGCCCATCTCGCGCAGGTACATGCGGACGGGGTCGTCGGTGCGGTCGAGCTTTTCAGCCTCTGCCCCGCCCAGCGCCACGTCGCGGCCACCCTGGATCGTGGCGACCTCGGTATTGCCGGCGGGCTCTTCGCTTTCCTCGGATTCTTCTTCTTCGGTGACTTGGATGCCCATCTCGGAGAGCATCGACATCACATCCTCGATCTGGTCGGAGGAGACCTGTTCGGGGGGCAGGACGGCGTTCAGCTGGTCATAGGTGATGTAGCCCCGCTCGCGCGCGTCGGCGATCATCTTCTTGACGGCGGCCTGGCTCATGTCGAGGCTGATGTCGCTGTCGCTATCGTCCTTGCGGTCGTCGTTGTCTTTGGCGGCCATGTCTCGGGGCTCCTCGTGTCAGCGGGCGACGGCGTGTCTGGCGAATCGGATGGGCGGGTGATTCGGTTGCAACGAATCAACGCTGTACGCGGCTGATTCGCAACCGGAAAGGGCAGAATTTACAGCCCCTGTTGCACGCACCCCCCTCGTTCGCCTGTCCACGAGCGTATCGGTTCTGCCCTACTTAGGGTCGCGCGGCGGTTTTGCAATCGTCAGCGCCTGCAGGATCGCATCAAATGCGGCGCGTTCGGACTTGTCCATGCCAAAGCCGTTTTCGGCGATGACGATCTCGGCGTTGTCCTCGCCACCGATCTGGCTGGACTTGGCGACGGCGCGCACCGCCTCGCCCAGACGCCATGTCAGCCCCTCGTCGGCGGCGTCGACGTCCTCCACCGCTTCGGAGACCTCGCGCGGCAGCGCACGGGCGGCGGTCAGCTTGGCGAAGCTTTCGGCGAGGCAGCGGCGGGCGAAATCGACGTCGCCGGGTTTGCGCAGGCCGGAGGTCAGGACGACGTCGCGCTGGGTCAGGATGCGGGCCACGGCCTCTTCACCCACGCAGGCGTGCAGGTGGGTGGTCAGGTCCGTGTCGTCGGCGCAGCGCAGGATCGCGTCGCGCAGACGGGCGTGGTCGGGGTCGGTGCAATCCATCAGCTCCAGCGGGGCGAGGAAGGCGTGCAGGGCGGCGGGTGTGGCGATCAGGGTGGCGAGGATCACCGCCTCGCGCATGTGGGATTCGTCGGCGGCCCCGGCGCCGAGGATCGAGCGCTTGTTGGAGGCGACGGGCGAGAGGTCGCGTTCCCACGGCTGCTGCTTGGGGTTCCATTTCTGCGCCTTGCGCGGCGTGAAGGCCTTGTTCTGCGGCTTGCGGGTGCGGAAGAGGTCCCAGCGCATTTCCTTGATCGCCTCGCCGTAGTGGCTGCGGATCGAGGGGTCGGCGATCAGCTTGATCTTGTCGCGCAGCGACTTGTCCAGCGCCGCGCGGCGTTCGGGGCTGTCGAAGACGCGGCCTTCGGTTTCGCGCTGCCAGAGCAGTTGCACCATGGGCATGGCGGCGTCGATGATCGCCTGCATGGCGTCGCGACCCTGCTGCTTGATCACGTCGTCGGGGTCGAGGCCGGCGGGCATGACGGCGAATCGCAAGGACTGCCCGGCGGCGAGAAGCGGCAGGGCGAGGTCGATGACGCGCATCGCGGCGCGCAGGCCGGCGGTGTCGCCGTCGAGCGCAATGATCGGTTCGGGCGAGATCCGCCAGAGCATGTGGAGGTGGTGTTCGGTGACGGCAGTGCCGAGGGGGGCGACGGCGGCGGCGAACCCGGCCTCGCTGAGCGCGATGACGTCCATGTAGCCTTCGGCGACGACGAGGGGCGTGCCCTTGCCGGCGGCGGTGCGGGCGTTCTGCACGTTGTAGAGGGTGCGGGACTTGTCGAAGAGTTCTGTTTCCGGCGAGTTGTAGTATTTCGCTTTGGCGTTCAGGTCCATTGCCCGGCCGCCGAAGGCGATCGCCCTGCCCCGCGCGTCGCGGATCGGGAACATGATGCGGCCGCGGAAGCGGTCGTAGGGGGCGCCGCCCCGGTCGCTGACAGCCGCGAGCCCTGCGTCGATCACCAGCTTCTGCGCCACACCCTTGGCGGTGAGGGCGGCAAGCACGCCGCCGTTGTCGGGGGCGAAGCCGATGTCCCAGCGCGCCTGCGCCTCGGGGCTGAGGCCCCGGCGGGCGAGGTAGTCGCGGGCGGGACCTGCGGCAGCGGTTTGCAGGTTCAGGCGGAAGTGCTGGACCGCCTGCTCCATCACCTCGGCCAGTTCGGTGCGGGTGTCGGCCTTTTCCTGCGCGCGGGGGTCGCGTTCGGGCATCGGCAGGCCGGCTTCACCTGCGAGGATGCGGATCGCCTCCATGAAGTCGACATTCTCGGTCTCGCGCACGAAGGAGATGGCGTCGCCTTTGGCGTGGCAGCCGAAGCAGTAGTAGAATCCCTTGCGGTCGTCGACGTGGAAGCTGGCGGATTTTTCCTGATGGAACGGGCACGGCGCCCACATGTCGCCGCGGCCCTGATTGGACTTCTTGTTGTCCCACATGACCTTGCGCCCGACGACCTGTGACAGCGACAGGCGGGTGCGCAATTCGTCGATGAAACCGGGGGGTAAGGACATGGGGTGATTATCGCTGAGGGTGAGTGCAGAGTCGAGAGGGCGGAGGGGGCGCTGCCCCCACGGCTGCGCCGCCCCCCGAAGTATTTTCAACCAGAAGAAGGGGAGAGTGCCGCGCGTTCGAGGGCGGGGTATCGCCAGCCGAGGGTGAGGCCGCGGAAGACGAAGGAGAGCAGAAGGCCGATCCAGAGGCCGTGATTACCGAAGAGCGCCATGAGCGGGATGACGGCGGCGAAGTAGAGGAGTGTCGAGACCACCATCATGTTGCGCATGTCGGTGGTGCGGGTGGCGCCGATGAAGATGCCGTCGAGCATCCAGGCGGCGACGCCCGCGATGGGAGCCAGCACCATGTAGGGCAGGTAGTGGCGGGCGGCGGTCTGCACTTCTGGCGCCGTGGTCATGATGTCGATGACGGTGCCGCCCAGAAGCGCGAAGGCCAGCGCCAAGGCAGCGCAGATCGCGGCGCCCCAGCCGGAGGTCAGGAGCGCGGCGCGGCGCAGGGCGGGACGGTCGCGGCGGCCCAGTGCTTGCCCCACGAGGGATTCTGCTGCGATGGCGAAGCCGTCGAGGGCGTAGGCCGTGACCTCGAGGAACTGCAGCAGGATCTGGTTGGCGGCGAGCTGGATGTCGCCGAAATGCGCGCCCCAGAACAGGAAGCTGACGAAGATCGCCTGCAGCAGGACGCTGCGGATCAGGATGTCGCCGTTGACGATGCCCATGCGGATCAGGCGGGCGCGGTCGAAGACCCGCGGCCAGTCGCGCCAGGCGGGGACGCGGAAGGCCGCGCGGCAGAGCCAGAGGCCGAGTGCCAGGCCGGACCATTCGGCGATGACCGTGGCTGCGGCGACCCCCGGCACGCCCCAGCCGAGGTGCAGCACGAAGATGAGGTCGAGGGTGATGTTGGCGCCGTTCATCAGCACCTGGATCAGCAGCACGGCGCCGGTGCGTTCCTGTGCGATCAGCCAGCCGGTGATGCCGTAGAGCGCGATGGCGGCGGGGGCGGACCAGACGCGGATCGCCATGTAGTTGCGGGCGAGGGTTTCGACCTCGGCACTGGCCGGAGAGATGGCGAAGGCCCCGGCGAAGAGGAGGGTCTGGGCGGCGATGATGATTGCACCTGCCGTGACGCCGATGATGAGGGCGCGGGACAAAAGGGCCGCGACCTCTGGGGTATTCTCCTCACCGATGGCCTGTGCGGTGAGGCCGGATGTGCCCATGCGCAGGAAGCCGAAGACCCAGTAGATCGCCGTCAGGATGATCGCGCCGATGCCCACGGCCCCGATCGGGGCCGCCTGCCCCAGCTGACCCACGACTCCGGTGTCGACGACGCCGAGGATCGGCACCGTCGCGTTCGAGATCACCACCGGCAGCGCGATGTGCAGCACCCGGCGGTGCGTGAGGTTCATCTCAGTCCTCGCCGCGGACCGGCATCAGGAAATGCCCCGTGGCCTGCGCGAACAGCCGCGCGCGGTTGTCCTGCCAGGCCTCGACATGGACGCTCGCGTAGCGGCGGCCGGAGCGATTCACGCGGGCACGGGCGTAGGCGTCGCGCGGCAGGCCGGAGCGGAGGTAGTCGACGTTGAAGTCGATGGTCTTGGGCAGGCGGCGGGGGATCGCCTCGGCGCCCGATTCCATGTCTTCCCACAGCATCGCCCAGCTGAGTTCGATGATGGCCGCGACCTCCATGAAGGCGGCGGTGACGCCGCCGTGGAGCGCCGGGATCGCCGGGTTGCCGATCAGCATGTCGGCGAAGGGCAGCACGGCGGTCAGCTCGTCGCCGTGACGTTCGAACTGGATGCCGAGGAAGCGGATGTAGGGCACACCGTCGACGAGGCCCTGCAGGGTGGCGTCGCGGCGCTGCTTGACGACCTGCACGGGTTCCGGGCGGGCGCGTTTGGGCGGCATGCTCATGATGTGGCCTGCGGCTTGCGGGGACGCTCGACGGTAAAGGCACCGGTGGCGGAGGCGACCGGGCGGTCGGTGTCTTCGTCCAGTGCCACGGCGCGCACGAAGGCGACGGAGCGGGTGACGTGGTAGCAGGTGGCCTTTGCGGTGATGGTCTGGCCCGGGGTCGCGGGGCGCATGTAGTCGATGCGCAGGTCGATGGTGGCCGTGCCCAGCCCTGCGGCCGGGTGCACCATGACCGCGGCACCGCAGCAGGTGTCCATCAGCGCAGAGACGGCGCCGCCGTGGATCACGCCGGTGTCCGGATCGCCCACGAGGCGGGCGTCGTAGGGCATGGTGATTGTGGCCTCTCCATCCCCCACAGCGGTCATCTGCATGCCAAGCGCGCTGGCGTGGGGGATAATCGCGATGAATTGCGCCGCCACCTGCTTGCGGCGGTCGATCTGGGTGTCGGGGGGCATCTGGGGGCTGTCGGTCATGGGTGGGCCTTTTCAAGTCCGCGACAACTTCGCACTTGCGGCGATGCGCGCAACCCCTATGTTAAACTTGAGAATGGTTCGCAAGTAGTAATGCCAATGACCGCCACCACGACGATCACGCCCCCTGCCCGGCATGTTGGCCTGTTCAGGCCACGCCGCCTGGGCGTGGCGCTGGTGCTGCTGGCGCTGGCGGCGTTTCCGGGCGAGCTTGGTGCGCTGACGCGGGGGCTGATGACGGATGCCTTCACGCAGGTCTCGGGCTTTGTCGCGGCGACGCTGATCCTGTTCTACGGGGCCGAGCGGGTCTTCCGGTTCAACATCGGCACGGCGTTGCAAAACGCGCGCGGCTGGCAGGTGCCGCTGGCCGCCCTGCTGGGGGCGACGCCCGGCTGCGGGGGGGCCGTGGTCGTCGTGGCGGCCTATAGCTCTGGGCATGTGGGGTTCGGCGCTGTCGTGGCGACATTGACGGCGACGATGGGCGATGCGGCGTTCCTGCTGATCGCGACGCGACCCGATGCGGCGCTGGTGGTGCTGCCGCTGTCTTTTGCCGTGGGTATCCTGAGCGGCTGGATCGTCGATGCCCTGCCGGGCGCGCCGGAACCGGGGGCGCGTGGGGGGTCCTGCGAACTGGCCCCGCTGATCGGGCGGACGCGAGCCAAGGACGTGGGTTTTGCCTGTTTCGCCCTGCCAGGTCTGGTCATCGGGATCACGCAGCTGACCGGCGCCGACGTGGCCGCGGTCTATGGCCCGGTCTTGCCCATCGTGGGTCTGGGCGGCACGGCGGCGGGGCTTTTCGTCTGGGTCACCTCGCGCCTGCAGGCGATGACCAACACCGCCGACAGTCCTGTGACGCGGATGGCGGAGGAGACGGCCTTCATCTCGGTCTGGGTGATCGGCGCCTACCTTGCCTATGATTATATCGTGGCCTTCGGCAGTTTCGATCTGGAGGCGCTTTTCGGGTCGGTCGCGCCGCTGTTGCCGCTGATGGGCGTGCTGGTCGGGCTGGTGCCGGGCTGCGGGCCGCAGGTGCTGGTCACGACGCTGTATGCGGGCGGGCTGATCCCCTTTGCGGCGCTGATGGGCAACGCGATTTCCAACGATGGCGACGCGCTGTTCCCGGCGATCGCACTGGACCCGCGGGCGGCGGTGCGGGCGACGCTTTATTCCTCGGTCCCGGCGATCATTCTGGCCTACGGGTTCCACTGGCTAGCCCCCGGTTTCATGAACTGACCGTTTGCGCCCGGGGGGGCGCGGCGCTACGTTCACGTCAAGGAGGAGCCCGATGCCCGAGAGCCGTCTGTCGTTCAAGGAGATGTGCGCGCGTTACGACGTGACGCCGCGCACCCTGCGCTATTACGAATACATCGAGCTTCTGACGCCCGACCGCGAAGGACGGGCGCGGCTCTATGGCGCGCGCGAACAGGCGCGCATGACGCTGATCATGCGCGGGCGACGCTTCGGTTTCGCGCTGGAGGACATCCGCCAATGGCTGCTGATCTACGAAAAGGAAGGCACGCGGGCGCAAATGCAGACCTGGATCACGCTGGCCGACCGGCAGATGCTGGAACTGGCCGAACAGCGCCGCCAGCTGGACGAGACGATGGCAGAGCTGCAACGCCTGCGGGATGAAACCGCCGCCTCGCTCGGCTGACGCCGGGTCATAAAATTGCGCTGACGCTGCGGAAACTTACGTGACCTGTCGTCACCGTTTTTCTGACGTCACGTCATGTTTACGTTAACGTCAACATTCATTGTAAGGTCTGACGCAAGAGACGATCTGACGGGTCCAACCGCCAGACGTGGAGACAATGATGCCGACCGAAACCCTGAACATCCGCCAGATGTGCGACGCCTTCGACGTGACCCCCCGGACCCTCCGGTTCTACGAGGCCAAGGAGCTTTTGTTCCCGGTCCGCGAGGGGCAGCGCCGCCTGTTCACCCGGTCCGACCGGGCACGGCTGAAACTGATCCTGCGCGGCAAGCGCTTCGGCTTCAGCCTCGAAGAGATCAGGCAGCTGCTGGACCTTTACGCCATGGGGGACGGTCAGCTGACCCAGCTGAGCCAGACCTACACGCTGGCCGAGAAGCATCTGGCCGACATGGAAGCGCAGCGCGCCGAACTGGACGAGGCGATCACGGAACTGAAGGCCCAGATGCAATGGGGCGCAGACAAGTTGAAAGAGATTTCGGGTCAGGCCAGCAGCGCCGCCTGAACAGACAGACACCGACACGAGGGAGAGACACGAGATGCCAAGCTATACCGCACCGCTCAAGGATTATCAGTTCGTCCTGCACGACCTGCTGCGCGTGTCCGAACAGGACATTCCCGGCTATGGCGATCTGGACCGCGACTTTACCGCCGCGGTGCTGGAGGAGGTGGGCAAGCTGTCGTCCAACGTGCTGCAACCGCTGAATGCGGTGGGTGACACCGAAGGCTGCCATCTGGAAAACGGCGTGGTGCGCACACCCACCGGGTTCAAGGCGGCCTTCGATCAGGTACGCGAGGGCGGCTGGACAGCCCTTGACGCGGAGGAAAAATACGGTGGCCAGGGCCTGCCTTACGTCATGCACACGGCCGCGAACGAGCCGATGGTCAGCGCCAACATGGCCTTCAACATGTACCAGGGTCTGACCCATGGCGCCTATTCCGCGATCCTCGCCCACGGGTCTGAGGCGCAGAAGGACATGTTCCTGCCCAAGCTCGCGTCGTGCGAATGGACCGGCACGATGAACCTGACAGAGCCGCATTGCGGCACCGATCTGGGTCTGATGCGCACGAAGGCCGTGCCGCAGGACGACGGCAGCTACAAGGTGACGGGGCAGAAGATCTTTATCTCAGCTGGCGACCACGACATGGCCGACAACATCATCCACCTCGTGCTGGCTAAGATCCCCGGCGGGCCGGACGGTATCAAAGGCGTGTCGCTGTTCATCGTGCCGAAGTTCATCGTCAAGGACGACGGGTCGCTGGGCGATCGCAACGGCGTCTCGGTCGGCAAGATCGAGGAGAAGATGGGCATCCACGGCAATTCGACCTGCGTGATGAACTATGACGCAGCCACGGGCTATCTGATCGGCGAAGAGCACAAGGGCATGCGCGCCATGTTCGTCATGATGAACGAGGCGCGCCTGGGCGTCGGCCTGCAAGGCTATGCGCAATCCGTCGTGGCCTACGAGAACGCCGTGGCCTATGCCAATGACCGCCTGCAGGGCCGTGCCGTGACCGGCGTGCAGAACCCCGACGGCCCCGCCGACCCGCTGATCGTGCACCCCGATATCCGCCGCAACCTGATGGACCAGAAGTCCTTCAACGAAGGGGCGCGGGCCTTCACCTTCTGGGGCGCCAGCCTGCTGGACCGCGCCCACAAGACCGGCGATGCGCAGGCCGAAGGTCTGGTGTCGCTGATGACGCCGGTCATCAAGGGCTTCCTGACCGACAAGGGTTTTGAGTATGCCGTCGCCGCCCAGCAGGTCTACGGCGGGCATGGCTACATCGAGGAATGGGGCATGTCCCAGTTCGCCCGCGACGCCCGGATCGCCATGATCTACGAAGGCGCCAACGGTGTGCAGGCGCTTGACCTCGTGGGCCGCAAGCTGGCCATCGACGGCGGCAAGCACCTGATGGGCTTCTTCGACATGATCAAGACCTTCATCAAGGAAAACGATGGCGATGCTGCGCTGAAAAAGGATTTCCTCGACCCGCTGAAGGCGGCGAGCAAGGACATGCAGGCGGCGGCGATGTATTTCATGGGGTCGATGAAGAACCCGAACAACGCGCTGTCGGGATCCTACGACTTCATGCACCTGATGGGCCACGTCTGCCTGGGCTACATGTGGGCGCGCAGTGCCAAGGCGGCGATGGACGCGCTGGAGGGTGGTGCCAGCGATACGGCCTTCTACGAGACCAAGATCGCCACGGGACGCTACTACATGGCCCGGCAATTGCCCGCGACGGCGCTGCATCTGGCGCGCATCAACACGGGTGCCGACACGGTCATGGCGCTGGAGGCCGCGCATTTTTGAGGTGGCGGCGGGCTGCGCCCCGCCCTACCCTGCCGCCTCAAGGAGGACCGTCCCATGCCCAAACGCCTGCGCCTGACTCGCCGCTTTCCGGTCGCCATGACCGAGGACGGCTACCGCCGATTGAAGAAATTCGCACGGGATGCGGGGCTGGACGAAGGCGAGGCGCTGTCGTTCCTGTTCGAGAACTTCGACAGCATCCTCGACGAGGATACGTTCGGTCACCGACTGCGGTTGTTCAACGCGGAGCTGGAGGCGCGCAAGAAGTGAAGGCTGCGGCCGCGGAGACGGCAGAAGCCTCCGGCGGGAGTATTTGAAAAAAAAGCGAGGACGGGGGATGAGGCCCGATCCGCCGAGAGTTCCCAAACGTCGTAGGAAGAGGCGCAGCACTGCGAACCGGGTCCTCGCTTTTTACGGTCATCGGCTCTCCAGCCTGTACCGCAAGACGCGGCTGGCACGGCAAGGTTAACAGTTGATTTAAGAGCGCGGGACTTGTCCTCGCTTTTTCCAAAAACACTCAAAGAGCAGCACACCCACCGGGGGCTGCATCACAAGAGGAGGCACGACATGACGATCAAGCTTCATTGCTTCGGCGAAAGCGGCAACGCCTACAAGGCGGCGCTGACGATGACCCTTGCGGGGGTGGAATGGGAGCCGGTCTTCGTCGATTTTTTCAAGGGTGCCACCCGGACCCCGGAATTTCGCGCCCTCAACGTGATGGGCGAGGTGCCGGTCATGGTCGATGGCGATCTGGTGATCACCCAGTCGGCGGTGATTCAGGACTACATTACATCAAAGACCAGCAAGCTTGGCGGCAAGAGTGCCGATCAGCGGCGCGAGGTGCTGCGCTGGATGTTCTTCGACAACCACAAGGTCAGCGGCGTCGCGGGTCCCCTGCGCTTCAACACGAACTTTCTGCCAGAGGACAAGCGCAGCGCGGAGGTCAACGACTTCATGCTGATGCGTCTGACGTCCGCCTTGAAGGTGATGGACACGCATCTGGCGGACCGCGCGTGGCTGGCGACCGAGGAACTGACCATCGCCGATATCGCCTGCTGCGGTTACCTGTTCTATACCGAACCCTTCGGGTTCGACCGCACCGCATTTCCCAATGTCGACGCCTGGCTGGACCGCATCGCGGCCACGCCCGGCTGGAAACACCCCTATGATCTGATGCAGCGCGCGCTGCCTGCCGCCTGAAGGAGACCACAATGACAGACGCCTATATCTTTGACGCCGTGCGCACGCCCCGTGGCAAGGGCCGCGCCGATGGGTCCCTGCACGAAGTCACCAGCGCCCGGCTGTCCGCCGGCGTGCTGAACGCGCTGAAGGAACGCAACAATCTGGAAGGCCACGCCGTCGAGGACGTGATCTGGGGCAACGTGACACAGGTGGGCGAACAGGGCGGCTGCCTGGCGCGGACCGCCGTGCTGGCCTCGGACCTCGACCAGTCGATCCCGGGGCTGGCGATCAACCGGTTCTGTGCGTCGGGCATGGAAGCGGTCAATCTGGCCGCCAACCAGATCCGTGGCGGGGCCGGTCAGGCCTATGTCGCGGGCGGAGTGGAGATGATGGGCCGGGTTGCCATGGGCAGCGACGGGGCGGCGATCGCCGTCGATCCCTCGATTGCCATGGACACCTATTTCGTGCCGCAGGGTATTTCGGCTGACATCATCGCCACCGAATACGGGTTTTCGCGCGATGACGCCGATGCGCTGGCGGTGGAATCCCAGCGCCGGGCCAAGGCGGCTTGGGACGACCGGCGGTTCGACCGGTCGATCGTGACGGTGCGTGACATGAATGGTCTGCCGATACTGGATCACGACGAATACATGCGCCCCGGCACCGACATGCAATCGCTTGGCGCGCTGAAGGCGTCCTTCAAGGATATGGGCGAGACGATGCCCGGTTTCGACAAGGTCGCCCTGATGAAATATCCGCATCTGGAGCGGATCAACCACATCCACCACGCGGGCAATTCGTCGGGCATCGTGGACGGGTCCGCCGGTGTGCTGATCGGGTCCAAGGCCTGGGGCGAGGCCATGGGCCTCAAGCCGCGCGCGGTGATCCGGGCCACGGCCAAGATCGGCACCGATCCCACGATCATGCTGACCGGACCTGTGCCTGTGACCGAGAAGATTCTGGCCGACAGCGGCATGAGCATTTCGGATATCGATCTGTTCGAGGTGAACGAGGCATTTGCATCGGTCGTTCTGCGTTTCATGCAGCGCTTCGATGTCGATCCGTCGGTCGTCAACGTGAACGGCGGGTCCATCGCCATGGGCCACCCGCTGGGCGCGACAGGTGCGATCATCATCGGCACCCTGCTGGACGAGCTGGAACGGACGGGCAAGTCCACCGGCCTTGCCACGCTGTGCATCGCATCCGGCATGGGGGCGGCCACCATCATCGAGCGGGTCTGACGGTTATGGACGCCAAGGCTGCCCATACCGTCTTTCAGGATTGGCTTGACCGGGTCGCCGCCTATGTCGTCGCGAACGATTACGACAATTGGCGCACCACGATGTCCTGTCCGGTCGTGGTCAACAGCGCGGCCGGCCCGTCGGAAATGGGCACCGAGGACCAGTTGCGCGAAAAGTTCGAGCAGTGGCGGTTGCAGATCAACGTGCAGCGGGTCTCCGATCTGATCCGGATTGCGCATGATGTGCAGGCCATATCTGAGGATCACATCGAGGGCGCCTATACCATGGATGTCCTGAGCAACGGTCAAAGGGTGATGCCGCGGTTCATCTCCGCCGCGACTCTTCGGTATCAGGATAGGCATTGGCGGGCCACGGAACTGAACAGCGGGCTGGCGGTCAAGCATCGCCATTTGATCCATACATCGGCGCCGGACGACGACACGACCGTCGCGCCACCACCAACAGCGGAAGGGAACACCCCATGACCGATTTCACCATGACCACCGACGCCGACGGCGTTGCCGTCATCACCTGGGACACTGTCGGCAAATCCATGAACGTCATGAGCCAGCAGGGCTTTGCCGATCTGGACGCGCTGGTGGGGCAGGCGCTGAGGGATGACGCCGTGAAGGGCATCGTCATCACCTCCGGCAAGGAAGGATCGTTCGCCGGGGGCATGGACCTGAACATCATCGCCCGGATGCGCGACGAGAGTGACGATCCCGCCCAGGGCATCTTTGACGGCGTGATGCAGATGCACGGCGTGCTGCGCCGGATCGAGCGGGCGGGCATGGACCCCAAGACCCTGAAGGGCGGCAAGCCGATCGCCGCAGCCCTGCCCGGCACGGCGCTGGGGATCGGGCTGGAAATCCCGCTGGCCTGTCACCGCATCTTTGCCGCGGACAATCCCAAGGCCAAGATCGGCCTGCCGGAGATCATGGTGGGGATTTTCCCCGGTGCCGGTGGCACGACGCGGATTTCGCGCAAACTGGGCGCGATGGCGGCCTCGCCGCTGCTGCTGCAGGGCAAGATGAACGATCCCAAGGCCGCGATGCGGGCGGGGATCGTGGACGAGGTCGTGGCCCCCGAAGAGTTGCTGTCAGCTGCCAAGGCCTGGGTGCTGTCTGCCAAGGACGCGGATATCGTGAAGCCGTGGGACCAGAAAGGCTACAAGATGCCGGGCGGTGCGCCCTATCATCCGGCGGGATTCATGACCTTCGTCGGTGCCTCTGCGATGGTGAATGGCAATACGATGGGTGTCTATCCGGCGGCCAAGGCGTTGCTGTCGGCGGTTTATGAGGGTGCCTTGGTGCCCTTCGATACGGCGCTGAAGATCGAGGCGCGGTGGTTTACCTCGGTGCTGCTGAACCCGTCGTCGTCGGCGATGATCCGCAGCCTGTTCATCAACAAGGAAGCGCTGGAAAAGGGTGCCAACCGCCCCGACGTGGCCGACCAGCGAGTCAGCCGGGTCGGCGTGATCGGTGCTGGCATGATGGGGGCCGGCATCGCGCTGGTCTCGGCCCTCGCAGGGATCAAGGTCGTGCTGATCGACGCCAAGCAGGAGGCCGCCGACAAGGGCAAGTCCTATACCGCCGCCTACATGGACAAGGGGATTTCGCGCAAGAAGGCCACGGCAGAGAAGAAGGAACAGGTGCTGGAGCTGATCACGGCCACGACCGATTATGCCGCGCTGAAGGATTGCGATCTGATCGTCGAGGCCGTGTTCGAGGACATGGGCGTGAAGGCCGACGTGACGGCAAAAGTGCAGGCCGTCACCGGGCCCGATTGCATCTTTGCCACCAATACCTCGACCCTGCCGATTACGGAGCTGGCGCAGGCGAGCAATGATCCGGAAAGGTTCATCGGTATCCACTTCTTTTCCCCCGTCGACAAGATGAACCTGGTCGAGATCATCCGGGGCAAGCAAACCGGCGACGTGGCCGTGGCCAAGGCGCTGGATTTCGTGCGGCAGATCCGCAAGACGCCGATCGTGGTGAACGATGCGCGGTTTTTTTACGCGAACCGCTGCATCATCCCCTACATCAACGAAGGCATCCGCATGGTGAAGGAGGGGGTCGCCCCCGCCCTGATCGAGAATGCGGCCAAGCTGGTCGGCATGCCGCTGGGACCGCTACAGCTGGTGGACGAGACCAGCATCGACCTGGGCGTGAAGATCGCCAAGGCGACGAAGGCCGCGATGGGCGATGCCTATCCGGACGGTGAAGTGGACGAGGTGCTGTTCTGGATGGCCGACAAGGGCCGGATGGGCCGCAAGTCGAAGTCGGGCTTTTATGCCTACGACGACGCGGGCAAGCGGCAGGGGCTGTGGACAGAGCTGGGCGACAAGTACCCGGTCGCGGACGCGCAGCCTGACCTTGTGACGGTGCAGCATCGCCTGTTGTTCGCGCAGGTGCTGGAAGCGGTGCGCGCGCTAGAGGACGGTGTGCTGACCGATATCCGCGAGGGCGACGTGGGTGCGATCCTTGGCTGGGGCTTTGCGCCGTGGTCCGGCGGGCCGTTCAGCTGGCTTGACATCATCGGCAGCCCCTATGCGGCAGAGCGGTGCGACCAGTTGGCGGAACGGTTCGGCGACCGCTTTGCCTGCCCCGACCTGCTGCGCGAGATGGCAGACAAGGGGCAGTCATTCTATGGGCGATTCGGGCCTGCCGCTGAACGCGCGGCCTGAGGGATTGCGCCGCCTGCGGGCGGCGCGACGACAGGGGGGGCTTTGCCCCCCTCTTGGCCTGACGGCCAATTCACCCCCCAAAGTATTTTTGACCAGAAGAAGCCGGGACCGTGGCGGTCGCCGTATTGTGGCGATCAGGCCGCCGGGTCCGGATCGAACGTATAGCGTGAGCGGGCGATGTCGGCAGCGCAGGCCCTGGCGATCAAGGCCGCATCGGCGTCCGTGTAATAGGGGCGCCAGTCGCGGTTGCGTTGACTGGCGTTGGCCTGCGGCAACACAAAGCGAAAGCCGAGGTGGGCGAAAACGGGGGTCAAGTCCGTCGACGCCCGTTCGAGGCGGATGAAGTCGGTCGCCCGGATCTGGCCGTCTGTGTCGGTGACATAGGCGGCGTAGGGGTGGGCGGTCAGGCTGGCAACGGTCTGCGGGTGGTTGATGAAGGCGCTGAAGGTCGTGTCCTTTGCGAGCGTGACGGCGGGATGGGCGAAGCCTTGCACCCGCAGCCAGTGGTAGTAGCTGACCATCCGGTCCCAAGGGTTGCGCACGAGGGTGAAGATGCGCCAGCCGGTCATGTCGCAGACCCCCTCCACATCGCGCAGGCGGCTGTGTTTCCACAGCCGGCCCGGCGCCTGCAGCGTCGCGAGCCGCGCGCGGCGGCGCTGCGCCTTGGGCGTGTCGCCGATCAGGATGTCGTCTTTCATCGCCCGCGCCTCGAGTGCCAGCGCCATGGCGGTGCCGCCGGTCTTGGGGATGTGCACGAAGGCGTAGCGGCGGCCCGGTGACAGGATCATGAGGCGTGGCCGAGAGGGTGCTTTGCCATGAGGTTCCCATTGATCTGTCCGTGGCGCTGCCGCACTCTGGCCCGGACGAGGATCAAGGTGAAGGGGTGCCGGCACATGGGCTGGATGAACGACGAGAGCGGGCTGGACCGGGGGCCCGCGAATTTTGCGCCGCTGACGCCCCTGTCGCATCTGCGGCGCGCGGCGGATGTCTTTGCCGACCGGCCGGCTCTGGCCTACGGCGACACGGTCTGGACCTATGCCGAATACCATGCGCGCGTCAGCCGGCTGGCGGGCGCGCTGGCGGATCTGGGTGTGGCGCCGGGCGATGTCGTGGCCACGCTGCTGCCCAACGTGCCGGCGCAGTCGGAGGCGACCTTTGCGGTGCCGGCCTGTGCAGGTGTGCTGAACACGATCAACACGCGGCTGGATGCGGATACGGTCGCCTATATCCTGGATCACGGTGCTGCACGGGTCGTGATCGTGGACAGCGCCAGTGTGCCGCTGGTCGAGGCGGCGATCGCCCTGATGGAGACCCCTGCCCCCATCGTGATCGAGGTGCCCGACATCGTCGCCGGCATTCCCGCCACCGGGCGACACAGGCTGTACGAGGATCTGGTGGCGCAAGGTGATCCGGCCTTTGACTGGGTCATGCCGCAGGATGAGTGGGAAAGCCTTGCGCTGAATTATACCTCTGGCACGACCGGGCGGCCCAAGGGCGTCGTCTATCACCACCGGGGCGCGTATCTGGCAACGGTGGGCAACCAGATCGCCTGGCGTATGACGTTATTTCCGGTGATGCTGCAGATCGTGCCGTTGTTTCATTGCAACAACTGGACCCACACCTGGATGATGCCGCTGCTGGGGGGCACTGCCGTCTGCTGCCGCGACATCACCGCCGCCGCGATCTATGCGGCGATTGCGGATCATGGGGTGACGCATTTCGGCGGCGCGCCCATCGTGCTGAACCTGATCGTGAACGCACACGAGGCCGACCGCCGCGCCTTCGACCACACGGTCGAGGTGTTCACCGCAGGCGCGCCGCCCGCCGCAGCGCTGCTGGCCGCCGTGTCAAAACTGGGGTTCAACATCACGCAGGTCTACGGGCTGACCGAAACCTACGGACCCGCGACCGAATGCATCTGGAACACCGCTTGGGACGCGTTGCCGGAGGATGACCGCGCCGCGATCAAGGCGCGGCAGGGCGTGCTGATGCCGATGATGGACGATATCGTCGTGATGGACCCTGCGATGCGCCCCGTGCCCCGCGACGGCGAGACGCAGGGCGAGATCATGATGCGCGGCAATGCGGTGATGAAAGGCTATTACCGCAACCCCGAGGCCACGCAGAAGGCCTTTGCGGGGGGCTATTTCCACACCGAGGATCTGGGGGTGCAGCACGGCGACGGCTATATCCAGATCACCGACCGGTCGAAGGACATCATCATCTCTGGTGGCGAGAACATCTCCTCGATCGAGGTGGAGAGTGCGCTGATGCACCATGCGGCGGTGAGCCTGTGTGCGGTCGTGGCGATGCCGGATGACAAGTGGGGCGAGGTGCCCTGCGCCTTTGTCGAGCTGAAGGCGGGGCGTGAGGCGAGCGAGGCCGATCTGATCGCCCACACGCGCAGCCGTCTGGCGGGGTTCAAGTGCCCCAAGCGCGTGGTGTTCGGGGAATTGCCCAAGACCTCGACCGGGAAAATCCAGAAATTCGAATTGCGCAAGCGGGCCGCGACCCCCTAGGCGTTTGTCGGCGCGTGCCCTAGGGTGTGAAAAACCGGCAGACAGGCAGCATGACCGCACTTTCGCAATACGAACGACTGGAAAGCCTCGGGCTGTGGCGTGCCACGCGCACGGATCAGCGGCGCGAGGTCATCGTGTCCTTCGGCGATGCGACGCTGGTCGTCTCGGACAGCGCGGGGCGACCGCTGTCGCACTGGTCGCTGCCCGCCGTGGCACGGCTGAACCCGCAGGAGGTGCCCGCCCTATTCGCGCCCGACGCCGACGCGACCGAGACGCTGGAGATCGACGATCCCACGATGATCGCCGCCATCGACACGGTGCGCGGCAGTCTGATCAAGGCGGCGCAGCCCAAGCGGGGCCGGTTGCGGCAGATGCTGACGCTGGCGCTGCTGCTGGCCGTGATCGGCGGGACGTCCCTGTGGGGGCCGGATGCGCTGCGAAAGCAGACCGCCGCCAGCGTCAGTGACCTGCGCCGGGCCGAGATCGGGGCGACGGTGCTGGGCCACCTGCAGGCGCGCACCGGACCGGTTTGTCGCGGCCCGCGCGGGCGTGCAGCACTGCAGACGCTGACGACGCGGCTGTTCGGGCGGCAGGCGCCGGGGCAGATCGTGGTGCTGCCGGCGGCGCTGCCGGGGCCCTTCACCCTGCCCGGCGCGTTGACGGTGATCGACCGGTCGATGCTGGTGCGCTATGACGATCCGCTGATCGCGGCGGGCGACATCATTGCCGCGCGGGCGCGCGGCGATGATCCGCTGGACGATCTGCTGCGCTATGCGGGCTTGCCTGCGACGATCCAGTTGCTGACATCCGGCCGCCTTCCCGAGACGGCGCTGTCGGGGTATGCGGATTTCCTGCTTGCCTCTGGTCTGCGTCCGGTGTCGGAAACCGTGCTGTTGCGCGCCTTTGGGGCGGCCGATGTTTCTTCGGCGCCTTATGCGTCGTTGCGGTCGGCGCGGGATCAGAACGGGGCGACACTGATCACCTCTGATCCGATGCGGGGCAAGATGCCGGTGCCGGTGCTGACGGATGCGGAATGGATTCAGGTGCAGGCGATCTGCGATAGCTGAGGCAAGCGACGGGTCGTCGGACCCGCCGCCGGGGTGCCGGTCAGCTGCGCAGGAAGGCGTCCGAAAAGCCCATGCCGCGAACGATGCCCAAGGCATGGTTGAGGTCGCCGGACGACCGGAACGGACCGGCGGCAATCGTTTTCTGCCCGCCGGATCTGGCAGAGGCGACGGGCAGGCCCGCGGCCTGCAGGCGCGCGATCAGGCGCGCGGCGTTGGCCGGGTCGCCAAAGCTGCCGACCTGAACGTAGCGTTGGCCAGCGGCGGCGGCGGGGGCCAACACGGCGGCGGGGGCCCGCACGGCGGCGGGGGCGACCGACCTGCTGCTGACGTAAGGTGTCGCCTGTACGACCTGCTTGCCGCGCAGCGGGTTGATGCGGCCGTCGTCCCAGACGCGGGCATAGCCTGCCGGGGTCTGCACCGGGCCGCCGTAGGGTGCGTTCGAGGCGGGCACCGGTCCGGCACCGAAGAGCGGAGGGGCTGACCGGGCGGGGGTCGCCCGAGGCGCGACCGCCGCGGCGGGATAGCGCGCGGTGACCTCGGCGATGACCCTGTAGCCGCGCGACAGGCCATAGACCCGGCCCGAGGGTGATTCCGTCTGCGGGCCGCAGCGCACGGGGAACCGAGGATCCCAGATCAGGCCGGGTATGTTGCATCCCGGTGCGGCCTGCCCTGTCGCGGGTAAGGTGTAGGCCCCTGGTGCTGCTGCCGCGATCTGGACCGGGGCCTGCGTCGCGCAGGCGATGGGCGCACCGGTCGCCGCGTTGATCAGTGTCTGGCCGGTCTGAGCCTGGCGCGCACAGGCGGCGTCAAGGGTCAGGCGCAGCTGTGTCGGTGCCGTGACAGCCTGCGGTCCGGGTCCGCAGTCGATCGGCGCGCGGGTGCTGGCGCTGATGAACCCCGGCTGCACGCCAAAGCGGCCGGCGCAGGCCTGGGCATAGGTGATGCGGGGCGCGGGGGCGGCCTGTGGCGCGGGGACCGTGCGGGGGGCTGCGGCGGCCACGCGGGCCGGTTGCGGCGCAGGCACCCGGCGGACCTGCGGGGTCGCCATGGCCACGCGGGGAGGTGGCGCCACGGCTGCGGGCGCGGTGCGCGCAGGCAGCGTCACGCGAGGCGGCGTCGGCACGGGGGCCGGTGTCGGTGCAGACGTCGGCGCGGGGGCCGGCGCCTGCGCGGTGCGCGTGATCGTGGGCTGGAAGTTGCACAACTGGTTGCGGGCGCGGTCGACGCGCGGCACCCAGCTGACCATGCCGTCCATGCCGGCGCGCACGAAGGCGCAGCCCTTGGAGTCGACATACTGGCTGGCGTCATACCCGGCGGGCGGGAATTCTGCCGGCACCGCAGAGGTTTGCGCGGCGGCCGACGCCACCCCGAGGCCTGACGCCATCAGGGCCGCGGTTGCGATTGCACTGGCGAAACGTGTCGCAGACATAGACATCCCCACAATATATTGTGGCAACATCGCAAACAACGCATAGCAAGTAAAGCCAATCCTGCCCCGGTTTCGCCTTATTTGGTGCCGAACATCCGGTCGCCCGCGTCGCCCAGACCCGGCACGATATAGCCCTTCTCGTTCAGCCGCTCGTCCACCGCGGCGGTCACGATCTGCACGTCGGGATGCGCCTCTTTCATGCGGGCGATGCCTTCGGGGGCGGCCAGCAGGCAGAGGAAGCGGATGTTCGTGGCCCCGGCCTGCTTCAGCAAATCAATGGCCGCGACAGAGGAATTGCCGGTCGCCAGCATCGGATCGACGGCGATGACCATCCGATCCTCCAGCGCCTGCGGCACCTTGAAGTAGTATTGCACGGGCTTCAGCGTTTCTTCGTCCCGGTAGAGGCCGACGAAGCCGACGCGGGCGGAAGGCACCAGTTCGAGGATGCCGTCGAGCAACCCGTTGCCCGCACGCAGGATCGAGACCAGCACCAGTTTCTTGCCGTCCAGCACGGGGGCATCCATGGGCTGCAAGGGCGTTTCGATCCGTTCCGTGGTCAGCGGCAGGCTGCGTGTAATCTCGTAGGCCAGAAGCTGGCTGATCTCGCGCAGCAGCTGGCGGAAGCTGGCGGTCGAGGTTTCCTTACGGCGCATCAGTGTCAGCTTGTGCTGCACCAGCGGGTGGGTGACGTGGGTCAGGTGGCCGGCGGTGGAATGGTCGGTCATGGGGCAGGCTCCAGTCGTTTCAGGATCGCGTCGCGGGTGGCGGTGTCGCAGAAGGCAGCCTTGGCGGCGGCGACATTGGTGTCACGGAAATCCGCCTCTTGCCAGCCGAAGGTGCGTTGCAGGTTTTCGTATTCCGCGGTCATCGTGGTGTGGAAGAACGGCGGATCGTCCGTGCTGATCGTCACCGGCACGCCTGCGTCGCGCAGTTTTTCGATGGGATGCACGTCCCAGCCATCGACGGCCTGCAGCACGACGTTCGACCCCGGACAAACCTCGAGTGTGATGCCGCGTTCGGCCAGATCGTCGACCAGACGCGGATCCTCGATCGCGCGGATGCCGTGGCCCAGACGTTCGACGCCCAAGCTAAGCGTTTCGCGGATGCGCTGGGGGTCGCCCCATTCGCCGGCGTGGGCGGTCAGGCGCAGGCCCGCCTCCTTTGCCCGATCGAAGCTGTAGGCGAAATCGCCGGGGCGGCCTTCCAGCTCTGCCCCCGCCATGCCGAAGCCGGTCAGGAAATCGCCCGCCGTTTCCGCCGCGACCTTTGCCGCCTTGCGGCAGGCGTCGCGGCCGTGGTGGCGGACAGCCGTGGCGATGCCGCGCAGCACGATGCCGTCATCGCGTTCCGCGTCCGAGGCCGCTTGGGCGATGGCGGCGAGGTAATCCTTCCACGCGGACAGATCGCCGCCGCCGCAGAAGTCGGGGGACAGAAACGCCTCGGTGTAGATGACGCCGTGAAAGGCGCTTTCGGCCAGCACGGCGCGGGTCAGGCGGTAGAATTCCTCGGGTCCAGTCAGGACGCGGCAGGCCTCGTCATAGACACTCAGAAAATGGGCGAAGTCGCGGAAGGCGTAGCCGCCGTCAGCGTCAAAGATGCCGTCGAGCCTGATGCGCTTTTCGGCGGCGAGGCCCTTGATGAAATCCGGCGGGGCCGCGCCTTCGAGGTGGAGGTGCAGTTCGACTTTGGGGAGGGCGCGCAGGCTCATAGGAACGACTTTCCGGGTCCGGAGTGGGTGATGCCGAGGTGATCCGCGACGGAGGCCGCCACATCGACGAAGGCGATCTGGCCCAGCGCGCGCGGGCCTGCGCCGTGCACCAGCACCGGCACGCGTTCGCGGGTGTGATCGGTGCCGGTCCAGCTGGGGTCGTTGCCGTGGTCCGCCGTCACGATCAGCAGATCGCCGTCGCGCAGGCGGGTCAGCAGGTCGCCAAGGGCGTTGTCGAACCACGCCAGATGGCTGGCGTAGCCCGGAATGTCGCGGCGGTGGCCGTAGATGCTGTCGAATTCGACGAAGTTGGCGAAGGTGAAGGACCCCTCCTCCGCCCCGTCCACCAGATCGGACAGGTGGCCCATCAGGGCGCGGTCGTCACCCTTGCGGTTCTCGTCGATGCCGCGCATCGAGAAGATGTCGCCGATCTTGCCCACCGCATAGACGTGGCGGCCTGCGGCCTGCGCGTCGTCGCAGATCGTGGGGGCCGGTGTCGCGATGGCGTAGTCCTTGCGGTTGGCGGTGCGGCTGTAGTGGCCTTCGCTGCCAATGAAGGGCCGCGCGATCACCCGCCCGACCTTCATCGCATGCAGGTGGGGGGCGATGTCCTTGCAGAGTTTCAGCAGGCGGTCGAGGCCGAAGGATCCTTCGTGCGCCGCGATCTGCAGGACGGAATCCGCAGAGGTGTAGACGATGGGCCAGCCGGTGCGGATGTGTTCGGCGGCAAGTGCGTCGATGATCGCCGTGCCGCTGGCGTGACAGTTGCCAAGGATGCCGTCGGTTCCCGCCGCTTTGCAGATCAATGCCGTCAGGTCGTCGGGAAAGGCGGGCTGGGTGTTGGGGAAATAGGTCCAGTCCCATGGCACCGGCACGCCCGCCAGTTCCCAATGGCCGGACGGAGTGTCCTTGCCGGGGCTGACTTCGGTCGCGGCCCCCCAGGCGCCGGTCGGCTCTGCCCCCAGACCCGGTGCAGCGTCACCACTGGCGAGCGTGATGGCCGCCCCCAGCCCCAGCGCGTCCATGACCGGCAGGTGCAGGGTCTGCGCATGCGCGATGTGCGCAAGGGTGTTGGCGCCGGTATCGGGGCGCGTGCCGTTGAAGAAGGCGTCCGCATCGGGCGCGCCGCCGATGCCGACCGAGTCGATGACGACCAGAAAAGCGCGTGTCATGTCAGGTAATCCTGTCCAGTATCAGGGGCGTGGCGTCGGGCCGTGCGCCGATGGTGATAGCGGCCAGCACCGCATCGCGCGCGGCCTCTGCCCGGTCCTGCGTGCGGGCGTGGACGGTGGCGATCCGGTCGCCGCGGGCCAGTGGCGTGCCCAGATCGCGCACGTCGGTCAGGCCCACGGCGGGGTCGATGCGGTCGCCCTCGCGTGCGCGGCCACCGCCCAAGGCCACGACGGCCAGCCCCAGCGCCTCGCCGTCGATTGCCGTGATGAAGCCTGCGTGTGGGGCCGTGACGGCCAGTGTGACCGGGGCCTTTGGCAAGTGCGTGCGCCAGTCCTTGTCCATGTCGGGCGGCCCGCCGAGGGCGGCGATCATCCGCGCGAAGCGGTCCAGGGCGCTGCCGTCGGCCAGCGTCCGCTCCAGCGCCGCGCGGGCCTTGTCGGCGGGCCAGCCGGCCAGCGCCAGCGCCTCGCATCCCAGTGAAAGCGCCAGCGTGACAAGGCGGGGTGCGGCCTCTGGCTGGCCCGACAGCACGTCGAGGCAGACCGCCATTTCCGTGGCGTTGCCAAGGCTGGGGGCCAGCGGCTGGGTCATGTCGGAGAGCACGGCCACGGTCGGGCACCCTGCCCCGCGCGCCGTATCGACCAGCGCCTGTGCCAAGGCCGTCGCATCGGCGCGGGTCTTCATGAAGGCGCCGCTGCCGACCTTCACGTCCAGCACGAGCGCATCAAGGCCCGCGGCCAGCTTTTTCGACAGGATCGAGGCGGTGATGAGGTCGATGGAATCGACCGTCGCCGTCACGTCGCGGACGGCGTAAAGGCGGCGGTCCGCCGGGGCTATCCGGGTCGTGGCGCCGACGATGGCGCAGCCGACATCGGCCACGATGGCGCGCAGGTCGGCCTCGCTTACGTCGACGCAGACGCCGGGCACGGCCGAGAGCTTGTCGAGCGTGCCGCCCGTATGCCCCAGACCACGACCGGAGATCATCGGGACATAGACGCCACAGGCCGCCAGCATCGGGGCGAGGATCAGCGAGACGCAGTCGCCCACGCCGCCCGTCGAATGCTTGTCCAGCACCGGACCCGGCAGGTCCCAGTGCAGCACGTCGCCGCTGTCGCGCATGCCGGTCGTCAGGGCCACGCGACCGGCGGCGTCCAGCCCGCGCAGGCAGACGGCCATCGCAAAGGCACCGGCCTGCGCGTCAGTCACGCGACCGTCTGCCAGACCGGCGGTGAAGGTCGCCAGACCGTCAGGGGCCACGTCGCCACGCCGGACGGCGGCGATCAGGGCACGGGCATCCATCGTCATACCCGGCTCATGTAGTCCAGATCGAAGGCGCCGGGCAGCAGCGCGCCCACGGTCGTGTCCAGCACGGCGCCGTCGGTGGTGGTCAGGGTGACGGGGGTGTCGCCGCTTGCGAATTCCGCCAGTTTCTGACGGCAGCCGCCGCAGGGGCTGACGGGTTGCGGGCTGTCCGCGATGACGGCGACGGCCAGGATGTCGCGCGCGCCGGCGGCACACATGGCGGCGATGGCGCCCGCCTCGGCGCAGGTGCCTTCGGGATAGGCCACGTTTTCCACGTTGCAGCCGATGTGGATCGCGCCGTCCGCGGTGCGGATCGCGGCGCCGACCTTGAACCCGGAATAGGGCACGTGGGCGTTGTCGCGCACGGCAGTGGCGGCCGCGATCAGGGCGGCGGTGGCGGCATCGGGATGGGGCATGGTGGGATTCTCCGGAATTTGGCGTAACAGTGCAGGCCGGTTGCCCCGGATGCAAGCCGTTCGCGGGGAACTCTGGGCCATGCGCCCGCGTTACCTTACGCACACCACAGGAGGCTGCAATGATCCCCCCCACCCCACCCGTTGCGGGTCGCGATGATGCCATTGTCAACGCGGCGGACAGTCCGATGACCGACGATCAGGCGGATATGCTGCGCAGCCTGTGCGAGGATGCGAGCGAGCCGTTCAACGCGAACCTGACCGAGGCGGAAGCGCTGCAGCGGATCGCGGAACTGACCGACAGCCTGAACACCGATCAGAACCTCTGATCGCAGCCCGTTTGCGGCGGCGTCCGTCACGACGGCCCCGCCACCGCATCACACAAGAAGGACGAGACCGATGCCCGAAGGCCCCAACATGACCGAAGACCACCACATGATGAACGGCGAACAGGCCGCCATCCTGCAGGACCTGTGCGAAAAGACGGGCCATCCGTTCAGCGACCAGATGACCTCTGACCACGCGGACGAGATGATCGACCGCCTGTCGGCCCAATACGAGGCGCAGACCGGGACCAAGTGACCGCTGCGCGTCAACTTGGGAAGATGTTGCTCATTTCCGCCTCGAACCGCGCCCAAGTCAGGGTGGCGCGGTTCCCGGCGTAGCCGTGGTAGTGACTTTGGCCGCTGGAATTGGGCAGGCCCGCCCAGATCTTGGCCAGATTGTTCATGAAGGTGATCCGGTTGATCCGGCCCCCTGACAGGTCGTCGAACCCGGCCTCTGCCAGCAGGACATCGGCCAGCGCATCCTGCACCTGCGGGCTGAACCGGTCCTGCAGATCGACACCCACGATATCCACGACCCGCCGCAGGGTGGACGGGATGAACTGATAGCGCCCGATGGCGTGGGGCTGGCCGGGCGTCGCCTGGATCCAGCGATAGATTTCGGCGATGGTCATGTCCGTGGGGCGTTTGGCGGGCTTGCGCGTCGCACCGTAGTTCACGGCGTCATAGCCCGCGCGCCCCGCCTCTGCCGCTGCGATCAGGTGGCGCACACGCTCTGCCGGGGCGCCGCCCTGCAACAGGGCAAACCCGGTCATCGCGGTGTCCGTCGCGATCCGCGCGCGTTTCAACCGCACCGGATAGGGCGCGAAGAAGCTGCGCCCCGCGTCGCCCGCGAACAGGCTGGCGACCGTTGTTTCAGGATTTCGCTCTGGCTGGGGGGCCTGCAACTGGACCAGCGCGACCTGACCCTGCAGGATCGACGTTCGTCCCGTCAGCGACAACGCGTCCGCGGGGGCGTCGTCCGGGGTGGCAATCAGCAAACCCAGCACGAACAGCGCCAAAGAGAATTGTCTGAACAGCAGCATGTCGGCCTCTTGCATCCTGTGACGTCCGGGCAAACTGCGCGACAGAGGTTGATAATTCGTATGACACCGCAGCCCTGTGCCGCCTCCGGCGGAACAAAATCGCCACCGGAACATTATATGAACATATCATGAAAGGATGTCCCATGACCGATGACCTGAGCCACCCCAAGACCGATGCCCCCGGCAACGCGGAAAAGCCCGTCGATGACTGGGTGACCGGCGACGAAGCGATGACCGGCGCGCAGGCAAGCTATTTGCAGACGCTGTCGGAGGAAGCCGACGAAGACTTCGATCCGACGCTGAGCAAGGCCGAGGCGTCCAAGCGGATCGACGCGTTGCAGGAAAAGACCGGCCGGGGTGCGTAACCCGGCCTAGGCGCAGCGGCCGGGATGGTTTAGGGGTGAACCAGTTTCACCAAAGGACGGCCCGGCCATGCCCCCCGCAGATCACAACGACACCCCTTCCGACAGCCTGCGCAAGGCCGCGCTGGACTATCACCAGTTTCCCCGCCCCGGCAAGCTGGAGATCAGGGCGACCAAGCCGCTGGCCAACGGTCGCGACCTGAGCCGCGCCTATTCGCCCGGCGTGGCCGAGGCCTGTCTGGAGATCAAGCGCGACCCGGACACGGCGCGCGATTACACCACCCGCGGCAACCTTGTCGGCGTCGTGACCAACGGCACCGCGGTCTTGGGCCTTGGCAATATCGGCGCGTTGGCGTCCAAGCCGGTGATGGAGGGCAAGGCGGTCCTGTTCAAGAAATTCGCCAATATCGACTGTTTCGATATCGAATTGAACGAACCCGACCCCGTGAAGCTGGCAGAGATCGTCTGCGCACTGGAACCCACCTTCGGCGCGATCAACCTTGAGGATATCAAGGCGCCCGATTGCTTCGTGGTCGAAAAGATCTGCCGCGAGCGGATGAACATCCCCGTCTTTCACGACGATCAACACGGCACGGCAATCGTGGTCGGTGCTGGCATCACCAACGCCCTGCGCATCGCGGGCAAGGATTTCGCGGACGTGAAGGTCGTGTCGACGGGCGGCGGTGCCGCTGGCATCGCCTGTCTGAACATGCTGCTGAAACTGGGTGTGCAGCGGCGCAATGTCTATCTGTGCGACCTGCAGGGCCTTGTCTATACGGGCCGCGAACTGGACATGACCGACCAGAAGGCGGACTACGCGCAAGGCGACGAACCGCGCAGCCTGATGGACGTGATCGACGGCGCCGACGTCTTCCTCGGCCTGTCCGGCCCCGGCGTGCTGACGCCAGAGATGGTGGGCAAGATGGCCGATGTGCCGATCATCTTTGCGCTTGCGAACCCGAACCCGGAAATCGACCCTGCGGCCGCGCGTGCCGTGAACCCGAAGGCGATCATCGCCACCGGCCGGTCCGACTTTCCCAATCAGGTCAACAACGTGCTGTGCTTTCCGTTCATCTTTCGGGGCGCGCTGGATGCGGGGGCCACGACGATCAATGACGAGATGAAGATCGCCTGTATCGAAGGTATCGCCGCCATGGCGCGCGCCACGACCAGCGCCGAGGCGGCGGCGGCCTATCAGGGGGAACAACTGACCTTCGGTCCCGATTACCTGATCCCGAAACCCTTCGATCCGCGCCTGATGGGCGTCGTGGCCAGCGCCGTGGCGCAGGCGGCCTGCGATACCGGTGTGGCCACCCGCCCCATCGCGGACATGGTGGCCTACAAGCGGCAGCTGGACGCCAGCGTGTTCAAATCAGCCTTCATCATGCGCCCGGTGTTCGAGGCTGCGCGCACCGTCACCCGCCGCATCGTCTTTGCGGAAGGCGAGGACGAGCGCGTGTTGCGCGCGGCGCAGGCGATCATGGAAGAGACGACGGACGTGCCCATTCTGATCGGCCGCCCCGATGTCATTGCGGCACGCTGCGAACGCGCGGGTCTGGATATCCGGCCCGCCGTCGACTTCAAGATCGTGAACCCGGAAAACGATCCCCGCTACCGCGATTACTGGGGGACATATCACGACATCATGGCCCGTCAGGGCGTGACGCCGGATCTGGCGCGCGCGATCATGCGCACCAACACCACCGCCATCGCCGCCGTCATGGTCCACCGCGACGAGGCGGATTCCATGATCTGCGGCACCTTCGGGCAGTTTCTGTGGCACCTGAACTACATCCAGCAAATCCTTGGAAACGCGTCACTTCACCCGGTCGCGGCCCTGTCCCTGATGATCCTAGAGAACGACAGCCTGTTCATCGCCGACACCCAGGTCCACGAAGAGCCGACGCCAGAGCAGATCGCGGAAACCGTGATCGGCGCCGCCCGCCATATTCGCCGCTTCGGGGTCGAGCCAAAGATCGCACTGTGCTCTCACAGCCAGTTTGGCAATATGGACAGCTCCTCTGGCCGGCGGATGCGGGCCGCGATGGACATCCTGCACAGCGCACCCCGCGACTTCAGCTTCGAAGGCGAGATGCACATCGACTCTGCGCTGGACGTCGATCTGCGCAACCGGATCTTTCCGGGCGCGCATATGGACGGCGCCGCGAACTGCCTCGTCTTCGCCAATGCGGATGCGGCGTCCGGCGTGCGCAACATCCTCAAGATCAAGGGCAACGCGCTGGAGGTCGGGCCGATCCTGATGGGCATGGGCAACCGCGCCCATATCGTGACCCCGTCGATCACCGCGCGCGGCCTTTTGAACATGTCCGCCATCGCCGGCACGCCGGTCGCGCATTACGGCTGACCTTTCCGGGCGCGGCCCCTGAAAATCTGGTCCGGGCGGTTGCGCCCGCGACCTTGACCACCGGCGCGGCGCGCGCGGACCGCGAAAGGACAATCCATGGCCCACCCACCTGTCATCGCCTGTTTCAAGTGGGGCAAGGGTTATCCGCTCCGGGACACCAACATCCTGTTCCGCGCGCTGACCGATCTGATGTCGTGCCCGTTCACCTTCGTCTGCCTGACCGACGACACCGCGGGGCTGGACGATGGCATCACCACCCTGCCCCTGCCCGATTTCCGGCTGGCGCGGGACCACTGGGTGCCGGGGATGTGGCCGAAACTGGCGATCTTCAAGCCGGGGCTGTTCGCAGACGGCACGCCGATCCTGATGATCGACGTGGACGTCGTGGTGGTCCGTGACCTCGCGCCGCTGTTTGAGCGGATCAGAACCGTGCCGGGCCTGCATGTGATCAAGGACTGGCCAAACCTGTCGGAACGGGTCCTGCCCTGGCGCAACGCTGCGGCCCGCAAGTCGAACAGTTCCGTCGTGGGGTTCATGTCGGGCACCCAGCATCAGATCTGGGACAGGTTCCACGAGGCCGGTTGGGACACCTTGCAACCTTTGGTCAACGATCAGGATTTCATCCACGAGACCGCGACTGACCGTCATCACTGGCCGCGGGACTGGGTGCTGAGTTTCAAGAAGTCGCTTGTCTGGCACGCGCCGCTCGGCCGCGCCCTGCGCCCGGCAGGTCCGGGCGACGCCTTTGTCGTGGCCTTTCATGGCGCGCCCAATCCCGAGGATCTGGCGCAGCCGCACGGTCAGCGCTGGGGCACGCGGAAACACTTTGGCCATGCACCCGTGCCGTGGGTTGCGGATTATCTGGCGCGCTACGGCGACCGGTGACAGGGCGGGGATGGCCTTGCGGCCACCCCCCGGTTGGCAAGGGCTTACTTCTTCGCGGTCTGGGGCTTCTGGTCAGGCTGCTTAGCCTTGATGGTGTCCGGCGTTGTGGCCGGCTTCGGGGCCTGTTTCGACTTCGAGGGTGTACCGTGCTTGTCCATGATCTTCTCCAGGTGAACGGAGGCGGCGGAAGTGTCGTCCCGTGCGATCAGAGCTAAAGGCCGCAATGCCAACCCACAAGGACAGCACAAAATATAGCTGCGCAAATCGGCGAAATTGCGCCCGATCATTTCATATTCAGGCCATTTTCCGCAATATCACAAAATCACCGCGTTGTGATGGATCCGCCCCCCTTCTTCTGGTCAAAAATACTTCGGAGGTCCGGAGGCAGCGCCTCCGGCTGGCCCGCAGGGCCAGTCCCGCGCCACGCCTGTCAATTTCTTGACGATTCCGCCACCCCGGCGCGCGCCAGACTTGCTGCGGCGAAATCCCGCGCCTATCCATGAAGCGACCGTTTGGGAGGACGCTGACCATGGCCTACGCCAAGATCTACAAAAGCTGGCAGGACGACCCGGAGGCGTTCTGGATGGCCGAGGCGCAGAAGATCGACTGGGTCAAGCCGCCGTCCTATGCCCTCGATATCAGCCGGGCACCGCTCTACCGCTGGTTCGCCGACGCGCAGGTCAACACCTGCTATAACGCCGTCGACCGGCACGTGGCCAAGGGGCGCGGCGCACAGGTTGCGATCATCCACGACAGCCCGATCACCGGCACCGTCAGCCGGATGACCTTTGCCGAACTCAAGGATGCGACCGCGCGTCTGGCCGGGGCGCTGCGCGACCGGGGCATCACCAAGGGCGACCGGGTCATCATCTACATGCCGATGGTGTCCGAGGCGATCGTCGCCATGCTGGCCTGCGCGCGGATCGGGGCAATCCACTCGGTCGTCTTCGGCGGCTTTGCGGCGCATGAACTGGCCGTGCGGATCGACGATGCGACACCCAAGGCGATCATCGGCGCGTCCTGCGGGCTGGAGCCGGGGCGGACGATTGCCTACAAGCCCCTGATCGACGGGGCCATCGCGCAGGCCAAGCACAAGGTCGATTTCACCATCATCCTGCAACGCGAGCAACTCCCCTGCGATCTGACGGCGGGGTTCGATCACGACTGGCACGCCGTGCAGGACGGCGTGACGCCCGCCGATTGCGTCCCGGTAGAGGGCGATCATCCGGCCTATATCCTTTATACCTCTGGTACCACGGGCGCACCCAAGGGCGTCGTGCGCCCGACGGCCGGACATCTGGTCGCGCTGAACTGGACGATGAAGAACGTCTATAACGTCGATCCGGGAGAGGTGTTCTGGGCCGCGTCCGACGTGGGCTGGGTCGTGGGGCACAGCTATATCTGCTACGGTCCCCTGATCCAGGGCAACACCACGGTCGTGTTCGAAGGCAAGCCCGTCGGCACGCCTGATGCGGGCACCTTCTGGCGCGTCATTCAGGACCACAAGGTCAAGTCGTTTTTTACCGCGCCCACCGCGTTCCGCGCCATCAAGCGCGACGATCCCACGGGCGAGTTGATCAAGAACTACGACATCAGCAGCCTGCGCGCCCTCTATCTGGCCGGTGAACGCGCCGATCCGGACACGATCATCTGGGCGCAGCGGATCATGCGCGTGCCGGTCTACGATCATTGGTGGCAGACCGAAACCGGTGCCGTCATCGCAGGCAACCCCGCCGGGATCGAGGCGCTGCCGGTCAAGATCGGCAGCCCCACCGTCGCGATGCCGGGGTATGACATCCACATCCTGGATGAAGGCGGACACGACAAACCTGTCGGCGAACTGGGCGCCATCGCGATCAAGCTGCCCCTGCCCCCCGGCACCCTGCCCACCCTGTGGAACGCCGAGGACCGGTTCGTCAAATCCTACCTTTCGACCTTTCCCGGCTATTACGAGACGGGGGACGCAGGGCGTCTGGACGAGGACGGATACCTTTATGTCATGGCGCGCACGGATGACGTGATCAACGTGGCCGGTCACCGCCTGTCGACGGGCGCGATGGAGGAGATCCTCGCCAACCATCCCGACGTCGCCGAATGCGCAGTGATCGGCGTCAGCGACGCGCTGAAGGGGCAGTTGCCGATGGGGTTCGTCTGCACCAACAAGGGCACCACACGGACTGACGCCGAGATCATCGCCGACTGCATCCGCATGGTCAGGGACGAGATCGGCCCCGTTGCCGCCTTCAAGCTGGTCGCCGTCGTGGACCGTCTGCCCAAGACACGGTCCGGCAAGATCCTGCGCCGCACGATGGTGTCGATTGCCGACAACGCCGATTTCAAGATGCCCGCGACAATCGACGATCCGGCCGTGCTGGACGAAATTCGCGCAGCCCTGCGACCGCTGGGATACGGCGGCGCGGCCTGACGCTGGTCTGAGCGATCGGCTGGTCGCGCGGCGTCTGCCGCCTGCCCCGGATACAAAAAGGCCCCGCCTGCGACGCAGACGGGGCCGATTTATCGAAAAACTTCTTGGGTTCAGATGTCGTCGCCCAGTGCACCCTTCACGGTGCCGGTCGCCTTTTGCACATCGCCCTTGGCTTGCTGTGCCTTGCCTTCGGCCTCCAGACGCTCGTTGTCCGTGGCCTTGCCAGCGACTTCCTTGGCGGCACCGGCGATCTTGTTGCCGGCGGCCTTGGTCTTGTCTGTCAGTTCGCCCATGATAAATCTCCTATCATAACAGGGAGTTGGCTTCGGTTATCGTCGCCATCCCCTCTATTGACAAAACACCGGGCCGACTGAAAGGTTCCCGGCGCGCCGCAGGAAAACCCGGCTCAGGAGAATTGCTCTTGGAACAACCGCTCCTCCAGCCCGTGGCCGGGATCGAAGAGGATGCGATGGCGGATCGTCGGATCCGACCGGATTTCGACGCTGACAACGTTGCGGACAGCCTTGCCATCGGCGTCGGCCATGACGGGCCGTTTTTCAGGGTTCAGCACGTCGATGCGCACGACAGAGGTCTTGGCCAGCAAGGCCCCCCGCCAGCGGCGCGGCCGGAACGCCGCCATCGCCGTCAGCGCCAGCACGTCGGATCCGATCGGCAGGATGGGCCCGTGCGCGCTGTAGTTATAGGCGGTCGAGCCTGCGGGCGTGCAGACCAGCGCGCCGTCGCAGACCAGTTCTTCCATCCGCAGCTTGCCGTCCACGGTGATCCGCAGTTTCGCGGCCTGCGGGCCTGCGCGCAGCAGGGACACCTCGTTGATCGCCAGCGCCGTGTGCATCGACCCGTCGGCGGACAGCGCCGTCATGCTGAGGGGATTGACGATCTCTTCCTCGGCCTCTTGCAGCCGCTGCACCAGATTGTCGCCGGCGTAGGCGTTCATCAGGAACCCCACGGTGCCGCGGTTCATGCCGTAGACGGGGGCGTCCAGATCCTGCGTCGCATGCAGGGTCTGCAGCATGAAGCCGTCACCGCCCAGCGCCACGATGAACTGCGCCTCGGCCAGCGGCGCGTTGCCGTGCCGGGCGATCAGATCGGCCATCGCCTCTTGGGCGATCGGGGCCTCGCTGGCCAGAAAGGCGATCCGCAGGCGGGGCATGGGCAGGCTTTCCATCGGGTTCATTGCGGATTTGTCCATGGTTCGCAGCTGAAACGCAAGCGCAGCCGCGCGGCCGCGCGTCGGTGCCCCGCAAGCCCGGGTCGTTTTGCCGCTTTTGACCGGACCGGGATTGGCGTATGAGGGCGGGGATACGCACTCCTGCCTGAAAGGACTCGCCATGAACGCGACAACCCGCGACGACGGCTTTTTCACCGAAACGCTTGCCAGCCGCGATCCCGCACTCGCCGCCGCGATGACCGCCGAACTTGGTCGCCAGCGCAAGGAGATCGAGCTGATCGCATCAGAGAACATCGTCAGCGCCGCCGTGATGGAAGCGCAGGGCGGCGTCATGACCAACAAGTATGCCGAAGGCTATCCGGGGCGCCGCTATTACGGGGGCTGCCAGCACGTCGACGTGGCCGAAAATCTGGCCATCGACCGCGCCAAACAGCTGTTCGGCTGTGACTTCGTGAACGTGCAGCCGAACTCCGGCTCTCAGGCCAACCAGGGTGTGTTTCAGGCGCTGCTGTCGCCGGGTGACACGATTCTGGGGATGTCGCTGGATGCGGGCGGCCACCTGACCCACGGGGCGCGCCCGAACCAGTCGGGCAAATGGTTCAACGCCGTGCAATACGGTGTGCGCGAACAGGATCTGGAACTGGACTACGATCAGGTCGCGGACCTTGCGGCAGAGCATCAGCCCAAGATGATCATCGCCGGCGGCTCTGCCATTCCGCGCATCATCGATTTCGAGCGGATGCGCAGCATTGCCGACAGCGTCGGTGCCTACCTGCTGGTGGACATGGCGCATTTCGCGGGTCTGGTGGCGGCGGGTCTTTACCCCTCGCCCTTCCCGCACGCGCATATCGCCACGACGACCACGCACAAGACCCTGCGCGGCCCGCGCGGCGGCATGATCCTGACCAATGACGAAGGCATCGCCAAGAAGGTGAACTCTGCCATCTTCCCGGGCATTCAGGGTGGTCCGCTGATGCACGTGATCGCGGCCAAGGCCGTCGCCTTTGGCGAGGCGCTGCGGCCCGAGTTCAAGGCCTATCAGAAACAGGTCATCGCCAATGCGCAGGCGCTGGCGGACGAGCTGATGAAGGGCGGTCTGGACATCGTCACGGGCGGCACCGACACGCACCTGATGCTAGTCGATCTGCGCCCCAAGCACGTGAAGGGCAACGCGACCGAAACCGCCCTTGGCCGCGCCCATATCACCTGCAACAAGAACGGCATCCCCTTCGATCCGGAAAAGCCGACGGTCACATCCGGTGTGCGTTTGGGGTCCCCCGCAGGCACGACCCGCGGGTTCACGGAAACCGAGTTCCGCCAGATCGGCCGCTGGATCGTCGAGGTCGTCGACGGGCTGGCCGAGAACGGGGAGACCGGCAATTCTGACGTCGAGGAGCGGGTCCGCCGCGAAGTCGAGGCGCTGTGTGACGCCTTCCCGATCTATCCGAACCTCTGATTTCGGCCTTCCGTTACCACAGGCCGTCGCACCCGCGGCGGCCTGTGGTCTTGTGCCGGCCCCTTGTTTCCGGCCCTGACGCAACCATCTGATGCGCAGACACATTCAAAACCCAAGGCACCGCCATGACCGACCAGCCCCTGCGCATCGACATCGTTTCCGACATCGTCTGTCCGTGGTGCATCGTGGGGTATCGGCAGCTGAAACAGGCGCTGGACGCGACCGGCACCGCCTATGACCTGCACTGGCACCCGTTCGAGCTGAACCCGGGCATGGGGGCCGAAGGTCAGAACATGACCGAGCACATCGCCGAGAAATACGGCAGCACCAAAGCCGAGAGCAATGCCAACCGCGACCGGCTGACGGCGCTGGGCCGTGATCTGGATTTCACCTTTGCCTTTACCGACGACAGCCGGATGCACAACACCTTCAACGCGCACCAACTGATCCACTGGGCCGACACGGTGGACCGCGGTCACGATCTGAAGCAGGCGCTGTTCACCGCCCATTTCACCGACGGGCGCGACCTGTCCGATCCAGAGGTGCTGGTGCAGATCGCATCGGAGACCGGGTTCGACGCGGCCGAGGCGCGCGCGGTGCTGGACGACCAGCGCTATGCCGCCGACGTGCGGCAGGCCGAGCAGTTCTGGACCCGTCAGGGGATCAGCGGCGTGCCCGCCGTGATCTTCAATCAGCGGCATCTGGTGACCGGCGCGCAGGGCGTGGACAATTATACCAGCATTCTGACCCAACTGACGGACGCCGCGACCGCCGCCGCGCGCTGAGGCGCGGCGGCAGGGGAAATTTCCCTGACGAGGTGCAACGCGATAAGATTGTCCGTTTTCAAGCGGCAGCACTGCCGCTAGAGAGCCTGAACGGGTCATTGACCCGCCGCACCTTTTCCTGAGACTTTCGAAGACGTCTGACCGTGACCCCAGCAACCCGCCTATCCGCTGCCCTTGACCTGTTGGGCGACGTCGCGCGTGACGCGCGCCCGGCGGACGCTGTCGTGTCGGCCTGGTTGCGCACACGGCGCGGCATGGACGACAGCGACCGTGGGGCCATTCTTGAGACGCTGAACGGCGTGCTGCGGCACCATTCGCGTCTGGGCTGGTGGCTGGACCGGCAGGGCTGCAGCGATACCCCGCGCAGCCGGCTGCTGGCATGGCTCGCGCTGGTCGAGCGCCGTTCGCCGGATCAGATCCGGCGTCTGTTCAGCGGCGCCAGGGACGCGCCCCCTGCCCTGACCGACGATGACGCCCCACTGCTGACCGCATTGCAGGGCAGCACCATCCTGCACCCCGACATGCCCGAAGAGGTGCGTCTGGAATGTCCGGACTGGGCTGCAGGCCCGCTGCGCCACAGGTTCAAAGAGCAGTTTGCCGCAGAGATGGCGGCCCTTCTGACACCGCCGCCGCTGGATCTGCGGGTCAACACGATCAGATCGACGCGCGACGCCATGCTGCGCAGGTTGCAGGATCTTGGCCTGCCAGCCGAAGCCGCGGCACTGGCGCCGCACGGGATCCGGATCAGGGAACGCCTGTCGCTGGCGCGCCTTGCACCGCTGAAGACCGGAGAGGTCGAAATTCAGGACGAGGGGTCGCAGCTTGTCGCCCTGCTGGTCGATGCCCGCCCCGGCGAGAGGGTCGTCGATTTCTGCGCCGGAGCCGGTGGCAAGACTCTGGCGATCGCCGCCCAGATGAACAACAAGGGCCATATCGCCGCCTGCGACGTCAGCGAAGGACGGCTGAAACGCTGCGCGGAACGGCTGCGCAAGGCCGGGCTGCACAATGTGCAGACCCAGCTGCTGACCAGCGAGACGGACCGCTGGGTCAAACGCCGCAAGCGCAGTTTCGACCGGGTTCTGATCGACGCCCCCTGCAGCGGCACGGGCACATGGCGGCGCAATCCCGATGCCCGCTGGCGGGCGCATCGGCAAGAAGGTCTGGAGGAGCTTGTCGCTTTGCAGTCGCGCATCCTGACCAGTGCAGCACGCCTTGTGAAACCGGGCGGGCGCCTAGTCTATGCCACCTGCTCGATGTTGTCAGAAGAGAACGAGGCGCAGGTCGTGGCCTTCCTTGCGGCGCACCCGGATTTTCGCGTGGTGCCGATACGGGACGTCGCGCCACAGTTGGCGGGGCAGACCGTTGACGGCTTTCTGTCGCTGACACCGGCGCGCCACGATACCGACGGCTTTTTCGCCGCCGTGATGCAGCGGGAAGCTGAATCCGTGCCGCCGCCGGAGTCCGTCTGACCCAGAAGGGTGCCACGTCAGGCCGTCACCTTCATCGCAATGGCCACGTCTGATCAGGCGGCATCTTGGCGTCACGGCTTCCATGCGATGACCTTGGCATACCGTGTGTCTGCGACCCTTCATCACGATCACGCGCCCTCAATGGACAGCTCAGATTGTTTCGACTACGATTTCTGCAAGCTTTGATGGTGCGCGGTCCCCTTGACACCGCGCGGCGTCAATTCGGGGGGGAGAATCCATATGTGTCATATTTTCGCCGGTCAGGATCCGCATCGCTATGCCAGTCAGACCCGCCGCCTGCGGCTGAACGGGCAAAGCACCAGCATCCGGCTTGAAAATGCCTTTTGGGCGGTCATCGACCAGATCGCGGCCCGCGACGGGGTGACAACGCCGATGTTCATCTCGAAACTGCACGCGGAAGTGCTTGAACTGCATGGCGAGCCGGAGAATTTCACCTCGCTGCTGCGGTGCGCCTGCCTGAAGTTCATGGACACCTCTGCCACCGCCCGGCGCTTCGAGATCGCCGCCGAATAGACCCGATCATCGCACCGCGATAAAATGCGCGGGTAGTAGGTCCATACTACCCGGCCCGAGGCCAACCCGTCCTAACCTGTCCCCACGACCAACAAGGGGAGAGGCCGGTGGCCAAGACGATACATTCCATGATCCGCGTGCTGGACGAGGCCCGTTCTGTCGCGTTCTACGAAAAGGCGTTCGGGCTGACGATCGCCGACCGGCTGGATTTTCCGGACTTCACGCTGGTCTATCTGGCCAACGCCGAGAGTGATTTCGAGCTGGAACTGACGATCAACAAGGGGCGCACCGACCCTTACGACCTAGGCGATGGTTACGGCCACATTGCGGTATCCGTCGACGACCTTGACGCCGAACACGCGCGGTTCGAGGCGGAGGGCCTCAATCCGCGTAAACTTGTTGAATTCGCCCCAGCGGGGGAGCTGGTGGGGCGGTTCTTCTTCGTGGCCGATCCGGACGGCTACCAGATCGAAGTGCTGGCCCGCGCCGGCCGCTTCAAGTGATGACATAAGGGAGGAGACGATATGGAAACGACGACAAGCCCGAAGGGCATGACGCGGCGCCAGCTTCTGTCGCGTGCGACGGCGGCGGGGGCGGCCTTTGTGGTGGGGGCGGGCTTCGTGGCCGCACCCGACGCCGCCTGGGCGGTGGAGATGAAGGCCCTGAGCCCGGAAACATTCGCCACGCTGACGCAGATGGCGCGTGACATCTATCCGCACGACAAGGTGGCCGACGAATACTACGCCGCCGCCGTGCAGATGTATGACACCAACGAAGGGGCTGCGGGCATCGAGGCCGGCATCGCCGCACTGGATGCGGCAGCGCGCGAGGCGGGCTTCGACAGCTACCTTGGCACCCTGTGGGAGTCGGACCGCGTGAAGATCCTGCGCGGGATGGAGGAGACCGACTTCTTTCAGCAGATCCGCAGCGGTCTGGTGACGGGGCTTTATAACCAGAAGGCGATCTGGCCGATCTTTGGCTACGAGGGTGAGAGCTATTCCAAGGGTGGCTACATCAATCGCGGCTTCGACGACATCAACTGGCTTTGAGGGGGGAGACGGATCATGGCAGCACCATTTGATCTGAACGACGACAGCGTCGTCGTCATCATCGGCACGGGCGCCGGCGGCGGCACGCTGGGCAACGAGCTGGCGCAAAAGGGCATCAGCGTCGTCGCACTGGAGGCCGGCGGCCGTTACCTGCCGCAGGATTTCATCAACGACGAGTGGGACAGCTTCGGGCAACTGGCCTGGACCGATACTCGCACGACCTCTGGCGACTGGCGCGTGGCGCGCGATTTCAAGAACCTGCCCGCCTGGATTGTGAAAGCCGTGGGCGGCACCACGACCCACTGGGCCGGTGCCTCTCTGCGGTTTCAGGATCACGAGTGGAAGGCCAAGACGACCTATGGTGCCGTGGAAGGCGCCAACCTGCTGGACTGGCCGATCGACCCGCGCGAGATGGACGATTTCTATACCCGCGCCGAGGAGAAGATGCGCGTGACCCGCACCGGCGGCCGCCCCGGCCTGCCCGGCAACAACAACTACAAGGTGTTCGAGGCGGGCGCCAAGGCCATCGGCATGAAAGAAGTCAGCACCGGCCACATGGCCATCAACTCTGACGAGACCGGCGACCGGATGATGTGCCAGCAGACCGGTTTCTGCTTTCAGGGCTGCAAGTGGGGCGCCAAGTGGTCCACCGCCTATACCGAAGTCCCCGAAGGCGAGGCCACCGGCAACATGGAAGTGCGCGAGCGCGCCCATGTCGCGCGCATCCTGCACGACGCCAGCGGCAAGGTCACGGGCGTCGAGTATTTCGACAAGGACGGCAATCTGCAGATGCAGAAGGCGCGGATGGTCTGCGTCGCGGGCAACTCTTACGAAAGCCCACGCCTGTTGCTGAACTCTGCCTCGTCGATGTTCCCGGACGGGCTGGCGAACAGCTCTGGCATGGTCGGGCGCAACTACATGCGCCACGTCACCGGGTCGGTCTATGGCATCTTCGACAAGCCGGTGAAGATGTGGCGCGGCACGACGATGGCGGGCGTCATGCAGGACGAGGCGGGCTTCAACCCCGACCGCGGCTTTGTCGGCGGTTACGAGCTGGAGACGCTGAGCCTGGGCCTGCCGTTCATGGCGGCCTTCATGGACCCGGGCAGCTGGGGGCGTGAATTCACCACGGCGCTGGACAGCTATGAAAACATGGCCGGCCTGTGGATCGTGGGCGAGGACATGCCGCAGGAAACCAACCGCGTCACGCTGAACATGGACGTGAAGGACCAGCACGGTCTGCCGGTCGCCAACGTCAACTTCAGCGACCACCCCAACGACGTCGCCATGCGCGACCACGCCTACAAGACGGGCATGGCCATGTACGAGGCACTGGGGGCCACGCGGGTCTTGCCGACACCGCCCTACCCGTCCACGCACAACCTTGGCACCAACCGGATGTCGGCGAACGCGGCTGACGGCGTGGTCGACAAGAACGGAAAGGCCCATGATGTGCCGAACCTCTACATCTCTGACGGATCGCAGTTCACGTCGGGTGCTGCGGAAAATCCCACGCTGACCATCGTGGCGCTGGCGATACGACAGGCCGAACACATCGCCACAGAGATGTCGCGCGGCAATATCTGACCATGACGGCCGCGCCCTTCCCAAAGGCGCGGCCGTTCCCCCGTGCGACGGGTCTTCGCAAAACGAGCGTGGAGGCTTCAGGCAGACCAATTGCAGTGGCCTGCTACTGAATTGTCATAAGGCTGCGTCGGAGTCCGGCTGGTGTTGACGCCGATCGGTGCCGGCTGCACATCCGTGCCATCCGCTTGATCGTCAGCTTTTCAGCAAGCCGCCGTTGGCAAACCGCTGGTGTTTACCCATTTTGAAACGCTGAACGCCCCGAACGTCGGCGGTTCGATAGTCACGCTGAGGTCAAGCCTGCACATGGAAATTATCGGCTTCACCGCGTGAGCCATTCTTGACATGTCAAGCACAGGGGTCGCGCCTGTTTCGGCGCGGCCCTTGTTGCCGTCAGACGCACATTCGCGAATGCGTCGATGCAAAGGCGCCCGCAGATATCTCGAAGTCTATAAATGACGCTCCGTGGCCTGTGCGGTCCATCGCAACCTGCAATGTCACGCACACTTACTCTCGCTCTTGGCGAAAATCAGAAGGCAGCCTGCGGCCGCAAATAGGCTCTTCGGAAGTAGTCCCGAAATACAGCCATCGGATCGTTGAAGTCTCTGCCGCGCCGCCAGGCCAGGCCAATGTCCATGCTTGGCACTGGGATGTCGGTCAGCACGGTCCCAATCCTTCGCCCTTCGAGCGACCATGGCCTGTAAACCATATCGGATAGGATCGTGATACCTTCACCGTTCGCGACCATCGACCGCACGGCCTCGGTCGAGGCGGTGCGCAGCTTGACCTTGGGATGAAAGCCGGTCCGGCTCCAATACCTCATGGCCGTCTGGGCGGCTTCGTCGACGGTCAGCATGATGTAATCCTGCGCGGCGATTTCCTCAAAAGTTGCCCGTCCCTTGCGGTGAAAGGGGTGGGTCTGCGAAACCCACAGCCGTCTGGCAGAGCGGAACAGCGTCTGCTGTTCCAGATCGGGATTTTCGAGGTTTGACGTCAGGACGACAGCCATGTCGAGGCGCCCGTTCAACAACTCCTCCTCCACGCTTTCGCGTGGGAGTTCCCGCAATTGAATCGCGAGGCCGGGGAAAAGCTGCCGCAGGCGTTCCAGATGATAGGGCAGGAAATAGCCCATGACCGTGTAGGTCGCAGCGATGGAAATTGTGCCGGTTATTCCGGACTGGTCCCGCGACAGATGCCGCGCCTGCTCGACCCGGTCCAGGATGTCTCTGGCAGACCGGGTCAGTTCCCGGCCCGCATCGGTCAGCTCCATGCCCGTATGGGTGCGCTGGAAGAGTTTGACATCCAGCTCCTCCTCCAGCCGCCGAATGGCATTGGTGATCGCGGACTGCGATATCGCAAGCTGGTTGGCCGCCCGGCTGACCTGACCCGTGTCGGCCGTCGCGATGAAATATGTCAGCTGCGTGAAATCCATGCAGACGGTCCAATCCCTTACCATTATCGCATTCCAAGATATTGCTCGGCGAAAAATCAGAATTTTACAAGACGGCTTGCGATGTTCCAGTCTGCCCGAAACACAGGAGGGCGCATGCGCGATATCGTCGATCTGAACTGTGACATGGGCGAAGGTTTCGGCCATTGGACCTATGGTGAGGCCCCGGACGAAGACCTGATGGCGCTCATCTCCTCTGCCAACGTGGCGGCCGGGTTTCATGCGGGCGATCCCAATTCCATCGACCGGGTGGCGCGGCTGGCCGCGAGCTATGGCGTGGGACTGGGGGCACACCCGGCCTATGACGACCTGCGCGGATTTGGCCGCCGGTTCATCGACGCCTCGCCAGAGGAATTGGTGAACGATGTGCTTTATCAGATCGGTGCGGTGCGCGAATTCGGGCGCCGCCACGGCATTCCCCTGCAGCACGTCAAGCCACACGGCGCCCTTTACATGGAAGCCGCCCGGAACGAGACGCTGTCTGCCCAGCTTGTCCAGGCCCTGATCGCGTTGAACGGCGATCTGATCCTGTTCTGCATGGGCATGTCCAAGACCTATGACATCGCCCGCGCGGCCGGGCTGACCACGGTGCGTGAATTCTTTGCCGACCGCGATTACGGCGACGACGGATCGATCATCTTCAAACGGACGGTGCAGCGCAGCGATCCGGAGGCCATCGCCGACAAATGTCTGCGCGCCTGCAAGGAGGGGACGGTGGTGACGGACACGGGCAACGTGATCGAAGTCGCCTTCGAATCCATCTGCTTTCATTCCGATACGCCCGGCGCCCTGGACAACGGCCGCGCCATCAAGGCCCGGCTGGAAGCCAACAACATCCGCATCGCACCTGCCGCCGAGGTTCTGGCGCGGATGCGCTGATCCCGGCACGCCCCACCCCATCACAGGAGAGACGTCATGGCCGACATCCAATCCCCGCTACCGGGGACGTTCTATCAAAAGCCGTCACCGGACGAAGAACCCTACAAGGCCGCAGGCGATGCGGTCGCCGCGGGCGACACCGTCGGTCTGATCGAGGTCATGAAGACCTTCATCGAGGTCAAGGCCGAGGCTGCGGGCACCTTCGATGCCTACGTTGCCGAAAACGAATCCGCCGTGACGGCCGGGGCGGTGCTGGCGCGGTTGCAGGATTGAACCGATGACCATTCAGAAGCTGCTGATCGCCAACCGCGGTGAAATCGCGGTGCGGATCATACGGGCCGCAAAGTCGCTGGGCCTCGCGACGGTGCAGGTTCATTCTGAAGCGGACGCCGACATGCTGGCCGTGCGCGAGGCGGACGAGGCGATCTGCATCGGCCCGCCGCCGGCGCGGACCTCCTACCTCGATATCGATGCCGTGCTGGATGCGGCGCGAACCTCCGGCGCTGACGCCATTCACCCCGGCTATGGCTTTCTGTCCGAAAGTGCCGCATTCGTGCGCCGGGTCGAGGCGGCGGGGCTGACCTTCATCGGACCTTCGGCCGACACGATTGCCCGCATGGGTGACAAGGTCGCGGCACGGCAGGCGGCCGTGGCGGCGGGCGTGCCTGTCGTGCCCGGGTCCGACGGCCGGGTCGACGACATGGAGGAGATCATCGCCCTGGCCGACCGCATCGGTTATCCGGTCATGGTCAAGGCCGCCGCCGGCGGTGGCGGACGCGGCATCCGGGTCGCCGACGACGCCGCCAGTCTGCGCAAGCTGGCGCCGCAGGCCCGGCAAGAAGCCGAAGCGGCCTTTGGCGACGGCGGGCTTTACCTTGAACGTGCGATCCGTGCGCCGCGCCACATCGAAGTCCAGATCATGGGCGACGGCATCGACGCCGTGCATTTCTTTGAACGTGAATGTTCGCTGCAGCGCCGCCGCCAGAAGGTCTGGGAAGAAGCGGGTGCCGCCTGTCTTGATGACGCGACCCGGCAGGCGCTCTGCGCCTCTGCCGTGGCGCTGGCCAAGACCGTCTCTTACCGCGGTGCGGGGACGCTGGAATATCTGTATGATGCGCAAACGAACGAGTTCTTCTTTATCGAGATGAACACGCGCATCCAGGTCGAACACCCGGTGACCGAAATGCTGACCGGCGTCGATCTGGTGGCCGAGATGATCCGCGTCTGCGGCGGCGCCCCCCTGTCGCTGACCCAATCCGACATCAGCGCGCAGGGTCACGCTATCGAGGTGCGTATCAATGCCGAAGACCCTCACATGCAATTCATGCCCTTCCCCGGCAAGGTCGGACGGCTGCACCTTCCCGAAGGCGATGGCATCCGCGTGGATCACTTCCTCTACGACGGCTACCAGATCCCGCCGTTCTACGACTCGCTGCTGGGCAAGCTGATCGTTCACGCGGACACGCGCGAGGCCGCGATCGACAAGCTGCAAAAGGCCCTGCAGACCCTCGTGATCGCAGGGGTCAAGACGACGATCCCGCTGCACCTTGCCCTGACACGCGACCCGGACGTCCGTGCCGGACGCTTTCATACCCAATGGCTTGAGACATGGCTTGCGGGCGGCGGGCTTTCGCAACAGCCGACAGGAGAAACCCCATGAAGACCCGATATACCTTCGGCGGTGACGAACATATCTTCGTCGAAGTGGACGAGGAAATGTCCCTCGATGCCTTCTTCAAATCCCTGACGATGAGCAATGCGGTCCGCGCGGCGGACCTGCCCGGCGTGACCGAGATCTGCCCCGGCAATGCGTCCTTTCAGGTCCGCTTTGATCCCGAAGTCATGCATCCCGACGCGATGATGTCCGCGATCAAGGATCTGGAAACGCAGGCCGAAGCCGCAGAGGATCGCCTGACCACCCGCATCGTCGAGGTCCCGGTCTACTACAAGGATCCGTGGACCCAGGAGACCTTGATGCGCTTTCGCGAGCGGCATCAGGACCCCGACGCGACCGATCTGGAATACGCGGCCCGGATCAACGGGTACGACAGCGTCGATGACTTCATCGTGGCTCATCACAGTGCACCTTGGTTCGTGTCGATGGTCGGCTTCGTGTCCGGCCTGCCGTTCCTATATCAACTCGTCGCCCGCGACCGCCAGATCGAGGTGCCGAAATATCTGCGGCCCCGGACCGACACGCCGAAACAGACCGTGGGCTACGGCGGCTGCTTTACCGCGATCTATTCCGTGCGCGGCGCCGGTGGCTACCAGATGTTCGGGATCACGCCGATGACGATCTACGACCCCCGGCAAGAGGTGTCGTACCTGAAGGATTTCATGGTATTTTTCCGCCCCGGCGACATTGTCAAGTTCGCACCCATCGACCGCGCCGAATACGACCGCGTCCTTGCAGGGGTTGCCGACGGGACATGGCAACCCCGGATCGCAGAGGTGGAATTCGACCTCGACGCCTTCAAGGCGGACATGACCGGCACCAATGCCAAGCTGATGGAGGCGCTCAATGACGCTTGAAATCATCAAGAACGGCCTGTCGACGACGGTTCAGGACCTGGGCCGGCCCGGCTATTTCCATCTTGGCATCCCGCAGAGCGGCGCGATGGATCGCTATGCCCTGCGCGCGGCGAACCTGCTGGTCGGCAATCCCGAGGATGCCGCCTGCCTGGAAGCCGTCTTCATGGGCCCCGAAATCACGTTCACAGCGGACTGCACGATCGCCGTCTGCGGGGCAGAGATTCCGGTCACCCTTGACGGGACGGCCTGCGAGACCTGGACCAGCATCGCCGTGTCCGCCGGTCAGACACTGAAGTTCGGGTTCCTGACGGCGGGTGCCCGCCTTTACATCGCCGTGTCCGGTGGCATCGACACCCCTGCCGATCTGGGCAGCCGGTCGACCTATCCCATCGGCGCATTGGGTGGGGTCGCGGGGCGCGCGGTGCAGCCGGGCGACAGCCTGCCTGTCGGGACCGGCACAGCCGCCGCGGCCGGGCGCTGCGTGCCTGCCAACCTGCGCCGTTTGCCGGCGACGCCAGCGGCCCTGCGGGTGTTGCCGGGCCTGTACTGGGACCGGCTGACGGATGCGGCAAAGGATCGGTTCTTTGCCGACACCTGGACCGTCGCGTCAGAGGCCGACCGCATGGGATACCGGTTCAAGGGCGGCCATCCGCTGGAATTCGTCGACCGCGAACAGCCGTTCGGCGCGGGGTCGGATCCGTCGAACATCGTGGACGGCTGTTATTCCTATGGCTCCATCCAGGTGCCCGGCGGGACGGAACCCATCGTGCTGCACCGCGACGCCGTATCGGGCGGGGGATACTTTACACTGGGGGCCGTGATTTCCGCCGACATGGACCTTGTGGGGCAACTGCAGCCCAACATGCCGGTCCGGTTTGTCCGGGTCGACATGGACGAAGCGCTGACGGCGCGGCGTCACGAGTCCGAACGGCTTGACCGTCTGCGGCAGGCGCTGCGGTGACGCGGGGCGGCAGCCCGACAATCTGCGCGGGCGTGTCAGTCCGGCACGAGGTAATCGGCCAGATCGGTCGGTGGGTCGATGACCGACACGATCTTGAGCTGCGCAATCGTGCGGTTCAGGGCGTTTTGCAGATGGGTCGCCATCATGTTCGCCGCCGCCCTTGCCGTGCCCGCCAGCAGCAGGTCGATCACCATGCAAAGTTCCAGCAGGGACTGACGGTGCGGTGGCAGACCAATCGAGAACAGCACGCGCTGGGATGCTTCCAGCGCGCTGCGGTTGGCACTGACGTAATGGGCCAGATCGACGTTCGGCGTCGACAGGATCGCCAGCCGCAGAAAGGCATTGTCCAGATCGAACCAGGCCTCGGGACTCATCGTGGCGTCGTCGGGGGTGTCACGGATGCGCACCGCAAGGTCGGCCAGCGCCGGGATATCAATCTCTGCGGATTTCAGGGCGGCGATCTCAAGAACGATCCGCATCTCGTACTTGTCCTTGATGCGACGGGCGGTCAGCGGTTCCACGATCCAGCGCATGTTCGCCTTTTTCTGCACCAGCCCGCGTTCCTGAAGGCGGGACAGCACGTCGCGGATGACCGTACGGCTGACGTCGAAATCACGGGCCAGCGTCGCCTCGATCACGCGGTAACGGCCGAACACCAGACAGCGCGACAGTTCCGCCGCGACCTCGTCCTGGATGCGCAACCAGTTCGGCTGGCCAGCGGTGTCGTCCAGACCGTCAAGGTTCAGGTCGATGGACCGCAGATCCAGCCGCTGCGGCGTGTCATCGCCCGCCACCAGAAAGCCGCGCCCGTCGAACCGGCGGATGCGCCCTTCGTCGGCCAGAATCGACAACGCCCGCTTGACCGTGGCGCGGGACGTGGACAGCCGTTCGGAGAGGGCACTTTCCTGCAGCACCACGCCGGGTGCGAGCTTGCCTTCCACGATGTTGTTTCGGATCGCCTCTGCCGCGGCCTCGCATAACGTCGAGGGGAGCGTGCCGCGCACCTCGGCCAAGACCGGTTTGGACCTCATTGGTTCGGACTCTCTGCGGCGGATCAAGAACGACGTTGCAGCCAACCTACCCACTTTCGGGCGGGGATGGAATAATGTTTTTGGTGCTCAATAATCGTTATTGCGGCCGCGATTCGCAGCCTTTCGCCAATTTTTTCGATCTTATGGCGGAGTATTTCGCCTGCTTCGCTCAAAGAACGAGCAATGCCTCCACCCAAAAATGACTATTGCATGCACTAATCGTAATTTTTCTTGATCGACTCATCGAACGATGTCTGAATGCCCAAAAGCGAACAGGAGTGTCAGGTGCTGACGCTGAATCAAGTCACACGCCGCTACGGCCAGACGACGGCGATCGACGCACTCGATTTCGTCGTGCCGGATGATACTTACGTCGCCCTGCTTGGCGCGTCGGGATCCGGCAAGACCACGCTGCTGCGCCTGATCGCAGGCTTCGAGGAACCCGACGCGGGCACGATCCGTCTGGGTGACGCGCGTCTGGACGGACGCCCCCCGCACCTGCGCGGCATCGGGTTCGTGTTCCAGAATTTCGCCCTGTTTCCCCACCTCACCGTGTCCGAAAACGTCGCTTACGGCCTGACCTACCGCGCAGAAGACCGCGTCACCGATAAATCAGAACTGAAGGACCGCATGGCCGCGGCCTTGGCGATGGTCGGCCTCGACGGCTTCGGTCACCGTGGCGTGGCCGAAATCTCGGGCGGTCAGCGGCAACGGGTGGCGCTGGCGCGGACGCTGGTGACAGAGCCGCGGCTGGTTCTGCTGGACGAGCCGCTGGGCGCCTTGGACGCCAACCTGCGGGACCGGATGTGCGACGAGTTGCGGGCGATCCGCGAGCGACTGAAGGTCAGTTTTCTGCATGTCACCGGATCCGAAACCGAAGCGCTGACGATGGGTGACCAGGTTGCCGTGCTGTCCGATGGCAAGATCGCGCAGTCCGACTCGGCCCGCGCCCTGTTCGAGCGTCCCGCAAATGCCGCGGCGGCCCGTCACCTGAACGCCTGGAACCTGCTACCCGGTCGGGTCGAAAGCAACGTGCTGAAGACGCCCGCCGGCGACATGCCGATGCCCCGCAGCCTGCGCGACGGGTCCGACGCCCAGATCGCGATCCGGTTCGACCAGATCGGCGTGTCGCCCGTCGACGCCGTGCCGACCGGGCGCAATCATTTCACGGCCCGCTACCTGACCGGCGAATTCAACGGCCCCACGGCGCTGTCGTTCTTTCGCACCATCGATGGCGCACTGATCCAGGTCGTCGACCATTTCAGCGATGCCCGGCTGCCCGACCTGACCGAAGGGCAGACCTATGCCCTGCATTATCAACCCGACGCAGCACTGGTCTTTGAAGGAGGCGCACGATGACGTCCACCGCGGCCGACATCGCCACCGACCGCCGGACCAGCCCCGCGGTCATCCGCCAGAACAAGGATCGGCGTCGCGCCCTTTTGCTGCTGTCGCCGGGCGTGATCTGGATGACCCTGTTCCTGCTGCTGCCGCTGTGTATGGTGGTCTACGTGTCCTTCTGGACGCAGACGACATTCGCGGTCGAACCCACGCTGACGACGGCCAGCTGGCAGCAGTTCCTCAGCTCTCCCACCTACTTGTCGGCCATCTGGACCACGGTGCGGATCTGGGCGATCGTGCTGACCGCGACGCTGGTGGTGGGCTATCCTGTCGCGCTTTACATCGGGCTTTTCGTGCAGAACAAGACGCTGCAGACGGCCCTGCTGGTCGCCTGCGTGATCCCGTTCTGGACGTCTTTCCTGATCCGCGTGATCGCCTGGCGTCCCATGCTGGGGACCGAGGGGGCGATCAACACGATCCTGCTGAAGGTCGGGCTGATCCACGAACCTTTGACCTTCCTGCTGTTTTCCGAATTCTCGGTGCTGGTCGGCATGACGCAGATCTACTGCGTGTTCATGGTCGGGCCCATTACCTTCATGATCGGGCGCATCGACCCCAGCGTCATCGAGGCCGCCCGCGATCTGGGTGCGTCGTTCGGCACGATCTTTCGTCGGATCGTGCTGCCGCTGTCGCTGCCGGGCGTGATCGTCGGCGCGATCTTCGTGTCGGTTATGGTGCTGGGCGAATTCGCCACTGCCGCGTCCCTGTCCGGCCGCAAGGTCAACCTGCTGGGCAACATCATCGTCAGTCAGGTCGGATCGCTGAAGTGGGCCTTTGCCGCTGTGGCGGGTGTCGTCCTGACGATCATCATCACCGCGGTCATCACGCTGGCCCTGCGTGTCGTCGACCTGCGCAAGGAGATGTAAGCCATGAACGCCGGACCCCTGCGCCCTGCCCTCGCAATCTATACCGCCCTGTTCCTGCTGTTCCTCTACGGCCCGATGATCGTGCTGGCGATCCTGAGCTTTCAAAGCCAGAGCGGCGGCCCCCAGTTTCCGATCCAGGACTGGTCGGTCTACTGGTACGAGCATCTGCTGGGGCTGGCCGAAACCAGCCGCGTGTCCCAGCTGCCCGTGGGCGACAGCCTGCTGCGGTCGCTGACGCTGGCCTTCATGACGACGGTCGTGTCCGTCACGCTGGGCACCATGAGCGCGGAAGCCTTCCGCACGCGGTTCAAGGGGTCGGGCCCGGTCTTCTACCTCGTGATCCTCGGCATGATGGTGCCGGGCGTTCTGGTGGGTCTTGGCATGGCCTTGCTGGCCAATGTGCTGGGCATCGACCGCGCGTGGTGGTCGACGGCGTTCGTCCTGCACGTGGTCTATACATACCCCTTTGCGTTCCTCGTCATGCTGGCGATCTTCAACCGCTTCGACCGGTCGATCGAGGAGGCGTCGATGTCGCTGGGCGTCAGCCGCGGGCAGACGTTCCGCCGGGTGACGTTCCCGATCCTGTTTCCCGGCGTGCTGTCGGCGGCGCTTTTCAGCTTCACGCTCAGCTACGACGAATTCGCCCGGACCCTGTTCACGGCGGGGCGCGATCTGACCCTGCCGCTGGCGATCTACGGCACCTTCTCGGTCGAGATCTATCCCAACATCTTTGCCTTCGGCGTGTTGACGACGCTGTTCAGCTTTACCCTGCTGGTGATCTACGGCCTGCTGATGAAGCGGTTCACCGGCGCCAAGACCAGCACATACAAAGGTCAGGAGGACGCGGCATGATCGCCCTGGTGACGGGTGCAGGGTCCGGCATCGGCGCTGCCATCGCGGAACGGCTGGCAGCGGATGGCCACCGTGTGGCCGTCAACGATCTGCACATCGACAGTGCCATGGCCACGGCAACGCGCATTCGCGCCACGGGCGGTGAGGCGCAGGGCTATGCCGCCGACGTCTCGGACGAGGCGGCGGTCGGCACCATGCTGGCTGCCGTTCACGCTGACATGGGCGCCCCGGATATCGTCGTGAACAACGCGGGATTTGCGCATCAGGCGCCATTCCTGGACATCACGCCCGCGCAGTTCGACCGCATCTTTGCGGTCCATGTGCGCGGCACCTACCTTGTCACCCGCGCCTGCCTGCCCGCGATGATCGACGCAGGGCACGGGATCGTGGTCAATATCGCGTCACAACTGGGCCAGATCGGCGGGGTGGAACTGGTGCATTACGCGGCGGCGAAGGCGGCGATCATCGGCATGACAAAGTCGCTGGCGCGAGAGATGTCGGCCAAGGGCATCCGCATCAACGCCGTGGCGCCCGGCCCGATCAACACACCCTTGGTCGAGACCCTATCGGACGACTGGAAGGACATGAAACGCGCGGAACTGCCCCTCGGCCGCTTTGGCGAGCCGTCGGAAATCGGCGGCGTCGTGTCGTTCCTCTGTTCCGCCGATGCGGCGCTATTCGTCGGCCAGACCCTTGGCCCCAATTCCGGAGATGTGATGCTATGACCGACAGCAACAATAAGATTGTCCTGATCACCGGGGCCGGTATCGGTATCGGGCGCGCGACGGCCGAACGGTTCGGCCGGGACGGATATCATGTCATCGTGACGGACGTGCTGGACACAGACGGCCAGTCGGCCGTGACAGCGATCATTGACGCCGGTGGCAGCGCCGAATTTCGACACCTCGACGTGCGCAGCACGCCGGATGCCGATGCGCTGGTGGCGGATATCATTGCAATCCATGGAAAGATCGACGTCATCGTCGCCAATGCCGGCATCGCCCATCGCGTGCCGATGGCCCAGATGACGGATGAGAAGTGGGACGAAACCTTTGATATCGACCTCAAGGGGATGCTGCGTGTCATTCGTCCGGCCTTGTCATCGATGCCCAAGGGCGGGTCCATTGTCTGCCTCAGTTCGATCATGGGCGTGGCTTACGGCTGGGATGAACACGTCCACTACTCCGCCGCCAAGTCCGGCGTCGTGGGGCTGGTCAGGGGTCTGGCCGTGGAATGCGCCAAGTCGGAATTGCGCGTCAACGGCGTCGCCCCCGGCTATATCCGCACGGCGCAACTGCTGAGCGAACAGAACAGTCTGGGGCCGAACGCGGCAGAGATCGCATCCCCCTACATCCCGATGGGACGATTGGGCGATCCGGCAGAGATCGCATCCGTCATCGCCTTTCTTGTATCTTCCGACGCCTCTTACCTGACGGGTCAGGTGGTGACGGTCGACGGCGGTCTGATGCCAGGCCGCTACTGAGCCGAACACAATAAACAGCAACAGGGAAAAACGACATGACATCTTCTTCTTCGTTCAATCGTCGCCGCTTTCTGCAGGGGACGGCGGCCGTCGGGGCCGCTGCTGCAGGGTCCGGCATCCACCCCTGGACCAAATGGGCCATGGCACAGGATCTGTCCTCGGAATCGTTGCGGACGACCGGTCTGTCCACGACCGTGCAGGACCGCATCCTTGAAATGTTCAAGGCCGACTCTGGCGTATCTGCGGTCTCTGGCACGCCGGCCACGTTCCCCGATGCCCAGACCAAGATCCTGTCCGGATCGTCCGACTACGACACATGGGAGATCATCGCAGAACGTCTGCCTGCGTTGATCGCCACCGACAACGTCGAACCGATCCCCGTCGCCGACGTGCCGAACTGGGCCAACATCCGCGACACCTTCACCAAGATCGATCCGCGCTGGGACGCGCGGTCGCAGATCACCGGCCAGATCTGGACGGACGAGACGCAGACCTCTCTCTACATGGTGCCGGCGGTCTACAACTACGATTCCATCGGCTACAACCCGGACGTCCTGTCCGAGGAAGAAGCCAACACCTGGACCGCGATCTTCGACGAAAAATGGCAGGGCAAGTCCGGTTTGAACGTCGATCCGCTGATCGCCATCGGACAGGCCGTCCTTGCCATGAATTCGCTGGGTCTGCTGGAGGCCAAGAACCCCGGCAACCCCACCGTCGAGGAAATCGACGAGGCCGCCAAGTTCCTGATCGCCAAGAAGAAGGCCGGCCAGTTCCGCGCGCTGTGGGGCGATTTCGGCGAGTTGGTCAACCTGATGGCATCGGGTGAAATGGTCGTCTGCGACGCGTGGCAACCCGCCGTCATGGCCGTCAAGGCGCAGGGCAAGCCCGCGAAATATGCGACACCCAAGGAAGGCTACCGCGCCTGGGCCATCGGTCCGTCGATGCTGCGCAATACGCCGAACCGTGAGGCGGTCATCGCCTACGCCAACTTCTGGCTGTCCGGAGAGCCGGGCATCAGCGTCACCGAGCAAGGCTATTATTCGCCGTCCACCAGCATCAAGGATGTCATGGACCCGAAGAAATACGCCTTCTGGTACGAGGGCGCGCCGTGGGAAGGCGAGGCCGAGCGTGGCATCAATCCCGGCGACCTGCGCGACGGTGGCTCTCTCGAAGAGCGTGCGGCGAACGTGGCCTACTGGCACCAGTGGCCCGACGAATACGACCAGCTGATCCGCCGCTGGGACGAATTCCTGAACGCCTGATCCCCGCCATCGGGCCCCGCAGGTGCGCGGGGTCCGACCCCTTCACCGGTTGAATTCGCAGGTGCCCATGATCCACGATCTTGAATTGCTGCAGGTCGGAAAGACCTATCCCGACGGGACCGTGGCCGTGTCCGGTTTCGATCTGAAGGTGGAAAAGGGCGAATTCGTCGCATTCCTTGGCCCGTCGGGCTGCGGCAAGTCCACGACCCTGCGCATGATCGCCGGGTTCGAGGACATCACTCAAGGCGAAATCCTGATCAAGGGACGCAACGTGTCCCGCACGCCGCCGGAAAAGCGCCCGACGTCGATGATCTTTCAGAACTATGCCCTGTTTCCGCACATGACCGTGCGCCAGAACATCGGGTTCGGGCTGGATATCAAGAAGATGCCCAAGGCCGACAAGGACAGCAAGGTCGACCGGATCCTCGACATGTTCGACCTGACCGCCTTTGCTGAGCGAAAGGCCGACAAGCTGTCGGGGGGCCAGCGCCAGCGCATCGCACTGGCCCGCGGCCTTGTGGTCGAACCCGAGATCCTCCTGCTGGACGAACCGCTGGGCGCGCTGGATGCGAACCTGCGCCGGATCATCCAGAACGAGCTGAAGCTGCTGCAGCGCGAACTGGGCATCACCTTCGTCTTCGTCACCCACGCCCAGTCCGAGGCGCTGGGACTGTCGGACCGCGTCGTCGTGATGTCGAACGGGATCGTCGAACAAATCTCGCCACCCAAGGAATTGTATCGCCGACCCGCGACCCGCTTTGTGGCCGACTTCATCGGGTCCAACACAATCATCGAAGGCCGCCCCGTAGGCTTGGCAGAGGCGGGCAGCTACGCCCACCTTGAAACGCCGCTGGGCCTGATCAAGGGGCGTGGCCCCGCAGGCGCCGGTCTGGCCGTGATCCCGGCAGAGGCCTTCCGCATCACGCCCAGCGGCGCCGCGCACGAGATCCGATTTGCCGGCACCGTCACCGCGCGGCAGCTGGTCGGATCGGTCGGACACCTGCGTGTGCGCCTGTCCGACGACCGCGAAATTTCGGTCGAAACCCATTCCGGAACGCCAGAGGCGCAAGCCCTGACGCCCGGATCGACGGTGACGCTCGGGGTCGACCCCGAGGCGATTACCCTGATACCTGCATGACTTACCAAGGAGAGTAGACATGGCAAAAGAAATTCTGGTCGGCTTCGGCATCGACGTGGACGCAGTGGCCGGTTGGCTGGGGTCCTACGGCGGCGAAGACAGCCCCGACGACATCTCTCGTGGCATGTTCGCGGGCGAGGTAGGCTCGCCCCGGTTGCTGGACCTGTTCGACAAGATGGGCCTCAAGACCACATGGTTCATTCCCGGCCATTCGGCCGAAACATTTCCCGAACAGATGAAGGACGTGGCCACCCGCGGCCACGAGATCGGCATCCACGGCTACAGCCACGAAAACCCCATTGCCATGACCCGCGAGCAGGAAATCGCGGTACTGGACAAGGCCATCGACGTCATCACCGTCCTGTCGGGCAAGCGGCCGACAGGCTATGTCGCCCCCTGGTGGGAATTTTCCAACGTCACCAACGAGTTGCTGCTGGAGCGCGGCATCAAGTATGACCATTCGCTGATGCACAACGACTTTACCCCCTACCGGGTGCGCGTGGGCGACAAGTGGACCAAGATCGACTATTCGCTGAAGCCAGAACAGTGGATGAAACCGCTGGAGCGGGGCGAAGAGACAGACCTGATCGAGATTCCGGCCAACTGGTATCTGGACGATCTGCCGCCGATGATGTTCATCAAGAAGGCCCCCAACAGCCACGGCTTCGTCAATCCCCGCGACATCGAGGAGATGTGGCGCGATCAGTTCGACTGGGTCTATGCCAACATGGATTATGCCGTGTTTCCGATCACGATCCACCCGGACGTGTCGGGCCGCCCGCAGGTGCTGCTGATGCTCGAACGCCTGATCAAGCACATCCAGAGCCACGAAGGCGTGCGCTTTGTCACCATGAACGAGATGGCCGACGACTACGACAAACGCTTTCCGCGCGCCTAAGCGCTGGCCATGCTGGGCGCAGGCCGGATACAACCGGCCTGCGCCCTGACCGATATAGAAAAGAAGACAGCAACATGTGCTCGCTCTGCGGCATCCTTGGATGCGATGACCACTGGACCAATGCCGTCGACCGGCCCGGAGTCTATACGCGCAATGCTGACCGCCAGCAGCGCCGCGCGGATGCGACGCAAAGGATCGCGGCCGCGAACCGCGTGCTGTCCTTTCGGCGGCTATCACTCGCTGAATGGCAGGGACGGTCCTATGTCCTGTCCACGGCTACCGGCGCGACCACGATCTTCGACGCCCTTTCGCACCTGTGGCCAGAGGCAGAAGCGATGGCGACCCGCGGTTTTGATCCGCTGGATCCCGCATTGATCGACTGGGTGGCCGCACGATGACGCCGGTCACGCTGCTGACGGGCTTTCTGGGGTCCGGCAAGACCACGCTGCTGCAACGTCTGCTGACCGATCCCGCCATGGCGCAGGCCGCCGTGCTGATCAACGAATTCGGCGAGGTGGGACTGGATCACGACCTGCTGGACCGCATCGACGATAATGTGGTGCTGATGAAATCCGGCTGCATCTGCTGCACGGTCCGCGGAGAGGTCGCCGATGCCCTGATGAACCTGCAATCCCTGCGCGACCGGGGCGAGATTGCCTTCGACCGGGTGGTCATCGAAACGACGGGCCTTGCCGATCCCTACCCTGTTCTGCAGACCCTGCGCGCCCATCCGGTGCTGCGCAGTCACTTCAACAACGGCGGCGTGCTGACCACGGTGGACAGCGTCAACGCGGCGTCCCAGATCGCGCACCGGGCAGAGGCCGTGCGCCAGATCGCCGCCGCCGACCGCATCGTCCTGACCAAGACCGACCTTGCCGACCCCGGTGACGTGCTGGCCCTGTGCCGCGCACTGGCCCGGGTGAATCCGACGGCACACGTGGTGACCAGTGACGCCCCCACCCCCCAGATCGTCGGTGCACTGGATGTCGGCCTGATCCCCGACGATATCCCGGACACCGCGTCCCACGAGGGTCATCATCACCATGCCCACACGCTGAACGAGGATCTGGGCGTCGTGACCTTTTCACTGACCGTCGATCAGCCCGTGGACTGGACCAACTTTGGTATCTGGCTGACGCTGCTGCTGCACCGCTACGGCGACCGCATCTTTCGCGTGAAGGGAATCCTGTCGATCGCGGGCGAGACCAATCCCGTGGCCATTCATGGCGTACAGCATCTGGTCCACGCGCCGGTCCATATGACCCGCTGGCCCAAGGGACCACGCACCTCCCGCCTTGTCTTCATTCTCGAAGACATCGACCCCGACCTGATCCGCCGGTCCTTTGCCGCCTTCATGAAACTGGATGACGTGCGGGCCGTCGCGTGACGGCCCCTCTTCGGATCCTGTGCACCGAAATCCTGCCGTGGCGGCTGCTCAAGGATCAGGCAGAGGCCGATCTGGATTTTCCGATCGAGTTTCATGAACAGGACTTCGTGACGGCCCAGCGCACCGCGGCGATGTCGCCCGAAAGCTACGATGTCTACGACCAGTGCTTTCACAACCTCGACATCGTCTGGCATTGGCGCGCGATCCAGCCCATCGACGTCAGCCGGATCGAAACCTGGGACGAGATGACGGGGCTGGCCCGCACCATTGGCGTCCCCGGGCGACGCGGCGTCGGTGATGCACCGGCGACACGCCTTTACGTGCAGCCCGACGGCACCCTGTCCGAAAACCCGACCGGCCGCATCTCGATGCTGCCGACAGTCCACAACTTCGACAGCTTCGCCATCAATCAGGAGGTCTCGACCGTCGATGTCGACCGCGAGGTCACCAGTTGGAGCGAACTGCTGGCGCCGCGCTGGCACGGCCGCGTCGCGCTTGTCGACGAACCTGCGATCGGGGCGTTCGATCTGACGATGGCGCTGGTCGCAGCGGGTCGCATGACTGTCCGTGATCTGGGCAACATGACCGTCGAGGAAATCGACGAGATGGCCCGGCATGCGACGGAACTGGTGCAGTCCGGTCATTTGGCGCCGTTCTGGCGGCGCGCACCCGAACCCGTCGAACGCTTCGCCTCCGGGGAATTGACGATCTCGTCGATCTGGTCGCCCTCTGTCGTCACGATGAAGGCGCGCGGTCTGAAGGTCCGGCAGGCGTTTCCGGCCGAAGGCTACCGTGCATGGCACGGCGGCCTGTGTCTGGCCCGGCATCTGGATGGCGACCGACTGGACATGGCCTATGCCTGGCTGAACTGGTTTCTGGAAGGTTGGGCCGGTGCCAACATGGCGCGGCAAGGTTATTACATCTCTGTCCCGGATCGCATCCGCGCACATCTGGACCCGGACGAGTGGGATTACTGGTACGACGGAAAACCGGCCGCCCGCGATCTGCCCGATCCACAGGGTCGGACCGCGATCCGAGCCGGCGAAATCCGGTCGGGCGGGTCCTATCGCACCCGGTCCAATCACATCGCCGTCTGGAACAGCACCATGGACGAGCATAACTTCCTCGTCCGGCGCTGGACCGAGATCATCGCACTGGCCGAACAGCGTGGCGCACGCCGCCGCACCGGCTGACACCCGAAAGGCCCTTAAATGCCAAACGTCACCATCATCGCCACCGGCGGCACCATCGCATCCCGGGCCGCGACAGAGGGCGGGCCGGTCAATGCCGGGATTGCCGGGCAGGCTTTGCTGGACAGCCTGCATGAACGGCCCGACGGCATCACCCTGCGCGTGGAGGATTTCGAGGCCAAGGGCAGCTACGCCCTTGATCTGGCGACGATCCACCGGCTGTGTCAGCGCATCGACGCGGTGCTGGCCGATCCGGATGTCGCCGGTGTCGTCGTCACGCATGGCACCGACACGATGGAAGAATCGGCCTATCTGGCCGATCTGCTCGTGACCTCGTCCAAGCCGGTGGTCTTTACCGGTGCGCAGCGCCACGCAGGCGTGCCGGATACCGACGGACCCCGCAACATCGCGGACGCCATCCGCTGCGCGGCACACCCCGCACTGGTTGGTCAAGGGGCTGTCATCCTGTTCGAAGGTGATATTCACGCCGCACGCGATGTCGCAAAAACGCATACGTCGCGCGTCGATGCATTCCGGTCCGCCGGTCTTGGCAAATTGGGCGAAGTCGACGCAGGCGACGTCCATATCTACCGGCACCGGTTGATGCGGTCCGTGCTGACGACGGATCGGCTGGACGACGGGGTGGAAATCCTGCTTCTGGGCCTCGGGGCCTCGCCAGCCCTTCTGAACTTCTGTCTGACCATGGGGGCAAGCGGTGTCGTGCTGGCAGCCTTCGGCAGAGGCAATGCCCCCCAGGGCTTTGCAGACAGCGCGAAACGTCTGATAGATGCGGGCATTCCTGTTGTTGTCGCATCGCGATGCGGTGAAGGACGCACTCTCCCGGTCTACGGCGGCGATTCCGGCGGGCGCACCTTGGAACAATCAGGCGTGATATTTGCCGGAAGCCTTCAGCCCGTCAAAGCGCGCCTACTCCTCAGTGTGCTTCTGGGACGACATTCAGACATGCCCTTCATGCGTCAATCGTTCGCGGATTATAGCGCGTAACAGTAGTCCCGTTCGGTTACACGAGTGGCCGATGGCGGTCTTTGAAAAGATCGGTGGGTTCTACGATCAGCGCTGTCGGCGCGCAGCACTCGGCTGGAAACGTCCCGTCGCTTTCGAATGTAAGGTGCCTTGAACGCGCACCTGGGGCGGCCAGAAAGCGCGATAGGTCCACATTGGAAAACATCGCGTCACAGCGCCATATAAAGCGATATGAGACCGACAAAAACGAGGCTCAGGGCCCAGACCAGATCCAGATTGAACCAGCTTCTGGAAAGGAATCGGAGCCCGAACCAGCGGTAGACCCCAAAGGCGATCAACCCGCCGGAAAGCGTCATCGCCAGTGTGTGGACCAGCGCCACGCCCACCGCGATGCCGGCATTACTGGTCATCAGGGTTTGGGCTGCGGCGTGACCCGCATCGGTGTCGACAGTCTGGCAGATGCCCAGATAGATCGGCACCAGCATCAGGCCCGCACCATGCGCCATGGCCGCAAGAAACGACCACAGCGCCAGCCGGGACGGCGGCACGCGGGCCAGAAAGCGCGGATGCCGGCGATTGAAGAACAGCCAGACGCCAAGCCCGATCACCAGACAGGCGGCGGTGATCTGGATTTCGCGCTGCCACTGCGCCACGAACAGCAGGGCCGTGAACGGAAACAGGATCGCCCCCATGGCCAACAGATGCCCTGCGGCCAGCGCGCCGACGGCCTTGAACAGGCTGCGTGGCGACCGGTCCATCAGGGCGGCCGAGACGGCGAGCGGCCATCCCATGCCCGGATTGATCCCGTGGTAGACGCCAGAGGCCGCAACGGCCCACCACAGGGCCGTTGCCGTCGTCACATCCATCACGCCTTACACAGACGGATAGCAGAAACTGTCGGTCGAGCAGTCGCCGCCTTCCAGCCGAATCTGGTGGCTGCGATATCCTTTCGGGAAGTCGACAAAGAAATCCTTGTCCAGCGTCAGGCCACCGTTTTCGCCTACGTTGGCCATCACCATCTGCCCGCCTTCGTCGTCCGGATAGAACTGATCGTCCCACGTGGAATAAAGCGAGTTGGTCCAGTAGACCCGCTTGCCGTCGCGGCTGATCTCGACCATCTGCGGGGCGTAGGCAAAGGTTTTTCCGTTGGGATGCTTCGTGCCCCGCGCGATGCCGCCCAGTTCGACCTTGCCGGTCAGTTTGGGGTTCATCGGGTCGGTGACGTCGTATTGATGCATCTCGCCCAAGCCCCAGCAGGCCACGTAAAGATATTTATCATCAAGGCTGAGGTCGATGTCGGTGACCAGCGGCGGCACGGCCTCGAACCCTTTGAGCAGCGGCGGCAGATTGTCCGCCTTTTCGGGCCGCGGGTCGATGGTGATGGTCTTCTTGGCCGCAAAGGTGCCGTCGTCCTGTTGCCACCATGTAAAGATCGCGCCTTGCAAGTTCGTGGTGTCCACCACGACGCCGCAGAAGCCGTAATCCTTTGACGGGTCGTGCGCCGGGCGGATTTCCAGCGCCATCTGGTAATTTTCGCCCAGATCGATGGTCTGGACATTCTTGCGCGCGCGCAGGTTCCAGAAATGGATCGAATGGCCGTATTTGTTGGCCAGAAGGTCCTCTGCCACGATGCCGTTCTCGTATTGCGGCGGCAGGCCCCATTCGGAACTGATCATGTAGTCGCGCGGCAGGTTCCACCAGAAGTCATAGTGCTTGTCCTGCTTTCCCCGGTCCATCTCGTAGCGGCCGAGGATCTCGAAGGTTTCGCAATCCATGATGAAGATGCCCGGAGGCCCGTCGGTGCCATCCACGCCACCGCCACCAAGCGTCGAGACGTAGATGCCTTCCGGTCCGCAGTGGATCGTGTGGGGGCGCGAATAACCGGTCTTGGAAAAGACCTCCTCGGGTTCGATGATCTTGTGGATTTTCGCCTTCAGCGGCTCTTTTACGTCGATGATGTAGATGCGCGACGACCGGATGCCGGGAATGATCAGGTAGCGGCGTTCCAGAAAAGCGTGACCGGACAGCGGCGACAGGGACGACGAACAGGCGTTCCAGCCGAAATGGTGAAACTCGTCTCCGGTGTGAGGCATGATCACCTGATGGACGATCTGGCCATAGGTGTCGGACGCAGGGTCGACATCGACCACCGCAAGCCCGTCAGGCTGCGACCCGTCCGGGCTGAGCATCAGTGTGAAGGCCAGCGTTTCGGGCGGGGCTTCCATGGCAAGTTTCGGGGTCGCGTGAAACGTCGGATCTGGTCTCAGGTTCATTGGTCGTTCCTCCCTTGAAAATGACGTCCGTGGTTCTGCGCGATCTCCTCGCTGCGATCTTAGCCCTGATTCACAAAGCGGGGTGCTTTTTCTTGCTGACGGGGCCAGACGCTGCCGGCGAACCCTCTGCCGCCAGCGCACGCGCTTGTTCGCGCAGGACGAATTTCTGGATCTTTCCTGTCGTGGTGCGCGGGATCGGCATGAACACGATCCGTCCCGGCACCTTGTATCCCGCCAGGTGGGTGCGGCACCAATCCCGCAGCTGGTCCGCGTCAACGTGGGCGTCTGCAGTCCGTTCGACGAAGGCACAGGGCGTTTCGCCCCAGCGGTCGTGCGGCATGGCGACGACGGCCACGACGGCCACGTCGGGGTGACGATACAAGACCTCCTCGACCTCGATCGAGGATATGTTTTCGCCGCCAGAGATGATGATGTCCTTGGACCGATCCTTGAGCTGGATATAGCCGTCCCGGTGCATCACGCCGAGGTCGCCGGAATGGAACCAGCCCCCGGCGAAAGCCTCTTGCGTGGCTTGCGGATTGCGGAAATACCCCTTCATCACCACGTTGCCGCGAAACATGACCTCGCCCATGGTCTGGCCGTCGCGCGGCACCGGCAGCATCGTCTTTGGGTCCAGCACGTCGAGCTGTTCCAGCGGCAGATAGCGCACGCCTTGCCGGGATTTCAGCCGCGCCTGTTCGGCAAGTGGCAGATCGGACCAGCTGTCGTGCCAGTCATTCACGACGGCGGGACCATAGGTTTCGGTCAGCCCGTACAGGTGGACGACATCGAAACCTGCTGTCTTCATGTCCGCCAGCAGCTTTTCGGGGGGCGGGGCCGCTGCGGTGAAAAACTGCACGTTGTGACGCAGGTCGCGTTTGGCCGCCGCGGGGGCCGAGATCATCAGCGACATGACGATCGGTGCGCCGCAGAGGTGGGTCACGCCTTCATCGGCCAGCGCGGTCCAAATAGGTTCCGCCCTGACCTGCCGCAGGCAGACATGGGTGCCGATGATGGCGGACATCGTCCAGGGAAAACACCAGCCGTTGCAATGGAACATCGGCAGGGTCCACAGGTAGACCGCATGCTTCGGCATGGACGCCGTCAGCGCGTTCCCCTGCGCCAGCAGGGAGGCGCCGCGATGATGCGACACCACGCCCTTTGGATCGCCCGTCGTGCCAGAGGTGTAGTTGATCGCAATCGCGTCCCATTCATCCAGCGGCATCAGCCATGCGAAATCAGGGTCGCCAGCGGACAGAAAAGTTTCGTAGTCGGCGGCAGCGACGACGGCTGTCGGGTCCGTGAATTCCGGATCGTCGTATTGGATCAGAACCGGTTTGACCGTTGCCAGCGCCAGCGCGTCCTGCATCAGCGGCATGAATTCGCGGTCAACGATCACCAGCCTCGCGCCAGCATGATCAAGCTGGAACGCGATGATTGCCGCATCCAGCCGCGTGTTGATCGAATGCAGCACAGCCCCGCACATCGGCACGCCGTAGTGGCATTCCAGCATCGCGGGCGTGTTGGCCAGCATGGCCGAGACCGTATCTCCGCGCTCGATCCCCGCCTGTGTCAGCGCCGACGCCAACTGGCGCGACCGTCGGTAGAATTCGGCGTAGCTGCGCCGCAGCGCACCATGCACGATGGCCGTATGGTCCGGAAACACGCTGGCCGCGCGGTCCAGAAAGGTCAGCGGTGTCAGCGGCTGATGGTTCGCGGGATTGCGATCCAGACCGGTGTTGTAGGGGTTCATGTCTTGCACTTCAGGCGTCCTGCCAGGCGGGGGCACGTTTCGCGATGAAGGCACCGATGCCTTCGGCGGCGTCGCGGGCCAGCATGTTGTCGACCATGACCTGCGTGGCGTAGTCATAGGCCTCGGCCAAGGTCATCTCGCGCTGCGCATAGAAGGCGCGTTTGCCTGTCGCCAGTGTCATGCTGGATTTCGACGCGATCTTGCGCGCCAGATCCATCGTGGCGTCCCGCAGATCGTCGATTGCGGCAGTCCTGTTGATCAGTCCCATTTCTGCCGCGCGGTCGGCCGGGATCATGTCGCCGGTCAGCAGCATCTCCATCGCGTGTTTGGCGGCCACATTTCGCGACAGGGCGACCATTGGGGTGGAACAGAACAGCCCGATGTGCACGCCGGGGGTGCTGAATGTTGCCGTGTCGGCCGCAATGGCAAGGTCGCAGCTGGCGACAAGCTGGCAACCTGCGGCGGTGGCCACGCCCGTGACCTCGGCGATGACGGGCTTCGGGCAGGTGACGATGCCCTGCATGACGGCGGAGCATTGCGTCAGGACCTGTGCGAAATAGGCACGCCCCCCGTCCGGACCGCTGCGGCCTGCGGTCATTTCCTTGAGGTCGTGACCCGAACAGAATGCGGGGCCGTTCGCGGCAAGGATGATGACCCGGACCGCAGGATCGGCACCAGCCCGTGCAAAGGCACCGGCCAGTTCGGCCAGCATCGCCTCGGACAGCGCGTTGCGCCGCGCGGGGTCGTTCAGGGTCAGACGCAGGATGCCATCCACGTCCAGATCGTGCGTCAGGATGTCGGCCGTCAGCATGACATCAGGTCCGATCGTACGGGTTGCAGGATGTTGATGTCGACGCTGTCCGCCAGCGTATTCGCGATAAAGCAGTAGCGATGCGCGCGGTGCTGCATCTTGTCCAGCTCGGCCTCCGACGGCGAAAATCCGGTGTCGAACCGCACGACCGGGTGCAGGTCGATGCGGGTCACAGACATCTGGCCCTGCGCATTCTTGCCCAGATGTGCAACTGCGTGATCGCTGTAGCTGGCCACCGGCCAGCCCGCCTTGGCCGCCAGCGCCAGAAAGGTCATCATGTGGCAACTGGACAGCGCCGCGGCCAGCGCCTGTTCCGGGTTGGTATGGGCCGGATCGCCGCCCCAACCGGGGGCGGCGTCGACCTGGATGTCGCAATCGCTGTTGAATTGCACGGTATGTGCATTGGAGTATTTGCCCGTCAGCAGCGCGGGTTCCGCACGCTGCCAATGCAACTGGATCGAAAGGTCGGACATGTGTCAGGTCTCTTGATGGGCCGGGACGCTTACGCGGCGGCGAGTTTCTTCTTGGGGTCGTAGAACGGACGCTCCACCACGGTCGCGCGGGCCGGCCCGGACGGAGTCATGACTTCGACCTCGATCCCGATCTGCGCATGTGCGACGGCAACCATGGCCAAGGCGATGTTCCGGTCCAGCCGTGGCGAATAGACCGCAGATGTGACCTTGCCGATCTGCGTGCCGTCCTGCGTGAGCGGCCAGAACGTGGTGTTCGGACCTTTCATCGGCGCACCGTCGATGATCACACCGACCTGAACGCGGGTCACACCCTGATCGCGGATACGGCGCAGCGCGGCCTTGCCGATGAAATCGGCCTCCATCTCAAGGTTCACGAGGCGGTCGAGGCCCAGCTCGTAAGGGTTCGTCTTGATGTCCGCGTCCGCATGATAGGACAGCATCCCGCCCTCGATCCGGCGGATGGAGGAGGTGTGGCCCGGCTTCAGCCCAAAGGCCATGCCCGCCGCCATGATCCGTTCCCACAGCGCGTCGCCATAGGCACTGTCGCGCAGATAGATTTCGTAGCCCAACTCGCTGGACCAGCCGGTGCGCGACACCAGCAGCGGGATGCCGTCCAGTTCCAGTTCGCGGTGCCAGTAATATTTCAGGTCAAGGATGTTGTCGCCGAACAGGGCCTGCATGATCTCGCCAGACTTCGGACCCTGAAGTTGCAGCGGTGATACGTCCGGCTCGCCGATCGTGACGTCCAGACCGGCATGCACGGCCACGCCCTGTGCCCACAGCAGGATGTCGCTGTCGGCTAGCGAAATCCAGAAGTGGTTTTCGGCCAGACGCAGCAGGATCGGATCGTTGAGGATGCAGCCTTCGGCATTGGTGATCAGCACATATTTGCACTGGCCGACGGCCATCTTCGACAGATCGCGGGGCGTCAGCATCTGCACAAAGCGTGCCGCATCGGGGCCGGTGATTTCGACCTGACGTTCCACCGCCACGTCGCACAGGATCGCATCGTTGACGAGGGTCCAGAAGTTCTGTTCCGGATCGCCGAAATCGCGCGGGATATACATGTGGTTGTAGACGGAAAAACCCTTTGCACCCCAGCGCACGGTGGCGTCGAAATAGGGTGATTTCCGGATCTGCGTGCCAAAGCCGAAGTCGTCTGCGTGCATTTTGTTCCCCCTCATGCGTCACCGGTCGGATGGGCCGGGATCGATTAAACCTGAGGGAATTTAGGTCGCAACGATGCATATATTCGGTCTGAAAAAGCGGCCGTTTCAGACTGGCCGGGCTCTTTTTTAGGCAGAGTTGAGACCGACCAGTCTTCTGAGGTCAACTGACACCCTTGGACGCCAGTTTGGCAAGGTTGGGGTGGCTTGCCTTGACGATGCGAGTCGCGATGTAGGTCATGTATCTGTCCACACCAAGTTCAGCATCCAGCATCGCTTGCATCAGCACCTGAAACGACGTGAGATTGGAGCTGACAGCCTTCAGCACGTAATCCATCCCACCCCCTGTGGCGATGCATTCCGTGATCTCGTCCCGGTTCAGGACAAAGGCTTCGAACCTGTCGAAATCGGCTTTGCGGTGATGGGTCAGCGATACGGTGACCATGACCTGCGTCACGTCGCAGACCCGGTCGATCGCGATGTCACCGTGATAGCCCCGGATCAGACCAGCCGCCTTGAGCCGATCCAGCCGGGCCCAGCAGGGCGTCGCCGAAATGTTGGCGATCTCGGCCAGCTTGGCCTTGCTCAGCTGCCCATGCTGCTGGACCGCGCAGAGGATGCGAATGTCGGTTGCATCAAGGCCAATCCGTTTCATTCGCCGGCTATCCACATTGTATCATGACCTTGGCTTTCAAGCACCGCTCGCTTCAACCAAGCTAACGCGCAAAACCAGCTGTGGTAGACCATTTTGCGACCCGTTCCTCTTCGCCAGCGGCAATGGCTGAACTGCCCCCGGTCCACCAAAGGCCGGATTTATCGGCAAAGGACGTTCCGGCGCGTGACAAGACATGCGATCTCGAATTCGGAGCGGTCATTGTCTTTCGCCCTCGCGCGTCCCCGTCTGCTCAGCGGATATTTAGGCGGCCCGCAGCGCATATTCACATGAACGTAAAACATCCAATCATGCGACCTCCGCTTTTGCTTCACGCTCTGCCTCGGCATTTTCGATGGCCCATTCGCCCGCCGCCTCGATCGCGACCGGAGAGGCTGTTGGAAGAACGTTCAGATAACTGTCCGTTTCATCGACCGGCGCGATGGCCCGTTGTGTCATGCGATAAAGCGCATAAAGCGCGATGGCGACAAACGTTACACCAATCACCAGCCAAAACGCCCCTGGTTCCAGATTTTGCATGGCCCAACCCGTCACGAGCGGACCCGCGATCGCGCCCAGCCCAAAGGTAAAGACAAGGCCACCAGACGCAGCCGGCATGTCCGAGGCGGACAGCGAGTCGTTCGTATAAGCCAACAGGAGGGCATAGAGGGGCGTCGTGACACCACCGGCAAAAAATGCAGCGAACATCAGCGCCCAGATCCCGCCGTCCGTCACCCACCCCAGCAGACAGGCGGCAGCACCAAGGACGGAAAGACCGAAGATCAGTTTGCGCCGGTCCATCCGGTCCGACATCCAACCGATCGGATATTGCATCACCAATGCGCCGGCAAACAACATGGCGATGAACAAAGAAATCTGTCTGGCCGAAAGGCCGATCTTGGTGCCGAAAACCGCCCCCATCCCCGATTGGGTCGCATAGACACTTCCAAGCAGGAATATGCCAACGGTGCCCAGTGGCGAGCCGTTGAACAAGTCGCGCAGTGGCATAGGTTTGGCAACATCGACCACCGGGACTGCGGCGGCTGACAGCAGAATGGGCGCGAATGAGACCGACACAAGGATAGAGGCACAGATGAACAGCACGGACGTTCCTGCGTCCCCCAGCGTCAGCAGTCCCTGCGCGCCAATAATGCCGAGGGTCTGCGCGATCATGTAAGCCGACAGGACTTTCCCACGTGTCTCATTGGTGGCCGCGGCATTCAGCCAGCTTTCGGCGGCAACATAGATGCCCGACATGCAAAACCCGACGAGGACCCGCAGCAGGGTCCAGGCCCACGGCTCCGTCAGAAGTGGAAGCGCAATCAATGCCGCCGACATGAAGCTGCCCAGTGCTGCGAACACGCGCACATGGCCGACCCGTTGGATCATCAGCGGGGTCAGGCGAGCCCCGGACAGAAATCCGACAAAGTAGCCGGAGGTCACGACGGCCAGCGCGGTCGACGAAAATCCTTCGATTCCGCCCCGCAGGCCGATCAGGGTAAAGTGCATGCCGTTGCCCAGCATGATCAACACGATACCGAGCAGGAGGGCCCAGACCCCAGAAAGAACGTTGATCATGGATTACCCATCTTTGCCGCGCGAATTTGAACTCTGATTTTATCTTTATGTCAGACATCCTGTCTTGCTTTCGCTGCAACGCCGCATCGGTTTCCAAACGCGACAGTGCAGTCCAACCCAAAAGGTTTATTTCAATCGCTCAATGCCTGCATCTGCGACCCTGAAGTGTTCACAGATGCGGGCGTCGGCACCCTTCGCCCACCAGCCACCGACTGATCGCCGCTTTCCGACCTACTTTGTGACCGATCGCAATTTCATGGGACATGTCAGCGATATCGCAGCAAGGGTCATTCATGTCGTTAGAACGCAAGAACACACAGCTTTGTTGCCGTCGTGCGTGTCGCGTCGGGCCTGCCCCCACGTTCACCTGACGCGGCGGAGGTCGGAACTCATCCAGATGTCTGACGGTTGAATTTGCGAATATCGCAAGGAGCCGTCATGTCCACGATCACCACAACAAATCCCGCGACCGGCGAGACGATCAAGACCTACCCGCTGATGTCAGAGCAGGAGGCCACCGCAAAGCTGGAGGCCGCGCACGTCGCATTCGAGAAATGGCGCACCATGCCCCATGCGGATCGCGCGCCCTACCTGACCAAGATCGCGCAAAAGCTGCGTGACAACGCGGACGATCTGGCCGCCCTGATGACGCAGGAGACCGGCAAACTGCTGAAGGACGGCAAACGCGAGGTCGAAATCTGCGCCGCGATCTTCGACTATACGGCCAAGACCGGCCCCGACGCGCTGGCGGACGAGGAACGCACCCACGGCCCCAACGGGTCGCGCGGTGTCGTCAGCTATCAGCCACTCGGCGTGATCTATTCGATCCAGCCGTGGAATTTTCCACTGTATCAGCCGGTCCGCGTGCTGGCCGCGAACCTGATGACCGGGAATGCCTGCGTGCTGAAACACGCCAGCATCTGCACCGGCACCGGCCTGCGCCTGCGCGAGCTCTGCATCGAGGCGGGTCTGCCAGAGGATCTGTTTCAGGTTATCCTGATCGACCACGACACCAGCGACAAGCTGATCGCCCACCGCCTCGTGCGCGGCGTGACGCTGACCGGCAGCGACGGGGCCGGTCGTCACGTCGGGGCCGTCGCCGCCAAGGCGCTGAAAAAGACGGTGCTGGAACTGGGGTCGAACGATGCCTACCTCGTGCTGGAGGATGCCGACATCGCAACTGCAGTCAAATACTCGGTCATAGGGCGGCTTTATAATAACGGAGAGACCTGCGTCGCGGCCAAGCGCTTCATCGTGGCGGACAAGGTCTATGACGCCTTCGTCACTGCCTATGTCGACCAGATGAAAGCCATCCGGATGGGCGATCCCACGGATGACGACAGCCAGCTTGGCCCGTTGTCGAGCGAAGATCAGTTCGACACCGTCAAAGGTCAGGTCGACGACAGCGTGGCCAAGGGTGCGCGCGCACTCTGCGGCGGCACGGCCCCGGATCGCACCGGGGCCTATTACCCCGCCACGGTGCTGGTGGACGTGGCGCCCGGCATGCCCGCCTATGACGACGAAATCTTCGGCCCCGTCGCCGCCGTCATCCGTGCCAAGGACGACGCAGACGCAATGCAGATCGCCAACGACAGCCGTTACGGTCTGGGCGGCGGCATCTTTTCCAAAGACGAAGACCGCGCGCTGAAGCTTGCCCGCGATCATTTCGACACCGGCATGATCCGCATCAATTCCTTCGGGGCCGCCGATCCGAACATGCCGTTCGGCGGGGTCAAGGATTCAGGCTACGGGCGCGAACACGGCGGCTTTGGCATGAAGGAATTCGTCAACGTGAAAGCGATCTTCCTGCCATGATTACGCTTCACGCGCTGCAATATTCCCGCGCCACCCGCGTGTTGTGGCTGCTGGCCGATCTGGGCCAGCCCTGCAACCGGATCGACTATGATCGCACCGACGCCTTTCGCGCGCCGGAGGCGCTGGCCAAGGTTCACCCCTTGGGCAAGTCCCCGGTGATCGACGACGACGGCGAGACGATCGCCGAATCCGCCACGATCCTGCGCTATCTGGCCGCCAAGTTCGGCGACGACACCCACACGCCGCCCCGCGGCACGGCCGAGTATTGGCGGCACGAGGCGCTTTTTGACTACGTCGAGGCCTCTTTCGCAGAGGTCGCCTTGCGGGCGATCATGCCCGCGTTCCGTGGCAAGCCGGTGCCCGACGATGCGAAAGCCGCACTCGACACCCACCTTGCCTATATCGCGCAGGCGATTGGTGACGGGCCATTGCTGTTCGGCGCCACCGCGATGCTGGCGGACATCCAGATTTCCTACATCATCGCGTTGCTGGCGCGCTTGGGCCTGTTGACCGATCATCCAAAGGTCGCGGCCTACTGGGACGCCTTGCAGGACCAGCCCGGCTACATCGTGGCCACGCGGTCCGCTGGACCGATGGCGCCGCCCGCGTAAATTCAACGAAAGGACATATCCATGCCCATGAACATCCTCATCGCCGGTGCGACTGGCAAGACTGGCCAGCTTTTGACTCAGGACCTGCTGGATCAAGGTCACAAGGTCACTGCCCTTGTCCGCGAAAGCTCTGACACATCGACCTTGCCCGAAGGCACCCACCTGCGGCACGGCGATCTGACAGACCTGCCACCGGGTGTTTGCGATGGTACTGACGTCGTGATCTTTGCCGCCGGCTCCGGTGGATCGACCGGGCCAGAGATGACCGACAAGGTGGATCGCAACGGCGCAATGCGGCTGATCGATCTGGCGAAAGAGGCCGGCGTCGACCGCTTCGTGATGCTCAGCTCCATCGGTGCGGATCAATCCGACCCCTCGGGCGATCTGGCGCATTATCTGAAGGCCAAGCATGACGCTGACGCACACCTCAAGGCGTCCGGTCTGAATTATGCCATCCTCCGCCCCGTATCGTTGACGGACGATGGTCGCAGTCAGGATGTCATCCTTGGCGATCAGGTCGATCCATCCGCGCAGGCCAGCCGCGCCGACGTGGCCGCCGTGCTGGCCGAGGCCGCCACGACCGGCACGCACGACGGGCACGCGCTGAACATGCAATCCGCTTGACCCAGAAGGGGGGCCGCGGACGACGTCCGGGCCCCCGACCCGGTGCAGCGCAAACTGCATGTGATCGCCTGCCCTACCCGGGGTCGCTGGCCGCCGCGATCTTGCCCACGGCGTGGCCGTCGTTGAGGGCGGCATAAGCTCCGGTCGTCTCGCTCATGGGAGAGACGCGATCGATGACCACGCGCACGATCCCGTCCTCCATCAGCTTTGCCAGATCGGCCAACAGCGCACCGTTCGGTTCCATGAAGAACCATTCGAACCGGGCGCCGTGCCGTGCGGCCAAATCGTCTGTGTCCTGACCCTTGATCGAGACAAGTGTCCCGCCCTTTTTGAGCACCTTGAACGACCGGTTCAGCGTGTCGCCGCCCAGCATGTCGAAGACGATGTCGTAGTCCGACAGCTCCTCCTCAAAAGCCTGGGTGTGGTCGTCGATCACGACATCCGCGCCAAGGTCGCGGACCAGATCTGCGTTGCGCGGGCTGCACGTCGTGGCGACGTGGGCACCGACGTGATTGGCGATCTGGATTACCAGCGTGCCGACTCCTCCCGATCCGGCGTGGATCAGGACCTTGTCGCCCGCCGTCAATCCGGCCTTCGAGATCAGGGCCTGTCACGCCATCAGGCCCGTCAGCGGACCGGAGGCGGCGTCCATGTGGCTGATGTTTGCGGGTTTGCGCGCCACCTCGTCCGCCTTCAGACGCGCGACCTGCGCGATGGCCCCGGCGTCCTGCTGATTGGCACGCGCAAAGACCGCGTCGCCCACGCTGAAACCGGTTACGATGCTGCCAACATGCGTGACCTGACCCGAGACATCATGGCCTATCACATGCGGGAACGAGAGAGGCATGCTGTCCTTCATCGCCCCGATTGCAGGATATCGTCGATGGGATCCACGCTGGCCGCGTGGACGGCGATCAGGGCGGGATCAGCCTTCAGCGCGGGCGGGTCGATGTCAGCGATTTCGATAGACGTGTCGTAGTGTCGGATAATGGCGGCTTTCATGGACGCGTCTTCTGGGCGATGGGGATCGGTGACCCAACGGGCGTGGCCCCCTTCGAATAGCTTAACTCATAGCTATGGCTGTAGAACGCGAAGACAACGCCAAAGGGATCTTCGACAAAACCATTCGGAACGGCTCCTCTTCGGGGGAAATACTCCCGCGCAGGCATCCCCTGCTTGCCACCGGCGGCGTCGATCCTGTCCAGCAGATCTGCGCGTTTGGGGTGCATGCGGAACGGTCAAGATGTGACGCGGACCGCCCTCGTCGAGCAAACCGCTCAAAATAGTAGTTTCTGCAAAATTCGAAATCTTTAAGAAACCCGTCGGTCACTTGCTGCATGCATTGCCGCCAAACCTCCCCTACCCTTCGCGATGATCATGATGTCTGATGAAGAGGGCCGCCCGATGCACGCACGATTTGACAACCCCCATCGCGGGACGGGCCTGCGCGATCTGCAGCCGACGCCCGGTGCCGACGCCGGTGCGGTGGCCGCGCTGCTGGTCCACTGCCCCCGTCATCAGCGCACGCCGCTGCATGACGCACCGACCCTTGCCGCACGGGCGGGGGTCGCGCGGGTGACGATCAAGGACGAACGCGGGCGCATGGGGCTTGGCAGTTTCAAGGCACTGGGGGCCGCCTATGCGATTGCGCGCGAGGCGGCGCAGGCCGGGGGTGATTGGCCGACGGCCCTGTCAGGGCGGACCTATGTCACCGCGAGCGCGGGTAATCACGGCCTGTCGGTTGCGGCGGGCGCGCGGCTGTTCGGGGCGACCGCAGTCATTTACCTGGCCGACACGGTGCCCGCAGGCTTCACCAGACGCCTGCGGGACATGGGCGCGCAGGTGGTACGGGCCGGCGCCGATTACGAGGCGAGCATGGTCGCTGCCGGTGACGCGGCGACAGCACAGGGCTGGACGCTGCTGTCGGACGGATCATGGCCCGGCTATGTCGACCTGCCGTTCCGGGTCATGGAAGGCTACCGTCAGATCGGAGCGGAGATCGCCGAGCAGATGCCCGACCGCCCCACCCATGTCCTGCTGCAGGCCGGGGTCGGCGGATTGGCCGCTGCCGTGGCCGCTGAACTGCGTCTGGCCTGGGGCGACGCGCCGCAGATGATCGTCGTCGAACCGGACGCGGCACCGGCCTTGATCGCAAGCATGCGGGCGGGGCATGTGGTGGAGACGACCGGCCCAGTGTCTGCGATGGGGCGGCTGGATTGCAAGGTGCCGTCCATGCTGGCACTGGCCGATCTGGCGCGCGACGCCGACAGCTTTGTCACGCTGACCGAGGTCGAGGGTCAGGCCGGGGCTGACGCGGTCGCAAATGCCGGCTGGCCATCGACGCCGTCGGGTGCGGCAGGCGTGGCCGCACTACTGGCCGGTCTGGCTGATACCGATGCTGACAGTCACGTGCTGTGTATCCTCAGCGAAGGGCCCGAGGATGCCTGACCGGTCCATGATCTTTCCGGCGGCGGAGTTCCGCCGCCGCACAGGCGCCTTGCAGGCGGAAATGGCGACAAGCAGTCTGGACGCGCTGCTTCTGACCACGCCGGCCGATGTCTTTTACACGACCGGCTTTCTCACACGGTTCTGGGAAAGCCCGGCGCGCCCGTGGTTCGTGATCGTCCCCGCCTCCGGTGATCCGGTTGCGGTGATCCCCACGATCGGCGCGGACCTGATGGGCCGCTGCTGGACCCGCGATATCCGCACATGGCAGGCCCCCGATCCGCTGGACGACGGCGTCAGCCTGCTGGCAGATACGCTGGAAGACCTCGTGCCGTCGCGCGGCCGGATCGGCGTGCCAATGGGGGTGGAGACGCATCTGCGCATGCCGCTGGCCGACTTTTTGCGACTACAGGACCGCGTCGCACCCCGCGTCTTCGTCGATGGCACCGCCGCCGTCTGCCGCGTGAGAGAGATCAAGTCGGAGCTTGAGATCGAGAAGATAGGTCAAACCTGTGCCCTGGCCGCCGCCTATGACCGGGTGCCGGAGTTCGCACAGATCGGCACGCCGCTGTCCCAGGTGTTCTGTGATTTCCAGATCGCATTGCTGACGGCGGGGGCCGATTGGGTCAGTTATGTCGCGGGCGGTGCAGGCCCGGGCGGATATGGCGACGTGATCTCGCCTGCCGACGACAGACCGCTGGCGCAGGGCGATGTGCTGATGCTGGACACGGGGGCGGTACGCGACGGGTATTTCTGCGACTTCGACCGCAACTATGCCATCGGCCCGCCAACGGACGCCGTGCGCCGCGCCCACGATGTCTTGCATGCGGCGACGGACGCCGCCCTGTCGGCGCTGCGTCCCGGTATGATGGCCTGCGATGCGCACCGGATCATCGCCGACGCGATCACCCGCGCCGGAGCCGTTACGGGACGCGGGCGGTTGGGGCATGGGCTGGGGTTGACCTTGACAGAGTGGCCGTCGCTGACGCCGCTGGACATGACCACGCTGCGCACCGGCATGGTGCTGACGCTGGAACCGGGAGTCGAGATCGCACCGGGCCGCATCATGGTGCATGAGGAAAATATCGTGCTGCGCGACGACGGCCCCGAACTTCTGTCGCGCCGCGCGCCCGCCGATCTGCCGGTGATCGGGGCATGAGGCGCATCCCCTATGACCTGACCGGCCCCATCGGTACGACCGCCACGTTGGGCCTGATCGTCTTGCAGGCAGACGAGACGCTGGAACAGGACATGCGCCGCCTGTTCACCGACCCCGCCACGGCGATCCACATCAGTCGCATCCCGTCGGGCGATACGCTGACGACGGACACGATTGCCGCGATGAAGGCGGACCTGCCGGCAGCGGCCCGTCTGCTGCCCCGCGCAGCAGCCTTCGATGCGGTGGGATACGGCTGCACCTCCGGCACCACCTTGATCGGGGCGGACTCTGTCGCAGCGCTGGTGCGACAGGGCGTGGCCGCCCCCGTGGTCACCGACCCGCTGACGGCAGCGCTGGCCGCCCTGCGGGCGTTTGGCCTGACGCGCATCGGCCTTGTGACGCCCTATGTGGCGTCGGTGGCCGCACCCGTGCGCGATGCCTTTGGGGCGAAGGGGGTCACAGTGACCGACGCAGTATCCTTTGGAGAACAGGTCGAGGCACGTGTCGCCCGGATCGACCCGGCGTCGATCATGAAGGCGGCAAGAGCCGTGGCACCCGGGGCCGAGGCGATCTTTCTATCCTGCACCAACCTGCGCACCCTCGACATCATCGCCCCGCTGGAAGCGGAACTGGGCCTCCTCGTCCTGAGCAGCAATCAGGTCCTGGCTTGGCACTTGGCGCGGGCCACCGGCGCCCCGCTGGCCGCGAACGCACCCGGTTGCCTGTGCCGCTTGCCGCTGGCGTGACTTGCGATGCGGGCCCTCTGGCTTGCACCGCTCAGATCGTGTCGCAAGAGGTCCTGAAGCGTGATGCACCACGACGTAACTTTCCCTGACACATGCTGGCGATAAGGCTTGAGAGCCCAAGTCTGGACGGCCACGCCAGGTTTGTCCCGATACCGGACTCCGGTGCGAGTTGCCGCAAATCTCTGCAATTCAGCCTAAGTGGCGACCGTCACCTCCAAGACAGGTCTGATGACGCCAAAATTGATTTGGCCACTTATGCAAATGACGCTGGCGATCACTGCGGCAGGTCAAGGCTTGCCACACTGGCGGCAAGGTTCAACGCGACCCGCGTCGCCTTTGCCATGTCCTGCACCGACACCCATTCCAGCGGTCCATGCACGTTTTGCATGCCGCAGAAAATGTTGGGACACGGCGTGCCGAACTCGGTCAGGCGTGACCCGTCGGTACCGCCTCGGATTGCGCCGCTCACCGGCTCCATCCCTGTCTGACGCACAGCGGCAATCGCCAGTTCCACAGGTGTCATATCCTTTTCCAGCCAATAGCGCATGTTGCGGTATTGGTGGGTGATGTCGCAGGTGATTTCCGCACGCGGCTCTGTGGCCGCGACGGTGTCGCAGACCTGACGCAGCAACGCGCCCTTGGCCTCCAGCCCTTCCATTTCGAAGTCCCGCAGGATGAAATGCATCTCGACCTCTGCGGCACTGCCGGTCATCGACACGGCGTGGATGAACCCCTCCCGGCCTTCGGTCGTCTCAGGCGTCATGGTGACGTGGGGTAGCGTCGTCAGCACCTTGGCAGCCAGATGAAGCGCGTTGACCAGCTGGTCCTTGGCCCATCCGGGATGGATCGATACGCCTGTGATCCGCACCACGCCAGCGTCGGCGGAAAAGCTTTCGTACTGCACCTCACCCGGCGTGGACCCGTCGAACGTATAGGCAAAGTCCGCTGCCAAATCGGCCGGCAGGTGCGGCGTCACACCGCGTCCGATTTCCTCGTCGGGGACAAAGGCCAACCGGATGGTTCCGTGCGCGATATCGGGGTTGTCCAGCAGGTGCCGTGCGGCGGTCATGACCACGGCGACACCGGCCTTGTCGTCGGCTCCCAGCAAGGTGGTGCCGCTCGCGGTGATGATGTCCTCGCCGACCTTTTCCGCAAGGAATGGATATTCCTCTGGCGAGAGGCGCAGATCGGGCGCATCGGCAAAGCTGATGTCGCCGCCGTTGTAGCCGCGATGCACCACGGGCTTCACACCGCTGGCGTTGAACTGGGGGGCCGTGTCGACATGCGCGAGCCAGCCCATCACCGGAGCGTTGACCCCTTTCGTCGCAGGGAGTGTGGCCAGCACGACGCTGTCCTGGCTCAGGGTCACATCCTGCGCACCCATGGCCGTCAGCTCTTTCATCAGCAGACGCGACATATTCAACTGGATCTGCGTGCTGGGCACCGTCGGACTGTGTCCGTCGCTCTGGCTGTCGATCACGGCATAGCGAACAAGCCGGTCTTCCAGCTCGGTATCGAATTCAGTGCGCATTCATTTATTCCGATTCTGATGGATTTAAGCGGCATCTGGAATTGACGCGGTCAAAGTGTCAAGGACCCGCCCCTGCGGGCCAGCGACTGAGCCCGCATTGCACGCGCTGCGCTCAAGGTTGTTGCACTCGTGGGCTGCATCAGCCGCACAACCGTCGAAAGGAGTCTGTCAGCCATGGCGCAGCGCACGGCCGGACAGAGCCCATTTTTTGCCAGATCTTTGCTGTGCAGCGCATGACTGTTACCGCTACATCGCCAGACACGTTCAACAACCGCACAGGTTTGGAACGGGGCTTTTGGTAGCGTCATCTGAGGTGGTTTGCGCATGTGCCATAAACGAGGGTTTTTGGAGTGGCGCTCAGATCCAATGTGTGGACAAGGCGACGCTTCGGAAGAGTCATATATTCCCAACAGAAGATACGCACTCACCCGACGGTATCGCACTTTCCAGCATTCGATTGCTATTCGACATAGGCTGGCCTTTCCGCAGTTCCAAGCCGGGTCCCGTTACGACTACTTTATAAGTGCACCCAACAACCAATTTGTCGTGAAGGTCCTCGCGAGATGTACCCCAGAGGTTAAGCCATGTTGTCTCTGGCAGTTTAAAGCTGCCATGGCCCGACATGATGAGGCCGCAGTATCCAATTGATTGTTTGGGTACTGTCGATCTGTACTTGGGCCATATTTTAAGGGACCGCCGGCTCCTGCATTCTCGCGCTGCATCGACACGCGTGATGGTTACAATTTCGGTTTGGCGAATGAACAACGAGGGAAGGATCATTACACTCACCATGAGAATGCTGAAACCAACCATGAAAATCACCAGTCGATTAGAGGCCTTGAGTGCTTGCTCATCCGTATTATACGGCGTCTTCATAAAGATCTCCCCAAAAGAAGGGCGAGCCACCAGGTCATTCGGACATCTCCCGCACAAAGATACTTGCCAATCGAGGTCAAATTTTGTCGTCATTTGGCTTTAGGGGATGCTCATGGTCATGCCCAAAACCACAGTTTTTGGAACGCTTCCGAAAGCGACCGTTGGCGCAACCGCAGCGAAGGTCCGCTTTCCGCCGATTCTGTTGAAAAACAACGGTTCGCTCGTGCAGAAAGTCAGGTGCCGATGAGGGTGCAAGCGCCTTTCTTATCAGGCCGGGCGCACATGCTGCGGTGCAGGAAGGATCTTGGCTAATTTCCGGAGATTCTGAGCGGTGGCGGCGAGCAAGAATTCGTCATTTGCGCCGTTCGGACCGCGTAATCGGAGCCGCCCCAGCCCCAGAATGCGTTTGAGGTGGGCGAAGAGCATCTCGACCTTCTTTCGGAGCCGCATTGAGACGGCGTATTGCTCCGTCTTGGCGATGTCGCGGGCAACCTGACGGGCATCTTCATGCTCTTCGCGGGTGATCTTGCGGGCGTCGGCATTCGGGCAGCATTTCGGCTTCGAAGGGCAGGATTGGCAGGTCAGCTTCAGGGCCTGATACTTGGCGACGCCCTTGCCGGTTGGGCCACGTTTCGGGTCGGAGTAATTGCGACGGAATTGTTTGAGGGTTTCGCCTTCCGGGCAGATGTATTGGTTGTTCTCGGCGTCCCAATCAAAGTCGGCGCGAGACCGAGTGCCGTCTGTGCGGCTCGCCTTGTCAATCACTGGAATATGCGGTGCGATCTTGCGGTCCACCAGCCAGCCGAGCATCGGTCCGGAGCCATAGGCCGTGTCCGCAATGATGCGCTCGGGATGCAGGTTGAACGTGTCTCTCACACGATCCAGCATGGTGCGAACAGACCCGACCTCAGCCTGCCGGATCGACCGGGTCGCTTCCACGTCAACGATCACGGCGTGGTCCGTATCGATCAGGTAGTTCGTCGAATAAGCAAAGAACGCAGGGCCCTTGCGAGCTGCAGTCCACTGACTGGACGGGTCTGAATGAGACGTGAACTTGGGCTCAACTGTTGTGGCTGCGCCAAAGGCGGCGTCATCCAGAACTTGGAGATACTCTCTGACGGCCCGCGGCGCATCGGCTGGATTTATGGCTTCAGGATGCCAGTCTTCCTTCGCCGTCGCGTTCTGCTTGTTGGCGTCAGCCTCGATCAGGCTTGCGTCTGCGGCGAAGCGCTGGCCGCTGACCAGACCTTCAGCGATGCACCGCGCCACGACCGTCTCGAACACGTGGCGCAACAGGTCGCTGTCCCGGAACCGGCCATGGCGGTTCTTCGAAAAGCTGGAGTGGTCTGGCACACGATCAGCCAGATCAAGGCGGCAGAACCATCGATAGGCGAGGTTCAGATGCACCTCTTCGCAGAGCCGCCGCTCTGACCGGATGCCCAGGCAATACCCAACCAGCAGCATGCGGATCAGCAACTCGGGGTCGATGGAGGGGCGGCCGGTATTGCTGTAGAACGGAGCCAGATACTGACGGATGCCGGACAGATCCACGAAGCGATCAATGGATCGCAGCAGGTGATCTTGCGGGACATGACCTTCTATCGAGAACTCGTAAAACAATGCGCCTTGCGCCTCTTGCCTTGGTCCCAGCATCGCAGATCCTCCGCCTCACTACCGAAAGTGAATCAGCGACCAGGCCCCAAATCAACAAGAGTTTTTCAACGGAATACGCCCTGACCGGCGGCGCGGTAACATAATACTGATGGCCGCATGAAAGGGTGTTCATTTTTTCACAGGCTGCATCGTTGATGTCGCAGAAGGATGCGCATGACAGGCCCGTTGGCACGCGGCCACGCCGGGGGTTGATCAGTCTCCCTCTTAAATTTGCAGCAATTGCTCTTCGAAATCATGCAAATCAAGTCCGAAAGAAAGCGCTGCGATCTCTGCAACTGACGAACCCTCCATCACGGCCAACGGTGTCCGGCCCCGCTACCGGAGGATCGGCCAGGGAGGCGTTCCGCTCGTTCTCCGGCACAGCCCCAACGGCACCAACGCAGACTGGTCCGACACGCTGACCGCAATGTCTCCCGACCGCCGTGTCATCGCCATCGACCTGTTGGGAAGGGGCAAGACCGATAAGCCGGACACCTGCACCTACATAGCCGATGTGATGCGCGACCCTGTCCGCGCCAGCCTGAACGTGCTTTCCGTCCAGACCTTCGATCTCGATGGAAGGAGCGTGGCCAGCCGCATCGCCCCCGACGTCGTGATCCGGACAACATCCGAAGATCGACGTATCGGAAGTGGTTGCATTTTATCCGAGACGCGTGACGCGCCTCGGATATCGCATTTTCGACCACCGTAGCTCCTAACGGACCAAATTTGGCCGACTTTGCCCGTCCAGATGAAGAACGATGCCAGCCGCACCAGTAGTTTGCGCCGCTTTAGCTGCAGCCGCTGGTCCCGCCGCAGGTGTTGCACTTCATGCAGGTGCCGTTGCGGACCAGCGTGTAGTTCTGGCATTCGCCGCACGGGTCGCCTTCATAGCCCTGCATCTTGGCCCGGTCGCGGGCGGTCAGGCTGCCCGATGCAGCCATCGTGCCCGAGGACAGGGACGTCGCCTGACCGGTCTGGCCCACGGCGACCTGCGGGACGATCGCCTTGAGCGCCTCCATCGTGTCGGCCATCGCGCCCATGCCGCCCTGCAGCACGATCAGGTCCTGCGGCATCCGCTTGCGCAAATATCCTGTGGAGCTGATCTGCTTGAGCACCTCGAGCGAGCGGGACGCCGCCGCCTCTGACGGGGTTGCGACGTTCGTCACCCCCTCCTCGACCCCGCGGCCAATGTCATCGAAGGCATGGCCTTCGGGTTTGACATGGGCCAGATCGGTCCGGTCCAGATACGACACGGCCAGTTCCCGGAAGATGTAGTCGAGGATCGAGGTCGCGTTCTTGATGCTGTCGTTGCCCTGCACGCCGCCCGCCGGTTCGAATTTGGTAAAGGTGAAGGCGTCGACGAACTCCTCCAGCGGGACGCCGTATTGCAGGCCGACAGAGACCGCGATGGCGAAGTTGTTCATCATGGCGCGGAAACCCGCACCTTCCTTGTGCATGTCGATGAAGATCTCGCCCAGTTTGCCGTCCTGATATTCGCCGGTCCGAAGATAGACCTTGTGGCCGCCGACGATGGCCTTCTGGGTGTAGCCCTTGCGCCGTTCCGGCAGCTTGTCGCGCTGGGACTTGGCGATCTCCTTGATGATGATGCGCTCCACGATCTTTTCGGCCAGCACGGCGGCCTTTTCGTGGTTCGATCCAGTGGACAGGATCTCTGCCGCGTCGTCGTCATCCTCGACCAGTGCGGAGGCCAGCGGCTGCGACAGCTTGGACCCGTCGCGGTACAGCGCGTTAGCCTTGATCCCCAGCGACCACGACAGGGCATAGGCCTGCTGGCAATCCTCGATCGTGGCGTCGTTGGGCATGTTGATCGTCTTGGAAATCGCGCCCGAGATGAAGGACTGCGCCGCCGCCATCATCGTGATGTGGCTGTTCACGGACAGATAGCGCTTGCCGATCTTGCCGCAGGGGTTGGCGCAGTCGAAGACCCTGTAGTGGTCGGGCGACAGGTGCGGCGCGCCTTCCAGCGTCATCGTCCCGCAGACATGGGCGTTGGCGGCGTCGATGTCAGCCTTGCTGTAACCGAGGTGGCGCAGCAGGTCGAAGGTCGGATCGGCCAGCTTCTCGGCCGGGATACCCAGCGCCTTGCGGCAGAAATCCTCGCCCAGCGTCCACTGGTTGAAGACGAAGCGGATATCGAAGGCGGCCTTCAGCGAGGCTTCGATCTTGGCGATCTCGGTCTGGCCAAAGCCGTGACCGATCAGCGAGGTGTGGTTGATCGCGGGCGCCTGCCCCATGCTGCCGTGACCGACGGCATAGGCGATGATTTCCTCGATCTGGGCAGAGCCGTAGCCCAGTTTTTCCAGGGCCGCCGGCACCGACTGGTTGATGATCTTGAAATAGCCGCCGCCGGCGAGCTTCTTGAACTTTACCAGCGCGAAGTCAGGCTCGATCCCCGTGGTGTCGCAGTCCATGACCAGACCGATGGTGCCGGTGGGGGCGATCACGCTGACCTGCGCGTTGCGATATCCATGCGCCGTGCCAAGGCGCAGCGCCTCGTCCCAGGCGTCGGTCGCGAGGGCGATCAGGCGCTGATCCGGGCAGTTGGCATGGTCGAGCGGGACCGGCTTGATATCCAGGTCGCGGTAGCCGTCCGCCTTGCCACGGGCCGCGGTGCGGTGGTTGCGGATGACGCGCAGCATGTGGTCGGCGTTGCGGGCATAGCCCGGGAAGGCACCCAACTCTCCGGCCATTTCGGCGCTGGTGGCATAGGCCACGCCGGACAGGATCGCGGTCAGGGCGGCACCCATGCTGCGGCCCGCGTCAGAATCGTAGCCCAGCCCCATGTTCATCAGCAGCCCGCCGATGTTGGCATAGCCCAGACCCAGCGTGCGGAAGTCATAGGACCGCTGCGCGATTTCCTTGGAGGGGAACTGTGCCATCATGACGCTGATTTCCAGCGTGACGGTCCAGAGGCGGCAGGCGTGGATGTAATCCTCTGCCTGGAACTGGCCGTCCTGATAGAAGGTCAGCAGGTTCAGGGATGCGAGGTTGCAGGCCGTGTCGTCGAGGAACATGTATTCGGAACACGGGTTCGAGCCCCGGATCGCGCCGTCTTCGGGGCAGGTGTGCCAGGCGTTGACCGTGTCGTGATACTGAATACCCGGATCGGCGCAGGCCCAGGCGGCGTGGCCGACCTGATCCCACAGATCGCGGGCTTTGATGATCTTGGCGACTTCACCGTTCTTGCGGTTGATCAGTTTCCAGTCGCCGTCTGCCTCTACTGCTTTCAGGAACGCATCCGTGACACGGATGGAGTTGTTGGAGTTCTGGCCGGACACGCTTGAATAGGCCTCGGAGTCCCAGTCGGTGTCGTAGGTCGGAAATTCGATGCCCGTGTGGCCTTGCTTGGCATAGTCCAGCACGCGCTTGATGTAGGTCTCAGGGATCGCGGAGCGCTTGGCCTCTTTGATCGCCGTGGCCAGCGACGCGTTGGCCTTGGGGTCATAGGCATCCTCTGCGGTGCCGTCCCATGCTTTGATCGCGGCAAAGATCGCGTTGAGGTAGCGTTCGTGCATCTTGGACCCGGCCACGATGCTGGCGACCTTCTGTTCCTCGATGACCTTCCAGTTGATGAACTGTTCGATATCCGGATGATCGGCGTCGACGATGACCATCTTGGCCGCGCGCCGGGTAGTGCCGCCGGACTTGATGGCCCCTGCGGCACGATCGCCGATCTTCAGGAAACCCATCAAGCCCGACGACTTGCCGCCGCCCGACAGCTTCTCGCCCTCTCCGCGGAGCGATGAAAAGTTGGTGCCCGTGCCAGAGCCGTATTTGAACAGGCGCGCCTCGCGGACCCACAGGTCCATGATGCCGCCGTCGTTCACCAGATCGTCGGCGACGGACTGGATGAAGCATGCGTGCGGCTGCGGATGCTCGTAGCTACTGGTGGATTTCGTCAGTTCGCCCGACTTGTAGTCGACGTAATAGTGGCCCTGCGCCGGGCCGTCGATGCCGTAGGCCCAGTGCAGGCCGGTGTTGAACCACTGCGGGCTGTTGGGGGCGGCGCGCTGGGTCGCAAGCATGTAGCGCATCTCGTCGAAATAGGCCTGCGCATCGGATTCCTTGGTGAAGTATCCGCCCTTCCAGCCCCAATAAGCCCAAGCCCCAGCCAGACGGTCGAAGACCTGCCGCGCGCTGGTTTCGCCGCCAAAGGTCGCGCCCTCGGCAGGTTCGGACCGCCACAGGAAGGATGGCACGCCCTTTTCCTTGATCCGCTTCACGGCCGAGGGGACGCCCGCCTTGCGGAAATATTTCTGGGCGATCACATCGGATGCGACCTGGCTCCAGTCTGCGGGAATGTCGCAGTTTTCAAGCTTGAAGACGACCGTGCCGTCCGGATTGCGAATCTCGGATGTGGCGCTGCGAAAGGCGATGTCGGCGTAGGCATCGGCGCCCTTGCGCGTAAACGTGCGGTCAATCTTCATGTCTGTCCCCTGTTGCGCGCCGGCGTTGCGGCGTGGTCTTTCTTTGTGCCCCGATCGGGGACGAATGCGATAGCGGTTGGCGCTGCGTGACACCACATCTGGTGTCCATCTGCTTGACCTGCACAATCTGACGTATCTTCGACTACAGGGTCAACGGATTTATTCACGAAAACTTCGCAATTTTCTGTTGACGCATCTGGCCTGAAACGGCGGCCTGATTCACCCCCTGAGTTGTCCACAGTCACCCCCGGGCGTGGCAAAAGAATATCCCGGCCCGTCCCACACTTAGGGGTGCCGGCTGACGTAAAGGATGAATGTGGCGCCGTTTGTGGCCTTGGCAGCCGGACGCGGCCGTCCTGCACCGATGAGCGCATAAAACAGGCACTCTGCTGCGGCGGACCTGTGTCCGAAAGGCTCCGCAGGCGGGCCCGGGTGTTGCGTGTCTGACCAAAGAACGACGGCGGGGGCCATGGCGCTGTCGCACGGCCAGACGCCGCCTAGACGTTTTACGACGCACCGCTGCCGCGAGCCTACGGCGGTGGTGCCTTGCCGCATCAGAGGCCGCGAAGGTGATCGAAACAAAACCAGCGCCCAAGACAGGCGCCGGCATCAGGAAGGCAGGGTAAGTCCTTGATTAGCGATCTTTCAGAAAGAGACAGAACCCTCGAACCAGGCTCAGCTGATCGTCGAGCGGCAGCTCGGCGGGCAGCGCAGGCCGCAGTTCCCGAGCGACACGCGAGTTGGTACGTGTCTCGCTCGCTTCCGCCGCATTCCAGAGTTCTTCGGCGGACCCATTCCAGTTTACCACGCCGTCGCGAAGCAGACCGGCCACGAAGCGATAATTGTTGACCTGCTGCCCGGAAGTTCCCTCGATCTGATGTAGTTTCTGCCCAACCTGAAGGAGCAGACGAGATGAGGAAAAGCTGTTTCACCGAAGCGCAGATAATCGGGATGATCAAAGAGCAGGAGGCTGGTTTGCCGACGGCTGATCTGTGCCGGAAGCATGGCTTGGGTCCTGCCACGTTCTACAAGCTGAAGGCCAAGTATGAGCTGCTGCCGGTTTCGTGGACACCGGGTTAGGTTTGCATAGCTCGGTCCTCGAACGCCATAGGGCTGAGATAGCCCAGCTTCGAATGCCGTCGCCTCGGATTGTAAAAGCGCTCGATGTAGTCGAACACGTCGGCGCGTGCCGCGTCACGGGTGCGGTAGACCTTGCGGGCTGTCCGTTCGATCTTCAGCGACGAGAAGAAGCTCTCCATTGCTGAGTTGTCCCACACATTGCCCGCACGGCTCACCCGGCAAATGATGCCGTTGTCCAGCAGCAGGCGCTGAAACTGCTCACTGGTATATTGCGATCCTTGGTCTGAGTGATGGAGCAGCGCGTCAGCCTTTCCGCGCCGCCAGACGGCCATCCGCTGCCCGGCAGTGGTTTGCAGGTCATTCCGGTGGAATGACTGGCAAACCATGAGAGGGATCAGCGCATCCATGACCAGTGAAGCATCCCGTTCCGCCTTCATGGACCAGCCGACGGTGAGCCATTGATGCGCCATTGGTTCAAGCACAATGGCGAACCCTGGAGAACAGGTCCAGCACGACCGCCACGTAGAGCCAGCCCTCTGCGGTCCAGATGTAGGTGAAGTCGGCAAGCCACTTCTGGTTCGGCCGGTCTGCTGTGAAGTCGCGGTCAAGGATGTTGTCGGCGATGACCGACCGCTCGCCGTCATCCTTCGGGTTCCCGCGGCGTTTGGGCCGCGCTCTCATTGCATTTAGCCGCATCAAGCGTTCGATCCGGTGCAGTCCACATGCGAGACCTTCTTCCAGAACGTCACGCCAGACCCGGCGGGCGCCATAGGTGCGATCGCTGGCCTTGAAGCTCTTGTCGATCGACTGGACGAGCTTTGCATCCTGAGCCGCGCGTTCGCTTATCGGCCTTCTGAGCCAGGCATGAAAGCCGGATCGGGAGACGCCCAGCACCGCGCACATCCAGCTGACCGGCCAAATGTGCCGATGCTTTGCCACGTAAGCGAACGTCATGTCGCTTCCCGCGCGAAGTAAGCTGCCGCCTTTTTTTAGGATGTCACGCTCCGCCTTGAGCTTGGCGACCTCTTTCTTCAGGGTCGCAATCTCGGCCAATTCTGCGCGTTGCAAGCCATTGCCGGGAAACGCCGCAACAGGCGCTCCCATCAATTCCCGCATCCAGCGACGCAGCACGCTCTCCGCAAGATCCAGGTCCCGGCACGCCTGAGCGACCGCAACGCCTCGCTCGGTCACCAGCCTTACCGCCTCGATCTTGAACTCGCGGCTAAACTTCCGTCTCGTCATATCCACTCTCCAGTTCAATGGTCACGATCTTATCTTCGTGTCCACAAAACCGGCAGCAGCTCACATCACCGCACTTCCTGCGAGTGAGGTGAAAAACGAATACGACATCTTCACCACCTCTGATCCGTTGCCCGGCGCAGATGAACCGTTAGAGGCGCTGGCACAAAGCGTCACCGGCGGCACTTGCACATTTTAGCCAACAGCTTGGCGGGCGGGCGAAACGCCCCCCGCCGCACATTTACAAAATATCGGGAGGGAGAGGCGCCACCATGCTGGGGTTATTCATCGCGCAGGTTCTCAACGGTCTACTGGACGGGACATATTACTTGCTGATCGCGCTGGGGCTGTCGCTGATCTTTTCGCTGGGAGGCATCATCAACCTTGCGCATGGGGCCTTCTTTGCCATCGGTGCCTATCTTGCGATCCTGATCACACCCTATGTCGGCTATTTTGGCGCGCTGATCATAGTGCCTGTCATGGTGGCCGGGCTGGGCATGGTGACAGAGCGCAATCTGTTCACCCGGTTCTATCGCATCGACCCGCTGTATTCGCTTCTGCTGACCTTTGGCCTTGCAATGGTGATCGAACAGGGATTGCGTTGGATCTTCGGTGCCTCGCCGCAAAACTACAACATGCCCGACATTCTGCGAGGGCAGGTGTTCATGGGCGACTTCATCTATTCACGCTACCGTCTGTTTCTGATTGCCGTCGCCGTCGCCGTGGTGGCCGCACTTTGGGTCCTGCTCAACCGCACGTCCTTCGGCCGGATCGTCCGCGCGGGTGTCCAAAACCCCGAGATCGTCGGCTCGCTTGGCATTTCGCTGCGGCCCTATCTGTCGATCGTCGCCGGAATCGCCATTGGCTTGGCGGGCCTCGCCGGCGTGTTGCTATCACCGATCTACACCGTCCATCCAGCCATGGGGGCCGAGATCATCACCCTGGCCTTCGTTGTGGTCGTGATCGGAGGGCTGGGATCGTTCTGGGGCGTCATCCTTGCCGCAATCCTTGTCGGTCTGACCAAAGGTGTGCTGGTGGCCGTGGGCCTGTCGGCGTGGTCCACCTCCGCCATTTATTTGCTGATGTTCGTTGTCTTGCTGCTGCGCCCGCGCGGCCTGCTGGGCGAACGCATCCTACGGTTCGAGTAATCCTATGATCCGCATACACCCACTCTTGATTGCAGCCGTCGCCCTCGTCGTGTTGCCTTTCGTGATCCTGGCCGCTGGCCTAACCTATACCTCTGCGACCGAGGTCGTGGTCTATGGCCTTGCCTGCATGGGCCTGAATATCCTGGCCGGGCGCACCGGACTGGTCAGCTTTGGACACGGCGCATGGTTCGGACTGGGGGCATACATCGCCGGGCTGACTTCTTTGGCGATGGGCGGCGCTTTCATCATTCCGCTGCTGGTAGCGGTGCTTGTCACCGGCGCACTGTCTGCGGTGTTTGGCGCACTCATCCTGCGCCGCCGCGGGGTTTATTTCTCGCTGATGACGCTTGCGCTTTCGGCACTTGGATTCTCTGTCGCCTTTCGCTGGACCGAGGTTACCGGCGGCGAAAACGGCCTTGGCGGTATCGAACGGCCGGCGTTCTTTGGCTTTAACTTCGAGATGTCAGAACCTTATTACTGGTTGGTTGCCGTCATCGCGTTTGCCATGCTGGTGCTACTATGGCGGTTCAACAATTCGCCGATGGGCACCGTCCTGCTGGCGATCCGAGAGAACGAACAGCGGGCGCGTTTCCTTGGCTACAAGGTCGACCGCTACAAGCTTGCCGCCTTCGTGCTGTCGGCCACGATCACGGCATTGGCGGGGGTGCTGCTGCTTTACAAAAACCGAATGACCTCGGCAGAGCCGATGTCGGTGGTGTTTTCTGGCGAACTGCTGGCCATGGTCGTGATCGGCGGGATGCGCAGCTATCTGGGGCCTGCCGTCGGCGCGCTGTTCTACATTCTGTTCCGCGAATACCTGTCGATCTACACCGACAACTGGCTGCTGTGGTTTGGCCTCGTGTTCATGCTGTTCGTGCTTTACGCGCGCGACGGGCTGATCGGCATCCCCGGACAGATCAAACGCCACTTCAACCGCCCCGCCGAGACCGGTGCGGCGATGTCCGGACGCAAGGCCGGTGTGCACCCGCTGCCTGCCTTCCTGAAACCCACCGATCATTCCGATGGTCCACTGCTTGTGGCACAGGGCATCTCGAAGCACTTTGGCGGTCTTAAAGCGGTGGACGCCGTTGACATATCTGTGCGCGACCGCACCCTGCATGCGCTGATCGGTCCAAACGGCGCGGGCAAGACCACCGCGTTCAACCTGCTGTCGGGCCTTTACAAACCTGACGCCGGTGCCGTGACCCTTGCCGGAATACCGCTATCGGGGCGCACGCCAGAGGAAATCTCGGAAGCCGGGATCGGTCGAAGCTTTCAGATTACCAACCTGTTCCCGTCGCTGACCGTGCTGGAAAATATCCGTCTTGCGGTGCAGGCAGGTGACCCAAAGCGCATGAACCCGATGATCAGAGCCCGCAATTTGACTGAGGTGAACGACCGCACCGCGCAAATCATGGACTACGCCGGTCTGTCCGGGATGGAAGACGTTGCTGCCGGGTCACTGTCTTACGGCGGCCAACGCCTGTTGGACCTTGGCCTTGCCCTTGGCAACAATCCACGGATTTTGCTGGCGGACGAACCGCTGGCCGGTCTGTCCGTGGCCGAGCGCGAACGGGTCGGTCTGCTGATCAAATCGCTGTCGGCGGATATTCCGGTGCTTTTGGTCGAACACGACATCGACCGCGTCTTTGAACTGGCCGACCATATTACGGTGATGAACGAAGGAGAGGTGCTGCTGGACGGCACCGTCGACGCCGCGCGCAACGACCCGCGCGTGCAAGAGGTCTATATCGGGTCAGGCACCTCTGTCGTGGCAAGCCGGGCGCGCAACACGGCCGTGCAGGACAAGGTGCTGCTTTCGTTGGACAAGGTGAACGTCAGCTATGGCAAAAGCCACATCATTCACGATGTCAGCTTTGATCTTCGACAGGGTGAGATTGTGGCCCTACTGGGCCGAAATGGCGCGGGTAAATCGACGCTGCTGAAATCCCTGATCGGTATCGCCCCTGTCAGCAGTGGCGAAATCTGGCTCGACGGCACCGCGCTGCACGGTCTGCCATCTGCCGCGATGGCGCAGGCTGGGATATCTTATGTGCCGCAAGGCCGTGGGCTGTTCGCGGGCATGTCAGTCAAGGACAACCTCGAACTTGGACGTATTAAACGCCAGACCGGCGCGGGGTCACATTGGGACGAAGAGCGCATCTTTACCTACTTCCCACGCCTGAAAGAACGCATCGACACCCCCGCCGATTACCTGTCAGGTGGCGAACAGCAGATGGCCGCCGTGGCGCGGGCGCTGTCCGGTGATACCCGCGTGTTACTGCTGGACGAACCCTTCGAGGGTCTTTCGCCCGCGATTGTCGAGCAGCTTTTTGAGACCTTCGACAACTTGCGGCAGGAGGTATCCATCATCATCGTGGATCACAATCTTGACCTTGCGCTGACCCTCTCTGACCGCACCGTCGCGCTGGAACGGGGCAGCATCATCCACGAAGGACCCTCTGCCGCGCTGGCCGATGACATTGATCTGCGCCGCAAGGTGCTTTGGCTTTGAAAGGACCATCATGACGGAAACCGTTGCCATCATCGGCGCAGGCCTCATTGGCCGCTCATGGAGCGTGCTTTTTGCCCGCGCCGGCCATGCGGTGCAGGTCTGGGATGCTGACCCTGGCGTGCTGGCACGCTTCAAGGACGATATGACCACGCTTTGCGATACTCTGGTGGACGAACGGCTGCTGGAAGACCGCGACGGCACCTTGGCCCGTATCCGCACCTGCCCGACGCTGAAGGCGGCGGTGTCAAACGTCGGCTTCGTGCAGGAAAACGGACCCGAAAAGGTCGAGGTCAAGCAAGCACTGTTCGCCGAACTTGACGCGGCCACGCCGCCGGACGCGATCATCGCCTCGTCGACCTCTGCCATCGTTGCATCGCGCTTTACCGAAGCTCTGGCGCACCGGGGACGTTGTCTGGTCGGCCACCCGGTGAACCCGCCGCACCTTGTGCCGGTGGTCGAACTTTGCCCAGCCCCCTGGACCACGACGACAACCATGGACCGGGCCGAGGCGATCTATGCCGCCATCGGACAGGTGCCCGTCCGCATGGCCCGCGAACGCGACGGCTTCGTGTTGAACCGGCTGCAAGGCGCGTTGCTGGCCGAGGCGCTGCGATTGCTCGACGAAGGTGTCGTCAGCGTCGCAGGACTGGACGCCACCATCAAGGACGGGCTGGGGCTTCGCTGGGCCCTGATGGGCCCGATAGAAACCATCGACCTGAATGCCCCTGGCGGTATCGTCGATTATGCCAGCCGCTACGGTGGCTTTTATGCGCGACTGGCCGAAGAACCCGCCGGACCGCAGGTGTTTTCGGTCGATATCGCAGAAAAAATCGCCGCGACGTGGCCGCAAGACCGCAGCCCCGACGCCATCCGCGCCCGCCAGGACAGTCGCGACAAGCGCCTTGCCGCGCTGCGCCGCCACCTGTCTGCCGACCACATTTAACCCAAGGATACCGTCATGGCCCACCCCCGCAAAGTCATCATCACCTGCGCCGTCACCGGCGCGATCCATACACCCTCAATGTCGGAATACCTGCCGGTCAGCGCGTCAGAAATCGCCGACGCCGCCATCGGGGCGGCACAGGCCGGGGCGGCGGTCGTCCACCTGCACGCCCGCGACCCGGAAGACGGAAGGCCCGACCAATCGCCAGAAGCGTTTGCGCCGTTTCTGGGCGTCATTAAGCAAGCCTCGGACTGCGTGGTCAACATTACCACCGGCGGCGCACCGACCATGACCATCGAAGAACGCGTCCGCCCCGCCGCAGCACACCGACCAGAGGTCGCATCGCTCAACATGGGGTCGATGAACTTTGGCCTGTTCCCGATGCTCAAGCGGTTTCCCGATCTGAAACACCAGTGGGAACGCGATTATATCAGTAACAAGAATATCATCTTCAATAACAGCTTTGGCCAGATCGAACACATCCTGACCACGCTTGGCCCGCTTGGCACCCGGTTCGAATTCGAATGTTACGATACCGCGCATCTTTACAATTTGAAGTATTTCCTCGACGCCGGGTTGGTGAAGGCCCCGCTGTTCATCCAGACGGTCTTTGGCCTGATGGGCGGCATCGGTGCGCACCCCGAAGACGTCATGCACATGAAACGCACGGCGGACAGGCTATTCGGTGACCAATACCGGTGGTCGGTACTGGGCGCGGGCAAGAACCAGCTTCCCATCGCCGCGATGGCCGCCGCGATGGGCGGCAACGTGCGGGTCGGACTGGAAGATTCACTCTGGCTTGGACCCGGCCAACTGGCCAAAAGCAACGCCGCACAGGTCACGAAAGTGCGCCAGATCATCGAAGGACTGGGACTCGAAATTGCCACCCCCGATGAAGCGCGCGAGATACTGGAACTGAAAGGCGCCGATCAGGTTGGTTTCTGATCCCCCACCCGCGATGACATCGCGATGTGCTACTATCGTAAGCATGAGAGCCATCGCGGGGCCGACAGGGGTAGTGACCGACCGATTCCAAAAATCCCGCTAGCGCGGATTTTGCAAATTATCAGACCCGCGCCGGCGTCTTGGGTTTCGGTTCCACCTTTCAATTCCTTCTGCCAAAGAAAATTTGCGTTTAACCAGCCTGGTCAATCGTCCGGACAAACAATAGCGTCGGCCTAATTGTAGTTTTTTAGGCGACATGAACAAAACCTCTCATCCCTGTGAAATTTGCGAGGGACGTCATGCTTCTGCCAATTTCGTAGCGGCACCGCGTCATGTCGCAAGCTGGACCGATCTCGACTTTTCAGAGCAGATGGCCATGCTCGGTGCACTGGGCGCGCATCTGACTGTCGGAACACGCATCGAAGTTGAAGCACCGTTTGGCCATCTGACGCTTTCCATAGGAGAAGCCGAACAACCGGCCACCATCCATACCGGCAACGGACCAGCTTTTTTTCGTCAGTTCGTGAATCATATCGATCATTCACAATCAATCGATCTCGCCGTCGCCTTCGTGATGGAAAGCGGGCTCGTCATGCTGGAGCCCTATCTAAGGGATCTGCTGGCTCGTGGAGGGCGGCTCCGGCTCGTCGTCGGTGACTACCTCGACGTCAGCGAGCCGGCTGCCCTGCGCCGCCTGTCGGATCTGCCAGGGGATGCCGCCTGCCATGTGTTCGAGACGGCAGGCGGAAGTTTTCACCCCAAGGCGTGGCTCTTTCGCGCCGCCAACGATACCGGCACAGCGATCGTTGGCAGTTCGAACCTGACCCGGACCGCCTTGTCTCACGGCATCGAATGGAACCTGAGCGTCGCGCGTGAAAGTGACTGGGAACCCGTCGGACGCGCCTTCGAAGAGCTGTTGCTGATGCCGCAGGTGAAGCCGATCACGCCGGCCTGGATCGACACATACGCCGCACGGCGCCGCCGCCAGCCGCTCCCGCAGATGGCGCAGGCGATCGTCGAGGACGACACGCCGTTGGGCCACCCTGAACCGCACGAGATCCAACGTGAAGCTTTGGCGGCGCTCATGACAGCGCGCGCCAACGGTAACCGCGCGGGTCTCGCCGTTTTGGCCACCGGGTTGACCGAACGATGCCTCGTCTACGTCGCGCTCACCCGTGCGCGGGACCTGCTGATCGTCGAATGGCCTGACTTCTGCAAGGCTGATGCGGACACAGTCTGGAGCCTGCTGGTAGAAGAAGGCGGGCTAATGCTCGGCGATGACGCCATCACCGTCGATAAGTCTGTCCATCCGGCCCAGATCACTATTCACGGAGAAGTCTTCCCCAATATCTTTTCAAGTCCGATCACAGCCTCCGCACCCGAACCCCGGATCTGTCCCGGACGGCGAGAGTATCCTGGACCACGAGGCGAACCGCTCTTTCTACGCCCTTCGGATAGCCATGGGGTGGCCGCGCTCTGGTTGCTCAAAAGCTGCTCCCTCGGAACACCGTTGCCCAAAGACGCATTCCGCGACGCGGGCGAACGCGGCACCGCGCTCCATCTTGCCATGCGGGTGCTGCTCCGACACCCTGAGCGCGCTGACCGCCTTGGTCCTGCGACCGGTCTGGAAGAGAGCACCCTCGCCGCGCTGAAAAACAGACCGCCGCACTCCGCGACCGGCTGGCCGAGTGCGGTCTGACAGCCCTCCATCCCGAACTGCCCTTTGATGCGATTCTCCCAGACGGTCCACGAATCCGCGGCACTACGGACCTTTTGGCATGCAGCGCGGATGGAACGAGAGCGGCATTGATCGACTTCAAATCCCATGGCCCGCAAAGTCCTCTGGAGGCCGCCCGCCCTCACCTCGCCCAACTCAATGATTACGCGCGCGCCGCGAACCTCCTCTGGCCGAACCTGCGGATCGAATTTGCGGGCATCCACTTCCTTGGATCGGGAATGTTGATTTGGGGCGTGCCGAGTTAATAGCGCCGAGCTACGATTTCTTAGGGTGGGGCCGTTGAACAGGGATTTCAAGTTCCTCGTCGCGATCCCAAGTCGCGACCAATATTGCGATCACTCGCTCTTTTCCGACTGCGCGACGCCAAGTTGAGAATACCGGCCGCCGGAACTGATCTCGCTGCATCAGTTCCGGAGAACACTATCCAAATCTGCATCAGTCGAGCAACTGATGCAATTTCCGAGGCTGGTATGTTCGCGTCCCGTTCACCTATCGCTCCAAGGCAAGCAACACCAGAAAAAGGAATGAAAAACCAATAAAATCAATGATTATCCAATCCGATAGTTCGGACTTTCCCGCGTGATCTGGACATCGTGGACATGGCTTTCGCGCAGGCCGGCGCCGGTGATCTTCACGAAGGTGCAGTTCTTGCGCATCTCCGGCACGGTGGCGCAGCCGGTATAGCCCATCGCCGCCCGCAAACCGCCGACGAGTTGGTGCACGACGGCACTGGCGGATCCTTTGTAGGGCACCTGCCCCTCAATCCCTTCCGGCACCAGTTTGTCGCTGGCCGCGTCCTTCTGGAAATAGCGGTCGGCCGACCCGCGCGCCATGGCGCCGAGGCTGCCCATGCCGCGGTAGGATTTGAACGACCGGCCCTGATACAGGATGACCTCGCCGGGCGATTCGTCGGTGCCGGCGATCATGCTGCCGACCATGGCGCAGGATGCCCCCGCCGCAATCGCCTTGGCGAAATCGCCCGAGAACTTGATGCCGCCGTCGGCGATCACCGGCACGTCGCCCGCGGCCTGCGCGCAGTCCATGACGGCCGTCAGCTGCGGCACGCCGACACCGGCGACCATCCGCGTCGTGCAGATGGAACCGGGGCCGATGCCGACCTTGACCGCATCGGCACCCGATCCGATCAAAGCCTTCGTCGCCTCTCCGGTCGCCACGTTGCCCGCGACGACCTGCACTTCGTTCGACAGGGCCTTGACCCGTTCGACCGCGCGCGCGACGCCTTCGGAATGGCCGTGGGCCGTGTCGATCACGATCATGTCGACGCCCGCCTCGATCAGGGCCTGAGACCGCTCGAACCCGGCGTCGCCGACCCCTGTCGCGGCACCAACCCGCAGGCGGCCCAGATGGTCCTTGCAGGCCATCGGGTTCAGCACCGCCTGCTCGCTGTCCTTGAGCGTCAGCAGGCCGGTCAGCTTGCCCTTGCCGTCGGTGATCAGCAGCTTTTCGATCCGGCGGGCCTGCATCAGGCTGCGCGCCTCGTCCAGATCGGCGGGCTCGTGCAGCATGGCGAGGTTGTCGGAGGTCATCATCACGCTGACCGGCGTGTTCTCGTCCGTGGCAAAGCGCATGTCGCGGTTGGTGACGATGCCGACGACCAGACCCTTTTCGTTGACGACGGGAAAGCCGGTGACGCGGTAGCGTTCCATCAGGGCGCGGGCATCGGCCAGCGTCTGGTCCGGCGTCAGGGTGACCGGGTTATAGACCGTGCCGGAGATGAAGCGCTTGACGTGCCGGATCTCCTTGGCCTGTGCCGCGATGTCGAGGTTCTTGTGCACAATCCCCATGCCGCCCGCCTGTGCCATGGCGATGGCCATGCGGCCTTCGGTCACCGTGTCCATCGCGCTGGACAGCAGCGGGATGTTCATGGCGATGGATTTCGTCACATGGGTGCGGGTGTCTGCGGTCGAGGGCAGGACGGCGCTTGCTGCGGGAACGAGCAGGACGTCGTCAAAGGTCAATGCCTCGCGAATCTCCATCACGGTCTTCTCCTGATGTGGTCACTTGGCACTGCGCTATTGCATGGAACGGCGGTGGGCAAAAGGCCGAAACGCCGCACCTGCGCATGGCACCGGTGCGCGTATCATTGCCGACCTGTTCGGTCGGGCCGCCGCCGCGGCGCTTGCGTCATGGCATGGAACACCGCAGAAGACGGTATGAAACCCACCGACGCCATCACGCCGCCGCCGTGGCACCGGTCGCTGCCGCGCCTGATCCTGCGGCTGGCCGTCATCGGCGGCATGGTCTGGGGCGGCCTTGCCCTGTTCGACTGGCTGCAGGGCCATATCGCGGATCTGGAGGAAGCGGCACGGTCTCGCATGATGACGACCATCGTGATCGTCGCCATCGCAGCTTATGCGGCGATCATCGCCATCCCCTTCGTCCCCGCGATCGAGATCGCGATTGCCCTGATGGTGATGGAGGGGCCGATCATGGCTCCCTTCGTCTGGATCGCGACCGTGCTGGGGCTGCTCTTGGCTTATGTCATCGGGCGGCGGGTGTCGCTGGACTGGCTGCACGGCATGTTCCGCGACCTGCACATGATCCGCGCCTGCGACATGGTGTATCGCATCAAGACAGAGCCGCCGGAAAACCGCCTCGCCAGTCTGTCGGACCGTCTGCCGCGCTGGCTGGCGCCGCTGGCCACGCGCTATCGCTATGCGATGCTGGCCGTCCTGCTGAATGTGCCCGGAAACGTGGCCCTTGGCGGCGGTGGCGGCATCCTGATGCTGGCGGGCATCAGCCGCCTGTTCGCCCCCGGCTGGACGCTGCTGACGGTCTGCGTGGCGACAGCCCCCGTCCCGCTGGCGGTCTGGTTCATGGGTGCCGACATCCTCAAGTGACGCGGGCGGCGCGCGTCCTGCCGCAACCGCCCTTTCCCCGCGCGCCAAAATCGCTAGGTTGCGGCTGAATTGATCGAAAGCCCCTGCCCATGACCGACCCCCTCGTGATCTTCACCCCCTCCGGCAAGCGCGGCCACTTTGCCGTTGGCACGCCGATCCTGACCGCCGCACGGCAGTTGGGGGTCGATCTGGATTCGGTCTGCGGCGGGCGCGGCATCTGTTCCAAGTGTCAGGTGTCGCCGTCGTTTGGCGAATTCCCGAAACACGGCGTTACGGTCCGCGAAGACGCGCTCAGCCCGTGGAACGCTGTCGAGCAGCGCTATGACGACATCCGCGGCCTGCCCAAGGGACGGCGTCTGGGCTGTCAGGCGACCGTGCAGGGCGACATCGTCGTCGACGTGCCGCCCGAAAGCCAGGTCCACCGGCAGGTCGTGCGCAAGGCCGCCAGCGCCCGCGACATCATCATGGACCCGGCGACGAAGCTGCATTTCGTCACGGTGACAGAGCCGGACATGCACGAACCCTCCGGCGATCTGGAACGGTTGGCGCTGGCGCTGAAAGAGCAATGGCAGATCGACAACCTGCACGCCCCCCTGCCCGTGTTGCGCAAGCTGCAGAAGGCGCTGCGGAAAGGAAACTGGGAGGTCACGGTCGCCCTGCACCGCGGGTCGCTGGATGACCAGTATCAGCTGCTGGACATCTGGCCGGGCTTCCACGAGGGGCGGATCTATGGCCTTGCCATCGACCTCGGCTCGACCACCATCGCGGCGCACCTGTGCGATCTGCGCAACGGCACGGTGCTGGCCTCTGCCGGTGTGATGAACCCGCAGATCCGCTTTGGCGAGGATCTGATGTCCCGCGTCAGCTACGCCATGATGAACCCCGGCGGCGAGGTCGAGATGACCGCCGCCGTGCGCGAGGCGATCAACGCGCTGACGGTCGAGATCGCGACCGAGGCCAAGATCGAGGCCGACCAGATCCTCGAGGCCGTCTTCGTCTGCAACCCGGTGATGCACCACCTGTTGCTGGGGATCGACCCGGTCGAATTGGGTCAGGCGCCCTTTGCGCTGGCGACTTCCGACGCGATGGCGCTGGCCGCGCGCGACATGGACCTGACGGCGATGAACGCGGCCGCACAGGTCTTTATCCTGCCCTGCATCGCGGGCCATGTGGGGGCCGATGCCGCTGCCGTGGCCCTGTCAGAGGAACCGGGGAAATCCGAAGACCTCGTGCTGATCGTCGATGTCGGCACCAATGCGGAAATCCTGCTGGGTGACAAGACGCGGGTTCTGGCGTGTTCGTCGCCCACTGGCCCCGCGTTCGAGGGCGCACAAATCAGCTCCGGCCAGCGCGCTGCCCCCGGTGCGATCGAGCGGGTCGAGATCGACCCGGTGACCAAAGAGCCGCGCTTCAAGATCATCGGCAGCGACCTGTGGTCCACCGATGACGATTTCGGGACGCCACAGATCACCGGCATCTGCGGGTCCGGCATCATCGAAGCGGTGGCCGAGATGCGGATGGCCGGGATCGTTGACCCGAAGGGCCTGATCGGGTCCGCTGACCAGACCGGCACGCCCCGCTGCGTCGAGACGGGCCGCACCCATGCCTATGTCCTGTACGACGGCACCGCGACGGGCGGGCCGCTGATTTCGGTCACGCAGGGCGACATCCGTGCGATCCAACTTGCGAAATCCGCGCTTTATGCCGGTGCACGGCTGCTGATGGACGAGATGGGGGTGGACCACGTGGACCGGATCACGCTGGCCGGGGCCTTTGGCGCGCATATCAGCCCGAAACACGCGATGGTGCTGGGGATGATCCCCGATGCGCCGCTCGACAAGGTGACCTCTGCCGGAAACGCCGCCGGCACCGGCGCGCGGATCGCACTGTGCTCGGTCGCGGCCCGGCGCGCCATCGCCGTCACGGTCCGCCAGATCACCAAGGTCGAAACCGCCATTGCCCCGAAGTTCCAGGAGCATTTCGTCAACGCCAACGCGATCCCCCACGCGACCGATCCCTTCCCGCATCTGTCCAGCGTCGTGACGCTGCCGCAGGTCAGCTTCAACCTTGGCGGTGGCGGGAGTGTGGATGCGGACGGGCGCCGGCGCAGGCGGGCCCGGACGGCGGAGTGAACAACGGGCGCTGCGCGCGAATCGCGGCGCCCCTGATTAACGCATCCTGCCAGCCGGGCGCCGTTGCAGCCTTCAATCCTGCAACACCGTCGTCGGAAAATCAGTGCAATCCTTCACGCTTTCCGTGTGGATCCTGCGGATCACGCGTGTTTTCCATGCCTTGCCTGTGTGTCGGATTTCTTGAAAAACTGTCCTAAATCCATGCTTTAGCCGCTACTTAAGGGGCACGGCCACTTCTGATCTCACCTTTGATCAGGAGATACGCCATGCCTTTCGCCAAGACCGCCCTGCGCCACCTCGTCCTTGCCGCCAGCCTTGCCACCGCCGTCGTCGCCGCACCGGCCACCGCCCAGCAGACCCTTGTCATCGGCAACGATCGCGGTGGTCTGGTCGGCCAGCGCGCCCAGCTGATCGAGCGGCTGAAGCGCGCAGGCCAGCGGGTCGAGATCCGCGGCAGCGTCTGCTATTCCTCCTGCACGATGTATCTGGGTGCGGGCAACGTCTGCGTCGATCCGCGCACCTCTTTCGGGTTTCACGGTCCCAGCCGCAGCGGACGCCCCCTGCCCGCCGACCAGTTCGACAAGTGGTCCCGCATCATGGCGCAGTATTACAGCCCGCAACTGCAGCAGTGGTTCATGACGCAGGCCCGCTACAGCATCACGACCGTGACGCAGATCTCGGGGCGAGATCTGATCGCGATGGGCTACCGGACCTGCTGATGCCGCAGCGCGGTCTCATGCTTGACCACCCGCCACGGATGCGGACATGGCGCGGGACAGCACGATCCAGACCAAGGCCACCGCAAGGACCGGCAGCGCCGCGATCGCCAGCGCCGTCCAGCCCCAGGTGGTGACGACCGCACCGGACGCTGCCACGCAGACCGTCGCGGCAAGCGCGATCAAGGTGTCGTTGACGCCCTGCACGACGGGCCGTTCCTCCGCGGACACGGCACTGGCCAACAGGGTCGTCGCACCGATGTAGCCAAAGTTCCATCCGATCCCCAGAAGGATCAGGGCGACGTGGAAATGATGCGGGCTGGCGCCACTGGCGGCGGTCAGGGCCGCTGCGATCAGCAGGACCAGTCCCGCAGCCATGACGGGGCGTGTGCCGCACCGCGTGATGACGAAGCCGGTCGCGAAACTGGGTGCGAACATGGCAACCACGTGCCAGCGCACGACATCCCCTGCCAGCGCCGCCGTATGACCAAGGCCGGTCATCGCCAGCGGTGTCGGTGCCATCAAAAGCACCATGACACCTTGGGACACGGCCCCCACGATGACCGCCGTCAGGACCGGTCCGCGCCCGAGGATCGCAAGAATCTGCACGATGCCGGCGCCCGGACGGTCGCCGCGCGGCGCGGGCGGCGGCATGCGGACGAAGGCCAGCGGCACCAGACCCAGCAGCGTGACGACCGCGACGGCCGCATAGGCACCGGCCAGCGGCACGGGTGCAAAGGCATCCTTGGCGGCGATGAAGATCTGCGGCCCCACGACAGCGGCCACGAGGCCAGACGTCAGCACGAGGGAAATGGCCATCGGCTGCCAGCGGTCTGGCACCGCCTCTGCCGCGGCAAAGCGGAAATAAAGGTAGCTGGCCAGTGCCGCACCCAGCAGCGCATGGGCCGCACACAACAGAATGAAGCTGCCGGCAAACAGCGCGACCGTGCCCGCAAGACCACCGGCGATGGCCAGTCCCCCGCCCAGCATGAAACCGGTGCGCCGCCCGCGCCGTCCCATCAGCACGGACAGCGGTCCGGTCGCGATCAGCCCCGCCAGCGCCTGCACCGACGGCGGCACCGTGGCCAGTGCGGGCGACGGGGCCAGCATCAGTCCCGCCAGACCGCCCAGCAGGATCAGCATCGGCATGGCGGCGCTCAGAATCGTGTTCGCCGCCAGCAGGGCCGCAAAGGTGCCGCCGCTGCGGTCTGGTGTTGTGGTCATGGGATCTGCCTTCGGTTGAGATTGACAGATCAGGGTCTAGCAGCCAGACTTGATGTCCCGAATGTCAATCAGGCGTCAGATATGGACACCGTCCTGCGACCGCGCACCATCGACGTCCTGCTGTACGACGGCGTCAATGCCATCGATGTCAGCGGACCGTCGCAGGCCTTCGATCACGCGCGTTGGGGCGACCGGCGCGCTTATGTTCTGCGCTATGTGACGGTGGACGGTGCCCCGGTCCGGGCGTCTTGCGGACTAACCCTGATGCCTGACGGTTGCCTGTCGGCGGATGACAGCAGCGACCTGTTGATCCCGGGCGGTGCGGGCGTGGACGCGATGATGCTGGACCCGACCCTGCGCCGCGTCGTGCAGGCCCGCGCGGCGCAGGGCGGTGACAGTCGGCTGATGTCGGTCTGCTCTGGCGCGCTGATCCTCGCGGCGGCCGGCGTGCTTGACGGGCATATCGCCACGACCCACTGGTCACGCGCGCGCGATGCTGCCCGGTTTGCGGCCGTCAGCTGGGATCTGGATCGCATCTATGTCGCGTCAGACCGCCTCTTTACCTCGGCCGGGGTGACGACCGGCATCGACCTGGCCCTTGCGATCATTCGCGGCGACTGCGGCAGCACGGCCGCCCTGACGGTCGCGCGAGAGTTGGTCGTGCAGTTACGGCGCACGGGCGGGCAAAGCCAGTATGCCATGCATCTGGCAGGTCAGTTCACCGCCGAGGGCGGTCTTGGCCGCCTGATCGAGGTCGTGACAGCCGATCCCCGCAGGCCCTGGACCATCGACGATCTGGCGCGCGAGGCGGGGATGAACCCGCGCACCCTGTCGCGCGCGTTCCGGCGGCACCTGTCGTTACCCCCCGCCCAGTTCGTGGAGCGGGTGCGCGTCGATCATGCGCGCGGCCTGCTGGAGGACGCGGTGCCGCTGAAGCTGGTGGCGCGGCACAGCGGGTTCGGTGATGTCCAGCGCATGCGCCGCGCATTTCAGCGCCGGTACGGCCTGACCCTGTCCCAATACGCCGCGGCCTTTGCCCACGCGATTTGATGTCCTTGCGACAGGACGCGTCTGCCCATCCGACCAGCGCGCAGCGGACACAACAGACTTGACGGGTATCCCCGAAGGCCACAGCCTTGCCCTTACGGCGCGCGTTATGTTCAAGCGCCGCTTTCGCCATGCCGCATGATCCAAGACTGAATTTCTGCAAGAGGCCAACGATGCCCCTCATCCCACATGACATCGCACCCAGCCTGGTTCACGGCCCGGGCTGTTTTGCCGCAAGCGACATTGCCATCGGCGATGAAATCACCTGCGGCGATTCCATCGTCAAAGTCTGGTCGTTTCCGGCCAGGGCCACGGACGCTTCGGATCACCCAGCCGACTTGCGGCAGGCGCGATGAAAACGGCGCTGATCTTGTCCACTATCATTCTGGTGACGCTGATCGGCGACTACCTGATCAAGGTGGCGTCACAAAAGCCGTCCGGCCTGACCACCCCTTCCTTTGTCCTTGGCGCCATTCTCTACGCTTTGCCTGCGGTCGGTTGGTTCCACCTGATGAGAAGCCACTCCCTTTCGGCAATCGGCGTGTTCTATTCCACCGCGACGATCCTGATGATGGCAGGCCTCGGGGTCTTCGTGTTCAAAGAGGCGTTCGGTCTGCGAGAGGCACTGGGCATCAGTCTGGCACTTGCCGCGGTCGTAGTCGTCAGTCATTGAACTGCGACACGACCCCGGGACGGGACGGTCACGGGCGGCCCAAACCCATTCAGGCGACGGTGCGGTCCCCGGCCACGGCGCGGCGCCAGCGGGTCGCGCGGTCTTCGATCCGCTGCATGATGCCGTATTCGATCCCCAGCATCACGATGATGAACGACAGCGCATAGGCCATCACGAAGGGCACCTCGAACAGCTGAAAGTACAGGTGGATCTGGAACCCGATCCCGTCGGGCCGCCCGAGGAATTCGACCACCAGCACCAGCTTCCAGATGATCGCAAGGCCGTTGCGCGCCGCCGCCGACAGATAGGGCGCCAGTTGCGGGATCACGACGTGCCGCAGCCGGTCCAGCCGCGACAGGCCAAAGACCTGCGCCATCTCCTTCAACGGGCGGTCCAGTGCGCGTGCGCCCTCGCGCACGGTCACGATCACCGTCGCGGTCTTGTTGAAGCTGACGGCGACGATGGCCGCCGTCTCGTTCAGCCCGATCCAGAGGTAGCACATCACGATCACCACAAGCGCGGGCACGTTCAGCGCCACGACGACCCAGGGGTCCAGCCAGCGGTTCAGCCGCGGCATGGTCCCCAGCATCACCCCCAGCACCACGCCCAAGGCCATCGAGATTCCGAAAGCCAGCGCCACCCGGACCAGCGTGGCCACCAGATGATGCAGCAGCGTGCCATCCGCCGCCTCGGCCCACATGATCGCGGCCACGCGGCCGGGTGCGGGAAAGGTGCGCGGCGTGTCGATCCCCCAGGCGGCCACGCCCCACAGCGCGATCAGCGCCAGAAGCGACGCGACCGTGATCGCCGTCGATGTCAGCCTTGGATGCAATGCCGTCCCCTCCGCCGCCACCCTGAGGCCTGCCACAGGCACCGTCAACGCCGCGTCCCCGCGACGTCGGTGCTCTGGCCCCGCCATGCCACGGCCTCTGTTGTGTCTGACCGACCGGCTGTCGGCATGCGCCGATCAGCGCCGGCGTCATGCCGGACCTGAACCGTATCGTCATGGACAGGCGACAGATGTCCTGCAATGCACCGATCGTCCTCTCGGACCCGCGTGATGCGGACCTTTCCGTATCGCCGGGAGCCGAAACTCAATACACCGCAATCATCCCGCGCACCGCCTTCCGGCGGGTCTTCGATCCGCGGCCGGACCATGAATATGCAGGTCGCCGCACAGCTATCCTCCTGAGCGCAACCCAAGTCACCCCCGACCGCTTTGATACGCGCCCGGCCAAGGACTTGCCAGAATGCGCTTTTGCCAAGGAGGCCCGCAACAGCCAGACCGACACGACAACCCGCCGTATTCTCCGTGCGCGGCTCACGCGGATGCCCGGTCCGGGCCAGCGCCGTGTCGCGCATTCATCGCATTCGCCCCGTCCGCCGCAGCATGCAGGCAGGTGGGATCAGGGGCAGCCTCTCATCGTGGCATTACGCGGCGTGGTCCGCCCGGCAGGCTGCTGCGGGTCGTGCGTCTCTGTCGCCCAATCGCGCTTGGCCCGGTGATCTGGATCGTGACCATCGCCGGTTCTACCCGCTATAGGTTTCGCCTGTCTTGCGACTGACGCTGCCACCGCGGCGGCCAGCAAAAGGTCGCATACCATCTAGACCGGCTAATGCACCTGCCGCAAAAGGAGGTTTCGCACCCATAGAGCCCTTGCCTGAAATGGATGAGGTCCGTGATGCTACGGCGCCTTTTTACGACCGTAGGGATCGCCGTGCCAATTGCACCACGTCTCTCGCAAACAGGACGGGATCACGAACATCAGGACAAGCCGGGACGACACATGCTTTCAATACCCTGCCAGCTTGTCGCTCCGTGATGACCCCGGGCCATGCCTGCCGCCAAATCGCGCCTCCCGCGACTGAAGACGCGCGATGCTGGTCCGCAAGAACGGACTTTTCCGCCGCGATCAGCCGCCACAGCTGAACAAGAACCACGCCCTGCCCGTCCCCGCGCCGAAGACGCTGATCCTGTGGATATGGGCCGTGCGACGCTGCGCGTGACCCCGCGCCGCTGCGATCCGGCCGTGCAACCGCTGTGAACCGCATGGACATCCTGCGATGGCATGACTCCCGCGCTCATGGCGATTATGACCGTCTCAATCAGGGCCGGGAAGGAAACGTCCTCGTCCTTGGCCAGACCCTGACCTGCAATGGCGTCTGCCGGGGCTTGGCAGCCTACGTCATCACCGCCGCACGGGCCTCACCCCGCTTTCAATCAGTTCCATACCAACATCGATGACGACCGCGCCTTGCGCGGCCCAGAGCATGCGTGAATCGACCACCCATCTTTGGCAAAAGACGTTGACAGGGACGCGCCATTGCCACTTCTGGCCTCGGCATTCTCACAGTCGACGACCGGCAGCACACCCCCACCGCACGGCCGACAGCATTTCGCCTGTTACGGATCACGCTACAGTCCGCGCGCCCCGCCCTGCACCACACAACCCAACCCGACCGCCTGTCACGGCAACCTGCTGTCAGTATGCCACGGCCCCCACCGCAGTCCTGCGACGGGGGCTTTCGTCAGTGCGGCAGGACCCTCACGTGGCGGCCATGACCGCGCGTTTGGTCATGACGTTGCAGAGGTGTGCGCGGTAGGGTTTGTCGCCGTGCAGGTCGGCGATCATGGGATCGGGGTCCATCGCGATGCCGTCCAGGGCTGCGGGGTCGAAGCGGGCGCTCAGCGCCTCTTCGGCCTGCGTCCAGCGGAACACGCCGCCTTCGGACGCGCCGGTGATCGCCACCCGCACGCCGTCGCCAAACCGCGCCACGAAGACCGCCACCAGCGGGAACCGCGACGCGGGCTGGATGAACTTTTCGTAGGCCGCAGCCACGGGCACCGGGAACTTCACCTCCGTCACGATCTCGCCCTCCTCCAGCGCTGTCGCGAACAGGCCCCGAAATAATCGTCCGCCGCGATCTCGCGCGTGTTGGTCACGATCACCGCACCGGACCCCAGCGCCGCCGCCGGATAGCAGGCCGAGGGGTCGTTGTTCGCCGTGCTCCCGCCGATCGTGCCCCGGTTGCGCACCGCCGGATCACCGATCCGCGCCGCGAGTGCGGCCAGCGCCGGATAGCCCGCCGCCGCCTCGCGCGCCACCTGCGCATGGGTCGTGGCCCCGCCGATGCAGATGCGGCCCGCGTCGTCGGTGCAGACCCCCTTCAGCTCCGGAATGCTGTGCAGGCTGACCAGCCGCCCCGGGTCCGCCAGCCGCGCCTTCAGCGTCGGGATCAGCGTCTGCCCGCCCGACAGCGCCTGCCCGCCCGCACCAATCGCCGCCACCGCGTCGGCAAGCGTCGTGGGCCGCTCCAATTCGAATGCATACATGATGTTTTATCCTTGTCCTGTGACCAGACGCGCAGGGTCCCCCCTTCTTCTGGTCAGAAATACTTCGGGGTCCGGGGCAGCGCCCCGGAACACCCCCTCACCCTATTGCATCGCCGCCCAGACGCGGCTCGGCGTCAGCGGCATGTTGATATGCGCCACGGTTTTGCCGCCCCCCGAGTTGATCGCGTCCAGCACCGCATTGACCAGGCTCGGCGGGCTGCCGATCGCCCCCGCCTCGCCGCAGCCCTTCACGCCCAGCGGGTTGTGGGTGCAGGGCGTCTGGCAGGAATGGTCCACCGTGTAGAACGGCACGTCCTCGGCCCGCGGCATCGCGTAGTCCATGTAGGACGCGCTCAAGAGCTGCCCGTCGCTGTCATAGACGCAGCCTTCCAGCATCGCCTGACCGATGCCTTGCGCGATCCCGCCGTGCACCTGCCCCGACACGATCATCGGGTTGATGATGTTGCCGAAGTCATCCGCCGCCGAGAAGCGCTCGATCTTCACATGCCCCGTCTCCGGATCCAGCTCCACCTCGCAGGCATAGGCGCCAGAGGGATAGGTGAAGTTCGCCGGGTCGTAGAACGCCGTCTCCTCCAGCCCCGGCTCGATATCCGTCAGCGGATAGTTGTGCGGCACATAGGCCGCCAGCGTCACGTCGCCCCAGGCCACGGATTTGTCCGTGCCCGCCACGCTGAACCGGCCGTCCTTCAGCTCGATGTCGCCCTCAGAGGCTTCCATCAGGTGGGCCGCGATCTTCTTGGCCTTGTTGATCACCTTCTCGGCGGCCCGCACCATCGCGGACCCGCAGACGGCCAGCGACCGCGACCCGTAGGTGCCCATCCCGAAGGGGATCTTGGAGGTGTCGCCGTGCACGATGTCGATCTGGTCCTCGGGGATGCCGATCATCTCCGAGATCACCTGCGGGAAGGACGTCTCGTGCCCCTGCCCGTGGCTGTGCGCGCCGACCATGACGCTGATGCTCCCCGTCGCGTTCACCCGCACCGTGGCCGCGTCATAAAGACCCGCCCGCGCGCCAAGCTGTCCCACCGAGTTGCTGGGGGCGATGCCGCAGGCCTCGATGTAGCAGTTCACGCCCAGACCGCGCAGCTTGCCCTTCGCCTCGCTCGCCTTGCGCCGCGCGTCGAACCCCGCAAAGTCCGCGATGTCGATCAGCTTGTCCATCGTCGCATGGTAGTCGCCGGTGTCGTATTCCACCGCCACGGGCGTCGCATAGGGGAACTGGGTGATGAAGTTCTGACGTCGCAGCGCGATCGGATCGACGCCCAGCTCGCGCGCCGCCATGTCGATCACCCGCTCCAGCTGGAACGTGGCTTCCGGGCGGCCGGCACCGCGATAGGCATCGACGGGCACGGTATTGGTGAACACCGCCTTCACGTTCACGTAGATATGCGGCGTCTTGTAGTTGCCCGCCATCAGCGTGCCGTGCAGCCAGGTCGGCGTGCAGGACGCGAAGGTCGACAGATACGCCCCCATGTTGGCATAGGTCTCGGTCCGGACCGCGACAAAGTTGTTGTCCTTGTCCAGCGCCAGCTCGATCTTGGTCACGTGATCGCGCCCGTGCGCGTCGGACATGAAGGCCTCGGACCGCGTGCTCGTCCACTTGACCGGCCGGTTCAGCGCCTTGGCCGCGAAGGTGCAGAAGGCCTCCTCCGCGTAGTGAAAGATCTTGGTCCCAAACCCGCCGCCCACGTCGGGGGCCACGACCCGCAGCTTGTGTTCCGGGATGCCCAGCACGAAGGCACCCATCAGCAGCCGGATCACATGCGGGTTCTGCGACGTCGTGTGCAGCGTGTGCATGTCGTCGGCGCGGTTGTACTCGCCCACGGCGACCCGCGGCTCCATCGGGTTGGCGACGAGGCGGTTGTTCACCAGCTCCAGCGTGGTGACATGCGCGGCCCCCTTGATCGCGTCGTCGACGGCCTGCCGGTTGTCTTCCACGAAGCCCCAGTCATAGCACAGGTTGCCGGTCAGATCGTCGTGCACCTTCGGCGCATCCGCCTTCACCGCCTCCTTCATGTCGATGACCGCCGGCAGCGTGTCGTAGTCCAGCACGATCGCCTCCGCCGCGTCGCGCGCCTGCGCCAGCGTGTCGGCCACCACCGCACAGATGGGCTCGCCCACGTGGCGGATCTTGCCCTGCGCCAGCACCGGGTGCCGCGGCTCCTGCATCGGCGCACCATGCCGGTCGGTGATCAGCCAGCCGCACGGCAGACCGCCCACCGCCTCGAAGTCGGCACCCGTAAAGATCCGGTGCACCCCAGGCATCGCCGCGGCCGCAGCCGTGTCCACACCGTTCAGCACCGCATGGGCCACATCCGCGCGCAAAAAATGCACGTGCAACTGGCCATAGATGTTGATGTCGTCCGTATAATTGCCGGTTCCGGTCAGGAACCGCACATCCTCGCGCCGCTTGCTGCTGGCACCGATTCCGCTGTCCTTGGGCATGATCTGGTCCTCTCCCTGCAGGTCGGACGCATGCGCCCCTCCCCCTGCTTCTTCTGGTTTGAAATACTTCGGGGGGAGGCGAAGCCGGGGATCGTCATTGTTCGCCATTGGTTCAAGAACAATGGACGATGCCCCCCGGCCACCCTCACCCCCGCAAACTCACTCCGCCGCCAGCGCCGGCATCTCCTGCCCCGACGCCGCCATGATCGCCTTCACGATGTTATGGTAGCCCGTGCAGCGGCAGATGTTGCCCTCCAGGTGGTGCCGCACCTCCGCCTCGCTGGGCCTGGGGTTCTCCTTCAGCAGGCTTGCCGCCGCCATCACCATCCCCGGCGTGCAGAACCCGCACTGCAGCCCGTGGTGATCCTGGAACGCCTGCTGGATCGCAGACAGCGTCCCGTCAGCCGCAGCCACCCCCTCGATCGTGGCCACCTCCGCCCCGTCCGCCTCCACCGCGAACATGCTGCAGGCCTTCACCTGCAACCCGTCCACATGCACCGTGCACGCCCCGCACTGCGACGTGTCGCACCCCACATGCGTCCCCGTCAGATGCAGATCCTGACGCAGGAAATCCACCAGCAACGTCCGGCCCTCAACATCACCAGACACCGCACGCCCGTTCACTCTCATCGAAACTTTCATCGTCGTCCTCCCTTGCATTCCCGTCAGTCCTTCGAGCCGATCAGCCGCTTGACCCAGCCCTTCTTCTCCGCCTCAGGCGCATCCGGTGCCGGCGCATCGGCCGCATCGACGCCCTCGACCACCGCCTTGAAGTCGTCAAAGAACTGGTCCGCCATCTTGCGCGCGAAGCCGTCGATGATCCGGCTGCCCAGCTGCGCCATCTTGCCGCCGACCTTGGCGTTCACCACGTAGGCCAGCGTCGTGCCCGCCCCGTTCGGCGTCAGCACCACATCCGCCCCGCCCGACGCAAAGCCCGCAGGCCCGCCCTTGCCCGCCCCCGTGATCGTCAGGCTCTGCGGCGGCGTCATCGCCGACAGCGTCACCTCGCCCAGAAACGTGGCCTTCACAGGACCCACCTTCTGCACCACCGTCGCGGTAAAGCCCGCCTCCGGCGATCCCTCCATCTGCGTGCAGCCCGGCACGCACCGCCGCAGCACATCAGCATCCAGCAAAGCCGCCCACACCACCTCCGGCGCCGCCGCAATCTCCCGCTCGTCCTTCAGTTCCATACACTCAATCCTCACCTCAAATGCCGCGACAACGCACGGATCCAACCATGATCCGAAGGGTGTCCCGGATCAGCGTAGCCGTGGTTCTGCCCTGTCGCCAGAGCCGTTGATGCCGTGCCAGCCCCCACCCGTTCCCTTTCAAAGCGGCAGGAGGGCATTTCACTGACCCCACGCCAAATGGCCCGACGGCCCGCGGCAACCTCCTGCGCCCTCCTTCGGGACTGCAAAAAAGGTGACGTGACGCCCCAACCCCTCCGACGACGTTCCGACCGCAGATGGTCCGCGTGAACATCCCGTCGCCGTCATCATTTCTGCGTCTTACGGACCGCCGCGCGCCGCGCTATGTTGGCCATGGAATGCAACAATCCGCCCTGCGGCCACCTGAAAGACAGCCCTTGACCGACATCAAGACGTTCACCGCTTCTGATCCTTCACCGGACCGGCCGACGGTCGCGATACTGTCGCTTTTACCGCAGGACGCTGATGTGCTTGGCCGCATGCTGGCGGACCCGGGTATTGCAACCGTTTGCCATGCCTCTGTCGCGGCGCTGGCGCAGGCGCTGGACGACAGGACAGACGCGGTGCTGGTGCTGGAGGATGCGCTGGCTGAGGATCACGGCGCCGCCCTTCTGAAAGCGCTCGACCAGCAGCCCGCGTGGTCCGACATCCCCGTGATCCTGCTGGCCCGGGGCACCGGACCCGCCCATGCCGGATTGGACACCGGCCGTCTGGCGACCGCCCTACGCCTGCCCCATCCGCCCTGCCCGGACGATCTGACCCGCGCCGTGCGCGCGGCGCTGATCGCCCGCAAGCGACAGCACCAGGCCCGCACGCAACTCGTTGCCCTGCGCCAGAGAGAGGCACAACTGCGCGACAGCGAGGCGAAGTTTCACGCCATCGCCGATTCGGTCGACCAGATGATCTGGTCGACCCGGCCCGACGGCTTTCACGACTATTACAACCGCCGCTGGTACGAATTCACCGGCATGCCCGAAGGATCGACGGACGGCGAGGCGTGGAACGGCATGTTCCATCCCGACGATCAGGAGCACGCCTGGGCGGTCTGGGAGGAGTCGCTCGCCACCGGCGAGAGCTACGAGATCGAGTATCGCCTGCGGCATCACTCGGGCGATTATCGCTGGGTGCTGGGTCGGGCGCAGCCGGTGCGCGCCCCCGACGGCGCGATTCAGCGCTGGTATGGCACCTGCACCGATATCGACGACGAGGTGCGCGCCCGCGAGGCGACGGTGACCGACCTGACACGGCAGCGCGACGTCGCCTGGGACATGACGATCGACCTGATCGCCGTCGTGAATGCCGATGCGACGCTTGATCGGTTGAACAGCGCCTGGACCCGCATCCTAGGCTGGCCGGTGGCCGAGACGCTGGGACGCGATTTCCTGACGCTGACCCACCCCGACGACGTGGCGCGCACCGCAGCCACCTTTACCACAGTGTTCGATGCGCCACTGACCGATCCGTTCGAGTTCCGGTTGCGCCACAGCGACGGCAGCTACCGCTGGTTTGCCTGGACCGCCTCGGCGCAGGACGGTCAGGTCTATGCCGTGGGCCGCGACGTGACCGAACGGATCGCCCGCGCCGAACGGCTGGCCACGACCGAAGCCGCCCTGCGCCAAAGCCAGAAGCTCGAGATGATCGGCCAGCTGACCGGGGGAGTGGCCCATGACTTCAACAACCTGCTGATGGCGACGCGCGCCAGCCTCGACCTGCTGCGCCGCCATCTGGGAGAGGCAGACGAGCGGACGCTGGCGCTGATCGGGAACGCAACCCATGCCATCGAACGGGGTGCGGCTTTGACCCAGCGCATGCTGGCGTTTGCGCGCAAGCAGGATCTGCATTCAGTGGCCGTCGACATGGCCGCGGCCATTCCGGGCATGACAGATCTGATCCGCCGCACCATCGGTCCGCAGATCGAGGTCGCGATTTCGATTGCCCCCGATCTGCCCCCTGCCGACATCGACCTTAACCAGTTCGAGATGGCGCTGCTGAACCTCGCCGTCAACGGGCGCGATGCGATGGAAGGTGCAGGACACCTGACGATTACCGTCGATGCCACAGAGGTGCGCGACCGGCCCGATCTGGCACCCGGCCCTTACGTGCGCGTGGCGGTGGCCGATACCGGCTGCGGCATGGATGACGCCACACTGGCCCGCGCGGCAGAGCCTTTCTTTACCACCAAGGGCGTCGGCAAGGGCACCGGCCTTGGCTTGTCCATGGTGCACGGGCTGGCCATCCAGTCCGGCGGCACCTTCACCCTCGACAGCCGGGTCGGCGTCGGCACGACGGCGACGCTTTATCTGCCGGCGGCGGCGGCCAGCGCGGCTGTCAAGCTGCCGGACAGCCTGCCGCTGGCCCCCGCCGACGCCACGCTGCGCAAACCGAGGCTTGTGATCATCGCGGTCGATGACGACATTCTGGTGTCGATGGGGACCGTCGGCGTACTGGAAGATCTGGGTCACGAGGTCCTGTCCGCCCATTCCGGCGCCGCGGCGCTGGAGATCCTTGAAAAGCGCCCCGACGTCGATCTGGTGCTGACCGATCAGGCGATGCCCAAGATGACCGGCGTGGATCTGGCCCGCTATATCCGGCAGACCCATCCTGACATGCCGATCATTCTGGCCACCGGCTATGCCGACATGCCCGAGGGCGGTCATGCCCTGATCACCGAGCGGCTGGAAAAGCCGTTTTCAGATGCGGCCCTTGAACGCCTGCTGCGCCGGTATCAGGCCTGACGCCCCAAGCCACCCGACAGGAGATCGCATGATCGACGCCTATGACACCTTCGATGCCACCGGGCTTGCCGCCCTTGTGGCCAGCGGCGACGTCACGCCGACAGAACTGCTGGATACCGCCCTCGCCCGCACAGCGGCGGTGAACGGCGCGATCAATGCCGTCGTCAACATGGCCGAAGACGCGGCCCGCGCGCGCATCGCTGCGGGCCTGCCGGACGGACCATTGCGCGGCGTGCCGTTCCTGCTGAAGGATCTGGGCTGCGAGGCGGTGGATTACCCCTGCGACGTCGGCTCGCGCCTGTTCAGGGGGACGACATACGCGCGGAACTCTGCCATGTTCGACCGGCTGGCGGGCGCGGGTCTGGTGCCCTTTGCCCGGACCGCGGCGCCCGAAATGGGCATCGGGACGGCGACCGAGGCGGTGGTCTACGGCGGTCCGACCCGCAACCCCTGGGATCTGGACCGCACGCCGGGGGGGTCATCCGGCGGGGCGGCGGCGGCAGTGGCTGCAGGGATCGTGCCAGCCGCACACGGGTCCGACGGCGGCGGATCGGTGCGGGTGCCTGCATCGAACTGCGGCCTCTTCGGGTTCAAGGCGACCCGCGCGCGGCTGCCCGACGGGCCTTACGCGGGCGAAGGCTGGGCCGGCATGGCGATCGAAGGATTCCTGACCCGCAGCGTCCGCGACACAGCACTTCTGACCGACATCTGCGCCGGGCCGGACCTTGGCGCGCCCTACGTCGCCCCGCCGCTGTCGGGGACATTCGTGCAGGCGATCCAGCAGCCGGTCAGACCGCTGCGCATCGCACTCTGCGACACGACCCTGACCGGAGAGGCGATCAGCGCCACCTGTCGCGATGCGGTGCATGACGCGGCCCGCCTGCTGGCCGATATGGGACACCATGTGACACCGGCGCGCCCCATGCAGGCGGACACGGTCGCGATGATGCAGGCCTGGACGGATATCGTCGCCTGCGGCACCGCCGAATCCGTACAGACGAAACTGCGCAAGCTGGGCCGTCCGCTGGCCGACGACGATGTCGAGGGTGTGACGCGCGGCGCCATCGCCCATGCCGCCACGATCAGCGGCGCGGATTACATCGCCTGCATCGACACCATCCACCTTTACGGCCGGCAGATGGCCGCCTTCTTTCAGGACTACGACATCCTGCTGACACCGACGCTGGCCGAACCGCCCGCAGCGATCGGCAGGCTGTCCCACGACACGATGGATTACGTCGGCTACCGCATGGACCGGGTCTTTCCCTATTCGCCCTATGCCGCCGCTTTCAATGCCAGCGGCCAGCCCGCCGCGTCGGTCCCGCTCTTTTGGGCGGACGGCCTGCCGATCGGCATCCACCTCGCCGCGCGCTTCGGTGCGGACGAGATGCTGATGGCCCTTTGCGCCGATCTGGAACGTGCCCGCCCATGGTTTCATCGTTTGCCACCCGAAAGAGCAGGTTCCGCCCTCGCGTGACTTGCAATCGGTCTGGTCTTTGGCTCTGTTGCGATCAAAGCCGGAGGATGCGCATGACCGAAGAGACTGCCGTAGAGGTTCGTGACGCCCGCAAGGTTTACGGTCAGGGCGTCGGGGCCGTCACGGCGCTGGACGGTGTCTCGTTGAAGATCCACAAGTCGGAATTCTTTACGCTGCTGGGTCCGTCAGGCTGCGGCAAGACGACCTTGCTGAAACTGATCGCGGGATTCGAAAGCCCGACGACGGGACAGATCCTGCTGCACGGCAGCGATATCACCTTCGATCCGCCGAACCTGCGCCCGGTGAACACGGTGTTCCAGTCCTACGCCCTGTTCCCGCACCTGAGCGTGGCCGACAACATCGGCTTTGGCCTCAAGATGCAGGGCCGCCCCACGGCCGAGATCGCCGAGACCGTGACCCGGATGCTGGCGCTGGTGCGGCTCGACCGGATGGCGGACCGCAAGCCGGGGCAACTCTCTGGCGGGCAGCAACAGCGCGTGGCGCTGGCCCGCGCACTGGCCCCGGCCCCCAAGGTGCTGCTGCTGGACGAGCCGCTGTCGGCGCTGGACCTGCAGTTGCGCAAGGAGATGCAGATCGAACTGAAACGGCTTCAGGTCGAAACCGGCATCACCTTCGTCTTCGTCACCCACGATCAGGAAGAGGCGCTGACCATGTCCGACCGGATCGGCGTGATGCAGGCGGGCCACCTGTTGCAGGTCGGCGACCCGCGCACGATATACACGCGCCCTGCCAACCGGTTCGTTGCGTCGTTTATCGGAGAATCCAATTTCCTGACCGGCACGGTCGAGGGTCGCACCTTTACGCTGGATGCAGGCCCCCGGATGGAGGTCGCACCCTGCGACGCCGCGCCCGCGTCCGGCAAGGTCACCGCCGCGATCCGGCCCGAGCAGATCCGCATCACCAGTGCCAGCCTTGGCGATGGAATCCCCGCCACGGTCACGCAGACCGTCTATTTCGGCACGGACACCCATTGTCGCGTCGCCCTGAAGGACGGCACCGAGATCACCGTCCGCCTGCAAAGCCCCGCCTCTGGCGATGTGGGTCTGCATCCGGGGTCCGAAGTCACGCTGAAATTCGAACCCGGCGCCCTGATCATCCTGCCGGAGGCCGCATGAGCGCCGATCCACAAGCGGACGCGGCCGCCCGGCGTGGCTGGTGGCTGTCGGCGCCAGCGCTGATCCTGCTGGCGGTGGGGGCCACGGGTCCGCTGCTGATCATGCTGGTCTATTCGTTCCTGGAGCCGGGGCAATACGGCAATGTCGAATGGGTGCTGTCGTTCAAGGCGTGGTTCAACGTCATCATGCAGCGCGACATCTTCGACGGCACCCTGACCTTTGCCGATGCGCATCTGTCGATTTTCTGGCGATCGGCAAAGCTCGCGCTGCTGACGACGCTTTTCGCCTTTGTCACCGGGTTTCCGACCGCATGGTTCATTGCGACCCGCAGTCCGGGGCTGCGCACGGCGTTGCTGTTCCTGATCACGATCCCGTTCTGGACGAACCTGCTGATCCGCACCTTCGCGATCAACCAGATCATCCGCAACGAGGGGTTCCTGAACACCTTCCTTTTGTGGGCCGGCATCATCGATACGCCCATCGTCATGCTTTACACCGATTTCGCGGTTTTCGTCGGCATGACCTATGTCTATCTGCCACTGATGGTGCTGCCGCTGTTTGCGGCCATCGACCGGTTCGACATGCGGTTGCTGCAGGCGGGCTACGACCTTTATGCCAGCCGGTGGCAGTTGCTGCGGCATGTCATCGTGCCGGTGGTGAAGCCGGGCATCATCTCGGGCTCGATCCTCGTGTTCATCCCGGCCCTGGGCGCCTACGTCACGCCGCGCATCCTGGGCGGCGGGCGCAACATGATGATCGGCAACTTCATCGAACTGCAGTTCGGACAGGGCCGCAACTGGCCGCTGGGGGCCGCGTTGTCGGTGGTGCTGCTGGTCATCGTGAGTGCTGCCCTGATCGTCTATACCCGCTTTGCCACGGGAGGCGGCGACAAATCCCATGGCTGACCGCACGTTTGACATCGCCCGCCTGCCCGGCTTCGCCACCATCGCGGTCACGATCTTCGTGATGCTGTATCTGCCCATCGCCATGCTCGTGATCTTTTCCTTCAACGCCGGCGACAACGCCGCGATCTGGGAAGGCTTCTCGCTGCGCTGGTACCCGGAGGCCTGGCAGAACGAGGCGGTGAAACAGGCCACCGTCCGGTCCCTGCAGATCGCCACCTGTGCCGCGATCATCGCGACCACGGTCGCGACCATGGCCGCCCTCGGCACGACACGCAGGCGTCAGACGCGCGGGCAAAGCTTCGTCTACCTGATGATCAACCAGCCGCTGATGGTGCCCGAAATCGTGACCGCCGTGGCACTGCTGATCTTCTTCTCCTCGATCAAGGTGGCGACAGGCTATCAGGGTCTGGGCTATCTGATCATCGCCCACGCGGCCTTCTGCACGCCCTTCGCCTATCTGCCGATCCGCGCCCGGCTGGAAGGGATGGACCTGAGCCTCGAGACCGCGAGCGCCGATCTTTACGCGACCCGCTGGCAGACCTTCCGCCATGTCACCCTGCCACTGGTCATGCCGGGCGCCATTGCCGGCTTGATGCTGGCCTTCGTGACCTCGCTCGACGACGTGGTGATCACGCTTTTCGTGAAATCCGCCGGGCAGGATACCCTGCCCACCTACATGCTTGCGCAGATCAGGCGGTCGGTCAGCGCCGAGGTCAACGCGATCTCGACCCTGCTGCTGGTGCTGACGGTGGTTCTGCTGACCGCCTTCTTCCTGCTGACGCGCAAACGCACCTGAACGACCAACTAGGAGAGAGAACAATGAAAAAACTGCTGACCACCGTCGCCATCCTGACTGCGGGCATGGCCCACGCCGAAGGCGTGCTGCAACTTTACAACTGGGGCGACTACACCAGCGCCGAACTGCTGACCAAGTTCGAAGAAGAGACCGGCATCAAGGTGACCGTCACCGACTACGATTCCAACGACACGGCGCTGGCGAAGGTCGAGGCGGGCGGTCACGGCTTCGACCTCGTCGTGCCCTCGGCCAACTACATCCCGATCTGGCGCGAGAAGGGCCTGATCACCGAGCTCGATCTGTCAAAGCTCTCGAACCATGGCAACATCGCGCCGCAGTGGATGGACGTCGCCTTCGATCCGGGCCGCAAGTTCTCGATCCCGTGGCAGATCGGTGCGACCGGCATCGCGGTCAACAGTGACGCCTACGACGGTGACATCAACACCAGCGCCATCTTCCTCGACACGCCAGAGGCGCTGGTCGGCAAGGTCAACGTGACGCCCGAGATGAACGACATCATGTCGCTGGCCCTGTGGTATGTGGGTGGAGAGCCCTGCACCGAGGACACTGAAAAACTCAAAGCCGCCCGTGACGTTCTGATCGCGGCCAAGCCGAACTGGCAGTCGATGGACTACGGCATGTCCGAGAAACTGGCGGCCAACGACGTCATGTCGTCGGTCTACTGGAACGGGGCCGTGTTCCGGGCCAGCCTGCAGAACGACAAGGTGAAATTCGGCTATCCGCAGGAAGGCTTCCCGCTGTTCATGGACTCCGTCGCCCTGTTGTCTGACGCGCAGAACGTGGAGGAAGCCTATCAGTTCCTGAACTTCATCATGCTGCCTGAAAACGCCGCCCTGATTTCGGAATTCGCGCGCTATGCCAACGGGATCGCCGGGTCGGAAGAGTTCATGGACGACGCGATGAAGACCTCGCCCATGGTCAACATCCCGCCAGAGCTTGCGGCTGCGGGCAAGTTCCTGCCCACCTGCTCTGCCAAGTCTCTGGAATATTACACGGCGATCTGGACCGAACTTCAGAAATAAGCCGCCAAAGACCCCGCGCCCGCCGGCATGGCCGGTGGGCGCGGGACCACAGCGCACCGTTCCGGACATTTGACCGCTGATGGGCGTCGGACCCTGACTGACGGGCCGGATGCCCCCCGGCGCGACAAGGCGGTCGCACCGCGCGCCTTCGCTTGTCATGCACAGACGCTGTCACTCCGCCTGTCACAACGGGACCGCGCCCTCGCTCACGCTCGCCGCGCCTCCACGGTCAGGACCGACGTTTTTCAACCGGAAGCATCATTCCACCGCATTCGTGAATTGCATCGCCGGCAATTTTCCGCCATATTCACCTCACGGCAGTATTGACGATGACACCGGCAAACCGGGCGCGTCACATGAACGACAGGCACAATCAATGCGTATTCTTTTTCTGGGCCTTGCCCTCGTGACTCTCAATTCCTGTGGCGCCGGTGTCCGCGGCGAAATGGGAAAGGCCTGCATGACTTCGGGCCGGTCGGCCGCGAACAGCGCCCTGTGTTCCTGCGTCCAGCGCACGGCGAACGCGACCTTGACGAACCGCGACCAGAAACTGGCCTCGACCTTCTTCGAGGACCCGCAAAAGGCACAGGACATCCGGCAATCCGACAGCAGCGCCCACGGAGCCTTCTGGAAGCGCTACCGCCAGTTCACCGGCCAGGCCGAGCGCAGCTGCCGCTGACACCCCCCTTCATCTGGTCGGAAATACTTCGGAGGTCCGGAGGCAGAGCCTCCGGTTCGCCCCAGAGGGGCGACAGCATCATCTGGACATGCCGCACGGTCCGGATATGAAGGACCCATGCGGTTCGACATCCCCCAGCTGACCCAAGGCATCCGCGCCGGCGACAGGCGGGCCCTGTCGCGCGCGATCACCTTGATCGAAAGCGCACGCGACGATCACCGCGACCTTGCCCTGCACCTTCTGGACGCACTGGGACAGGACCGGCAGGCCCTGCGGATCGGATTGTCCGGCACGCCCGGCGTCGGCAAATCTACCTTCATCGAAAGCTTCGGGCTGATGCTGACCGGGCAAGGGATGCGCGTGGCCGTGCTGGCGGTCGATCCCTCCTCTGCCCGCTCCGGCGGGTCGATCCTGGGCGACAAGACCCGGATGGATCACCTGGCTCGCGATCCGCGCGCCTTCATCCGCCCTTCGCCCAGCCAGACGCAGCTGGGCGGCGTCGCGCGCCGGACCCGCGACGCGGTGCGCCTGTGCGAGGCAGCAGGATTCGAAGTCGTGCTGATCGAGACCGTGGGCGTCGGCCAATCCGAGACCATGGTGGCCCAGATGGCTGACCTATTCGTGCTGCTACTGGCGCCTGCCGGCGGCGACGAGTTGCAGGGCGTGAAGCGTGGGATCATGGAAATGGCGGACCTTGTACTGGTCAACAAGGCCGACGGTGATCTGAAGGCGCAGGCGATGCGGACCTGCGCCGATTATGCAGGTGCACTGCGGCTGCTGCGCAAGCGGGCGCAGGACAGGGACGGCTTTCCCCTGGCCATGACCGTCTCGGCGCTGGACGGCGCCGGATTGGCGCAGGCCTGGGACCGGATGCAGGAGCTTGTAGCATGGCGGCGGGACACCGGTGTCCTGGCCGCAACCCGCGCCGATCAGGCGCGGCACTGGTTCCGCGAGGACCTGCGCACCGAAATGCTGGCCCTGCTGACCCGCGATCCGGAGCTTCAGGCCCGGATGGCTGACCTCGAGGCCGCTGTCGCGGCAGGGCGGATGACGCCCGCACTGGCCGCGCGGGCGGCGCTGGCACCCCTCAGGGACGACTGATGGCGGCTGTGGTGCGCGTCTTCGACGGCGACCACCTGCGCGCCGAGTTGGTGCGTCGTGGGGGGGCGACACTTTGCGTGACCTTCGATTATCGCCGGCTGGACCGTGCGGGCTTTGGCCCCCTGTCACCGTCACGCCAGATCGCCGCGGCAGGCCATGACCAGCTGATGATCGCGACACGGGGCAACGACTGGTTCATCAACCCCGACACCCCCGCGCTGGAGGCCGTCTGCCGCCCGCTGCGCGCCTCCTATGGCGCGGCCCGGGCCTTGGGGTTTTCGATGGGCGGATACGGCGCCTTCCGGTTCAGCCGCACCTTAAATCTGGGACATGTGGTGGCGGTGTCACCGCAGGTCTCGATCGCGCCGGATATGGTGCCGTTCGATCGGCGCTATCGCCAGGAGGGGCGCCTCTTCGACAGCGCGCTTGGCGATCTCACGGCACTGCACGACCCTGCTTTGCAGGGGGCGATCCTGTGCGACTCGCTGAACCTGCTGGACCTGACCCACGCGCGCATGCTGCAGGTGCTGTTCCCGGCCCTGCGTCTGATCCGGTTGCCGGGCGGCGGCCATCCCTGCACGCAGGTGCTGCGCGCGATCTCTCGCACCGGCCTGATCCAGCGGCTGGCGCTTGGCGAGGCGGCAGCGGCGGGCGCGCTGCAACAGGCGCACCGGCAGGCGCGCGGGCAAAGCGCCGGCTACTGGACGGCGCTGGGACGGGCCGCAGCTGCACGGCGCCCGGATCTGGCCGCCGCCGCAGGGTGGCGCGCGGCAAATCTGGCGGCCGCCGACACGGGCAGGGTTGACGAGGACGGAGATTCTGCGTAGGCGCTGCAAACCGAATTCACGGCTGCCCCAGGGTGGCCATTCCACCAATCGGATCGCACCGCAGGGTGCGTCCCCAAGACGGCCCGCCCCTCGGGGTCCGGCCAAAACACGAAGGATGATGCCCATGTCGCGCCGCTGCGATCTGACCGGAAAAGGCCCGATGTCGGGCAACAACGTGTCCCACGCCAAAAACCATACTCGCCGCCGGTTCCTGCCGAACCTGCAGGACGTCACGCTGATGTCCGACACGCTGGGTCGCTCGTTCAAGTTCCGCATCTCGAATGCGGCGCTGCGTACGGTCGATCACCGCGGCGGTCTGGACGCCTTCATGAAGAAAGCCAAGGACGCCGAGCTGTCGCCTGAGGCCCTGAAGGTCAAGAAAGACATCGCCAAGGCCACCGCTACCGCCACGGCGTAAGCGACCCTTGATTAACACGCGAAAGGCCCGGTTGCGCAAGCACCGGGCCTTTTGCATGGGGTGTGTCGGCCTTTCTGCGAAAGACCGGCCTCTGGCGGGAGTTTATGGGGTCAGATGAACGGGGGACCCGCAATGCGTGACGACTTGCCCATTGACGATGTGCTGGAGGACGTGGTGGCGGCCCTGCGCAGCCATGGCCGGGTCGTTTTGCAGGCGCCCCCCGGTGCAGGCAAGACCAGTCGGGTCCCGCTGGCGTTGCTGGAGGCCGGCTTTGCCGGGCAGATCGTCATGCTGGAGCCGCGGCGGCTGGCGGTGCGGGCGGCGGCAGAGCGGCTGGCGCAGCAATTGGGCGAAGAGGTGGGGGGCCGCGTCGGGTACCGGATGCGCGGCGAGGCCCGCGTGGGACGCGATTGCCGGATTCTGGTCGTGACCGAGGGCATCCTGACCCGGATGGTGCAGGGCGATCCGGAGTTGCGCGGCATCGGCGCCGTGATCTTTGACGAATTTCACGAGCGGTCGCTGCAGGCCGATCTGGGTCTGGCGCTGGTCTGGGAGGCGCGGGCCGCGCTGCGCCCGGATCTGGCGCTTGTCGTGATGTCCGCGACGCTGGACGCGGCCCCGGTGGCGGCGCTGCTGGACGATGCGCCGGTCGTGACCTCGGAAGGACGCGCCTTTCCGGTCGAGGTCCGGTGGCTGGATCATGCGCTGCCGCCGCGCACGCGGCTGGCTGCGGCCGTGGCGGACCTGCTGGTGCGGATCGTGCCGGAGACGACGGGTGGGGTGCTGGTCTTTCTGCCCGGCGAAGGCGAGATCCGGGCGGTGGAGTGCGCCTTGAAGGGGCGACTGCCGGACGATTGCGCAGTACGGCCTCTTTACGGTGCCCTGCCCTTTGCCGCCCAGCGGGCCGCGATCGCCCCGGTGGACCGCGGGCGCAAGATCGTCTTGTCGACGTCCATCGCAGAAACCGCGCTGACGATTCAGGATGTGCGTGTCGTGGTCGACGGGGGCCGCGCGCGGAGGGCACGGTTCGATCCCGGCAGCGGCATGGCGCGCCTAGTCACGGAGCGGGTCAGTCGCGCCGAGGCGGACCAGCGCGCCGGGCGGGCCGGACGCGTGGCGCCGGGTGTCACCTGGCGCGTGTGGACAAAGGGTGAGGACGGCGCCCTGCCCGCCTTTGCCCCGCCGGAAATCGCGCGCGCGGATTTGACCGCGCTGGCGCTGGAATTGGCGCTTTGGGGCAATGCGGACCTGGCCTTTCTGACGCCACCGCCGGAGGCCGCCTTGGCCGAGGCGCGTGCGCTGCTGCGCGACCTGGGTGCGCTGGATGCGGGCGGCGGCATCACGGCCCATGGGCGCGCACTGGCCGCCCTGCCGGTGCACCCGCGTCTGGGTCACATGCTGAGCGTGGCGGGCGCACAGGCTGCACCGCTGGCCGCCCTTCTGGAAGCACGCGATCCTGTGCGCGAGGCAGGCGTCGATCTGGCGGTACGGCTGGCGACCCTGCGCGGGGACCGCAGCAGTGCTGCGGTCCATGGCCCTGCGCTGGCGCAGATCCGGGCCGAGGCGCAGCGGCTGGCCCGCGGCTTGCCCGATGGCGTGCCGCTCTCTACCGGCCAGATGGCGGCGCTGGCCTACCCGGACCGGGTGGCGCTGCGCCGGGCAGGTGACGACCCGCGTTACCTTCTGTCCGGCGGCAAAGGGGCGGTGATGGACCCAGCCGATCCGCTGGCGGGGCAACGGCTGCTGGTCGTGACCGACACCGACGGCAACCCGCGCGAGGCCCGCATCCGGCAGGCCGCGGTGATCGGCCTGTCAGAGCTGCGCGAGATCCACGGCGATACAATCCGCTGGCACGATGTCTGCGTTTGGGACCGGCGCGCCGGGCGGGTCGAGACATCGCAGCAGGAGCGGTTCGGCGCGCTGGTGCTGGACCAGCGGCGCTGGACCGATGCGCCGCCCGAGGCCGTGGCCCGCGCCATGCTCGACGGTGTCAGGCTGCTGGGCCTGCGTCCCGATGCCGCCGCACAGCGATTTCGCGCACGGGTGGCGCTGGTGCCCGTGATGCCGGACATGACCGACAATGCCCTGATGGCGGGACTGGAGGACTGGTTGCTGCCGTACCTTGGCGGCGTGCGGTCGGCGGCGGACTGGGGGCGGTTCGACCTGCTGCCGGCATTGCGGGCGATGCTGGACTGGGACGCGCAGCAGCGACTGGACCGGGCCGCGCCCGGCCACTTCGTCACGCCGTTGGGGCGGCGCATTCCGATCGACTACGATGGCGATGCACCACAGATCACCCTGCGGATTCAGGAAATGTTCGGCCAGACCGCGCATCCGGTCGTGGGCGATACGCCGTTGCGGGTCACGCTGCTGTCGCCGGGTCAGAAGCCAGTCCAAGTGACGCAGGACATCCCCGGGTTCTGGGCCACAAGCTATGCCGACGTGCGGCGCGACATGAGGGGACGCTATCCCCGACACCCATGGCCGGAGGATCCGACGCAGGCCGATCCTACTTTGCGGGCAAAGCCCCGGGGAACATGACAAAAACCGCACAATAAATGGGCTTGGCGATCGGTGATTCGCAAAATTGTTGCAATTTTTCGGCCGTCGGCCTAAAAGCAAGGAAATAGAAACGTTTAGTCCGTTGAGTATTGAGCATGACGATTAGCCCGGATTTTGAAAGAGCGACCCCCGCCCCCTGTGTTCAGGTGGCTGCGCTTTGCCATCGCAAGGGACCGAAAGGGCGCGAGGTCCTGCTAGTCACCAGCTCTCGGGGACGGTGGATCCTGCCCAAGGGGTGGCCGATCGATGGCAAGACCGATGGCGAAGCGGCGTTGCAGGAAGCCTGGGAAGAAGGTGGCGTGCGCGACGGTCAGGTGACCGCAAAGCCGATTGCCAAGTTCTTGGGGATCAAGCGCTACAACAGTGGCGAGGAAGTGCCGGCCCACGTGCGCGTCTACGGGGTAAAGGTCCGCGACCTGTCGAGTAAGTTTCCCGAGGTCAGTCAGCGCGAACGGCGCTGGGTCAGTCTGACGAAAGCGGCCAAGATGCTGGCGGACAAGGGATTTCGCAAGGCGCTGAAAGCCGTCTAAGCGCGCAGACTGCGCGCATCACGGCACTCACGGGGACTGTGGACGTAGCATCCTCGACCCTTTGGCCCCGCTTTCTTGCCCGGTCCGGTCATGCCGCGCGGTGTGGGGGTGCGCCCTACGCACCTCGGTCAGAGCGATGAGGACCCGGTGGCTGCCACGTTACCGCAGCGGCCTTCCCCATGAAAATGCCGGGCAGACGGTTCGCGCCGAACCTGTCAGGCCTCCGGTGCCGCCATGTAGTCGCGCTTGCCCAGCACCACGCCATTGTGGCGCAGGATCGCGTAGGCCATCGTCATATGGAAATAGAATTGCGGCAGCGCGTAATGGGCGTGATAGTCCGCACCGCTGAGCGTCATGTCTGACGGGCCGGCCTTGAAGGTCACCGCGCGCGTGGCGGCGTCCGAAAACGCGTCTGGCGTTGCATTGGCCAATTCTGCCTGCACCGCAGCAATCCGGTCGCGCAGGCCGGCAAAGGTCGTTTCCGTATCCGGATGGCTGGGCACGGCATTGCCCGAGAGCCGCGCATTCAGGCGGGTGGCGAAATCGCAGGTCAACTGGATCTGGCGCACCAGCGGCAACATGTCGGGAAACAGGCGCGATTGCAGCAGGACCTCGGGCACGATCTTGTGATCGGTGCAATGCGCCTCGGCCTTGGAGAGGATGCGCGCGAGGGCAGTCAGGCTGCGCTGCAGCGGTGGCACGACGGTCTGGTACATGGGCTCTCCGGGTCAGACACGCGGGTCGGAACAGCCCGGACCGCATGCCACATAGAGTGCGGCACGCGGCGCAATGCAATGACAAACGTCAGGCGGACAGGCAGTAGCGCATGATGGCTTTCTGCGCGTGAAGGCGGTTCTCGGCCTCGTCGAAGATGACCGAATGCGGGCCATCCATGACCGAGGACGTCACCTCGTCGTCCCGGTGCGCCGGCAGGCAATGCATGAAGAGCGCGTCTGGATTGGCCTGCGCCATCAAGGCGTCGGTCACCTGATAGCCGCGCAGCTGATTGTGACGCCGCTCGCGCGCGGATGCCGGATCGTGCATGCTGACCCAGGTGTCGGTGACGACGAGGTCGGCGCCCTGCACGGCTTTTTCCGGATTGCGTTCGATGGTGTAGAGGCCGTCGAGGGCGCGTTCGGGATCGAGCGGCGGCGGTCCGGAGAAGACGAGATCGAAGTCGAATTGCTTGGCCGCGTGGGCGAAGCTGGCAAAGACGTTGTTGCCATCCCCCGACCAGACGACCTTGCGGCCCTTGATCGGGCCATTGTGCTCTTCGAACGTCATGATGTCGGCCATGATCTGGCACGGGTGCGTGCGGTTCGTCAGTCCGTTGATGACGGGCACGGTGGCGTGTTCGGCCATCTCGTGCAGCGTCGCCTCCTCGAACGTGCGGATCATGATCATGTCGACGTAGCGCGACAGCACGCGGGCGGTGTCGGCGATGGTTTCGCCGTGTCCCAGCTGCATGTCGGCCCCGGACAGCACCAAGGTCTGGCCGCCCATCTGGCGCACGCCCACATCAAAGCTGACGCGGGTGCGGGTCGATGGTTTTTCGAAGATGAGGGCAACCATGTGGTTAGCCAGCGGCTGGTCGGCGTCGGGCGTGCCCTTTGGCAGGCCCTGACGCGCGTCCTTCATGCGGCGGGCGTCGTCGATGATGTGACGCAGGTCGGCGGTGGGCGTAGTGTGGATGTCGAGGAAATGGGTCATGGGTCGGGCTTTCTTTCGGGTGTCGGACCGGGGGTTTCACACCCCCGGCCCCCCGTGGAGTATTTGGAAAAAAGCGAGGATCAGATCGTCGATGCGGCCTTGTCCAGCAGATCGACAGCGGTGGCGATGTCGGCGTCGGTCAGGTTCAGCGGTGGCAGCAGACGGATGACGTTGTCGGCGGCGGGGACCGTGAGGAGTCCCGCGTCGTAGCCCGCCTTGACGATGTCCGTGTTCGTGGCCTTGCACACGAGACCCAGCATGAGGCCAGAGCCGCGGACGCCGGTGAAGACGTCCGGATGGGCGGCAACCAGACCTTCGAGCTTCTGGCGCAGCAGGCCGGCCTTGCGGTTGACCTCGGCCAGGAAGGCGGGATCGGCGATGATGTCCATGACCGCGTTGCCGACGGCGCAGCCGAGCGGGTTGCCGCCGTAGGTGGAGCCGTGGGTGCCGGCGGTCATGCCGTCAGCCGCGTGTTCCGTGGCAAGGACGGCCCCAAGGGGGAAGCCGCCGCCGATGCCCTTGGCCACCATCATGATGTCGGGCGTGATGCCGGACCATTCATGGGCGAAGAGCTTGCCGGTCCGGCCGACGCCGCATTGCACCTCGTCGAAGATCAGCAGCAGGCCGTGTTCGTCACAGAGGTCGCGCAGACCCTTGAGGCACTGGTCGGGCACCGGGCGAATGCCGCCTTCGCCCTGCACGGGCTCGATCAGGATGGCAGCGAGGGTCGGGGATTTGGCGGCCTCGGTCAGCGCGTCGTGATCGCCGAAGGACAGATGCACGAAGCCGGGCAGCAGGGGGCCGAAGCCCTTGACCATCTTTTCCGAACCGGCGGCGGCGATGCCGGCGGAGGAGCGGCCATGGAAGCTGCCGGAAAAGGTGATGATGTCGGTGCGCTCTGGCTGGCCTGCGTCATAGAAGTGTTTGCGGGCCATCTTGACGGCGAGTTCGCAGGCCTCTGTGCCGGAGTTCGTGAAGAAGACCGTGTCGGCGAAGGTGTGTTCCACCAGTTGATCGGCCAGCCGCTGCTGCGCCGGGATCTGGTAAAGGTTGCTGACATGCCAGACGGCGTGTGCCTGATCGGTCAGCGCCTTGACCAGCGCAGGGTTGGCATGACCGAGGCTATTCACCGCGATGCCAGCGCCGAAGTCGAGGAAACGGCGGCCGTCCGTGGTTGTGAGCCAGGCGCCCTCGCCCTTTTCAAACGCCAGAGGCGCGCGGTTGTAGGTTGGTAGGATGGTCGGGATCATGGCAAAACGGCCCTTATGGCAAGCGTGAAGCCCGATTGATGCCCGTTGGGGGCGGTCGGGTCAACGATTTAGGGGAAAGAAACGGACGTGCAGACGCGGACGCTGTTCAGCGTCCGCGTCGGATCGCGAGAGGGGCACATGCGTTCATGATCCTCCTTTAGCCTGTCCGGTGACGCAAGGGAAGGCCTTATGCCTTGAGGCGGTAGCCGCGGTCGAGCCAGCGCCAGACGATGCTGAGCACGACGGCGTTGGCGGCCAGCACAACAACCAGACCCAGCCAGGGCGAGCTGTCGGAGACGCCGATCATGCCACGGCGCACACCGTCGATGATGTAGAAGAACGGGTTCGCGTGGGATGCGATGCGCATCGGTTCCGGCAGTGCGTCGATGCTGTAGAAGGTGCCCGACAGGAAGGACAGCGGCGTCACGAGGAAGTTCGAGATGGCCGACAACTGGTCGAACTTGTTGGCGAAGATACCCGCGATCATGCCCAGACCGCCCATGAACATCGACCCCAGCGTCACGAAGGTCAGCATCCAGAAGATGTTCTGAATATGCACGCCAAGAAAGATCCACGACCCGGCGCCGATGACCGTGGCCACGATCAGGCCCCGCGCCACGGCGCCGAAGAGGTAGCCGAACAGCAGCTCTGACGCAGACAGCGGCGGCATCAGCGTGTCGACGATGTTGCCACCGACCTTGGCAGAGGCCAGCGAGGATGAGGTATTGGCAAAGGCGTTCTGGATCACGGTCATGATCAGGATACCGGGGGCGAGGAAGGTCATGAAGGGCACGCCCATCACGTCGCCCCGCTGCGGCCCGATCGCGATGGTGAAGATCATAAGCAGAAGGCCTGCGTTGATCAGCGGCGCCATGACGGTCTGACTCCAGACGTTGAGGAAGCGCTGCACCTCGCGTTGGGCGAGCGTCCGGGTCCCTTCCCAGTTCACGCGACCGAAGCGGCGCACGCCCATCGCTGATTTCGGGGCGGTGGCGCTGGCTGTGGCCGTTTGGTCGGTCATGACAGTTTTCCTTTGTCTTATAGGGTGCAATCGGGTCGCGGTCCTTCACTTCCCCTGTCCCAGTGCTTAGAATAGGGGATCGAGAGATTAGACAAGGCCCCGCGTCCGAGATGGGGCCAGAGTGAAGGAAGCCATATGTCCTGGACAGACGAACGCGTCGATACCCTCAAGCGCATGTGGGGCGAAGGGCAATCTGCCAGCCAGATCGCAAAAGAGCTGGGCGGTGTCACCCGCAACGCCGTGATCGGCAAGGTCCACCGGCTGGGCCTGTCGAACCGCGCCGGTGCCGGTGCGGCCGAGCCCGCAGAGGCGGCCCCTGCCCCCGTCGAGGCGCCGGTCGAGGAAAAGCCGCAGATGCGCACGGAGTCGGCCACGCCACAACGTGCGCCGAAACCCGACCCCGACGCCGAGGAAGTGGTCGAGCTGGACGAGAACGGCATACCCATCAGTGCCGCGCGCCGCGCGATCATTCCCGCGGGGCAACCGCTGCCGCCGCAACCCTCTGCCAACGAGATCAGCCCCGAGGCGCTGGCCAAGGTGAACGAGGTCGAGAAGACCGCCAAGAAGATCGGCCTGATGGAGCTGACCGAGAAGACCTGCAAATGGCCCGTGGGCGACCCCGCGACGCCGGATTTCTGGTTCTGCGGTCTGCCCACACAGCAAGGCAAACCCTATTGCGAGGCGCATGTGGGCGTTGCGTTCCAGCCGATGTCATCGCGCCGCGACCGACGCCGCTGACAGCCTGACATCTGATCCGACCTCAAACGCCGCATCCCGCTGGATGCGGCGTTTTGTTTTGCGGCGGCAAGACCGGCGGTCTTTGGCCGGATTTCCCGTCGTCGGGCCGCATCGGCTTGATAAATGCTTTGGCCCGCCCAGCTTTGATGAAAGCGGAATTTTTGCGGATCGGGAGATTTCCATGACCAAACTTGCACTCATCACTGGCGCGTCGTCTGGGATCGGCGCGGAATTTGCGCGCATTCACGCCCGGCGCGGCGGCGACATGATCATCGTTGCGCGCCGCACCGAGGCGCTGGAAGCGCTGAAGGCCGAACTGGAGGCATCGGAGGGTGTCTCGGTGCGGGTGATGCCGGCGGACCTGACCGACCCGCAGGCCGTGACCGACCTGTGCGCGGCCGTCCGGTCGGAACCGATCGAGATCCTGATCAACAACGCGGGCTTTGGTGGACAGGGCGCGCATGTCGACCGCGATCTGGCAAAAGAGCAGGCGATGATCGACCTGAACGTCAAGGCGCTGGTGGCCCTGTGCCACGCGGTCGGTGGCGTCATGGCACAGCGCGGCAAGGGGCGGATCCTGAATGTGGGATCAAGCGCGGGCATGATGCCCGGTCCCATGCAGGCCGTCTATTTCGCGACCAAGGCCTTCGTGCGCAGCTACTCCATGGCGCTGGCAGAAGAGTTGCGCGACCGCGGCGTCACGGTGACCGTACTGGCCCCCGGATACGTCGAGACGGAATTCGCCGAGACTGCCGACCTGAACGGCACGGCACTGGTCAAGGGTGGCGGCAAGTCACCCGCCAGCGTGGCTAAATTCGGCTACGAGCAGATGACCGCAGGTCGTCTGCATGTCATCAACGAAGGCCTGATGGGATTCGCGCTGAACTGGATCGTGCCGCTGGTCCCGCACCGCCTGATGCTCAGGATGGTGCGCAAGATGCAGACCAAGGCCTAGTTTTCGTCTTCCCAGTCGGACCCGATCGCCTCGCGCGTGGTGTTCTTCTCGCGGTCGATCATGTCGGTGATCTCCTCCATGTCTTCGGCGGTGGCGGTGTCTGGCCGCGTCTCGGCGGCCTCGACCGGGGTCAGCAGCAGCTTGAAATACATCGGAAAGTGATCCGATCCGTTCTTGGCCTCGCGCCGCATGTCCAGCAGGCGGAACTGCGCGTCGTGGAACAGGTGATCCAGCGGCCAGCGCATCCACGGCATCGTGGCGCTGAAGGTATTGTAGAATCCGCGCCCGACGCGCGGGTCGAGCAGGCCGGAGACCTGCTGGAACCGGCGCGTGGTGATCGACCACGCCACGTCGTTCAGGTCGCCCGACACGATGGCGGGCAGTGGATCGTCGCGTACCTCGATGGCGACGGCCGACATCTCGGCGTCGCGGCCTTCGGTATCCTGATAGGGCACGGGGGGTTCGGGATGGACGACGTAAAGCCGGAACGCCAGACCGTCGGCCAGCGGCACGCGGGTCCGCAGGGACGGCACGCCATCGACGACCTTTTCGCGGAACTGCGCGTCCTCCAGCGGCAGGCGGCTGTAGACGGCCATGCCGTAGCCGGTGTCCAGCGGCCTCAGCTGCTGGTGCGGATAGAGGTCGGACAGTTCGTGCAAAGCGTCGATCCACTCCTGATCGACTTCCAGCGCCATCAGGATATCCGGCCGCACGCGACGGGTCTGCGCGATCAGGTGATGGTATGCGCGGTTGGACTTCTTGACGTTGGCCGCCAGCAGGCTGACGCTGCGCGAGTCGGACACGTCCTCGCCCTTGCGCGGACGCAGGGACTGCTTGTGCCAGATCGGCAGGTAGCGTCCGATGTGAAAGAATTGCGCGACGGACGCCGCGATCATCAGGCCGAAGATCCAGGGCCAGGCGGGTGGTTCGAACCACCAGGTCACGGCGATCAGCAGCAGCGCCAGAAAAAGGATCTGCTGGCGCGGGAAATCGGCGCTGCGGATGAAACCGTGTGACATGCGCGAAAACGGGAGGAGTGTGACGAAAACAACGATCGCTGCGCCCAACCAGAGCAATACTTCTGTCAAGATCATTGCCTATTGTACCGCTCTGCATTGTGTTTCGCGACGCATCAACGCACGGATCGACGGTTTGCTCCAGCCCCCTTTCACAGGTCACGCGGCGCCCCTTTTCGCGGACGGCCCATCGGGATAGAAGGACCCATGACACAGAACCCGCCAGAGCTGCGCCCCGACCTCGCCCGTGCCCGCGTCACGGATGCCCCCCGCCCCGGCCAGCCGACCATCGGCATGGTCTCCTTGGGCTGTCCCAAGGCGCTGGTGGACTCAGAGCGGATCCTGACCCGCCTGCGCGCCGAGGGCTACGCCATCAGCGCCGACTACGCGGGTGCTGAGGCTGTGATCGTGAACACCTGCGGGTTTCTGGACAGCGCCAAAGCCGAAAGCCTTGATGCCATCGGCGAGGCGCTGCAGGAAAACGGCCGCGTGATCGTGACGGGCTGTCTGGGGGCGGAGCCGGATTATATCCGCGAACATCACCCCAAGATCCTCGCCGTCACCGGTCCGCAGCAATACGAACAGGTGCTGGACGCGGTGCATCTGGCGGTCCCGCCGTCGCCCGATCCCTTCATTGACCTGCTGCCCGCGACGGGCGTCTCTCTGACGCCGCGGCATTACAGTTACCTCAAGATTTCAGAGGGTTGCAACCATAAGTGCAAGTTCTGCATTATCCCCGACATGCGCGGCCGTCTGGCATCGCGCCCCGCCCACGCCGTGCTCCGCGAGGCGGAAAAGCTGGTCGAGGCGGGCGTGCGCGAACTGCTGGTGATCTCTCAGGACACCTCTGCCTACGGTCTTGATCGCAAGTATGACCTGAACCCGTGGAAGGGTGGCGAGGTGCGCAGCCATGTGACCGATCTGGCCCGCGAGTTGGGGCAGCTCGGCGCCTGGGTGCGGCTGCACTACGTCTATCCCTACCCCCATGTGCGCGACCTGATCCCGCTGATGGCCGACCCCGCGTCGGGCGTGCTGCCCTACCTCGATATCCCGTTCCAGCACTCCCACCCGGACGTGTTGAAGCGGATGGCGCGGCCTGCCGCCGGGTCGAAGACGCTGGAGGAGATCGCGGCCTGGCGCGCGATCTGCCCCGACATCACCCTGCGGTCGACCTTCATCGTGGGCTACCCGGGAGAGACCGAGGCCGAATTCCAGCACCTGCTGGACTGGCTGGACGAAGCGCAACTCGACCGCGTCGGCTGCTTTCAATACGAAAACGTCGCCGGTGCCCGGTCCAACGCCCTGCCCGACCACGTGGCGGCAGAGGTCAAGCAGGACCGCTGGGACCGCTTCATGGCGAAGGCGCAGGCGATTTCCGCCGCCAAGCTGGAGGCGAAGGTCGGCCGCGTGCTGGAGGTCATCGTGGACGACATCGACGCAGACGGCATCGCGACCTGCCGCACCTGGGCCGACGCACCCGAGATCGACGGCAACCTGTTCATCGACGAAGGCGCCGAGGGGCTGTCGGTCGGAGACGTGGTGAAGGTCACGGTGGATGAAGCGGGGGAGTATGATTTGTGGGGTGCTTTAGCTTAAACTATAATTTTCCTGATACAAATGACGGGCTCAGAAGAGCAATCAAGCAGGCAGAGAAAATTTGCAGGAAGTCAGTTCCATCTACATTTAGCTTAACCGATTTCTGCTTTACCGGCCTTTTGCACGCGATTACGGAAATCGGTAAATCTATTCTTATACTCTGCAAGAACGGCCGACATCATGATGCGGGTATTCTTTTAAGATCACAGATGGAGCATCTAATTTCACTCATGGTGCTGGAAAAGGACTCAAGGTATACAAATACACTTCTCTTGGAGAACGCAAAATCAATAAGAACGGCCCTCAAACAAGCGGAAAGCGGCAATCCATTTGCCGAAGGTATCTCGGACCTACCAAACTTTGAGCAAAACCTATTAAATTGGCAGCATACTTATGAAGACCTCTCAAGGAATGGAGCAAAGTCTCGCAGTTTTCAGGATTTGTTCAATAAAGCTGGTTTAGCAGACCTCTACGAGACGGGTTATAGGTCTTTAAGTAGCCTAGTCCATCCATCGATCTCGGGGATACAAAAACGTTCGCTTAGGATTGACTTAATTAAGGATTCGGTAGAGTTTGATTTAAGGCTGGCGGCTCCGGAGGAGACCGTCTACCTCGTACTTAATTCGTCTATTTCGGCTATATGCCAGGCCACCCAAATCATTGCCTCCCGGATGAACGGCTCCGCCAACGCTTAAGCATTCTGTCTACATTTCATCCAAATAAATCCGCACAGCATCCTGCACCCGCCTGAACCGGTCTCCGCCCAGATGGACACCGCCAAACCAGCGGGTGACGACGATGATGTGGCCTTCCAGCCCGTCGCGTTCCAGCATGCGCAGGATGACGAGGCCGGCGCCGGCTTCTCCGTCGTCGTTCTTGACGGGGCCGTCGGGCAGCAGCAGGCCCCAGGTGTTGTGGGTCGCCTTCGCGAACTTCTTGTTGCGGCAGAGCGTCTTAACGAAAGTCTTCGCCTCCTCGACCGACGCGACAGGTCCGCCGGAGACGGCGTATTTCGACCCGCGGTCGGTCAGGGCGTTGGCGATGATCTTCATGGGGTGGTGATGCGGCAGGCCGGGGTCTGCCGCAAGGGTCTAGTGCGTGTAGGTGACGCCCGTTGCGATGGCATTGGCGAGTGAGGTCTCGGCCCATGTCCCGCGGCCACCGCGCATCCGGATCTCGGTCAGTTGCGCCAGCGCGCCGTCGTCCGCCCCCTGTTCCACCAGCGCCTGGCCCATGTAGGACCGGGTCAGCAGGTTGTCGGGGTTCACGGCGAGCGCCTTGGCGTAGAAAGCCATCCCACCGGCCATGTCGCCGGATTTGCGCGTGGCGAAGCCGCGGTAGGTGATGACCATGTCGTCCGTCTGGTCCTGCATCGTGTCGAGCACGCGCAGGGCGTCGGCATAGCGCCCGGCGTAGGCCAGTTCGCGCACATCGTTCAGGCGCGCGTTGTCGTCGTTGGTCGATTCCTCCGGCGGCAGGCAGGTTTTCGTCGCAAGGTCGAAGACGAGGCCATCGGCGCAGGTCTGCGTGGTGGCCGTCGGCTTGGGCGGCGCGGGGTCCGCGGATCCGGCGGCAAAGGCCAGCGTGGGGCAGAGAGACAGGGCAAGGAGGGCGAGGCGCATGGGATTCTCCGGTCTGAACGCGGTCATCTTAGCGGGGCCTTGCGCGGGACGGGTGTGACCCATGGTCACGGGTGTCAGACGGCGAAATGATCCTAGATTAAAGTTATGAACCTGCCTCTTGATGCCTACCCCGACTATGCCCGCTCTGAGCGGATCGCCGACGGCACGCTGCATGCGCTTGGCGTGGCCTTTGCGCTGGCGGGGGCCGTGGCCCTGCTGGGCTGGGCCGCGCGCAGCGTCGATGCCGGGCAGTTGACCGCCCTGACGGTCTATGGCGTGGCGCTGGTCGCGACCTTCACCGCATCGGCGCTCTATCACATGTCACCGTGGAAGAGATTGCGCCCGACCCTGCGGCGGATCGATCACGCGGCCATTTACCTCAAGATCGCGGGCACCTTCACGCCGCTGGCAGTGATGATCGGCACAGGTTTCGCCTATGGCGTGCTAGCGCTGGTCTGGGCCATGGCGCTGTGGGGGATGACGCACAAGCTGTTCTTCTGGCGGGTGCCTGGACGGTTCGGTCCGGCGCTTTACTTGATGATGGGCTGGCTGGGCGTGTTGCTGATCCCGGCGATCGCGACCCTGCTGCCGGCCCATGCGCTGGCGCTGCTGGCCGCGGGCGGGCTGTTGTATACCGCCGGCGTGATCTTTTTCAGTTGGGAAAGCCTGAAATTTTCCAACGCGATCTGGCACGGCTTCGTACTGGCTGCCTCGGTCTGCTTTTTCAGCGGCATCTTCATCGGCGCCGCAGCGCTGACCTAGGACCGATAGCCAAGGCCCGCGGCGGTGCGCTGCACCACGCGCAGGCGGTCGGCATTGGCCGGGTGGGTGCCGAGGAAGGTGTTTCCCGGATCGGGGATACGAAAGAAGAACTCTGCCCCCACCAACGGATTGTAGCCCGCCTGGGCCGCAATGACGGTGCCGAGGGCATCCGCCTCCAGCTCGAAATCCTTGGAATAGGTGCGCGCGCCGATGGCGGCGCCGAATTCGGCGGCCTTGCGGCCGGCGTCGGGATCGCCCGACAGACCGACAAGCTGACCCATGATCGCGGCGCCGATGTCCGCGTTGCGGTGCTGACGGGCAAGGTGCCCTTCGATGTGGTGCGCGGCCTCGTGCGACATGATGAAGGCGAGTTCATCCGCATTGCGCGTCTCGGCCAGCAGGGCGACGGTGAAGGCGATGATCGGGCGTCCGGATTTGTCGAGGGTCTGGAAGGCGTTGGGTGGCGACAGCGGGTTCGTGTCGACCGCAAAGCTGAAATCGCAGTTCAGGCTTGGCGACCGCTCGCGGCACAGCGCCTCGGCCACGGGCTCGACCCGGTCCACGACACCGACCAGATTGCGCGCGGCAGCGCGGGCGTCCGGCGGGGCGCTGGCTGCTGTGCCCGGTGTCGGTGGCGCCACGACCGGCACGGGCAGCGCCACCTTGTCCGGCATCGGCGCGCTGGTCTGTGGTACGTCGGCACACCCGGCCAGTCCGGCAGCGACGACAAGACAGGAAAGGAAGCGCAGCATTGCGGGCGGTCTTTCGGCCAAGAGGTGATTTGCACTGGTTCTAGCATTCTGACACGCCACCGCCACCCCCGGCACCGATCCAAAGCGCACGTTTGCGGGAAGTCGCGGATGGCCTTTCCGATCACGCGCGCCTCGGCTAGCATCAGGTTCATGTTTACAATCGAACACGATTTTGACGCGACCATCGTGACACTGATCGACGAGGGCGGGCCGCATCTGCAAGAGGATGTGGTCGTGAATGCCTTCGAGGATTGTGTTACCGTCACGCAATTCGATCCGCGTCTGAACGAGATGCGGACGATTACCCTGTCGCTGGTCCAGGTCCGCGATCTGGGGGCGGCGCTGGACCTGCCCGAAGGGGCCTACCAGTTGTCAAAGCCGGACTGAAGATACCCGCTTGCAACGCAGCGCCCGCACCGCAACCATGGTCGCAAAGCGGAGGATGCGATGACGACGGGTTTTTTCTGGGACGAGCGGTGTTTCTGGCACGGCGGCGGCAATTATGCGGGGATGCTGCCAGTGGGCGGCCTCGTGCAGCCGATGGCAACCGGCGGACTGCCGGAAAACCCGGAAACCAAGCGCCGGCTGAAGAACCTGATCGCCGTGACCGGTCTGGAACATGATCTGGTGATGACCGGCGCACGCCCTGCCGACAGGGGCGATCTGCTGCGCGTGCATCCGGCGTCTTACCTCGACGACTTCAAGGCGCTGTCCGACGGCACTGGAGGCGAGTTGGGGCGTCGGACCCCCTTCGGCCCCGGTGGGTTCGAGGTTGCGGCGCAATCGGCGGGTCTGGCTTTGGGCGCGCTTCGCGCGGTGCTGCGCGGCGAGATGGGCAATGCCTATGCCCTGTCGCGGCCCCCCGGGCACCACGCCCTGCCGGATTTTCCGAACGGGTTCTGCCTGCTTGCCAATATCGCCATCGCGATCCGTGCGGTGCAGGCCGAGGGGTTGGCCAAACGCGTCGCGGTGCTGGACTGGGACGTGCACCACGGCAACGGGACCGAGGCGATTTTCTACGACGACGCGAACGTGCTGACCGTGTCACTGCATCAGGACCGCAACTATCCGATGGATACCGGGGCCTTTGCCGACCGGGGTGCGGGCGCGGGTCAGGGGTACAACCTCAACATCCCACTGCCGCCGGGGACGGGTCACGACGGTTATCTTGCAGCCCTCGACCGGCTGGCGCTGCCGGCAATCCAGGCCTTTGCACCGGATGTCATCATCGTCGCCTGCGGCTACGATGCCGCCGCCAACGATCCGCTGGGCCGCATGCTGGCGACGGCAGAGACGTTCCGCCAGATGACCCAGCGCACCATGGCGCTGGCCAACGATTTGTGCGGTGGCAAACTGCTGCTGGTCCACGAGGGCGGCTATTCGGAAACATACGTCCCCTTCTGCGGCCACGCGGTGCTGGAGGCGCTGTCCGGCAGCCGCGTGACGGCCCCCGATCCCTTCGCCGAGATCTTTGCCGCTCGCCAGCCGGACAACCGGTTTGCGGCGTTCCTCGACCAGTGGTTGCAAGAGATGGAGGTCTCCTTGTGATCCACCAAGGCGCGTGCCTCTGCGGCGCGATCACGTTTGCGGTGACCGGCCCCCTGCCCGCACCCAACGCCTGTCATTGCACACAGTGCCGCAAGCAGTCGGGCCACGTCTGGGCGTCGGTCGACGTGAACCGATCCGCGCTGACCGTGACGGGCGCGCCCACATGGTTCGCGGCATCGGCCCAGGTGCGGCGCGACTTCTGTCCGACCTGTGGGTCGTTCCTGTTCTGGGACCCCCTGAAGGGCGACACGACCGCCGTGGCGATGAGCGCCTTTGACGGCCCGACGGGCGTGCGGCTGGCGCGTCACATCTTTGTGGCGGACAAGGGCGATTACTACGACATCGCAGACGGTCTGCCGCAGAACCCGCAGTGACGCGTTGCCCCGCTGCGGCGCCACGCCTATCTGTGCCGGGACCGCAGCTAAAGGATGATCATCATGCCAGACCGCAATCCGTCCGCCCTCGATTTCCTGCTGACGCGCCGGTCCTGCCCGGCCCAGACGCTGACGACGCCGGTACCGGACCACGACCAGCTGGAGACTATCCTGACCGCCGCCGCCCGCAGCCCCGACCACGGCAAGCTGGAACCGTGGCGCTTCATCGTGCTGGGCCGTGACGCCCTGCAGGTGGTGGCGGACGCCTTGCCAGCCGCAGGGCGGCGTCTGGGCATTCCGCAAGACAAGATCGACAAACCGGTCAAGACCTACGGCGGCGCGCATCTGGCGGTCGTCGTCGTCTTCAGCCCCAAGACATCCGAGAAGGTGCCGAAGATCGAGCAGACCTATGCGACCGGCGGAGTCTGCCTGGCGCTGGTGAACGCGGCACTGGCCAGCGGGTTCGGCGCGAACTGGCTGTCCGGCTGGTTCAGCCACGACCGCGACTTCATCCACGAGGTCTTTGGCCTCGCCGCGCACGAAACCGTGGCCGGAATCGTCCATATCGGCACCGCGTCCAGAACCCCGCCAGATCGCCCGCGCCCCGACTTGACCGCGATCACGGACTGGTCGCGCGCGTGATCCTCGCGGATTTCCTCAAGGCACTCGGGCAACTACCGGACCCCCGCTTTCGCCGGGTGCTGTGGCTGGGAATCGGGTTGACGATTGCCCTGCTTGTGGCGGCTTACGCAGGCGTGCTCTGGCTGATCGACGCGCTGGCGTCAGAGCCGATCACTCTGCCTTGGGTCGGACAGATCACCTGGATCGGCGACCTGCTGGGCTGGGGGTCGCTGGGGCTGATGCTGCTCTTGTCGGTCTTTCTGATGATCCCCGTAGCCTCCGCCATCACATCCTTCTTTCTCGAAGATGTGGCCGAGGCGGTCGAGGCCGTGCATTACCCTGCCCTGCCTCCGGTCGCGCGGACGTCCTTCTGGGACGGGATGCGCGATACGGTCAGCTTTCTGGGGCTGATGTTGATCGCGAACCTGCTGGCCTTCACGCTTTACGCGCTGTTCCCGCCGTTTGCGCCGCTGATCTTCTACGCGATGAACGGCTTTCTGCTGGGGCGCGAATACTTTCAGGTCGCCGCCATGCGGCGCGAGGGGCGCGCCGGCGCGAAGGCCCTGCGGCGGCGGCACGCGCCGACCATCTGGATTGCCGGCATCCTGATGGCCTTGCCCCTGTCAGTGCCGCTGCTGAACCTCTTCGTGCCGATCTTGGGCGCCGCGACCTTTACCCACCTCTACCATCGCCTCAGGACGGGTCGAGGGGGGCCTGTGCCGGTGGCATCCGGTTGAACCAGTCAAGGTCGCGCACGCTGATCGCGCCCGACAGGATGATCGTGGCGAAGACGATCCAGATCCCCACGGCCCAGATCGTAGTGATCTTGGCCTTGCGCCCCAGCTGAAAGTCGGAGGGCGCTGATTTATGCGTCCCCGGCACGACCTCTCCCGCCTCGCCTTGGCTGACCATCTGCAGGGGCAGGACGATGAAGAACACCATCCACCAGACGACTGCGAACATCACGATAGCAGAAGTGATTCCCATGACTTGCCTCTTTTCCGCAGGCGCTGCCTGCCCAGACCGGACGCCCGGCCTTCTTCTGGTTCAAAATACCTCCGCCGGAGGCTTCGGCCCCGGCAGGGGGCCGATCGTCAGACCTCTTCCAGCTCGACCAATGCGCCGTTGAAATCCTTGGGGTGCAGGAACAGGACCGGCTTGCCATGGGCGCCGATTCGCGGTGTCCCGTCGCCCAGCACCCGCGCGCCAGAGGCGGTCAGCCGGTCGCGGGCCGCAATCAGGTCGTCGACCTCGTAGCAGATGTGATGAATGCCGCCGGCCGGGTTTTTCTCCAGAAACTTGGCGATCGGAGACGCGTCCCCCAGCGGATACAGCAGTTCGATCTTGGTGTTCGGCAGGGTGATGAAAATCACGGTGACGCCGTGGTCGGGCTGATCGAGCGGTGGGCCGACGTCCGCACCCAGTGCGTTGCGATACTGGTCCGCCGCGGCATCAAGGTCCGGCACGGCGATGGCTACGTGGTTCAGACGTCCGATCATGGCGATCCCCCTTGGTCTGCTGGCCTTATGCCGCGCGCACCGGGGAATGCCAACACCGGCATGTCGTCGCAGGGACGTTAACCCCGTCTTTACGTTAACGTGGTGATCTGGTCCCGACGGACACGAGAGCGGGGGTGCGAACCAATGGACAATATCGACGACTTCATGGTGACACGGACGCCGACAGCCACACGACCGCTTCTGGGTCTGACGGTTCTGGTGGTGGAAGACAGCCGTTTCGCCTGCGAGGCTGTGCGCATGCTGTGCCTGCGGTCGGGTGCCCGGATCAGACGCGCCGACAGTCTGGCCAGCGCGCGCAAGCACCTGTCTGTCTATCGGCCCACGGTTGTTATCGTGGATGTCGGTTTGCCTGACGGCTCTGGCCTGGCCTTGATCCAGTCATTGTCACAGGGGTTGCCACGCATCGACGTGATCCTTGGCACCTCTGGTGACCCAGGGTCAGAGGACAAGGTCATCGCAGCGGGCGCCGACGGGTTCATTGGCAAACCTATCGCCAGTCTGGCAGAATTTCAGGCGGCCGTCCTTCTTCACCTGCCCCCCCACCGTCAGCCCCGCGGCCCGCGTCTGATCAATCATGAACAGATCGAGCCCGACATGCTGGCCTATCGTGACGATCTGACCCACGCCGCAGATGTGCTGGAGCATGACGAAAGTCCGCAGACCCTCGATTACGTCACTCAATTCCTGTCTGGCGTGGCGACATCCGCCAAAGACAAGGACATGCAGGAGGCCGTCCGCCGCCTGATCGCAGAGCGCAAGGCAGGACATGCGGCCAAGTCCGGCCTCGCAGACCTGACGCGGATGGTGAACACCCGGCTGTCCGCCGCGTCGGGGTTCTGATCGAACCGGCGTAATCCGCCACGGGTGGGCAGGCCTGTGAGGACGCGAACGGGCGCCGTCACACCGGGCCGCCCAAATCAGGCAACAGGCGCGCCTGCGATAGGGGTCCGGCATCTTTCACATCGCCATTGCGTATGGCGATCCCCTGCCCGTATGCCACAACGAAGTGTCGACCCACGGCGGATCAGATCGTGGGATCGGACTGAAACAGCAAGGGGTGGGTTAGCGGCGTCAATGACTGCACCTGCCGCCCGGACGTGTTGAAATTCGCGGGCGCCAACCAGGTCGCATGCGCCGCAGCAATTCCCGGCCAGTCGTCGTCAATGATCGCGAACCAGGCGGTGTCACGGTTCAGGCCCTTGACGATCAGATGCTTGCGAAACACGCCTTCGAAACTGAACCCAAGCCGCTGGGCTGCGCGGCGTGACGGGGCGTTCAATGCATTGCATTTCCACACGACGCGCCGGTAGCCCACGGCGAAACACCAGCCCAGCATCAGCGAAAACGCCTCGGTGGCCAAGGGCGTCCGCTGGATCGTGGGCGACAGGTTGACGTTGCCGATTTCGATATCGCCGACCGTTGTCGAAACGCTCATCAGGCAGGCGTAGCCCGATGGCGCAGTCTGTCCCGTCCCACCGATGGCAAAGATCTCGCAGTCGGCGCGCGCGGCCCAGACCGCCAGAAGCGACTCCAATGCTGCCACCGACGCGGGCGGCGGCTCTCCCAGATAATCGAAAAGCCAAGGGCTGTCGGCAAGTTGCGGGTAAAGGTGCGGCGCGTCGTCGGCGGGCCGCAGGGGCCGCAGCCACGCGAAACGGCCGGTCAGGGTGACGCCACGCGGATGCGGCGGGGGCAGAAAATCCATCACCGGCGCGCCGAGGGGGCGCTTGTCAGTGATCACAGCAGAAACTCCGGCTTGGCGCCAAGGTCCAGCCCGGGGAATACGGCCTGAGATATCACGCCCGCATCCATTCCGAACAGGCTGCGCATGATCCATCCGGCGGCCGCGCGCACGTCGCCTGTGGGCATCAGGTCGCGCCCTTCGAACAGCGCCTGTTCCGATAGGCCCGGCCAGCGCCCGGCCACCTGACCGCCGCGCAGCGCACCGCCCGCATAGATCATCGCCCCGCCCGTGCCGTGGTCCGTGCCGCGTGTGCCGTTTTCCCGCGCCGTGCGCCCGAACTCCGTCATGCACAGCACCGCGGTCTTGTCCCAGACCGGACCAAGTTCGTCGCGCAGGGTCAGGATGGTGTCCGACAGGCGCAGCAGCGTTTTTTCCAGCCCACCCTTCTGGTTCAGGTGCGTGTCCCAGCCGTTGACCGAGAAACTGGCGATCCGCGTCTCTTCGCGCAAGCGCGAGGCGGCAAAGCGGGCCAGTGCCGATTCGCCGCCCGGCCGGGCCTCGGCCATCGCCATCTGGGCACCGCCATCCTCCTGCATCGCCGCCGCTGCGGCCGCCTCGACCGACAGGCCGTCGGCGATCGCCACGGCCTGCAACGCAGCGTCGCGGAACAGGGGGTCTTCGTGCAGCGTCATCTCCAGCAGGCGACGGACTTGCGGCGAGAGCTTCAGCGTCACTTCCGGCGACCAGCGCAGGTATTTCGCAGGCCCCGACAGGATCGCCATGCGATCCTGCCCTATCGCAAAGGCCGTCTCGGCGGTCATGCCCGGCACGACGCCCAGCATGCGGTTCAGCCAGCCGCCCTTGCCGCCATCGATGCGCAGTGTCCCGGCCTCGAGGATGTCCTGGCCATCGAAATGGCTGCGCCCGTCGCGGTACGGGGTCGAGACGGCATGCACGGCCCCCATCTCTCCGGCCTGCCAGAGGGGCAGCAGCGGGGCGAGGCCGGGGTGAAGTGCCCAGAAATCGGTGACCGCCGTCCCGTTGCCGTCGTTCAGGGTCGGGCGCAGGCCCGCATAATCGGGATCACCCAAAGGCCGGATCGCATCCAGACCGTCCATCGCACCACGCAGCACGATGACGACCAGACGGTTGTCCCACGGCCCCGCGGCCAAGGCCACCGGCGTAATCAGGGGGCTGGCGGCCAGCGAGCAGCCCAGTGCCGCCCCCTGCAGCAGAAATCTGCGGCGATCCATGCTCAAATCCTTTGAAACGTGGGTGATGTCAGGATCAGGCCAATGCCGTCCGAATCGCTTTCGGCGGCACCGACGGCAAAGGTCAGTTCAGGCGGCGCATGCGGTCCCACGGCGGTCTGGACGAAGTCACGGGGGTCGGGCAGCGCCTCGACAAAGGATTGCGGGCTGCGCAGCGCCCAGCTGATCCGCCCTGCCAGCCCTTGTGGCGTGATCCAGGTCGCGGCCTTTTCGGACCAGCCGTCGGGGCCGATGGGCCGTTCCACCTGTTGGCCCATCAGCTTCAGCGGACCTGCGACGTGCGTATTATAGGCGCGGCGGTCCAGACCGACGATCCGGTCGGAGGAGACGCCAAGCGCCCGCAGTGCCGCGGTCAGGAACAGGTCCGGCCGGCGCACCTTGATCCGGTCCGGAGACCATGCGGCCGGGTGGTCCAGCAAGGCCGCCGTCACCTGCAACAGATCGCCTTGTGTCGCCAGGAACCGCTGCGTCAGCGTCGCGACAAGATCCGGATCGGGCGTGTCCGACACGAAGTGGACCGCCAGCTTGCGCGCGATATGGGCCGCCGTTTCCGGCCGCACGGCCAGATCGCGCAGCGCCTGGGTAATCGTCGACATGTCGGATGCCGCGCTATAGCGGCGCCCCATGATGACCTCGGCCCCCGGTTCCGCCCAGCCAGGGCGATAGATGATACCGTCGGCCGGCGTATAGGTGAGCCCGGTCAGAAGCTCTGCCATCTGGGTCACGTCGGACTGTGTGTATCCGCCATTGACGCCGACCAGATGCAGTTCCAGCAGCTCTCGTGCCAGATTTTCGTTCAGACCCTTGCCCGTTCGCAGCCCCTGTGGCGAGTCCGGACCCAGAGAGCGGTGCTGTTCCAGATATTGCACCATCATCGGATGCGTGGTGGCGGCAACGACCATGTCCGCGAATGAGCCCGCGACATGCGGTCGGATCGCGTCGGCGATATAGGGGCTGACGAGGTGGAATTGCGATCCGTTACGAGCGATGACCGTGAAATGATCCGCCCAGAATGACGTCAGCCGCTCTCTCAAACCATCGGGCGCGGTCACACCCCGCGCCACCGCCGACAGCGCATTGCGCTGCTGCAGCGCGCGCGCGGCATCGAACATGGCCCGTCGTGCTTCTTCCGCCTGCGGTTCCTGCGGAGTCCCCTTGGCTTCGGTCCGGGCCCGGGCGACCGCCCGCAGTTCAACGGTCGACGGATGGGTCGCATCAAAGCCAGCAATCGGCAATTCCACGGCAACCTTATCCGGCTCCGCCAGCGCCGCGATCATCGTCGCCGCGTCCGGTGGCGGCGCGTGCAGTGGCGACAGACCGGTTCCAAAGCGGGTTGCCGCGATCAGCGGATCGAATGGCATGATTGTCGTCCTCAAAGGCGTCACTTATCCGCATATCACAAGGCCAACCGTGCCGCCCAGAGCGGTTCGAACACGATCCGGGGAACGATCGAGGCGAGGGGCAGGCCCGTCGTCGCGGCACCGTGCAGGGTCCAACACCTGCTGCACACCACATGGATGATCCTTCCAGACAGCTATCCCGCGCAGAAGTGACCGATGTTCCCTTGAAACGACCGGGGGACCGGGCCATCTTGTCGCATAACTTGAATGTGTTTTAGGAGTTTGCCATGATCGACCGCCGCCGCTTTATGATGTCCACAGTGCTGGGCGCCAGCGGCTTGGCCTTGCCGACGCTGTTGTCCGCGCAGGAGGTCGTGACAGACCCGGTCGCGCCAGAGGCGCCGGTGGCGCGCGACATGTCGCCCAAGCTGGTCCGCCTGGACAACCCGATGCCCGCGGGCCAGATCCACGTTGTCCCCGACGTGTATTCCCTGTACTGGACCCTGCCGAACGGCGAAGCGCTGCGGTATTACGTCGGTGTCGGTCGCGATGCCCTGTACATCGCCGGCGAATTCACGGTCGGTGCCAAGAAGGAATGGCCCAGCTGGACGCCCACCAAGGACATGATCGAGCGGGAGCCCGACCATTACGCAAAGTACAAGGACGGCATGCCGGGCGGTCCCGACAATCCCTTGGGCGCACGCGCACTTTACCTGTTCCAGCCGCAGATCGGTGACACCTTCCTGCGCATTCATGGTACGAACAAGCCCGACACGATCCGCACTGACGTGTCCAACGGGTGCGCGCGCCTCGTGAACGATCAGGTGATCGATCTTTACGACCGCGTGCCAGTGGGATCCGCAGTGTTCCTTTACGAAAAGGGTCTGCTGCCCAAGGCAGCCTGACCGACAGGCCACGAAAAAGGGGCGCTGCATCGTATGCAGCGCCCCTTTTCTTGTCCGGCGTGTCTCAGGCTTCCGGCGGCAGGACCCGCAGGCGCAATTCGCGCAACTGCTCGTTCATCGGCTCGCTCGGCGCGCCCATCATCAAGTCTTCGGCACGTTGGTTCATCGGGAACATGATGACCTCACGGATGTTCGCTTCGTCAGCCAGCAGCATGACGATCCGGTCGATGCCTGCCGCACATCCGCCGTGGGGCGGCGCGCCGTACTGAAAGGCATTGACCATGCCGCCGAACCGCTTCTCGACCTCATCCTTGCCGTAGCCGGCGATCTCGAAGGCCTTGAACATGATCTCTGGCTTGTGGTTCCGGATCGCTCCCGACACGAGCTCATAGCCGTTACAGGCCAGATCATACTGAAAACCCAGCACGTCCAGCGGATCGCCCTGCAATGCCTCCATCCCGCCCTGCGGCATCGAAAACGGGTTGTGTTCAAAGTCGATCTTGCCGGTGTCCTCGTCCGCGGCATAGATCGGGAAATCCACGATCCAGGCGAATGCGAAGCGGTCCTTGTCGGAGAGGCCCAGCTCCTCGCCGATCACGGTCCGGGCACGTCCCGCCACACCTTCGAAGGCCTCTGGCCTGCCACCGAGGAAGAACGCCGCATCGCCGACGTTCAGACCCAGCTGCTGGCGGATCGCCTCGGTGCGCTCGGGACCGATGTTCTTGGCCAGCGGACCGGCGGCTTCCATCCCCTCGCCCTGATCGCGCCAGAAGATATAGCCCATCCCCGGCAGCCCCTGCTGCTGCGCAAAGGCGTTCATCCGGTCGCAAAACTTGCGGCTGCCGCCTGTCGGCGCCGGAATGGCGCGGATCTGCGTGCCGTCCTGCTCCAGCAGCTTGGCAAAGATCGCAAAGCCGGAGCCTGTGAAATGCTCGCTGACGACCTGCATCTTGATCGGGTTGCGCAGGTCGGGCTTGTCGGTGCCGTACCACAGGGCGGCGTCGCGATAGCTGATCTGCTCCCACGTCTGGTCGACCTTGCGACCGCCACCGAACTCCTCGAAAATCCCGCCGATCACGGGCTGGATCGTGTCGAACACGTCCTGCTGCTCGACAAAGCTCATCTCCAGATCAAGCTGGTAGAAGTCTGTCGGCGACCGGTCGGCGCGCGGGTCCTCGTCGCGGAAACAGGGCGCGATCTGGAAATACTTGTCGTAGCCCGACACCATGATCAGCTGCTTGAACTGCTGCGGCGCCTGCGGCAGCGCATAAAACTTGCCCGGATGCAGGCGGCTGGGCACCAGAAAATCGCGCGCGCCTTCGGGCGACGACGCGGTGATGATCGGCGTCTGGAATTCGCGGAATCCCTTATCCCACATGCGCTGACGCATCGACCGCACCACGTTCGACCGCAGGGTCATATTCTTCTGCATCGCCTCGCGGCGCAGGTCGAGGTAGCGATACTTCAGCCGCGTCTCCTCGGGGTATTCCTGATCGCCGAAGACCTGCAACGGCAGCTCCTTCGCGGCTCCCAGCACTTCGATCTCGCGCACGAACACCTCGATCTCGCCCGTCGGCAGCTTGGGGTTCACCAGCGCCGCGTCACGTGCCTTCACCTCGCCGTCGATCCGGATGCACCACTCGCTGCGCACTTTTTCCACGTCTGCAAACGCGGCCGAATCCGGGTCGCACAGCAGTTGCGTGATGCCGTAGGTGTCGCGCAGGTCGATGAACAGGATGCCACCGTGGTCGCGGACCCGGTGGACCCAGCCGGACAGACGCACGGTCTTTCCGACATCGGCGGCGGTCAGATCGGCGCAGGTCTGTGTGCGGTAGGCATGCATGAACGTGGTCCTCGGGTCAGAGTGGGTCGCGCCGTTTCACCTCTTTGCCCCCCATAAGTCAAGCGCGCGGCCCCCTCCTCGCTTTTTTCCAAATACTCCCGCCGGAGGCTGCGCCTTTGGCACAAAGGCGCACTCGCCCCTTGCACCCGGTTCCGACACTTCTATAAGGCGGAGAATTTGCAAAAACCTGGGGGCCGCCATGCCAAAACGTGATGATATCAAGTCGATCATGATCATCGGTGCGGGGCCCATCGTGATCGGGCAAGCCTGCGAGTTCGATTACTCCGGCGCCCAGGCCTGCAAGGCCCTGCGCGAGGAAGGCTACCGCGTCATCCTCGTCAACTCCAACCCCGCGACGATCATGACCGATCCGGGGCTGGCCGACGCCACCTACATCGAACCGATCACGCCAGAGATCGTGGCGAAGATCATCGAAAAGGAACGACCCGACGCGCTGCTGCCCACGATGGGCGGCCAGACGGGCCTGAACACCTCTCTCGCGCTGGCCGACATGGGTGTCCTTGAAAAGTTCGGGGTCGAAATGATCGGCGCCAAGCGCGAGGCCATCGAGATGGCCGAGGATCGCGGGCTGTTCCGCGAGGCGATGGACCGGCTGGGGATCGAAAACCCCAAGGCCACGATCATCACTGCGCCCAAGAAAGAGAACGGCAAGTTCGATATCAAGGCTGGCCTGCAACTGGCCATCGACGCCATCGAATACGTGGGCCTGCCCGCGATCATCCGCCCGGCCTTTACCCTTGGCGGGACAGGTGGCGGCGTGGCCTACAACCGCGAGCAATACGAATACTATTGCCGCTCGGGCATGGAAGCGTCCCCAATGGCGCAGATCCTCGTCGACGAATCCCTGCTCGGCTGGAAAGAGTTCGAGATGGAGGTCGTCCGGGACAAGGCCGACAACGCGATCATCGTCTGCGCGATCGAGAACGTCGATCCGATGGGCGTGCACACCGGCGATTCGATCACCGTGGCCCCGGCCCTGACGCTGACCGACAAGGAATACCAGGTCATGCGCAACCAGTCGATCGCGGTCCTGCGCGAAATCGGCGTGGAAACCGGCGGATCCAACGTGCAATGGGCGATCAATCCCGCCGACGGCCGCATGGTCGTGATCGAGATGAACCCCCGCGTGTCCCGCTCCTCGGCCCTGGCCTCCAAGGCGACCGGTTTCCCCATCGCCAAGATCGCGGCGAAACTGGCGGTCGGCTACACGCTGGATGAGTTGGACAACGACATCACCGGCGTGACACCCGCGTCCTTCGAGCCGACGATCGACTACGTCGTCACCAAGATCCCCCGCTTCGCCTTCGAGAAATTCGCAGGGTCCGAGCCACACCTAACCACCGCGATGAAGTCGGTCGGAGAGGCGATGGCCATTGGCCGCACGATCCACGAATCCATGCAAAAGGCGCTGGCGTCGCTGGAAACCGGCCTGACCGGCTTTGACGAGATCACCATCCCCGGTGCCCCCGATGCCGCCGCGATCACCAAGGCGCTGGCGAAACAGACCCCAGACCGCATCCGCGTCATCGCACAGGCCATGCGCCACGGTCTGCCCGATGACGACATCCACGCCGTCACGATGTACGACCCCTGGTTCCTTGCCCGCATCCGCGAGATCGTGGACGCCGAGGCCGTGGTGCGGGCAGAAGGCCTGCCCACGACCGAACACGGCCTGCGCAAGCTCAAGATGATGGGCTTCACCGATGCCCGCCTCGCCACCCTCACGGGCCAGACCGAAGCACACATCCGCAAGACCCGGATCAACGCCGGCGTCATCGCTGTGTTCAAGCGGATCGACACCTGCGGTGCCGAGTTCGAAGCGCAGACGCCCTACATGTATTCCACCTACGAATCCCCCGTCATGGGAGAGGTCGAGTGCGAAGCGCGGCCCAGTAACCGCAACAAGGTCGTGATCCTTGGCGGCGGTCCGAACCGGATCGGGCAAGGCATCGAGTTCGATTACTGCTGCTGCCACGCCTGCTATGCGCTGTCGGACGCAGGCTATGAAACCATCATGATCAACTGCAATCCGGAAACCGTGTCGACCGACTACGACACCTCGGATCGCCTCTACTTCGAACCGCTGACCTTCGAACACGTCATGGAAATCCTGCGCGTCGAACAGGACAACGGCACCCTGCACGGCGTCATCGTCCAGTTCGGCGGCCAGACCCCGCTGAAGCTGGCGAATGCCCTGCAAGAGGCCGGTATCCCGATCCTTGGCACCACCCCCGACGCCATCGACCTGGCCGAGGACCGCGAGCGGTTTCAGGACCTCGTCAACCGTCTGGGGCTCAAGCAGCCGGTCAACGGCATCGCCTCGACCGATCAGCAGGCCTTCGATATCGCAGCCAGCATCGGCTTCCCGCTGGTGATCCGCCCGTCCTACGTCCTTGGCGGCCGCGCGATGGAAATCGTGCGCGATCAGGCGCAGCTGGAACGCTACATCTCTGACGCCGTGGTCGTGTCTGGCAAAAGCCCGGTCCTGCTGGACAGCTACCTGTCTGGCGCTGTCGAGGTCGACGTCGACTGCCTCTGCGACGGCGAAAATACCCATGTCGCGGGCATCATGCAGCATATCGAGGAAGCGGGCGTCCATTCGGGCGACTCCGCCTGTTCGCTGCCGCCCTATTCCCTGTCCGACGCGATGATTGCGGAAATCCGGTCGCAGACGGAAAAGCTGGCCCTCGCGCTGCATGTCGTCGGCCTGATGAACGTCCAGTTCGCGGTCAAGGACGAGGAGGTCTACCTGATCGAGGTGAACCCTCGCGCCTCCCGCACCGTGCCCTTCGTCGCCAAGGCCACGGACTCCGCCATCGCCTCGATCGCCGCGCGCCTCATGGCGGGTGAGCCGCTGTCGAACTTCCCGCTGCGCGCGCCCTACCCCGAGACAGAGAACCCGATGGACGTGCTGCCGCTGGGCGATGCCTTCACCTTGGCCGACCCGAAAACGCCTTGGTTCAGCGTGAAAGAGGCCGTGCTACCCTTCGCCCGCTTTCCCGGCGTGGATACGATCCTTGGCCCGGAAATGCGGTCAACCGGTGAAGTCATGGGCTGGGACCGCAACTTTGCCCGCGCCTTCCTCAAGGCGCAGATGGGTGCAGGCACGATCCTGCCGGAAGAAGGCTGCGTCTTCGTGTCGATCCGCGACGACGACAAGACCGATCTGATGGCCACCGCCGCGCGCGGGCTGATCGACCTTGGCCTGACCATCACCGCGACACGCGGTACGGCGGCCTGGCTGACCAGCCACGACATCCCGCACACGACCGTCAATAAGGTCTACGAGGGCGGACTGACCATCGTGGACCGCCTGAAGGATGGCCATATCGCACTGGTCCTGAACACCACCGAAGGCGCGCAGGCCGTGGACGACAGCCGAGAGATCCGCGCCGTCGCCCTGAACGACAAGATCCCCTATTTCACCACCGCCGCCGCCGCACAGGCTGCCGTGATGGCGATGCAGGAACGGGCGAACGGCGCCATCGACGTGCGGTCGCTGCAGGGCTGAGGGTCAGCGGGGCCGGCTGACGGCCCCGCGCATTTTCGACCGAATCGTGCTATGGTGACGCCGACATTGTTGGAGGTTTCCCATGAAATACCTGCTGCCCTGCCTGATGCTGGCCGCCTGCGCCGCCCCGCCACCGCCCGCCAGCCTGACCCTTTCCCCCACCGGCTATCGCGCCGACGGTGATCAGTGCCGGCTTGCGTTCGAGACACCGGCGACGGCGAATTACCTCGACGATGCTGCGGACCTTGTCGCCTGTCCGGCGGACATGGAAAACCTCGGCGTCTTTGCCATCGACACCGACGGGGTCGAGGTCGCGCGGATTGCGGGCTACGTTCTGTACTCCGTGCCACGCCGCTAAGGTCAGCCAAAGCGGTTGGGCTGCGGGTCAGGTGCGCGGCAATACCAGACCAGCAGGACGATCCAGCCGATCAGGGGGATGAAGCTCAGCAGGATCCACCATCCCGACTTGTCGATGTCATGCAGGCGCCGCGCGCTCAGCGCGAAGGACGGGATGATCGTCACCAGTACCCACAGCCCGTCAAGGAGACTGGCGCCGTTGGACCCGAAAAGTGCTGCATCCACGATCCCCAACGCCAGTCCGATCAGAAAGTTGTCGAGTTGCCAGAACCAGAACGCGCCACGATTGCTGCGCCCGCCGAACTGCGCGTAGCGGTGAAAGAACTGGCGGAACGCATCGCCAAGCCCTGATTTCCGTCGGTAATCCTCGGCGGAATCATCAGCGGGCGCATAGGCGGGCGACGTCGGCACATCGGGCCGGGGGGGCGTCACGCCGTCGATATGCCGGTGGGCCGGTTCCCAGTGTTCCAGCGTGTCGGTCCAGACCAGCGTATGGGACCCGACAACGCCACGCTGCACGAGGTCCGCGAAGGCCGCCTTGTCGATCGGTCCCGTCTCGACGCCTGCGTTCACGTAATACCACTGTGCCATGCGATCTTCCTTCTGGTCCGTCAGCGGCAGGCTGCCGCACTTGCGCGGCCGCTGTAAAGTGACCTTGCTGCACCCGTCGCAGGGCTGATGGACTTCACCGCCGATCACCGGCAATAATGCCACGATCCAAGGGGGCTTTTCATGTATCGTGCAGCCATCACCGGCACCGGGGTCTTTACCCCCGAACAGGTCATCACCAACGCCGAACTCGTCGCGGCGTTCAACGCCTATGCCGACCTTTACAATGCCGAGCACGCGGACGCGATCGCGGCCGGAGAAATCGCTGCAAAGCCCCATTCCTCGGTCGATTTCATCGTCGCGGCGTCGGGGATCGAGCAGCGGCACGTGATCGACAAGACCGGCGTGCTTGATCCTACACGCATGTATCCGCACTTTCGCGCGCGCAGCGACGACGAGCCGAGCCTGATGGCAGAAACGGGTGTCGATGCGATCAACACCGCCTTGGCGCAGGCGGGGATCACCGGGGATCAGGTCGATCTGGTGATCTGCGCCGCGTCAAACATCGAACGCGCCTACCCCGCAGTGGCCGTGGAAATCCAGCAATTGATCGGCGCGGGCGGCTTTGCCTTTGACATGAATGTCGCCTGTTCATCGGCCACCTTCGGCATCCAGACCGCCGCCGACATGATCCGCACCGGATCGGTGCGGACGGCGGTGGTGGTGAACCCCGAGATCACCAGCGCCCATCTGGAATGGCGCGACCGGGACTGTCATTTCATCTTTGGCGATGTCGCGACGGCGACGGTGCTACAGCGGGCCGACGACGCTGCCGGCGATCATTTCGTCATCAGATCAACGCGGTGCGCCACGCAGTTCAGCAACAACATCCGCAACAATGCGGGCTTCATGCGTCGTACGCGCGACCAGATGGAAGACCGCCGCGACATGCAGTTCATGCAGAACGGGCGCAAGGTGTTCAAAGAGGTCCTGCCGATGGTCAGCCAGCACATGGCCGACCATATGGAGGCCGAGGGGATCGCCGCCGAGGATCTGAAGCGCCTTTGGCTGCATCAGGCCAACAAGGCGATGAACGACTATATCGGGAAAAAGGTGCTGGGCCGCGACCCTGAACAGGGCGAGCAGCCGAACATCCTGCAGGACTACGCCAATACATCCTCTGCCGGGTCGATCATCGCCTTTGCGCAACATTCGGACGATCTGCAGCCGGGCGATCTGGGGATCATCTGTTCGTTCGGCGCAGGGTATTCGGTGGGGTCTGTGGTGGTCGAGCGGGTCTGACCCCGCCCGACCGCGTCGTTACATGCCGTTGAACGTCTCGGGGTCGGGACCGGTGCGCTCGCCCTGATCCAGCTTGGTGATCGCATCCATTTCGGCCTGCGTGATCTCGAAATCGAAGATCGCCATGTTCGCCTTCAGGTGGTCGGTCTTGGTCGATCGGGCGATCACGGCGTTGCCGCGCTGCAGGTGCCAGCGCAGGATGACCTGCGGTGCGGTCTTGCCGGTGCGCTCTGCCACCGCCTTGATCGGGTCCGCATCGAAGGACCGTGCATTGCCCAGCGGCGACCAGCTTTGCGTCACGACGTCATGGGCGGCGTTGACCTTCAGCATCTTGGCCTGCTGCAGCATCGGGTTCACTTCGATCTGGTTCAGCACGGGCGCCTCTCCCGTCTCGTCGATGATCCGCTTCAGGTGCGCATCGTGGAAATTGCACACGCCGATGGATGTGACTTCCCCGTCGTCACGCGCGGCGATCAGCGCCTTCCATGCGTCGACATAGGCGTCCTGCTTTGGAAAGGGCCAGTGGATCAGCATCAGGTCGAGCTTTTCCAGGCCGATCCGCTTCAAGCTCTCGCCCACGGCGCGGCGCACCGCATCGTAATCCATGCCGTCGTTCCAGACCTTCGACGTGATGAAGAGGTCGTCGCGCGATGTGTCCGACGACCGGATACCCTCGCCCAACTGCTCTTCATTCTTGTAGGCGGCGGCGCCGTCGATCAGCGGATAGCCCATGTTGATGCTTTCGCGCACGACGCGGGCCGTCTCCTCTTGCGGCACCTGCCAGATCCCGAGGCCGAAGGCCGGGATGGAGTGACCGTCGGTGAAAGTCTTGGTGGGAATGTCGGACATCTGCATGTCTCCTGTTCTTGTCATCTGCGGGACACAACAGGTCGGACCGGCACATGTTCCCCGTCAGGAGGTCACGCGTTTGTGGACATCCTCCAGCGTTTCCACCCGTTCCGAATAGCGGTCGGTCAGTTGCGGGCGGCCACGGGTCAGCCAGGTAAAACGGACCAGTTCCTCCATCACGTCGACGATGCGGTTGTAGAGGGGACCGGGCAGCATGCGCCCGTCCGCGAACTGCTTGAAGGCCATCGGGACCGACGACTGGTTCGGGATCGTCACCATCCGCATCCAGCGTCCGAGGATCCGCATCTGGTTGACCGTGTTGAAGGATTGCGATCCGCCGCAGACCTGCATCAAGGCCAGCGTCTTACCTTGGGTGGGCCTGATGCCGCCAATGGGGGCCAACGGGATCCAGTCGATCTGCGCCTTCATCACCGCCGTCATGGCGCCGTGTCGTTCCGGACTGGACCAGACCATGCCTTCGCACCACAGCGCCAGGTCGCGCAATTCGCGCACCTTGGGGTGGTCCGTGTTCGCCTCGTCCGGTAGCGGCAGGCCGGTGGGATCGAAGGTGCGCACCTCGCACCCGAGTGCACGCAACACACGGGCGCCCTCCTCTGCCGTCAGGCGGGAATAGCTGACGGGGCGCAGCGATCCGGTCAGGATCAGAATGCGCGGGGGATGGCGCGGATCGCCCGGTGCCGCATAGTCATCGGGGTCGATAGGATGCAGTTGATCAGCGAGCAGGTTCGGCATGTCTTCGGTCATGGGGCGCGTCCTTGGCAAGAGTCCGTGACCGCATAGCCAAAGCCGCAGGAGATGTCAGCACGCCGGTTCTTGCAAACCCCGTATGGTCGCCGCTATCACCCCAGCCATGGCAAAACTCTATTTCAATTATTCCACGATGAACGCGGGCAAATCGACCGTGCTGCTGCAGGCCAGCCACAACTATGTCGAACGCGGGATGCAGACCTATCTGATGACCGCCCGGCTGGACACGCGCGCGGGACAGGGCCGGATCGCCAGCCGCATCGGCATCGCCCAGCCCGCCGACACCTATGCCCCCGGCGACAACCTTTACACGATGATCGAACGGCGCCTGAAAACCCCCTGCGCCTGCATCTTCGTGGACGAGGCGCAGTTTCTGGACCCAGATCAGGTCTGGCAACTGGCCCGCGTCGTCGACGATCTGGACGTGCCGGTCATGTGCTTCGGCCTGCGGGTCGATTTTCAGGGGCAGCTCTTTCCCGGCTCTGCCACACTGCTGGCGCTGGCGGATGAAATGCGAGAGGTCCGCACGATCTGCCATTGCGGACGCAAGGCTACCATGGTCGTGCGCCGCGACGCGCAGGGGCGCGTGGTGCAGGCGGGCGATCAGGTGCAGGTCGGCGGAAACGACCGCTATGTCTCGCTGTGCCGCAGACACTGGCGCGCGGCGATGGAGGGGGCGGAACCGGACCGCCTGCTCTAGCGTTTGAACCTGCGGGCAGAGTGTGTTCGCCCGTCAGGAACAGCCCATGTCATCCACGAAATACACCGCTCCCCACATGATGCTGCACTGGCTGATGGCCGTGGCGGTGGCGATCCAGATTGTCTTTGCAGACAATATGGGCGCGGCGTTCGACGCCAAGCTCGAAAACATCGAAATCGGGACCGGCTGGACCACAGGCGCAATCTTTCATGCGCTGTTGGGGGCGACCATCGGAGTCCTGATGTTGTGGCGCCTCGGCCTGCGTCTGACGACGGATATCCCGCCGCCACCCGAATCGGCGAGCGTGATCCAGACCGTCAGTCGCGCAACGCACTGGCTGTTCTACGCGATCCTGATTGGCATGCCCATTGTGGGCGCGCTGGCGTGGTTCATCCCGTCAGATTCACTGGCGGGTGTTCACGACATAGCCGGCAAGGTGCTGCTGGCGCTGATCGCCCTGCATATCTTGGGCGCGATCTATCATCACTTCATCGCCGATGACAAAGCGGTCCTGCGGCGAATGTTGCCCCGCTAGGGCATCCACAGCGCCTGCGGCGGCCGTTGGCCCGCAGCCCAGGCGATGACATTGTCCAGCGCCATCTGGCCCATGGCCTCCCGAACCTCCAGCGCTGCCGTGCCAAGGTGCGGCAGCAACACGACATTTTCCAATGTGGTCAAAGCCGCGGGAACACTTGGTTCGTGCGCATAGACGTCCAGCCCTGCCCTTATCCGACCGCGCGTCAGTTCCGCGATCAAGGCGCCCTCGTCCACCACGTCACCCCGCGCCACGTTCACGAAGATCGCACCATCGTCCAGTTGTGCCAGCGCCGCGGCATCAATCAGATGCGCGTTGTCACCTCCGCCGGGGACCGTCACCACGACCACGTCGGACTGGCTCATCAGGCTGTGCAGATCGGGCACCTGACGGGACGGCACATCGACGTCCTTTTCCGAGCGATTGAAATAGATCACCTTCATATCGAAACCGTAGTGCGCCCGCCGCGCGACCGCCTGCCCGATCCGGCCCATGCCGATGATCCCCAGCCGCTTGCCCGTGACATGCGCGCCCAGCATCTGCGTCGGATGCCAACCGGTCCAGCCGCCCGCACGGACCAGACGCTCGCCCTCGCCCGCCCGCCGGGCCGCCATCAGGATCAGCGTCATCGCAATGTCAGCGGTGGCATCGGTCACGACATCGGGCGTGTTCGACACCTGAACACCCGCCCGTTGCGCCGCAGCAAGGTCGATGTGGTTATGGCCGACGCCAAAACTCGCGATCATGCCGCAGCGCAGATGATTCGTGGCAAAAGCCTCGGCGGTGAAGGCGTCGCCCAGCGTGCACAGAATCGCATCGTGGTGCTGCATCGCCTCCGCCGCCTCGGCCGCGGTCAGCCCCACAGTGCTGTCGCGCAAGGTCACATCGAATATGGCACGCGCGGCGGCAATCGTCGCGTCCGGAAAGGTTCGGGTCAACAGAAGACGTTTCAATGCAAGCGCCCTCCGGCAGGAACGTCCTGATCCGGCGTCACCAGAACGACCGCACCTTCGGCATCCGGCATCCCCAGAACCAGAACCTCTGACATGAACTTGCCGATCTGGCGCGGCGGAAAGTTCACCACGGCGCAGACCATCCGCCCCACCAGCGTGTCCGGCGTATAGTGGACCGTCAGTTGCGCGCTGGTCTTGCGCTCTCCGATCTCGCCACCAAAATCGATCCAAAGCTTGATCGCGGGCTTGCGGGCCTCGGGATAGGGTTCGGCCCGCGTGACGCGCCCAACCCGGACGTCAACCTTCATGAAGTCGTCGAATGAGATCTCAGTCACGTGCAAGCTCCCGGCTGCGTGTGGCCGCGGCTGTCACGGCGCGGGTCAAAAGCGGCGGGAATCCGGTCGCAGCATCCATCAGCACCTCCAGCGCGGCCTGCGTGGTCCCATTCGGGCTGGTCACGTTGCGGCGGAGCTGGGCGGGGTCCTCGGGGCTGTCTTCGGCCAGTTGCCCTGCGCCGCCGACGGTCGCCTTGGCCAGCGCCATGGCCAGGTCCGGCGCCAGCCCCTGCTCCACCCCAGCCGCGGCAAGTGTCTCGATCAGGTGAAAGACATAGGCCGGGCCCGACCCGCTTACGGCGGTCACGGCATCCATCTGGGATTCCTCCTCCAGCCGCACCGTCTGGCCCACCGCCCCCATCAGCGCCTCGGCCAGGGCCAGATGCGCCTCGGTCGCGGCGGCGTTGCCAATCAGCGCCGAAATACCCCGCCCGATGGCCGCAGGCGTGTTCGGCATCGTCCGCACGACGGGCGTGGCTTCTCCGAACGTCTGCGCAAAACGCACCAGCGGCGTGCCCGCCGCGACCGAAACGAAAAGCGTCCCGCCCCCGCCCAGCGCCTGCATCGACGGCAGTGCTGCCCCCATCGTCTGCGGCTTGACCGCGACCAGCGCCACGGCCGGATTGTCGGGCATGCCCGCATTGACATGCACGCCGGTCCCGCTGGCCCAGTCGCTTGGCGACGGATCCAGCACCCAGACGCTGGTCGCGGGCAGACCGCCCTTCAGCCAGCCGTCCAACAGCGCCGACCCCATCTTGCCACAGCCCAGCAGGACAAGCCCACGGCGTGCAACGTCATCCATATTCATCTGTCTTTTCCCAATTTTCCCCGACACTCTAGGCAGCGATCTGTCCGGAAACAACGCCAAGAAGGCGCCGGGATGGCATCTTCTCGTTCCAAATCCCTCGGGGGTGCGGGGGGTCCGGGGGGCCGCAGGCCCCCCGGCGTCGCGACGCGCGACAGCGCGGCGCAAAACCTCAGGCGCGCCCGTAGGCCTCGCCGATGGCGATCCGGATCGCTTCCGCCGGGGTCCGCTCGGCCCAGGTGACCAGTTGCAACGCGGGATAGTACCGCTCGCAGCTTGTGACCGCCGTATGGATCATCGTGTCGATCTGTTCGGGGCTTGCGATCTGCTCGCCCGCCAAGACCAGACCGTAGCGATAGACCATCATCTTCTGCTCGGGCCACCAAGTGAACGTGCCAGCCCAGCTGTCGTCGTTGATCGTGTTCAGGGCCTCGAACAGGGCCTGCGTGCGGTGCGCGGGCGGCTCCATCTCGAAGGTGCAGATCAGCCGCAGCGTCTCGTCACGGTCTGACCAGGACAGGGTGATCGCATAGGTGCGCCACTGCCCCTCGACGGCCATCGCGATCTGGTTGTCGGCCAGCCGGTCGAATTCCCACGCATGGTGTTCGGCCAGATGCTCCACCAGGTCGATGGGATGCAGGTCGTCGGTGTCGAAATACTGCTCGATCAATGCCATGTCATTTGCCTCTTTCATGTACCGGTCCCGCGTTGCGTCCCCAGCACTATGCCACTGCTCTAGTGACGGTATGGTTCTTGTTAGTCCCCTACGAGATATGGTGCTGCCGCGAGGACGGTCTGTAAAGTCGTTTCTTGGGGATAAGTGCCTGCTGCTTGCGCTTTTCGCGCGATTTCATGCAGAATACACGCTTCCACAGCTCATTTCCATCTTCATTCGGCGGGATCACCGAAAGGTGCAGCCCATCCGCGAAAACCCGCCGCATTGCATCGGGCGCACGGCGGGCCTACCACAGCGTCACCCTTCAAAACCACAGGATGACCCCATGAACATCGATCTGCTGAAGCGGCTGTGCGAAATGCCCGGCGTCCCCGGGCACGAAGACCGCGTCCGCGCCCTGATCCAGTCAGAGATCGCGGACCTTTTCGACCACACGGAGGTCGACCCGATGGGCAACCTGCTGTGCCGGCGCGACGCCGCGCGCCCGGATGCGCCGCGTATCATGCTGCTTTGCCACATGGACGAGATCGGCTTTCTGGTCAGCCACATCGACGACAAGGGCTATCTTTACGTCCAGCCCGTCGGCGGTTTCGATCCGCGCAACCTGTTTTCGCGCCGGGTGCTGGTCTGCACAGACGACGGCGACCTGAAGGGCGTGATGAACCCGGGCGGCAAGCCGATCCACATCTCGAGCGCGGAAGACCGCAAGAAGGTGCCGGAGGTCGGCGAGTTCTTTATCGACACAGGGTTGGGTCTGGCGGCGAAGGACCGCGTCAAGGTCGGCGATTTCGTCGTCATGGACGAACCCTTCCTCGAGATGGGCGACACCTTCGTCAGCAAGGCACTCGACAACCGCGTCGCATGCTGGCTCGGGATCGAGGCGATGCGCGCTTTGGGCGACGGCGGTCGCGGCGCGGAAATCCACGTGGCCTTCACCTGTCAGGAAGAGGTCGGTCTGCGCGGCGCGCGCACCGCGGCCTTCGCCGTGCGGCCCGATATCGGTCTGGGCATCGACACGACGCTGGCCTGCGACACGCCGGGCATCCCCGACAAGGACGCGACGACACGCCACGGTCTGGGCTTCGGCCTGCATGTGCGCGACAGTTCCTTCATCGCGGACAAGGGCCTCGTGCGCGACATCGCCGCCCTGGCCGAGGCAAAGGGCATCCCCTACCAGCGCACGATGCTGGCGGCGGGCGGTCAGGATGGCGCTGCGGCGCAACAGGCGGCAGCCGGGGCGCGCGCGGTCGGGATCGTCGTCGGCACGCGCTACATTCACACGGTGACAGAGATGGTTCATCGCACCGACCTGCTGGCTGCGCGCGACATCATTGCCGCCTACCTCGCGGAATTTGCATGAAAAAGGCCTCCCGCGGGCAACCGCGGGAGGCCTGATCGACGTGATGGTCGATGACGTGTCGGCTTATTCGGCCGGCAGCATCACGGTGTCGATCACATGGACGACGCCATTCGACTGGATCACGTCGGGTGTCACGATCTCGGCGACCTGACCACGTTCGTCGGTGATGGTAAAGTGCTCTTCACCCACGGCCTTCACGGCGTCCTTGCGGATCGTCACCTTGCAACCGCCGACGGTCTCAAGCTCCTGCTCGCCACCCTCGTTACCGAACTGACCGGCCAGTTCTTCGGTGTTCATCGCGCCGGGAATGACGTGGCAGGTCAGGATCTTGGCCAGTGCCGCCTGATTTTCCGGCTTCATCAACTCTTCCAGCTGCGCGGGATCGAGCTTGGCGAAGGCGTCGTTCGTCGGGGCCAGCACGGTGAACGGGCCTTCACCCGACAGCGTATCGACCAGACCGGCGGCCTGCACGGCGGCAACCAGTGTCGAAAGGTTGCCAGCATTGGATGCGTTTTCGACGATCGTCATGTCGGGCATCATCTCGACACCGTCAACCATCGGGTTGCCGGCGGCGCTCATGTGGGACTCGGCTGCAGCGGCGCCTGCTGTCAGGCTCAGAGCGGCAACGGCGGCCATCAGTTTGCTTGTCATCGACATAAAAAAACTCTCTTTCATAGATACATGCAGGTTTTGTTGTCCTGCTATGCCCCTACAACGAGCATCCCCGTCAGAATGTTCCCAAAGGGCTCTCGAGCTTGCAGCTTTCAGGCAGGACACGGCCCGTCGCAAACAAAAACCCCGCCCTGTCGCACGACAAGGCGGGGTCGATCCGTCAGGGTCGCCTGACAGGATGCAGATTACTCTGCCGGCAGCATCACCGTGTCGATGACGTGCACGACGCCGTTCGACTGCTTGACGTCGGCCTGGGTAACCGTCGCCACCTGTCCGCGCTCGTCGGTCAGGGTGATCATGTCGCCGTCCATCTTGGCCTGCAAAACGCAGCCGCCCACCGTGGTCACGGCGTGCGTGCCGTTATCGTCGGCAATCATGCCCATGATCGCATCCGACATCGCATCGGCCGCAACGACATGGCAGGTCAGAATCTTGGCAAGGGCAGCCTGATTTTCCGGCTTCATCAGTTCCGCGACCTGCGTCTGGTCCAGCTTGGCGAAGGCGTCATTCGTCGGTGCGAAGACAGTGAACGGGCCGGTGCCAGACAGCGTTTCCACCAGACCCGCAGCCTGCACGGCGGCAACCAGCGTGGTCAGGTTCTCGGCGGTCGAGGCGTTTTCAACGATCGTCTTGGTCGGGAACATCTCGGCACCACCCACCATCGGATTGCCGTCGGCGCTCATGTGGGATTCGGCAAAGGCCGCACCGGTGGACAGTGCGAACACGGCAGCGGCGGTCATCAGCTTTGTTTTCATCGACATGTATTGTCTCTTTCTCTCTTCCCGGCAGGTCGTTGTGACCTGCGATGTGGCAACCACGAGAGAGGTGCAGAAAAAGTTGCTCTTGATCAGGAAATCGTGTGCGGCGCGCGCCGTTCTGATGCCCGCAGGGGATCCCATTCAGATCAGGCGGGCCAGCCAGATCGGCAGATCCGCAACGCTGTCCAACACGATATCGGCCAGCGGCGACAGGTCGTCGCGGCTGGCCGGCCCGGTCAGCACCCCCACGCAGGTCATGCCGGCGGCGCGCCCGGCCGTCAGATCATGGGGGCTGTCACCGATCATCGCACAATCCATCGGGCGCAGTCCTGTCGCCTTGCAAAAGGCCAGCAAGGGCGCGGCAGAGGGTTTGGCGCCGTGCCCGCTGTCGTAGCCCGCGACAAAGGCCATCTCATCCAGAATGCCCGCATCCTCCAGATGCCGCATCGCCGGGTCTTCGGCGTCGTTCGTGACCACGCCCAGCGTTTGCCCCATGGCCCGCAGCCGCGCCATGAGGGGCGCAAGATCGGTTGCCGGTTGCTGCGGCACGTCGGCGGAAAAGGCGTTCATCCGCGCAATGAGCGCGCCGAGATCGCCCGGCCCCGTCACCGACAGGACAGCGCGGGCCACGACGTCGATTGGCTCTGCAATCACGAGGCTGCCGGGCCGGAACCGATTCATCGACAGATCATAGCCAAGCACGGTCGCCAACCGGTCCAGGCGGGTGGCATCGCCCGCCGCCTCCGACACCAATAAACGGCGCGTGAAAACACCCCAGGTGGCATTGAAATCGAACAGCGTGCCGTCCTTGTCAAAGATCAAGCCCTTGATCATGCAGGATACTTCCTGAAGGGCACCATCAAGTCCAATGCACCTGCTCTGCCCCCGGCAGGGCATAGCGCGCGCGCAGAGGGGCATCATAGGGCAACCCGTGCGCATCGCAGAAGGCCATCACCCAGTCATCGCGCTGGGTCAGGAAATCCAGCACCGACGCGAGGAAGACCGGGTCCGACGCGCCTTGCCGCAGATCGTCCGGCGACAGTCCGCTGCCCCCCATGAAGGCACCGGACAGGTCGTCATCGGCAGCGACATGGGCCAGCGCCTGCAAGGCCAGCACTTCGGCGGTTTCCGGCGTCATCTATAATCCATTTCCGAAGGTGAACACTTTTTTAATACATCTCGCGCAATCTGACCGGGCGATGGTGAAACCGTCAGTGAAGGATTGCAAGATGTCCGGCAAAATATTGATCGTCGATTCCGTTTCGACCAACCGTATCGTTCTGCGGGTCAAGATGCTGGCTGCAAGGTATGAGGTCGATGCCGTGGCCTCCTGCGCCGAAGCGGCCAGTCGGATTGCGATGTCCCAGCCCGATCTGGTGCTGATCAATCTGACCGATGCGCAGGGCGAAGGCCATGCCTTCTGCCGAGGGCTTCGCGCCGATGTGGCCACCGCCAATATCGCGATCATATCCGTGGGTGTGCTGGACACCGCCACCGCCCGATTCAGCGCGCTCGATGCCGGCGCCGATGATGTGCTGCCGCGCCCGATCAGCGACACGCTGCTGCTGGCGCGCGTGCGCAGCCTGATGCGCCGGCGGAACATGTCGCGCGAACTGCAGATGCGCGACGGGACGAACCGCAATTTCGGGTTCGAGGAAGCCTCGGCCCTGCTGATCACACCGGCCCGCATCACCCTGCTGTCGGATGCACCGACTGCGGCGGCGGCCCTTTCCGCAGATTTGCGGGCGGGGCTTGGTCAGTCGATCCGGGTCATTACCTCTGACGACGCGCTGATCGATGCCAGCGACGTCGGGAAGACGGACCTCTTCATGATTGATGCCACGGTCGGCGGCTTCAGGGCACGCCAGCTGTTCAGGCTCGTCGCGGACCTGCGGGCACGGCAATCGACACGGCTCGCCACGCAGATGGTCCTCCTGCCGTCCCAGCAGACCGAAGCGGCCGCCATGCTGCTTGATCTCGGCGCCGATGACGTGATCCTGGGGTCGGTTGGTACCCAGGAGCTCGTGCTGCGCGCCAAGGCGCTGGTCCGGCACAAGATGGATCAGGACCGATTGCGCGACAGCCTGCGCGACGGGTTGCACGCCGCGATCACCGACCCTCTGACGGGCCTCTACAACCGGCGCTATGCAGAAACGCATCTGCGCCACATCGCCAAACAGGCCCGCGCCGTGGGGCGTGAATATGCGCTGATGATGATCGACATCGACCATTTCAAGCGCATCAACGACGGGTTCGGCCACGCCGCGGGCGACATGGTGCTGCGCGGTCTGGCTGACCGGCTGAAGCAGAACTTTCGCCCCGAAGACCTCGTCGCCCGCATCGGAGGAGAGGAGTTCCTGATCGCCATGCCGCAGACCAGCCTGTCGGAAGCGAAAGCGGCGGCACAGCGGCTGCGCCGCCTCGTGAACGTGCGCCCCTTTTCAATCGGCGAAAACCGGCAGGATCTGCATGTGACGATTTCCGTCGGCGTTGCACTCGACAGGCTTAATTGCGGCATGATCGAAAATCTCGACGATCTGTTCAAGCGGGCGGATGCAGCGCTCTATTGCGCCAAGGCAAATGGCCGCGACGCGATCTCGATCAGTCAGTCTGCCGCCTGAGGACGTGTCACCTGTCCGGACATCCGGATAGCTTGGCAATCAGCCGGCGCACTTTGCGGGACCGCGGTTTTCTGACAGGATTCCGATCATTTTTAAATCCTGGTTTGCCACTTTGAAACCCGCGCTATTCCGACCGACAGAGCAGCGGCATTAAGGGTTCGGCTAGTCTGACGACGTTCGCGGCGTTTTCCACCGATCGCTTAGGTTTCCGCCATGACAGCATCTTTTGCATGCCCTGCTCATATGGGTCTCAACATAGCACCGACTGACATCATCGGTTGTCTGAACGTTTCAGACAGCGCCTGATCGGAGGACGTCGTCCGCGCCGCCAGCGCGGTTTTGTAGAAAACCTTATGTACCAGTGGCGACCGGCGCTCACTTATCCTTGGATGACAAGTGTCAGATACGGGCCCGGACGCTAACGTTGTCACGTAAAGCTCCATGACCCAAAAATTCCCCGGCGGGTTCCTGGTATGATGGATTTTCCGCTGACACGCTGCATGATCGAAAATCCGATAGGTGTTCGGTGACCTTGCGCTGTCCCACGAAAGCCACGGCGAAATCTTGCAGCGCCCGCTCGGCAGGCTGGGCAACGCCGAACACGCCCGTCGCGCCGTCCAGTGAAGGCTTACACCACGGATTGGTTCAACTCGGGTGAACGTCGCAATCTCGTCCTGGAGGGCTTAAGCGGCCAGCACGACTCTGGCTACCATGGCGGGCCAGTGTCGCCACGCGCGGCCATCTGGTTGTCGTCATCTCCTCACTTGCAGCAGAACACTACCGTTGCGCAGAACATACGTGTCGCAGCGCTTCGGATGTCCGATCCCACAGCTGCGGGCGCGGGATGTCATCCGGTCCGCGTTTGCCGCTCAGCGCGGCGAAGGCTTTCGTGTCAGGCGTTCTGACAGCGCCTGACGGTCCGCGGGTGTCATGTCATCAATCCGGTCGGCCAGCGCCTCGGCTGCGGCGGACTGAAACCGGGCCGCACGGGCGGCTGGGGTCGTCAGCGCCGACCGTAGGGCCTGCGCATCGTAGGGTTCGGCCTTCAGCGCATCCTGCAGGGCCAGCAGATCGCCGCCCCGGTCCCGTCGCGGGGGGCCAAGGTCGCGGCGCGCCTTCAGGGTGTCGCGAATCGCAGCCCGGTCGGCGGGAGACAGCGCGCGGGCCACCGGCCCGAGGCTCATGTCAAAATCCCGTGGCGGGCGCCCGTCGTGGCCGCGCAGCAGCAGGCCTGCGGCCATCCCCGCAACGGCAAGGTTCAACGCCAGTGACAGGGCCAGAACGATGCGCAGCACCTTGGTGCGGCGGGATGCGGGAAAGGGGTCAGCCATCAGTCGGCTCCTCGAACAAAGTAAGGTCGGTTTCGGGCAGGAAGGTCACGGTCTGGGTCGTCCCGACAAGCACCGCCGCCAGACCCTCGACACCGGCGGGCGGGGCCACGCCGATCCATACCCCCGACAGTCCTGCCGCAAGGATGCCCGTCAGCACCGGCCAGCCGCCCAGCAGCTCTTGCAGCCAGCGTGTGGGACCGGACGGGCTGCGGGTCCGCACCCGTACGGGTGACTGCTGGGCCGCCGCATCGGCCAGAACGCGGGCCATCAGATCGTCACCGGGTGTCACCGGGCGGGCCTTCGCCAGGGCAAGAAGATCGTCAAGATCATCCATGTCACGATTCGTCATCATCGTACCCCAATGCATCGCGCCGTCCCGACAACATCGCCGCCAGCGCCCGTTTACCCCGCGCGGTCAGGCTTTCGACCGCGCGCGGCGAGATGTCCATGATGGCGGCAATTTCCGGATTCGGCAGCCCCTCCAGATGCCGCAAGGCCACGGCCTGTGCCTGACGGTCCGGCAGCTGCGCCAGCGCATCCGCCAAGGCCCGCAACCGGGCCGCGGTCTGCATCGTGGCTGCCGCACCGGGGGTCGGGTCCGCGGGTTCCGCGATCTGGTCCAGCCCGACCCCGGTGCGTTTGCGCTTGCGCAGCCGGTCGGTGCACAGATTGGCCACGACACGGAACAGCCACGTCGTGACCTGCGCCTCGCCTTGCCGCCAGTCCGGGGCGACCTTCCACAGGCGCAGCATCGCCTCCTGTGCCACGTCCTCGGCCTCGGCCCGGTCCTGCAACATGCGGGTCGCCTGCCCCAGCACCCGCGGCAGAACGCGGGCCGAGAGCGTGCGCGCGGCCTCCGGGTCGCCGTTGGCATAGGCCACCAGCAGGGCGGCATCGGTCATCGCGTCCGAGGGCTGTGGCAGCGGCGTCATACGGATCATGGCTAGGCCGTTCAATCAGGGATGGCAACGGCCAGGGGCGGCGTGCGCCCCCGACCGTTGCCCGTGACCTAGCCGCGCGGCCGGGCGCCATCGTCCATGCCGCCGTGGCGCTTGCCATGGCCTTCGTGACGCTTGCCGGGTCCGTGGTCGCCCATCCGGGGACCGGCCTCGAATTCGGCGGCGTCGAGGCTGCCGTCCTTGTTCGTGTCCAGCCGCGCGAACATGCGCGCCATGCGGTCGCCTTTCGGGGCCATCTCCTCGGCCTGCAACAGACCGTCGCCGTTGGTGTCACGTTCCGCAATCATGCGGTCCATGCGTTCGGCCCGACGTTGATCCTGCTGCGCCTGCATCTCGGCCGCCGACAATCCACCATTGCGGTCCGTATCAGCCGCCGCAAAGCGGGCCGCGGCCCGGGCCTGCATTTCTTCGGGCGTGACGGCACCATTGCCATCGGCATCGAGTGTCGCGAAATCCGGCATCGGGCCGCGGTCGCGCGGACCGGGTGCCGGCATGGTCGCGGCGGGGGCTGTGGGTGCGGGCGCCGTCTGCGCGCCGGCCACGCCGGTCACGGCAAGTCCGCCCAGCAGAGCCAGCATCATGACATTCTTTTTCATCGGGTTCGTCCTTGTTCTGATCATCTGCAACGCCCCCTCCGGGCCGTCGATGCAGGTGATACGCACCATGTCGGCCGTTCCGTCGCGACCGTCCCGGAATTCCTGCGATACCGCGACCATTGCGCACAAAGCCGCGCTGCACCCTTTCATTTTGCGCCGTTTGCGTCCATCTGATGAAACGAAGGAGCACGCATGGCCCAGACCGATACCCAGATTCCGCAGTCGGAACGCAATTCGAAATCAGCGATGTGGCGCGGGTTCTGCCGGCGGTGTCCCAACTGTGGCGAAGGCCACATGTTCAAGGGGTACCTCAAGGTCGTCGACCGGTGTCCCGTGTGTCAGGAAAATCTGTCCGGCCACCGCGCCGATGACGGCCCGGCCTATCTGACCATCTTGATTGTCGGGCATCTGCTGGCCCCGATCCTGATCTACAGCTTCGTCGAATTCAGGCCTGATCCGCTGGTGCTTGCGACGATCTTCACCATCGGCACCGTGGCCCTGTCGCTGTTCCTGCTGCCGCGGCTGAAGGGTCTGGTGGTCGGTATTCAATGGGCAAACGGGATGCACGGATTTGGCCAGCGCGATTGACAAGACTGCCCTCCGCGACGCGGCCACGATTATCGTGCTGCGGCGCGGGGACGTGCCTTCGGTGCTGATGGGACAACGCGGCGCCGCCGCCGCCTTCATGCCCAGCAAGTTCGTGTTTCCCGGCGGCGCGGTGGATGCCGTCGACCGGACCGTGCCGCTGCATCCGATGACGGATGACACTGCAGTCGCCCTGCGCACCGAAAGCCACCTGCCGCCAGAAGCGCTGGCCGCAGCGGCCATTCGCGAGCTGTGGGAAGAGACAGGCCACGTGCTGGGACACCCGCAGCCGTGGCCCGACGCGCCGCAGGGCTGGCGCGGATTCGCTGCCACCGGTCATGTGCCTGACGCCAGCCGCTTGCGCTATTTCTTCCGCGCGGTCACACCGCAGGGCCGCCCCCGGCGGTTCGACGCGCGGTTCTTTCTGGCGGATGCAGCCGACCTTACGACCGACCCCGACGATTTCAGCCGGGCCGAGGACGAGTTATCGCTGCTGCAATGGGTGCCTCTGGCGCAGGCCCGCAAATTCGATCTGCCCTTCATCACAGAGGTCGTTCTGGCCGAACTGATGGCACATCTGGCCGACCCCGATGCCCCGCTGAGCGTGCCGTTCTTTCGCAACGACGACGAGGCGCATCTGGTCAGCCGTCTTGGCGGCACACGCCTGATTTAGTCAGCCCAGACCAACATGACGACGCTCAACGTCAGCAGGACAAGCCCCTTCGCCTCTCGCCCGGTGATCCGTTCGCCAAAGACGGCCCAGCCGACCAGCAACGACAACGCCAGTTCGATCTGGCCAACGCCCTTGACCAAGGCGACCGTCTGCAAGGTGAATGCGACGAACCAGCAGGTCGATCCGGCCATGCTGGTCAGCCCCACCAGCCCCGCGATGCGCCAGGCCCTGATGACGCGGGTGATCTGCCCGGGTTCGCGCCAGACCAGCCAGAGTGTCATGGTGACGACCTGAAACGCAGTCACGCAGGCTAGCGTCAGGATGGCGCGAAAGAACGCATCGCCGTCCGGCAGGGATGTCGATGCGCCGCGGTAGCCAACGCTGGACACGGCAAAGAGCAGGCCAGAGGCGAGGCCCAGACCGCTGCCCCGGTTGACGATACGCCGATACCAAGGGCCAGTTGCGGCGGGCGCGTCCGATAGCAGGACGATCCCCGGCAGGCCCAGCACCAAGGCGACCCAAGCCAGCGGCGGCAGCTGTTCGCCCAGCAGTACGATGGACAGAAGCGCCGCGATCAGCACTTCGGTTTTCATGAAGGTCAGGCCCACGGCAAAGTTGCGCTGCGTGAACAGCGCCACCACGCACATCGTGGCAAGGATCTGCGTAAATCCGCCCGCGATCGCAAAGGCCCAGAACCGGGCGGGCACACTCGTCCCCTGCCCGGTCACGCTGGCGTAGGTCAGGGCCAAAAGGGCCACCAGTGGCGCGGAGTAGATGAAGCGCGCAAAGGTCGCACCTGCCGTTGACAGCGTGGCACTGCGCAACTGCTTTTGCAGCATGAAGCGGACGGTCTGCGCCACGACGGCGCCGAGTGTCACCCAGACCCAGATCATGGCTGCGTCACTTGCGTCCCACGGCGCGGCCGGCGCCCTCGGGCCACGGCAAATCGGCATGGGCCTGTGCCAGACGGCCCAACGGCACGGCGACGCGGTCGTCGGGCATGCAGGCCTTGCGGGTCGTCAGGCTCACGTGGATCAGCATGTGCTCTCCGGTCGCGAGCAGACGGTCGGCATCGTACATGCGGTGGAAGAGGTGCATCTTTTTGCCTTGCCCCAAAAGGACTTGTGACACGACATGAATGCGGGTGCCGGCGTGCACCTCGTCCACGTGACGGATATGGGTTTCGGCGGTAAAGAAGCTGACGCCGCTCGCGACATAATCCATGTCGCACCCCACCAGCGCCATCAGGCGGTCGGTCGCCTCGCCGAAGGCGTGCAGGTACCGCGCCTCGGTCATGTGGCCATTGTAGTCGGTCCAATCCAGCGGCACGGCGCGGTGCAGGGTCGTGACCGGTTGCGACAGGTCAGCCACGTCGTCCAGCGTCAGCGGCAGGCGATCCATGCGTTTATCATGTGCATTTAACAGCTGTCCGGCCCCAACGTCGCGCGCCTTTAGCCCGCGCAGGAGCGTGACAAGCGTATCGTCGCGGCTGCGGTCCGCAGCATCACGGTTCGGATGATCCGATGCACTGGCATTTTCAGCGGAATGTTCGAATTGTGCAAAAAAACCGGCCCTATCAGCCGACACGTCCATGTTCTTATCGGTTTTTATCAAGCCAGACTGCGCAAAGTTCAAACCGACACCATAGCGGATCGTGTCGTTCACCTGGTTTGCTGTGACCTGACCGTCGTCGACGATGCGGCGGGCTTCGCGCAGGATGGCATACAGAAGACGGTCGGTGATCGGGCCGTCCATCTTTGCTCCGATGGGTAGCGGGCGCATGCCAAGGGACGTTAGGATGGCGGCGGCGCGTGCGACGACGGCGGGCGGGTTCGCGGCGCTGCTGCCCAGTTCGACCAACGGCAGCAAATAGACCGGCTCGACCGCCCGGACCACAAGGATCTGTCCGGGTCGCGCCGCACCGTCCTGCAGGGCCGAAATCCCGTCATCCCCGGACGACGCCCCCATGATGGTATCAGGTGAGGAACCAGCCTGAAGCTTTTGAAATAGCTCCCGTTTCCGGTCAGATGGCTCAGACAGGCATTCCTGTATCCAGTCAGCCCCCTGCAACGCCTCGGTCATGTCGGCGTGAAAGGTCAGGTGCCCCTCTACCGGCATCGCCACGTCGGACAGACTGGGCAAGGCCCTGCGTGCGTTGTCGATGACCGCGCTCACCCTGTCCTCGGCACCCGGCGCGCAGACGGCGACGTCCCAGCCCATCAGCAGGAAGCGCGCGGCCCAGCCCGCGCCGATGTCGCCGCCGCCGATGATCGCAGCGCGCTGCGGCATCAGTTGACGGCGTCCAGATCCTGCTGTTCGAGGGCGGCGTTCAGGTCCGTGTCGGTCAGCGGATCGTCAAGGGCCGCCTGCGGCACCGGGTTGCGTTTGACCGACGGGTCGCAGGCAGTCATCGGGCTGTTCACGTCGCGGATGATCAGACCGCCGCTCGCGCGGCATTGTTCGAACGGCATCGACGATCCGATCACCATGAACTCCTTGATCGCGCCACCGCCGCCACCGCCAAGGCTGGCCGGGGTCAAGCCGGCGCCCGCGCAGCCCGTCATCAGGGCCAAAGCGACCAATCCCAGATATTTCATTGCGATACCTCCACCAGTCGGCCCAGATCATAGCCATTGAATTCAAGCACATCCCGCGAGGCGCGCAGGCGGTCGGCGGGGATCTGCGGATCCCGGTTCAGGATCCAGCCGGACCGGCCGTTCGGCGCGCCGACGACGGCTGTGCGATAACCTTCGTCGATCCACAGGACCCAGTAATCGGCCGGAAAGGGGATCGTGTCAAAGCTGACACTCAGCCGCCCCGGCCCCACGACGTCGGCGCGACCCTGAATGGTGCTGCGCACGCTGCCGTCGGTGTTGCGGCAGGTGTTCAGCACGGACAACCCGCCATCGGGCAGGGCTGCGTATTCCGCAGTCACGCCGACGCAGCCCGTCTCGAACGGGACCGGGTAGCGGGCGACCTCGTACCATTTGCCCGCATAGCGGCCCGCGTCGAAGTTGAGGGCAGAGCCGATCGGCACGCTGCGGTCGCGGTAGACCTCCAGCAAGCCGCCGACGGGTTCACCGGGTTGCGGCTTGGCGCAGGCAGCCAGCAGCAGGAGAAGGATGAGGCGTTTCATGCAGCCACCGGCGCGCGCTTGGTCAGGCCAAGGGTCTGGCGCACCTCTGCCGGTGTCATGACTCGGGCGCCGAGGTTTTCGATGATGTCCACCGCACGCTCTACCAGCTGCGCATTGGTCGCGTGTTGCCCGCGCGCCAGCATCAGATTGTCCTCCAGCCCCACGCGGACATGGCCACCGGCCAGCACCGCCGCCGCGACGTAAGGCATCTGGTGAGCGCCCAGCGCGAATGCCGAGAAGGTCCAGTCCGGCGGCAGGTTGTTCACCATCGCCATGAAGGTATTCAGATCGTCCGGCGCGCCCCACGGCACGCCCATGCAAAGTTGCACCAACGCGGGGGCGGTCAGGACGCCGTCGGCGACAAGCTGTTTCGCGAACCACAGATGCCCGGTATCGAAGACCTCGATTTCCGGACGCACGCCCAGCGCCGTCATCATGCCGCCCATGGCGCGCAGCATGGCAGGCGCGTTGACCATGACCGTGCCGTGGTTGCCGAAGTTCATGGAACCACAGTCAAGCGAGCAGATTTCCGGCAGGCAGGCGGCGATGGGCGCCATGCGTTCGGTGGCCCCCGCCATGTCCGTCTCGGGGCCGGGCGGCAGCGGGCGTTCGGCATCCGCCATCTGCATGTCACCGCCCATGCCGCCGGTCAGGTTCAGCACGACGTCCGTGCTGCTGTCGCGGATGCGGTCCGTGACCTCGCGGTAAAGTGCCGGATCGCGCGAGGGCGCACCCGTTTCCGGATCGCGAACATGGCAATGCACGATCGCAGCACCCGCACGGGCGGCAGCGATAGCACTCTCCGCGATCTGCTGCGGGCTGCGGGGCACATGTGGGGACTTGTCCTGCGTCGCACCGGACCCGGTGACGGCGCAGGTGACAAAGACCTCTCGCTTCATGTTCAACGGCATCGCGTCCCCTCTGCCCGGTTGCCTGCGACGTTGTGCGATTCCTGACCCAAGGGCAAGGACCGTGCCCGCGTCGGCAGACCTGCGCCGATCAATAGGGCAGCGGGTGCGCCTTGTGGGAGACCTCGATCTCGGCCAGCACGGCGTCGGACAGGGTCACGTCGCGGCCAGCCAATATCTGCTGCAGCTGCTCTGCCGTGGTGGCACCGAAGATCGCGCTGACGGCAAAGGGCCGGGTCGCCTGCCATGCCATCGCCATGTGGACGGGATCAAGGTCGTGGCGCGCGGCGATGTCCAGATAGGCCTGCACGACACCGAAGACGCGGTCCGACTTGCGTCCGCCCAGATCGCCGTTCAGGTCCATCCGGCTCCCCTTTGGCACGGCACCGTTCTGGTATTTGCCGGTCAGCAGGCCCGCGGCGAGGGGCGAGAAGGACAGCAGCGTGACGTCCTCGTGCACCATCGTCTCGGCCAGGTCGGTGTCCATGATCCGGCACAGCAGCGAGTATTCGTTCTGGATCGTGGCCATCCGCGGCAGGCCGTGTTCATCCGCCAGATCGCACCATTTCGTCGTGCCCCAAGCGGTTTCGTTCGACAGGCCCACGGCGCGGATCTTGCCGGCCTTGACCGCCCGGTCGAGTCCCGAGAGCACATCGTGCATGTGATCCAGCACCTGCGCGCGATTTTGGCCAGAGGGGTCGTAGGACCAGTTCTTGCGGAACGCCCAGGTGCCGCGGTGAGGCCAGTGCAGCTGGTAAAGGTCGATCATGTCGGTCTTCAGCCGGCGCAACGAGTCGTCGATGGCCGCTTCGACCGTGGCACCGGTATAGCCTGTGCCGTCGCGCACGATGTTGTCGTTCGGACCCGAAGCCTTGGTCGCCAGCACCCAGTCGTTGCGGCGGCCCGATTTTTCGAACCAGTTGCCCAGAAATTCCTCTGACCGGCCGGCGGTTTCGCGGGTCACGGGGTTCACGGGATACATCTCGGCGCAGTCCATGAAGGTCAGGCCCGCATCCAGCGCCATGTCGATCTGCCGGTGGGCGTCGTCCTGCGGGGTCTGGTTGCCGAAGGTCATGGTGCCAAGGCACCAGTCGGTGACGGTGATGTCGGTGCGGCCGAGAGTCAGGTTTTTCATGTCGTGTCCTTTGATGTCGCGCACGTCCTAACCCGCCCGCACGACATTGGCAAAGGCCTGCCCTCTCGCTAGAAGGGCAGCCAAGCAACAGAAAGTCACGCCATGGCCCGCCACCTGATCACCTCCGCCATTCCCTACATCAACGGGATCAAGCATCTGGGCAATCTGGTGGGCAGCCAGCTGCCGGCCGACCTGTATGCCCGCTACCTGCGGGGGCGCGGGCACGACGTGCTGTTCCTGTGCGCCACCGACGAACACGGCACGCCGGCAGAGCTGGCGGCGGCCAAGGCGGGCAAGCCGGTGGCCGACTACTGTGCCGAGATGCACGATGTGCAGGCCACGATTGCACAGGGATTCGGGCTGTCGTTCGACCACTTCGGGCGGTCGTCCTCGCCCCAGAACCGCAAGCTGACGCAATACTTCGCCGGGCGGCTGAACGATCAGGGGCTGATCCGCGAGGTCACCGAAGAACAGGTCTATTCCGTCACCGACGGGCGGTTCCTGCCCGACCGCTATATCGAAGGCACCTGCCCCAACTGCGGGTTCGAGTCCGCGCGCGGCGACCAGTGCGACAATTGCACCAAGCAGCTGGACCCGACCGATCTGATCAACCCCCACTCCACCATTTCGGGTGCCACGGACCTGGAGGTGCGGACGACCAAGCACCTCTATCTGGAGCAGTCGAAGCTGAAGGGGAAACTGGCCGACTGGATCGACTCCAAGGGCGACTGGCCGATCCTGACGACCTCCATCGCGAAGAAATGGCTGAACGACGGCGACGGGTTGCAGGACCGTGGCATCACCCGCGACCTTGACTGGGGCGTGCCGGTGCAGAACGGCGACCAGCCCTGGCCGGGGATGGAAGGCAAGGTTTTCTACGTCTGGTTCGACGCACCCATCGAATACATCGCCTGCGCGCAGGAATGGGTCGATGCGGGCAAGGGTCAGGACTGGGAGGGCTGGTGGCGCACGGACAAGGGCGCTGACGACGTCCGCTATACCCAGTTCATGGGCAAGGACAACGTGCCCTTCCACACCCTGTCCTTCCCCGTCACCATCATGGGCGCCGACGACAACTGGAAGCTGGTCGACTACATCAAGTCGTTCAACTACCTCAATTACGATGGCGGCCAGTTCAGCACGTCACGCGGGCGCGGCGTCTTCATGGATCAGGCGCTGGAGATTCTGCCGTCGGACTACTGGCGCTGGTGGCTTCTAAGCCATGCCCCCGAAACCTCTGACGCGGAGTTCACGTGGGAGGCCTTTGCGCAGGACGTGAACAAGGACCTCGCCGACGTGCTGGGCAACTTCGTCAGCCGGATCACCAAGTTCTGTCGCGCGAAATTCGGTGACGCGGTGCCGGACGGTGGGACCGAAGGCGAGGCCGAGGCCGCGCTGACCGCAGAGCTGACCCGTCGCCTGACGGCTTACGAATCCCACATGGACGCGATCGAGGTCCGCAAGGCCGCCGCCGAGTTGCGCGCCATCTGGGTCGCGGGCAACGAATACCTGCAGGCGACCGCGCCCTGGACCACCTTCAAGACCGATCCGGCACAGGCGGCCTGTCAGGTTCGGATGGGCCTGAACCTGATCCGCCTTTACGCGATCCTGTCGGCGCCCTTCATCCCCGACGCCGCCCGCACGATGCTGGACGCGGTGAAGGTGGACGATACCACATGGCCAGACGATATCGCGGCGGCCTTGCACGCCCTGCCCGCCGGTCATGGCTTCGACGTGCCGGAAAACCTGTTCCGCAAGATCACCGAGGCCGAGCGTGACGACTGGGCGGCACGCTTCGCCGGCGTCAGGACCTGATCACGCGGCACGAACCCCGGTATTGACCAGAAGATCGTCGATATCGTCGTTGTCGGACAGCATCAGGGCAAAGGTCCGGGTGGCGGGAATATGGGCGCAGATGACCAGCATCACGATGGTCATCGGCGTCGCCAAGAGCGTCCCGGTAATGCCCCAGATCCAGCCCCAGAGCAGCAGACCGACCAGCACGATCACCGGTGACACCGAGACCTGACGCCCCTGCACGTAGGGGTCCACGACGTTGCCGAGGATCTGCTCCAGTACGAAGAGGCCAAGGGCGATGATCGCGACCGTCCCCGGATCACGGGTAACCATTGCATAGAGCACCGGCAGGCTGCCCGCGACGATGGACCCGATCGTCGGGATGAAGTTCAGCAGCACCGCCAGCAGCATCCAGACTAGCAGCAGGTCCACGTCGAACCACCACAACCATGCGCCGTAAAACACCGCCGTCACCAACCCCAGCGCCCCCCGCGTCACGATGAAGATGCGTAGCTTGTGGGCGATCTGGAGCAGGGCGCTTTCGACCTCTTCCTCGGTCGATTCGGTCAGCCGTCCGACCAGCAGGCGCTGCCAGCGGCCCCGCTCTGCCAGCATCAGCGCCATCAGAAGCACCACCAGAATGACGCCGGAAATCAGCGTGCCGGTACTGGCCGCCACCAGCTTGGCCACGCCGGCCATCATGCCGACCGCCTGTCCCCCGATCAGACCCGCAAGGCGTGACAGCGGTATCCCGAGCACAGTTGTCGTTTGACCATGCGCGTCATCGCGGGCGGCGGCGGTCTGTTCCAGTGCCTCACCGGCAGAGGCTGCCGCCGCGCCGGAATCCTCTCCGGTGGCGGCCTGCTGCACCGCGGCGACAACACCCTCGGGCAAATTGTCGAACACGCGGGACGCCTGCATCGCGGCCAGTCCGATCCCCGCGGCAAAGATCGCAAGCACGGCCAGCACGGCCAGCACCGACGCCACCTGCCCCAGCCAGCCGAGTTTCTGCGGCACCCGTTTGCGGACCCCGCGATCCAGCGGCGCCGCAATCAAGGCGACGAAGAATGCAAGGACCACCGGGACCAGAACCGCCGACAGCACATGCAGCGCGCCCCCGGTCAGGATCAACGCGATCAATCCCAGAAAGATCGTCCAGATCCGTGTCGTGTCTGTCATCGTCTGTCCTTGTCATGGTCTGGGGGCGAACCACCCGAAAAGCGGTGATGTTCCGCAATTCTGGCAGCTGTCTGCCGCTTCCGGCAGGGGCGTTATTGGATAACGGCGCGATCATGCTAATATCTCTCTCAACATTGTCCCATTGGAAAATACCCATGCGCCGTTACGCACTTCTCGCCACCCTCCTTCTGTCAACGACCGCGGCAGCCGCGGCCACCTGCGGCAACGACGCCAGCGGTTTCAACGCCTGGAAGCAGCAGTTCGCCCAAGAGGCTTCGGCCCAAGGGGTAGGCCAACGCGGTCTGGATGCCCTGGCCGGCACGCAATATGCAACCCGCACGATCAGTGCCGACCGCAACCAGAAGTCCTTCAAGTACAGCCTCGACGACTTCCTGCGCATCCGCGGTGCCGACACCATCGTCGCACAGGGCCGCAAGAAGATCGCCAACAATCCGAACTTCTTTTCCGGCCTCGAACAGCGCTACGGCGTTCCCGCCTCGGTCGTCGTGGCGATCTGGGGGATGGAAACGGGCTTTGGCAACTTCATGGGCGACAGCAACGTGCTGAGCGCGATCTCGACGCTGGCCTACGACTGCCGCCGGACCGACTTCTTCACGCCCCACGCCATGGCCGCCCTGCAGCTTGTGGACCGCGGCAGCCTGTCGTCAGGCACCGTCGGCGCCATGCACGGCGAGGTCGGGCACACGCAGTTCCTGCCCGGAAACGTGGAACGCTTTGGCGTGGACGCCGACAACAACGGCGTCGTGGACCTGACCAACCAGTCCGACGCCCTCGCCTCGACCGCGAACTTCCTGCGCCAGAAAGGCTGGCAGCCAGGCGCGGGCTTTCAGGAGGGGCAGCCGAACTTTGCCGTCATCCAGCAGTGGAACGCTGCCGGCGTCTATCAGAAAGCCATCGCGCAGATGGCCGGGCGCATCGACGGCTGACCGCTGACGCCAGTTCAGCAAAAGGGCGTGGCCATAACAGCCGCGCCCTTATGGTGTCGTGTATCCAGTCATGGCAGATGACCTTTTTATCGTTCGGGCCGCCTGACCGATCACATACATGCAAATGTCGGGTGGTGCCCCCGGCCGGACTCGAACCGGCACGGGCAAAGCCCAAGAGATTTTAAGTCTCCGATGTCTACCATTCCACCACGGGGGCACGGGCCCTTTCGTAGCGGTGCCGTGCCGCAGGAGCAAGAGATCAGAGGTCGGTGCCCGCAGGTTCCTGCAGCAGGCTGCGTTCCTTCAGCCACGGGTTCAGCGCCAACGCCTCGCGCAGCACAGCCTGCGCCTCTTCCGTCCGGCCCAGACCCATCAGCGTCAGCGCCTTACCCGACATCGCCGCGATATGGGTGGGCGTAATCTCCAGCGTCTTGTCCAGATCATAAAGGGCGGCGTCGTATTACTGCCGCAGAAAGCTGGCAAAGGCGCGCTGGTTGTAGCCTTCCGCGTAATCCGGGCAGTATTCGACCAGTGTGTCGAAGGTGTCGCGGGCACCAAGGAAATCGTAGCCTTCGCGCTTGGCCACGCCCTCGTCCAGCAGCGCCTGCGCCTTGGCATCCGGCGCGTCAGTCCACAGCCGCCACAGCTGGTCGGCAAGCGGTCGCGCCTGCAGGTCGTCCGCGGCCTTCTGCAGCTGCGCGATGATCTCGGCCTCTTCGGCCGCATGATCGGGGGCCCCGGGGCAAATGCCGTCGGCGTCCTGCGCAAATGCAGGGGTAGCCAGCAGGGTCATGGCAAAGAACAGTTTCATGGACCTCATTTTCGACCTCGCCTCCCTTGGGTCAAGTCACGCTTGCGTCACCCGACGGGCGGCACGGGCGCCACGCCTTCTTCTTTCACCGCCTGCATCGCGACATAGGTCGACGTGCCAGCCACGTGTGGCAGGGTCGAAATGAAGTCGGCCAGCACCTGCCGGTAATCGGTCATGCCCTGGGTGCGGACCTTCAGCAGATAATCGAAGGACCCTGCGATCATGTGGCATTGCTCGATCTGCGGCACTTCCAGCACCGCGCGATTGAAGGCGGTCAGCGCGACCTCTCGCGTGTCGGTCAGGCGCACCTCGACAAAGGCGACGTGGTCGCGGCCCAGCAGGATCGGATCGAACAGGGCGCGGTAGCCGCGGATCACGCCGTCCGCTTCCAGCTTGCGCAGGCGGGCCTGAGTGGGCGATTTGGACAGGCCGATCCGGTCGGCCAGTGCGGTCACGCTGATGCGGCCATCGACGGCCAGCACGTCGAGAATCTTCGCGTCGAACGAATCCAGCGCGACAGTCGTTTCGACCATGGACAACCCCGAAATGCGGACCGATCTGCCCGATAGGTTCACATTACAAGGCAGATCGTCTTTTCACAAGTTGTTAGAATGGGACAACCCGAAGGAGTTTTCCATGCCCCGCGACACCCATGACGACCGCCGCGCCAAGATCGATGCCGCCATGTATGCCGATGAAATGTCGGTTGTCACGGCGCTGGCTGCTGACGCCAATCTGTCCGATGCGGACCGCGCCCGGGTCGGGGCCGCCGGCGCCGATCTGGTGCGCCGCATCCGGGCCAGTTCCGAACCCGGCCTGATGGAGGTCTTTCTAGCCGAATACGGCCTGTCCACCGACGAAGGCATCGCGCTGATGTGTCTGGCCGAGGCGCTGCTGCGGGTGCCCGACGCCGATACCATCGACGCGCTGATCGAGGACAAGATCGCGCCGTCGGATTGGGGCAAGCACCTGGGCCAGTCGGCCTCGAGCCTCGTCAATGCCTCGACCTGGGCCCTGATGCTGACGGGTCGCGTGCTGGACGACAGCAAGCCCGGCATCACGCGCCACCTGAAGGGCGCGGTCAAGCGGTTGGGAGAGCCTGTGATCCGCACCGCCGTCGGCCGCGCCATGCGCGAAATGGGCCGTCAGTTCGTGTTGGGCGAAACCATCGAGAAAGCCATGAAGCGCGCCGAAGGCATGCAGGAAAAGGGCTTTACCTATTCCTACGACATGCTGGGCGAAGCGGCGCGCACGGACAAGGACGCGCGCAATTATCAGTTGGCCTATTCCCGCGCGATCAGCGCCATCGCGGCCCATTGTGTGCATGATTCCGTGGCCGAGAACCCCGGCATTTCGGTCAAGCTGTCGGCCCTGCACCCGCGGTACGAGATCGCGCAGGAAGACCGCGTAATGGCCGAACTGGTACCGCGCGTAACGGCCCTTGCGATCCTCGCCAAGGCCGCCGGCATGGGCTTCAACATCGACGCAGAGGAGGCCGACCGGCTGGCCCTGTCGCTCGACGTGATCGAGGCGGTGCTGGCGGAACCGGCGCTTGCGGGCTGGGACGGCTTCGGCATCGTGGTGCAGGCCTACGGCCTGCGGGCGGGCATGGTCATCGACCACCTGCACGATCTGGCAGAGCGGCTGGACCGCAAGATCATGGTGCGTCTGGTCAAGGGCGCCTACTGGGACGCGGAAATCAAGCGCGCGCAGGTCATGGGCATGGACGGCTTTCCCGTCTTCACCGCCAAGGCGCATACGGACGTCAGCTACATCGCCAATGCCAAGAAGCTGCTAAGCCTGACAGACCGCATCTATCCGCAATTCGCCACGCACAATGCCCATACGGTAGCCGCGATCCTCGATCTGGCGCGGCAGCTGAACCGCAGTCCGGCGGATTACGAATTCCAGCGCCTGCACGGCATGGGCGAGACGCTGCACACCCTCGTCATCAACGACCAGCATACCCGCTGCCGCATCTATGCCCCCGTCGGCGCCCACGAGGATTTGCTCGCCTACCTCGTTCGCCGTCTGCTGGAAAACGGCGCAAACTCCAGCTTCGTGAACCAGATCGTGGACGAGGATGTCGCCCCCGAGGTGGTCGCCGCCGATCCGTTCACGCAGATCGGCACCCGCCCGACGATCCGCAGCGGTCCGGCCCTGTTCGGGGATCGCGTGAACTCCAAGGGGTTTGATCTGACGCATCCGCCGACGCTGGACACCATCGCAGACGGCCGCAGGCCGCATCACGACACGGTCTGGGACGTGGCACCGCGGGTGGCAGGTATTGATGCAGTCGCCGGTGACGCCGATGACCGGATGAACCCGGCCCGCCCCTCAGATGTCGTGGGTCACATCACGTCGGCAAATCCGTCGGCCGTCGCCGCGGCTTTCGACGCAGCGACCCCGTGGGACGCCGACGCAGACGTACGCGCCAAGGCGCTGACAGATGCCGCCGACGCCTTTGAATCCAACGCGGGCGAAATCTTTGCCATCCTCGCGCGCGAAGGTGGCAAGGGCTTGCCCGACGCCGTGGCAGAGCTGCGCGAGGCGGTGGATTTCCTGCGCTACTACGCAGCACAGGCGCGGCAGATGCCGGATGCGGCCCCGCGCGGCATCTGGACCTGCATCAGCCCTTGGAATTTCCCTCTGGCAATCTTTACCGGCCAGATCGCCGCAGCACTGGCCGCTGGCAACGCCGTGCTGGCCAAACCGGCAGAGCAGACGCCGATCATCGCCGACCTTGCCGTACGGCTGCTGCATGCGGCCGGCGTCCCGACGACCGCACTGCAATGTCTGCCCGGCGGCGGCGAGGTGGGTGCTGCCCTGACGGCAGATGCGCGCGTGAACGGTGTCGCCTTCACCGGATCGACCGCCACGGCGCGCAAGATCGCCGCCAGCATGGCCGAGCACTGCGCCCCCGGCACCCCCCTGATCGCGGAAACCGGCGGGTTGAACGCGATGATCGTCGACAGCACCGCACTGCCGGAACATGCGGTCCGCGACATCGTGAACGGCGCCTTCCGGTCCGCAGGCCAGCGCTGCTCTGCCCTGCGGTGCCTCTTCGTGCAGGACGACATCGGCGACAAGCTGATCGAGATGCTGAAAGGCGCGATGAACACGCTGACACTCGGGGATCCGTGGTCCTTGTCCACCGACATCGGCCCGGTGATCGACGCAGCCGCCCGTGACGGGATCAACACCCACATCGCACAGGCTGCAGCCGAGGGGCGCGTCGTGCATCAGTTGCCGGTGCCACCCTTGGGTCACTTCGTGTCGCCCACGATCATCGCACTCGACGGCATCGACCAGTTGGAAAAGGAAATCTTCGGCCCTGTCCTGCATGTCGTCCGTTACAAGTCCCGCGATCTGGACAAGGTGATCAAGGCGATCAACGGCACCGGCTACGGCCTGACCTTCGGTCTTCACACCCGCATCGACGACCGGGTCGAGATGATGGTGAACCGCATCCATTGCGGCAACATTTACGTCAACCGCGACCAGATCGGTGCCGTGGTCGGCAGCCAGCCCTTTGGTGGCGAGGGCTTGTCCGGCACCGGCCCCAAGGCGGGCGGGCCGCAATACCTGCCCCGCTTCGCCGCCCCGGCAGAGGCGCATGCCACCCCGGCCAGCTGGTCGGGTCAGGACACGCCCGCGCGTCTGGAAAAGGTCATCAAGGGCGCGCAAATGCCCGCAAGTACCGCCCCCCGCGACATGCCGGGGCCGACCGGCGAATCCAACCGCCTGAGCCTGCATCCGCGCGGTCCTGTCCTGTGCCTTGGCCCCGGCCCTGCCGCAGCCACAGCGCAGGCGCGAGAGGTTGAATTGCTGGGCGGTCTGCCGATCATCGCGCAGGGTGCTGTCGCGGCAGCCACGCTGACCACGCTGTCGCCCCTCGCCACCGTCATCTGGTGGGGCGACGAGGCACAGGGCCGCGCCTATGCCAAGGCCCTGACAGAGCGTGACGGCCCCATCGTCGGCCTTGTCACCGCGATGCCCGATACGGCCCACGTCATGCACGAACGCCACGTCTGCATCGACACGACGGCTGCGGGCGGCAATGCGGCCCTGCTGGCCGAAGTCGCCGGCATGACCTCCTGACCCGAAGGGGGCGCCCGTGGCGCCCCCTTGACCCCTGCCCCGGTCGTCGCACCTATGGGGCATGTTCCCGGTCCGCGATCACAACCCGTCTGACAGCACGCCTTTCGTGACCTACGGGCTGCTAGTGGCGAATATCGGCATCTGGCTGTGGTCCGTCACGGCGATCACCGACAATGCCGCGCTGAACTGGTTCTACTATTCCTACGCCCTGATCCCCGCCCGACTGGCGGGCGGCGAAGGTTACACCGGTCTGCTGACGTCCATGTTCCTGCACGCAGGCCTTTGGCACCTGGCGGGCAACATGCTGTTTCTGTTCATCTTCGGCGACAACATGGAGGATCGGATGGGCCACGGCCCCTTTGCCACCTTCTACGTCGCCTGCGGCATTGCCGCAGGGCTGGCGCAGGTCGCGATCGACCCGACATCTGCCGTGCCGACAGTGGGGGCGTCCGGCGCAATCGCCGGCGTGATGGGAGGCTACCTGCTGCTGTTTCCGCGCGCGCGGGTCGACATCATCCTGATTCTGATCGTCTTCTTCAAGATCTTTCCGGTCCCGGCGTGGTTGCTGCTGGGACTGTGGTTCGCGATGCAGGCCTTCGGCGGTCTTGGCCCGCAGGCGGACGGCGGCGTCGCCTACTGGGCGCATATCGGGGGCTTTGTCGCGGGGATGATCCTGACCGTGCCGCTGTGGCAGCGGCTGGGCGGCACATCCTTCTGGCGCGTCACCTACGGCAAGCCGCCGCATCCGCCGGCGACCTACATCGACGGCAACAGCCGCATCCCGACCGTCCGGCGCAGGCGCTAGTCCTTGCGGACGACCTTGGCGAAGGTCGCGAAGATGTCATTGTTGGCGCAGACCACGGACCCGTCAACCATCGGATCGCCGTCCTTGGTCATCGATTCCACGATGGCACCGGCTTCCTTGGCGATAACCAGTCCAGCCGCCATGTCCCAGATCTTCAGCTTGCGCTCCCAGAACCCGTCAAAGCGACCGGCCGCCACATAGGCAAGGTCCAGCGACGCCGCCCCAAAACGGCGCACACCGGCACAGGCTGGCAGCAGCCGCGCCAGATCCTGCAGGCTTTCCGGCAGGTCGCTGCGGCCCGCGAAGGGCAGTCCGGTGGCAAAGACGCTCTCGATCAGCTTGTAACGGGCGGACACGCGGATGCGCTTTTCGTTCACGAAGGCGCCGCCGCCCTTTTCGGCATAGAACATCTCGTCCTTGACAGGGTCGTAGATCACACCGGCGACGGCCTGACCCTTGTGTTCCAGCGCAATGGAGACGGCCCAGTGCGGCAGGCCATGAAGAAAGTTCGTGGTGCCGTCCAGCGGGTCGACGATCCAGCGGCGGGTGGGGTCCTCGCCGGCGATTTCGGCCCCCTCCTCGCCCAGAAAGCCATAGCTGGGGCGAGCGTGCATCAGTTCGTTGCGGATGGTCTCTTCGGCCTGCCGGTCGGCACGGCTGACGAAATCGCCGGGGCCCTTGGTGCTGACCTGCAGCTGCTCGACCTCGCCGAAGTCCTTGAGCAGGCCGCGACCGACCTTGCGGGCCGTCTTCATCATCACGTTGAGGTTCGCACTGCCAGCCATCGGGGCCTCCGTCCATGGATCAAGGGCGGCGTATAGGACGGGCGGGCGGGTCGCACAAGGGATAGGACGCGGACCGTGTTAAGGGAATCTTCGCGACATCGCACGATACACGGTTAGACATGGCAACAGAGAGTGCAATGCTGGACCAGTTGAGGGAACGTTTCATCTTTGAAACCCGGCTGACAATCCACATTGTCCGCCGCGACCGATTGCGCCGCGTCAGCCTTGTGCCGCTGGTCAGCGGGATCATGGTCATGACCGGCAACAACCGCGCGGCCGCGACGATGGCGCTGGTCGTGACGCTGTGCGAACTCGCTGCCTGGCTGGCGGGCGCCGGTCAGCGGATCGACGGGCCCCCACCGGGACGGATGCGATGCCTTACAGTCTGGTCCGTTTCGGTCGTGACGACCATGTTGTACATGATGGTGGCCACGCTTTTTGCATCCGGCGGCACGACGGCCATGCTGATCTGTGCGTGTATCTGGATGTTCGGGACGCTCGTCCACATCTCGAACTCATTCGTCGCCGTGCCGATCTATAACTGGAGCATGCTGATTCCGTCCTATCTGGTGGTGATCGCCATCGTGTACGAGATCTTCTTGCAGCCGGTCGCCATGTCCAGCCCGCTGGAGGGGTATATCCTCGCCGGCCTGCTGTTGGTCTATTTCGCCAACACCGTGCAAACGACCCAGAACCACAAGGACACGCTCTCGGCCTACGAAAACATGCGCGAACTGGCCAACCGGCGGCTGGTGGAACTGGAGGACCTGTCCATGCGCGATGTGCTGACCGGGCTGCCGAACCGGCTGGCCTTCGATCAGATCGCGCGGGAATTCTTGGGCAAGACCACGGCGCAGAAGGACGTGACCGGTGCGATGTTCCTGATCGATCTGGACGGTTTCAAGCCGATCAACGACAGCTACAGCCATGCCGCGGGCGACGCGCTGTTGAAGGAAGTTGCGCGCAGGCTCAGCGTCGATCTGACCGGGTCCAGCATCGTGGCGCGACTGGGAGGCGATGAATTCGCCATCGCCTGGCCGGGACCCCTGACGCAGATCGACATGGCCCGCATTGCCGAGGATATTCTGACGCTGGTCCGCAAGCCCGTCGCGTTCGAGCGGCGCAATCTGCAGGTTGCCGCCAGCATCGGCATCGCCCCCGCCCGCAGCGCCGCGACCGTCGACCAATTGCTGATCGAGGCGGATCAGGCGCTTTATCAGGCCAAATTGGGGCTTGAATCGTCATTCGTCATCTTCGATCCCGTCATCTTTCCCCGCAGGTTGACGCTGGACGACCGCGCCCGCATGAAACTCGTCCTCGACCGGGGCGAGATCAAGCCATTCTACCAGCCCCAAATCGACGTCGAGAGTGGCCACATTGCGGGGCTGGAGGCGCTGGCCCGGTGGGAAATGCCGACCGGAGAGATCCGATCACCGGGCACCTTTCTGCCCGCGATCAACGAATTGGGGCTTCAAGCCGATTTTCAGCAACATATGTTACAGGCGATCCTTTCGGACATGCGGCGGATGAAGGCCGCCAACGTCCTGCCGGATCAGGTGTCGATCAATCTGGCAGAGGTGACGCTGGCCACGACGTCCGGTCGCGAGGCCCTGCTGGCCGTTGTAGCGCAGCACCCCGACCTGCGGCCGCATCTGATGTTCGAGGTGACCGAGGACATCTTCATCGCCCGCTCGGGCCGCATGATCCAGGACTCGATCTCGCTGCTGCGGCTGGCGGGTGCGCGGATTTCACTGGATGATTTCGGGACCGGCTTTGCCTCTTTTCAGCATCTGCAGGAACTAGAGTTCGACGAGTTGAAGCTGGACACCGGGTTCGTGCGCAAGCTGGGTCAGGATCACGCGACCGATGTGCTGGTCAAATCTTTCCTCGACATGGGCCGCGGACTGGATGTCGTGATCGTGGCAGAGGGGGTCGAGACGGCGATGCAACTCGAGATTCTGCGCGGTATGGGATGCCGGGTCGTGCAGGGCTACTTCTATGCGCCGGCGCTGCCCTACGACCAGATCCTGCGCATGCTGCGGATCGGTTGCGCGACGGCGGCCTAGGCGCGCTGCAGCTTGACCGCCTCTTGCCGGGCCAGACGGACGACGTGGCTGAGATAGGGAAGACCGGCATCGGCGGTCCGTGTGGCGGCATACAGACGCTTGGTGATACCGCCCGCGGTCAGCGGTCGCGTCACGTAGTCCGAGTTGTAGCGCACCTGACGCACCACCCAGTCCGGCAGAACCGCCACGCCACGGTTCGATGCGACAAGCAGCAGGATCATGGCCGTCAATTCGACCTGCCGGACAGCGGCGGGTTCGACCTTGGCCGGCGTCAGCAACTCGCTGAACACGTCCAGACGGTGTCGCTCGACGGGATAGGTGATCAGCGTCTGTCCGCGGAAATCCTCGGCCTCGATCACCGTTTTCTGTGCCAGCGGATGGTCTGCTGCCGCCACGAACACGGGTTCGTAATCAAAGATCGGCGTGAATTCCACGCCCTCCAGCGTTTCTGGATCAGAGGATACGACAAGGTCCACCTCCTCGCGGCGCAGGGCCGGCAGCGCATCGAAGGCAAGGCCGGGGCGAATGTCGACGTCCACTTCTGGCCAGGCCTTGCGGAAGGATTCAAGCACCGGCATCAGCCATTCGAAACAGGCGTGACATTCGATGGCGATATGCAGCCGACCGGCCTTGCCCGCGATCAACCCGTCGAATTCAGCCTCCAGCGCCGCGACCTGCGGCAGGATCGATTCGGCAGCTGCCAGCAGTTTCATGCCCGCCGCCGACAGTTTGAGAGGCTTCGTGCGCCGCACGAACAACTCCACCCCGGCCTGATCCTCGATCCCCTTGATCTGGTGCGACAGCGCGGACTGCGTGATCCCCAGCACGTCCGCCGCGTTGGACAAACCGCCCGTATCGTGGATCGCCTTGATCGTGCGCAGGTGACGGAACTCGATATGCATATCGCGGTTGCCCTCATAATCATCGTGAGCGTTATGAATTTGCTTCATATGCCCGGCGATGCCACATATGACAAGACCGCAGAACAGGACCGAACCCATGACCCGCCCCAAGATTTCCTTCGAATTCTTCCCGCCGAAAAACCTCGAAGGGTCATTTCGTCTTTGGGACTGCGTGAACACACTGGCGCCGCTGGCACCCGAATTTGTGTCCGTGACCTACGGCGCTGGCGGCACCACCCGCAAGCTGACGCACGAGGCGGTCACCGCCATCGACAAGACCACCGGCCTGCGCGTCGCAGCACACCTGACCTGCGTTGACGCCACCCGGGCCGAAACACTTGCGATTGCAGAGGAATATGCCGCGGCCGGCATCACCGACATCGTCGCCCTGCGTGGCGATGCCCCCAAGGGATCCGAAAAATTCACCGCCCACGCTGACGGCTTCGCCTCGTCGGTCGAGCTGATCGAGGCGCTGGCCGACACTGGCAAGTTCACTTTGCGGGTCGGCGCCTACCCTGAAAAGCATCCCGAAGCTGCGAACCAGGATGCTGATGTTGCCTGGCTGAAGCGCAAGATCGACGCCGGTGCAAGTGCCGCGATCACGCAGTTCTTTTTCGAGGCGGACACCTTCTTTCGCTTTCGCGACAAATGCGTGAAGGCCGGCATCACCGCGCCGATCATCCCCGGCATCCTGCCCGTGGAAAACTGGAAAGGCGCGTCGCGCTTTGCCGCGGCGACCGGTACAAGCATTCCCGCCGTGATCGCGCAAGCTTTCACGCATGCGACCGCCACCGGCAACGCCGATCTGCTGGCGACGGCGCTGGCCACGGAATTGTGTGACGAGCTGCTGCAAGGCGGCGTGGATCACCTGCACTTCTACACGCTCAACAAGCCGCAGCTGACCCATGACGTCTGCCGCGCCTTGGGAATCGCACCGGGCGCACGCTTGCAAAACGTCGCCTGACCCGGCAGCCTGCGGCAAATTCTGCCGGAGCTGCCCATGCCATTCGCCACCTCACCCGCCGACCTGCCTGACCGCGACACCATCCTGTCGCTGTCGGGTCTTGAATTCATGCAGGCTGTGCTGCGCGGCGATCTGCCGGGCGCGCCGATCGCGCAAGGCATGAATTTCACGCTGGACAGCGTGGCGCAGGGCCAATGCGTCTTTTCCGGCACGCCCGAATTTGCCCACGCCAACCCCGTGGGCGGCGTGCATGGCGGCTGGTACGGCACGGTGCTGGACAGCTGCATGGCCTGCGCAGTGATGACGACAGTGCCGAAAGGCGCGGTCTATACGACGCTGGAATACAAGATCAATATCGTCCGGGCGATCCCGCTGGGGACGACTGTGACAGCAACCGGCACTGTCGATCACGCAGGCCGGTCGACGGGCGTGGCGAGCGGCCGGATCGAAGGCGCCGATGGCACCCTTTACGCGACCGGATCGACCACCTGCCTGATCATGCGGATTGCCTGACGCGCGAGGCGGGTTCCGCCGTACCGTCCGGCAAGGTCACACTGTCATGCAACCTCTCTGACGGATCACAGAGGATCCGCCGCATCCCGCGAAACCAGAACAGCCGCGCCCAGCCGCGCCATTGGCCCAGCGCCGGCGCCGTCACGTCGCAGGGATAGCGGTCGCGCCAGTCCGGCGGCAGCGGCACACCACGGGCCGCGATCCGGTCCAGCATCCAGACCAGCGGGATATTGGCCAACGGCCGGGCAGCTGGATAAGCGCCGACCTGCCCGCCCACGTCACCGTGGCTGCCGCGGAACCAGACCTGTTCCACCGTCGCGCGCACACTGCTGGCCGTGTCCCACATCACCGGCCGGTAGTGATGCCGCCTTTCGTCCAGCGCAAGCGCGTGGAAGCCGTGTCGCACATGATCACCAAGGCGCTGATCGTGAAAGCCTGTCCTGTCGGTCCGGGCAAAGGGTCGCTTCCAGCCCAGCGCCTTGACCGTGTCCCAGACCGCCACGGCCTCGATCTCGACCCGGTCGTGGCACATCAGGCGCTGAAATGCCCGCGCGCTGTCAGAGGTGCCGCCCGCCTGATAGTGGCGAAAGGCCGTGCGCACGGCGCTGACCGTCGCATGATCGTGGTGCAGCAAACCGACCCGCCCGACCATGCCCGCCAGCGAACGTACCGCAAAAGCGCCCCGGGAATAGCCCATCAGGATGATGGTATCGCCGGCGCGGTAACGCGAGGCGAGCACCCCGTAGGCGCGGCGGATCTGCTGGTCCAGCCCGCGCCCGGTCATCACGTCCCATGTGTGCCGCCAGTCCGGCCACTGGATGCCGGCCTCGTAATAGACCGTCAGGTTGGCGCGCCGGCCCGCCTCCCTCAGCAGCTTGAAGGTGCGGCCGGCGTTCGTCGCATGGCCATCGCGCAATGACGACATGGTGCCATCAAGGATGATGACATGCGTGGCAGGACCGCGCCCGCGCGGTGCGCCGCTTTTCTGGCGCGGCGTGCGGCCGAAAAGGCCGAGGAGCCAGTTATGCGGCTTCAGTCCGCGCCTCCTTCAGCCAGCCCCAGACCCGGTGCGGGGTAAAGGGCATCTCGACCCGGCGCACACCCTCGTCCCACAGGGCGTCCAGCACGGCGTTCGCCACGGCGGCGAGCGCGCCGACTGTCCCGGCCTCGCCGCAGCCCTTCATTCCCATCGGGTTATAAAGCGACGGCGTTCCGCGCGTGGAAAAGTCGATCATCGGCACGTCGGCAGCCCGCGGCATGCCGTAGTCCATGAAGCTTGCGGTCAGAAGCTGCCCATCCTCGTCGAAGACGACCCGTTCGGCCAGCGCCTGCCCGAGCCCCTGCACGACGCCTCCGTGCACCTGACCTTCGACCAGCATCGGGTTGATCAGGTTGCCGAAATCGTCGACGACCGTGTAGCGGTCGACGACGGTCTGGCCGGTCTCGGGGTCGATTTCGACCTCGACCACATGGGCGCCGTTGGGAAAGCTGCGGTTATCCAGCGTGATCCGCTGGCTGTGACGCAGCAGGTCTTCGCGTCCGTCGGCGCGCGCCATGGCCGCCACATCCAGCATCGTCGGCGTCAGGTTGGACCCGTTGATGCGGAACCGCTCGTCATCAAAGCTGACGTCCGCGCCGCCCTCCTTCTCGGCCAGATAGGCCGAGAAGCTTGCGATCATCGCCTCGACCGTAGCAAGCGTCGCGGTGTTCTGCACCGTGACGGACCGAGAGCCGCCGGTGCCACCGCCCTGCGGGATGCGGTCGCTGTCGCCCTGGACGACCGTGATCCGGTTGGCGGGGATGCCGGTCTGATCCGACAGGAACTGGGCATAGACCGTTTCATGGCCCTGCCCGTTCGACTGGGTGCCGACGTAGATCAAGGCGTTCCCATCCTCCGTGAATTCCACCGCTGCGGTTTCAGAAGGATCGCCCAGAATGCTTTCGATATAGTAACACAGCCCCTGCCCGCGCAATTTACCCTGTCTGGCTGAGGCCGCCTTACGCGCGGCAAAACCGCCCGTGTCCGCAGAGGTCTGCGCGGTATCCAGCAGATCTGAAAACTCGCCGACGTCATAGGTGACGCCTGTCGGCGTGGTATAGGGGAACTGGTCGGGCCGGATGAAGTTGCGCTTGCGCAGGTCCCAACCGCTGATCCCCAACTGCCGCGCCGCCTCGTCCATCGACCGTTCGAGCACAAAGATCGCCTCTGGCCGACCCGCCCCGCGATAGGCGTCGACCGGTGTCGTATTGGTATAGACGCCGCGCGTCCGCATGTAGGCATGGGGCACCGCATAGGTCCCGGTCAGCACCTTCGAAAACAGGTTCGTCTGGATGCCCTGCGCGAACTGGCTGTTGTAGGCCCCCATGTTTGCCACGGTATCGAGGCTGTAGGCCGTCATGCGGTAGTCCGCATCGAAGGCCAGCGTCGCCGTCGTCACCAGATCGCGCCCCGCGTTGTCGGTCAGCATCGCCTCGGTCCGCTCGCTCATCCACCGCACCGGACGGCCAAGGCTGCGGGCCGCATGGGCCACGACGAAGGGTTCGGGATAGCGCATGCCCTTCATGCCGAACCCGCCGCCGACGTCGGGCGTGGTCACATGAACATCGTCCGCGTCCAGCTTGAAATGCTTGACGAGATCCGCCTTCGGCCCCCAGACGCCCTGACCGTTGACCGCAACGTGCAGACGGCCATTCGCGACTTCTGCATAGCAGCCGCGCGGCTCCATCGCGTTGCAGATGACACGGTTGTCCGTCACCGCGACGGTGACGACATGCACCGCCGCCTTGATCGCCGCAGCGACGCCATCCGCATCGCCGAGGCCAAAATCAAAAGCCACGTTGTCCGGCGCCGTCGGGTGCAGGGCCTCGCCACCGGGAGCGGAGTCCATATGGGCCGGCAGATCGTCGATCTCTGCCATGACCATCTCGGCCGCGTCGCGGGCCTGATCCAGCGTTTCGGCCACGACGCAGGCAATCGGTTCACCCACATGCCGCACGCGGCCGCGTGCAAGGATGCTCCGCTCGGTATAGGCGCCGTCGCTGCCGTCCCGGTTCTTGACGCGAGAGCCTTCCATCTCCAGCACCATGCCGGCGTCCGCCAGATCCTGCGCCGTGATGACCGCATGTACGCCGGGCATCCCGCGTGCATCGTCCGCATCGATCCCCGTCAGCGTGCCATGTCCGACCTGCGACCGCACGAAAACCGCAAACAGCGCGCCGTCTGGCGCAATATCATCGACATAGCGCCCCTGCCCGGTCAGGAACCGCTGATCCTCGACCCGTGTGACCGGCTGACTTTTCCCGAACTTTTCCATGATGCGCGACCTCTTGCATTGCGGTGCAGACCCTAAACGGGATCAAGCCGTTGTCCAGCCCCGGCCATTGGGCCTTTTCGCCACGCCCCCCATTGGGTAAACCCTGCGCAAACGGACAGAAGGACGCATCCCATGGCTCTCGACAAGACATTCGACCCCGCCGCCCGCGAAGCCGCACTTTATGCCGCGTGGGAACAGGCCGGTGCGTTCAAGGCGGGCGCGGGCAAACGCCGGGATGAGACGTTCACCATCATGCTGCCGCCCCCCAACGTGACCGGCGCGCTGCACGTCGGCCACGCCTTCAACCACACGCTTATGGACATTTTGACGCGGTGGAAACGGATGCAGGGGTTCGACACGCTCTGGCAGCCGGGTCTGGACCACGCGGGCATCGCCACGCAGCTTGTGGTGGAAAAGCAGCTTGCCGCAGCCCAGCAACCCGGTCGCGCCGATCTGGGCCGTCAGGCCTTCATTGCGAAGATCTGGGAGTGGAAGGCCCAATCCGGCGGCACGATCGAGGATCAGGCCAAGCGTCTGGGCGATTCAATGGACTGGTCGCGATCCGCCTTCACCATGTCTGGCGCTGAATCCGCGCCCGAGACCGAGAAGCCCGGCAACTTCCACGACGCCGTCCTCAAGGTCTTCGTCGAGATGTACAACAAGGGCCTGATCTACCGCGGCAAGCGCCTCGTGAACTGGGACCCGCATTTCGAAACCGCGATTTCCGACCTCGAGGTCGAGAACATCGAGGTCGACGGCCGCATGTGGCACTTCAAATACCCCCTCGCGGGCGGTGAGACCTATACCTACGTCGAAAAGGACGAGGATGGCACCGTCGTGTTCGAGGAAGAGCGCGACTACATCTCCATCGCCACGACGCGACCCGAAACCATGCTGGGCGACGGCGCCGTCGCCGTCCACCCGGACGACACCCGCTATGCCGCCATCATCGGCAAGCTCTGCGAGATTCCCGTCGGCCCCAAGGAAAGCCGCCGCCTGATCCCGATCATCACCGACGAATATCCCGACATGAATTTTGGCTCCGGCGCGGTGAAGATCACCGGCGCCCATGACTTCAACGACTATCAGGTCGCCAAGCGCGGCGGCATCCCGATGTATAGCCTGATGGACACCAAGGGACGCATGCGCGCCGACGGCAAACCCTACGCCGCCGAAGCCGCGACCGCGCAGCGCATCGCGAACGGTGAGGAGGATTTCGACGAGGCCAAAATCGCCGCGATGAACCTCGTCCCTGACGCATACCGCGGCCTCGACCGGTTCGAGGCCCGCAACCGCGTGATCGCGGACGTCACCGCCGAGGGCCTTGCCGTCATGGTCCCCGCCACCGATCCCCGTCTGGGCCAGCCGGCGAAGCTGACGGCCCCCGAGGAAGGCGGCGAAAACCGCCTCGACCAACTGGCCCCGCTGGTCGAGCCCAAGAAGATCATGCAGCCCTTCGGCGACCGCTCGAACGTCGTGATCGAGCCGATGCTGACCGACCAGTGGTTCGTCGACACCGCCCAGATCGTCGGCCCCGCGCTGGACGCCGTCCGCGACGGCCGCACGAAGATCATCCCCGAGAGCGGCGAAAAGGTCTATTACCACTGGCTAGAAAACATCGAGCCGTGGTGCATCTCGCGCCAGCTGTGGTGGGGGCACCAGATTCCGGTTTGGTATGGGCCGCCAAAAGAAGAGATCGCTGCCTACCCTGATTTGGTCAGTGGTGAAAAAGTCCCCTTTTGTGCATCAACCTTTGACGAAGCCGCAGAAATGGCACGCAAATATTATGGCGTTTCCAATATCGCAGAATTCGAAGCATTTGAAGGTCAGCTTACTGGTTTCGGCACTGCCGGAGGCAAGCTCAATAGCATTGATTTAGGACGCGACCCCGACGTCCTCGACACTTGGTTCTCCTCCGGCCTCTGGCCCTTCGGTACCCTCGGCTGGCCCGAGGACACGCCGGAACTGAACAGATACTTCCCCGGCGATGTCCTCATCACCGGGCAGGACATCCTGTTCTTCTGGGTCGCGCGGATGATGATGATGTCGCTGGCCGTGATGGACGACGTGCCGTTCCACACCGTCTACCTGCACCAGCTTGTCCGCGATGCGAAGGGCGAGAAGATGTCCAAGACGCGCGGCAACGTCATCGACCCGCTTGCGATGATCGACCTCTACGGCGCCGACGCCCTGCGGTTCAACAACGCGGCCATGGCGGCGATCGGCGGCGTGCTCAAGATCAACGAGGACCGCATCAAGGGCTATCGCAACTTCGGCACGAAGCTGTGGAACGCCACGCGGTTCGCAGAGATGAACGACGTCTTCACCGCCCCCCGCGCGGACGGCGTGCCGCAGGCGACCCAGACCGTGAACCAGTGGATCATCGGCGAGGTCGCCAAGGTCCGCGAAGAGGTCGACGCCGCCCTGACCGCCTACCGCTTCAACGACGCGGCGGGCGCGCTCTATGCCTTTGTCTGGGGCAAGGTCTGCGACTGGTACGTCGAATTCTCCAAACCCCTGCTGCTGGACGGGGCAGACGCGGAAAAGACGGAAACCCAACAGGTAATGCGCTGGGTTCTCGAACAAAGCATGACCCTGCTGCACCCCTTCATGCCCTTCATCACCGAGGAGCTCTGGTCCCTCACCGGCACCCGCACCCAGATGCTGGCCCTGACGCCGTGGCCCGAAGACCTGACCGCCGATCTGGTCAACCCGCAGGCACAGGCCGAAATGGACTGGACGATCCAGCTGATCGACGGCGTCCGCTCCGCCCGCGCCCAGATGAACGTCCCCGCCGGCCTGAAGATCGACGTGCTGCGCATCGACGCGGACGCCGAGGCCCAACGGGCCGAGGCGAACAACCTGCCGATGATCCAGCGCCTCGCCCGGATCGAGACCATCGACGCCGCCAGCGAAGTCCCGAAAGGCTCGCTCACCGTCGCGGTAAAAGGCGCCACCTACGCCCTGCCTCTGGCGGGCCTGATCGACGTGGACGCTGAAAAGGACCGCCTGACAAAGGGCCTCGCCAAACTGGAAAAGGAAATCAAGGGCCTCGCGGGTCGCGCCAACAACCCCAATTTCGCCGCCTCCGCGCCGCCAGAGGTCGTGGCCGAGACCAAACAGAACCTCGCCGACCGCGAAGCCGAAGCCGACCAGTTGAAAACCGCCCTCGCCCGCCTGTCAGAGATCGGCTGATCCGCCTTCAGCTGACCCGATAAATGCCTGCCGGAGGCTCCGACCTCTGCCTCCGGTTCCCCGCCTCGCTTTTTTCCAAATACTCCCGCCGGAGGCTCCCGTGGCCAACCCAACCGACCCCCGTCTAACCCCTCTCGCGCAATCCCTGCCCGCCACGGTCCCCTTCGTCGGACCAGAGGCGCAGGAACGCGCGCGGGGCAAGCCCTTCATCGCGCGCCTCGGTGCCAACGAATCCGGCTTCGGGCCGTCCCCGACGGCCATCGCCGCCATGCAGGCCGCAGCCCAGACGGTCTGGCAATATGCCGATCCCGAGGCGCACGACCTGCGCCAGGCCCTTGCCGCGCACCACGGCATCGACGCGGCGCACATCATGGTGGGCGAAGGGATCGACACGCTGCTCGGCAACCTCGTTCGCCTGCTGATTGCCCCCGGCGACACAGTCGTGACCAGTGCCGGCGCCTACCCGACGTTCAACTATCACGTCACAGGCTTTGGCGGGGTGCTTCACAGCGTGCCCTACGCTGGCAATTTCGAGGATCCGGAGCGTCTGACCGCGAAGGCCCGCGAGGTTGGTGCCAAACTGATCTACATCGCCAATCCTGACAATCCGATGGGCAGTCACCACGACGCCGCCACCCTGCAGCGCATGATCAGCCACATCCCCGACGGATGCCTGCTGATCCTCGACGAGGCCTACATCGACCTCGCCCCCGACGGCACCGCACCCTACGTCGCCCCCCACGACGACCGCGTGATCCGGATGCGCACCTTTTCCAAGGCCTACGGTCTGGCGGGGGCACGGGTCGGCTACGCGATCGGGCCGCAGCCGCTGATCGCGGCCTTCGACCGGGTCCGCAACCACTTCGGCATGGCGCGGCTCAGCCAGATCGCGGCGCTGGCGGCGCTGCAGGATCAGGACTGGCTGGCCCATGTCCAGACGCAGGTTGCGGTCGCCCGCGACCGCTTGGCGGCCGTCGCACTCGACAACGGGCTGACGCCCCTGCCCAGTGCGACGAACTTCGTCACGATGGATTGTGGTCAGGACGGCGCCTTTGCCCGGCGCGTCGTCAAGACCTTGGGAGATGCCGGTATCTTCGTACGCATGCCCTTTGTCGCCCCCCACGACCGCTGCATCCGCGTCAGCTGCGGACCAGAGGCGGATATCATGGCCTTTGCCGCCGCCCTGCCGACAGCACTGGCCAACGCGCGCACGGGCTGACGCGCGACGCGGCGCCCCCTTGCTGTCCGGCCGCGGCCCTCTATGTCCGGACTGCAAACCTAATGGAGATCAGGACATGTCGACGGCAACGGGTGCGATTGCGGGTGTGGTGCTGGGCGCCGCGGTGGGAATCGGTGGCATGATGGTCTGGCAGCACGGCACGCTGACGGACCACGACGGCATGGCGATGGATCATGGCGACATGCCGGTGGACCACGCCGGCATGGCGGGCATGGGCGACATGCCGATGACCGGCAATCCAGACCACGATTTCATGGCCGGCATGGTGCCGCACCACGAATCCGCGGTCGAGATGGCGCAGGTCGTCCTGCGCACGACCGAGGATCCCGAGGTCAAGGCCCTGGCGGAGAACATCCTGGCCACCCAAAAGGGCGAGATCGACCAGATGAACGCCTGGCTGGCGGCCAACCCGCAGTAGACCTCAGCCGGCGGCGATCACTTGCGCCGCCGCCCGCGCACCGCCGGCACCGTGCGGGATGCCACAGGCGATCAGACCGGCCTCGATCGTGCCGACGACGCCCATGATCATCTGGGCGTTGACGTGCCCCATGTGGCCGATGCGGAACCAGGCATCAGCCGGTTCGCGTCCCAGCCCGATGCCAAGGGTCAGACCCGCCTGATGCTCGCACCAGTGCCGCAGGGCGTCGCCCTGCCCCTGCTCCATGCCGATTGAGGTGACGGAATGTGACCGCAGGGCGGGATCGGTGATGTTCAGCCGCAGCGGGCCGTCCGTGCCCCAGGCCTCGCAGGCCGCCCACAGGGCGCGCGACAGCGTCGCATGACGCGCCCAGACGTGATCCAGCCCCTCGGCCTTGATCAGGTCAAGCGCCGCGCGCAACCCGTAAAGGTGATGCGTGGGTGCCGTGCCGTTGGAGTATTGAAAAAACATCTCGGGGTGCGCCCGCGGTTTCCAGTTCCACCAGCTGGAAACCTCCGCGCTCTGCCGCTCTGCCGCGCGGGCGTTGAAGAAGACGAAGGCCAGACCGGCGGGTGTCATCAGCCCCTTCTGGCAACCGGCGACCATGACATCGACGCCCCAGTCGTCCATCTCGAACACGTCGCAGCCCAGGGACGCCATGCAGTCGACCATCAGCAGCGCGTCGTGACCCGCCGCATCCAGTGTCGCGCGCAGGCCCTTTACATCGTTGCGCACCCCGGTCGAGGTGTCGGTATGGCAGACCATGACCGCCTTGATCGCGCCTTGCGTATCGGCAGCCAGCGCCTCGGCCACGCGGGTCAGGTCCACGGCGTCGGTCTGGCCGAAGTCCAGCACCTCGACCTTCACGCCCAGCCCCCGGGCCATATCGGCCCAGCCGTGTCCGAACCGGCCCGTGGCCAGCACCATGACCGTGTCGCCCCGCGCGCAGAGGTTGGCGACCGACGCCTCCCATGCCGCGTGACCGTTGCCGATGTAGATTGCGACGTCGCCCGCCGTGCGCGCGACGGCCTTCAGGTCGGGGATCAGGCTGTCGGTCAGCGCGTGCAGCTCGCCTTCGTAGATATTGGGCGACGCGCGGTGCATTGCACGCAGCACGGCGTCCGGCATGACAGAGGGGCCGGGAATGGCAAGATAGCTGCGGCCTTGGGCAAGGGACATCGGTAGCGCTTTCACTTGATTGAACGGCGCGACACTAATCCTGTGCAGGGCGGCGTCAACACCGCGCGTGGCCGCAGGGTCGCTTGCCCCGCGCAGACCGAGCGATTAGGTGTCTGGAAGACATACCCCCGTCATTGGCCAAAGGTCACCCGGATGCTGCGCAAATTCGTCAACGCCCTGACCGGCAGCCCCCGGCCGCGGCGGGTTCACGCCCTGTCCGACGCCGCCGGACGCAGGCGGGCGTGGTGGCATTACCAGTTGGTCGATCACGGGTTCCTGCGCTACGGCTGGACCAACTTCGCCGAGATCGCCCCCGGCGTGTTCCGGTCCAACCATCCCCACGCCGGTCGGCTGAAAGACTACAAGACCCGCGGCATCCGTGCGATCCTGAACCTGCGCGGCGCCAACGGCAGCCCGTCCTTTCTGCTGGAAGAGGCCGCCTGCCTCGCCTCGGGTCTTGATCTGGTCAGCGTGAAATTCGCCGCCCGCAATGCGCCCAGCCGCGACAAGTTGCTGGAACTGCTGGCCGCCTTCGACACCATTGCGCGGCCCTTCGTGATGCACTGCAAGTCGGGGGCCGACCGGGCGGGTCTTGCCGCGGCGCTTTACCTGCTGGATCAGGGCGTGCCCCTGAACATCGCCCGCCGCCAGCTCTCGGTCCGCTATCTGCACCTGAAGTTCACAAAGACCGGCGTGCAGGACGCGCTGCTGGATGTCTATGCCGCCCGTCTGGCGCAGGGTCCGATCAGCCTGCGCGACTGGGTCCGCACCGAATACGATCCCGACGTCGTGCGCGCCCGCTTTGCCAGCCGCCGCAGCTTGCCGATATGAGCCGGGACACCAGCACCGACGCCTTCCGCTGGCTCTGGCGGACCTATCTGCGGCCCTACCGCTGGATCATCGTGCTGGCCGTCGTCCTGATGGCGCTGGAAGGCGGGATGCTTGGCCTTTTGTCGTGGATGATCAAACCGATGTTCGACCGCGTCTTCGTCGGGGGCGACGGCAGCGCCATGTGGCTGGTCGGCCTCGCGATCATGGCGATCTTTTTGATCCGCGCCGGCACTTCGACCGGGCAGCGGGTGCTGATGATGATCGCCAGCCAGCGCGCCGCCGCCGCGATGCGCAGCGATCTGTTGCGTCACTTGATGCGCCTCGACAGCAGCTATCATCAGGTCAACCCGCCCGGTCAGCTGATCGAGCGTGTGCAGGGCGACGTGACGCTGGTGAACCAAAGCTGGGCCGCGATCCTCGTAGGCCTGGGCCGGGATGCGGTGACCGTCGTCGTGCTGTTCGGCGTGGCGCTGTCCGTGGACTGGCGCTGGACCCTGATCGCGCTGATCGGCACGCCCTTCCTGATCCTGCCCGCGCTGGTGGCCCAACGCTACGTCCGCCGCCGGTCCGTCACCGCCCGCGATCTGGCGGGGCGCATGTCGACCCGGCTGGACGAGGTCTTTCACGGCATCAACCCGATCAAGCTGAACGCGCTGGAGAGCTACCAATCCACCCGCTACGACGACCTGACCAACGCCCGCGTCAGTGCAGAGGTCAAGGCCGCCGCAGGGCAGGCCACCGTGCCCGCGATGATCGACGTCATGACCGGCTTCGGCTTTCTGGCCGTCATGATCTACGGCGGCGGAGAGATCATCGCCGGCACCAAGACCGTGGGCGAGTTCATGTCCTTCTTCGCCGCCATGGCGCTGGTCTTCGACCCCCTGCGCCGTCTGGGCCAGACCAGCGGCCAGTGGCAGGTCGCCACTGCCAGCATTGACCGGCTGCGCAGCGTGTTGGCCGAGCGGCCCACGCTGCTGTCGCCCGCCACCCCCCGCAGCGCCCCGCCCGACGCCCCGGAGGTGCGGCTGCATGATGTCTCTCTGACCTACGGCGACCTGCCGGTGCTGCGCGGCGCGACCTTCACGGCGCAGGCGGGCCGCACGACAGCGCTGGTTGGCGCCTCCGGCGCAGGCAAGAGCACGGTCTTCAACGTGCTGACCCGGCTGGTGGAAACCGGCGGCGGACAGGTGACCATCGGCGGTATTCCCATCGCCGAGATGGATCTGGCCGACCTGCGCGCGCTCTTTTCCGTCGTCACACAGGACGCCGCCTTGTTTGACGAGACCCTGCGCGACAACATCCTGCTGGGCCGCGACGACATCCCCGAAGAGCGCCTGCGCGCCGTCCTGGACGCGGCCCATGTCACCGATTTTCTGCCGCAGCTGAGCAACGGCCTCGACAGTCCCGCCGGCCCGCGCGGGTCGAACCTGTCGGGCGGCCAGCGCCAGCGCGTCGCCATCGCCCGCGCCCTGCTGCGCGACACGCCGATCCTGCTGCTGGACGAGGCGACGAGTGCGCTCGACACCAAATCAGAGGCACTGGTGCAGGAGGCGCTGGAGCGGCTTTCGGTCGGGCGTACCACGCTGGTCATCGCCCACCGCCTGTCCACGGTGCGCAACGCCGACAGCATCGTGGTGATGGATCAGGGACGGGTCGTGGATCAGGGGACGCATGACGCACTGCTTGAACGCGGCGGCATCTACGCCGATCTTTACGCCATGCAATTCAAGTCAAGAGAAGGTCAAGCCGATGAATGATCGCACGGTACTGGCGGTCAGCGGACCGCAGCGGGTCGAATTCCTGCAGGGGTTGGTCACCAATGATGTCACGCGCGCCGCAAACGGAATCGTCTATGCGGCCCTGCTGACGCCGCAAGGCAAATACCTTGCGGATTTCTTCATTGTGGGTGAGGCCGACCGCCTGTTGGTCGATGTAGCCGAGAGTCATGCGAGCCTGCTGCTGCAACGCCTGACCATGTACCGCCTGCGCGCCGACGTGCAGATCGCGCCGACAGACCATGTCGTATCGCGTGGCACTGGTCCGGCCCCCGAAGGCGCCCTGCCCGACCCGCGGGATCCGGCGCTGGGATGGCGGCTCTACGGAACACTGGACGTTTCTGACGACACGGACTGGACGACGCTGCAGGTGGCGCATCTCGTGCCCGCCACCGGCGTCGACCTCACGCCAGAGACCTATATCCTCGAGGCCGGGTTCGATCGGCTGCACGGCGTCGATTTTCGCAAGGGTTGCTTTGTCGGTCAGGAAATCGTGGCCCGGATGAAACACAAGACGACCCTGCGCAAGGGGCTGGTCCGGGTCGCGATCGACGGTGTGGCGCAGCCGGGGGACGAGATCGCCTCTGGCGACCGGGTGGCCGGGACGCTGCATACGGTGGCAGGGTCGCAGGGGATCGCCTATCTACGCTTTGATCGTGCGACCGACCTGCACACGACAGGCGCCCGGCTGGTGCCGCACGCAGGCGACATCCCCGATCCATCTTAACGAATTGTTAACATGTCAGGCTCACGGTCCCCGCAACAGACAAGGGAGGACCTGATGCTGTCATTTCAATCCCCGGCGAACCCACCGGGCTGACCGAGCGCCCGTCAGGCGCGTTCGACGTATTCGAACAGTTCGGTGTTGACGACGATGTCTTCATCCGTGCCTACGAAGGGCGGGATCATGACGCGGACGCCGTTGTCCAGGATCGCGGGCTTGAAGCTGTTGGCCGCTGTCTGGCCTTTGACCACCGGCTCTGTCTCGACGATCTTGCAGGTGACGCGCAGGGGCAGCGTGACGTTGAGGGCCTCGTCGCCGTAATATTCGATGTGAACGACCATGCCGTCCTGCAGGAACGGACGACGGTCACCCAGAATATCGGCGGGCAGCGCGATCTGTTCGTAGGTCTGGCTGTCCATGAAGGTCAGCATGTCGTCGGTTTCGAACAGGAACTGCTGGTCCTTCTGTTCCAGTTGCACCTTTTCGACCTTGTCGGCGGACCGAAACCGTTCGTTCAGCTTGCGACCGTCGCGCAGGTTCTTCAGTTCGACCTGGGCGAATGCGCCGCCCTTGCCGGGCTTCACATGATCGACCTTGACCGCAGCCCAAAGGCCACCATCATGTTCCAGAACGTTGCCGGGGCGAATTTCGTTACCGTTGATTTTGGGCATGGGTCACTTTGTGTCAAAAATGTGGCGAGAGCTTGATGCTGATGTGACGCGGTCTATATATGGCGTATGTCCCGCTGGCAAGGCGACTAGATAAGCGATTACCCGCCGGTCGCCATGCACTGCTTGCATGGCAGCCATTCCAAAAGAGGGCCCCCGAATCGCCTTTGGTCAGGCATAAGGGCCTTCTCGCCGGAACCACAAGAGCGAAAAAAAACGAGAAGGACCCATGATGAGAGATTTCGTCGACGGCACAGCGTTCAACAACGAACAGGGCAACCGCGCCCGCAAGCTTTTCGCTGCGGTCGTTCTGGCTGCTTTGGATGATGCCATCGCGGATGACAAGAAGTATGGAAATGGCCCCGAGCAGATTGCCCGTTGGGCGCGGTCTCGCGATGGTCGCGAAGTGCTGTCGTGTGCCGGTATCGACCCGAACGAACGGGTCGTCTCGGGCCTGATGGAGTTCGTGGGCAAGGGTGTGCGCACCTCTGTCGCGCTGTCGCGCGAAGAGAGCGAGCGCCGCAATGCCGCCGAACAGGACGCACGCGCCGCCTGATTTCCGCTTCGATCCGACTTGAAAACGCGGCCCCTGCCAGGGTCGCGTTTTTTTGTGCGCTATGCGAAAGATCGGCAACATGACGGGGAAAGACGGATGACCAAAGCCATCATGATACAAGGTGCCGGATCGAACGTCGGCAAGTCGATGCTGGTCGCGGGGCTGGCGCGCGCGGCGACGCGGCGCGGTCTGCGCGTCGCCCCCTTCAAGCCGCAGAACATGTCCAACAACGCCGCCGTCACCGTCGACGGCGGAGAGATCGGGCGCGCACAGGCGCTGCAGGCCCTCGCCTGTGGTCGCGACCCGGTCGTCGACATGAACCCGGTACTGCTGAAGCCCGAAACCGACATCGGCGCGCAGGTCATCCTGCGCGGCCACCGCATCGCGACGGTGCAGGCGCGCGACTATGGCCGCATGAAGGCGCAACTGCTGCCAGAGGTGCTGGACAGCTTTCATCGCCTGGCCCGCACCTGCGATCTGGTCATCGTCGAAGGCGCCGGCAGTCCGGCAGAGGTCAACCTGCGCCAAGGGGACATCGCCAACATGGGTTTTGCCAGTGCAGCACGTGTCCCCGTGGTGCTGATCGGCGACATCGACCGTGGCGGCGTCATCGCGCAGATGGTCGGGACCCACGCCGTGCTGGATCCGGCCGACCTCGCGCTGATCAAGGGCTTTGCGATCAACAAGTTCCGTGGCGACCCTGCCCTCTTTGCCGCTGGCATGGACGTGATTACAGACCACACCGGTTGGCAGCCGCTGGGCATCCTGCCGTGGTTCGCCGACGCCTGGCGCTTGCCGGCAGAGGACGTGATGGACATCGCCAGCCGCCCCGGCGGGCCGCTGCGCATCGCCGTGCCCCGCCTGAACCGAATCGCGAATTTCGACGACCTCGACCCGCTGTCCATGACACCCGACGTCAGTGTCGAGATCGTGGCAGAGGGGCGCCCCCTCCCCCTCGACGCGGATCTGATCCTGCTGCCGGGGTCGAAATCGACCATCGCGGATCTTGCGCATTTTCGCGCCCAAGGCTGGGACATCGACCTTGCCGCGCATATCCGGCGCGGTGGCCATGTGCTGGGCCTGTGCGGTGGATACCAGATGCTGGGACGCCAGATCGCCGATCCCGACGGGATCGAGGGACCGCCTGCCAGCGCGCCCGGACTGGGGCATCTGGATGTCGTCACAGTCATGGGGCAGCAGAAACGGCTGGCGCAGGCGCAGGCGACCTATTTGCCCACGGGCGACGCGGTGTCGGGTTATGAAATCCATATGGGCCAGACCACAGGACCGGACAGGGCGCGCGCCTGGCTGGCGCTGGACGGCCATACAGATGGCGCACAAAGCGCCGATGGTCGCGTCATGGGCTGCTATCTGCACGGTCTCTTCGCTGCGGACGCCTTTCGCGCGGCCTATCTGTCCCGACTGGGACAGACGATTGCGACAGGCGACTACGGCGCCACGGTGCAGGATACATTGGACGCTTTAGCAGATCACATCGCGGCACACCTCGACGTGGACCGTATTCTTGATCTGGCTGCCGAGGTCGGGCGCTAGTCGAAATCCTGCGTCGTCAGGACGCGGTGTATTTCACGCCGCACCAGCTTGCGCACATTGTGGGTAATCCGCTCACCCAGCTTGCCCTGCAACTCGTCCCGCACGATCTGGCGCACCATATCACGCAAGGCAGCCTCGTCGATCAGACCGGTCCCGTTCAGGTACTGGTCAAGCGGATCTTCCGGATCGGCACCCAGTCCGGGGCCGCCGATCAGGTCATCCTCGAACCCGTCGCCGCCATCCTCGGTGCGGATGACGTTTTCAGCGCGATGATGGCGAAATTCAGGAACCGTGTCATCGCCGGCGTCGCCATACCGCCGTGCCGCCTCGACCAAGGTCGCGGGCCAGGCGGCCGCGTCGGCGGGCGCCGGTGCCAGATTTTCTTCTTTCAGCTCTTCAGCATCCGAAATCTCGGTCTGGTCACGGAACCCGGCGCGCGCCCAGCCCGGCTCTGTCTGCGTCCCTGTGCCATCCGGCTCCCATTCGTCCGGCTGTTCCCTGACCGCGGCCTCAAGCTCTGCGATCGTGGCCAGCAGACTGACCCGGTCCTGCACCTTGACCGATTCGGACAGGTCCGAGTCGGGCGCCGATTTGTCAGCCGCGGTGGCGGGCCGTTCGATTCGGTGACGCGGCCCGAGGATGACCGGCGCCGCGACAGCATCTGCAGACACATGGTCCGCCGGATCGACAGAGGTCTTGTCCGCCCCATCCATATCGGGGGTGTCCACGCGCAGCGCAGGGGTCAACACCAGCTTTGGCGCACGCGGCACGACCACGGCCCGTGGTGCCGTGTCCTGACCGCCTTCTGCAACCAGCCGCCGGATGGAAGACAGAACATCCTCTATTTCGACGTTGGTCATCGGATCAGACATGGTGTGCCTCTGCATTGCGCCCTCAGACTAGGTTACGCTGGACCGGGTTAGCAAACAACCAACACTGTCGTTGTTGCTATTGGCCGATGGCCCGCAGGACACGGTCCAACGCCTGTCCCTGTTCGGACAGCGCCGCAGGGGCATCCTTGACGAGGTTGTAATACGCCGCCGGATCGTACTGCTGCACCGGCAGGTTCAGATGGTCCGCCGTCAGCAGGCCCACGGCTGACAGCACGGCATAAGAGGCGTTTACCTCTGCCTCTTGCGCCGTGATGACGTTGGCGCGGGCGTTCAGCAGATTCTGTTCCGCGTTCAGCACGTCCAAGGTCGTCCGCGCCCCAAGGGTCGCTTCTTCGCGGATGCCTTCGAAGGCGACACGGGCGGCACGCACCTGTTCATCGGTGGATTGCAGCGACGCGCGTGCGGCCTGCAGGACAGCGTAGGCATTCGAGACCTGCTGAATGACACTCAGCGACGCCAGATGCAGACCGGCCCTCGCCTGATCGCGCTGGGCTTGCGCCTGTCTGACGCCGGCGGGCAAGGCACCGCCGTTGTAGATCGGACCACCCAGCGACAGGGTCACGGACCGTCCGACGATACCGGTGTTGGCATCTACGCCGACCCGTCCCGACAAGGTCGCATTGGGCACATAGGCGGCCTCGGCCACCTTGATTCCCAATTCCCGCACCGTCACAGAATGTTGCGCCTGCAAAACCTGTGGATGGTTGCGGACGGCCAGAGTCTCTGCCTCGTTTTCCGTGCGCGACACCGGTGCCGGCGACACCGCCACAAGTGTGCCCGGCTTGCGCCCGACGGCAACCGAGAATTCCGCAGCCGCCTGTTCAGCATCGCCGCGTGCGGTCGCAAGAAGGCTTTGCGCGGATGCAACGCTGGCCTGGGCCAGTGCCACATCGGTCCGGGTGACCTCGCCCACGTCAAAGCGGTCCTGTGCGGCCTGCAGTTCCTGCTGCAGGACGCGCAGGTTGTTCTGGCGCAGACTGATGAATTCAGCGGTGCTGCGGACCGAGTTATACGCCTGGACCGCCCGCAGCAGCACCTGCTGCTCCACGTCGCGCAGTGATTCGCGCGTGGCGAGCACGAGTTCCTTCTGAGCCTCGCGGCCAATGCGATTGGCGCCACCGTCGAACAGGGTCAGATCGGCGTTCAGGCTCAACTGTGCCGTAATCGTATCGGCGCTGGGCTGACGCGGGGCCTGACTGGCCGCCGTGGCGGCCCAGCTGATCACCGGCAGCAGGCGCGAGGTGGCAAGGGCCACATCCTCGTCGGCGGCGCGCAGGACCGCACGGTTCTGCGCCAGCAGACCGGAGTTGGTGTAGGCATCGGTCAGCGTCTGGGCCAGCGTTTCCGCCGACAGCGCCGTGGCAGACAGGGCAAGACAGATCGCCGCCACCCCCTGGCGCAACATCCGGCGCCCCCTCATAGCGCGAACGCCCGGTCGCGGGTGAAGCCGGCGAGCGTCGGTGCGCCGGCGTTGAAGGCGTAACGCCATGTCACGCCACTGTCCGACTTCAGGCCGATCCGCACGGTGCCCAGCGCGCCTTCGGCAAAGAGCGCGGCGATCCGGCCACCGGGCCGCAGCTGATCGGTCAGCGCGGCGGGGACGACTTCGACCGCACCATGAATGATGATGGCGTCATAGGGTCCGGACTTGGCCACGCCCTCGGCCAGCGGGCCGGTCATGACGGCGGCATTGTCGATTCCGGCGTCCGACAGATTCGTCTGCGCCTCGGCGGCGCGGTCTGCGTCATCCTCGAGGCCGACGACAAAGGACACGATCCGTGCGGCGACGGCAGCGGAATAACCCAGACCGCACCCCACATCGAGCATCACGTCGCCGGGCTGCACGTCCAGCGCATCCAGCATTTTCGACAGGGTGCGGGGTTCCAGCATCGTGCGTCCGCCCGGCAGCGTCAGGTTCTCTCCGACGTAGGCGGCCTCGCGCAGGGACGCGGGCACGAAATCCTCGCGCGGCACGGACAGCATCGCATCGATGATGGGAAATTTGGTCACGTCAGAGGGTCGCACCTGCGTGTCGACCATCATCGTGCGGCGGGCCTCGAAGTTTGCCAAGATCTTTACTTCCGTTCGCATTGATTGCTGCAGGGATGCCATAGGCTGCCTTCCGGGGCAACGCGCGATTGCGCACAGGTTGCATTGCGCACCGGCACCTGTGGCCTTGCCGCTTCGCCCGGCCCGACCCCGCCGGATCAGTCCGGCCCCGTGGACCGGTTGCGAATCCGCTCTTCCAGCAGGGCAAGGATGCGGACGACGGCTGGCGCATGGGCCGCCTGCCGCAGCGACACCAGACCATAAGGATCGACGGCCATATCGCGGGCGACGTCCAGAACGCGCACATCGCCGTTCAGGCGGTTGGCCGACACCAGCACGTCCGCCACCGACCGCGCCACGGGCGCGACGACATTGGTATCGGATATGATGCCCAGCGTCAGCAGCAGCGATGACGTGGACAGGATGCGCGACGGCGGCGGCAGGTCGTGACGCAGCAGATACGCCTCGACCGCGCGGCGCAGCAGCCCGCCGGGCGCCTGCATCACCCAGTCGTGCGCCAGCGTATCCTTCAGCGTCAGATCGGTCTTGCGCAACAGGGGGTGATCCTTGCGCACCAGCAGGGCGATCGGCTCGGGGCCGATATGGCGGATGGTGACGTCACGCGGGTTGGCGTTCGCCAGCACGCGCCCGATGTAGAAGTCGATCCTGTGGGCAAAGAGCGCATCCGCCAGCATGTCAGAGGTATCGACGGTCACATCGAACTCGATCTCGGGGTAGGTCACGCGCATGTCGCGGATCAGCGGCAGCACCAGTTCCAGCCCCGGCCCGGTCACGGTGCCGATGCGCACCACACCACCGGTCCCGCTAGCCAGCATCTCGACCTCGTCAAAGGCGATCGCGATGTCGCGCAGCGCACTCCGCGCGCGGCGGGCCAGCAACGCACCGGCCTGCGTCAGCACGACACCGCGCGGATGCCGGTCGAACAACGGCGTGCCGGCCGTCCGCTCCAGCTCTGCCAGCAGCCGAGAGGCGGCAGGCTGCGTCATGCCGACCTGTGCCGCCGCACCCGAGATCTGCCCCACATCGGCCACGGCCAGCAGAAGGCGCAGTTGCGGCAGGCGCAATCTGGCCTGTATCAAAGCGGCCGCCGTCTTGTCCGAAGCCTGCGCCATGTCATCCCTTCCTGTCGCGCCAACTTGGCATACCAATAAACGCATATCCAGAGACGAAAAATGAATTTGAAAATCATACCCGCAAAGATCAACGTATCCGGGCAGAGGCGACCACCGGACATTCACCGGACCGGATGCGCACTGCCCAACACAATCGTGCGGGCGTCTTCGGGAGGAAACTGAAGCAGCACTGCGCAAGGGAGGACGACATGAACATTCTGAAATCCATGCTGGCGACGACGGCACTCGTCGCGATGACCGGCGGCGCCTGGGCGCAGGACGCGGGCTATGTGGGCATCGCGATGCCGACCAAGTCCTCGGCCCGCTGGATCGCCGACGGCGACAACATGGTCAAGCAATTCGAAGAGGCCGGTTTCACCGTCGATCTGCAATACGCCGACGACGATATTCCCAACCAGCTCGCGCAGATCGAGAACATGATCACCAAGGGCGTCGACGTCCTCGTGATCGCTGCCATCGACGGCACGACCCTGTCAAACGCGCTGGCCAATGCCGCAGCCGCAGACATCGACGTGGTGGCCTACGACCGCCTGATCCGCGACAGCGGGGACGTCAGCTATTACGCGACCTTCGACAACTTCAAGGTCGGCGTACAGCAGGCGACGACGCTGGTGGACGGCCTGAAAGAGCGTTTCCCCGACACCAAGCCGTGGAACGTCGAACTTTTCGGCGGCAGCCCTGACGACAACAACGCCTATTTCTTCTACAACGGTGCCATGTCGGTGCTGCAGCCGCTGATCGACAGCGGTGACGTCGTCATTCCGTCCGGCCAGATGGGCATGGATCAGGTCGGCACGCTGCGCTGGGACGGCTCCGTCGCGCAGGCGCGCATGGATAACCTGCTCTCCGCCAACTACACCGACAAGCAGGTGAACGCGGTGCTGTCGCCCTACGACGGTCTGTCCATCGGCATCCTGTCCTCGCTCAAGGGTGTGGGCTACGGGTCCGGCGATCTGGCGATGCCGATCGTGTCCGGTCAGGACGCTGAAATCCAGTCGGTGAAATCGATCCTCGCGGACGAGCAGTTTTCGACCATCTTCAAGGACACCCGCGAACTGGCCCGCGTCACCGTGGGCATGGTCGAGGCGCTGCTGAACGACGGCGAGCCCGAGATCAACGACACCGAGACCTATGACAACGGCGTCAAGGTCGTCCCCGCCTACCTGCTGGAGCCGGTGCCCGTGACCAAGGCCGACGTGCAGTCGGTCCTGATCGACAGCGGTTACTACACCGAAGACCAGATCAAGTGATCCTCCCTGTCGGCGGGGGATGCGGGGTCCGCATCACCTGACGACGCTGGCCCCCGTCATCCGGCGCCTCGGCGCGGACCGGGGGCCGTTTTTCCCATTGCGCCGGGGGGCATCATGGCGACACTTCTTGAAATGCGGGCGATCACCAAGGAATTTCCGGGTGTGAAGGCCCTCGACCGCGTTAGCCTGTCCGTCGAGGCAGGCGAGATCCACGCCCTCGTCGGTGAAAACGGCGCCGGCAAGTCCACGCTGATGAAAGTGCTGTCGGGCGTCTATCCCCACGGCAGCTACACCGGCGACATCGCCTATGACGGCAAGGTGCAAAGCTTCGCGAACATCCGCGACAGCGAGGCGCAGGGTATCATCATCATCCATCAGGAACTGGCGCTCGTGCCGCTTCTGTCGGTGGCCGAGAACATCTATCTGGGCAACGAACGTGCCACCCGCGGGATCATGGACTGGCGCGCGACCCGCGCCGGGGCGGCAAAGCTGCTGGCCCGTGTCGGCCTGAAGGAACATCCCGACACGCTTGTCGATGCCCTCGGGCTGGGCAAGCAGCAGCTGGTTGAAATCGCCAAAGCGCTGTCCAAGGACGTGCGCCTGCTGATCCTCGATGAACCGACCTCGTCCCTGAACGAGACCGACAGCGCCAAGCTGCTGGACCTGCTGCTGGAGTTCAAGGCGCAGGGGGTGACGTCCATACTGATCAGTCACAAGCTTAACGAAATCAGCAAGGTGGCGGACACAATTACAGTGATCCGCGACGGTGCTGCCGTGTCCCGTCTGGATTGCCGCACGGGCATCAGCGAAGGCGACATCATCCGCGACATGGTGGGCCGGTCGCTGGACGACCGCTATCCGCCGAAGGTTGCGACAGCGACCAAAGAGGTCGCGATGCAGGTCCGCAACTGGTGCGTGGCCCATCCACTGCACAGCGACCGGCAGGTGGTCAAGGATGTCTCTTTCGACGTGAAGAAGGGTGAGGTTATCGGCATCGCGGGCCTGATGGGCGCGGGGCGCACGGAACTCGCCATGTCGCTGTTCGGACGCAGCTACGGCGCCGGCATCACCGGCAGCGCCCAGATCGGCGGGCGCGACGTGGACCTGTCCACCGTGCGGCGCGCCATCGACGCAGGGCTTGCCTACGCGACCGAGGACCGCAAGACCTATGGCCTCGTCCTTGACGACACCATCCGCCGCAACGTGCCGCTGGCGAACCTGCCCGGCGTGTCGAACGGCATGGTCGTCGACAAGGTCCGAGAGGCCGAAGTCGCCACGCAATACCGCACCCGCCTCAAGATCAAGTCGAGCAGCATCGAACAGGAGACGGTGAACCTGTCGGGCGGCAACCAGCAGAAGGTCGTGCTGTCCAAGTGGCTGTTTTCGGACCCTGACGTGCTGATCCTCGACGAGCCGACACGCGGCATCGACGTCGGCGCGAAATACGAAATCTACACCGTGATCCGCGACCTTGCCGCGTCGGGCAAGGCGATCATCGTCATCTCGTCCGAAATGCCCGAATTGCTGGGTATCACGGACCGCATCTACGTCATGAACGAAGGCCGCTTTGTCGGTGAGATGCCGACGCGCGACGCCAGTCAGGAAAAGATCATGGCAACCATCATCAGATCGGGGGATCGCACATGACCCAGACCACCACCAACCCGGACAACGCAGACGCGGCCCCGGTGCAGATCAAGTCGAGCTGGTCCTTCCTGCGCGGTCACATGCGCGAATACGGCATCCTGTTTGCCCTGATCGCGATCATGGCGTTCTTTCAGGTGGCGACGGGGGGCATCCTGCTGAAGCCCGTCAACCTGACGAACCTGATTCTGCAGAACAGCTATATCATCATCATGGCGATCGGCATGCTGCTGATCATCGTGGCGGGACATATCGACCTGAGCGTCGGGTCGGTCATGGGCTTCGTCGGCGCACTGGCCGCCGTGATGATCGTCAATTTCAACATTCCCTACCTGATCGCTGGTATCATCTGCCTCTTCGCGGGGGCCGTGATCGGTATGGCGCAGGGGTTCTGGGTCGCCTATTTCAAGATCCCCAGCTTCATCGTGACCTTGGCTGGCATGCTGGTCTTCAAGGGCCTGACGCTCTGGCTGCTGGCGGGCCAATCCGTCGGCCCGTTCCCGGCGCAATTCCAACTGATCGCGTCCGGTTTCATCCCTGACCTGATCGGCAGCGGCAAGCCCAACGTCTTCTCGCTGGTGATCGGTGTCGGCGTCGCGGCCCTGATCCTTGTCCTCGCGATCCGGTCCCGGATGGAGGCCACCAAGACCGGCAGCGTCGAGGAACCCTTCGTCTTCTTCGCCGCCAAGAACGGGCTGATCTTCGCCGCCCTCGTCTACATGAGCTACCTCATGGCCTATTTCCGGGGCCTGCCCAACGTCTTCATCGTCATGGCTCTGCTGATCGCGGTCTATTCCTTCGTCACCAGCCGCACGACCATCGGTCGCCGCATCTACGCCATCGGCGGCAATGAAAAAGCCGCCATGCTGTCGGGCATCAACGCCCCGCGCCTGACCTTCCTGACCTTCGCCAACATGGGCGTGCTGGCGGCCCTCGCGGGCCTCGTGTTCGCCGCCCGGCTGAACACCGCAACGCCCAAGGCCGGTGCCGGGTTCGAGCTGGACGTGATCGCGGCCGTCTTCATCGGCGGTGCGTCGATGGCTGGCGGTGTCGGTACCATCGTCGGCGCCGTGATCGGGGCCTTCATCATGGGCGTGATGAACAACGGCATGTCGATCCTTGGGATCGGCATCGACTGGCAACAATGCATCAAGGGGCTGGTGCTGCTGGCCGCCGTGATCTTCGACGTCATGAACAAAAGAAAGGCCTGATCCCATGCTGCTGTCCCAATACCGCACCCAAACCGGTGGCATCCAGCTTGTCGCCCGCGACGGCACGCAGGCCTGCGCCGTCAAGACGGACGCAACACTCTACGACCTAGCGATAGACTGCGCAGCGCAGGGCATGTCCCTGCGCGACCGTATTGGCCAGCTTGGGATGGGAGAGGTCGTCGACCTCGAGGCACTGTATGAAGGCGGCCGCATACTGCCACCCCTGTTCCATCCCGATCCGGCGCACACCTACCTGACCGGCACCGGCCTAACGCATCTCGGGTCCGCCTCGACCCGCGCCGCAATGCACGAGAAGGCGGACAAGGCCGAAACCGACTCCATGAAGATGTTCCGCTGGGGCATCGAGGGTGGCAAGCCAGAGGGGTCCGTCCCCGGCGTGCAGCCCGAATGGTTCTACAAGGGCACCGGCCATGCCCTGATCGCGCCCGGCGCCCCCCTGCCCTCGCCGTCCTTCGCGCTGGACGGCGGTGAGGAGCCGGAGATCGCTGGCGTCTATATCATCGGCGAGGGCGGCACGCCGTTTCGCGTGGGCTTTGCGCTGGCGAACGAATTTTCCGACCATGTGACGGAAAAGCAGAACTACCTCTACCTCGCCCATTCCAAGCTGCGGGCCTGCGCGGTCGGGCCGGAACTGCTGGCGGGTGATCTGCCCGCCGACATTCAGGGCCACAGCCAGGTGATCCGCGACGGCCACGCGATCTTTGACGCGCCCTTCGTCAGTGGCGAGGCGAACATGTCCCACACCATCGCCAACCTTGAACACCACCACTTCAAATACGGCATCTTCTGCCAGCCCGGTGACGTGCACATCCACATGTTCGGCACGGCGACCCTGTCCTTCGCCACCGGCCTGTCGTGTCAGCACGGCGACGTGTTCGAAATCGCAGCCCCCGCCTTCGGCTTGCCCCTGCGCAATGCACTGGCCATAGAGGCTGCGGCCCCAGCGGCCCGCGTCACCGTCAAAACCCTGTAGGAAAACGCCCATGACATTTACCCCTGCCTCCTGGCCCCGTCGTCTGCGTTCGCAGGAATGGTATGGCGGCACGTCCCGCGACAACATCTACCACCGCGGCTGGCTGAAGAACCAAGGCTATCCCGACGACCTGTTCGACGGCCGCCCGGTGATCGGCATCCTGAACACATGGTCCGACCTGACCCCCTGCAACGGCCACCTGCGCGAACTGGCCGAAAAGGTGAAGGCCGGCGTCTGGGAGGCTGGCGGTTTCCCGGTCGAGGTGCCGGTGTTCAGTGCGTCCGAGAACACCTTCCGCCCCACGGCGATGATGTACCGCAACCTTGCCGCCATGGCGGTCGAGGAGGTGATGCGTGCCCAGCCCATCGACGGGGCCGTGCTGCTGGTCGGCTGTGACAAGACCACGCCGTCCCTGATGATGGGTGCAGCCAGCACCGACATCCCGTCCATCGTCGTCACTGGTGGGCCAATGCTGAACGGTTGGTTCCGGGGCGAACGGGTCGGATCGGGCACGGCGCTGTGGCAGATGTCAGAGGACATCAAGGCCGGCAAAATGACCCAAGATGAGTTCCTTGAGGCCGAGCAGGCGATGAGCCGGTCGTCGGGCACCTGCAACACGATGGGCACCGCCAGCACCATGGCCAGCATGGCCGAAGCGCTGGGCATGGCCCTGTCCGGCAATGCGGCAATCCCGGGTGTGGATTCCCGCCGCCGCGTCATGGCGCAGCTGACCGGGCGCCGCATCGTGCAGATGGTGAAGGACGACCTGAAACCCTCTGACATCCTGACGAAAAACGCCTTCGAGAACGCGATCCGCTGCAACGGCGCCATCGGCGGATCGACCAACGCGGTGATCCACCTGCTGGCGCTCGCCGGTCGCGTCGGCGTTGACGTGACCCTTGACGACTGGGACCGCTGCGGCCGCGACGTGCCGACCATCGTCAACCTGATGCCGTCCGGCAAATACCTGATGGAGGAATTCTTCTACGCCGGTGGTTTGCCGGTCGTTCTGAAGCGCCTGTCAGAAGCCGGCATGCTGCACGACGACGCGCTGACCGTATCGGGCACCACCATCGGTGAAGAGGTCAAGGGTGCGACCAACTGGAACGACGACGTGATCCTGCCGGTGGAAAAGGCGCTCGCAGCCTCCGGCGGTATCGCCGTGTTGCGCGGCAATCTGGCCCCCAACGGGGCGGTCCTGAAACCCTCTGCCGCCAGCCCGCACCTGATGAAACATCGCGGCCGGGCGGTCGTCTTCGAGGATATCGACGACTACAAGGCCCGGATCGAGGATGATGCCCTCGATATCGACGAAAACTGCGTGATGGTGATGAAGAACTGCGGCCCCAAAGGCTATCCCGGCATGTCCGAGGTCGGCAACATGGGCCTGCCGCCCAAGGTGCTGAAGAAGGGCATCACCGACATGGTGCGCATCAGCGACGCGCGGATGTCCGGCACCGCCTACGGCACCGTCGTCCTGCATACAGCACCAGAGGCCGCTGCCGGTGGGCCGCTGGCCGTGGTCCAGACCGGCGACATGATCGAACTCGACGTGGAGGCGCGGCGCATCCACCTGGATATCTCTGACGAAGAACTGGCCGCACGGCTGGCCGACTGGACCCCGCCCGCGCCGATGTTCACCAGCGGTTATTCCAAGATGTTCGTGGACATGGTCGAAGGCGCCGACACCGGTGCCGATTTCACGATCCTGAAAGGCAACCGCGGACACGAGGTGCCCCGTGACAGTCACTAGAGGCGCAGGTGCCGGTGGCGTCGGTCGCCAGTTGGTCAGCGAACCGATTGCCCTGCTGGGCATCGGCAAGATCGCCCGCGACCAGCATATCCCCGCCATTGCGGGCAGCACGGCTTTCCATCTGGCCGCGACCGTCAGCCGGTCCGGCGGGATCGACGACGTGGAAAACCATGCCGACATCGCCTCCCTACTGACGGCACGGCCCGACATCCGGGTCCTGTCGCTGTGCATGCCGCCCGTCCCGCGCTATGACATCGCCACGGCGGCGCTGGCGGCAGGCAAGCACGTCATGCTGGAAAAGCCCCCCGGTGCGACCGTGTCAGAGGTGCTGAAGCTCGAACGCCTTGCCCGCGCCAAGGGCGTGACGCTCTTTGCCACCTGGCATTCAAGAGAAGCGGCAGGCGTTGCACAGGCCCGCGCCCATCTGCGCGACGCACAGATCAAACACGTCCGGATTGACTGGAAGGAAGACGTCCGCCGCTGGCATCCGGGGCAGGACTGGATCTGGCAGGCCGGTGGCCTTGGCGTGTTCGACCCCGGCATCAATGCCCTGTCGATCATGACCGCAATCTTGCCGAATCCGGTGCATCTGACCGCTACGACACTCAGCTTTCCGGAAAACCGCGACACGCCCATCGCCGCCGACCTGACCTTCGCCGGACCTTCGGGCATGACCGTCGACGCCGCCTTCGACTGGCGGCAGGAGGGTCCGCAAAGCTGGAACATCACGGTGGATACCACCGGGGGCCAGCTGCGTCTGACCGACGGCGGCGCCACCCTGCACATCGACGGCATGGCGCAGACGACCGACGGCCCGGGCGAATACCCCGGCCTTTACCACCGCTTTGCGGAACTCATCGAGGCTGGCCAGTCCGACGTGGACGTCAGCCCCCTCCAGCATGTGGCCGATGCCTTCATGCTGGGTCGCCGCGAGACTGTCGCGGCATTTCATGACTAAGAAGGAATACGACATGACCAAGCTGACCGGCAACCACTACATCAACGGGGCCTGGGTCGCGGGGGGCACGATGTTCCAGTCCGATCCCGTCAGTGGCGACGCAGCAACCTTCCAGTCCGGCGGCACGCCCGAAATCGACGCCGCCATGACCGCTGCCGAAGCCGCCTTCGAGACCTATGGCTGGACCAGCCGCGCCGATCGCGCGGCGTTTCTGGAGGCTATCGCCGACGAGATCGAAGCGCGCGGCGCCGATCTGACCGCCTACGGCACCGCTGAAACGGGCCTGCCAGAAGCGCGCCTGAACGGCGAACGCGGCCGCACCACCGGCCAGTTGCGCCTGTTCGCGGATCATATCCGCAAGGCCGACTATCTTGATGTGCGCCTTGATGCCGCCCTGCCCGACCGCGCCCCCCTGCCGCGCCCCGATCTGCGGATGATCCAGCGACCGCTGGGCCCCGTGGGTGTCTTCGGGGCCTCGAACTTCCCGCTCGCCTTCTCGACCGCCGGTGGCGACACCGCCGCCGCCTTCGCCGCAGGCTGCCCCGTCGTCTACAAGGGTCACCCCGGTCACCCCGCGACCGGAGAGATCGTGGCGCAGGCCATCGCCGCAGCGGTCGAGAAATGTGGCCTGCCCAAAGGCACCTTCGGCTTCGTGCAGTCCAATACCAACGAAGCTGGCGAGGCCCTGGTCAAGCACCCCCTGACCCGCGCGATAGGCTTCACCGGCTCGTTCCGGGGCGGCAAAGCGCTGTTCGACCTCGCCATGGCGCGGCCAGAACCGATCCCCTTCTTCGGTGAGCTTGGCGCCATCAACCCGGTCTTCGTGCTGCCCGCAGCCTCCGCGGCCCGCGCGGCGCAGATCGGCACCGGCTGGGCCGGGTCGCTGACCATGGGCGTCGGCCAGTTCTGCACCAACCCCGGCGTCGTGGTGATCAAGGACGCTGACGCCGATGCCTTCATCGACGCGGCAGAGGCTGCCTTGCACGACGTGGCCCCCGCCCCGATGCTGACCGGCGGCACGGCAGAGGGTTATCGCCGCGGCGTCGCAACCATTGCCGGTGCCGCGAACGTGGCGACCCGCCTGAACACCCCCTGCGAAGGGCGCAAGGTGGGCCCCGCGCTTTTCGTCGTGAGCGCTGCGGACTGGCTGGCGAACGAGGACCTCGCGATCGAAATGTTCGGCCCCGCCGGCATCGTCATCCGCGCCGCCTCTGACGACGAGATGCTGTCCGTCGCGCGCGGCCTGCACGGCCAGTTGACCTGCACGCTGCAGATGGACGACGGCGACACGGGGATCGGGCAGAAGCTGGTCCCGATCCTGGAACGCAAGGCCGGACGCCTGCTGGTCAACGCCTTCCCCACTGGGGTCGAGGTCGCGGATTCGATGGTGCACGGCGGGCCGTTCCCGGCGAGCACGAACTTTGGCGCGACATCCGTGGGCACGCTGGCCATTCGGCGGTTCCTGCGCCCCGTCTGCTATCAGAACATGCCGTCCGCCCTGCTGCCCGCAGACTTGCAGCACGGCTGAACGGCCGTCGCCTAGCCCTCGGCCACCAGATGGCCGGGGGCGATTTCCGTCATGCGGTGGCGGGCGACCGTGGCACCCACGGCATGCACCGGGTTAGGAATGTCGCCCGTCATCCGCGGTGTCGCCTCGCGCACGGCGGTCGGATCGGCCACCGGGACCGCTGCCATCAGGCGGCGGGTATAGGGATGCTGCGGGTTGCCGAAGATCTGCGCGCGGCTGCCGATCTCGACGATCTGGCCCAGCTGCATGACAGCGACCCGGTCAGAGATATTCTCGACCACCGCCATGTCGTGGCTGATGAACAGCATCGCGATCCCGAACTCGTCCTTCAGCGCGCGCAGCAGGTCCAGCACGCGCGCCTGCACCGACACGTCGAGGGCCGAGACGCTTTCATCCGCCACGATCAGTTGCGGCGTCAGCGCCAGGGCACGCGCGATGCAGATCCGCTGCCGTTGCCCGCCCGAAAATTCGTGCGGGTAGTTGTCCAGCTGCGCCGTCGTCAGACCGACGCGGGCCATCAGGTCTGCCGCGCGGGCACGACGGGCGGCGGCGTCCATCGTGCCGTGGATCAGCAGCGGTTCTGCAATCTGCTCGCCCACGGTCATGCGGGAATCGAGTGCTGCCATCGGGTCCTGAAAGACGATCTGCGTGACCGCGCTCAGCCGCTTGCGGGCCTGTGCGGTCATCGTGCCCACGGTCTGGTCACCGATGCGGATCAGCCCGGTGTGGGGGACCAGACCGACGATGGCGCGGGCAACAGTGGATTTGCCGCAACCAGTTTCACCCACCAGCGACAGGGTTTCGCCCGCCCGGATGTCGAATCCGACCCCCTCGACAGCGTGAACCCGGTGGGTCACGCGGTTCAGGACGCCCCCGCGGATGTCATAGCGCACGGCGACATCGCGCAGGTCGGCCACCACCGGGCGGTCAGGACGTTCCATCGGCGCACCGCCCTGCCCCATGCGCGGCACGGCGGCCAGCAGATCGCGGGTGTAGGGGTTGGCAGGGGCGGCAAAGATCTGGCGGACCGGCCCCGTCTCCTCGATCATGCCACGGCGCATGATGACGACGCGGTCGGCCATTTCGGCCACGACGCCCATGTCGTGGGTGATCAGAAGGATCGCGGTGCCGCGTTCGCGCTGCAGGTCGCGCAGCAGGTCCAGCACCTCGCGCTGCACGGTCACGTCCAGCGCCGTCGTCGGCTCGTCCGCGATCAGCACATCGGGCTTCAACGCCAGCGCCATGGCGATCATCACCCGCTGGCGCATCCCGCCGGAAAGTTCGTGGGGAAATTGATCCAGCCTGCGCGCAGGTTCCGACAGGCGCACCGCCGTCAGGGCGGCCAGCGCTTCGGCGCGGGCCTTAGCGCGGACCATGGGACTATGGACTCGGATCGCCTCGACCAGCTGGGTGCCGACGGTCATCACCGGGTTGAGGCTGGTCATCGGTTCCTGAAAGATCATCGCGATGCGGTCGCCACGCAGGGCGCGCATCTGTCCTTCGGGCAGCGTCGTCAGCACGCGGTCGCCAAGCGCGATCTGACCTGCCGTCACGCGCACGGCGGGCGGCGGCAGCAGGCCCATGATGGCAAGCGAGGTGATCGACTTGCCGGACCCGCTTTCGCCCGCAATCGCCAGCGTCTCTCCGCGCTTCAGATCGAACGAGACATCCTTGACCAAAGGCAGCAGGCCCCCGTCCGTGCGGACCGAAACGGTGAGGTCACGCACCGACAAAATAATGTCGTCCGGGGCCGTTTCGGCCCCGGTCCGCTGTTTCAAACCCGCGCTCACTCGAACACGCAGCGCGGGAAGTAGAAGCTGACGACCCAGTTGGGCATGTCCACGATTTCGGAGATGCGCAAATCGCCGCAGGTGCTGACCAGCATGTAGGCATCGACCGCCGCCATGCCGCGCGTGGCACACAGGTGATCGACCATCCCCGCCACCGCGTCGCGGGATGCTGTCATCAGGTCAGGCCCGATACCGGTCGTGACCTCGTACCCCTTGGCGTCCAGATGCCGCGTCACCGGCCCCGGCGTGGTAAAGCGCGGGGTTTTTAGGTTCGCCCCCTTCACCAGATCAAGGGTCAGGACCACGTCCATCGGCGATTCGATTGCCGTGCCGCAGACCTCTCCATCCCCCTGCGCCGCGTGGGTGTCGCCCACGCTGAACAGCGCGCCCGCCACCTCGACCGGCAGATAGAGCGTCGTCCCCGCCGACAGGTCCCGAATGTCGAGGTTGCCGCCGACACGCCGGGGCGGCACGATGGAGTGCAGTCCCGGTTCCGCCAGCGCGTTGCCGATGGTGCCCGCAAAGGGTTTCAGCGGCACCCGCCCCTCTTTCCCGAAGAGCGACGGTTCCATCGTGTCCGGGTCATAGGACCAGATGTGCAGTGCGGGGTCGGTGAACTGGTCCGCCAGCAGGCCAAAGCCCGGGATGTTCGCGGTCCAGCCCCAGCCCCTTCCGTCCTGCGCCTGCGGCGCAAAACTGTCGAGGGTCACCTTGACGGCATCCCCCGGTTCTGCCCCTTCGATCCAGATCGGACCCGACACCGGGTTGATCTTGCCAAAGTCCAGCGTGGCCACGTCCGCCACCGTCGACTGCGGGCCAAGCTGGCCCGCAGAGCTGTCGTGGCAGTGGAACAGGATCGTCTGACCCGGCTCCACCCGCTGCACCGGGGCGATGCTGTTGTCCCAGCCAAAGTGGTGCTGCGCCCCGTGGATCGTGTAATCGCAAGCCTTGCACATGATGCTTACTCCGTGACGTAGACGTAGTCGTAGTTCACCGGGATCGACACTGGATCGACGTAAAGCTTGTCGTCACCGCCCATGCGCGCCGACTTCATGGTGTAGCGCTGCTCGTTGAACACGGGCACCCAGGGCGCTTCCTCCATGACCTTCATGTAGACGTCGGACCACATCTTCATCCGCTCGGGTGCTGCCGGGTCGATCATGCTGTCAGCGGCGGTGGCCTCTTTGTCGATCTCTGCGTCGCAGAACTTGGACCAGTTCCAGCCGCCTTCCTCTGCGCCCGCACAGCCCAGGATCGGGCCGAAGAAGTTGGACGGATCGGGAAAGTCCGCGATCCACGCCATGCCGCCGGACCAGATCATCGGGGCCGTGCCCGCACCGCCCGCCTCGATCACGTTGGCCTGCGCCAGCGACTGGATCGACGCATTCACGCCGATCGCCGCCAGATCCTGCTGGATCGCCTGCGCGATGCGCGGGTTGGGGTCGGTGTTCATGACGTAAAGCTCGGTGTCGAACCCATCCGCCAGACCGGCCTCGGCCAGCAGTGCCTTGGCCCCTTCGACGTCGTAGGCGTAACCGGCGTACCCTTCGGTATAGCCCGGCATCGACGGCGGCAGCGGCTGGGTCGCGGGGACGGCACGGCCATTGATCAGCTGCGTGATCCGGTCCTTGTTGATCGCCATGTTGATCGCGCGGCGAACCTCGACCTGATCCAGCGGCGGGGTCGTGACGTTCAGAGTGATGTAGCCGGTCTGCAACTGGCCGCCTTCGACGACGCGCGCGGCCTGCTCGGGGTCGGCCATGACCTCTTGGAATTTGGCGGGCGGGATGCCGTCACCGGGGACGTCGACCTCTCCATTCTGCAGGCGCAGCAAGGCGACGATGGGCTCTTGCCCGACCTCAAAAGTGACGGTGTCGAGGTACGGCAGACCGGCGCGCCAGTAGTCGGCATTCTTTTCGAACACCAGTCTCTGCCCGATGGTCCATTCGCCCAGCTTGAACGCACCGGTGCCGACCGGGTTGTGGCCGAAGTCGTCGCCTGCCGCATCGACGGCCTCTTTCGGGACGACGGACGCGAAGTTCAGCGCCATGACGTGCAGGAAGGTGGCGTCGGGGCGCGACAGCTTGATTTCCACGGTGGCGGGATCAACGACAGTGACGCCTTCGAGGCTGTCGGCGGTGCCGCTGGCAACCGCGTCATAACCCACAATAGCACCGAAGAAGCCCGCGCCGGGGCTTTGCGTCGCGGGGTTGGTTACGCGGTCGAGGGAGTATTTCACATCCTCGGCCACCATCTCGCGCCCGTTATGGAACTTTACGCCGGGGCGCAGATGGAAGGTAAAGGTCATGCCGTCGTCGGAAATCTCGTAGCTTTCGGCCAGACCGGGGCGCAGGGTCGTGGTGCCGGGCTCGTAATCCATCAGACCGTCGAACAGCGACTTGATCATCGACCAGTTCTGCCAGTCGTAGCCGATGGCCGGGTCCAGCGTGGCCACGTCGTCCTTGTAGGTCACGGTGATGTTGCCGCCGGGCGTCGCGTTGGGGTCTAGCGTTTCCTGTGCTGACGCCGGTAAGGCCAAGGCGGCGATCAGGGCGGTAGAGGCAAGCAGTTTTTTCATTTTGGTCTCTCCTGTTGGGTTAGCGGATACGGATACGGGGGTCGATCAGGGGCGCCACGAGGTCGGCCAGCAGGTTCCCCAGCACGATAGCGAAAGCTGACACGAGGGTGACGCCCATGATGATCGGAATGTCGACGCGCTGGATCGCCTGCCAGGCCAGTTGCCCGATGCCGGGCCAGCCGAAGACGCCCTCGACCACGACGATCCCGCCCATGAAGATGCCGATGTCGATGCCGATCATGGCGATGACCGGCAGGATCGCGTTGGGCAGGGCGTGGCGCAGGATGACGCGGGCGCGGGTCAGCCCCTTGGCGCGGGCGGTGCGGATGAAGTCGGTGCGCAGGACTTCGACCATGCTGGACCGCATCATGCGGGCATACCAGCCTGACCCGAGGATGCCGAGCGTCATGGCCGGCAGCACGAGATGCGCCGCCGTGCCGTAGCCGCCGATGGGGAACCAGCCAAGCTTGACCGCAAAGACGTAAAGCAGCAGCAGCGCCACGACGAACTGCGGGGCGGAGACGGTGACAAAGCTGGTCATCATCAGCCCGTTGTCCACAGCCCTGCCCCGCCACAGCGCCGCGACCACGCCCATCGTCAGGCCGATCACAAGCTCTGCCCCGATCCCCGCCGCCATCAGCAGCAGGGAGGCTGGCAGGCGCGCCATGATCAGGGTCGCGACGTCGGTTTTCTGCAAGTAGCTGCGGCCCATGTCACCGTGAAACAACCCGGCAAGGTAGCGCCCGTATTGCACGACAAAGGGCTGATCGAGGCCCAGTTGCGCCCGGATGTTCGCCACCGTCTGCGGCGTCGCGGACTTGCCCGCGATCTGGCGCACCGGGTCGGCGGGCAGGACATAAAGCAGGAAGAACGTGATGAAGCTGACGCCCAGCAGGATCAGGGCGCTCTGGATCAACCGGCGGATCAGGTAGGCGGCCATCAGTCGGACCCTCTCAGCGTGGGGTCAAGCACATCGCGCAGGGCGTCGCCGACAAGGTTGAACGCCAGCGCCAGCACCACGATGGCGGCACCCGGAAAGAACACCAGCCAAGGGGCGGACTGGAAATAGGTCTGGTTTTCAAAGATGATGTTGCCCCAGCTGGGCGTGGGCGGCTGCACGCCGACGCCGAGGTAGGAGAGCGTCGCCTCCAGCAGTACGGTCGTCGAAATCCCCAGCGTGCCCCAGACAATGATCATCGGCACAAGGTGCGGCAGGATGTGGCGGAACAGGATGCGCGGCGTGCTGGCGCCCAGCGTGCGTTGGGCGGCGATATAGTCGCGCGCGGCCAGCGCCGAGGTTTCGGTGTAGATCACCCGTGCCGTCTGCACCCAGTTCACCATCGCGATGACGAAAGCCACGATCCAGAGTGACGGCTGGAAGACTGCCGCAAGACAGATCGCCAGCAGCAACGCCGGGAAGGCCATCATGAGGTCGGTGAACCGCATCAGGACCGCGCCGATCCAGCCTTGAAAGAACCCTGCCGTCAGGCCGATGACCGTGCCGATCACCAGCGCGATCCCGTTTGCCACCACACCGATGATGAGAGATGTCCGCGCGCCGTAGAGCAGACGGCTGAACAGGTCGCGCCCCAGCAGATCCGTGCCCAGCAGATAGGCCCCGCCGGGCGGCAAGGGCTCTCCGAACATCGTCAGCCCGTCGAAGTTCTGCGCGAAAGGATCGAAGGGCGCAATCCAAGGCGCCAGCAGGGCGGCCCCGACGATCAGCGCCACCAGCGCCATGCCGAACAGCGCCAGCGGCCGTCGGCGCAGGCGCGCCCAGACGCCGTCGGGACGCCGCGCGGTCGCGGTGACGGTCGCATCGGTCATAGGCCACCCCCCTGCACGCGGCGGGTTGGCGCGGGGGCAGCCACCACGCGGGCGGCGGCCTCCTCCAGGGTGACGCGCCATTCCATCGCCATCCGCCGCAACCTGTCATAGGCCGCGTCTTCGGATCCGGCCGTGCGGGTCAGCCGCACGATGGCGCGCACCACGGTCTGGCGCGCATCAAGGCGGTTGCGCAGATCGGCCACTGCGGTCGTCAGTGCCAGCCGTGCGGCAAAGCCGTGCCGCGCCGTCAGCAAGGCGCTGTAGACGCCGCTGTCGCCGACGGGCTTGAGGATCTGGGCCTGCGCCCCGGCAGACAGGGCCCATTCGATGCGACCGGGCGCCTCTGACCCGATCAGGGCGATCAGCGGCAAGGGCGCCTCGCCTGCAGGCCACGGGAATTGCGCGTCGAATCCCATGTCGGCGTCAAAGAACAGAACATCCGCCGCCTTTGCTGTCGCGGGCAGGTCGGGCCACACCGCCTCGACGGTTAGGCCGATCGCCTGCAGCTGTCGGGTGACGGCGACCACGGCGGCATGCGGGCGATGCAGGATGATCGCCCGCGCGCCGCCCAGATCGCCGTTGGCGAACGGCGCCCTCATGATACGACCCGCAGGACGGGGGACGCACCGGCAGGGGCCGGTTCGGTCCAGCCGGCAGACAGATAGGGGTCGCCCCGCCGCAGGCCAAAGTCGCGGAGGACCGCAAAGGCGCCGTCGCGCACGCGGGCGATCAGCGCCCGTTGCGGGACGTGGTGCGTCTGCGGATCGATCCCGCTGGCGCGCCCCGCATCCGTGTCCAGCAGTGCGGTCATGTCTTTCCCCTCCTGCCCGGGCGCGTCCAGCAGGTCGGCCAGCGTCCGGATGGCAAGGTCCGCTGCGGCGGCAAAGCTGCTGGCGAACGCCGCGGCGCCTGTATCGAAGTAAGGTCCGGCCGCAATCAAGCCTTCGGCGGCATGGCCCAGATCCGGCAGTTCGCATTCGGTCAGGTTGCACGACAGGACAGGGCACCGGTCCGGCGCGAACCGCGCGTCGCTGGCACCAAGGTCCGCATAGGCCGACAGGAAGGCGTGGGACGACGGCCCGATCAGGGAATTGAGGATGAAATCCGGCATCGTCTGACGGATCTCGTCGATCATCTGACCCACGTCCACCGATCCCAGCGGCAGATAGCGCTCTCCTGCGATCTGCCCTTCGGCCGCGGTGATCGTCTGGCGCGCAAGGCGGTTCATCTCCCACCCCCAGATGTAATTGGACCCGGTCAGATAGCCGCGCCGCCCCTGCGTGGCAAAGGCCCAGTCCAGCAGCGGCAGCAGGTGCTGGTTCGGGCAGGCATGCAGATAGACAACGCGATCAGAGGCTTCGAACCCCTCATAGGGGGCAGTGTACCACAGCGTCCCACCGTGACGATCCAGCGTCGGTATCACTTCCTTGCGGCTGGAAGACGTGACGCAGCCAACGATATGCCGCAGCCCGTCGCTGCGCAGCAGTTCGGCGCAGAGTGGGGCGTAATTGTCGAGGACGCCACCCGGATCACGCTCGACCACGGCAAAGGCGACACGTCGCGCGGGGTCGGCGTTCACGCGAGCGACGGCCTCCAGCGCGCCAGTCCGGCAGGCGGCACCGATCCGGCCATAGACGCCGTCGGTCGAAAACAGCAGCCCGATGGGCACGGTGCGTTTCACGGTCGGTCCTTCACAAAAAAGCCCCGCCCGAAAGCCATCAAGACTGATGTTCGGGTCGGGGCGCACATGCCGGAGTGGCGTTCAGCCAAATGTCGCCCTAGCCTGTCGCGGCGCAAGACGCCCGTCAAGGTGCGCCGTGGTGCGGCATTGCGGCACGACACCCCGTACGGGTATTTGGCCCTGTTTCACTCCACTTCTGGTAAGATCGGACAGCCATATCTGACCCCATTCCAGAAAAACCCCGCAAGAATCGGTGTGTATCGCTACATTAATGAACAATCGCATAGATAATAGGCATTTTGCAGCCATCTTTCACCGTCCGAACGGAATATAACGCTTTTGCGACGGTTCGGATTGACTCTCGCAGCGGGCAACCATTTCATGATTGGGCGAAACCAATAAAATGATTGGGTCTGCCCATGACCACCACCGCCCACCCGGTCGATAACACCTCTCTGGCGCTGACCCGCATCCGGCGGATGATCGACAGCGGCGCCGTGCCGCACGAAGGTCGTCTGCCGACAGAGCGCGAGTTGTCCCAGCAACTGGACGTCGGGCGCCACACCGTCCGCCGCGCGCTGGAAGCGCTGGAGGCCGAAGGACTGGTCTGGCGTCAGCAGGGCAAGGGCACTTTCGTCGGGCAGCCGCCGCAGATCATCACGGGCCTCGCCGCCGAGATCGCGGGCGACATCGACGCGCTGGCCGTGATGGACGCGCGTCTGGGGATCGAGCCGCAACTGGCCGCACTTTGCGCCCGGCGCGCGACCGCAGAGGACGTGGACCGGTTGCGGATGCTGGCAGATCGCGTCAGCGTCTCTCAGGACCGGGATTCGACCGAGCTTTGGGACGGGGCGCTGCACCGCCTGATCGCCCGGATTGCCGACAACCCGCTGCTCTCGGTGGCCTTCGGGCTGATCGACGAGGTGCGCGGCTCTGCCGACTGGCAGCAAAAGCGCGACCTTGCGCGATCGCCTGCCCTGCTGACGCTTTACGATACCCAGCACATGGCCATCATCGACGCGATCGACGCGCGCGATCCGGATGCGGCGCGGGCGGCGATGACGGACCATCTGCTGCACCTCACCCACAACCTGCGCGAATCGCTGAAGGATCATGGCCAATGACCGCTGACCCTCTGCTGCAGGTCGCGGGACTTGGCATTCGCATCGACGGCACCAGCCGCGATCTGGTCAGCGACCTGACCTTTACGCTGAACAAGGGCGAAACGCTGTGCATCGTGGGCGAAAGCGGCTGCGGCAAGAGCCTGACGGCGCTGGCGCTGATGGGCCTGCTGGCCACGCCGCCCCTGCGGGTGACCGGCGGGACCGCCGTGTTTCAGGGCCGCGATCTGCTGACCCTGCCCCCCGCCGAGATGCGCCGCCTGCGCGGCGACCGGATCGGAATGATCTTTCAGGAACCGATGACCAGCCTGAACCCAGCACTGAAGGTCGGCGACCAGATCGCCGAAGCCGTGCGCCGTCACACCGGCAAATCAGAGGCCGAGGCCCGCGCCCACGCGCTGGAGATGCTGCGCCGCGTGCGGATCCCCGCGCCGGAAACGCGCCTCGACGTCTATCCCCACAACCTCTCGGGCGGCATGCGCCAGCGCGTGATGATCGCGATGGCGCTGGCCAATGCGCCGGACCTCGTGCTGGCGGATGAGCCGACGACGGCGCTGGACGTGACCATCCAGGCGCAGGTGCTCGACTTGATGCGCGCCTTGCAGCGCGATACCGGCACGGCGATGATCCTGATCACCCACGATCTGGGCGTGGTTGCCGAAATGGCCGACACGGTCGCGGTGATGTACGCGGGCCAGATGGTGGAAACCGGCCCTGCCGCCGCCGTTTTTGATGACCCGCAGCACCCTTACACGATTGGCCTCATGTCCTCGATGCCAAGCCTCGACGGTGGCGGCGACAGGCTTGTCACCATTCCCGGCGTGGTCCCCCCCGCGCGCGAGATGCCGGGCGGCTGCCGTTTCGCCGCGCGCTGTCCCTTTGCCGATGCGCAATGCGCCAAGGTGCCGCCTACGGTGCCGGTTGCAGGCCACGACAGCCACCGTGTCGCCTGCTGGAAGGCCCCCCTCGGTCAGCAGGCCGCCGCATGAACAGTGACATCATCCTCGAAACGCAGGCGCTGCAAAAGCGGTTCACCGGGCGCAAACCGTTCTTTGGCGAGGCGAAAGTCGTGCGCGCCGTCGACGGCATCAACCTCAAGATCCGGCGCGGCGAGACGCTGGCCATCGTGGGCGAGTCCGGCTGCGGCAAGTCCACCCTCGCCCGCCTGCTGGTGCGGCTGATGCCCCCCAGCGACGGTACTGTCGTCTATCAAGGGCGCAACATCGCCAACGTGCCTGACGAAGAGATGCGGCATCTGCGCCGTGATCTGCAGTTCATCTTTCAGGACCCGTTTTCGTCGTTGAACCCGCGCATGACCATCGGCGCGCTGATCGAGGAACCGCTGCTGGTCCACAACATCGGCGACAAGCAGGACCGCCGCGTCAAGGTTGCGGCGATGCTGGCCCGCGTCGGCCTGCCCGCCTCGGTCATCGACCGCTATCCGCACGAATTTTCCGGTGGCCAACGCCAGCGGATCGGCATCGCACGCGCTCTGATCACCGAACCCAAGGTCGTGATCGGGGACGAGCCGGTCTCGGCGCTGGACGTGTCCATTCAGGCGCAGGTGATCAACATCCTGCAAGATCTGAAAGAGGCGTTGGGCCTGACGCTGATCATCATCGCCCACGATCTGGCCGTCGTGCGCCACATGGCCGACCGCGTTGCGGTCATGTATCTGGGCGAGATCGTCGAACAAGGCCCGGTGGCCGATCTGTTTGCGAACCCCAAGCACCCCTACACCGCCGCCCTGATCGCCGCGATCCCCGTGGCACAGGTCGGCGCGCGCAGCGCCGCCACACAACTGCAAGGCGATCCGCCCAACCCCATCGACCTTCCGACCGGCTGCCGCTTTCACCCGCGCTGTCCGCATGCAACCGAGGTCTGCAGCACCACGCGGCCAGCTTTGACCGCCGCAGGCCCCGACCGCTGGGCCGCCTGCCATCACGCAGCAACGCTGTCGCTGCAAGGCTATGCGGCCACCGGCCAGACCCGGTCCGCCGCCGCGCAGGCCCGTTTCGACCTCTACCGCGACCGCAGCGCAGACGCGGCGCGCACTACCACACCCACTTGATCCAACAGTCAGGAGAACGACCATGAAAACACCAGCCGTATTGACGCTCAGCGCGATGCTGATGCTGACCGCAGCCCCCCTCTTTGCCGCCGATCTGAAGATCGGTCTGGCCGAAGACCCCGATATCCTCGACCCCGACCAGTCGCGCACATTTGTCGGGCGCATCGTCTATGCGTCGCTCTGCGACAAGCTGGTCGACATCACGCCCGATCTGGAAATCATCCCGATGCTGGCGACAGAATGGTCCTGGTCCGAAGACAACCTGACCCTGACCATGAAACTGCGCGACGACGTGACCTTTCAGGATGGCACGCCCTTTGATGCAGAGGCCGTGGCCTACAACATCAACCGCAGCCAGACGCTGGAGGAGAGCCGCCGCAAGTCCGAAGTCGCCTCGATCACCGGCACCAAGGTCGTCGATCCCACCACGATCGAGATCACCGTGGCCCAGCCCGACGCGACCCTGATCGCGCAACTGGCCGACCGCGCCGGCATGATGGTGTCACCCACCGCAGCAGAGGCGGCCGGTGCCGACTTCGGCAACGCCCCGGTCTGTGCCGGCCCCTACAGCTTTACCGAGCGGGTGCAGCAGGACCGCATCGTGCTGACCAAGTTCGCGGATTACTACGACGCGGACAAGTACAACTTTGACACGGTGACCTTCCTGCCGATCGTCGACACCACGGTCCGCCTTGCCAACCTGCGCGCCGGTGACGTGGACATGATCGAACGCCTTGCGGCGACGGATGTAGCCTCGGTCAAGGCGGACGACGCGCTGACGATGGAGCAGGCCACCTCGCTTGGCTATCAGGGTCTGACGGTCAACGTGGCCAACGGTGACAAGGCGCAGAACCCCTTCGGTCAGGACAAGCTGGTGCGTCAGGCGCTGTCCCTGTCCATCGACCGCGAAGCGATCAACCAGGTCGTGTTTGAGGGCGCCTTTGCCGCCGGCAACCAGCCGTGGCCGCCGACCTCGCCCTGGTACGATCAGGACATCCCCATCCCCGCCCGCGACGTCGAGGCCGCCAAGGCCAAGCTGGCCGAGGCCGGTGTCGAAAGCCCGACCGTCGAGATCCAGGTCAGCACCGACCCCGTCGCCCAGCAGGTGACTCAGGTCATTCAGGCGATGGCGGCAGAGGCCGGGATCACCGTCAACGTGGTCGCCAAGGAATTCGCCACGCAGCTGTCCCAGCAGACGGCGGGTGATTACGAGATCAGCCAGATCGGCTGGTCCGGCCGCGTCGATCCCGACGGCAACATCCACCAGTTCGTCACCTGCGAGGGCGGCATCAACGACGCCAAGTATTGCAACCCCGAGGTCGACAAGCTGCTGAACGACGCCCGCGCCACCAACGATACGGCCGAGCGCAAGGCGCTGTATGATCAGGCGACGGCGATCCTCGATGACGATCTGCCGCTGATATACATCTACCACCAGAACTGGATCTGGGCGATGGACAAGGGCGTCACGGGCTTTACCGCCTACCCCGACGGGATGATCCGTCTGGCCGGCGTGTCGAAGGCCGAATAACTAAACAAGGCCCGGCGGCATGCGTCGCCGGGCCACCCTGATCCCCCGCAAGGTTCCCCCATGCTCCGCTTCATCGGCCACCGCCTTCTGATCGCGATCCCGACGATCCTGCTGATCTCGGTCTTCGTGTTCATGCTGCAGAAACTGCTGCCCGGCGATCCGGTGCTGGCACTGGCTGGCGAGGACCGCAATCCCGAGATGCTGGAATTCCTGCGGGCCAAGTATCATCTGAACGATCCGGTCTATGTCCAGTATTTCAACTGGGTCTGGAACGCGCTGCAGGGCGATCTGGGAATTTCCCTGCGCACCAACCAGAACGTCACGACCCTGATCGCGCAAAAGCTGCCGGTGACGATCCAGCTTGCGCTGATGGCGCTGTTCTTTGCCGTCGTGATCGGCATCCCGGCGGGCATCCTGTCGGCTTATAAAAAAGGGACTTGGATCGACTGGGTCGCCAACGTCGTGGCGCTTTCGGGCCTATCGATCCCGAATTTCTGGCTGGGCATCATGATGATCCTGCTGGTCAGCGTGAACCTCGGCTGGCTGCCGGCGTCAGGCTATCAACCCTTCACCGACGATCCGCTGCAATCGCTGAAAACCATGATGATGCCCGCCTTCGTGCTGGGCACGGGCCTTGCCGCCACACTGATGCGGCATACGCGGTCAGCGATGCTGGGCGTGCTGCAATCGGATTACGTGCGCACCGCCCGGGCCAAGGGACTGGGTGAGCGTGCCGTTGTCGTGAAACACGCGCTGCGCAATGCGCTGGTGCCGGTCGTCACCGTCGTCACGCTGCTGTTCGGTGAATTGCTGGCGGGCGCTGTCCTGACCGAGCAGATTTTTACCATCCCCGGCTTTGGCAAGCTGGTCGTCGATGCGGTCTTCAACCGTGATTACGCCGTGGTCCAAGGCATCGTGCTTTGCACCGCCATCGCCTTCATCGCGATGAACATTCTCTCCGACGCGCTCTACCGTGTCCTGAACCCGAAGATGTCAGAGCAATGAGCAATCCCGTCACCCTCGACACCGCTCCGTCCCGGCAGGAGGTCACCGAAGTCCTGCCGCCCAAGCAAAGCCGCTTCTGGAGCAAACTGAAAAAGAACCCCGCCGCCTTGCTGGGCGGTGGGATCGTGGCGTTCTTCTTCATCGTGGCGATCCTCGCCCCGGTGCTGCCGATCCCCGGCCCCGCCGTCACCGACTTTGGCGCCGTGCGCAAGGCGCCGTCGGCTGCCCACTGGTTCGGCACCGATGAGATCGGGCGCGATGTGCTGTCCCGCATGATCTGGGGCGCGCAGGCGTCCCTGATGGCAGGCGTCGTATCCGTGACCATCGCGCTGGTGATCGGTGTGCCGCTGGGCGTCGCCGCGGGATATGCGCGCGGCTGGACCGACGCCGCGATTTCCCGCGTGACAGAGGCGCTGCTGGCCGCCCCTTTCCTGATCCTCGCCATCGCCATGGCGGCCTTCCTCGGCCCGTCGCTGACCAACGCCATGATCGCCATCGGCATCTCGGCCGTGCCGATCTTCATCCGCCTTGCCCGCGCGCAGACCATGCAGGTCCTGACCGAGGATTACGTCGAAGGGGCGCAGGCCATCGGCCTGACCCACCGCGACATCATCGCCCGCTACATTCTGCCCAATATCGTACCCCCCCTGCTGGTGCAGGCGACCCTGACCATCGCCACCGCGATCATCGCAGAGGCGTCACTGTCCTTCCTCGGCCTTGGGCAGCAACCGCCCTCGCCGTCGTGGGGGTCGATGCTGAACACCGCCAAGCAGTTCCTCGAACAGGCGCCGTGGCTGGCGCTCTACCCCGGCATCGCGATCTTCCTCGTGGTGCTTGGCTTCAATCTTCTGGGCGACGGTCTGCGCGACGCCCTCGACCCCCGCGACAACTGAACAGGACTTTTACGATGCAATTCACCACCCGGCCCGAAATTCTGGGCACCTTCGGTGTCGCGACCTCGACCCACTGGATCGCCTCTGCCGTCGGCATGAGCATCCTTGAAAAGGGCGGCACGGCCTTTGATGCCGCTGCCGCGATGAACTTCGTGCTGAACGTGGTGGAACCCCACCTTTGCGGGCCGCTGGGCGACATGCCCGCCCTGATTCAGGTGGCCGGAGAGGACACCCCCCGCGTCGTCTGCGGTCAGGGCACCGCACCGGCGGGTGCCACCATCGCGCACTACAAGGCCGAAGGCCTCGACCTGATCCCCGGATCAGGCCTGCTGGCGACGGTCATCCCGGGCGTGTTCGACGCCTGGATGCTGATGCTGCGCGACCACGGCAAACTGCCCCTGCGCGACATTCTGGAGCCCGCGATTCACTACGCCCGCCATGGTCACCCGGTGCTGGCCCGCGTGTCGGCCACGATTGAGGGCCTTGGCGATTTCTTCCGTGACGAATGGCCGACGTCCTATGACACTTGGCTGCCCGGCGGCAGCGCCCCCGCGCCCGAAAGCCTGTTCCGCAACCCCGCCCTCGCAGATACTTGGGACCGCATCCTGACCGAGGCCGAAAGCGCCAGAGGCCACGACGCACAGATCGAGGCCGCGCGGCGGGCGTTTTCCAAGGGATTCGTCGCCGAGACCATCGACGACTGGATGCGCGATGCCTGCGTGATGGACGCCGCCGGGGGGCGCCGCAAGGGCGTGCTGTCCGGGGCTGACATGGCAGGATGGGAAGCGACTTACGAAGAACCGCTCTCGGTCGACTATGAAGGCTGGACCGTGTGGAAGCCCGGCATGTGGGCGCAATCGCCGACGATGCTGCAATCCCTGCGGACCCTCGAAGGGTCCGGGATTGGCGACATGGACCTCAATGGCGCGGATTTCGTCCATTGGGTGACAGAGGCGATGAAGCTGTCCTTTGCCGACCGCGAAGCCTATTACGGCGACCCGGCCCACACGGACATCCCGACCGACACCCTTCTGTCAAAGGACTATGCCGCAATCCGCCGCGCGATGATCGGCGACAAGGCCTCTTTGGAGCAGCGCCCGGGCGAGATCGTCGGCCACGACCTGTGGGTCCGCGAGGCCCTGAAGCGCGCCAGTGCCGAGGTCGTCGAGACCGGCGTCGGCGCCGGTGAACCCACGATGGCGCACCTGAGCGAGAAGCGCGGCGACACGGTCCACATCGACGTGATCGACCGCTGGGGCAACATGGTCTCGGCCACACCGTCGGGGGGCTGGCTGCAAAGCTCTCCGGTCGTGCCGGGGCTGGGGATGCCGCTGAACAGCCGCGCCCAGATGTTCTGGCTGACCGAAGGATTGCCCACATCGCTGGCGCCGGGTCGTCGTCCGCGCACGACACTGTCGCCGTCCATCGCGGGTCGCAACGGTCGTGCCAGCCTGGCCTTCGGCACACCCGGCGGCGACCAGCAGGACCAGTGGCAGCTGATGTTCTTTTTGCGCCACGTCCATGGCATGACGAACCTGCAGGCCGCCATCGACGCGCCGCTGTTCCATACCGCCCATTTTCAGGGGTCGTTCTATCCCCGCGCCACCGATCCCGGTCACCTGATGGTGGAACCGTCCTTTGGCGAGGAGGTCATCGCCGATCTGCGGGGCCGCGGTCACCGGGTACAGGTTGCCGAACCCTGGAGCGTGGGTCGCCTGACCGCCGCCAGCCGCGATGCCTCCGGCCTGATGCGGGCGGCAGCGACACCGCGCCTGATGCAAGCCTACGCCATCGGGCGTTGAGCAACGGCAGGGGGCTGACCGCGCGGTCAACTCCCTGCAACTCCGTTACGGGTTCCGCGACCAAGCCAGCCGGTTCAGACCTGCGGAGCGGCGAAGCCCTTGCCGATGATCGGCCCCGTCGGCCGCCCGGTGGGCGAACCCCCCAGAGGTTCCAGCGTAACCTCGTAAAGCTGTTGCGCACCGGGATCGGGCAGATCGGTGAAGTTGAGCAGCGTCGGTGCGGTCCGGTCCAGCGTACCGAGCGATGTCGGTCCCATGTCCTGCGACGGCAGCGTCCAGACCTGCAGCGTCCGATCCGCAGGCACGGCGATGTCGGCCACGAAGCGGACCGTCGCCGTGTCATTGCCGTAGTCGTCGATCACCGCCTGCGGCACGCCGTCCGCGTCCACCAGCACCGCGACGACGGTGGGGGCAGGCAGCGGGCGCATCCCTGTAAATCCGATCCCAAGCGCCAGACCCGCGACGACCGCCGCGATCAGACCCAAGGCCCTGCGCCCCGGTGCGCCCGGCGCGTTGGCCGCCACAACGGCTGCGGCGCCGGATGACGGCGCTTCTTCCAGATCCTGCGTCGGCAATTTCCGCAGCACTTTTGCCGTGAACCCGTCTGGCAAGGTCACGGGATCCGCCGACAGGTCCAGCGGCAGCAATTGGTCGCGCAGGGCCCCCACCCTTTGGGCAAGCGCTGTATCACGCGCGATGATCGCCTCCATCAGCTCCGCCTCGGCGGGCGTCAGCAGGCCGAGGACGTAATCGTCGGACAGGGCGATGATCTCGTCGGACAGGCGGGTCATGTCAGACACTCCTTCAATGCGTGCAGGCCGCGCCGGATCAGCGACTTGATCGTGCCAAGCGGCACGTCCTGACGATCCGCGATTTCGGCGTGGGTAAAGCCTGCGACATGGGCCAGCAGGATGGCGTGGCGGCTGGGCTGGTCCAGACCGTGCAGGCAGTCGCGGATCCGGCTGGGTCCGGCCAGGATTTCCCATCCCTCCTCGGGGACGATGCGCTGGCGGCCCTCCTGCAGGGTGGCAAGGTCGCCGGGATCGAGGATCGACAGGCGTTTGCGGTCGCGCAGGATGTTCAGACACCGGTTGCGCAGAATGGCATAGATCCAGCCGCGCGCCGACCCGGATAAGGCGTCGAATTGTGCGGCCTTGCGCCAGACCTGCACCATCGCGTCCTGCAGCGCCTCTTCCGCCAGATCGCGACGGCCGAGGATACGGTTTGCAAGACCCAGCAGTTGCGGACCTTCGACCGAAAGGATCGTATCCACGCCTGTCTGGTCCCCTGCGGCACAGGCGGTCAACGCCGCTTTCAAACGGGCGGCACGGTCCGTCGCACTGTCGTCGGTCAAGGGGCCGTCCTCTCGCGTCTGGATCTGCCACGCCGCCGGGGCACAGGCTGCGGCACGGATCGTCTGTCCCATCTGTTGATGCATCAATCCGGCCCCTTTCAAAAGAGAAGACACCGCCGCCGGCCCACCGGATGCAAATTTTTTCGATTTTCCTGCATCCGATTTCGCGTCCCCCGTGTCTTCGGGACATGGACGGCGACGAACGCCGTGCTTTTGCAGACCCTGACAAAGGAATGACCCCATGTTTCGTATCGCAGCTTTCTCGACCACGGCCCTGACCCTGTCCCTGTCGGCCGCCCATGCGGCACCCGCCGTGGGCCTCGTCGGTGACAAGACCCTCGTGATGTTCGACACCGAGACGCTGGCCGTCTCGGGCACGATGGATGTGACCGGCGTCGACAGCCTGCTGGGCTTTGACTTGCGCCCGTCCAACAACACTCTGGTCGGCGTGACGCCCGACATGGTCGTCGTCAGCATCGACCCCGCCACCGGTGCCGCGACCGAGATGTCAACGATGGACACGCCCCTGTCCGTCGGCGACCAGCCCGTCATCGTCGATTTCAACCCGATGGCCGACAAGCTGCGGTTCATGACCGGCACGACCAACCACCGCGTCGACGTGGACACCGGTGCCGTGACCGTGGATGGCAGCCTCGACTGGCAGGACGATGACATGCACGTCGGCGAAACCCCCGCCATCGCCGCCGCGGCCTATATCAACAGCTTCGGCAAGCCCGAGAGCACGGCGATGTTCGACATCGACAGCACCATCGTCGCGGTGATCCAGCAGGTCTCGCCCAACGACGGCACGTTGGGTGCGATCGGCAAGCTGGGCATCGACGCACCTGAAGCCAACTTCGCCTTCGACATCCAGACGACCGAGGCGCTGGAGAACATGGGCTGGCTGATCAACGGCACGACGCTGTATTCCGTCGATCTGGAAACCGGCGTTGCCACCACAGCCGGCATGATCGAGGGTGTGGACGGCACGATCCGCGACATGGCGATCCTGCCTGCGATGTGATCCCGCCTCGCAGGTCAGGCGCGGCGCGGCCCCCCGGGGGTCGCGCCGTTCGCCTGTCCGGTGACGGTCATGTGTCGGGGGCCAATCTGGATCAGTCTGCAGTCTGCCCCGCTGGCGCATGATGCGGCGTCTGGCGACCATTCCGGTCCGCCACTTGCCGCAGCGCACAAAGCGAGACACACCATGACCTCTCCCCCGAACACCCCCCTCATCATTGCGGGCACGCTGGCCGTCGCCGCCGTGCTGGGGGGCGTTGGCACCTATGCCTTCGTCAATTCCGGCCTTTATGACGTGTCGGCCACGACGCCGGATTCTAAGCTGGTCTACTGGGCGACCCACCAGACGATGGAACACTCGGTCGCGGCCCGTCTGGGCGCGAACGTCGTGCCCGCCGCACTGGAACTGCCGGCCACCATCGCCACGGGCGGTCAGATCTTCGTCGCGAACTGCGCGGTCTGTCACGGCCGTCCGGGGGTCGAAAAGACGCCCATCGCGCAGGGTCTGAACCCGACGCCGCCCGACCTTTACCGGGCAGACCGTGAACCCGATGCGCAGGAAAATTTCCAGTTCATCAAGCACGGCATCAAGATGACTGGCATGCCCGCCTTTGGCCCAACGCAGACCGATGAACAGGTCTGGGCGCTGGTCGCGTTCCTGAACCTGCTGCCCGGGATCACCGCGCCCGATTTCGACGCCGCGATCGCCCCGCCCGCCGGCGGCTGAGGCACCACGAAGCGCCGCCCGGCGGGGCGGCGCTAGAGCAAATCGCCCAAGGTCGCGGCAATCGCCTCGCGGACGGGGGCGGGCTGTGCCCTGATCGCCGTCAGCAGCGCCTGCCGCTGCAGGCGCGCCGCGTGCATCTGGTCGATGACCGAGATCACCAGCGCCAGCGCATCAGCCTCCATCCGGTAAACCTCGGAGAAGCCGCAGAGCAGGTCCAGCCGCGCCAGATCCGCCTCGTCAAAGGCAGGACCCGCATCGGTGGCTTTCGGCACGACCGCCTCTGCGGCGATCAGCGCATCCAGTTGCGCGCGCGTCAGACCCGAGATCTGCACGAGCGTCTGTGCAAAGGTATAGGTCCGCGTCATCGTGGCACCCCCTTCATCATTGTCGCGCGCGGGTCGTCGTGATGGGCGCTGCGCCATGCGGTCAGGAACGCCGCAAGCTCCGGGTCGTCGGCTTTCGGCACCACGATCCGCAACTCTACCAGCTGATCGCCCGCGCCGTCCGGTCCCGGCACACCGCGCCCGCGCAGCCGCAGGATCTTGCCGCTGCTCGACCCTTTCGGGATCGTCAGCGTGACATCACCCGTCACCGTCGGCACCTGCACCTTGGCGCCCAGCACCGCCTCGTCCAGCGTGATCGGCAGCGTGACCTTGATGGTATTGCCATCGCGCTGGAACACCGGATGCGGTGCGACGCTCACCGTCACCTGCGCGTCGCCGCGCGGACCGCCGCCAAAGCCTGCACCGCCCTTGCCCCGCAGCCGCAGCGTCTGGCCGTCGCGCAGCCCCGGCGGAATGGTGATCGCCAGATCGCCCTCGCCGGGCAGGGTGATGCGCGTGGTCGCCCCGCGCACGGCGTCAAGGAACGGCACGGTCAGCGCATAGCCCTGATCCGGCCCGCGGGCCGCAAAGCCCTGCGACCGCCCTGCCCCGCGCTGGCGCAGGATGTCGGCAAAGATGTCCTCTGCCCCCATGCCGCCAAAACCGCCCTGCCCGCCAAAACCTTGTCCTCCAAACCCACTCTGCTGCGCGCCCGGCTGCCCTGCGGCACCCGCATGGTCACGGTAATAACGGCGCTGCGGCTTGTCCTGACCCGAGGCGTCGATCTCTCCCGCATCGAAGCGGGCGCGGGTGGCGGGATCCTTCAGCAGGTCGTGGGCGCTGGTGATGCGCTTGAACCGCGCCTCCGCCTGCGGGTCATCGGGGTTGATGTCGGGATGAGAGGTGCGGACCAGCTTGCGATAGGCCTGCTTGATCTGCGCCTCTGTCGCGGTCTTGGTCAGCCCCAGTGCGGCATAGGGATCGTCGGTGTCCGTGTCCGCACGGGCGGTCGATGCGCGCGCCATCAGATGCGCCCCCCGGAACGGGCCGCAGCCCTGCCGCGCGGGCTGATCCGCGCGCGTGTCATCTGGTAGGCCTCCGTCATGTTCATCGTCCCGATCCGGCTGCGCCCCTGCGACGCTGCTTCAGTCAGGCGCGCGATGCAGGCGAATTGCAAGCGGCCTGTCTTGCGGCTGACGTTTCACGCACCCTGTCATCGCAGGATAATCGCCCCGATCCCGCCCGCACTGATCCAGATCAAACAGCCCGCCGTCGCGCCCTAATGCGCCGCGACAGACTTGTCCTTGGGCGGTGTGCGCATCAAAAGCGCCGCGAGGGCCAGACCGCCGAAGAGCACCGTGATCAGCACGAAGACGTCGATGAACGACATCACCGCCGCCTGCCCGCGCAGGCGCCCGGCCATCTGCGCCAGCGCACCGGTCGCCCCGTCCAACCCCCGCGCCGTCAGGTTCTGCGCCATCATGTCAAGCTGGCGCAGCGCCTCCTGATTGGTCCAGGTGATCGCCTCTGACAGGCGTTCATAGTGCAGGGTGCGGCGGTCGGTGAGCAGGGTGTTGATGACCGCGAGGCCCACGGCGCCCCCGAGGTTGCGCATCAGGTTGTAAAGGCCCGACGCGCCCTTCATCTTTTCCGGCGGCAGGGTGCCGAGGGCGAGGTTGTTGATCGGCACCATGCACAGCATCAGTGACAGACCGCGCAGGATCTGCGGCAGCATCAGTTCCTGAAAGTCCCAGTCGGCGGTCAGACCCGTCAGCATCCAGGTGGAGGTCGCAAAGCCCACGAAGCCGATCAGCAGCATCAGCCGCAGGTCCAGTTTCGACGCCAATATCCCCGCCAGCGGCGCGCTGAAGAACATCGCAAGGCCCGAGATGAAGACCGTTTCCCCGATCATCAGGCTGTCGTAACCGCGGATCGAGGCGAGGTAGAGCGGGTAGAGATACGTCAGACCATAAAGCCCGATGCCCATCGTGAAGCTAAACATGGACCCCACGGCAAAGTTCACGTCGCGAAACGCCGAGAAATCGACGATCGGCTCCTCCCGCGTGAAGGCGCGCCAGAAGGTGACGATGCCACCAATGACCATGATGACGGCCAGCACGGCAACCGCCTCGTCCTGCAGCCAGTCATTGGCGGGGCCTTCCTCCAGCACGTATTCCAGCCCGCCGAGGAACCCGGCCAGCGCCGCAAGCCCCCACCAGTCGAAGCGATTGAAGAGCTTCCAGTTCGGGCGGTCGAAGTCGATCAGGGTCCATGCGCCGATGGCCACGGCGATGCCGGGGATGACGTTGACGAGGAACAGCCAGTGCCACGACAGCGCATGGCTGAGGTAGCCGCCGACGGTCGGGCCGACGGTCGGCGCCAGCGTCGCGATCAGGCCGATGATTGGCGAGACGATGTTGCGCTTGGACGGCGGAAAGATCGTGAAGGCCGCGGCAAAGACCGACGGGATCATGCCGCCGCCCAAGAACCCTTGCAATGCCCGCCAAAGGATCATTTCCGAGATCGAGCCGGAGGTGGCGCACATGAAACTCGCCGCGGTGAACCCTGCGGCCGCACAGGTGAACAGGATGCGCGTCGACATGACCCGGCTGAGGAAGCCAGACAGCGGGATCATGATGACCTCTGCGATCAGATAGGCGGTCTGGACCCAGCTGATCTCGTCCGGGCTGGCGCCCAGACCGGCCTGAATGTCCGGCAGCGATGCGCTGACGATCTGGATGTCCAGGATCGCCATGAACATGCCGACGACCATGACCATGAAGGCCGCGATCCGGCGTCCCGTCAGTTCGGGGGCGTCGTCCATGTCACTTGGCCGCGGCGGCGGCACCGTCGCCAGTGCGGCTGTCGATCTCGACCACGGCAGACAGGCCCGCGCGCAATAGGCCAGTGTCGAGCGCATCGGCGGGGATCGCGATGCGGACGGGCACGCGCTGCACGACCTTGGTGAAGTTGCCGGTCGCGTTGTCGGCGGGCAGCAGGCTGAAGACCGACCCGGTGGCCGGGGCAAACGAGTCCACCGTGCCTTCGTATTCCACGTCAGGCAGCGCGTCGAAGGTGATGTGGACCGCAGCACCCGGATGGATGCCGGGCATCTGCGTTTCTTTGAAATTCGCCTTGATGTAAAGCGTGTCCGTCGGCACCAGCGCCGCCAGACGCGCACCGGGCGCAACAAGATCGCCAACCTCCAGCGTCAGGTTGGCCAGCGTGCCGTCGGCGGGGGCGCGCAGGACGGTCAGGTCCAGATTGCGCGCAGCCTGATCGACGGCCAGTTGCAATTCGCGCGTCGTCCCCTCGGCCTCGGCCCGCTGGGCGCGCAGCACGGCGACCTGCGCCTGTGCCGCGGCGATGGCGGCGTCCGCGTTCGCGATAGAGGCGGTGGCCGTGTCCAGTCCTTCGGTCGCGGTATCCAGTTGGGCCTGCGACGCCACGTTGTCGCGGCTCAGCTTCTGCGTCCGCTCTGCCGTGGTCGTGGCGGTGCGCAGCTGCGCGCCGGCCACATCGCGCATCGCCCGCGCCTGCGCCACACCGGCCTCTGCCGCCTGAATCTGTGCATCGATCCGCGACAGGGTGTCGGCGGCGGTCTCGACCCGGCTTTTCGCCACGTCGAGTGCGATGGCATAGTCGCCGTCGTCCAGCCGCACCAGCACGTCGCCCGCCTTGACGGTCTGGTTCTCGACCGCCTCGACCCCGGCGACATAGCCCTGCACCCGACTGGAAATCATCGTGATGTCGGCGGTGACATAGGCGTCGTCCGTGTCGACCATGAAACGACCGGTCGTCCACCAGCCCTGCCCGACGTAGGCCAGCCCGCCGATCACGGCCAGGGCCACGATCATCAGCACGACCTTCTTGCGGCTGCGGCCCGCGGGTTTCGTCGTCTGGGGGACGGATGCATCAGGGGCGTCCGGCGTGGCGGCAGCTGACATCGTGCGATCGTGGCGGGCCATGGAACGTCCTTTCAGTCGAATCGAAACGATCGGTTCGATCGGGACGTAGGACAGGTCTCAGTCCAAATCAAGACTTCATCGAACCGTTCGGTTCGATTATAGGAAGGCGATGGAACATGCCCCCCCCTCGCCCCGGCGCCACGCCGCCGGCACCGATCCGCAAAAGCGCGCGGCGATCCTGAAGGGCGCCGCGCAAATCTTCATGGACAAGGGGTTCGATGGCGCGGGCGTCAGCGACATCTGTCGCGCCGCTGGCGTGTCGAAAAGCACGCTTTACGTCTATTTCGCCAGCAAGGAAGACCTGTTCGAAACGCTGGTCTCTCAGGAACGCGACCGCCTGTTCGTGGGGGTCGAGGCGCAGATGGACGGCGACGCGCCCCTGCCCGACCGGTTGACAGCCTTTGCCACGGCGCTGGCGCACGTGCTGTGTTCGGACACGGTGATCCGGGCGCAACGCACGGTCATCGGCATCGCGGAACGGATGCCGGACCTTGGCACCCGGTTCTACGAAGGCGGTGCGCTGCGGGCGCAGCGCACCCTGGCGCTGCGCCTCGACAAGGAAGTTGCGGCAGGCAGGCTGGCCATCGACGACACCACGTTCGCCGCCTGTCAGCTGATCGAGCTGTCCACCGTCGGCCTGTGGCGGCAGCGGCTGTTTGGTCACATGCAAACGCCACCCCACCCCGCACGCGTCGCCGCAAGCGCAGCAGCGGCGGTCGAGATGTTCCTCAGCCGCTACGGCACCTAGACAGCGCTGCGGTCTAGTCCGCGTATTCCAGATGCGTGGTGACCCACAGTGCGATGAAGGTGCAGACGGCCCCCGACAACAGGTAGGCGCCGCTGCTCCACAATCCGAAGGACGATGACAGCAGCAGGGCCACGCCGGGGGCAAAGCCTGCGCCGAACAGCCAGGCAATGTCGGACGTCAGCGACGATCCCGTATAGCGATACTTGCGGGAAAACCGCACGGCGACGGCGCCGGAACACTGGCCAAAGGACAGACCCAGCAAGGCAAAGCCCGTGAACATGTAGACGACCTCGCCCGCGATCCCGCCGCTAAGCAGCGATGGCGCGAACAGCGCATAGATGCCGATCGCCACTGCACAGACCGTCAGCAGGCGCAGCCGCCCGAACCGGTCGGCAAGGACGCCCGACAGCAGGATGGCGAAGAAGCCGATGACGGCGCCCAGTATCTCGATCACGAGGAAATCGGCAGGGCTGTCGTTTGTGTAAAGAAACACCCAGGACAGCGGGAACACCGTCACCATGTGGAACAGCGCAAAGCTCGCCAGCGGTGTGAAGGCCCCCAGCAGCAGATTGCGCCCCTCGTTGCGGACGGTCTCGCTGACCCGGACGGGGTTCAGTTCGAGGTTGGCGAACTGGCGTTCATATTCCGGTGTCGCCACGATCCGCAGACGGGCGAACAACGCCACAACGTTGATCGCGAAGGCGCAGAAGAACGGATACCGCCAGCCGAATTCCAGAAAGTCATGCGCGCTCAGACGCGTGATCAGGAACAGGAACAACCCGCTCGCCACGATCATGCCCAACGCGGCCCCCAGTTGCGGCACCATGGCATACCAGCCGCGCCGACTGGGCGGTGCGTTCATCGCCAGCAATGATGCCAGCCCGTCCCAGGCCCCGCCCAGCGCCAGCCCCTGCCCGATCCGCAAGACGGCCAGAATGGCGATCGCATAGCCGCCCGCCTGATCGTAGCTGGGGGTGAAGGCCAGCGCCGCGGTCGACACGCCCAGCAGGAACAGCGCCGACGTCAGCTTGACGCTGCGGCCGAAGTTCTTGTCGATGCGGGTAAAGATGACGGTACCGAAAGGCCGCGCGATGAAGGCCAGCGCAAAGATCCCGAAGGAATAGACCGTGCCGTGCAACGGATCGGTGAACGAAAAGATCAGCGCCGGGAACACCAGCACCGAGGCGATGGCGAAAACGAAGAAGTCGAAAAATTCGGAGGTGCGACCGATGATCACCCCGATCGAGATCTCGCCGGGTTCCAGCGGCACGTCGGCGTGGTGCAGGGCGCGCGCGTCGCGTTCCGCAATGGTGGATGTGCTGTTGGTCATCGGTCGGATGCTCCGTTCGGTCAGATCGTGTCGGTCGGATAGTGTGGCTGTCTTGCGCCATTTGCGCGGTGCCGGGCATTGGACAAATTGTCCAATGTCGCATCCGCAGCATGGCCCCTATCTGGCAAGATACACCGCGACGGCAAACTGTGCTAGCCTGACGCGCACCGACCAACAGACAGGAAATACCTTGAAACGGCTTCGTCTTGCAGCATTGACCCTTTCCATTGCCCTTGTCGCGGCTTGCAAGCCGGTCGTCCTGGCACCTGCGGGCGACGTGGCCGCCCGGCAACGCGACGTTCTGGTGCACTCCACCTATCTGATGTTGCTGATCATCGTGCCGGTGCTGCTGTTGATCGCGTTTTTCGCATTCCGCTACCGTGCGTCGAACACCGACGCGACCTATGAACCGGAGTGGAGCCATTCGACACGGCTGGAGCTGGTCATCTGGGCAGCACCCCTGCTGATCGTCATCTGCCTTGGCGGCCTGACATGGGTCGGTACCCACCTGCTAGACCCCTACCGCCCGCTCGACCGCATCTCTGCCGGGAATGCGATCGGTGCGGATACCACACCGCTCGAGGTGGAGGTCGTGGCGCTCGACTGGAAATGGATGTTCATCTATCCGCAATACGGCATCGCCACGGTGAACGAACTCGCGATGCCCGTGGATCGGCCCGTGGCCTTCAAGCTGACATCTGACAGCGTGATGAACGCCTTCTACATCCCGACGATGGCCGGCATGATCTATGCCATGCCCGGCATGCAGACGGCCCTGCACGGTGTCATCAATGCCGAAGGCGTCTATGACGGCTTCTCCTCCAACTACTCGGGTGCCGGGTTTTCGGGGATGCGGTTCAAGGTGCACGCCACCGACGAGGCGACCTTTGACGACTGGATCGCCAAGGTACAGGCCGCCCCCGAACCGCTGGACGCGGCAACATACCTGACGCTGACAGAGCCCACGGAAAACGTCCCCCCCGCCTATTTCGGCAGCGTGTCGGATGAGCTTTACCACGACATCGTCAACATGTGCGTCACACCGGGCACCGCCTGCATGGACGAGATCATGATGCAGGACGCGCGCACCGCCGCCGCCGCACCGACGGACCACGGCGCCGGGCACGACATGGGCGGCATGACGATGGAAGGCCAGACGAAGCCCGCCGCCGACACCAGCGACACCCCCACGACCGCGTCCGAGGATACGGCGACGACGCCCATCGACCCTGACACTGCGCCGCCCGCGAGCGACCGTTTGCGGGGCCACGGATTGTCACGCGACCTGACGCCCTTCTTCGGCGACACCCCCGCTACCCAAGATAACCTCTGAACGGACTGACCATGACTTTGCCAGCGCAAGACACCGCAACCAGCATCCTGTTCGGACGCCTGTCCTGGGATTCGCTACCCTACGATCCGATCGTGATCGGCACCTTCATTGTCGTGATGCTGGGCGGGATCGCACTGGTTGCTGCCGTGACCTATTACAAACTGTGGGGGTATTTGTGGACCGAATGGTTCACATCCGTCGATCACAAGAAGATCGGGATCATGTACATGGTCCTTGGCATCGTCATGCTGCTGCGCGGCTTTTCCGACGCGATCATGATGCGCCTGCAACAGGCGATGGCCTTCGGTGGGTCGGAAGGTTATCTGAACGCCCATCACTACGACCAGATCTTTACCGCGCACGGCGTCATCATGATCTTCTTCGTGGCGATGCCCTTCATCACCGGCCTGATGAACTACATCGTGCCACTGCAGATCGGTGCGCGCGACGTGTCGTTTCCGTTCCTGAACAACTTTTCCTTCTGGATGACCGCCGGTGGTGCCGTCATCATCATGATGTCGCTCTTCGTGGGCGAATTCTCGACCGCAGGCTGGCTGGCGATGCCGCCCCTGTCGGGGATCGAGAGCAGCCCCAGCGTCGGCATGGACTATTACATCTGGGGCCTGCAGATCGCGGGCGTCGGCACGACGCTGTCGGGCATCAACCTGCTGGTCACGATCATCAAGATGCGCGCACCGGGCATGAGCATGATGAAGATGCCGATCTTCACCTGGACGGCGCTGTGCACGAACGTGCTGATCGTCGCCTCCTTCCCGGTGTTGACGGCGGTGCTGACGCTGATGACGCTGGACCGCTACCTTGGCACCCACTTCTTCACGAATGACGCGGGCGGCAACCCGATGATGTACGTGAACCTGATCTGGATCTGGGGCCACCCGGAGGTCTACATCCTGATCCTGCCGATGTTCGGCATCTTCTCCGAGATCACCTCGGCGTTCTCGGGCAAGCGGCTGTTCGGCTATACCTCGATGGTCTATGCGACCGTGACGATCACGATCTTGTCCTACCTCGTGTGGCTGCACCACTTCTTCACCATGGGATCGGGGGCCAGCGTGAACTCGTTCTTCGGGATCACCACGATGATCATCTCGATCCCGACGGGCGCCAAGCTCTTCAACTGGCTGTTCACGATGTACCACGGCCGCATCCGGTTCGACCTGCCGATGATGTGGACAGTCGCCTTCATGCTGACCTTTACGGTGGGCGGCATGACAGGTGTTTTGCTGGCGGTGCCGCCTGCCGACTTCGTGCTGCACAACTCACTGTTCCTGATCGCACACTTTCACAACGTGATCATCGGCGGCGTGGTCTTCGGCGCCTTCGCCGGGATGAATTACTGGTTCCCCAAGGCCTTCGGCTTCATGCTGAACGAATTCTGGGGCAAGGTCTCGTTCTGGTTCTGGGTCGCAGGCTACTGGTTCGCATTCACGCCGCTTTACGTGCTGGGCCTGATGGGCGTCACGCGCCGCACACGGGTCTTCGATGATCCCAGCCTGCAGATCTGGTTCGTGATCGCAGCCTTCGGCGCCGCCCTGATCGCCATCGGCATCGCGGCCTTCCTGATCCAGATCGCCGTGTCGATCCGCGACCGCGCCCAGAACCGCGACGTGACGGGCGACCCGTGGCAGGGCCGGACGCTGGAATGGGCGACCTCCTCGCCGCCGCCGGACTACAACTTTGCCTTCACGCCGGTCGTGCACGACATCGACGCCTGGCATGACATGAAGGTCCATGGCTATGAACGACCCACCGCCGATTTCGCGGCGATCCACATGCCGCGCAACACCGGCACGGGCGTGATCATCGCGGCCCTCTCCGTCGCCTGCGGGTTTGGTCTGATCTGGTATATCTGGTGGCTCGCGGCACTAGCCTTCATCGGCATCCTCGCAGTGGCGATCGCGCATACCTTCAACACGAACCGCGATTTCCACATTCCGGCCAAGACGGTGGCCCAGACCGAAGCCACGCGCACGCAGCTTCTGACCAGCGGGGCCTGAGACATGAGCACCACGACCATGACGGACGACGTCCGCAACTTTCACGCCGCCGAAGAGCCGCACCACCCCGACGGCCACAGCACCATGCTGGGCTTCTGGATCTACCTGATGAGCGACTGCCTGATCTTCGCAGTGCTCTTTGCGGTCTACGCGGTGCTGGGGCGCAACTTTGCCGGCGGCCCGGGGCCAAGGGAGCTGTTCGACCTCAGCCTCGTCGCCGTGAACACCGCGATGCTGCTGCTGTCGTCGATCACCTACGGCTTTGCGATGCTGGAAATGGCCCGGAACCGGGTCAAGCCGATGGTGGCCTGGCTGATCGTGACGGGCCTGTTCGGCGCGGCCTTCCTCGGGATCGAGCTGTACGAGTTCAGCCACCTGATCCACGAAGGCGCCACGCCGCAAAGCTCTGCCTTCCTGTCATCCTTCTTCGCGCTGGTCGGCACCCATGGGTTGCACGTGACCTTCGGGATCATCTGGATGATTACCCTGCTGGTACAGGTCGGCCGGTTCGGCCTGACCGATTTCAACAAACGCCGCCTGATGTGCCTCAGCCTGTTCTGGCACTTTCTGGACGTCATCTGGATCGGCGTCTTCACCTTCGTCTATCTGATGGGACTGATCTGATGAGCAGCCATGACACCCACGCCGATCACGGTCACGATGACCACGGCACGTTCAAATCCTATGTCACAGGCTTTTTGCTGGCCGTGATCCTGACGGTCATTCCCTTTTACGTGGTGATGACCGGGGGCCTGCCCAGCCGCGATCTGACCGTGTTCATCGTGCTGGCCACGGCCATGGTGCAGATCGTCGTGCACATGTACTACTTCCTGCACATGAAGCCGGGGACGGAAAGCGGCTGGTCGATGATCTCGTTGATCTTCACGCTGATCATTCTGGTCATCATGCTGTCCGGGTCGGTCTGGGTCATGTACCACCTGAACGCCAACATGATGCCGATGCAGCCGGACATGTAAGGCGCAGGCCATGTCGCTGCCCCCCGATGTCACCCCCCGGACCCGCCGGTCGCGGACAGGCTTCTGGCTGATCATGGGGCTGGGGGTGCTGCTGGTGGCCCTGTTCTGCGCCTTGGGCGTCTGGCAGGTCGAGCGTCTGGCCTGGAAGCGCGACCTGATCGCCACGGTCGATGCGCGTCTGGCGGCCCCGGCTGCTCCCGCCCCCGCGCCCGCGGCCTGGCCGCAGATCAACCAGACCGACGACCGCTACCGCAAGGTTACGGTCACGGGACAGTTCCGCCACGACGCAGAGGTGCTGGTGCAGGCGGTCACGGAATTGGGCGGCGGGTTCTGGGTGATGACGCCGCTGGTCACCCCGGACGGGACATGGCTGATCAACCGTGGCTTTGTTCCCGCCGACCGGCGAGACCCGGGGACCCGCGCAGCCGGGCAGATCGACGGAACGGTGACCGTCACCGGCCTCATGCGGATGACAGAGCCGGACGGCGCATTCCTGCGCGCCAACGCGCCAGACGAGGGGCGCTGGTATTCCCGCGATGTCGCGGCCATTGCGGACCGGACAGGCCTCGCCCTCGCCCCCGCCTTCATCGATGCGGACGCCACGCCGAACCCCGGCGGCCTGCCGGTCGGCGGCCTGACCGTCGTCGCCTTCCGCAACAGCCACCTGTCCTACGCCTTGACGTGGTTCGCCCTCGCTCTTGGCACCATCGCCGGACTGGTCATTCTGGTCCGGCAGGACCGCGCACACGGACTTGCGCGGCCGTGAAAACCACCCCTCCCACGGCGCGCGCGGTCGAGGCCGATCTGCGGAACCAGCACCTGCTGATCCAGCTGCGCTGGATCGCCATGGGCGGACAGGTGGCCACCATCGCGTTTGTCGCCCTCGTCCTGAAGGTGGATCTGCCGCTGGAGTGGATGGCCGCGACGCTTGCGGCCCTGCTGGTGCTAAACCTCGTCAGCCTTGCAGCCCTGCGGCGGGGACGCGTCCCTGGCGCCGCATGGTCCCTGATGATCGACGCGATCCTGCTGACCGTCCAGTTGGGCCTGTCGGGCGGCGCCACCAATCCGTTCACGGCACTTTACCTGTTGCAGATCACTCTTGCGGCAGTCCTGCTGCGCCCGCGCGACTGCTGGATCTTCATCGGCCTGACGGCGCTGCTGGCGGGCGCACTGACGATCATCTTCTTGCCGCTGCAACTACCAGACGACGAGACGATCTTCGGCGTCTATCTGATCGGCATGCTGGTGGCGCTGGTGATCGACGCCGTGTTGATCGCGGCCTTCGTCACCCGCATCAACCGCAACCTGCGCGACCGCGACGCGCGGCTGGCCGACATGCGCCAGCAGGCGGCAGAGGAAGACCACATCGTCCGCATGGGCCTGCTTGCCTCGGGTGCGGCGCACGAACTCGGCACGCCGCTGGCGCTGATTTCGGTGATCCTCAGCGACTGGCGCACCCTGACCGCCACCCGCGACGACGCCGACCTGCAGCACGACGTGGCCCAGATGCAAAAGGCCGTGGACCGCTGCAAGGGCATCGTGGGCGAGATCCTGCGATCCTCCGGCGAGACGCGCGGCATCGCCCCTGGTCCGTCCAGCGTGAACGCCTTCCTCGACGATCTGGTCGAGGAGTGGACCGAAAGCCGCCAGACCGATGCCCTGCGGTTCTACAACCGCGTCGCGGACGATGTGCCGATCCTGACCGACCCGTCGATCAAGCAACTGGTCACTGCCGTGCTGGACAACGCGCTGGAAGCGTCACCCACCCGCATCTACCTGACCGCGATGCGGCAGGACGACGCGCTGGTCCTGCGGATCGACGACCGCGGCCCCGGCTTCGATACTGAAGTCCTTGAGAAGTTTGGAAAACCCTACAATTCCACCAAGCCCGGCGCCGCCAAGGGCGTCGGCTTGTTTCTGGTCGTGAACGCGATACATAAACTTGGTGGAGAGGTGAAAGCGGCGAACCATCCGGCGGGTGGCGCCTGTGTGACGATTAGACTGCCGCTGGCCCGACTGGCCATGGCGAAAGGTGCAGCCGATGACCCCAGACGCACGGATTCTGATCGTCGAGGATGACGACGACCTTGCCCTGACCCTGCAGCGCTCGCTCGGGCGGCGCGGCTTCACGGTGGACCGCGTCGCCTCTGCAGACGCGCTGCGGGACTATCTGACAGCGGACAGTCCCAGCCACGCCGTCGTCGATCTGAAACTCTCGGGTGAATCCGGTCTCGTCTGTGTCGATGTCCTGCACAACCACGCGCCGGACATGCGGATCGTCGTGCTGACCGGATTTGCCAGCATCGCCACCGCCGTCGAGGCGATCAAGCTGGGCGCCTGCAACTACCTGACGAAGCCGTCGAATACCGACGATATACTTGCCGCCTTTGACCGCGTTGCAGGCGACGCAGAGGTGCAGCCGTCGCACCGGCCCACGACGATCAAGACCTTGGAATGGGAAACCATCCACCAGACGCTGGTGGATACGGATTTCAACATCTCGGAAACCGCGCGGCGACTGGGGATGCACCGCCGGACACTGGCCCGCAAGCTGGAAAAGCGGCAGGTCCAGTAGCCCCCCATGGGTTGTGACAATCCGCCGGTCCCAACCCCGGCAGCTTGCGGCCACAGAGGGTTTCGATAGGGTATCCGCGACACAAAAATCATAAAAGCGGATCGGCGGCATGCAGGCGACAAGACGGACATTCTCACTCGGGGCCGCGATGGCCTTTCTTGCGGCCTGCGGGGGCCGCACCACGGGCTTGGCTTTGACCAACGCCGGCCCGCGGGCGCCGGATCCGGTTATGGTGGCCGTCCCAGACGCCGGCTGGGATGCCTGGGTCGCAGCCTTCAAGGGGAGGGCGGCGGGGCAAGGCATTTCTCAGGCCACGCTCTCGTCATCCTTTGCCCGCGCGGGATTCCTGCCAGAGGTGATCGAAAAGGACCGCAACCAGACCGAATTCAGCCGCACGCTGGAGGAATATCTCGCCATCGCCGCCTCTGACGAGCGGGTCAGCAAGGGTCGCGCCAATTTTGCCCGCTACCGCGACGTGCTGGCGCAGATCGAGGCCCGCTACGGCGTGGAGGCCAACGTCGTCACAGCTGTCTGGGGTCTGGAAAGCATGTATGGCGAACGCAGGGGCAATGTCTCCGTCGTCTCGGCCCTCTCGACCCTGGGCTACGAAGGTCGGCGCGGCGCCTTCTTCGAGGATCAGCTGATCGCCGCCCTGCGCATCCTGCAGAACGGCGACACCACGCCGGACCGCATGACCGGCAGCTGGGCGGGCGCCATGGGGCACACCCAGTTCATCCCCACATCCTACCTCGGCTATGCCGTCGATTTTACCGGCGACGGGCGGCGCGACATCTGGGCGGACGATCCGACCGATGCGCTGGCCAGCACGGCCTCCTACCTCGCTCGGTCGGGGTGGAAAAAGGGTCAGGCCTGGGGCGGCGAGGACGGCGCGCCCGGTGCTGCCTTCGGCACCCGCCGCATCCAGCCGCAGCCCGGCGGACCCGTCTTCGTGGTCGGGCCGAACTTCAACGCGATCAAGCGCTACAACAACTCTGACAGCTACGCGATCGGGGTCGGGCATCTGGCCGACCGGATTGCCGGGGCCGGTCCGATCCGCGGCAGTTTCCCCCCCGACCGTTACGGCATGACCGCCGACCAGCGCGAACAGTTGCAAGTCCGCCTGACCGCCGCAGGGTTCGATACCGGCGGCACCGACGGCGTGCTGGGCGGCAAGTCCCGCGCCGCAATCGCGGCCTACCAGCAGCAGAACGGCCTGCCCGCGACCGGAGAGCCGTCTTTGGACCTGTTACGCCGTCTGGGCTGACCACAGAGCCAAAAAGGGGCCGCGGCACAGTGTCGCCGCCTGCGGCACCCTGACGCATCAGGCGTCGGTATCATACGAATGAGGCCGTGCAGACAGCGGCCCGCGTAGGAATGCACATGCCATGTGCGCGGTGCGCGGTGGCACCCCGCACGTTTTCAAGGCACAGAGCATGGCAATGCGCCGTCCGGACATTTCCCGACGCCCGGTGCGGTTGCCTTTGTGCCGGGCCGACTTAATCTTGGTCAGCCGCCACCCCATTTGAGTAAGGTTTTCCGTCATGTCAAAACGTCTTGTCCGCAGCTTTCTTGTCCTGGCGGCGGCAACCCTGACGGGCGTGGCCGCCCCCCTTGCGGCGCAGCAGGGTCAGGGCGACCGCCCGCCCGCCGCCGTGACCGTCGTGACGCTGAAGCCGCAATCCACCACGCTGACCACCACCCTTCCGGGCCGCGTCGCGGCCTCTGCCATGGCAGAGGTGCGACCGCAGGTGGCCGGGATCATCACCGAAGAGATGTTCGTCGAAGGCGCCCCGGTGGCAGAAGGCGATCCGCTCTACCAGATCGACCCGGCCAGCTATGATGCGGCGGTCAATCAGGCCGATGCCGCCGTGGCGCAGGCGCAGGCGCAACTGAACGCCGCCCTGAAATCCGCGGCCCGCGTTGACGAACTCGCCTCTCGCAACGTCGCCAGCACCGCCACCAAGGACGAGGCTGACGCCGCCCGCGCCAGTGCAGAGGCCAATCTGCAGGCCGCCCAGGCCCAGCGTGACGCCGCCCAGATCGAGCGTGACCGCACCACGATCCGCGCCCGCCTGTCCGGCGAGATCGGGATTTCCCAGACCAGCCCCGGCGCACTGGTGACCGCCAGTCAGGCCGCCCCGCTCGCCGTGATCCGCAATATCGACCCGGTGAACGTCGACGTGACCCAATCCGCCGCCGCCCTGCTGGAATTCCGGCGCAACACCATGGGTCAGGACGCGATGGACCGCGATCCGACCGTCAAGCTGACACTGGCCGACGGCAGCACCTTCGACCAGACCGGCAGCCTGACTGCGGCAGAACCAAGCGTGGACGAACAGACCGGCGTCGTCGTGCTGCGGATGCAGTTCGCCAACCCCGACAAGCTACTGCTGCCGGGCATGTACGTGCAGGTCGAACTGCCGACGCGCACGATCGACAACGTCTTCATCGTGCCGCAAGAGGCCGTCACCCGTGACCAGCGCGGCACCGCGTCGGTGCTGGTCGTCGGCCCCGACAATGTGGTCGTGTCAAAGACGCTGAACATCGTGACTGACAGCGGCGCCGACTGGATCGTCGATGAAGGTCTCGCCGCCGGTGACCGCGTGATCGTGGCGGGCCTGCAAAAGACTTCTGCCGGGGCCACGGTGACGCCGCAGGAACGCGGTGCCGCACCGGCGGGCGACGCGCCTGCCGTAAACGGTGCCCCCCGCTGCCCCAGAGGCCGCCACCGGCGACGCACCCGCCGCCGACTGATCCAATCCCGCGACGGGGCGCCGGCATATCGGCCCCCCACTTCACACGTCTGCCGGCCACGTCGTTCCGGATACATTTGTTTCGAAAGAGCTTTCATGGCCCGTTTCTTCATCGACCGACCGATCTTTGCCTGGGTCATTGCGCTGTTCATTTCGGGCCTCGGCGTGCTTTCGATCCTGTCGCTGCCGATCTCGCAGTATCCGCAGATCGCCTCGCCCTCGGTCTCGATCAACGCCTCCTACCCCGGCGCCTCGGCGGATACCGTCGCCAACACCGTGACACAGGTGATCGAACAGCAGATGACCGGCCTTGACGGGTTGCGTTACTTCTCGTCCAGTTCGTCGTCCTCCGGCGGCGCCAGCATCACCCTGACGTTCGAGACAGGCATCGACCCCGACATCGCGCAGGTGCAGGTCCAGAACAAGCTGTCGCAGGCCACAGCCCTGCTGCCGGAAGTCGTGCAACGCCAGGGCGTTACGGTGCAAAAGTCATCTTCGGGCTTCCTCATGGTCGTGGCGCTGATTTCCGAGGATGGCAGCTACAACGCGACCGACCTGTCGGACTATCTGGCCACCAACGTCGTCAATGACATCAGCCGCGTCGACGGCGTCGGCTCCGTTCAGGTCTTCGGCGCGCAATATGCCATGCGGATCTGGCTGGACCCGGCGAAGCTCGCGGCCTTCAACCTGACCCCGACCGACGTCGTGAACGCGGTGGCCGAAGAAAACGCCCAGATTTCCGCCGGCGCCTTTGGCAGCAGGCCGACCGTCGACGGCCAGCAATTGAACGCCACGATCACCGCCCAGTCCCTGCTGCGCACGCCAGAGGATTTCGAGCAGGTCGTCATCCGCGCCGAAACCGACGGCGGCCTCGTGCTGCTGAACGACGTGGCAAGGGTCGAGATCGGGGCCGAGAACTACTCCACCATCTCGCGCTACAACCGCTCCAACTCCACCGGCATGGCGATTTCCCTCGCACCGGGCGCCAACGCGCTGGATGCCGCCGACGCGGTCAAGGCCCGGCTGGAGGAGTTGTCGGACTTCTTCCCCGCAGGCGTGACCTACGTCGTCCCCTACGACACGACCCCCTTCGTGCTGATCTCGATCGAAGAAGTGGTCAAGACACTGGTCGAGGCCGTCGTGCTGGTGTTTCTCGTCATGCTGCTGTTCCTGCAGAACTTCCGCGCGACGATCATCCCGACGCTGGTGGTGCCGGTCGTGCTGCTGGGTACCTTCGGCATCCTCGCGGCTTTCGGCTTTTCGATCAACTCGCTGACGATGCTCGCGATGGTGCTGGCGATCGGTCTGCTGGTCGATGACGCCATCGTCGTCGTGGAAAACGTCGAACGCATCATGGAACAGGAAGGTGCCACGCCACTAGAGGCGACGCGCAAATCCATGGACGAGATCACCGGCGCACTGATCGGTATCGCGGTGGTGCTGACGGCCGTGTTCATCCCGATGGCCTTCTTCCCCGGATCGACCGGCGTCATCTACAAGCAATTCTCGATCACCATCGTCTCGGCCATGGTGCTGTCGGTCGTGATGGCGCTGACACTGACCCCTGCCCTGTGCGCCACGATGCTCAAGCCCAAGAAGGAAGGTAAACGCCGCGGCCCCTTCGGCTGGTTCAACGCAGGGTTCGGCAAGACGCTGTCAGGCTACGCAGCCAGCATCGGCTGGATCGTGCGCCGTCCGTTCCGGGTGGGTCTCGTCTACGTCGTGATCATCGCGGCGACGGTCTTTCTGTTCCTGCGCACGCCGGGCGGCTTCCTGCCGGAAGAAGACCAAGGCATCCTCTTTACCCTGATCCAGACCCCGACCGGTGCCACCGCAGAACGTACCCTCGACGTGCTCAAGCAGGTCGAAGATTACTTCATCGACAAGGAATCCGACATCGTTGAATCGACCTTCGGCGTCGTCGGTTTCAGCTTTGGCGGTCGGGGCCAAAACCAGGCGCTCGCCTTCGTCCGGCTCAAGGATTGGGAGGAGCGCACTGCGCCTGACCAGACCGTGCAGGCGCTTGCGGGGCGTGCCTTCGGTGCACTTAGCCAGATTCAGGACGCGCAGGTGTTCCCCATCGTGCCGCCCTCGGTCATCGAACTCGGCAACGCCTCCGGCTTTGACATGTACCTCGAAGCCCGCGCGGGTCAGACCCACGAAGAGCTTCTGGCCGCCCGCAACCAGTTCCTTGGCCTCGCGGCGCAAAGCCCGCTGATCGCCTCTGCCCGCCCGAACGGGCTGGAGGATGCGGCCCAGTTCAACCTCGACATCGACTGGCGCAAGGCCGGCGCCATGGGCGTGTCCGCGACCGACGTCGGCACACTGCTGACAACGGCATGGGCCGGGCGTTACGTCAACGACTTCATCGACCGGGATCGGATCAAGCGCGTCTATGTGCAGGGCGAGGCGGAATCGCGCGCGACGCCGTCGGATCTGGACAAGTGGCGGGTGCGCAACGACAGCGGCGGGCTGGTGCCGTTTTCCAACTTCTCGACCGCCTCATGGGTCTTTGGCCCGCAGGGCGTGAACCGCTACAACGGCATCCCCGCCATGCAGATCCAGGGCACGCCCGCGCCCGGCGTCAGCACCGGCGAAGCGATTGCGGAAGTAGAGCGGCTGGTGGGCGAGTTGCCTCCCGGCTTTGGTGCCGCATGGACAGGTCTGTCACTCGAAGAACAGCAAAGCGGCAATCAGGCGCCCCTCCTCTACGCCCTGTCGCTCGCGGCGGTGTTCCTCGCCCTTGCGGCGCTTTACGAAAGCTGGTCGATCCCCTTTGCCGTCATGCTCGCCATGCCGATCGGTGTGCTGGGCACGCTGCTGGCCGCCTGGATCGGCGGGTTCGAAAACGGCGTGTTCTTTCAGGTCGGCCTGCTGACGGTCATCGGCCTGACCGGCAAGAACGCTATCCTGATCGTCGAATTCGCGCGCGAACAGATGGAGGCCGGCGCGTCGGTCATCGACTCGGCGATCGAGGCGGCGCGCCAGCGCTTTCGCCCGATCATCATGACGTCTATGGCGTTCTCCCTCGGTGTCGTGCCGCTTGTGCTGTCGACCGGCGCAGGTTCGGGCGGACGGACGGCCATCGGTGCCGGCGTGCTGGGCGGCACCCTGACCGCGACGATCATCGGTGTGCTGTTCGTGCCGCTGTTCTTCGTCGTGATCGCCAAGCTGACCGGGGCCGGCAAGCCGAAGACGGACGCCTGACCGCCGCACGCTGCCCTGCCTGTCGTCAGGACGGACAGGGCGCGATGCTGATCGGAGGTCCCGCGTCCGCACCCAAGGTGCGGCAGGCGCCGTCGGCACAGAACGTCCACCCCTGCCCCGTGGCACCCGATGCGGCAAGTGTCAGCGCAGGCACCGTCAGATGCCCGGGTGAAACCCACCAGTCCCCTTGCAGAACGGCATCCTGTCCGGGTTCCATCCCGGCGCCAGACCCCTTGATCCGGGATTGGTCCAGCCGCAAGGCGTCTGGCAACACCGTCCAGTCCTCCTCCCACGCGACGTGTTCGATGGAATGGGTCCAGTGGAGCGTAAATGTTCCGGCGGTCAGGTGCAGCACCGCTGCCCCGACCGCCAGACAGGTGCTCATGCCAGCGCCCTGCGGCGTTCCAGGACGACCAGACCGACGAAAAGCGCCACCAATGCGAAACCGATCTCGTCCGTCAGGGGCAGCGCCGCGATCAGGGTGGCGGCTGCCACGACGGCGAGTATCCGCAGCGGCCAGCCCAGCGGGCGGCCCAGCCAGCCGATGACCGCGGCGCCCCACATGCCGATGCACAGCACCGTCTTGAAGACGATATAGGCGACGGCGGGCCAATACCCGATCGCCTCGGCCAGGGGTCCGCCCGCCTGCAGCATCAGGGCGGGCGTGTAGACCGCCATGAACGGAATGACGAAGCCGGCGGCGGCGACCTTGATCGCCTCAATGCTGATCTTCAGCCCGCTTTCCTTGGCGATGGGCGCTGCGGCAAAGCAGGCCAGCGCCACGGGTGGCGTCAGATCCGCGAGGATGCCGAAGTAGAAGACGAACATGTGGCTGACGATCAGCGGCACCCCCAGCGCCAGCAGCGCGGGACCGGCGATGGAGGACGTGATGATGTAGTTGGGGATCGTCGGGATCCCCATACCCAGAAGGATGCAGGTGAACATCGTCAGGATCAGGCTCAGCAGCAGGCTGTTCTGGCCCACGGCCACGATGAACTGGCCAAACGTATTGGCCGCGCCCGTCAGGGTCATGGTCCCGATGATGATGCCGACCAGCGCGCAGGCCACACCGACGGGCAGCGCTGTCTTGGCACCCTCTGCCAGCGAATCCCGGCACAGGATCAGCGTCTCTCGCCCGCCCCTGGTCAGAGCGCACCAGACGATCAGCGCCACCAGTGCCGCGATCAGGACGTTGATGCCAAATTGCAGGAAACCGGCGGCAACAAGGCCGAGGCACAGCCAGAAGATGATGCGCATAACACCCGGGGCCAGATTCAGGACCGCAGACCCGCCAAGGATCAGCAAGACCGTCAGCCCCAGCCCAATGGTGCCCGCAAACAGCGGCGTGTATCCCCCGAACAGGAGGTAGACCAGCACCCCCAGTGGGACCAGCAGCATCCAGTTTTCCTTGATTGCCTTGCGCGCTGACGGCAGTTCGTCCCGGTTCAGGCCGCGCAGGCCGTAGCGCCCCGCCTCCAGATGCACCATCCAGAAGGCCGAGGCGAAGTAGAGGATCGCCGGGATCAGTGCAGCCTTCACAACCTCGACGTAAGGCACGTCCAGCGTTTCGGCCATGATGAAGGCGACGGCCCCCATCACCGGCGGCATGATCTGCCCACCCATCGATGCCGTCGCCTCGACCCCGCCGGCAAAGGCGGGGCGATAGCCGAACTTCTTCATCAGCGGGATGGTGAACTGCCCCGTCGTCACGACGTTCGCCACCCCAGAGCCCGAGATCGTGCCCATCAGGCCCGACGACACGACGGCGACCTTGGCAGCGCCCCCCTGCCGGTGGCCGAAAAGGCCCATCGCGACGTCGGTGAACAGCCGGATCATGCCCGCGCGTTCCAGAAACGACCCGAACAGGATGAAGAGGAAGATATAAGTGCTTGATACGTATGTCGGAATACCGTAAATGCCTTCGGTCCCGAAGGCCATGTGGTCGATGACCTGGCTGAAGCTGTAGCCGCGATGGTTCAGCGGCGACGGCAGGTATTCCCCGAACAGACAGTAGCCAAGGAACATGCCCGCGATCAGCGGCAGGGCAAAGCCCATCATCGTCCAGGCCGCGGCAAACACGACAATCAGGGCGATGACCCCGACGACGATGTCCTGCGTCAGCGGTCGCCCTGCGCGCATGATCAGCGGCTGGTATTCCCACCATTGATAAAGTGCCACGGCGACCCCAGCGAGCGCGAACGCCCACGCCAATGCCTTGAACGAAACCGACAGGTTTCGCCCGTATGCCACTAAGGGAAAGGCCAGAAGTGTCAGAAATCCGACATGGACCGCACGTGTGATCTGGCTGGCCATGTCGACGATATGGGCGGCGGTGACGATCTGAAAGACCGAGAAAGCAACCGCAATCCAGAACAGCAGTCGGCCCATGGCGTCATCGCCAAAGTTGACCTCGTGGCCCTCCTGCGGCTCTGGCGGAGTAAGCGTATCGGACATGCGCGCAGCTTTCGTCAGGAAATGAAACGGCAACGGGGCGCGCCGCGACGGCACGCCCCTCTGGCACCCGTCAGGTGCTTACTTGATGATGCCTTGCTCGCGGTAATACCGCTCTGCGCCCGGGTGCAGCGGGATCGGCATGCCTTCCAGCGCGTTGGCGATGTCGATCTGGCTGGCCGCCTGATGCGATGCCACCAGCGTGTCCAGGTTCTCGAACAGCTGCTTGGTCATCTGGTATGCGATCTCGTCGCTGACCGCGTCACTGGTGACGAGGAAGTTCGACACGGCGACGGTCGGCACATCCTCGGTCTGGCCGTCATAGGTGCCGGCGGGGATCGTGGCGGCGATGTAGGGCGCGCCCAGCGTTTCCGCGACCGAAGCCGGGACAGCGACCACGGTGATCGGCTGCGACGACGCAAGGTCACGGATCGAGGCGACACCAAGGCCTGCGGATTGCAGCGTGGCATCCAGCTGGCGGTTCTTGATCAGCTCAACGGATTCCGCGAAGGGCAGGTATTCGACCTTGCCCAGATCCTCGTAGCTCATGCTCATGGCGCCAAAGATCGCGCGGGCGTTCAGTTCCGTGCCGGATGCAGGCGCGCCGACCGACAGGCTCTTGCCCTTCAGGCTCTCGAAATCGGCGATGCCGCTATCGGCGCTGGCCACGATCTGGATGTAGTTCGGATAGATCGCGGCGATGCCGCGCAGCTTGTCCAGCTTCTGCGGAAAACCGGCGTCGGCGTTGCCTTCCCAGGCGGCGGCGACCGCATCGCCCAGTGCAAAGCCCAACTCTCCACGCCCGTCCTGCAGCAGGTTCAGGTTCTCGACGCTGGCCTTGGTGGACTGGACCTGCGTACGGACGCCCTCGATCTTTTCGCCGTAGATATTGGCCAGACCGGCACCCAGCGGATAATAGACGCCCGATGTGCCACCGGTCAGTACATTGATGAACTCCTGCGCCGATGCGGCGAAGGGCGCGGCGACAAGTGCGGACGCAACCGCGCAGCCCCGCAATGCGGATTTCAGATTGATCATGGTTTTCCTCCCAGAAATATCGAAGGCCCGAGGGCCGTCGCAGCCAGTTTCAATCATTGAGCCGCCGGTTTGCAAGGGAATGCGGGCTGTCAGGGGGATTTTCTCCGGCTTGACGGCACCGGTCATGGCATACCCGGTCGACGCGGGTCGCAGGATCGCGCTGTCGGACGGTGCGATCAATGACCGCGCGTGTCGAGGATATCACCGAAAAGCGCCATCATTTCGGAGCGCGTGACGGGACTGCTGGAGTTCGGCGTCAGGCGCGCGGTCTCCGATCTGGTCCCGAGTGCGGAGCGGATGATGCGAATGGCAAACGTCATGGCAGTGACCTTCTCATTGTGCGCCCCCACACAAACTAAAGTACGGTGCCCGACACAAAAAAGTTTCAGGTCGCTGCATCGCGACCGGGTTTCCGTCTGCGACAGGGGTGCCGCGGCCCCCCGTCAGAAGCCGATTGGCGCGCCGTCGCGTCCTGCCAAGGTCGTCGTCCCGAAGCCGATCCGCCGTTTCAACCCGAAACCCACCGTTTGGTCGAACCCGATTGGGCAAACGAAACGATGGCAAGGACGACAATCCGGGGGATGCCTGTGGCGACGCCGACGGCAAGGATTAAAGCCGGGACGGTGTAGACCGGACCGATGTTGTAGATCACGCCCCCCATCGCGCGCCAAGGGCATAGCTGGCCGTCAATTCTGGGTCGACCGCCAAGACCTGCCCGCGACATGACCGAGGTCATCGCTTCAGGCATGCTGATCGGCTTTGATCGAGATCCGCAGCAGAGGCAGCTTCGGGCGAGCTCTTTGCTTGATCTGCAAACCACGGCGTCTGCATTGCGCCACAGCAGTCGGCGCGACGCATCGGCGTCGGCGTGTGTCATGTACGGCCGGCAAGCTGCAGCCCCGACCTGATCCACGTGCTGCCGGACTTTGACGTGCTGGGTCTCTGGATCGTCACACACGCCGACCTGCGGCAAGCGCCGTCCATAGCTCCGGTTTTCAATCACCTCAGCGCAGCAGTCACGGATGATCATCAGACGCCGGTCGCAGCAAGGATGCCGCGACCGGCCCAGAGGGCTCATCAGCCCTTCTTGAGCACTTCGCGGCCCAGCAGTTCGGCGATCTGCACGGCGTTCAGGGCAGCGCCCTTGCGCAGGTTGTCGGACACGCACCACAGGTTGATGCCGTTCTCGACCGTACTGTCGTCGCGGATACGGCTGATGAAGGTCGCATAATCGCCGACGCATTCGATCGGCGTGACGTAGCCGCCGTCCTCGCGCTTGTCGATCACCATGATGCCGGGGGATTCGCGCAGGATGTCGCGCGCCTCGTCGGCGTCCAGCGGGTTCTCGAACTCGATGTTGATCGACTCCGAATGACCGACGAAGACCGGCACGCGGACGCAGGTGGCCGTGACCTTGATCTTGGGATCGAGGATCTTCTTGGTCTCGGCGACCATCTTCCATTCTTCCTTGGTCTCGCCGCTATCGAGGAACACGTCGATATGCGGGATCACGTTGAAGGCGATCTGCTTGGTGAACTTCGTGGGTGGCTTGGAATCCGTCGGGTTGTAGATGGATTTCGTCTGGTCCCACAGCTCGTCCATGCCTTCCTTGCCCGCACCGGACACGGACTGGTAGGTGCTGACGACGACGCGCTTGATCGTGGCGCGGTCGTGCAGCGGCTTCAGCGCCACGACCATTTGAGCGGTCGAACAGTTCGGGTTCGCGATGATGTTCTTCTTGGCGTAGCCGTGGACGTCCTGCGGGTTGACCTCGGGCACGATCAGCGGGACGTCGGCGTCGTAGCGATAAAGCGACGAGTTGTCGATCACGACGCAGCCGGCGGCGGCGGCCTTGGGGGCGTATTTCTTGGTCGCGTCAGAGCCTACGGCGAACAGCGCCATGTCCCAGCCGGTGAAATCGAAGGTGTCCAGATCGGTGGTCTTCAGGGTGCGGTCGCCAAAGCTGACTTCGGTCCCCAGCGACTTGCGGCTGGCGAGTGCGGCAATCTCATCCACCGGAAACTCGCGTTCCGCCAGAATGTTCAGCATTTCGTGGCCCACGTTGCCCGTGGCGCCGACGACGACGATTCTGTAACCCATCTGTCAGGCTCCTTGTTGAGACCGCAGGGTCTTACGCCCCATCTGCCCAAAGGGAAAGGGGGTCAGTCCGTGCGGTCCCGCGCGAAGAGGTAGATCAGCAGGCCCGCCGCCAGCAGCGCCGCGAAGGCCGTGAACAGCAGGGTAAAGGACTGCGTTGGCGTGGCACCGGCGCGATAGATCGGCCCGGTGGCGTATTGCATGACGCCGACACCGCCCACCCCGAAGAGGTTCATCAGCGTGACCCCCCGCCCCGTCAGATGCGGCGGAAAGAACGCCCGCGCATGGGCGATGATCAAACCGTAGGCCGCGGCCCCCGCGCCAAGCACCGCCAGCAGCGCCGTGCTGCGGACAAGGCCCGCTGCAGGCTGCAACGCCAGCAGGACTAGCGCGGCCAAGGCCGCGGTATTGCCCACGATCACGACCCACTTGCGGGTGCCGAACAGCCGGTCCATCGGGCCGTAGGCAAAGTTGCCGACGATCATCGCAAGTCCCATGACCAGCGTGACGCGGCCGATGGTCAGGGTATCGGCGCCGTACACCTCTGCGGCGAAGGGTCCGGCCCACAGGCCCCGGATCCCCGCCGCGGGCGCGTAGTTCACGAACATCATCGCGAAGATCGGCCAGAGCGCCGGGATGCGCAGCAGGTCGATGACCGACCCGCGCGTCGTCACGGGCAAACGCTCCGGATCGCGCACCAGCACTGCAATCGCCAGTGCGACGGCGAGCGACAGGGCCGCCAGCGCAAGTACACTGGGTCGCCAGCCAAAGGCCGCAACGCTCCACGCCAGCGGCGAGGCGCCCGCGATGTTGCCAAGGCTGCCCAGGCCGATCATCGCCGTCGCCAGCGTGGCGAACATCGACGCCGAATACTGCCGTGCAAAGATGTAGTAGCTGGCCATCAAGACCGGAGAGCAGCCTACGCCAAGCAGCACCATCGCCCATGTAATATGCACCGGCGACTGCGCCAGCGCGAAGGCCAGCGCGCCGCCACCGCCGCCCACGGCAAAAAGGCTCGCCGCCGTCCAGCGCGGCCCGAACCGGTCCAGCGCGGCACCCACCGGGATCTGCATGGCGGCGAAGACCAGAAACCAGACGCTGGAGGCGGTGGCGAGGTTTTCCGGCGTCGCACCGAGGTCCGCCTTCAGCACCGGAGACAGCACCGGTAGGAACGCGCGGTAGAATTGCGACAGGGCGTAGGACAGGGCGAGGACGATCAGGCCTTTGGTCATGTGCGAAAGCTCCTCTTGCGATGTGGTGGCATGGGGGTGCGGAGGGTGCAAGAGGTGGCGCGGTTGCCGGGGCGCCGCCCCGGACCCCGAAGTATTTTTGACCAGAAGAAGGGGGGCCGCGGTGGGCGGGTATGTCAACTGAACTGGACAGTGCCACGCGACCCGGTAAGGTCGCGATCATGACCGATGCGCCCACCCTGCCCCGCTTCGCCGACGCCGCCCCCCGCGGGCTTTGCACCGATTGCGGTGTCAGCCGGATGACCAACCCGGCGGCCTGTGGGCAGGCCTGCCAGTTCATCAAGCCGGACTACCCCGGAACCGAGGCACGGGTTCACGGGCGCGCTGCTGGCCAGACGGACGACGAGGGCTTCTTTGGCGTCTATCAGGCCATGTACCGCGCGCGCATGACGCCCCCCGCCGCAGGCGCCCAGTGGACCGGGATCACGACCGGTCTGGCCGCCGATCTGCTGCGCCGGGGCGTCGTCGACGCGGTGCTGGCCATGGTGCCGGATGCAACGGATTCCTGGGCGCCCCGCCCTGCGATCCTGACCACGCCCGACCAGATGCAGCACGCGCGCGGCATGCGGATGGGCTACGCCCCCTTGCTGGCGCTGCTCGAACCGGCAGCCGCGGCGGGACACCGGCGCATCGCCGTCATCGGCATTCCCTGCCAGATCTACGCCCTGCGCAAGCTCGAGGCCGATCTGGGGTTCGAGCGGATCTATGTCATCGGAACGCCCTGTTCCGACAACACGACGACTGCCAACTTCCACGGCTTCCTCGCGCGTCTGACCGATGCGCCAGAGACGGTCACCTATCTGGAATTCCGCGCGGATTATCATGTCGAATTGCGCTTTGCCGATGGCAACCGCCGTCTGATCCCGTTCCTGCAACTGCCGCTGTCAGACCTGCCGGGCGATTTCTTTCCGCTGACCTGCCGGACCTGCGTCGACTATACCAACCGGCTGGCGGACATCACCGTGGGCTACATGGCCGGGATGGGCGATCAGTGGCTGATCGTGCGCAACGACCGCGGGGCCGAGATGCTGGCGGCCCTCGGCGACCGGATCGCGCTGGCGCCGGTGGACTCGCGCGGCAAGCGGGCGGGTCCGGTCAAGGGCTTCATCGCGAACACGCGGCTGGCGGCCGGCGGTCTGCCGCTGCGAAGGATGCCCGACTGGCTGCGCCCCATCATGGGCTGGCTGATGCCAAAAATGGGGCCGAAGGGGCTGGAGTTCGCACGTGCGCGGGTCGAGATGAAAGCGGCCGAGGCGATCCTTCACCTGCGCCGCGAGGAACCGGCCAAGATGAAGAACATGATCCCCGGCCACGTCTGGCGGATCGCAGCCCCCTACGGCCTGACGCCGGAGGCGGGCGAGCGACATGACGACGCGGGCTGATCCTCCGGCGGGTGTCCGAAGTGCCATGGTCGCTTGATCACCATACCGATCCGCATGATCGACATCCGGGGTTAAACCTGTAGCGGCCAGACCATGCCAAGAGAATGGATAGTGTGTTTCCATCCGGGATATTGTCGCGCGCGTCCCGACCGGACAATCTGGCTGAAATTTCAACCAAAGGTTTTTTATCATGTCGTTGTTTCTTGTCCCACTCCTTCTGTCGATCGGCCTCGCCGGATTTCTGCTGCATGATTCGGGAAAGGACGATGACCAGCCCGCAGATCAGACGCCGCCGAAGGACCCCGGCGATGGCCCGGATCTGCTGGACCCGGTGATCGGCGCAGATCCGGTGACGCCCCTCCCGGTCAACGCCGATGGCAAAACCATCCTGCAGGCCGACGAGGGCGACAACGTCATCCTCGCCAACGACCGGCCAGAGGTGATCTTTGCCGGTGGCGGCAACGACAGCGTCATCGGGCGCGGTGGCGACGACGAGATTTTCCTCGGACAGGGTGACGACCAGCATTTCTACCGCAGCGGGCCGAATTTCGATGGCGATCTGGTGCCGAGCTATGGCAAGGGCGACGACCTGATCCGCGGCGGCGGTGGCCGGGATGCGATCAAGGACGACGAAGGGGCCGACACGCTTTATGGCGACGCCAGCGCGGACGTGCTGGACGCGCGCGATACCGCAGGTCGCGATCCCCAGTCGGACACCCTGTTCGGCGGCGCCGGGGACGATCTGCTGATCGGTGACGACGGCGACATTCTGGACGGCGGGATCGGCACCGATACCTACTACATCGCGACCGACGACGTGGACGCCGCCCCCGTCATCATCAGCGACATCCAACCGGGCGAACGCATCGTCATCGAACTCAACGGCGCGTCAGAGGACGACCTGTCTGCCGATCTGGCCGCCGACAACCGCACGATCAACCTGCGGCTGGAAGGGCGGATCGTGGCCAAGCTGTTCGGCGTCGACGGGCCTCAGGATCTGACGGCAGACGTGTCGGGCCAGCAGTCCTTCGACATCCTCTACGTCACCGCGCCCTAGATCGCGGCCTTGCGGCTTTCGTCCAGGTAGATCTCGCGCAGGCGTGCCGCCACGGGGCCTGGCGCGCCGGTGCCGATGGCCGCGCCGTCCATCTCGACGACCGGCATGACGAACATGCTGGCCGAGGTGATGAAGGCCTCGTCTGCCGCCTGCGCCTCGGCCACGGTAAAGGGCCGCTCCTCGACCGTCATCTGCGCTTCGCGGGCAAAGCGCAGGACGGCGGCGCGGGTGATGCCATGTAGGATGTCATGGCCCAGCTGGCGGGTGACGATGGTGTTGCCCTTGACGATATAGGCGTTGTTCGACGTGCCTTCGGTGACGTGGTCGTCCTCGACCATCCAGGCGTCGTCGGCCCCCGCCGCCTTGGCCATCATCTTGCCCATCGAGGGATAAAGCAGCTGCACCGTCTTGATATCGCGCCGCCCCCAACGCTGGTCGGGGATCGAGATGACCTTCATCCCCTTCAGCGCCATCGGGCTGTCCGCCATGCCGGGCTTGGCCTGGGTGAACAGCACCACGGTCGGTGGCGTATCCTTGGGCGGAAAGGCGAAATCGCGGTCACCGGGCGACCCGCGCGTGATTTGCAGATAGATCATGCCGTCGGTGATCTCGTTCAGGCGGACCAGCTCGCGGTGAACCTCCAGCAAAGCGTCGCGGCCCATCGGCAGGGCCATCTCCAGCTCGGTCAGGGACCGCTGCAGGCGCACGGCGTGGCCGTCGAAGTCGATCAGCTTGCCATCCAGCACGGAGGTCACTTCATAGACGCCGTCGGCCATCAGAAAGCCGCGGTCGAAAATGCTGACCTTGGCCGCGTCTTCGGGCAGGTAGTCGCCATTCAGGTAAACGGTGCGCATGGTCTTATCCCCAAAGTGCGGCGCTGGGCGGGTGCACGCCAGCGGTGTCATAATGCAAAGGCTGATCCCGGTCTTCGGCCAGAAGCAGCGGTCCGTCAAGATCGGTAAACGCCACCCCCTGCGCAAGTATGGTGGCCGGTGCCATCGCCAGCGACGACCCGACCATGCAACCGACCATGATGCCGTATCCCTCGGCCTGCGCCTGCGTCTTCAGGGCCAGCGCCTCGGTCAGCCCGCCGGTCTTGTCCAGCTTGATGTTCACCATGTCATACTTGCCGCGCAGCCCCGGCAAGGACGCCCGGTCATGGCAGGATTCGTCAGCACAGACCGGCAGGGGCCGCGCGATCTCGGCCAGCATGTCGTCGGCGCCGGCAGGCAGAGGCTGCTCCACCATCCTCACTCCCAACCGGATCAGGTGCGGGGCCAGATCCGCGTAGATCTCCGCCGTCCATCCTTCGTTGGCGTCCACGATGATCGCGGCGTCCGGTGCGCCACGGCGCACCGCCTCCAGCCTTTCCATGTCGTCGGGCGTGCCGAGCTTGATCTTCAGCAGCGGACGCGCGGCGTTCTTGGCCGCCTGCGCCTGCATCGCGTCCGGCGTATCCAGCGAAAGGGTATAGGCGGTGACCTGCGGCTGCGGCACGGCCAGCCCCAGCAGGTCCCAGACCCGCCGCCCCGCGCGCTTGGCCGCCAGATCCCAAAGGGCGCAGTCCACGGCATTGCGCGCCGCACCGGCGGGCAGCAGGCCTTGCAAACCCTCGATCGTCAGATCACCCGGCAACCCCGCAATCTGGTCCGCCACGCTGTCCAAAGTCTCGTCATACCGTGCGTAAGGCACGCATTCACCACGCCCAGACACCGCCCCATCCGTCACCGTCGCCGTCAGCACCTTTGCCTCCGTCCGCGACCCGCGCGAGATCGTAAAGACCTGCTCCAGCCGGAACACATCCCGCGTCACGTCAATGCGCATCGCCAGTCCTCGCTTTTTTCAAAATACTCCCGCCGGAGGCTCGGTTTTGCATGCAAAATCGACTCAAGGCGCCACCAGTGCATCCACCAGACGCGCCGCCCCTTGCCGGTACGGATCGACCGTCGGCAGGCCCATGCGGTCCTCGACCTCCGCCAGATAGGCCTCGAAGGCATCGTCGCCCAGATGTTGCGTATTGACCGAGACGCCGACGACCCGGCAGTCCGGATTGGCGACGCGGGCCAGCGGCAGGGCCGTGTCGCGCAGCACCTCCAGCGTCGGCAGCGCGTAATCCGGCAGACCGCGCATGTGGGTACGGGTGGGTTCGTGCGCGAGGATCAGCGCATCGGGTTGCCCCCCATGAACCAGCGCCATCGTCACGCCGGAGTAGCTCACGTGGAACAGGCTCCCCTGCCCCTCGATATGGTCCCAATGATCGGCGTCGTTGTCCGGCGTCAGCCATTCCACCGCGCCGGCCATGAAATCAGCGACGACCGCATCCAGCGGCACACCTTCGCCGGTGATCAGGATGCCGGTCTGGCCCGTCGCGCGAAAACTGCTTTTCAGGCCGCGGGCCTTCATCTCGGTATCCATCGCGAGGGCGGTGTACATCTTGCCGACGGAACAATCGGTGCCGACGGTCAGCACGCGCTTGCCGGTGCGGGGGATGCCGCTGGCGATAGGATACTTGACCGACGGCACGCGCACGTCGTGCAAGGTACGTCCGTACTGCGCCGCCGCTGCGGCAAGGTCCGGCTCGTCCCGCAGCAGGTTGTGCAGACCAGAGGCGAGGTCGTAGCCCGCGGCAAGGGCCGCCAGCAGCTGCTCCTTCCATGCGGGAGAGATCATCCCGCCACGGTTCGCCACACCGATCACCAGCGTTTTCGCCCCGGCAGCCAGCCCCTCCTCCAGCGTCATTTCCGTCAGACCCAGATCGGCGCGACACTCGGGCAGGCGCATCTGGCCCACGGCGTGGCCGGGGCGCCAGTCGCGGATGCCGATGGCCACCTTGCAGGCCAGCATGTCGGGGGCGTCGCCCAGAAACAGAAGATAGGGGGTCTGGATCATCGTGGTCTCTCCGCAGTCATTTGGCGCAGCCTAGAACGGGAACGGGCGATGCACCAGTGGTGCACCGCCCGCGCCGTTGACCTGTGACCGTCGATCAGCTGTGGTAAGCCGTTTCGCCGTGGGAGGACAGGTCGAGACCGATACGCTCTTCTTCTTCCGTCACCCGCAGGCCGACGATCAGATCGACCAGCTTGTAAAGGATCAGGGACGCAATGCCGCACCAGACGATGGTGATGACGACCGCTTCGATCTGGATAAAGGTCTGGCCGGTCAGCGAGTAATCCTCGCCGCCCGTGCCACCCAGACCGGGCGCGGTAAAGATGCCGGTGCCGACGGCGCCGATGATGCCACCGATGCCGTGGATGCCGAAGACGTCGAGGCTGTCGTCATAGCCCGCCTTGTTCTTGACCACCGCCACGAAGAAGTAGCAGACCGCCGAGGCGATGGCGCCCAGCACGATCGCACCCACCGGGCCGATGGTGCCGCAGGCCGGCGTCACGGCCACGAGGCCCGCGACCATACCCGAGGCCGCACCCAGCATGGATGCCTTGCCGCGGGTCATCCCCTCGATCGCGCACCAGGCCAGTATCGCGCCAGCCGTGGCGGTGAAGGTGTTGATCATCGCAAGCGTCGCGCCGCCGTTGGCTTCGAGGTTGGAGCCCGCGTTGAAGCCGAACCAGCCGACCCAGAGCATCGCCGCTCCGACCATCGTCAGCGTCATCGAATGCGGTGCCATGTTGTCCCGGCCCAGACCGACGCGCTTGCCGATCATGATGGACCCGCACAGCGCCGCGATACCTGCGTTGATGTGAACCACCGTGCCGCCGGCAAAGTCGATCGCACCCATCTGGAAGATCAGGCCGTTCGCATCCCAGACCATGTGGGCGATCGGGAAGTAGACGACCGTCACCCACAGCAGGACGAACAGCAGCAGCGCGCTGAACTTGATGCGTTCCGCAAAGGCGCCGACGATCAGCGCGGGCGTAATGGCCGCAAAGGTCATCTGGAACGCGATGAACAGGTATTCGGGGATCACGACGCCGTCGGTAAAGGTCGCCGCCATGCTGTCAGGTGTGACACCCGCCAGGAACAGTTTGCCCATGCCACCCCAATAGGCACCGGTGCCGCCGCCAAAGGCAAAGGAGTAGCCCCAGACGACCCAGATCACCATCACCATCGCGGTGATCAGCGTGCACTGCATCAGCACGGACAGCATGTTCTTGGACCGCACGAGGCCGCCGTAGAACAGCGCCAGACCCGGCACGATCATGAACAGCACCAGCACGGTCGCGGTCATCATCCAGGCGACGTCGCCCTTGTCCATCGTCTCGGCCGCAGCGTCCTGCGCCAGCGCCAGCGTCGGCAGCAGGGCCATGGCGCTGGCGGTAAGGAGTGTCTTCAGTTTCATTCGTTTTGTCCCCTTTGCGCCGTTCACAGCGCGTCGTCGTTCGTCTCGCCGGTGCGGACGCGCAGCGCGCCCTCAACGTCGAGGGTGAAAATCTTGCCGTCGCCGATCTTGTCGGTCTTGGCGGTCTTGGCGATGGTCGCGACGACCTGCTCGGCCAGATCGTCCGACACGACGATCTCCAGCCGCAGCTTGGGGACGAAATTCACGACATATTCGGCCCCGCGATACACTTCCGTATGACCGGACTGGGCGCCGAAGCCCTTGATCTCAGAGACCATCATCCCGCGCACGCCCACCGCGGTCAGCGCCTCGCGCACCTCGTCGAGCTTGAACGGTTTGATCACGGCGATAATCAGCTTCATGGCAGACTCCCTTCGTCCGATGTTCCTGTCGGACAGAAACGGCCCCAAGGACGGGCAGAACAAGGGATTCGAACACGCAACTGCCGTGAATTGCAGCACATCACGGGTTCGCGTATTAATTTTAGGGCGATACGATTAAAAATATGGCTTTTTGCGAACGATTCAGACATCGCCGTGCGTATCTCTGGGGCAGCATCCGACCCCGGACGGATGCTTACTCAACCACCCAGCCATCACCACCACGGCGGCTTTCAACGCAGACATGACCCGGCGCTCCGGCCTGTTCCGCCCTTTGCAACAGCTGAAGGACCCGCGAGACGTGAGCGTCGCACAGGGTCCGCAAACAAGAATGGCCCGGGCATCGCTGCCCGGGCCACCGCAAGGGGTCTGAGGGAGGATCAGCCCTTTGCGAACTCAGGGTACGCCTCCATGCCCATCTCGGATACGTCGAGGCCGTTGATCTCGGCCTCTTCGCTGACACGGATGCCCATGACGGCCTTGAGGATCAGCCAGATCACCAGCGACACGACGAACATGAAGATGCCGATGGCGGCAAATCCGATGAACTGTGTGACGAAGGACGTGTCGGGAGAGTTCCACGGCACGATCATCGTGCCCCAGAAGCCAGCCACGAGGTGGACCGGGATGGCACCGACCACGTCGTCGATCTTCATCTTGTCCAGCATCGGCACGACCAGCACGGCGATGATGCCACCCACGGCACCGATCAGCAGCGATCCGAACAGCGACGGATCAAGCGGACCTGCGGTGATGGACACGAGGCCCGCCAGCGCGCCATTCAGCACCATCGTCAGGTCGACCTTGCCGTACATCAGCTGGGTAAAGATCATCGCGGCGACCGCACCGGCGCTTGCCGCCATGTTGGTGTTGGCAAAGATGCGGCCCACGTCGGTGATGTCGCCCACGGTGCCCGCGGCCAGCTGCGATCCGCCGTTGAAGCCGAACCAGCCCAGCCACAGGATGAACGTGCCCAGTGTCGCAAGTGCCAGGTTCGATCCCGGCATCGGGAACACCTTGCCATCCTTGAAACGGCCGATCCGCGGACCCAGCACCAGCGCACCGGCTAGGGCTGCAAAACCGCCGGCAGCGTGCACGAGGGTCGAACCTGCGAAGTCGTAGAAGCCCGCCTCGGACAGCCAGCCGCCGCCCCACTGCCACGACGCTTCGATCGGGTACAGGAAGCCGGTCAGCACCACCGTGAAAATCAGGAAGGGCCACAGCTTGATCCGCTCGGCGAGCGTGCCGGACACGATTGATGCGGTCGTCGCACAGAACATCAGCTGAAAGAAGAAGTCGGACGCGACAGAGGCATAGTCCAGCGACGCCGCATCGGCGGCCAGACCGACCGGTTCGAGCACGGTCGGAGAGAACAGCGCACCGACATAGCCCACGATAGTCCAACCGTCGCCCGGATACATCAGGTTGAAGCCGACCAGCCAGTACATGATGCCCGCGATGGCAAAAAGCGCCACGTTCTTGGTCAGCTGCGTGGTGACGTTCTTGGACCGCACGAGGCCCGCCTCGAGCATCGCGAACCCCGCCGCCATCCACATGACAAGAAAGCCGCCCACGAGGAACAGCAGCGTGGTCATGATGTAGGGGCCGATCTGGTCAAAGGTCGGCGCGGCCGCCTCGACCGCCGCGTCGGCTGCGGGGGCTGCGGGGGCGACCTCTTGTGCAAACCCCATCAGGGGCAGCGCGATCAGCGCGGCCGCCACGGGGAAAAGGTACTTGTTATGCGTTCTGGTCATATCGGTCTGGTTCCCTTCCTGCGCGCCTTACAGCGCGTCGTCATTCAATTCGCCGGTGCGGACGCGCAGCGCGCCTTCGACGTCGAGGGTGAAGATCTTGCCGTCACCGATCTTGTCGGTCTTGGCGGTACTGGCGATCGTGCTGACAACCTGTTCGGCCATCGAATCCGGCACCACGATCTCCAGCTTGACCTTGGGGACGAAGTTCACGGCATATTCGGCACCGCGGTAGATTTCCGTATGACCCGACTGAGAGCCAAATCCCTTGATTTCGGACACCATCATGCCGCGCACGCCGACCGAGGTCAGCGCCTCGCGGACCTCCTCCAGCTTGAACGGCTTGATCGTTGCAATAATCAGTTTCACGTCTGCTTCCCTTGTTCACGGCACCCTGTCGCAGGTCCCGATGCTACGGATGCCTGACAAAAGGACGGCTGCAGCGCGGTCGCACAAGAAAAGCTGCCCCGTCACGCCCCCGTGAATCCGGCTAAGTTGCACAATTTTTGCACAAACAACGTCATGTGATTAAATTTTAGACTTCACGAAAAACCGAACGGCACAGCTTCAAGATCGCGGGACAAGCGGGCGCCCATTGGGTATGATCCGGAAAACACAAGAACGACGGACCGGGCAGCGCATGGCGAAGAACAGCAAGACAGGCAAACCTCTGGTGGCGGACCGCCGCTACACCGAGACAGCCGAGACGCCGAAAAAAGCCGCCCCCAAGCGGCAGCCGCGCAAGCGGGCTGCGCGCAAACGCGGGCTTATCGGCTGGATTCTGCTGCCATTCACATGGGCACTTGGCCTGGCGCTGCGCGTGACGTGGAAACTGGGTCTGGCGGTCGCCGTGCTGATCGCCGCGGGTGTGCTTTATTTCGCGGCCCAGATGCCCCCGATCGCGCAACTTGTCGACGGCCGCACGCGCGGGTCCGTGACGCTGCTGGACCGCAACGGCGATGTCTTCGCCTGGCGCGGCGACCAGTTCGGCGGCATGGTGACATCCGAAGGCGTGTCGAAATACCTGCACGACGCCGTTGTCGCGACCGAAGACAAGCGCTTTTACAGCCACTTCGGCATCAGCCCGCGCGGCGTGGCCAGCGCCGTCAAGATCAACCTCAGCGAAGGGCGCGGGCCGCTGTCCGGCAACGGCGGGTCCACGATCACCCAGCAAACGGCGAAGCTGCTTTGCCTCGGCGTGCCTTATGACGCCGCCACATGGAAGACCGAACGCGCCTACGAGGACGACTGCCGCCGCACGACCCTGTGGCGCAAGATCAAGGAAGCCATCTTCTCGATGGGGATGGAGGTCGCCTATACCAAGGACCAGATACTGACGATCTACCTGAACCGCGCCTATCTGGGCGCCGGCAGCCGCGGGTTCGAGGCCGCAGCACAACGCTATTTCGGCAAATCAGCGGCAGACGTCGACCCGGCCGAGGCCGCGATGCTGGCCGGCCTGCTGAAGGCGCCGTCCAGCTATGCGCCCACATCCAGCATGCAGCGGGCGGTGGACCGGGCCAATGTCGTGATCGGCCTGATGCAGGACCAGGGCTATATCACGGCCGAACAGGCGGACGATGCCCGCACCCATCCCGCGCAGCTCAGCCAGGCGGCACAGGCACGGGCGGGCGGGTATTTCGCGGACTGGGTCATGGAACAGGGCCCCGACTTCTTTACGCAAGACACGACAGAGGATGTGATCATCCAGACCACCCTCGATCAGCGCATCCAGACCGCGACGGAAACCGCCCTGCTGTCGATCTTCGATACCAAGCTGAAGCCGTCGTCCAAGGCGCAGGCCGCCGTCATCGTGATGAGCGCCGATGGCGCCGTGCGCGGCATGGTGGGCGGGCGCGACGTGCGCGCCTCGGGGGCGTTCAACCGCGCCACGCAAGCCCGCCGGCAGCCGGGATCGGCCTTCAAGCCGTTCATCTATGCCACGGCGCTGGATCTTGGGTTCAGCCCCAACGACATGATCGACGACCAGCCGCTGACGATCAACGTCCCCGGCTCCGGCCCTTGGCGGCCTGACAACTATGACCACAAATTCAAGGGTCCGATCACCCTGACAGAGGCGCTGTACGAATCGCGCAACATCCCCGCCATCGTCCTGTCAGAGGAGGTCGGCCGGGAGCTGGTCCGCACCGTCGCCCAGAAATTCGGCATCGCCAGCGATCTGGCGGCCGGTCCGGCCCTGGCCCTCGGCGTGTCGGAAAGCACCCTGATCGAGATGACGGGCGCCTACGCGGGCATCCTGAACGGCGGCTCTGCGGTCGAACCTTACGGTCTAATCGACCTGCGGCTCAAAGGCGACGATTCGCCCCTGATGGACAACATGGGCACCGGCCTGCAGGAACGCGTGATCCAGCAAAAGGCGGCGCGGGAACTCACCTACATGATGAGCCAGGTCGTGTCTCGCGGTACCGGCACACGGGCGCAGATTCCCGGCTGGGAACTGGCGGGCAAGTCGGGGACCACGAACTCTTCTCGGGATGCCTGGTTCATCGGGTTCAACGCCGATTATGTCGTGGGTGTCTGGATGGGCTACGACGACAACAGCCCGATGACCGGTGTGACCGGGGGCGGATTGCCAGCGGAAATCTGGCAGGCTACGATGTCACGCGTCGTGGCGGGCGAGGTGCCAAAGCCCCTGCCGATGGACCAACCCGGCCCCAGCAGCCGCGGTGGCATGCTGGCCGACAGCGGGATCGAGGCGGATGGCCAGATCCTGGATGTGCTGAACAACATCCTCAACGGTCTGGGCAACTGACGCGGAATCAGTCGGCGGCAGCGGGTTCCGCCGAGGCCGGTGACGGGGCGGCTGCGGGCGCCACGTCAGCGATATCAGGCAAGCCGTCCTCCGCCACCGCATCCGCCACTGGCCCGGGGGCAGCGGGCGCACCCGGCTCCGGGCAGCGATCGTAGACGAAGGCATAGCCGTCCCAGACCATGATGATCCCGTCGCCCTGGGCCTTGTTCATCAGCATCGCGCGCTCGCTGAAGCTCTGGTCATCGCCGCTGCACTGCATGGTGTACAGCAGCGCATCCATGTCCAGGACATTGACCGGGTTGGTCATCCGGCAACTGACCTCGACCCCGTAAAAGATCCCTTCCGCAATCTTGACCGATCCGCCGTCGATCCCGACGAGGGCGCATTCGGAATTGGCCGCCTGCTTGTAGGTCCCGTCATAGGGGCCGGCCTGCGCTGACGTGGCCAGCAGGGCCAGCGTCAGGGCCAGATGAAATCCTGCGGTCATGCTCCGTGGCCTCCCTGCCATTCACACCCCGGTGATGCTACAACCCGAATGTGGCGCTGTCACGGCGGTTGCCGTAAGGCCTTTCGCAACGAATTTGCCTCAAAACGGTCTTTGCGACGACACGCTGTCGCCGCGGGCTACCAAAAGGGTGTAACACGGGCCGGGTGGCTGGATAGCGCGGACCGAATCCTTGCACGCGCAGGACCGGCCGCACGATCCGCAATATGGGGAAAGACGGCGATGCGCAGTAGCGATCAGGCGGTAAAGCGGGGAGCGGCAGAGCTTGCGGCAGTGCGGCGCGAGGGGCGGGCGCTGTATTGGGCGGTCGCGGTGTTCAGCTTTTTCGTGAACCTGCTGATGCTGACCGGGCCGCTTTACATGCTCAACGTCTATGACCGGGTGCTGGGGTCGCGCAGTCTGGAAACACTGATCGCGCTCAGCGTGCTGGTGGCGTTCCTTTACGGCATGATGGGTATCCTCGACTACGTCCGGGGTCGCGTCATGGGGCGCCTCGGCGCGCGGTTTCAGGCGCGTCTTGACCGGCGCGTCTTTGCCGCGACCCTGCACGCCCAGACCCTGAACCGTGTCCCGCAAGAAGCCCGCACGGGCCTGCGCGACCTTGAGGCCGTGCAGCGCCTGATCACATCGCCCGCGCTAATGGCGGTCTTCGATCTGCCCTTCATCCCGCTGTTTTTTGCGGGCATTTTCGTCTTTCACATGGATCTAGGTCTGCTGGCGCTGGTCGGCGGCGCGGTCCTGATCGTAGTCGCCTTGGCCAACCAGATCACCACCCGAAAACCGCTTGAGGCCGCGAATGCCGCCTCTTTCCAATCCGAAGCACTGGGGGCGCAGATACGCGGCGAAAGCGAGATGGTCCATGCGCTTGGCATGCGCACCGCGGCCTTCGACCGCTGGCAAATCGCGCGTGGCGCTTCTCTGGATGCGACCATCGGTGCCTCGGATTCCGCAGGCACCTTCACCGCGATGACCCGCACCTTTCGCCTGTTCCTGCAGTCGGCCATGCTGGGCCTCGGCGCGCTGCTGGTGCTGCGCGGCGAGATGACGGCGGGCGCGATGATCGCAGGCTCGATCCTGATGGGCCGGGCGCTGGCCCCGATCGAGATGATCGTGGGCCAGTGGGCCGTGTTCCAGAAAGGCCGTGAAGGCTGGCAGCGCCTGTCCGTCCTGCTGGGCTCTGTCCCGGAGGAAGAGGTGCGCACCGCCCTGCCCGCCCCCCGCGCGATCCTGAGCGCCGAAAGCGTGACCGTCGTACCGCCGGGCGAGCAGCAGGCCAGCCTGCGCATGATCAGCTTTGCGGTGCATCCCGGACAGGCCGTGGGCGTGATCGGCACCTCCGGCGCCGGCAAGTCGACGCTGGCGCGCGCCCTCACGGGCGTCTGGCGGCCCGCGGGCGGCAAGATCCGCCTCGATGGCGCGGCGCTGGACCAGTATGACGCCGACACGCTGGGCAAGCACATCGGCTATCTGCCGCAGCGGGTGCAGCTGTTCGACGGCACGATCAAGGAAAACATCGCCCGCATGTCGATGACCCCCGACGATGCCGCCGTGGTGCGCGCGGCACAAAAGGCCGCCGCCCACGACATGATCCTGCGCCTGCCCGACGGCTACGACACCCGCGTCACCGCCAACGGCGGGCGGCTGTCGGGTGGCCAGATCCAGCGGGTGGGCCTCGCGCGCGCCATGTACGGCGATCCGGTGATACTGGTGCTGGACGAGCCCAACAGCAACCTCGACAACGACGGATCGACCGCCCTGAACGACGCGATCCGCGTGGCCAAATCCGAAGGCAAGGCGGTCTTCATCATGGCGCACCGCCCGGCCGCGATCCAGGAATGCGACCTGCTGCTGGTGATCGAGAATGGTACGCTGCGGGCCTTCGGCCCCAAGGACGAGGTGATGAAGAAGGTGCTGAGCAACGCGCAGACGATCACGCAGGCGACCGGCCAGCTGGCGGGCGTGCAATGACCGCGCCCCATGTCCCCAGCCGCTGGTCGGCCACGAAACCGTTGCTGACCGGCACCCTCGCCGTAGCCTTGCTGGTCGGCGGTTTCGGCACCTGGGCGGTCTTCGCCAACCTGACCGGCGCCGTCATCACCCACGGCCAGATCGAGGTCGACCGCAACCGCCAGGTGATCCAGCACCCGGACGGCGGGGTGGTCGAGGAGATCGTCGTCGACGAGGGCGAGACCGTCGCCGCTGGTGATCTGCTGATCCGGCTGGATTCGTCCAACCTCGCCAGCGAACTGGCCGTGGTCGAAGGCCAGCTGTTCGAGATCCTCGCCCGCCGCGCCCGGCTGGAGGCCGAGCGTGACGGCCTGCCCAACCTGGATTTCGACCCCCTTCTGCTGGAGGGCAAAGACGAGGCCGGCGACCTGATGTCCGGCCAGCAGCGCCTGTTTGAGGCGCGGCTCGACAGCCTACTGCAGGCGACAGACCAGCTGAAACAGCAGGAAATGCAGATCGCGAGCCAGATCGACGGCATCACGGCGCAGCAGACCGCCCTGACCGAACAGACCGCCCTGATCGACGAGGAACTGGCCGACCAGCAGACCCTTCTGGATCGCGGCCTCGCGCAGGCCAGCCGGGTGCTGGCCCTGAAGCGCGAAGCGTCCAACATGCGCGGCCGCGTCGGTGAGTTGACTGCGCAGGCCGCACAGGCGGCCGAACGCCGCACCGAGATCGAGATCCAGATCCTCGGCCTGACCAGCACGCGCCGCGAAGAGGCGATCACCCGCCTGCGCGACCTGCAGTACAACGAACTGGAGCTGACCGAACGCCGCCGCACCCTGCGCCAGCAACTCGACCGGCTGGACATCCGCGCGCCGGTCTCGGGCGTGGTCTACGGCCTGACGGTCTATGCCCCCCGCTCCGTGGTGCGCGCGGCAGAGCCGCTGCTGTATCTCGTGCCGCAGGACCGTCCGCTGGTGATCGCGACACAGGTGCAGGTCACGGACATCGACCAGATCCACCTCGGCCAGGACGTGATCCTGCGTCTGTCGGCCTTCGACCAGCGCCGCACGCCGGAGTTGACCGGCCACGTCACGCAGGTCAGCGCGGATGCGTTCAAGAACGAACAGAACGGGTTGTCCTTCTACCGCGCAGAGGTCCGCATGGACGACGGCGAGATCGAAAAGCTTCCCACCGGCATGACCCTGATCCCCGGCATGCCGGTCGAGGCCTACGTCCGCACCGCCGACCGCACCCCCATGGACTACTTCCTCAAACCCGTCGCAGACTACTTCGCAAAGGCGTTCCGCGAAAGCTAGATGGACGCGCCACCCGCCCCGGCATAGGGTGGCCGCGACAGCGCAAGCGGAGGCCTGAGCCCATGAGCACGATCGAAACGACCCTGACGGATATGGGCATCACCCTGCCCGACGCCCCCGCCCCGGCGGCCAACTATGTGCCTTTCGTGCAGTCTGGCCATCAGGTCTGGGTGTCCGGCCAGATCAGCCAGGGGCCTGACGGTCTGATGATCGGCAAGCTGGGTGACGGGGTCGATATCGAAACCGGCGCGGCCGCCGCCAAGGCCTGCGCGATCAGCCTGCTGGCGCAGTTGAAAAAGGCCTGCGACGGCGATCTTGACCGCCTCGTGCGCGTCGTGAAACTGGTCGGTATGGTCAACAGCACGCCCGACTTCACCGACCAGCCACGCGTCATCAACGGCGCCTCCGATTTCCTCGTCGCAGCCCTTGGCGATAAGGGGCGCCACGCCCGGTCCGCCGTGGGTGTCGCCAGCCTGCCGATGGGCGTCATGGTCGAAATCGAAGCCGTGTTCGAGATCGCGTGATGCTGCCGAAATCCTTCGTCACGCGTCCCATCGCGCACCGCGCCTTTCACGACAAGGCGCACGGCCGGGTCGAGAACAGTATCAGCTCGATCAAGTCTGCGATCGAGCACGGCTACGGGATCGAGATCGACCTGCAACTGGCCAGCGATGGCGTGCCGATGGTGTTTCACGACTACGACCTGCGCCGTCTGACCATCGAACAGGGGCCCCTGGCCGGACGGTCGTCGGCGCAACTGGCGCAGATCCCGCTGATGGGCGACAGCACCACCATCCCCTCGCTGGCGGATGTGCTGAAACTCGTCGCCGGTCGCGTCCCCCTGCTGATCGAGATCAAGGATCAGGACGGCGCGCTTGGCCCCGATACCGGCCCGCTAGGCAAGGCTGTCGCCGCCGTGCTGGAACCCTACAAGGGGCCGGTCGCCGTCATGTCCTTCAACCCCCATGCGGTGGCCGAAATGGCGCGCCTGCTGCCGGACGTGCCGCGCGGTCTGACGACCGGGTCGTTCAATCCGCAGGATTGGCCCACGGTCCCGCAGCCCACGCTGGAACGCCTGCGCGACATTCCAGATTACGGCCATGTCGGCGCCAGCTTCATCAGCCATTATCACAAGGAACTGGATCAACCGCGCGTGACAGAGCTGAACGAGCAGCACGGCGCCGCGATCCTGTGCTGGACGATCCGCTCGAAAGAAGAGGCGCAGGCCGCCCGTCAATACGCCGACAACATCACGTTCGAGGGATATGCCGCTTGACGCCGCAGGCATTGCGACCACGTTACGCCCCATGAATACCCCGACCATAGAACTGGCAGCACATCCGTCGCTGGATGATATCGCACAGGCCGACTGGGATGCCTGCGCCAGCCCCGGCGACGGTCGGCCCGAAGATCCGTTCACGACCTACCGGTTCCTCAAGGCGTTGGAGGACTCCCGCTCCGTCGGTGGCCGGACCGGCTGGCAGCCCCGCTATCTGGTGGCAAAGGCGGACGGTCAGGTCATCGCCTGCGCGCCGCTTTACGCGAAGGGACACAGCCAAGGCGAATACATCTTCGATTTCAACTGGGCGCAGGCCTACGAGAATGCGGGCGGCGATTACTACCCGAAACTGCAGATCGCCGTCCCCTTCACCCCCGCCACCGGACGCCGTTTTCTGACCCGCCCGGGGTTCGAGGCAGTGGGGATGTCGGCCTTGATCCAGGGCGCGGTCCAGATTGCATCGGACAACGAGTTGTCGTCGCTGCACATCACCTTCTGCACCGAAGCAGAGGCGCTCGCGGGCGCCGAGATGGGCCTGATGCCCCGCGTCGGTCAGCAATTTCACTGGGAAAATCGCGATTACGCCGATTTCGACGGATTCCTCGCCGACCTGTCCAGCCGCAAGCGCAAGAACATCCGCAAGGAACGGGCCGAAGCGCAGGGGTTTGGCGGCGACATCGTGGCACTGACCGGCGACGCGATCCAGCCGCACCACTGGGACGCGTTCTGGCGGTTCTATCAGGACACCGGCAACCGCAAGTGGGGCACGCCTTACCTGACGCGGGATTTCTTCAACCGCGCGCAGGCGACCCTGCGCGACGACATGCTGCTGGTGCTGGCGATGGACGGCGACCGGCCCGTCGCCGGCGCGCTGAACTTCATCGGGTGCGATACGCTTTATGGCCGCTACTGGGGCAGCACCGAATACCACCCCTCGCTTCATTTCGAGTTGTGCTATTATCAGGCCATCGATTATGCCATTCAAAACAAGATGATCCGGGTCGAAGCTGGTGCGCAGGGCGAACACAAGCTGGCACGCGGCTACCTGCCGGTGGCGACCCATTCCCTGCATTGGATCAGGGACGCGTCTTTCCGCGACGCCATCGCCCGCTACCTCGTGGCCGAAACCCGCGCCATCGACGAGGAAATCGAGGTGCTGACAGCCTACGGCCCCTTCAAACGCGACACCCGAGAGGAACAACAATGACCGACAAACTGACCGAAGCCGAGATCAAGCCGCTAACGGACGCGGGCTGGACCCTGTCCGACGAAGGCGACGCCATTACGAAGACGTATCAATTCAAGAACTTCGTGCAGGCCTTTGGCTGGATGACGCAAGTAGCGATTCACGCGGAAAAGCTGAACCACCACCCGGAGTGGTCCAATGTCTATAAAACCGTGGAAGTGGCGTTGACCACGCATGATGCAGATGGTTTGACCGCGCTCGACGCCAAACTGGCGCAGAAAATGGACGAACTCGCGGAGCGTTAAGATGGAAAACCTGCTGAACAAGCCGATTTTGAACGGCAAATCCATCATGGACGTCCTGACGCTGGAGTTTCTGGCGTCGGCCATCGGGTCCGTGCTGACCGCCATTCTGATCATCACCATCGGCTTTGTCGTCGGCGGCTGGATTTCCCGCCGGATCGAAAGCATCGGCGTCAAGAACCGTCATCTGGACGAGACGCTGTTCATCTTCCTTGGGAACATCGTCCGCTACATCATCATCGGCTTTTCGTTCCTGTTCGTCCTCAACACCTTCGGTGTCCAGACGACAAGCGTCGTGGCCGTCATCGGTGCCGCCGGTCTGGCCATCGGTCTGGCCCTCCAGGGCACGCTGTCGAACGTGGCGGCGGGCGTGATGATCATCTTCTTCCGCCCGATCAAGCTGGGCGATTTCGTCACGATCAACGATCAAAGCGGCACGGTAAAGGCGATCAACCTGAACTTCATCGAGATGGCGAGCATCGGCAACGTGCAGATCATCATCCCGAACTCCGAAGTCTGGGGCAACACGATCGTCAACTATTCCGTCTATCCGCAGCGGCGCGCGGAATGGAACATCGGGGTGGCCTACGGTGCCAATCTGGCCGATGCGGAACGTGCAATCATCGACACGATCATGGCCGACCCGCGCAGCCTGAAAGATCCGGAGCCGTTCATTCAGGTCAACAACCTGAACGCTTCTTCCGTCGATTTTCTGGTGCGGGTCTGGTGCGCGCGGACCGATTATTTCCAGTATCAGGCCGACATGACCCGCAAGGTCAAAGAGGCGCTGGACGCCGCGGGCGTGGAAATCCCCTTCCCCACCCGCACGATGTATATGGCCAAGGACGACTGACGCCCCCGGCCCGTCGTCACATCATCACGACGGGGTTTAGGAAATCCTGCTTGAATTCTTCCGCCAGAATATCCGGCAATTGCGGCAGCAGCGTCCCCATCAGGGGCGTTTGCATATGGGCATCGGCGGCGGCCCGGTCGCGCCAGCGTTCATAGGTCATGAACCGGCCGGGGCGGCCGGCATCTTCCAGCACGGTATAACCCATGCAGCCGTCCTCTGCACGAAAGTCCGGCACGGCGCCTGTAAGCATTTCGCGCAGACGGTCCGCTTGATCGGGTTTGGCCACAAGGGTGGCCACGATATAAAGATCTGACATGTCATACTCCTCACCAAGTCACGGGCCATGTCCGCATGGCCCGTAACGTCACGCAAGGATAATCGCCTCTCAGGCCATGGCGTCGAGCATGCTCTCGCCACCGGAAATGTCGCATTGGCCGGGGCCGGGCTCCTCGTTCAGGACCTTCACGACACCGTCCTCGACCAGCATGGCATAGCGCTTTGACCGGTTCACAAAGCCCACGGGCGGGGCTGAGAATTCCATGCCGATGGCCTTGGTGAACGACGCCTCGGCATCGCCCAGCATGGTGATACCGGCCGCTGCGGCACCGGTGGATTCGCCCCAGGCCTGCATCACGAAGGGATCGTTGACCGACAGGCAGATCACCTCGTCCACGCCCTTGGCCTTCAATGCGTCGATGTTGCGGATGAAGCTTGGCACATGCGCCGTGGTGCAGGTGCCGGTATAAGCACCCGGCAGGCCGAAGATCACGACCGTCCGGCCTTTCAGCTTGTCGCCGATGGACACGGCTTCCGGTCCCTCTGCGCCCATGGTCAGAACCGTTGCGTCCGGCAATGTGTCGCCCGTGGTGATGGTCATGCTGATCGTCCTTTGAATTGCTCTTGTCACCCCAAAACATATAGGGTGCGCGGGAATAGAACCAGAGCAAGGGTATGACATCGTGAGCAGGATCGTGGTGATCGGTGGAGGACAAGCCGCGGCGGCGCTGGTGGCCAAACTGGTGGCGGGCGGTGTGACCGACGGCATCACCCTGATCTGCGCCGAACCTCACGCCCCCTACCAGCGCCCGCCCCTGTCCAAGGCCTATCTGCTGGGCAAGATGGACCGCGAGCGCCTGTTTTTCAAACCAGAGGCTTGGTATGCAGACCACGGTATCGACCTGCGGCTGAACTGTCGGGCGGTTGGCGTCGATGCAGCCGCGCGGCAGGTCAAGCTGTCCGACGACAGCGTGCTGGGCTACGACGATCTGGTGCTGACGACCGGGGCATGGCCCCGCACCCTGCCCGCCGCGATCGGTGGCACGCTGGGCAATGTCTTTGCCGTCCGCGATCTGGCCGATGCGGACGCCATGGCACCCGCCTTTGCCGAAGGCGCGCGCTGCCTGATCGTCGGTGGTGGCTACATCGGGCTGGAAGCGGCCGCCGTCGCCGCCAGTCGTGGCCTACACGTCACGCTTGTCGAGGCATCAGAGCGCATCCTGCAGCGCGTCGCCGCCCCGGAAACGTCCGCCTATTTCCGCGATCTGCACCGCAGCCACGGTGTGGATATCCGCGAAGGCACCGGTCTGGTGCGCCTGACCGGCGACGACACCGTGACCGGCGCGGTCCTGTCGGACGGGACAACGCTGGACATCGACTTCGCCATCGTCGGCGTCGGCATCGCCCCCGATACGGCGCTGGCCGATGGCGCGGGCCTGACGCTCGGCAATGGCATCGCCTGCGACGCCCACGGACGCACCTCGGACCCGCATATCTGGGCTGCAGGCGACTGCGCCTCGACCCCGTGGCGCGGGGCGCGGGTGCGGATCGAAAGCGTCGGTAATGCCATCGACCAGGCCGAGATCGTGGCCCAGAACCTGCTGGGCCATGACGTGACCTATACGCCCACCCCCTGGTTCTGGTCGGATCAATACGACTGCAAACTGCAGATCGCCGGGCTGAACACCGGCTACACCGCCGTCTACGTCAAAACTGGCGAGGGGCTGGCCCAATCCCACTGGTACTACCGCGACGACACGCTAATCGCGATCGACGCCATGTCGGACGTGCGCAACTATATGGTCGGCAAGCGCTTGATCGAAGCGGGGCAAAGCCCCGCACCCGCCATCGTCACCGACCCTGCCACGGACATGAAGGCGCTGCTGCGCGCATGAGGATCATCGCAGGGCAACATCGCGGCACGGCGCTGGTGCCCGTGGGGGCCGGCGACGACGCAGCCCACCTGCGCCCCACCACGGACCGCGTGCGCGAAAGCCTTTTCAACGTGCTGCAGGGGGGCCGTTTCGGCGATCCGATCCAGGGTGCTCTGGTGCTGGACCTGTTCGCCGGCACCGGCGCGCTGGGGCTGGAGGCGCTGTCGCGCGGTGCCACCCACGCAACCTTCGTCGATGACGGCAAGGTGGCACAGGGCCTGATCGCCGGAAACATCGCCAAACTGCGCCGCGCGGGCGATTGCACCCTGTTGCGCTGCCGCGCCGACGCCCTGCCGGACGGTAAGCCGTGCGGCTTGGTGTTCCTCGATCCCCCCTACGGCCTGGGGCTGGGCCTGACGGCCCTGCGCACGGCAAGGGCAAAGGGCTGGATCGCGGCGGGCACGGTCATCGTCTGGGAGGAACGCACGGCACAGATCCCCCCCCAAGGTTTCAAGGCGCTGGACGCCCGCCGCTATGGCGACACATGGATCACGCTGGTGGAGGCGTTATGACACCCGAACTGGTGATTTTCGATTGCGACGGCGTGCTGGTGGACACGGAGCCCACCACCGACCGTGTCATCTCTGACAACCTGACGCGCCACGGTCTGACCATCGCCCCGCACGAGATTCACAGCCTCTTTGCCGGCGGTACGTTGAAGGGCGTGGGCGAAGGCGCCGTGCAGCGCGGGGCGCGGCTGCCCCCCGACTGGCTGGAGCATGCCTACGCCGAAGTCTACGCCGCCCTGCGCGCAGGTGTGGACGTCGTGCCCGGCGTGATCGACCTGATCGACGCGCTGGACACGGCGGGCGTGCCGATGGCCATCGCCTCGAACGGGCCACCGCAGAAGATGGAGATTTCGCTGGCCGCCTCCGGCCTGTGGGACCGGTTCGCCGGGCGCATCTATTCCGCCTATGACCATGCGCCAAAGCCAGACCCCGCCATGCTGCGGCATGCGATGCAGGTCGCAGGCGCCGCCCCGAACGCCACCTGGATGATCGACGACATGCCCGCCGGCTGGCGCGCGGCACAGGCCGCAGGCTGCGGCTGCTTTGCCTACGTGGCAGAGGGCGGGCCTGCGCGCGCCGCCGGGTATCCCTCGACACCCGTCACCGCCATGGCGCAGATCGCAGCGGCCCTCGGGATTTAAGAGGGCCGCTGCAGCGGCGTCAGTTGCCCCCGGATGAGGCGCGGGCCGCGGCCATCTCGTCGGTCGCGTCCTGCACAAGGGCGGCGCCGTCGAACCCCTTTTCATCCATCTCGGCGATCCAGTCTGCGCGCACGACCTCGGCCAGCGCACGGATGCGGTCCGTCTCGGGCTGGGACAGCACAGCAATCTCGTTCCCGCTATCGGCCATGATCTCGCGGCCAAGGGCATCGCCCGTATCATGCGCCCGACCCGCCCAGCGACTGGCCATCAGACCGGAATTGGCATCAATGACGGCCTGCAGGTCGGCCGGCATCGCGTCATAGACTCCCTTGTTCATCGCCCAGATGAAATAGAGGTTATAAAGCGCCTCGTCCCCCGCCACGTCCGTATGGCTGTCGGCAAGTTCGTCCAGCTTCAGGCTCGGCGACATTTCCCATGTGATGACGCCGCCATCGACGACGCCGCGCGACAGCGCCTCGGTGAAGGCGGGGACCGGCATGCCGATCGGCACGGCGCCCATGGCGGTCAGCAGGCTGGTCGCGGGACGCGAGGGGCCGCGCAGTTTCAAACCGCGCATATCCTCGACCGTGGCGATCGCCGGACCTTTCTTGTGAATGATGCCGGGCCCGTGCATATGCGCCGCAATGACGTGGACGTCTGCGAAATCGTCCATCAGGTGCGACTGCGTGTAATGCCACGCGGCCTCAGACGCGATCTCTCCGGATTTGGGCGTCATGAAGGGCAGTTCCAGCGCCTCGGCCTCGGGAAAGCGGCCGGGCTCGTAGCTGGGAATGACCCAGCCACCGTCGATGGCCCCGTCGCGGATCAGGTCGTATTGCGCGGGCGCCGCACCGCCCAGTTGCATGAATGGATAAAGCTCGACCTTGATGCGGCCGCCTGACTGTTCCTCGATCGCATCGGCCCAGGGCTGCATGAAATAGGTCGGATTAGCACTGGCGGGGGACACGAAGTGTTGGAACCGCAACGTCACCTCCTGCGCGTTGGCAGGCATGGCAAGGACAAGGGTGGCCGCAAAAGCGGCAGCATTCAGACGGTGCATGATCTGCATCCTGTTCAATGATTTAGGGGGGGTGCCACCGCTAGTGGTCAAGCGAATATGGCCTGACCGCACGCGCTGCACAAGAGGGTCAGGCCGATTTTCGGTTCAGCCGCTCGGACCACAGGATGTGCACCGTGGCCACCACCGCCACAGCCGACCCGCCGACGCCCAGCGCGCGCATCCCGCCCATGGCGATAATTGCACTGCCGATCGCGGACCCCGCCGCCGCTCCGATATAGATCGCCGCCGCATTCAGGGCGAGCACGATGGGGGCCGCTGCGGGACGCAGGGCGATGATCCGCATCTGCTGCCCCGCGATCATTGACCAGACCAGCAGCGACCAACCCGCGATCAGCACGACCAGCAGCGGTCCCGGCAGCGGCATCAGGGAAAACAGCGGCAGGACCACTGCCTGCCCCACCGCCAGCCCCAGCAGCGTGCGGAACGATCCGATCCGGTCGGCCACCGCCCCACCCGCCAGGTTGCCGATGACCGCCGCCGCACCGAACACGAGCAGCACCGCCGTGATGCCATTACGCCCATACCCCATCGTCTGTTCCAGCAGCGGGGCGAGGTAGGTATAGACGACATAGGCCGACGCCAGATAGGTCGCCGTGAAGGCGACCGCCAGCATCGTGCGGCCATCGCGCAGGGTGCGGCCAAGTTCCGGCAGGGTCACGGTCTGGAACGCCAGCCCCGACGGCACGATCCGCCAGATCAGCGGCACGATCGGCACCGCCAGCAGGGCCACGACGACGAAGGCCGCGCGCCAGCCGAAGGTATAGGCGATGAAACTGCCTGCCGGCACGCCCAGCACCTGCGCCAGTGTCAGACCGAACACCACCGCAGCCAGCGCCTTGCCCCGCCGCTCCGGCGCGGACAGACCGGCGGCGACGGATGCGCTGACAGGCGTCAGCAGACCTGCCCCGGCGGCCGCCAAGATCCGGGTCAGGTGCAGGGTCAGCTCCGTCGGGGCCAGCGCCGACAGCAGGTTCGCCACCGCAAAGCCGGTCAGCGCATAGGCCAGCACCCGCCTGCGGCCGATGGATCCTGTCAACGAGACCAGCAGCGGCGACAGCACCGCATAGGCCAGTGCGTAGGTCGTCATCAGCCAGCCGGTGCGACCGGGATCGATACCGAAATCCTGCCCCACCGGGGTCAGCATCCCGATCAGCACGAAGGCGCCCATGCCGATGACGAAATTCGCCGCCGACAGGACCGGGATCAACCGTTTCGGCGCGCTCACACGGCCTGCGTGGGATAGAACCGTCCGGCGGGCGAGGTGGTAAAGATCTCGCAGCCCTGCGCCGTGATGCCGATCGAATGCTCGAACTGGGCCGAGAGCGACCGGTCAAGGGTCACGGCGGTCCAGTCGTCGGCCAGCGTCTTGGTCTCGGGACGGCCAAGGTTGATCATCGGCTCGATGGTAAAGAACATGCCTTCTTCCAGCACCGCCCCGGACCCGGCGCGCCCGTAGTGCAGCACGTTGGGCGGCGCGTGGAACACGCGGCCCAGACCGTGACCGCAGAAGTCGCGCACGACGGACATGCGCTGCGCCTCGGCGTAGACCTGGATCGCGTGGCCGATGTCGCCGAAGGTATTGCCGGGCTTGGCCGCCTCGATGCCCACCATCAGCGCGTCATGTGTGACCTCGATCAGGCGCTGCGCCTTGGGGCTGGGGGTGCCTGCCACATACATGCGGCTGCTGTCGCCGTACCAGCCGTCGACGATGACGGTGACGTCGATGTTCAGGATATCGCCATCCTTCAGCACGTCGTCGTCGCGCCGCTTTTCATGGTTCTTGGACACCGTCTCGTCCTTGCCCTTGGGCACCGGCGCGCCGGGAATGCCGTGGCAGACGACGTGGTTGACGGAAATGCAGCTGGCGTGCTGATACCCGCGATAACCGATGGTGGCCGATGTCGCCCCCGCCGCCGTCACCCAGTCGGTGATCAGCTGATCGAGCTTGCCGGTGGTCTGCCCCGGAAACACGTGGTCGGCGATATCGTCAAGGATCGTTGCGGCCAGTCGTCCGGCGCGGTTCATGCCGCCGAAATCCGAAGGCGCATAAAGCCGGATGCCGTCTTTCGTCAGATGTGTCGTGTCGGTCATCGCGTGTACCCTCGGCTGCCTTTTCGCCCACATAGGCCGTTTTGCACCTGCGTTCCACCCCTTAGGCTAACCGGCCGGATCCGCCACGGGCCGCACCTGCCCCAACACGATCCCCGCGGGCGAGATGACGCAATCCATCGCCATCACCTCGACCTCTGCCGCGCGCGCCGCGTCGAAAGCCGCCGCATAGGCGGGGTCGATGTCGCGGGCGACGGCGACCGATGTGCAATCCGTCCGGGTGATGAGGTAGAAGACCAGCGCACGATGCCCCTGCCCCACCATCTGCGCCAGATCGGCCATGTGGCGCGCCCCGCGCAGGGTCTTGCTGTCGGGAAACTCCACCAAGGGTGCGTCGCGACAAAAATTGGCGCTCTTGACCTCTAGATACAGATCTGGCCCGTCGCCGGTCAGCAGGAAATCGACCCGGCTGGCGTCCGCGTATTTCACTTCCTGACGCACGACGTCATAGCCTGCCAGCCCCGGCACGGCGCCCGCGCGCAACCCCTCGCCCACGATGCGATTGGCCAGGCTGGTATCGACGCAGACGAAATCGCCGCCCACGTCCAGCAGGCGCCAGCCGTAATCGAGCTTTGTGCGCGGATTGTCGTTCGGCTCCAGCCAGATGCGGCTGCCGGGAATCGCGGTGCCGGTCATCGCACCGGGGTTGGCCACATGGGCCGTCACCTCGCGCCCGTCCTCCAGCCTGCAATCGGCCAGAAAGCGTTTGTAGCGGCGGATCAGCGTCGCGGGGATCAGGGGCGTGGCAAAGTCCATGCGGCGGGCTATACCAAGACCCGACGCACAGGAGAAGCCAATGCCAAACCCCACCGCCGCGATGCTTGTCATCGGTGATGAGATCCTCTCGGGCCGGACCCGCGATTCGAACATGAACCATCTGGCAAAGGTGCTAACAGAGGCCGGCATCGACCTGAAAGAGGCGCGCGTGGTCAGCGACGATCAGACCGCCATCGTGGCCGCCGTGCAGGCGCTGTCAAAGGCTTACGACCACGTCTTTACCTCTGGCGGGATCGGGCCGACCCATGACGACATCACCGCAGACGCCATTGGCGCGGCCTTCGGCGTCAGCGTCGATGTGCGCGACGATGCCCGCGCGCTGTTGCAGGCGCATTACGACCGCGCAGGCACGACCCTGAACGACGCGCGCCTGCGCATGGCCCGCATCCCCGACGGCGCCGCCCTGATCGACAACCCGGTCAGCACCGCACCGGGCTTTACCCTCGGCAACGTCAACGTCATGGCCGGCGTGCCCGCGGTGTTCGAGGCGATGGTCGCATCCGTCGTCAGCAAACTCGCCCACGGAGCACCGCTGCTGTCGGAGACATGGCGCATCATGCGCGGCGAAGGCGATGTGGCGCAGCCATTGTCGCAGATCGCGCAGGATCACCCGGACCTGAGCATCGGGTCCTATCCGTTCCAGAAGGACGGCGTCTATGGCACGAATATCGTGATCCGCGGGACCGAGGCCACGCGCGTCGCGGCAGCGATGGCGCAACTTCAGGCGCTGTTTCCCGCATGACCGACTGGGCTGCCGTGATCGACGCCACATGGCCCGCCGCCGCGCGCAGGTCGCACGGCCCGTGGACGATCCGCACCGGTGCCGGTGGCGGCAACCGCGTCAGCGCCGCGACGGCTGTGGCAGCGGTCGGACTGGATGACCTCGACAGCGCCGTGTCCGCCATGCGCGATCTGGGGCAAGAGCCGCTGTTCATGGTGCGGGACGGCGAGGATGCGCTGGACCGGATGCTGGCCGACGCGGGCTACATCATCCGCGACCCGACGGTGATCCGTGCCTGCCCGACCGCAAGTCTGACGACCGAACCGGTGCCTCCCGTCACCGCCTTCACCGTCTGGCCGCCACTTGCCGCCCAGCGCGACATTTGGGCGGACGGCGGGATCGGACCTGCGCGCCTGGCCATCATGGACCGGGTCCAAGGAACAAAGACCACGCTTTTCGGCCGCATCGACGACCGCCCCGCCGGGACCCTCTTCGTCGCGATCCACGATGGCACCGCGATGCTGCACGGGCTGGAGGTCGCGACGCACCACCGCCGCAAGGGCCTTGCCCGCCATTTGACCCGCGCTGCGGCGTTCTGGGCGCAGCGACAGGGGGCCGCAGAGTTCAGCCTGCTAGTCACCGCCGCCAATGCCGGCGCCAATGCGCTTTACGCCGACCTTGGGCTGGCAGAGGTCGGCCGCTATCATTACCGCGCCCTGCCAAAGGAAAAGTCATGACCGACCGTCCCACCGCCCTCGATCTGCCACAGGTCGACCCGCTGCCGCCCGCCACGCAGAAATACTTCGACATCTGTCAGGACAAGCTGGGCATGGTGCCCAATGTGCTGCGCGCCTACGCCTTCGACATCGCCAAGCTCGACGCCTTTACTGGCCTTTATAACGACCTGATGCTGGCGGACTCCGGCCTGTCAAAGCTGGAGCGTGAGATGATCGCCGTCGTCGTCTCGTCGATCAACAAGTGCTTCTATTGCCTGACCGCCCACGGGGCCGCCGTGCGGCAGTTGTCGGGCGACCCGGCGCTGGGCGAAATGATGGTGATGAACTGGCGCGCCGCCGATCTGGACCCGCGACAGACCGCGATGCTGGACTTTGCCGACAAGCTGACCACCGACAGCGCCCGCATTGTCGAGGCCGACCGGCAGGCACTACGGGACGCAGGCTTTACCGACCGCGATATCTGGGACATCGCCTCAGTCGCGGCCTTCTTCAACATGACGAATCGCGTGGCCTCTGCCACCGATATGCGCCCCAATCCCGACTATCACGCTCAGGCGCGATGATCCGCGCGCTGGCCCTGTGGTTGCTGTGGCCCGGCGCGCTGACAGCACAGGTGCTGACCCTGCCCGGCAACGCGACGCTGGACAGCGATATCAGCGTGCCGCTGGACAGCTACGACCTGCCAACCGGGCCATGGGCCGACGGCGCGATCCCCGCCACTCGGATCGAGGGCGAGATGACCACGCAGGTCTGGCGCGTGGCCGCCACCGGCCTTGCCAGCCTGCAACTGCTGCGCCCGCTGCGCGACCAGTTGCGACAAGCGGGGTATGACATAACCTTCGAATGCGACACCCAAGGCTGCGGCGGCTTTGATTTCCGGTTCGGCACGATCGTCGCAGCCCCGCCCGCGATGCAGGTCGATCTGTCGGATTTCCGGTTTCTGTCAGCGACACGGCAGATCGGTGGCGACACCCGTGCGGTCAGCCTGCTAGTCAGCCGCACGCCGCAGGCAGGCTTCGTGCAAGTGATCCGGGTGGTGCCTGCGGATGCGCAAGAGGTACCGCCCCTGACCGCTGCCGATGCCCCCGCAGCCCGCGCCCCCGGCCCCGCGACCAGTGGCCCCGTGACCACCGGCCCCACGCCCCCCAGCCCTGGCGCCACTGGCGATCTGGCGCAGGCGCTGACCGAAACCGGCCATGCGGTGCTGGACGGCGTGACCTTCCAGACCGGCGACGTCACATTGTCAGACGCCAAGATGCCCGTTCTGCAGCGGCTGGCAGATTTTATGGCGGCGAACCCGGCCCTGCAGGTCAGCATCGTCGGCCACACGGACAGCCAAGGGGGGCTGGACGGCAATATCGCGATCTCGAAACGACGTGCGGCGGCGGTGATCGCCCGGCTGGTGGCGGACTATGGCGCCGACGGGGCGCGGCTGACCGCGGCAGGGATGGGCTATCTGGCGCCGGTCGCCAGCAATCTGGATCCCGCCGGGCGCGCGGCAAACCGCAGGGTCGAAGCCGTGGTCACAGGGCCGATCAACTAGGGCCGCGTGACAATCGGGTTTCGCCGGGCCTGCGGCCCGTCGACCCGCCGGGGGCGCTGCCCCCGGACCCCCGAAGTATTTGGGACCAGAAGAAGGGAAGAATGCTTTCCCGGTCTGGGTGTTACCAGGCGTCCGGACCCTTTTCCGCGAAGGCGTGGACAAGAAAATCGATGAAAGCACGCACCTTGGGCTGGGTAAACCGGCCCGGCGGATAGACGGCGTAGATCCCCTGCGTGTCGGCGGGCAGATCGGGGATCGCCTCTTCGACCAGCCCCTTGGACATGGCATCACCGTAGAGGAAGCTAGGCAGGTAAGCGATGCCGAGGCCGCCGACGCATGCGTTCAACAGCGACTGGCCATCGTTCACGGTGAGCCAGCCTGCCGTGCGGACCTGACGCTTTTCCCCCGAGGGCGCCGTCAGTTTCCAGACAGCGGAATTGGCGGCGTTGGAATAATGCAGCAGCTTGTGGTCGTTCAGGTCGTCGATCTTCTCGGGCCGGCCGTGTTTCGCGAAATAGCCCGGTGAGGCGATCATCCGCCGTGTGGTGTCGGTCAGCTTGCGGGCGCGCAGGGTGGAATCCTCCAGCTCTCCGATCCGCACGGCCATGTCGAAGCCTTCGCTGATCAGTTCCACGTAGCGGTTGTTCAGCACCATGTTGACGGTGATGTCGGGGAATTCCGACAGGAAATCACCCAGCACCGGCGACAGGTGGTTCACGCCGAAGTCGGTGGCCACGGAAATGCGCAGCAGACCCGAAGGTGCGGATTGCATCGACGTCACCAGCGCATCCGCCTCGCCCGCGTCGTTCAACACGCGGCGGGCGCGGTCGTAATAGGCCAGACCGATCTCGGTCGGGCTGACGCGGCGGGTGGTGCGGTTCAGCAGACGTGCGCCCAGACGCGCCTCGAGAGAGGAGACGTGTTTCGAGACGGCGGATTTCGATATCCCCATCTTGCGTGCTGCGTCGGTGAAACCGCCCTGATCCACCACCGTGGCAAAGGCTTCCATTTCGGTAAGGCGATCCATGCCGCTGTCCTAACGCATCTGTATCCAATGCGTCTGATGTGACGGCCAATCAGGGCAGGAATGGGACATGGGCCTGACAATATGGCGGTTTCGGTGGACACTGACGCGGCATGGGAAACAACCGGACGGCGTCAGCCGGGCGACACCTGCGCCATCCGGTGGGCGATCAAATCGCCGATCAGGGCCGCGTCTGCGCGGGACGGGTGGGTCAGATCGGGATCGTAGAGGGACAGATCCGCGGGATCGATGACGTCCTTTGCGTCGACGCAGATGACACGCGCGTCGCGCTTTGCCAGCACAGCAAGGCGTCGCGACAATGCGGTCAGCGCCGGCGCGCAGGGGGATCGAATCGCCAACCGACAGCATCGTGACAGGCCCCTAGTGTGGTGCCGCGCAGCCCGCCCGAATTAGCAGGACAAGCACCGCGCGCCTTACAGTGTGGCGGCCAGCCGTGTCCCTTGGTCAATCGCGCGTTTGGCGTCCAGTTCCGCCGCGACATCCGCCCCGCCGATGACATGCGCCGCGATCCCCGCCGCCGTCAGGTCGTCGAACAGCGTGCGCTCAGGTTCCTGACCGGCGCAGAGCACGATGGTGTCCGCAGCGATCAGCGTTGGCGTCTCGCGCCCTGCGCCGAAGGAGACGTGCAGGCCGTCCGCGTCGATCCGTTCGTAGTTCACCCCGGCCACCATCTTCACGTCCTTCATCTGCAAGGATGCGCGATGGATCCAGCCCGTCGTCTTGCCAAGGCCCTTGCCCGGCTTGGTGGACTTGCGTTGCAACAGCGTGACCTGCCGGGCGGGCGCATCTGGCCGCGGCCCCTTGGGGGCCAGACCGCCGCGCTGGTCGGCCGGGTCGGTGACACCCCATTCCGCCATCCACGCCGGCAGATCGATCGTCGGGCTGTCGGTGGTGACAAGGTATTCGGCCACGTCGAACCCGATGCCGCCGGCGCCGATGATCGCCACGCGGTTGCCCACCGGCACGCGGGCCCGCAGCACGTCGATATAGCTGACGACGTTCGGTCCGTCCTGACCGGGAATCGCCGGATCGCGCGGGCGCACGCCGGTGGCGATGACCACGTGATCAAAGCCGGTCAGGTCCGACACGGTCGCGCGGGTCTTCATCCGCAGGGTGATTCCCGCCTCTGCCACGCTGGTGCGATACCAGTCGACGAGGCCGTGAAACTCCTCTTTGCCCGGCACCTGACGCGCCATATTGAGCTGGCCGCCGATGTCATCGGCTGCGTCGAACAGCGTCACCGCATGGCCTCTTTCTGCGGCGGCCAGTGCTGTTGCCAGACCCGCCGGCCCCGCGCCGACCACCGCGACCCGTTGCGCCACCGCAACCGGCCGCAGGGTCAGCACCGTCTCGTGGCAGGCGCGCGGGTTGACGAGGCAGGATGACAGCTTGCCGCCAAACGTGTGATCGAGGCAGGCCTGATTGCAGGCGATGCAAGGCGCGATGGTATCGGCGCGACCGGCTGCGGCCTTGGCCACGAAATCCGGATCGGCCAGAAACGGGCGCGCCATGCTGACCATGTCGGCGCAGCCTTGCGCCAGCACGTCCTCGGCCACCTGCGGCGTGTTGATCCGGTTCGAGGTGATGACCGGGATCCCCACCTGCCCCATCAGCTTTTGCGTGACCCAGGCAAAGGCCGCGCGCGGGACAGAGGTCGCGATGGTCGGCACCCGCGCCTCGTGCCAGCCGATGCCGGTGTTCAGGATGGTGGCCCCTGCCGCCTCGATGGCTTTTGCCAGTTGCACGACCTCGGCAAAGGTCGATCCATCGGGGATCAGGTCGATCATCGACAGGCGGTAGATGATGATGAAATCGGGGCCAACGGCGGAGCGGACCCGGCGCACCACCTCGACCGGCAGGCGCATGCGATTTTCGTAAGCGCCGCCCCAGTCGTCGTCGCGCTTGTTCGTGTGGGTGACGAGGAACTGGTTCAGGAAATACCCTTCCGATCCCATGACCTCGACCCCGTCATATCCCGCCTGCCGCGCGCGGCTGGCCGCAGTCACCATGTCGCTGATCTGCTTTTCGATCCCCGCCGCATCAAGGGCGGTCGGGGCAAACGGAGAGATCGGGGATTTGATCGCCGAAGGCGCCACGCATTTCGGGCTATACGCATAGCGGCCCGCATGCAGGATCTGCATCGCGATCTTGCCGCCAGCCTCGTGAACGCGGTCCGTGACGATGCGGTGGTTGGCAATATCCGCGTCGCTGAACAGGCCGGCAGCCCCCGGAAAGACACCGCCTTCGGCATTGGGGGCCATGCCGCCGGTCACCATCAGGCCGACACCGCCACGGGCGCGCGTGGCATAGAATTCGGCCACGCGGTTCCAGTCGCGGGTTTCCTCCAGCCCGGTGTGCATGGATCCCATCAGCACGCGGTTCTTCAGCGTGGTGAACCCAAGGTCGAGCGGGGCGAGCAGGTGCGGATAATCGGTCATGGGATGGCCCTCCTGCGCGCGAGGATGCCCCGCCTACAGCCCTGCGTCACCCCCGACGCGGCGTCACTCCTCCTCTGCCGTCTCCACGCAGTGGCGGCGGAACGCGCGCTTGAGCATGTCGAGTTCGTCGCGCAAAAGATCCACCTCGGCCCGGATATCCTCGGCCAGCCCCTCGCCAGCCAGAAAGGCGAAGCTGGCCAGCGTGTCGCCGGTCGCCGTGTCCGTGATGACAAAGGTCTGCACGCCGTCCGCCAGCCGGTTCACCGGCACCGCCACCTCGACTGACCAGGTCCCATCGTCACGAGGCTGCACCGTCAGGCCAGAAGTCAGCACTTCGGCCTTGTGCGACAACGTCAGGGGGGGGGCGGTGTCACCGGTCGCACCGGTCAGGATGCCGTGCCAGATACCCGCGATCATGCGGGTTTTCGTCAGTGTCAGGTCGGACATGTCGCCCCCTTAAAGTTCGGCGCGCGGGTAACGGCAGACCGTGACATCGCGCAGGGTGATCTGGTTCATCTCCGGCCCCTCAAAGATCAGGTCAAGCCAGGCCTTCTCGATCCGTTTCTCGTTCAACTCGGTGTAGGCAAGGTCGAATTCCACGATGGCCTCGCCCCGTTTGCGGGGCAGTTCCTGCACCATCTGTTCGGTGTTGGGACCGTGGTTGATATTCAGTCGGGCAAAGATTTCCAGCGGCTTCTCGACCTCCACCACGATGGACACGCGCAGAATCTGGCGGCGGGTCATGCCCTGGACCGCCTCTGGCGGCAGATCCAGCGCCAGCGACAGGAACGAGCCGTCAAAGCGGAACACGTCCAGCCGCAGGCCGAAGGGAGACAGGTCCTCCTCGCGCGTGTTGCGCAGCTGGCGCAGCGTCAGTTCGCTGACGGCGCAGTCGTGAAACAGCGTCACCTCGTCGCCCAGAGCGGTCTTGCTGGACACGGCCGTCATCCCCTTTTGCGGCAGCGGACCGCGCCACAGCAGAGGCCGCCACGACCACAGAGTCCCGGCGGGCCGGGCAAAAGCGTTCGATCCGATCTGCGGCATCGCAAGGCGCCCGTCCGCGTGAAACATCAGTTCGGTCAGGCGGGCGGACAGATCGCGGGCCTGCTGGCGCTGTACGCGGAGCACCTGCAGTTCTTCGGTCGCCGCCTGGCGCGCGGCACGAGTCCAGCGTCGCAGGACGCGGGTGTGCAACAGCGCGTCCATCACCCCTTTGGTCTTGCGTCCCATGTCGACAGGTCCCGTTCAGTGCGTCGTCAGCAGTCTATCTGGCAAATCGCCAAGGGAAAGGAAACAGCCCCGTCGCGCTCATGTCGCCGTCTCGTCGTTGGCGCGCCGCAGGATCGCCAGCATCTGCGTCAGCAGCGCGCGCGAGGTGCTTTGCGACAGCGGATCCTCCGACAGGCCGCGTACGGAAATCGTGACCAGCCGGCCCCGCATGTCCGTGAACAATCGCCAGGCCTGCGTCTGCGTGCCCTTGACGCCGGGGGGGCCGACATCCTCGGTATAGACCGCAACGGCGTTGGCGTCCGTCTGGGTCTGCCGCACGGCGACCGGCCCGCCGATGGCCGAGGCCGACAGCAGCGCCGCCCCCTGCGGCGTCTCAAGGAAGGTCTTGAAGTCCTCCTCCTGCCCCGCCACGACCGCACTGCCCGCATCGCCCACCGTCACGGTGATCAGCGCGATGTCACCCGGATAGGTGTCGGTCTCGTCAGCGGTCATCGCCGCACAGGCGGCCAGCAAGGCAAAGCCCTGCCGGGGCCGCGTCACGACCGGATCGACGCAATAGCCCGCAGGCCCGCCCACCAGCACGTCCCCCACCAGCCGCACCGAAGGCTCGCCCGGTGCGGTCAGAGAGACGGGTTCGCAGCCCGCCAGTGCCGCGATCATCGCCAGTGCCGCAGGCAGGCCCCACCGCACGACCCTTAAAGGTCCATGTAGATGTGCTTTTCGTGCTTGGCGCCCGGATGCGTCACCGCCCCCTTGCGCGCTCCGCCGACAAGCTGCGCATACTTCCACAACGCACCGGAGGCATAGATCGTCTCTTTCGGGCCGGACCATGCGGCACGGCGGGCGTCCATCTCCTCGGCAGAGATGTCGGCGGACAACTCTCCGGTCAGGGCGTTGATCGTGATCATGTCGCCATCCTTCAGCAACGCGATGGGGCCGCCATGGGCCGCTTCCGGCCCGACGTGACCCACGCAGAACCCGCGGGTGGCACCAGAGAAGCGACCGTCGGTGATCAGTGCCACCTTCTTGCCCATGCCCTGCCCGGACAGGGCGGCGGTCGTCGCCAGCATTTCGCGCATGCCGGGGCCGCCTGCGGGGCCTTCGTTGCGGATGACCAGCACGTCGCCTTCCTTGTAGGTGCGCGCCTTGACGCTCTCAAAGGCCTCTTCCTCGTTTTCATAGACGCGGGCGGGGCCGGTAAAGACCTGCTGTTCCTCGGTCATGCCTGCGACCTTCACGATGGCACCGTCGGGTGCGACGTTGCCGCGCAGACCGACGACGCCGCCGGTCTTGGTGATCGGGTTGTCGATGAAGTGGATGGTCTTGCCGTCGGGATCGCGGGTGATCATGTCGATCTCCTCGCCGATGCTGCGGCCCGATGCGGTGATGCAATCCTCGTGCATCAGGCCCGCCTTGCGCAGCTCCTTCATCACGACGGGAATGCCACCGGCGTCATACAGGTCCTTCGCCACGGCCTGACCGCCGGGTTTCATGTCGACGAAATAGGGCGTATCCTTGAAGATGTCGCAGACGTCCCAGAGGTCGAAGTCGATCCCGGCCTCGTGCGCCATTGCGGGCAGGTGCAGACCGGCGTTGGTGGACCCGCCGGTGCAGGCCACCACGCGGGCAGCGTTTTCAAGAGACTTGCGCGTGACGATGTCGCGGGCGCGGATGTTGTTGGTGATCAGGTCCATGACGGCCTTGCCGGATGCGACGCCATACTGGCCGCGATCTTTGAAGGGTGCCGGCATGCCAGACGAGTTCAGCAGCGCGAGACCGATGGCTTCGGACACGCAGGCCATCGTGTTGGCGGTGAACTGGCCGCCGCAGGCGCCTTCTGACGGGCAGGCGACCTTTTCCAGGATCGCAAGCTGTTCGTCGGTCATTTCACCGTTCTGGTAACGGCCGACGGCTTCGAACATGTCCTGCACGGTCAGGTCGCGGTCGGCGAAATCGGCGGGGACATTGGCACCTTCGGGCACCTTGCCCGGCAGGATCGACCCGCCGTACATGAAGACCGACGGCACGTTCAGCCGGATCATCGCCATCATCATGCCCGGCAGCGACTTGTCGCAGCCCGCAAGACCGACCAGCGCGTCATAGCCGTGACCGCGCATCGTCAGCTCCACCGAGTCGGCAATCGCCTCGCGCGACGCCAGAGACGACCGCATCCCCTCGTGGCCCATCGCGATGCCGTCGGTGACGGTGATCGTGGTGAATTCGCGCGGTGTGCCATGCGCCTCGATCACGCCCGCCTTGACGGACTGGGCCTGCCAGTTCAGCGCGATGTTGCAGGGCGCCGCCTCGTTCCAGCAGGTGGCGACGCCGACGAAGGGCTGTGCGATGTCTTCTTCGGTCAGACCCATGGCATAGTAATACGACCGGTGCGGCGCGCGCGCGGGGCCTTCGGTGACGTGACGGCTGGGCAGCTTGGATTTGTCGGGGCGGTTCGTGGCCATGGGATGGGTCCTTCTCAAGTTGCCCTTGGTCTAATTTGCACCTTGCCGCGACACAAGACGCAATGCAGAGCCCTGCCGCGCGTTCGGACATTGCGCAGCCACCGCAGCTGCGCCACACCTGCCCCATGTCCCTGCCCACAGCCTACAGCGCCCTGCGCACCTTTCGCCGCCCCGCGCTGGCCCTGCCCGGCCTGTGGCGGGTGGCCCTCGTCATCATCGGGTTCGAGGTCGCCTTTTCCACGACACCCTACATCCTCGATCCCTATATCAACTGGTCCTGGCCCGACGCGGTGCTGGAGACGCTGAATTACGCGGGCTTCGGCCTTGATCTGGCGGCCCTGCTGGTGCTGATCGCCCTGCTGCACCGCCGCGGCCCCGCCAGTCTGACCGGGCCTTTTGGCCCGTTGCTGCGCGATCTGGGGCGCGTGCTGGTCGCGGTCTGCCTCGTTTTGCTGGTGCAGCAACCCTTCGATCTGGCCCCGGACCTGCGCGACCTGATCCTCGCCCCCCTTGGCCACTGGTTCTTGTGGCTGATCCCCGCCGCCCTCGCGATCCTGCTGCAGGTCACGACAGAGGAGATCTACTTCCGCGGCTACCTGACCCAGCAACTCGCCGCGGTCAGTCTGAAAAAGCGCGTCTGGATGCTGCTGCCCTCAGTCTATTTCGGCACCAGCCACCTGCTGAACGGCGACGGTCTGGCCGAAGGCGCGATGTGGGCCGTCTGGGCGGCGATGCTGGGTGCTGCCTGTGCAGACCTGACCGCGCGCACCGGCAACCTCGGCGCTGCCATCGGCCTGCATCTGGGCAACAACCTCTTTGCGGCCCTCGTGCTGGGCTTCATGGGGGCGCCCGGTTTCGGGCTGGCCCTGTTCCTGCTGCCCGACACCGCCGAGACCATCAATACCGCGGGGCTGGAGGGGCTGGCGACCACAGCCACGCTCTTCGATCTGGCCTATTCGGCGATGGGCGTGCTGGTGATGTGGCTGGCCGCGCGCATCGCGATCAGGGCTTGATTGCATTCGACCCGGCAACAGCCTATTTCGGGGCGATAAAGCTGATAGGTAAGCCGCGATGAACTGGATCACGAACTACGTCCGCCCGACGATCAACTCGTTGTTTTCCCGGCGTGAAGTGCCCGACAACCTGTGGACGAAATGCCCCGAGTGCGGCACGATGCTGTTCCACCGCGAACTGGCCGACAACCTGAACGTCTGCACCAATTGCGGCCACCACATGCCGATCACCGCCCGCGACCGGCTGACCGCCCTGTTCGACGGCGGCATCTACACCGACGTCAAGGTGCCGGACCCCGTGGCGGACCCGCTGCAATTCCGCGACCAGAAGAAATACACCGACCGCCTGAAGGAAGCGCGCAAGAAGACCGGCGAGCGTGACGCGATGCTGGTGGCAGAGGGCGAGATCGGGCGCACCCCCATCGTCGCCGCCGTGCAGGACTTCAGCTTCATGGGCGGGTCGATGTCGATGTATGTCGGCAACGCCATCGTCGCCGCAGCTGAGCGCAGCGTCGAAATGGGCCGCCCGCTGATCCTGTTTTCCGCCGCCGGTGGCGCGCGCATGCAGGAAGGCATCCTTGGCCTGATGCAGATGCCGCGCACGACCATCGCCGTGCAGATGCTGAAAGAGGCGGGCCTGCCTTACATCGTCGTGCTGACGCACCCCACGACGGGGGGTGTGACCGCATCCTACGCCATGCTGGGCGACGTGCAGATCGCGGAACCCAACGCGCTGATCGGCTTTGCCGGTGCCCGCGTCATCGAACAGACCATCGGTGAGAAACTGCCCGAAGGGTTCCAGCGCGCCGAATACCTGCTGGATCACGGCATGCTGGACCGCGTGACCAAGCGCACGGACCTGAAAGACGAACTCATCACCATCGTCCGCATCCTGACCAAACTGCCCCCCGCCGTCCGGGGCGATCTGCCGCCGCCGCATATCGACAGCCACGCCCTGGACGACAAGGCGGCGCTGCCGGTCCAGCCGTGACGCCGGGTTCCGACGTCATCCTCGCGCGGATGATGTCCCTGCACCCCAAGGTGATCGACCTGACGCTGGACCGCGTCTGGCGCCTGCTCGACCGTCTGGACAATCCGCAGGACCGTCTGCCACCGGTGATCCACATCGCCGGCACCAACGGCAAGGGCAGCACGCAGGCCATGATCCGCGCCGGGCTGGAGGCGCGGGGCGCGACTGTCCACGCCTATACCTCGCCGCACCTTGCCCGGTTCCACGAACGCATCCGCCTGGCCGGGTCGCTGATTTCAGAGGACGCGCTGACCGCGCTGCTGGATCGCACCCATACCGCCAACGGCCCCGACCCGATCACCTATTTCGAGATCACGACCGTCGCGGCCCTGCTCGCCTTTGCCGAAACGCCCGCGGATTACACCTTGCTGGAGGTCGGCCTCGGCGGTCGTCTGGACGCGACGAACGTGGTGGCAAAGCCTGCCCTGACGGTCATCACGCCGGTCGATCTGGACCACCAAAGCTACCTCGGTGACACGCTGGCGCTGATTGCCGGCGAAAAGGCGGGCATCCTGAAACGCGGCGTGCCTTGCGTCGTCGGCCCCCAGCACGACGAAGGCCTTGACGTGATCGAGGCGCGCGCTGCCCGCGTCGGCGCCCCCCTGCTGGTCCACGGCCAGCACTGGCACGTGACGACCGAACGCGACCGCCTGATCTATCAGGACGAGCGTGGCCTGCTGGACCTGCCGCTGCCCGCCCTGCCCGGCCCGCACCAGATCGGCAACGCCGGCATGGCGATCGCCGCCCTGCGTCACCTGTCCGCCACCGCCGGACAGTCCGCGACCGACGAAGACTGTTGCACCAAGGCCATGACGCAGGTGACATGGCCCGCCCGCATGCAGCGCCTGACGACCGGCGCGCTGGTCGACCTCGCCCGCCCGGCAGAGCTGTGGCTGGACGGCGGCCACAACCCCGCCGCCGGTCTGGTCCTTGCCGCGACGCTGGCTGCCCTGCCCCCGCGCCCGACTCATCTGATCTGCGGCATGCTGAACACCAAGGATATCGCGGGCTACCTTGCCCCCTTGGCAACCGTCGCCGCCAGCCTGACGGCCGTGTCGATCCCCGGCGAGGCCGCGACGATCCCCGCCGCCGAGACGGCGCAGCACGCCGCCACCGTCGGCCTGCCCGCCACGACCGCGCCCGACGTCGAAACGGCACTGCGGGACCTGTCCGCCGCAGGACCGGTCAGGATTCTGATCTGCGGCTCACTCTACCTTGCCGGACATGTTTTGCGCCTGAATGGCACCGGCGGCCCGGTCTAGGCGGAACCCGTTCGGCCCTTCGTCGTTAACGATCTGTTAGTCATTCGAATGCGCGGCCGGGGTCCGGCCTGCCATTCTTGTTTCATAGAACAGACCGGATTTCATCATGTTACGCGTCCTCGCTCTCGTGGCCACCTGTGTGCCTGTCTCATCCTTTGCCGCCACGGTGAATTTCTGCTGGCAGGGCGCCGAAGGCTATACCATGACCGGGCGGATGCAGATCCCGGATCCCCTGATGCAGCGTGCCATCGTGACAGAGGCGGATGTCACGCAGTTCAAGATCGCCGGTTACAAGGACGGCCGGCTGCTGGGCACCTGGGACAACAGCCGCGCCGCGCATGGTGCGACCTGGCACATGCGCTTTGCTCCCCTGACGATGACCTTTCTGACCGGCGGCAGCTTTGCGGGTCCTCATTCGCAGGGCTGGAACGCCGACGGCAACGTGCAGAACTGCGGCAGCCCCGGCTTCGGCTTCAACTCCGGCAACTATGCGCAAGACATCTGCGTGAACGGCACCTACGTCCATACCAGCAGCGTCCCGCCCGAAACGCCACTGGTGGCCACATTCGACCCCGTGTCGCCGGACTGCTCTGTCACCATCCCCACAAGTTAAATGCCGATTCGCGAATCAGGGGATTGACGCCGAATCACTGCTCACATTAAGGTTACTGCAACGAGAGCGTGAACAGGCGGATCAACCGTCGTACCCTCTGGGCAGTGAGGCAGGGCAAAAAAGCAGGCATTTAGCCTGCTTTTTTGTATTTAGGGGCCACTACAATCCTTGACATTTCCAAAAATCCGTTAACCAAGATTAACGCCATCGATCAGCCCCATATTACTCTGTCCGCATCGCCGTACCGCATCACCCCTGCCCCCAACCCTCTGCCTGCATCTCGCGCAGACGGCTGGCGGTGCGTTCGAATTCGAACGACCCTTCGCCCTCGCGGTAAAGATACTCAGGCTCTGCAGCAGCACTGCAGATCAGCCGGACCCGCGCTTCGTACAGGGCGTCGACCAGCGTGACGAACCGCTTCGCCTCGTTGAAGTTGTCGCGCCCGAGCGACGGGATGTCTTCCAGGATCAGCACGCGCACGGCATCAGCCAGCGCCAGATAATCCGCCGCCCCCAGCGGTTTGCCGCACAGGTCATAGAACGACGCCCGCGCGACGCCGTTGTGATACTGCGGCAGCACCACGTCGCGCCCCTTGATCCGCAAGGTCAGCGGCGCGCTTTCGCCTTGGCTGATATCCTCCCAGATCGCGGCGATCCGGGCGCGGCTGTCAGCGTTGGCGGGCGTGAAATAGCTTTCCGCCCCCGCCAGCCGGCCCTGCCGGTAATCCGTCGCCGCCGCCAGTTCATGCACGACCATCCGGTCCTTCAGCAGGGCGATGAACGGCAGAAAGATTTCGCGGTTCAGCCCGTTCTTGTACAGATCACTCGGCGGCCGGTTCGATGTGGTGATGACGGTGACGCCCGCGGCGAACAGCGCCTCGAACAGACGACCCACGATCATCGCGTCGGTAATGTCGCTGATCTGCATCTCGTCGAACGCCAGCAGCCGGATGTCGGCCACCAGCTTGGCCGCGACCGGCTTGATCGCGTCGTTCACGCCGGTCTTGCGGGCCTCTGCGATCTCGGCGTGGACCCATTGCATGAAGGCATGGAAATGTTGCCGCCGTTTGGGCGCGTCGATCTGGGCATAGGCCAGATCCATCAGCATCGACTTGCCCCGCCCCACGCCACCCCACATGTAAAGCCCCTTTGGCGGCGGGGCGGCCTTGCGGAACAGGCCTTTCTTCACCGGTTCTGCCAGCGCCGCCTGAATGCGGTCAAGCTCGCTCAGCACGCCTTCCTGTGCGGCATCTCGGGTCAGGCGGCCATCGGCCACGGCGGCGGTATAGGCTTGGGTCACGGTCATCATGGAGGATGACTTAGGCGGTGCGCGCCCGATTGACAATTCGCGAAGGTGGCTTTCAATCTGCGCCATGGAACAGCGCAGTCCCCTTGTGAACCCCGTCCTCATCGCAGGCTGCGTCATCATCATGACCGGCTTTGCAATCCGTGCGTCCTTCGGTGTCTTCCAGATCCCCATCGCGCAAGAGTTCAACTGGCCGCGGGCCGAGTTCAGCCTCGCCATCGCGATCCAGAACCTCGCCTGGGGCTTCGGCCAGCCGTTCTTCGGCGCGATCGCCGAACGGCTTGGCGACCGCAAGGCGATCGTGCTGGGGGCTGTCTGCTACGCGATCGGCCTCGTGCTGTCGGCGGGCGCCACCACGCCACTGGCGGCCCAGATGACAGAGGTTCTGGTCGGCTTCGGCATCGCCGGCACAGGCTTCGGCGTCATCCTCGCCGTCGTGGGGCGTGCGGCCAGCGACGACAACCGGTCGATGGCGCTCGCCGTGGCGACCGCCGCAGGCTCTGCCGGGCAGGTCTTCGGCGCGCCGCTGGCGGAATGGCTGCTGTCCATGATGGCGTGGCAAAGCGTGTTCCTCGTGTTTGCCGCCCTGATCCTCGCGTCCCTCGCCGTGCTGCCGCTGATGCGCAGCCCCGCCCCGGTGTCAAAGGCCGTGCTGGAGGAGAGCATGGGCACGATCCTGAACCGGGCCATCCGCGATCCCTCATTCGCGCTGATCTTCATCGGCTTCTTTTCCTGCGGCTATCAGCTTGGGTTCATCACCGCCCACTTCCCCGCCTTCGTGACCGAGATGTGCGGTCCGATCATGGCGGGCGGCGTCCTTGCGGGCCTTGGCATCACCACGACCAGCGCGCTGGGGGCCATCGCGATTTCCCTGATCGGGCTGGCCAATATCGCGGGCACGCTGCTGGCGGGCTGGGCAGGCAAGCGGTTTCCGCGCAAATATCTGCTGGCGGGCATCTACACCGGGCGGACGCTGGTCGCCGCAGCCTTCATCCTAACACCCGTGACGCCGGCCACGGTGATCCTCTTCAGCCTCGCCATGGGCAGCCTCTGGCTCGCCACGGTGCCGCTGACTTCGGGCCTCGTGGCACACCTTTACGGCTTGCGCTACATGGGCACGCTTTACGGGATCGTGTTCTTCTCGCACCAGTTGGGCAGCTTCATGGGGGTCTGGCTCGGCGGGCGGCTGTTCGATGCCTTCGGCAACTACACCGCCGTCTGGTGGATCGGAATCGGCGTCGGCGCATTCAGCGCCATCGTCCACCTGCCGATCAAAGAGTCCCGTCCGACCGCCACTGCCCTCGCCTGAGACGTCGTCAGGGCCCCTTCAGGGCCTGTCGCGCAGGATCTCGGCCACTGCTTCGGCATGGCGCCACGGCAGGCTGTGGTCGGCATCGGGGACGACATCCTGCAGGGCGTTGCGATTCCACTGGGCCAACAGACCCAGCGCCTGCAGCGGGATCACCGGATCCTGACCGCCCCAGATCGCCGTCACCGGCACGTCCTCCCGCCCCAGAAAGCGGTGCGCCGGTTGTTGGCTGACCGACAAGAAATGCCTGCGGCTGGACAGCACGGCCGAGAGGTATCCACGCCGCGCCAGACCAGCGCGTTGCGCACGACCGACGGGCGTATCGCCCGCAGCCTCTGCCGCCAGCAGCCGCGCGCCGAAGCTGCCGACCAGCCATTCGCCAAGCACCGGCACGCGGCGAGCAAGGTGCCAGAACCGCGTCTCGTTCAGCGCCATGCCGGCGGGGGCCAGCAGAATCACCTGCGCCACACGGTGCGGCTGGGCGGCGGCAAAGGCCGCAGCAATCGCGCCCCCCATGGAATAACCCATCAGGATCACGTCCTCGCTCAGCTTTTCGTGGGTCAGCAAATCGTCCAGCTGTCGCAGGAAATACGCCGCGTTCTGCGGTCCCGGCACCTGATCCGACAAACCGCGCCCATAGAGGTCATAGGTCAGCACACGGTAGCCCAACCCGCCCAGAAAGCCCGCCAGCGCATCGAACACCGGTGACGGCGTGGTCAGCCCATGGATCGCCACGATGACCGGACCCCGCGCCGGACCGTGCCAGCGCAGATAGGTCTGGCCCTGCGACAGCGCCACGCAATCCCCGGGGGCGGCGGCGCGGTCGACGGCGCTGACCGGATGACGCCGCGCCTCTTGGAAAATCGGGACCAGCGCGATGCCCGCCAGCGCCGCAAGAATCAGCGCGAGGATCATGCGCCCGCCAGCCCCGTGCTTATCGTCAAGTCAGTCAGCAGCATCCGCAACGGCCCTCAGAATGTAATCGGCGGTCATCAGGTCCAGATGCGCGCCTCCACCGTTCTTGAACAGGGTGATTTCGTCGGGCGTGTGGCGCTGGAATGACGGCAGGTCGTAATAATCCGCAATCACATGCTCCGGTGCGATGACGCCGGCGGCAAGGGGCGCCTTTAGCTCTCCGATATGCTCCATCGTCGTGTGCCGGTTGTCGACAAAGACGCGGGCGCGGCGGATCGCGTCATCGTCAGCCTCTCGCATGTCGGGGCGGTAGGCGCCGATCAGGTCGATGTGCTGGCCCGGTTGCAGCCAGTCGCCCATGATGATCGGACTGGTGGACATGGTGGCAGAGGTCACGATGTCCGCCGCGCGCACGGCGGTTTCCAGATCGTCCGCGACAGCTATGCCGGGATGGGCCGCGGCAAAGTCAGCCGCGCCCTTGGGCGAGCGGTTCCAGACCGTGAACTGCGCGTCCGGAAACGCGGCCCCGTAAGCCGCCAGCAGGCTGCGCCCCACGGTCCCTGCCCCCACGATCAGGATGCGCCGGCTGTCGGGACGCGCCAGACGCCGCGCGGCCAGCAGGCTGTCACCGGCGGTCTTCCACTTGGTCACCAGTGCGAAATCGAGGATCGCGCGCAAGCTGCCGTCCGCGTCCGACATCAGGTTCACCGCCCCGCCGACCATCGGCTTGCCCTTGGCGGGGTTGCCCGGAAAGACCGTCGCGGCCTTGACCAGCAGGCCCAGCCCCGCGATCCACGCGGACCGGTTCAGCAGCGTGTTGTCGCCTTGGTACAGAAACACGTCCTCGACCTTCGCCGCGGGCAGATCGTGCCCCGCCGCCAGCGCGTCGGTCAGCGCCAGCCAGTCGAGGTGGCGTTCGGCCTCAAAGGGGATGGTCTGGGTCATACGGCCTGCTCCGGCGTCAGCAAGCCTTCGGCGATCAGGCGCCCGGCAAAGGCGCGGGGTCCGTCGAACAGATGGGTCTGCCAGCCGCGCCGGTCAGCGGCGCGGATGTTGTCGATCCGGTCGTCGGTGAACAGCAGATCGCCGGGGGCCACGCCGCAATCGGCCTCCAGCCGGGCATAGATCTCGGCGTCGGGCTTGATGACGCCCAGATGGCCTGAAATGTAGCGCTGATCGAATTCGTGCAAGAAATCATACCGTTTTTCGGCAATCTCAAAGGTCTGGATGCCGAAATTGGACAAGGCCAGACAGGGCACCCCCTCCGCCCGCAGGGCGCGCAACAGTCTAACTGAGTGGTCGATGGCCGGGCTGGCCATATCCGCCCAGTTGTCGTGCCACATCATGATCTCGGCGTGCCAGTCCGGGTTGGCGGCGGCAAACGCCGTCGCCGCGTCATGAAAGTGATCGCCCCGGTCCACGCCGTCGTTCATGCCGTGCAGGTCGAGCGTCGCAAACATCTCGCGCCGGCGCGCCTCACCCACGCGCGCATCATAGAAACGCTCCGGCTGCCATTCGATCAGCACGTTGCCGATGTCGAAGACGACGGCCTTGACGGTCGGTGTGACAGGCATGGTCTATCCTTTGGCTGCGCGCAGCGCGCGTTCGAGGGCGTCGAGGAAGCGGGACCGGTCGGCCTTCGAAAACGGCCGCCCACCGCCTTGACGGAACGGATCGGCGGCGCGCATGTCCGCCATCAGGTCGCGGGTGGCAAGGATGTTGCCGATATTGGCGGGCGTCAGCGCCTCGCCGTTATGTTTCAGCACCTGCGCGCCGTTCTCGACGCAGCGCGCGGCCAGGGGGATATCGCCGGTGATGACGATATCCCCCCGGGTCGCGCGGTCGGCGATCCACATGTCGGCCACGTCTGGCCCGTCGGGCACCACGATCGTCTCGATCAGCGGATTGACCGACGGCCGAATGCCGCCGTTCGACACGACAAAGGTCTTCACCCGGTGGCGCGTGGCGACACGCGCCACCTCGGCCTTGACCGGGCAGGCATCCGCATCGACGTAGATCAAGCGCGTCCCTCCGGTCCGACGATCACGGGCACGGCCTCATGCGTAAAGCGCCTGCGCGTGGAAATCGACATGCTCTTCCATGAAGGTGGAGATGAAGAAATAGCTGTGATCGTAGCCCTTGTGCAGCCGCACCGTCGCGTCCTGACGGCGCGCCGCACAGGCGGCGGCGAAATCGCCGGTGTTCAGCAGGTCATAGAACTGGTCGTCCGTCCCCTGATCCACAAGCACAGGCCCGTCGAAGCCGCGATCCTTCATCAGCAGAGTCGCGTCGTGACCTGTCCAGTCCGCATCCTTGCCCAGATAGCCGGTGAACTGCTTGCGCCCCCAGTCCGACGCGGTCGGATGGCAGATCGGAGAGAAGGCCGACACCGACCGGAACCGCCCCGGGTGCTTCATCGCCAGCGTCAGCGCGCCGTGGCCGCCCATCGAATGGCCCGTGATCGCCTGCCGGTCCATATCCAGCGGGAATTCCGCCGCCAGAAGGTCGGTCAGGTCCTTGGTGATATACGATTCCATCTTGAAATGCGGTGTCCAGGGGCTTTCCGTCGCGTCGATATAGAATCCGGCGCCCTGCCCCATGTCATAGGCCTCGTCATTCGCCACACCCTCGCCGCGCGGCGAGGTGTCGGGGAAGACCAGACCGAGCCCTTGGGCCGCACACCACTGCTGCGCGCCCGCCTTGGTCATGGCGTTGTCATGCGTGCAGGTCAGGCCGGACAGGAACCACAGCAACGGGACCGGGCCGGTCGCAGCCTCTTCCGGCAGGAACAGCGCAAAGGTCATGTCGGTGCCGGTGGCTTTGCTGGCGTGGGTATAGACGCCCTGCGTGCCGCCAAAGCTGCGGTTTTCGGATTTGGTTTCCATCTGCGTCTCCTCCGTTTCGGGTTGCCGCATGGCTAGCGCAGTCGCATCCGCCTGTGAACCCCGCCTTATGGCCCAGTCGCCACCAGTGCGATCACCAGAGACACCGTCAGGATGCTGAAGGCCGTCGACACGAGGATCGCCGCCGACACCCGCTGCGGCGCCACCCGGTAGTGCTGCGCCAGCATGTAGACGTTGCCCGCCACCGGCAATGACGCCGCCGCGATCATCACGCCCGCCGCATAGCGGTCGACGTCGAAGACCAGCAGCGCGAAGACCGCGACCGACGCCGGGTGCAACACCAGCTTGCACGTCGACAGCCAGACCGCGACGGACATCCGTTCCGCCGACTTGGACGCCAGCGACGCCCCGATGGCGAAGAGCGCGCCGGGCGTCGCAGCCCCGCCGAGCAGCGCCACGAAATCGTTCAAAGGCTTGGGAATCGGCAGCGCCAGCGCGGACACCGTCAGTCCCAGCACGATCGACACGATCATCGGGTTCTTCAGCAGGCCCAGCGCCACGGTCTTCAGCACACCGACATGGACCCGTCCGTCGCGGCTGCCGGTGATCAGCACCACGATCAGCGAGCCGAAGACGATCAGGTCGACCGACAGCACCATCATGTTCGGCCCGATCGCCTCCGGCCCCAGCAGCAGCGTCAGCATCGGGATGCCGAGGAAGCCGACGTTGCCGATCACCGCGACCTGCGCCTCGACGGCCGCCTCTGCGATGGACAGGCGGCGGACCACCGCGACCACCGTGGCCACCAGATAGATCGCCCCCGTCCCGCACAGGTAGGCCAGCACGAAATTCCAGTCGAAGACCTCCGACAGGCTCAGGTTCGCGGAAAAGCGGAACAGCAGGGCGGACAGGGCGAAGTAGAAGACGAACTTGGTCAGGCTCGCCGTTGCCGCCTCGGAAAAGAACCCGGTGCGTCCCGCGCCGTACCCAAGGCCGATGATCGCGAAGAACGGCAGCGTCTGCAGAAAGATCGCCAGCACGTCAGTCGAAGGCCCCGGTCACGCGGCCCAGCAGCATGAAGGCGCGCGCCGTGCGGGTATCGGCAAAAGCGGCCAGTTCCTCGTCCGTGGCCTCTGCCTCGAAGCTGACCAGCGCCTTGTCGAACAGGCGCAGGAAATGGTGCGCCGCATCGCGAAAGATCGTGTCTTCGCGCATCCGTCCCGCTGACAGCGCCAGCGAGCTGCGGTCGCGGATGCCGCCCAGCGCCGCCATCGACCGCCCCCGCTCGCCCAGCGCAAAGCGGCGCCAGATCTCGGACCGCGCGCGGTCGGGCGTCAGGTCGTCCATGTAGATGCCGTCCTGGCTCAGCAAGGTCAGAACGTCCTGTGCGGCCTGCACCAGTTGCCGCGCGCGGCGGTCCTTCAGGGCGCGCCGCAGGGCGTCAAAGCCGGGCTTGTCGCGGTCGTTGTCGGGAAAGTTCAGCGCGCGGATGAAATCGACGTTGGGCAAGGGCGGTGCGGCATCCTCCTCGCGGGTGCCCAGCGCCAGCGTCGGCTGTTCGTCGGGCGTGGCCGCACGAATCGCAGTGATCGCAAGCTTTGGCTTCGTGACCGGATCGCGCGAGGTGGTGAAGGTCGCAAGCGCCGTTTCCGTCTTGCGCGCCGTCTGCGCGATCTCGTTCAGACGGGCTTCGACCGTGGGGGCGCTCGGGTTGCTTTTGCGGTCCGCCACATAGGCGGCCCGCAACGCGTCGATCGCCGCCTGCAGGCGCGTGGATTCGTCGCGCAGGATCCGCGTCGTGCGCGCCGCCGTGGCCGCGACCCAGAACATCGCGACCGGCAGAAAGACGGTCATCATCAGGACCAGCCCCTGCAATGCACCGGCCCCTGCCGGGGCCGCTGGCATCATCAGGGCATAGATGCCGACCACCACGACCCACAGCCCGCCCAGCCCGATGGCCAGCAGTTCGACCCGGGACAGGCCCGTGTCGTTGACAAAGGTCGGTTTGTGCTGGCCGTCGACCATGGGGGCGTCCGCCTGCTACTTGAATTCGATCTTGGCGATTTCGTAGGCCTTGTCTCCGCCCGGGGTGCGGACCTCGACGCTGTCGCCCTCGTCCTTGCCGATCAGCGCCCGCGCCAGCGGAGACTTCATGTTCAGACGGCCCTTTTCGATATCGGCCTCGTATTCGCCGACGATCTGAAAGGTCTTCTCCTCGTCCGTATCCTCGTCCACCAGATACACGGTCGCACCGAACTTGACGGTGCCCGACATCTTGGCCGGGTTGATGACGTCGGCCAGCGACAGCACGCCTTCCAGCTCTTTCACGCGCCCTTCGATGAAGGACTGCTTTTCCTTGGCGGAATGATATTCCGCGTTCTCGGACAGGTCGCCGTGTTCGCGCGCCTCTGAAATGGCGCGGATGATCGCCGGACGCTCCACCGACTTGAGGTGCTTGAGTTCTTCGTCGAGTTTCTTGTAGCCAGCTGCGGTCAGCGGGATCTTGTCCATGGTGGGGCCCCTTATGGCGGCAGGTTGCATCAATCGAACGTTCATAGCGTATGGGGGCAGTGCAAAGTCAAGCACAAGCGGCAACTGCAGGCAGATCGTTGGGCGCGCGGATGCAGGTGTCTGACCCTGTCGCGGTATCGGCAGGACCTGCCAAGGTGCCGCATGTGTGGCATTTAACGTCGTGTCGCGATTGCCCCACCCGCCGTGGTCCTGTAACCCGATGCACAACTTAATTCCGTGACCTTTCAAGGGATGACCCACATGGCCGAGACCGCACGCGAAGCAATGGAATACGACGTCGTCATCGTCGGCGCGGGGCCTGCGGGCCTCTCTGCCGCGATCCGTCTGAAACAACTGGACGCGGATCTGTCCGTCGTCGTGCTGGAAAAGGGGTCAGAGGTCGGCGCCCACATCCTGTCGGGTGCCGTGCTTGACACCAGCGGCCTCGACCGCCTGATGCCCGACTGGAAAGATCGCGGCGCGCCCATCACCGTGCCGGTGAAAGAGGATAACTTCTATCTGCTGGGCGAGGCGGGCAAGATCCGCGTGCCCAATTTCCCGATGCCGCCGCTGATGAACAACCACGGCAATTACATCGTCAGCATGGCGAACGTCTGCCGCTGGATGGCCGAACAGGCCGAAGCGCTTGGCGTCGAAATCTTCCCGGGCATGTCCTGTTCCGAACTGGTCTGGGGTGAGGACGGCCGCATCGCCGGCGTCGTGGCCGGTGAATTCGGCAAGAACGCCGACGGCACCGAAGGGTCCAGCTACGAGCCCGGCATGGAACTGCTGGGCAAATACGTCTTCCTGTCTGAAGGCGTGCGCGGGTCGCTGTCCAAGCAGGTCATCGCGAAATACAACCTCGCCAAGAATTCCGAGCCGCAGAAATACGGCCTCGGCATGAAGGAAATCTGGGAAATCGACCCCACCAAGCACAAGCCCGGCACCGTGACCCACACGATGGGCTGGCCCTTGGGCAAGAATGCCGGCGGCGGGTCGTTCATCTATCACATCGACAACAATCAGGTCTACGTGGGCTTCGTCGTCCACCTGAACTACAAGAATCCCTACCTTTTCCCCTACATGGAATTCCAGCGCTTCAAGCACCATCCGATGGTGGCCGACCTGCTGGAAGGCGGCAAGCGCGTGGCCTACGGCGCCCGCGCGATCTCCGAAGGCGGTTTCCAGTCGATCCCGCAGATGGCCTTTCCCGGCGGCGCGCTGCTGGGCTGCTCGGCCGGCCTCGTGAACGTGCCCCGGATCAAGGGCAACCACAATGCCATGCTGTCCGGCATCCACGCCGCCGAATCCGCCCATGCGGCGATTGCCGCAGGCCGGTCGGGCGATACGCTGGCCGACTACGACAAGGCAGTGAAATCCGGACCGATCGGCACCGACCTGAAAAAGGTCCGCAACGTCAAACCGCTCTGGTCGAAATACGGCCTCGCCACCTCGCTCGCCGTCGGTGGCCTCGACATGTGGACCAACACGCTGGGCTTCTCGTTCCTCGGCACGTTGGGACACGGCAAGACCGACGCCGAGGCGACAGAGCATGCCGACCAGCACACACCCATCGACTACCCAAAGCCCGACGGCAAACTGTCCTTCGACCGGCTGACCAACGTGGCCTTCAGCTTCACCAACCACGAGGAAAGCCAGCCCGCGCACCTTAAACTCAAAGACCCCTCGATCCCGGTCAAGGTGAACCTGCCCGAATACGCCGGCCCCTCGGCCCGGTATTGCCCGGCGGGGGTCTATGAATTCGTGGGCACGGGCGAGGATACGAAGTTCCAGATCAACTTCCAGAACTGTGTCCACTGCAAGACCTGCGACATCAAGGACCCCAGCCAGAACATCGAGTGGACCGTGCCGCAGGGCGGCGACGGCCCGAATTACCCCAATATGTGACCGATCCGGGCGGGCGAAGGTCCGCCCGTTCAAGTCCCTGTGACGGTGCTGCGATTGCACAGGTGCCGTCCGGGGCATAGGCTGCGCCCTGAACCGACAGACAGGCGCATGCACACGTGAAAAGACTTATTTCGACCGGCGCGATCCTTGCGGGTATTCTGATGGCAGCAGGTGCTGCGGCACAGGATACGCAGGCGCCCGCCACCCCGGCCATCGCCGTGACCGGCACCGATACGCCCGACGCCGGGGCTTACCTCGCCGCCCGCAACGCTGCGGGCCGCAGCGATTACGCCGCCGCCGCGAACTGGTACGATCAGGCCCGCGTCATCGACCCCGGCAATCCTGCCCTGCTGGAAGGCAGCGTCATCGCCTACCTCGCCATGGCGCAAATCGACGACGCCAAGCCCATCGCACAAGAGCTGCGCAACGGCGGCTTCGGCAGTCAGGTCGGCAACATGGTCCTGATCGCCGACGCCGCGCGCCGCGACGACTGGGCCGGGATCGTGGCCGATATCGACGCGGGCCAAGGCGTCAGCCCCCTGTTCGACGGCCTGACAAAGGCCTGGGCGACCTTGGGCCTTGGCAACATGACAGAGGCGCTGGCCGCCTTCGACGCCGTCATCGCCACCGACGGCATGGCCCCCTACGGCCGCTTCCACAAGGCGCTGGCACTCGCCTCGGTCGGTGACTACGAAGGCGCCGATGCGATCCTCGCGGACCCCGGCCCCGGCGCCACCGCCTTCAGCCCCCGCGCCGTGATCGCCCGCGCGCAAGTGCTGTCGCAGATGGGCCGGAACGCCGACGCTATCGCAACCCTCGACGCGGCCTTTGGGGCCACCATGGACCCACAAATCGCGGACCTGCGCATGCGGCTGGAAGGCGACTCCCCGATCCCCTTCGACATCGTGACCAGCCCCCGCGACGGCGTGGCAGAGGTCGCCTTCATGATCGCCAGCCTGCTGGCGGTCGAGACGCGCGAGGATTACACCCTGCAATACGCCCGCGTCGCACAACTGCTGGCCCCGCAGAATGCCGACGCCGCGATGCTTTCCGCCGCCTTGCTGCAGAACCTCGATCAGTATGACTTGGCCTCTGCCGCCTTCGCGCAGGTGCCGCAAGACGCGCCCGCCTTCGTCAACGCCGAACTGGGCCGCATCGACACCCTGCGCAAATCCGGCGATACTGCCGTCGCGACCGAAGTCGCCCAGTCCCTCGCGCGCACTCATCCCGATCTGCCCTTCGTGCAGTCCAAGCTGGGCGATGTCCTGCGTGACGCAGGCGACCTGACCGGGGCCGTCACCGCCTACAGTGCCGCCCTCGACCTTTACCCCGACGCCGACCCGAACCGCTGGGTCGTGCTATACACCCGCGGGGTCGTCCACCACGACCTCGATCAATGGACCGCGGCAGAATCCGACTTTCGCGCCGCCCTCGCCCTGAACCCCGATCAGCCGCAGGTGCTGAACTATCTGGGCTATTCGCTGGTCGAACGGGGCGAGAAGCTGGACGAGGCCCTTGGCATGATCGAACGCGCGGTCGCGGATCAGCCGGACAACGGTGCTATCGTTGATTCGCTGGGCTGGGTCTATTTCCAGCTGGGCCGCTACGAGGACGCCATCGACCCGATGGAAAAGGCAGCCTCGCTGGAGGCGACCGACGCCGTGGTCAACGACCATCTGGGCGACGCCTACTGGGCCGTGGGCCGCGTGAGAGAGGCGCGCTTCCAGTGGCAGCGGTCCCTGTCCTTCGATCCCGAGCCGGAGCTTGCCGCGCGAATCCGCGCCAAGCTGGACCGTGGCCTCGATGCGGTTCGCAGCGACGAAGGGCTGGCACCCACCCGCGTCGCCGCCGATCCCGCACAATGAGCAGGCTGACCGCAGACGCCCCCGCCAAGGTCAACCTGACGCTGCACGTGACCGGCCAGCGCGACGACGGCTACCACATGCTCGATTCGCTGGTTGTCTTCGTCGATCTGGGTGACCGGCTGACGGTGCAGCCCGCCCCCGACCTGCGCCTGACCGTCGGCGGCCCCTTCGCGCAGGGCGTGCCGACGGATGAGCGTAACCTCGTGCTGCGCGCAGCCCACGCGCTGGCGCGGGTGCGCGGCGTGGACCGCGGCGCGCTGCTGCAACTGGAAAAGAACTTGCCTCACGCGGCGGGCGTCGGCGGCGGCTCTGCCGACGCGGCGGCCACGTTAACCGTGCTCGCAAAATTCTGGGGCGTGGCCCCCCTGCCCGCCGACCATCCAGAGGTGCTGGCCCTCGGCGCCGATGTCCCGGCCTGCCTGTCAGGCCCCGGCCCGCTGCATATGACGGGCATGGGCGACCACATTGCCGCGGCACCCGCATTGCCTGACTGCGCCCTCGTGCTGGTCAATCCGCGGGTCGAAACGCCGACACCGCAGGTCTTCAAGGCGCTCACATCGCGCCACAACGATCCGATGGCGGCTGTGCCGGACGACATGACCTTCGACGATTTCGCGGTCTGGCTGGCGGATCAGCGCAACGACCTGCTGGACACCGCGCGCCGCATCGCCCCCGACATTGACCGCGTGCTCGACCGGTTGCGCCGCCTGCCTGCGGTCAAGACAGTGGGCCTGTCGGGATCGGGCGCGACATGCTGGGCGCTGGTCGGCGACATGGCCACCGCCCGCCTGACCGCCCGCGCGGTTCAGGTGGCTGAAATGGCCTGGTGGGTCGCACCTGCCGCCATCCAGCGCGCCTGACGTCAGACCAGACGGGCCACGACGTAATCCGCCAGATCCGTCAGCATCCCGCGGATCGCGTGATCCGGCAGGGCGGTCAGCGACGTCTTGGCCCGCTCTGCCCACATCAGCGCATCGGCGCGCGTGCTGTCCAGCGTGCCGTACTGCTCCAGCAGCGCCAGCGCGCGATCCTGATCGCCTGCCTCGATCACGCGCTTTTCCAGCGTCCGTGTCCAGAACACCCGGTCCTCGCTGTCGCCCGCGGCAATCGCGCGGATCACCGGCAACGTCAGCTTGCCCTCGCGGAAATCGTCGCCAACATTCTTGCCGATGCCGGCCCCGCCCTGCCAGTCCAGCAGGTCATCCACGATCTGGAACGCGATGCCCAGCGCATCGCCGTAGGCATGCAGCGCCGCGACCTGATCCTCGGGCGCGGCAGCAATCACGCCGCCCACTTCCGTCGCGGCCGAAAACAGCGCCGCAGTCTTGCCGCGCACGACCTTCAGATAGGTGTCCTCGGTCGTCTTGATGTTGCGCGCCGCGGTCAGTTGCAGCACCTCGCCTTCGGCAATCGTCGCGGCGGCATTGGCAAGGATATCCAGCACCCGCAGGCTGCCCGTCTCGACCATCAGCTGAAAGCTGCGGGCGAACAGGTAATCACCCACCAGCACGCTCGAGGTATTGTCCCACAGCAGGTTCGCCGTCGGCCGCCCACGCCGCTTGTCGCTTTCGTCCACGACGTCGTCGTGCAGCAGCGTCGCGGTATGGATGAACTCCACCGTCGCCGCCAGATGGATATGGTAAGGCCCGTCGTAGCCGCACAGCCGCGCTGCAGCCAGCGTCAGCATCGGGCGCAACCGCTTGCCGCCCGCATTCACCAGATGCGCCGTCACTTCGGGGATGCGCGGCGCATGCTCCGACGCCATGCGTGCCGCGATCATGTCGTTCACCGCCGCCATATCCTCGGCCAGCGCCGCGGCCAGACGTTCGTGCGGTTTCGAAGAGGCGTGATCGAGGCTCATGGAGGGGACTTTCGCAGGCTGAATGGACAAGGGCGCAGGTGCCGCATAGGTTTCGCCCATGAAAGAACTGCTGCGCACCAATGACCCGACCGTCATCGCCCTTGCGACCGCCCTTCTGGACGCCGAGGACATAACCTGTTTCCAGTTTGACGTAAACATGAGCATCCTCGACGGCAGCCTTGGCATATTGCCGCGCCGCGTCATGGTGGCCGACCGCGACCTGTTCATGGCGCGGGCCGTAATGCGCGACGCGCAGATCGACACCTCGCCCTGAGGGCCGCAACATCACCCGCGCGACAGATGGGGATCGGCGACGCCTATTACCACGCTCACGCCCCTCAAGTTCCCGGCAATGGCAAAAAATTGCCGTAACGCAATTAACTTCTTGGCAATAATTGCGTCGGAAAGTGGTTGGGCGGCAGGATCATGTCAAACTCCGTGACTTTGGCTTTGGTCTGTGCTGCAATGTAACTGTTCAATGACAGCAAAAGGAGCCGACCATGAGCTTGAGTTCGCACGTTGAGGAACTGAAAAAGAAGCACCAGACCCTGTCCGACTCGGTCGAGACCTTGCAGCGTCACCCGGCGACGGACGATCAGGAAATCTCGCGCCTGAAGAAACAGAAGCTGATGATCAAGCAGGAAATCACCCGCCTGTCGGCGCACTGACCCGCGTTGCTGCGCTGGCCCTTGCGGCCAGTGCAGCCCCACCCACGATCAGCAGGGTCGCCCCGGCCAAGGCCCATGTGAACGGCGACTGACCCGCCAGAACCAGCACAATCGTGGACAGCACCGGTGCCGCATAGGATGCAGTCCCCAGCAACTGGATGTCGCCGCGCTTGACGCCGATATCCCAGACGAAGAACGCAAGACCCACCGGCCCCAGACCCAGCCCCGCAATCGCCAGCCACCCGGTGGCTGTCGGTGCGATCGTGACCTCTGTCACCATGTGGACGCCCCCTGACAGCACGGCAGTTGCCGCGCAAAAAACCGTCACGCTGACTGTCGGCACGGCACCAAAACGCCGGGACAAAACAGAATAGCCGGACCAGAAGAACGCACAAAGCAGCGCCAGGGCATACCCCACAAAGGCGCCCGTCCCCGCGACACCCCGCCCCCCCAGAATGATCAGTGCCGCCCCCGCAAAGCCCAGCGCCGCCCCCGCCACATGGCCGCGCCGCAGCACCTCGCCCGGCAGCAGTCCCGACAGCAGCACGATCAACAACGGCCAGAGGTAGGCGATCAGCCCGGCCTCTGCCGGTGGCGCCAGCCGCAAGGCCGAGAAATACAGCGCATGATACCCGAACAGGCCCAGCGTCCCGACCGCGTAAACCGACAGCGGCACCGTGCGCAGCAGCCCCAGCGTGCCGGTCATGCCCCCCCAGATCAGCCCGACCATGGCACCGACCGCAAAGGTCAGCGCCGCCAGCTGGAACGGCGGAACGGGGGATGTCAGAACCGTCAGCACCGCCAGCAAGGACCACAGCAGCACGGCGACAAAGCCCGTCAGCGTCGCAGCTTTGCGTGTCATCCCGTTGCCCCCATGCAAAAGGCCGGGGACATGCCCCGGCCTTTCGCGCCTAGCACGCCAATCGGCGTCAGGCCATATATTGCCCACCGTTCGCCGTCAGCGTGGCGCCGGTGATGAACGCCGCGTCGTCGGATGCGAGGAACACGACCGCACGGGCGATCTCTCCGGGCTCGCCCAGGCGGCCGACGGGGATGTTGCCGACGATCTGGTCCATGATCTTTTCCGGGATCGTCGCCATCATGTCGGTGTTGATATAGCCCGGGCAGATCACGTTGACGGTGATGCCAGCGCGCGCGCCTTCCTGTGCCAACGCCTTGGTAAAGCCGATGTCGCCCGCCTTGGCGGCCGAGTAGTTCGCCTGCGCAAACTGCCCCTTCTGCCCGTTGATCGAGGAAATCGTGATGATCCGCCCGAACTTACGCTCGCGCATGCCGGGCCAGACCGGGTGGGTCATGTTGAACACACCGGTCAGGTTGGTGCCGATGACCTCGTTCCACTGGTCCGGCGTCATTTTGTGGAACGGCGCATCGCGGGTGATGCCGGCGTTGTTGACCAGCACCTCGATCGGGCCCAACTCCGCCTCGATCCCCGCGATGCCGGCCTTGCAGGCGTCATAGCTGCCGACGTCCCATTTATATGTCTTGATGCCGTGTGCGTCGGTAAAGGCTTTCGCCTTTTCGTCATTGCCCGCATAGGTCGCGGCGACGGTATAGCCGGCCTCCTTCAGTGCGGTTGCAATGGCCGCGCCGATGCCGCGCGTGCCGCCGGTGACAAGTGCCACTCGTGCCATGATCGTATCCTCCCTAGATCGTAAAATTCAGTGTAACGCGCAATAAAATTGCGTCCACCGGTTTCGTGGTGATTTTCTATTTCAATTTTGGATTTTCAGATCTGCGGCAGACCAAGGCCGCACGCGGGATGCCCGCACCCTGTCAGGATGCGGGCACATCATTGGGCTCAGGGGCGTTCGACGCACATGGCCACACCCATGCCGCCGCCGATGCACAGGGTCGCGAGGCCCTTTTTCACGCCGCGGCGCTTCATTTCAAAAAGCAGCGTGTTCAGAACGCGCGCACCCGAGGCACCGATCGGGTGGCCGATGGCGATGGCGCCGCCGTTGACGTTCACGATCTGGGGATCCCAGCCCATTTCCTTGTTCACAGCACAGGCCTGTGCGGCAAAGGCTTCGTTCGCCTCGACCAGTTCCAGATCGGCGGCTTTCCAGCCGGCCTTTTCCAGTGCCTTGCGCGAGGCATAGATCGGGCCGACGCCCATGATCTTGGGGTCCAGACCGGCCGTCGCATAGGACACGATCCGCGCCAGCGGCTCGATCCCGCGCTTTTCCGCCTCGTCGGCGGTCATCAGGATGCAACCGGCTGCCCCGTCATTCAGGCCGGATGCGTTGGCCGCCGTGACAGAGCCGTCCTTGGTGAAGGCGGGGCGCAGTTTCTGCATCGCCTCCATCGTGGCACCGTGGCGGATGTATTCGTCCGCGTCCATCACGACCTCGCCCTTGCGGGTCTTGATGGTGAAGGGAATGATCTCGTCCTTGAACTTGCCGGCCTTCTGCGCGGCCTCGGCCTTGTTCTGCGATGCGACCGCGAACTGGTCCTGCTGATCGCGGCTGATCTGGTATTTTTCAGCCACGTTTTCAGCGGTCTGCCCCATGTGATAGCCGTTGAAAGCGTCCCAGAGGCCGTCCTTGATCATGGTGTCGATATAGCTCACGTCGCCCATCTTGTGGCCCTGCCGCAGGTTGGCGGCATGGGGTGACATCGACATGTTCTCCTGCCCGCCGGCAGCGATGATCGTGGCGTCGCCCAACTGGATATGCTGTGCGGCGATCGCCACGGCCCGCAGCCCCGACCCGCAGACCTGGTTCAGCGACCAGGCGGCGGATTCGATCGGCAGGCCTGCGTTGATATGCGCCTGCCGCGCCGGGTTCTGGCCCTGCGCCGCGGTCAGCACCTGACCCAGAATGGTCTCGCTCACCTCGGATTTGTCGATCCCGGCGCGTTCCACGATGCCTTCCAGCATGGCGGCACCCAGATCGTGGGCGGGCGTGGCGGCGAACGAGCCGAGGAAGCTCCCGACAGCAGTGCGCCCGGCGGACGCGATCACGACATTGGTCATGTTAACCCTTTCTAGCGGTTGCAGGCCGCAGAAGGGTCTTCATGTCGTCCCCTCCGCGTCTTGGGCACGAATGTATGCCGCACGCCACGGAAGGGCAACGGGAACCGCCTAATCGATCCCGAACTTCGGCGCGCCGATGTAATAGCCCTGCAGGCAATCGACACGGATGCTTTGCAACCACCGGGCATCGCGGGCGTTTTCGACGCCTTCCACGATGGCGAACATCTCGAACTGGTGGGCGACAGTGACCAGCGCCTCGATCAGAACCTGATTATCGGGGTCGTCGGCGATCCCCTTCACGAAGGTCTTGTCGACCTTCACCATGTCAAAATAGAAATCCTTCAGATGCCGGAACGCCGTCATCCCACCCCCGAACCCGTCCAGCGCAAAGGCCACGCCGCGCGGCTGCATGTCTTCCATGAAGCGCATGACGACCTCGTGCAGCATCATGGCCGAGGTTTCGCTGATCTCGAAGATCAGCCGCTCGCCCAGCGCCCCACGTTCCGCCAGCCCCGCTTCCAGCGTCTGGCGCCAGCGCCAGTCCCCCAGCGACCGGGCCGAGACGTTGACCGACAACCGCATCGCCGGAGTCTGCCGCAGCATCCGCAGTGCAAGGTCCAGCGTCAGCACGTCGATGCGCCGCCCGATTGCCGTGTCCGTCACCTGCGGCATGAAATTGGCGGCGGGAATGACGCGGCCCGCATTGTCCAGCAGGCGGATCAACCCTTCGTAAAAGGCGACCTTGGTGGGGTCGGCGGCCACCACGATCGGCTGGAACGCCAGCTGCGCCCGCCCCTGATCCAGCGCCTGCGACACCAGATGCGGCGTATCCGCATCACGGCTGGCAAAGGCGAACTGCAACGGATCGCTGAAATCTTCATCCCGATCGGGCGACGCGTGAAGGCGGGTCTGCGACATGACATGGAATCCATTTGCGGGCCTTGCCACAATGCGCCCGCCCGCCTAACACCGGGTTAAGACATCACCGCCAAAGGTAATTTCATGCCCCCGATCCGCTGCGCCTGGGCGGGCGACGACCCGCTTTACCAAGCCTACCACGACACCGAATGGGGCGTGCCCGAATACGACAGCCGCGCCCTGTGGGAAAAGCTGGTGCTCGACGGCTTTCAGGCCGGCCTGTCATGGATCACCATCCTGAAAAAGCGCGACAATTTCCGCGCGGCCTTCGCCGGGTTCGACCCCCACATCGTCGCCACCTGGGGCGAGGATGACATCGCGCGCCTGCTGGGCGACCGCAGCATCATCCGCCACCGCGGCAAGATCGCGGCCACGATCACCAACGCCCGCGCCTGGCAACAGATCGAGGCCGCACAAGGCTTTGACCGCTTCCTGTGGGACTACGTGGACGGCCGCCCCCTGCAGACCCACCGCGCGACGATGGCCGATGTGCCGGCCTTCACGCCCCTGTCCACCCGCATCTCGAAAGACCTCAAAAAGGCTGGGTTCAAGTTCTGTGGCCCGACCATCGTCTACGCTTTCATGCAAGCCTGCGGTCTGGTGAACGACCACATCCTCCCCTGCCACCGCCACGATCCGTTAACGCATCCCTGACGCACCGCGCGGCTTCCCCGCGGATAAGGTCAGTCCCAGCGCCCCAGCGCCGCCTCGTCCGCGTCCTTGGCCGCGACCCAGTCCGCGCCGTCCGCCGTCACTTCCTTCTTCCAGAAAGGCGCGCGGGATTTCAGGTAATCCATCAGGAAATCCGCCGCGGCAAAGGCCGCCGCCCGGTGCGCTGCCGCCGTGGCCACCATCATGATCGGCTGTCCCGGTGCCAACGGCCCGAACCGGTGAATCACCAGCGCATCCACCAGATCCCAGCGCGCCCGCGCCTCTTCCACGATCCCCGCAATCGCCTTTTCGGTCATGCCCGGATAATGCTCGATCATCATGTGCCGCAGCCCGCCGTCCACGTCGCGCACGACGCCGGTAAAGCTGACGACAGCCCCTGCCGCCACAGCCCCGGCGGTAAAGGCGTTCAGCTCCACCCCCGCATCGAAGGCCGCTTCCTGCACCCGGACTGCCATCAGCCGCCCGTCATCGGGGGAAAGAACGCGACCTCGCGCACCCCGTCCAGCGGCGCATCGAAACTTGCCAGCACCTGATCCAGCGCGACCCGCAACGCGGTCGTGTCGGCAAAGGCCGCCGCATAACGCTCTTCGCGCGCGACCAGCTCCGCCACCAGGTCATTCACCGTCGCGGCCTGCGTCTCCACCCGCTCGCGCGGCAAACCGATCCGCTCGCGGACCCAGGCGAAATACAGCACATCCATCACGCGTCCCTCAGATACGGCAGGGCCTTGCGGAAATAGTCCCAGCCCGTCAGCAGCGTCAACGCGGCCGCCAGCCACAGCACGGTGATCCCCGCATACCAGCTCAGCATCATGCCCCAGTATTTCCAGACCAGACCCAGTTCATCGGGAATATGCCCCGCCAGCACGTTATCGCGGATCGCACGGTCCATGCCAAAGGTCTGCATGCCCAGATAATGCTCGAAGGCACCGGTCGCAAACAGCAGGGCAATCCCCACCATCTGCGCCGTGGTCTTCCACTTGGCCAGTTGCGTGACCTTCAGCAGCCCCGCCGTCGCCCCCAGAAACTCCCGCAGGCCAGACACGAAGACCTCGCGAAAGATGATGAAGGTCGCTGGCAGCAAGATCCAGGGGTTCATGCCGGAAAATCCGGTGATGACCAGCAGCGCGATGACCACCATCGCCTTGTCCGCAATCGGATCAAGCATCGCGCCGAACTTGCTTTCCTGCTTCCACGCCCGCGCAAGGTAGCCGTCGACGAAATCCGTCACCGCCGCACTGACGAAAAGCACCAGCGCGAACCAGTCGGCCCAGGGCCGCGCAAAGAACAGGAACATGACAGCCACGGCCGGTGCCGCCAGCAGCCGCAGGATCGTCAGGATATTGGGAAAAGTCATGGTCATGAGCGCACCCTAGCTGCGCTCACACAAAGACACCAGATCACGTGCACCCTGCCCCTTCTTCTGGTCAAAAATACTTCGGGGGGAGACGCGAAGCGGCGGGGGGCTGGCCCCCCCTCCACCGCGCCGCGGGGCGCCTCAGCCATTTTCATGGAAATAGTCATAGATCGTCTGCGCCATGGTCTGGCTGATGCCATCGACCGCCTGCAGATCGCCCGCATTGGCGCGCGCCACCGCCTTGGCCGATCCGAAATGCGCCAGCAGCGCCCGCTTGCGCGTGGCGCCCACGCCCGGCACATCGTCCAGCGGCGTGGCCCCGATCGCCTTGGCGCGCTTGGCACGGTGGGTGCCGATGGCAAAGCGGTGGACCTCGTCGCGCATCCGCTGGATGAAATAGAGCACCGGGTCGTTGTGCCGCAGCGCCATCACCGACTTGCCGGTGCGGTGAAACTCTTCCTTGCCCGCATCCCGGTCAATGCCCTTGGCGACGCCGACCATCGGCACGTCGCCCACACCCAGCTTCTCCATGATCTCGCGCACGGCACTCACCTGCCCCGCACCGCCGTCGATCAGCAACAGGTCCGGCCAGGTGCCGCCCTTGCGCTCGGGGTCTTCCTTCAGCAGGCGCTGGAACCTGCGGGTCAGCACCTCCTTCATCATGCCAAAGTCATCCCCCGGCGTCAGGTCGTCGCCGCGGATGTTGAACTTGCGGTACTGGTTCTTCTCGAACCCGTCAGGCCCGACGACGACCATCGCCCCCACCGCAAAACTGCCCTGAATGTGGCTGTTGTCATAGACCTCGACCCGCTGTGGCACCTTGGGCAGATCGAACGCCTCAGCCACGCCTTTCAGCAGGCGGCCCTGCGTCGCCGTCTCGCTCATCTTGCGTGCCAGGCTCTCGCGGGCATTGCGCAGCGCGCCCTGCACCAGTTCCGCCTTCTCGCCCCGCTGCGGCACGAGGATCTCGACCTTGCGGCCCAGCTTGCCGGACAGCGCCTCGGCCATCAGATCGGGGTTGTCCAGCCCGTGCGACAGGATCAGCCCCTTCGGCGGCTCGCGGTCGGCATAGAACTGGCCGACGAAGGCCTCCATCACCTCTGACGGATCCTCGTCACCGCTGATCCGGGGGTAATAGTCGTGATTGCCCCAGTTCTGATTGGCCCGGATGAAGAACACCTGCACGCAGGCCTGCCCGCCGTCGATGTGCAGCCCGATGATGTCGGCCTCCTCAACATGCTTGGGGTTGATGCCTTGGGTCGTCTGCACCTGCGTCAGCGCCTTGATCCGGTCGCGCATCGCCGCGGCGCGCTCGAACTCCATCGCCTCGGATGCGGCAGCCATCTCGGCGGCCAGCGTCTCCTGAATACCCTTGGTGCGCCCCGACAGAAACGCCTGCGCATCGCGGACAGAGGCGCGGTAGTCCTCTGCCGTCACCAGCCCGCAGCAGGGGCCAGAGCAGCGCTTGATCTGGTATTGCAGGCAGGGCCGCGTCCGCGTCTCGAAATCCTGGTCAGAGCAGTTGCGCAGCAGGAACACCCGCTGCAGCTGGTTCAGCGTCCGGTTGACGGCCCCCGCCCCCGCGAAGGGTCCGTAATAGTCGCCCTTCTCGGTCTTGGCCCCACGATGCTTCTTGATCTGCGGCCAGTCGTGGCCGGTGGTGACAAGGATGTTCGGGAACGACTTGTCGTCGCGCAGCAGCACGTTGTAGCGCGGCTTGAGCTGCTTGATCAGGTTCTGCTCAAGCAGCAGCGCCTCGGTTTCGGTCCGGGTGGTCAGGACCATCATGCCTTGCGTCTCTCGGATCATCCGCGCGATCCGGCCCGAATGCGGCCCCGGCCGGGAATAGTTCGTGACCCGCGCCTTGAGGTTGCGCGCCTTGCCGACGTAAAGCACCCTGCTCTCGCCATCCAGCATCCGGTAGACGCCGGGCGAGGCGTCCAGCGTCTTCACGAAGGCCGCGATATAGGCGTAGCCGGTCAGGGCAGCGCCGGTCTTGGTGTCAGTCATCGCGAAGTCCGTGATTCTGGGTGTGTCTGCAATGTTAACGCAATCGGGACAAGACGTAAGGCATCCACGGATTCTGTGGATAACTCCGGGGGCACTTTGCTGTGAGGCGGATTTTTTCGTTGCATCCCGTGGGCTTCATCACTTTGCCGTATTTATAAGCAGTTCTTTATCTTATTGATTTTAAAATATTATTTTATGAAGGATTTATGAAGGCCACCCTCAAGCACATTAACCCCGGCAAAGTGAGGTCTTGGGTTGTCAAGGTGCACAACTCGTATCGCGCAAGTTTATTCGAGGCCCAGAACATCCGGCGTCTGCCACGCCAGATGCTGCCCGCCATCGACGGCGATCATCTGGCCCGTGACTGCGCGCGCGTCCAGCAGATAGAGGAGTGCGGTGCATATATCCGCGGCATCCGCCCCGCGCCCAAGGATCGTCGCGGCGCGCTGTGCCGCGAAATGTTCCGGCGACTGGCGAGCGCCTTTCAGCGTCGGGCCGGGGCCGATGCCGTTCACCCGGATGCGCGGCGCCAAGGCCTGCGCCGCCGTACGCGTCAGGGTCCACAGGCCCATCTTGGCCAGCGTGTAGGTCATGAATTCCGGCGTCAGCTTGTGGACGCGCTGGTCGATCATGTTGACGACCAGCCCCTGCGCCACCGGCTCGCCGTCATCGTCCATCGCCGGGTCCGGCACCTGTGCAGCGAAGTGTTGCGTCAGCATCAAGGGCGCGCGCAGGTTGGACCCCATGTGCCGGTCCCAGCTTTTCGCGGTGGCGGTATGAATGTCGTCGTGTTCAAAGATCGAGGCATTGTTGACCAGCACCGTCAACGGCCCACCCAAGCCTGCCACAGCGCGCCCGACAAGGTCGTCCGTCGCGGCGATGTCGAGCAGGTCGGCCTGCAGGGTCACCGCCTGCCGGCCCTTGGCGCGGATCAGGTCGGCGACCTCGGTCGCCCCGGCGGCGGACCCTGCGTAGTGCACAGCGACGTCATACCCGCGATCCGCCAGTGCCAGCGCCATGGCCCGCCCCAGACGCGCCCCTGCCCCGGTGACGAGCGCCTTCACAGGATGGACCAGACGTAGACAGCATAGGCAGCGGTCAGACCGATGCCCCAGAGGCGCGTCAGATTGCGACCCATGAAGACCAGCGGGATCATCAAGAGCGCGGACCCCAGCATCACCCAGAGATCGAACGTCAGGAACTGCGTGTCCACCGGCACCGGGCCGACCAGCGTGGCGATGCCCATGATGCCGAGGATGTTGAACAGGTTCGACCCGACCACGTTGCCCAGCGCCACGTCGGCCTGACGGCGCAAGGCCGCCATGACGGTCGTCGCAAGCTCTGGCAGGGACGTGCCGACGGCGATCAGCGTCAGGCCGATCACGCTGTCGGACAGGCCGAAGTCCTGCGCGATGACCGTCGCCCCCCGGATCAGAAGCTCTGACCCGATCGGCAGGCCGATCAGGCCAAGCGCGAGGAACACGATGATCTTGCCCCAAGCCATCGAGGGGTCGGCGCCTTCGACCTCTGGCGGGGCGGGACTGCGGCGGGCCTTGAGCACGGCATCTGTCAGCATCGCCGCCAGACCGGCCAGCAGGATCAACCCGCTGATCCAGTTCAGCGGGCCGAAGAAGCACAGCACGATGAACAGCACCGAGGCCGCCAGCATCTGCAGGTAGCTGGCGCGCACATCGGATTCGGAGGTGTGGATCACCGCGAGCAGCGCGGGGATACCCAGCACCAGCAGCACGTTGGCCGTGTTCGACCCGACCACGTTGCCCAGCGCCAGCCCCGGAAAGCCGTCGAGGATCGACTGGACGGAAATCAGCAGTTCAGGCGCGGAGGTCCCGAAGGCCACGATGGTCAACGACACGATCAGCGCCGGCACGCCAAGGCGCAGGGCAAGGTTCACAGCACCTTTGACAAGGCTGTCCCCGGCGAAGATCAGGATGATCAGGCCGGCGGCGACAAGGAGCCATTCCATCAGGGGTTTCCCTTTTCACAGGCACAGGGGCCTTTGCCAATGTTGTAACGCCCGCATTTGGGGCATTTGGCCGCGGCCAATGCCTTCTGCCCTGGGAACCGCCATTTGCCGAACAGTCCAAGGACGAAGAAGAAGACGAGGAAGAGGGCCGCGACCTTGATGAGCATCAAAGACCGAACCGGGCAAAGGCGGTGCGATCCTCGATGCTGGCGATGGCGTCGCCCATGATCCGCGCGCCGAGGCGGGCAAAGAGCGATTTCTTCGGCCCGTAGCGGCGGAATTTCACGTCGTCGCCGTGGATCGCCTTCATCACAGGGATCAGGTGGCCGATGCCGTCGATCAAACCCTTGTCCTGCGCCTTGCGGCCGATCCAGACCTCGCCCGAGAAGATTGCGGGGTCGTCGTCCAGCAGCGCCTCGCGCCGGGATTTCACGTAATCGATGAAGATCTCGTGCAGGTCGGTCAGCCAGCCTTCAAGCTTCTGCACATCCTCGGGCTTTTCCGGCCGGAAGGGGTCGAGCATGGATTTCGAGGTGCCTGCCGTGTGCACGCGACGTTCGACGCCGTAGCGGTCGATCAGGTCGTGAAACCCGAAGCCCGCCGAGATGACGCCGATGGAGCCGATGAGGCTGCCTACATCGGCATAGATTTCATCCGCCGCACAGGCCAGCCAGTAGCCGCCAGAGGCCGCAACATCCTCGACGAAAGCGATGACGGGGACGTCGTGTTCCTGGCTGAGGCGGCGGATGCGCGCGGCGATCAGGGACGACTGCACAGGACTGCCGCCGGGGCAGTTGATCTGAAGCGCCACGGCCTTGGGTTTCCCCTTGGTGAAGGCCTTTTGCAGCACGGCGGCGAGGGAGGGGTCGTCCAACCCTCGGCCTGCGGTGGTTATGGCGCCTTGCAGGCGGACGACGTTGACCAGCGGGTCGCGGTTCACGAAGGGGATTTTCATTTTCATGCCCCCGATCTAGGTCCCCTGCCCCAGACCCGCAAGTCTTTGTCCCTGCGGTCTTGTGCGACTTACTGACGGATGCGCCAGCCGGTGCGGAAGATCCACCAGATCGCCGTGAGGCAGGCCGCCATGAACAGGCTGATCGCCAGCAACGACAGGCCTACCGGCACGTCAGCACTGTCGAAGAACGCCCAACGGAAGCCACTGATCAGATAGACCACCGGGTTGAACATGGTGATCGTCTGCCAGACCGGCGGCAGCATAGTGACCGAGTAGAAGGATCCACCCAGGAAAACGAGTGGCGTGATGATCAGCAGCGGAATCAGCTGGAGTTGTTCGAAATTGCCGGCCCAGATGCCGATGATGAACCCCAGCAGCGCAAAGCTGACGCAGGTCATCACAAGGAAGGCCACCATCCAGAACGGATGCGCCACCTGAATATCGACGAAGAAGAATGCGGTGATGAAGATGATCGTGCCGATGAAGAGCGCTTTGGTCGCCGCGGCCCCGACATAGCCGATCGTGATCTCGATGAAGTTCACGGGGGCCGAGAGCAGTTCGTAGATCGTACCGATGAATTTCGGAAAGTAGATGCCGAAGCTTGCGTTGCTGGTGGACTGGGTCATCACGGACAGCATGATCAGGCCCGGCACGATGAAGGCGCCGTAGCTGACGTTTTCCACCGTGTCGATCCGGCTGCCGATGGCGGTGCCGAAGACCACGAAGTAGAGCGACGTCGACAGCACCGGCGACACGAGCGACTGTGTGATCGTGCGGAAAAAGCGGGCCATCTCGAACTTGTAGATGGATTTGATCGCGGTCAGGTTCATGCGTTGTCCTTTACCAGTCCGACAAAGATGTCTTCGAGGCTGCTTTGCTGGGTCTGCAGGTCGGTCATCACCAGCCCTGCGTCATTCATCTGGTTCAGCAGGCGGCGGATGCCGGTGCGTTCCTTGCGCGTGTCGTAGGTATAGACCAGCACGGTGCCGTCCTTTTCCAGCGTCAGATCATAATCCGACAGGCTGGCGGGGATCGCGGTGGCCTGTTCCGCCAGATCGACGCGCAGTTGTTTCTTGCCCATCTGGCTCATCATCTCGGCCTTGTCCTGCACCAGCAGGATCTGGCCCTTGCTGATGACGCCGACGCGGTCGGCGATGGCCTCGGCCTCTTCGATGTAATGGGTGGTCAGGATGATGGTGACGCCGGTAGCCTTGAGGTCGGCCACGACGTTCCACATGTCCTTTCGCAGTTCGACGTCGACGCCGGCGGTCGGCTCGTCAAGGAATAGCACGCGCGGTTCGTGCGCCAAGGCTTTGGCGATCAACACGCGGCGCTTCATCCCGCCGGAGAGTTCCTTGACCCGGGACTTCGCCTTGTCGTCCAGCGACAGGCTTTTCAGGATCGCCATGACCTTTGCATCGTCGCGGGGCTTGCCGAAGAGGCCGCGGGAAAAGCTGACGGTGTTCTGCACCGTCTCGAAGGGTTCGAGGTTGATTTCCTGCGGCACGAGGCCGATCAGGGCGCGCGCCTGACGGTATTCCAGCAGCGTGTCGAAGCCGCCGACGCTGACCGTGCCAGAGGTTGGCACGGTGATGCCGCAGATGGCCGAGATCAGCGTGGTCTTGCCCGCCCCGTTGGGGCCGAGCAGGGCCAGAATCTCACCTTCCTCGATGTCGAGGTTGACCGATTTCAGCGCCTCGAACCCGGTGTCGTAGGTTTTGCGCAGGTTCTTGACGGACACGATCGCGGCCATGGGGGATCCTTTCGGGATGTTCGCGCGCAATATAAGCCCAGTCGCGGTCCGGCGATAGGTGCGGCAGCGCACAGTGCTGCTGCGGTGCCTACATGCAAGGGCCGGAGGCGTGCCCCCGGCCCTTGCGCAGCATCAGGTCTGCGTCATGCGCCGCTCAGAAGTTGAGCGAGATATCGCGGTGGTGCGCGGCGCAGGAGGCGACTTCCAGCGCCTGCGCGCGCGGCAGGCGCGGTTGCTGGCGCAGACCGATGGTGTCGCGGATCGCGTCGTCGTAGGCGGTGACTCCGGGCAGAAGCTCTGTCGCTGCACGTGTGCGCCAAGCCATCTGAGTGTCGAAGAGCGCCTGCGCCTCGGCCAGATACGCCATCGCGCGTTCCGGATCGGGAGAGCGGTCGTCGATCTCTTTGCGGGCATCGGCCAGCAGGCCGCGGATCTCGCGCCCGCCATCGACGTCGCCCAGCATCGATTCCACCTCTTTGAAGCGGACGTCGGCGGTGTCACCGTCCATGCCGGGTGCATCGGCCACGAGGGCTGCGATGGGGGCGCGGATGGCCTCCAGCGCGTCGGTGCTGGCGATGACGGCCTTCATGTCCATCACCGGCCCGTAAGCCTGATCGACCGTCCGGCGATAGAGGTTGCGGGCGGTCTCATTCTCTTTGTTGAGCACGTTGTAGGTCGCCTGCGTATCCTCCCATGTCGCGGGAATCTGCGCCTGCAGAGCGTCGACTTCGGACTGCAAGGCGTCGGCGCGGGCGGTCTGGGCTTCGCTGTCGCCGAAACCGCGGGACGCACGCAGGCGCAGGTCCGCGATTTCCTTGGTCCGGATCAGCATGTCGCGCTGCAGGCCGCGGACGATGGTGTGTTCGGGGCGGTAGTCCACGGCACCGTCGCGCAGGCGCTGCTGGATGGTCTGGATCTCGGCCATCATCGGGATCGCGGTTGCGGCCTTGTCCAGCCCCTCGATCCAATCGTCGCGCAGGTTTTCCGGCAGGTATGACACGTCCAGCCCGCGCGCCGTCTCGATGGCGGCGCTGATTTGCGGGCCACGCGTGTCGAAGGCGTCCGCGATGTATTCCTCGATGCAGTATTGCAACGCGGGGTTCACCGGCGGCGGCGCAGTTTCAGCCGTCAGGGACGTGCGCGCCGGCAGGTAGTTCACCAGCGGCGGGTTGAAGGCCACGATGATCAGCGCGAGGATCTGCAGCAAGATGAAGGCCACGACGCCCTTGTAGATCTGGATCGTCTTGAGCGCCGCCGGTGCGACGCCGCGCAGGTAGAACAGCGCGAAACCGAAGGGTGGTGTCAGGAACGAGGTCTGGATGTTCAGACCGATCATCACGCCCAGCCAGACGGCAGAGACGTTCGCCTCTGGATCGGCCAGCAGGATCGGGGCCACGATGGGCACCACGACGACCGCGATTTCGATGAAGTCCAGAAAGAAGCCCAGCACGAAAATCACCGTCATGACGATGATGAATTTCGTCCAGAAGCCGCCCGGCAACCCTTCGAGGAAGTGCTTGACCAGCTCCTCGCCACCGAAGGCGCGGAAGGCGGCTGTCAGCATGGCCGCACCCAGCAGGATGATGAACACAAGCGAGGTCGTCTTGGCGGTTTCGACCATAACGCCGGTCAGCGCGTCCTCGTTCGTGAAGGCGCGGATCCCGGACCAGATGATCGAGATGACGATCAAACCGACGCCGATGGCGGCCAGTGTGACCCCCATGCGGTCGCTGGCGGTCTGCATGTTCAGGACGTTGGTGTTGTAGTTCGCCAGCGTCCAGGCCACCAGCGCCAGACCCACCGCCGCGATGATCGCGGGGGTAAAGCGTCCAGGGCGGCCTTTGGGATGCAGGCGATAGCCCGCCATGACCATGGCGCCGACGGCGCCGATGGCGCCAGCCTGGTTGACCGTGGCGACACCGGCAATGATCGACCCCAGCACCAGCAGGATCAGCGCCAGCGGCGGGATCATGGCCAGCAGGACGTTGCCGATAAAGGCCGCGTCGTATTTCCCCTCGTAGGGAACGGCAGGCGCCATTTTCGGCCGCAGGATCGCGATGGCGAGGACGTAAAGGATGTAGATGGCCACCAGCAGCAGGCCCGGCACCAGTGCGCCAAGGAACATGTCACCGGCAGAAGTCGAGACGATGGCGAATTCCGACGGCATCGTCAGCTCGCCGGTCGCGACCTTGTAAAGCTCGGTCCGCGAGGTGCCCGCCTGATCAACGGCAGAGGCAAGCTGGTCGGCCAGAATGATGAGCACGATGGAGGGCGGAATAATCTGCCCCAGTGTGCCGGACGCCGCGATGACACCCGACGACAGGGAATTGGAATAGCCGTTGCGCATCATCGCGGGCAGGGAAATCATGCCCATCGCGACGACGGTCGCGCCCACGATGCCCGTCGTGGCGGCAAGCAGCGCGCCCACGACGATGACGGAGATGCCGAGGCCGCCCGGAATCGGGCCAAAGAGCTGGGCCATGTTAACCAGCAGATCCTCTGCGATCTTGGAGCGTTGCAGCATGATCCCCATGAAGATGAACAGCGGGATCGCGATCAGGGTGTCGCGTTCAGGCTCCCAATAGACGCCGCGCAGGTTGGTGACGCCGGCCGAGAGCCATTGCGACGGGCCGCCGTTGGCGAAATAGGCGGCTGTTGACCCTTCGAGCAGGAGACCGACAAGGGCCGCGGCACCGACGGTCAAAATGGCCGATCCGGGCAGCGCGAAGGCCACCGGGTAGCCGGAGCCGAGCGCCGTGCCCATCACGACGAGCAGCATCAGAAGAAAGAAGAGTTCCATGTGGTCCGGTGTCCCCGATTACATCATCTCGGTGGCGACATCGCGCGCACCGGGTTCGCCGCGCTTGTCGGCGACCGCTTCCAGAAATTGAGCGACGAACTGGATCATCATCGTGATCGCAAAGACCGCGAGGAAGCCCGCCATGAAATATTTGACGTACATGCCAAAGCCCGACTGGGTCGTCTCGAACACCAGAATGGGGCCGACGATGATCGACGAGGCGGTGCCGAAGCCGATGATCAGGATCGTCCAGCACAGCACCATGCCAAGGATGACGGAACCTACGGCGTTCACCCGCCCCTTTGATTCGCGGCGCATCGAGGCATAGAGCAGGTCGACGCGGACGTGCCCCTCCTCCAGCAGGGTATAGGCCGAGGCGAAGAGGAAAAGCGCGCCGTACCAGAACCGCACGAGGTCGGCCATGAAGGCCTGTTCGTATGAAAAGACGAAGCGCGACAGCACGATCAGCAGTTCGGCCACGACCACCAGTAGCGTCAGCCAGATGAACCCGAGGCCGCGGGTGATGGCACCGAGCACGATCCCGAGGACGATCAGCGGCACGTGAAAATAGACGCCGCGGAAATCGGCACGGCCGAGGTTGCCGGCCAGATCGGGACCGACCACGCCGTCCAGCATGTTCTGCACCCGCAGGAACGACAGGATCGCGTCCCCCATGCCGACCAGAAGCACGACGAAAAAGGCGCAGCGCACCAGAAACCGGTTGAAGGCGCTGATCCGGGCCGCGTCCTGCCGCAAGGTCACGTCAGGGCTGCGCGTGACATAGAGGAGCGCTGCGGCGATCGCGGCCAGCACCACGACGACCTGCACAAGCGCCATGACACCCACGCCGCCGGAGAGCGCGGACATGGCACCCGGAAACCCGAACCAGAACGTCAGCACCACGTTGATCATGTAGGCGGCCAGCACCGCCAACACGATCCAGCCAAATCCACGCGCCAGCAAGGCGCGCGCATGTCCCTGCGTTTCCATTCCCATCCCCCCGTTTTTTTGTATTTTTGGGAATGGGGCGGCAATCTTGCCGCCCCGTTCCACCCGGAATTGCCTGCGCTTACATGTCCAGAACGCGGTTCCGTTTGGCCACATAGGGCGCGTCCGACAGCGCCGTCCAGGCACCAATCTCGGCACGGGCCTTGAGGTGGCTGTCAAAGATCTCGGCAGCCAGCGGGCTGTGATCACGCGCCTCTTCGATAACTTCAGCCGAAGCAGTGCCGAAGGCTTCGTAGACCTCGTCGTTGAACTCGCGCAGCTCTACACCGTATTCGTTGATCAGCTTGCCCAGATATTCGCCGTTCTTGGCGTTGGTTTCCGCGCAGGACACGGCATTTTCCTCGGCGCAAGCGGCGCGGATGATCTTCTGGTCGATCTCGGGCACGGTCGACCACCAGGTCTTGTTCATACCTAAACCCAGCTGCGAGCCCGGCTCGTGGAAGCCCGGCCAGTAGTAGTATTTCGCCGCTTCATAAAGCTTGAGGAAATAGTCGTTCCACGGACCGACCCATTCGGTCGCGTCGATCGCGCCGGACACGAGGTTTTCGTAGATCTGCCCACCCGGCAGGGACACCGGCGACGCGCCCAGTTTCGCCATGACGTCGCCGCCAAGACCGGGGATCCGCATCTTGAGGCCACGAATGTCGTCGGGGGATTCGATTTCCTTGTTGAACCAGCCGCCCATCTGCACGCCGGTGTTGCCCGCCGGGTAGCCGATGATGCCGAATTCGTCGCCCAGCCTTTCGTACAATTCCTGCCCGCCGCCGAACTTCATCCAGGCGTCGATTTCCGTATAGGTCAGGCCCATCGGGATCGCCGTGAACGGCGACCAGCCGGCATGCTTGCCCTTCCAGTAGTAGTCGGCACCGATATAGGCCTGAGAGTTGCCGGAGGCCACGTCGTCGAAGGCATCGAATGCCCCGACCTTTTCGCCGGCGGCAAAGTATTGCACCGCGATCCGGCCCTCGGTCAGTTCCTCGATCCGGGCAGCCAGCCGCTGTGCGGACGTCCCCAACCCGGGAAAGTCCCGCGGCCAGGTCGAAACGATGTTCATGTCGATCCGGGTCTGCGCCAGCATCGGTGTGGCAAGCGTGGTCGCTGCGGTGCCCACGGCGGCCGAGGTCAGAAATTGTCTGCGTTTCATGTTTTTTTATCCTCCTGTTGGGCAAAGTCGGGTCTCGGTCGGTTTGCCTGAGCATGAGTAAATAAGAGACGCAATCACTGGTCAATTCATTTTACCAACACAGGCGCAGTTATCTTTCGCACAAGCACTTGGAAGGCTAACAAAATGACCTTGGCGCGCTGTGGAACTTCGACAAAAGATCTGACTTTTTCTGCCGAATGGGTCTGGACGCGCGAAAACCCGGTTGTTATAGCAGCCTCAGGTTTTCCGACGTAGCTCAGCGGTAGAGCAGTTGACTGTTAATCAATTGGTCGTAGGTTCGATCCCTACCGTCGGAGCCAATCCTCCAGCAAGTTCCTGAAATCTCAGGATTTCCGATATTCGGAATCGGAACTTGAGAACGAGGTGCACACGGCGGTGCACAATAGGGCTTCTGCGTGCCACGCAATCGGAGCTTGCCGCCCCAACTTGAACTCCGCCGGTCTGGTTACTTCTGTCGTAAACGCTGACCCCGCGTCCCGGATCGACCTGCACCCCATTGAAAGAGAATCTCCTCTGATTTTCGCTTCGCAACCATGTCCCGCGCGACGCGAAGATCCTGGCCCGTTGTCTGACAGCGATGAGCGACATGGTCTTCGCCGCTGTTGCGGAGACGACCATGACGATTGCGCCCCATCCGGCAGCACATTTCTCAGGTCCACTGCCCCGCGAAGCCGACCGAGGCCATCACACGCGCCGTTGATCGTTTTCTGACGGCGTTCGGCGTCAAATAAGCCGACGTGACGACAGGGCCCTTTTCCGCAATTGAGGACAATCTTGGCTGAGGCATCGCGTCACGTTCTGCCTGACGATTTTCACAAAACGAGCCAAGGACGCGTTGGCATAGAGAATTTCTCGCATCGCATGTGGGTGGATGGCACGACATTTCAAATGGAGGCAACGCCGACGACTTGATCAGCGATCCATTGCATGCCGTGCCAAATTCTTTCTATGCGGCGTTTTTCACCCCTTGAAGCCGGATCAGGCTATCGGGATATGCGACGAACCCAGTCACATCGTTTCGAAGACCGAACAATGAGGTGTAGTGATACATGACAATGTGTGGATTGGCGGTGGTGTAGATCGCGACGGCCTTCTGGTAGAGGTCGGAACGCATCGTCGGATCGGTAATCTCGCGTGCCTGCTTCAGGATCGCATCCAGAGCGGGATCGCAATATTTTCCCCAGTTCAAGAAGCCGTCGCATGACGCCCAGGGTGCAACGTTGGCGTCTGGATCAGGTCGGCCGCTCCAGATGACCAATGAGGCCTGATAGTCCCCGGCATCTGCACGCGACGCCATTGTCGAGGATTCAAGCGCTTCGAGCTTGACGTCAAATCCGGCTTCGGCTGCCATCGCCTGAACGATTTCGCCGATCTGCTGGGACGTGGAGCTATTTGCGACATTCAACGTGAAGCTGGGGTTCGGGATACCAGCGTCTGCCAGCAGCGCTTTTGCCGCTTCGACATCGCGGTCCGGGACCGGGTGCGTGGCGTCGTAGTATTGCGAACCGGGCACTTCGTGTTGATTGCTTGGAACGAAAAGGCCGTTGTAGACCACCTGGTTCAAGACATTGCGGTCGATCGACAGCTCGAATGCGCGGCGCACGCGGGCATCCTGACCCAAGGGGTTCTGGGCTTTCTCTCCGTTCGCGACATTGATCGATATAAGATCGTATGCGACCGACGGACCGCGCACCAGCGTCAAGCCAGCATCGTCTTCGACGGCCTTGATATCGGTGGGCGCAACCCGTTCGATCATGTCCAGATCGCCCGAGCGCAGGCTGAGAAGGCGGATCGAATCGTCGGGTATCGGCAGGAATGTGACCCCATCCAGAAAGATTTCGCCGCTGTTCCAATATTCATCGAACTTCTCGAGCCTGATGAAATCCTGCGACACGCGTTCGACGAACTTGAAGGGCCCGGCGCACACGGGATTCAAACCGATATCTTCTCCCGCGTCCGCCAGCGCCTTTGGCGACATGATCATGCCGGCGCGGTCAGCCAATGCGGCCACCAAGGGCGCGTCAGGCTGTGCGAGATCGATCCGAACGGTCAGGGGATCGACAACCTCGACCGATGCAATCGACTTCAGCTCTGTCTGGCGACGCGAAATCGGATCGGACCGGTAGCGGTCCAGATTCGTCTTCACCGCCGCAGCATCCAAGGCGGTGCCGTCATGAAACTTGACATCGGGTCGCAGTTTCAGGGTCAGCGAACGGTTATCCTCGGACCAGTCCCAGGCGGTGGCCAGTTGGGGACGAAAAGTGCCTTCGGGCGTCGTGTCGATCAGCTTGTCACAAAGCGACGCGAAAACCAGACGACCCGCAACCGAGCCACCCTGTGCGGGGTCGAGAATATCGGGATCGGCACGGATCCCGATCCTCAGGTCGCGCGCTTGTGCGCTGGTCGTCACAAACGCGGCGCAAACCGCTGACATCACAAAAATACCAAAGCCTCTTGATCGTCTCGACATCGAAGGTCTCCTGTCTTGTGTTGCGGTCCCGCCGTTGGACTTGGGGCTTGGGGGTGAAGCCCGAAGCATGGGATAACGGGCGGAACCCGAGGCGCCTGCCCATGCCTGAACTGGAATACGGTGCGTTGCGGCCACCGCCCGTGGCAGATCGAAACCACGCGAGGCTGCCAGTAACTGTCGTCATGCGCCGGCTTCGATCGCGTCGATCAAGCTGTCGGTCGACATCGTCCGGCAGTACCCCGCAAACGCCGACAAAGCATTCTGATGGCGCATTTCGGTATGGGTGGCACAGGCGTCCGCGACGCAGACAGGATAGAAGCCGCGGTCGGCCGCATCCCGCACCGTATGATCGACGCATTGATCGGTCAGAAAGCCCGTGACGACGAGCGTATCGATCCCGATGTTGCGGAGCAGGTATTCGATATTCGTCGAATTGAAGACACCGGACGACGTCTTGGGCAGTACGATGTCGTCCTTTCCCGGCGCAAGTTGATCCAGCACCTTGGCGTCCCACGATCCCTTTGCGATGAAGAACTGCGACAGCTTGTAATCCAGACTGCGATCACGCCCGTCCTCGGTCATATTTTCCATCACGGTGTACATCACTTCTGCCCCTGCCGCGCGAAAGCTGGTCAGAAGCCGCTGCAGGTTCGGCAGCACCGTCTTGCGAATTTCGGTGTCGAAATACGGAATGCTTTCCGCTACCCGCGGATTCCAGACGTAGTTCTGCGTGTCGATCAACAGCAGGCAAGTCCGCTTGGGATCAAATGGCCGGATCCGGCTGAGGGTGGCGTCGGTGGCGGTGGGCATGCGTGACCTCTTTGAAAAGGGATGGATTTTGGGGGTTTTTCGGACCTTTCAGGCGTGGGCCCTCCAGATATCGGCCTTTGCCAGCAGGTTTTCGATCGTCCGGGCGATCGCTAGCAATCGCGCTTCGCGGCCGGGTGCCCCGATCAGCTGAAGTCCGACCGGCAGACCCGCAGCATCGAACCCGGCGGGAATGGTCACGGCGCAGAGACCCAGAAAACTGACGACGCAGGTATTGCGGAGGTTGGCCAGGTTAAGCCGTGCATATGTGTCCGCGTCGGCCAGCATGGCGACGGGCGGCGGGGTGATCGGTACGGTCGGACTGATGATCGCATCATAGCCCTGCAGAACGGCGGCCGCCTCGGCGGCCAAAGCCGCATAGCGGGATTTGCGATGCAGGTACGTCCAAGCCGGCAGGTCGCGCCCGTCATCCATCCGCTGCCGGACGCGCGGATCAAGTGTGTCAAGCCAGTCCGGCAAATGACCGCGAAGAAAGGCGTAAAGTTCGGCCGATACGATGCCGCCCTGATGATAGATCTCATAAACTTCGCCACAACCGGGCAAGGTCTGCTCTGTCAATGTCGCACCGGCAGCCTCCAACAGCCGCATCGCCTCCGTGACGCGCTCGGCGATGCCGGGATCGGTGCCGTCCCAGAAAAACCGCTCTGCGACCCCGATCCGCAGCGACGTTCCTTCAGCCAGATCCGGCACCTTGTCGCCCCCGAGGTGTTCAAAGGCGAAGGCCGCGTCGTCAGCGGTGCGCGTCAGGATTCCGGGGGTATCGAAACTGGGGCTGAGGGGCACGATGCCCTGAACCGACCATTTTCCCAACGTCGTCTTCAAGCCAACCGTACCGGTCATACTGGCAGGGATACGCACCGAACCGCCGGTATCGGTCCCGAAGGCAACAAGCGCCGTACCTTCCACAACACAGACGCCCGCGCCGCTGCTCGATCCGCCGGGGGCGCGGTGGGTCTGTCGGGCTCGGGGGTTCCATGGCACCGGGTGATGCTTGCTGGTTCCCAATCCGCCAAAGGCGAATTCAACCGTATGGGTCTTGCCGACAATGACCCCCAGTTGCCGGCGCACAGCGGCGACAAGTGGACCTTCGGCAGTCCAGACTTCGGGCAGTGCGCAGGGGCTGCCCGCAAATGTCGGCAGCCCCGCAACACCGTAGAGGTCTTTGAAGGATATCGGGATGCCTTGAAGCCCGCCCAGGTAGGTGCCCGCGGAAAAGGCGGCGTCGGCCGCCGTGGCCTGCAGCCGGGCCATATCTGGCGCCCATGACACATAGGCGTTCAACGCAGGATCATGCTGCGCCAAGGCCGCGTCGATCAAATCCGGTGCCCGCAGCGCTCCGTCGGCCAACTGCGCAGCGATCGTGCGCAGACTGTAATGAAGGACGTTGGCCGTCATATACATTTGCCAATCATGACGGCATTGCCAACGTGCAGCTCTCGCTTGGCGCCATCATACCATGATGTCCCCGCCATTGGGGTTGAACGTGGCACCGACGTAAAACGCGGCGGCCTCTGTCGCGAGCAAGAGCGCTGTCGGTGTGATTTCGTCCACATGACCTTGTCGCCCGGTCAGCAGTTCGCCCTGCTTTTTCGCGGCCCATTCCGCCGGCAGTTTCATGTCGGTCAAAAGTGGTCCCGGACAGATCGCGTTGACTGCAATGTTGTCGCGCGTGACCTCGTAGGCCAGCGAACGGGTCAGGCCCAGAATACCAGCTTTGGCAGCGGCGTAGTGTCCCATGCCCTCGCCTCCCTTGTGGGCCAGTTGAGAGCTGATGTTGATGATCCGGCCATAGCGTTGCGCGCGCATGTGGGGCAGCACCGCGCGGGTGCAATAGAAGACGCTGGTCAAGTTGATGCGGATCATCTCGTCCCACATGGCCGTGGGCATGTTTTCCACCAAGGACACCGTGCCGATGCCCGCATTGTTGACAAGGATCGCAGGCGCACCAAGGTCGTCGATAACGGCCGCTATCGCGGTCTGGACCTCTGTTTCGTTCCCGACGTCGACCTGAAACGACACGCTTTGGCGTCCCGTCGCGCGAATGGCCGCGGCCACAGCCGCAGCACCCGGTCCATTGCGGTCAAGGACCGCGACATCGGCCCCTTCGGCCGCGTAGAGCATCGCGATGCCACGACCAAGTCCGGTTGCGGCCCCTGTCACGATCGCGATACGACCGTCCAATTGTCCCATCTTGTGTCTCCCGTGGACCGCTTTCATCAGAGGCGCATGTTCATTTTCAGTAGATTTCGGCGTAACGTCTGCAGAGCTCGTCGGGCGCCCACGCGCGGCTGATCTCGAACTCGGCCTGCTTGTTGGCAATGTAGGCGTCCAGCAGGCGCTGCGGCAGGAAACCCTGCACGACCGGATCATCCTTCAGCGCCGCAAAGGCCGCGTCCACGGAGGATGGCAGCCTGACGATCTGGCGTGCTGCACGCGCGTCTGACGACATGGTTTCGGGATCTTCGTCCATCGTCGGCTGCGGCGGCGGCAGCGCGTCGTTGATCCCGGAAAGGCCGGCACGAATGATGACGGCCAGCTGCAGATAGGGGTTCGCCGTGGCATCGGCTGCACGGAATTCAAAGTTGAACTGTCGCGCCACGGCCTCGGGTGACGCCCCGAAGGTCGGACAGATCCGCAGCCCCGCCTCTCGGTCGCGAAACCCGACATTCGACCACACCCCGGTCCAAGAGTGCGACACCAGCCGCAGATAGGATACCGGTGACGGCGCAGTGAAGGCGCATAGCGCCGGCATGTGCCGCACAATTCCGGACAGAAATTGCCCTGCCCTTTCGCTGATCCCGAACGGGCGGTCCGGATCATGGCTGAGGGGTGTGCCGTCCGTATCCCACAGACTGAAATGGATGTGCACACCGCTCCCCAGACCATCGGGCTGCACCCGCGGCGAAAAGCTGACACTGTGGCCCAGCCGAAAAGCCGTGGCCCGCGCCATTTCGCGCACGGTCATGGCAGTGTCGCAGGCGACCAGGGCCTCCGACGGGGGCACCGTCACCTCGAATTGGCCGGGTGCAAATTCCGCGAGGTAGCTGTCGACTTCGACCCCGGCGGTGCGCAGCGCGCCAAGGTAGGTTTCGCCGAAAACGCCGTGGCGGCGGATGGCGTCCAATGCGTAGTTGTCCGCCGCGCGCGCATTGGCACCGCTGTAAATGAACTCGTGTTCGAATGTGACTTTCAGGACGATGCCGGTCTGCGCCAACAGATCTGCCACAGCGTCCCGCAACAGCGTGCGCGGGCAACAGTCCCACACCGTCCCGTCCGTGTTCTGTACGTCGCACAGATAGAACCGTTCGGCGGGTGTGCCATCGCCGTAATCGACCGCGACCCCGGTGGCAGGGTCGGGCATCAGCATCACGTCGCCGTGCGATCCCCAGGCCCCCGGCGCAATCGTCCCCAGCGCCGTGAACATCAGGTTGTTCGGTGTCCAGCCGATGCCCCCTGTGAGACGCTTTTCAAGTTGCGACGATGGAAAGCCCTTGCCGCGCACCTGGCCCGCAAGGTCGGTGTAGCAGAACATCGTCAGTGGATCTTGTTGCATGTCTGGCCTCTGGTGCGGTTGGGTCATGGATCAGGACCCGAGGTTGAATGGTTTGCGCAGGTTTTCGAGTGTGGCGATCCGGTCCTTTGATCGCGCCCCAAGGGCGTCCACGACGCCCGCCGTGATGATTTCCGCCATGGCCAGACCGGTGACACCGCTGTCAAAGGCGCTGGGGATGCTGACGGGACAGGGCACGACGATATCGGCGAAAGCGGCGATTGGAGAATACCAGATATCCGTGACAAGGATGATCGACGCCTTCTGACCGGCCGCGCCTTTTGCAAAGTCCAGCACGTCGCGCTGGTAGCGCCTGAAATCGAAGACCACGACGGTGTCGCCCGGCCCGACGTCCAGCAGATAATCCGCCCAGGCCGCGCTGCTGTCGCGGATCAACCGCACACCAGGCCGCAATTCCCGCAGGTAATGATGAAGGTAGGAGGCGACCATCCAGCTGAACCGGCCGCCGATACAAAACACCTTGCGGTCGAGGTCGGACAACCGCGCCACGATCCATGGCAGGTGCTGACGCAGATCCCGCTCTGCCATGTCGATATTCTGAACCATGGCCTGTGCGATGCCATCGCGCGGGGCGACGGGCCCGTCTTCGACGCCCCTGACCGCATAGCGCGACAATGGCCCCTGAAGCCTGACCTGAATTTCGGCGCGCAAGGCTTCCTGAAAATCGGCATAGTTTTCAAAGCCAAGCCGGCTGGTGAACCGCAATATTGTCGGTCCGCTGGTGTTTGCGCGACGCGCAAAGCGGGCAACCGTTTCAAGTCCGGCCATCGGATATTCGCCCAAAAGCGCCTGTGCCACCCGGCGTTCGGCCTCCGTGAACAATCCCAGCTCTCGTCTGACCCTGTCCTGCAGCGACAGGGCCGGACGATCAGTTGCACTGGCGTTCTTGTCGGGGGCGGTCATGACGTCAGAACCCCGGACAGATCGACCGCTTTGGGAAACAGGTCAGCCAGCAAACGGGCCCACTGCCGCTGCCCGCTGTCATCGCCGATCAGGTCCTGCCGGATCTCGATCTCGACGTAGGGAATCTGATTGGCCTCGGCATGGACGGGAATGGTGTAATCCATTTCCATGTTCACGACGTAAGGTTCGTTGATGCCGACACAGAGCGTCGTGTCGGATTTCAGCACGTCAACCAGCGCGTTCCCGATCCGCCAGTCACTGTTTGCGATGACGCTGATGTCCCAAGGCCGGGGGCGCGGATCGCTGCGAGGGCGATCGGTGCAACTGTGCATCGCGAACAGCACGAACGGTCGATCTGCGGCCCGCCGATGCTCCAGTTCCGCTTTGATACGGTCCTGATAGGGCCGCAGGATTTCGTGCTCGCGTGCGCCGATCTGGTCCACCGTCAGGCCGACATTGCCCGGTACAACGGTTCCGTCACTGATTTCAGGGACCGACTGCGGCTTTCGTGGCTTGCGATTGCAATCGATGACAAGCCGCGAATAGGGCTGAAAGATATAGGTCGCATCGAGCGTGCGGGCCAATTCGCGTGTCACACCATAGATCCCGATGTCATAGCCAATATGTCGCGACAGTTCGTCTTCGCCCAATCCGAGCGTGCCCAGATGCTGCGGAATCGCCCGTCCGGCGTGGTCCGACACGAACAGGATGGGGCTGGCACCGTCTGGGTTTTCGACACCGAACGCCTGCGGGTCGGTCATGCTCAAAAGCGTCGTCTTGGTGTTCACGTCGGGGCTTCCTTCAACGGGACCCGGCGCAACCCGATCGGTGGTAGCGTCGTCTGATCGGGTTGCGTCATTTTGTATGGGGTCGGTCAGCTTTGCGGTGTGACAGTCGTATCAAGCGACACGACGCCATCAACCACATGCATGATCGCGACAGGTTTGCTGGGCACACGGCTGCCGGCGACATAGGCAATCGTGCCCGTGACGGCATCGGCATAGCCAGCGGTGGCGGCCAGTGCCTCTGTCACGGCTTTCGGATCGGACGATCCGGCCCGCGTGATGGCATCCGCGATCAGCCCCATCGCGTCATAGCCAAGGGCCGCGAATGCATTTTCAGGGGGCATCCCATATTCCGCCTCATAGGCTTTGCGGAAGGTCTCTGCCGGTCCGGTTTCAAGTCCGACATAGGCGTGGGTCGTGAAGTACACGTTGGTCGACAGCATCGGTCCGGGAACGGACGTCAAAAGATCGGTGTCAAAGCCATCCCCGGCCATGATCGGCAAGGAAATCCCGGCCTCTCGGATCTGCTTCACGATGATCCCTGCCGTATCCGGCCCAGAGGATGCGAACACGCCATCGACGCCCGTCGTCGCCTGCAGACGTGCGACGAGTGCCGAGAAGTCCTGATCGGCGGTCATGTAAACATCTTCAACCGCGACCGTGCCCCCCAGTGCGGTGAACCGCTCTACAAAGTATTTCGACAGGCCGGTCGTGTAGTCCATCGCGTTGTCCGTCCAGACAGCGACGTTGCGCAGGCCCAGCGTTTCATAGGCATATTCGGCCATCGCATGGGCCTGCACGTCGTCGCCGAAGGGGACCAGAAACATCTCGTCGCCGACCATCGCAGGCAAGTCCGGAGAGGTGGCACCGGAGGTGACGAAGGGGATACCGGCGGTCTGGAACAGCGCCGCAGAGGCCAGCGCGAAGGTGGTGTCGCTGTGACCGATCCCGGCAGTCAGACCGGGGATGGCGACGGCGCGCTGTGCGGCGGTCGCCGCTTCACGGGTGTCGTCCTTGGTGTCGATGGCCGTCAGTTCGATCATGCGGCCGTCCAGCAATCCGCCCGCATCGTTGATCATCTTCGCCTTCAGCTTGACCCCGTTCAGCGATGGCCCGTCAAGCGACGCAAGGCCGCCACTGCTGACGTTATACAGGGCTGCGATATTGATCGGCTCTTGGGCGACTGCGGGCGATGCCACAGCGATGGCCATGCTTGCAGCAAACGCCGCAACTTTAGACTTCCAGTTGAAAGACATCGGAATCTCCTTGTTTCAGGGTTGTGACCCATGGCTCGGGTCTGGGCGCCTCGTAAACTTTCGGGTCCAGGCAAACAGGTCAGGCTCTGCCGTGCCGAACAGGCCGGTGGGGCGAAAGATCAGAACCAGCAGGACGACGACGGCCACGATCATCTGGCTTGCACCAAACAGGCCCGCCACTTCTTCGAATGGTCGCAAAAACTCGGTCGAGATCGTCAGGATCACGGCCACAATGGCCGCACCGGTGATGCTGCCGGTGCCCCCCAAAACGACCATCACGACCAGCTGGAACGCCATCAGGAAGGTGAATGAATTGGGACTGATCAGCGTCACCAGATGCACCCAAAGCCCGCCGCCGATCCCCGCAAAGAACGCCCCCAGCGCAAAGGCCAGAACCCGCGTGCGTGCCACGTTGATCCCGAGGCAAGACGCCGCCAGTTCGTTTTCGCGGATCGCCAGCATGGTGCGTCCCAGCGACGAATGCTTGAGCTGCCAGCAGACATAGATGGTCAGGGCCACGAACAGATAAACCCACCACAAATTGGTCAGCGCGGACAGACCGCTCAATCCAAGGGCGCCCCGCGTAATCCCCGAAAGGTTCACCGCAAAGCTTTGCACGATGAAAATCAGCCCCAGCGTCGCGACCGCCAGATAGTGGCCACGCAGCCGCAACACCGGAAAGCCAACGATAACCGCAGTGGCCGCCGACAGCAACCCACCCGCCAGAAGGGCAGGCAGGAACGGCCAATGCTGTGTCACGAGCAAATCGGGCAGCGATTTGAGCATCACGGCCTTGCGCTCTGGCGCCATGACGAGGATCGCAGACAGGTAGCCACCGATGGTCATGAACGCAGGATGACCCAGCGAGAACAGACCGATATAGCCATTTGTGATGTTCAGGCTGACGGCCAGAATGATATTCACGCCGACAAAGCCGATAATCGACACGGTGTAGGGATCGAAGGCATGGATCGCGCCATAGATCAGCGCCGATGCCACCACCAGCGTCAGCACCGCCACCCCGATTTTGGTCCCGCCGGTCATGCGCGCGTTTCGGTGTTGCGGCCCAGCAGGCCGTTGGGCATGACCAGCAAAACCACGATGAGCGCCCCGAACACAAAGGCGTTGCGGTATCCCGAATATTCTGGCGGCAGCAGGCCCACGAACAGGACCTCTGACAGGCCCAGAACGTAGCCACCGACAACCGCACCCGGTATGGACCCGACCCCACCGATCACGGCGGCCACGAAGGCCTTCAACCCGGGCAAAAGCCCCATGAACGGGCTGATCTGCCCGTATTTACTGCCCCACATCAAACCGCTGACGGCCGCAAGACCGCTGCCAATGGCAAAGGCCAGCATGATCATCCGGTCGATGTTGATCCCCATCAGGCGCGCCACGTCATAGTTTTCCGCCGTGGCACGCATCGCGATGCCCACCTTCGTGAACTGCACGAAAAAGACGAGAGCGATCATCAAGACGATGGCGAGCGCAACGATCGCAAGGTCGATCACCCGGATCGTGATGACCCCGGTCGCTACCAGCCGGTTCAGATATTCCGGCACCAGAAAGACGCGCGGCTGGGCCGAAATCGTCATTACCAGAAGGTTTTCCAGAATGATCGCCACCGCCAGCGACGCGATAAAGCCGGTGACCTGCGGCGCACCGCGCATCGGCCGGAATGCGATCCGTTCGATCACCACACCGAACAAGGCCCCGGTCAGGACAACAACGACCAGTGCCACCGGAAACGGCAGCCCGATCAACGCCAGACTCGCCAGCGTCGTGAATGCGCCCATCGTGAAGATATCGCCATGGGCGAAATTGATCAGGCGCACGATGCCGTAGATCATCGTGAAACCGATTGCGATCAGCGCATACATGCTGCCCAGGATCACGCCGTTCACGATCTGAGAGAGGATATAAGCCGATCCCATCACGCAGCCCCCAGATAAGCGCGCTGCACGTCCGCGTTCCCGGCTAGATCGCGGCCGGTGCCTTCCAGCACAATCTGTCCCGCCTCCAGCACATAGGCGCGGTCGGCGATATCCAGCGCCATGGCGGCGTTCTGTTCCACCAGAAGGATCGTCATGCCCTCCCGCCGCAGCCGTTCCAGGATGTCGAAGATCTGTTCGACCAGTTGCGGCGCCAGACCCAGCGACGGCTCGTCCAGCAGCAGCAGCTTGGGGCGGCTGATCAGCGCACGCCCGATGACCAGCATCATCTGCTCGCCCCCTGACAACCGGTCCCCGGGCACGTTGGCGCGGGTGCGCAGGATCGGAAACTGGGTCTGAAGGTCGGCGATATCAGCATCGATGGCCGCCCGGTCCTGGCGCAGATAGGCCCCGATCCGCAGGTTTTCGGTCACAGAAAGGGCTGCAAACACCTGCCGCCCTTCCGGGCAATGGGATATCCCGGCCTGCACGATCTGTTCGGCGCGCATCCGCCCGATGTCGATGGGCGCAGCGTCCGCACGAGGCGCATAGCTCAGGGTGCCCGATTCAGGCCGAAGCAGCCCCGAAATTGTCGCCAGCGTTGTCGTCTTGCCTGCACCGTTCGCGCCAATTAATGCCACGATCTCTCCCGCGTTGACGGTCATGCTGATCCCGCGCAACGCGTGCGTGCCGCCACGGCGGACATGGACGTCCTCAATCCGCAGCATGGGCATCCTTTCTGCGGCGACCCAAATATGCTTCGATTACGCGCGGATCGCGCTGGACTTCGGCAGGGGTGCCTTCGGCCAGCAGCCTGCCCTGATGAAGGACCACGATGCGGTCGCAGATCCCCATGACCATCTTCATGTCATGTTCGACCAGCAGGGTCGTTATGCCCAATTCGCCATGCAGGCGGCGGATCGTTTGCCCCAGATCGATGGTTTCTTGCGGGTTCATGCCGGCCGTCGGTTCGTCCAGCAGCAGCAACGCAGGCTCGCTGACCAAAGCGCGGGCAAATTCCACCTTGCGCTGCTCGCCATACGACACGTTGCTGACCATTTCATGTGCGCGCCGCCGCAGGCCGAGGACCTCCAGCATTTTCAATGCACGGCCGCGGATGTCGACCTCCGATGACCGGGCGGCGGACGACCGAAGGATTGTCGACAGAAAGCCCGCGCCATGGCGCATGTGCAGACCGACCATTACATTATCGAGGACCGGGAGATCGCGAAACAGCCGGATATTCTGGAATGTCCGCGCCATGCCCAGATGCGCGTTGTGCGCAGGCGACTTGCCCGCGACGTCCTTGCCCCGAAAGCGGATGTTGCCGGATGTCGGTTTCAGCACGCCCGTCAAAAGGTTGAACGCCGTCGTCTTACCTGACCCGTTCGGACCAATCAGCCCCACCAGTTCCCCTTCGTTGATCGAGAAACCGAAACCATCAAGTGCGCGGACGCCACCAAAGGTCTTGGTCAGCCCCCCGACGGTCAAAAGTGGTTCTGTCGACGCGTCCATCCCGCCCCCGTTTTCCAGCAACGACAACAACACAGCCCCATTGTAATGTTTGATAGGGAATTGGTCTTGTCGTAACTTCTGTAACAAGAGAACAAATGTTACGGTCCGTCAAATGTATATTGAGTTTGTTACAGCCCGACATAAGATCATCCGCACCGACCTTTGAGCAGGAACAGAAACGCAACATGCCTGACGCTCTGACCCGTGACATCACCATCGCACCCCGACATGCAGCACTCGTTTTCATCGATGTCCAGAACTACGCGGCCCACCCCGATGGCAGCGAATTCAAAGGACTGGGTCCCGCCGAAAAGTCGAAATATGACTATTACTTTGAAAGACTTGAGAGCGTCGCACTGCCGAACATGCAACGTTTGCAGCAGGCGGCCCGCGGCGCCGGTTTGGAAGTCATCTACGCCGTGATCGAGAACCTGACCGCCAATGGAAGAGACCGCAGCCTCGACTACAAGATTTCGGGGATCAACGTCGAAAAAGGGTCTTGGGATGCCCAGGTGTGCGCGGCGATCGCACCCGGAGACGACGAAATCATCCTTCGGAAAAACTCATCCAATGTCTTCATATCGACCAACATTGATTATTTATTGCGCAGTCTGGGGATAAAGCAGGTGATCCTTTGCGGAGTGGTAACAGACCAATGTGTCGAGTCGGCCGTGCGAGATGCCTGCGATCTGGGGTATCTTGTCACACTCGTTCCTGACGCAAGCGCCACATACACAGCAGAACGGCAAGAGGCATCGGTGAAGGCCATAAAGGGCTATTGCCGGCAGATCAGCACCGAAGCGCTTGTTGCTGAACTCAAGGCAAACCGATGACCCCGCGCCAGCTTGGCCCTGTGCTTGTGACCGGTGCAAATGGCTTTCTGGGCGCGGCACTGATGGCCCGCCTGCGGGGAACCGGCCATCAGGTCATTGCGTCAGATATCGAAGCTGGCGACGCACCGTGCGACATCACAGACTTTGCGCAGGTCGAGGCACTCTTTCGAGGCCAGACGTTCGGGACCGTCTTTCACTGTGGCGCAGTGTCCGGGCCGATGGTGCTTGCCGATCAGCCTCTGGCAATCTGGCAGATCAACGCGCTCGGCACGGCCCATGTGCTGGAGGCGGCACGCCTTCATGACGCGGGGCGGGTCGTGGTCTGTTCGACCACGAATGTCTACGGCGACCTCGCCGCGCCGGTCGATGAAAGGACGCGGCCGGCGCCAAATTCTGTCTATGCGGCCAGCAAGCTTGCGGCCGAGAATGCTGTTCTGGGCTATGTGCGCGAACATGGCACCGACGCCATTGCCTTGCGCCTGTCGTGGATTTACGGCCCCGGACGTCGAACCCCGACAGAGCTGGAGAATATCCTGCGCGCCGCCCTCACCGGGCAACCCGCCGTCTTCAGTGCGGCACCGGACGATTTCACCCATTATCTTTATATTCAGGACGCCGTCGACGGGCTGATCTGTGCTGGCTGCGCTGCCGCACCAAGAGATTGGCTTTACAATATCGCAACCGGACCCGGCGTGCCCGTCAAACACCTTGCCAGCATCATCACCGACCTTCGGCCCGACGTCCGACTGGCCCTATCAGCCCCGCAAAAGACCGCCACAGGTCCGACTGCGATCGACATCGGACGTGCAAAGCGGGATCTCGGTTTTTCTGTAAACACAGAACTCGGCGTCGGTCTTGAAAGCTACCTTGAGTTTCTCGTGAAAGACAGTTGAGTGCCGTCGGACTGTGAGATGGCGGTCGAGTCTCTCAGGTTGGAAAGATCGACGCCGTCGCGCTTTGATAAGCGCACGGCGCAGTGTAGACGGGCTCCAGCCCATTCAAAGATCGGAGATCCCATGTCGCAGCCCGCCCTTTTCACGCCGCTCAAGCTGCGTCACCTGGAACTTGCCAATCGCATCGTCGTTGCCCCCATGTGTCAGTATTCGGCCAAGGATGGCTGCATGAACGACTGGCATCTGATGCACCTGGGAAATCTTGCGCAATCAGGTGCCGGACTTTTGACGATCGAGGCGTCGGCGGTATCGCCGGAAGGGCGGATCACCTATGGCGACGTCGGTCTGTACGACGATGCAACCGAGGCCGCGATGGCCCGTGTTCTTGATCATATCCGACATTACAGCCAGATGCCGGTTGCGATCCAGCTGAGCCATGCGGGGCGCAAAGCGTCCTGTGATGTGCCCTGGCAGGGCGGCACGCCCCTGCCCGTGAATCATGTCAATGGCTGGCAGACGCAGGCCCCATCGGCCGTGCCTTACGACGATCGTTCATCGACGCCGACCGCACTGGATCCTGCGGGTCTGGTCCAGATGCGCGATGCATTCGCGGCGGCGGCGACGCGCGCGGGCCGGCTGGGTTTTGACGCCGTTCAGATTCACGTCGCTCATGGCTATTTGCTACATCAATTTCTGTCACCACTGTCGAACCACCGCGATGATCAATACGGCGGGTCGCTGGAAAACCGGGCACGCTTTCCGCTGGAGGTGTTTGATGCGGTCCGCGCGGCGTTTACAGCAGACCGCCCTGTCACGCTGCGGATTTCGGCGACCGACTGGGTTGACGGCGGCTTCACCTTGGAAGAGGCCGTCGCATTTTCCCGCATGGCTGAGGCACGTTGTGTCGATGCGATCCATGTCTCGTCCGCCGGTCTGCATCCGGACCAGAAAATTCCCGTTGGACCGGGGTATCAAGTGCCGCTTGCGCGTGCCGTCAAGGCTGCCGTCGGCATCCCGGTTGTGGCTGTGGGGCTGATCACCGAACCCACCCATGCCGAGGCCATCATCGCCAATGGTGACGCCGACATGATCGCACTGGCCCGGACCATTCTTTATGATCCGCGCTGGCCGTGGCATGCAGCCGCCGCCCTTGGTGGGCAAGTGGAGGCCGCAAACCAGTATCTGCGGTGCCAGCCTGCGCAACATCGCAATCTCTTCAAAGGGTGATGGGTTCGCGTTCCAACAGGTTTATGGAATGGATGACGCCGTAGCGGGGGCGGACAAGGATCCCGAGGTCAGAGACGCTTGTCGGTGCTGAGACGCGACCACGCCGTGTCCGGTCCCGACAGCATCCCTGCGGATCTGCATCGAACGGAACATGGCGCTGGTCAGGCCCCCAGTCGGCAGTAGAGCGCCGCAGCAAGCTTGGCGCGCTCCACCAGGCTGTCGACCTCGATATGCTCGGTCAGAGTATGCAATCCCTTGCCGCGCACGCCGATGGAATCGAGCGTGGGCAGGCCGAGGAAGCCGGTGAAATTCCCGTCCGATCCGCCCCCGGCAGAGGTGCCCGACATCTCGAACCCGATGTCCTGCGCGATATCCTGCGCCACTTTCAGCATCGCCATCGTGCCGGGCTGGTCGGGCTCCCAGACGGGGCGGGTCACACCGCGACGCACCTCCATCACGACCTCGCCGCTGTCGTCGTCCAGGGCCATCATCCGGGCCACGCCTGCGTCCAGCAGTGCCTGCGTCTTGGCCATCGACAGCACCTCGGCGTCACAGAATGACGAGACGCAGTTGACCCACTGCCCGGCGTGAATCACGCCCAGCGAGAAGGTGCAGTCAGGCGTTGTCATCCCCTCGATCACGGCGACGGATTTCGCCATGGCCGCGATGGCGGATCGTCCCTCGCCCAGCGCCCAGCCGGCGTGGCTGGGCTTGCCGCGGGTCTGCAGGTTGAACCGCGCGATGGCATAGCGCCCGATCACGGCCCCGCCGTCCGGGCAGGCGGGTTCGGGAACCAGGATGAACTGGTGACGCTTCGCCTCCGCCTCGATCAGCGCGCGCGTGGACGGCGTGCCGACCTCTTCGTCCGGGGTGAACAGGACGGTGACGGGCAGCGGTGTCTCGACTCCTGCTGCCAGCAGCTTGCGGAGGGCGTCGAGAAAGACGTAATTGCCGCCCTTCATGTCCATCAGGCCGGGACCGTAACAGATCGCGCCGTCGCGTTTGAACGGCAGTTTTTGCAGGGTGCCAACCGGGTGGACCGTGTCCATATGTCCCAGCAGCAGGATGCCCCCCTGCCCTGCCTTCGGGTGCGGCATGGTCGCGCGGACGCTGTCGCCGTACCCCATGCGACCGGGAATCCTTTCAACCCGGGCACCAAGAGCAGCCAGGTCGTGCTGCACGAGGTCCATCATGCGGTTCACGGCCGCAGCATCGAACGTCGGGCTCTCGGTCTCGATCCAGGGCTTCAGACCGGCGATCATCTCGTCGGTGTCGAATGGCAGGGTCAGCGGGTCGGTCATGGTGCAGGCTCCTGCCCCGGTGGCGCGGCGCACACCGGGGGTGGTTTGGGAAAGGAAGGACAGAATTCAGGCCTTGGGCAGGCGTGTCTCCACGATGCGGGCGTAGATCGAGGCACCAACGGGCAGGATCGCATCGTCCAGCACGAAGCCGGGATTGTGCAGCGGCACATTGCCCGCGTGGCCGACGCGGCAGTAGGCGCCGGGCACGACCTTCAGCATGTCGGCAAAATCTTCGGACCCGGTGGCCTGTTCGGTCGATTCCTGCGACAGGTCAGCGCCGACGATATCCGCCGCCGCCGCGACATAGGCCGTCGTCAGGTCGGCATCGTTCATCAGCACGTCAAAGACGTTACGCAACTCGACGTCGATATCGACCCCGTAGCCCAGCGCCATGCCGGCGCACAGCTCGCGGATGCGCGCCTCTGCCATCGCGATGACGTCGTCGTGGAAATAGCGGATCGTGCCGGCGATGGTCGCAGACCCCGGCACCACGTTATAGGCCGATCCTGCGTTGAACTTTGTCACCGACAGCACGATCGGCTTCGTCGGCGGCGTGTTGCGGCTGACGACGCTTTGCAACTGCTGGACCAGCGCCGTGCCAATCACGATGGGATCGCGCGACTGGTGCGGCATGGCGGCATGGCTGCCGGTGCCCTTGATCGTGATGTCAAAGAAACTCGCCCCCGCCATCGCAGGCCCCGGCGTGACGGATACAAAGCCGGGTGCAGAATTGGGGTCGTTGTGCATCCCGTAGATCTCGTCGCAGGGAAATTTGTCGAACAGCCCCTCCGCGATCATGCGCCGCGCGCCGCCCAGACCTTCCTCGGCCGGTTGAAAGATCAGCACGACGGTCCCGTCGAAATCGCGGGTCTCGGCCAGATAACGGGCGGCGCCCAGCAGCATCGTCGTATGACCGTCGTGGCCGCAGGCATGCATCCGCCCGGGGTTCTGCGAGGTGAAGGCAACGCCAGAGGCCTCCTCTATCGGCAGGGCGTCCATGTCGGCGCGCAGGCCCACACGCCGGTTGCCCCCGCCCTGCCCCTTGATCAGGCCGACGACACCGGTGCCACCGATGCCCTCGTGCACTTCGTCCACGCCGTAGGCCCGCAGTTTTTCGGCCACGATGGCAGCGGTGCGGGTTTCCTCGAACCCCAGTTCGGGGTGGGCATGCAGGTCCTGACGGATCGCGGTCAGATCGGGCGCGAAGGCGTCGATCTTGGGGATGATACTCATGGGGTGGCTCCTGTGGTGACAGCGCTCATGGCGCGGAAGTTGGCGAAATCCCAAAGGCGGCCCGGCGCCGCCTCGATCAGGTTGCGGGTGTAGTCGTGGCGGGGGTTGGCCAGCACCTCGCCCGCGGGCCCGTGCTCGACCACGACGCCCTTTTGCATGACCAGCACATCGTCGCAGATCTGCGCCGCGACGCGCAGGTCGTGGGTGATGAACAGCATCGCGATGCCGAACCGGGCCTGCACGTCGTCCAGCAGGTCCAGCACCTGCGCCTGCACGCTGACGTCGAGGGCAGAGACCGCCTCGTCGGCGACCAGCAGGTCGGGTTTCATCGCGACGGCGCGGGCGATGGCGATGCGTTGCCGCTGCCCGCCGGAAAACTGGTGCGGATAGCGGTCGAGCGCATCGCGCGGCAGATCGACCAGATCCATCAACTCTGCCGCATGATCCATCGCGTCGGACTTGGACGTGCCGAAATTGACCGGCCCCTCGCACAGGCTGCGCGCGACGGTCCAGCGTGGGTTCAGTGACCGGTAAGGGTCCTGAAACACGATCTGGAAATGCTTGCGGTGCGGCTGCAACTGGCGACGCGACAGATGCGCGATTTCAGCCCCCGCAACGGTGACGCTGCCCGCCGTCGGGTCGATCAGGCGCATGATGCAGCGGGCCACGGTGGATTTGCCGGACCCGCTTTCACCCACGATGCCCAGCGTCCGGCCGGGAGCAATCGTGAAATTCACGTCCCTTGCGGCGCGCACCCCTTCGGACGTGCTGAAAAATCCGCTGCCGCCATAGGTCATGTCGAGGTTCTCGACCGTGATCACATCCTTAGCCGTGGCCGCCGCGCGTGCGGCGCGCGGCGCAAGGTTCGGCACGGCAGCAAGCAGTTTGCGGGTGTAGGGGTCCTGCGGTGCGGTCAGCAGCGCGCGGATCGGGGCGCGTTCGACGATGCGGCCCTTTTGCATGACGCTGACGGTATCCGCGATTTCGGCCACGACGCCCATGTCGTGGGTGATGAACAGCACGGCGGTGCCGTGCCGTTCCTGCATTTCGGCAATCAGCTTGAGGATCTGCAACTGCGTTGTCACATCCAGCGCCGTCGTGGGTTCGTCGGCGATCAGCAGATCGGGGTCGAGGATCAGCGCCATCGCGATCATGATCCGCTGGCGCTGGCCGCCGGACAGCTGGTGCGGAAAGGCGGCATAGATCCGTTCCACGTCCGGCAGATGGACCTGTTCCATCATGGCGACGGTGCGCGCCTTCGCCTCGCTGCGCGACAGCGAGGTGTGCATGTTCAGCACCTCCTCGATCTGTTCGCCGACGCGCAGGACCGGGTTCAGTGCCGTCATCGGTTCCTGAAAGATCATGGCGATCCGCCGGGCTCGCAGTTCGCGCATTTGCGCGGGGCGAGCCGTAGTGATCTCGAACCCCTCCAGATCGATGCTGCCGCCGGTGATCTCCAGCGCATCCTTGGGCAGCAGTCCCATCGCGGCCAGCGAGGTGACCGATTTGCCCGATCCGCTTTCGCCGACCAGGCAATGCGTTTCGCCCGCCCGGATCGTCAGGTCGATGCCATCCAGCACAAGGGCCGCGTCCGACCGGCCGGTCAGACCCACAGTCAGGCCCTTGATCGTCAGGACCGTCTTGGCGTCGGTAAAATCCCGTGACTTGAACTCCATGCTTACCCCTCCCGCTTTTTCATGCGCGGATCCAGCAGGTCGCGGGCCGTGTCACCCAGCAGGTTGATCGCAAGGATGCAAAGCGACAGCAGCAACCCCGGCCAGAAGATCAGGCCCGGCTTGATCTGAAAGTAACTGCGCCCCTCGGCCATGATGTTGCCCCAGGTCGGAATCTCGGTCGATACACCGGCCCCAAGGAACGACAGGATCGCCTCGATCAGGATGGCAGAGGCGCAGATGTAGGTGCCCTGCACGATGAGCGGCGCAAAGGTGTTGGGCATCAGGTGCTGGATCAGGATCTTGGGCATCGACGAGCCCAGCGCGATGGCAGCTTCGACATAGGGCTCCTCTCGTGCCGACAGCACGACGGACCGGACAAGGCGCACGACGCGCGGCACCTCTGGCACCGTGATCGCGATGATGACCGACATCAGGCTGGGGCCGTTCAGCGCTACCAGCGCGATGGCCAGCAGGATCGCCGGGATCGCCATCAGGCTGTCCATGATCCGCATGATGATCGCATCCGCAAGGCGGAAGTAGCCCGCCACAAGCCCGATCATCAGGCCGATTGCCACACTGACCACGGCAGCCCCCACGCCGATCAGCAGCGACACACGGCCGCCGGTCATCACGCGGCTGAAGGTGTCGCGCCCGTAGGGGTCGGTGCCCAGCAGAAATTCGTCCGACGGCGGTTTCAACCGCGCCATCGCGTTCATGGCCAGCGGATCGTAGGGCACGTAAAGCGGCGCCAGGATCGAGGCCAGCACGATGATCACGAGGATCACGGCCGCAATGGTCGGGCCGATGCCGATGCGCGCACCCGCGGGCAACGAAAACCAGCCGGTCAGCACCTGAAACGCGCTGTGCCGCGAGGTGGGGATCTCTGTCATGTCAGTACCGGATCCTTGGGTCGAAGAATGAATAGGAGATGTCGATCAGCAGGTTGACCGCCACGTAGATGCCCGCCGTCAGCAGGATCATCGCCTGGATCACGGGATAGTCGCGGGCCAAGATCGCATCGACGGTCAGTCGTCCGATGCCGGGGATGTTGAACACGCTTTCCGTGACAACGACGCCGGAGATCAGCAGCGCGAACCCTGTCCCGATGATCGTCAGGATCGGCACCGCCGCATTGCGCAGGGCATGGCGGAACAGCACGACATTCTCGCGCACACCCTTGGCCCGCGCCGTGCGGATGTAATCCTCGCCCAGCACCTCCAGCATGGAGGCGCGCGTCATGCGGGCGATGAGCGCGATATAGATCGTGGCCAGGGTCAGCGAGGGCAGGATGGCGCGGCTGAAGAAGGCGCCAAACCCTTCGGACGGTGACTTGTAGCCTTGCACCGGCACCCATTTCAGGTCGATGGCGAAGATCTGGATCAGGATGTAGCCGATGACGAAGACCGGCACGGAAAACCCGAGGACCGAGAACGACATCACCAGAAAATCGACCCACGTCCGGTGACGCCACGCGGCAATCACCCCCATCGGGACAGCCAGCGCGACCGAGATCACGATCGTCATCAGCGCGATATTCATGGTCGGCCCCAGCCGGTCGGCGATCATGCCCGCCACGGGTGTATTCGAAAGCAAAGAGGTGCCGAGATTTCCGCGGGCCAACTGCCCCATCCACGTCACGAACTGCGTCAGCAGCGGATCGTTCAGGCCCAGACTGTCGCGGATCCTTTCCAGCTGTGCAGGGGTCGCGGCATCGCCCGCCAAGATCGCGGCAGGGTCGCCGGGGGTCAGACGCAACAGCAGGAACACGAAGATGGCGACGATCACCATCACCGGGATCGTGGCCAGCACGCGCTTCAGGATATAGACGAACATGGCCGCAGCTCCTTGGGGGTCGGATGAAGGATGCGCCGCGCGGCGCATCCTCCGGTGCAGATCACTCTGCGGCTTTGGTCATGTTCCAGAACACCGGCACCGGCGACGGGATCATGTTTTTGATTGTGTTCCGGCGCGCCTGCGGGATCACGTATTCGCCCATCATCAGGTAATTCACGTTGTCCATGACGTGTGCTTGAATGCGGACCGCGATCTCTTTCTTGGTCGCGTCGTCGCTGGCTGCGACATATTCGGTGCGCATCGCCTCGATCTCGGGGTCGTCGGGCCAGCCGAACCACGCGTCGTCACCGCGTCCGTTCAGCATCACGTTGACCAAGGGGTCCGAGATTTCGGGGACCATCCAGTTGGTGAAGAACAGGTTCCAGCCGCCATCCGCAACCGGGCTTTGCATCGCGCGGCGCTGCACGACCGACTGCCAGTCCATCGCCTGTAGATCGACCTCGAACCCCGCCTCGCGCAGGGCCTGTGCCGCCACGACAGGCTGGTTGTTCAGGCTGATGACGTCCGTGGGCGCCATCAGAACGACGGGCGTGCCATCGTATCCGGCCTCTTCCAGCAGGGCCTTGGCCTTTTCGGGATCGGCGCCGCCGGTCAGCATGTCGGACCCTGCTGGATCGCCCAGCGGCGTGGAACAGCCGAAGATCGCACCGCAGACGTTGTAGTACTCTGGATCGCCCTGCATCGTCGCCAGCATGGATTCCTGATCCAGCGCCGCCATGGCGGCCTGCCGTACCAGCTTGTTGTCGAACGGAGGGAACAGGAAATTGGGGCGTCCGATCGTGACGTATCCAAGGTTGTCGCGCTTCTCGACGGTGACGTCGGGATTGCCTTCAAGAATTGGCATCAGGTCGATCTGGACTTGTTCCAGATAGTCGATCTCTCCCGCAGACAGGGCGTTCAAGGCGGTCAGCGCATCCGGCATCGTGGTCCAGACCACCTTGTCGACGTTCACGACCTTGCCGCCCGCCATCCATGACGCGGGCTCGTCGCGGGGCACGTAGTCCGCGAACTTGTCGTAAGTCACGGATACGCCGGGCTCATACTCCGCCTCGTTGAACACGAACGGACCGGAGCCCACATATTCAGTGATCGTCTCGTCCGGGGATGTCGCCGCGATCCGGGCTGGCATGATGAAGGGCGGGACGGCGGATTGCTTGGAAATCACGTCCAGCAGCGGGCCAAAGGGCTTGGACAAGGTCCAGACGATGGTCTTGTCGTCGGGCGCTGCGATGCTTGTCGTCACGTCCATGATCAGCTGACCACCGGAATCGCGCTTGCCCCACCGCTCCAGCGAGGCGACGACATCGGCCCCGGTCACCGGCGCGCCGTCGTGGAACATCAGGCCATCGCGCAGGGTGAAGGTATAGGTCAGCCCGTCGTCCGAAATCGCCCAGCTGGCCATCTGCGGCTGCGGGGTAAAGGTGTCGTCCACCGCCGTCAGCACGTCATAGATCATGTAGCCATGGTCGCGGGTGATGTGGGCGGTCGTGATGACCGGGTCCAGCACGCGCAGGCCAGAGTGCATGACCGCTGTGATGGTGGTTTCACCGTCCTGCGCCAGCAGGGCTGCAGGTGTCATCAGGGCCGTTCCGGTCAAAAGGGCAGCGGCAAGGCCGCGGGTGGTTTTCAGCGTGTGTCGCAATGTCAGCATGTCTGTTTCCCATGTTGGTTGTCGGTGCTTTGGTGTTGGACCGCGGCGCGCGTGTCGCCGGGATAGGGACGCGCCGCAGCGGCGCGCGGGGTGGCAAAGGCGGGACCGCCCGGTGACAGCCGCAGACCGTCGCGCAGCCGCGTGAACGGCAGGTCCGCAGGGTCGAAGGGCATCGGGCCGGGCGCGCGGGCGATCAGGATCTCCCGCGCGATGGGCGCGAAATCGGCCCGGAAATGGGTGGAACTCTTGACGACGAGGATCGCCTGATCCTCTGGCACGATACCGACAAAGCGGAGCATCTCGCGATCCGCCATCTGTGCGATGCCCGTCGTTACGACGACCCGCACCCCGCCGATCCGCAGACAGGCAGACAGCCCGAGGTTCAGATGCGTGCCGCCGTAATAGGGGCCCGTCGCGTGCAGGGCGCCGTCCGACAGGTGTTCGACCGTGGCCTCGACCTGCACCGGATGATCCCCCGGCACGCCCGGATGCCCACCGATGGAGAATCGGGCGACGGCGCCCTGCCCTGCGTTATGGGCTTGTGCCGCAGTGGCGGGATCCACGATCAGGCCGATGGCCGCATCCTGCGCATCCGCAGCGATGAGGGCCCGCAGCGTTCCCGTCGTGGCCGACACACCACCGGCACCGGGATTGTCCTGCGTGTCGGCGATCACGACCGGGCCGCGTCCTGTGCCTCGCGTCATCTCTACCGCCTTGGCTACGGCCTCTGTCGCCGTGTAGGTCACGCTGTCGAACGCCGTCTCTGCTGCCTCATAGGCCGCGGCGATGGTGTCTGCGGCAAGGTCTGCCGCGGCCTGTGTCGGCGCAAACGCGATCGCGACCGGCCCGCAGTCCGGGATATCCGCCGCCGGAAACCCCATGAACAGCGAGGCCGTCATCGCCCCCGCCGCCTCGACCTGTGGCAGCATGGCGTAAAGGCCGTCGGCTGGGGCCATATCCGTGGACTGGAACGGAATCGGGACAAGGTAAGACATCCGCCGGCAGGCCTTGAACGGCCGCTGTCCTGTCTGCATCAGGGTGTCCAGCAACCGCGCCGCAGCGGCCCCTGTATCGGCCATGTCGACGTGGGGATAGGTTCGGAACCCGACGAGGACATCGACCGTTTGAACGAAATCGTCCGAAATGTTGCCGTGCAGATCGAGAGCCGCAGCAATCGGCACGTCGGGCCCGACCACGGCACGGACACGCCGCGCGATCTCGCCTTCACCGTCGTCCACGTGCTCCACGACCATCGCCCCGTGCAGATCGAGAAACACGCCGTCCAGCGGCCCGGCGGCGGCAATGCCCGCCACGATCTCTGCCGCGATCATCTCGAACGCCTCGCGTGTCACACGCGCGGACGGAATCGCCCCTGCCCAAAGGATGGGCTTTACGTCCCACCCGCGTGCCGCAGCCACTGACAAGGCACCCGACATGCCAAGGTTCACGCCGGCAAAGGCGGGAATCATCGCCGCCCCGCGTGTCATCGGGACATAGCCACCCCCGTTCCGGAAGGCAGCCATATCCGCGAGGTTCGGGGCAAAGGTGTTGGTTTCATGAAGGAAACCCGCAACTGCAACTCTCATGGCGGTCCTTTTGCGCGTTTCTGGCGACCCGTTTCGACGCTACGTCCCGTATCGCAAGTATTGCCTGACGATACACTCGTAGTGTTGTATGATGCTAGAGATGTGATTGACCCATCGTCAACCCGGAGGATCGGATGACCGGAATTCTACGCGCAGATCCATCGAAACCGATCAATTTTCAGGCAGACGACGACCGTCTGTTCGTCAGATCGGCAGCGCGTGCCATGCATGTCCTCAGCGCGTTCCACCATGCCAGTGGCCCGCTCAGCCTGTCAGAGATTGCAACCAGGGCCGCGATCGACCGGTCCGCGGCGCAGCGGCTGGTGCATACTCTCATGACATTGGGGTACATCCGGCGCAGCGCCGACGATCGCGGGTATTTGCCCGGCCTCAGGTTGCTGGATCACACGCTTGACATCCTGCGGCTGGATCCGGTGGTGCAGAAGGCGACGCCGGTGCTGCTGGAATTGCGCAAGAACATCAGAGAGCGTGTGGACTTCAGCCTCTACGATGAAACGCGGCTGATCTATGCGCTGCGGATGCAAAGCAAGCGCGAGACCTTTTACGCAACCCTCGTCGGGCACAGTGTGCCCACCTTCTGCACCGCCGGCGGGCGGGCGGTTCTGGCAAAACTGCCGGACGCAGAGGCGCAAGAGATCATCCTCCACACGCCACTGCACCGATACACCGCAATGACATTGACCGATCCGGACAGCGTGATGGCGCAGGTCAGGGTCGCCCGCACCGACGGCTTTGCTGTCGTCGTCGATGAATTCGTACAGGGCGAGGTCGCCGTCGGCGTGGCAATCACCGGACGGGACGGCCGGCCGCTGGCCGCGATCCATGTGGCCGGATCGCTGGCGGAATGGACGCCGCAGGATTTCGTCGGCAAAGCCTCTCCCATGGCGATGGAGGCGGCCCGGGCGATCATGGGCGGACTGTGATCGGGGTCGCGCGGCAGGATTGTCCCTTGCTTTCCGTGTGGGCAGCCTCAACCTGAGGCGAGACGTGCGATTCATTTCAGCCCCCTTTACCCTGCGAGGCCCTATGACAACTGTGGATTACGACATCTTCGAGATCACGGACCTACGCCTGCAACGGGGAATCACCCTGCCGCGGGCGCAGCTTGCCTACAAGACCTATGGCCGTCTGGCGCAGGACAAGTCCAACGTCATTCTTTACCCGACATCCTACGGGGCGCAGCACGTCGATACCGAATGGCTGATCGGGCCGGGCCGCGTGCTGGATCCCGACGACTGGTTCATCGTCATCCCCAACATGTTCGGCAACGGCCTGTCCACATCGCCCTCCACCATCGACGCCCCCTTCGGTAAGGACCGGTATCCCACATTCACTCATTGGGACAATGTTCACGCCCAGCGCCGCCTGCTGGAAGAGGTGTTCGGCGTCACGCGACTGGCGATGATCTACGGCTGGTCGATGGGGGCGCAGCAGGCGCTGCACTGGGGCGCGATTTTTCCCGATCAGGTCGAACGCATCTGCGCAGTCTGTGGATCGGCGCGCACCTCGATCCACAATCAGGTCTTTCTGCAAGGCGTCCGCGCGACGCTGACCGGCGATCCGTCCTGGCGCGGCGATCATTTCGCGGATCATCCTGTGCGCGGTCTGCGCGCGATGGGGCGGGTTTATGCCGGCTGGGCCATGTCGCAGGCTTTCTACCGCGAACGGCTCTATGAACGGGTGGGTTACGGCTCGCTCGAGGATTTCCTCGTCCGCTCTTGGGAGGCGAATTTCCTGCGCCGCGATGCCCACGATCTGCTGGCCAGCCTGGACACCTGGATGACCTCGGACATCTCTGACAACGCGATATTTGACGGCAACCTTGAACGGGCGCTGAACGCGATCACGGCCCGTTCGGTCATCATGCCGTCGCGGACCGACCTTTATTTCACGCCAGAAGACAGCGCCTTGGAAACGGCAATGATGCCAAACGCCGCGTTCCGTCCGCTTGAATCGATCTGGGGGCATCGTGCCGGCAATCCGAGCCTCAATCCTGAGGACGAGGCCGTCTTGCGAACCGCCGTCGCCGACCTGCTGAATAGCAGCCCCTCAGCTGATTAGGCATGAACCGCCTTGGCTTTGCGCACGGGCACGGGCACGGCCACGGGCACGGGCACGGGCACGGGCACGACAATGAAGGGCAGTTTACGTCATGTCGCAAGTCAGCGGTCGCCGACGGCCGCTGACAAAGCCAAATCAGCAAAGACGCAAGGTCAGGATGCCGGCAAGACTGATTCATCGCGGGCGTCTGCCAGTGCCTGCGATTTGCGCTGCGCCACGAGTGCGCAGACAAAAAGCTGCGTCAGATGGTAAAGCATCAGCGGCAGCACAGTCGCCCCCAGCGTCGCGGCGGGCACCAGGGCCGTGGCGATCGGCAGACCACTGGCCAGGCTCTTGGTCGATCCGCAAAAGAACAGGACGGCGCGATCCTCGTCCGGCAATCCCAGGGCGCGGCCGGTAAAGGTCATGATCCCCATCGCCAAAGCAAGAAACAGCACCACCACACCGTAAAGCAGGATCAGGCTGGTCCCCGGAATGGCGTACCACAGGCCCGAGACGGTCCCCGCGCTGAACGCCGAATAGACGATCAGCAAAATCGCGCCACGGTCGACCAGCAACGTCGCCGCCTTGTGCCGCTTGACCAGATCACCGACGATGGGGCGCGAGATCTGGCCGATGACGAAGGGCAGCAGGATCTGCAATGCGATTTTCACCACTGCGGCACCACTGATCGCCCCGCCGCCCTGATGCAGGAACACGGCCACCAGCGCGGGTGTCAGGACCACGCCGATCAGGTTGGAAAAGGACGCGGCACAGATCGCCGCCGGCACGTTGCCCCCCGCCATGCCGGTAAAGGCGATCGACGACTGGATGGTGGACGGCAGCACCGCCAGAAAGATCAGGCCAAACGTCAGGTCCGGCCCTAACACACCGCCAAACATGAAGGCGAAGGCCAGTCCAAGCAAGGGGAACAGCAGGTAGGTCGCAGCGAAGGTCAGCCCCTGCAGTCGCCAGTTCAGCATCCCAGACCGGATGGACGCCGCGTCAAGCTTGGCCCCGTAAAGAAAGAACAGCAGCGCCACGGCCCAGAATGTGATCTGCTTCAACACGTCGGCTGCCACACCCTGCACCGGCAGGACCAGGCCGATGACCACCGTGGCAATCAGCAGAAGCATGTAGGTGTCGATGCCAAGGCGTCTGAGGTAGGTCATATGTCCATCCGGCAGTTTGGTTTGCGGTGTCTCACGTTTCGTCTTTCGCCGCCAGTGCGCTGCGACAAGATCAGTATCCCAGCGCCATACCGTCTTTTCGGCTGTCCGATCCACCCTCCAGCAGACCTTCCGTCATCCGGATCGCCTGACTGCCACCGATGGGGGATGCCACGAGCTTGATCGCATGGCCCCGTGCGCCGAGTGCCGTGCGGGTCTCCTCGGGCAATGTCGGCTCTACCTCCAGCACCCCGCCAAAGGCAAAAGTTCGGGGGGCATCCATCGCGGCCTGCAGGGACATGCCATGGTCGATGATGTTGGACAGGAACGTCGCATGTCCGGCGGCCTGATAATGCCCCCCCATGACACCGAAGGGCATTTCGACCCGGCCATCCTTTGACAGCATCGCCGGGATGATCGTGTGCATCGGACGTTTGCCCGGTGCGATGGCGTTCGGATGTCCCGGGATCAGGCGGAAGGACGATCCGCGACTGTGGAACAACACGCCCGTGGCGGGATCAAGACGGGTCGATCCGAACCCGTTGAAGATCGAATTGATCAGCGAGATCGCATTCCCGGCCTCGTCCACGACACAGAGGTAGACGGTGTCCTTGTGCTCTGGCTCGTCCCACAAGGCCGGCGGCAGGGCGCGGTCCATGTCGATGCGGGCCCGCAGGGTCGTGATGACAGCGTCCGACAGCAGCGTCTCTGCCAGATCGCCGCACTCGCCCGGATCGGCCATCAGCGAATCGCGGTGATGATAGGCGAGCTTTGTCGCCTCGGCGTGCAGGTGGATACGGTCGACCTCTGACATCGTGGCGATGTCGAAGCCTTCCATGATCCGCAGGATCACGAGGGCCGCCAGCCCCTGCCCGTTCGGCGGACATTCGTGCACGTCGTAACCACGGTAGGACGCCTGGATCGGTGTCACCCAATGCGCAGCGTCCGCGCCCGCGGCAAAATCCGCGGTCGTGTGAAAGCCGCCGAGGGATTGCAGGTAAGCCACCATACGGGCGGCCGTGTCATCCTTGTAAAACCCGTCCGCACCCTGCGCCGCGATCTCGCGCAAACGGTCAGCCAACAGAGGCTGGGCATGGCGCTCTCCGACCTGCGGTGCGCGGCCATTGGGCAGGAACAGGGCTGCCGCATTAGCATCGCCCGCGACGAAATCGACATGGGCCGCCCAGTCCTTTGCGACGCGCGGCGTGATCCGGTAGCCGTCCGCAGCGTAGCCGATGGCACGGGCAAAGATGCGGTCCAACGGCAGGCTGCCGTGATCGCCGTGCAGCCGGCACCAGCCGGAGATCGCGCCGGGGATGGTCACCGCATGCGGGCTCGTCTTGGGAATCTCGTCCATCAGACCCGCCGCATTCAGCGCGGCGATGGTGGCCCCGGCAGGTGCGCGACCCGAGGCGTTCAGGGCCTTCACCGCGCCACCGGCGGGGGCATAAAGGGCAAAGCAATCCCCGCCGATCCCGGTCATCAGCGGATCGACGACACATTGCACCGCAACCGCAGCCAGTGCCGCATCGACGGCGTTTCCACCCGCCGACAGAATGTCGAGGCCAGCGGCCGTGGACAATGGATGAGAGGTCGCAACCATTGCCCGCCCCGAAAACGTGGAGGGGCGGCGGGCAGAGAAGAAGTCATGCATGAAGGTCTCGTTTCTGTCGGTTTGGCGTATCGTCGGTCAGGGGATGAAAGCAGGCAGCCGCGCGGTCGGGACGGGCCAGACGCACCAGCGCCGGATCGCTGCGCCGGCAATCCGCCTGCACCATATCGCACCGCCCCGAAAAGCGACACCCGGGCGGCAGGTCGAGAGGGCTTGGGATTTCGCCCGGCAGCGGGTCGGTGATCGGGGCAAAGAAATCCGGTGCAGCCCGGCGCAGGGCGCGGGCATAGGGATGCGCCGGCGCAGTCAGCACCGCGTTCGTCGGTCCGGTTTCGACGATGCGCCCCAGATACATGATCGCGATGTCGTCGCACAGATAACTCGCGACGCCCAGATCGTGGGTGATGAACACCAGCGTCAGCGCCATGTCGCGCTGCAGGCGCCGCAGCAGGTTCAAAAGCTGCGCCTGCGTCGACACATCCAGACCCGACACCGCCTCGTCCGCGACCAGAACCGTCGGTTCCGACGCCAGCGCCCGGGCAATCGCGACCCGCCGGACCTGCCCGCCCGACATGGCCGAGGGATAGCGCTGCGCGACCTCTTGCGGCAGGCCGACGCGGGCCAGCAGGGCGTTGATCCGTGCGGGAATGTCCGCCTCGGGACAGATGGCGAAGTGGCGCAGAGGTTCCGCGATCAGTGCCGCGATCGTCATGCGCGGGTTCAGCGAGCCGCGGGCGTCCTGATAGACCATCGCGACCTGCCGGGCGAAGTCCGTGCCTTCGGCCCGTACTTCGTCCACGGGGCGGCCCATATAGAGGGCGCGGCCCTCGGTCGGGCGGGTCAGGCCCAGCAACACGCGGAGCAGCGTCGACTTGCCGGACCCGCTTTCGCCCACCAGTGCGATGGAAGAGCCCTTGCGGATCTTCAGCCGGACGCCGTCCAGCGCTGGCAAACCCACTTTTGCGGTGGAAAACACCGTGCCTGGCTTGCGCACCATGTAGACCTTCTCGACCTCGATCAGTTCAAAAAGGGGTTGGACGTCGGGCGCATCGGTCATGCGGGTTCCTCCGGGTTCCAGCACGCCAGACTGCGGCCCGCGACGTCCTGCAACGGGGGCCGGTCGGTGCTGCACTGTGCCAGGGCGCGGGGGCACCGCGTGGCGAACCGGCATCCGGCCGGCAGGTCGTCGTAGCCGGGAACGCTCCCCTCTGGCGGGTCTAGGTCGGTCGTGCCGATCTCGATCACGCAGGATTTCAACAACCGCGTGTAGGGATGACGTGGGTCGCGCAACACAATGTCCGACGGCCCCGCCTCCATCACCTGACCCGCATAAAGGACCACAATCCGGTCGCAGGACTGGCTGGCCAGCGCCAGATCGTGCAACACGAAGATGCAACTCGCGCCCTTCGCCTTGGTCTGGTCCAGGATCAGCCGCACGATCTGCGCCTGAATGGTGACATCCAGCGCAGAGGTGGGTTCATCCGCGAACAGCAGATCGGGACTGCAGGCAAGTGCGATGGCAATCATGACCCGCTGCTGCATCCCGCCGGACAACTGGTGCGGATAGGCCGACATGCGGGCGGCGGCATCGTTCAGACCGACGCTGTCCAGCAGGTCCACCGCCCGGGTCCGCGCCGTGTTCCGGTCCAGTCCCAACTGCCGCCGCAGGACCGATATCAATTGACTGCCAACCGTATAGCAGGGGTTCAGCGCGGCACCCGCGTCCTGAAAGATCATCGCGATGCGTTGACCGCGCAGGCTGCTCCACGCCCGCTCTTTCATCGCCAGCAGGTCTGGCACATCGTCGAACGCCGCCTGCCCCGCCACCCGGGCCTGCCCTGCAAGCAACCCCATCAAGGCCGCCGCGATGGTCGATTTGCCGGCACCGCTTTCCCCGACAAGCGCCAGAGTCTCGCCTTTACCCAGGGTAAAGCTGACATCGTCAAGGATCCTGCGGGATCCGCGATGGACGGTCAGCCCCGCGACCTTCAACAGCGTATCGGTCATTGGCCGCCTCTCATCCTGGGGTCGAATTCCTCGCGGATGCCATCGCCCACGATGGCCAGCGCGATCAGCAGCAGCGCCAGCGCAAGCCCCGGCATCCCCGACATCCACGGCGCGAAACTGACAAAGCCGCGACCCTCGGCGATCATCAACCCCCAGTCCGGCGTCGGCGGCGTCACCCCGATCCCGAGAAACGACAGCGACGACGACACAAGGATCGCCTCTGACACCCGGACGGTGATCTGCACCGCCAGCGGAAAGACGATATTGGGTAGGATATGCCGCCGGATCACCGTCAGGCGCAAAATGCTCATCAGGCCTGCGGCTTCGACGAACAGTTGCGACGACACCTGCAACACGTCGGACCGCACGGTGCGCGAGAAGGGACCGATCATCGAAATGCCGACGGCAATCGCCACCTTGTCGACCCCCTGCCCCAGGATGGCGATGACGGCGATCGCGAGGATCAGCGACGGCAGCGCCAGGATCGAGTCGATCAGGCGCATGAGCACCCATTCCACCCAGCCCGTCGTCAGACCCGCAGCGGTGCCAAGGATCAGACCGCCGGTCGCGCCGATCAGGATCGCGAAAAAGGCGATCGACAAGGCATAACGCGCCCCGAAGATGATCCGCGACAGGATATCCTGCCCATAACTGTCGGTCCCCAGCAGATGGTCACCGCCCGGTGCCGCCATCATCGCCTCGATCGATTGCTGCGTCGGGTCATAGGGCGCGATCAGCGGCGCGAAGACCGCGCAGACGACAAATCCCAGTGTCACGACCAGTGCGACGGTAAAGAACGGGCGGCGCAGGAACATGTGGCGGCGACGCACCTTGGCGGGACGCGGGGACGCGACGGCAGAGGTATCCATCAGCGCGCCCTCAGTCTGGGGTCAAGAAAGGGATAGGACAGATCGACCGCAAGGTTGACCAGAATGAACAGCGTCGCCGTCAGCATGACACCCGCCTGCACCAGCACGTATTCGCGGCCCAGCACAGCGCCGGTCAGCATCTGCCCAAGGCCGGGCAGCGAAAAGACCGTTTCCGTCAGCACGGCACCCTGCAGGATCGCGCCCAGCTGCAGCCCGATCACCGTGACGAGGGGCATCAGGATATTGCGGAAGGCATGCACCCAGATCACCCGGCGGCGCGGTTCGCCCCGGGCAATGGCGGCAGTGATATAGGGTTGGTCCAGCACCTCGACCATGGCGGCGCGGGTGACGCGGACGATCATGCCGATAAAGAACGTGGCCAGCGTGAAGGACGGCAGGACCAGGTGAAGCATGCCTTGCCAGAAATCCTCCCACGGGGGCACGAACCCCATGACGGGAAAGAAGCCGACCTTGACGGCAAAGAACCAGATCAGCACGATTCCAAGGAAGAACGACGGAAACGCCGTGCCCGTCAGCGCCAGCGCCGCGATGCCGGCGTCCCAGAACGTATCCTTGCGAACGGCGGACATCACGCCTAGCGGGACGCCGATCACGATGGCGAGGATGATCGCGCAGGCGGTCAGCGTCAGGGTGACCGGCAGCGCCTCCTTCACCACGAAGTCGAAGATGTCGGTCTTGGCGACGTAGGAATTGCCCCAGTTGCCCGTTGCAAAGTCGCCCAGCCAGCGGACGTACTGGATGACGACAGGCTGATCCAGACCCAGCTGCGCCTGCAGATCGTCGTAACTGTCCTGGGAAAACTCCGTGCCCAGCATCAGCACGACCGGATCGCCGGGTGCCAGCTTCAGCAGACTGAAGCTGGCAATCGACACGATCAGAAGCACCGCGAGCGTTTGAAGGATTCGACCGGCGGCGCGGGCAAGCATCAGGCAAGGCTTACCGTGTTGAGGTTCAACAGGTCACAGGGCACATAGTTGAAACCCTGCACCTTGTTGCTGAAGATCTTGTACAGCGGGAAATGCGCCAGCATCGCGACGGGCGCTTCGTCCACCATTAGGTCTTCGGCCTCGTTGTACAGCTTCGACCGGGCGGCGACGTCCAGAATAACCTGCGCTTCGGCGCAGAGCCTGTCGAAGTCGGCGTTGCTCCACCCCCAGTAGTTCCACGACCCATCGGTCTTGAACTCGGGGTACAGGGTTTCGTCCGGGTCCAAGTCGGCGGTCCAGAAGAAGTCGAGCATCTCAAAATCGCGATCCTGCAGGCGCTGCGTCCAGGCGGCGTTTTCCAGCAGCTCCAGCTTTACCTTGATCCCGATCTCGGCCAGCATCGGCGCCACGATCTGGGCGACGCGCGTGCCAGCGGGCGGGTTCTCGGTCATGATGTAGGTGACCTCGATCTCATCCTGATTGGCGGCCTTGGCGCGGAACTCCTTCGCCTTTTCAAGGTCGTAAAACTGCCCGCGTCCGGATTGAGCGATATCGGGATCGTAGAACCCGCTCATCGGGGGCGAGATCGGTGTATAGGCCTGCTTGGCCAGACCGAAATACGCCTGCTTCAGAACCGCATCGCGGTCGATGGCGAAGGCGACGGCACGGCGCAAGTTCACGTCGTCGAAGGGCGGCTTTTGCGTGTTCATGCCGACGTAGGTATAATTGCCCTCGACCCCGCCATAGACGTTCAGGTTCGGCATCTTCTTGACCTGTTCGATCAGCTGCATCGGGCAATCGTTCATCCCGTCGATCTGACCAGAGATCAGCGCGGCGAGTGCAGTGGACGGCTCGTCGATGATCATGAACGACACCTTTTCCAGCTTGGGCAGGCCTGCCTCGAAATACTCGGTGTTGGCCACCAGTTCGATGCTGTCGTTTTCCTTCCAGGACACGAACTTGAAGGGACCCGTGCCCACCGGATTGCGACCGAAATCCTCACCGTACTTCTCGACGGCTGCGGGGCTGACGATGGTGCCCGCACGCCCGATGGACCCCGTCAGGGCGACGGGCAGAAACGCATAGGGTTCAGAGAAATGCAGTTTGAAGGTCAGCGGGTCGATGATCTCGACCTCCTCCAGCTTTTCCAGCTTCCACGCATGGGGCGAGGCCGGGGTGCCGGACTTGACGCGCATCAGGTTGAACTTGATCGCCTCGGCGTCGCAGGGGGTGCCGTCGTGGAACATGACGCCCGGATGCAGGGTAAAGGCGTGGGTCTTCTCGTCTTCCAGATCCCAGGTCGCGGCCAGATCGGGTTCGAATGTCACGGTGGTGCCATCATAGACGACCTTCAGCAGACCGTTGCAGATGTTGCTGATGATCTGCACGGCCCCCAGTCGGAACGTGAAATGCGGGTCCAGTGTGTCGATCGGCTTGATCTCACCGATCTTGATGTGTCCGCTTTGCGCGGCCTGCGCCATCGCAGGGAATGCACCACCGGTCGTGGCCGCAATCATGCCTGCGCCCATCCCTTTCAGAATCGTGCGCCGGCCCAAGCGTGCTGCGACATGTCGTGCCAGAATGTCCTTGTGATCTTGCATCGTCTATCCCCGTTTCCATTTGTGTCGTTCGTAAACGACGGGCATCCGCACCCGCCACGAAGGGCGCACAACTCCCCCGGCCGCATATCCTGCAGTCTTCTGACAAGGCTCCGTGCTGGAATCAGTAGGGCCGACCTGTATACATGTCACAAGGTCGGTACCGCGATATGTATACAGGTCACGCCAAAAGATGCACAATTGACCAGAAAAGGATTGAGATGACCAAAAGTTCGGCGGACCAGATATACGACACGCTCCTCGAGAGGATCGTCGATGGCAAGTTACGCCCGGGGGATTCCCTGGCCGAGCAAACCATTGCCCGGGATTTTGGTCTGTCACGCACGCCGGTGCGCGAAGCGCTGCAACGTCTGTCGAGCGCTGGTCTGACCGAGCGCGGGACACGCCGGGCGTTCGTCGTCCGCCGCATGGGTCAAGCCGAACTGCAGGATCTGTTCGAAGCGTTAGGTGAACTGGAAGCGCTCGTTGCGCGTCTCGCCGCGCTTCGCATGACTGAAATCGAGCGGCACCAGTTGCGTGATATCGTGGCAGAGGGCGACCGGCCTGACGCCGACTACGAAAAGGTCAATGTCCGGTTTCACGACATCCTGCGTCACGGTGCTCACAACGCCATGCTGTCAGGGCTGCTGGATGATCTGCACCGGCGGACCCTGCCGTGGCGCGGCGCGCAGTTTCGCGCCAGATCCGATCGCGTCGCGACATCCAGACTGGAACACCACGCCATCCTCGATGCCATTCTGGCGCAGAACGGCGAGCTGGCTCATTTGCGGATGCGCGAGCATACGGCATCGTCGATGCGCGTGATATCCGAACTGCTGGGTTCATGATACGTGGCGGTTTACCCTGCTTGTCGATGCAGCAGAGCGGCAATTTTCGCGATGCACGGCGGGAATAACCCACCCGGTCGCGCTTCAGTCACGCCGATTGCGGCCGCGATGCAAACCTGCCGTCCGAACGCGCGACACTGGCAGCGAGAGACAGCCGATACCTGAAATGCGCGAACGCAAGCGTCACGATGGCGCGGCCGCCTGCACGTCGCGGACGGATCTTGGACAGCTCACACGCGGGCGGTCGCCGCAGGCCAGCGGCGCGTCAGCGCAGCTTGATACAGAAGTGCTTTTTGACCGGTTCAGAGACCACCCATGTGCCGCTGAACCCCGGTTCGACCACAAAGCCATCGCCGGGCACCAGGTCCACGGCGGCACCGCCGTCCGGCGTGATCGTGATCCGGCCGGCGATCAGGTGCACGAATTCGTAGAACTTGTAGTCGGTGTGCCACGTCCCGACGGTCGATTCCCACGTCCCGCTGATGACGCTTCCGTCGAGGGAGGTATGCTGCACCCAGGTCTTCATCGACGGATCGCCCGCCACCTTGGTCCACCCTTCAAGGTCGGTCAGCAGTGGCGTGGGTCCCGGCGCGGGAAAACGGAAAACCATATCGCTCATGTCAGTCCTTCCGGGGTGCACGCTGCGGTCATGACGCAGTCGTAGGACGCCCGCGCCGCCGTGACAATGGGCATGCACGCGGGACGGCCGGCCGCGCACGTTTCCCGCTTGATCCCCACAGGCCTGCCGGGCGATGTCTCAAGCGACAGGGCGCGAGAGAGGACGTGGAACAGATGGTCTCGATCAGAGAGGCAACACCGGCGGACGCGCACCATCTGGTCCGGTTCGTCAATATGGCGGCCGACGACCTGCCGCTGCATTTCTGGCGCAAGACTGCGGGGCCCGACGGCGACGCGCTGGCGATCGGGCGCAACCGGGCGATGCGCGACGCCGGCGGCTTTTCCTGGCGCAATGCCTGGATGGCCGAGGTCGACGGCACCGTGGCGGGCTGCCTGCTGGGCTACCCGGCAGAGGTCGATCCCGACCCCATCGACCCCGATACGCCCGCGATCTTCGTGCCGCTGATCGCGCTTGAACGGCTGGCGCCGGGATCATGGTACCTGAACGTGCTGGCGACGGATGCCGCGTGTCGCGGGCGTGGCGTCGGCACAACCCTGCTGGCGCGGGCAGAGGTCGCGGCCCGGGCCGCCGGATGCCCCGCGATCAGCCTGATCGCGGCGGACACCCACGGTGACGCGCTGCGCCTTTATGCGGCACACGGCTACCGCGCGGTGGACCGTCGCCCAGTCGTCAAGGACGACTGGCGCGTCGATGCCGAAACATGGATCCTCTTCACGAAATCCGTCGCCTGACGGGCGTCGTCAGCCGACGAAGGCCACCGGTCTTTCCCACTGGATCAGAACGGTGCAGCCGTCGACGGACCAGACGCTGTGTTCCGATCCTTCGGGGTTGAAGACCACCGATCCGGCGGGATAGGTGCCCGCCTCGTCGCTTTGACTGCCTGACAGCACAAGGATCGTCTCCAGCCCCGTATGCCTGTGCCGCGGCACGGACGCGCCGGCAGCATAGCGCAGCAGGGCCACGTCGGGGCCGCCTTGCCAGAGGTGGCAAATCTCGACCCCGTCGCGGAACGGCGCGAATGTCATCCGGTCCCATCCTTCTGGCAGCAGGCCGGTCAGCACCTTCGGATCAGTCATGCAGCGCCTCCAGTATGGCATCGGTCGGGGCCGCCCAGCCGACGATGCCGCCTTGGGCGGTCATCATCGCGATGGTTGCGGCCTTGAATGCGGGAAAATAGCTTTCGGTCGCGTCGGTCGCGATCAGGCAGTCGAACCCGCGGTCGTTCGCTTCGCGCATCGAGGTCTGCACGCAGACCTCTGTCGTGACACCGGCAAAGATCAGTTGGCTTATACCAAGGTCGACCAAGCGCAGGCCAAGGTCGGTCCCGTAGAAGGCCCCCTTGCCCGGCTTGTCGATGACGATCTCGCCGGACAATGGTGCGAGATCGGGCACGATGTCGGCCCCCGGTTCGCCCGCGATCAGGATGCGCCCCATAGGGCCGGGATCACCGATCCGCAGCGATGGCGCGCCGCGCAGGCGCTTGGCCGGCGGGCAGTCCGACAGGTCGGGCCGGTGACATTCGCGGGTATGGATCACCGGCAGCCCCGCCGCGCGGAATCCGTCCAGCAGGCGTCGCACGGTCGGCACGATGGCCGACAACAGGCTGACATCATTGCCAAGACTGGCGCCAAAGCCGCCCGCTTCGATGAAGTCGCGCTGCATGTCGATCACGATCAGGGCAACCCGGTCCCGGTCCAGCGGAAACGCGAAGGGGGCGGCGGCGATCCCTGTCATCAGGCGTGCCCCGCCATGTGTCGGCCCAGTTCGGCCACATCCGCGGTGGCGACCTGTGCTTCAAAGGTGATGCGGCCTTCGGACATCACGAGGATGCGGTCGGACAGTTCCATGATCTCATCCAGATCCTCGCTGATCAGCAGGATCGCTGTCCCTGCGTTGCGCGCGTCCACCAGCCGGTCGCGGATCGCCTGCACGGCTGCGAAATCCAGACCGAAACAGGGATTGGACACGATCAGCACATTGACCTCGCCGGTCAGTTCCCGTCCCAGCACCGCCCGCTGCACGTTGCCGCCCGACAGCGATGCGATGCGCGCGGCGGGCGACGTCGTCTTGACATTGAACCCGGCGATCAAAGCGTCGGCGTTGGCGGCCATGGCGCGGCTGTCCTGCCAGAATACATGTCCACCGTCCGGGCCCTGATCGAACATCCGGAACGCGAGGTTTTCGGCGACGCTCATGCGCGGCGCACAGGCGTTGCGCAGCGGCTCTTCCGGCAGATAGCGGACCTTGTGCGCCCGCGCCTGCGCCCGGGTGGCCGTGTAGGGGCTGCCGCCGACGGTGATGCGGCCCGCCCTCAGCCCGCGTTGGCCGGTCAGGATTTCCATCAGTTCCATTTGCCCGTTGCCGGAAATGCCCGCGATGCCAAGGATCTCTCCTGCGTGGAGTGTCACGTCGTCGACGGCAATCTCTTTCAGGCCCGTGCGGTCGGGGGCGCGGATGCCTTGTAAGGTCATCACGGGTGCGCCGCGCAGGTGGGTCCGTGTGCGGGTGGACACCTTGGGCGCCTCGCCCATCATCGCGCGGCTCATGGCGTCGATGCTCATGTCCGCCACCTTGCCACCACCCACATAGCGGCCCCGCCGCAGGATCGACACCTCGTCGGCAAAGGCGCTGACCTCGCGGAATTTATGGCTGATCATCAGGACGGTGATCTCGCCCGCGCGCGTCAAGGCGCGGACGTGGCCCAGAACCTCGTCCGCCTCGTTCGGCGTCAGGACAGAGGTCGGTTCGTCGAGGATCAGGAACCGGTTGCCCAGATACAGCTGCTTGAGGATTTCGAGCTTCTGCCGTTCGCCCGCCGCCAGACGGCTGACCGGCTGGTCCAGCGGGACCCTGAAGGGCATCCGTGACATGAAGTCGTCCAGCGCGACCCGCTCGCGCCGCCAGTCGATGACGGCGGGCGTATCCGCACGGCTGATCACAAGGTTTTCGGCCGCGGTCAGGGACGGCACGAGGGTGAAATGCTGATAGACCATGCCCAGCCCCAGGGTCTGCGCGACCTTGGGATCGTTCATCTTCGCCTCGCGTCCCGCGACCAGCAACTGGCCAGAGGTCGCGCGGTAAAATCCCATGATGCATTTCACCAGCGTCGATTTGCCAGCCCCGTTTTCGCCCAGCAGCACGTGAAAGCTGCCCGCGGGGATCCGGATCGAGACGTCATCCAGCGCGGTAAAGCTGCCGAAGCGCATGGTCATGTGCAGCGCCTCGACCCCGATGGCGGCGGTGGGCGCACGGGTCTCGGCGCCGATCACGCTCATGCGGGCAGACCGGCGATCAGCGCAGCCGACTCCGTCACCGCGCCAAAGACGCCGCCCTGCATCGTGACCATCTTGATGGCGGCGGTGTGGTTGCCGGGATCGGTGGCACCACAGCAATCCGCGACGATGATGCATTCGAATCCGCGGTCGTTGGCTTCCCGCATTGTTGTGGACACACAGACGTCGGTGGTGATGCCGGTCAGGATCAGGTTGGTGATGCCCTTGGTGCGCAGGATCAATTCAAGGTCGGTGGCGCAGAAGCTGCCCTTGCCCGGCTTGTCGATGATGATCTCGCCGTCCAGCGGATAGAGGTCCGGGATGATGTCCCACCCCGCCTCGCCGCGGATCAGGATCTTGCCGCAGGGACCGGCGTCGCCGATGCCCGCACCGATCTGCTGGCTGCGCCAGCGCTTGTTGGGTGGCAGGTCCGACAGGTCGGGGCGATGCCCTTCGCGGGTGTGGATGATGTGATAGCCCTTGGCCCGCATGTCCGCCATCAGCGCCTTGATCGGGCCGATGGGCGCCTGCGTCAGGGACAGGTCATAGCCCATGTGATCGACGTAGCCGCCGGCGCCGCAGAAATCGGTCTGCATGTCGATCACCACCAGCGCGGTGTTGGCGGGCGTCAGGTCGCCGTTCCACGGCCACGCATAAGGGGTGCTGTCGACGGTCGTCACTGACCGGTTTCCTTCTCTCCGAACATCCGGTTGGGCTTGGGAAAGCCGCAGCCAGTGCCGTCGGTGACGCGCACATCGCCTTCCCACGGCAGCACGTATTTGCCGGCCGCAAGGTCGGTCATGTAGGTATAGGGACAGTCCTGCGCGCCGCCCTTCACCGCGACATAGCCGCGGTGTCCGAACTGATAGGGGTTGTTTTCTACCCCCCAGATCGCGCGGGCCTCGCGCACCAGATCGGGGCGCACCTCCGCGCTGATGATCTCGTCCGCGCGGCCCGTCTTGCCATGGGCGATGACGCTGCCGTCGTAGTTCACGATCATCCCCTCGCCCATGCTGTCAAAGGTGCCGTCCGACCCGCACATGCAGACGTTGGCCGTCACCATCAGGTTGCAGAAGCTGTTGGACTGGTTGGTGAACCGCCACGCCTCGCGGATCGGCGCGGTGTAGCCTGCGGTGCGGATCATGATCTCGGCGCCCTTATAGGCGGCCTCGCGCGACATTTCGGGGAACATCCCGTCGTGGCAGATGATCAGGCCGATCTTCGCCCCCTTCGGGCCGGTGCAGACCGGGATGCCGATATCGCCCGGCTCCCACGGCTCGACCGGCACCCAAGGGTGCATCTTGCGATAGTAAAGCTGCACCTCGCCCGCGTCGTCGATGATCAGACCGGTGTTGTAGGGATAGCCGCCCGGGTTCAGTTCCATGATCGAAAAGCAGCCCCAGATCGCATTGTCGATGCAGGCCTGCTTCAGCGCCGCGACCTCTGGTCCGTCCATGCTGCACATGATCTCTGGGTTGGTGTCCATCGACAGGCCGTGCAGCATGTATTCGGGAAACACGACCAGATCCATCGTGCCGAGGTTGCGGCGCGCCTTGGCCACCAGTTCCACCACGCGCGCGGTCTGTGCCGTCAGATCGGCCTTTGTCACCACGTTGGGCAGTTGCAACTGTACGAGGCCGATCACCACGCCGTTGTCCGTCTTGTTCAGTCCGCCAAGGCCATTCATTGCGGTCGCTCCTTATTTGGTGAGGCTCAGTTCCAGCGGCGCACCCTGCAGGGCCCGGTCCGGGGAACTCGTGAGGATCAGCAGCGCCAACGTCAGGACGTAAGGTGCTGCAAAGAAAAGGTAGTAGCCCTCGGTCACGCCGACGGACTGCAGCGCCGGGCCAAGCGCCCCGGCCCCGCCGAACAGCAGCGCCGCCCAGAAGCAGTTGATCGGGTTCCAGCGGGCAAAGATGACCAGTGCGATGGCCATCAGGCCCTGCCCCGAGGACACGCCTTCGGTCCAGCTGCCGGGATAGTAAAGCGACAGGTAGGCCCCGCCGACACCCGCCAGCGCACCGCCAGCGGCGGTGGACAGCAGGCGTACACGGTCGGGGTCAAGGCCCATGGCGCGGGCCGCATCCGTGCTGTCGCCCACGACACGCACGATCAGACCGACGCGGGTGGATTTGAACATCCATGCCATCGCGACCGCCAGCAGGCCGCCCGCGATGAACAGCACGTTCACCTGCAAGGCCGCCTGCACCTGCGGCACGGACGACCACCAGCCCAGCGGGATCGCGGGCAGGTCCGGCGCCTGCGGCTGGATGTAGGGTTTCCCGAAAAAGAATGCGAGGCCCATGCCGAAGAGCATCATGGCGATGCCAACAGCGATGTCGTTCACGCCCTTGAACTTGCAGATCCAGCCGTGCAGCAGACCGAAACAGGCGCCCGCCAGCGCCGCCGCCAGCACACCCACGAAGGGATTGCCGCTTTGGTAGGCGATGGCGTAGCCGCTCATCGCGCCAAAGACGAGGGTGCCTTCCAGCCCCAGATTGATGCGGCCCGACCGCTCTGTCAGGCATTCGCCCAGAGAGACGAAGATGAACGGCGTCGAGACGCGGATCGCGCCGCCAAGGATGGCCAGCGGCACGCCCCACAGACCGATATCGACGGGGTCCATCAGCGGCCCTCCCAGTAGGCGGCGGTGAAAAGGCGCAGGTGACCGTACAGCGCCTCGCTCAGCAGGATGATGATAAAGACCATGCCTTCGAAGACGAGGATCGTCGCGTCGGGCAGATCCATGCGACGCTGGATCAACCCGCTGGACGCCTCGAACCCGGCCAGCAGGACGGCGACGGGCAGGATCGCCAGCGGATTGTGCCGTGCGAGGAAGGCCACGAGGATTCCCGTGTAGCCGTAACCCGCGATCAGCGAGGCGTTGGCCGACCCGTGCACCGCGGCGACCTCGTAATATCCGGCCAGCCCGGCGAAGGCCCCGCCAAGGGCCGTGAAACCGATGACCAGCTTGCCCACGGGCAGGCCCTGCACCTGTGCCGCGCGGACGTTGTCGCCGGCGATGCGGGCGGCAAAACCCAGCGTCGTCCGCTCGATCAGGATCCAGCTAAACACGCAGGCCAGCACGCCGGCCAGGACACCCCAATGCGCGCCCAGAAACGGCATGTCGCCGACCTTCAGCGCATCGACAAGAGGTGCAGTCGAGGGCTTGTTCAGCGACGCGGGATCGCGGAACGGCCCTTCGACGAAATGGTTCAACAGAGCGATGGCGATATAGGCCATCAGAAGCGAGGAGATGGTCTCGTTCACGCCGCGCTTGATCCGCAGGGCACCGACCGTCCCGATCCACAGACCGCCCATCGCCATGCCCGCCAGCGCCATCGCGATCATGCCGGGGGCTGCGGACCAGCCTGCGACCGCCGTGCCGGTGACCGCTGCCGCAAGCCCGCCCAGCACGATCGCGCCTTCGCCGCCGATCACGACAAGACCCAACCGCGCAGGCAAGGCTACGCACAAGGCAGCCAGCACCAGCGGCGACACCCGCGACAGCGTGTTCTGCCACGAGAAGGCCGAAGAAAACCCGGCCTTCCACACCAATCCAAAGAACTCTGCCGGGGACTTGCCGACCAGCAGCAGGAACAGGCTGAAGGCCGCGAACCCGGCTGCAAGCGCACCAAGGGGGATCGCGACCCCCTCGGCGCGCGGCATGACCCTTGAAAGGACCCGTGCCGCGGGACTGCCAGACGCAGCCGTCGCAGGTCCTGACATGCTCATCTTAGCTGGTCGATCCCAGGACGCCGTCGACAAGGTAATCCATGCTTTCCAGTGCCACGTCGGTTTCCACCAGCTCCGTGCCCCCCGACACGATTTCCTTGCCCGCGTTGTCCATCAGCGGGCCTTTATAGACGGCAAAGCCGCCGGCCATGATCTCGGCTTTCACGGCCTCGAATTGTGCGCGCGCGGCGTCAGAGTTGGCAGGGCCCAGCGGGCTCATTTTGACGAACCCGTCGGCCAGGCCGCCGCGCACGAAGTTGGGGATCGTCTCGCCGGCCATCGTCTTGGCGACCATGTCGGTATAGACGCTGGCCCAGTTCCATTCGGCACCGGTCAGATACAGATCACCGGCCAGCGCGCTTTGATCCGCGTGATAGCCGCAGACGAAGGCTCCGCGCGCGGCAGCCGTCTCGCAGACGACCTTGGGGCCGTCGACGTGGCAGGTGATGACGTCGCAGCCCTGATCGGCCAGCGCGTTGGTGGCCTCTGCCTCCTTCACCGCCAGCGACCATTCACCGGTAAAGATCACCTGACAGGTGATGGTCGGATCGACGGCGCGCGCGCCCAGCAGGAAAGAGTTGATGTTGTTGAGCACCTGCGGGATCGGCTTGGCCGCGACAAAACCGATCTTCTTGGACTTGCTGGCATGACCGGCGGCGATGCCGTTCAGGTATTGCCCCATGCCGATATAGCCAAAGTAGGACCCTGCGTTGGTCGGGTTGCCTTCGGTCCACAGACCGCCGCAATGCTCGAACCGGATGTCGGGATATTTCGGTGCCAGTTCAATGATATGCGGGTTGAAATAGCCAAAGGACGTCGGGAACAGCAGCGACGCGCCGTCGAAGTTGATCATCGATTCCATCGTGTTCTGCACGTCCTGGCTTTCGGGGACGTTCTCCTCCTCGAGCACGGTGACGCCGTCCATCGCCTTGACGGCGGCGGCGCCCTCTGCATGAGCCTGGTTGTAGCCGAAGTCGTCCTTGGGCCCGACGTAGATGAAGCCCACGGTCAGGGCCTCCTGCGCCATGGCGGGCCGGGCAAAACCGCTGAGCGCCATGGCACCGAGGGCGGCGGCACTGGTGCCCAGAAAGCGGCGGCGATTCAGGGGGGTCATCTTGGGCATGTCGTCGCTCCATGTTGATCGGACGCCGGGCGCGGCGGCCGTTAATATATATGAATCGCAGACTATGAGAGTTCAGCGCTGTTTACGTCTGCTTAATATTCGCCAAAGCGGTGCAAAAAATGCAGCGCTCTTCCTATTACCGGTTTCAGGCCAGCGACAGGCGATCAAGCGCCCGCGTCAGGCGCTGGGCAAACCGGGCAGAGGCAACCGGCAGCGTGCGCCCGCGCTGCTGCCCCAGCAGCAGATTGCCCGCAGGCACATCCCGTGTCGAAAGCGGCCGCGAGACGATCCTGTCATCGGGGGCCAGCTGCAAGCCGATGGGAATTTGAAACGACACCGCATTTTCGTGCAAAACATAGTGCCGCATGAAATCGAAGCTGTCGCTTTCCACGCTGGGGCGCAGCGGGCGCGTGCCACGGGCCGCCGCCACCTCCATCAGGGCGCGCACGCCGTAGGCGCTGCTGGGCAGGATATGGGGCTGGTCAAGACAATCGCGCAGCCGCACGTCTGACTGTGCCGCAAGCGGATTGTCGCGGCGCATGATGGCATGAATGACCTGCGGGCAATGGGCAATGACCTCGAAATCCACCAGATGCACCGGCTCGAAGACCAGCGCGAGGTCGCTGTCGAAGGTCGCAAGATCACGCTCTGCCGCTTCGCGGTCCCGCACCATGACGGAAAAGGTGACACCGGCATGGTCCCTGCGATACGCGGCAATCTGCTCTGGCAGGAAATAGGGCACCAGCGCCTGCGAACAGGCGATCGCGATGTGGCCCCGCCGCTCGCCGGACAGATCGGCCACCTGACTTTGGACCCGGCGCAGATCAGAGGCCTGCGTGCGGAAATGCTGCATCAACAACTCTCCGGCCGGGTTCAGGCGCACTCCGCGCGGCAGTCGTTCAAAGATTTCGGATCCGAACTCGTCCTCGAACCGCTGGATGCGCCGGTTCAGGGCAGAGGCGGTGATGTTCATGTCGTCGGCGGCCTTGCGGATAGACCCGGCACGCATGACCCCCTCGATATAATGAAAGTTTTGCAGGTGTTTCATGGTAGCCCCTTGCGCAGCGCTGCATTTTTTGCATCGCTTTTGTGAATTCTTAGCATTTGCGTGACTGGCCGCAACTGCGGACAAGGGCGGAATACTCCTGCGATCATCACGAGGATCCTTGCCATGACCGACATTCGGATGACGATCCCCGATCTGCATGCCGCCTACGCCAGTGGCGTCAGCCCGACCGAGGTCATCGGACAGGTCTTTGCCCGGATCGCCGCCGCGCGCGATCCACAGATCTTCATCACCCTTGCCGAACAGGACGCGGTGCTAGCCGATGCGGCGGCCCTTGGGCCGTTCGATCCGGCCAAGCCGCTGTGGGGCATCCCCTTTGTCGTGAAGGACAATATCGACGTGGCCGGGGTTCCGACGACCGCCGCCTGCCCTGCCTATGCCTATACGCCCGATCGCGATGCCTTTGTCGTGGCGCAGCTGCGCGCGGCGGGGGCGATCTATTTGGGCAAGACGAACCTTGACCAATTCGCCACAGGGCTGGTCGGCGTGCGGACACCCTACGGCGCGCCACGCAACAGCATCGACCCGCTGATCGTGCCGGGCGGATCGTCCGGCGGGTCCGGCGTGGCGGTCGGCCACGGCATCGTGCCGCTGGCACTGGGGACCGACACCGCGGGATCGGGACGCGTGCCCGCGGCGCTGAACAATATCGTCGGCCTGAAACCCACCCTCGGGGCCTTGTCCGCCACTGGCGTCGTGCCCGCCTGCCGGTCGATCGAGACGATCTCGATCTTTGCGCTGACCGTGTCCGACGCCTATGCCGCCTACCGCGTCTGTTGCGCCTATGACGCGCAAGATGCCTTTGCCCGCCACATCACGGCCCCGGCCCTGACCGCAGCCGCCCCGGCGCCGGTGATCGGCATTCCCAGCCCCGACAGTATCCGGTTTCTGGGGGACGGCGTGCAGGCGGCGTCCTTTGCGGACGCGGTAGACCTGCTGCGCGCGCAGGGCGCCGTGATCAGGGATATCGACTTCACCCCGCTCTACGATGTGGCGCACATGCTGTATGAAGGGGCCTGGGTGGCAGAGCGTTATACGGTGATCGCCGACCTGCTGGCCCGCGATCCCGACGCCATTCATCCCGTGACACGGCAGATCATCCGCAAGGCGGAGGATCTGTCCGCCGCCGACGCCTTCCGCGGCATCTACCGGCTGAAGGAACTGGCCCGCGCGGCAGAGCCGCTGCTGGACGGCATCGACATGCTGTGCGTGCCGACGATCCCGCGGTTCCATACGGTCGCAGAGTTGGAGGCGGACCCCGTCACGCCCAATTCCAATTTCGGCACCTACACCAATTTCGTGAACCTGCTGGATATGTGCGGCATCGCCGTACCGGTGCCCGCGCGGTCCGACGGACGGCCCGGCAGCGTCACCCTGCTGGCCAAAGCCGGTCAGGACGACCGGATCGCCGCCACCGCCCTCGCGCTGGAGGCAGCGGGCGGGCGCCGTCTGGGGGCCACCGACTGGCCATTCGTGGCACCGCCCGCGGTGGAGGACGCCTCGCCCGCGCCTGTCCTGCGCCTCGCGGTGTGCGGGGCGCATATGTCGGGTCTGCCGCTGAACGGGCAGTTGACCGACCGGGGTGCGGTCTTCGTCAGGGCCGCCCGGACCAGCGATGCCTACCGCTTCTACGCGCTGGCCGGCGGCCCGCCCGCGCGCCCCGGATTGGTGCGCGGTGCGCCCGGATCGGGCGCGGCCATCGCCGTAGAGCTGTGGGATCTGCCGCTGACGGCGGTGGGCGGTTTTCTGGCAGGGATTCCCGCGCCTCTTGGATTGGGCACCATCGCGCTGGACGATGGCACCACGGTCCAGGGCTTTCTGTGCGAAGCCACAGCCACCCAAGGCGCGACCGACATCACGGCAACCGGCGACTGGCGCAGCTATCTTTCGGCGCACGCCGCAGACGCCCCGGCCTGAAAAGATCCCCCCCTGTCAGGCGCTCAGCAGCATCCCCTGTATTCCGCGGCGATGGCATCTTCGATCTCTGGCCAGAGGGCGGCAAGCGCCGCCGTCCCCGGCAGCCCCGCGCGCACCTGCGTCCGCAAGTCCGTGTGCAGGCGGTCAATGTCCACACCGGAGGGCCGCCCGTCCGACAGAACAAGCCGCCCGCCCGCATAGATCCGGCGGATCATGTTGCGGGTCGCGCGTGTCATGACGAAGTCGCGCGGATCGACGGGCATCAGTGCGTCCGGATCCAGCAGATCCAGATCCAGCAGCAGCAGGTCCGCCGGCATTCCTGGCGCCAGCACGCCACCGGGCGGCAGACCCAAGCCCGCGCGGCCGGTCGCACAGGCGGCCTTCAGCGCGGTCTGCGGCGTCATCCCGTCGGTCCCGAAGCCCGGTGCGCGGTTCAGAAAATGGAATAGGCGCAATTCGCGCAGCGCATCATCGTCGTCGTCCAATGCGCAGCCGTCCAGTCCCATCGCAACCTGAACACCCGCCGCCTGCATCGCGGTCACCGACGCGATCCCCGACGACAGATGCAGGTTGGACGAGACGTTGACGGCAATCCGCGCACCCGCCCGCGCGATGGCCGCATACTCTGCCGCGCGGCCATAGACGCAATGCGCCAGCGTCAGCCGCGGGGATAGCAGACCGATCCTGTCCAGCATGGCGACAATGCCGTCGGGATAACTGCGGTCGGCCCAGTGGCGCTGCGGACGGGTTTCCAGCAGGTGCATGTGCACACGCCGCCCCGTCCGGGCCGAGGCGTCGGCAATCGCCGTCAGCAGATCCATGGAACACCACTGCACGCCGGTCGGCCCGTATTGCACGTCGACATGGACATCCATGTCGGCCACCGCCGCGGCGACCTCGTCCACCAGCGCGATCTGATCGGCCACCGCAAGCGGGGCCGCACCCCACGTCTTCTGCACCATCTGTGCCGCGTCGGGGCTTAACCTGGACAGCACCGACGCGTAATCGCCGTAAACCAGCGGATTGCGATCCCGCATCGCGACGGCAAAACCGATGGAGATACCGACATCCTGTGCGGCGCGTGCGATCTCGCGGGCTTCCTGCGGCAAGGGTCGTTGGCCCATCGCACGGGTCAGATGCACCATCACCGCCGTCGCCCCGCCGCGCAAGGAACGCGCAAACGCCGCCGCCGCCGCCGTGTAAGGATCGACCGCCGGCATGGTCGCCAGTTGCGGCAGCCAAAGTTCGAGCGGCTTCAGCGCGGCACCGAACGACGCGCTCGACAAGGGGCGCGCGTGGTTGTGGGCATCCGTCACCGCAGGCATCGCCAGCAGCCGCGGCGCCACCCCCGCCCATGGACGGATGGCCGCGATCAGGCCTTCCTGCAACACCATTTCGACGGGTCCGGAAGAGTCGTAGTCCGGCCCCAAAAGGGCGGTTGTGACAGCGATGGAGGTGATTTCTGACATCTCGGACCTTGATCAACGGGGATTTGCGCCGGACGATAGGGCACGCGACAGGGTGATCATAGAGCGGCGTTTCGCAAGCGTCTCCTCGACTGCGGGGTGAACCGACGCCGCATGGCGAAAATCCAGTGGCCCGCCGATGTCGGCCGACACAGAATGAACGGTGTGACCTGACAGCGATCCGTCGAGAAGGCCGCTGCGGATACTGACCGCGACACCAGCGTTCAAGACCTGAACCGGATAACCCAGCGAGACTTTGGAGATCCGGGCCTGCCCCCACTCCAGCAACATCAGCGTATGGGCGCGCAGGACCTGCCCGTTGTCCAGCTGACAGAGCTCAATAAGGGCCGTCAGGTCGGAGGTCTGGCTAGGCTTCAGTCCCTGTGTCTTGCCGTCGCCACGCCCGGAACCGGGCCGTGGTGGATGACAGCGACGGTCCGCCCCGCACCCTGTAAATCGGAGCAAAGTTGCCTCGGAAGAGCTCGAAAAGACGATTAATAACAGTGGCTTATTATCGTCCATTTAGAAGTCCGGGCAAAGATGCTACGAAAATCGGGGTAAGATCCCGCGGACTGGAACAAGACGAAAAAAAGCTCGCCGAGGCGAGCTTGGTGACTGACAATTTCTGGAACGTTCAGGCGCGGTTCAGGCGGATTTCTTCATCGCGATCAAAGAGCGGACATCGACTTCAATTGCTCCGATGCCAACTTTATCGAAACGGCGAAAGCCCTGAACCTTGCCATCGAGAACGTCGGCGAACAGGTCTTCGAAGCGTCCAGCACCACGCTGGCAGGCGTAAGAAATCGGATGAAATTCACCAGCGGTCGTTTCGTCCAGCACCGGCAATTCGGTCACCTTATTCAGAAGTTCTTCGAGGTGCGACCGGGCAAAAACGACATGGCGAACTGACCCGCGACCGGTCCTCGGAATCAATGGCTGCAAAAGATCTACGCGATAAAGAATTTCCACTTGGTTCTGGGTGGCGCACAGATATGCGGGGACATCCCGCAACGGAATGGCGGTTGCAAAGGCTTCGATCAGGCGCACGCTCTTGGCAGCCTCGAACACCATGGTCCCGCTCTCCACTTCAGTCGCATCTGTTGGAATCTCACCAAGCTATTTCAGGAGGCGCGATAGCCGTGGCCTTTCGACGCCGACGGCCGCGGACAAGCTATAAAGGGTATGGTATCGCCGTTGTGTAATTTCGACGCCAAGAACCCGCGTGCCGGGCTCAACTGCGGAATGCTTTACGATGTGGTCGCGCAGGATATCACGGATCGGACCAGGATTGATCGCATTGCACCGGCGATCAAGCCAGTTGAAAAGCCTTCCATAAAAAGCAAGTGGACCAGCCTGCACCGCGGTGGCAGTCGAGGTTTGACGGATGGTGTCAAGCGCCTCCTCGATTGCCCCGGGGCCTTCTGTGTAGATTGAGAAACCGCTATCCGTTGCTTCTTCAGTTTCCTCGGGTGTCAATCTCGTGATGGCAACATTATGGCCGTGCTGCAGGATCCCGCCGAGCATTTCTGACGCGGCGAGCACCTGTTCAATGGTTTGACCGTCCAGCCACTTATTTATGCCGGCCGTTGATCTGTGAATACGTGCACGAAGCCACGACAGATAGTCCGGCGTTTTGAGCTGCTGCCGGTTTTGTGGACACGAAGATAAGATCGTGACCATTGAACTGGAGAGTGGATATGACGAGACGGAAGTTTAGCCGCGAGTTCAAGATCGAGGCGGTAAGGCTGGTGACCGAGCGAGGCGTTGCGGTCGCTCAGGCGTGCCGGGACCTGGATCTTGCGGAGAGCGTGCTGCGTCGCTGGATGCGGGAATTGATGGGAGCGCCTGTTGCGGCGTTTCCCGGCAATGGCTTGCAACGCGCAGAATTGGCCGAGATTGCGACCCTGAAGAAAGAGGTCGCCAAGCTCAAGGCGGAGCGTGACATCCTAAAAAAGGCGGCAGCTTACTTCGCGCGGGAAGCGACATGACGTTCGCTTACGTGGCAAAGCATCGGCACATTTGGCCGGTCAGCTGGATGTGCGCGGTGCTGGGCGTCTCCCGATCCGGCTTTCATGCCTGGCTCAGAAGGCCGATAAGCGAACGCGCGGCTCAGGATGCAAAGCTCGTCCAGTCGATCGACAAGAGCTTCAAGGCCAGCGATCGCACCTATGGCGCCCGCCGGGTCTGGCGTGACGTTCTGGAAGAAGGTCTCGCATGTGGACTGCACCGGATCGAACGCTTGATGCGGCTAAATGCAATGAGAGCGCGGCCCAAACGCCGCGGGAACCCGAAGGATGACGGCGAGCGGTCGGTCATCGCCGACAACATCCTTGACCGCGACTTCACAGCAGACCGGCCGAACCAGAAGTGGCTTGCCGACTTCACCTACATCTGGACCGCAGAGGGCTGGCTCTACGTGGCGGTCGTGCTGGACCTGTTCTCCAGGGTTCGCCATTGTGCTTGAACCAATGGCGCATCAATGGCTCACCGTCGGCTGGTCCATGAAGGCGGAACGGGATGCTTCACTGGTCATGGATGCGCTGATCCCTCTCATGGTTTGCCAGTCATTCCACCGGAATGACCTGCAAACCACTGCCGGGCAGCGGATGGCCGTCTGGCGGCGCGGAAAGGCTGACGCGCTGCTCCATCACTCAGACCAAGGATCGCAATATACCAGTGAGCAGTTTCAGCGCCTGCTGCTGGACAACGGCATCATTTGCCGGGTGAGCCGTGCGGGCAATGTGTGGGACAACTCAGCAATGGAGAGCTTCTTCTCGTCGCTGAAGATCGAACGGACAGCCCGCAAGGTCTACCGCACCCGTGACGCGGCACGCGCCGACGTGTTCGACTACATCGAGCGCTTTTACAATCCGAGGCGACGGCATTCGAAGCTGGGCTATCTCAGCCCTATGGCGTTCGAGGACCGAGCTATGCAAACCTAACCCGGTGTCCACGAAACCGGCAGCAGCTCAGCCTAACCAAATGACAGGCCAGATCTTCCGCCAAAGCAATAACGACCGCCGTCTACCACTACATGCAGCCTTCAAAAGTAGTCTGACGCAAAATGTTGGGAACAATGTAAAGGTGGTTTACGCCAAAGCAGACCTCCATTTTCGGCGCAGCGAAGGTCAGCTTTCCGCCGATTCTGTTGAAAAACAACGGTTCGCTCGTGCAGAAAGTCAGGTGCCGATGAGGGTGCAAGCGCCTTTCTTATCAGGCCGGGCGCACATGCTGCGGTGCAGGAAGGATCTTGGCTAATTTCCGGAGATTCTGAGCGGTGGCGGCGAGCAAGAATTCGTCATTTGCGCCGTTCGGACCGCGTAATCGGAGCCGCCCCAGCCCCAGAATGCGTTTGAGGTGGGCGAAGAGCATCTCGACCTTCTTTCGGAGCCGCATTGAGACGGCGTATTGCTCCGTCTTGGCGATGTCGCGGGCAACCTGACGGGCATCTTCATGCTCTTCGCGGGTGATCTTGCGGGCGTCGGCATTCGGGCAGCATTTCGGCTTCGAAGGGCAGGATTGGCAGGTCAGCTTCAGGGCCTGATACTTGGCGACGCCCTTGCCGGTTGGGCCACGTTTCGGGTCGGAGTAATTGCGACGGAATTGTTTGAGGGTTTCGCCTTCCGGGCAGATGTATTGGTTGTTCTCGGCGTCCCAATCAAAGTCGGCGCGAGACCAGGTGCCGTCTGTGCGGCTCGCCTTGTCAATCACTGGAATATGCGGTGCGATCTTGCGGTCCACCAGCCAGCCGAGCATCGGTCCGGAGCCATAGGCCGTGTCCGCAATGATGCGCTCGGGATGCAGGTTGAACGTGTCTCTCACACGATCCAGCATGGTGCGAACAGACCCGACCTCAGCCTGCCGGATCGACCGGGTCGCTTCCACGTCAACGATCACGGCGTGGTCCGTATCGATCAGGTAGTTCGTCGAATAAGCAAAGAACGCAGGGCCCTTGCGAGCTGCAGTCCACTGACTGGACGGGTCTGAATGAGACGTGAACTTGGGCTCAACTGTTGTGGCTGCGCCAAAGGCGGCGTCATCCAGAACTTGGAGATACTCTCTGACGGCCCGCGGCGCATCGGCTGGATTTATGGCTTCAGGATGCCAGTCTTCCTTCGCCGTCGCGTTCTGCTTGTTGGCGTCAGCCTCGATCAGGCTTGCGTCTGCGGCGAAGCGCTGGCCGCTGACCAGACCTTCAGCGATGCACCGCGCCACGACCGTCTCGAACACGTGGCGCAACAGGTCGCTGTCCCGGAACCGGCCATGGCGGTTCTTCGAAAAGCTGGAGTGGTCTGGCACACGATCAGCCAGATCAAGGCGGCAGAACCATCGATAGGCGAGGTTCAGATGCACCTCTTCGCAGAGCCGCCGCTCTGACCGGATGCCCAGGCAATACCCAACCAGCAGCATGCGGATCAGCAACTCGGGGTCGATGGAGGGGCGGCCGGTATTGCTGTAGAACGGAGCCAGATACTGACGGATGCCGGACAGATCCACGAAGCGATCAATGGATCGCAGCAGGTGATCTTGCGGGACATGACCTTCTATCGAGAACTCGTAAAACAATGCGCCTTGCGCCTCTTGCCTTGGTCTCAGCATCGCAGATCCTCCGCCTCACTACCGAAAGTGAATCAGCGACCAGGCCCCAAATCAACAAGAGTTTTTCAACGGAATACGCCCATCTTGTCGACTGCTTATCAGCTCCAGCGGCGGGCGACATAATTGCTTCGGAAAGATCGCACGGCGGTTGTTCACGTCCCGGAACCTGCAAAAGACAGGTCCAAACGAAGAGACGCCCTAACCCATCGATAAAATCAAGTATAAATATATGTGCGCCACAGAGTGGACACTAACTTGTGTTTGATGGACAAAAAATGGCCACGAATGGCCATTTAATGCTGTGTTTTACAAACACCAACAGCTGGACTACTTTCAGCAGCCCTTTGAATAGCAGTAGTTGCCGCAGGTCATGCAGCCTTCAGCCATGCGCAGACTCTGTACTCGCTTATAGATCTGAGCGTTTCATTCTGAAGAAAACCGGAAGCTTAAGGGGGCTATCTGAACCAGCTCGTCGCATTCTACATTTAGTTGCCGCACCGATCGTGACCCAACACGTTGATGAAAAGTCAGTCTCGCAGGATCTTTAGCCCGATTCCGAGACAACTTTGTCCCGATTTACACCCTCAGTGGGTCCACACGCCTCGCCGGTGAGTCGCAAAGTTTTCGCCATAGCCGCCGGGACGCACGTTGGCCCGACGGGTCTGGGGTTCGGTCACGACCGCGTCAATCCCGTGGTCCTTGGCATAAGCCAGCGCCTCTTCTTTCGTCTCGAAGGTCAGCCGCACCTGGCTTTGGGTATCGGTCGAACTGGTCCAGCCCATCAGCGGGTCGATCTCGCGCGCCGAATCCTTGACGAAATCCAGCACCCACACGTGGGTCTTGGCCGTGCCGGAGGACATGGCCGTCTTGGCGGGGCGATAGATGCGGGCCTGCATGGGACGAACTCCTGTTGAACCGGGGATGTTATCGGCAAATTGCGCGCCAAGGGCAAGAGGAACCCTACCCCATCAGCCCGCGTTGGTCAGCTGAACCCAGACCAAAGGACGACCCATGAAATTTCTTCCCCTGATGGCCGCGCTGACCATGGTGCCGGCCGGCGCTTTTGCTGCGGCCCACGCCGAAATGATGCCGATGACCGCGACGGTCAACGGCACCGACGGGTCCAGCAAGGGGATCGTCACCATCACCCCGACCGAGTCCGGCGCGATGCTGGTCCAGATCGACCTGTCGGGCCTGCCTGCGGGCGACCACGCGATCCATGTGCACGAAACGGGCGACTGTGCGGCCGCCGATTTCACCAGTGCTGGCGGCCACTTGGCCGACGGTCATGACCACGGCGTGATGGCCGCGGCTGGCCCGCATCCGGGCGATATTCCCAACATCACCGTGGCCGAGGATGGCACGGCGAAGATGGAATTTTTCAACGCGATGCTGACGCCCGAGCTGATGGGTGACGACGACGGATCGGCCATCATCGTGCATGCGGGCACCGACGATTACAGCAGCCAGCCCGCTGGCGACGCGGGTGACCGCATCGCCTGTGGCGTGTTCAAGTAATCAGAACGCCCATTCGCCTGCGCGCATCACCGGGACCACTTCGCCGGTCCGGGTGATGCCGTCGATATCGACGGCATCCGATCCCATCATCCAGTCGACGTGGACCAGAGACTGGTTGCCGCCCTTCTGCTTCAATTCCTCGGGCTTCAGGGACGATCCGCCTTGGATCGTGTCCGCGTAACATTGCCCCAGCGCGATATGGCAGGATGCGTTTTCATCAAAGAGCGTGTTGTAGAACAACGTGCCTGATTGCGAGATCGGCGAGGAATGAGGCACCAGCGCCACCTCTCCGATCCGGCTGGACCCGTCGTCAACGGCCAGCAGGTCGCGGAACACGGCCTCTCCGGTCGATGCCGTCGCCTCCACAATCTTGCCCGCCTCGAACCGGACCGCGATGTCGCGGATCACCGTGCCTTGATACGCGAGGGGTTTGGTCGCCGCGACCGTGCCGTCGACCTTGTAGGCGTGCGGGCAGGTAAAGACCTCCTCCGTCGGGATATTGGGCTGGCAGACGACGCCGTTCAGCGCGGGCGAGGCGCCCCCTTTCCAGATATGCCCCTCTGCCAGACCAAGGCGCAGGTCGGTGCCGGGGCCGGTATACTGCAACGCCTCGAAGTTCTGCGCGTTCAGCCATTTGACGCGGGTCTTCAGTTCCGCCGTGTGGTCGGCCCAGTTCTGCACCGGATCGTCACCGCCAAGGCGGGAGGCGTCGTAGATCGCATCCAGCAGCCGACCCTGCGCCTGATCGACAGGCACATCGGGGAACACGCGGGCGGCCCAGGCGGCACCGGGGAAGGCCACGATGTTCCAGTTCACCTCGAACCCCACGATCGGGTTCATGGCCGGCTTGGCCGCGATGGACACGGCCTTGGATGCACGTGCCACCTTCGCCGGGTCCTGTTCGGCCAGCAGCATGGGGTCGTCGCCGGTGATCGCCATGCGCGCGGCACCGGCCTTGTAAGCCTTGCCCAGCCCTTCGTAGAACCAGTCGGCGGCACGATCGAAGCTCTCATCTTCGGCATTTTCATACCGCGCCAGCGTGATTGCGTCATCGGTAAAGAACGGCAGCACCAGACCGGCGCCCGCCTTGTAGGCATGAACCGCAATGCGCTGGACCAGCGGCAGGGCGGACATGTTGGCGGTGATGATCAGGTCCTGCCCCTTTTGCAGGTTCACGCCGGTGCGCACGGCGACCTCGGCCAGACGGTCGAGTTTTTCGGGGTCCAGATGGTCGGACATGGGGATGCTCCTTGAGGGTTGGGCGCGAACCTACGCCTCTGCCCTGCGGCGTCAACCTCGGCTCAGGCCCTGTCAAGCACCTCGACCGAGAGGATGGTCGGCAGATGCCGCGTCAATTCCGCCCAGCTGTCGCCCTCGTCGAAACTGGCAAAGACCGATCCGGAGTTCGTCCCGAAATAAAGACCCGCCGGATCGCGCGCATCCCCCGCCATCGCCTGCCGCAACACGGTGAAATAGCAGCCCTGTTGCGGGAGCCCGTCGCGCAGTCCTGTCCACGTGGCACCGCCGTCCCGCGACCGCCAGACGGCGCAGGCCGCATCCGGTGGGAACCGCCCCGCCATGTCGCCGTTCAGCGGAAGGGTCCAGATCGTGTCCGCGTCGCGCGGATGCACCCGGATCGGAAAGCCGAAGGTGGACGGCAACCCCGTCGAGATATCGTCCCACGACCGCCCCCCATCGGCGGACCGCCAGACGCCGTGGTGGTTCTGCTGATAAAGCACATCGCCCTCGCCCGGCGCGCGCATCATGTTGTGGACGCAATGCCCGACCTCGCCCCCCTCCGGCCCCGCCGGGTGGTGATGGTCGGCACAGGCGCCCGCGTTCGACAGCCGGTTGCGCCGGTCCCATGTCGCCCCGCCGTCGTCGGTCGCAAAGACGCCCTCTGCCGAAATGCCGACCCACATCCGGTCGGGGTCCGCGGGATGAGAGACTAGGCTGTGCAGCGTCAGCCCTGCGCCCCCCGCCTGCCAGTCATCCACACCCTGATCGTCGGTCAGACCGCCGACCTTGTCCCACGTCACGCCCATGTCATGGCTTTTCAGCAATCGCGCGGGCTTCGTGCCCGCACAAAGCACGCCATGGGCGAAATGCAGCGACCAGACCTGCATGAACTCCCGGTCGAACGGCATCGGCGCATCCACCCAGCCGATCATCGCGGCAAAGCCGGGATCATTGGCCGCCCAGTCGTCCATGCCGCCTTTGGTCAGCTTGGTCAGCGTCCAGGTGGCACCATCGTCCTGCGACCGCCAGACCCCCGCCCCTTGAAAGTCGCCACCGCCACCGGCCCAAAGCGTCCCCGTCAAAGGATCGCCGATCACGTGGTTGATCGGCCAGCCGTCGCAGAACGGGCCTGTCGCGGCCCAGCCCTGCGCACCCTCCCTCACCAGAAACACGCCCTTCGACGTGCCCCACAGGATCGCCACAGCCATCGCATCCCCCCTATGCAGCCTGCCCGATTCTAGCACAAACCGGCCCTTTCGTCGCCTTCGGCGTTGCTGCTGGCGGCAAGTGTCAGCAGCACCCCTTGAACCGCAGGGCTTCGGGATCAAATATGTCTTGACCCCCGAAGGATTCCCCATGGCCTACGCCCAGACCGACAAACGCGAGCTTGCCGACGCCGCCTACCTGTCCAACCCCGCGCCCAACGTGCGGACGCGCGAGAAGATGGAAGGCGGCCGCAAGTTCGTCCTGAAGACCGAATTCGAACCCGCCGGCGACCAGCCGACGGCCATCGTCGAGCTGTCCGAAGGTGTCAAAAACGGAGAGCGGGATCAGGTGCTGCTAGGGGCCACCGGCACCGGCAAGACCTTCACCATGGCCAAGATCATCGAAGAGACCCAGCGCCCCGCGATCATCCTCGCCCCCAACAAGACGCTCGCGGCGCAGTTATATGGCGAATTCAAGGGCTTCTTCCCCGAAAACGCCGTGGAATACTTCGTCAGCTACTACGACTACTACCAGCCCGAAGCCTACGTCGCCCGGTCGGATACCTATATCGAGAAGGAATCCCAGATTAACGAACAGATCGACCGGATGCGCCACTCGGCCACGCGGGCGCTGCTGGAACGCGATGACGTGATCATCGTGGCCTCGGTGTCCTGCATCTATGGTATCGGGTCGGTGGAAACCTACGGCGCCATGACGCAGGACATCCACGTCGGCAAATCCTACGACCAGCGCAAGATCATGGCGGACCTGATCGCCCAGCAATACCGCCGCAACGACGCCGCCTTCCAGCGCGGCACCTTCCGCGTGCGCGGCGATTCGCTGGAAATCTTCCCCGCCCACCTCGACGACCGCGCCTGGCGGTTGAGCTTCTTTGGCGAGGAACTGGAGTCGATCACCGAATTCGACCCCCTGACGGGCGAGAAAACCGACACCTTCCCGAAAATCCGCGTCTACGCGAACTCGCACTACGTCACGCCCAAACCGACGATGCAGCAGGCCATCATCGGCATCAAGAAAGAGCTGCGGATGCGGCTGGATCAACTGGTGAACGAAGGCAAGCTGCTGGAAGCACAGCGGCTGGAACAGCGTACCAACTTCGATCTGGAAATGCTGGAAGCGACCGGCGTCTGCAACGGGATCGAGAACTATTCCCGCTACCTGACGGGCCGCGCCCCCGGCGAGCCGCCCCCCACCCTGTTCGAATTCATCCCCGACAACGCCATCGTGTTCGCGGACGAGTCCCACGTCTCGGTCCCGCAGATCGGCGGCATGTACAAGGGCGACTTCCGACGCAAGATGACGCTGGCCGAACACGGCTTCCGCCTGCCGTCCTGCATGGACAACCGCCCGCTGAAGTTCGAGGAATGGGACGCTATGCGCCCCCAGTCCGTCTTCGTCAGCGCCACCCCTGCGGCGTGGGAACTCGAACAAACCGGCGGCGTCTTCACCGAACAGATCATCCGCCCCACCGGCCTGATCGACCCGGTCATCGAGATCAGGCCCGTCGAAATGCAGGTCGACGACCTGCTGGACGAGGTCCGCAAGGTCTCTGCCGCCGGTTTCCGCACGCTCTGCACCACGCTGACCAAGCGCATGGCCGAGGACCTGACCGAATACATGCACGAACAGGGCATCCGCGTGCGCTACATGCACTCTGACATCGACACGATCGAGCGGATCGAGATCCTGCGCGATCTGCGCCTTGGAGCCTTCGACGTGCTGATCGGCATCAACCTGCTGCGCGAGGGTCTGGATATTCCCGAATGCGGTCTCGTCGCCATCCTCGACGCCGACAAGGAAGGCTTCCTGCGTTCCGAAACCTCCCTCGTCCAGACCATCGGCCGCGCCGCGCGGAACGCCGAAGGCCGCGTCATCATGTACGCCGACCGGATCACCGGGTCGATGGAACGCGCGATGAAGGAAACAGAGCGTCGCCGCACCCGCCAGACCGCCTACAACGTCGAACACGGCATCACGCCGACGACGGTGAAAAAGAACGTCGAAGACATCCTCGCGGGCCTCTACAAGGGCGACGTCGACATGAATCGCGTGACGGCCAAGGTCGAACGTCAGGGCTCCAACATGAAGGCCGTTCTGGACGGCTTGCGCACCGACATGCGCAAGGCCGCCGAGAACCTCGAATTCGAAACCGCCGCCCGCCTGCGGGACGAGCTGAAACGGCTGGAGGCCGTCGAGCTTGCGATTGCCGACGATCCGTTGGCGCGCCAACAGGCCGTCGACAAGGCGGTCGAAGACTCCGCCAAGGCCTCAGGCCGGTCTACGGGCGGACGCGGGGGCATGCGGGGTGGAAAGTCGCGGTATGGGGGGAAGAAGCGTTAGGCCAAACCGGCCCGACCCCACTCGTTATCTGCGGGGCCGGTCGTCCGACCGCCCCGTCAGCGCCTTGATCAGCACGACCAGCACCACGGCGCCAACCGCACCGATCACGAGGATCGCCAGCAGGCCCGCACCGATTGCGGCCGTGACGCCCAGCAAGGCCAGCACGAAGGGCAGCGCCACGGCGCCGATGATGCCTGCGACAATGTAGGCGCCCTTGTTGCCTCCGGTGATGACCGCAGCGATCAGGCCCGCGACCAGACCGATCACGGCCAGCAGTGAAATCGCACCCCAGCCGACCACTTGCAGAAAGGTGTCCATCGTCGTCTCCTTTGAATGTTCCAACCTCAACGTGACCTGTCCCGCCGCGTTCCGCAACGCCCGTGAATTGTCCCCGGTGTGACCCAAACACCGCGCAGACAATCTTGACAGCACCCCGGCCCCGCGCCATCTAGACGTCAGAGTGGGGACGTAGCTCAGTTGGGAGAGCGCGTCGTTCGCAACGACGAGGTCGTCGGTTCGATCCCGATCGTCTCCACCAAGACCTTCATTGAAATTTCCTGCAGAGTCCGTGACACTTGGCGCCCGGCGCTGGCAACTGCGCACTGCTTTTCGGACGCGGCACGTCGCACCCCCCTTACAGGAAAAAGGCCGCCCCGGAGAGGGCGGCCAATTCCTGCGATCTAAAAAATGATCAGTTCGACGCGGCGGTTGCCTCATAGGCCGGCATCTCTTTCAGTTGGTCCGTCGTCATGCCGACATAGGCGCGCATGTCGCTACCATCTGCCATCGCCAGAACCTGCATGCTGCTCAGAGAGATCGCGACCGGCTTTGCACCCAGTCCCAGAAATCCGCCGACATCCACGATGGCGGCCGAGACGGTGCCGTCGGCGCCGATGACAGGCTCGCTGATCGTGCCGACCTTGTTGCCGTCCGTGTCATAGACGTCCAGTCCGGTCAGCTGTTCGACGGTGATTTCGGTCACCACAACGTCGCTGTAGCCGTCCATCGTCATCGCCGATGCGGCATTCTGAACGGACATGGAATCGTTCGACGTGCCATCGGTCGCCGGTGCTTCGGATGCGGAGGTGGACGAATCCGCAGGTACGACCTCGGTGCTGGTGCCTGTGCCGGTGCTAGTCACGGACATGCTGTCGGTGGATGTGCCGTCAGTCGCAGGCATGGCGGAGGTCGGAGCCGGGTTGCCGGTGCTTTGCACGGACATGCTGTCGGTGGATGTGCCGTCGGTTGCAGGGCTGGTGGCGGGGGTCTGCGCCACGGCCGCATTGGCCATGACGAGGGCAATTGCCGTGCTGGCGAGAATGGTTTTCATCAGTCAAATCCTTTGGGTCGTCCAGGCCTGACGCTTCAGGCCATGTTCTGCATAGACAACCGCCCACCCTGCACAGGGGTTCATCAACTAACTGTCATCGCGCACACTTTTCCGGATTCGGACCGCGACATCAGCGGCGACTGGCGGCCCGATCCGGGTCATGCATCGCCCATCAGATTGCACGCAAAGGCACGACCGCCCGTCTTACAGGCGCAGGATCGGCGCGCCCTCTTGCCAGCGCCCCTTGACCAGAAATCCCCGCGCGCCCACGGCGGGGAATTGCGTCTTCCAGTCCAGAAACCGGTCGTTTGTCACGACCCGCAGGCGATCCCGTGCCGCATGGGCCAGCAACAGCGGATCTGCCGGCGTCCCGCCGGCCGCGACGGTGACCGACGACGCGGGCAGACCGATCATGGCACCCAGTGCCACTGCATCCCTGAACCCCTCTGCCAGCTTGTAGCACGCGTTGGCGTCGAAATAGACGTGCGGCCGCTCGCCCTTGTCCACCAGCGCCTGCACCACTCGGCGCAGCACCACGGCGGACGGCGCGTTCCCGTTCCAGTGCATGACGTTCGATCCGTCGATCAGGATTGTCGGGCGGGCCTGCGGCGGAACGCGCGGCCTGTTTGTCCGCCGCCGCTGCTGCGGGATCCGGCGCGGCGCCACGTCCGCGGGCGAGCGCCGCCGCCACACCTCCCACAGGGTGTCCCACAGCAGGCCCAGCGCCAGCCCGGCCAGTGCGAACCACGCGAAGGTCTGCAAGCGGGCCGGGTCGGCCCCGCCCAGCACCAGCAACACCAGCAGCACCGCAAGTGCTGCAGCCGGTCCCGTCATGACGTCATCCCTTGCCCTTCCACGGCACCATGATCCGCTCCAGCCAGCGGATGCCAAGGTCGATGGTGAACCCCACGATCCCGATCACGATCACCCCCATCAGCACGATGTCCGTGTTCTGGAACTTGGACGCAACCATGATCATCATGCCGACGCCGGTCTGTGCCGCCACCAGCTCTGCCGCGACGACGGTGCCCCAGCAGACCCCCATGGCCACCCGCGCACCGGTGAATATCTCCGGCAGGGAATTCGGGATGACGACATGCCGCATCACCTGCCATTTCGACGCGCCCAATGAATAGGCCGCATGCACCTTGGAAATCCGCACGCCCGACACGCCGGAGCGCGCGGCGATCGCCATGATCCAGAGTGCCGCAAGGAACAGCAGGATGATCTTGCCCGTCTCACCGATCCCCGCCCAGATGATGACCAGCGGGATCAAGGCAAGCGGCGGGACGGGCCGCATGAACTCCACGATGGGGTCGAACCAGCCGCGAAACCAGTCCGACAGGCCCATGGCATAGCCGAGGGGGATGCCCACAAGCGCCCCCAGCAAAAAGCCCACGATCACCCGGAACAGCGAATAGCCCAGGTGTTCCCACAGGCTCGCCCCCCGGAACCCGTCGCGGGCGATGGTCACAGCCTGCGCCCAGACCGCCTCTGGCGGCGGCAGCCAGATCGGCTCCATCTGCCAGCCGGACGCAGGCGCGATGTTCAGCGTGCCCTTGGGGGTCATCATCACCCGGCCAAAGCCGGTGCGCACAGACCCGCCCGGTGCGATGGGCGTGCCATCGACCGCCGTGATCTGGGCCCCCTGATCGCGGGTGACCTCGTCGTTGTCAGCCACGCGCAGCAGGGCGCTGCGGAACATGCCGATGGCGATGGAGTCGTTGCGGGCCATGCCGGTACCGGGATCGACCTGCGGATCGGGGGTGGTAACATCGGCGGGGTGGACCAGCACCGTGACCGTAGCGTCATCGGTCGCCCCGTCCGGCCCCGTCAACGTGTAGTCAAACGTCGCCGTCCCCTGAAACGGCCCCGGCATGTGCAGGAATCCCGGCAGCAGCTTTGATCCGGTAAACGCCCCCCAGAGCACGAAGATCAGCACAATGCTGATGACCGACGCGACCCCGTTCGACACCACGGCGGATTCATCGCCAAAGGTCACGGTTTTCAGGCCACCATAGTCATGCTTTGGCCGCAGCAGGCGGCGGACAAAGGACCAGACGAGCATCAACGCAAGGATCAGCGCGACATAGGCCAGAATGAACGGCACCGCCCCGCCCACTGCCTTCAATACCGTCAGGAATTCGCCCCAAAGCGCCGCTAGAACGGCCATCAGACCTGCTCTCCGGCGCTGCCCATGATCTCCTCCTCCATGTTCCAGATCATCGACAGGATCTCCTCCCGGGTCTGGGCAAAGCGGGGATCCTTCTTGACCTCGCGCAGGTCGCGGCCCACGCCCATGTCGGCAAAGGGCAGATTGTATTCCTTATGGATGCGCCCCGGTCGCGGCGCCATGACGATCAGGCGCTCGCCCAGCAGCAGGGCCTCCTCGACCGAGTGGGTGATCAGGATGATGGTCTTGCCCGTCTCTTTCCACAGCTTCAGGACAAGGCCCTGCATCTTTTCGCGCGTCAGCGCGTCCAGCGCGCCCAGCGGTTCGTCCATCAGGATCACGTCGGGTTCATTCGCCAGACACCGCGCCAGTGCCACGCGCTGCTGCATGCCGCCCGACAACTCATAGACCGCCTTGTCCTTGAAATCCCGCAGGCCCACGACGTCGAGCAGGTGATCGACGATCTCGCGCTTCGGTCCCGCCTTCATGCCCTTCATGCGCGGACCAAAGCCCACGTTCTTGCGCACGTTCATCCATTCGAACAGCGCGCCTTGCTGAAAGACCATGCCGCGGTCCGGCCCCGGCCCGGTGACGCGGTTGCCGTTCAGCGTGATCCGCCCCGCGGTGGGTGCCAGAAACCCCGCCACGATGTTCAGCAAGGTCGTCTTGCCACAGCCCGACGGCCCCAAAACGCTGAGCAATTCGCCCGGTTTCAGGTCGATGCTGACGTCCTTCAGCGCCTGCACGGCGCCCCCCTGCGGCAGATCGAACCGCATGGACAGATTCTCGATATGCAGACCGGCCACGGCAGCCCCTCTTTCAGTCGGTGCGGTGCGCGACCACCGCCGCACACCGCAAGGGGCTTACATGCTCTCTGCAGCCTGCAACGGCCCGGTGTTCACCGCCGCCGTATAATCGTCCAGCGCCGAGGGGATCGACCCCGCATCGACAAAGACCTGTGCCACACCCTTCATGAACTCCGCCGCATTGCCGCCCAGCCACTTCTGGCCCAACTGGTCCTCGACACCCGGAAAGGTGAAAGTCGCCATAAAGTCGCGAACCGCCGCCTCGTCCATGCCGCTGTCCTGCGCGATGACGGGGATCATCTCCTCGACCTTGGCGCCGGAATTCCATGCGTCATTGGCCTTGGCCGTCACGGACAGGAATTTCGCCACCACATCGGGATTTTCAGCCACGAATGCCGCCGGGGCAGAGGTCACGTCGAACACGAGGATCCCCAACTCGGTCTTCTCGTCGCCGGTCAGCAGCACGTTGCCATAGTCCATCGCCGTGCGCAGCGACCCGCCGTAACCGCACATCATGTCCACCGCCCCCTGCGCCAGCGCCGCAGCGCCTTCGGGCGGGGCCATGTCAACGACCTGCATGCTGCCCACGTCCACGCCAAAGTGGTCCATCTGCTTAAGGAACCCGTAATGCGCCGCCGTTCCCAGCGGCACAGCGACCTTCTTGCCGGCCAGCTCACCGGCCGATTCCTTGTCGATCTCCAGACCGGAGGCCACGACGCAATTGTCATTGTCCGCATAGCTGACGGCCACATCCAGCACCTGCAGGTCCTGACCCGCGCTGACCGCGATCACGAAGGGCGGCACGCCCTGGCTGACCGCAATCTGCACATCGCCCGAGGCCATTGCGGCCGACATCGCGGTGCCGGTATCGAAACTGACCCAGTTCACCTTCATGCCCAGCGCCTCATCGTAGGTACCCTGCACCTTGGCGAATTCGAACGGCATCGGCCATTCAAGGAAGTAACCAACGGTCAGCTCTCCATGCGCCTCAGCCATCGCCTGACCGCCGGTCAACAGCGCCAGCGCGCCCGTGGCCCCCATCATCGTCGTCTTCAATGTCATCTGTCGTCTCCCGGTTGAAAGCACCCCGCATCGGGGCATGGACCGGGCGGGTGCATCCCGCCTCTCGCCCTGCAGCTAATCACAGGCCACCCCGGTCTGACCAGTGCACAGGTGACGCGCGGCCTGCGTGTCGCGAACGGGACTCCAGCCGTCGCGCATCGCGCTGCAAATTGCGGCATGCGGATGCAATCTCTTGCCAAAGGCGGACCGCCCGGCCAAGACTGGAACCTGTTGCCCGCTGCCCTCTGACCCCGGATTTGCCCCATGAACCAGCACACCCTGTCGAACGATCCCGCCGCCGTCATCGCCGCCGACCGCGCGCATGTCTGGCACCACCTGATCCAGCACAAACCGTTCGAGACGATCGACCCCCGCATCATCGTCGAAGGCCGCGGCCTGCGCGTCTGGGACATCAAGGGGCGCGAACACATCGACGCCGTGTCCGGTGCGGTCTGGACCGTGAACGTGGGCTACGGCCGCAAGCGGATCGCCGATGCGGTGGCCGCCCAGCTGACCAAGATGTGTTTCTTCGCCGGCGCCTCCGGCACCATCCCCGGCGCGCAATTCGCGGAAATGCTGGTGGACAAGATGCCGGGCCTCGACCGGGTCTATTACGCAAACTCGGGGTCAGAGGCGAACGAGAAGGCCTTCAAGATGGTGCGCCAGATCGCGCACAAGCATCACGGTGGCCGCAAGCACAAGATCCTGTTCCGCGAACGCGACTACCACGGCACGACGATCACCAACCTCTCTGCCGGCGGCCAGCACGAGCGCAACGCCCAGTACGGCCCCTATACGCCGGGTTTCGTGCAGGTGCCGCATTGCCTTGAATACCGCCGTCAGGATGGCCTGACAGACGACGACTACGGCGTCCGCGCCGCCGACGCGATCGAAGAGGTCATCCTGCGCGAAGGCCCGGACACCGTCGGCGCGCTCTGCCTGGAACCGATCACCGCCGGCGGCGGTATCGTGACCCCGCCGAAAGGCTACTGGGACCGCGTGCAGGAGATCTGCCGCAAATACGACATCCTGCTGCACATCGACGAGGTCGTCTGCGGTCTGGGCCGCACCGGCACCTGGTTCGGCTACCAGCAATACGGCGTGCAGCCCGACATCGTGACGATGGCCAAGGGCGTCGCATCGGGCTACGCCGCGATCTCCTGCTGCGTGACCACGAACGCCGTGTTCGAGCAGTTCAAGGACGACACCGACCCGATGTCCTATTTCCGCGACATCTCGACCTTCGGCGGTTGCACCGCAGGCCCGACAGCGGCGATCGAGAACATGGCGATCATCGAGGAGGAAGGCCTGCTCGCGAACTCCGCCACGATGGGCATCCACCTGAAGGCCAACCTGCACGCCCTGATGGAAAAGCACGCCGTCATCGGCGACGTGCGCGGCCAGGGCCTGTTCTGCGGCGCCGAACTGGTCACCGACCGCGGCACCAAAGACCCGCTCAATGAAAAGCAGGTCGGCGCCATCGTGGCCGACTGCATGGCGCAGGGCGTGATCATCGGGGCCACGAACCGCTCCGTCCCGGGCTTCAACAACACGCTGCTTTTCGCCCCGGCCCTGATCGCGACGACCGACGACATCGATCAGATCACCGACGCTGTCGACCGCGCCCTGACCCGCGTTCTGGGCTGATCTTCTTCTGGTCGCAAATACTTCGGGGTGCGGGGCAGAGCCCCGCGCCGGTTTTTCGACGAAAAATCGGATGATCGCCCAACAATATGCTCTGCCCAAGGATCAACACCATGAAGATGACCACCGAAGAAGCCTTCGTCAAAACCCTGCAGATGCACGGGATCGATCAGGCCTTCGGGATCATCGGATCCGCCATGATGCCGATCTCGGATATTTTTCCCGACGCGGGCATCACTTTCTGGGACTGCGCGCACGAAGGCTCCGCCGGGATGATGGCCGACGGCTACACCCGCGCCACGGGCCGCATGAGCATGATGATTGCGCAGAACGGGCCTGGCATCACCAACTTCGTTACCGCCGTCAAAACCGCCTACTGGAACCACACCCCCCTGCTGCTGGTCACCCCGCAGGCCGCCAACAAGACCATCGGTCAGGGCGGCTTTCAGGAGGTCGAGCAGATGAAGCTTTTCGAAGACATGGTCGCCTATCAGGAAGAGGTCCGCGATCCCTCCCGCATCGCCGAAACCCTGAACCGCGTCATCATGGCCGCCAAGCGCGCCTCTGCCCCCGCCCAGATCAACGTGCCCCGCGATTTCTGGACGCAGGTGATCGACGTCGACCTGCCGCAGATCGTGGCGTTCGAGCGTCCCTCCGGCGGTGAAGGCGCCATCGCGCGCGCCGCCGATCTACTCTCCAACGCCACATTCCCGGTGATCCTGAACGGCGCCGGCGTCGTGCTCTCCGATGGCGGCATCGCGGCCTCCATGGCCTTGGCCGAACGCCTCGATGCGCCGGTCTGCGTGGGCTACCAGCACAATGATGCCTTCCCCGGATCGCATCCCCTGTTCGCCGGGCCGCTGGGCTACAACGGCTCCAAGGCGGCGATGGAACTGATCGCCAAGGCGGATGTCGTGCTGGCGCTTGGCACCCGCCTGAACCCCTTCAGTACCCTGCCGGGCTATGGCATCGACTATTGGCCACGCGACGCCGCGATCATCCAGGTCGACCTGAACCCCGACCGCATCGGTCTGACGAAAAAGGTCAGCGTCGGCATTGTCGGCGACGCCGCGACCGTCGCCGACCGCATCCGCGGCGCCCTGTCAGACACGGCGGGCGATGCGGGACGGCAGAACCGCAAAGCCCTGATCGGCGACACAAGATCCCGCTGGGCGCAGCAGTTGTCGTCGATGGACCACGAAGACGACGACGCAGGCACCACCTGGAACCAGCGTGCCCGCGCCGACAAGCCGGACTGGATGTCGCCCCGCATGGCCTGGCGCGCGATCCAGAGCGCCCTGCCGCGCGAGGCGATCATCAGCAGCGACATCGGCAACAACTGCGCCATCGGCAACGCTTACCCCAGCTTCGATCAGGGCCGCAAATACCTCGCCCCCGGCCTCTTTGGCCCCTGCGGCTATGGCCTGCCGTCCATTGTCGGTGCCAAGATCGGACAACCGTCCGTGCCCGTCGTCGGCTTCGCCGGTGACGGCGCCTTCGGGATTGCCTGCAACGAATTGACCGCCATCGGGCGGCCCGAGTGGCCCGCGATCACCATGGTCGTCTTCCGCAATTACCAGTGGGGCGCGGAAAAGCGCAATTCGACCCTGTGGTTCGACGACAACTTCGTCGGCACCGAACTGGACGAAGGCGTGTCCTACGCCGCCATAGCCCAAGCCTGCGGCCTGAAAGGCGTGCAGGTCAAGGGGATGGCAGACCTGACCGAAACCCTGAACACCGCGATCACCGACCAGATGCAGAACGGCAAGACGACCCTGATCGAGGTCCTTCTCAATCAGGAGCTGGGAGAGCCGTTTCGCCGCGACGCGATGAAGAAGCCGGTGCGCGTGGCTGGCATTTCCAAGGACGACATGGCGACAGCGCAGGTCTGATGCCCTTCGACCTTGCGCCCGGCATCGCGGCTTATTTGGCCTGTGCGCTGCTTGGGGCCGCGATCATCCGCGGCTATACCGGATTTGGCTTTTCGGCCATCGTCATCGCCTGTGCAGCGCTGGTCACGAACCCGCTGCCGCTGATGCCCGTGGTTTTTCTGTGCGAGATCGCGATGACCGCCCTGCAGGCCCGCGGCATCCGCGGCCATGTCGACTGGTCCCGCGCGCTGGCGCTGCTGGGCGGGGCCGCGGTGGCGCTGCCGCTGGCGGTCACGACCATGCTGACCCTGCCGGCCGAGGCCGTGCGCCTGCTCGTCAGCGCGGTCATCGGCGCGCTGGCCCTGCTGATGCTGACCGGCTGGACCCTGCAACGCCCCTTGGGCCGCGCAGGCCATATCGCCGTCGGCACGATCGCGGGTGCGGCCAACGCGGCAGGCGTGGGCGGCTTGCCCGTCGCCGCCTGCCTTGGCGCGCAAAACATCCCGCCCGCGACATTCCGCGCCACGATGATCGTCTTTCTGACCGGCATCGACCTGATGACCCTGCCGTTGCTGGGCCTCGGCGGCCAGATCACGCAGGCGACCTTCGTGGCCGCCCTCATCGCAGCACCCCTGCTGGCCATCGGCATCCTGCTCGGCAACCGCCGCTTCGCCGCAGCCCCGCCCGCCGCCTTCCGCCGCCTCGCCACATGGCTGCTGATGGCGCTCTCCGCTTTGGGCCTGATCCGAGCGCTCATATGAGCATCCTCGTCCTTAACGCCGGCTCGTCTTCCGTCAAATCCGCCCTCTTCGCGACCGACCTTACAGCGCTGGACAGCCTGACCATCTCAGAGGTCACCAACCACGCCGCCGCCATCGCCACCATCCTGGACCACTACGCACGCCACACCCTGACGGCGAGCGCCCACCGCGTCGTCCACGGTGGAGACGTGCTGACCGCCGCCACCCGCGTCACGCCGCAGGTCCGCGCACAGATCGCGGCCCTGATCCCCCTCGCCCCGCTGCACAATCCTGCGGCCTTGGCCGGAATCGACGCCGTGACGACGCTTGCCCCAAACCTGCCGCAGGTCGCCTGTTTTGATACGGCCTTTCACGCGACCAACCCGCGCGTTGCCACGACCTACGCCATCCCCGTGACGCCGGGCATCCGCCGCTACGGCTTTCACGGCATCAGCTACGCCGATCTCGCCCGCCGCGTGACCCCGCAGCCCGACCGCCTTCTGGCGCTGCACCTCGGCAACGGGGCGTCCCTCTGCGCCATCAAGGCAGGACAGTCCGTCGCCACCACGATGGGCTATTCGCCGCTGGACGGCCTGACCATGGGCACCCGGTCCGGCAGCATCGACCCCGCAGCCGTCCTCGCCCTCGCCCGCCTGCACGGCATTGACGGCGCGGAAACCCTGCTGAACCGCCACAGCGGCCTCGCGGCCCTCGGCGGTGCCTCGGACATGCGCACCCTTTCTGCCACTGGCACCCGTGCCGCGCGCTTTGCAATCGGGCACTTCACCTACTGGGCGATCCGCCACGCGGGGTCCATGATCGCCGCGATGGGCGGGATTGATGCACTGGCCTTTACCGGTGGCATCGGCGAGAATGATCCCAATATCCGCGCCGCGATCATGGAGGGGCTGGCCTTCACCGGGCTGGTCATGGACGCGGCAGCGAACGCAGAGGGAGAGGCCCGCTTGCACACCGACCGATCACCCGTCGCCGCCTGGATCGTTCCCGCGCGCGAAGAGAGTGCCATCGCCCGCGCGGCTCTGGACCTGCTGGCGTGAGCGATCCGACCCTCGATCTGTCACGCCCCGTCGGTGACGAGGTCCGCAAGACCACCTGCTACATGTGCGCCTGCCGCTGCGGCATCGACGTCCACATGAAGGGTGGCAAGGTCGCCTATATCGAGGGCAACCGCGATCATCCCGTCAACAAGGGCGTCCTCTGTGCAAAGGGCAGCGCGGGCATCATGCAGCACAACGCCCCCGCCCGCCTGCGTGCACCCCTCAAACGCACCGGCCCGCGCGGATCGGGCGAGTATGAGGAGATCAGCTGGGACGAGGCCCTGACCCTCGCGACCTCCTGGCTGAAACCGCTGCGCGAGACGGCGCCCGAAAAGCTCGCCTTCTTCACCGGCCGCGACCAGTCGCAGTCCTTCACATCCCTCTGGGCGCAGGGCTTCGGCACCCCGAACTACGCCGCCCACGGCGGCTTTTGCTCGGTCAACATGGCCGCCGCGGGCATCTACACCATGGGCGGCGCCTTCTGGGAATTCGGCACCCCCGATTGGGAGAATACCAAGCTTTTCCTGCTCTTCGGCGTGGCCGAGGATCACGACAGCAACCCCATCAAGATCGGCATCGGCAAGCTCAAGGCGCGCGGCGCGCGCATCGTCGGCGTCAACCCGATCCGCACCGGCTACAACGCCGTGGCCGACGACTGGTTCGGCGTGACACCGGGCAACGACGGACTGCTGATCCTGAGCTTCGTCCACTGCCTGATGACCGCAGGCCAGATCGACGTGGACTACCTCGCGCGCTTCACCAACGCGAGCGTGCTGGTCAATCAGGACCCCAAATCCCCCGACTACGGCCTCTTCATCCGTGATGACGAGTTGCGCCCGCAGGTCATCGACCAGCGCACCGGCAAGCTCGCGCCGTGGAACGGCGAAGGGGTGGAACCGCAACTGACCGGCACATGGCGCAACGCGGGCACTACCCATCGCAGCGTCTTTCACCTGATGGCCGACCGCTATACCGACCCTGTCCACGCGCCTGAAAACGTGGCCGACCGCGTCGGCATCCCCGCCGCCCGCATCCGGCAACTGGCCGCCGACATGGCAAACGTGGCCTTCAACCAGCCGGTGATCCTCGACCGCCCTTGGACCGACTTTCGCGGCAAGCACCATGCCCAGATGATCGGCCGCCCGGTCAGCGTCCACGCCATGCGCGGCATCTCGGCCCATTCCAACGGCTTCCAGACCTGCCGCGCGCTGCACATGCTGCAGATCATCCTTGGTGCGGTCGAAACGCCAGGCGGCATGCGGTTCAAACCGCCCTACCCCAAGCCCGCCACAGCCCACCCCAAGCCCCATTGCAAGGTCGTCCCCGGCCAGCCCCTGAACGGCCCGCATCTCGGCTATCCGCAGGGGCCGGACGACCTGTGCCTGACCGACGCAGGCACCCCCGCCCGCATCGACAAGGCCTTCACCTGGGAAAACCCGCTTTCGGCCCACGGGCTGATGCACATGGTCATCTCCAACGCGCACGCTGGCGATCCCTACAGGATCGACACGCTCTTCATGTACATGGCCAACATGTCGTGGAACTCCTCGATGAACACACGAGGCGTCATCGACATGCTGACCGACACGGACGCGGACGGCGACTACGTCATCCCGCGCATCATTTACTCCGACGCCTATTCATCGGAAATGGTCGCCTACGCCGACCTGATCCTGCCCGATACGACCTACCTCGAACGCCACGACTGCATCTCGCTCCTCGACCGCCCGATCTCAGAAGCTGACGCCATGGCCGATGCGATCCGCTGGCCGGTCGTCCAGCCTGACCGCAACGTGCGCGCCTTCCAGTCGGTCCTCTGCGACCTCGGCGCGCGGCTGTCCCTGCCGGGCTTCGTCAATGACGACGGCACCGCGAAATACGCCGATTATGCCGATTACATCACCCACCACATCCGCCGCCCCGGCATCGGCCCGCTGGCAGGCTGGCGCGTGGGCGATACCGGTCTGCAGGACGGCCGCGGCGGGCCCAACGACAATCAGCTGAACGAATATATCGCGAACGGTGGTTTCTGGACCAGAAACATCCCCGACGGCGCCGCCTATTACAAACCCTTCAACCGCGCCTATCAGGACTGGGCCGTGACGATGGGCCTCTATGACGCGCCGCAGCCCTACATCTTCCAGCTCTACGTCGAACCCCTGCGCCGCTTCCAGCTCGCCGCCGAAGGGCACGGCCACCGCCAGCCCCCGGACCATTTGCGCGGCCAGCTCCGCGTCACGATGGACCCCCTCCCCATCTGGTATCCCCCGTTCGAGGATGCCCATATCGACCCCGCCGAATACAACGTCCACGCCCTGACCCAGCGGCCCATGGCCATGTATCACAGCTGGGGCGGCCAGAACGCATGGCTGCGCCAGATTCACGGCCACAACCCGCTCTACGTGCCGACGAAGATCTGGGCCAAGCATGGCTTCAAGGACGGCGACTGGGCGCGCGTCACCTCGGCCCACGGCTCCATCACCGTGCCCGTGGCCCTGCAGGCGTCGCTCAACGAAAACACCGTCTGGACCTGGAACGCCATCGGCAAGCGCAAGGGCGCCTGGGCGCTGGACAAGGTTGCACCCGAGGCGACCCGCGGCTTCCTGCTCAACCACCTGATCCACGAACTGCTCCCGCCCAAGGGCGACGGGTTGCGCTGGTCCAACTCCGACCCGGTCACCGGTCAGGCCGCCTGGTTCGACCTGCGCGTCAAGATCGAGAAATCCGGCACCCCGCAGGAATCCCAACCCATCCTGCCCCCGCTCGCCTCCCCCGTCCCGCCCGCCCCGACATCCCTGCACTGGAAGATCCGATGACCCGCACCCTCCTCGCTTTTTCAGCAAATACTCCCGCCGGAGGCTCCGACCGTCGCCCGGAAGCACGCCGCACCGCCCCTGCACCCCAGCCGTCCACTTCCCAGAATAAACGCCCTGACGCATCTTGCCGCGCCACGGGCCAGACCCAATGACCCTGCCGCTCCACATCGCCACCCAAGGCAACCCGGCCAATCCATCCATCGTCATGCTGCACGGCTTCTCCATGTCGCACGCGATCTTCGCACCGCTGATGGCGCGGCTGTCGGACTCCTTCCACGTCATCGCCCCGGACCTGCGCGGCCACGGCCTGTCACCCAAACCCGAACAGGCCTACGGAGACAGCGCCGCCTGGGCCGCCGACATCGCGCAGATCCTGGCCTCCCTTGACAGGCCGCTGCTGCTGGGCTGGTCCATGGGCGGTCGCGTGGCGATGGACTATATCCGCCACCACGGCGATGCGGCCCTGTCGGCCCTCGCGCTGATCGGCAGCTACACTGGCCCGGTCCCCGCCGCGACCAAGGCCAACCGCGGCCCGATGTTCGACGAAGACCAGCGCGAAACCGGCACCGCCGCCTTCGTCCGCGCCTGCACGAAAGACCCCCTCGCCCCTGACCTCGCACAGACTCTGCTGGACGAGGCGCTCCTGTGCCCCCATCACGTCCGCATGGCCCTCGCCGCCCGCGACGAGGACTACACCGCCGACGCCGCGACCGTCACCGTCCCGACGCTGATCCTGCACGGCGACGCCGACGCGATCGTTCCGCCCGCCGCCTCCGCCGCCCACAACATCCCGAACGCCACCCACGTCATCTACGACGGCATTGGCCACACCCCCTTCCTCGAAGCGCCCGACCGCTTCGCCGACGACCTCGCAGCCTTCGCCCGAGAGGCCCGGAAATGATCCTTCTTCTGGTCGCAAATACTTCGGGGGGAGTCCGCAGGACGGGGGGCTGGCCCCCCCGATGCCGGCGCAAAAAAGAACCACACCAAGGCCACACCCCATGACGACGCTGCCACCCCCGTCACAGGTCAAGCTCGGTCTCGTCATCGACCTCGACACCTGCGTCGGCTGCCATGCCTGCGTGGTCGCCTGCAAGGGCTGGAACACCCAAAGCGACCTCGGCGCGCCGCTCTCGGATCAGGACCCCTACGGGGCAGACCCGTCCGGCACCTTCCTCAACCGCGTCCACAGTTACGAGGTGACGCCGCCCACCGGCCCCACGCAAGCGGTGCATTTTCCGAAATCCTGCCTGCATTGTGAAGACGCCCCCTGCGTCACCGTCTGCCCCACCGGTGCCAGCTACAAGCGCGCCACCGACGGCATCGTGCTGGTGAACGAGGACGCCTGCATCGGCTGCGGCCTCTGCGCCTGGGCCTGCCCCTACGGTGCGCGCGAAATGGATTCCAGCGCCGGCGTGATGAAGAAATGCACCCTCTGCGTCGACCGCATCTACAACGAGGCGCTGCCCGAAATCGACCGCACCCCCGCCTGCGTGCGCACCTGTCCCGCCGGCGCGCGCCATTTTGGCGATCTGGGCGATCCGGACTCCGCCGTCAGCCAGTTGGTCGCGGACCGGGGCGGCTTCGATCTGATGCCAGAACAAGGCACGAAACCGGTCAACAAGTACCTGCCCCCCCGCCCCCGCGACCGCGATACCGCCGGCGACATCGACATACTCGCACCGCTCCTTGACACCGTCGCGACCGACGGCAAGGGGCTGGTCGCATGGCTCGACCGGACCCTGTCGAAATTGCCCGGGGCGCGCGGCTGATGCACCCGGCCCCCTCCGTCATCACATTCACCACCCTCTCCGGCCTCGGCTTCGGCTTGCTGTTCTGGCTCGGCCTCGGGCTGCCCGGCCCCACCGGCTGGGTCGCCGCGGCCTTCTTTGGCCTTGCCTTCGTGCTGGCGGTCGTCGGCCTGCTCGCCTCCACCTTCCACCTCGGCCATCCGGAGCGCGCGCATCTGGCCCTCACCCAATGGCGCACCAGCTGGCTGTCGCGCGAGGGGATCGCCGCGATCGCGACACTGCTGCTGGGGGGCATCTTCGCGCTTTTACGGGTCATAGAGATCGCAGCCGCCCCGCTGGGATGGCTGGTGTCGCTGGGATGCCTTGCCACGGTCTTTACCACCGCGATGATCTACACCCAGATGAAGACCGTGCCCCGCTGGCGCCACTGGACTACGCCGGCCGTGTTCCTGGGCCTGTCGTTGGCCGGCGGCGCGCTGCTGGCCAATCAGGGTCATGCCGCGTTGATCCTGCTCGCTATGACGGCAGTGCTGCAACTGGTGGCCTGGATCACCGGCGACAGGCGGCTGGCCGTATCCGGCACGACGCTGGCCACGGCCACGGGTCTGGGCGGGATCGGCAGCGTCAGGTCCTTCATGCCGCCACATACAGGATCGAACTATCTGCTGCGCGAATTCGTCCACGTAGTCGGACGGCGGCACGCGCTGCAACTGCGGGTCATCGGGTTGATCCTCGCCTGCGGCGTGCCAATCCCGCTGCTGGCCGCCGGGCTGACCCACATCACCGCATTGATCGCCGTCGTGGCGCACCTGCTGGGCGTGCTTTGTCTGCGCTGGCTGTTCTTTGCGCAGGCGGAACACGTCGTCGGCCTGTACTACGGCAAACGCTAGCCCGGGCGCGGTATCCGATTTTTCCGTGAAAAATCGGCTTGGGGCTCTGCCCCAAACCCCGGGATATTTTCAAAACAGAGAGGGGGGGCAGCGGCGCGTCAGTGGCGGATGCGGGCTTCCGTCTTGGGGTCGAAAAGGTAGACGCGCCGCGCCTCGATCGTGATGCCGACGCGGTCGCCGATGCGCGAGCGGTGATCGCCGCGCTCCTCGATCACCAGACGCTCTCCGGTGTCGCCCAGCAGATAGACGTAGGACACGCCGCCCAGGCTTTCGGTCAGGTCCACCGTGTGGGTGTCGCCGTCGGGATCGACGGTCAGATGTTCGGCGCGCATGCCGACCGTGACGGGGCCCGCGTGATGGCGCAGGTTCAGGTCGAACCGCGCCTTCATCCCCGCCACGATCAGCGTGCCGCCCTTGACGTCGCCGATCATGAAATTCATCGCGGGGCTGCCGATGAAGCCCGCGACGAACTTGTTGTCAGGGTCACGGTAGAGGTCCATCGGCGCGCCGACCTGTTCGATGGCACCCTTGCGCAGCACCACGATCTTGTCGGCCAGCGTCATCGCCTCGACCTGATCATGGGTGACGTAGATCATCGTCGCACCGATGTCCTTGTGCAGGCGGGCGATTTCGACCCGCATCTCTACCCGCAGTTCCGCGTCGAGGTTCGACAGCGGCTCGTCGAAGAGGAACACCTCTGGCCCCCGCACGATGGCCCGCCCGATGCTGACCCGCTGGCGCTGTCCGCCCGACAGGGCGGCGGGCTTGCGGTCGAGGTAGTCGTCCAGCTTCAGAATCCGGCTCGCCTCGGCCACCTTGGCCGCGATCTCGGTCTTTGGATGGCCGTTCATCTTGAGCCCGAAGCCCATGTTGTCCTTGACCGTCATATGCGGGTAAAGCGCATAGGTCTGGAACACCATCGCCACGCCACGCTCTGACGGATCAAGGCGCGTGACGTCCCGCGCGCCGATGGTGATCCGGCCCGCCGTCGTCTCCTCCAGCCCCGCGATCATGCGCAACAACGTGGACTTGCCGCAGCCCGAGGGGCCGACGAAGACGCAGAACTCTCCGTCCTTCACGTCAAGGTCGATGCCGTGGATCACCTCCACCTCGCCGTATTTCTTGACCACGTTCTGCAATGTGACGCCTGACATGGCCTATTCCCCCGCTATTGTTTTCCGTTGTGTCCCAAGATCGGGAAAGCTCCATTTCGCCGCATCGGCGGCGATCGCGGCCGCCGTGTCGCAGACCTGCGGTGCCAACCGGTCCAGCCCCGCCAGATCGGTCCGCGCCGTCGTGGCCGTGACCGACACCGCACCCAGCACGCGCCCCGTGGGCGTCAGCACTGGGGCCGCCACGCAAATGATACCCGCCTCGTGTTCTTCGCGGTCAAAACCGTAGCCGCGCGCGCGGATCGCCTGCAGCTCGCGCCGCAGGGCGGTGGCGGTGGTCAGCGTGCCGGGCTGGAAGCGGTGGAACGACTGCTGTGCTATGATCGCATCGGCGGCACCGCCCTCCAGATAGGCCAGCATGACCTTGCCGACGCCGGTGCAATAGGCCGGACCGACCTTGCCCGCCTGAGAGAACATCTGAACCGGACTGTCCGCGTTGCGCTTGTCCAGATAAAGCACCTGCGCGTGATCCAGCTGCGCCAGATGAACGGTTTCATGGGTCGCGGCGGAGAGATGCAGCAGATGCGGCCGCGCCACCTGCACCAGGCTCGACTGCGCCCAGGCCGCATGGGCCAGCCGCACCAGCCGCGCACCGGGGGCATAGGTCTGCCGGTCGGGATCGAAGGTCAGCATGTTCTGGCTGACCAAAGTTTGCAGCAGGCGGTAAAGCGTCGGTTTTGGAAAGGCAGAGTCCGCCAGCACGTCATTGAACCGCACCGGGCGGCCGAAACCGGCCACCTGATCCAGCACCTCCAGTGCCTTGCCGACGGTGCCGTCACCGCTGCCTGCCATGCGTCCCTCCCCCTGCACCCGATGCTGCGCTGCGGCGGATCGGGACTGTTGACAAGCCTAGGGGATTCGCGATTAGGTATCAATATACAAAACCGAGTTTCACATAATGAAACCAAAGAGACGCAATTCAGGGAGGAAACCAATGTTGCGCAAACCCCTCGGCACCGGTCTGGTGCTGTCCGTGGCCCTGCTGGGGGCGACATCCGCCATCGCCCAGCAGCGCGTTCTGACCTTCAATACCGACACGTCCGACCCCGCGCCCAAGGCCGCGTTCGAGGCGCTGATCGCCGATTTCGAGGCGGAGTATCCGGACATCGACGTGCAGACCAACCTGTTCGACCACGAAGGCTACAAAACCGCGATCCGCAACTTTCTGACCGCCGACAGCCCGGATCTGGCCAACTGGTACGCCGGCAACCGGATGAAGCCCTTTGTCGACGCAGGCCAGTTCGTGGATGTCTCCGACGTCTGGGCCGACAACGATCTGAACGCGCAACTCGCCTCGGCCGAGTCCGCCATGACCATCGACGGCAAGCAGTGGGGCGTGCCCTATACCTACTACCAGTGGGGCATGTATTATAACAAAGCGGTCTACGACCAGGTCGGCGCGAAGGTACCTGAAACCTATGAAGACTTCGTCGCCAACTGCAAACTCTTCAAGGATGCGGGCATCGACTGCCTGACCACCGGCACCTCTGCCATGTGGCCCGCCGCAGGCCTTTTCGACTATTTCGACCTGCGCACCAACGGCTACGACTTCCACATGCAACTGACGGCCGGAGAGATCCCCTGGACCGACGAGCGTGTGCGCAACACCTTTGCCGAGTGGAACAAGCTGGTCGAACCCGGCTACATCACCGCCAACGCCGCCGCCATCGACTGGCAGGACGCCGCAGCGCTGCTAAGCCAAGGCAAGGCCGCAAACTACGTCATGGGCAACTTTGCCGTGGCCACGTTCAAGGACGGCGGCATGACCGACGACACGCTGGGCTTCTTTCCGTTCCCGACGATCAACCCCGACGTCGCCCGCGCCGAGGATGCGCCGACCGACACCGTCCACATCCCCGCCGGTGCCAAGAACCCCGAGGACGCCAAGACCTTCCTCGCGTTCCTCGCGCGGCCGGACGTGCAGACCAAGCTGAACGCCGCGCTGGGTCAGCTTCCGGTCAACAACGAATCCACCGTGGACGAAGCCGATCCATTCCTCTCGCAAGGGTTCGAGATGCTCTCCACCGCTTCCGGCCTCGCGCAGTTCTTCGACCGTGATGCACCGGCCGAAATGGCGGCCAGCGGCATGGAAGGCTTTCAGGAGTTCATGGCCTATCCGGCCAACCTCGAGGACATCCTGAACCGCCTCGAAAGCGATCGTCAGCGGATCTACAAGTAACGCTGCCGGGGCGGGTTCAAATGGCCCGCCCCGCACCGACCGGGGGGAACACGATGACCATTGCCGTGCCAGAACCATCAGAGCCGCCGCGCCGGACGTGGTGGCAGTCGAACCAGCAGACCCTGACCCCGTGGCTGTTTCTGGCCCCCGGCATCTTCATGTTCGCGGTCTACGTGATCTGGCCGATCTTCGCCTCCTTCCAGTTCAGCTTCTATGACTGGGACGGCCTCTCCCCCAAGACATGGGTCGGCTGGGCCAACTACCAGGAGCTGTGGGGCGACCGGAACTTCATCATCTCGCTCAAGAACAACCTGATCTGGCTGGTTCTTTACATGCTGGCGGTGCCTGCGGGCCTTGGCATCGCGATCTTTCTGAACCAGACCGTGACCGGCATCCGGATCTACAAATCCCTGTTTTTCTTTCCCTTCGTGATCTCTCAGGTCGTCGTCGGCCTGATGTTCGCGTGGTTCTACGCGCCCAACTTCGGCCTGTTCTTCCTGCTGACCGAATGGCTCTTCGGCACCGGCACCGCTGTCCTCGCGAACCCCGAATACGCCACCTATGGCATCATCGTTGCGGGCCTCTGGCCGCAGATCGCCCATTGCATGATCCTGTACCTGACCGGCCTGAACAACGTGGCCCCCGACCAGATCGAGGCCGCGCGCCTCGACGGCGCCAAGGGCCTCAAGATGCTCTGGTATGTCGTGCTGCCGCAACTGCGGCCCGCCACCTTCATCGCCGTCGTCGTGACCGTGATCGGTGCGCTGCGCAGCTTCGACCTCGTGTCCATCATGACCAACGGCGGCCCCTTCGGGCAGACCCGCGTGCTGTCATTCTACATGTATGAAAAAGCGCTGAGCGAATATGGCTACCGCATGGGTTACGGTGCTGCCATCGCCGTCGTCCTGTTCCTCATCATGATGGTCTTCATCGCCGGCTTCGTCTGGAAGATGATCCGCGACGAAAAGGGGCACTGACCATGTTCCCCCGCCCCATCGCCCAGCGCGGCCCCGCCGCCCAGTGGACCTATTCCGCGCTGCTGCCCATCGCCCTGATCCTGTGGCTGCTGCCGCTGCTCGGCATCGCCATGACCTCGGTGAAACCCGCAGCCGACCTTGCGTCAGGCAACTACTTCGGCCTGCCGACGCACCTCGCGTTCGAGAATTACTGGACCGTCCTTTTTGATTTTGACCTCTGGAAATACATCCGCAATTCGTTTTACGTGACGATCCCCACGGTGATCGGCGCGGTCGCGCTGTCCTGCCTCACCGGCTTTGCGCTTGGCATCTACAAGTTCCGCGGCAACCTGCTGATCTTCTTCATGTTCGTCGCAGGCAACTTCGTGCCGTTCCAGATCCTGATGGTCCCGGTCCGCGACATGACCATCAACCTCGGCATCTACAACACGCCTTGGGCGTTGATCGTCTTCCACATCGCGTTCCAGACCGGCTTCTGCACGCTCTTCATGCGCAACTTCATCGCCGCCCTGCCGCGCGAGTTGATCGAGGCCGCCCGTGTCGAAGGCGTCGCAGAATGGCAGATCTTCTGGTACATCGTCCTGCCCCTGATGAAGCCCGCGATCGCCGCGCTGTCGGTGCTGGTCTTCACCTTCATCTGGAACGACTTCTTCTGGGCCACGGTCCTGACCACCAGCGCCGACACCCGCCCCGTCACCGCCGGCCTGTCGTCGCTGAACGGCCAGTGGGTCGCAGCATGGCACCTCGTCTCTGCCGGGTCCATCGTCGCGGCATTGCCCCCCGTGGCCATGTTCTTCCTGATGCAAAAGCACTTCATTGCCGGTCTGACCCTCGGCGCCGTAAAGTAAGCAAAATGACTCACTATCGTATCGACGCCCTGCGCCAGACCCTTGTGCTGGCCGCCCCCTCGGACGGGCTGCCGCATTGCACCTTCTGGGGCGCGCGCCTGCCCGATGGCGCCGATCTGGCGCAGGTCGCGGCGAGCGCCGCGCTGGACCTGACCGGCGGCATGCTGGACGCCAACCCCGAACTGACGCTCTGCCCGCAGACCGCAGCCGCCTTTCCGGGCCAGCCCGGTCTGGTGGTCCGCTCCCCCGATGGCACGCCCCTGCGCCCCGTCTTCACCAAGGCCGGCACCAAGCGCACCGACACCCTGTCGCTCGCCTACACCGACGAGGACCTCGGCCTCACCCTGACCTTCCGCTTTGCCGCCGACGCCGCGACCGGCATCATCACCGCCAGCACCACGCTGGACAGCGACACACCCGTCCTGTGCGACTGGCTCGCCGCCCCCGTCCTGCCCGGCCCGCAACTGGCCGACCAGATGATCGACTTCGCCGGCCGCTGGTGCGATGAATTCCAGCCCGTCACGACACCTTGGGCCACCGGTATCCGCGCCCGCGACAACCGCACCGGGCGCACCGGGCACGAACACTTCCCCGCGATCATCCTGCCCGCCCGCGGTTGCACCAATACGGGTGGAGAGGCGCACGCCCTGCACTACGGCTGGTCCGGCGGTCACCGCATGCTGGCCGAGGAATTGCCCGACGGCCGCCGCCAGATCCAGTTCGGCCACGCCACCGCCAGCGATCCCCTGCCCGGCACCCGGTTCGAGACTGCGCCGCTTTACGCAGCCTTCTCCGACACCGGCCTGAACGGCTGCGCTGTCAGCTTCCAGCGTCACCTGCGCGACCGCATCGTGACCTGGCCGCAGCCCGACACCCCCCGTCCAGTGCATTACAACTGTTGGGAGGCGATCTATTTCGACCACTCCCTCGCCGCCCTGACCGCCATCGCCGACCGCGCGGCCGCACTCGGGGCAGAGCGTTTCGTGCTGGACGACGGCTGGTTCAAAGGCCGCAACGACGACACCACATCGCTCGGCGACTGGACCATCGACGCCACCAAATGGCCCGACGGCCTGACCCCGCTGATCGACCACATCCACGGCCTCGGCATGACCTTCGGCCTCTGGTTCGAGCCGGAAATGGTCAACGCCGACAGCGACCTCGCCCGCGCGCACCCCGACTGGATCCTCGGCCCGACGACCCAGCCGCTGGGCCGCGGGCAGTATGTGCTGGACATGGCGAACGCCGATCTGCGCGATCACCTGTTCACTCAAATCACCACCACTCTTTCGACCCATGATATTGAATACATCAAATGGGACCACAATCGGGTCCTGCCGTACAACGACGCCGCCCAGACCCGCGGTACCTACGACCTGCTGAAACGCCTCCGCGACGCCCATCCGGAGGTGGAGATCGAATCCTGCTCCTCCGGCGGCGGTCGCATCGACTTCGGCATCATGGCGCATACCCAGCGAGTCTGGCTGTCCGACAGCAACGACGCCCTGTCGCGCCTGCGCATCCAGCACGACGCCGCCCTCTTCCTGCCATCCTGCGTCACGGGTTCCCACGTCGGCCCGCGCACCTGCCACACGACGGGCCGCATCCACTCCATCAGCTTCCGCGCCTGGGTCGCAGCCCAGCGCCACATGGGGTTCGAGATGGACCCCCGAGAGCTGACCGACGCCGAGGCAGCAACGCTCACGAAAGTCACCGCCTGGTACAAGGCCAACCGCGACTGGCTGCGCACCGCCGACATCCTGCGCCTCGACGCAGCCGATCCCGCGATCATCGCCGAACAGCAGCAGGCCGCCGACGGCACCCGCTTCGTCGTCTTCGCGGGCCACGCCGGCACCAGCACCCAGATCGCCCCGCGCCCCCTGCGCCTGACCGGCCTCGACCCCGCCGCCAGCTACACCATCGACCTCGCCAACCGCGAAGATATCTCCAGCCTTTCTCGCGGCACCCCGGCCCTGAAATCCGGCCCCCTGACCCTGACGGGACAAAGTTTGATGTCGCAAGGCATCGCCCTACCCTACGACCTTCCCGATTCAATGTGGATCATCGAAGGACACCGCGCATGACCGCCCATTTCCAAGACCTCGAAAACGCCCATGTCTTCATCACCGGCGGCGGGTCCGGCATCGGCGCCGCCTTGACCGAAGCCTTCCTGACCCAAAAGGCAAAGGTCAGCTTCGTCGGCCGCTCCGACTACAGCGACTTCGCGGACGATATGGCCGACAAGACCGGCACCAAGCCCCTCTTCCTCCAGTGCGACGTCACCGACACGCAGGCCCTGCACGCCGCCATGGACAAGGCTGTGGCCAACCAAGGCCCGCTCAAGGTCCAGATCAACAACGCCGCCGCGGACACCCGCATGGACCCCGCCGACATCACGGTGGACGATTGGGACAACCAGATCGCCGTCAACCTGCGCCACTACTTCTTTGCCTGCCAGAAGGCCGGCGCGCTGATGACCGACGGCGGGTCGATCATCAACTTCTCCTCCGCCAGCTACCAGATCGCGGGCGAACAGCTCGCCCCCTACATCTCATCCAACGCCGGCATCATCGGCCTGACCCGCTCCCTCGCCCGCGACTGGGGCCCGCGCGGAATCCGCGTCAACGCGATCTCGCCCGGTCTCGTGCTGACGAAAAAGCAGATCGAGGAGGTGCACACCGACGAAGACCTCGCCGACTTCCGCAAGCGCCAGTGCATCGACAAGAACCTCTACCCCGAAGATGTTCCGGGCACCGCCCTCTTCCTCGCCTCCGACCTGTCGCGGATGATGACGGCGCAATGCCTCTTCATCGACGGCGGACTGGCGTTCACAGGATGAGCATCTCTGCCGCCATATGGATCGCCGCCGACTGGGGCACCACCAACCTGCGGGTCTGGGCCATGTCCGCCAGCGGCACCGTGCTGGCGGCGGCCACCTCCGACGACGGCATGGGATCATTGACGTGCGACGCCTATCCCGCCGCCCTCGACCGGGTGACGGCGGACTGGCCCCACGTGCCGGTCATCGCCTGCGGCATGGTCGGGTCCCGCCAGGGCTGGGCCGAGGCCGCCTATGCCGCCGTCCCCTGCCCACCCCTCTCCAACCAGCTCACTCTCGCGGGCGACCGCACCCACATCATTCCCGGCCTGAAACAGACCAGCCCCGCCGACGTGATGCGCGGCGAGGAAACCCAGATTGCGGGCTTCCTCGCCCTCAACCCCAACTGGGACGGCGTCATCTGCCTGCCCGGCACCCATACCAAGTGGGTCCACGTCAGCGCGGGCGAGGTCATCAGCTTTCAGACCGTGATGACCGGCGACCTCTTCGCCGCGATCACCGGTCACACGGTCCTGCGCCATTCGACAGCGACAGGGTGGGACGACGCCGGTTTCGGAAAGGGCGTCGACGACGCCATCTCCCGCCCCGAGAAACTCGCCGCCCGCCTGTTTTCCCTGCGTGCCGAGGGGCTGCTCGACGCCCTCCCCGACGCCGTCGCCCGCGCCCGCCTGTCCGGCCTGCTCATCGGGGCAGAGCTTGCGGCGACGAAACCCTACTGGCTGGGCCAACAGATCGCCGTGATCGGCGCAGGCACGCTCGCAGGACTTTACGTCACGGCCCTCGCGGCGCAATCTGCCCCTGCGACACAGGTAAATGCAGACCGCGCCACCCTCGCGGGCCTGACCGCCGCATATCGCATCTGGAAGGACCGGACATGACCCGCCCCATCATCGCCATCCTGCGCGGCGTCACCCCCGACGACGCCGTCGCCGTGGCCGCCGCCTGCATCGACGCCGGCATCACAAGGATCGAGGTGCCCCTGAACTCGCCGCAGCCCTTCGACAGCATCCGCCGCATGGCCGACGCCCACCGCGACATCGCGGAAATCGGCGCTGGCACCGTGTTGACCCCCGACGACGTGAACCGCGTGCGCGACGCAGGCGGCACCTTGATCGTGTCCCCCAACTGCGACGCCCGCGTCATCATGGCGACCAAGGCCGCCGGTATGGCCAGCTGGCCCGGCGTGATGACCCCCACCGAATGCTTCGCCGCCCTCAAGGCCGGCGCCGACGGCCTGAAAATCTTCCCCGCGTCCCTCATCGGTCCCGCCGGCATCAAGGCGATGCGCGCCGTCCTGCCCGCCGACTGCCCGGTCTATGCCGTGGGCGGTGCGGGCCCCGACAACTTCGCCGACTGGATTGCGGCGGGGGCTTCCGGCTTTGGCATCGGCACCGCCCTCTACACGCCCGGCCTCACAGCCGGACAGGTCGCCAGCCGCGCGAAAACAATCGTGACGGCCTATGAGGAGGCCACCGCATGATCTTCGACGACACCCCCTGCATCTTGGGCGAAGGCCCGCTCTGGCACCCCGAACGCGACCAGCTCTTCTGGTTCGACATCATCAACCACCGGATGCACACCAAGGGCCAGCACTGGGACTTCCCCGGCCACGTCTCGGCCGCCGGCTGGGTCGATTACGAAACCCTGCTCGTGGCCTCCGACATCGCGCTGCACCGCTTCGACATCGCCTCGGGCGATCACGTCCAGATCATGGACCTGGAACACGATCTCGCGGGCACCCGGTCCAACGACGGCCGCGCCGACCCGCAGGGTGGGTTCTGGATCGGGACCATGGGACTGGGTGCAGAGGCCGGTCACGGCAGCATCTGGCGCTTCTACCGAGGCGCGCTGCGCAAGATCTACGCCGACCTCGCGATCAGCAATTCCATATGCTTCGCCCCCGACGGACAGACCGCCTATTTCACCGATACGCCGACCCAGCAGATCATGCGCGTCATCCTCGACCCAGAGGGGTGGCCCACCGGCACACCGCAGGTCCACATCGACCTGACCGGCACCGACTTCTATCCCGACGGGTCCGTCGTGGATGCCGCCGGAAACCTGTTCAACGCGCAATGGGGCGTCGGCCGCATCGCCGCCTACGATCCGCAAGGCCAGTTCATCACGGCCTTCGACCTGCCCGCCCGCCACACCTCCTGTCCCGCCTTCGGCGGCGCGGACCTGTCCACGCTCTACGTCACGACCGCACGGCAGGAGATTGACAATCCCGACCCTGCACAGGGCCTGACCTACAAGATTGCGACCCCCTACACCGGCCAACGCGAACACCGCGTCATTCTCTGACCCTGTCCTCGCTTTTTTCTTAAATACTCAAAAAGGCCCACCATGCCCCGCACGCTCGGCGTCTGTTATTATCCTGAACACTGGCCAGACTCCCAATGGGCGACCGACGCCGCCCAGATGCGCGCCACCGGCCTCACCTGGGTCCGGATCGGCGAATTCGCCTGGTCCCTGATGGAACCCAACCCCGGCATCTACGACTGGGACTGGCTCGACCGCGCCGTGCAGACGCTGGGCGACGCGGGGCTGAAGGTCGTCATGGGCACACCCACTGCCACGCCACCGCGCTGGCTGGTGGACTCCATGCCGGACATGCTGCCCGTCGACGCGCAGGGCCGCACCCGCGGTTTTGGCTCGCGCCGGCACTACGACTTCAGCCACATGGGCTACCGCGAGGCATGCCGCCGCATCGCCCGCGCGATGGGCGAGCGCTATGGCCGCAACGCTCACGTCGCCGCCTGGCAGATCGACAACGAATACGATTGCCACGACACGACGCTCAGCTATTCCGACGCCGCCCGCACCGGGTTCCGCAACTGGCTGGCGCAGAAATACCAAAGCCCGGACGCCCTGAACCGCGCATGGGGCAACGTGTTCTGGTCGATGCAATATGACAGCTTCGACCAGATCGACCTGCCCAACCTGACCGTCACCGAACCCAACCCCGCGCACGTCATGGACTTCCGCCGCTATTCATCGGATCAGGTCGTGGCCTTCAACCGCGTGCAGGTCGAGGCGCTGCGCCCCCTCACCGACGCGCCCCTGATCCACAACTACATGGGTCGGACCCTGACCTTCGATCACTACGCCGTCGGCGCCGACCTCGATATCGCGTCCTGGGACTCTTACCCGATCGGCTTCCTGTCCGACCGGATCGAGGGCAGCAAGAAAGATAAACAGGCCTTCCTGCGTCAGGGCCACCCGGACAATCAGGCCTTCCACCACGACCTCTATCGCGCCGTGGGCAAGGGGCGGCTCTGGGTCATGGAACAGCAACCAGGCCCGGTGAACTGGGCGCCCTACAACCCGGCCCCCCTGCCCGGCATGGCTCGCCTCTGGGCGTGGGAGGCGTTTGCCCACGGTGCCGAGGCCGTCTGCTACTTCCGCTGGCGGCAGGCGCCCTTCGCGCAGGAGCAGATGCACGCAGGCCTCTTGCGCCCCGACAGCCAGCCGGCCCCGGCACTGGCCGAGGCGGCGCAGGTCGCGGATGAGATCGCGCAGATGCCCGACCTCGATCAGGCCACCGGCACTGTCGCGCTGATCTTCGACTACGAATCCGCCTGGGCCTGGGACACCCAGCCGCAGGGCGCGGATTTCGAGATGTTCCGCCTTGCCTTTGCCGCCTACCGCGCCCTGCGCCGTGCGGGCCTCAGCATCGACATCCTGCCGCCCGACACCGGTGATCTGTCCGCTTACAAACTGGTGCTCGCCCCCGGCCTGATGACCCTGTCCGACCCGCTGCGCGCGGCCCTCGCCACCTATCAGGGCATCGCGCTGATCGGCCCCCGCAGCGACCTCAAGTCCCGCGACATGGCGATCCCGCTACCGATGGGACCTCACCTGCCCGATACCGACGTCACCGTCACCCTGACCGAAAGCCTGCCGCCCTCCGAAAAGATCAAGCTGCAGGGCGGCGGCGCCTTCCGCCACTGGTTCGAGCATCTGGACGGCACCGCACCCGTCCATCTGTCGACGCGCGACGGCCGCCCTGCCATCATGGGCGGCGATCACCTGCGCTACCTCGCCGGCTGGCCGGACGACGCGACCTTTGACGGGATCGTCGGCGGCCTCTGCGATGCTGCCGGGATTGCCACGTTGCAACTTCCCGCAGGGCTGCGGGTGCGCGACACTTCGACGATGCGTTTCCTGTTCAACTATGGCACTAAGCCCATCGACTGGAACGGCACCACGATTCCCGCGGCCGGCGTTCACTGGGAGGCACGATCATGATCTCGCACTTCGGCACCACGGCCGCTGGCCACGACATCGACAGCATCAGGCTGCACGCGGGCGATCTGTCCGTGACGATCCTGACCTGGGGCTGCGTGATCCAGGATCTGCGGCTGGCGGGGATCGATTATGCCCTGACGCCGGGATCCGATCACATCAGCGACTACGAAGGTGACATGCGTTACCACGGGTCGGTCATCGGGCCGATCGTGAACCGGATCAGCACCGGCCGGGTTGCCGTCGACGGCATGATGTATGAACTGGAACGGAACCTGAAGAACCGCATCCACCTGCACTCCGGCAGCCGGGCCACGCACCTGCGCCCGTGGAAGATCAAGGAATCATCCTCCGACCGCGTCACGCTGACCCTGCATCTGCCCGACGGCGACGCAGGGCTGCCCGGTGACCGGCACATCCGCGTCGTCTATACCGTCATCGCCCCCGCCACCCTGACGATGGAGATCACGGGCACAACCGACCAGCCGACCCTGATGAACTTTGCCAATCACGCCTACTGGAACCTCGACGGCACCCCGACGTGGGAAGGTCACACCCTGCGCGTCGCCGCCGATCGCTATCTGCCCGCGACCGAGGATTTCTGCCCCACCGGCGAGATTGCCGACCTCACCGGCACCGACATGGATTTCCGCAAGACCCGCAGCATTGCGCCCGGACAGCCGGATCTGGACAACAACTACTGTTTGTCGGACGGTCCGGTGGCGCTGCGCGATGTGTTGTGGCTGACCGGCCAGTCGGGGACCACGCTGACCATGGCGACGGATCAGCCGGGCATGCAGCTGTTCGACGGGCGCCATCTGGTCGGGCCGCGCAAGACCCCCTATGAGGCACTGGCCTTCGAGGCGCAGGGCTGGCCCGACGCGCCGACCCATCCGGATTTCCCGTCGATCCGCGTGACCGAGGCCGCCCCCTACCGCCAGTTCACCACCTTTACCTTCGGTCGGTCCATTTGACATAATATGTCTCGCACGCGAAACATTTGGGGCCGACAAGGCCAGAATGTCCCTCACGTGCACGTCACGACATTCACTCACGCCGCCGGGGATGGCAGGCGTCGCCGCCGATTCCAGCAGCCCGGATTGCACCGGGACTGCTTTGGCGCGCTGATCCAGACCTGTGGGTCAGATCCCGGATGAACCAAGGATCGCGCCAAACTTGTCCCCCTGCCCCACATGGGTCCTGAACCCAAGGCGCCGGATCATCGTGCCGCACTCACCCGGAACCAGCACCCCGGCGCCATCAGGGTCCGTATCGCGGACGAGCAGGACAGGACGGCACCGCACTGAAACCCGCTGATAGGTCGTGATCTAGATTAGCCTGAATGATGTCCGATGTCATATCATCGCGCTTTGAAGTTGATTAGGAACCCGTCAGGCTGACATTGAACGGTGCCATCGCAACGGACCGAAAGCCAACCTTGACCGCCATCAACGCGTGTGAAGTTGAGGTCTTTGACGACCTGCCAGTTTCGGCAAATGCCAAAAGGCCTGAAGCAGGCAGCTGAGTCGTTGGGGTGGATGATCGCTGTCGCGATCCCGCAAGGCGCTGCTGGTCAGTCCTGCATGGCGCAGCCGGTGACATGTCAGGATGGATGCAACACCATTTTGAGGCGCGCCTGATTGACCGTCGCCCTCTCCGACAGAACGTTAACTTCCGCGATAGGTGGAATAGCCGTAGGGCGACAGCAGCAGCGGCACATGGTAGTGCGCCGCTGGATCGCTGATGCCGAACCGGATCGGCACGACATCCAGAAACAGCGGTGCGTCACCCTCCTGCGCCGTGGCCCGCAGGTAATCGCCGGCGTGGAAGGTCAGCTCGTACGTGCCGATGGCAAAATCGGGCTGCGGCAGGATCGGCGCATCGGTCCGGCCATCGGCGTTCGTCGTCATGCGGACCAGCTCCTCGCGGCCGTCACCCGCGATCCGCGCCAGCACGATCACCAGGCCCGCCGCAGGGCAGCCGCGCGCGGTATCAAGGACATGGGTCGTCAGAAATCCTGTCGTCACGGCGCGTTCTCCTGCCTTGGCCCGGTCCGGTTCCTTGTCGCCGTCCCGGCGCGTCAGGTCCAGCGCCGGCTTTGCAGTTGGTGCGATTCTTTCCCGCTTTTCGCGATTTGCCCCCGAAACCGACCGGCGTCCCGCAGCTGTCCCGACGTTCGCGCAAATTTGCGTTTGACACTCCTGCCACGCCCGCTTATCGGATGCGCCGTGGCAAGGCGCGGTAGCTCAGTTGGTTAGAGCGATCGACTCATAATCGATAGGTCGGGAGTTCAAGTCTCCCCCACGCCACCACCCTGTCCTCCCGAACATGTCTGTCGAAGGATCATCTGCAGGGCGTCGCGTTGCGATGATCTGCGGCGGACCTCCCGCGTCTGCATCATCCCGGTCGCGGCATCTGCAGACCCGTCAGCCGGCGGTCGGCGTGCGGCGGGTGCTGGCGCGGGCAATCACCTCGAACCCAAGGTCGACGACCCGCGGCGTGCCGTCCTTGGTGCCTGCGATCCGGCTGACCTTCTGCACCGCAAGGCGGCCCATCTCGAACCGGTTGGTCTTGACGCTGGTGATTCCCGGCTCTGTCGCGCCCACCGCCTCGAGGTTGTTGAAACCGCAAATGCCCAGCCGGTGCGGCACCGACAGGCCAAGGCGTTGCGCCTCGAACAGGGCGCCGATGGCGAGGTCGTCGTTGTTGCAGAAGACGCAGTCGGTGTCGGGACGGCGCGCCATCAGGTCGCGCAACAGCTGTCCGCCGACGGCAAAGCCGGACGGGGCGTCCGTGCGCTGGATACGGTCCGGTTCAGGGTGGCCCGCAGCGCGCAACCCGTCGCTGAATCCCGCCATCCGCCGGATCGTGCGCGGATCAAGCTGTGCCGCCAGCGCCGCGGGATGCCGGTATCCCATGTCCAGCAGGTGGGCTGCGGCCGCCGCGGCGGCATTGGCGTGGGAAAACCCGACCATCATGTCGATGGGGTCGTCGCACAGGTCCATGATTTGCACCAACGGCACCTGCACACCTTCCAGCATCCGGCGGCTGGCGTCGGTCTGGTCGATGCCGGACACGATGATGCCGCTGGGCCGCTGGTTGAGAATCAGGCGCAGGGCATCTTCCTCGCGCTGGGCCGAATAGCCGGTGTTCACCAGTTGCAGCGTCAGCCCCAGATCGTCCGCCACGGAAAAGGCACCGCTAAGGACGTCGGCAAACACCGCGTTCGTGACCGAGGGGATCAGCACAGCGAGGAATCCGCTGTGACCGGTGGCCAACGCCCGGGCGGCGGAATTGGGGGTGTAGTTCAGCGAGGCCGCGGCGGCACGGACCTTTTCGCGTGTCGCTTCCGTGACTTGCGGAGAGTTCCTGATCGCGCGCGACGCGGTGATCGGGCTTACGCCCGCCAGTCTGGCCACGTCGGAAAGGGTCGCATTCGCCATTGTCATCCTCTTGCCTCAGACATGTATTGACAAATGACAGCGCTATCAATGATGATAGCGCTGTCATTCATGGCCCCCTGCACGGCAGCGCGGGCCAGGCGCCAGGGAGGGGGCCAGATGGAAAAAGATGTGCCCGTGATTCTGGTCATGGGAGCCTGCGGTGTCGGGAAGTCGACGATCGCGCGGGGTCTGGCCGACAGGCTGTCCGCGCGGTTCATCGAGGCCGACGATTTTCACCCCGCCGACAACAAGGCGCTGATGGCGCGTGGCGTCCCGCTGACCGACGACAACCGCTGGGCCTGGCTGGATGCCATCGCCGCCGAGGCGCAGGCCCGGCCCGGCCTGTCCGTCCTCGCCTGCTCTGCGTTGCGCCGCGTCTACCGCGACCGGCTGCGCCTGACCTGCCGCCCGATGCCGATCATCCATCTGGCCGCCGACGGCGACCTGCTGAAGGCGCGCGTCGCGGCCCGGCAGGATCACTACATGCCGCCGTCGCTGGTGCAAAGTCAGCTCGACACGCTGGAACCGCCCGCGGCCGACGAGTTGGCCTGCATCCTGCCCGCCTTTGATACGCCTGACGCCATCGTGGCGCAGGCCACCGATTTCATCACCCGACACCTTGACCGCGCGCTGATTCCAGCACCGGCCAAGGACTGAACCCGCCGTCATTCACAGGAGGATACAATGACACGCTTTACCACATACACCCTGGCCACGGTCTCGGCCCTGGCCCTTGCGGCACCCGCCATGGCGCAGGACTTCAGCTTCCGGTTCCAGTCGTCCGATCCCGCCGGCAACCCGAATTTCGAGTTGCAGCAGGGCTGGACCGAACTGGTGTCCGAAATGACCGACGGCCGCGTCGCCATCGAACTGCTGCCCGTCGATTCCATCGTCGCCCATAACGAGACGCAGGATGCCATCGCCGCCGGCATCCTCGACGGTCACATCACCGACGTTTCCTATTTCGCAGGCCGCGACCCGGCCTTCGGCCTGATCGCCAACCCGGTCGGCGCCTGGTCCGACCCGCAGCAGATGTTCGACTTCATGGCGGACGGCGGCGGCGCCGCGCTGATGAACGAACTGGAAAACCCCTACGGCCTGCAATTCATCGGTGCGACGACACCGGGGCTGGAAGCCTTCGTGTCCAGCGTGCCGCTGGAGGGTGTCGACGACCTCAAGGGGCTGAAGATGCGCGCGCCAGAAGGCCTCGTGCAGCAGGTCTTTGCCGCCGCGGGCGCCTCGCCGGTCAACCTGCCGGGATCCGAGGTGTTCACGTCCCTCGACAAGCACGTCATCGACGCGGCTGACTATTCGGTCTTTTCGACCAATCAGGCGCAGGGTCTGAACGACATCGCGCCGCATCCGGTCTATCCGGGCTTCCACTCGATGCCGCTGGTCGAGATTTCGATGAACCTCGACAAGTGGAACGGCCTGCCGGAGGATATCCAGACGGCGATGAAGGAATCCGTCACGCAGTTCGCCCAGACGCAGGTCGCGACCCTGAAGGAGCGTGACGAGGCCGCAGTGGCCGAGGCCAAGGCCGGTGGCAAGATCACCGTGCACGACTGGTCCGACGAAGAGCGCGCCAAGTTCCGCACCATTGCCGTCGACCAGTGGGCGGCGCTGGCCGACCGGTCGGACAACGCGAAGAAGGTCTATGAAACGCTGACCGGTTACCTGTCCGAAAAAGGCATGCTGCAGCAGTAACACCGACCGGACGGGACGGCACGCGCCGTCCCGTCCCCCCTTGCACCCCACCGCCACAGAAAGGAGACCGCCATGGCCAAGCATGATGCCATTCCAGAGGTTCTGCACGAAAACCATGTCGCGATCCCCGAGGCGGGCTGGCTGGGCCGCGTCATCGACCGGCTAGGGCTGGTCTTTGCCGTGGGCCTGCTGGTATCCATGCTGATCCTGATCCAAGAGGTGCTGCTGCGCTACGTCTTCAACGCCCCGACGATCTGGGCGCACGAGACGACGGTGTTCCTCTGCGGTGCGGCCTTCATCTTTGGCGGGCTTTATTGCACGGCCAAGGACCGGCACATCCGCGTCGTGCTGCTCTATGACATCGCACCGCCGGGGATGCGGCGGGCGCTGGATGTCGTGATTTCCCTGATCTGTGCCATTTGCACCGGGTTCTTTACCTGGGCGTCCTGGCTGATGGTGCAGCGGTCGGCCTTTGCACCAGACGGGGCGATCCGGCTGGAACGCTCCGGCAGCGCTTGGGACCCGGTCTATCCCGGCGTCATCAAGATCATGCTGATGGTGGTCATGGCGATCATGACAGTTCAGTTCCTCATCCTTGCCTACAACTACGCCAGAAAGCCGCGCTGATGGAATTTTTCGGATCCCTCCAGAGCCTCGGGATCGAGGCCGGCACCGGCCTGATGTTCGCGATGCTGCTGTTCCTGCTCGTGACCGGCATCCCGCTGGCCTATGTCACCCTGCTGGTGGCACTGTTCTTCGTGCTGGGCTGGTTCGGCCCGTCCGCGGTGCCGCTGATCACCTCGCGGATCTATTCCTTTGTTTCCAGCTTCGTCTTCGTGTCGGTGCCGATGTTCGTGCTGATGGCCGCGATCCTCGACCGGTCAGGCATCGCGCGCGACCTCTTTGATGCGATGAAGCTCTTCGCGGGCCGGATGCGCGGCGGCGTGGCGGTGCAGACGATCTTTGTCGCCGTGATCCTTGCAGCGATGTCGGGCATCATCGGTGGAGAGATCGTGCTGCTGGGCCTGATCGCCCTGCCCCAGATGCTGCGGCTGGGTTACGACCGCAAACTGGCCATCGGCGTGGTCTGCGCGGGTGGTGCGCTGGGCACGATGATCCCGCCGTCGATCGTGCTGATCATCTATGGCCTGACGGCCAACGTCTCGATCGGGGACCTGTTCACGGCGGCCTTCATCCCCGGCGCGATGCTGGCGGCGTTCTATGTGGCCTATGTCCTGATTCGCACCCGCATGAACCCCGACATGGCCCCGCTGGGCGATCTCAGCGGCGTCGACAGGACCGAGAAGCTGCGGCTGGCCAAGGGGCTGGTGCTGCCGATGCTGGTGGTCGTGGGCGTTCTGGGGTCGATCTATGGCGGTATCGCCAGCGTGACCGAGGCATCAGCCGTGGGCGTCATAGGCGTCACCCTGTCGACCATGGTGCGCGGCGAGTTTTCCTTTCGGATGATGATCGACGCAGCCCTTCAGACGCTGCAGACCGTGGGCATGATCGTCTGGATCGGTATCGGCGCCACGGCGCTGGTCGGCGTGTTCAACCTGATGGGCGGCATCCATTTCGTCACGGAACTGATCACCGGCATTTCCGACAACCCGGTCCTGATCCTGCTCTTCATGATGGTGATCCTCTTCGTGCTGGGCATGTTCCTCGACTGGGTGGGCATCGCCCTGCTGACCATGCCGGTCTTCGTGCCGATCATCGTCAGCCTTGGCTACGATCCGGTCTGGTTCGGGGTGGTGTTCTGCATGAACATGCAGATGAGCTTCCTGTCGCCGCCCTTCGGTCCTGCGGCCTTCTACCTCAAGTCCGTGGCCCCGCCCGACATTTCACTGGGCGAGATCTTTCGCGCGCTGCTGCCGTTCATCGGGTTGCAGGCGCTGGCTGTCGGTTTGCTGATCCTGTTTCCGGCGCTGGCCTACTACTGACCGGCGACGGGCGTCGTCACGAAGGCGTTGGAATCCCCGCACGGCCCGCGCTATGACGCGCGTGGGACCGCGCGCCGCGCGGGCCGGATCAAGGAGAAAGCCCGATGACCTTCGACCGCAGCCTCAAGATCGCGCCGTCGATCCTGTCCGCCGACTTTGCCGACTTTGGCCGCGAGATTCGCGCGATCGAGGATCAGGGCGCCGACTGGGTGCATGTGGACGTGATGGACGGACATTTCGTACCGAACCTGACGTTCGGCCCGCCTGCGGTGAAGGCGTTCCGCCGCCACGTGACCACGTTCATGGACGTGCATCTGATGATCTCTCCGGTCGATGCCTATATCGATGCCTACGCCGAGGCGGGCGCCGACATGCTGACCGCCCATGTCGAGGCCGGGCCGCATATTCACCGCACCCTGCAGGCGATCCGCGCGGCGGGGATGAAGGCGGGCGTGGCCCTGAACCCCGGCACCCCGGCAGAAGCCGTGGCAGAGCTGATGGACGTGGCCGACATGGTGCTGGTGATGACCGTCAACCCCGGTTTCGGTGGGCAGAAGTTCATCGACATGACCGCCAAGATCGCCCGTGTGCGTGACATGATCGGCGACCGAGAGGTCCACATTCAGGTGGACGGCGGCGTCGATCCCGTCACGGCGCCGCTGGTGGTGGCCGCCGGCGCCGACGTATTGGTCGCAGGATCCGCCGTGTTCCGGGGCGGGTCCGTAGACGCGGCACAGGTCTACGGCGAGAACATGCGCGCGATTCGCGCCGCCGTGCGGGGCTGAGGGCATGGCCGTCCTTTCGTCCAGCCGCGCGATGGCAGTGGCAGGGCGCATGCCGTCGATGCACTTCAAAATGACAAGGAACAGCTGATGGCCCGGATCGTCTTCGACCTTGATGGCACGCTGATCGACAGCGCGCCCGATATCCACGGTGTCGCCAATACCGTGCTGGCGGACGAGGGGCTAGCGCCCCTGACCATGACGCAGACGCAGGATTTCATCGGCGACGGGACCGCCGTCTTCGTGCAGCGGATGCGCGCGGCGCGGGACATGCCTGACAGCGATCAGGACCGCCTGCTGGCGGCCTTCATGGCGCGCTATGACGGTGCGGTGGCGCTGACGCAGGTCTATCCGGGCGTCGTGGCGGCGCTGACAGCCCTGCGCGACGCGGGCCATAGCCTTGGCATCTGCACCAACAAGCCGCTGGCCCCCACCCGCCGGGTGCTGGATCACTTCGATCTGACGCCATTCTTTGCAACCGTCTGGGGCGGCGACAGCCTGCCCGTCCACAAGCCCGACCCCTCGCCCCTGCACGCCGCCTTCACGGCGCTGCCGGACGGCCCGCGCCTTTACGTGGGCGACAGCGACGTGGATGCGGAAACGGCGGTGCGCGCGCAGGTGCCGTTCCTGTTGTTCACCGAAGGCTATCGCAAGAGCACCATCGACGCCCTGCCGCACCGGACAGCGTTCTCCAGCTTCGACGCCCTGCCCGGGATCGTCGCGGACTGTCTGTCGGGAACCGATACGACCGGGGCATGATCCCGGCCCGGCAGGTCACGAAGGCTCAGGTCCGACCGGACGGCGCATCATCGCGGCGCACCGAATTGCCGCCACGGATGATCCGGTTGATCAGGCTCGCGACTTCGACGTGAAAGGCCGAGTCCTCGGTGGCGTCGGGATGGTTGCTGTGGGCCGCGGCCGCGTCGCGCAGGACACCTACGATTTCGTGTTCTGGCAGGATGTTGCGGTCGTTCAGCGCCAGCATCAGCGATTCACAAATCGACAGCGCGGCGGCAGCGGTCACCCTTGCGCTGAACAGCGGGGCTGATTCGACATCTTGCGATTGTGTTGCGTTTGACATGGGCAGGGCCTTCCGGTTTCCGGCCCGTCCGGTCAGGCCGCTCACAACACTGACAGAATGATACGAATATGGACTGATCGACATCAGGATCGTCCTTCAGACTTGCCGCTAAATACGATGTAACCTGTCCGGGCACGCCGCGACCGGAACCGAAAGAATGCCGATGTACAGCCATCACAGTCCGCTGACCCGCAAATTGGGCAATTTCGTCGCGTTGAACGAGGCCGAGCTGGACATCCTCGACGGCTTGCACCAGCGCAGGCGGTCATTTGTGGCCGGGCGCGATCTGGTGCATCAGGGGCAGCTCCGCTCTGCCGCGTATATTCTGGCCGAGGGCTGGGTCTGTTCGTACAAGCTGCTGCGCGACGGCACACGGCAGATCGTGGATTTCCAGATTCCGGGCGATTTTCTGGGGCTGCGGTCCGTCCTGTTCCGCACCGCTGACCATAACATCGAACCGATCACCCCGGTCGAAGCCTCCGAGGTGCTGAGCAGCGAGTTGCTGCATGCCTTTGCCGAAACGCCGCGCCTTGCGACCGCCGTGCTCTGGGCCGCGTCGCGGGACGAGGCGATGGTCGTCGAACACCTTGTGGGCATCGGGCGGCGCAATGCGCTGGAACGCACGGCGCATCTGCTGCTGGAGCTGAACGCCCGGCTTGTCCTTGTCGGCCATGCCACGCGCGAAGGTTTCGCCTGCCCGCTGACGCAATACCATCTGGCCGACGCACTGGGGCTGAGTGCCGTCCACATCAACCGCGTCCTGCGCGAGTTGCGCGAAAGCCGGTTGCTGACCTTCCACAGGGGACAGGTCGAGATCCTTGATTTCGACGGTCTGGTCGATCTGGCGGAGTTCGATTTCGACTATCTTGATCAGGACGGGCCACTGCTGCGCTAGTCGCAGCCGCGGGATGATCGGGTGACCGGTCACGCCGTCTGACGCTGCGCGGGCACCGTCAGCCGGACGGTCAGACCCGCCGGGTCCGAAAGATAGGCCGCGGTGCCGCCAACCTGCGCCAGCAGACGTTCGACGATCCGCAGGCCCAGACCCTGCCCGGCCTTCGGGGCTGAATTGGGGGCCAGTCCCGGCCCGTAATCGCGGACCGATACCTCGATCATCGCATCCGCCAAGGGGCGGCAAGACACCAGCAGGGCCACCTTGCCCGCGCTGTCGCGGGCGTGCTTGATCGCGTTCGTCATCACCTCTGTCACGATCTGCGTGACCGGCAGCAGGTGGTCCGACGACAGCGCACAGCCCGGCCGGAACGCGCGCCGGATCGTCAGGTCGTCGCCGCCCACCGACTGCAGCGCCGTGCAGACAGACCCCAGGTAGGCCGGCAGATCCACCGGACCGCGCGATCCGTGCCCCGCCAGCATGCGGTGCAGATCCGCCACCGCGTTGATCTGGACATCGACCGCATTGATCAAAAGCAGCGCATCCCGCGCGGTCAGACCCTTGCCCTGCTTGACCATCGCCCGGGATTTCAGGCGGGCATAGCCGGACAGCATGGCCAGATGGTTGGCGATCCTGTGGTCGGCCTCGGTCAGGCGGTCGCAGGTGTTGCAAGCCGCAAAGTGTTGATCGTCCAGCGTCATCGCAGCGTTCATGCCTAGTCCCCCGGTGTGGTGGGCCGCCCCGAGGATACGGGGCAGCCATGGTGTCAGCTGACCTGGATATCGGTGACGACGCCGTCGGCGGTGGTGACACCGACAGGATCGGCGTTGACACTGGGTTCCCAGTCCAGCTCGGCCAGACCACCAGACTTCAGAGCGTGATCGGTGGTCATGAAAATCTCCTTTTGCACGATAATCGCGAGGCGGTGCCGGGCCAGTCATCGCTGTCGGCGGTCTGCGTGATCAGGCCGGACTGCAGCGGGCCGCCGGTTGTCGATGGAAGACTTTTAGACCACATTGTCCCGGTCAATATTGATACGGATCAGCTTTTGGCACGGATCAGCGGGATCAGGCCCAGCGGCGGGTGGCCTCGGCGATGACGGATTCCTCGTCCGTCGGGATGACCAGCACGTCGATGGCAGAGGTATCGGCCGAGATGCGGATCGCATCGGCGGCGTTCGCGTCGGGGTCGAGGATGACGCCGAGCCACGCCAGCCGGTCGCAGATCGCCGCGCGCACGACAGAAGAGCGTTCGCCGATCCCGGCGGTAAAGACGATGGCATCAAGCCCGCCGTTCGCCGTGGCCAGCGCCGCCAGTTCGGTCGCGGCTCGGAAACAGAACAGAGCAATCGCCTCCTTGGCTGCGGGGACAGCGCTCGCCAGAAGCACGGCCATGTCAGGGCTGAGGCCCGACACCCCCAGCAGGCCCGACCGGGTGTAAAGCAAGGTCGAGAGCTGCTGCACGGTCATGGCGCGCTGGTCCATCAGGTAAAGCAACACGCCGGGGTCGATGGTGCCGCAACGCTGCCCCATCATCAGCCCGTCCAGCGCGGTGAACCCCATGCTGGTCGCCACGCTGGCCCCCTTGTGCAGGGCGCAGATGCTGGCCCCTGCCCCCAGATGCGCCACGATCACGCGTCCCGCGGCGCGGTCGCTATGCTCGGGCAGGACGCCCGCGATGTAATCATAGGACAGCCCGTGAAAGCCGTAGCGGATGATACCGCTGTCGGTCAGGTCGCGCGGCAAGGCGAAAAGCTGCGCCAGCCGGTCCTGCGTGCGGTGAAAGCTGGTATCGCAGCAGGCCACCTGCGTCACCTCCGGCAGCAGGGTCGCGACCCGGCGGATGGCGGCCAGGTTGTGCGGCTGGTGCAACGGGGCCAGTGGCACGAGGTCGGTCAGGGTGCGCAGCAGGGCTGCGGTGATGCGCGCCGGCCCCTTCAGCGTGCGACCGCCGTGGACGACGCGGTGCCCGACGGCGACGATGGTCACATCGGGCAGTTGCCGCCCCAGCCAGCGCAGCAGATCGGGGATCAGCGCGTCATGCTGCGCGTCCGGGGCGACGGCCATCGGTTGCGTGACGGGCGCGCCGCCGTGGTCGCGCGCCGCAAACTGCGCCGCCGTGCCGATGCCCGCGATCTTGCCGCGCATCAGGGCGGGAAAGTCGTCGGCGATGGGGAACAGCGCGAACTTCAGGCTGCTGGACCCGGCGTTAAGGGTCAGGATCGCGTCGGTCATCCGATCACCAGCCGGGCCAGCGCGCAGGACGCCAGCCGCGCCCATGCGCTGTCGGCGCGACTGGTCAGGATGATCGGCACAGCCGCCCCCATCACCAGCCCCGCCGCATCCGCCGCCGCCAGATAGATCAACTGCTTGGCCATCATGTTCGCGGATTCAAGGTCCGGTGCGACAAGGATATCCGCCTGCCCCGCGACCGGCGACACGATCCCCTTGGCCGCCGCCGCGGCAGGCGAGATTGCGTTGTCAAAGGCCAGCGGCCCGTCCAGCACGCCGCCGGTGATCTGCCCCCGGTCGGCCATCTTGCACAGCGCCGCCGCATCAAGGGTCGAGATCATGCGCGGGTTCACGGTTTCCACCGCCGCAAGGATCGCGACCTTGGGCAGCACCGTGCCCAGCGCCAGTGCAAGGTCGATCGCGTTCTGCACGATGTCCCGTTTGGCCCCCAGATCCGGTGCCACGTTGATTGCCGCATCCGTGATCAACAGCGGTCTGGGATAGGTCGGCACGTCAAGGACATAGACATGGCTCATCCGCCGGTCGGTCCGCAGGCCGAGCGTGGCGTCGACGACGGCCTCCATCAGCTCTTCCGTATGCAGCGCGCCTTTCATCAGGGCCGCGACCTTTCCCGCGCGGGCAAGGGACACGGCCATCGCGGCGGCGGCGTGGCTGTGGGGGGTGTCGATGACCTCGACCCCCTTCAGGCTGCGCCCTGCGGATTTGGCCGTGGCCACGATCCGCGCCGCGGGCCCGACCAGCACCGGCACGATGATACCGCGCGCACCCGCGTCGAGGGCACCGATCAGGGAGAGTTCATCGCAGGGATGCACCACGGCGGTCCGCACCGGGGTCAGGTCCGTCGTCATGGCGATCAGCCGCGCGTATTGCGCGGCGGGTGCGTGCAGCGCGACCTCTGGCAGCACGATCCGGGGGCGGTGGACCTGGTCCGACGGCGCGATGACGCGGGCCACGCCGTCGATGACCGTCACGCCGTCCTGATTGACGCAGGAACAGGCAAGCGTGACACGGCCCTTCTTCAGCTTTTCGGTCACGGTGACCCGCGTCGTGATCGTGTCGCCCAAGGCGACGGGGGCCTTGAACGACAGGCTCTGGTCCAGAAAGATCGTGCCGGGACCGGGCAGTTGTGTCCCCAGCACAGCGCTGATCAGCGCCGCCCCCCACATGCCGTGGGCGATGATGCCGTGGAACATGTCGGTCGCCGCATAATCCGCATCGACATGTGCCGGGTTCACGTCGCCGGACATCACCGCAAACAAGGAGATGTCGCGGGGCGTCAGGGTCCGCACCGACTCTGCCGTGTCGCCCACGGCAAGTTCGGCGTAGGTGCGGTTCTCGATGAAGGCGGGGGTGATCAGGGGGTCAGGCGCGGACATGCAGACCTCCGTCGACATGAACGACCTCTCCCGTCACGCAGCGCGCGCCGTCGCTGGCCAGCATCGCGGCGACCTCTCCGACATCGCGGATCGTCACCAGCGCCTGTTCCGGCGCGCGGTCGCGGGCGGCGTCGATCAGCGCATCGAAATGCGCGATGCCGGACCCGGCGCGGGTGCGCAGCGGCCCCGGCGACAGGGCGTTGACGCGGATCTGCTGCGGCCCGAGTTCAACGGCCAGATCGCGCACGACCGCCTCCAGCGCGGCCTTGACCGGGCCCATGATGTTGTAGTCGTCCACCACCTTCTCTCCGCCGTAATAGGTCATCGTCAGGATCGTGCCGCCGGCGTGCATCAGCGGCTCCGCCAGCCGGGCGGCACGGATCAGCGAGTGGACGGAGATGTCCATCGCCTGCGCGAAGCCCGCGGCGCTGCAATCGGTGACGCGACCGTGCAGGTCCGGCGCACCGCAAAAGGCGATGGAATGCACGAGGATATCAAGCCGCCCCCAGCGCGCCTTGACCGCGGCAAAGACGGCTTCCATCTGTCCGGGTTTTTCCACGTCCAGCGGCAGCAGCAGCTTGGCACCCACCGCCTCTGCCACGGGCTGGACGTAAGGTTTTGCAGTGGCGTCGATGTAGGTCATCACGATGTCGGCGCCTGCGTCCGCCATGGCCTGCGCGCAACCGGCGGCGATGGAATGGGTATTGGCCACGCCGATCACAAGGGCCACCTTGCCGTCCAGCGCGGTCATCGCTGCATCACATAGGTGCCGGGGGCGTCACCCCTGACCGCATAACGCCCATCGGGCTTGCCCATCGGCGGTGGCGCGACCTCTGGACCGGACCGCGCCTGCAGCCAGTCCGTCAGCACGGGCCACCACGATCCGTCCTGTGCTGCATTCGCCTCCAGCCACGCGGCCGGATCACGAAAGGCGCCACGTTCGGGCGTGCAGGCGCTGCGGAAATGGCGGTCATGATGGCCGGGTTCGGACACGATGCCCGCGTTGTGCCCGCCGCTGGTCAGCACGAAGGTCACGTCCGTATCGGCGAACAGGTGCAGCTTGTAGACCGACTGCCAGGGGGCGACGTGGTCGTCTTCGGTCCCCACGGCAAAGATCGGCGCCGCGATGTCGGTCAGCGCCACCGCCTTGCCGCCGACCCGGTAATGCCCCTCGGCCAGATCGTTGTGCAGGAACAACTGGCGCAGGTATTCCGCGTGCATCCGCGCGGGCATCCTTGTGGCATCCGCGTTCCAGGCCATCAGATCAAAGGCATCGCCCCGCTGACCCAGCATGTAGTCGCGGATGATCGGCGCCCAGATCCGGTCGCGGGCATGCAGCAGGGCAAAGGCTCCGGCCATCTGGTCAGAGGTCAGGAACCCCTGAGCATCCATGATGTCCTCGATCAGGGTGACCTCGGCCTCGTTGATGAACAGCTTCAGCGGACCGGCCTCGGTGAAATCGACCTGTGCCGCCAGCAGCGTGACGCTGGCCAGGCGGTCGTCCTTGTCGCGGCCCATGGCGGCGGCGGCGATGGCCAGCAGCGTGCCGCCAAGGCAGTAGCCGACCGCATGGACCTTTGGGGCTGACGTGATCGCTTCGACCGCGTCGAGGGCGGCCATGACACCCAGCTTGCGGTAATCCTCCATGCTCCGGTCGCGGTCGCTGGCGTCGGGGTTCTTCCACGAGACGATGAAGACGGTGAAGCCCTGTGCGACGAGGAATCCGACCAGCGAGTTCTGCCGCGACAGATCGAGGATGTAGTATTTCATGATCCACGCCGGCACGATCAGGATCGGTTCGGGCCGCACGGTGTCGGTCGTCGGCGCATACTGGATCAACTCGATCAAGTCGTTGCGGAACACGACCTTGCCCGGCGTCGCCGCCAGATCGCGCCCCACCACGAAGGCAGAGGGTGCGACCTCGCCCTTGTGGGTGATGTCGTGGGACAGGTTGCGCAGGCCCTGCAGGATGTTGGTGCCGTGGTCCTGCACCGTGGCCGCCAGCACGTCGGGATTGGTCAGGGCAAAGTTCGACGGCGCCGCCGCATCGGTCAGCAGACCGGCGGTAAAGGCCATCAGGTTTTCGTGCGGGGTCGCCACGCCATGCACCCCGGTCGTCGCATCCTGCCACAGCTGCCAGTTGCGGTGATAGGTCTGCGCCAGCACGTTGAACGGATAGACCCGCCACGCGTCAGAGGCAAAGCGCCGGTCATCGGGCACAGTCGCCGGTGTCAGCCCGAGGCTGCCGGTCCAGAACGCCTGCGTGTCCGCAAGCGCCTGCTGCGCCAGTTCCATCTGCTTGCCGGGGGACGTGGCCATGTGGACGGCCCAGTCCATCCACGCCTCGCCCAGCACGGACGGGGCCAGCCCCAGCGTCGCCTGTGCCACATGCGCGTGGGTTTTGCGGTCAAGCGCCTGGTAGGTCGTCTCTGGCTTGGGGGGGACGGCGACTTCGGGCGGCGTGTCAGTGTTGGGCTGCGGCACGATCTGTTTGACATGACTGGGCATGAAAGGTCCTTCATCACGGGGACGCGGCGGGCGGTCCCCTGCCCCCCGTGTTAGGGGCCGGGCGACAGGCGCGCCTTGATCCAGGTCAGCCTATGTCGGCCCATCGGCGTCATGTGGCCTGCCCCGCAGCGGCGGCGCCGGTGCCAAGCTCGATGATCTCGGCGGTGATCGCCTCTTGTCGCACACGGCGTAGTTTGGCCTGAAAGACCGTCAGCTCTTCGCTGATCTGGTGTCCGGCGGCGGTCATCGCCTGCATCCGCGCTTCGTTTTCGGCGGCAAAGGCGTGCAGGGCGGCCCGGGTGATGAGGGCGTGCAGGTAATCCTGCCCGATGCTGTCGCGCAGCGCCGCGGCGGGCAGTTGCGTCAGGACCGCGGCACCGCTGACCGCCGGCAGCGCCGCCAGATCGAGGGGGAAGAGCCTGTGGCGCACCACCTCTGCCCGGCCTGCGGCCCAGCTTGTGTGGATCACGTCGAGGCTGTCGATCTGCCCCTGCGCCACGGCGGCGAGGACCGCCGCGGTGATCGCCTCGGCGCGTTTCGGGATCGTGGTGGACTGGGATGGCAGGGCGGTGTGCCAGTGGGGCGTGACGCCCCGGCTGGCCGCAACGGACAGGCCGCGCGTGCCGACAAGGAAGACCGGCACGTCGTTGTCGGTCGCGACGGTGTCCAGCACCCGTTCGCTGAACGCCCCGGCAAATCCCTGTTCCGCACCAAAGACCAGCAGCCCGATGCGGCCGGCGGGCGAGGTGGTGCGGTCCCCTGCCCCCAGCACCTGCGCCATGGCCGTGGCGAGCGTGGCGGCATAGCTGTCGACCGCCACGACCTGCGCGCGGGCAACATGGGCGCGGGCCGAGGCGATGCCCTTCATCGCGTTCACCACCGACCCCAGCTGGCGAATCCCGTCGATCCGGGCGCTGATGTCAGCCAGCCGTTCGGTCATGGGTCGGTGACCGGGTCCGCGGGTGTCAGCGTTACCGCAAAACCCTGAAGCGCCGTCAGCAGCGCGGCGCGGGCGGCACCGTCCAGCTGACCGGTCCGGTCCATCGCCTGCACGACCGGTGCGGCCTGCGCGTCCAGCGCGGCGGGCAGGCCGGTGCGGAAGGTCTTGACCGCGTCCAGCGGCAGCGGGTCCAGCAGGCCCGTCTGGACCGCCAGCATCAGCGCCACCTCGTCCACCAGGCGGAAAGGCATGTGCTGGCCTTGCCGCAGCGCTTCCCTGATCCGGGCGCCGCGCGTCAACTGCTGGCGCACGCGGCCATCGGGCATGCCGCCAAAGCGGGTAAAGACCTCCAGCTCCAGAAACTGGGCGTAGTCCAGCCGCAGGGTGCCCGCGGCCGTGCGCAGGACCTTGGCCTGCGTCTTGCCGCCGACCCGGCTGACGGACAGGCCCGCGTCGACAGCGGGTTTCTGGCCCTGATGGAACAGGGCCGCGTCCAGCACGATCTGCCCGTCGGTGATCGAGATCAGGTTCGTCGGGATATAGGCGGACAGGTTGCCCGCCACCGTCTCGGCGATCGGCAGCGCGGTCAGCGATCCGCCACCCAAAGCGGGCGAGAGTTTCGCCGCCCGTTCCAGCAGGCGCGCGTGGATGTAGAAGACATCGCCGGGATAGGCCTCTCGCCCCGGACTTTGCCGCGTCAGCAGCGCGATCTCGCGGTGGGTGGCGGCGTGTTTGGACAAATCATCGAAGACGATCAGCGCGTGCTGACCAGCATCGCGGAAATGTTCGGCCATCGTCATGGCCGCATAGGGCGCGATCCATTGCAGGCCCGGCGCGCTGGCCGCACTGGCCACCACGACGATGCAGCGGTCGAAATTGCCGCCCGCCTGCAAGGCCGCCACGGCACGCCGCACGCTAGAGGATTTCTGCCCCACCGCGACATAGACGCAGATCATGTCGCTGTGCGCCTGTGCGAGGATCGCATCGACCGCGAGGGTCGTCTTGCCGGTGGAATGATCGCCCACGATCAGCTCCCGCTGGCCGCGACCCAGCGGAAAGAGGGTGTCGACCACCACCACACCGGTCTGCACGGGTTCCGTCACCAGATCGCGGTCGATGATCGCGGGGGCGGCCCGCTCGATCGGCATCCGGGCGGTGGCGGCCACCGGCCCCTTGCCGTCCAGCGGGCGACCCAGCGGATCGACGATGCGGCCCAGCAGCGCTGCGCCCACCGGGACATCCACGACTGTGCCCGTGCCGGTCACAGCGTCGCCCGCCTCCACCTCGGTCGTCCCGTCCAGTAGCACGCAGCCGATCCGGTCGGGGTCCAGCACGCGGGCAAACCCGGTCTGCCCGCCCGCGAAATGCAGCACCTCGTCCAGCCCCACATTGCGCAGGCCGGATATCATGGCGACGCCATCGCCGATCTCCTCGACCCGGCCACGGTGGATGGCGAGGGGGGCGAGGGTCACGGCGTCCAGCCGCGCCTCGGCCATGGCCAGCCATGCGGCGGCGTCACGCGGCATCGGTCAGCGCCCGTTCGATATCGTCCAGATCCGCGCGCCAGCTGTTGTGCAGCGTGAAATGCGGGGTGCGCAACTCGCCCCCCGCGATCAGCGCCGGATCGGTCACGAAATGCAGCACCGGCTTGGCCCCCAAGGCATCGTGGACCGTCTGCGTGATCGCCTTGCGCGCCTCTGGCGACAGATCGCCCGGACTGGCGAGGGTGATCCCGCCCTTTGTCGCGGCCAGCGCGGCCCGGTCCTGCGGCGTCATGGCGCCGATGCCCGCCACCAGACGCGCGAGGAAGGCCGTCTGCACGACCTCCGTATCCAGTCCCGCCAGCAGCTTGCGGGCCATGGCGACGGCCAGCGTTGCCGCGGCCTTTTCTGCGGCCGCCCGGTCGGTCTCGGCCTTCGCGGCGGCGGTCGCGGCAGCAGCCGTTACCAGCGCCTCGGCCTGCGTGCGGGCACTGGCGGCGGCGGCCTTGGTCACCACCTCGGCCTGCGCCGCGGCCTCGGCCAGTGCCGCCGTGCGTTCCGCGGCGATGCCCGCGCGGGTCTGCGTGACCTCGGCCAGCGCCGCGTCCGCCTTGGCCTGCGCCGCCTTGGCGTCCGTCAGGAGCGCCGTCACGGTCGCCTGCCGGGCGGTGATGGCCGCGGCGACGGGTGTCCAGAAGACGCGCGACAACAGCCACATCAGGACCGCGACGTTGATCGCCTGCAGCCCCAGCGTCCACAGGTTGATGCTCACGTCAGCATCGGGTTGGCAAAAAGCAGCAGCAGGGCCACGACAAGGCAGTAGATCGCCGTCGTCTCGATCATCGCGAGGCCGACGAAAAGCGTGCGCGAGATCGTGTTCGCGGCCTCTGGCTGACGAGCGATCGCCTCCATCGCGGCGGCGACGGCGCGTCCTTCGGCCAGGGCCGGCCCGATGGAGCCGAAAGAGACGGCGAGCGCCGCGCAGATAATGCTGACGTGGGGAATATAATCCATCAGGTGTCCTTTTCGGATGGGGGAGTGCCGTCCTTGATGGTGGCCGCGATGAAGACCATCGCGAGGACGGAAAAGATGTAGGCCTGCACGAGGCCCGTCAGCAGATCGAGCGCCATGAGCGGGATCGGCACCAGCAGTCCCGCCAGCGACACCACGATGCCGATGACGAAAACGCCGCTCATCACGTTGCCGAACAGGCGGACGAACATGGAAAACACTCGCGTCAGGCTTTGCAGGATGTTGAGCGGGATCATCACCGGGTTGGGCCGGGTGAAGGACCGCAGATAGCCGACCGGTCCGGCGCCCCGGATACCGAACCAGACGACGGACACGAACACCAGCGCCGCAAGCGCCGCGTCGGTTTCAAGCTGCGCCGTCGGCGGCTCCATCCCCGGGATCAGCGAGGTCCAGTTCGCGATCAGGATGAAGACGAAAAGCGATCCGATGAACCCGCGATAGGGCGCGGGGCCGGCGCCGGTGGTCGCGGTGATCTGTGTGTCGAGGGTCGCAACAATCAGCTCCACCGCGGCCTGGCGGCGGGTGGGCGTGGCGGTCAGGGTGCGGGTCAGGGCAAAGGCACAGCCGACAAGCAGCACCATGATGCCCCATGTCGTCACCACCGCCTGCGTGATCGGCACCGGTCCGATCTGGAACAGCACGGTCGAGGCGAGCGGCGAGATCATGGTGCGGCCCGCAGTAGAATGACCTTGGCGCAAAGCACCCCGGCCAGTGCGGCCAGCAGCGCGGCACCGCCCGCCAGCACGGCGACATAGAATCCGGCGCACAGCAGCGACAAGCGGCCAAGGGTCAGGGCCAGACCGATCAGCGGATGCCCCTGCGCCACGATCAGACGCGCGGTTTCGCGCAGGGCGAGGAAATAGGCGTATCCGAGCCCGACGCCGCCGACAAAGCAGGCCGGCAGGATGATAGCGAGGGGAAGCGTGTCGAGGGTCATTCCGCGTTCATCCACGCCCATGCGGTCCAGCCGCCCAGCCCCAGACCCAGCATCAGGCCGGGCGCCGTCCAGAACAGCCCACCGCCCGTCCGCGCATCCAGCCAGCGCCCGCCGAACAGGCCGACCAGCATGGGTGCGACGATCATCCAGCCCAGCACACCGATCTGCGCCAGCCTGCGCCCGACCGAGTCTTGACCATCCCGCAGCCAGCGCCCGTGGCGGTCGCGGCGCAGCCGCGCCTGCTGCACGAGGGGGTCGTCGTCCGGGGCGTCATCGGGGGTCATCGGAACTCTCCGGTATCGGGGCTGGCGGACAGGCGGCTGACCATCCGGCGGATCGCGTTCAGTTGCAGGGCGGTCGCGGCGCTGCGATCCACCCGTTCCGCATCGGCGTCGGCGCGAAAGCGGGCCAGCACGGCGGCGTCGAGGGTGGCAAGGTCGTCGCCCGGCACAGCCTCCGGCGTGGCGATGGCAACATCGCCGTCGACGCTCAGCACGCCGCCGCGCACGGCGCAGAACAAGGTCACCCCTGCGGTGGTCCAAGAGACGACAGAGATCGCGAGCGCCGTCAGGAACGGCGCGTGACCGGGCAGGATGCCAAAGCTGCCGCTGGCATCCTCGGCGGTCATGCGGTCGATGCCGGTGGTCACGACGACGGTCAGCGGGGTGACGATGCGCAGGTTCATGCGGCAGCCTCGGCGGGGGCCGCCTTGGCGTTCTTGGCTGCGGCATCCGCCAGCGTGCCCACCATGTAAAGCGCGCTTTCATCCCAATCGTCCGCCGCGCCGTCAAGGATCGCGCGGCACCCCGCGAGCGTGTCGGCCAGCGTCACGCGCGCGCCGGGAAGGCCGGTAAAGGCTTCTGTCACCATGAAGGGCTGCGTCAGGAACCGCTGCAACCGCCGCGCGCGACCGACGATCTGCCGGTCCGCCTGCCCCAGCTCCTCCACCCCCAGCAGGGAAATGATATCGGTCAGTTCGCGGAACCGTGCCAAGGCCTGACGCACGTCCTCGGCCACGCGGTAATGCGCCTCACCCACCACCAGCGGATCAAGCAGCATCGACGACGACGCCAGCGGATCGATGGCGGGATAGAAGCCTTCCGCCGCCTGCGCGCGGGACAGCACGATGACGCAGTCCATGTGGCTGGAAATCGTGGTGACGGCGGGGTCGGTGAAATCGTCGGCGGGCACGTAAACCGCCTGAATGGCGGTGACCGACGACCCGGCGACGCTCGCGATGCGTTCCTGCAGGGCCGCGACCTCTGTCGCCAGTGTCGGCTGATAGCCCACGCGCGACGGCAGGCGGCCCAGCAGGCTCGATACCTCTGCCCCCGCCTGCACAAAGCGGAACACGTTATCCATCAGCAGCAGCACGTTGCGGTGCTGCGTGTCGCGAAAGTATTCGGACATCGTCAGCGCCGTCATCGGCGCCCGCCAGCGCGCACCGGGGGGTTCATTCATCTGGCCGTAGACCAGCACCGTCTGGTCCAGCACGCCAGAGGCCTGCATCTCTGTCAGCAATTCATGCCCCTCGCGCGAGCGTTCGCCGACACCGGCAAAGACCGAGATGCCGTCGTAGCCTTCGACCATCGCGCGGATCAGTTCCATCACCAGCACGGTCTTGCCGACACCCGCGCCGCCGAACATCGCGGCCTTGCCGCCTTGGGCCATGGGGGTCAGCAGGTCGATGACCTTGATGCCGGTCGCGAAGACCTCTGTGGTGCGGGTCTGGTTGCGCAGGGCGGGCGGGGCCGCGTGGATCGACCGGCGCGGCGTGTCCGCAGGCAGCGCCGGGCCGTCGTCGCGCACCTGCCCTACGACATCCAGCAGGCGCCCCATGATCGCAGGACCGACGGGCACGGTGACAGGCCCAGCGCCCGCGCGTACCGCCGTGCCCCGCGACAGGCCGGCGGTCGCCTGAAAGGCCACGGCGCGCACGGTCTGGGGGTCAAGATGGCTTTGCACCTCCAGCGTCAGCAGCCCGCCCGCGTCGCGCTCGATCGTCAGCGCATCGTTGATCGCGGGCAGATGCCCCACAAAGGCGACATCGACCACGGCCCCGCGCACCGCAAGCACGGTACCGGTCGCCAAGTCGGGCGGAGAGGCAGGTTGATCGCGCACGGGCAGACACTCCGGACCGGGATGCGACCATGTCTGACGATCCGGGGGGCCAGTGTCGTTGACATGGATCAGGATCGACGCCCGGATACCGGTGCTGTGGCCTCAAGCGAAATTTATCGCCCGCCGCGCACAAGACCGGTTTTCAGATGCCCGTCCTGTCGTATGGTCAACCTGCAGATGTCTTTGGGAGGAGATACGATGCTCGATACAACCATTGCGGACCAGACGCAGACGTTTCTGGACGACTTCGGCGCGGCCCTGGCCGCCGGTGACGCGGACCGCGCAGCGGCGATGTTCCAAAGCGACAGCTACTGGCGCGATCTCGTGGCCTTCACCTGGAACCTCAAGACCGTCGAAGGCCCGGACGGTGTGCGCGACATGCTGCACAGCCAGTTGGCGCAGGCGAAACCGTCGAATTTCAAACTGCAGGAGGGCGAGATCCCGACCGAAGACGGCGGTGTGACGACGGCCTGGATCACGTTTCAGACGGCGCAGGGGCGCGGCTGGGGCCTGATCCGCCTGAAGGACGGCAAGATCTGGACCCTGCTGACGGCGTTGCAGGAGCTCAAGGGGTTCGAGGAACCCAAAGGCCATGCCCGCCCGATGGGGGCCGCCCACGGGGCAGAGAAGAACCGCACCAGCTGGAAGGAACGGCAAGAGGCCGAAGCCGCAACGCTGGGCTATGACACGCAGCCCTATACCGTCATCGTCGGCGGCGGTCAGGGTGGGATCGCCCTTGGCGCGCGGCTGCGGCAGCTGGGTGTGCCCACGATCATCATCGAAAAGAACGACCGCCCCGGCGACAGCTGGCGGAAACGCTACAAGTCGCTCTGCCTGCATGACCCGGTCTGGTACGACCATCTGCCTTACATCAAGTTTCCCGAAAACTGGCCGGTCTTCGCCCCCAAGGACAAGATCGGCGACTGGCTGGAAATGTACACCAAGGTGATGGAGCTGAACTACTGGACAAGGTCAGAAGTCACCTCTGCCAGCTATGACGCGGCGAGCGAAACCTGGACCGTCGAAGTGGATCGCGACGGCGAAAAGGTCACGCTAAAACCCACGCAACTGGTGCTGGCGACGGGCATGTCCGGCAAGAAGAACATGCCGACCTTTCCCGGGCAGGACCAGTTCCGGGGCACGGTCCAGCATTCCTCCGAACACCACGGCCCCGATGACTGGACGGGCAAGAAGGTGGTCGTGATCGGGTCCAACAATTCGGCCCATGACATCTGTGCGGCACTTTGGGAAAACGGCGCCGACGTGACCATGGTACAGCGGTCGTCCACCCATATCGTGCGGTCCGACACGCTGATGGATATCGGTCTGGGATCGCTTTACAGCGAAGAGGCGGTGGCCGCGGGCATGACGACCGAAAAGGCGGACATGATCTTTGCGTCGCTGCCCTACCGCATCATGCACGACTTTCAGATCCCGCTGTATAACCAGATGCGCGAACGCGACGCGGATTTCTACAAGGGGCTTGAGGACGCGGGCTTCAAGCTCGATTTCGGCGACGACGAGTCGGGGCTGTTCATGAAGTACCTGCGCCGCGGGTCGGGGTATTACATCGACGTCGGCGCCAGCCAGTTGATCATCGACGGCAAGGTCAAGCTGGTGCAGGGCCAGATGAAGGAATTCAGCGAAACCGGCGTGATTCTGGCCGACGGCACCGCGCTGGACGCGGACCTTGTCGTGTTGGCCACGGGCTACGGTTCGATGAACGGCTGGGCGGCGGACCTGATTTCCCAAGAGGTCGCGGACAAGGTCGGCAAGGTCTGGGGACTGGGGTCCGACACGACCAAGGACCCCGGTCCGTGGGAGGGCGAGCAGCGCAACATGTGGAAGCCCACGCATCAGGATCACCTGTGGTTTCACGGCGGCAACCTGCACCAGTCGCGGCACTATTCCCTCTACCTCGCCCTGCAATTGAAGGCCCGGATGGAAGGTCTGGCGACCCCGGTCTACGGCCTGCAAGAGGTCCATCACAAGGGATGAGCGGCAAACAGGGGGCGCGCGCTTGGCATCGCTGCGCGCCCCCTGTCAGGCCCCGCCACACGGTGCGGGCGGTGGTGACCGATGGCACCGGACCGTTGCGACACGAAACCCTTTTGACGTGACGCAAAGGCAGATCTTCAGACGCGAAACATGTCGTCTTTCTAAGGTCGCAAAAACCGTACGTCCGGTCAGGTTTCGGCGCGGGCCCAGCGCGAAAGCGATTGTCCGTAGGTGTCGACACCCGAGAAATTCCCGAACACCTGAAGTGCAAGTTGCAAGGCGAGGCAGTCACTTTGCGCAGTCGCCGCTGCGCGGCTTTTAAGATCGGACAAGGACGCGAGTTTCTGTTTCGTGTGGTGTCCGATTTCATCCGGTCCGACATAGCCCATCGACCAGGTCGGGAATGACCGGGTTTCGGCATCACCTTCCCACATCAACGATATGCCGGAATGGCGGGGATCACGCTTGATCCGATCATAGCATCTTTCGACACTGGACCGCTCACCCTCCAGCACCTGAAAGAACAGCAAGTCATGATACATCAGGATACCTGTGATGCCGTCGTGCGTGTTGTGAAGCTGGGACACGGTCAGAATATCGGACAGGCGCGTGACGTCCAACGGCGCTGTCGACAGGCTGACGTAAGCAATTTGATAGGCCAATAGGATACTTCTTTTCGATTGTGCAACGCAGCATATATGCTGCCGGGACCAGCGATTGGATTGAAGCTGCTCAAGTCGCTTACGCAAAAGTCCACGCTGCGTTCGAATCTGCAAAGTGTCTAAAAGCGGAAGAGCCGGTCAAGCACAGAGCCCAAAGCGAAACGCATTTGACGTTCTATCATGGGGCGAACGGAGTGTCATCGCCTAAATTCAAGCGGTAGCGGGATCCGTGGCCCGTCACGCGCAGATGTGCTCTGGCGCGTTGGAAACAAACAGACGCCGCAATCCGATGACAGTCGGCCGAACGTGGCCGCCGAATGACGCGCGTTGAAATCGACGTGCGGACTTGCAACCGGCCCTGCTGCCGGTCAGGGTCCGCGGAACAACGACAGGCCGGGCCATGACGATCCTTTCCGCACTTTTTGACATACTGGGTCCGCAGGGCCTGCTGACCACTGACGCCGACATGGCCCCTTGGGGCCGCGACTGGACGGGCGCCTATGTCAGCGCGCCGCTGGCCGTCGCCCGCCCCGTCAGCACGGCGCAGGTCAGTGCGGTCATGGCCGCCTGCCACGCCAGCGGCACGCCCGTCGTCCCCGCCTCGGGGAACACCGGGTTGAACGGCGGTGCCGCGGCGCAGGGCGCGCTGGTCCTGTCGCTGGACCGGATGACTGCGATCCGCAGCATCGACCCCAATGCCCGCACGGCAGAGGTCGAGGCCGGCGTGGTCCTGCAACGCCTGCACGACGCGGCAGCGGACCACGACCTGATCTTTCCGCTGACCTTCGGCGCGCGCGGCTCTGCCATGATCGGCGGCGTGCTGTCGACGAACGCGGGCGGGTCGAACGTGCTGCGTTACGGCAATACCCGCGATCTGGTGCTGGGGATGACCGCCGTGATGGCGGACGGGCGGGTGATGGATCTGATGGGCCGGCTGCACAAGGACAACAGCGGGCTGAACCTCAAACACCTGCTGATCGGGGCCGAGGGGCAGCTGGGCATCATCACCGCCGCCACGGTGAAGCTCTTTCCGAAACCCCGCGCCTATGCCACCGCGATGGTCGCGGCAGCTTCTCTGGATGCGGCGCTGACCCTGCTGCACCGGGTGCAGGCCGCGACCGGCGGCGCCGTCGAGGCCTTCGAATACATGCCTGCCGCCTATATCGCCGGGCATCTGGCCGTTGTGGCGGGCGCGAAGCCGCCCTTTGCGCAGGCCCACGACGTGAACATCCTGATCGAGGTCGGCGCCACCGCCCCCGCGATGCGACGCCGCTGGACGACGGCACCGTGCCGATCGTGGCGCTGCTGGAGGACACGCTGGCGCAGATGATGGACGAGGGACTGATCCTCGACGCCATCACCGCCCGGTCGGAGCAGCAGCGCCGCGAGATGTGGGCGCGGCGCGAGGCCGCGGCCGAGATCACCTTTGCCCGCCGTCCCTTTGTCGACACGGACATCGCCGTGGCGCTGACCGACGTGGCCGCCTTTCTGGAGGAGGCGCGGCGGCGCCTGCTGGCCCTAGACCCCGCGGCGTCGGATCTGTCCGTGGCGCATCTGGGCGACGGCAACGTGCATTACACCGCCTATCCCAGCCGAGACGACGCCGACCTCAAGGCCGCGATCCGAGAGATGGTGGAGGACGTCGTGCAGGACCTGCGCGGATCGTTCAGCGCCGAACACGGCGTCGGCCTGTCCAAACTGGGCAGCATGGCGCGGCGCAAGGATCCGGTCGCGCTGGACGCGATGCGCGCGATCAAGGCGGCACTCGATCCCAAAGGCATCCTGAACCCCGGCAAGACCATCCCGCGATGATCCATGCCTTTCGTCTGACCCTGCGCGACCCGACGCTGCGGCTGATGCTGCTGGCGATGCTGCTGCACGGCGGCTTTGCGGCCTCGGTCGGCTCCTTTCAGTCGCTGATCGCGGTGACCGTGTTTGGCCTGTCGGACAACGGCTACGCGCTGATCCTCGCGGCGTCGCTGATGGTCTCGGTCACGGCGTCGATCGGGGTCGGCATCCTGACCGACCAGCGGCCCAGCCGCCGGGCGATGGCGCTTTGTGCCGCCGGGACGATGTGCGCTGGCGCGCTGCTGGTGCTGGCGGGGCAGTCGGCCACGGCCTTCGTGCTGGCGCATGTCCTGCTGCTGCCGGTGACGGGCACGCTCTTCGGGCAGTTGTTCGCCGTGGCGCGGCTGGTGACGGCGCCCCTGCCCCGCGCGGACCGCGACGGGATCATGGCGATCATCCGCGCGACCTTCGCGCTGCCTTTCGTCGTGCTGCTGGCGATCTGGGGGGTGCTGTTCGATGCAGGTGTGCCGCTGATCGCGGTCTATGGCTGGACGGCGCTCAGTGGTGCCCTGCTGATGGTGCTGATCCTGACGCGCTGGCCCCGCGATGCGCAGGCGCCTTGGACCGAGGTGAAATCCGGCCTTGGTTTTCGCGCATCCCTGTCGGAACTGACCCACGGCCCCGTCCTGCTGCGAGTCGGGCTGGTCGGCGCGATCCACAGCGGGGCGGCACTGTCGGGGGTTATCATCGGCCTGCTTCTGAACGCAGTGCCGGGGCGCGGCGCGGGCGACGTCGGCGCGTTCTTTGCCATCTTCGTGGCCATCGAAATCGCGGTGACCCTGTCCGTCGGCGCGCTGCGGCGGTCATTCCGCAGACTGCACATCATCGCAGCGGGGGTCTTCATCTATGCCGCCGGCATGGCGCTCTTGCCGGTGCTGGCGGACGGGCCGGGGCTGTGGCTGCTGTGCCTGCCCTACGGCATGGGGGGTGCGATGATCTATGCGTTGGCGATCGGGTACCTGCAGGACCTGCTGGGCAGCCGTGCTGGCGCGGGCGCGTCCTTGCTGGCGCTGCAACAGATCGCAGCACAGGGGCTGGGCGCGCTGGTCTTCGCTGTCGGCGCGGCACTGGGCGGTTACGGCCTTGCGGCGGTGATCGGCGCGACCGTCATGGCAATCGCGATGGTGGCCATCCTGTGGCTCGACCGTAACGCCCCGCTGGAGCCTTAGGCGAAAAAGTGCGGCCCTGCCCGGTCCAGCAGCTTGGCCGCCATCTCGCGGCCCATCTGCGGCCCGTCGGCAATCGGCCCGGTCATGTCGTCGGACAACACGCGGCTGCCATCCTCGCGCAGGATCTCTCCGCGCAGGCGCAGGTTGCCGCCTTCCAATTCCGCCAGGCCCGCTATCGGCGTCTCGCACGACCCGTCAAGGGCCAGCAGCAGCGCGCGTTCGGCGGCAAGGCGGTGACCGGTGGGCGTGTCGTGGATCGCCTCCAACATGGCGCTGGCGCGGTGATCGTCGGCCCGGCGTTCGATCCCGATGGCACCCTGCGCGATGGCGGGCAGCATGTCGTCGGGGCTGATCGCGTGATGCGGCACATCCTCCATCCCCAGACGGTTCAGCCCGGCCTGCGCCAGAAAGGTCGCCACGGCCACGCCGTCGTCCAGCTTTTTCAACCGGGTCTGCACGTTGCCGCGGAATTCGACGACGTTCAGATCGGGACGGCGCGCACGCAACTGCGCGCGGCGGCGCAGTGACGACGACCCGACCGTCGCCCCCTGCTCCAGATCGGCGATTCCGCGGGCGTGGCGCGACACGAAGGCGTCGCGCACGTCCTCACGCTCCAGATAGGTGTCCAGCAGCAGGCCGTCCGGTTGCAGCGTCGGCATGTCTTTCATGGAATGCACGGCGATGTCGATCGACCCGTCCAGCAGGGCCTCTTCGATTTCGCGCGTGAACAGGCCCTTGCCGCCGATTTCCTTCAGCGGGCGGTCCAGAACCTGATCGCCGGTCACCTTGATGATGACGATGGTGAAGGCCTCGAACGGCAGATCGAAGGCGGTCGCCAGACGGGCGCGCGTCTCGTTCGCCTGCGCCATGGCAAGGGGCGACCCTCGGGTTCCGATCTTGAAGGCGGCGGCGGGTGTGGGCAATGTCAGCGTCATGGGCCAAGTGTTAGCGGTGTCAATCCGGGTTGACAACAGGCCACCGCATTGCGACGAAACTGACAACATAAAGGACGCCCGATGACGAGCCAGAAGACCATTCTACGTGCCCTTGCCGGTGAGACCCTTGCCACACCGCCGATCTGGATGATGCGTCAGGCCGGACGCTACCTGCCGGAATACAAGGCGACGCGCGCGCAGGCGGGCGATTTCCTGTCGCTGTGCTACAATCCGGACCTCGCCGCCGAGGTCACGCTGCAGCCGATCCGCCGCTACGGCTTCGATGCGGCGATCCTGTTCGCCGACATCCTGCTGCTGCCGCAGGCGCTGGGGGCCGACCTGTGGTTCGTCACCGGCGAAGGCCCGCGCTTGTCCACGATCACTGATCAGGCAGGGTTGGACAAGCTGGGTCCGGTGGACGAGATCGACGCGGTCCTGTCGCCGGTCTATGAGACCGTCAAGATCCTGTCGCGCGAACTGCCCAGCGAGACGGCGCTGATCGGCTTTGCAGGGGCGCCCTGGACCGTCGCCACCTACATGGTTGCCGGACGCGGCACGCCGGACCAAGGCCCCGCGCACGCGCTGAAGAACGAAAACCGCCCGGTCTTCGAGGCGCTGCTGGACAAGATCACCCAAGGCACGATCCACTACCTGTCGCGCCAGATCGACGCGGGCGCCGAGGTCGTGAAGATCTTCGACAGCTGGGCCGGATCGCTGCAGGGCGAAGACTTCGCCAAATACGCGGTGGAACCCGCCCGCCAGATCACGGCGGCGCTGAAGGCGAAATATCCCCACGTGCCCGTCATCGCCTTCCCGCGCGGTGCCGGTGAAAAATACGAAGGGCTGCACAAGGCCATCGGGGCAGAGTGCATCGCGCTCGATGACGGTGTCACGCCCGAATGGGCCGCGGCGCATGTCCAGACGGGGGGCTGCGTGCAGGGCAACCTTGCATCATCCCACATGGTCACCGGCGGCGACGATCTGGTGCGCGAAACGCGGCGCGTGGTCGATGCCTTCTCGCACGGCCCGCATATCTTCAACCTCGGCCACGGCATCACACCAGAGGCGGACCCCGCCAACGTGCAGCTGATGATCGACACGGTGCGCGGCGGCTGATGTACGCGCCCGCAGCCTTTCGCGAGGACCGCGTGGCGGTGCTGCGGAAAGCGGCGCGCGACATCATGTTCGGCGCATTGGTCACCCAGACCGATGACGGCCCCGTCGTGACCCATGTGCCGATGCTGCTGGCCGGTCCCGATGACGCGCTGGTGCTGGAAACCCATGTCGCCCGCGGCAATCCGCACTGGCGCACGCCGGGCCCGACCGTCGCGATCTTTCAGGGCCCGCACGCCTATGTCTCGCCCGCGTTCTACCCGTCCAAGGCCGAGACCGGAAAGGTCGTGCCCACCTGGACCTACATCGTGATCCACGCCCAAGGGATGCTGGCCCCGGTGCAGGACGGCGACTGGCTGCATGCCCACGTCACACGGATCAGCGACGCGATGGAAGGCGACCGCGCGACACCCTGGGCCGTGGCCGATGCCCCGTCCGACTACATCGCCAGCCTCCAGCGCGGCATCGTGGGCCTGCGCATGCCCGTCGCCCGACTGGAGGGGGCCTGGAAGGTCAACCAGCACAAACCCGAGGCCGACCGTGCTGGCACCGCAGCAGGCCTCGCGGCAGCAGGAGAGATGGGGGCCGCTCTGGCCCGCGTCCTGCGTCCGGGCGGGTGATGCGGCTGCGGGTCCTTGCCATCGCCGGAACGGCCCTCGCGCTTCTGTCGGGCTGCGGGATGTTCAGCCGCCACAGCGCCCAGGACTGCATGGAACGCGCGATGTTCTTTGAATCCATCCGGTCCAGCCGCGATGGCATGATCGCCGTCGGCAGCGTGGTGATGAACCGCGTCGCGTCCGACCAGTACCCCGACTCGGTCTGCGGAGTCGTCGCGCAGAAAAACCAATTCGCCCCCGGCATCATGTCACGCAAGATGAACGGGCGCGGCCTGCCGCTGGTGCAAGAGGCCGCACGGTCGGTCCTGCGCGGCGAACGCCATCCCCTGACGGGCAACGCGATGTTCTTTCACGCGGCCAGCTACCGCGCGGGCTACGACAACATGCATTACGTCGTGACGACGGGCGGCAACGCGTTTTATGAACGGCGCGACGTCACCCGCGTCACGCAACCGGTCCCGCTGCCCGCGATCGAGGGGATCACGCATCGCTGATCGAAGCTTTGCGCGGCGGCATGCAGCGGCGTCGCACTGCGGGTGCGGCCGCGCACCGACCGCACCCCTTTGACCGTTGCCACGGCCCGCACGCGGGCTGCGGTCACGCGATCCCGTTCATTCCTGACGGAAGGACAGGATGTTGGAATTGTTGGCGTCCTCTGACCAGCAAAGATAGTCCGAATAGACCGATGCGCCGTAGAGGTAGAGATACCGGTCCTTGAACGACGCATCCTCGTAAGGGTCGAGGCTGATGCTGCCGTTGGCATGCAGCTTGATCGGGTTCCGCCAGCCACCTTTCAGGCCCCAGCCCGCATAGGAATTCGTCGCCAGCCCAGATAGCGGTCGTTCGGCGTGGTATCGCGGGCCAGATATTTCAGATCGCCGTCGTTCACGTATTTCACGAAGGACGCCGCATCCTTGTCGTCATAAAGGCGCAGGTAATTTGCCGCCGCGCCTTGCGTGCACCCCAGCCAGCCCTTCGGCTCGTTCGTCATCAGATCATAGGCGCGCAGATGAAAATAGGTCGAGGTGTCGCGCGCTGCGGCTTTCGCCAAGGCATCGGATTCGTCGGGATCAAAAGCAGTCAAAGTGTCAGACACAGGCTATCCAATCTCTCAAAAGTTGAGCCTTGGTATCCCGGTTGGCAGTCCGGTCCAAAGCGGCAGGACCCCCTGTCCTGCAACCTCAAGTTTATAAAACCAGATTAATTTAATCAATCTTAAATTGCATAATTACACCACAACTCCCGCTAAGCCATGTCCCTGCCCGCGGCAGACCATCGCCCGGATGCAAGTCGCCACGCCCCCCCGATTCGGGGACGTGGCGCAGGTCGGCCGCCGGATGTGCGTTTACTTCATCGCGACCGGAAACGGCCCCATGTATCCGACGTAGGCGCGGGTATCGGCGGCATCAGCGGCCTTGTCCTCGTCGCTCTCGCCGTAGGGGTGCTGGATCACGGCGGTCAGGTAGGCATGACCGTTCAGATCGGCGTACCAATCCACACTGGTCATCTCGGACCCGTAGGGCGACGACATGATCCGCGTCAGATCGCCGGTGTCCGTGTTCATCGTCCAGACCACGTCGTTCTGGTGGCCTGCACCCGTGTCTTCACCGATCACCAGCAACTTCTGACCGGGGATATAGGTGACGTTGTCGGGGTTCGCGATCCCGTCCACGTCACACTCGTTCCCGGCATACTCGCTGCCTTCGGCGTAGGTCGTGGGCACACCCGCGATCACCGCCTTCATGTCGGTCGCGACGAAAGTGTCGTCCAGCGACAGCTCGTAGACCGCACCGCAGGGGTTCTTGGCCACGCGCACGTCGTTGCTGCTGCCCATGTCCAGATCATCGCCGTCGGTCATGCCCTTGGCGACCTCTGACATCGCCAGATACAGGCTGTTGTTGTCGGGGTTATAGACGTTGCCCTCCATCTTGCGGAACTCGACCGTGGCCCCCAGCATCGACGCATAGCGGCGGGTTTCCAGACGCGAGGCGACAGCCTCCATCCCGTCCTTGACCTGCAGGCACTCCGCCCGGCCTTCGGCGGCAGAGGGCAGGAACCCTTCCGCGCAGGTGCCATCCGCGCCCATCTCGCCGACGTTGAAGATGTCCATGAATCCCACCTTGTCGTCGATGGCTTTCTGGATCGTCGCATCATCGGCGTGCCCCAGATCGACCCAGGAAATATCGGCAGCACCCGCACCGTCGTCGCTGGTCTGGGTCCACTTGGCGGCAAACAGCTGCCCCGCCGACAGATCGCCCGCGGTATCCGCGACATAGCGGAACAGGCCGACGTTGGTGCCGTCGTCAGAGATATAGGCGGTCTTCTGATCCGGCATCACATTCGCCAGCTCGACCGCGATCCGGCCCATCGAATAATGCTTGGCAGGCGTCGCCTCGCCCTCGGCCGTCACGGTCACCTCGACCGGGAAACCGTACTGGTAGGGGTTGTAGACACGGCGATAGTCGTCCAGCGACATGGTCGCCGGATCGACACCGAAATAGGCGACCATGGCATAGTTGTAATCGTCGATCTGATCGAGCGAGGTCGCTTCCGCATGGGCCCGCGCATCGGCGGGATATTCCTCTGATCCCAGATGCGTGTTCCAAGGCGTGACCGATCCGGCGCAAGGCACCCAAAGACCGCCGACGGACGAAAAGTCGATCGGCTTGGTGTCGGTGTAGGTCAGTGCGCCGTCCGCATCCTGCGCCACGGTCGACAGATACATCGCGGCAGGGCGAGATTCGAAATGGGTGATCGAATAGATCTTGTCGCCTACAGGCAGGAACGACGTGAAATCCGCATCAGGAGAGCCGTATTCGCTCTCACCCGTGATCGGGTTGCCGTCCTGATCGACCAGCTGGGCAAATGTGCCGGATCCGATGGTGTCGCCCGACCGGGCCAGCACGTGATAGCCGATGGTGGTGTCGGCGCCGTCAAGGGTGACGGTCTCGCTCGACAGGATCGACCGTTTCATCTCATCGGTGGTCGGCACCGGGATCGCCGAAAAGTTCATCTCGGCGGCGGCCAGCACGGGGACGGACACGATGGCGGTGGCGGCAAGCAGCGTTATGCGCAGGGTCATGGTTCAGCCTTTGGCAGGTTAACGATGTGGCAGGCATTAGGCCGCCGCCATGACCGCCGCGTGACAGTGGGGTAACGGTTCCATGACACACCTGCAGCCCCGCAGCGCTCTTTCATCTGACAAGGTAAACGCCCGCCCGAAGCGCCTGCGGCCACCAATGGCCCCGATCCTCGCTTTTTCCTCAAATACTCCCGCCGGAGGCTCCCGCCCCCTCAACCCGCGCGGTTGCCGCCCCGCGTCACACCCACTTCGCCAGCGGCGGCAGGCTCATCAGCACCGCGTTGGCGTCATGCCCTGTGGTCAGGCCGAACTTCGTCCCCCGGTCGTAGACGAGGTTGTATTCCGCATAAAGCCCGCGGTGGATCAGCTGCACATCCTTGTCCGCCTCGGTCCAGGGCGTATCCCGGCGGCGTTCCACCAGCGGCAGGTACGCAGGCAGAAACGCGCGGCCGATATCCTGCGTCAGGCTGAAATCGGCCTCCCAGTCGCCCGTCGCGTGATCGTCCATGAAGATGCCGCCGACACCCCGCGCCCGCCCCCGGTGGGGAATATAGAAATACTCGTCCGCCCAGGCCTTCAGCCGGGGGTAAAGGTCGACCCCGTGCGGATCCAGATGCGCCTGCTGCTGGGCGTGGAAATGCGCGGTATCCGCGTCGTATTCGATGCAAGGGTTCAGGTCGGACCCGCCGCCGAACCACGCGGCGTGCGGCGTCCAGAACATCCGGGTGTTCATGTGAACGGCGGGCGCATGCGGATTCTGCATGTGCGCTACCAAGGAAATACCGGACGCCCAGAACCGCGGATCGCTGTCCATGCCCGGCACGCCGCGGGCGGCCATGGCGCGCTGTGCGGCCTCGCCCAGCACGCCGTGCACGGTCGAGGTGTTGACGCCCACCTTTTCGAACACGCGCCCGCCGCGCATCACGGACATGACGCCGCCACCGGCCTCTGACCCGTCGTCGCTGGTGCGCCGCGTGACACTCCGCTCGAACCGTCCGGCAGGCAGATCAGCCGTGGGGCCGGTGGTCTGCGTGTCCTCCATCCCCTCGAAGGCGGCGAGGATCGTATCGCGCAGGGTTTCGAACCAGGCGCTGGCGCGCGCCTTTTCAGAGTCCATCGTTTCTGTCATGTGGCCCTTGCCCCGCTGTTATTGCATATCATCTTAAAGGGGGCGCATGGGGAATGCCAAGTCCATGCCAGCCCCACCGCCCCACCCGTCCGGAGAATGATGATGCGCCTGCTTTTCGCCCTTGCCCCGCTGGCCGTGCTGACCGCCTGCGCCACCCCGCAGCAGCAGTGCCTCAACAACGTGACCGAGGCGTTGCGCGTGAACACCTATCTGATCGCCCAGACGCAGGGCAACCTCAACCGTGGCTACGCGCTCGAGACGGAACAACGCCTGACGTCCAACACGAACATCTGCTACGCGCGCGACCGCAAGGGCGGCCTGTCGCCCGACTTCTGCGACGAACCGGCTTACCGCACCGTGACCAAGCCCGTCCCGATCAACCTGCGGATCGAGCGCGAGACGCTGGATCAGTTGCTGGCGAAACGCGCCGTGCTGGAACGGCAGTCCGCGACCGCCGTGGCGCAGTGCCGCGCGCAATATCCTGAATGACGCCGTCAGTGCGCCGCGACGGCGGCCGGGTCTAGCAGGGTCCGGCCGCCATCGACGGTGACGATCTGCCCGGTGACGAAACCTGCGGCGTCCGATGCAAGGTATTGCACCGTATCGCAAATTTCGGCCGCATTGGCGATGCGGCCCATCGGGGTCGCATCAAGGATCGCGGCCCGCGCCGTGTCGTTGTCGCGCATCCAGCCCATCAGGCTTGCCGACAGGACCGACCCGACTGACACGCCGTTCATCCGGATCCGGTGCGGCGCCAGCGCCACGGCCATCGACCGCGTCATCTGGTCCAGTGCCGCATTCGCGACGGAAAAGCCCAGCAGGTCCGGGTTGGCCCGGCGGCCCGCGATGGACGACAGGTTCACGATCGACCCGATGCTGCCGTCGCTGTCCGCCTCGGCCTGCTTGATGAACCGTCGCGCGATGGCCTGGCTCAGCCGCAGGGGCATCGACAGGTTCTGCATCAGCATCTCCTCGACCGAGGTATCGTCAGGGTCCAGAGGTGCTGTCGAGGCCACCTGCCGTGCCGCGTTCACCAGAATGTCGACCGTGTCGAAGGCATCGACGGTGGTGGACACCAAGTTGGCAATCGACAGTTTCTGCCGCAGGTCGCCGGTGAACATCCGCACGTGGTCCGCGTCGGCGGACATCTCGGTCATCTCACGCTCCAGCGCGGCCTCGTCCATGTCGGCAAGGACGACATTTGCGCCAGCCCGGACAAAATGCCGCGCCACTGCCAGACCCAGCCCGTTGGCGGCCCCGGTCACGATGGCCGTGCGACCCTTGATGGAAAACGACATGGCAGACCTCTTTTCAGGCTTTCAGCGGGCGGGTCGCGTGGAACAGCTTGTAGGCCCCGTCACCGGGCATCTCGTCGACATTGCGGAAATGGTCGCGCAGGGCCGCCTCGTAGGGCAGATGCCGGTTGGCCACCATCCAAAGCTTGCCATGCGGCGCAAGCATCCGGGCGCTGGCCGCGATAAAGCCCTGCCCCAGCGACGGCGTGCCTTTCGATCCGGTATGGAACGGCGGATTCATCACGATGCCGTCGTATTTCTTGCCCGGTGTCCAGCTCAGCGCATCGGCCCAGTGAAAGGACGCCCGGTCGTCGGTCACGTTCAGGCGGGCGCAGTCCAGCGACAGCGCCTCTGCCTCGATCAGATCCAACGATTTCACTCCGTCCCGCGCGAGGACGGCGTTGGAAAGATACCCCCAGCCCGCGCCAAGGTCGGCCATGCGCGCAGGCAGCTTTGCCGGCAAGGCAGCGGCCAGCAACGCCGACCCCTTATCGATCGCCCCGTCGGAAAAGACGCCGGCGGTGTTGAAATAACCATGCTCGCCCTGTGCGGGCGGCGGCGCGGCCCAGTCGGCCAGCGCATCGATCGCGGGAAACCAGAACAGGCGTCCCTTGGCCTTGGGCAGCGACGGCAGGTCGCCCAGCCGGTCGCGGCAATCCTTGAACAGGCTGTCGATCCCGTCGGTCCGCTGCCCGTCCACCACGACCACCTGCCCCAGCGCGCAGGCCTGCGCGATCATTGACCGCGCCAGCGCCTTGGCGCGGGGCACCACGACGATCATCGTGGGCGCCGCAGCCGCATCCTGCGTGACGGTGTAACCGGCCTGCGCAAAGGCTTCTGCATCCGGGGCAAACCCTTGGGCGATCCGGATGTCACGGTCCGCCAGCGGCGACAGATCATAATCGGCAGCGGGACGCATCACGGTCACCGGACCGTCGGGCAAGGACAGAAGGCCGTCGTCAAGGACGGTGTGCAGGCGGGATGTTGCGGCCATCAGGCGGGAACAGCGCGGGCGGCGCTATTCCTTCTCCATCGTGCATTGCAGGGGGTGCTGGTGCCGCTGGGCATAATCCATGACCTGCGCCACCTTGGTTTCCGCGATCTCGTGGCTGTAGACGCCGACGACGGCGACGCCCTTCTTGTGGACCGTCAGCATGATGTCAAAGGCCTGGGCATGGGTCATGCCAAAGAACCGTTCCAGCACCATGACGACGAATTCCATCGGCGTGAAATCGTCATTCAGGATCAGCACCTTGTAAAGCGGCGGGCGCTTCGTCTTCGGCTTGGTCTTCAGCACGACACCGATGTCGTCCTGACCGTCCTCGTCATCGCTGCTCGCCATGAGCTCGTATCGCGTCCGCATCTAGACTTTGATCCTGCACACATGTCTGTTGAAGCTGTCTATATAGTCGCTTTGGGCTGCATGAAAACCCCCTGTCGCCGCAGGGCGCGGGCAGGATCGTCGCAGGCGCGCGCGCCGCGTCAGACGTCCGCTGACATGACGGGACGCAGCGTCACCCACCGAATCTGGTAGATTGCACCAAGGCCCCCTACAACATCTTGACGCAGTGCATAAAGACCACAGTGAAAGCCTTTGAAAATCAGGGCTTTTCGATCGCATCTTGCCTGTGCTAGCGTGTTTCCAACAAGGCGGTCACCGGGAAAATCCGGGGCTTCGAGGCAGTACCTACAAAGAGGCAAGAGACGTGCAAAATCGTCCCCACACGCGCCATGTGCGCGCCGTTACCCTGTTCCTTCTGCTCGCCCTGACGCCGGTGGTGGCTTTCGCAGCCCCCTATGCCGCCTTCGTCATGGACGCCCGCACCGGCGAGGTGATCTACGCCCAGAACGCCGACACCCGCCTGCACCCCGCCTCGCTGACCAAGATGATGACCCTCTACATCGCCTTTCAGGCCATCCAGCGCGGAGAGATCACGCTGGATACCGACGTCACCGTCAGCCGCAACGCCGCCAGCGAGCCGCCGTCGAAGTTGGGTCTGAAGGTCGGTCAGAAGATCAAACTGCGCTACCTGCTGCGCGCCGCCGCCGTGAAATCCGCCAACGACGCCGCAACCGCCATCGGCGAAGCGATCGGCGGGTCCGAGGAGGCCTTCGCCACCCGGATGAACCGCACCGCCGCCGCGATGGGCATGACCAACACGACCTTCAAGAACGCCAACGGCCTGACGACCGAAGGCCACCTGTCCACCGCCCGCGACATGAGCGTGCTGGGCCGCCACGTGATCTATGACTTCCCCCAGTATTATAACCTCTTCTCGCGCCGCACGGCGGATGCGGGCGTGGCACAAGTGCGTCACACGAACCGGCGCTTCCTTGACAGCTATCCGGGTGCGGACGGCATCAAGACCGGCTTTACCAACGCCGCAGGCTTCAACCTCGTGGCCTCGGCGCAGCGCGGGCAGGAACGCATCATCGCGACCGTCTTCGGCGGCACCTCGACCGCGCAGCGCAACGGCAAGATCAAGGAACTGATGGACATGGGCTTTGCCAAGGCCCCGGCCAACGCCCCCCTGAACCGGCCGGAACCGCCCGCCGCCGCCCCGGCGCCCGCCCCTGCCGCCGCCGCCTTAATGGCATCGAACGCAGGCCCCGCCACCGCCGGCGGCGCTGGCAAGACCGTGCGCGTCACCGGTCGCGTCACCCGCAGCCTGCGCCCCGCACTGCGGCCCACACAGGCCGCACCGTCGGTCGATGTGGCCGTCAATCTGGACGTCGACACGGACATGATCAATTCGATCCTGCAAGAGGCGACTCAAGTCGCCTCTACGGTCCCCGCACCTGCCCCGGCACCTGCCATCGCACAGCCGCAAGCCCCCGAGGTCGTCACCCGCATCTCGACCTCCGGCGGGCGGCACTGGGGCGTGAACGTGGGACGCTACAACTCGCGCTACGAGGCCGAAAAGGTGCTGCTGCGCGTCGCCCTGAACGAGATGAGCACGCTCGACGGTGCCGTCCGGCGCGTGACGCAGAACACCCGCGGGTTCGACGCGAACTTCATGGGCCTCACGCGGGAAGGTGCCGACCTGGCCTGCCGCCGGTTGCAGGCCCGCAATCAATCATGTTTCATGATCGGGTCAGAGGGTTAACCCCCTCACCCGCGACAATCGGATGGTCGATTTGGACGATCGTTTACCATCTGCGATTCCGACGCTGCCGGGCAACCGGTGGCGTCGATTTCGTTTGGGCGGCCCGGCAACCGGGCCCCGCCTGACCCCCATGACAGGTCATATGCCGTGCTTTTTCTGACAATCTGGCCGATCTTCGCGCTGATCTGCGTGGGCTATATCCTGGCCCGGCGCGGCTTTCCCGATGCCGGGTTCTGGCCCGCGGCAGAGCGGATGAACTACTTCATCCTGTTCCCCGCCCTGCTGGTGTCCAGCCTGCAGGACGCGCCGGTCCGCGATCCCGCCCTGTTGCGGCTCGGCGGTGCGGCGGCCGCGACCGTCTGCATCGCAGCACTCGTGCTGAACCTGCTGCGGCGGCGCTGGCCCGCGCCCCCTGCCCGCTTCGGCCCCGCGTTGCAGGGCGTCGTGCGGTTCAACACCTATCTGGGCCTTGCCATCACGGCGAGCCTGACCGGCCCCGACGGTCTGGCGCGGGCGGCGGTCTTTCTGGCCGTGGCCGTGCCCGTCGTGAACGTCCTGTCCATTCTGGCCTTGACCGAGGCCGGGACCGCCCGCGCGCCGCGCACCCTGCTGCGCACCATGATGCGCAATCCGCTGATTCTCGCGTGCCTCACAGGGCTGGCCGTCGCACTGACGGGCTACGGGCTGCCGTTCGGGATCGACCGGTTTCTGGCCTTGCTGGCGCAGGGCAGCCTGCCGCTGGGTCTTTTGTGCGTCGGTGCGGCGCTCCGGCCCGCCGCGATGCGGCTGGACCTTGCGGCGATGACCGGCAACGCCGTCCTGCGGCTGCTGGCGATGCCGCTGCTGGCGGCGGGTGTCGCCGTGGCCTTCGGCCTCGACGGGGTCGAGGCGCAGGTGCTGGTGATCTTCTCGGCCATTCCGACGGCGACGACGGCTTACGTGTTGACGCGGCAGATGAACGGTGACGGCACCTTGATGGCGGGCATCATCACCACGCAGACGCTGGCCGCGGCGGCCACACTGCCGCTGGTCCTGCTGCTACTGGGTCACGCCTAAGGTCAGACTGCCCGCCCCTCGAACGCGGCGGCCATCAGGGCGCGGGTATAGTCGGTCTGCGGCGCATCAAAGATCGCCTGTGCCGTCCCCGCCTCCATCACGTCGCCCTGCCGCATGACGATGACCTTGTGCGACATGGCGCGCACGACCTTCAGGTCATGACTGATAAAGATATAGGCCAGCCCGTGCCGCTGCTGCAGGTCCCGCAGCAGGTCCACGATCTGCACCTGCACCGTCATGTCGAGGGCACTGGTTGGCTCGTCCAGCACGACCAGTCTGGGCCGCAGGATCATTGCCCGCGCAATGGCAATCCGCTGGCGCTGCCCGCCGGAAAATTCGTGCGGATAGCGGTCCATCAGGGCGGGGTTCAGCCCGACCTCCTGCATGATCTCGGCCACCATGTCGCGATTCTTGCGGGCAGGGTCGATGTTGTGGATCGTCAGCCCCTCGGCGATGATCTGTTCCACCGTCATGCGGGGGCTCAGACTTCCGTAGGGGTCCTGAAACACGATCTGCATGTCGGACCGCAGGGGCCGCATCTGGCGCTGGTTCAGGCCCTGGATGTCCTGCCCTTGAAACACGATCCGCCCCTCAGATCCGATCAGCCGCATGATCGCCAGCGCCAGCGTGGTCTTGCCCGACCCCGATTCGCCGACGATGCCCACCGTCTCCCCGGCGCTGACGGACAGCGTGGCGTCGTTCACCGCCTTGATGTGCCCGACGGTGCGTTTCATCAGGCCCCGCTTGATCGGGAACCAGATCTTCAGATTCTCGGTTTCCGCGATGACCGGGGCTGTGTCCGCGACAGGCTCCGGGCTGCCGACCGATTCGGCGGCCAGCAGCATCTGGGTATAGGGATGCTGGGGCTTGGCGAATATCTCGGCGGTCGGCCCGGTCTCGACGATCAGCCCGTCCTTCATGACGCAGACGCGGTCCGCGATCTTGCGCACGATGGTCAGGTCGTGGGTGATGAACAGCATCGACAGGCCCGACGATTGCTTGAGGTCCGCCAGCAGGTCGAGAATTTGCGCCTGAATCGTCACGTCCAGCGCGGTCGTCGGCTCGTCCGCGATCAGCAGATCCGGCCCGTTCGCCAGCGCCATCGCGATCATCACCCGCTGCCGCTGCCCGCCGGACAGCTGGTGCGGATAGGCCTCCAGTCGGTCCTCGGGGTCGCGGATGCCGACTTGCGTCAGCAATGCGATCACGCGGGTCCGGACCGCGTCGCCGCGCAGGCCCTGATGCAATTCGATGCTCTCGCCCAATTGCCGCTGGATCGTGTGCAGCGGGTTCAGCGACGTCATCGGTTCCTGAAAGATAAAACTGATGTCGTTGCCGCGCACCCGCATCAACTCGCGCTCGGACGCGCCGACCATCTGCGTGCCGGCATAGGTGATCGACCCGGTGACGTTCGCCGAATCGCCCAGCAACTGCACCGTGGACAGGGCGGTCACGGATTTGCCGGACCCGCTCTCGCCCACCAGTGCCACGGTCTCTCCCTTCATCACCTGAAACGACACGCCGCGCACGGCCAGCGTCGTGTCGCCGTCCTGCCGGAAAGAGACGTTCAGGTCGCGCACATCGAGGAGGACGGTCAAGAGAAGGTCTTTCTGGGGTCGAATGCGTCGCGGACCCCTTCGAAAATGAACACCAGCAGCGACAGCATGATCGCGAAGGTGAAGAAGGCGGTAAAGCCCAACCACGGCGCCTGCAGGTTCTGTTTCGCCTGCAAGGTCAACTCACCCAAGCTGGGCGCCGACGACGGCAGGCCAAAGCCGAGGAAGTCGAGCGTCGCCAGCGTGGAGATGCCCCCGGTGATCAGGAACGGCAGCATCGTCACCGTGGCAACCATGGCGTTGGGCATGATGTGGCGGAACATGATCGTCCGGTCGCGCACGCCCAGGGCCCGCGCCGCGCGGACATATTCGAAATTCCGCGCCCGCAGGAACTCCGCCCGCACAAGGCCCACCAGCGACGTCCAGCCAAAGAGCACGATCAGGAAGACCAGCAGCCAGAAACTTCGCCCCAGGATCGCAAACATGATGATGATGACGTAAAGCGACGGGATGCCCGACCAGACCTCGATCACGCGCTGAAACGTCAGATCGACCCAGCCGCCGAAATAGCCCTGCACCGCGCCTGCGACGATGCCGATCAACGACGAGGCCACCGTCACGATCAGCGTGAACACGATCGACAGGCGGAAGCCGTAGATCACGCGGGCCACGACGTCGCGCTTGGTGTCGTCGGTGCCCAGCCAGTTATTGGCATCGGGGGCCGACGGCGCCACGCCCGGCACGTCGACGATGGTATTGTAGCTGTAGGGAATCAGCGGCCAGATCGTCCAGCCCTTGCTGAAGTTCGGGTCGTCGATGGTGCCCGCATCAGCGGCCGCAAGCGTCCCCTCGGGGTCGTCGAAACACAGGTCCGCCAGACCACCGGTGCGGATCAGGCACTTGACCTCGACATCCGTGTAACCCGCCTCGGTCTGGAAATCGCCGCCATAGTCGGCCTCGGAATAGAAGCTGAAGATCGGCATCCGCAATTCGCCGCGGTAGTCCACCAGCAGCGGGCGGTCGTTGGCGATGAACTCGGCAAACAGCGACAGGCCGAACAGGATCGCGAAAATCCACAGCGACCAGACCGCCCGGCGGTTACGCTTGAAGTTGCGCAAGCGGCGCTGGTTCAGGGGCGACAGATACGGCGCGCGGCTGCGGGCGGCACCCATCAGGGCCTCTTCATGGGGGTCGATATTGGTCACAGGCCTATCCCCTCGCCTCGAAATCGATGCGCGGATCGATGAACATGTAGGTCAGGTCGGTCAGAATGCCGACGACAAGGCCCATCAGCGAGAAGGCGAACAGCGTGCCGAAGACCACCGGATAATCCCGCGCCACCGCCGCCTCGTAGCCCAGCCGCCCCAGACCGTCGAGGCTGAACAGCGTCTCGATGATCAGCGATCCGCCGAAGAAGACCGAGATGAACAGCGCCGGAAAGCCCGAAATCACGATCAGCATCGCGTTGCGGAACACGTGGCGATACAGGATCGTCGATTCCCCCAGCCCCTTGGCCTTGGCGGTCAGCACATACTGCTTCTTGATCTCGTCCAGAAAGCTGTTCTTGGTCAGCAGGGTCAGCGTGGCGAAACTGGCGATGGTCATCGACAGGACCGGCAGCGCGATGTGCCAGAAATAGTCGCCGATCTTGTCTAGCGTCGACAGCTGGTCGAAGTCGGTCGAGGTCAGGCCCCGCAGCGGGAAGATGCGCCAGTAACTGCCGCCCGCAAACAGCACGATCAGCAGGATCGCGAACAGGAATCCGGGGATCGCGTAGCCCACGATGATCGCGCCGCTGGTCCACGTATCGAACTTCGATCCGTCCCGCACCGCCTTGCGGATGCCCAGCGGGATCGAAATCGCGTAGGCGATCAGCGTCGTCCACAGCCCCAGCGTGATCGAGACCGGCATCTTTTCCATCACCAGATCGAAGACCGAAATCGACCGGAAGTAGCTCTGCCCGAAATCGAAGCGGACGTAGTTCCACATCATGTTCAGGAACCGCTCCAGCGGGGGCTTGTCGAAGCCGAATTCCTTTTCCAACTCCGCGATGAACCCCGGTGGCAGGCCACGCGACCCGATGTAATCGCTGTTGGCGCCCGCCACGAGTTCGCCGCCACCACCGCCCGAAATCCCCTCGAACACGTCACCGCCGCCTTCCATCTGGGCGATGATCTGTTCGATCGGTCCGCCGGGGACGAATTGCGTCAGGGTAAAGTTCACCACCATGATCCCGACAAGTGTCGGAATCACCAGCAGCAGGCGGCGTAGGATATAGGCGCCCATCAGGTCAGCGCAGCGCGCCGGACGCCTTCAGCGCCGCAGCCTTGTCCGCATTGAACCACCAGAAATCCGTCTCGCCCAGTGCATAGGGCGGCAGCTCTGCGGGATGTTCGAACTGGTCGTAATAGGCGACGGTAAAGGTCGGCTTGAACCATTCCGGCACCCAGAAGCCATAGGACCGCAGCACCCGGTCCAGCGCGCGGGTCGCCGTATGCATGGCGTCGGCGCTATCGGCGGCGACGACCGTGTCGATCAGGCTGTCAACCGCCGGATCGGCCAGACCCATCAGGTTGCGCGAACTGTCTTCGGCGGTTTCGGACCCGAACCACTGCTTCAGCTCCGTCCCCGGTTCCAACGCCATGGAAAAGCTGTGGGTCACGATGTCCCAGTCGCCCGACCGTGTGCGCTCCTGCTCCTGCGCGGGGTCCACCCGGTCCAGCTTGGCGTTGACGCCCAGCCGCTTGAGGTTTTCGACATAAGGATTGATGACGCGGTCGAAGGCCGGACTGCTTTCCAGAAAGGCCACGTCCAGCGTCTGCCCGTCCTTGCGTCGGATGCCGTCGCTGCCGGGCACCCAGCCCGCATCATCCAGCAGCTTGCCCGCCGCGCGCAGGTTGCCACGGTCCAGCTGACTGTTCGAGGATGTGGGCGGTGTGACCACCTCGTCGGTCAGGATCGACGCATCCAGCAGCCCCTTGTCGACAAGAGGCTGCAGAATCGCGACCTCCTCGGGGCTGGGGACGCCCGTCGCCTCCATCTCGGTATTGGCCCAGAACGACTGCACGCGGTCATAGATGCCGTAGAACAGTGTTTCGTTCGACCATTCGAAGTTGAACATGAGGCGGATCGCCTCGCGCACGTTCGGGTCCTGAAACTTGGCGTCCTTGAGGTTGAAGATGAACGCCTGCGCGCGCGGCAGCGATCCGTCTGGCAGTTCGGTCTTGATCACGGTGCCGTTCTGGACGCCCGGAAAGTCATACCCCGTGGCCCATGTCAGCGAGGAATTCTCGTTGCGGAAGGTATACTCGCCGGCCTTGAACGCCTCGAACGCGGTGTCGCCGTCGGCGAAGTATTCGATGCGGATGCTGTCGAAATTGTTGCGGCCCACGTTGATCGGCAGGTCGGCCCCCCAGAAATTCGGGTTGCGCACATAGGTCAGGCTGCGGCCATAATCGAACGGCCCCAGCATGTAGGGGCCGGTGCCCATCGGCGGGGTCTGCCAGGTCTCGTCCAGACGGCGGCCGGACTTTTCCCATTCCGCCTTGGAAAACGGCGGAAAGGTCGCGGCCAGACCGATGCGGTCGCGCCGGGGCGCATCGCCGCCGAAGGTGAACTTGATCCGGTGCGGGTCCATGACCTCGACCCCGGTGATCTGGCCTTTGAAGGCGGCCAGAAACTCCGGCAGGCCCTGTTCCATGAAGGTGTCGTAGCTGAACTTGATGTCCTCGGCGGTCATCGGGCTGCCGTCGCTGAACGTCACGTCATCGCGCAGGTTGAAGATGACGTAGGACAGATCCTCCGGATACTCCATCGTCGTGCAGAGATAGCAGTATAGCGCCGTGGGATCATCGGCGGTCGTCATCACGATCGCCTCGAACGGGGTCTGCGACATGACGGCGGTGTTGCCGCCGCGGGTATAGGGGTTGAACCCGTCGAAGGTGCCGGGGAACCATTCGGCAATCTCGCCGCCCTTGGGCGCATCCGGGTTGACGTAGTCCAGATGCGCAAAGCCTTCGGGGTATTTCAGATCGCCGAAGTAGGAATAGCCGTGGGTCTTGATCACGTCCTGCGCATGCGCCTGCCCGGCCAGCAGCAGCGCCCCCATCAGCAGTGCCGACCCCACGATCCAGGGCCGGTCTACCGTCAGTGCAAGGGCGCGGGGGCGGTGATCGGACTGGGTCATCGGGGTCTCCGGCTTGGGGTCAGGCTGCGCATCAGGCTAGTGCGCCGGGGCGGGGCGGTTCAAGTTGTGAAAATGTAATCTCTGCGTGATAGGTCGCAGGCGCAATGAAAAACCGCGCCCGGTGCGGGGCGCGGTTCAATTCTTGCGCAAGGCGGGGCCGTTCAGCCCGACGTCGTGGCGAGGTAGGCGATCAGGTTGGCGCGGTCTTCCGGCTTGGCCAGACCCTTGAACGACATCTTGGTGCCGGGCGCATAATCCTGCGGACCGGCCAGGAAGTTGTAAAGGTTCTCTTCGCTCCACACATCGGCCACCTGCTCCAGCGCGCCGGAATAGGCGTAGTCGCCAATGCTGTCGACCGGGCGACCGACGACACCGTTCAGGTGCGGGCCGACACCGTTCGCGCCGTCAAGGGCGTGGCAGGACTTGCAGTTCCGGAACACTGCCTCGCCTGCGCTGGCGTCAGCAGCGGCAAAGGCCACGTCAAAGGGCACGGCTTCCTCGACGGGGGCCGCTTCGCCACCACCGGCTTCGGGCACTTCGATCAGATAGGCAGCATGTTCGCCTTCGGCATGACTTTCGCCACCGACATAGATCACCTCGGCCGCCCAGCCGCCCAGCAGAAACACCAGAAACGTGCCGCACACGCCGCCGACGACTTTGGTTAATGTCATTGTGTCGAACATGTCGCGTTCCACCCCGCTTTGATAAGTTGCGTCCTAGTATCCGTTTCCCCCCCGGATGCGCAAGCTATAGTGGCGCGACGAAACGACCTGTTTGTCGCAAATGCTGCCATTGTGTCTGGGGGGACAACACCATGCCCGCGAAAATCGCCTTTCAGGGCGAACTGGGTGCTTACGGGCATCAGGCCTGCGTCGAGGCACGCCCCGATCACGAGCCCCTGCCCTGCTCGACCTTCGAGGACACGATCGAATCCGTGCGCAAGGGTGATGCCGAACTGGGCATGATCGCGATCGAGAATTCGACCTACGGCCGCGTGGCCGACGTCCATTCCCTGCTGCCCGAAAGCGGGCTGCACATCGTGGACGAGGCCTTCGTGCGGGTGCACGTCAACCTACTGGGCGTCCCCGGCGCCAAGGTGCGCGACGTCACACAGGCCCACGGCCATGTCGTCATCCTGCCACAATGTGCGGGGTTCTTGCGCGAACACGGCATCAAGGGGATCGTCAGCACCGACAATGCCCGCGCCGCCCGCGAGGTGGCCGAAGCGGGCGATCCCACGCAGGCAGCACTGGCGTCGGAACTCGCCGCCGACATCTACGGCCTGCACGTGCTGGCCCGCCATATCGAGGATCACGCCCGCAACACCACCCGTTTTGTCATCATGTCGCGCGAGGCGGACCTGCGCCGCCGCGGCCGCGGCCCGATGGTGACGTCCTTCGTGTTCCGCGTGCGCAACATTCCCGCCGCCCTTTACAAGGCGATGGGCGGGTTCGCCACGAACGGCGTGAACATGACCAAGCTGGAAAGCTACATGGTCGGCGGCAACTTCACCGCGACGCAATTCTATGCGGAAATCGAAGGCCATCCGGACGACCGCAACGTGCAGCTTGCCCTGGACGAGCTGGATTATTTCACCGACCACCTGAAGCTGATGGGCGTCTTCCCCGCCGCCCCCCGCCGGCACGAACGCGCCACCTAGGCGCTGTGCGACGGCTTGTCGGCGATATCCTTGGCAAGGTCGCTGACCCGCGTCTTGAACCGGTTCGACAGGTTCGACTTGGCCAGTTTCAGCGACTGCAACAGCAGGCGTGCTGACAGGGTACGGGCCGACAACTCAATGCTGACGCTCAGCCGGGTGCGGCGTGGCGTCAGCGGCACCAGTTCGATCTGGGTGATGCCGTCCAGCCCGTTGGCCGCCATGGTGATCGTCAGGTCCGTCGGTGCATCCATGCGCGCGATGGTGGCCAGCACCCGGCGTTCCCGGCCGCGATAGGTAAAGGCCACGTCCCATGACGATCCCGGCTGCACCGGCTGGCCCACATCGATCCGCCGCACATCGGCACCCCGGCGCAGGATCTGACGCTCGAACCCGGCAAAGTCTGTCACTTGTGAAAAAACATGCCCGATGGGCGCTTCGATATCTTCGCGGGCGCTGAACTTCATTGAAAGTGCCTTATGGTGGTCCGGATCTGCGGCCGTTGTGGACCCCGGGGGTTAACCGAGCCTGTCCGCCAGCCAGTTTTCCAGCAGAAAATGGGCAATGGCGCCCGGACGGGCGGGGTTAATCTCGGGGTGTTGCCCGGCGAATACATCGGCCATCTCTTCGCGGGTCACCCAGCGGGCATCCTCGATCTCGACGGGGTCGATGGTGATCTCGCGGGTTGTGGCCTCGCCCGCCATGCCGCACATCAGGGACGCGGGAAACGGCCAGGGCTGGCTCGCCAGATAGCGCACGGGGCCAACGCGCACGCCCGCCTCTTCAAAGACCTCGCGGCGCACCGCGGCCTCCAGCGTCTCGCCCGGCTCCACGAAACCGGCCAGCAGGGAATACATCCGCTCCGGCCACCCGGGAGAGCGCCCCACCAGCACCGCGTTGCCGCTGGTGATCAGCATGATGACGACCGGGTCCGTGCGCGGAAAATGGTGCCGCCCGCAGGCCGCACAATCGCGCTGCCAGCCGCCCAGTGTCGCCTTGGACGCGGCCCCGCAATTGGCACAGAACCGGTGGCTGCCGTGCCACATGAACAGCGCCCGCGCGGTCGCGGCCAGTTCCGCGTCCAGCGGCGACAGATGCGTCATGGCGTTGCGCAGCTCTGTAAAGACCGGGCCATCCGGCAGGGCGGGATGCACCTGCAGCGTGGCATCGCGAAATCCGTCCAGTGCTGCGTCCGCGTCCATCGGCGGTGCCCAGCCCGACAGGTCGGCGGCAAAGACCGCCGCCCCGTTGATGCGTCCCAGCAGCAGCCGGTCGGGGGCCGCGTCCGCCAGTATCGGGTGGTCGTGCGGCACCATGACCAGACGGTCGGCGTCCAGCAGCGGCTTGCCCCGCCACAACAGGATCGTCTGCGATGCGGCCTCGGCCTGACGGACCTCAGCCGTGCCGCGCCACTCCGCGGCCCGATCCAGTCCGCCGCCCGCAAATGTCACTGTTTCCGCGATTTTCATGGCGCTGACTTCGCATGCCGCGCGAAAAAGCACAATTGGTTGGATGTCTGACGTTTCAGGCGATGCAATCGGCAACCGCAAGTTGCGAATCACGTGGAAGTCGTTTCTTCTGCATGACGTGACGGAAGTGTCTGCCTCTCCTCGGCCCACGGGCCACCTGCGTCTGATCCAGACCACGGATCTGCACATGCATCTCATGGCGTTCGATTACCTGCTGGACAGGCCGAATGCGCAGCAGGGGCTCGTGGCGCTTGCCCCCCTGATCGCCACGGCAAGACAGCAGGTCGCGGCGTCGGTGCTGTGCGATACCGGCGATTTCCTGCAAGGCACCCCGCTGGCGGACGACATCGCCGGCCGCCGCATGCTGCCGCATCCGATGGTGCAGGCGTTCAATACCCTTCGCTACGATGCGGTCACTCTCGGCAACCATGACTTCGATTATGGCCTGCCCTATCTGCGCGCCGTGCTGGCCGACCTGCACGCGCCCGTCGTCTCGGCCAACCTCAAGGCCGATGGCAACGCGCCCTTCGCGGCCCCCTGGACGCTGGTGACGCGTCAGGTCGCCTGTTCCGACGGCCAGACCCGCGACCTGCGCGTCGGGATCATCGGTTTCGGGCCGCCGCAGATTGCCGATTGGGGCGCCGCCTGGCTGCACGGCATGGTGACGACCGACGACATCATCGCAACGGCCCGCCAAGAGGTGCCGCTGCTGCGCGCCGCCGGGGCCGATGTGATCGTGGCCCTGTGCCACGGCGGTCCGGCGGCCGGGGCCGATTCGGCGGAAAATGCCGCCCTGCAACTGGCCGCGCTGCCGCAGATCGACGTCGTGCTGATGGGTCACATGCACGAGGTCTTTCCCGGCACCGCCTTCGGCCCGATGCCGCAGGTCGATCCCCACCGCGGCACACTGGCCGGAAAGCCCGCCATGATGGCCGGCGCACATGGCAAGGAGGTGGGCATCCTCGACCTGACCCTCTCGGTCGCGGCGCCTGACGCCGACGGGTCACAGCCCGCGCGGCCGATGTGGCGGGTCGTTGACCATCGGTGCAAGGTCATCAGACCGTCTGAACCCGCCGTGGCGCCCAGCATCCTGTCGCGGCTTCTGCACAACAGGCTGGCGCTGCCCCATGCGGCGACGCTGGACCGGCTGCGCCAACCGATCGGCCAGACGCCGGTCGCGCTGACCAGCCACTTTGCCGCCATCGGCGCCGACATGACCGCCCCCCTGCTGGCCCAGGTCCAGATCGAGGCGATCAGCGCGGCCCTGGCCGGCACCCCCCATGCCGGTCTGCCGGTCCTCGCCACCACCGCGCCGTTCCGGGCGGGCGGTCATGGCGGGCCGGACAACTACATCGCGATCTCGCCGGGACCGCTACGGCGGCGGGATTGTGCCGCCATCGTCCCCTTCGACAACCCGATCTGCGCCGTGCTGCGCCGGGGCTGGCAAATCCGGGCGTGGCTGGAATGCTGCAGCGCCTTCTTTGCCACGCTGACCCCCGGGCGCACCGATCAGGCGCTGCTGAACCCGCGCATGGCGCCTTATCACTTCGATACGCTGCACGGCCTGCAGTACCGGATCGACCTGACGGTCCCACCCGCCCTGCCCGGTGCGCCACCGTCGCGGCACCGCCGGATCACCGAACTGACGCTGCGGGGCCGGGCTCTGGACGACGATGCCCTGTGCGTCGTGGCCACCAGCAGTTACCGCGCGCACGGCGGCGGCGGGATCATTGCCGTGCCGCCGCAGGATATCGTCCACACCTCGCGCGACGGCCTGCGCACGATGCTGATGCAGGCCCTGCACCGGTCGCAGGGCGCGGTCGCCTCGGCACCACAGCCCTGGACCTTTGCACCGCTGCCCGGCACCACCGCGCGCTTCACATCCAGCCCACAGGCCCGCGACACCCTCGCGGATCATCCGCATGTCACGTTCGCGGGCCTGCAGGACGACGGCTTTGCCAGCTACCGGATCGCCTTTTGTGACGTGTCCGGGTTGCACGCGCCGATCACCGCAGCTATATGACGTTTCGAGAGGTTGGCGCGGGCGAGCGCCTCGCCAACCTGGTCAGGTCCGGAAGGAAGCAGCCATAACGAGCCCCGCTTGGGTCGTTGTCAGCCTCTCACCTTATTTCCCCCGATAGTCAGGGTCAGCCCGCGTTGCCCATGTCATCAGACGCCACGGACACCCTTGCCACCATGGGCTGGTCCGACGCCGAGGCGGATCAGATCGGCCCCGATGACGCAGCCCTGACCCCCGCCCGCATCGCCAGCGTCCATCGCCGCAATGTGGCGAGCTTTACCGCGGGCGGTCCCCTCACCCTCGTCGCCGATCCCGGCGTGTCCACCGGCACCTTCGCCGTCGGCGACTGGGTGCTGTGTGACGCAGGTGCCGCCCACCTCGTCCGCCGCCTCGACCGCCGCAGCCTGCTGCAGCGCGGGGCGGAACACCGGACCGGCCAGCGCCAGCTGATCGCGGCGAACCTCGACACCCTGTTCATCGTCACGTCCTGCAACGCCGATTTCAACGTGGCCCGCCTTGAACGCTATCTGGCGCTGGCCCATGACGCCGACATCGCCCCCGCCATCCTGCTGACCAAGGCCGACCAGACCGACGATGCCGCCGATTACCTCGCGCAGGCGCAGGCCCTTGGCGACCTGCCGGTGCTGGCGATCAACGCCAAGGGCGGGAACGTGGCAGAGGTGCTCTCGCCCTGGTGCGGGCCGGGCCGGACCGTGGCGCTGGTCGGATCCTCCGGCGTCGGCAAGACGACGCTGGCCAACGCCCTGACCGGCCGCACCGACGAGACGCAGGACATCCGCGAGGACGACGCCCGCGGCCGCCACACCACGACCCGCCGCAGCCTGCACGCCCTGCCCACGGGCGGCTGGCTGATCGACACGCCGGGGATGCGCGGGCTCGCCGTGGCCGACGTCACCGCCGGGATCGACGCGACCTTCCCCGAAATCAGCGCCCTGACCGACGCCTGCCGGTTCCGCGACTGCCTGCACGAGGGCGAGCCGGGCTGCGCCGTGCAGGCCGCCGTCGACGCGGGCCTGATCGACGCCGCCCGCGTCGCGCGGTACCGCAAGCTGCGGGCCGAAGATGCGCAATCCACCGAAAACACCGCCGCCACCCACGCCCGCAAGCGACGCGCGGCCAAGTCCGGCAAGCCCCCCAGCCGTCGCCGCTAGCGCGTGGCCCAGATCAGCTGGGCCCGCGTCTCGACCGCACAGGGCCGCACCGCGCGCAGCCGGGCAAGGGCCGCATCCGGTGCCTCACCGTGCAGGACCATCAGGCGCAACACGATCATCCCCGACCGGCCGCAGCCGCCCTTGCAGTGAAAAAGCACGCGCTTGGCCGCCGCAAGTTGCGCCGTCACGCGGGATTCAAGCCCGACCCAGCGTGCCGTCGCCGCCGCATCGGGCACCCCGTAGTCCCTGATCGGCATCTCGGCCCAGTCCGGCGGCGCATGGACCAGATCGACGCCAAGGGTGGCCCCCTGCGCGGTCATTTCATCCGGCTCGGTCAGGCTGACGACCAGCGAGGGCGACCAGCGCAGCAGCCGTCGAAAGTCCTCTTCGTAATCGCCCGCGATACCCGGCATCGGACACAGGCCCAGCGTGCCGCGCCCGACCGGCAGATCGACAATCACGAAATCAGCCACGGATGACGCGGGCCGTCAGTGCCGCACCGATCTTTCGCCAAAATCCTTCGGCGACCGGCACGTCAGGTATTGAACAGGAAGTGCAGCACATCGCCATCCTTGACCGTATAGGTCTTGCCTTCCGCGCGCATCTTGCCCGCCTCCTTGGCCGGCTGCTCGCCCCCCAGTGTGACGAAATCGTCGTAACCGATGGTTTCGGCCCGGATGAAGCCGCGCTCGAAATCGCCGTGGATCACGCCCGCCGCCTTCGGCGCAGAGGTTCCCGCGTTGATCGTCCAGGCCCGCGCTTCCTTCGGCCCCACGGTGAAATAGGTCTGCAATTTCAGCAGCGCGTAACCCGCACGGATCAACCGATCGAGACCCGCTTCCGCAAGCCCCATCTCGGACAGGAACATCTCCGCCTCTTCCGCATCCAGCTGGCTGATCTCTTCCTCGATCCGGGCCGAGATCACGACGGCAGAGTTCCCCTCCGCCTCGGCCATAACGCGCACCCGCTCGGACTGGGCGTTGCCCGTGGCCGAGGCTTCCTCCTCCACGTTGCAGACGTAAAGCACCGGCTTCGTCGTCAGCAGCTGCAGCATCCGCCAGGCCTTGGCGTCCTCGGGGTCGACGTCGACGGTGCGCGCGGGCTTGCCGGCCTCAAGCGCGGCCTGCGCCGCCTCCAGCAGGCGCACCTGC